>NZ_JBLWQQ010000001.1:7377500-9378844 GCF_049310305.1 Streptomyces anthophorae
GAGGGAATGGTGAAAAGTACCGCGGGAGCGGAGTGAAATAGTACCTGAAACCGTGTGCCTACAAGCCGTGGGAGCGTCGCTGTATGTGCTTGCACATACAGTCGTGACTGCGTGCCTTTTGAAGAATGAGCCTGCGAGTTTGCGGTGTGTTGCGAGGTTAACCCGTGTGGGGAAGCCGTAGCGAAAGCGAGTCCGAACAGGGCGACATAGTAGCGCGCTCAAGACCCGAAGCGGAGTGATCTAGCCATGGGCAGGTTGAAGCGGAGGTAAGACTTCGTGGAGGACCGAACCCACCAGGGTTGAAAACCTGGGGGATGACCTGTGGTTAGGGGTGAAAGGCCAATCAAACTCCGTGATAGCTGGTTCTCCCCGAAATGCATTTAGGTGCAGCGTCGTGTGTTTCTTGCCGGAGGTAGAGCACTGGATAGGCGATGGGCCCTACCGGGTTACTGACCTTAGCCAAACTCCGAATGCCGGTAAGTGAGAGCACGGCAGTGAGACTGTGGGGGATAAGCTCCATGGTCGAGAGGGAAACAGCCCAGAGCATCGACTAAGGCCCCTAAGCGTACGCTAAGTGGGAAAGGATGTGGAGTCGCAGAGACAACCAGGAGGTTGGCTTAGAAGCAGCCACCCTTGAAAGAGTGCGTAATAGCTCACTGGTCAAGTGATTCCGCGCCGACAATGTAGCGGGGCTCAAGCGTACCGCCGAAGTCGTGTCATTGCAGCTATAGGGCCAACGCCCGCTGTGATGGGTAGGGGAGCGTCGTGTGCCGGGTGAAGCAGCACCGGAAGGTAGTTGTGGACGGTTCACGAGTGAGAATGCAGGCATGAGTAGCGATACACACGTGAGAAACGTGTGCGCCGATTGACTAAGGGTTCCTGGGTCAAGCTGATCTGCCCAGGGTAAGTCGGGACCTAAGGCGAGGCCGACAGGCGTAGTCGATGGATAACCGGTTGATATTCCGGTACCCGCTGTGACGCGAAAGACATCGAATCCAGTGATGCTAAGGCCGTGAAGCCGTTCCGGACCCTTCGGGGAATGGAAAGTGGTGGAGCCGCCGGCCCAAGCTGGTAGTAGGTGAGCGATGGGGTGACGCAGGAAGGTAGTCCAGCCCGGGCGATGGTAGTCCCGGGGTAAGGGTGTAGGGCGCTGTCCAGGTAAATCCGGACAGCTTGTGCCTGAGACCTGATGCCGAGCCGATTGTGGTGAAGTGGATGATCCTATGCTGTCGAGAAAAGCCTCTAGCGAGTTTCATGGCGGCCCGTACCCTAAACCGACTCAGGTGGTCAGGTAGAGAATACCGAGGCGTTCGGGTGAACTATGGTTAAGGAACTCGGCAAAATGCCCCCGTAACTTCGGGAGAAGGGGGGCCATTCCTGGTGATGAGTCTTGCACTCTGAGCTGGGGGTGGCCGCAGAGACCAGCGAGAAGCGACTGTTTACTAAAAACACAGGTCCGTGCGAAGCCGTAAGGCGATGTATACGGACTGACGCCTGCCCGGTGCTGGAACGTTAAGGGGACCGGTTAGTCACATTTCGGTGTGGCGAAGCTGAGAACTTAAGCGCCAGTAAACGGCGGTGGTAACTATAACCATCCTAAGGTAGCGAAATTCCTTGTCGGGTAAGTTCCGACCTGCACGAATGGCGTAACGACTTCTCGACTGTCTCAACCATAGGCCCGGTGAAATTGCACTACGAGTAAAGATGCTCGTTTCGCGCAGAAGGACGGAAAGACCCCGGGACCTTTACTACAGTTTGATATTGGTGTTCGGTTCGGCTTGTGTAGGATAGGTGGGAGACTGTGAAGCGGCCACGCCAGTGGTTGTGGAGTCGTCGTTGAAATACCACTCTGGTCGTGCTGGATGTCTAACCTGGGTCCGTGATCCGGATCAGGGACAGTGTCTGATGGGTAGTTTAACTGGGGCGGTTGCCTCCCAAAGGGTAACGGAGGCGCCCAAAGGTTCCCTCAGCCTGGTTGGTAATCAGGTGTTGAGTGTAAGTGCACAAGGGAGCTTGACTGTGAGACCGACGGGTCGAGCAGGGACGAAAGTCGGGACTAGTGATCCGGCGGTGGCTTGTGGAAGCGCCGTCGCTCAACGGATAAAAGGTACCCCGGGGATAACAGGCTGATCTTCCCCAAGAGTCCATATCGACGGGATGGTTTGGCACCTCGATGTCGGCTCGTCGCATCCTGGGGCTGGAGTCGGTCCCAAGGGTTGGGCTGTTCGCCCATTAAAGCGGTACGCGAGCTGGGTTTAGAACGTCGTGAGACAGTTCGGTCCCTATCCTCTGTGCGCGTAGGAATATTGAGAAGGGCTGTCCCTAGTACGAGAGGACCGGGACGGACGAACCTCTGGTGTGCCAGTTGTCCTGCCAAGGGCATGGCTGGTTGGCTACGTTCGGAAAGGATAACCGCTGAAAGCATCTAAGCGGGAAGCCTGCTTCGAGATGAGTATTCCCACCCCCTTTGAGGGGTTAAGGCTCCCAGTAGACGACTGGGTTGATAGGCCAGATCTGGAAGCACCGCAAGGTGTGGAGGTGACTGGTACTAATAGGCCGAGGGCTTGTCCTCAGTTGCTCGCGTCCACTGTGTTGGTTCTGAAACCACGAACAACCGTCGTAGCCATGTGCCACGGCTCCGGTTGACAGTTTCATAGTGTTTCGGTGGTCATAGCGTGAGGGAAACGCCCGGTTACATTCCGAACCCGGAAGCTAAGCCTCACAGCGCCGATGGTACTGCAGGGGGGACCCTGTGGGAGAGTAGGACGCCGCCGAACTCCTTTTAGAGAAAAGCCCGGGCCGGGATACGGTCCGGGCTTTTCTGCGTTTGTGGCGTTGCCGTGTGCAGCGCTATGACGCCCCCGTAGCTCAGGCCTCCCGACACTGAGGGTAAAGTCAGGGGGCATCGTTGGTTCGTTCCCCACAGGAGGCCCCCGGGTGGAGGTCCAGGAGACCCGTGTTCAGACGGACAGGGTCCTCACCATCCCGAACATCCTCAGCATGGCGCGTCTCGTCGGCGTGCCCCTCTTCCTGTGGCTCATCCTGCGCCCTGAGTTCGGGGGCCCCAAGAGTGACGGCTGGGCGCTGCTCGTGCTGGCCCTCAGCGGCATCAGCGACTATCTCGACGGGAAGCTCGCGCGGCGCTGGAATCAGATCAGCAGCCTCGGCCGGCTGCTCGACCCGGCAGCTGACCGACTCTACATTTTGTCCACGTTGGTGGGTTTGACCTGGCGTGACATTCTGCCCATTTGGTTGACCGCCGTACTTTTGGCGCGTGAACTGCTTCTTCTGGTGATGGTGGGGATCCTCAGGCGCCATGGCTATCCGCCGCCCCAGGTGAACTTCCTCGGGAAGGCCGCGACGTTCAACCTGATGTATGCGTTCCCCTTGCTGCTTCTCAGTGACGGAACGGGATGGATCCACGAACTCGCTGCTATTTTCGGATGGGCGTTCGCCGGATGGGGTACAACGCTGTACTGGTGGGCAGGGATCCTCTACGTGGTTCAAGTCCGCCGGCTTGTCCGGGCGGACTCCATGGCCGATTGAGCTCGCCATTGCGTGTTGGCAGAGGCCGGATGGCTCGTAGTGACAAGTGCGGGCCATTCCGGACGGGCGAAGTCGGCTAGACCGTCGTCTCTTCAAGGAGGACGCTTCCGACATGAAGGCCGTCGTGATGGCCGGAGGCGAAGGCACGCGCCTTCGCCCCATGACCTCGAGCATGCCCAAGCCGCTCCTGCCTGTGGCCAATCGGCCGATCATGGAGCATGTGCTCAGGTTGCTCAAGAGGCATGGGCTCAGCGAGACCGTGGTCACCGTGCAGTTCTTGGCTTCACTCGTCAGGAACTATTTCGGTGACGGCGAAGAGTTGGGTATGGAGCTCACCTATGCCAACGAGGAGAAGCCGCTCGGCACTGCCGGCAGCGTGAAAAACGCTGAGGAAGCGCTGAAGGACGACTCTTTTCTCGTCATCTCGGGTGATGCACTCACCGATTTCGACCTCACCGAGCTCATCGAATTCCACAAGGAAAAGGGTGCGCTCGTCACCGTCTGTCTGACGCGTGTGCCCAATCCGCTGGAATTCGGTATCACCATCGTCGACGAGGAAGGGAAGGTCGAGCGCTTCCTCGAGAAGCCGACCTGGGGGCAGGTCTTCTCCGACACGGTGAACACGGGCATCTATGTCATGGAGCCCGAGGTCTTCGACTACGTCGAGGCCGACACGTCAGTGGACTGGTCCGGTGATGTCTTCCCGCAGCTGATGAAGGAAGGCAAGCCCATCTACGGCTACGTCGCCGAGGGCTACTGGGAGGACGTCGGCACGCACGAGAGCTATGTGAAGGCCCAGGCCGACGTTCTCGAAGGCAAGGTCGACGTCGAGCTCGACGGGTTCGAGATCTCGCCCGGCGTGTGGGTGGCCGAAGGTGCGGAGGTGCACCCGGACGCCGTGCTGCGCGGACCGCTCTACATCGGCGACTACGCCAAGGTCGAAGCGGACGTGGAGATCCGCGAGCACACCGTCGTCGGCTCGAACGTCGTCGTGAAGAACGGAGCCTTCCTGCACAAGGCCGTCGTGCACGACAACGTCTACATCGGGCGGCACTGCAATCTGCGGGGCTGTGTCGTCGGCAAGAACACCGACATCATGCGGGCCGCGCGGATCGAGGACGGCGCCGTCATCGGCGACGAGTGCCTCGTCGGTGAGGAATCGATCGTCCAGGGCAATGTGCGGGTCTACCCGTTCAAGACCATCGAGGCCGGCGCCTTCGTCAACACGTCGGTGATCTGGGAGTCGCGCGGGCAGGCCCATCTGTTCGGGGCGAGGGGCGTCTCCGGGATCCTCAACGTCGAGATCACGCCGGAGCTCGCCGTGCGGCTGGCGGGTGCGTACGCGACGACGCTCAAGAAGGGGTCGACCGTCACGACCGCGCGTGACCACTCGCGTGGTGCGCGTGCGCTCAAGCGGGCCGTCATCTCCGCGCTCCAGGCCAGCGCCATCGACGTACGGGACCTGGAGAACGTGCCGCTGCCCGTGGCGCGGCAGCAGACGGCGCGGGGCAGCGCCGGCGGGATCATGATCCGGACGACGCCCGGGGTGCCGGACTCCGTCGACATCATGTTCTTCGACGAGCGCGGGGCCGATCTTTCGCAGGGCAGCCAGCGCAAGCTGGACCGGGTCTACGCGCGCCAGGAGTACCGCAGGGCGTTCCCCGGGGAGATCGGTGATCTGCACTTCCCGTCGAGCGTCTTCGACTCGTACACGGGGTCCCTGCTGCGGAACGTCGATACGACGGGCGTCGCGGAGGCCGGGCTGAAGGTCGTCGTCGACGCGTCGAACGGCAGTGCCGGGCTCGTGCTGCCCAGCCTTCTCGGGCGGCTCGGTGTCGACTCCCTGACGATCAATCCGGGGCTCGACGAGTCGCGGCCCACGGAGACCGCGGACGCCCGCAGGTCCGGGCTCGTACGGCTCGGGGAGATCGTGGCCTCGGCTCGGGCCGCGTTCGGCGTGCGGTTCGACCCGGTCGGTGAGCGGCTCTCGCTCGTCGACGAGAAGGGGCGGATCGTCGAGGACGACCGGGCGTTGCTCGTGATGCTGGATCTCGTCGCCGCGGAGCGCAGGAGCGGGCGGGTGGCACTGCCCGTCACCACGACCCGGATCGCCGAGCAGGTCGCGGCGTACCACGGGACGCAGGTCGAGTGGACGACCACGTCGCCCGACGACCTGACGCGGGTGGGGCGTGAGGACGGGACGATCTTCGGTGGGGACGGGCGGGCCGGGTTCATCATTCCCGAGTTCAGCAGCGTGTTCGACGGGGCCGCGGCCTTTGTGCGGCTCATCGGGCTCGTCGCCCGTACGCAGTTGACGCTGAGCCAGATCGACGCGCGGATTCCGCGGGCGCACGTGCTCAAGCGGGATCTTGCGACGCCGTGGGCCGTCAAGGGTCTCGTCATGCGCCGTGTCGTGGAGGAGGCGGGCGAGCGGTCCGTGGACACGACCGACGGGGTCCGGGTCGTGGAGGCCGACGGGCGTTGGGTGATGGTGCTGCCCGACCCGGCCGAGGCGGTCACCCACCTGTGGGCCGAGGGGCCTGACGACGCCTCCGCCCAGCAGCTGCTCGACGAGTGGTCGGCCGTCGTGGACAGCGCGGGACGCTGACCCGGATCCCTGCTGCTCGACGTCCATTTCGGGCGTCGGGCAGCAGGGCAGTGGGGTCGTTGGGTGCCAGTGCCCACGACGTGCGACGATGTGCGGCATGCCGCAGCAGCCCCCCAATCGGAGCACCCCAGAGCGCCCCTCGCGCCCCGACGCCTCCATGTCGCTGCTGACCAACGTCATGGATCACAGCCTGGACGACGGGTACGCGGAGGCCACCGCGCGCAAAGCGGCGCTGGGGCAGAGCGGTTTGCCGAGGACGTTGCGGGCGAAGCTGGGGCTCGCGGCGGGACTTGTGCTCGCCGCGCTGGTGGTGACGGTGGGCGCGGCGCAGGCCCGGGTCACCGCGCCGGTGGTGGCCAAGGAGCGCGAGGAGCTCATCGACCGCATCGACAAGGAGACCGAGTCCGCCGACGCGCTGGAGGGACAGGTCGACTCGCTGCGCGGGCGCGTGGGGGAGATGCAGCGCGAGGCGTTGAAGAAGCACGGTGGCGAGCAGGGGGAGTTGGCGGGGGTGCTCTCGGGCGCGGTCGCCGTGCACGGCCCCGGTGTGAAGCTCGTCGTCGACGACGCCAAGTCGGCCACCACGGGCGACGGGAGCGGGCCGCGCGAGAGCAACGGTTTCTCCGACACCGGCCGCGTACGCGACCGGGACATGCAGCGCGTCATGAACGGTCTCTGGCAGTCCGGCGCCGAGGCCATCAGCATCAACGGGCAGCGCCTCACCTCGCTGTCCGCGATCAGGGCCGCGGGTGACGCGATACTGGTCGACAACAAGCCGCTGGTGCCGCCGTACACGGTGCTCGCGGTAGGGGACGGGCAACGGCTGAGCACCCGGTTCCAGAACAGCCCCGACGGTCTCTACCTGCACGCGTTGCAGGAGAACTTCGGGGTCAGGACCAGCATTTCGGCTCAGGACGACATCAAGCTTCCTGCCGCACCCAGCGTGATCGTACGTACAGCACAGCCGAGAGCAGAGCAGAAGGGCACATCGTGATCGCCGTACTGGGCCTCGTCGTGGGAGTCGTGGTCGGTCTTTTCGTCCGGCCCGAGGTTCCGGCGGTCGTCGAGCCTTACCTTCCTATCGCCGTCGTCGCGGCGCTGGACGCGGTGTTCGGCGCGCTGCGCGCCATGCTGGACGGGATCTTCGACGACAAGGTGTTCGTCGTCTCGTTCCTGTCGAACGTCGTCGTGGCCGCGCTGATCGTCTTCCTGGGCGACAAGTTGGGCGTCGGTGCGCAGCTGTCGACCGGTGTCGTCGTGGTGCTCGGCATCCGCATCTTCTCCAACGCCGCCGCGATCCGGCGGCATGTGTTCCGGGCGTGAGGCCGATGAGCAACGAAGAGAACCCCGAGAACACGGCGAACACGGCGAACACCGAGAGCGCTGAGGGCGCCGAGAGCCGCAAGCCCGTGCAACCGGACGGCGAGGCCGAGCAGTTGCGCAAGGAGCTCCCTGCCGAGCTGCCCGCCGAGGTGCCGGCCACGAAGCCCGACACGGCGAAGGCGGAAGCGGAGCGCGAGCCCGCCCCGGAGCCCGAGGCCGTCGAACCGGAGCCGGTCGAGGCGGGGCGGGTCGAAGAGGATGCCGGGGAGCCGGAACTGACCGGTCGGCAGCGGCTCGTGAAGGGTCTGTGGCCGCCGCGTGCGTCGCGCGCCCAGCTCATCATGGCTGTGCTGCTGTTCGTCCTGGGGCTCGGACTCGCCATCCAGGTGCGGTCCACCAGCGACAACAGCGCCCTGCGCGGTGCGCGTCAGGAAGATCTCGTTCGCATTCTCGATGAACTGGACGATCGAACTCAGCGTCTTGAGGATGAGAAGCAAGGGCTCGTGGACCAGCGCACCGAGCTGGAGAACAGTTCGAACCAGGCCAACGAGGCCCGCAAGCAGACGGCCGAGAAGCAGAAGCAGCTCGGCATTCTGGCGGGCACGACGGCTGCGCAGGGCCCCGGGATCACCATGACCGTCACCGACACGAAGGGGGCCGTGGAGGCGGACATGCTGCTCGACGCGGTCCAGGAGCTGCGCGCCGCCGGCGCGGAGGCGATCCAGGTGAACGATGTCCGCGTCGTGGCCAACACGTATCTGACGGACGGCAGCGGAGGGAAGGGGATCAGCGTGGACGGGCACGAGATCAGCCGCCCCTACCGGTTCAAGGTCATCGGCAAGCCGCAGGACCTGGAACCGGCCCTGAACATCCCCGGGGGTGTGGTGCAGACGCTGGAGAAGGAGCAGGCCACGGTGGCCGTGAGCCGCTCGAACAAGATCGTCGTGGACGCCTTGCGATCCGCGCAACGGCCTGATTACGCTCGGTCGTCCTCGGAGTGAAGCCGGGGGTGCATGGTGGATACCGTGCGAGGGCATGACGTTGCGGGGGGTCGCCGCAGCAAGGGTGGTGCGCGTGGTGGAAACTGTTTGGCGGATACGGACGTTGTGAGGGTGTCCGTGTCAATGATGTACGCGATGTACGCCGATGTGTGCAGTCAGGGTTCGTCCTGCCCCACGGGCGGGTCTGTTTCGGTCAAGGGGAATCGCCCGTGAAGTTGTTTGCGAAGTTGTTCGGCAAGAGCGCACGCGAGGACGCCCGTCATCGCGCGCCGCGGCAAGGAGACACGCCGGAGACACAGGTGGGCGAGCGCCCCCTGTTCCGGGACCAGGTCGCCGGAGACAATTCGGGCGGACAGGGCGCGTCGTCTGTTGACCCTGCCGGTTCCGGCCGCATAGGTTTCGGGGAACCGTCAACCTCAAGTACGGGTGGAGAGTTCGGCATGTCGGCCCTGGTATGTACGAGGTGCGGAAACCGGAACGCGGAGAACAGCCGGTTCTGCTCCAACTGCGGTGCGCCGCTGCGCGGCGGCGCTGCCCCGGAGGGGCCGTCAGAGACGACGTCCACGATCTCCATCTCCGGCCTCGAGTCCTACGACCCGGAGGCGACGGGCCAGACACAGCTCCCGGCCCTCTCGCCCGAGGCGCAGGCGGCGGTCGACGCGCTGCCGCTGGGCTCGGCACTCCTGGTGGTGCGGCGCGGTCCGAACTCGGGCAGCCGCTTCCTCCTGGACGGCGAGCTCACCACCGCGGGACGCCACCCGCAGGGCGACATCTTCCTGGACGACGTGACCGTGTCGCGCCGCCACGTGGAGTTCCGTCGCCTGCCGGACGGCTCGTTCACCGTCTCCGACGTCGGCAGCCTCAACGGCACATATGTGAACCGTGAGCGCATCGACTCGGTGACGCTGAACAACGGGGACGAGGTGCAGATCGGCAAGTACCGGCTGGTGTTCTACGCGAGCCAGCGCGGTATCTGAACCGTCCGCGACCCTCAGGAAGGTCCATGCTGCACACGACGAGTGGCGGTGCCCCAGGGGGCACCGCCACCACGGACAGTCGGCTGATGAGCATCGGCACCGTACTGAACGTGCTCCGAGAAGAGTTTCCCGAAGTCACCATCTCCAAGATCAGGTTCCTGGAGTCCGAGGGACTGGTCGAACCCCGGCGCACGCCGTCGGGCTACCGGAAGTTCAGCCCGGACGACGTCGAGCGGCTCGCCCATGTCCTGCGCATGCAGCGGGACCACTACCTGCCGCTGAAGGTCATCAAGGAGCAGCTGGACGCCCTGGAGCCGGGCGAGAGCCTGACCGTGCCCGCGCCGGGACGCCCCGGCGACGCGGAGGACGGTGCCGACGTGCCGACGGCCGCGCGGGTCGGCCGGGACGAATTGCTGGCCGCCGTAGGCGTCGAGGAGCACGAGCTCGACGAATGGGAGTCGTACGGGCTCCTCACCCCCCTGCCCGACGGTGGCTACGACGCCTCGGCCGTGTCGGTCGCCGAGCTCATCGGCGAGCTGGCCCGGTTCGGGATCGGGCCGCGGCACCTGCGGGTCATGCGGGCGGCCGCGGACCGGGAGGCGGGCCTCGTGGACCAGGTGGTGGCCCCGCTGAAGGTGCACCGCAATCCGCAGACGCGGGCCCATGCCGAGGCCCGCGCCAAGGAGCTGGCCGGCCTCACCGTAAAGCTGCACTCGGCACTTGTGCAGACCGCGCTCGGGGTGCGTCTGCCCTGATCGTGGGCGCGGGTGAACACCGATGGCCCGGTCCTCGGTGAGTGCCCGACTACCCAAACCGGCCGGGCACGTCCTAGGGTTGCTGTGTGAACGAGCTCGACGTCGTAGGTGTCCGGGTCGAAATGCCCTCCAACCAGCCGATCGTGCTCCTGCGTGAAGTGGGAGGCGACCGGTACCTCCCCATCTGGATCGGACCGGGGGAGGCGACCGCGATCGCCTTTGCCCAGCAGGGCATGGCGCCCGCGCGTCCGCTGACGCACGACCTTTTCAAGGATGTCCTTGAGGCGGTCGGCCAGGAGCTCACGGAAGTGCGCATCACGGACCTGCGCGAAGGCGTCTTCTACGCGGAGCTGGTGTTCGCGAGCGGGGTCGAGGTCAGCGCCCGCCCGTCGGACGCCATAGCCCTGGCGCTGCGCACCGGTACGCCGATCTTCGGCAGTGACGGGGTCCTGGATGACGCGGGGATCGCGATCCCCGACGAGCAGGAGGACGAGGTGGAGAAGTTCCGCGAGTTCCTCGACCAGATCTCTCCCGAGGACTTCGGCACCAACAGTCAGTGACCGCACAGCCGACGGCCGTGGCCCGGCCGTCGAGCGGCGGCGCCCTCAAGACATTCGGCTAGCCTTTCCCGGCGGTGGGTCACGGGAAACCACTCTTAGGGTGATTATCACTCGGCGTGCCTAGTGTGGCGTTCGTTGACGCACCCCCTGTGACTGCCTACCGTCGACAAGGCAGGTCAATGAGGAGGTCGGCGTGAGAAGCAGCGGCGACGGTACGGCGACGGGCGGTCCGTACCTTCCCCCGAGCTCTCGAATGAGCTCGAGCAGGGGGTACCCCCTCCACGGCGGCGCGGCCGATCACCCTCCGCAGCGCCCGCAGGCCGTGCCTGTGGTGGCGGGGGAGAGCGGCTCGGCCGCTTCCGAGCAGCTGGGATACCGGGGGCCGACGGCATGTGCGGCGGCCGGCATCACCTACCGGCAGCTCGACTACTGGGCCAGGACCGGCCTTGTGGAACCCAGTGTGCGCTCCGCGTACGGATCGGGGACCCAGCGGCTCTACAGCTTCCGGGACGTCGTCGTCCTCAAGGTCGTCAAGCGGTTCCTGGACACGGGCGTCTCGTTGCAGAACATCCGGACGGCCGTGCAGCACCTGCGCGCGAGCGGCTTCCGTGACCTGGAGCGGATGACGCTGATGAGCGACGGCGCGACGGTCTACGAGTGCACGTCGCCGGACGAGGTGCACGACCTGCTCCAGGGCGGCCAGGGAGTCTTCGGGATCGCCGTGGGCGTGGTCTGGCGGGATGTGGAGGCCGCGCTCTCGCAGCTGCACGGCGAGCGCGTGGACACCGGCGAGACGATCGTGCCGCCGAACCCGACCGACGAGCTCGCGAGGCGGCGGGGCAGGGCCGTGTGAGGTCCGTACAGCCGCGTTGTCAGTGGCGTAGGGCAGCATCAGTGATGTGAGAACCGCGCCCACGATCCTGCATCTCGACATGGATGCCTTCTACGCCTCTGCTGAGCAGGCGGCGAAGCCGAGCCTGCGCGGGAAAGCGGTCGTCGTGGGCGGGCTCGGCCCGCGTGGTGTGGTGGCCACGGCTTCGTACGAGGCGCGGAAGTTCGGGGTGCACTCGGCGATGCCGATGGGGCAGGCGCGCAGGCTCGCCCCGCATGCCGCCTATCTGGTGCCGCGCTTCCGGCTCTACCGGGAGATCAGCGAGCAGGTGATGGGGCTTCTCGGCGCCCTTTCGCCGCTCGTGGAGCCGCTGAGCCTGGACGAGGCGTTCGTGGATCTGGAGGCCGGTGAGGCGGCCTGGGACGCCGCTTCCGCCGAGGCCGTGGGGCGGCGGCTGCGGGCCGACATCCGGCGCGTGACCGGTCTTACCGGGTCGGTGGGGCTCGCCGCGTCCAAGATGCTCGCGAAGATCGGCTCGGAGGAGGCCAAGCCGGACGGGCTCGTGCTCATACGCCCCGGTACCGAGCGCGCGCTGCTCGGGCCGCGGTCCGTGCGGATCCTGCCGGGCGTCGGGCCCGCGACGGCGGATCATCTGCGGCGGGCCGGGATCCTGACCGTGGAGGAGATCGCGGGGGCCGGTGAGGACGAGCTGGTGCGGCTCCTCGGGAAAGCGCACGGCAGCCATCTGTACGAGATGGCCCTGGCCCGCGACGAGCGGCCGGTCGTGGCCGAGCGGGACTCCAAGTCCGTATCGGTCGAGGACACGTACGACGTGGACATCCATGACCGGGTGCAGGTCAGGATGGAGGTGCGCAGGCTCGCCGGGCGGTGCGTGGAGCGGCTGAGAGCGGCCGAGCGCTCGGGGCGGACCGTGGTGCTCAAGGTGCGGCGCTACGACTTCTCGACGCTGACGCGCTCAGAGACGCTGCGGGGACCGACGGACGATCCCGGGGTGGTGCGGGAGGCCGCGGCGCGGTTGCTGGAGAGCGTGGACACGACCGGTGGCGTGCGGTTGCTGGGCGTCGGGGTCAGCGGGCTCGCCGACTTCACGCAGGAGGACCTGTTCGCACAGTTCGCCGCCGCGGAGGAGGAGGCTGCCGCCGCCGAGGAGCTGGAGGGGGAGGCAGGGTCGGTCGAGCCGGTGGAGGCGGCCGAGCCCGAGCCGACGCCCGTGGAGCGGAAGTGGCTGGCCGGGCACGATGTGCGGCATGCGGAGTTCGGGTCCGGGTGGGTGCAGGGGAGCGGGCTCGGGCGGGTGACCGTGCGGTTCGAGACGCCGTACGCGGTGGTGCCGGGGCGGGTGCGGACGTTCCGGGTCGACGACCCGGAGCTGGAGCCGGCGGACCCGCTGCCGCTCGTCGAGAGAGCCGAAAGAGCCGGGGCCTTCGAAGCGGCCGAAGAAGCCGAGGCCTTCGAAGCCGCCGAAGAGGCCGGGGATCAGGTCGTCTCGTCCTCCGCGCCCGCGACCTTGCCGAACGTGACGTCGGGCGACTGAGGCGCCGTGATGTCAAGACCGTAGTGGTCGTAGAGCTGGAGCTCCTGCTCAGGGGAGAGATGGCGGCCCACGCCGAAGTCGGGGGCGTCCTTGATCAGGGAGCGCTCGAAGGGCACGTGCAGCGTGCCGTCCGTGAAGTCGCTCGGTTCGAGCGGGACGAAGGCATCGCGGCTGAACAGGCCCGTTCGTATCGCGGCCCACTCCGGCACACCCGTGGCATCGTCCAGATACACCTCGTCGATGGTGCCGATCTTGGCCCCGTTGCGGTCGAACGCCTTGCGGCCGATCAGGTTGCGCGGATCGACATCGGTCTGCACGGGCCCTCCAACTGATCGCGATGATCGCAACTCGTCTGTAAGGACTACGAAAGAGCACATTACGTAAGGCGGCCACTCGGGGGCTCCGGCCAAGTAGCCGCTGGTAGGCTGGCAAATGGCTGCTGACCCCGTGCGGGAGAGTCCTCCGACAGTCGTCGGAAGGCGCCGAAGGAGCAAATCCTCCCCGGAATCTCTCAGGCCCACGTACCGCACGGACGAGGTCACTCTGGAAAGCAGGGCGGGGTGCACGGTTTCCGCTCTCACCGACGGTGCAAGCCGGTGTGTTCCGTGTTTTCGCGGGGTGGGCCGGTGAAGCTCTCAGGTTGAGATGACAGAGGGGGAGGCCGTCCGGGTACCCGCGCCGTGGTGCCCCTCGTAGGTCGCAATGACCAGGAGGCCTCCGCAATGACCGCCAATCGTATTCCGCTCTCCCAGCTGGAGCGAGGAATCCCCTTCGAGCAGCGCCACATCGGCCCCGATGAGGCCGCTCAGGCCAAGATGCTCGCGCAGGTCGGCTACGGCTCGCTGGACGAGCTGACCGCGGCCGCGGTGCCCGATGTGATCAAGAGCGCCGAGGCGCTCGACCTTCCGGCCGCACGCAGCGAGGCCGAGGTGCTCGCCGAGCTGAAGTCCCTTGCAGAGCGCAACCAGGTGCTCGGCTCGATGATCGGCCTCGGCTACTACGGGACGTTCACGCCGCCCGTCATCCTGCGCAACGTCATGGAGAACCCGTCCTGGTACACGGCGTACACGCCGTACCAGCCGGAGATCTCGCAGGGCCGCCTGGAGGCGCTGCTCAACTTCCAGACCATGGTCGCCGAGCTGACCGGCCTGCCCACCTCGGGCTCCTCGCTGCTCGACGAGGGCACCGCCGCCGCCGAGGCGATGGCCCTGTCGCGCCGCGTCGGCAAGGTCAAGAACGGCGTGTACGTCGTCGACGCCGACGCCCTGCCGCAGACCATCGCCGTGATCCAGACCCGCGCCGAGCCGACCGGTGTCGAGATCGTCGTCGCCGACCTGAGCGAGGGCATTCCGGCCGAGGTCGCCGAGCGCGGGGTCGTCGGCGTGCTCGTGCAGTACCCGGGCGCCTCCGGCGTCGTGCGGGACATCAAGCCCGTGATCGACCAGGCGCACGAGCTGGGCGCCATCGTCACCGTCGCCGCCGATCTTCTTGCGCTGACGCTGCTGACCTCGCCCGGTGAGCTGGGCGCGGACATCGCCGTCGGTACGACGCAGCGCTTCGGTGTCCCGATGGGCTTCGGCGGTCCGCACGCCGGCTACATGGCCGTGCGTGAGAAGTTCGCGCGCTCGCTGCCGGGCCGACTGGTGGGTGTCTCCGTCGACGCCGACGGCAACAAGGCGTACCGCCTCGCCCTTCAGACCCGTGAGCAGCACATCCGCCGCGAGAAGGCGACCAGCAACATCTGCACCGCGCAGGTGCTGCTCGCCGTCATGGCCGGCATGTACGCCGTCTACCACGGTCCCGAGGGGCTCAAGTCCATCGCGCGGCGCACCCACCGCTACGCCACCCTGCTCGCCGCGGGGCTCACGGCGGGCGGCGTCGAGGTCGTGCACGGCGCGTACTTCGACACCCTCACCGTGCGGGTGCCGGGCAAGGCCGCCTCGGTCGTCTCCGCCGCGCGCGAGGGCGGCGTCAACCTGCACCTCGTGGACGCCGACCATGTCTCGGTCGCCTGCGACGAGACGACCACGCGGGACCAACTGGGCGCCGTGTGGACCGCGTTCGGCGTCGACGCCGACATCGAGGCGCTGGACGCCGAGGTCGAGGACACACTGCCGGGCGGGCTGCTGCGCGAGGACGAGTACCTGACGCACCCCGTCTTCCACCAGTACCGCTCCGAGACGGCGATGCTGCGCTACCTGCGCATGCTCGCCGACCGCGACTACGCCCTTGACCGCGGCATGATCCCGCTGGGCTCCTGCACGATGAAGCTCAACGCGACGACGGAGATGGAGCCGGTCACCTGGCCCGAGTTCGGCCAGCTGCACCCCTTCGCCCCCGCCGAGCAGGCGCAGGGCTACCTGACGCTCATCCGTGAGCTGGAGGAGCGGCTCGCCGAGGTCACCGGCTACGACAAGGTGTCGCTCCAGCCGAACGCCGGCTCGCAGGGCGAGCTCGCCGGTCTGCTCGCCGTCCGCGGCTACCACCGCGCCAACGGCGACGAGCAGCGCACCGTCTGCCTCATCCCGTCCTCCGCGCACGGCACGAACGCCGCGAGTGCCGTGATGGCCGGCATGAAGGTCGTCGTCGTGAAGACCGCCGACGACGGCGAGGTCGACATCGAGGACCTGCGCGCCAAGATCGAGCAGTACGCCGAGCAGCTCGCCGTCCTGATGATCACGTACCCGTCGACGCACGGTGTCTTCGAGGAGCACGTCGCCGACATCTGCGCGGCGGTGCACGACGCCGGCGGCCAGGTCTACGTCGACGGCGCCAACCTCAACGCCCTGGTGGGCCTCGCCAAGCCGGGCCGCTTCGGCGGCGACGTCTCGCACCTGAACCTGCACAAGACGTTCTGCATCCCGCACGGCGGCGGCGGTCCGGGCGTCGGCCCGGTGGGCGTGCGCGAGCACCTCGCGCCGTACCTGCCGAACCACCCGCTGCAACCCGCCGCCGGTCCTGAGACGGGTGTCGGCCCGATCTCCGCGGCGCCGTGGGGCTCGGCCGGAATCCTGCCGATCTCCTGGGCGTACGTGCGGCTCATGGGCGGCGAGGGGCTCAAGCGGGCCACGCAGGTGGCCGTGCTCTCCGCGAACTACATCGCCAAGCGGCTCGAGCCGCACTTCCCGGTGCTCTACAACGGTCCGGGCGGGCTCGTCGCCCACGAGTGCATCGTGGACCTGCGCCCGATCAGCAAGGCGACGGGCGTGAGCATCGACGACATCGCCAAGCGGCTCATCGACTACGGGTTCCACGCGCCGACCATGTCGTTCCCGGTCGCCGGGACGCTGATGATCGAGCCGACCGAGAGCGAGGGCATCGAGGAGCTCGACCGGTTCTGCGACGCGATGATCGCGATTCGCGGCGAGGTCGAGCGGGTCGCCTCCGGCGAGTGGCCGGCGGACGACAACCCGCTGCGGAACGCTCCGCACACCGCCGGGATGCTCGGCGGCGAGTGGGAGCACGCGTACAGCCGGGAAGAAGGTGTCTTCCCGGCCGGGGTGGTCGCTTCGGACAAGTACTGGCCGCCGGTGCGGCGTATCGACCAGGCGTTCGGCGACCGGAACCTGGTGTGTTCCTGCCCGCCGCTCGACGCCTACGAGGGCTGATCCACTCGGGGCTGTGCGTCCGCCGTCCGGTCGCGCAGCCCCGCTCGGTCGGGCCCTAGGCCGCCGTCACCACCGTGCCCAGTGGGCGGTGCGGGGCGATGATCCTGCCGCTCGGCAGCAGCTCGCCGGTGTCCTCGAAGAGCAGGACCCCGTTGCAGAGGAGACTCCATCCCTGTTCGGGGTGGTGAGCCACAGGGAGTGCGGCTTCCCTGTCCTCGGATTCCGCTGTCGGGCAGGCTGGCTGGTGCTGGCACATGGATGGGATCTTTCGCTGCGAAGTGATCTCGATGACGTGGGCTGTGCTTGCTGTACTGGCGGTGCTGGTGCTGTCTGTCGTGCCGCGGCTTGAAGGCTTGTTCATGGCCGCCCCCCGATTTCGTGAGTACCGGAACCCAGTGTTGCCCTGCGGGCGTCAATCCGCAGGGATTTCCTTGCAGCGGTCCTTATGGGTGTCAGACGCATCACCCGTGCGGACGGTTCAGTCCAACTCGACTCTCCCTTCGGGTGGTTAGGAGTGGTCGGTACGGGCTAGTCCGCTCGGGCAGGGCTGTGCCCCGCGACCGGACGGCGAACGGTGCGGGGCACAGGGTGTGCGGCAGGGGTCGTCGGCGGGCCCCCGGTCGTTCAGGCGAGCAGGCCGGCCGTGGCAGGGGCCGGCGTCGGCGTCAGTCGGTGGGTGAGGACCGGCAGGAGCTCGGCCACCCGGTGCGGACGGTGCGGGGCGATGCCGGGCGGGGCGGGAGCCAGCGGGACGAGGATGTCGTCGGCCGCGGGCTGGCCGCTCGCCGGGTCGGCGGTGTGCTCGCCGTGCAGCCACAGCGTGAGCATGTAGAGCTCGGGAACCGAGAGCAGCCGTGGCTGGTAGGCCTGGGGCAGCGACTCCGCCTGGCGCAGGGCCCGTTCGGTGGACCTGATGTAAGGGCCCTCGAAGAAGTGCGAGAAGGCCCAGCCGTCCGGCGTGAGCATGGTGTCGGCGGCCGCCACCGCGCGCTCCCCGCAGCGGATCATGAAACGCCAGCCGGTCAGGCGGGCCCTGGACGGCCCGGTCGTCTCGGTGATGTGGTCCAACACATGGAGGGGCAGCGGGAGTTCGGGGGTGGCGGGCCCCTGGGCGGCGCGCAGGGACGGGGTGCGTGCCTCGCGGACGGCGGTGGGGGAACCGAGGGCCGTGAGAACGCTGCGCAGGGCGGGCGCGGGAGCCGGTGGGACGTGCAGCGGCATGGTGGGTCGCCTCTCATTCGACAGGCATGTGATGCGAGGGCGGTGCGGGACGAGCGGACGGCGCTGTCTGCTGCGGGTGCACAGGGGTACACGGGCCAGAGGGGGCGGGGGTCCGGTCCGGGCCCGGGCCGCGGGCGCCAACTCTCTGCCTCGCCAGCGGAGTTTATACGATGCGTGTTCACAGGATGTTTCCGCTAGCACGCCGCCCGGATTTCGCAAGGTGCTATTCGGGCGCGTTTCCCGCGGGGTTTTGTGGGCATTCTCCCCGTCTTCGGCGGGGGCGCCACGCGTGACCTCGACGTCTTTGGGTCGAGCGGTCGGCGCGTTCTTGTCGGCGTTTTTCACCAGGGCCGCGAACGGCGGAATCTGCGGACGGCCGCATGCCTGAGGAATGTGCCCGCGGGTAACCGCCTCGAGGGTACTGCTCCGTGGACGCGCGCGAGGGCGTTACGGATCACATTGCCGGGGCATCATCCACCGTGACACGCGGCCGGGACGGAGCATCAACGGGTCGCCCGTGCGAGGAGGGACGCTTCCATGGGGGAGAAGGTCGATGCGGGCGCGGTCGGTCTCGCCGATCCGCGGCGCTATCGGGAGAAGCTCAAGGAGTGCCTGGAGGGGTTCGGGCGACTGCTGGAAGAGAAGCGCTTCGATCGTCCGCAGAATCTCATGGGGCTCGAGATCGAACTGAATCTCGCCGGGCCCGACGGGCTGCCGAGAATGATGAATGCGGAAGTTCTGGAGCGCATCGCGAGCCGCGATTTCCAGACCGAACTCGCGATGTTCAATCTCGAAGTGAACATTGCGCCGCACCGGCTCGGCGGCCGCGTTCTCGACCAGCTCGCCGAGGAACTGCGCACGGGGCTCGGATATGCGCACCGGAAGGCGAACGAGGTCGACGCGGGCATCGTGATGATCGGAATTCTGCCGACGCTCGGCGCGGACGACCTGGTCTCCGCGAACCTGTCGGACGTCGACCGCTACACCCTGCTCAACGACAGGATGGTCGCCGCGCGCGGCGAGGACTTCGCCCTCGACATCGCCGGTGTCGAGCGGCTGACCTGCACGTCCTCCTCGATAGCGCCGGAAGCCGCGTGTACGTCCGTGCAGTTGCACCTCCAGGTGACGCCGGGGCGTTTCGCCGATGTGTGGAACGCCGCGCAGGCGGTCGCCGCCGTGCAAATAGCGCTCGGCGCCAACTCGCCCTTCCTGTTCGGCCGCGAGCTGTGGCGGGAGTCGCGGCCCCCGCTGTTCCAGCAGTCCACCGACACCCGGCCACCGGAGCTGGTGGCGCAGGGAGTGCGGCCGCGGACCTGGTTCGGGGAGCGCTGGATCGATTCCGCGTACGACCTCTTCGAGGAGAACCTGAAGTACTTCCCGCCGCTGCTTCCGCTCCTCGACGACGAGCGGCCGCTCGACGTCATCGCCAAGGGCGACACCCCGAGCCTCGCCGAACTCGTCCTGCACAACGGCACGGTGTACCGCTGGAACCGCCCCGTGTACGGCATCGCGGACGGCGTCCCGCACCTGCGCGTCGAGAACCGGGTGCTGCCCGCCGGCCCCACCGTCACGGACGTCATCGCCAACACCGCCTTCTACTACGGCGTCGTCCGCGCCCTGGCGGAGGAGGCCCGGCCGGTGTGGTCGCGGCTCCCCTTCGCGGCGGCGGCCCGCAATTTCGACACCGCCTGCCGGTACGGCATCGACGCGCGCCTGGAGTGGCCGCGCAGGGGCCGGTTCGGCGGCACGGAGCGGGTGCCGGCCGTGAACCTCGTACGGGACGAGCTGTTGCCGCTCGCGGCGGCCGGGCTCGACGCGTGGGGTGTGGCGCCGGCGGACCGGGACCTGTATCTGGGGGTGATCGAGGAGCGGTGCAGGCTGCGGATGAACGGTGCGGCGTGGCAGTCGGCGACGTATCACCGGGCCCTGGAGAGCGGTCTTGCGCGGGACGCGGCGCTCGCGGCCACCACGCGCCGGTACTGCGAGCTGATGCACGAGGGGCGGCCCGTGCACGACTGGCCGGTCGGGCTGCCGGAGCCGACCGTTCCGCTGGGCTGAGGGGCCGGCCGACCGGCTCAGCCGCCCTTGGCGCCCGCCTCGATGATGGCCTTCAGGATGACCTGCTGGATGTCCGCCGGGTCGCTGACCTGGTGGCCCGAGCCGCCCGTGGCCTCGGCGACCTGCTCGACCTCGCGTTTGTCGGTGTCGGGCCCCACGGCGATGACGATCAGCGGGACGGGGTGCTTGGGGTCGGCGAGGCTTTCGAGCTTCTTGATGAGGCTCTCCCGGGAGATCGACCCCTGGTCCTCGTTGACGCCGTCCGTGACCACCACGACCGCGTTGAACCGGCCGCTCCTGTACGAGGACGTGGCCTCCTTGTACGCCGCGAGCGTGGTGTCGTACAGCCCCGTAGCCCCGCCGGGCACCGGCTGGAGCGAGGTGAACGCCGCCGACAGGCGGTCGCGCTGGGTGCCGGAACCGACGTGGTCGCCGAGGCGCTCGGTCGGCACGAGCTTCTTGTAGTCGCGCTCTCCGTCGAGGAACGTGGCGAACTCCCACAGGCCGATCTCGTCCTCCGGCGTGAACGTGGACAGGGCCGCCAGCATCGACGCCTTCGTCACCTCCATGCGGGACTCGCCGCGGTTCGGCACGATGTTCCCCATCGAGGCCGACGCGTCCACGACCGTCGTCAGCCGCGCGCTCTGCACCGTGATCGTCCACATGCCGAGGGTCTCTTCGAGCTGCTCCTCGGTCGGCGCCTTGGCCGCCACGCGCGCGTACGGCTGCGGGGAGCGGCCGCCGGCCCGCGAGACGACCGTCGCGGGGGACCGGCCGCTGTCCGTGCGGAAGCCGTGCCGCTCCAGGATCGAGCGGCCCTCGGGCGCGCCGAGCAGCGTCATGAAGCGGACGGCCGCCCGGCTCTCGTCGGTGCTCAGCCGGTCCTCGCCGACCAGCGAGAACGGGTAGTCGAGGGCGGGCGAGCCGTCCTTCGGATAGAAGAGGTCGACCGAACCCGCCTCGCCCGCCTCCCTGTTGTGCGCGTACGCGGCCTGCTCGGACAGGATCAGCGCCTCGTTGCGCCGCGGGTTGCCCTGCTCGGTGCCGGAGTCGTCGCGCGGCACCGTGTCCATGAGCTGCGCGTCGCTGTCGGACGTGCGCTGCGAGAGGCTCTTGGCCATGGATGCGGCCTGCGTGCCGTCCCCCTTCTTGGAGGTGGCCGCCAGTTTGGTGAGCGCGAGCAGTCCGCTGGCGCTGCGGGCGGGGTCGGCGGCGCCCAGGCGCAGCTTGTCGTCCCGCATGGCGGCGCCCGCCAACTGTGCCCAGGTGTACGTCTTGCGCGGCCAGCCGAAGGACTTCGCGGCCGTGGGCACCATGCCCACGCCGACCGGTGAGGAGGCGACGTTGCCGGCCGGTGTCACCTCGGTGGCCCCCGTGTCCGTGGTGACCCGCTGCACCCAGACGTCCGAGTCCGGCACCCAGACCTGGAAGTCCGCCGAGCCCTTGCCCGCGCGCAGGGTGTCGGCGACCTTGTACGCGTCGCGCGCGGTGACGGCGACGTCGAGGCAGTTGCCGTCGGAGGTGAGCTTCTCGCGGCGGACGTGCTCCGCGGCCTCGCGCAGCGCCGGGGCCATGTCAGGGGAGGCGACCACGTCGAGATGGACCTCGTCCTCGCAGTCGCCGCCGAGGCCGATCAGGCCGGGGCGGAACACCGCGGCCGTGCCCGCCGCGGCCACGAGGACGAGGGCGGTCGCGATGGCCACGGTGCGGCCGCGCGAGCGGGGACGGGGTGCGGCCTCGGCCGCCCCGTACTCGTCGGGCATGCTGCTGTGACGTCCCATGGCGGTGGAGCCCCTCCCTGAGCCACAAAGGCTGTTGCGGTATAAGCGGTGGAGCAGCGGAGGGGAGCGGTGCGCCGAATTGCGTCGCCTCGGCCCCCTCGGCCTGTCGCACGCGATCTTCGTACCTGCATTCGAGACCCTAGGGTCCTTCTGACGGGTCGGGCCGGATGCGGGTGGCCGCCACGTGCGGTGCCGGTGAGCGGGGTCTGGTGCGTGCAGCTGCAAGGCGGAGGAGGGCGTCAACGCGGAGCGTTGGCAACCGACGACAACGCCGCAGGTGCGCGTGCCAGGGCTTGCGACTCCAGCAAGATCCGTCAGAAGGACCCTAGCGGGGCGCTGTGACGGATGCGGCGGGATTACTCAACTGGAGGCAGGTGTGCAGGTGGAGGCGGAGCCGATGCCCGGTTCTTCTCCCGAAGGGCGGCTCTCACGGCGCTTTTTGCGGGACGAGACCCTGCTTGTCCTGGGGCTTTCGCTCGGTGCGAGCGGTGTGTCCGCGCTCATCAGCTTCGTCGGTTCCGTCACGAAACCGGGCGGCCTCAAGGACCAGGCGGCGACGCTCAACGCCTCGGCGGCGCCCGGTCGTCCGTGGCTCGACCTCGCCTGGCAGCTGTTCGGCATCGCGAGTGCGCTCGTGCCCGTCGTGCTCGTCGCGCACCTCCTGCTCAGGGAGGGCGAGGGGATGCGCACGATCGGCTTCGACCGCAAGCGCCCGTGGTTCGACACGGGCCGGGGCGCCGCGGTGGCCGCCGTCATCGGCAGCACGGGCATCGCCTTCTACCTCGCCGCCCGCGGCCTCGGGTTCAACCTCACCGTGGTGCCGGAGGCGCTGCCCGACGTGTGGTGGAAGTACCCGGTACTGATCCTCTCGGCGGTGCAGAACGCCGTACTGGAAGAGGTCATTGTCGTCGGGTACCTGCTGCGCAGGCTCGGGCAGTTGGGGTGGACGCCGGGGACGGCGCTCGTCGCGTCGTCCGTGCTGCGCGGCTCGTACCACCTGTACCAGGGCATCGGCGGGTTCTTCGGGAACCTCGCGATGGGCTTCGTCTTCGTCTTCCTGTACCGGCGCTGGGGGCGGGTCGGGCCACTGGTGGTGGCCCATTCCCTCTTGGACATCGGTGCGTTCGTCGGATATGCGGTGCTGGCGGGCAAGGTGGACTGGCTGCCCACCGCATGACCCGCGTTACGCGTGGAGTTCGCCCTCGATGGTCGTGACCGCGCGGCCGGTGAGGAGGGTGCGCTCACCGCGCAGGGCGACGCGCACGAGACCGCTGCGGGCGGAGGCCTGTAGTCCGGTCAGCTCCTCGCGGCCCAGGCGCGCCGCCCAGAACGGGGTGAGCGCCGTGTGCGCGCTCCCGGTCACCGGGTCCTCGTCGACGCCGACGCCCGGGAAGAAGCAGCGCGACACGAAGTCGTAGCCCGCAGCGGGGTCCTCGGCGCGGGCCGTGGCGATGATGCCGCGCCGGGAGAGGCCCACGAGCGCCTTGAGGTCGGGGGCGAGCGCCCGGACGGTCTTCTCGTCGGCGAGCTCCACGAGGAGGTCGCCGACGGAGGCGCCCGTGTCGTGCACGGAGAGCGGCGCGGCGCCGAGGGCCTCGGCGAGCCCCGCGGGTGCCGGCTCCTCGGTGAGCGGCGCCGTCGGGAAGTCGAGGGTCAGCGAACCGTCCTCGCCGGGTGTCGCCACGAGCACGCCGCTGCGCGTCGCGAACCGCACGGGGCCGCGTGTCACCCCCGCGGAGTGCATCACGTGGGCAGTGGCCAGCGTCGCGTGCCCACACATGTCGACCTCGGTGGCGGGCGTGAACCAGCGCAGCGCCCAGTCCGCGTCCCCGCCCTCGGGCAGCGGGTGCGCGAAGGCGGTCTCCGCGTGGTTGACCTCGAGGGCGACGCTCTGAAGCCAGGCGTCGTCCGGGAAGGCGTCCAGGAGCAGGACCCCTGCGGGGTTGCCGGCGAAGGGCCGGTCGGTGAAGGCGTCGACGATACGAATACGCATACCGATGACGGTAATTGCCCCCACTGACAACCGGCCAAGGCCAATCCGGCGCGGGCGGCCTGTTTTCCCGGGGTCGCCGGGCCTTGCCATCCGAACAGTCCCGATATATCGTTGAGGCATCGCGATCGGTTGATGATCGCGTTCAGCGAAACCCGCGATCAGTTGTGAAAGGACTGATTCCCATGCGACACCACGGACACGAACACGGACATGGCAACTTCGGCCCCGGCCACCACGGCAGGGGCGGATTCGAGGGCGGCGGCTTCGAGGGGCGGCGCGCGGCGTTCGGGCCCTTCGGGCCCGGCTTCGGCGGTCCCGGCGGCCCCGGCCCCTGGGGGCGCGGCGGTCGCGGAGGCGGGCCTCGCGGACGGGCGCGGCGCGGCGACGTGCGCGCCTCGATCCTGGCCCTCCTGAAGGACCGCCCGATGCACGGCTACGAGATGATCCAGGAGATCGCCGAGCGCAGTGGCGGCGCGTGGAAGCCGAGCCCCGGCTCGGTCTACCCGACGCTTCAGCTGCTCGAGGACGAGGGCCTGATCGCCAGCGCGAGCGAGGGCGGCAAGAAGCTCTTCTCGCTCACCGACGACGGCCGCACCGCCGCCGAAGAGGGGCCCGAGGCTCCTTGGGAGGAGGCCGGTCGCGGCGTCGACTGGGAGGCCATGAACGAGATCCGGAGCGCGAGCTTCGGCCTCATGGAGGCCTTCGGTCAGGTCTGGAAGACCGGCAGCAAGGACCAGCGCGACAAGGCGATCTCCGTGATCAATGACGCGCGCAAGAAGCTGTACCTGATCCTCGCCGACGAGGACTGAGCCCCGTGCGGGCCCGGACAGGCCACAGAGCGCGGAAGAGGCGCCCCGTACGAAAGGTGCGGGGCGCCTCTTCGCGTGCGTACGCGGTACGTACGAAGGTCGAGGCTCAGGTCACCAGCCCGTTCAGCTTGCGCAGCGACTCGTCGAGCGCGGCTGTCGCCGAGTCCTTGAGCTTGCCCGCCATCAGGGAGACCGCCGCCCCGGTGAACTCGCCCTTGATGCGGGCCGTGGTCGCGTCGCCGTCCGGCGCGAGCGAGTAGTGCATGAACAGGTTCACGCCCATGGGGCCCTTGCCCCTGATGGCGAAGGTGCGGGCGGTCTCGAGCTCCTCGATGGTCCAGGTGACCTCGGCCGGGAAGCCCATCAGCTTCATGTTCTCCTCGAACTGTCCGCCCACTTCCAGTGCGGTGGGTCCGCCCTTGGGGAAGTCGGTGTGGGTGGCGTTCCACTTCCCGTACGAGGAGAAGTCGGTGAGCTGCGCCCAGACCTTCTCCGCGGGCGCTTCGATGCGTGCTTCCGCGCTGACTTCGGCCATGTGGCCACCCCTTTGAGTCGAGAGCCATGACGGGCTTCGGTGTCGCGTCGTCGCGGAAAGTAGCCGTGTGGCCTCGAACATTCAATACTGATGACCCGTCAGTTCCTGACGGGCGGATTCCGGTCCCCTCGGGGACCGGTGGCTCGATCTCATCCGTAAGGAGGAGATGTTCTTGATCAGTGCCCAACTTGTGTCGGACATGAGAATGCTCCTCACCGTGGATGTTCCGCAGAGTCCCCACTGATGGGGTGGGGAGTGTGCATAGCTCAACCCCGTCCGACGCCGATGCGCTCGGCCCCACCAGTGACGAACCCGTAGACGCCCAGCTCAGCGACGAGCTCGCGGCGGTCGTCGCGGGCGCTCGACGGCGCGCGGTCCGGGACGGGGACCGGCAGATCGACACCGCGCACCTGCTGCACTCCCTCCTCGAGACGGACCCCGACGTGCGCTCCGCGTTTCCGGAAGGCGCGCAGGTGGCGCGGCTGCTCGGCTATCTCGTGCAGCGCAGCATCGGCTACGGGCTGCGCTGGCAGGGCTCGGTGGAGGATTCCGGGGCCGTGCCCCTCGTGCCCTCCGCTCCCGGTTGGTCGCCGGTCGCGGCCGCCGCGATGGAGGCGGGCGTGGAGCGGGCCGCGTCGCGCGGGGACGAGCGGGCGCGCGGCGTCGACGTGCTCGCCGCGCTCGCGGCGGACACGGAGTGCCGGGCGGTCGAGGTGCTCGGCCGGGCCGGCGTCGATGTGGAGCTGCTGCGGCAGCGGCTCAACTGACACCGGACGAGGCGCGCCGCGGCTCGTCCGGCCTCCTGCGCGAGGCGTTCAGGGGACCGGCGTCCATCCCGTGAGACAGGGGTCAACGGGGATGACGCTCCTGACGCGCCCTGCCATGATGTGCGCGTGCACGAGTCAATGGGGTCTTCGGGGAAGCAGGCAACGCGCGGGCGCGGCATGGGACTGGGCCTCGCCCTCCTCTCCGCGCTCGCGTTCGGCGGTTCCGGGGTGGCGGCCAAACCGCTGATCGAGGCGGGGCTCGACCCGCTCCACGTGGTGTGGCTGCGCGTCGCGGGCGGCGCCCTGGTCATGCTGCC
The DNA here is from genome assembly GCF_049310305.1 of Streptomyces anthophorae. Classification (NCBI taxonomy): domain Bacteria; kingdom Bacillati; phylum Actinomycetota; class Actinomycetes; order Kitasatosporales; family Streptomycetaceae; genus Streptomyces; species Streptomyces anthophorae. The sequence goes on from NZ_JBLWQQ010000001.1 coordinate 7,403,747, forward strand.
GGTCGCCTGGCGGCACCGGGCGCTCGTGCTGCGCAGGCCCGCGCTGCTCGCCGGGTTCGGGCTTCTCGCGGTCGCGGGCGTCCAGGCCTGCTACTTCGCCGCGATCTCCCGCATCCCCGTCGGCGTCGCCCTGCTCATCGAGTACTTGGCGCCCGCGCTCGTACTCGGCTGGGTCCGCTTCGTGCAGCGCAAGCCCGTGACGCGTGCCGCCGCGCTCGGCGTCGTGATCGCCGTGGTCGGCCTCGCCTGTGTCGTCGAGGTGTGGTCGGGGCTCGGCTTCGACGCGCTCGGCCTGCTGCTCGCGCTCGGCGCGGCCTGCTGCCAGGTCGGCTACTTCGTGCTGTCCGACCACGGCGGCGACGCCGCCGGGACCGGGGCCGAGGTGCCCGACCCGTTCGGTGTGATCGCGTACGGGCTGCTCATCGGCGCCGCGCTCCTCACGGTCATCGCCCGCCCCTGGAGCATGGACTGGTCGGTGCTCGCGGGCAGCGCCTCCATGGACGGCACGGCCGTGCCCGCGTGGCTGCTGCTGTGCTGGATCGTGCTGCTCGCCACGGTCGTCGCGTACCTCACCGGGGTCGTGTCGGTGCGGCTCCTCTCGCCCCAGGTGGCCGGCGTCGTGGCCTGCCTGGAGGCGGTCGTCGCGACCGTCCTCGCCTGGGTGATGCTCGGGGAGCACCTGTCGGGCCCGCAGCTGTTCGGCGGGGCGATGGTCCTGGTCGGAGCGCTCATCGCGCAGTCGTCGAAGCCGGTGGCCACGCCGCCGACGCCGTCCGACGCCGCTCCGGAAAACGTGTTGTCGCGCTCCGGCGGCGCTGTCTAGGGTGCCCGGCATGCACGCACGCGCACTCGTCCTTCCGCCCCCGGCCGTCTGAGGGCTGCCCGGCCGTCGTGGCCGGGCCCGGTCCGCCGGGGATCTCGCCGCCGTACGACCGCCATCTGAGGGTGCCGGTCGCAAACGTGCTGCCCGAGTGACCCCTGGGACCGTGCAGGGCCCTGCCGCGGGCGGCGCTTCCCGGAGGGACACGGCCGTCCGCTCACGACGGTCCGTGTTCCTGGCCCCCGCGCGTCCGCGGAGGGCCGCTCTCCGTGGAGTGTCACGTGTCGCATGCCGTAAAGGCGGGCGCAGCCGCGCCTGCCGCTGTTTCCACACATCAACTGCCGGTCGCCCGCGGCCTGCTGTATCTGGTCGTCGCCGGGGCCGCCTGGGGCACCGCGGGGGCCGCCGCCTCGCTGGTGTTCCGGGGCAGTGACCTCGGGCCGGGGGCCCTGTCGTTCTGGCGCTGCGTCGGCGGCCTTGTGCTGCTGGTCGTCGCGCGCGTGCTGCGGCGCACGCCCGCCCCGGTGTCGTACGAGACGCGGGGCCGCAAGGCCGTCCGGCTCGGTGTGCTCGGGGTGGCGCTCGCCGTGTTCCAGACCGCCTACTTCGCCGCCGTGCAGGCGACCGGGCTCGCCGTCGGCACCGTCGTCACGCTCGGCGCGGGGCCCGTGCTCATCGCGGTCGGCGCGCGCGTGCTGCTGGGGGAGCGGCTCGGCGCCGGCGGAGTGCTGTCCGTGGCCGGGGCGCTCGGCGGGCTCGCGGTCCTCGTCCTCGGCGGCGGTGGCGCGACGGTGCGCCCGATCGGGGTGCTGTGGGCGCTGCTGTCGGCGGCCGGGTACGCCGTGATGACGCTGCTCACCCGGTGGTTCGGGCGGCACGGCGGGGGAGGTGACGGGCTCGGCACGACCGTGGGCACGTTCGCGGTCGCCTCCCTCGCGCTGCTGCCGCTCGGCGCGGTCGAGGGCCTGGTGCCGCACACCGGGCACCACCTCGCCGTGCTCGGTCTGTTGGCGTACATCGCCTCGGTGCCGACGGCGCTCGCGTACGCCCTGTACTTCGCGGGCGCGGCGGCCGTGCGCTCCGCCACCGTCTCCGTGATCATGCTGCTCGAACCGGTGAGCGCCGCCGTCATCGCGGTGACGCTGCTCGGCGAGAGCCTCACGGCGGCGACCGTCGTGGGCACCGCCCTGATGCTGGCGGCGGTGACGGGCCTCGCCGTCGCGGAGGCCCGGTCGACCGTCTGAGCCGCTGACCGGCTTCCCGGCCCGCTACGCGGGCTGGTGGCGCCGCCGTCGTTGTGTGGCGAGGGCGGCGGCGTCGCGCGGGTCGCCGCGCTCGGCGAGGCCCGCCGCGATCCGGTCCTGGACCTCCTCGGGCTTGTGACCGGCGTACTTGAACTTGGCCCGTACGTCGGTCACCTCCAGCAGCAGGCCCCGGATGCCCGGCAGCATCCGGCCGTACGGGGCCTCGTCCGCGGCCACCGGCACGGACAGGTCGGGCGGCTGGAAGTGGCCCACCTGGCGGTTCAGGAGCGCCGCCTTCTCCTCGGGGGCGTCCACCACGCGCGCGGTGCAGCGCAGTTGGACGGCGGTGTAGAAGCTGGTCGGCGTGCCGTGCTCCGGCGGGACGTCGGGCGGCGCCTGCCAGGGGCCCGGCACGAACGCGTAGTCGTCGACGACGCTCAGCAGCACCTCCGGGTTGGCTTCGAGCGCGGACCACAGCGGGTTGGGGCGGGCGAGGTGGGCGACCGCCTCGCCGAACTCGCCCGCGCCCTGCGGGTCGTACGCGAAGTGCAGGGGCTGCACGAAGGGAGGTTCGCCGTCGAGGCCGTTGACCGCGAGCTGGCCGAAGTCGTGGGCGGCGAGCCACCGCTGCCACTCGGCCGAGTCGCGCGCCGCGTCCCAGGGATGGATCAGCATCACAGCCCCTTGAGGTAAGGCGGAACCTCGATGCCGGCGGCGAGGTCCTCCGAGGGGAGCAGCTCGCCGTAGCCGCGCTGGACCGGGACCACGCCCGCCCAGTGCGGCAGGTCCATGTCCTCCGGCTCGTCGTTCGGGCCGCCCGCGCGGACCTTCGCCGAGACCTCGGAGAGGTCGATGCGCAGCACGGCGGTCGCGGCGAGCTCCTGGGCGTTCGCGGCCCGCGAGTCGGCGGAGCGGCCCGCCACCACGTGGTCGACGATCGCGTCCAGGGCGAGCCGCTTCTCCTCGGCGTCCGTGACCTGGTGCGCCGTGCCGTGCACCACCACGGAGCGGTAGTTGATGGAGTGGTGGAAGGCGGAGCGGGCGAGGACCAGGCCGTCCACATGGGTCACCGTCACGCAGACCGGCAGGCCCGGGTCCTGCTGACCCGCCATGCGCAGCGGACGCGAACCCGTGGAGCCGTGCACGTAGAGCCGCTCGCCGACGCGCGCGTACAGCGTGGGCAGCACGACGGGGGCGTCGCCGCGGACGAAGCCGAGGTGGCAGAGGTAGGTCTCGTCGAGTATCGAGTGCACCAGGGCGTGGTCGTACGCCGCGCGCTCCTTGGCGCGGGTCGGGGTCGTGCGGTCCGTGGGCGCGTAGGAGGCGGTCGACTGATCCTGGGTGACGCTCATGTTGCGAACTCCATTGCACTAGTACATAATGTGGTTTGTGCTAGGAGAGTATCGGATCAGCGGGAGTCGCGCAGCAGAGATCTGCGCCAGTGTCGAGCGCGGAGTGATCGCAGGGGACCTGGAGCCGGGTCAACTGCTGCCTCCCATGCGGGAGTTGGCGGATCGGCTCGGGGTGAATCCGAATACGGTCGCGGCCGCGTACCGGTCGCTGCGCGAGCGCGGGGTCATCGAGACGTCCGGTCGGCGCGGCAGTCGGGTGCGTCCCAAGCCGGCCATCACCGCGCGCGAGGCCATCCGCGTGGACGTGCCGGAGGGCGTGCGGAACGTGTCGGACGGCAACCCCGACACCGCCGTGCTGCCCTCGCTGGTCGAGGCGTTCGCGGCGGCCGCGCGCACCGCCGACGAGGAGCCGGTGCTGTACGGGGACGACGCGCTGGAGCCGGGCCTGGCGCGCCGCGCGCGGGCCGACCTCGACGCGGACGGGGTACCGGACGGGCCCGTCGCCGTCACGTCCGGTTCGCTCGACGCCATCGAGCGGGTGCTCGCCGTGCACCTCAAGCAGGGGGACGCGGTCGCCGTGGAGGACCCCGGCTGGGGCAGCATGCTCGACCTCGTGCCCGCGCTCGGGCTGCGGACGGTGCCGGTGGGCGTGGACGACGAGGGGCCGCTGCCGGACGACGTGGAGCGGGCGCTGGACGCGGGGGCCCGCGCGATCGTGGTGACCGACCGGGCGCAGAATCCGACCGGGGCCGCGGTGGGTTCGGGCCGGGCGGAGGCGCTGCGGGCGATCCTGGGCGCGCACCCGGAGGTGCTGCTCATCGAGGACGACCACGGCCACGGCATCGTCGATCTGCCGCTGCACCCGCTCGCGGGGGCCACGCGGCAGTGGGCGTTCGTACGTTCCGTCGCCAAGGCCTACGGGCCCGACCTGAGGCTCGCCGTGCTCACGGGGGACGCGGGCACGGTCGACCGGGTGCGGGGGCGGCAGCGGCTCGGTCCCGGCTGGGTCAGCCGCATCACGCAGCGGGCCGTGGCCGGGCTGTGGGAGGCGGGGGCGGTGGAAGCGGCGGCCGTCGCGGCCTCGTACGGGGAGCGGCGTGACGCGCTGGTCGCCGCGCTGGCGGAGCGCGGGGTGGTGGCGCACGGGCGCAGCGGGATGAACGTGTGGGTGCCGGTGCCGGACGAGACCGGGGCGGTGGCGCGGTTGCTGCATGCCGGGTGGGCGGTCGCGCCGGGGGCGAGGTTCCGGATGGAGGCGGGGCCGGGAGTGCGGATCACGGTGTCCCGGTTGGGAGTGGGGGAGATGGGGGCGGTGGCGGACGCGGTCGCCGCGGCGGTGGGGGCGCCGGGGCCGCGGGGGCATTACGCGTGAGGTGGGGTGCGGTGGGCCATGGTGGGGTGGGGCCCTGAGGTTCCGGTGCGCGGCACCGGGGTGCCGCCTTGCCCACCCTGCCGCCCAAGACGGAGGGGTGGGATTGCCCGAGGCGAGGCGAGGCGAGGCGAGGCGACGCGGGGCGGGGCGGACGGACGCCCCGCAGGGGTCAGGGCCTCCGGCGCGATTGCGTGAGCGCCGCGCCCGCCAGGACGATCGCCGCGCCGATCGGGGTCGACCAGGAGAGGGATTCGCCGAGGACCGCGACGCCCGCCGCCGTCGCGATGACCGGGACGAAGTACGTGACCATCTGCGCGGTCGTCGGTCCGACCTCGGCCACCAGGCCGTACTGGATGAGGAACGCGACGCCCGTGCCGAGCGCGCCCAGTGCCGCGATGGCGAGCAGCGGGACCGTCGGGAAGCGCGTCGGCCAGGAGGTGAACAGCGGTGTGACGAGCGCGAGTTGGGCCGTGGCGAGCAGCAGCTGCGCCCCGATCATCGACACGTTCGACTCACCCGTGTTCGCGAGCGTGCGGCGGACGTAGATCCAGCCGACGGGGTAGGAGAGCGAGGCCAGCAGGGCCATCGCCGTGCCCGCCACGTCCAGGCCGTGGAAGCCCTGCCACACGCCGAGGACGGTCAGGACTCCCAGGAAGCCGATGCCGAGGCCCGCGACCCGGCGCCGCGTGGGCCGGTCCTCGGAGAGCGCGACCAGCGAGAGCGCCATGCCCCACAGCGGAGACGTCGCGTTGCAGATCCCGGCGAGCGTCGACGGGATCGTCTCCTCGGCGAAGGCGAAGAGCGAGAACGGCAGCGCGTTCAGGAAGAACGCCGCGACCGTCAGGTGCCCCCAGGTGCGGGCCCCGCGGGGCAGCCGCTGACGCTTCACGACCATGGCCACCAGCACGACCGCGGCGCCGAACAGCAGGCGGCCGAGCGTGACCTGGAACGGGGCGAACCCCTCCGTGCCCACCTTGATGAGCAGGAAGCTGAAGCCCCAGATGAGGGCCAGGATGCCGAAGCGGACGCGCCAGTCGAGGGCGCGGCGCGCAGGGGCGGCGGGGACGGCGGTGGACGGAGCCGTGCCGGCTCGGGAAGCGGTCGTGATGCTCATGGGGTCCAGATTGGCTCCCGCCGTCTTCGTAGCACAAGCGAGATTGTTTTCCGGGTACCCATTAGCATCACTTACATGTTGAACCTGGAGCGCCTACGGGTCCTGGACGCCCTGGCCCGGCACGGATCGGTGAGCGGCGCGGCCGAGGGGCTGCACGTCACCACGTCCGCCGTCTCGCAGCAGATGGCCAAGCTGGAGCGCGAGGCGGGGCAGCAGCTGCTCGCCAAGCGCGGGCGCGGTGTGCGGCTCACGGACGCGGGTCGGCTGCTCGCGGAGCACGCGGCGCGCATCCTCTCGCAGGTCGAGCTGGCGCAGTCCGACCTGGAGGCGCAGCGTGGACAGGTCGTGGGGGAGTTGCGGCTGTCCGCGTTCCCGACGGCCGCCCGCGGCCTCTTCCCCGGCGCGCTCGCCGCGCTGCGCGCCGAACACCCGCAACTGCGCGTGCGGTCCCAGGAGCTGGAGCCCGAGGCCGCGGTCACCGAGGTGATCCGCGGGGACCTCGATCTCGCCGTCGTCCTCGACTGGTACAACAAACCGATGCCCATGCCGGAGGGCCTGGTCAAGGCGAGCATCCTCGACGACCCGGCGGATGTCGCCATGCCGGTCGGCCATCCGCTGGCGGGGCGCGCGGAGGTCGGCCTCGAGGAGTTCGCGGACGACGAGTGGATCACCTGGGGGCAGGGCGAGTTCTGCCACGAGTGGCTGATGTTCACGCTGCGCGCCAAGGGCGTCGAGCCGCAGGTCGGCCACCGCGCCGCCGAGACGCACACCCAACTCGGCCTTGTGGCGGCCGGATTGGGCGTGTGCGTCGCTCCACTGCTCGGCCGCGATCCGGTGCCCGAGGGTGTGGTGACCGTGCCGGTGCGGCAGAAGGTGCGGCGCCACGTGTACGTCGTGTGGCGCGCGGACGCGGACCGGCGGCCCTCGATCCGCGCGGCCGTGCGGGCGCTTCAGAAGGTGGGGGCGGACCTCGGTCGGCTGGCCGAAGGGTGAGTCAGCGCCGGCCCGGATCGGCCAGCTTCCGGAAGTCCCACGACGCGATCTTGTCCGGGGTGAGCCGCGCCCACGCGTGCCGGCCGTCGTAGACCATCTCGGTCATCCCGAAGTTCTTGTGCGCGAACAGCCGCTCGGGGGCGTCGAGTTCGGGGCACGGCTCGCCGGTGCGCGGTGCCTCGCCGACGAACTCGATGCGCCCGGACAGCTCGACGCCGCGCAGCTCCCCGTACTCCTCACCCGCGTCGACCACCACCGCCACCCGGCCGTCGGCCCGCAGATCGGCCCAGCGGCGGCTGCGGGACAGCGAGTAGAGCCACAGCGACGTGCCGTCCCACGCGAACCAGAGCGGGCTGACGTGCGGCGTGCCGTCCGCGCCCACCGTGGCGACGCGACAGGTGCGCTGCTCGACGAGGAACGCGTCGCGCTCCTCGGGCGACATCATGATCTTCCGGCCGCGGCGCTGGGTGGCGGTGGTCATCAGGGCTCCCTTGTCCGGCATCCGAGGTGCACCCCGGCGCGTCTGACGTGGTATCAGGAACGCAGCATGCGGCCTCTTCCCTGTACACGCAATGGTGGCTACCCTCCAGCAGCCCGGATCCCGAGGACAGGCAGGGGGCGGTCGTGCCGTCGCACGAGAAGCACGAGATGCACCAGACGCACGGGAAGCGCGAGAAACTGGCCGAGCTGCTCGACCCGGCGGGCACCGTACTGCTGACCGTCGAGTGTCAGCGGGGCGTCGTCGGCCCCGACAGCGCACTGCCCGAACTCGCCGAGGAGGCGCGGGCCTCGGGCGCCCTCGACAACGTGGCGCGGCTCGTGGCCGCCGCCCACGAGAGCGGGGCGCAGGTCCTGCACGCCGTCGCGGAGCGGCGCCCGGACGGCCGCGGGGCCAGCCGCAACGCCCGCCTCTTCCGCGCCACCGAGCGCCTTCCCGTGAAGCAGCTCTCCGGGACCGACGCCGTCCGCGTCGCGCCGCCCGTCGAGGTCGCGGACGAGGACATCGTCGTGCGTCGGCTGCACGGGCTCTCGCCGATCGCGGGAACCGACGTGGATCCGCTGCTGCGCAATCTCGGGTGCCGCACCCTCGTCGTCACGGGCGTCTCCGCCAACGTGGCCATCCCGAACGCCGTGTTCGACGCGGTGAACCTCGGCTACACGGTGGTCGTGCCCCGGGACGCCATCGCGGGGGTGCCCGCCGGATACACCCCCGCGATGATCGACAACACGCTCGCCCTGGTCGCCACCGTGACGACGACGCCGGACGTGCTCGAGGCGTGGAAGCGCCCTTAGGTCCTCAGTCAAGTCCTCACCGGCTACAGCCAAGTCCGCACCGGCTACAGCCAAGTCCGCACCGGCTACGCCAGCTCGATCGAGTCGCCGCTGACCTTGAGCTGCCGCTCCTCCAGGGCCTGCGTGGCCGGCGGATGCGCGACGCTGCCGTCCTTGATGGAGAACTTGCTGCCGTGGCACGGGCAGTCGATGGTGCCGTCGACCACCTTGTTCACCTTGCATCCCTGGTGCGTGCAGATGTTGGTGAACGCCTTGAACTCGCCGGACTTGGGCTGCGTCACCACGACCCCCGCGTCCGCGAAGATCTTTCCACCGCCCTCCGGGATGTCCGAGGTCTTGGCGAGCGCCTGGCCTTTCTTCTCGCCGCCGCCCGATGACGCGTTGCCCGCGGGCTGCGACGTGTCCCCGTCCGAGCTGCCGCAGGCGCTCAGCGCCGCGGCGATCCCCGCGGCGCCGACCGCCGTGACGACGGTGCGGCGCGACGGAACGTGGCTCGTGGAGGCGGGCTCCTGAGAAGCGGTCATGAGGTGAAGGTCCCTTCATGGGTGGGTCGGGTCGAGGGGACGTGCTGGATCCCGTGGGGGTTTTCCTGAGGTACGTACGGTGATCCCCGGGCGTTCAACGCCATCCTGATCTCATAACCTGGGCGCATGCTCACCGAAGTCACCGTGACCCGCTATGTCACCCCATTGAGGGAAGGCGGGTCGCTTCCCGGTCTCGTCGAGGCCGACGACCTCGTCCCGTACGTCATGAAGTTCACCGGCGCGGGACAGGGCCGCAAGACGCTCGTCGCCGAAGTGATCTGCGGCCGGTTGGCGCAGGCCCTCGGCTTCCGCGTGCCGGGGCTCGTCACGCTCGACCTGGATCCGGTGATCGGCCTCGGCGAACCCGACCAGGAGGTGCAGGAGCTGCTCAAGGGGAGCGGCGGCACCAACCTCGGCATGCGCTTCCTGCCGCGGGCGCTCGGCTTCGACCCCCTCGCGTACGTCGTCGATCCGGTGCAGGCGGGCCGGATCGTCTGGTTCGACGCGCTGATCAACAACGTCGACCGGTCCTGGCGCAACCCGAACATGCTGGTCAAGGGCGGCGAGCTGTGGCTCATCGACCACGGCGCCAGCATGATCTGGCACCACAACTGGCGCGGCGCGCACGCGTGGGCGGACAAGCCGTACGACGCGAGCGACCACGCCCTCGCCCGCTTCGGGCCCGAGGTCTCCGCCGCCGCGGCCGAGCTCGCGCCGCGCGTCACCGAGGAACTGATCGCCGAGGCCGCCGCCGACGTGCCCGACGTATGGCTCGCGGACGAGCCGGGATTCGACACCCCGGACGCCGTGCGCCGCGCGTACGTGGACACGCTGCGCGCGCGTGCCGCCACGATCCACGAACGCGTCACGCTGCCCGCCGGTGGCGCCCGGCCCGCCGGAACGCCCGGCTGGGTGACCGAAGGAGCAGCCCGATGAGCGCGGCCGAACGCCATGTCTTCGAGTACGCCCTGCTGCGCGTCGTACCGAGCGTCGAGCGCGGGGAGCAGATCAACGCCGGTGTCGTCGTGTACTGCCGCGCCAAGTCCTTCGTCACGGCCCTCACCCACCTCGACGAGAAGCGGCTGCTCGCGCTCGACCCCGAGGCGGACGTCACCGGCGTGCGCGCCGTGCTGCACGCCGTCGAGCGGCACTGCCGCGGGGGAGACGCCGCGGGGCAGGCCGCGGAGGACGATGCCGGGCGGCGCTACCGCTGGCTCGTCGCGCCGCGCTCGACCGTGGTGCAGCCCGGTCCCGTGCACACCGGTCTGACCGCCGATCCGGCCGCCGAGGCGGAGCGGCTGCTCGGCCTGCTGGTGCGCTGAACGCCCAGGGCCCTTCCGACGGATCAGGCTGGACCCGGGAGGCCGTGCCAGGGCCCGTGACCCCAGCAAGATCCGTCAGAAGGGCCCTGGGTCGGGGTCGGTCAGTGAGCTGTGGCACCTGGTCGGCACGTTGACACCGGGTGCCAGGGCTTCTAGCGTCGCACGCACAGGGTACTAAGCGGTTGCTCACCCACACCCGGGCGGAGCGGCCGCACCTCTAGGGCGAGGAGACCGAAGAGCATGTCCACCACTGAGCAGCGCGTAGCGATCGTCACGGGAGCCGCGCGTGGCATCGGCGCCGCCACCGCGATCCGTCTGGCCGAAGAGGGCCGCGCCGTCGCCGTGATCGACCTCGACGAGGCCGCCTGCAAGGACACCGTCGAGGCGATCACCGCCGCCGGTGGCAAGGCCCTTGCCGTCGGCTGCGACGTATCCGACGAGGCGCAGGTCGAGGCCGCGGTCGCGCGCATCGCCGAGGAGCTCGGCGCCCCCACGATCCTCGTGAACAACGCGGGCGTGCTCCGCGACAACCTGCTGTTCAAGATGAGCGCCACCGACTGGGACACGGTCATGAACGTGCACCTGCGCGGTGCCTTCCTGATGACGAAGTACGTCCAGAAGCACATGGTGGACGCGAAGTTCGGCCGCGTCGTGAACCTGTCGTCGTCCTCGGCGCTCGGCAACCGCGGCCAGGTCAACTACTCGGCCGCCAAGGCCGGCCTCCAGGGCTTCACGAAGACCCTCGCCAAGGAGCTCGGCAAGTTCGGCGTCACCGCCAACTCCGTCGCCCCGGGCTTCATCGTCACCGAGATGACCAAGGCCACCGCCGAGCGCGTCGGCATGGGCTTCGAGGACTTCCAGGCCGCGGCCGCGACCCAGATCCCGGTGCAGCGCGTGGGCCGCCCGGAGGACATCGCCAACGCCATCGCCTTCTTCACCGGTGAGGCGGCCGGCTTCGTCTCGGGCCAGGTCATGTACGTGGCCGGCGGCCCGCTCAACTGAGGCCGGGGGCAACGGACATGACCACTTCTGAACTCCCGGAGCTCTCCGGCAAGGTCGCGCTCGTCACGGGCGCGAGCCGCGGCATCGGCTACGGCGTCGCCGAGGCGCTCCTCGCGCGCGGCGACCGCGTCTGCATCACCGGACGCGGCGAGGACGCCCTCAAGGAGGCCGTCGAGCAGCTCGGCTCCGACCGCGTGATCTACGTGGCGGGCAAGGCGCACGACGAGGCGCACCAGGCCGTCGCCGTCGAGCGCACCATGGAGGCGTTCGGCCGCGTCGACTTCCTCGTCAACAATGCCGGTACGAACCCGGTCTTCGGCCCGATCGCCGAGCTCGACCTGAACGTGGCGCGCAAGGTCTTCGAGACCAACGTCGTCTCCGCGCTCGGCTTCGCGCAGCAGACATGGAAGGCGTGGCAGAAGGAGAACGGCGGCGCGATCGTCAACATCGCGTCCGTGGCGGGCATCTCCGCCTCCCCGTTCATCGGCGCGTACGGCGTCAGCAAGGCCGCCATGGTCAACCTGACGCTCCAGCTCGCGCACGAGTTCGCGCCGCTGGTGCGGGTCAACTCGATCGCCCCCGCGGTCGTGAAGACGAAGTTCGCGACGGCCCTGTACGAGGGCCGGGAGGCCGAGGTCGCGGCCACGTACCCGATGGGCCGGCTCGGTGTGCCGGAGGACATCGGGGGCGCCGCCGCGTTCCTCACCTCCGAGCAGTCCGGCTGGATCACCGGGCAGAACCTCGTCGTGGACGGCGGCAAGTTCCTCAACGCCGGCGTCGAATAGGCCCTCGGGTCCTGTCGGCCCCGAGGGCAGATTCCGGACGTTGTCCGACAACGTCCGACAAACGTTCTCGCTCGTGAAGTGCCCCGCCGTTTCAACCAGTTGAACCGGCGGGGCGCTGCGATATTGTCTGCCGACCTGGCATGGCCGATCGAGGAGCGAGCGCGTGTTCAACCGGTTCCCTGCCCCTCGCGCGTGGGCGGCTTTGGCGTCGATGACCCTGCTGACAGGGTGCGGGTTGATGAGTTCGGGCGAAGGGTCCGACGAACGCCCCATCGCCGTGGGCACCACCAGTGTGCCGAGCACGCTGGACCCCGCGATGTCCTGGGACGGCTCCTGGGAGCTGTTCCGCAACGTCTACCAGACACTGGTGTCGCTGCCCTCGGGCGCCGCGGAACCGCAGGCGGACGCCGCCGAGTGCCGGTTCGAGGACTCCGCCAACCGCGTCTACCACTGCGAACTGCGGGAGGACATGAAGTTCTCCAACGGGGACGCGCTCGACGCGAAGGCCGTGAAGTACTCCATCGACCGGGTCCGCAAGATAGGCGGGGGCGGCGGGCCCGCGGGACTGCTGGGCAGCCTCGACCGCGTGGAGACGCAGGGTGAGCGCGGCGTAACGTTCCGCCTCACTAAGCCGGACGCCACCTTCCCGTTCGTGCTCTCCACCCCCGCCATGTCGATCGTCGACCCCTCCGCCTATCCGGCGACGTCCGCGCGCACGGACGGCAAGGTGACCGGTTCGGGGCCGTACGTGCTCAAGTCGTACGCCGACGGCAGCAAGGCCGAACTCGTGCGCAACGACAACTACCAGGGCTTCGCGAACCGCAAGAACGACGCGGTGACGATCCGCTACTTCAAGACATCGGCCGCCATGGTCGACGCCCTGAAGGCGAAGAAGATCGACGCGACCTTCCGCGGTCTCGCGGCCGACGACATCGTGAAGCTCCAGGACAAGCAGGGCGTCGACGGCCTCCAGCTCGTCGAGGGCGCGGGCATGGAGATCAGCTATGTGGTCTTCAACCCCAAGGACCCCTGGGCGGGCAAGAGCGCGGTGCGCCGGGCGGTCGCCCAGCTCGTCGACCGCGGGGCCATCGCGGACAAGGTGTACGCGAACACCGTCGAACCGCTGTACTCGATGGTCCCCAGGGGCCTCGCGGGCCACACCACCGACTACTTCGACGAGTTCGGCGACCCGAGCCCCGCGAAGGCCGCCGAGATCCTGTCCAAGGCGGGCATCAACGCCCCCGTGCCGCTCACGCTCTGGTACGCCTCCGACCGGTACGGCTCGGCCACCGCGCCCGAATTCCGAGAGATCAAGCGGCAGTTGGAGGCGTCGAAGCTCTTCAAGGTGACGCTCAAGAGCCGTCCCTGGAAGGCGTTCGAGCAGGGATACAAGAACGGCGAGTACCCGGCGTTCGGGCGCGGCTGGTTCCCCGACTTCCCCGACGCGGACAACTTCATCGCGCCGTTCGTGGGCGAGAAGAACGCCCTGAGCACGCCGTACGTCTCGCCCGAGATCACCGACAAGCTGCTGCCGCTGTCCCGCAAGCAGAGCGACCGGGGCGTCGTGGCGCGGCAGTTCGAGCAGGCGCAGCACATCATGGTGCGGGACGCGCGGCTGCTGCCGCTGTGGCAGGGCAAGCAGTTCATCGCGGCGAGCGAGGAGATCTCGGGCGGTGAGCGGGCCCTCGACCCGTCGACGATCATGATGATGTGGGAGCTGCACCGCAAGACGAGCTGGTGAACCGGCCTTCTTGATCCCTCCCGGGTGCGGGCGTCGATTGTCAGTGGGCGCCGGTAGGTTTCTGGGTGTTGAAGCACTTGCCCGTACCCCGGAGGTTGTTGACGTGACCGACACCGCGATGCTGCCCGAGTCCTGGCGCGGCGTCCTCGGCGACGAACTGCAGAAGCCCTACTTCAAGGAGCTCACCGAGTTCGTCGAGGAGGAGCGCGCCAAGGGTCCCGTCTACCCGCCGCGCGAGGAGGTCTTCGCCGCGCTCGACGCGACGCCCTACGACAAGGTGAAGGTGCTCGTCCTCGGCCAGGACCCGTACCACGGCGAGGGGCAGGGGCACGGTCTGTGCTTCTCGGTGCGGCCCGGCGTGAAGACGCCGCCCTCGCTGCGCAACATCTACAAGGAGATGCAGGCCGAGCTCGGCACCCCGATCCCGGACAACGGCTATCTGATGCCGTGGGCCGAGCAGGGCGTGCTGCTGCTCAACGCGGTGCTGACGGTCCGGGCCGGCGAGGCCAACTCGCACAAGGGCAAGGGCTGGGAGAAGTTCACGGACGCGGTGATCCGCGCCGTCGTCGAGCGGCCCGACCCGGCGGTCTTCGTGCTGTGGGGGAACTACGCGCAGAAGAAGCTGCCGCTCATCGACACCGAGCGACACGCGGTGGTGAAGGGCGCGCACCCCTCGCCGCTGTCGGCGCGGAAGTTCTTCGGCTCGCAGCCGTTCACGCAGATCAACGAGGCGATCGCCGCGCAGGGCCACACGCCGATCGACTGGACGATCCCGAACCTGGGCTGAGCGCGGGCCCGGCTCGCGGGGAGTCGCGCCTGAGCTGGATTGTCAGTGCCGCCGGTTAGCGTCGTCGGACCGGACATCGTGGTCGGGCGCACCGGGCGGCCGAGCTTGGAGGAGACAAGTGGCACAGCAGCGTGAACAGGCGGCGGACGACGCCATGATGAGCCGCATCGGTCAGGCGGTCATGCTGCACCACGGCGGCGACCGCGAGGAGGCGCAGGGGCGCTTCCTCGGCCTGTGGGCGGAGATCGGGGAGGACGGAGACCCGCTGCACCGCTGCACGCTCGCGCACTACATGGCCGACACCCAGGACGACCCCTCGGACGAGCTGGCCTGGGACCTGCGCGCGCTGTCCGCCGCCGACTCCCTGACCCAGGAGCGGCTCGCCGAGCACGAGTCGTCCCTCGCGTTGCAGGCGTTCTATCCGTCGCTGCATCTCAACCTGGCGGCTGACTATGTGAAGTTGGACCGCCCCGGGGCGGCCCGCAGCCATCTGGCGCGGGCCCGCGCGGCGGCGGGCGCCCTGGGGGACGACGGATACGGGGACGGGGTGCGTGCCGCCCTCACCCGGCTCGAGGAGCGGGTGGCCACGATGGGGGCGGGGCCGACGGAGCCGGGAGAGGGGCGCGGGCCCGGCGGGGAGCCGCTGGGCCCGCCGCGGGCCGGGTCGTAGGCGGGGAGGTTCCCGCCGGGCGGCGGGAGTGCGGTCAACCTCCGTACGTGTCGCGGCAGATGGCCGACTGGGGACTGTCCGGGTCCCAGCCGCCGTAGCGGCGCCCGAGGGCGCAGACATCGGTCTTTCCTGGGGCCTTCGGGCGCTTCTCGGCCTTGTGGTGCTCGGGGGCGGTACGGGGTTCGGGGACGGTCGTCCGGTGCGGGACCGGGACCGCCTTTGGGGCCGAGTGCGGGGGAGCGGGGGCGGCGGTCCGCTGCGGCTGCTCGGCGGAGTGCGCCGGTGTGCGGTGCGGTGCGGTCGGCTTCATCCGCTCCAGGGCCTCGCGCGCGGGCGCCTGGACGACCGGGCCGTCGGCGTGGCCCTCGGGGCGGGGAGCCGGGGCGGAGACCGTGGGGGAGGGCGCCTTCGGGGTGGTCGGCGGGCGCACGCTGACGCATCCGGAGGCGGTGGCCACGGTGACGGCGGCCGCCGCGGTCAGCAGGATGGTGGCTGAGCTGGACGTTCTGGGCGTTCTGGGCACGGGGTCACTGTGGGGGACGGCGGGGGTGCGGTGGGGGTGATCGGGGGAGGTTGGCCCGCATGGGTGACAGGGGCTCCGCTGTGGGGCGGGAGTGGTGGTTGACGTCGCGGGGCTCTGCCCCGGGCCCCGCTGCTCAATCGCCGCAGGGGCTTGAATGCTGGTCCATGCGGAGTCGATCGCCGCAGGCCGTTGGAATTATGCTGCCCAGACCCAGCAGCGGGCCGGGGTGGACCGGTTATCGCAGGACAGGAGCAGACAGACGTGAAAGTCGGCGTCATCGGACTCGGCGACATCGCCAAGAAGGCGTACCTGCCGGTGCTCGGCGCGCAGCCCGCGCTCGAACTGCACCTCCAGACGCGGACGCCCGCGACCCTGACCGAGGTCGCGGACCAGCTCCGCGTACCCGCGCCGCAGCGCCACGCCGACCTCGACTCGATCCTCGCGCAGGATCTCGACGCGGCCTTCGTGCACGCGCCCACCACCGCGCACCCGGAGATCGTCGCGCGGCTCCTGGAGGCAGGCGTACCGACGTACGTCGACAAGCCGCTCGCCTACGAACTCGCCGAGTCCGAGCGGCTCGTACGGCTCGCCGAGGAGCGCGGCGTGAGCCTCGCCGTCGGCTTCAACCGCCGCTACGCGCCCGGGTACGCGCAGTGCGTCGAGCACCCGCGCGAGCTGATCCTGATGCAGAAGAACCGCGTCGGGCTCCCCGAGGAACCGCGCGCGATGGTCCTCGACGACTTCATCCACGTCGTCGACACGCTGCGCTTCCTCGTGCCGGGACCGGTCGACGACGTGACCGTGCGCGCCCGCGTCACGGACGGACTCCTGGAGCACGTGGTGCTCCAGCTCGCGGGCGACGGCTTCACCGCGCTCGGCGTCATGAACCGGCTGAGCGGCTCCACGGAGGAGATCCTCGAGGTGTCGGGGCAGGACTCCAAGCGGCAGGTGCTCAACCTCTCCGATGTGGTCGACCACAAGGGGCAGCCCACGGTTCGCCGTCGCGGGGACTGGGTGCCGGTCGCTCGCCAGCGGGGCATCGAGCAGGCGGTGCTCGCGTTCCTCGACGCGGTGCGGGCGGGCAAGGTGCTGAGCGCGCGGGACGCGCTCGCCACGCATGAGTTGTGTGAGCAGGTCGTGCGTGAGGTGTCGCGGCGGGTGTGACGCAGCGGGGTTCAAGCGCATCGGTCGGCCTGCGACGGCGTTACGGACACGGGGCTTCGCCCCGGACCCCGCTGCTCAAACGCCGCAGGGGCTTGAAGTGCAACCGCCGCGCGGCATCCACTGCCGCGAGCAGCATCAGCACCGTCACCGCCCCGTGCACCGGCCAGTCGCCCAAGCGTACGTACAGCGTCGTGCCCTGCGCGGTCGGCATGTCGTAGACGCGGGCCGCGCTCGCCGAGGTGCCGAGCCAGGCACCGGCCCGCGCGCCGTCCGGACCGTACACCGCCGAGACCCCGGTCAGCGTCGCGTGCACCATGGGCCGGCCCGTCTCCGCGGCCCGCAGCGCGGCGAGCGAGGCGTGCTGTTCGGGCGCCCAACTGCGCTGGAACGTCGACGTCGAGGACTGCGCGAGCAGCACCTGCGCCCCGTCCTGCGTCAGCTTCCGCGTCATGTCGGGGAACGCCGACTCGAAGCAGACCAGCGGCCCGACGCGCAGCACCCGCCGACCGTGGCGCACGTCCATCACGGCCTGCCGCGTGCCCCGCATCCGGTCCTCGCCCGCCGCCTTGCCGACCGAGGTGGCCCAGCCGAGGAGCGAGCGCGCGGGCACGTACTCGCCGAAGGGGACGAGCCGCATCTTGTCGTAGTGGTCGCCGGTGAGGCCGTCTCCGCCGACCAGCACGGAACTCTTGTATATGCCCTGGCCGGAGCCGTCGGCCGCGCGGCGCCGCGCGTCGACGTTGACGAGGATCTCTGCGTCCACCTCGCGGGAGAGCGCGGCGATCCTGCGGGCGAGATCGGGGCGGCGCGGCAGGTCGTAGCCGACACTGCTCTCGCCCCAGACCACGAGGTCCAGGTCCCGGCCGGCCAATTGCCGGGTCAGCTCCACCTCCCGGTCGAAGCGGGCCCCGATGCTGCCGATGCCGTCGACCACGCCCGGCTGCACCACCGCGATCCGCGCCCGCCCGTCCGTCTCGGGCTTCGGCGCCCATGCCCACGCGGCCCCGGTGACCGCGACCGTCGCGACGAGGCCCGCCACCGCCGGAGCGCGGGCGCCGCGTGCGACGACGAGGAGCGTCACGCCGGTGTTCACGGCCACCACGAGCAGGCTCACCAGCCAGACGCCGCCCACCGAAGCAAGCCGCAGCGCGGGCGTTACCTGCCACTGGCTGGAGCCGAGCAGCCCCCACGGGCCACCCAACCCCTGCCAGGAACGGACCAGTTCGACCATCAGCCAGCACGAAGGGACGGCGAGCAGCGCGGTCGCCGCCTGCCCCGGCGCCGGCCGGTCGTGCAGGAGACGGCGCAGCAGCCACCCCCACGGCGCCCACAGCGCGCCGAGCAGCGCCGCGAGGACGAGCGTGAACACGTGCAGGCTCGGAAGCAGCCAGTGGTGCACCGCGAGCATGAACCCGAGCCCGCCGAGCCAGCCGTCGAGCGCCGCCCGGCGCGGCGTCCCCGCCGAGCGCGCGAGCAGCATCCACGGCACGAGCGCGACGTACGCGAACCACCACAGGGAGGGGGCAGGGAACGCGAGCGCGGGCAGGGCTCCCGCCCCGACGGCCGCGGCGCCGCGCCACCAGCGTGACGTGTCGAGCCGCTGCCGCCACCGCTCCATGCGCCGCGCCTCCCGATTCGTACGCGTACGACCATCGATCGCCTCGCGCCTCCAGTGTGCGTGCCGCCGACGATCACCGACAGTGGGCGAAGGGGGAGCGGGTCAGCTTCCCGCCACGGCCTTCTGAGGGACGCGGCGCCACTTCTCGTAGACCGTCACCCGGCGCAGCCGCCAGCCGCCGGCCGTCCGTACGAGGTCGAAGGCGTACCGGCCGCCGCAGATGAAGTCGGGGGCCGTCGAGTCGCCGTCGCCCGCGAAACGCATCGGGTTGAAGTAGTCGGCGCGGACGCGGCCCGTGTCGCCGATGTCGCGATCGACGGTGTCGAAGCGCACCCGCCGGTTCACGATCAGATGCTGGCGCATCGGGAACAGTTCCATCGTCGTCGACAGCCACTGCGCGATCTCCTCGGCGCTGCCCTCGACGCCTCCCGCCTCCCGGTAGTCGGCGCGGCCCTCCGGTTCGAACAGGGCGCGGTACGCCGCCCAGTCGCCGTCGTCCACGGCCGCGGCGTAGTCGGTCACCAACTCGTCGACGGCGAGGCGGTCGAGGACGGTCGCGAGTTCCACACGCTGCGTCATCGGCTCAGTCTCGGGCCCCGCGCGCACGGATCCAAGAGGCGTGCGCCGCCGGGTCGAAAACTCCTGGGGCGCGCGCGGAGTGCGCTGTTACGGTCGCGCCATGTCAGCTGATCCGAACACGCAACTCCCGGCCGGGACACCAGGACTGGTCACGGCGGACGACGTCGCGCAGGCCGTCGGGCTCGCGGTCGCCGCGCTGCGGACCGCTCCCGCCGACGCGGACTGGAACGCGCCGGCGGGCCCGCTCGAGTGGACGTGCTGGGAGACCGGCGAGCACCTCGCCGACGATCTCTTCTTCTACGCCGCGCAGATCGGCTCGCTGCGCCCCCTGGCGGACGACCACGTGCGCTGGGGCTACACCCGGCGCCGCCCCGAAGGACCCGCCAACACCCTCACCGTCGAACCCGGCGCGGGCCCTTCGGCGATGCTCGGCGCGTTGGAGGCGGGCGGCGGCATCCTCGCCGCGGTGGTCCGCGCGACCCCGCCGACCGCCCGCGGATTCCACGTCTTCGGGGCCTCCGACCCCGAGGGCTTCGCCGCGATGGGCGTCGTCGAGACGCTGGTGCACGCGCACGACCTCGCGCTCGGGCTCGGCATCGGGTTCGAGGCGCCGGCCGAGCTGTGCGCGCGCACGCTGCACCGCCTCTTCCCCGACGTACCCGATGACACCGACCCCTGGGCGACGCTCCTGTGGGCCACGGGCCGCGGCGAACTGGAGGGCAGGGAGCGGCGCGGGAAGTGGCGCTGGTACGGTGCGCCCGGCGCGACATGATCTTCGTCCGCGTGGCCACAACCCGGTCTACGGGGACGTACTTCTGACCAGGAGGCCCCCTTGAACCGCCCCATCACGCTGGTGACCGGAGGCAGCCGGGGCATCGGCGCCGCCACGTCCGTGCGTCTCGCGCGCGACGGGCACGATGTCGCCCTGTCCTACGTGAGCGACAAGGACGCCGCCGAGCGCACCGCCGATGCCGTGCGCGCCGAGGGCGCCCGGTGCCTCGTCGTGCGGGCCGACACCTCCCAAGAGGCCGACGTGGAACGCCTCTTCGACGAGGCGGCCGACCGGCTCGGGCCGCTCACCGGCCTGGTGAACAACGCGGGCGTCACCGCGCCGGTCGGCCCGTTCGCCGAGGCGCGCACCGAGGACTTCCGCCGCGTCCTCGACGTCAACGTCCTCGGTGTCCTGCTGTGCTGCCGCCGCGCCGCACGCGACATGACGGCGGCGGGCGCGGGCGCCATCGTGAACGTGTCCTCCGGAGCCGCCACCATCGGCAGCCCCGGCCAGTACGTGCACTACGCCGCGTCCAAGGCGGCTGTGGACACGATCACGCTGGGCCTCGCCAAGGAACTCGGCCCGGTGGGCGTGCGGGTCAACGGCGTCGCGCCCGGCATCGTCGACACCGAGATCCACGCCACGAGCGGCACGCCCGACATCGCGTGGGAGGCGGCTCCGGGCATCCCGCTGAGGCGCCCCGGGACGGCCGACGAGATCGCGGCGGCGATCGCCTGGCTGCTGTCACCGGACGCGTCCTACGCGACGGGAACAGTACTGAGGGTGGCCGGGGGCCGCTGAGCGGGCCGGGGCGGTGGAGGCGGTTCAGGCCGCCTTCACGACCTCCGCGCGCACGGCCTCCGCCCACTCCGTGACCAGCAGCGCGTACTCGGCACGCTGCTCGCCGGTGAGCCGGCCTCCCGTGCGCAGCCACAATCCACGGATCTGCTCGTTGACTTCCGCGGCAGACCGCGCAGAACCAGAATTGACGGGCGGCATGTGCCAAGGCTACGTGCGGGGCATCTGATTGGGAACCCTGAGCGAGCGGTACTGAGCATCAAGTGACCGATGCTGTAAAGGTGTTGACGCAACGCCTGGTCAGGCGCCGACCAGCGTCGGCAGCACCGCCGTCGCGAGCAGCGTCAGCCGGTCCGCGTCCGGGGTGCCGGGCTCGGCCGTGTAGAGCATGACCCGCAGGTCGTCGCCCGCCACCGTGAGGATGTCGCAGTCCAGCGTCAGCGGGCCGATCTCGGGGTGGTCGACCGTCTTGCGCGCGGCGGAGTGCCGGCCCACCGCGCCCGAGTCCCACAGCTCCGCGAAGCGCGGGCTGCGCGTGCGGAGTTCGTCGACGAGCGTGTGCAGGCGCGGGTCCAGCGGATAGCGGCTCGCGGTCGTGCGCAGGTCCGACACCAGGGCCGTCTCCATGGCCTGCCGCTCGTCCGGTGTCTGGCGGACCCGGCTCGTCGGTCCGAGGAACGTCCACCACACGGCGTTGCGCCCGTGGCCGCCCCACGCGGGGCGCTCGCCGAGCAGCGCCGTGTACAGCGGGTTCGCCAGGAGCAGTGTCCACGCCGCGTCGAACACGGCGGCGGGGGTCCCGGACAGCCGGTCCAGGAGCCGGCGCACGCCGGGGGTGAGCCGGGCCGGCACCGTCTCCAGGCCCGGCGGCGCGAGGCCCGCGAGCCGGAACAGGTGCTCGCGCTCGGCGTCCGTAAGGCGCAGCGCACGGGCCAGCGCCTCCACGACCTGGTCGGAGGGGTGGGTGGCGCGGCCCTGTTCCAGCCGGGTGACGTAGTCCGCCGAGATCCCCGCGAGCAGCGCCAGCTCCTCGCGGCGCAGCCCCGCGGCCCGCCGGGGCCCCACGGACGCGATCCCGGCGGCCCCCGGGGAGACCCGGTCCCGCCAGCGCCGCACCGTGTCCCCGAAGTCGCCGAACTCCGCATGTGCCATGTCACCACTGTGCCCCGTCCGGGCCGGATCTTCCTGGTACCGGCGGTCCCAGGAAGACGGGACGACTGGTCGCGGGGCCGCCCACGGCGCAGCCTGGACGCATGACCACCACACTGATCACCGGGGCCAACAAGGGCCTCGGCCGGGAAACCGCCCGCCGCCTCGTCGAGGCAGGGCACACCGTCTACGTCGGCGCCCGCGACCCCGAGCGCGGCCGCCGCACCGCGGAGGAGCTCGGCGCGCGGCACGTCGCCATCGACATCACCGACGACGACTCCGTCGCGGCCGCCGCGAAGACCATCGAGGCCGAGGGCGGCCTCGACGTACTGATCAACAACGCCGGCATCGAGGGCCGCACCGAGGGCAACGGCATCGTGCTCCCGGCCGACGAGACCGTCGACACCCTGCGCCCGCTGTTCGAGACGAACGTCTTCGGCACCGTCCGCGTCACCCACGCCTTCCTGCCGCTGCTGCGCCGCTCCGCCGCCCCCGTCGTCGTCAACGTCAGCAGCGGCCTGGCCTCCCTCGCGGGCGCCACCGACGCGGGGAACCCGGCCGCCGCTTACCCCGGCCTCGCCTACCCGGCCTCCAAGACCGCCGTGAACATGCTGACCGTGCAGTACGCCAAGGCGTTCCCGGAGATCCGGATCAACGCCGTCGAACCCGGCTTCACCAGGACCGACCTGAACGGGAACACCGGCGTCCAGACCGTCGAGGAGGGCGCCGAGATCATCGTCCGGATGGCGCGGGTCGGGGCGGACGGACCCACGGGCACGTACGTCTCCGCCGAGGGGCCGCTGCCCTGGTGAGGCCTCCTACGGCCGCAGCACGATCTTCCCGTGCGTGTGCCGCTCCTCCAGCTCGCGGAAGGCCTCGCGCACCCGCTCCAGCGGGTAGCCGCGGGCGATCGGCACCTCCAGCTCGCCGCGCGCGGCCAGCCGGGCCAGCTCGCCGAGGACGACCGCGCTGGCCGCCGCGCCCTCCCCGTACGTCCGGGCGCCGACCCGGGCGGCGACCGCCCAGTCGCGGATGGTGTTGATCCGCCCGGGCGCCACGCCAAGCTCCACGGCCAGCTCGACGTATCCCGTGCCGAACGTGTCGATGAACGCGTCGACGCCCCGGCCGCCCGCGGCCTCCAGGATCCGCTCCCGCACCCCGTCCCCGTACGCGAGGGGGAGCACGCCCTTCTCCTTCAGCCAGGCGTGGTTCGGCTCGCTCGCGAGACCGATCACGGTGGCGCCCTTGAGACGGGCGAGCTGGACGGCGAACGAGCCGACGCCGCCCGCCGCGCCGGACACCACCACCGTGTCGCCGGGCCCCAGGTCCACGGCCCACACACAGGCGTACGCGGTCGACCCCGCGACGTACAGGGAACCGGCCACGTCCCAGGAGAGCCCGGCGGGCCGGTGGACGAGGTTCACGTCGTCGACGGCGACGTACTCGGCGTGGCTGGCCCTGCGGTGCGTGAACCCGATGACCTCGTCGCCGACCGCGAAGTCCCGCACGTGCGAGCCGGCCTCGACGACGACCCCGGCCAGGTCGCTGCCCTGCCCGGACGGGAACGCGGCGGGCCACCGCTCGTGCAGGAACCCCGTCCGGATGCTCACCTCACCGGGCTGGATCCCGGTCGCCCGCACCTCGACCAGCACCTGGTCGGCCGCCGGTACGGGCCGCGGCACGTCCTCGACCCGCAGCACATCGATCCCGCCGTACTCGTGAAACCGCACCGCTCGCATCGCACGCCCGTCCTGTCGGCCCAACTGGGATGTGGGGCGCAACACTTGGGGCGGCCGGTCTCTTCCCGGTCCGTCCCGTCAGCCCGCCGACTCCGCCGCGTGCGGGCT
This sequence comes from Streptomyces anthophorae, assembly GCF_049310305.1. Taxonomy (NCBI): domain Bacteria; kingdom Bacillati; phylum Actinomycetota; class Actinomycetes; order Kitasatosporales; family Streptomycetaceae; genus Streptomyces; species Streptomyces anthophorae. The sequence goes on from NZ_JBLWQQ010000001.1 coordinate 7,427,216, forward strand.
CAGCACACCCACGCTCACCAGCACGAACAGGGCGATGCCGAGGGCGATGCGGTAGTAGACGAACGGCATGAAGCTGCGGGTCGAGATGAACTTCATCAGCCAGGCGATCACCGCGTATCCGACGCCGAAGGCGATCACCGTGGCGAAGATCGTGGGCCCCCAGGAGACATGGCCGCCCTCGCTCGCGTCCTTCAGCTCGAACACGCCGGAGGCGAGGACCGCCGGGATCGCCAGGAGGAAGGAGTAGCGAGCCGCGGACTCGCGGGTGTAGCCGAGGAAGAGGCCGCCGCTGATGGTGGCGCCGGAGCGGGAGACGCCGGGGATCAGGGCGAGCGCCTGGCACAGACCGTAGATCAGGCCGTCCTTGACCGAGAGGTCCCCCAGCTCCTTGCGGGGCTGCGCCGCCCGGTGCCGGCCGCCTGCCTCGTCGCGGGCCGCGAGCCGGTCGGCGATGCCGAGAACGACGCCCATCACGATCAGCGTCGTCGCCGTGAGCCGCAGATCGCGGAACGGGCCCTCGATCTGGTCCTTGAACGTCACGCCCAGCACGCCGATCGGGATCGAGCCGACGATGACGAGCCAGCCCATCTTCGCGTCGTGGTCGCCCCGCATCGTCTTGTCGGTGAGGGACCTGAACCACGAGGAGATGATCCGCGCGATGTCCTTGCGGAAGTAGATGACGACGGCCGTCTCGGTGCCGAGCTGGGTGATCGCCGTGAAGGCGGCGCCGGGGTCGTGCCAGCCGGCGAACGCGGCCGTGAGGCGCAGATGGGCGCTCGACGAGATCGGCAGGAACTCCGTGAGCCCCTGGACGAGCCCGAGGATGAATGATTCGAACCAGGACATGAGGTGGGTACGCGATCCAGGTGCTCGGCGGAACCGGCCGCGAACGCGGGCCAGGCGGGGCGGTGCCGACTCCCGGCACACCGGGCCCGGGGGTCGCGTGGGGCAGAGTAGCGTTCGAAAGTGACGGGAGCACCACAGGGGCGTGAGCGTCGCCTTTACAGGCCCGGCCGCGCGTCCGGTCGCTGTGCCCGAAGGAGCGCGTCTCCCGTCGGCGTACGGAGGTAGAGCACCGAGCGGCCCGCCCTGCGCCGCTGTACGAGCCCGGCCCCGTGCAGCACCTTCAGGTGCCGGCCCACCGAGCCGAGACCCTGGCCGGTGAGGGCCACCAACTGGGTCGTCGTCAGTGGCTGTTCGAGGAGGACGAGGACCTGGGCGCGGGCCGTGCCGAGGAGCGCCGCGAGTCCGCCGGGCGGCGCCGTCCTGTCCGTGTCCGCGAGGGCGCCCGCGCACGGATAGATCACCGCGTACCGGTCGGCCGGGGCGCCTTCCGGCCATGACACCCAGCCCTGCTTCGGGGTGACCGGGACGAACAGGAGCCGCGTGCCCGCGATGTTCCGCGGCGGATGGTCGTGGGCGTTGATCCGCAGCCTGCCCTCGCCGAGCCAGCCCATCGTGGGGCGCATCCCGCCGAAGGCCGCGGCCCAGCCGCCCCGCGTCAACTCCCTGGTCCGGGCGAGGACATCGGCCTCGATGACCCGGCGGCGGCGCGGCCACTCGGGCAGCACGGTCTCCCGCCACACCCACGCGAGCAGGTCCGCCGCGCGTGCCGCCAGGTCGTCGGCGTGGACGAGCGCGCCGGGCAGCGGGCCCGGCGAGGAGACCGCCAGGTTCGCGCGGACGGTCGTCGGCGCTGTGGCGCGGATCCGCTCCAGGCCGTCCGCCAGGTCGTCCTCGTGGACGCCGTCCGGCGTGGGCGTCATGAAGTCGGCGATCCACCGCGCCCCGAACGCGGCGTCCAGCAGCAGCGCCGTCGTCGGCTCGGCGGCGAGCCGCGCGCGGTAGGCGGGCAGATGCGCGTCCAGCCAGCGCCGTTCGCCGGGATGCGCGGCGACGGGGGCCGCCAGCTTCCTCAGGCTCGCGGTCGCCTCGGCGAGCCGCGACACGACGAACCGGCTGCCCGCGAGGGTGTCCGCGTCGACCTGCCAGATGCCCACGGCTCCGCCCCCTGTCTGCGCATCGCCGGTGTCCCGCCCGCCTGCCCGGTCCGCTCCGTGCGGTCCGTCGTTTCGCCGGTGCGCGAAACATTAACGTCCCGCGTTCCGCGCCCCGCAGCCTCCCCTCATGGACACCTACCGGGACCTGTTCCGCACGCCCGAATACGCCTCGCTGTTCGCCACCGTCTCGCTCCAGGTCGCCGGGCAGACGGTCGGCGGGCTCGCCCTCGGCTCGCTCGTCTACGCCTCGACCGGATCGCCGCTGCTGTCCGCGCTCGCCATGTTCGGGCCCTCGCTCGCCCAGGTCGTGGGCGCGCTCACGCTGCTCTCGGCGGCGGACCGGCTGCCGCCGCGCGCCGCCCTCGTCGGGCTCGCGCTCTTCCTCGGTCTCGCCACGGCGGCGCAGGCGACGCCCGGCCTGCCGACGGCGGCGGCCCTCGCGCTCGTCCTCGTCCAGGGCGTGCCGTCGGCGCTCGGTGGCGGGGTCCGCTACGGCATGCTCACCGACATCCTCGCCCGCGACGGCTATCTGCTCGGCCGCTCCGTCATGAACATGAGCGCGGGCGTCTGCCAGATCCTCGGGTACGGCCTGGGCGGGCTGCTCGTCGCCGTGCTGTCACCGCGCGGCACGCTCATGGTCGCCGCAGGGCTCTACGCCCTCGCCGCGCTGGTCGCGCGGTGCGGACTGGCCCGGCACCCGGCGCGCGCCGCCGGACGCCCGTCCCCGCGCGAGACGATGCGCGGCAACGCCGCCCTGTGGTCCTCGGTCCCGCGCCGCTACGTCTATCTCGCGCTGTGGGTGCCCAACGGGCTGATCGTCGGCTGCGAGGCGCTGTTCGTCCCCTACGACACCGGGCACGCGGGCGTCCTGCTCGCGAGCGCCGCGCTCGGCATGCTCGCCGGGGACGTGCTCACGGGACGCTTCCTGCCGTCCCGGTGGCGGGCCCGGCTCGCCGCGCCGCTGCGGCTGCTGCTCGCCGTCCCGTACCTGGTGTTCGCCCTGCGACCGGCCCTGCCGTTCGCCGTGGCGGCGGTCGCGCTCGCCTCGGTCGGCTTCTCCGCGAGCCTGCTGCTCCAGGAGCGGCTGATGGCACTGACCCCGGAGCGGCTGAGCGGGCACGCCCTCGGCCTGCACACCGCGGGCATGCTGACCATGCAGGGAGTGGGCGCGGTGCTCGCGGGCGCGCTGGCCCAGGCGACCTCGCCCGCGACCGCGATGACGGTGCTCGCCGCGGCCTCCGTCGCGGTGACGCTGCGCCTCGGCAGGGGCCTCAAGGGGGTGCCGGTCAGTCCGACTTCTGCTTCCCCAGGTGATGCCGCTTGCACCACGCCACGACCGCGCCCGCGCACCCCGTGACGACGATGAAGCCCATCGCGATCAGGAAGATGGGCGACGTGGGCGTCGAGGCGCGGGCGCCCGCCACCACGTACGCCGCCGTGTTCGGGATCGAGCCGAGCGCCGTGGCGAGCAGGAACGGGACGATGCTCATCTTCGAGATCGACGCGCAGTAGTTCGCCGCCCAGAACGGGATGCCGGGGAAGAGCCGCGCCGCGAGCATCGAGCGGAAGCCGTGCTCGCTGAGCTGTCCGTCCGCCGCCTTCAGCCAGCGCCCGCGCAGCAGCGGGCGCAGCGCGTCCTGGCCGAGCAGCCGGCCGAGCAGAAAGGCGAGCCCGGCGCCGAGCACCGTTCCGCCGAGCGCGCCGAGCAGCCCCAGCTGGGAGCCGAACAGGGCGCCCGCCGCCAGATTGAGCAGGGGTCTCGGGACGAACGCGACCGTGCACACCCCGTACGCCACCGCGAACAGGACGACCGCCGCCGCCCCGTTCACCTGGGGCGGCCAGCCCTGCGTGATCAGCTGCTGCGGCTCGAAGAGCAGCACGCACGTCGCGCCCGCGGCCAGCAGCAGCACCAGCAGCGAAAGCCGCGACCAGGGCGACAGCAGCGCCTGGCCGAAACGGGCGGCGGGCCCGGCGGGACGGGCGGGGACGGTCTCGAGCATCAGGGGAGACTAACCGACCCCCACATAAGATCGCCGTAGGTTGTGTCTCATTTTCGTGGATCCTGCCCCAGTTGCGAGGAGCGTCACGTGCCCGTCACCGCGCCGCCGCCCAGCGTTCTCGCCGACACCCTGCTCGCCCGGCTCCCCGAGGCGTACGGCGCCGCCGCCGATCCCGAGCGGGCCGTGCGGATGCGCGCGTACATGAAGGACGTGGCCCCCTTCCTCGGCCTCACGTCCCCCGTGCGCCGGGAGCTGACCAGGGCCGTGCTCGACGGCACGCCGCGCCCCGACGAGAGCGACCTGACCGCCGTCGCGCTGCGCTGCTGGGCGCTGCCGGAACGCGAGTACGCCTACTTCGCCATCGACTACCTGCGCCGCCATGCGCGCGGCCTCACGTCCGGTTTCCTGCCCGTCGCGCGCGAGCTGATCACGACCGTGCCGTGGTGGGACACCGTCGACCTCCTGGCGGCGCACATCGTCGGCGGCCTCGTCGCGGCCGACCCGAAACTGCGCGCCGACATGGACGCGTGGATCGAGGACGAGAACCTCTGGGTCGCCAGGACCGCGCTCCTCCACCAGCTCCGCCACAAGGACGCCACCGACCAGGACCGGCTCTTCGCGTACTGCCTGCGGCAGTCCGGACATCCGGACTTCTTCATTCGTAAGGCGATCGGCTGGGCCCTGCGCGAGTACGCCAAGACCGACCCCGACGCCGTACGGTCCTTCGTCGCCGCCCACCGGGGCACCCTCGCGCCGCTCTCGGTGCGCGAGGCCCTGAAGAACGTGGGCGGATGACCCCCGCTCGGGGCGTGGAAAATCGTTCGACGCGGGGGCCCGCGTCGGAGAAGATCTGCCACATGTTCCGGCACGCCTTCATCGCAGCTACGCCCGCAGTCGCGGGCGCTGCTCGGGCTGCCGCTTTCCTGACCGCCGCAGCAGCTGACGGCGCGCGAAGCTGACCCTCTCCGGACACTCCGGCGGACCCCGCAGGGGGAGGGTCGGTCCGGCTCAGGGGTTCCCGCCTCGGTACCAGGAGGCTTCACTTTTCTTGTTCCGGAAAGGAACACGGTCAGCCATGCCCAAGACGGCATACGTGCGCACCAAGCCGCACCTCAACATCGGCACCATGGGTCACGTCGACCACGGCAAGACCACCCTGACCGCCGCCATCACCAAGGTCCTCGCCGAGCGCGGCGCCGACAGCGGTACCCAATACGTTTCCTTCGACCGCATCGACAAGGCGCCCGAGGAGGCGCAGCGCGGCATCACCATCAACATCGCGCACGTCGAGTACGAGACCGACACCCGGCACTACGCGCACGTGGACATGCCGGGCCACGCCGACTACGTCAAGAACATGGTCACGGGCGCCGCCCAGCTCGACGGGGCGATCCTCGTCGTCTCGGCGCTCGACGGGATCATGCCGCAGACCGCCGAGCACGTGCTGCTCGCCCGGCAGGTGGGCGTCGACCACATCGTCGTCGCGATCAACAAGGCGGACGCGGGTGACGAGGAGCTCACCGACCTGGTCGAGCTCGAAGTGCGCGAGCTGCTGTCCGCGCACGGGTACGGCGGCGACTCCGTGCCCGTCGTGCGGGTCTCCGGCCTCAGGGCCCTTGAGGGGGACCCGCGGTGGACGGCGTCCATCGAGGCGCTGCTCGACGCGGTGGACACGTACGTTCCGATGCCGGAGCGGTACGTGGACGCGCCGTTCCTGCTCTCCGTCGAGAACGTCATGACCATCAGCGGGCGCGGCACGGTGGTGACCGGCGCGGTCGAGCGCGGCCGGATCCGGGTGGGGGACCGGGTGCGCGTGTACGGCACCGCCGACGACCTGGAGACCGTCGTCACCGGCGTCGAGACCTTCGGCAAGCCGATGGAGGAGGCGCAGGCGGGGGACAACGTGGCGCTGCTGCTGCGCGGGGTGCCGCGCGACGCGGTGCGACGCGGGCACGTCGTCGCCGAGCCCGGCACGGTCGAGCCGGCGCGGCGCTTCACCGCGCAGGTGTACGTCCTGTCGGCGGCGGAGGGCGGCCGTTCCACGCCCGTCACCACGGGGTACCGGCCGCAGTTCTATCTGCGTACGGCGGATGTCGTCGGGGACGTCGACCTCGGTGAGGTGGCCGTCGCGCGGCCCGGTGACACCGTCGGCATGACGGTCGAGCTGGGGCGGGACGTCCCCCTCGAAGCCGGTCTCGGGTTCGCGATCCGCGAGGGCGGGCGGACCGTTGGGGCCGGGACGGTTTCGGCCGTGCTGTGAGAGTGAGCGGGGGCCGGGGCCGGGCCGAAAGCCGGGGCTCCGCCCCGGACCCCGCTGCTCAAACGCCGCAGGGGCTTGAACGGGTTCGGCACAATGTGCACGTGAACGCATCCGATCCCGAGCCGATACCCGTCACCCGCGACGTCGACCACGGCACCGCCAAGCTGCTGCCCGACGTCGACCGGCGGCGGGCCTGGCTGCTCACCGTGGACGGCTCGCCCCAGTCGTACGTGGATCTGGACGAACCCGCCCACCTGGAGTTCGAGTACGCGCGCCGGCTCGGCCACGTCCTCGACTGCCTCGGCGACGAGGGCGCCCCGCTCGACGTGCTGCACCTGGGCGGCGGCGCGCTGACCCTGCCCCGGTACGTCGCCGCCACCCGGCCCGGCTCGCGGCAGGACGTCGTCGAGGCCGACCGGGGGCTGCTGGCGCTGGTCGCCGAACATCTGCCGGTCCCGGACGGCACGGGCATCACGGTGCACGGCGGCGACGCGCGGGCCTGGCTCGAGGCGGCGCCCGACGCCTCGGCGGACGTGCTCGTGGCGGACGTGTTCGGCGGCTCCCGGGTGCCCGCGCACCTGACGACCCTGGCGTACGCGCGGCAGGCGGCGCGGGTGCTGCGGCCCGGCGGCACGTACGCGGCGAATCTCGCGGACGGCGCGCCCTTCACGTTCCTGCGCTCCCAACTGGCCACGTTCGCCGCCGTGTTCCCGCACGTCGCGCTCGTCGCCGAGCCGGCGGTGCTGCGGGGGCGACGGTTCGGCAACGCCGTGCTGCTCGCCTCGCGCGAGGAGCTGGAGGTGGCGGAGCTGGCCCGGCGCACCGCCCGCGACGCGTTCCCCGCGCGGGTGGAGCACGGCGCCGCGCTGCGCCGTTTCGTCGGCGACGCGAAGCCGGTGACGGACGCGGACGCGGTGCCCTCGCCGGAGCCGCCGGGAGGTTCGTTCAGCGTGGGGTGATGTCAGAGGCGGGCGGGGCGACCCCGGCCTGCGGCGTCGTACCGCCCTCGGCGACCTTGGCGCCGCCCGTCTCGCGCCGCCGCAGGTGCCGTACGTCCGGCACGAACAGCACCGCGGCCGTCGCGACGACGACGAGCGCCGCGCACCCCCACAGCGAGGCCGTCCGCCCGAAGGCCGACTCGGCCGGGCCCGCGAGCGCGGTGGCCAGCGGGACCATCGCCACCGAGCCGAACCAGTCGTAGGCCGAGACGCGGGAGAGCTTCTCCTCGGGGATCTCCTGGTGCAGCGCGGTGATCCAGGAGACGCCGAATATCTCGATGGTGACGCCGCTGACGAACATCACCGCGATCAGCCAGCCGAGCGGCACGGGGACCGCGAGCGCCGCCGACGGCAGGGCGAGCGAGAAGACGGAGAGCGTCGCCGCGAACAGCAGCCGTTGCGGCTTCCACCGCATCATCAGCAGCCCGCCGAGGATCGTGCCCACGCCGAACGCGCCGAGCGCGATGCCCCACGGCCCCGCCCCGCCCAGTTCGTCGCGCGCCACCAGCGGCCCGAACACCGACTCGGCCGCGCCCACCACGGCGACCACCACCGCGAACTGGGCGACGATCGTCCACAGCCAGGGCCTGCCGATGACCTCGCGCCACCCGTCCCGCATGTCGGCGAGCAGCCCGCCGCCCGGCTCCCGCGGCGCGATGTGCCGTACGTCGAGGAACATCCGCAGCGCGCCCGCGACCAGGAACGCGGCCGCGTCCACGGCGAGCACCCAGCCGGGCCCGAACGCCGCGACCATCGCCCCGCCGAGCGCGGCGCCGCCCACCCCGGCCCCGGACATCCCCATCCGGAACAGGGCGAAGGCGCGGCTGGCCTGCTCGCCGGAGACGGAGGCCATCAGCATGCCCTCGGCCGCCGGGTTGAAGAACGCCTGCCCCGTGCCGCCGAGCGCGCTGAGCGCCATCATCTGCCACAGCTTCGGATCGCCCTGGAGGACGAGCAGCGCGAACGCGCCCTGGGAGAGGAAGTTGAGGGCGTTCGCCGCGACCATCACGTGGTGCCGCGGCAGCCGGTCGGCGACCGCGCCGCCGACGAGCAGGAAGACCACCAGGAACAGGGTGCGGGCCGCTGCCACCAGGCCCACGTCGCCGCCGTCGCCGCCCGCGTCGAGCACGGCGAACGCGGAGGCGATCAGCGCGCCGTGCGCCCCCAGTGTCGTGACGACCGCCGAGACGGAGAGCAGCGTGTAGTTCCGTCCGGCCCACGCGGGGCGCAGGCGCGGACGCTTCGGTTCGGGGGCGGCGGCAGAGGTCACGGAGGGACTATCGCCGCCGTGCCGCTGAATCGACAAACCGCTTCCCCGGACGCCGGGCGATTGGTCGGCATATGCCTGATATCTCCCGGTTGATCAAGTGCGCGGTCAAGTGCGCGGTCAACTGCGCGGTCAAGTGCCCGGTCAAGTGCGCGGCCAGGTGTGCGGGCAGGTGTGCGGGCAGGTGCCTGATCAGGTGCGCGACCGGGTACGCGCGAAGGGATGGTCACACTGGCTACTCACGGGTAACATTCGGGCATGAGCGCAGATCAGATGTCCATCGGCGAGATGCTCGCCGCCACGGTGCCGATGGCCCGCACCCTGAACCTCGAGTTCCACGAGACCACGCCCGAGAAGGCGGTCGTCTCGCTGCCCGACCAGGCCGACTACCACAACCACGTGGGCGGACCGCACGCCGGCGCGATGTTCACGCTCGGCGAGTCCGCGAGCGGCGCCATCGTGCTCGCCGCCTTCGGCGACCAGCTCTCGCGCGCCGTGCCGCTCGCCGTGAGCGCCGACATCGCGTACAAGAAGCTGGCGATGGGTCCGGTCACCGCCACCGCGACGCTCGGCCGCCCGGTCGCCGACGTCGTCGCCGAGCTCGACGCGGGCGAGCGCCCCGAGTTCCCGGTGGCCATCGCGATCACGCGCGAGGACGGGGCCGTGACCGGCGAGATGACCGTTCTGTGGACGCTGCGTCCCAACAGCTGAACCGTCCGCACCGCGCGAGGGGCGCCGACCGGATCCGGTCGGCGCCCCTCGCGTTTCTTGTTCAACCCGTTGACACGAGTCAACGACAGTCATAGTTTCCGCTTCGGTTTCGCGGTGTCTAACGATGCGTCAAGTCCGTTTTGTCGCACAGTGCGTTTACTGCTCGAACGCAATGAGGAGAGACAGCCCATGCCCCACAGCGGAAACAGCGCGGACGAAGTCTCCAGACGCGCGGCCCTGCGCCGGATGGGCGGCGCGATCATGGTCGCCGCCGCCGTCACCACCGGCCTCCCGAGCCCCGCGCGCGCGGCCGCCCCGCAGGGACGCGGCGCCGGACCGCGCGTCGAGTCACTGCTCGGCAGGCTCACCCTCGACGAGAAGCTCACCTTCCTGCACGGCGCGCAGGACCCGCACGATCTCGGCCAGGCCGGCTACATCCCCGGCGTCCCCCGCCTCGACATCCCGCCGCTGCGCCTCGCCGACGGCCCCGCGGGCGTCCGCGTCACCAAGCACGCCACCGCCCTGCCCGCCCCCGTCCTCCTCGCCTCCTCCTTCGACCCGGCGCTCGCCCGCCGCTACGGCGAGGTCATCGGCCGCGAGGGCCGGGCGCTCGGCCAGGACGTGCTGCTCTCGCCGATGGTCAACCTGATCCGCACGCCGTACGCGGGCCGCAACTTCGAGACGTTCTCCGAGGACCCGCTGCTCTCCGCCGACATGGTCACCGAGGAGATCGGCGGCATCCAGGGCAAGGGCCTGATCGCCACCGTCAAGCACTTCGCGCTCAACAACCAGGAGAAGAACCGCACGTCGGTCGATGTACGGGCCGATGAGCAGACCATGCACGAGCTGGAACTGCGCGGCTTCGAAGCGGCCGTGGGCGTCGGCGCGGGCGCCGTCATGGGCGCCTACAACAAGGTCAACGGGACCTACGCCTGCGACAACAAGGAACTGCTCGACGATCTCCTGCGCGGGCAGTGGCACTTCGCGGGCTGGGTGATGACCGACTGGTACGCCGCACACACCACCGTCGCCGGGATGGCCGCGGGCCTCGACATGGAGATGCCGGGGGAGCTCGCGTTCGGCGCCGCGCTGAAGAAGGCCGTCCGGGACGGCACGGTGCTCGAGGAGCAGGTGGACAGGGCGGTGCGCCGGATCCTGTCGGTGATGGACCGCTTCGGGCTGCTCGGCGGGAAGGTGCCGCCCCGCCCCGGCCGGGACGCGGCGGCGGGCGCGGCCGTCGCCCTCGACATCGCCAAGGCGGGCGCGACCCTGCTGCACAACAGGAACGGCACCCTGCCGCTCCCCGAGGGCGGCTCCGTCGCCGTCCTCGGCGTCACCGGCTACGTCCCGTTCGTCAGCGGCGGCGGCAGCGCGCACGTCGTCCCCGACCACGCCGACAGCCCGTACCAGGCCATCAAGTCCCGTGCGCGCAGGGGTGGTTCGGCCGCCTACGCGCTCGGCGGCGACATCTACGGCAAGGCTCTGCCCGACGGTGCGCTCGCCCCCGCCGCCGACCTGGAGGAGCGGCGGGTCGCGGCCGGGAAGACCTGGTCGTACGACGGGACGCTCACCACCGACGAGGCCGACGACTGGACCTTCGTCGTCCACCACTCGGGCGAGCGGCCCAAGGTGGTGCTCGACGGCACCGAACTGTTCCCCAAACTGCCCGGCAGCGCCGAGCACTTCAGCGGCGGCCTCGTCGCCGCCGCCCCCGACGGCCTTTCGGTGCGCCGCACGTCCCTTGAACTGGCGGCCGGTTCGCACCGGCTTCAGATCACGGCGAAGGGCGGCGCCGAGGGACAGACGTTCCGGCTGCGCCGGGTGACCGGGGCGACGCGGGCGGCGGATGTCGCCGCGGCCGTCCGCGCCGCGCGCGGCGCGGACAACGTGGTGCTCTTCGCCTACGAGGACGCGACCGAGGGCTCCGACCGCACGTCGCTCGCCCTGCCCGACCACCAGGAGACCCTCATCACCGCGGTGGCGCGGGCCAACCCCCGTACGACGGTCGTGCTCAACACCTCCTCGGCGATCACCATGCCGTGGCTCGACCAGGTGGGCGCCGTGCTCCAGATGTACTACCCCGGCCAGGAGGGCGCGGCCGCCACCGCCGCCGTCCTGTACGGGGACTGCGACGCCGGAGGCAGGCTCACCCAGTCCTTCCCTACCTCCGAGGCCACCCACCCGATGTCCGGGGACCCGCGCCGCTACCCCGGTGTGAACCGCGTCGAGGAGTACTCGGAGGGCATCCACCTCGGCTACCGCTGGTACGACGCGCAGCGCGTGGAGCCGCTGTTCCCGTTCGGGCACGGCCTGTCGTACACCTCCTTCGCGTACGAGGAGTTGAGCGCGCGCTGGACGTCCGGGCGCGGCCTGGACGTGGCCTTCACCGTGCGCAACACGGGGTGGCGGGCGGGGATCGCCGTGCCCCAGGTGTACGTCGGCCCGTCGCCGGACCTCGAAGTCGACCAGGCCGTACGGGTGTTGGGCGGGTACCGCAGGCTCGCCCTCGCGGCGGGGGAGCGGCGGCGGGTCACCGTGCGCGTCGCGCCCCGCACCCTCTCCTCGTGGGACAGCGAGCGGCACGGCTGGGCGCTCGGCACCGGCAGGCGCGCCGTGTGGCTCGGCGCCTCGGCAGGTGACCTGCACCAGCGCACGGACGCGGTGATCGAGCGACGGAAGGGGAAGTGACATGAGGCACGGTCGAATACGTGTGGTGCTCGCGGCCGTGGTGGCGCTGGCCGCCGCGGCCCTGGTGCCCGCGCACGCCACGGAACGGTCCGACGACCCGCTGGCGCACACCACGTCCGGCTGGGTGCGCGGCGAGCACACCGACGAGGGGCGGCAGTTCCTCGGCATCCCGTACGCCGAGCAGCCGGTCGGCGAGCTGCGTTGGCGGGAGCCCCGTCCTGCGCAGTCCTGGCGCGGTGTGCGCGACGCCACCGGCTTCTCCAACAGATGCGTACAGGCGTCGAGTTGGGACCCCGGTTACGGGGACCCCACCTATACGGAGGACTGCCTCGACCTGAACGTGTACGCGCCGGACGGCTCGGCGGGGCGGCCCGTCATGGTGTGGCTGCACGGCGGCGGGCTCACCGCGGGCGCGGGCGCCGACATCGTCCCCGACACCTTCGCGCGGCGCACGGGAACGGTCGTCGTCACCGTCAACTACCGCCTGGGAGCGATGGGTTTCCTCGCGGCGGCGGGCCTCGACAAGCAGGCGTCCGACGGGGTGTCCGGCAACTTCGGCCTCCAGGACCAGCAGCAGGCGCTGCGCTGGGTGCGCGCCAACATCGGCTCCTTCGGCGGCGACCGGGACCGCGTGACGATCGCCGGTGAGTCCGCGGGCGGCCGCTCGGTGTGCACCCAGCTCGCGTCGCCGACCGGGCGCGGACTGTTCCGGGCCGGGATCATCGAGTCCGGCGCGTACGGGGACTGCGCGGCCCGCGCACACGGTGCGGCCGTCGCCGAGGGCGCGCGGTTCGCGGAGAAGGCGGGGTGCGGTGCGGCGGCGGACACGGTCGCGTGCCTGCGCGGCAAGTCGGCCAAGGAGATCCTGGACGCGCAGGCCGGGTTCGACTGGGCGCCCGTGACCGGCGGCGCCTTCCTGCCCGAACAGCCGGCCGCCGCGATCACCGCGGGCCGCTCGGCACATGTGCCCGTCCTCAACGGCGCCAACCAGGACGAGGGCCGCCTCTTCGCCTACGGCGCGTACGACGGCCAGGGCAAGCCGCTCACGGCCGAGGCCTACCCGAAGGCGCTCACCGACACATACGGGAAGGAGACGGGGGAGAAGGCCCTGCGCGCGTACCCGCTCTCCGAGTACGCGTCGCCCACCTACGCCTACGCCGCCGCCCAGGGCGACCAGCTCATGGCCTGCCCGGCGCTCCGCCTCGACGAGCGGCTCGCGGGGAGCGGGCCGCCGGTCTACGCGTACGAGTTCGCGGACCGCACCTCACCGCCGTTCGCGTCGATCAGGGAGGCGGGCAAGACGTTCGACTTCGGGGCCACGCACGTCAACGAGGTGCAGTACCTCTTCAAGCACTTCGGTCTCGACTCCCCGCTCAACGCGGAGCAGCGGGCGCTCGCCGACCGGATGGTGCAGTACTGGGGCTCGTTCATCAGGGGCCAGGCCCCGCGGGCCGACGGGGCGCCCGCCATGCCGGACCAACGGCGGGCACCCGGACACGTGCTGTCCCTGAAGACGTCCGGTGTGGGCGGGATCACACTCTCGACGCAGGTTCATCGCGAGCATCACTGCACCTTGTGGGACGCGGCGGCGTCCTAGGGAGCAGGTAGGCTGCCCGGCGTGCGCGTACCGGAGGGGAGCGCGCGCCGGGCACAGGCAGCAACTGGTGGGTACGGGAGGCGACGTCGATGCACGTCCAGGCATGGCTCGACACGATTCCGGCGGTCGCCGTCTACGCCCTGGTGGCCGGGGTGATCGGCGTCGAGAGTCTCGGCATCCCGCTGCCCGGCGAGATCGTGCTCATCTCCGCCGCCCTGCTCTCCTCGCAGCACGGCGACGTCAACCCGTTCGTCCTCGGCGCCTGCGCCAGCGCGGGCGCCGTCATCGGCGACTCCATCGGGTACGCGATCGGCCGCAAGGGCGGGCGTCCACTGCTCGCCAAAATGGGCCGCAAGTTCCCCAAGCACTTCGGCCCCGGACATGTCGCCACCGCCGAGCGCTCCTTCGAGAAGTGGGGCATGTGGGCCGTCTTCTTCGGCCGCTTCATCGCCCTGCTCCGCATCTTCGCCGGACCGCTCGCGGGCGTCCTGCACATGCCGTACTGGAAGTTCCTCATCGCGAACGTCCTGGGCGGCGTGGTCTGGGCCGGCGGCACGACCGCGGTCATCTACTACGTGGGCGTGGTCGCGGAGGACTGGCTCAAGAAGTTCTCGTACGTGGGCCTGGGCGTGGCCGTCCTGATCGGCCTCGGCTCGATGCTGATCGTGAAGCGCCGCGCGGCGAAGATGGTGGCGGAACACGAGGAGAAGGCGGCAGAGGCCGAGCCGGCACATTGAGCCCCGCCGGCGATCGAGGCGCGGGACCCGGGGCAGAGCCCCGTGACCGCACCCCTTCGCAGGCCGAACGCTACTCGTGCACCCCCCTGTGCACCTTCGCCAGCTCCACATAATGCGTGCCGTTGAGGGTCACCATCTCCCGCTCCTCCGCGGACAGCTCCCGCCGCACCTTCGCCGGCACACCCGCCACCAGTGACCCGGGCGGAACCACCATCCCCTGCGGCACCAGCGCCTGCGCCGCGACCAGCGAACCCGCCCCGATCACCGCGCCGTTGAGCACGGTCGCCCCCATCCCGATGAGGCAGTCGTCCTCCACGGTGCAGCCGTGCAGCACCGCGTTGTGGCCGACGGAGACGCGCTCGCCGATCGTCGCCGGGAAGCCCAGGTCGACGTGGACCGTGCAGTTGTCCTGGATGTTGCTGTCGGCGCCGAGCGTGATCGGCTCGACCTCGGACCGCAGGACCGCGCCATACCAGACGCTCGCCCCCGCGTGCAGCGTGACGTCGCCGATCACCACGGACGTCGGGGCGACGAACGCCTCCGGGTCCACCTTCGGTTCCTTGTCGCCGATGCCGGTGACGAGTGCCTCGTGGGACATGAGGTCTGTGCTCCCTACGTGTCGTACGGGTCATGCGGTGTGTGTCATGCCGTGTGTGTCATGCATGCGTCGCGCCAAGGGAAAGGTACCCGTGGGGCGAAGATCACAGGACGTCGAGGTGGGGGTGGATGCTACGCGTGGGTAACGTGTCGCCGTGCCGAACAAGCGGAGTGACAAGGGTGGCCTCGGCCACCGGCTCGTACAGGCCGGTTGGCGCTGGGTGCAGCGCAAGGGCGCGGTCACCGCGCGGCAGCCCGGCGGGCACCGGTTCGGCGCGATCGGGCACGGCACGAAGCTCGCGTTCCCGCAGGGCACGGTGTTCGGCGAACCGTGGATCCGGCTCGGCGCGCACTGCATCATCGGCGAGCAGGTGACCCTGACGGCGGGCCTGATGCCGGACCTCGACCTTGGCCAGGACCCGATCCTGACCCTCGGCGACGGCGTCGTGATCGGCCGCGGCAGCCATGTCATCGCCGATACGACGGTGCGGATCGGCAGCGACGTCTACATGGGCCCGTACGTCTACATCACGTCCACGAACCATTCGTACGACGACCCGCACGAGCCCATCGGCAAGCAGTGGCCCCGGATGGAACCGGTCGAGATCGGGCCCGGGTGCTGGATCGGCACCGGCGCGGTGATCCTGCCCGGCGCCCGCATCGGCCGGAACGTGGTGGTCGCGGCCGGGGCCGTCGTGCGCGGAGAGGTACCCGACCACGCCGTGGTCGCGGGCGCGCCCGCACGCGTCGTACGGAGCTGGGACGCGGAGTCCGGCTGGCAGCCGCCGCTCAGGACGCCGGCGCCGCGGGCGATACCCGAGGGCGTCACACCTGACCAACTGCTCGCTCTGTCCGAACTCGACGACGACGCCTGGGACACTGAACCCCGGACCAGATAGATGTAGCGAGCAATCAGGGAAGCCGTGGACACGAGCGAGACGAGCGACGACAGCAGGACCACTGGCGGCATCGACGGCGCGGAGCCCGAGGCCGGGCCGCGCGGCTGGCGCCGCTGGGCCATGGACACCCGGCCCCTGCGCATTCCGGCCTACCGCCGCCTGTGGTCCTCGACCATCGTGACGGCCGTCGGCAGCCAGCTCACCGCGGTCGCCGTGCCCAAGCAGATCTTCGACATCACCGGGTCGTCGGCCTGGGTCGGCGCCGCGAGCATGGCGGGGCTCGTGCCGCTCGTCGTGTTCGCGCTGTGGGGCGGCGCGATCGCCGACCACATGGACCGCCGCAAGCTGCTCCTGATCACGAACTCCGGCATCGCCGTGACCTCGGTCCTGTTCTGGGTGCAGGCGATATCCGGGCTCGACTCGGTGGCCGTGCTGATGGTGCTGCTCGCGATGCAGCAGGCGTTCTGGGGCCTCAACGCGCCGGCCCGCAACGCGTCCATCGCGCGGCTCGTGCCCGAGAGCCAACTGGCCGCGGCCAACGCGCTCGGCTCGACGGTGATGCAGACCGGCCAGGTCGTCGGCCCGCTCCTCGCCGGGGTCCTCATCCCGGTGATCGGGCTGCCCGAGCTGTATCTGATCGACGCCGTCGCGCTGTGCGTCACCGTGTGGGCGGTGTACCGGCTGCCTTCGCTGCCGCCGCTGGTCGCGGCGGCGAAGAAGCGGGCGGGCGTGCGCGAGATCGTCGACGGTTTCCGCTACATGTCCACGCACAAGGTGCTGCTGCTGTCCTTCCTCGCGGACATCATCGCGATGGTCTTCGGCATGCCGCGCGCGCTGTTCCCGCAGCTCGCCGCCGAGACCTACGCGCCGTACGGGGAGGGGCTCGCGCTCGGGCTGCTGTTCGCGGCGATTCCGATCGGGGCGGTGGTCGGGGGACTGTTCTCCGGGACGTTCTCGCGGGCGAAGCGGCACGGGTGGATGGTGATCGGGGCGATCGTGGCGTGGGGCCTCGCGATCACCGGGTTCGGGCTGAGCGGGAGTCTGTGGCTGGCGGTCGTCTTCCTTGCCCTGGCCGGAATCGCCGACATGGTGTCGATGGTCTTCCGCGGTGCGATCCTGCTCTCCGCCGCGACGGACGAGATGCGCGGCCGTATGCAGGGTGTGTTCACGGTGGTCGTCGCGGGCGGCCCGCGGCTCGCGGATGTGTTGCACGGTTCGGCGGGATCGGCGTTCGGCGCGCGCCCGGCGGTCGCCGGGGGAGGCCTCTTGGTGGTCCTGGCGATGCTGATCCTGGCTCTGGCCGCACCGGCGTTGCGCCGCTACCGCATCTGACCCGTCGGTTTCCGGCGGCGCCGAGGCTGGTTCGCCTACCCGGGGCGGGCGCCCGCGTCCCTGTTCCGCGGCGGCGTGGCTTTTCGCCTCGCCGGGGTCGGCGCCCGTCGTCCCGGTTGCGCCGCACCGTGCGCCGCCTTGCCCACCCTGCCGCCCAAGGCGGCAGATTGCCCAAAGCGGGACCGGATCATTTAAGCCCCTGCGGCGATTGAGCAGCGGGGTACGGGGCGGAGCCCCGAATCCGCAACGCCGGTGCGGCAAGATCAGCCCCGCCGGCGATTGAGGCGCGGGGGCCGGGGCGGAGCCCCGTGGCCGCAACCACGCCCGGCCGAAATCACCCCGTGGCCAACAGCACCGTTCCCACCATCGCCAACCCCGCCCCCGCAACCTGCACCCCCCGCAACCGCTCACTGAGCACCACCCGCGCCGCCCCCGCGGTCACCATCGGATACAAGGACGCAAGCACTGCCGCCACGGTGACCGGCCCCTCCTGCGCGGCCAGCGCATACGTTCCGTTGGCCGCCACATCCGCGAGCCCCACGAACGCGAGCGCCGGCAACGACGCACGGATGAGCCGCCACCCGCCCTCCTGCGGCAGCACCCGCCCACCCCGCTTCGCGGACACGTACAACGCACCCCCACCCGCCACGACATTCGTCACCCGCTGCACGAACAGCGCGAGGAAGAGCCCGGTGAGCGTCGTGGACGCCTCCGCGATCAACGCCATCACCGCGCCGAACCCGAACGCCGCGAGCAACGTGAGCAGCACCGCCTGCCGCTGCACCGGCGCGCCCCTGAACTGCGGCCCACCCGCGAGCACCACCCCCACGACCGCGACCAGGATCCCCGCGAACTGGAGCACCCCCGGCCGCTCACCGAGCACGAGCCCGACCCCCACCGGCACCGCGACCCCGATCGAGCCGAGCGGCGAGACGACGCCCATCGGCCCGAGCGCGAGCGCCTTGTAGAAGGCGAGCATGGCGACGGGCCCGACGAGCCCCGCGGCGACGGCGAACCACAACTGCGGCCCCGCTTCGAGGAATCCACCCGTGGCGACGACGACCACGCCGAGCACGACCACGGTGATCGCCTGCGAGACGACCACGACGGTGAGCGCCGGGGTTCGTCGCGTCAGCAGCCCGCCGCCGAAGTCGGCCAAGCCCCACAGGAGACTCGTGGCCAGGGCGAAGAGTGCTGTCATGCCGAACCTCGCAGTACAGTTTGCTGGACGCTGTGGTGCACCACACCGTAGTTCAACAAACTGAACGCTGTCATCCACAATATTGACCCAACCCTCCCCGGCCCCCGGGCCCCGGGCCCCGACTCTGGACGGAACGTGGCGGACCTCGACCTCCTGAACCAGGCGCTCGCGCGCAACGTCAAGCACTGGCGGTCCGAGCGCGGCTTCACTCTCGACGCGCTCGCCGCCCGCGCGGGCGTCAGCCGCGGCATGCTCATCCAGATCGAGCAGGCCCGCACGAACCCCAGCATCGGCACCGTCGTCAAGATCGGCGACGCACTCGGCGTCAGCATCACCACGCTGCTCGACTACGAACAGGGCCCCAACGTCCGCATCGTGACCGAGGACCAGGTGGTCCGCCTGTGGCACACGGAGGCCGGCAGCTACAACCGGCTGCTCGCCGGCACCGAGTCCGAGGGCCCGCTGGAGATGTGGGACTGGCGGCTCGTGCCCGGCGAGGGCAGCGACTCCGACCCGCACCCGCAGGGCACCGTCGAACTGGTCCATGTCACCGCGGGCGAGCTGACCCTCGTCGTGGACGGTGCCCCGCACGCCGTGCCCACCGGGGCGAGTGTCTCGTTCGAGGCGAGCACCGCGCACTCCTACCGCAACGACGGGACCGAGGACGTCGAGATGATCATGGCCGTATCGGTGCCTTTCGTACGCTGAGACGCCCGGTCGGCGCCGGGGCGGCGGCTGTTAGCGTGCCGCCATGCGCGCACCCATCGGATCCTTCGACCACGCAACTGCCGCCCCCGACGCCCTCGACCTGCTCACCCGGCCCGTGGCCGACGCCGTCCGCGCCTGGCGCGGCACCGTGCCCGCGCAGGACCTGATCCACGTCGACACCGACCCGGAGTGGGCCGACACGGCGACGTTCGTCGAGCACTACGGCCCCGAGCTGCTCGACACCTCCGCGAACTGCGTCGTTGTCGCGGGCAAGCGCGGCGGCGAGACCACCCTCGCGGCCTGTGTCGTGCCGTCCGCGAAGAAGCTCGACGTCAATGGCGCGGTGCGCCGCCAACTCGGCGCCCGCAAGGCCTCGTTCGCCCCGATGGACATCGCGACCGGCGAGTCCGGCATGGAGTACGGCGGCATCACCCCGATCGGCCTGCCCGCCGACTGGCCGGTCCTCGTGGACGCGGCCGTCGTCGACCTCCCGCACGTCCTCATCGGCAGCGGCACGCGCCGCGGAAAGCTGATCGTGCCGGGCAAGGCGCTCGCCGAACTCCCGGGCGCCGTCGTGGTGGAGGGCCTCGGCGTCACGGCCTGACCCGCCCGGCGAGGCTCACCCCCGCCGCGCCACCGCCGTGCTCTCCCGCACCACGAGCCGCGTCGGCACCAGCGTCGTCCCGTGCTTCGCCTCGCTCTCCCGCACCTGACGCAGCGCGCTCTGCACGCAGCGGCGGCCGACCTCGGCGAAGTCCTGGTGGACCGTGGTGAGCGGGGGCTGGAAGGAGCCCGAGTCGGGGATGTCGTCGAAGCCGATGACCGAGACGTCCTCGGGGACCTTGCGCCCGCGTTCCTCCAGGGCCCGCAGCAGGCCGAGCGCCATCTGGTCGTTCGCCGCGAACACCGCGGTGCAGTCGGCCTGTTCGGCCAGGCGCAGGCCCGCGCGGTAGCCCGACTCGGCCGACCAGTCGCCCCGAACGGGCGGCGGGACGGCGCGGCCCGCGGACTCAAGTGCCGTACGCCAGGCGTCCGTTCGGCGCTGGGCCGCGAACGACTCGGAGGGCCCCGCCAGATGCCAGACCGTGCGGTGCCCCAGGTCGAGGAGGTGGCGCACCGCGTCGCGGGTGCCGCCCGCCTGGTCCGTGTCCACCACCGCGTACCGGTCGCCCGCGTCGGAGTCCGCGACCACGACCTTCACGTGCGGCGGCAGTGACAGCCGCGCCGAGTCGAGCAGGTGGACCTCCATGATGACGATGACCGCGTCCACCGCCAGTTCGCCCAGGCGGGAGAACGCGCCGCGCACCTCGTCCTGCGTGGGCACCGCGACCGGGAGCAGCGTGACCGCGTAGCCCTCCTGGGCGGCCGAGGTGGCGATCGCCTCCAGTGTGCGCATGTTGCCCGTCGTGGACAGCGTGAACGTGATGACGCCGATGGTGCGGAAATCGCCCCGCTTCAGGGCTCTCGCCGCGCTGTTGGGCCGGTAGCCGAGCTCCTTCATCGCGGCGAGGACCCGCTCGCGGGTCTCCTCGTTGACGCCGGGGAAGCCGTTCGAGACGCGGGACACCGTCTGGGACGAGACGCCCGCGACCCGGGCGACGTCGGCCATCGACGCGTTCTGTGTACGGCGCCTGCCGCGCTGCGGGGCGCTCTCCTGGGGTGTCACCGTGTCCCTCACCGACTCTTGACCGTCCTCCTCGGGGCAGTGTAGACATGCCGCCACCGAATGTTTACGCAAACATAACAGCTGTCGGGCCCTTCACGCCCAAGGATGTTTACGCAAACATCGCGACCTGTGACGCACGGACGAGTGAGGGACGCGAGATGACCACGCTGCAACCGCCGGTCGCCCTGAGGCGGCGCCGCTCGTGGACGGGGTGGGGGTTCATCGGCCCCTTCGTGCTCGTCTTTGCCCTGGTCTTCCTGGCGCCGCTCGCATACTCGGTCTACCTGAGCCTGTTTCGTACACAACTCATCGGCGGCACCACCTTCGTGGGCCTCGACAACTACCAGCAGGCGCTCCAGGACGCCCAGTTCTGGGCCGGGGTCGGCCGCGTCGGGCTCTTCCTGCTGATCCAGGTGCCGGTCATGCTGGGCATCGCCCTGCTCGTCGCCCTCGCCATCGACAGCGGCCGTCTCTACGGCAAGGACTTCTTCCGGATCACCGTCTTCCTGCCCTACGCGGTCCCCGCCGTCGTCGCGACCCTCATGTGGGGGTTCATGTACGGCACCCGCTACGGCCTGGTCGGCGACCTCAACGACGCGTTCGGCACGACACTGCCCGACCCGCTCTCCGCCGACCTGGTCCTCGCCTCCCTCGGCAACATCGTGACCTGGGAGTTCGTCGGCTACAACATGCTGATCTTCTTCGCCGCGCTGCGCGTCGTGCCGCACTCCCTGTACGAGGCCGCCGAGATCGACGGCGCCGGGCAGTGGCGCGTCATCACGGCCATCAAGCTCCCGGCGATCCGCGGTGCCCTCGTCATCGCCACGATCTTCTCGATCATCGGCAGCTTCCAGCTCTTCAACGAGCCGGCCATTCTCCAGAAGCTCGCGCCCAACACGATCACGACGGACTACACCCCGAACTTCTACACGTACTCGCTGTCCTTCGCCGGCCAGCAGCAGAACTACTCCGCGACGGTCGCCATCGTCATGGGCGTGATCACGATGATCGTGGCCTACGTGGTCCAGCTGCGCGGCATGCGCAAGGGAGCGTGAGCGCGATGACCACCACCACCTCCGCACGGCCCACCGCACCGCTCAGGTCCGCGGCCCCGCGCCTGCGTTCACCGCGCCGCACCTCGACATCCGGCCGTCCCCGGCGCAGCCTCCTGCTGACCGTGCTCACCGGCGTCGTCCTCGTCTACAGCCTGCTGCCGCTGGCGTGGCTCCTGATCAGCGCCACCAAGTCCCCGCAGGGCCTGGCCCGTTCCTTCGGCCTCTGGTTCGACGCGGACTTCGACCTCTGGCACAACATCGCCGAGACCTTCACGTACCAGGACGGCGTCTTCGGCCGCTGGCTGATCAACACCCTCCTGTACGTGGTCGTGGGCGCGGGCGGCGCCACCTTCCTCGCGGTCCTCGGCGGGTACGCGCTCGCCAAGTTCGCTTTCCCCGGCAAGCGCGCCGTGTTCGCCGTCGTCATCGGAGCGGTCGCGGTGCCCGGCACGGCCCTCGCCGTCCCCACGTTCCTGATGTTCAGCAAGATGGGGCTCACCGACACCCCGTGGGCCGTCATCGTCCCGTCGCTGATCTCGCCGTTCGGCCTGTATCTGATGTGGGTGTTCGCCACCGAGGCGATCCCCAGCGAACTGATGGAGGCCGCCCGCATCGACGGCGCGAGCGAGCTGCGCACCTTCTTCCAGGTCGCCCTGCCGCTGCTCGCGCCCGGCACCGTCACCGTTCTGCTCTTCACCACGGTCGCGACCTGGAACAACTACTTCCTGCCGCTGATCATGCTCAAGGACCCCGACTGGTACCCGCTCACCCTCGGCCTCGACTCCTGGAACAAGCAGGCGCAGACCGCCGGCGGCGAGGCCATCCCCCATCTCGTGCTCACCGGCTCGCTGCTCACCATCGTGCCGCTGATCGCCGCCTTCCTGCTGCTCCAGAAGTACTGGCAGTCCGGGCTCTCCGCCGGAAGCGTCAAGGAGTAGGCGCGGCACCGCAGTTCGCCCCTCACCCACCCTCTGTAGACCACGACGAAGTGGAAGCATCGCCATGCCCCAGCACTCCCGCCGCGTCCTGCGCGGCATAGGTCTCCTGTGCGTCCTCGCCCTCGGCGCCACCGCCTGCGGCGGCTCGGACGGCGACTCCAGCGACAAGAAGGTCGGTTCGGCCGACATCGAGTCCGCGCTGAAGAAGGGCGGCACCGTCACGGTGTGGGCGTGGGAGCCCACCCTGAAGCAGGTCGCCGCAGACTTCGAGAAGCAGCACCCGAAGGTCGACATCAAGCTGGTCAACGCGGGCACCAACAACGACCAGTACAAGGCGCTGTCGAACGCGATCTCCGCGAAGAAGGGCGTCCCGGACGTCGCGCAGATCGAGTACTACGCCCTCGGTCAGTACGCCCTGACGAAGCAGATCACCGACCTCAAGGCGTACGGCGCGGACAAGCTGGCGTCCTCGTACTCGCCGGGGCCGTGGAATTCGGTGAAGTCCGGCGACGGCGTCTACGGCCTGCCCATGGACTCGGGGCCGATGGCGCTCTTCTACAACAAGAAGGTCTTCGACAAGTACAAGATCGCCGTCCCGACGACCTGGGACGAGTACGTCGAGGCCGCCCGCAAGCTCCACAAGGCGAACCCGAAGGCGTACATCACCAGCGACGTCGGCGACGCGGGCCTGACCACCAGCCTGCTGTGGCAGGCCGGTTCGCACCCGTACAAGGTCGACGGCACCAAGGTCGGCATCGACTTCACTGACGCGGGCGCCAAGAAGTACACCGACACCTGGCAGAAGCTGATCGACGACAAGCTCGTCTCGCCCGTCACCGGCTGGACCGACGACTGGTACAAGGGCCTCGGCGACGGCACCATCGCCACCCTGCCCACCGGCGCCTGGATGCCCGCCAACTTCGCCTCCGGCGTGAAGGGCGCCTCCGGCGACTGGCGCGTCGCCCCCATGCCGCAGTGGGAGAAGGGCGCGGGCGCGAGCTCCGAGAACGGCGGCAGCTCGCTCGCGCTGCCCGAGCTCGGCAAGAACAAGGAACTCGCCTACGCCTTCGTCGAGTACGCCAACTCCGGCGCCGGCGTGCGGACCCGCGTCAAGAACGGCGCGTTCCCCGCGACGACGAAGGACCTGAACTCGTCGTCGTTCCAGAACACCGAGTTCCCGTACTTCGGCGGCCAGAAGGCCAACAAGATCTTCGCCGAGTCCGCGAAGAGCGTGCCCACCGACTGGAAGTACCTGCCGTTCCAGGTGTACGCCAACTCGGTCTTCAACGACACGGTCGGCAAGGCGTACGTCTCCTCGACCAAGCTGACCGCCGGGCTCAGGTCCTGGCAGGACGCGTCCGCCAAGTACGGCACCGACCAGGGCTTCACCGTCGAGAAGTAGCCCGCGCCCCCTCTTTGTGACCGCATCCCCGGAAGGACGTTCATGGTCGCCCCCCTCACCTCCCGTTTCCCGTACGCGAAGAGCTCGGACGGCACCCGGCGCCTCGGCTACGGAGCCGACTACAACCCCGAGCAGTGGTCGCGGGAGGTGTGGGCGGACGACATCCGGCTGATGCGCGAGGCCGGGGTGAACGTCGTCTCCCTCGCCATCTTCTCCTGGGCGCGGATCCAGCCCACGGCCGACACCTGGGACTTCGGCTGGCTCGACGAGATCATGGACCTGCTGCACGCGGGCGGCATCGGCGTCGACCTGGCCACCGCCACCGCGTCGCCGCCGCCGTGGCTGACCGCCGCGCACCCGGAGATCCTGCCGGTGACCGCGAGCGGCGAGACACTGTGGCCGGGCGCCCGCCAGCACTGGCGGCCCACGTCTCCCGTCTTCCGCGAGCACGCCCTCACCCTCGTCCGCAGACTCGCCTCCCGCTACGCCGACCATCCGGCGCTGGTCGCCTGGCACGTCAACAACGAGCTCGGCTGCCACAACGTCTACGACCACTCCGACGACGCGGCCCGCGCCTTCCGCGCCTGGCTGCGCCGCCGCTACACCACGCTCGACGCCCTCAACGACGCCTGGGGGACCGCGTTCTGGTCCCAGCGCTACAGCGACTGGGAACAGTTGCTGCCGCCGCGGCTCGCCGCCTCGCACCCCAACCCGACGCAGCAGCTCGACTTCAAGCGGTTCTCCTCCGACGCGCTCAAGGACCATCTGCTGGCCGAGCGGGAGATCCTGCGCGAGCTGACCCCGGACACCCCCGTCACCACCAACTTCATGGTGATGCCCGGCACCAAGGGCATGGACTACGCGGACTGGGCCGACGAGGTGGACTTCGTCGCCAACGACCACTACGTCATCCCCGGACCGCAGGACCGCGACGAGCTGTCCTTCTCCGCCAACCTCACCAGCGGTATCGCGGGCCACCGGCCCTGGTTCCTGATGGAGCACTCCACCAGCGCCGTGAACTGGCAGCCCGTCAACCTACCGAAGAAGCCGGGGGAGTTGGCCCGCGACTCGCTGCTGCACGTCGCGCACGGCGCCGACGCCGTCTGCTTCTTCCAGTGGCGCCAGTCGGCCGCGGGCGCGGAGAAGTACCACTCCGCGATGCTCCCGCACGCCGGCGCCGACAGCGAGCTCTTCCGCTCCGTCGTCGAGCTGGGCGACACCCTCGGCGCGCTCGCCCCGATCGCGGGCAGCGGACGCGAGCCCGCCCGCGTCGCGCTCCTCTTCGACTGGGACTCCTGGTGGACCAGTGAGCAGGACTCCCACCCGACCTCACGCCTCGACTACCACCGCGAGGCCCTCGACTGGTACTCGGCGCTGCTTCGCCTCGGTATCCGTGCCGACGTGGTGCCCGCGCACGGCACCGACCTGTCCGCGTACGACGTCGTGATCGCGTCCGTCCTGCACGTGGTGCCGCAGCCGCTCGCCAAGGAGCTGACCCGCTACGTGGAGGGCGGCGGCCACCTCGTCGCCACGTACTTCTCCGCGATCGTCGACGAGAACGACCACGTATGGCTCGGCGGTTACCCGGGCGCGCTGCGCGACGTCCTCGGCATCCGCATAGAGGAGTTCGGGCCGCTGCTCGACGGCGACACCGTCGACCTGGACAACGGCACCACCGGCAGCCTGTGGACCGACCGGATCACGGTCACCGGCACGGACGTGGAGGTCCTCGCGGGCTACCGCACGGGCACGTACGCGACCCGCCCGGCCGTCACCCGGCGCGGCACCGGCCGGGGCTCGGCCTCGTACGTCTCCACCCGCCTCGGTGTCGAAGGGCTCACGGTGCTGCTGCCCGAGCTACTCGCGCCCGCCGGGGTGCGCAGTGAACTCCCGGAGCAGGCGTGGGGGTTGGTCGAGCAGGTCGTCCGCCGTGACGCCGAGCACCGCTATGTCTTCCTGGTCAACCGGAGCGACGAGCAGGTGGCGCTGCCGGGCCAGACCGGCGAGGTCCTCGTCGGTCCCGCCGGTGACGAGCTCGTCCTGGCGCCCCGTCAGGTCGCCGTCCTGAAGCAGCCGCTCGACTCCTAGAACCACACCGTCCCAGCACCACGACACCCCACTCACACCGGGAGCACACGTTGGCGCGCTTGACCCGCAGACGGTTCATCGGCATCGCCGCGGCCACGGCCGCGGCGGCCGGAACCCAGATCTCCGCCGCACGGCTCGCCGCCGCGGCAGGCACCACGGCGACGGTCACCGTCACCCCCGACCCCTCCTACCGGCACGACCGCTTCGAGGGGTGGGGCACCAGCCTCGTCTGGTTCGCGAACGCCACCGGGCACTACCCGGACGAGATCCGGGAGAGGATCGCCGACCTCGTCTTCGGACGGGACGGTCTCGCCCTGAACATCGCCCGGTACAACATCGGCGGCGGCAACGCCCCCGACGTGCCCGACTACCTGAGGGCGGGCGGCGCCGTCGAGGGCTGGTGGAAGGCGCCCGAGGGCACCACCCGCACCGACACCGACTGGTGGGACCCGGACGACGCGGGGCACTGGAACGAGGACGCCGACGCGAGCCAGCGCTGGTGGGTGGACCGGATCAAGAAGGACATCACCCACTGGGAGACGTTCTCCAACTCGCCGCCCTGGTTCATGACGGTCAGCGGCTATGTCTCCGGCGGCTTCGACGCGTCGAAGGAGCAGCTGAAGGAGGCGTCCGTCGAGGACTTCGCCGCCTATCTGGCCGGCGCTACCCGGCGCCTGGAGAAGGCGCACGGCATCAGGGTGAAGACCGTCGACCCCTGCAACGAGCCCAACACCGACTACTGGGGTACGAAGTTGGGGGCCGACGGCCATCCGACCGGCGGCCGCCAGGAGGGCTGCCACATCGGGCCGGCCCTTCAGCGGAAGATCGTGCCCGCGCTCGACACCGCGCTGAGGAAGGCGCGGTCGACGGCCGCCGTCTCGGCCATGGACGAGACCAACCCGACGACCTTCGTCACCAACTGGACGAGCTACCCGGCCGACGTGAAGAGCCACGTCGCCCAGATGAACGTCCACACGTACGGCACCGGCGGCCGCACCTCCGTCCGCGACCTCGCCAAGGCCGAGGGCAAGCCGCTGTGGATGAGCGAGGTCGAGGGCGACTGGGGCGAAGGGCAGTCCTTCACCGATATACGGCCGGGCCTCGGGCTCGCCCAGCACATCGTCGACGACCTGCGCGAACTGGAGCCCAATGCCTGGGTGTTCTGGCAGCCCGTCGAGGACTGGGACAACATGAAGCCGGGCGGGGAGTCGGCCAAGGGCGGCAACTGGGGCGAGGTCCAGGTCTCCTTCAGCGCGGGCCCCGACGACACCCTGGAGACCTGCCCCGTCTACACGAACACCAAGTTCGACACCGCCCGGAACTTCACGCACTACATCCGGCCAGGGGACCACCTCGTCAAGACCGACGACACGAGCAGCACCGCGGCCGTCACGCGAGGCGGCAACGGTGCCACCGTCGTGCACGTCAACGGCACCACGAGCGCACGCACGGTGACACTCGACCTGTCGAAGTTCGCGACCGTACGCAGCGGTGCGACCGTCACCCCGGTCGTGACCAGCGCGGACGGCAAGCTGGACGAGCGGGCGCCGGTCGTCGTGAAGGATCGCAGGGCGAGCTACACGGTGCCCGCCCAGTCGGTGACCACGTTCGTGGTCAAGGGGGTGTCCGGGGTGGCGAAGGACGCCGCCGAGCTGCGCCAGGGGCGCACCTATGAGCTGACGGGCGTGCAGAGCGGCAAGGACCTCACGGTCGCGGACGGCGGCACGCTCGTCATCAGGTCGGGGACGGGGGCCGCCGGTCAGCGGTGGCGGCTCGCGCGGATCGGCGGGGACGGTCCCGCGAACCGCAGGCTGTACGTGTTCACCAGCGCCGCCGACGGCAAGCGGCTCGCCGTCCGTGAGGGTGCGCCGGTCGTCGAGGCCGACACGGGCGAGCGGGACGCGGCCGCCCAGTGGATCGTGTCGACCACGGGCGACGGCACGTACACGCTCGTCAACGCCGGTACCGGCCGCCTCCTGGAGGTCGGCGGGCAGGCCACGAACGAGGGCGCCGCCGTCGGGACGTGGCAGCCCAACTCCGGTTCCAACCAACGGTGGAAGGTCTCCGATGTGACGTCCTGACGGGCGTCCCGCGTGCCTCACGACCTCGTGCCGTCACCTGCTGCGTCAGCAGGTCGGCCGCCGTCACCAGGAGGGCGGCCGTCCAGGCGGCGGGCAGCACGTTCGGTCCCGGTGCGCGGGTGACGCGGCGGGCCTGTTGCGGTGAGGCCATGGCGAGGAACGGGATCGGACCCGCGGCGACGACCGCCATCGCGGTCAGCCCCGTGCCCGCGAACAGCAGGATCGGACGGCTGCGTCCTGTTCTTCACGGCTGCCCCCCCCGAGGACTGGCTGACCCGCGAGGCCTGGCGTCCCGGCCACCCGCTGGAAGGAGCTGGATGCCCGACGGAGGCGTACGGTGCGGCAGGTGACCGACATCGACCGTGAGCGCCTGCGCGGCACCTTCTCCCAGGACGCCGAACGCTACGACCGTGCCCGTCCCGGCTATCCGCCCCGCATGTTCGACGACCTCGCCGAGCACGCCGGGGCGGGGCCGGGATGCCGCGTGCTGGAGATCGGGTGCGGCACGGGGAAGGCGACCCTGCCGCTGGCCGAGCGGGGCTGCCGGATCGTCGGCGTGGAACTGGGCGCCGAGCCGGCGGCCGTCGCCCGCCGGAGGCTGCCCGGCGCGACCATCGACGTGGCGGCCTTTGAAGACTGGCCGCTGCCGCCCGACCCCTTCGACCTCGTCCTCGCCGCCACCTCCTTCCACTGGATCGACCCCGCCGTCCGCATCGCCAAGAGCGCGGACGCGCTGCGTCCCGGCGGCACCCTCGCCACCGTCTCGACCCACCATGTCGCGGGCGGCACCGAGGACTTCTTCGCCGAGGCCCAGGACTGCTACGAGCGCTTCGACCCGACGACCCCGCCGGGCCTGCGCCTCACCCCGGCCGCCGACATCCCGTACGACAGCCAGGAAGCGCCGAACCGGAACGTCGAACAGGGCAACGCGGTGCTCCCCGGAGCGGACCGCTTCGAGCCGCCCGTCTTCCACCGCTACGAACGTGAACTCACCTACGGCACCGCGGACTACCTCGACCTGCTCGGCACGTACTCGGGCACCCTCGCCCTCGACCCGGCCGCCCGCGCCGGGCTGCTCGACTGCATCGGCAGACTCATCGACACGCGCCACGGCGGCCGGGTCACCAAGCGCTACCTGACGGAACTCCGCCTCGCCACCCGCAGGTAGCGCCCGCCCCCTACTCGAACGCCGCTGCCGCCTCCCGCAGTGCCTCCGCCACGGTGCGCCCGGCTCGTAGGTGACCGAGCGGAGGGCGCCGGTGCAGCGGAAGACGCCGTGCCGTTCGTGCAGCGGCCAGGACACGGGCGACTCGCGTTCCAGGCCCACGCTGATGCCCTGGAACGGTGCCATGCCGACCAGCTGGTGGACCGAGGGCGTGACGGCGCGGGTGCCGGTCGGCAGCGGGCCCGCGTCCGTCTCGCGCAGGGGTCAACAGCGCTGCGGGCCAAGGCAGTTGTGGGTGTGGCTGGGGTGTTGCGGCGGTATGGACGCAAGCTTGCGGCGCGCCTGTGAACTGCGGATCCGGTGCCGGGGCCGTGGCCGTGACGAGAAGCGCGGCCGGTCCAGGATGTGGGAAGACATGTCGCACGCATTGCAGGGTCGTGAAGCGGCCCGGCGGGCCCTTGACCGGCTCTCGGGCCGCTGGCCAAGCTCTCGTTCATGACCGCGACGACGATGCAGCTCGTGACGCGGCTCCACGTCGACCTGGAGCGCCCGGCACCGTTCGCGTGTCCGTGTCACTGACGCTCTCGACCCGCAGCTCCCGCTCCCGCCGCGGTCCTCGCCGCCGCGCTCGCCCCGCGCCGCGGCCGGCCGCCCAGGGGGAAGCGGAAACCGCCCACCCGTCCAGTGAAGGGGTCCCGCCATGACGTCCACCGCACCCGCCGCCGTGCCCGCCGCATCCGAAGTCACCGTCCAGAAGGTCGGCGGCCGGCTCGGCGCCGTGATCTCCGGGGTCCGCCTCGGCGGAGACCTGGACGAGGCCACCGTGGCCGCGGTCCGGGCCGCCATCGTGGAGCACAAGGTCGTCTTCTTCCGCGACCAGGACCACCTCGACGCCGGGAGCCACGAGGCGTTCGCCCGCCTCCTCGGCACCCCGGTCGCCCACCCCACCGTCCCCTCCGTCGACGGCCGCTACGCCCTCGGTATCGACAACGAGCACGGCGGGCGCGCCAACCAGTGGCACACGGACGTCACGTTCGTGCCCGCGTACCCCGCCTTCTCCATCCTGCGCGCCGAGGTCGTCCCGCCGTACGGCGGCAACACGCTGTGGTCCAACACCGCGGCCGCCTACGCCGAACTCCCGGAATCCCTGCGGGCGTTGGCCGACACCCTGCGCGGCGTGCACACCAACGACTACGATTACGCGGCGGCCCGCCCGGAGGCCCCCTCCAAGGCGGTGGAACAGCACCGCAAGGTGTTCACGTCGACGAAGTTCCAGACCGAGCACCCCGTCGTGCGCGTGCACCCGGAGAGCGGCGAACGCACGCTGATCCTCGGCAACTTCCTTCAGAAGCTCACCGGCTTCAACGCCCGTGACTCGCGCGCGCTGATCGGCATCCTCCAGTCCCACGTCGAGCGCCCGGAGAACACGGTCCGCTGGCAGTGGCGCGCCGGCGACGTCGCCATCTGGGACAACCGGGCCACCCAGCACTACGGCGTGGACGACTCCGACGCGCACACCCGCACCCTGCGCCGCGTCACCATCGACGGCGACGTACCGGTCGGTGTGGACGGCCGCCGCTCGACGCTGCTGGCCCCCACGTCGGTCCCGGAACCCGAGTACGGGATCGCCTCCGGCGCCTCGACGGACGGGGCGTACGCGGAGGAGTGAGCGCCCCTGCGGCGGGTCAGCCGAGCCGGGGGATCTCGATGGCGGGGCACTTGTCCATGACCATGGAGATCCCGGCGGCCCGCGTCCGCTCGTACGCCGCCTCGTCGACGACACCGAGCTGGAACCAGACCGCCTTGGCGCCGATCGCGGCGGCCTCGTCGGCGACGGGCCCCGCGAGGTCGCTGTTGACGAAGACGTCGACCACGTCGACCGGGAACGGGATGTCCGCGAGCGAGGCGTACCCCTGCTCGCCGTGCACGGTCTCCGCCTTCGGGTGCACCGGCACGATCCGCTTGCCGAAGCGTTGCAGGACGCCCGCGACCCCGTACGCGGCGCGCGCCTGGTTCGAGGAGAGGCCGACCACCGCCCAGGTGTCCCCGGACTCCGTGAGGATCTTGCGGACCGTGTCGTGATCGCCGTACATGGGGCCTCCTGCGACGGGACGTTTCTTCGTACGGTCAGGACAACTCCTCGCGCGGCGCGAGGATTCCGGCGGGCTCAGCCGACGTGCACGCGCGGGCGGCGCCCCGGATCGGGTTCGGCGCGGCGCAGCACCTCGCGGGTGACCGGGGCGACCTCGCCGTCGCCGAACACCAGGAAGCGCAACAGGTGGCCGACGGGGTGGCCCTCGGTCCAGTTGAAGTAGGCGTGCGGGACGCTGCCCGTGCGGTCGCGCAGGTCCATCAGGACCGCGGCCGCCGTGTTCGGGACGCCGGGACCGCGCACCCGAAGCCGCCGCACGCCGTGCTTCTCGTCGCCGTGCACGAGCAGGTCCTCGGTGAAGTCGGAGGAGTCCTGGATGAAGACCTCCAGGAACAGCACCCGGCCGTCGTCCGGCATCGGCGTGTCCTCGCGCTGGCAGTGCTCCTTGTCGCGGTACTCCGCGGTGGTGTGCTCCTGCGGCTCGTTCGCGATGATCCGCAGCGGGCCCTGGGCGGCGGCCTCGTCGATGATCCGCAGGGCCGTCTCGTCGTACGTGACCGCGCCCGCGCGCAGTTCGAAGGCGCGGTGGACGCGGGAGGCGAAGGAGGTGATGAGGATCGCCGCGATGAAGATGACGGCGATCTTGATGCCGTCGGGGCGTTCCACGACGTTCGTGACCAGGGTGTAGGCGAAGACCGCCGTGATCGCGCCGAAGCCGATCGTCGACTTGCGGTGGCCGCGCCGGTGCACCGCGACCGTCGACGCGAACGACGCGGAGAGCATGAGGACCAGCACGCCGGTCGCGTACGCGCCGGACTGGTCGTCGACGTTGGCGTTGAACCAGAGGGTGATGAAGACCGCGGCCGCCATGAAGACGAGGACCAGCGGGCGCACGGCCCGCGTCCACTCGGGAGCCATGCCGTAGCGCGGCAGATAACGGGGGACCAGGTTGAGCAGGCCCGCCATCGCGGAGGCGCCCGCGAACCAGAGGATGGCGATCGTGGAGACGTCGTAGACCGTGCCGAAGCCCTCGCCGAGATAGGCGTGCGCGAGATACGCGAGCGCGCGCCCGTTCGCCGAGCCGCCGGACTCGAACTCGTGCTGCGGGATCAGGATCGTCGTGGCGAGGCTGGACAGGAGCAGGAACCCGCTCATGATCAGCGCGGCCGTCGTGAGCAGCTTGCGGGTGTCGCGGATGCGGCCCGCCGGCTTCGCGTACGTGTCCGTGGAGTCGCCCTGGACCTGCGGCATGACGGCGACACCCGTCTCGAAGCCGGACATGCCGAGCGCCAGCTTCGGGAAGACGAGCAGCGCGACGCCGATCATCAGCCACGGCGAGGAGTGCTCGGCCGTCATCGCGTCCCACCAGTTGCCGATCTTGACCGGCTGGGTGAAGACATGGGCGGCCGCCGTGATCAGCACCACGATGTTCAGCGTCAGATACGCGCCGACCAGGACGACCGCGACCCGGATCGCCTCACGGAACCCCTTGAGGAAGACCGCGCCGAGCGCCACGAGCAGCGCGAGCGTGATCCAGGTGTTCTCGCCGTGCAGCCCGGAGGGCGCGAACGGGTTCTCGACGACGTGCGCGGCCGCGTCCGCCGCCGACAGCGTCATCGTGATCATGAAGTCGGTGGCGGCGAAGCCGAGCAGCACGAGCACGAACAGCTTCCCGGCCCACCAGGGCAGGAGCCGTTCCAGCATCGCGATCGAACCCTCGCCGTGCGGCGACTCCTTCGCGACCCTGCGGTACACCGGCAGGGCGCCCAGCAGGGTGAGCGCGATCAGGACGAGCGTCGCGAGGGGAGAGAGCAGTCCCGCGGCGAGCGCCGCGATGCCCGGCTGATAGCCGAGCGTGGAGAAGTAGTCGACACCCGTCAGACACATCACGCGCCACCACTTGTGGCCCTTGTGCTCCTCCGGGGCGTGCCCGTGCGGACCCTGATGGCGGGCCGTCTGCTCGCTCAGCCCCTCCAGCAGCCAGGAGCGGAAACGGCTCGTGGAGGCTGCGGGGGCGGCAGGGCTCTCGGCCTGGATGCCGGTCATGTTCGGGTGCTTCCTGTCGGACGGCTCGCTGGGACGACGAGCGAGTATCCATCACATCGTCACCTGTGCATCGGGCGGGGGCCAGCCCGGTAACACCTGCGCATACGCTGGTCCGATGCAGGACGAGTACCGCACGGTGGCCCGCGAGGGTGTGCACGAGACAGAGATCAGCCGCTCCCGGTTCCTGTGCGCGCTCGCGCCCGCCGCGACCGAGGAGGAGGCCCAGGCCTTCGTCGCGCGCGTCCGCAAGGAACACCCGTCGGCCAACCACAACTGCTACGCGTACGTCATCGGCGCCGACGCCTCCGTACAGAAGGCGAGCGACGACGGCGAGCCGGGCGGCACGGCGGGTGTCCCCATGCTCCAGATGCTCACCCGCCGCGACATGCGCTACGTCGTCGCCGTGGTCACCCGCTACTTCGGCGGCGTCAAGCTCGGCGCCGGCGGCCTCATCCGCGCCTACGGAGGCGCGGTGGGCGAGGCCCTCGACGCGCTCGGCACGGTGACGCGCCGCCGCTTCCGCCTCGCCACGGTGACGGTCGACCACGCGCGCGCGGGCAAGATGGAGAACGACCTGCGGTCCACGGGCTGTGAGGTACGGGACGTCCAGTACGGCGCGGCGGTCACCATCGAGATCGGCCTCCCGGAGTCGGACGTGGACCGCTTCCGCGCCTGGCTGGCGGACGCGACCGCGGGCACGGCGACCTTCGACCTGGGCGGCGAGGCGTACGGGTGACCCGATGGAGCTCCTGCGGCGATTGAGCGGCGGGGTCAGGGGCGGCACCCCGAGTCGTGAGAAACGCCTCCCGTGACAAGAGGCGCCACCGATGTCGGACCCACCCGTTAGCCTCGTGCACCATGAGGTTCCTGCACACATCCGACTGGCACCTGGGCCGCTCGTTCCACCGCGTGAACATGCTCGACGCCCAGGCCGACTTCGTCGCCCACCTCGTCGCCACCGCCCGCGAGCGCGGCGTCGACGCGGTGGTCGTGTCGGGTGACGTGTACGACCGGGCGGTGCCGCCGCTCGCCGCCGTGGAGCTGTACGACGACGCGCTGCACCGCCTCGCCGAGCTCGGCGTACCCACCGTGATGATCTCCGGGAACCACGACTCGGCGCGCCGCCTCGGCGTCGGCGCGGGCCTCATCGGCCGGGCCGGCATCCACCTGCGGACGCAGCCGTCCCGCTGCGGCGAGCCGATCGTGCTGCCGGACACCCACGGCGACGTCGCGTTCTACGGCCTGCCGTACCTCGAACCGGCCCTGGTCAAGGACGAGTTCGGGGTGGCGAAGGCCGGGCACGAGCAGGTGCTCGCCGCCGCCATGGAGCGGGTGCGGGCCGATCTCGCGGAGCGCCCGGCGGGCACCAGATCCGTCGTCCTCGCGCACGCCTTCGTGACCGGCGGCGCGCCCAGTGACAGCGAGCGGGACATCACGGTCGGGGGTGTCTCGGCGGTGCCGTCCGGCGTCTTCGACGGCGTGGACTACGTGGCGCTCGGGCACCTGCACGGCAGTCAGGTCATCAGCGACCGGGTCCGCTACTCGGGCTCCCCGCTGCCGTACTCCTTCTCGGAGGCCGACCACCGCAAGAGCATGTGGCTGATCGACCTCGACGCCGAGGGCGCGGTCACGGCCGAGCGCCTCGACTGCCCGGTGCCGCGCCCGCTGGCCCGCCTGCGCGGCGACCTCGAGGACCTCCTCGACGACCCGGCCCTCGCGCGGCACGAGGACTCGTGGGTGGAGGCGACGCTCACGGACGCGGTCCGGCCCGACGACCCGATGGCCCGCCTCACCGACCGCTTTCCGCACACCCTCAGCCTGCTCTTCGACCCGCGCCGCACGGACGAGGAGGAGCCGGACGCCAGCTACGCCGAGCGCCTCAAGGGGCGCGACGACCACGAGATCGCGGAGGACTTCGTGACCCACGTCCGGGGCGCGGGGCCCGACGAGAGCGAGCGGGCGGTGCTGCGGGCCGCGTTCGACGCGGTGCGCGCGGACGATGTGGTGCGCGAGGTGGCCAGGTGAGGCTGCACACACTCACGATCACGGCGTTCGGTCCCTTCGGTGCCACGCAGAAGGTCGACTTCGACGAGCTGTCGGCGGCGGGACTCTTCCTCCTGCACGGACCGACGGGCGCGGGCAAGACCTCCGTCCTCGACGCGGTCTGCTACGCGCTGTACGGGTCCGTGCCCGGCGCCCGGCAGAGCGGCAGCGGCCAGGGCCAGAACCTGCGCAGCGACCACGCGGAGGCGGGCGTGCGCACGGAGGTCACCCTCGACCTGACCGTCGCGGGCCGCCGCCTGGAGATCACCCGGCAGCCGCCGCATCTGCGCCCCAAGAAGCGCGGCACGGGCTTCACCACGGAGAAGGCGCAGAGCTGGCTGCGCGAATACGACTCCGTGGCGGCGAAGTGGAAGGACCTCAGCCGTTCCCACCAGGAGATCGGCGAGGAGATCACGCAGCTCCTCGGCATGAGCAAGGACCAGTTCTGCCAGGTGGTCCTCCTCCCGCAGGGCGACTTCGCGCGCTTCCTGCGGGCCGACGCCGAGGCCCGCGGCAAGCTGCTCGGCCGCCTCTTCGACACGCACCGGTTCGCCGCCGTGGAGCAGCGGCTCGCCGAGGACCGCAAGGCCGCGCAGAAGCAAGTGGTCGCGGGCGACGCGGAGTTGCTGGCCGACGCGCACCGCATGCAGCAGGCGGCGGGGGCCGTCGTGGAACTGGACCCCGTCGATGCGGCGCCGGGCGACCCCGGCACCGCGGACGCCGTCCTGACCTGGGCGGCCACGGCCCGCTCGACCGCGCGCGAACACTTCACGCACGCCCATATCGCCCTGGACGCGGCTGAGTCGGCGCGGATCGCGGCGCAGCGCGAGCTGTCCGAGGCGACGGAGACGCATCGCCTGCAACTCCGCTTCGCGCAGGCCCGCGAGCGTCAGGCGGCCCTGGACGAGCGGGCCGGTGAGCACCGCGCCGTCCAGGAGCGCATGGACCGCGCCCGCAAGGCGGCGACGGTGGAGCCGGCGCTGGCCCTCCGGGAGGAGGCGGAGGCGGCGCACCGGACGGCTCTGACGGAGGACCGGCGGGCCCGGCAGGAGCTGAGGGGGGCGTGGCCGGATGGTGCGCGCGGGGCGGATTCCGCGAACGACGCAGCCGGAGACACCGAGGGCCGGGCGGCCGAGGCGCACGGGGCGGACACGGAGCGACTCTCCCCGGCCCCGACCGACACCGGCGCCGATTCCGGCACCGGCTCCGATTCCGGCACCGGCTCCGATTCCGGCACCGGCTTCGGCTCCGGCTCCGGCACCGGCTTTGGCCCCGGTGCCGACTCCGGCCTCGGCTCTGGCTCCGGCACCGGCTCTGGCTCCGGCACCGGCTCTGGCTCCGGCACCGGTCTTGGCTCCGGCCCCGGCCCCGGTACCGACTCCGGTACCGGCACTGGCTCTGGCTCCGGCTCCGGTACCGGCACTGGCTCCGGCTCCGGTAACGGCCCCGGCTCCGACTCTGGCTCCGGCCCCGACTCCGGCTCTGGCTCCGACACCGGCTCCGACCCCGACTCCAGGTCCGCCCCCGGCCCCGGGTCGACGTACCCGGGTGACGTCGAGCCCGGCATCCCGACCTCGCCCGAGGCGCTCACCGAGGCTGCCCGGCGTGTCGCTCATGAACTCGGTGGTCTCGGCGCGGCGCGCCGCGCCGAGCGGCGGCTCGCCGAACTCACGCGGGAGCGTGCGGGACTCGACCGCGAGGAGCGCGCCGACGTCGATCTGCTCGCCGACACCGAGGGCTGGCTCGACGGCTGGGACGCCCGGCGCGCCGACCTCCAGGCCCGGGTCGACGCGGCGCAGGAGGCCGCGACCCGCGCCGAGCACCTCGCGGGACAGCTCGAACCGGCCCGCAAGCAGGCCCGCGCCGCCGTCGAGCGCGACCGGCTCGCCGAGCGCGCCGCGTCCGCCGACGCCGACGCGCTGCGCGCCCGCGAGAGCTCGGCGGCCGCGCACGAGCACTGGCTCGGCCTGAAGGAGCAGCGGCTGCGCGACGTCGCCGCCGAACTGGCCGAGGCCCTCGTCGACGGCGAACCCTGCACCGTCTGCGGCGCGACCGAACACCCGGCGCCCATGCGGAAGTCCGAGGGGCACGTCGACCGGGCCGCCGAGGAGGCCGCGCTCGCCGCCTACCGCGCCGCCGACACGCGCCGCACCGAGGCGGAGCGCGTCCTGGGCGGCGTACGGGAGGAGCTGGCGGCGGCGAAGGCCGCGGCGGGGGAGGCCGCTGCCGCGCAACTCGCCGAGGCCGCCCGCGAATGGGCGGAGCGACACGCCGAGGCGCACGCCCTCGCGGCCACCGCGCATCCCGCCCGCGAGGCCCTCGCCGGCGCCGAGAGCGAGCACGACCGGCGCCTCGTCGCCCGGCAGGAGGTCGCGCAGCGGACGGCGGGCCGGACCTCCCTGCGCGAGGCACTCGACCGTGAACAGGCCTCTCTGGAGGCGGAGTTGGCGCAGGCGCGCGGAGGTGCGGAGAGCGTCGAGGCGCGCGCGGGGCAGTTGGAGCGGCAGGCCGCGCTGCTCACCGACGCGGCCGACGCGGCCCGCGCCGTCGAGGACACGGCGCGGCGGCTCAAGGACGCGGACGCGCGACTCGCCGACGCCGCGTTCCGGGCCGGGTTCGACACGCCGCAGGAGGCGGCCGCCGCCCTGCTCGACGATGCCCGGTACCGAGAGCTCCAGCACCGCCTGGACGCACGGCAGTCGGAGGAGGCGGCCGTCCGCGCGGTGCTCGCGGAGGAGGACACCGCCGAGGCGGCCCGCAGGCCCGCGGCCGACGTCGCCGTGGCCCGGGCCGTCGCGGAGGCGGCCGACGCGCGCGTGCGGGCCGCGGGCTCCGCACGCGACGCGGCCGAGCGCCGCTGCGCCGAACTCGACCGGCTCTCCCGTCGCGCCGCCACCGAGGCCCGCCGCCTCGGCCCGCTGCGCGAGACGTACGACCGGGTGGCCCGCCTCGCCTCCCTCGCGGCCGGCACCGCCGCCGACAACGAGCGCAAGATGCGCCTGGAGTCGTATGTGCTGGCCGCCCGCCTGGAACAAGTGGCGGCGGCGGCGACCGCGCGCCTGCGCCGCATGTCGTCGGGCCGCTACACCCTGGTGCACTCCGACTCCCTCGCGGGGCGCGGCCGTTCGGGTCTCGGCCTGCACGTCGTGGACGCGTGGACGGGCCGCGAGCGCGACACGGCGACGCTCTCCGGCGGTGAGACCTTCTTCGCCTCGCTCGCCCTGGCGCTCGGTCTCGCGGACGTCGTCACGGACGAGGCGGGCGGCGTCCGCCTCGACACCCTCTTCATCGACGAGGGCTTCGGGAGCCTGGACGACCAGACCCTCGACGAGGTCCTCGACGTCCTCGACTCCCTGCGCGAGCGGGACCGCAGCGTGGGCATCGTGAGCCACGTCGGCGACCTGCGGCGCCGCGTGCACGCGCAGCTGGAGGTCGTGAAGGGGCGGGACGGCTCGGTGGTGCGGCAGCGCGGGATCCCGGGCGTGTAGGCACACAGCGGACACCCCGCGCCGGTTCCCGGCCGAAGAGGCCGGGACCGACGCGGGGTGTCACCGCACGGGGGCGTGTGTCACTTGTTGGCGCATACGTTGCCGAAGGCCGGGTTGAGCAGGCCGACGACATCGACGCTGTTGCCACACGCGTTGACCGGGACGTGGACCGGGACCTGGAGCACGTTGCCGGAGACCACACCGGGCGAATTCTGAGCCACGCCAAACGGGTCGGTGTCCGCGGCGGCCATGCCGGCGGTTCCGAGGACGGCGATTCCGGCCGCAGCTGCCGTGAGACCCAGCTTGATCATGGTCGACATGAAGACTCCTTGGGTGAGACGGTGGGACGACGGATACGCGTTCCGTCACCACCCAGGCACTCACAGTTTTGCCCGGTTCGCCTCTCGGGAGGGCCGATCGCGGGGTGCCCGGCAGGTCAGCGGGACCGCTCGGCGCGCCTGCCCACGGCGGCCAGGCGGCGGACCATCAGCGCGCGGTGCCCGCCCGAGCCGATCACGAGGAGCCGGTAGACGCGGCCGAGCGGTCCGGGGAACGCCGCGTACGTACGGGCACGCAGCAGCGTCCCGCCGGGGCGCTCGGACAGGTCGAGGTCCAGCTCGTAGCGCGAGTAGAAGTGGCGTCCGACGAGGCGGGCCGAGCGGCCGGGCACCGCCTCGGCCACCGCGAAGCCCGGCAGCGTCGAGCCCTCGGTGAGCGGGGCGCCGCTGGAGCGCAGCGGCTTCGCGCCGATGAACCGCGCGTACGCCTCGAAGCCCCGGCCACCGGTGCTGCCGAACTCGGCGGCGAGGGCCGGCCACACCCGCTCGGCGGGCGCGTCGACCACGATCCGGTGCTCGTCGACGAAGGGCGGACGGGGCGGTGCGGCGGCGCGGGAGGCGTGGGCTGCGTCCATGAAGTCAGCATAGGCACGCGGGAATTCGGTTCAGGTCGAAGGGGGTGTTCGGGCATGATCCGGGACATGCCCAGACTTCCTCACCCCGCCCCGGCCGAACTCCGCCGCGACCCCCTCCCGCTGCGTGGCCGCACCGCGCTCGTCACCGGTGCGAGCCGGCGCGGCGGCATCGGCTTCGCCGTGGCCCGCCGACTCGCCGCGTACGGGGCGAGCGTGTATCTGCACCACCACGTGGCGCACGACGAGGCGATGCCGTGGGGTGCCGACCGGCCCGCCGACGTGGCCGACGCCGTGCGGGAGGCGCGCGGCGAGCCGGACGCCGTCGTGGCGCACGGCCCGGCGGACCTCACCGAACCCGACGCCCCCGCGCGCCTGATCCGGGACGCGGCCGAAGCGCTCGGCGGGCGGCTCGACATCGTCGTCGCCAACCATGCCCTCAGCGGCTCCGAC
This sequence comes from Streptomyces anthophorae, assembly GCF_049310305.1. Taxonomy (NCBI): domain Bacteria; kingdom Bacillati; phylum Actinomycetota; class Actinomycetes; order Kitasatosporales; family Streptomycetaceae; genus Streptomyces; species Streptomyces anthophorae. The sequence goes on from NZ_JBLWQQ010000001.1 coordinate 7,467,638, forward strand.
GGCACGCTCGACAGCGTCGACGCCGCCATGCTGGACGCCCATTGGGCCGTCGACGCCCGCTCCGTGGTGCTGCTCGTCCAGGCCTACGCCCGCCACCGGGTCGCCGTCACTGACGGGGCGGGGGCCGGTGGCCGCGTCGTCATGATGACCTCCGGTCAGGACATCGCCGACGGCATGCCGGGCGAGATCGCGTACGCCCTGCAAAAGGGCGCGCTCGCGTCGGTCACACGCTCCCTCGCCACGACCCTCGCCCCGCAGTTCGTGACCGTGAACACCGTCAACCCGGGCCCCGTGGACACGGATTACCTGGACGGCGAGACGTACGACGCCATCGCCGAGCTGTTCCCCGCCAAGCGGTGGGGGATGCCCGACGATCCGGCGCGGCTCATCGCGTGGCTGGCCACGGACGAGGCCGCGTGGATCACCGGGCAGGTCATCGGCTCCGAGGGCGGCTTCCGCCGAACCCTCGTCTAGGCACTACAGCTTGGACAGTTCGTCCACCAGGTCGTCCAGGCCCAGCGAGCCCTGCGACAGCGCCGCCATGTGCCACGCCTTCGCGTCGAAGGCGTCGCCGTGCGCGGCCTGCGCGCCCGCCCGGCCGAGCAGCCAGGCCCGCTCGCCCAGCTTGTAGCCGATCGCCTGTCCCGGGATCGACAGGTACCGGGTCAGCTCGCTCTCCACGAAGTCCGCGGGGCGGCTGCTGTGCGCGCCGAAGAACTCCTGCGCGAGCTCCGGCGTCCAGCGCTCGCCGGGGTGGAACGGCGAGTCCGCCGGGATCTCCAGTTCCAGGTGCATGCCGATGTCGACGATGACCCGGCAGGCCCGCATCATCTGCGCGTCCAGGTAGCCGATCCGGGTCTCCGCGTCCGTGAGGAAGCCCAGCTCGTCCATCAGCCGCTCCGCGTACAGCGCCCAGCCCTCCGCGTTCGCGGAGACGATGCCGAGCGTCGCCTGGTAGCGGGAGAGGTCACCGGCGACATGGGCCCACTGGGCGAGCTGGAGATGGTGGCCCGGCACGCCCTCGTGGTACCAGGTCGACACCAGGTCGTAGACGGGGAAGCGGGTCTGGCCCATCGTCGGCAGCCAGGTGCGGCCCGGCCGCGAGAAGTCCTCCGACGGCGGGGTGTAGTAGGGGGCGGCGGCGCTGCCCGCGGGAGCGATGCAGGACTCCACCTGCCGCACCCGGTCGGCGAGTTCGAAGTGGGTGCCGTCGAGCGCGCCGATGGCCTCGTCCATCAGCTTCTGAAGCCACTGGCGCACCTCGTCGACGCCCTCGATGTGCCGCCCGTGCTCGTCGAGGTGCGCGAGCGCCACCCACGGCGTTCGCGCGCCCGGCAGGATCTTCTCGGCCTCCGTGCGCATCTCGGCGAGCAGCCGGTGGAACTCGCTCCAGCCGTACGCGTACGCCTCGTCCAGGTCGAGGTCCGCGCCGTTGTAGTAGCGCGACCAGCGCGCGTAGCGCTCGCGGCCCACCACGTTCGGCGCGCCCTCGACGGCGGGCGCGTACACGTCCCGCATCCAGTCGCGCAGCTCGACGGTCGCGGCGTCGGCGGTGCGGGCCGCCTCCGTCAGCTCGGCGCGCAGCGCCTCGGGCCCCGCGGCCGCGAACTCCTCGAACCAGCCCTGCCACTCGTCGAGCTGACCGATGAACGTCTCCGTCGGCCGCGGCGCCGCGTGCAGCTTGCGGTCCAGGCCGAGCGCGAGCGTCTCCCGGTAGCCGGCGAACGCGGCGGGCACCGCGCGCAGCCGCTCGGCGATCGCCGCCCAGTCCTCGTCCGTGTCGGTCGGGGTGACCGTGAACACCTCGCGCACATTGTGGACCGGGGAGCCGAGGTTGGAGACCTCGCGCAGGTGCTCGTCCGCCTCGTGCACCGCGAGCGCGGCGGTCAGGCGCTCGCGCAGCAGCCGGGCGCAGCGCCGCTCGACGTCGCTGTCCGCACCGGGCGCGCGCTCCGCCTCGGCGAGCCGGGCGAGGGTCTCGCGCGAGAGGTCCGCGACGGCGGCGAGGCCGGTGGGGGAGAGGTCGGGCAGCTTGCTGTGGGCCTCCCGTACCCCCAGGAAGGTGCCCTCGACGGGATCGAGGGCGACCATGGCGTCGACGAAGGCGTCGGCGACCTGCCGGGGCAGTGGGGCGGCGGGGGGCTGGGAGCTCGCGGTGTGTGGCATGCGACACATCCTCGTACGCGTCAGGGGGCCGCGTCACCAAGATTCGCCGCAGGCGGAAGCAGCGGCCCGCACTCCCACTGCTGGAAGATCAACCGGGTCTCGACGCGCGCCACTTCGGGGCGCGAGGTGAACGAGTCGAGCACGAGCCGCTGGAGATCGGCCATGTCGTGGACGGCGACATGCACCAAGTAGTCGTCGGGCCCGGTCAGATGGAACACCGTGCGGGCCTCGGGCAGCGCGCGGACCCGCTCCACGAACGGCCCGACGAGCTCCCTGCGGTGCGGGCGCACCTGTACCGAGAGCAGCGCCTCCAGGCCGCGGCCCAGCTTCGCCGGATCGAGCCGCAGCACATGCCCGAGGATCACGCCGCCGCGCCGCAGCCGGTTCACCCGGTCGAGGCACGTGGAGGGCGCGACGCCGACCTGCGCCGCCAGATCCCGGTACGTGGTGCGGGCGTCGTTCTGCAACAGCCGCAGTATGTCCAGGTCGACCGGATCGAGTACGACGGAGTCGGTCATCGGCCGAACGTAGCACGGGAGTTGAACCACGGCCCCCGTCCGTTGTTCAGGATGCCGTCCATGGATACGCACTGGGACATGAGCGGTGCCCGCCCCCGGGCCTTCGCCACCGAAGCCGTGCACGCGGGCCGCGACGACCTCGCCGCCCTCGGCCTGCACGCCCCGCCCCTCGACCTGTCCACCACCTATCCGTCCCACGACACCCGCGGGGAGGCCGCCCGCATCGACGCGTTCGCCGCCGACGGCGCGCTCGACGACGGGCCGCCCGTCTACGGCCGCCTCGGCAACCCGACCGTCGCCCGCTTCGAGACCGCCCTCGCCCGCCTCGAAGGCACGGACAGCGCGGTCGCGTTCGCGAGCGGCATGGCGGCGCTGACGGCCGTGCTCCTCGTACGCCTCGCGGCGGGCCTGCGCCATGTCGTCGCGGTCCGCCCGCTGTATGGGTGCAGCGACCACCTGCTGACGGCGGGGGCGCTCGGCTCCGAGGTGACGTGGGTGGACCCGGCGGGGATCGCCGACGCCGTACGCCCCGACACCGGTCTCGTCATGGTGGAGTCGCCCGCCAACCCGACGCTCGCGGAGGTCGACCTCGCGGCCGTCGCGCACGCCTGCGGTTCGGTCCCGCTGCTCGTCGACAACACCTTCGCCACGCCCGTGCTGCAACGCCCCGCCGAGAGCGGCGCCCGGCTCGTCCTGCACAGCGCCACGAAGTACATCGGCGGTCACGGGGACGTCCTCGGCGGCGTCGTGGCCTGCGACGAGGCCTTCGCCCGCGAGCTGCGCAAGGTGCGGTTCGCGACCGGCGGTGTGCTGCACCCGCTCGCCGGATACCTGCTGCTGCGCGGCCTGTCCACGCTGCCGGTACGGGTGCGCGCCGCCTCCGCGACGGCCGCCGAGCTCGTCCGGCGGCTCGTCGGCGACCCGCGCGTCACCCGCGTCCACTATCCGCGGATCGGCGGCGCCATGGTCGCCTTCGAGGTCGCGGGCGACCCGCACGCGGTGACCGCCGGGGTCGAACTGATCACCCCGGCGGTCAGCCTCGGCAGCGTCGACTCGCTGATCCAGCACCCCGCCTCGATCAGCCACCGCGTGGTCGCCGCCGACGACCGCAGAGCGGCAGGCGTCGGCGACCGGCTGCTGCGGCTCTCGGTCGGCCTGGAGGACGTCGAGGACCTGTGGACGGACCTGGACCGGGCGCTGGGCGCCGGGCCCGGGGCCGACCACGTGGTCAGCGGTGCTGCTCGGCCCGCTCGTACGCGTCCTCGTTCGCGGACGGACGCAGGGTCGCCACCGGTGCCGCATCGAGCCGGGCGGTGATCACCAGCGTGCCCTCCTCGATCTGGTAGTCGAGGGGCAGACCGAGGCCGCGCATCGCCGCGACCATGCCCGTGTTGGCCGACCGCGTCACCGCGTACACGCTGGCGCAGCCCGCCTCGACCGCCATCGAGGCCAGGCGGCCGAGGAGTTCGGCGCCGATGCCCCGGCGCTGCCAGTCGTCCTCCACGAGCAGCGCGACCTCGGTCTCGTCGCCGTCCCACAGCAGATGGCCGAGAGCCACTATCCGGCCCGACGCCGTCTGCGCGGCCAGGGTGCGGCCGTGGCGCGGGCTCAGCAGGTGGTTCAGATAGCGGTCCGCGTCGGCGACGGGGCCGTGGTAACGGCTGGCGAGCGTGGCCTGCGAGCACCGCTCGTGCATCGCCCTCGACAGGGCGAGGTCGCCGATGTCCGCGCGCCGCACGGTGATGTCGTTGCCCTCGGGCAGCGTCAGGACGTCCTCTCCGTTCGGCACCCGCGGGCCGAGCCGGGTGTCCAGCTCCACGAGGGCGCGGGCGCGCGCGAACTCGGTGGGCGTGAACGGCAGCTGCGGCCGCTCCACCGAGATGACCCCGCCCTCCGGGGTGCGCAGCCGCAGCACGGTGTCGTCGAAGCCGCCCTCGACCGGTGCGCCGGACGCGGCGGCCGCCTTCGCGGGCAGCTGCCTGATGGTGCAGCGACCCAGCAACTGGCGCAGCGCGAGCGGGAGTTCGGCGGCGTCCAGGGCGGTGCGGGTGGCGAGGCCGAGGATCCGGGTGGGGGCGTCCACCAGGTCGTGGGCGTCCGCCCGCTCGACCCAGGTGTCGGCGCCGCCCGCGCCCGCGACGGCCCCGGCGAGCTCGTCCGAGCTCAGCTCCTCGGGGGCGCGCAGCAGGAACTCGTCCACGGTGCCCTCGGCCAGCGGATGCGTCTGGAGGCTCAGGATGTCGACCCGCTCGCGGGCGAGCACCGTGCACAGCGCCGCCAGCGAACCCGGCTCGTCCCGCACGGTCGTCCGCATCCGCCACAGCGTGCTGCTCGCCGGGTCGAGCGACCCGGCCGCTGCCTCCGGGGAGGCGGGCGGCCGGGTGCCGGTATCCGCCGTGGGTGGCGCGTGCTCCTTGCGTTCTGTCCGGAGCAGGTGGAACCCGGCGGCGGCGATGGCGAGCAGGGCCGCGGCGCAGCAGAGGACAACAGTGACAACTTGCGTCTCATTACTCATGAGTCCACTGTGCAGGACCGGTGTTGCGTGATCACAAACGCTTTGTGACCGATGGGTTAAGCGTGCTTATGTCGGTTTTTGGCCACTGGGCGTGGCGGGATCACTGCCCCACCCGCCCCGGCTGCAAGGTCTGCGAGAACAGCACGTCGCCGCCCTCCTGCCGCAGCCGCACGGTGAGTTCCCCGCTGCCGCCGTCGATCTCGACCTCGCCGAAGTACGGCGGGGTCTCGGCCGGCGAGGTGTTGTTCCGGTCCGGCGCCTTGATGAAGACCTGCCGCGGACCGAACGTCCCGTCCAGCTTCAGCGCCTTGAAACCGCCCGCCGCGAGCGGTCCCGAGACGAACTCCCAGAACGGCTCGAAGTCCTGATACGCCGCGTTCGACGGCTCGTAGTGCTGCGCCGACGTGTAGTGCACGTCCGTGGTCAGCCACAGCGTGCCGGTGATCCGCTCGTGCTTGATGTGCCGCAGCAGCTCGGCGAGCTGGAGCTCACGGCCGAGCGGCGCGCCCGGGTCGCCCTGCGCCACCGCCTCGAAGTTCGTGCCGTCCGGGACGACGAGGCCCAGCGGCATGTCGGAGGCGATCACCTTCCACACGGCGCGCGAACGCGACAACTCCCGCTTCAGCCACGCGAGCTGCTCGGCGCCGAGGATTCCGGTGGCGTCCTCGGTCTGCCGGCCGGTCGAGTTCGCGTTGCGGTACGTCCGCATGTCCAGCACGAACACGTCGAGCAGCGGACCCTGGCGCAGCACCCGGTACACCCGGCCGTCCGCGTCGCCCGGCGGCAGCGTCGAGATCGGGAAGTACTCGCTGAACGCGCGCAGCGAACGGGCCGACAGCACGTCGACGTTCTTCTCCGTGTAGCGCTCGTCGCTGAGGATCTGGCCCGGGTACCAGTTGTTGTGCACCTCGTGGTCGTCCCACTGCGTGATCGTGGGGACCTGTGCGTTGAAGCGACGCAGGTTCTCGTCCAGCAGGTTGTAGCGGAACGCGCCGCGGAACTCGCCCAGCGTCTCCGCGACCTTGGACTTCTCCTCGGTGGTCACATTGCGCCACACCCGCCCGTCGGGCAGCGTCACGCTGGGCAGGATCGGCCCGTCGGCGTAGATGTTGTCGCCGCTGCACAGGAAGAAGTCCGGGTCGAGGGCGCGCATGTCCTCGTACACGCGATAGCCGCCACGGTCCGGATTGATGCCCCAGCCCTGCCCGGCGATGTCACCGGACCACAGGAACCTCACTCCGTCCCGCCGCGACACGGACGCCGTACGGAACGTGCCCTCGACGGGCTCGCCGGTGCGCCGCGGATCGTCCGGGTCCGCGAGCCGCACCCGGTAGTGGATCTGCTCGCCGGGCGGCAGTCCGCGCAGCCGGGTCGTCCCCGTGAAGTCGGTGTCGGGACCGATCAGCGGCCCCCGCCATCTGGTGACGTTCTTGAACGAGTCGGTGGCCGAGGTCTCCACGACCATCCGCGCCGGCCGGTCCGAGCGCACCCACACGAGCCCGGAGTGCGCGCCCACGTCACCCGCCTGGACGCCCCAGCCGGCCTTCGGCCGCCCGGACAGCGCGAACGCGGGCGCGGCGGCCCCGCCGATCGCCGGAAGGGCCAGCGCCGCGGACGTGGCGAGCGCGCCGCGCAGCACTCCGCGGCGGCCGGGCAGGGGAGCTTGTGGACGGTCTGACATGGACGCCTCCAGTGACGGTCTCGACGACAGCACGGTGCCATGGCCTGCGCGCGGCGCCGCGCTGCCACTCCTACTGCGGTGCCACGGCGCGCACACGAACCCCAAGTGAACAACTGTCCCCACCGTCAGGGGAACCGGGCGCGCACGGCCGCGTCGGCCAGGAGGCGTACCCCTTCGGCGATGCGGGCCGGGGGCAGGTGCGCGTAGCCGATCACCAGGGACACGCGGTCGCCCGCGCCGCCTCCTCCGTAGTGGTCCAGCGTGCGGACGCAGACTCCGGTGGACGCGCAGCGGTCCAGGAACTCCTGTCGCGGGCCGCAGTGGTCGGGGAGCGTGGCGATGGCGTGCAGGCCCGCCGCGATGCCGGAGACCTCGGTGCCGGGCAGGTGCTCGCGCAGCGCCGCCACCAGGGCGTCGCGGCGTTCCTTGTAGGCGCGTTGGCAGCGGCGCAGGTGGCGGTCGTAATCGCCGCGCTCGACGAAGCGGGCGAGCACCGCCTGGTCGAGGGCCGGGTTGCCGAGGTCCATGTAGCGCTTGCGCGCGACGACGTCGTCGGTCAGCGCGTCCGGCACGATCAGCCAGCCGAGCCGCAGGCCGGGCGCCAGCGACTTGCTCACCGAACCGGTGTACGCGACGTGCTCGGGGTCGAGCCCCTGGAGCGCGCCCACCGGGGCGCGGTCGTAGCGGAAGTCGCCGTCGTAGTCGTCCTCCACGATCAGACCGCCCACCCGCCGCGCCCAGGCGAGGAGTTGCGTCCTGCGGCGCGCCGAGTACGCGATGCCCGACGGGAAGTGGTGCGACGGGGTGGTGACCGCCGTGTGGACCCCGGACGCCCGCAGCGGCCCCGGGGCGAGCCCCTCGCCGTCCATCGGGAGGTGCACCGCCCGTGCGCCCACGGTCGCGAACAGGTCCTCGTACTGGGGACTGCCGGGGCTCTCCACACCGATGTCGTGCTGCCCTCGCGCGCGGAGCACGATGCCGAGCAGCGTCACCGCCTGCGTCACCCCGGAGCACACGATGATCCGCTCCGGGTCCGCCACCACGCCGCGCCGCCGGGCGAGCAGTTCGGCGAGGGCCGTGCGCAGGCGGGGGAGGCCGCGCGGATCCGGGTAGCCGAGGGCGTGGTGCGGAAGGCCGGCCAGGACCGCGCGCTGCGCCGCCGACCAGGCCGCGCGCGGGAACAGCGACAGGTCCGGGCTCCCCGCCACGAAGTCGGCCCGCACACCGGTCGACGGGCGGGGCGCCAGGTCGCTCGCGCCCGGTGCGGCGGCCCGCGCCGCCTCGCCCACCCACGTCCCGGCACCCCGCCCGGCGCGCAGATACCCCTCCGCGGTCAACTGCTCGTACGCCTCCGTGACCAGGCCCCGCGACACCCCGAGGTCCCGCGCCAGATCCCGGCTCGACGGCAGCCGCGTGCCGGGCGCGAGCCGACCCGAGCGCACCGCGTCCCGCAGCGCGGATTGCAGGGCGCGACCACGCGCGCGTGCCGGGGCGGACGAGGCGGGCAGCAGCAACTCCCAGGCGGGTGAGGAGGGTTCGGGGGCCTCCGGGGCGGGTGGCTGTGTCATACCGGGACCCTACGGCGGCCCTGTGCGACCGGGATTGGTCCCCGATACGGCCGTGCGAATGGACCTCGTGACGGACCACCCGTCCTTCCTAACGTCGCCTCCATGAACGCCACTTCGCTTCGAGGCTCCCTGCTCGCCACGGTCGCCTGCGTCCTCGTGGGCGGCTCCTTCACCGCCAACAGCGTCCTGGGCCACTACCCGTACGCGGGCGGCCAGTTCCTCCGCTACGCCGTCGCGTGCCTGCTGCTTCTGCCGCTGGTCGGCAGGGGCGGCCTGCGCCCGTTGAAGCGGCTCACGCCGCGCCAGTGGGGCCGGCTCGCGCTGCTCGCCGCCGTCGGCATGGTGGGCTTCAACCTGGCGATCCTCGCTGCCGAGCGCTCCGCCGAACCCGCGGTACCCGGCGTCTTCGTAGGATGCGCACCCGTGGTGGTCGCCGTCCTGGTTCCCCTGTTGAGCGGGGTGCGACCCCAACGGGTCGTGCTCTACGGGGCGTTGCTCGTGGCGGCCGGGGCCTTCACGGTCCAGGGGTGGGGGCGCACGGACCTCTCCGGAATCGCCTTCTCCGTATGCGCGCTGTTGGGCGAGGTGGGCTTCGCGGTGCTCGCCGTGCCGGTACTGCGCCCGCTCGGCCCCCGGCTGCTGTCCTGCGCGGTGTGCGGGGTCGCCGCGGTGGAGGCGGCCGTCGCCGGGATCGTCGTGGACGGCGGCTCCTGGCTGCGCAGGCCGGACGGCACCGAGTTCGCGGCCCTCGCCTGGCAGGCCGTGGTCGTCACGGTCGTCGGCTTCGTGTGCTGGTACATGGGCATGCAGCGGATCGGCGCCGAGCGGGCCACGCTGTTCTCCGGGCTCATCCCCGTCGCGGCCGCCTGCACCGCGCCGCTGGTCGGCTCCGGGACGTACGGCATCGCCCAGGGCGCGGGCAGCGCGCTCGTCGCCGCCGGGGTCGCCCTGGGCTCGGGGGTGTTCGCGCGCCGCTCGGCGCCCGTGAACTCAGCGGCTGCCGTCGAGGATCACCCGCGCCACCAGGGCCGGGTCGTCGTTCATCGGGACGTGCCCGCAGCCGGGGAGCTTGACCAGGCGGGCCCCCGGGATGACCTGCTTGGCGCGGACGCCCTGGCGGCGCACGAGGAGGCGGTCCCTGACGCCCCACGCGATCGTGACCGGCAGCTCCTGGATGTCGTCCCGGAACAGCACCGAACGCCCGGCCTCCAGCGTCTCCCGGAACCCGGTCGCCTCCCGCAGGGCGATCGTCTCCGCGACGACCGCCTCGGGTGAACGGCGGCCGGGCCGCGCGTAGATGGTGCTGGTGAGCGCCGCGCGCCCGGCCGCGGAGCGGGAGAGCCGCTCGATCACCGGCACCGGCATGGCCCGCGCGCCCGCCCGCATCGCGAGCAGCGTCCCGAAGGCGTAGCGCCGCTCGGCCCCGGTCCAGAACCCGGCGGGGGAGAGCGCCGTGACGGAGCGCACCAGCTTCTCCCGGCCGAGGTCGAGGGCGAGCAGCCCGCCCAGCGAGTTCCCCGCCACGTGCGGCCGTTCGATCCCGAGGTGGCGGCAGAACGCGTCGAGGACGGGGATCACGCCTGCCAGGTCGTACGCGAGCCCGTCCGGCAGCGCGGGCGACTTCCCGAAGCCCGGCAGATCCACCGCGATCACGTCCCGCTCCGTCGCGAGGATCGGCAGCACGGGCTGCCAGGCCTCCCAGTGGTGCCCGATCCCGTGCAGCAGGAGCAGCGGCTCACCGCTGCCCGTGCGCTCGTACGCGAGGCGGACGGTGCGGGACCCTCCGGCGCTCTCGATGCTGAAGGACGCCTCTGTCACCATGTCGCTCGCTCCCTGTCCCCGCCACGCCGCGACGGTCTCCTTAGACTCCTTGTCAGCAACAATTACCGCTCAGTAGGGCGCAGTTCAAGGGGAGTGGCCGAAGTATCGGACGCCCGCTGGACAGCACTCGCCGTGTCCTATGGGATGGGTGGGTGGCCACCGGTACAGAGATCGATGACTTCGAAGAGCACCGCGCCGTTCTGATGGGCGTGGCCTATCGCATGCTGGGCCGCGTCGCCGACGCGGAGGACGTGGTGCAGGACGCCTGGCTGCGCTGGTCCCGCGCCGACCGTGCGGAGGTCCGCGAACCACGCGCCTACTTGGTACGTGTCACCACCCGGCTCGCCATCGACCGGCTGCGCCAGGTCCAGTCGCGCCGCGAGTCCTACGTGGGGCCGTGGCTGCCCGAGCCGCTCGTCACCGACTTCGGGCCCACCGTGCCCGACACCGCCGAGCAGGCCGTGCTCGCCGACTCCGTGTCGCTCGCGGTGCTCGTCGTCCTGGAGTCCCTCTCGCCGCTGGAGCGCGCGGTGTTCGTGCTGCGGGAGGCCTTCGGCCTGACCTACGCGGAGATCGCCGGGACGCTGGAGCGCGGCGAGGCCGCCGTGCGGCAGCTCGCCGTACGCGCGCGCAAGCACGTGGACGAGCGGCGGCCCCGCTTCGACGTCGACCCGGCCCAGCAGCGCGACCTCACCGAGCGCTTCCTGGCCGCCGCGTCCGAGGGCGACCTCGACGGGCTGATGGCCATGCTCGCCCCGGACGCCCGGCTGGTGGGCGACAGCGGCGGCAAGGCCAGGGCCCCGCTGCGGGTCATCGAGAGCGCCGACAAGGTGGGCCGGTTCGTCCAGGGCGCCGTGCGGCAGGGGGGCGTCGAGGGCTTCGAGCTCCGCATGGTGGAGTTCAACGGCGCCCTCGGCGTGCTCGTCACCGGGAACGGAAAGCCGGACTCCGTCCTCCAACTCGGCGTGCACGAGGGCCGGATCCAGCAGATCTACATCGTGCGCAACCCGGACAAGCTCGGCTCGCTCGGCTAGCCGCCGCTCCCGGCCTCCGGCCCAGGCCCGCTCCCGTGGCGCACACGGGGGCGGGCCTCGCGCGTTCCGCCACCTGAGAACCGGACCACGATTGGTATTGACCAAGTTCCGAGAGCGGTCCTACTCTCGCAGGGATAAGGCAGGAACCTTTAATAAACAAGGGCGATAAAAAGCCGCCAGGGCACTGCTGTTGCGGAGGACAGGGTGGGGACCACGCAGTTGGAAGCGGCTCCGGAGCCGAAGTACTGGCACCTGAAGACCGTGCTCACCGATGCGCTCGACTCCGAGTTCGCGGTGGGCGAGATCCTGCCGAACGAGCGGGACCTCGCGGCCCGCTTCGGCGTCGCCCGCGCGACCCTCCGCCAGGCCCTGGAGCAGCTGGAGCTGGAAGGCCGGCTCCAGCGCCGCCGCGGCGTCGGCACCACGGTCGCGCCGCCCCGCATGGGCGTCGCCGTCGCGTCGAACGACCGGGACTGGCCCGGTGGCAGCGCCGACGCGTGGCAGGCCGTCGACTCCACCGTCGAGGTCCCGCCGAGCGCGGTCGCCGCGGCCCTGGAGACCGCCCCGGACACCGAGGTGCACGTCCTGCGCCGCACGCGGGTCTCGCACGGCCAGCCGGTCGCCGCCGAGCTGCTGTACGTCCCCGTGGGCCCGGCCCCCGACCTGACGGCCGTCGACGCCGCGTCCGGCGCCGCACGCGCGCGTGCGGTCGTGCGGGAGCTTCAGCGCCTCGGGCTCGACGGGGAGGACCGCGCGGTCGAGCTGGGCTCGGCGCGCGCCGACGACGCGAAGGAGCTCGACCGGCTGCCCGGCGCCCCGGTCCTCGTCGTCACGACCCGCTACTTCAGCCGCGGCAGGACCGCGGCCGTCTCGGTGGCGACCTACCGCGCGGACACCTGCCGCCTCACGTTCGGCGACACGGCGGGCGTGGAGATCCACCACGCGCCGGAGACGCGGGCTTCGTAAGTCCCGGGCGTCGTAGGGCCCGGGCTTCGTAAGGCCCGGGCGTCGTAAGAGCACGGGCGTCGTAGGGCCCCGGCCTCGGCAAGGCGTCGGCCTCGGCGCGCCGCCCGCCGGACCTCACCGACGGGCCGTGACCGTGCTCTCCGTCGCGAAGAGTTCCTCTTCGACATGGTCGAGCGCGAGCCGCAGCGCGCCCGTGGCCACCGCCGCCTCGCCCAGCGTCGACAGCGCCACCCGCGGCGGCCGCAGACAGTACCGCTCCAGCTCCCGCCGCAGCGGTTCGAGCACGCCGTCGAGCCCCGCGGCCCAGCCGCCCACCACGACCAGCTCCGGATCGAGCGCGAGCACCAGCGCCGCGACATCGTGCACGAGCCGCTGGAGGAACCGCTCGACCGCCGCCGCCGCCCGGTCGTCGCCCTCGCGCGCCAGCGTGAACACCTTCGCCACGGCGAGCTCGTCCAGCGGGTGCAGCGGCTCGTCCGTCGTGGAGAGCAGCGCCTCGGGCCGCACCTCGCGGCCCAGCAGGTGCAGCGCGCCGATCTCCCCGGCGGCGCCCCCGAAGCCACGGTGCAGGCGGCCGCCGATCAGGGCGCCGGCGCCGGGGCTCAGGCCCGCGAGGACGAACACCATGTCGTCGGTCTCCGCCCCCGCGCCCTTCCAGTGCTCGGCCACGGCCGCCGCGTTCGCGTCGTTCTCCACGAGCACCGGGCACTTGAAGGAGCGCCGCAGCCGCTCGCCGAGCGCGAGTCCGGTCCAGCCCGGCAGCGCGGTGCCGAGCCGCACCGTCCCGTCCGCCCGCACGATCCCCGGGCTGCCGACGCCGACCGCCCGCAGCGAGTCACGGGCCACGCCCGCGCGGCGCAGCAGATCGGCGACGGTGCCGCGCAGCTTCTCCAGACGCTCGTCCGCGTCCGCGGCCTCGTCGACCTCCTTGGACGCCGAACCGAGCACTCTGCCGTCGAGCGCCGAGAGCACCGCGGCCACCCGGTGCGCGCCGATCTCCAGGCCCAGCAGATGCCCGGCCTCGGCCCGGAAGCGGAACTTGCGCGCGGGCCTGCCCTGCCGCCGCGCGCCCGGCTCCTCGACGGTGGTCTCCACGACGAGCCCGGCCACGATGAGCCCCTCGACGACACCCTCCACGGTGGGCCGCGACAGGCCGGTCACGCGGGTGACCTCGGTGAGCGTGGCGAAATCGGTGGAACGCAGCGCGTGCAGCACCACCGCGGAATTGATCCGCCTGAGCAGAGAGGGGTCCCCGCCGGTCAGCCGCCCCACCGTCGTCCTCCCCGCAGTCGCGCGTGTTCGCCGGATGGTACCCGCAGCCACGGGCAGCGGCGAGAGCCGGGTGCACCTCTGTGGCGTACGGTGCTCAGCCGCGCGCGGCCGAAACGGTGCAGGTCGGGCGTCACCCCGGGGCCACGAACCCCGACTCGTACGCCGCGATCACCGCTTGCGTCCGGTCCCGCGCGCCCAGCTTCGTCAGGACGGCGCTGACGTGGGACTTGACCGTCTCGGTGCCGACGATCAGGTCCGTGGCGATCTCGGCGTTCGACAGGCCGCGCGCCATGAGCCGCAGCACCTGCTCCTCGCGTTCGGTCAGCGCCGCCCGCTCCAGCGTCTCGCGGGCCGCCGAACTCCCGTACTCCGAGGCCAACTTGCGGACCGCCGCGGGGAACAGGAGCGACTCGCCCGACGCGACGAAGCGGACCGCGTGCACGATCTCCTCGGGGCGCGCCCGCTTCAGGAGGAAGCCGTCGGCGCCCGCGCGCAGCGCCCCGTACACGTACTCGTCGTTCTCGAACGTGGTGATCACGAGGATCTTCGGCGGCCGCTCCGCGCCGCGCAGCACCGCGCGCGTGGCCTCGATCCCGTCGAGCAGCGGCATGCGGACGTCCATGGCGACCACGTCGGGGCGCAGCTCGCGGACCAGCGGGACGACCGCCGCGCCGTCCGCGGCCTCGCCGACCACGGTGATGTCGGGCTGCGCCTCGAGCACGGCGCGCAGGCCGGCGCGGACGAGTGGTTCGTCGTCGACGAGCAGGACGGTCAGCGGCACGCCGCCAGCCTAGATCACCCGACCGGCAGTTCGACGTGAACCTGCCACTCGTCGTGGACCGGGCCCGTCCGGGCGTTGCCGCCGAGCAGCGCGGCCCGCTCGCGTACGCCGCGCAGACCGCTCCCCGTGCCGCCGTGTCCCGATCCGCGTCCGGGAGGCAGCGGGTTGCGCACCTCCAGGGTCAGCTGTTCGTCGGCGACCTGGAGAGTCACGGTGACCGGTACGGTTCCGCAGTGCCGCAGCACGTTCGTGAGCGCCTCCTGGAGGATGCGGTAGCCCTCACGGGACACGGGCCCCGGCACCTTCTCCAGCGGTCCCGACACCGTCACCTCCACCTTCGCCCCCGAGGCCCGCGCCGAGTCGAGCAGCCGGTCCGCCTCCTGGAGCGTGGGGCGGCTGCCCAGCGGCTGCTCCGCCTCGCGCAGCACCAGGAGCACCCGCTCCAGCTCCTCCAGGGCGGCCCGGCCGGTCTCCTCGATGGCGTCGAGGGCCCGGTGCGTGAACGCCGGATCGCCCGCCGCCCGCGCCGCCCCCGCCTGCACGACGGCGACCGTCAGCGCGTGGCCGATGGAGTCGTGCAGCTCCCGGGCGATGCGATTGCGCTCCAGGAGCTGTTCGGTGCGCTCCTCCAGTGCGGCGAGACGCTCCGCCCCGGACGGGCCGAGGAGCACCTGCGCCGTGCGGGCCGTCAGCCACCCCGCGCCCGCCACCACGTACATCAGGAGGAGCAGGCCCCAGGGGATCGCCACGGCGCACAACCAGGGTGCCTCCGGCACGGGCAGCGGTGAGGTCGAGGCGTCCCGGATGTCCATGACGCCGCCGGTCAACTCAATGGTGAACGACGCCACTTGGCCCGAGAAGAGGCCGACCGAGAGCCCCAGGAACAGCCGGAGCACCAGCCAGACCGACGTCCTGCCGCGGTCCTGCCACGACGCCGAGGGCGTCACCGAGATCTCGCTCTGCGCACCGGAGCCGGCCCCGCGCGCATGCTTGCCCGGGAACAGCATCATCCGCGCCTGCAACCCCTCCGAGCGCCGGATCACCGGAATCGTGCCGAGCAGCAGGAGCAGTGGCACGGGCGTCAGGTAGATGAGCACCCAGTCGCGCACCGAGGGAGAGGAGAGCCCCGGGTAGACCATCGCGAACACGAAGGCGAGCACCGACGAGCACAGCAGGTGCAGCCAGCGGGTGTACGTGACCGCACGGGCGAGCGGTCTCAGGAAGCGGGGCATGCCGTCATCGTGCCAGCAGCCCCGCGCGCGACGGCTCCCCCGCGCGGGGGAGGCGAACTCCACGGGCGGGGGAGGCCGGGACCCCTTGGCGCGGCCGATTCTGAGGGCATGACCAGTATCGACGTCCAGGATCTCACCAAGGAGTACGGGGCGACGCGCGCCGTGGACGGGCTGACCTTCCGGGTCGCGCCCGGCCGTGTCACCGGCTTCCTCGGCCCGAACGGCGCCGGCAAGTCCACCACCATGCGCCTCGCCCTCGGCCTCGACCGCCCCACCTCGGGGACCGCGCTCATCGGGGGCCGCCACTACGCCGCGTACGACGAACCGCTGCGCGTGGTGGGCGCCCTGCTCGACCCGCAGGCGGCGCACGGCTCCCGCACCGCGCGCGATCACCTGCGGGCCCTCGCCGTCAGCAACCGGATCCCCGTCCGGCGGGTCGACGAGGTGCTCGAGCGGGCCGGGATCGCCGCCGTGGCGAAGAAGCGCGTCAAGACGTTCTCGCTCGGCATGCGCCAGCGCCTCGGCATCGCGGCGGCGCTCATCGGCGACCCCGAAGTGGTGCTCCTCGACGAGCCGTCCAACGGGCTCGACCCCGAAGGCATCATCTGGATCCGGGAGTTGCTGCGCGACCTGGCACGCGCCGGCCGCACGGTGCTGGTCTCCAGCCACCTCATGAACGAGACCGCGACCTTCGCCGACCACCTCGTCGTCCTCGGCCGCGGGCGGCTCCTCGCCGACACCCCGATGCCGGAGTTCATCGCCGCGCACAGCGCACGCCGCGTGCGGGTGCGCTCCACGGACCCGGCACGTCTGAGAGCCGCGCTCGTGCGCGCCGGGCACACGGTGACGCTCGCCGACGACGGCCGCTGCGACGTGGAGGGCGTCACCGCCGCGGAGGTGGGCGCCCTCGCCGCCGCCGAGGGCGTCCCCGTCCTCGAACTCGCCGATGAACAGGCCTCGTTGGAGCAGGCCTATCTCGCCCTGACCGCGAACGACGCCGAGTTCGCCGCCACGCCACTCCAGGAGGCCTGACCCATGGCCGGGATGTCCGCCACCGCCGTACTGCACTCCGAGTGGATCAAGATCAGATCGCTGCGCGGCAGCTTCGGCTCGCTGCTCGCCGTCTTCGTCGCGACGCTCGCCGTCACCACCCTCGCGTTCTCCACGATCGGCCAGGAGGAGGCCGGCAACGGCGGGGACCTGCTCTTCGAGGCCTTCTACGCCCTCAACTTCGGGCAGATCGCGGTGCTCGCCTTCGGCGCCACGGCCGTCTCCAGCGAGTACCTGAACAACGCGCTGCGCGTCTCGCTGGCCGCCGTGCCGAACCGGAACCTCTTCTACGCCGCGAAAACGGCGGTCATCGGCGCCTGCGGGCTCGTCGTCGGCCTGCTCACCAGCTTCACCGCGTTCCTCGTGGGCCAGGCGTTCATGGGCCCGTACGCGCTCGGACCCGGCGACCCGGGGGCGCTGCGGGCCTGCGTCGGCGGCGGGGTGTACCTCGGTCTGATGGCGCTGTTCGCGGCGGGGCTCACGGCCGTGCTGCGCAGCGCGGTGGCGGTGCTGAGCATCCTGGTGCCGTTCCTGCTGATCGTGTCCTTCGTCGTCGGGGACGTCGCGGGCTCGGCCGCCGACTTCCTGCCCGACCGCGCGGGACAGCAGATCCTCCGTCAGCACGCCGAGGGCTCCCTCGGACCGTGGTCCGGACTCGCCGTGACCGCACTGTGGGCGGCGGCCGCGGTGCTCGCCGGATGGTGGGCCGTACGACGCAGGGACGCGTAGACCCGCGGGCCCCTCGCGCGCTTCATCGAACTCCCGTGCCAAGATGGGATCTTGAGCGGAGACCGGCTACGTACAAGGGAGATCGCATGAGTGACGCCGACGGGTCCAGGCCGGATGGACGGATCTCCAGCCACATCGCGCACAACGCGCGCGTGTGGAACTACTGGCTGGGCGGCAAGGACCACTACGAGGTCGACGAGAAGGTCGGCGACATGGTGACGTCCATGTACCCGAGCATCGGCGAGGTCGCCCGCGCCGACCGCGCGTTCCTCGGCCGCGCCGTCACCTTCCTCGCGAGCGAGGTGGGCGTCCGCCAGTTCCTCGACGTCGGGACCGGCCTTCCGACCGTCGACAACACGCACGAGGTCGCCCAGCGGATCGCGCCGGACGCGCGCGTCGTCTACGTGGACAACGACCCGATCGTGCTCACCCACGCCCGCGCGCTGCTCACCAGCTCTCCCGAGGGCCGGACCAACTACGTGGACGCGGACGCCCGCGACCCGAGGGCGATCGTCGAGGCGGCCTCCGAGACCCTCGACTTCGGGCAGCCCGTCGCGATCATGCTCCTGGGCATCCTGAACTTCGTGCTCGACACGGAGGAGGCCGCGTCCATCGTGCGCGAGCTCGTCGACGCCGTGCCCTCCGGCAGCTATGTGGTGCTCACCCACCCCACCCTCGAACTGGGCGGTGAGGGCAACGAGGAGGCCATGAAGTTCTGGAACGAGAACGCGAAGCCGCCGATCACCGCCCGCACGGGCGCTGAGATCGCGGCGTTCGTCGACGGCCTGGAGTTCGTCGAGCCCGGCCTCGTCTCCTGCGCGCGCTGGCGCGACGACGAGGCCACGCAGGTCGCCCAGTACGGCGTGGTGGCCCGCAAGCCGTGACGACCTACGCGGCGGCCCCCTGCACCCGGGGCCGCCGCGCCCGGCCCGCCGCCCCGGCCACGATCTTCTGAAGCAGGCTGTAGGAGAGGATCGGCAGCAGCACCTCGGGGCGGTGGGAGAACCAGCCGGTGGCGAGCACGGCGGCCGCGCTGCTGTTGTTCATGCCGGTGGCGAAGGTCAGCGAGACCGTGTCCGGCAGATCGCAGCGCGTCCAGCGGGACAGCCACCGTCCGCAGCAAAACGTCAGGCAGCACACCGCCCCCGACAGGGCGAGCGCGAGCGCCAGCAGGTCGGGGTCCGGGTGGGCCAGAGCCTGCCCCAGCGCGCCGGCCGCGTTGATGTAGCAGAGCAGCAGGATGTTCACGAGGTTGACGGCCTTGACCGAGGACAGCGCCCCGCGCACCCGGCCCTCGCCGAGCGCGATCCGCACGACGATCCCGGCCAGGCACGGCAGCACCACCGCGACCAGCGCGAACACCCCGGCCCCCGTCCGCGCGACGGTGTCGATCCGCGCCGTGTCGTCCAGCGCTCCCGTGCCACCGGGGCCGACCAGCGCCCCGGCCGCCCGGATCCCGAAGGGCACGGTGAGCGGGCTCAACAGCGTGGAGCCCATGACCATCGCGACGACCAGCGGGACGTTGCCGCCCGCCGTCTGGCCCCAGGACGCGGCGCCCCCGGCGATCGGCATCGCGAGCACCAGCATCAGCCCCACCACGAGCCCCTCGGCCTCCGCCGGATCGGGCCAGGTGCGCAGGCAGAGGGCGACGACCGGAAGGACAAGGAGGGGCAGCAGCGCGTTGGCGGCGACGCCCAGCGCGAGCCGTACGGGCCGGCCCGCCACCGCCCGCAGATCCGTGAGGCGCACCCCGAGCCCCGCGTTGAACAGCATCACCGCGAGCAGCGCCATCGGCACGTGCGGCGCGGACGCGCGCAGCCACTCGCCGGGGCCGGGCACCACCCCGGCCAGCAGGTAGCAGCACACCATCAGCAGCAGCAGCCGTCGTTGCACGGCGGCGATCAAGGTCGTCACGCAGCGGAGCGTAGGCATGCCGCTGCGTGAGGTCCGGCCGTGTTGGCGCCGACTTGACCAAGCTCTCACCCCGGACGCCCGGGGCCTGCTACTCCTCGGCCGCCGCCGCGCGCAGCCGCGCGTACTCCTCGGCCATCGTCGCCGCCGTCCAATGCGCGTTCAGGCCACTGGGGTTGGGCAGCGCCCACACCCGGGCGCCGCCGATCGTCCGCTCCTGCGGGCCGATCTTCGCCCTGGGCTCGCCGAAGGCCGAGCGGTACGCGGTCACGCCCACCACGGCGAGCCACCGGGGCGTCAGCCGAGCCACCTTCTCCTCCAGCAGCCGGCCGCCCTCCCGGTACTCCGCCGCGCTCAGCTCGTCCGCCCGCGCCGTGGCCCGCGCGACGACGTTCGTGATCCCGAGCCCGTACGAGAGGAGTTCCCGCTGCTCGGACGGCTTCAGCTGCCGCGGCGTGAAGCCGGACAGGTGGAGGACCGGCCAGAAACGGTTGCCGGGGCGGGCGAAGTGGTGGCCGGTCGCGGCCGTCATGAGGCCGGGGTTGATGCCGCAGAACAACACCGAGAGGCCGCTCGCGACGACGTCCGGAACGAGACGGTCGCGGGCGGCCTCCAGGTCCGCTTGCGTGAGGCGGGAGGTCAGAGGATCGCTCCCGGCGTGTAACCGGCGGCCTCCGGGTGCTGCTTCGCGATCTCCTCGACGCGGGCCACGATCTGCGCGACCTGGCCGGCGGCGGCGCCCGTGAAGGACAGCTTGTCCGCCATCAGCTCGTCGAGCTGTGCGCGGTCCAGCGGGATGCGGGAGTCGGCGGCCAGCTTGTCGAGCAGTTCGTTGCGCTCGGCGCCCTGCTCGCGCATCGCGAGGGCCGAGGCCACCGCGTTCTCCTTGATGGCCTCGTGGGCCTCCTCGCGGCCGACGCCCGCGCGCACCGAGGCCATGAGCACCTTCGTGGTGGCGAGGAACGGCAGGTAGCGGTCCAGCTCACGGGCGACGACGGCCGGGAAGGCGCCGAACTCGTCGAGCACCGTCAGGAACGTCTCCAGCAGACCGTCGAGCGCGAAGAACGCGTCCGGCAGCGCCACGCGACGGACCACGGAGCAGGACACGTCGCCCTCGTTCCACTGGTCGCCCGCCAGCTCGCCGGTCATCGACGCGTAGCCGCGCAGGATCACCATGAGGCCGTTGACGCGCTCGCAGGAGCGGGTGTTCATCTTGTGCGGCATCGCGGAGGAGCCGACCTGGCCGGGCTTGAAGCCCTCGGTGACCAGCTCGTGCCCGGCCATCAGACGGATCGTCTTCGCGAGCGAGGACGGGGCCGCGGCCAGCTGCACCAGCGAGGTCACGACCTCGTAGTCGAGCGAGCGCGGGTAGACCTGGCCGACAGAGGTGAAGGCCTGCGAGAAGCCGAGGTGCTGGGCGATCCGCTGCTCCAGGTCGGCGAGCTTGTCGGCGTCGCCGCCGAGCAGGTCGAGCATGTCCTGGGCGGTGCCGACCGGGCCCTTGATGCCGCGCAGCGGGTAGCGGTTCAGCAGCTCCTCGACCCGGCCGTACGCGACGAGCAGCTCGTCGGTGGCGGTCGCGAAGCGCTTGCCGAGGGTGGTGGCCTGCGCGGCGACGTTGTGCGAGCGGCCGGCCATGACCAGCTCGCCGTACTCGCCGGACAGCTTGCCGAGGCGCGCGAGGACGGCGACGGCGCGGTCGCGGACCAGTTCGAGGGAGAGGCGGACCTGGAGCTGCTCGACGTTCTCCGTCAGGTCGCGGGACGTCATGCCCTTGTGGACCTGCTCGTGCCCGGCGAGGGCGTTGAACTCCTCGATGCGGGCCTTCACGTCGTGCCGCGTGACCTTCTCGCGCTCGGCGATGGAGGCCAGGTCGACCTGGTCGAGCACGCGCTCGTAGTCGGCGATGGCGGCGTCCGGGACGTCGATCCCGAGGTCCTTCTGGGCCTTCAGCACGGCGAGCCAGAGCTGTCGCTCCAGCTTCACCTTCTCCTCGGGGGACCAGAGGGTGGCGAGCTCGACGGAGGCATAGCGGCCGGCGAGGACATTCGGGATACGGGGCTTTGCAGGCGCAGTCACATGGACGGAGTTTACCGGGCGTCCCTACAGGCTCCGAACCGTCGTCCGAATGTAGGAACGTACAGGTCGGAGCTGCCGGGGCGGCGAGGGCCCGCGCGGTCTCCCGCCCGGCCTGAACCCGACTTGCGTCGGCTGCGGACCAGGGGACGATGAATCGGGGACGGCGCACGTCGGACACCGGTCCGGCACCTTTGCCCCGGCACCTGGATCCGACGTGCTCTCGGCCCTCGTCTCACGGCATCGAAGCCCCTCACATCGGAGCAGACATGAGTGATCTTCCTCCGCCCGTCACGCCCTTCCTCGAGCAGGCCGCGAAGGAGCTGGCCGAAGCGACCGATCCGCATCCGCGGATCTACGAGGTCCCTCCGGAGAAGGGGCGTGACATCCTCCTCGGTCTCCAGAGCGACACGAGCGTCCCGCGTCCGGACGTCGACGAGGAGTGGGTGGACGTGGACGCCGGGCAGTGGGGCACCGTCCGCACCCGCATCATCAGGCCCAAGGGTGTGAGCGGTCCGCTCCCGGTGGTCTTCTACATCCACGGAGCCGGCTGGGTCTTCGGCGACGACAAAACCCACGACCGCCTCTTCCGCGAACTCACGGTCGGCGCGAACGCCGCGGGTGTCTTCCCCGTCTACGACAGGGCGCCCGAGGCGAAGTACCCCACCCAGGTCGAGCAGAACTACGCCGTGGGGCAGTGGGTCATGGAGCACGGCGCCGAGCACGGCCTGGACACCTCCCGCGTCGCGGTCACCGGGGAGTCCGTGGGCGGCTGCATGTCGGCGGTGTTCGCGCTCATGAACAAGGAGCGCGGCGGCATCGACCTCAAGGCGCAGGTGCTCCTGTACCCGGTCACGAACGCGGACTTCGACACCCCGTCGTACCTTCAGTTCGCCGAGGGCTACTACCTCACACGCGACGGGATGATCTGGTTCTGGGACCAGTACTCCGAGCCCGGACAGCGCACCGAGCCGCACGCCTCGCCGCTGCAAGCGTCGCTGGAGGACCTCAAGGGCCTGCCCAGAACGCTGGTGATCACCGACGAGGCCGACGTGCTGCGGGACGAGGGCGAGCAGTACGCCAATAAGCTGCGCGAAGCGGGCGTGGATGTCACGGCCGTCCGCGTCGCCGGCATGGTCCACGACTTCCTGCTCCTGGACAGTCTGCGCGACACCCGGGCCGCCAACGTGGCCCGCCGTCTCGCCGTCGACGCCCTGAAGGAGGCGCTGCACGGTCAATGACGTCAGCCGGAGTCAACGGCTCTCTCGCTTCCGGAACCACAGGCGAGAACCGTCCCGCGGAACGATGAGACGACCGGCCGCAGGTCGACCTGGTGCCACACGGCCCACAGCCGAACGGACCTGAGGAACCAGGGGAGTTCGCGCACGGTGACGCCCTCGGTGCCGCGTTCGTGCACCATGCTGCGCTGGACGAAAGCGGCACCGAGCCCGGATGCCACCAACCCCACCGCCGTGAGCGGTTCCGGGGCCTCGAAGCGGATGTCCGGGGTGAAGCCGGCGGCGGCGCAGGCCGCGACGAAATCGTCCCGCCAGACGTGGTCCTGGCCGTCCTCGACCGCGATCCACGGCAGGCCGTCGAGGTCCTCGGGGCGCACCTCGGCCGCGTTCGCCAGCGGATGCGTGCTGGGAACGGCCAGCAGCAACGGGTCCTCCAGGAGCAGCGCGCTGCGCAGATCCGGATCGTCCTCGGGCGGCGTCTCCGGGACCAGGGCGATGTCGAGGCTGCGCTGGCGCAGGCCCTCGAACTGCTCGTGCGCCGTCATGTCGTAGAGGGCGACGTGGATGCCGGGGCGCTCCTCGTTCAGCGAGCGCAGCGCCTTGGGCAGCAGTCCGGTGTGCATGGCGTCGCCGACGTAGCCGACGCACAGGCCGCCCTCCTCGCCGCGCCCGAGGCGGCGGCCCAGGTTCTCCAGGCGGGCGGCGTGCCGCAGCAGGGCCGTCGCCTCGGTGAGGAAGACGCGGCCGTCGGAGGTGAGCCGGATGCGCTGCTGGCTGCGCTCGAACAGGGTCAGGCCCAGGTTCTTCTCCAGCTGGGCGATCTGCCGGCTCAGCGGCGACTGCGAGATGTGCAGCCGCTCGGCGGCCCGGCCGACGTGCTCCTCCTCGGCCACGGCCACGAAATAGCGAAGTTGTCGCAGGTCAAGCATGTTGGACCTCGGGGGACTCAAGTGTGTCCAAGTAAGTCTTGGACAGTCTTACCCGTCGATCCTAACCTCGGAGGAGCAAGAGGCGCGGAGCAGGAGAAACCACACCAGATCTCCTTAAGGCCGCGTACGGCACCAAGGCAAGGAAAGTTCTCCATGGGCATCAAGTCCCTCCTCCCCGGCAAGCTCGGCTTCGGCACCGCTCCCCTCGGCAACATGTTCCGCGCGATCCCCGACGAGGAGGCCCGCGCCACCGTCGAGGCGGCCTGGGACCACGGCATCCGCTACTTCGACACCGCCCCCTTCTACGGCGCCGGGCTCGCCGAGGAGCGCCTGGGCGAGGTCCTGTCCACCAAGCCCCGCGACTCCTACGTCCTGTCGACCAAGGTCGGCCGCGTCATCCTCGACGAGCACGAGACGGACGTCCCCGACTTCGGCGAGAAGGGCGGCCTGTTCGAGCACGGCAACCCGAACAAGATCCTCCACGAGTGGACCGCCGACGCCACCGAGCGCTCCATCGAGGGCAGCCTCAAGCGTCTCGGCACCGACCGCCTCGACATCGTCTGGGTCCACGACATCGCCCAGGACTTCCACGGCGACGAGTGGATCGGCAAGTTCGAGGAGGCCCGCACCGGCGCCTTCCGCGTCCTGTCGCGGCTGCGCGACGAGGGCGTCATCAAGGCCTGGGGCCTCGGCGTCAACAAGACCGAGCCCATCGAGCTGACCCTCGCCCTCGACGAGCCCCGGCCCGACGGCTTCCTGCTCGCCGGCCGCTACACCCTCCTCGGCCACGAGCACGCCCTCACGCGACTGCTCCCGATGGCCCAGGAGCAGGGCGTCGACCTGGTCGCGGGCGGCCCCTACAGCTCCGGCATCCTCGCCGGCGGCACCCACTTCGAGTACCAGGAGGCGCCGCAGGAGATCATCGACCGCGTCGCCAGGCTGAAGGCCCTCACCGAGAAGCACGGCATCGGCATCAAGTCCGCCGCACTTCAGTTCTCCCTGGCCCACCCGGCGACCGCCGCCGTGATCCCCGGCGCCACCCGCCCCAGCCGCATCGCCGAGGACACCGCCGCCCTCGCCGAGGAGATCCCCGCCGCGTTCTGGACCGACCTGCGTGCCGAGGGCCTCGTCAGCCCGGCCGCCCCGCTCCCGAACAACGCCTGACAGCACGCCACTTGACCGTAAAGGAGGCGGCCGTCATGGCTTCCACCACCGCATCCCTCGACATCCCGCGCAGCCCCGACCACGTCTGGCGGCTCATCGGCGGCTTCGGCTCGCTGCCGGACTGGCTCCCGTACATCCCGAAGAGCGAGCTCGGTGAGGGCGGCCGGGTGCGCCACCTGACCAATGAGGACGGCGGTGTCATCGTCGAGCGCCTCGTCGAGTTCGACGACGCCGAACGGCACTACAGCTACGCCATCGAGCAGGCCCCGTTCCCGGTCACCGGCTACCTCTCGACCCTCACGGTGCACGCCGTCCCCGGCCGCCCCGACGCCTCCCGCGTCGAATGGTCCGGCTCGTTCACCCCGGCAGGCGTGAGCGACGCCGAGGCGGAGGAGCTGTTCCATGGCATCTACGCCGATGGTCTGGACGCGCTCTTGACGACCGTTCAGGCCTGACGGACGCGCCCCGACGCCGGGTGCCGGAGGCGGAGCGCCCCGGCACCCGGCGATCCGTGTCCTCACCTCGATATCCTTGCTCCGATCGACTCGACCCGGAGGTAAGGACCCATGGCGCGGCGGCCGACCGTCACCAGCGTGCAGATCGCCCGCGAGGCCGGAGTGGCGCAGTCGACCGTCTCCCGCGTCCTGAACGGCGGGAGCGTCGCGCCCGAGACGCGCCGCCGGGTGCTCGAAGTGGTCGACAAGTACGACTTCCAGCCCAGCCAGGCCGCGCGCAGTCTCGTCGGCTCCCGCTCCGGCCTGATCGGCGTGGTCATCCGCGATCTGACGAACCCGTTCTACCCGGTCATGGTCAAGGCGATGGAGCGCGTCCTGCACGAGCAGGGCATGCGCCTGACCCTGGTCACGGACGTCATGACCGCGGAGGAGGGGCTCGCGCAGCTGCGCCGCGAGGGCGTCGACGGCGTCGTGTTCACCTCGGCGTTGCAGGACGAGCCGCTCGCGCACCGCACGGCCGGGCACGGCATCCCCGTCGTGCTGGTCCACCGCACCCTCGCGGACTTCCCCGCCGACCAGGTCGAGGCGGACAACCCGACCGCGGGCGAGCTGGCCGCCGGGCATCTGCTCGGCCTCGGGCACCGGCGGATCGCGATGATCTGCGGCCTCGCCGGATCGAGCACGGCCCAGCAGCGCGGCCGCGGTTTCCGTGACCGGGTGCGGTCGGCCGGCGGCGCCGTCCTCACCGAGATCGCGGGCGATTACGACTACGCCACCGCGTACGCGGCGGTGCGCACGCTGCTCGCCGCCCCCGAGCGGCCGACGGCGCTCTACTGCCACAACGACGTCATGGCGTACGCCGCGCTCAACGCCGCCGCGGCCGAAGGCGTGGACGTACCGGGCGAGTTGAGCGTGGTGGGCTGCGACGACGTGCCGCTCTCCGCGTGGGAGCGGATCGACCTGACGACCGTGCGGCAGCCGCTGGAGCGGATCGCGCAGGTCGGCGTGGAGCTGCTGCTCGGCCGCCTGGCGGACCCCGAGCTGCCGCACCGGCACGAGGTGCTTCCGGTGGAATTCGTCGGGCGCTCCACCACGGGCCCGGCGCACACCCCCTCGTAAATCCCTCCCCGAACCCCTCTTGACCGTTCAACCCTTCGTCTTCCATTCTGTGGATACGTATCCAATGGATACGTATCCACCACGAGTGAGGAGCTGGGCGTGTCCCGCACCATCAAGGCCGCCGCCACCCCGTCCACCGCCCCGTCCGGCAACGACACCGTCGGGCAGGCCGTCCGCGAGCTGATCGCCGACGTGCGCGGCCGCGGCGACGAGGCCGTCCGTGAACTGTCCGCGCGCTTCGACCGCTGGGAGCCGGACTCCTTCCGCCTCGACGAACAGCGGATCGCCGAGATCATCGGCACGCTCGACCCGCAGGTCGTCGAGGACATCAGGACGGTCCAGGCGAACGTCCGCCGGTTCGCCGAGGCGCAGCGCGACTCGATGTCCGAGATCGAGATCGAGACCGCGCCGGGAGTCTTCCTCGGCCACCGGCACGTGCCGGTCCAGTCCGTCGGCGCCTACATCCCCGGCGGCCGCTACCCGCTGACCGCCTCCGCGCACATGACGATCGTGACCGCCAAGGCCGCGGGCGTACCGCGAGTCGTCGCCTGCACCCCGCCGATCCGCGGCGAGATCCCCGCCGCGACGATCGCCGCCACGCACTTCGCCGGCGCCGACGAGATCTACGTGCTCGGTGGCGTCCAGGCAGTCGCCGCGATGGCCGTCGGCACGCAGACCATCAAGCCCGTCGACATGCTCGCGGGGCCCGGCAACGCGTACGTGGCCGAGGCCAAGCGCCAGCTGTTCGGCGAGGTCGGCATCGACCTGTTCGCCGGGCCGACCGAGATCCTGGTCGTCGCGGACGAGCACGCCGACCCGTTCGTCGCCGCCGTCGACCTGCTCTCGCAGGCCGAGCACGGGCCGGACTCGCCCGCCGCCCTGATCACGACGAGCCGGCAGGTCGCCGACGAGGTGCAGCGGCACATCGAGGAGATCCTGCCCGGCATGCAGACCGGCGACATCGCGGGCCCGGCCTGGCGCGACCACGGCCGGATCATCCTGGTCGACGACCTCGACGAGGCGTACCGCGTCGCCGACGACTTCGCTTACGAGCACGTGCAGATCCTCACCGAGAACCCCCGCGAGGCCCTGGACAAGATGCACGCCTACGGCGCCCTGTTCCTCGGCGAGGGCACCTGCGTCTCCTACGGCGACAAGGTGATCGGCACCAACCACGTGCTGCCCACCCGCGGCGCCGCCCGCTACACAGGCGGCCTGTGGGTCGGCATGTACCTGCGCACCGTCACGTACCAGGAGGTGCGCGAGGAGAAGTCCTCCGCCGAGCTCGGGGAGCTGTGCGGCCGCGCGGCCCGCGTCGAGCTGTTCGAGGGGCACGCCCGCTCCGGCGACGTCCGCGCCGCCAAGTACGCCGGCGCCACGCTGCCGTGGACCGACCACTACGAAGCGGCTCGCGCCTGAGACCGGGCGACCCCCTCGCCCGCGCCGTGAGGCCCGGCACCCACGCTCGCGCCACGCCGCGCCTCGGCTGCCGGGAGTCCCCGGCGCCCTCGCCGCATCACGCGCCGCACCACCGGGCCGCGCGCTCCGCGCGGCTCGGGCGGGTCCGCCGCGGCCGCCGCACCCACCGGGCCCGCCGTCGGGCCGGCGGGTCCCGTCCCGTCCCGGACCTGGCCCCGGCCCGGTGCCGCGGTCCCGGCCCGGTCCCGGACCCGGTCCAGTCCCGCGGTCCCGTCCCCGCTCACCCCGATCAACGGAGATCCCCATGCCCACCGCCGCCACCCCGACACCGGAGCAACTGCGGCGCCGGTCACTTCAGTCCGGCACCATCGGCGCGATCGTCGAGTGGTACGAGTACACGATCTACGGCACCGCCGCGGCCCTGGTGTTCGGGCACCTGTTCTTCCCGAACCTGTCTCCCGGCATCGGCCAGATCGTCTCGCTCGCCTCGTTCGGCGTGGGGTTCCTGGCCCGCCCGATCGGCGCGTTCGTCGCCGGACACCTCGGGGACCGGATCGGCCGCAAGTCCACGCTGATCCTCACGTTCTCGATCATGACGGTGGCCACGGCGGCGATCGGCCTCGTGCCGACCTACGACCAGATCGGCGTCGCGGCACCGCTGTTGCTGTGCGTGCTGCGGCTCGCGCAGGGGTTCGCCGTGGGCGGCGAGTGGGGCGGGGCGGCCATCGTCGCCGTCGAGAACGCGCCGAGGAAGCGGCGCGGCTACTTCGGGGCCTGGCCGCAGATCGGGGTTTCGGCGGGTCTGCTCCTCGGCACGGCCGCGGTGTCGCTGGCGTCGTGGCTCTCCGGTGACGCGTTCGACGAGTGGGGCTGGCGGCTGCCGTTCCTGCTCAGCGTGATCCTCGCCGGAGTCGGCTTCTTCATCCGCCTCCGCGCCACCGAGAGCCCCGCGTTCCTCGAGGAGAAGCGCAAGATGGACGCCGAGCTGGAGCGCCGCAAGGCGCCCGCGGCGGTCGTCTTCCGCGACCACCGAAAGGCCCTGCTGATCACGGTCTTCGGCCGCTTCGCCGAGGCCGGGAACTACTACCTGTTCACGACGTTCATCCTCTCCTACGTCACCACCACACTGGGCGCGCCGAAGAGCTACGGACTGACGGCGTCGATGATCGGCGCCGCGGTGAACATCGTGATGATCCCGGTGTTCGGCGCCGTCTCCGACCGCATCGGACGCGTCCGGACCTTCCTCATCGGCGGCGCCCTGATCGTGCTCACGACCTGGCCCGTCTTCGCGCTGGTGCACACCGGGCAGCTGTGGGCGATCGTCGCGGGCGTGGTGCTGTTCCTCGCCCTCGGCCACGCCATGGTGTACGCGCCGCTGCCCGCCCTGTACTGCGAGATGTTCCCGACGGCGGTCCGCTATTCGGGCATTTCCATCGGCTACCAGATGGCGTCGATCCTCCTGGCGAGCTTCACCCCGGCGCTGGCCGGCGCGATGGTGCTGTGGGCCGACGGCAGCCTGTGGATGGTGATCGCGTTCGCCGTCGTGACGACGGTGATCTCCATGGTGGCCATCGCGTTCGCACCGGACCTGCGGGACCGGGAGCTGTCGGAGGTCGGGGTGGCGGCGGAGCGGGACGAGCCGGAGGCCGTGCCCGCGCGCTGACGATTCGTCCGGAAACGCTCCGGACGAATCGCTCCGGACGAATCGCTCCGGACGAATCGCTCCGGAC
Source organism: Streptomyces anthophorae (assembly GCF_049310305.1). Taxonomy (NCBI): domain Bacteria; kingdom Bacillati; phylum Actinomycetota; class Actinomycetes; order Kitasatosporales; family Streptomycetaceae; genus Streptomyces; species Streptomyces anthophorae. The sequence continues at coordinate 7,497,012 of NZ_JBLWQQ010000001.1, forward strand.
GAGTCGCTCCGGACGAGTCGCTCCGGACGAGTCGCTCCGGACGAGTCGCTCCGGACGAGTCGCTCAGGACGAGTCGCTCAGGACGAGTCGCTCAGGACGAGGGGAAGTGCGGTAGCACCGTATCGGCGAGTTCCTTCAGGACCTCGTCGATCGGGCGGTCGCTCGGGCGGAGGTTGAACGAGACATGGGAGACGCCGAGTTCGCCCATGGCCCGCAGCTGCTCCACCAGCGCCTCGCGGCCGGTGCGCAGGCCGAGCCGGATCGAGGTCGCCGGGGCGGCGGGATCCGGCAGGAGGTCCAGCTGCATCGGCGTGAGATACGGCTTCGGATCCTCGCCCGTCAGCTCCCGCCACTCCTGTGTCTTGAGGCGCAACGCACCGAGCGGGCGGGGATAGTTGAGGGACGCGTCGGCGTTCCGGGAGATCCACTCCGCGGACTGCTGGGCATGCCCGGCGACGGCGATCGGAATGGAAGGGCCGGTCGGCTTGGGCAGTACCTCCAGGCGGCGGCCCGCGTCGAGACCGAGCGCGGGCAGGCTCATGCCCTCGTCCCCGGACCGCGCGGCCCAGGCCGCGCGCAGGGTCTCCACGCCCTCGCGGAACGTGGCGCCGCGGGCGTGGAAGTCCGCGCCGAACAAGGGGTATTCGACCGGACGGTCCCCGCTGGCGAGGCCGAGCACGAACCGGCCGCCGGACAGCGCGTCGACGGTGGCCGCGGCCTTGGCGACCAGCAGCGGCTGGCGCAGCGGCAGGACGACGGCCGCGGTGCCGAGCACGGCGCGTTCGGTGACGGCGGCGAGATGCCCGAGGTGGGTGAACGTCTCGAACACGGAACCGGCGTCGCCGAAGTGCTCCGGATCGTACAGCGGGACGTCCCGCACCCAGAGCGCCGCGAAGCCCAAGTCGTCGGCGAGGCGGGCGAGTTCGGCGTGCCGGCTCAGGTCGGGGATGCCGAAGGGGCGCCCCGCGGCCTGGTCGGCCCGCAGTCGGGTGCGGCCCCAGTCGGCGTCGAGGGGGAGTTCGAGGCCCAGGGTCGGCAGTGTGCCCGCGGGGTTCACGAGGCGGTCGAGGGCGGTGGGGGCAACAGACATCTCAGGTGGTGCTTTCGGCGCTGTGGACGGCTTCCGCGCCGCGGCCGCCTCGGGCGCCCGCGGCGCGGAACTTCGGTGCCTGAAGGATCAGTTGAGCTCGTCCGGGTGCGGCCCCGTGCGCAGGTCGCGGTCGAGGGTGGCGAGCGAGGCCATCTCGTCGTCGGTGAGCGTGAAGTCGAAGACGTCGAGGTTCTCGCGGATGCGGGCCGGCGTCACGGACTTGGGGATCACGACGTTGCCGAGCTGGAGGTGCCAGCGCAGGACGACCTGGGCGGGGGACTTGCCGTGGCGGGCGGCGATCGTCGTGATCGCCTCGTCGCCGAGGACCGCGCCCTGGGCGAGCGGGCTCCAGGCCTCGGTGGCGATGCCGAGGTCGGCGTGCACGGCGCGCAGTTCGCTCTGCTGGAGGCCCGGGTGCAGCTCGACCTGGTTGACGGCGGGGACGAGGTCCGAGCCGTCGACGAGGCGCCGAAGGTGCGCGGGCTGGAAGTTGGAGACACCCGCGGCGCGGATCCGGCCGTCGGCGACCAGCTTCTCGATGGCCTTCCAGGTCTCGCGGTAGAGGTCGCGCTCCGGGGTCGGCCAGTGGATGAGGTACAGGTCGACGTAGTCGAGGCCCAGCTTCTCCAGCGAGGCGTCGAAGGCGGCCAGTGTGGCGTCGTGGCCCTGGTCGGCGTTCCACAGCTTGGTCGTGATGAACAGGTCCTCGCGGGCGATGCCGGAGGCGGCGAGGGCGCGGCCGACGCCGGTCTCGTTCCCGTAGATCGCGGCGGTGTCGATGCTGCGGTAACCGGCTTCGAGGGCGGCGGTCACGGCCGCGGTGGTCTCGTCGTCCGGCACCTGGAAGACACCGAAGCCGAGCTGCGGGATCTCGACGCCGTTGTTGAGGGTGACGGTGGGGATGGTGGACGGTGCCATGATGCGTGCGGCCTTTCCGGTGGTGCGGGGGCTTACGTCGTACGACGGTACTTGCAGGCGCGGGTTAATTGCAAACGCACGTATCATGGGTCTGCATTTACCTCCGTGTGCAACCATTGCTCGGATGAAGGCCATCACTCTGAACGCATACGGCGGCCCCGACGCGCTGCGGCTCACCGACCTCCCCGACCCGAAGGTCGCCCCCGGTGAGGTGCTGATCCGGGTCCGGGCCGCCGGGGTCAACCCGGTCGACTGGAAGCTCGCCGCGGGCGGCCTCGACCCGATCATGGAGACGCACTTCCCGCTGGTCCCCGGCTGGGACGTGTCGGGCGTGGTCGAGCGCGTCGGCTTCGACGTCGAGGAGTACGCGCCCGGCGACGAGGTCTTCGGCTACATCCGCAAGGACGTTGCCCAGCTCGGCGCCTACGCCGAATACGTCTCCGCGCACGTGCGGATGCTGGCCCGCAAGCCCGCCGCGCTCTCCTGGGAGCAGGCCGCGGGCGTTCCGCTCGCCGGGCTCACGGCCTACCAGGCCATCAAGCGCGTGGGGGTCGGCGCCGGTGACACCGTCCTGGTGCACGCGGCCGCGGGCGGCGTCGGCTCGTTCGCCGTCCAGATCGCCGTGGCCCTCGGTGCCCGCGTGATCGGTACGGCGAGCGCCCACAACCACGACTTCGTACGGGGGCTGGGTGCGGAACCCGTGACCTACGGTCCCGGACTGGCCGACCGGGTCACGGAGTTGGCGCCCGAAGGCATCGGCGCGGCCCTCGACTTCGTCGGCGGCGCGGAGGCCGTCGACACCTCGCTGCGGCTGCTCGACCGGCCCGACCGGTTCGCGTCCATCGTCGAGGCGGAGGCCGCGGAGAAGGGCGGCCACTACGTGTGGGTCCGGCCGGACACGGCCGACCTCACGGCGCTCGCCGACCTCGCCGACGCGGGGAAGCTGACCGTGCCGATCGCGCGGGTGCTTCCGCTCGCCGAGGCGGCGCAGGCCTGGCGGCTCAACGCCGAGGGGCACACGCGGGGCAAGCTCGTCCTGTCCGTGTAACCGGAGGTTTTGTCCCGCGCATCGTGCCAGGGTGGGGCGCATGACCTTCGACGTGCGCCCCGCCTCGGTGTTCGAGGACGTCCGAGCCGTGCTCGGCCCGAAGTCTGCCACCGCCACCGTGTGCTGGTGTCTGAGTCATCGGATCCCGTCCAAGCTCAACAACGAACTCCGTGGCCCGGCGCGCGGCGAGTACGTCGGCGAGCTGTGCCGCGCCGGTACCCCGCCGGGAGTGCTCGCCTACGATGGCGACGAGCCGGTCGGCTGGGCCGCCGTGGCACCGCGCTCGGACACCTCGTTCGCCCGCAGCCGCACCATCCCGCGCGTCGACGACCTGCCGGTGTGGTCCCTGTGGTGCATCCGGGCCCGCCCCGGCCACCGCAAGCGGGGTGTCTCGCATGCCCTGATCGCCGGGGCGGTCGACTTCGCCCGCTCCCACGGCGCGCCCGCGGTCGAGGCGTACCCGCTCGACAACGGGAAGGCGCGCGTGGACGCGACCATGGCGTACGCGGGGATCCGCGGGAACTTCGAGCGCGCCGGGTTCACTCATGCCGCCGACACCACCTCGGTGCTGGCCGGTCACCCCCGCGTCCTGATGCGGCTCGACCTGCGGAGCTAGGAGCGCGGCTCCTGCGCGTACGGCGCCAGTTCCGCCCGCTTCGGGGCCCGGCCGTCGCCCGACGACCTTCCCGTCAGGCGGCGGCCGATCCACGGTACGAGGTGCTGCTTGGCGAAGCGGGCGTCGGCCACCCGGCGGGTCATCCAGTTCGGCGGGAGCTCGGGCGGCAGTTCGGCCCGCCAGTCGGACTCCGCCTCGTAGCCGAGGCCCTGCCAGACCGCCTCGGCGACCCGGCGGTGGCCCTCCGCGGTGAGATGCAGCCGGTCCACGTCCCACATGCGCTGGTCGGCGAGGGCCGGTGCCCCGTACAGGTCGACGACGAGGGCGCCGTGCTTCGCCGCCAGCTCGTCGATGCAGGTGAACAGCTCCTCCATGCGCGGCCGGAAGCGCTGCAACACCGGGCCGTTGCGGCCGGGGCTGCGCATCAGGACGAGCTGCCCGCAGGACGGGGCCAGCGTCTCCACGGCCTGCGTCAGCAGATCCCGGACGCGGACCATGTCGCACTTGGGGCGCAAGGTGTCGTTGAGGCCGCCGACGAGGGTCACGACATCGGCCTTCATCGCGGCGGCGACGTCGATCTGCTCCTCGACGATCTGGCCGATGAGCTTGCCGCGCACGGCGAGGTTCGCGTAGCGGAAGTCCGGGGTCCGCGCGGCCATACGGGCGGCGAGGAGGTCGGCCCATCCGCGGTAGGAACCGTCGGGCAGCAGGTCCGACATGCCTTCGGTGAAGGAGTCGCCGACGGCGACGAGGCTGGTGTGGGTGGGGTTTGTGTGCATGACTTTTCAGATCGTATCCCGAGGCAACGAAGTGGTGGGCGCCGCGGGGCTGGGCAGCCGCGCCCGGCAGCGGTATGCCGGGAGCGGACACCGTGAACGGGGGAGCGGAACATGTGGAGCATCAGTTTCTGGACGGCCACCGCCGAGCGCGCGATCAGGACGTTCGCGCAGGCGCTCGCGGCGGTGCTGGTCGCGGGCGCGACGAACCTGCTGGACGTCGACTGGGCCGCGGCCCTCGGCACGGCGGGGCTCGCCGCGCTGCTCGCGGTCCTGACGGCGGTCGGCACCGCGGGCATCGGCCCGCACGGACCCGGCGTCCTGGAGGCCCCGACGGGCGAGACCGCGACACCGCGGCCTCAGCCCACGACGGACCCGCCCGCGACGCACACCTGACGGCCCTCGAAGCGGGCCCGAAGCCGGCGGTCGTGGGAGACCACGACGAGCGTGCCCGCGTAGCCGGCCAGTGCCTCGTCCAGGTCCTCCGCGAGCGCGGGGGAGACGTGGTTCGTCGGCTCGTCCAGGAGCAGCAGATCGGCGGGGCGGGTGACGAGGCGGGCCAGGTCGAGCCTGCGGCGCTGGCCGACGGACAGGTCCCGCACCGGCACGGCCAGGTCCTCCTCGCGGAAGAGGCCGAGCGCCAGCAGGTCCTGGGCGTGCTCCTCGGGCAGCCCGCCGAGCCCGGCCGCGAACGCGTCGAGGAGCGGCCGGGCGGTGCCGTCGTGTGCGACCTCCTGTGTCAAGTGGCCGATGCGGGGCGGGAGCTGGACGGTGCCGCGGTCCGGTGCGAGGCGCCCGGCGAGGAGCGCGAGCAGCGTCGACTTGCCCGCGCCGTTCGGCCCGGTCACCAGGGTGCGCGCCCCGGGCTCGAGGACCAGCCGGTCGACCGCGAGCCGCCCCTCGACCACGACGTCCGCCACTTCCACGGGGCGCAGGAAGGGGTGGCCGCCGCCTTCCAGGACGCCGGGCGCGCCGGGTTCCGGTGCGCCGTCCGCCGCGCCCCCGCCCACCCGGAACCGCAACGGCTCCGGCGGCTTCGGCACCGGGTCGGCGCGCAGCCTCCGCAGCCGCTCGCGCGCGTTGCGGACCACCCCCGAGACCTGGCCCTCCACCGAGCGCTGGTGCTTGGAGAACTTGGCGAACGTGCTGCTGTCCCGCATCCGCCAGCCGCCGGAAAGCCGCGCCGACGTGTCCTGCGCGATCCGCTCCTGCCGGTCCACCTCGTCGGACCACGCCCGGTAGCGCTCCTCCCAGCGGCGCCGCGCGGTGGTCCGCTGTTCCAGATAGCCGTCCCAGCCGTTGCCGTAGCGGGCGACGGCGTGCCGGTCGCCGTCGACCTCGACGATCGTGCCGGCCACCCGGTCGAGGAAGACGCGGTCGTGGGTGACGGCGACGACGGTGCCGCGGTGCGCCCGCAAGCGCTCCTCCAGCCAGCTCAGCGCCTGGTCGTCGAGGTGGTTCGTCGGCTCGTCCAGGAGCAGCAGCTCGGGCCGCGGGGCGAGGACGCAGGCGAGGCCGAGCCGCGCCGCCTCGCCGCCCGACAGGGAGCCGAGCGTGCGGGTGCGGGCCAGGTGCGGGACGCCGAGGCCATGCAGGGCGGCCTCCAGGCGGGCGTCGGCACGGTAGCCGTCGCGCGCCTCGAAGGCCGCCACCAGATCCGCGTACTCGGTGAGCGCACCGGGCCCGGCCGAGCCGAGCAAGGCCTCCGCCTCGGCGATCCGCCGCTCCAGGTCGCGCAGCTCGGCGAGCGCCGCGTCGACGGCGTCCTGCACGGTCGCCCCGGGCGGCAGCGGCTGCGTCTGGGCGAGGTAGCCGGTGCCGCCGTCGGCGCTCACCGCCACAAAGCCCTCGGACGGCGTCAGCTCGCCCGCGAGCAGTCGCAGCAGCGTCGACTTCCCCGAGCCGTTCTCGCCGATGACACAGGCCTTGTCGCCGGGCCGCACCGACAGCGAGATCCGGTCGAGGACCGGCCGGTCCGGGTATCCGTACGACACGTCCTTCAGGACGAGCTGGCTCATGCCTCCCCTTTCCCGGCCCTACGGAGCTCCCCGGCCCCGCGCGGGGCTCACACCGGCTGGCCGAACAGCTCCCGCAGCACGTCCTCCATGGTGACCAGACCGGCGAGCCGGCCGTCCGCGCCGAGCACCGCCGCGACGTGCGTACGGCTGCCGCGCATCGCGGTCAGCACGTCGTCCAGCGGCGTCGTCTCGCGGACGCGCGCGATGGAGCGCATCTCCGGCACCCGGAACGGCAGATCGCGCGGCGTCGCGTCCAGGGCGTCCTTCACGTGGAGGTAGCCGACGATCCGCCGGCCCTCGTCCACCACGGGGAAGCGCGAGAACCCGGACTCGGCGGAGAGCCGCTCCAGCTCCTCGGGCGTGACGCCCACGCGCGCGTAGACGACCTTCTCGATCGGCAGGACGACGTCCTTGACGGGGCGGCGGCCGAGCTCCAGCGCGTCGTGCAGGCGTTCCTGCGCGCGGTCGTCGATCAGGCCCGCCTCGGAGGCGTCCTTGACCATACGGGCCAGCTCGTCGTCCGAGAACGTCGCCGTGACCTCGTCCTTCGCCTCCACGCGGAGCAGCTTGAGCAGTCCGTTGGCGAAGGCGTTGATCGCGAAGATCACCGGGCGCAGGGCGCGCGCGACGGCGACCAGGGGCGGGCCGAGCAGCAGCGCCGAGCGCACCGGCTCGGCGAGCGCGATGTTCTTCGGCACCATCTCGCCGAGCAGCATGTGCAGATACGTCGCCACGGTCAGCGCGATCACGAACGAGATCGGGTGGACCAGGCCGTGCGGCACGCCGACCGCGTCGAATCCGGGCTCCAGCAGATGCGCGATGGCCGGCTCGGCGACGATGCCGAGCACCAGGGTGCACAGCGTGATGCCGAGCTGCGCCGCGGCGAGCAGCGCGGAGACGTGCTCCAGACCCCACATGACGCTGCGCGCGCGCCGGTCGCCCTCCTCGGCGTACGGCTCGATCTGGCTGCGGCGCACCGAGATCAGTGCGAACTCGCCGCCCACGAAGAAGGCGTTGACGACGAGTGTCGCCAGGCCGATGAGCAATTGGATCGCGGTCATCGGGCCGCCCCCTTCTCGTGCGAGGCCTTGTCGGCCCTGGCGGACCTGTGCCCAGCCTTGGCCTTCGATGCCGACCGGCCGGTCTTCTCCTCGTCCGCCGTCCGGCGTTCCTCGGTGTCCAGGATCAGCGGCGCGTGCAGCAGTACGCGGGCCGCGCGGTGTCCGTGCGCGTCGACGACGTCGAGCCGCCACCCGGTGACCTCGACGCTGTCGCCGATGTCCGGGATCCGGCCCAGCTCCGTCGCGACGAGCCCGGCCAGCGTCTCGTACGGTCCGTCCGGCGCGCGCAGTCCGACCCGCGCGAGCTGGTCGGTGCGGGCGGCGCCGTCGGCGGAGTACAGCGTCCGGCCCTCCGGGTCGGTGCCCGCGGCCGCGATGTCGGGCGTCTCGTGCGGGTCGTGCTCGTCGCGGACCTCGCCGACGACCTCCTCGACGATGTCCTCCAGGGTGGCCACCCCGGCCGTGCCGCCGTACTCGTCGATGACGACGGCCATCGTCCGCTTGCCGGAGAGCCGGTCGAGCAGCCGGTCCACGGTCAGCGTCTCCGGTACGAGCAGCGGCTCGCGCAGCAGATCGGAGACGCCCTTGCGGGCCCGCTGCTCGTCGGGAACCGCCAGCACGTCCTTGATGTGCACGACGCCGACGACGGAGTCGAGGCTGCCGCGGTAGACGGGGAAGCGGGACAGGCCGGTGGCCCGCGTCGCGTTCGCCACGTCCTCGCAGGTGGCCTGGAGGTCGAGGGCCATGACCTGGACGCGCGGCGTCATCACGTTCTCCGCGGTCAGGTCGGCGAGGTTCAGGGTGCGCACGAACAGCTCGGCGGTGTCCGCCTCGAGCGCTCCCTCCTTCGCGGAGTGCCGGGCGAGCGCCATCAGCTCCTGCGGGCCGCGCGCGGAGGCCAGCTCCTCGGTCGGCTCGATGCCGAAGCGGCGCGCGAGCCGGTTCGCGGTGTTGTTGAGGTGCGTGATGAACGGGCGGAACGCCGCGCTGAACCAGCGCTGCGGCGTCGCCACCTTCTTCGCCACGGCGAGCGGCGAGGAGATCGCCCAGTTCTTCGGCACCAGCTCGCCGACGACCATCAGGAACACGGTCGACAGGGCGGTGCCGAGCACCAGGGCGACCGAGGTGGAGGCCCCCTCGGACAGGCCGAGGGACTCCAGCGGGCCCGACAGGAGCTTGGAGATGGACGGCTCGGCGAGCATGCCGACGACCAGGTTGGTGACGGTGATGCCGAGCTGGGCGCCGGAGAGCTGGAAGGTGAGGTTCCGTACGGCCCGCAGGGCGCCGGCCGCGCCGCGCTCACCGCGCTCGACGGCCTCTTCGAGATCCGCGCGCTCGACCGTCGTGAGCGAGAACTCCGCCGCGACGAAGGCGCCGCAGGCCAGGGACAGCAGGACTGCGACGGCGAGCAGCAGTACTTCGGTCATCGGGACGTCACCTCCGTCCCATGGTCGGCCAGGGGCGGGACGGATGCGCGCTCGTGGGGGCCGCGCGGGGGGACGAAGCGGGGACTGGGAGGCTCGCCCATGGGCGGACGCTCACACCTTTCGTATGGAGTTCGAGAGAGCTCGAGAGGGTTCGGGTGACCCATCCATGGTAAAGGACCGGCAAAACGAATTTTCCCGCCGCGGCGGCGTCAGCCGGTGAGCGGCTTGACCCAGCGCGACCACTGCGGTTCCGGCGTGTACCCGGCCGCCTTCCACGCATGCCGGGCCCGCTCGTTCCGGTCCAGGACCATGGCGTCCCCACGGCGCCCGCCGAGCGCGACGAACCGCTCCTCGGCCGCCGCGAGCAGCGCGGACCCGATGCCCTGGCGCCGGGCCCCGGGGTGCACCGCGAGCCGGTACAGATGGCAGCGCCAGCCGTCGAACCCGGCGATGACCGTGCCGACGAGCTCCCCGTCGCGCTCGGCGAGCAGCAGGGCCTCGGGGTCCCGCTCGACCAGGCGCTCGACGCCCGAGCGGTCGTCGCTGATGCTGGTGCCCTCCGCGGCCTCCTTCCAGAACGCGAGCGCGGCGTCGAGATCGGCGGGTCCTGCGGCACGGATACGAAGATCACTCATGTTCGAGATCCCACCACCGCAAGCCGCCGGACGCCGCGGATTTCACATGCCGGACGCTCAGCGGCCCCGCAGCTCCTCGATCACCGGCGCGAGCGCCTCCATGGACGGTTCCAGGACGGTGAAGTACGAGAACCCGAACCGCTCGCGGCGCTCCAGGAGCTGCTCGGTGATCTGCTCGACGGTGCCGACGAGCAGCAGCGGGGAGTCCAGGACCTGCTCCTGCGTGAGGTGCGGCAGATGCTCGAGGAGCGGCTGGACGGCGGCGGGCCGGTCGTCCGTCACCGCCACCAGCTGCACGAGCAGATTGAGTTCGGCGCTCTCCGGGCGGTCGGCGGCGAATTTCCGGTAGGCGGCGACCCGCCCGTCCAGCTCGTCGCCGGTCAGCGGTTCGAGACCGCCCGCGTTCCCGTTCGGCGCGCGGGCCCCGGTGAACGCGGCGATGTCCGCGTGCTCGGCGGTGATCCGCAGCATCCGGTCGCCGTTCGCGCCGATCAGGAGCGGGGGCCTCGGTCCCTGGTCGGGGGCGGAGAGCAGCCGGTCGAGCTCCGTGACGGTGTGTTCCAGGCGGTCGACGCGGCTGCCGGCCGTGCCCCACTCCAGGCCTGCCTGCTCGAACTCCTCGCGCACGTAGCCGGTGCCGAGGCCGAGTTCGAGACGGCCGCCGGTCAGCGCGACGGTGGTGGTGATCTCGCGGGCGAGCAGCACCGGGTTCCAGAACGCGCAGTTGAGGACGAACGTCCCCACCCGCGGGCGGCTCGTCGCGTCGGCAGCCGCCACGAGCGAGGGGAACGGCGACGGGGCACCCAGATGGTCGGGCACGAGGATCACGTCGTAGCCGAGCTCCTCGGCCCGGCGGCACTTGGCGCGCCACGCGTCGTCCGGCGCGGGGGTGACCAGGTTGACGCCGAAGCGGAACGGGCGCGCGGCCCGCGAACCTTCCGTACCCATATCCATGAACTCTCCTCGGAACGTGGACAGTTGACGTATCGATCGTCGCGTCGGTTGCCGTATCGACCGTACGTCCGACCCGCTGTTCGTGCGCGCCCGCTACTCGTGCGCGATCGCCGCCAGCACGTTCAGCCGCGAGGCCCGCAGCGCGGGCAGCAGCGCCGCCGCGAGGCCCACGACCACCGAGCCGACCACCACCGCGACGATCGTCGACCACGGGATCGCCAGCGCCTTCATGCCCTCCAGGGCGAGCACCCGCTGCGCGACCACGCCCCATATGAGGCCGAGCGCGAGCCCGAGCACCGCCCCGAACACGGCGATCACCACCGACTCCAGACGGATCATGCGCCGCAACTGGCGCCGCGCGAGCCCGATCGCCCGCAGCAGCCCGATCTCCCGCGTCCGTTCCACGACCGACAGGGCCAGGGTGTTGACCACGCCGAGCACCGCGATCACGATCGCCAGGCCGAGCAGCGCGTACACCAGATACAGGAGCACCGCGATCTGCCCGTGGATCAGCTCCTTGTAGTCGGCGAGGTCGCGCACCTGCACCTGCGGATACGGGTCGAGGGTCTTCTCCAGGCGCTCGCGCAGCACGTCCGGCGAGGTGCCCGAGGAGGCGTTCACGTACACCGCCGAGTCCTGGCCTCCCGGTGCGTACCTCGTCAGCGTGGCCATGCCCATCGCGAAGCCGCCGGACATGCCGAAGTCGTTCGCCTCCTGGTCGGTCAGGGCGCCCACGGTCAGCTCGGTGCGCTTCCCGCCGGGGAACTCCACGGGCAGGACGCTGCCGATCCGCGCGCCGTGCTCGTCGGCGAAGTCCTTCCGCAGCAGCAGGTGCCCGGGCGCGAGCCCCGTGGCGCTGCCTCCCCGCGCGTACGTGACGTGTGCGACGTCGTCGACGCTGCGGTCCCAGCCGGCGGCCGTCGTCTTCACCCGCTTCCCGTCCGGCATCCGCACGGCGAGCGCGGTGAACCGCTGGCGCACGACCTGGCCCACGCCGTCCGTCGCCCGGATCTTCCGGGTGACCTCCTGCGGGAACGGCACGAAGTTGGTGTTCTGCACGGTGAAGTCGGCGCCCAGCGTGTCGTCGATCTGCTGGTCGAACGACTTGCTCATGGAGGCGCTCGCCACCGACATCCCCGCCACCAGGGCGAGCCCCACCATCAGGGCGGCGGCCGTGGCCCCCGTCCTGCGCGGGTTGCGCAGCGCGTTGCGCTGGCTCATCCGGCCGACCGAACCGAACACCGCGGGGAACGCGCCGCCGAGGACCCGGATCACGGGACGTACGAGCAGGGGCCCCGCCACGACCGTCGCGATCAGCGTGAGGACGATGCCGAGGCCGAGCAGCGAGGCCGCGGGCCCCGTCTCGTCCGCCGTCCAGCAGCCGATCAGCGCGGCGGCGCCCGCCGCGCCGATCACCGCGCCCACCAGCGCCCGCACCCGCAACGGCCGCCCCACGCCCGCGATCTCGGCATCGGCGAGCGCGGCCATGGGGGAGACGCGCGCCGCGCGCCGCGAGGGCAGATACGCCGCCACGAACGTGACGCCGACGCCGACCGCGAACGACACGACAGGCGTGCCCCAGCCCACCGCCATCTCCGTGGACTTGAGGTTCATCCCGAAGACGCCCATCAGCCTGATGAGCCCGACGGCGAGCCCCACCCCGAGCGCGAACCCGGTCGCCGAACCGACCAGGCCCAGCAGTACCGCCTCCGTCAGCACGGAGCGCCGCACCTGCCTGCGGTCCGCGCCGAGCGCCCGCAGCAGCCCCAACTCCCGGGTCCGCTGGGCGATCAGCATCGAGAACGTGTTGACGATGAGGAACACACCGACCAGCACGGCGATCCCGGCGAAGCCGAGCATCACGTACTTGATGACATCCAGGAATCCGCCCAGGTCCTCGGCGGCCGATTTGGCGTCCTCGTCCGCGGTCTTCAGGTCGTAGGCCCCGCCCAGCTCCTGGCCGATCCGCCGCTTGAGCGTCGCGTCGGCGACGCCCGGCGCCGCGTCCACCGCGATGCTCGTCGCCCGGCCCGTGCCGCCCAGCAGCCGGCGCTGCGCGGTGCCGGTGTCCAGGAAGACGAGGGCCGCGCCCGGGTTCGTCGTACGGAACGTGGCGATGCCCACGACCTCGACCTTGAACGAGCCGGGTGCGGCCATCACCGTGAGCGGGTCCCCGATGCGCACGTGCTTCTTGTCGGCGGTGTCCGCGTCGAGCAGCGCCTGACGGGGCCCGCGCGGAGCGTGCCCCGACGTCAGACGCACCGGACTGCGGTCCGTGGGCTCCCAGTTGGTCGCGATGGTGGGCGCGCCGGTGGTCGGACCCACCGACTTGTTGTGGCGGTCGACCACCGTGATGTTCTCGACCCCGGCGTCGATGTGTGTCGCGGCCACACCCTCGACTCCGTCGATCCGCCCGGCGAGCGAGGCGGGCACCGTACGCACCGTGCCCGACGGAACCGACTCGTCGAAGTCGTCCTCCTTGGGCCCCACCCGCACGTCCGCGGACGTGGAGGCGAAGAGCCGGTCGAAGGTGCGCGACACGGTGTCGGAGAAGATCAGGCTGCCCGCGACGAACGCCACCGACAGGACGACGGCGAGCGCGGACAGGACGAGGCGCCCCTTGTGCGCCAGGAAGCTCCGTAACGTCGCCTTCAGCATGGCTACGCCCGGGGGCCCGGCTTCTCGGCGACGGCCTGGCGCGCGACGTCGAACTGCTTCATGCGCTCCAGGACGGCCTCGGCGGTCGGCTCCCGCATCTCGTCCACGAGGCGGCCGTCACCGAGGAAGAGGACCAGGTCGGCGTGGGCGGCGGCGCCCGGGTCATGGGTCACCATGACCACGGTCTGGCCCAGCTCGTCGACCGACTGGCGCAGGAATCCGAGGACTTCGAGCCCGGCCCGCGAGTCCAGGTTCCCCGTCGGCTCGTCGGCGAAGATCAGCTCGGGGCGCGCGGCGAGCGCCCGCGCGCACGCGACGCGCTGCTGCTGTCCGCCGGACAGCTGGGCGGGCCGGTGCTTCAGCCGGTCCCGCAGGCCGAGCGTGTCGATGACCTGCTCCAGCCACTTCCCGTCCGGGGACTTGCCCGCGATGTCCATCGGCAGCGTGATGTTCTCCGCCGCGTTCAGCGTCGGGATCAGGTTGAAGGACTGGAACATGAAGCCCACGCGGTCGCGCCGCAGCCGCGTCAGATCGCGCTCCTTCAGGCCCGTGATCTCCGTTTCCCCCAGCCACACCTGTCCCGCCGAGACCGTGTCGAGGCCCGCGAGGCAGTGCATCAGCGTGGATTTGCCCGAACCCGAAGGGCCCATCACGGCCGTGAACCGGCCGCGTGCGATGTCCACGTCCACCGCGTCGAGGGCCAGCACCTGCGTCTCGCCGGAGCCGTACGCCTTCGTCAGGCCCCTGGCCCGCGCGGCGACGGCGGCATCCTTGACCACACCCGTTCCCCCCACCCCAACTCCCTTACGTCGTAAGCCAGTTGCGTATCGGGCTCGAAGGCTCGACATCGGGTCCGAGGATAGCCGCTCGCTCTGACAACGGGCCTTCAGCGCGTGTCCACGCTGCTCACCTTCCAGCCGTCGGCGGTGCGGCTCAGGGGCGGCGGTGACACCGTCACGGACGGCAGCCGCGCCCCGGGAGTCGCCGCCGACGGCAGCCGGGGGCCGGACACCGACACCCGCGGCACGGTCACGGAAGGCATGGGCACCGGCGGCAGCCACCGCGCAGGAGCATCGGCGGTGTGGCTCGGGCTCGGACTCCGGCTCGGACGCGGGCCGGTGCGTTCGGACGGCGCGGCGGCCTGTCGGTGGGGCGCCTGCGTCGCGCGGGCGTGGGGGAGCGCGGGGACGGGACGGGGAGTGCCCTGGGGTCGTACGTCGCCCGTGGGTGCCTCGACCGCTCGTGGCCGAGGGGCGGTGTGTTCGGCGGCGTACGGCAGCACGAACCCCGCCACCACCAGGCCCCCCGTCGCGGAGGACACCGCGAGGGCCTGCGCGGGGCCGCTCGCGAGGAGCTTGCCGCGGGCGCACAGGAGCGCGGCGAGGCCCAGCGTCCCGGCCAGGGCGGAGCGCAAGGTGCGCCGGGCCCGCGCGAGCAGTGACTCGACGGTCCGGTGGCCGAGCCGCATCCGCAGGGCGACCTCGTCCACGCCGAGGCCCTCGGACTTCAGCCGCAGCGCCTCGGCCTGGCGCTCGGGCAGCCGGGCGCTGCGGGCCGCCAGCCAGCGCGCCTCGTCCCGGTCGCACACGGCCTCGTCGACGGGCACGGGCACCGGGGCGGTCAGCGTCGGGCTGCGGTGCGCCTCGGCCTCCCGCGAGACCTGCCGGCGCCGGTCGACGCACAGCCGCAGCGTCACCGTCGTGAGCCACCCGCCGAGCCGCTCGTCGGCCAGGCCCGGCCGCTCCGCCGCGCGCAGCATCGCCTCGTGCACCGCGTCCTCGGCGTCCTCCGGCGAGACGGAGCTGCGCCGGGCGACCCTGAGCAGCTCCTCGCGGTGGCTCCAGACACGCAGCCAGCGCTCGGGGTACGGGCCGCGGCCCGCGGCGGCGTTCGGTGTGTCCGGCATGTCCATCGGCATGAGGGCCCCTTCGCGCTCATCCGCCGGTCCTGTCCCGTCCGGCCCGCGAGGGTACAGCCGGAGATCAAAGGTGTGGAGGGACACGGGCGATCGATCGTCGGCTCCTTGCCGGTGCTAGCGAAACGGCGCTAGCGTGGAGGCATGGCCAAGACGCAGCTGAACGTCAGGGTGGAGGAGGGCACCGCCCGCGCCGCCCGTGAACGCGCGCTCGCCCAAGGGGTGAGCGTGAACCGGTACATCGAGGAGCTGGTGCGGCGGGACGCGGGCGAGCAGGGGCGGACCTTCGTCGACGCCGCCGCGGACTTCATGAAGCAGTACGAGTCGGTGTTCGCCGAGGAGTTCGGCGCGGACACGGAAGGCCGGCGCCGTCCCGTTGAGTGAGCCGTCACAGCCGTCACAGCCACCGCATCTGACGATCGACCTCGCCTGGCTGCTCATGATCGCGGAGCAGAAGACCCCCGGCGATCCGCAGGTCACCGACTGGGGTGCCCTGGTGTCCGCCGTCGCCCGGCACCGGGCCGCGATATTCGACGTGCCGGTGTACGACTCGCCGCACGCCCGCGCCGCCGCCCTCCTCCAACTCCTCATCCACGTACCGGCGTTGGAGCGCTCGAACGTGATGTACGCGACGGCCGTCGCCTATGCGTACCTCGTCGCCAGCGGGCTGAAGATCGTCACGTCGCCCGAGCAGATCCGCGATCTGGCGCGGCTGGTGAAGACGGGCACGGCGACGCTCGACGACATCGAGAAGGAACTGCGCACCTGGAGCCTGTGAGGCTACGCGCGGTCCCCGGGATCCGCGGGGCGTTCGGCCGTGCCGAGCACGCAGTACGACATCGGCTGCCGGGGCCCGTGTCCCGGCATGGTCAGCGTCCGGTGGGTGCCCAGCTCGAAGCCCGCCGCGCGCAGCGAGCCGAGGACGTCCCGCCGCAGGTGGCAGCCGCCGACACAGAGGGGCCACACGGTCCGGTCCAGGGCGCCCTGCACGAGACGCATGCCGCGCCCCGGCGCCCGCACATGTTCGAAGAACCGCACCTCCCCGCCGGGACGCAGCACGCGCCGCACCTCGCGCAGGGCCCGGTCCACGCTCCGTACGCTGCACAGCACGGTGCTGAGCACCACGGCGTCGTACGCCTCGCTCTTCACGGGCAGCGCCTCCGCGACGCCCGGCACCACGTCGACCGGCACGTCCACGCGCTGCGCCGCGTCCAGTGCGATCCGGCGCAGGGTGCGCTCCGGTTCGATGGCGACGACCTCGGAGACGGTGGCCGGATAGTGCGCGAAACCGATCCCGGTCCCGGCGCCGATCTCCAGTACGCGCCCGGAGAGCCCGGCGACGAGTTCGCTCCGCAGGGGTGCCATGACGGGCTCGACGCGCTCGACGGCCTGTGCGTAGTACCGCGCGAACACGGGATGGTGCACGGCGTCGCCGCGCCGTGCCTGTGCCTTGCCCACGATGGCGCCTCCTCCGGGTGGCCGCCCCCCACCTTCCTTCTTGCCCGCGCACGCGGGTGCGGACCCCTGGGCGAGGCGGGCAAGGCGGCCCCCGGTGGCGGGGCCGCTCAGGAAGGTGTCGGCCCCGGAAAGCCCTCGGGGCTCTCGCGCCGCGCGAACGACGCCCCGTCCCACGTCCCGCCCAAGGGCGGCGCGAGCCACCCCTCGGCCCCGTTCCGGAACGCCTCCGGTGACATCGCCCCGGCACCCGCCGGCACCGCCCCCAGCAGCTCCGCCCCGGCGACCACCGGCAGATCCGCCACATTGCAGCGCTCCGCGAGCCCCGGCTCGCGGGGCCAGCTGCCGATGACGACACCCGCCTGCCGAAGACCGCGCGAGCGCACTGACTCACCCGTCAATTGCACGGAGTTCAGTGTTCCGAGGCCCGCCGCCGCGACCACCAGGACCGGCGCCCCGAGCAGGCCCGCCGCGTCCGCCAGCGTCGAGCCCTCCTCGTCGAAGCGCACGAGCAGACCGCCCGCCCCCTCGACCAGCACGAGGTCGTGCGACGCCGCCAACTTGGCTGCCGCCTCGGCGACCTGCTCCGGCCGCACCGGCGCGAGCCCGGACCGCGCCGCCGCCGTGCCCGGCGCGAGCGGCTCCGGGTACCGTGCCAGCTCGACGCCCGTCACCGCGTCCCCGGCGAGCCGCACCACCTCGTCCACGTCCCCCGGCTCCCCGGGCGCGACGCCCGTCTGCGCCGGTTTGAGCACGGCCACCGAACGACCGGCCCGCGCCGCGACGGCCGCCAGCGCGGCCGTCGTCACGGTCTTGCCGACCTCGGTCCCGGTCCCGGTCACCACCAGCACACCCATCCCGGCACTCACCCTTCGCCCGCGGCGGCCGCGGCGACCGCGCACACCGCACGGCCGATCCGAGCCACGTCCTCGTCGCCCGTCACATACGGCGGCATCGTGTAGACGAGGTCCCGGAACGGGCGCAGCCACACACCCTCCGCGACCGCGGCCCGCGTCGCCGCCGCCATGTCGACCTCGCGGTCGAGCTGGACGACGCCGATGGCGCCCAGGACGCGTACGTCCCGAACCCCGGTCACGTCCCACGCCGCTGACAGGGCGTCACCGAGCCCCGTCTCGATCCGCTTCACCTCAGTGCGCCAGTCCTGTTCGAGCAGCAGATCGATCGACGCGCAGGCGATGGCCGAGGCCAGCGGATTCCCCATGAACGTCGGCCCGTGCGCGAGCACCGGCACCTCGCCCCGCGAGATCCCCTCGGCGACCCTCGACGTGCACAGCGTGGCCGCCATCGTCAGATAGCCACCGGTCAGTGCCTTCCCGACACACATCACATCGGGCGACACACCCGCATGGTCGGCCGCGAACAGCTCACCGGTCCGACCGAACCCCGTGGCGATCTCGTCGAACACCAGCAGCACGTCGTGCGCGTCGCACGCCTCGCGCAGCACCCGCAGATACGCGGGGGAGTGGAACCGCATCCCGCCCGCGCCCTGCACCACCGGCTCCACGATCACGGCCGCCACCTCGTGCGCGTGCCGCCCGATCGCCTCCCGCAGCTGTTCCGCGTACGACTCCTCGTACGCGTCGAAGCCGCTCGGCGGCTCGGGCACGAAGATCTGCTCCTGGAGCACACCCGCCCACAGCCCGTGCATCCCGCCCTCCGGGTCGCACACGGACATCGGCTGCCAGGTGTCACCGTGGTACCCGCCGCGCCACGTCAGCATCCGCCGCTTCTCTGGCCGGCCGAGCGAGCGCCAGTACTGAAGACACATCTTCAGGGCGACCTCGACCGACACCGACCCCGAGTCGGCGAGGAACACATGCTCCAGGCCCTGCGGTGACATGTCGACAAGGCGCTCCACGAGCCGTACCGCCGGCTCGTGCGTCAGGCCGCCGAACATCACATGGCTCATCCGCCCCAACTGGCCGCGCGCCGCCTCGTCGAGCACCGGATGGCCGTAGCCGTGGATCGCCGACCACCACGACGACATGCCGTCCACCAGCTCGCCGTGGCCCGCGACCCGCAGCCGCACCCCGGCCGCCGACTCGACGACCAGGGGCGCCTGCGTGCCGGGCATCGGACCGTACGGATGCCAGACGTGCCGCCGGTCCAGGTCGAGCAGTTCGGCCACGTTCAGCTCAGGCATTGGGCGCCAGATCCGTCCCCGCGCCCCGGCGGCGCACGGCGACGAGGTCGGTCCGTGCCCCTTCGGCGTCCTCGGTCCCGGACTTGCCCCCGATCTCCGGCGTCGGCGCGCAGGTCGAACCGCAGCCACCGGCGGCCCGGTGCTCGGGCAGTGTCACCTGCTCGGTGCCCTCCACCTCGAACCCGGCGTCCGCGATCATGTCCAGGTCGGTCTTCCCGGCCTGGCCCTCGCTGGTCAAGTAGTCGCCCAGGAAGATGGAGTTGGCGATGTGCAGCGCGAGCGGCTGCATCGAGCGCAGGTGCACCTCGCGGCCACCCGCGATCCGCACCTCCACGTCCGGGCACACGAACCGCACCATGGCCAGGATCCGCAGACACCGCTGCGGCGTCAGGTTCCACTCCTTGGCCAGCGGCGTCCCCTCGAACGGGATCAGGAAGTTCACCGGCACCGAGTCCGGGTCGAGTTCGCGCAGCCCGTAGACGACGTCGACCAGGTCCTCGTCGCGCTCTCCCATGCCCGCGATCAGTCCGGAGCAGGCGGAAAGGCCCGCGTCATGGGCCTTCTTCACGGTGTCGACGCGGTCCGCGTAGGTGTGCGTCGTGGTGATGTCGCCGTACGTCGCCTCTGAGGTGTTCAGGTTGTGGTTGTACGCGTCCGCGCCCGCGCCGCGCAGGCGTTCCGCCTGGCCCTCGTCGAGCAGGCCGAGGCAGGCGCACACCTCCACGCCCTCGTTCTCGGACTTGATCGCGTCGATGGTGCGGGCGACCCGGTCCACGTCCTTGTCCGTCGGCCCGCGCCCGCTCGCCACCAGACACACCCGCTTGGCGCCGCCCGCGACCCCGGCGGCGGCCGCCTTCGAGGCCTCGTCGGGCTTCAGCCACGTGTACTTGAGGATCTCCGCCTTGGAGCCCAGGCGCTGCGAGCAGTACGAGCAGTCCTCCGGGCACAGGCCCGACTTGAGGTTCACCAGATAGTTGAGTTTCACCCGCCGCCCGAACCATTGGCGGCGCACCTTGCCGGCCGCGGCCACCACGTCGAGCAGTTCGTCGTCCGACGTCGCGAGTACCGCGAGCGCCTCTTCACGGCTCGGCAGTTCGCGCCGAAGCCCCTTGTCCACCAGCGTGTTCAGCAGGTCCATGGGCCCTGATCCTTACCTATCCCATGCTCCCGGGGAAAGGAGACTCTCTACAAAGGACGGCGTACGTCGTGTGGGTATTGCCACACCCTGCCCGAGTGGCGCGGGCGCTAGTGTCTGTGCATTACCTACAAAGCACCGCTCAACCTACAAAGCACCGCTCACCCGTTGCCGGACTCGCAGAGGGACACATGGCCACGCCCCACACATCCGCGTTCGGCTGGATCGGCGCGCAGCGGCGCGCCCGCGAGGCCGCGGGACTCGTCCGCACGCTGCGCCCGCGCCCCGCGGACAGCCCGGTGCTCGACCTCGCGAGCAATGACTACCTGGGCCTCGCCCGGCACCCCGAGGTCGTCGAGGGCGCGGCCGACGCCGCGCGCCGGTGGGGCGGCGGGGCCACCGGGTCCCGCCTGGTGACGGGCAGCACCGAGCTGCACGCCCGCCTTGAGCGGGAACTCGCCGAGTTCTGCGGCTTCGAGGCCGCCCTCGTGTTCTCCTCGGGGTACGCGGCGAACCTCGCCGCCGTCACCGCGCTCGCTCCGCACGGGTCACTGATCGTGTCCGATGCCGGGAATCACGCCTCGCTGATCGACGGGTGCCGGCTCGCCCGGGGTGCCACTCAAGTGACCCCGCACGCGGAGCCGGACGCCGTCCGCAAGGCACTCGGTACGCATGAAGGTCCCGCCGTCGTGGTCACCGACTCGGTGTTCTCGGTGGACGGCGACCGTGCGCCCGTCGCCGAACTGGCTCGGGCGGCGCGGGAGTTCGGGGCGGGCCTGATCATCGACGACGCGCACGGGCTCGGTGTCGTGGGTCCCGGCGGACGTGGTGTCCCGCACGAGGCGGGCCTCGCGGGCGCCGCCGACACCGTCGCCAGTGTCACCCTGTCCAAGTCCCTCGGCAGCCAGGGCGGCGCGGTCCTCGGCCCGGCCCACGTCATCGACCATCTCGTCAACGCGGCCCGCACCTTCATCTTCGACACGGGGCTCGCCCCGGCCGCGTGCGGCTCGGCCCTCGCGGCGCTCCGGCTGCTGCGCCGCGAGCCCGAACGCGCCGCGCGCGCCCGGCGCGTGGCGACGTCCATGCACCAACTTCTCCGGAACGAGGGACTGTTGGCCGTACACCCCGACGCCGCGGTCGTCTCCGTGCGAGCCCCCTCGCCCGACGCGGCCGTCCGCTGGGCGGCCGACTGCCGGGACGCGGGGCTGTCGGTGGGGTGCTTCCGGCCGCCCTCCGTACCCGACGGCATCGCACGGCTGCGGCTGACCGCCCGCGCCGACCTCACCGCGACCGAGGTCGCCGAGGCCGTCCGGGTGATCAGCCGCTCTGCCCCCAACGGGGCCGTTACCGCAGGGAGTTGACGAAACTCCGCCATGTCTCGGACGTGAACAGGAGCGCGGGCCCCGCCGTGTGCTTGGAGTCACGGACGGCCAGCAGGCCGGTCGTCACGCTCGTCCTCAACGAGGCTGTCTCCACGCAGTTGTTGGCGCCGGTACTGCGGCTGCTGCGCCGCCATCGGACGCCGCTCAGCGACGTACTACAGGCAATGGTCATGGTGCCTCCTCACGCGGTGCCGGCGCACGACGAGGTGTCGGCGTCCTCGTTTACCCGGCAATCTTTGCGATGAATTCCAGCGAATCCTCGGGTGACCTGGCATGGAGCAGAAGAGCGTCGAAGGCGTCCGTGTACGCCTTGAGGTCTTCTTTCCGTTCGAGGTAGAGGCTACTCGTCAAATGGTCGAGAACAACCACGTCCAGATCAGATGTGTTCGGAAAAGAGAACACAACGAAAGGTCCCGTCAGGCCGATATGGCCTCCGGACGAGAACGGCAGCACATGGATCCGGACATGTGGCATCGCCGCCGCCTCGGCCAGATGTGTCAACTGCCGCCGCAGCACTCCGTTCCCGCCCACCTCCCTGCGCAGCACCGCCTCGTCGAGCACGGCGGTGAGCCGCAGCGGCGGATCGGCGCGCAGCACGTCCTGGCGTGCGAGCCGCACCTCCACCAGTGCGTCGATGTGCCGGTCCGGTGCCCCGTTCAGCACCGCGCGTGTCACCGCGTGCGCGTACTCGGGTGTCTGGAGAAGCCCTGGTACGACGCTCGTCTCCAGAGTCCTGATGCGGCACGCCTGGGACTCGAGGCTGATGAAGTCGCGGTACGCGGGCGGCAGCAGGCCGCGGTACGCGTGCCACCAGTGGTGCCCGCCCGCCTCGTCCCCGCCGGCCAGCGCGACCAGCAGCTCCCGGATCCGGGGATCGCGGGCCTCGAAGGCGTCGAGCAGCCGCAGCACGTCCGAAGGCTTCACGCCACTGCGCCCTGTCTCGATCCTGCTCACCTTCGACTGGTGCCAGCCGACGAGCCGGGCCGCCTCCCCGCTCGTGAGGCCGGCCTGGACGCGCAGCGTCCGCAATTCGGCACCGAGCTTGCGGCGGCGTACCGCGGGACCGTATTTCATGGAGGACTCCTCGGGCTCCTCGCGCCACCCGGCCGGACTCCCTCCCGGCCCGCACGGGACGCGTGTCTGAGCCGACGGTAGAGGACGGAGCGCACCTCGGCCCAAATACGGTCCACCGGCGCAGAGTTCACCGCATCGAGCGACAGATATATGCATATCTTGGGGGATCGGCACCACACTGGTACGTCCAAGTGGCAATCTGGCGCGAAGCAGTTGCCGGGGACCGCGCGCGAGCGATCCGCGAGGCCGGACGAGCCACCTCGGCGGGAAAGGGACACGTCGCCATGGCAGATCACCAGGAAGCATCCGTCACGCTGCCGAGCGATCCCGCCTCGGTCTCGTCCGCCCGCAGGTATGTCGCGTCCGTCCTCGCGGAGTGGGGCATGGCATCGGGAACCGAGGCGGCGGAGACCGTCCGCCTGATCGTGTCCGAACTCGCGACGAACGCGGTGCAGCACACCCTCGGGCAGTCCCCCACGTTCACCGTCGACATGGAGCTGGAGCGCGACGAGCAGCTGCGCATCGGTGTCACCGACAGTCACCCCCGCTACCCCAAGCGGCTGCCGGCCGCGGTCCAGCAGGACAACGGGCGGGGGATGGTCATCATTCGCTGTCTCACCGCGGAGTGCGGCGGCACCCTGACGGTGCGCCCGACGCCCGAGGGCGGAAAGACGGTCTGGATCACGCTGCCCTGGGTCGCCCCGGTCAGTCGTCCTGCCTGAGCACCGCCCGCCGCATCAGCCACGGCAGCAGTCCCCACAGGCCCGCACAGACGCAGAACGCCCCGGCGCCCGCCGCGATCCCGCCGGCCCTGCCGACCGTCACATCGACCACGAGCAGCACGGACCCGCTCAGCGCGAGCACGAGCGCCGCCATCCCGTACGCCGCGAGCCGGGAGGACACCCGCACGATCCGCCGCTTCGCGCCCAGCTGGAACAGCATCCGGTGCACCGCGGCCGGCGCCGTGAACAGCGCGGCCGCGATGACCGTGAGAAGCAACGTCGTGACGTACGTGGTCCGTTGGACCGTGTCGAGCGACGGGAAGCGGGGAGTGAAGGCGAGCGTCAGCAGGAACGCGAACAGGAACTGCACGCCGGTCTGGGTGACCCGGAGCTCCTGAAGGAGCTCTCCGAAGTTCCGATCGGCGCGTTCCAGCGGCGTTTCGTTGCGCTCATGCATCCCCTACGAGTATCCGCTCGCGGCACGCTCAAGCGCGAGCGCAGCGGCTCACCGCACCCGGCCGTACAGCACGCTGTTCGTCCAGATCCGCTCCAGACGGACTACGGAACCGGTCTTCGGGGAGTGCCAGATGCGACCTTTGCCGGCGTAGATGCCGACGTGGTAGATGCTCCGGCCGGAGCGGAAGAACACCAGGTCACCCCGTGTGCGATGGGACCTGGAGATGTGCTTGGTCCGGTTGTACTGCTGGGCGGCGGTGCGCGGCAGTTTCTTGCCCGCCCGCTTGAACGAGTAGAGCGTGAGCCCCGAGCAGTCGAAGCGGTGCGGCCCGGTGGCGCCCCACTTGTACGGTGCACCCTTCTTGGACGCGGCGACCTGTAGTGCCTTGACGGATGCCGTCGCCGCCGATGCCTCGGATGCGGCGTCCGGGACCATGAGCCCCGCGCCCGCGACGGCGAGGGAGAGAGCGGAAGCGGTACCCGCCCGGGTCAGCAGCGACGGAACACGATTCAGCGCGGTCATGCGCAACCCTTCGTCAACCGCCTGTGAAGGGTGACCTGTCGGGTTCGGGTGGCGAAGTTGCCCGGCCGCGGGTCGCGGCTTCACCCCAAGGACCGTCCGACGCGGCCTCTGGCGAGGCGCGGCGGGGGCCCGTCGTGCTCGGGTCCTCCACTCCTGCCGATGCACTCCTGTCGACCTGGCATCCGCACGGCGGCAGGACTCGGCGTCCGTGCGGACCGCCCCGCCGCGGCGGCGGGGGCTTGTCGTCGCAACGGATCTTCACGCACGGCAGCGGCGAAAACCGAGTTGAACCGGCGGTAAGTGAGGCTCGTCACGCTTGACCCGTTCGGGTGGACGCTGCGGCTTTCGCCCCGGCCCGCCGAGGCCCGACGAGCCCCGCACCAGCGGCGGAACGATGAATTCCGGCGGCCGCCTACGGCTCGTGCGCAACTTTGCCGGGCTCATTGGCGTACCGGAGACTGGGCCGTACGGGGTACCCCATCCGGGTCGTTTGGGCCGCGGCGTAGCGGTTCGGGAGGTCCAGTGAGCGGTCCGTGGCTTCTGTCGACTCGAATCGACCGATATCGACGTCAACCGACCGGTTCCGACGGCAGCGTGACCCTATTGGTCCGCCGCTCCCCGTCCAGGACGCGCAGCGCCCGCGCCAGCGTGCTCGCGTGCACCCTGCTCTCGCCCCTCTGGTGCATCAGGTTCAGCGCGTCCCGCAGTTCGACGGCCCGGCTCACCAGCGCCTGCGCCGCGCGCAGACCGCTGTACGTGTCGTCGCCCCTGGCCGGGTTGATCCGCGCGATGAGGTCGACCACCTCCAGGTAGCGGTCCACGAGCTCGCACTCGGCGCGGGTCATCGCGGGCAGCGGCGGAAGTTCCGGCGGATACATCGGCGGATCACCGAGCGCCGGGGGAGCGCAGCGTGGCGGTCCGGTTCTCCACGACATGGTCCACCAGGCCGTACTCGAGGGCCTGTTCGGCCGTCAGTACGGTGTCCCGCTCGATGTCCGCGCCGACCTGTTCCTTGGTGCGCCCGCTGTGTCGGGCGAGCAGCTCCTCCAACTGGTCGCGCATGCGCGTGAGTTCCCTCGCGTAGATCTCCAGGTCGCTCGGCTGCCCCTGGGCCGGCTCGGGAAGTGAGGGCTGGTCGATCACCACGCGTGCGCCGGGCAGTGTCATCCGCTTCCCCGGCGCCCCCGCCGCGAGCAGCACCGCGGCCACCGACGAGCACTGCCCCAGGCAGGTCGTCGCGACGTCGCAGCTGACGAACTGCATCGTGTCGTAGAGCGCGGTCATCGCGCTGAACGAGCCGCCCGGAGAGTTGATGTAGAGGGAGATGTCCTGGTCGGGCGCCAGGTACTCGAGGTGCATGAACTGCGCCATCACATCGTTCGCCGAGACGTCGTCGATCGGCGTCCCGAGGAAGACGATGCGCTCCTCCAGAAGCTTCGAGTACGGGTCGAGGGTGCGGCTGCCCGAACTGGTGCGCTCGGTGAACTCGGGCAGGACGTAGCGGCCGGACGGTCGGGGCATGGGTGCCTCCTCAAGGCGCTGCTTCAAGGCCTCGCTGCGGTACGTGCTTCTCCAAAAATGTACAGGACGTACATGACGTACGATGGTGAGCATGGCCTACGAGATTCCGGTGACGCAAGCCAGGGCTGAGCTCGCCGACCTGATCAACCGCGTCGTCTACGGCGGCGAGCGCGTGGTCGTCACCCGGCACGGCAAGCCGCTCGTCGCCCTGGTCTCGGCCGCCGACCTGGAGCGACTCGAGGCGATGCGGGAGCCCGTCGGGGACCCCGTGGATGAACCTGTGATCACGTCTGTGTCACGGATTGGCTCCCTGCCGTCCGCTCCGGGCGAACGGCAAAGGTTCGGTATTGCCGCCGAGCATCGCGGCCCCGAGATCGGGTAGCGCGGTCGGCGTTCAGCAATAAGACGGTCAAGCGTCGGTTAACGCCGTTGAAACTCCGCTCAATTAGCCTTCAGTCCCAGGTCATCGGCCCCTTTTCGGGGCAGGGGTCCGCACAGGTGTCCGTATTCCTTGTGTGTTACATCTAGACCCGTCGCGGTGGCCGCGGCAGCCGGGCCCGCACGGCTCGGCATGAAGGACTGTGAGGTGGATCGTGCAACTGACCCCGCACGAGCAGGAAAGACTGCTCATCCATGTGGCATCCGACGTCGCCGAGAAGCGTCGGGCCCGGGGTCTCAAGCTCAATCATCCCGAGGCGGTCGCCCTGATCACCTCGCACATTCTCGAAGGTGCCCGGGACGGGCGCACGGTCGCCGAACTCATGGCATCCGGCCGCAAGTTGCTCTCCCGCGACGACGTCATGGAGGGCATCCCGGAGATGATCCACGACGTCCAGGTCGAGGCGACGTTCCCGGACGGAACCAAGCTCGTCACCGTCCACGAGCCGATCGTCTGACGGGGGAGCGGAAGCCATGATTCCCGGAGAGATCCTCTTCGCCGAGGAACCCGTCGTGTACAACGAGGGCCGCGACGTCATACGTATGACGGTCCTCAACGCCGCCGACCGCCCCATCCAGGTCGGCTCCCACTACCACTTCTACGAGGCCAACCCCGGCCTCGACTTCGACCGCGCCGCCGCCCGCGGCAAGCGGCTGAACATCGCCGCGGGCACCGCCGTTCGCTTCGAGCCCGGCATTCCCGTCGACGTCGAACTCGTAGCCCTCGCAGGCGATCGCATCGTCACCGGCCTGCGCGGCGAGACCGGAGGTGCCCTCGATGCCTGAGCTGTCCCGTGCTGCCTATGCCGATCTGTTCGGCCCCACCGCGGGCGACCGTATACGGCTCGCCGACACCGACCTGCTCGTCGAGATCGAGGAGGACCGCTCCGGCGGCCCGGGACTCTCCGGCGACGAGGCCGTCTTCGGTGGCGGCAAGGTGATCCGTGAGTCCATGGGCCAGTCGCGCGCCACCCGCGCGGACGGCACCCCGGACACGGTCATCACCGGCGTCGTCGTCCTCGACCACTGGGGCATCGTCAAGGCCGACATCGGCATCCGCGACGGCCGCATCACGGCCATCGGCAAGGCCGGCAACCCGGACACGATGGACGGCGTCCACCCCGAGCTCGTCCTCGGCCCCGACACCGAGATCATCGCGGGCAACGGCAAGATCGTCACCGCGGGCGGCATCGACACCCACATCCACTTCATCTCGCCGACCCAGTTCGACGAGGCGCTCGCCTCGGGTGTCACCACGCTGGTGGGAGGTGGCACGGGTCCCGCGGAGGGCTCGAAGGCGACCACCATCACCCCCGGTTCGTGGCACCTCGCGCGGATGTTCGCGGCGATGGAGAACAGCCCGGTCAACATCGGGTTCCTCGGCAAGGGCAACACCATGTCGAAGGACTCGATGCGCGCCCAGCTGCGCGGCGGAGCCATCGGCTTCAAGATCCATGAGGACTGGGGCGCGACCCCGGCCGTGATCGACGCCTGCCTCGACATCTGTGAGGAGTCCGGCGTCCAGCTCGCCGTCCACTCCGACACGTTGAACGAGGCCGGCTTCGTCCAGGACACCTTCGACGCCGTCGCGGGCCGCACGCTGCACGCCTTCCACGTCGAGGGCGCGGGCGGCGGGCACGCACCCGACATGATCACCGCGGTGTCGCTGCCCAACATGCTGCCGTCGTCCACCAATCCGACGCGGCCGCACACCGTCAACACCGTCGAGGAACACCTCGACATGCTGATGGTCTGCCACCACCTCAATCCGGCGGTGCCCGAGGACCTGGCCTTCGCCGAGTCCCGCATCCGGCCCACCACCATCGCGGCCGAGGACATCCTGCACGACCTCGGCGCCATCTCCATCATGTCCTCGGACTCGCAGGCCATGGGCCGCGTCGGCGAGGTCATCATGCGGACCTGGCAGACCGCGCACGTCATGAAGCGCCGCCGCGGCTTCCTGCCCGGCGACACCCGCGCCGACAACGCGCGCGCCCGCCGCTACGTCGCCAAGTACACGATCAACGCCGCCGTCTCGCAGGGCATCGACCACGAGGTCGGCTCCGTCGAGCCCGGCAAGCTCGCCGACCTGGTGCTCTGGGACCCGAAGTTCTTCGGCGTGAAGCCGCAGCTCGTCGTCAAGGGCGGTCAGATCGCGTACGCGCAGATGGGCGACGCCAACGCGTCCATCCCGACGCCGCAGCCGGTGCTGCCGCGCCCGATGTACGGGGCGTACGGCAAGGCGCCGCAGGCCAACTCGGTGAACTTCACCAGCGAGTGGGCGATCGAGGACGGGCTGCCGGAGCGGCTCGGGCTCGGACGGTCGTTCGTGCCGATCCGCTCCACCCGCGGTCGCGGCAAGTCCGACATGGTCAACAACGACGCCCTGCCGCGCGTCGAGGTCGCCGCCGACTCGTTCGCCGTGACCATCGACGGCGAGCTCGTCGAGCCCGCACCCGCCGCCGAACTGCCGCTCGCGCAGCGGTACTTCCTGTTCTGATGCGGGTTCACACGCGTTCGGCGCGGACGTCATGACGCGCGCCGCGCTGCTCGTCCTGGCCGACGGCCGCTTCCCCGCCGGAGGGCATGCCCACTCCGGCGGGGCGGAGGCCGCGGTGAAGGCGGGCCGCATCACCGGCGCGGCCGACCTGGAGGAGTTCTGCCGGGGCCGCCTGCACACCAGCGGCGCCGTGACCGCCGCCCTCGCCGCGGCGGCCGCGCTCGGCATGGACCCCGTCGCGCTCGACGCGGCCGCCGACGCGCGCACGCCGTCGGCCGCGCTGCGCGTCGCGGCGCGCAAGCTCGGGCGGCAGATGATGCGGGCCGCGCGTGCCACCTGGCCGCATCCCGAACTCGACGCCCTGGCGCGGCAGTTCCCCAAGGGGGCGCATCAGCCCGTCGTGCTCGGGCTCGCCGCGCGGGCCGCGGGGCTCGGGGCACAGGATGCCGCGTACTGCTCCGCGTACGAAGGGGTGGGTGGGGCCGCGACCGCCGTGGTGCGGTTGCTGAGCCTCGACCCGTTCGACGCCACGGGGGTGCTGGCGCGGCTCGCGCCCGAGGTCGACCGGGTGGTCGCGGACGCCGTGGAAGCGGCCGGGCGAGCGGTCGAGCTCGGTGTCGATGCGCTGCCCGCCGGGTCCGCGCCGCTGCTGGAGATCGGTGCGGAGGCGCATGCGGCTTGGCCTGTGAGGCTGTTCGCCTCTTAGGCGACGTCGACCCGCCGCACCCCGGGGGCTTCGCCTCCGGACCCCCTGTCCTCAATCGCCGGACGGGCTGGTGGTTACGCCAGTCGGAACGGCGCATCCTCACTTTGGAGTTGTGATTTCTGTGCACCTTGGACACTCGCACGACGAAGCCTCCGCCGTATCCGCCGACGCACACCGTCCCGACGGCACCCGGCGGGCGCTGCGCATCGGGCTCGGCGGGCCCGTCGGTTCGGGCAAGACCGCCACCGTCGCCGCGCTGTGCCGCGCGCTGCGCGAGGAGCTTTCGCTCGCCGTCGTCACGAACGACATCTACACGCGCGAGGACGCCGCGTTCCTGCTGCGCGAGGCCGTGCTGCCGCCCGAGCGGATCACCGCCGTGGAGACGGGCGCCTGCCCGCACACCGCGATCCGCGACGACATCTCCGCGAACCTGGAGGCCGTCGAGGACCTGGAGGACGAGGTCGGCCCGCTCGACCTGATCCTCATCGAGTCCGGCGGCGACAACCTCACCGCCACCTTCTCCAAGGGGCTCATCGACGCGCAGATCTTCGTGATCGACGTCGCGGGCGGCGACGACATCCCGCGCAAGGGCGGCCCCGGCGTCACCACCGCGGACCTGCTCGTCATCAACAAGACCGACCTCGCCCCGCACGTCGGCTCCGACCTGGCCCGGATGGAGGCCGACGCCAAGGAGGCGCGCGCCGAACTCCCCGTCGTGCTCCAGTCCCTGCGCTCCGAGGTCGGCGTCGGGGACGTCGCCGCCTGGGTGCGGGCGCAGCTCGCCGCGTGGACCGCGTGAGCGCCGGAGTCCGGTCCACCGCCCGGATCGTCGCGCGCGGCGACGGCCGGGGCGGGACCGCGCTGCCCGTGATGGCGGGCGAGGGCTCGTTCGCGCTGCGCCGCACGCGCGGCGCGGCCCCCGCCGAGTCCCGGGTGATGCTCGTCGGCGCCATGAGCGGACCGCTCGGCGGCGACCACCTCACCGTGGAGGCGCGCGCCGAGGAGGGCGCCCATCTGCACGTGGGCTCCATCGCCGCGACCATCGCCCTGCCGGGGCAGGCCAAGGACCCGGCCCGCTACGACGTACGTATCGAGGTCGCCGACGGGGCCCGCCTCGACTGGCTGCCGGAACAGCTGATCTCGGCGGGCGGGAGCGATCTGCGGGTCCACACGCGCGCCGAACTTGCACCGGGCGCGCGGCTCGTGCTGCGCGAGGAGCAGGTGCTCGGACGTGTGGCGGAGGAGCCGGGCCGGCTCACCAGCCGGCTCACCGTGTACCGGGCGGGCCGTCCGCTGCTCGACCAGGAGCTGGCGTGCGGCCCGGGAGCGCCCGGTGGCTGGGACGGCCCCGCCGTGCTCGCAGGGCACCGGGCGCTCGGCCAACTGATCGTCGTACGCCCGGAATTCGAGACGGAGAAGCCGTCCGCCGCGGTGCTCGACGAGGCCCAAACAGCCGCGCTCACGCCTCTCGCGGGCCCTGCCGTGCTGGTCACGGCCGTGGCGCCGGACGCGCTGCGGCTGCGCCGGACGCTCGACGAGGCGCTGGGCCGACTGGCCTGATCCGCTCACCGGGCGAGTTATACCGTTTATCGGATTGGTAAAGAACACCCGTTGTCTCTGTTGTCAGGGGCACTGCACGCGTCAGGATCCGCGTACCGATCAGCAACACGATCGACGTACGGATCGAATCGATGTGCGGGAGGCCTCACTTGAGACGGACCAGACAGACAGCGCGCGGCAGCCGGAAGGCGGTGATCGGCTCCGCGGGCGCGTTCGCAGCGGCGGCGCTCATAGCGGGCGCGGTCTCCGCCCCCGCCGCCCAGGCCGACGCACCCAGGTCCGGCAGCAGCACCGCCGACCTCCAGGCGCGCGGCGCGGCCCTCGCCGCCGCCAAGGCCACGAAGGCCGGCATCGACTGGCAGGACTGCCCCGCCGACTGGGGCATCGCCAAGCCCATCCAGTGCGGCTGGGTCAGCGTTCCGCTCGACTACGCGAAGCCGAACGGCAAGCAGATCAAGCTCGCCGTGGACCGCATCGGCAACACCGGCACGAAGGACGAGCGCCAGGGCTCCCTCGTCTACAACCCGGGCGGCCCCGGCGGCTCCGGCATGCGTTTCCCGACGCGCGTGACCACCAAGAACCCGATCTACGCGAAGATGGCGAAGGCCTACGACTTCGTCGGCTTCGACCCGCGCGGCGTCGGCCACTCCGCGCCGATCTCCTGCGTCGACCCGCAGGAGTACGTCAAGGCGCCGAAGGCCGATCCGGTGCCCGACTCCGAGGCCGACAAGCTCGCGCAGCGCAAGCTGGCCAAGGAGTACGCGGACGGCTGCTACGAGAAGAGCGGCGAGATGCTGCCGCAGATGACGACGCCGAACACCGCGCGCGACCTCGACGTCATCCGTGCCGCCCTCGGCGAGAAGAAGCTCAACTACCTGGGCGTCTCCTACGGCACCTACCTGGGCGCCGTCTACGGCACGCTCTTCCCGGGCCACGTCCGCCGCATGATCGTCGACAGCGTGGTCAACCCGGCGAAGAGCAACATCTGGTACCAGGCCAACCTGAACCAGGACATCGCCTTCGAGGGCCGCTGGAAGGACTGGCAGGACTGGGTCGCCAAGAACGACGCGACCTACCACCTCGGAGACACCCGCGCCAAGGTGCAGCAGCAGTGGGAGACCCTGCGCGCCGCCGCGAAGAAGAACCCCATCGGCGGGGTCGTCGGCCCGGCCGAGCTGATCGCCTTCTTCCAGAGCGCGCCGTACTACGACTCGGCGTGGGTGCCCACCGCCCAGGTGTGGAGCAAGTACGTCGCCGGTGACACCCAGGCGCTGGTCGACGCCGCCGCCCCCGACATGTCGGACACCGCGGGCAACGCCTCCGCGGAGAACGGCAACGCCGTCTACACGGCCGTCGAGTGCGCCGACGCCAAGTGGCCCACCAGCTGGTCGAAGTGGGACAAGGACAACACCGCGCTGCACAAGCAGTACCCGTTCATGACGTGGGCCAACGCGTGGATGAACCTGCCGTGCGCCACCTGGAAGACCAAGCAGCAGACGCCGCTGGACGTGAAGACCGGCAAGGGCCTGCCGTCGGTCCTCATCGTGCAGTCCACGCGTGACGCCGCCACCCCGTACGAGGGCGCCGTCGAGCTGCACAAGCGCTTCAAGGGCTCCCGCCTGATCACCGAGAAGGACGCGGGCTCGCACGGTGTCACCGGTCTCACGAACCCCTGCATCAACGACCGGGTCGACACCTACCTGCTCACCGGCAAGACCGACGCCAAGGACGTGACGTGCGCACCGCACGCCACGCCCAAGCCGTAGCGGTAGCAGTTCGATAGGCCTACGCGGCCCGGGACGCCAGCCAGGCGTCCTCGGCCGCGTAGTCGAACAGACCGGTCGTGTACGACGCGACCATCTTCGGGAACCCCGTCTCCCAGTCCTGCTCCCGCAGCCGAGCGGCCAGCCACTCGACCGTCTCCGGGAGCGCGTCGGCGTACGTCGTCACCGGCTTGTACCCGAGCTCCCGCTCGGCGGCCGCCATGTCGAAGACGAAGGGGTACGGCAGCGACCAGGGGGTGTCCCCGACGGTCTTCGCAGGCGGCGGCCCGGGCACCAGCACCGTCTCCGTCTCCACGCCCATCAACGCGTCGATCATCGTGCCGATCTCGGCGACGGTCGGGCAGTCGGGGTCGGCGGCGTTGAGCACCCGCGAGCCCGGACGGGCCGCCGCGAGCCGCACCAGCTCCGCCACATTCCGGGCGCTCGCCGGGTTGAAGCGGCTCTCCCCGCCGAACGCGAGCACACGCCTGCGGCGCCCGTCGAGGTTCCGCTTCACGAAGTACAGCTCCCGGGGCGTGCGGCAGTGCGGTCCGTGCACCGCGGAGGCCCGCAGCAGCGTGGTCGGCAGCGCCTCACCGAGCGCCAGCAGATCCCGTTCCAACCGCACCTTGCGCGTCCCGTACGTCGCGTCGCCCGGCGCGAGCGTCCGGTCGGTCTCCTTCACCGGGCCGTCGTAGCGGGGCCAGCCGTCCGGCTCGGCCTGTGTGTCGAAGCTGCGGCCCGCCGCGTCCTCGTAGACGGCGCCGCTGGAGATCACCACCGCCGAACCGACCCGGCCGGCCAGCCGTTCGAGCTGCCGTCCGTGCTCCCGGGTGAAGGCCACCATGTCGACGAGGAGGTCGACGCCGTCCCCGACCAGCTCCGCGAGCGCCGCGTCGTCCTTCCGGTCGAGCCGCACCGCCCGCACCTCGCCCGGCCATCCCGCGTCCCGCCCGCCGCCGCGCGAGGCCGCCGTCACCTCCCAGCCGTCCGCCGCGAGCGCCCGCACCGTGGGCCGCCCGATCTGCCCTGCCGCACCGATCACCAATGCCTTCTTCATGGCGGGACCGTACGTCGGCGGCGGCTGCCCGGGCCCCGGAATCTGCTCAGCGCAGAGCGCGGAACCGGGGGAGGCCCCCGGCACCGTGCGCGGCACCAGGAGGCGAGATCAACTCAGCGGCAGCCGCGGGAACTTCCGCGCCTTCTCCTCCTCGGCCTCCGCCTTCACGAGGGCCGCGTACTTGTCGACGTACTCCTGCCCGGACAGCTCCAGGATCGCGTACATGATCTCGTCGGTGACCGCCCGCAGGATGGCCTTCTCGTCGTCCATCCCGACGTAGCGCGAGAAGTCCAGCGGCTTGCCGAACCGGATCGTCACCCGGCGCATCTTCGGGATCACCTGGCCGGGCGGCTGCGCCTCGAACGTGCCGATCATCGCGCAGGGGACCACCGGCGCCTGCGCCTTGAGCGCCATCGCGGCCACGCCGACCTTGCCCTTGTAGAGGCGCCCGTCGTGCGAGCGCGTGCCCTCCGGATAGATGCCGAGCAGCTCGCCGCGGCGCAGCACCCCGAGGCCCTCGCGGATCGCCGCCTGTCCGGCCTCCTTGCCGGAGCGGTCGACCGGGATCTGTCCCGCGCTGCGGAAGAACGCCGCGGTCAGCCGGCCCTTGAGGCCAGGACCGGTGAAGTACTCGGCCTTCGCCAGGAACGTGATCCGCCGCTTGATGATCGCGGGCATCAGGAAGTGATCGGCGAACGACAGATGGTTGCCCGCGACGATCGCGGCGCCGGATTCCGGTATGTGCTCCAGACCCTCGATCCGGGGTCGGAAGAGCAGCCGCAGCAGCGGCCCGAGGATCACGTATTTGAGCAGCCGGTAGAACATCCCGATCGCCTTCCCCCACGAACCACTTGAACCACTAGACCCACTGGACCCACTGGAACCGCTTGTGCTGCCGCTTGTACCGCCGCGTGTTTGCGCACAGTAACCAATCGGCAGCGCCTGCGCGAGAGCCCAATCGGGCCCCGATCGGGCCCCGTCCGGGGCCCGTACGGCGCGTCCGCTTGGCGGCGGCGGCCTCGGCGGGTGCTCTGTTTCCACCCTGACGTCCCAGCACCGGAGGTTCATCCGCATGCGTCTTGTCCACGTGGCCGCTGCCGCGCTCCTGTCCCTGGCCGCTGCCGCACCGGCCGCTGGCGCCGTGACCACCGGGCCCGAACAGCCGCGCGAGGTGTTCCTGACCGTCTCGGGCAGCGATCGCACCTGGACCCGCGCGGTCCACCTGAACTGCGTGCCCCGGCCCTCGGGCGAGCACCCGCACGCCGCCGAGGCCTGCGCGGCTCTAGAGGCGGCCGGGGGCGACCTGGACGCGCTGCCGGTCGAGCAGCAGCTGTGCACCCAGGTCTACGACCCGGTCACCGTCGAGGCCACCGGCACGTACCGGGGCAGGGCGATCGCCTGGCGCAAGACCTTCGGCAACACCTGCACGATGGAGGCGTCGACGGGCCCCGTCTTCCGCTTCTGAGCCCCGGTGGCGGCGACCGTCAGCTGCTGCGCGACGCGACCATGGCGACGGTGAGCAGGCCGAGCACCACCCAGCCGAACCACAGCCACCCATTGCTGCCGAGCGCCACCGTGTAGGCGGTCACGGCCACCAGGCCGCCCACGGTGAACGCACCCATCGTCTTCGTGGAACCGGGCATCACACACCCTCCTCCCGGCAGCCGGACGGTGTCCGAGCCGCGACCAGGAGGCCATACTCACCCGTAACGGGGCAGTGGCGCTACTGCCCGTGCCGGTCGGCTACTGGGTGCGCCCGT
Organism: Streptomyces anthophorae; assembly: GCF_049310305.1. NCBI lineage: Bacteria > Bacillati > Actinomycetota > Actinomycetes > Kitasatosporales > Streptomycetaceae > Streptomyces > Streptomyces anthophorae. The sequence continues at coordinate 7,532,347 of NZ_JBLWQQ010000001.1, forward strand.
GGAGCGAGGCCAAGTAGGCGTTGTACGCCTCCAGCTCCTTGTCGCCGTCCCGGTCCGCGGCACGGTCCGTGCGGCGCGCCTGCCGGTCCTCCGACTTCTTCCACTGGAAGAGCAGGGCCAGCAGCACGAGGACCGAGGGCACCTCGCTGAACGCCCAGGCGATACCGCCCGCCGCCGTCTGATCGGCGAGCGGATCGATGCCCAGCGAGGCCGGCGGGTTCTCGAACGTGCCGACCATCGTCGTCGACGCCATCATCAGCGCGATGCCGAAGAAGGCGTGGAACGGCATGCCCGCGAAGAGCTCCAGCATCCGCATCACGTAGCCGGGCCGGTGCGGCCCCGGGTCCACGCCCATGATCGGCCAGAAGAACACCAGGCCGACGGCGAGGAAGTGCACCATCATCGCGAGGTGGCCGACCTTGGACCCCATGAGGAAGTCGAAGAGCGGCGTGAAGTAGAGCGCGTACAGGCTCGCGATGAACAGCGGGATCGTGAAGGCGGCGTGCGTGATGATCCGCATGTAGCGGCTGTGCAGTAGTGCCAGGAGCAGCTCGCGCGGCCCCTTGCTGCCGCGCTTCGCGGACACCGGAAGCGCCCGCAGCGCGAGCGTGATCGGGGCGCCCATCAGGAGCAGGATCGGCGACAGCATGCTGATGACCATGTGCTGCACCATGTGCACGCTAAACATGACCATGCCGTAGTCGTTGAGCTTGGTGCACATCACCAGACCGATGGTGAGCACGCCCACGACGTACGAGATCGTCCGCGACACCGGCCACGCGTCACCGCGCCGGTTCAGGCGCACGACGCCCCATCCGTAGAGGGCGAGCGCCAGCAGGCACCCGACGAGGAAGAAGGGGTCGGCCGACCACTCGAGGCCACGCCCCAGCGTGAACGGCGGCAGATCCATGTTCATGCCGTGCCCGCTGTGATCCATCCGCCGGCTCCTGTTGCTCGTTTCGTACGGATTGTGCGCACCCAGACTAGAACTGCCCCCGGCCGTCTTATCGGCCGGGGGCAGTTATGCGTGCTGGAAAGGCGTACGGGTCAGAGCACGCACTCGGCTTCGGCGTACCGCTCGTCCGGCACCGTCTTCAGCGTCTGGACGGCCTCCGCCAGCGACGTCATCACGATGTCGGTGCCGCGCAGCGCGGTCATCTTCCCGAACTCGCCGCGGTGCACGGCCTCCACGGCGTGCCAGCCGAACCGCGTCGCGAGCACACGGTCGTACGCGGTGGGGGTGCCGCCGCGCTGCACATGGCCGAGGATCACGGGGCGCGCCTCCTTGCCGAGGCGCTGCTCCAGCTCGATGGAGAGCTGCCGGGCGATCCCCGCGAAGCGCTCGTGGCCGTAGACGTCCTTGCCGCCCTCGTCGTACTCCATCGAGCCGGCCCGCGGCTTGGCGCCCTCGGCGACGACGACGATGGCGAACTTCTTGCCGGCCTCGAAGCGCTCGCCGACCTTCTTGGTCAGCTCGTCGATGTCGAAGGGCCGCTCGGGGACGACGACGGCGTGCGCGCCCGCGGCCATGCCGGAGTGCAGCGCGATCCAGCCGGTGTGCCGCCCCATGACCTCGACGATCAGCACACGCTGGTGCGACTCGGCGGTGGTCTTGAGGCGGTCGAGCGCCTCGGTGGCGACGCCGACGGCGGTGTCGAAGCCGAAGGTCACGTCGGTGACGGCGATGTCGTTGTCGATCGTCTTCGGTACGCCGACGATCGGCAGGCCGTTGTCCGAGAGGAGGCGGGCCGCCTTCAGGGTGCCCTCGCCGCCGATCGGAATGATCGCGTCGAGACCGAGGTCCGCGACGTGCTCCTTGGCCCGCTCGATGCCGTCACGCAGATGCGCGGGCTGGACGCGGGAGGAGCCGAGGATGGTGCCGCCGCGGGCGAGGATGCCGCCCACCGCGTCGAGGTCCAGCTTGCGGTAGTCGCACTCGAGCAGGCCCTTCCAGCCGTCGTGGAAGCCGATGACCTCGTCGCCGTGATCGACGACGGCACGGTGCACGACCGAGCGGATCACGGCGTTCAGGCCGGGGCAGTCGCCCCCGGAGGTGAGGACACCAATACGCATAAGCCCGGATTACCTTTGCAAACGTGGGCCGATGGCCGGACCACGCCGTCCGGCTGGACCCCCGTACCTTATCGGCGTCCGGGGGCCCTTCCGCACGGGGCGTCCGACTGGTGGACCGGCCTGCTCACATGGGCGCGGGGGTGCACTGAAGGGCCCTCTGGGAGGGCCCTTTCAGGGGGTCAGGCGGGCTGCGCCGTGGCCGCGGCGATCCGCTCGCCCCGGAGCTCCTCGTACCAGTGGTCGTTCACCGGCGGCAGCGCGTTCACGTCGAGCGCCAGCTTGATCAGCAGGTCGGCGATCTGCGGATTGCGCGCGAGCACGGGCCCGTGCATGTACGTGCCGAAGACGGTGTCGTTGAAGGCGCCCTCGGTGCCGTCCCCCGTGCCGTTGCCCTTGCCGATGCGGGTGCGGGCGAAGGCGCGCGCCGTGGGGCCGAGATGCGTGATGCCCTGGTGGTTCTCGAAACCGGTCAGCTCCGGCAGGCCCAACTCCGGGTCGATGTCGCCCAGTACGTCACCGACGCAGCGCTCGCCCTCGCCGCGCGTCGAGACGACGTCGAGCAGGCCGAGGCCGGGCTCGCGCTCACCGAGGTCGTTCACGAACTCGTGGCCGAGGATCTGGTACCCGGCGCACACGGAGAAGACGATCGCGCCGTTGGCCACCGCGCGCTCCAGTCCGCCGTCGCGGCGCAGCCGCTCGGCCGCGAGGCGCTGCGGCCGGTCCTCGCCGCCGCCGATGAGGTAGATGTCGCCGGAGGTCGGCACCGCCTGGTCGCTGCGCACGTCGTAGCGCTCGACCTGGAGGCGGCGCTGCTGCGCGCGGCGCTCCACCACCAGCGCGTTGCCCTGGTCGCCGTAGGTGCTCAGCAGGTCGGGGTAGACCCACACGAGACGCAGGCTGTTGTCGCTCATGCTCATGATCCTTCGCTGTTCGCGCTCTGTGTGGGGCTCGTCAGTTGCCCACGCGGCGGCGGACGTCCTGGAACGCGGTGTAGTTGGCGATCAGCTCGATGCGGCCCTGGGGCGACATCTGCACCGCCTCGTCGAGCGTTTCGCAGACCCGGAAGTCCAGGCCCGCGACCTCGAGCCGGACCGCGAGGTCGAGCCGACGGTCGCCGATCACGCAGATCGGGTGCCCGGCGAGACGCGTGTAGTCGACGTCCCACAGCCAGGAGGTGTCGGTGCCGTCGGCGCCCCGCGCGTTGACCGAGAGGATCACCGGGGTCGGCGGCGGGTCGATCAGAGTGAACGTTTCGAGCCAGCCCGCCGGGTTCTTGGCGAGCAGCAGCCGCAGGTCGCGCTCCTGGAACTGCACGACGTCGTAGCGGCCCGCGACGGCCTGCACCTGGTACATGCGCTCCAGGGCGACCTGCGGGGGCACGCCGAAGCAGGCGGCCACGGCCGCCGACGTCGCCGCGTTCGCCTTGTTGGCGCGGCCCGGCAGCTGGAGGTTGATCGGCCACGCGGAGCCGTGCGGGTCGATGACGTGGTCGCCCTGGAGCGCCCAGCTCGCGAGCGGGCGGCGGAAGCCGCACTCGCCGCAGAACCAGTCGTCGCCGGGGCGCTGCATCACGCCGCCGCACGCCGGGCAGGACCAGGCGTCGTCCTTCCACTCCTGGCCCGCGGCGACCCACACCACGTTCGGCGAGGAGGAGGCGGCCCAGACGATCAGCGGGTCGTCCGCGTTCGCGATCACGATGGACTTCGAACCGGACAGGCCCTCGCGCCACTTCTCGGCGAGCATGCGGGTCTCACCGGCGCGGTCCAGCTGGTCGCGCGAGAGGTTGAGCAGCGCGATCGCCTTCGGGTCGGTGTCGCGGGCGACACCGGCCAGGTACTTCTCGTCGACCTCGATCACGCCGTACTTGGCCTCGCCGCCGCCGGCGAGGGCGGAGGTGATGCCCGCGGGCATGTTCGCCCCCAGCGCGTTCGAGACGACGGGGCCGCTGGCGCGCAGGGCCTCCGCGAGCAGCCGCGTGGTCGTCGTCTTTCCGTTGGTGGCCGAGACGAGCACCACGTCCAGGTGCTGGGCGACCCGCGCGAGCAGCTCGGGGTCGAGCCGCAGCGCGACCTTGCCGCCGATCACTGATCCGCTGCCGCGGCCCGCCGCCCGCGACACCGCGGCCGCGGCCCGGCCGGCCGTCACGGCCAGCTTGGCGCGCGGAGTCATCGGCTCCGAGTTGCCTGCCATCTTCCTGGGTCCTCCTTGCGTACGGCGCCGCGCCTGCCCCCGGCATCGTTTATGGGCTCAGCCTATCGAGATCCTCCGACAAGCCCGAACAGCGGCACCACCAGCACTTCGTGGTGCGCCCCGGACCGTACCCTTACCCGCATGCGACACGGCTCGATCCCGGGCGCCTCAGGGCGCGTACGACCCCTGACCCTGCTCGGTGAACCCGTGCTGCACCAACCCTGCGCGCAGGTAACGGACTTCGGCCCGGCCCTCGCGCGCCTGGTCGAGGACATGTTCGCCACGATGTACGCGGCGCAGGGCGTGGGCCTCGCCGCGAACCAGGTCGGCGAGGGGCTGCGGGTGTTCGTCTTCGACTGTGAGGACGACGACGATGTGCGCCACGTCGGCCACGTCGTGAACCCGCGCCTGGTCGAGGCCGACGGCGAGGTGATCCGCGGCCCCGAGGGCTGTCTGTCGCTCCCCGGCCTCGAAGCGGGCACGCCCCGCTTCGACCACGCGCGCGTGGAGGGGGTCGACGTCGACGGCGAACCGGTGGTGATCCACGGAACGGGCTGGTTCGCCCGCTGCCTCCAGCACGAGTGCGACCACTTGGAGGGGCGCACGTACACGGAGCGGGTCACCGGGTGGCGGCGCAGGAGGGTGTTGCGGCAGGCGGCCAGGGCGCCGTGGGCGCCCGGTGCCGTGTCCTCCTGAGGCGTCGGGGGCGGGGCCGGGGTCAGAACCCGGGACCGCCCACCTTGTCGCCCGCGGCGGCGAGCCGCCCCCACAGGAGGTCGGCGAGGGCGCGCACCAACTCGGCGCGCTCGCACGGGCGGTCACCGAGCCACCAGTCGCCGGCGGCGTGCATCATGCCGACGATTCCGTGCCCCCAGACGCGGGCGAGCTGCTGGCTGCCGGGGCCGAGGTCCACGCGCTCCTCGATGACCTCGGCCAGCTCCTCTCCCATGCGCCGCAGCAGCGGGAACGAGTGCCGTCCAACGTCGAACCCGGACTCGGCGGGGGATCCCTCCGACGGATGCATGAGGAAGCGGTAGACCTGAGGACGGGCCTCGATCGCCGCGAGGTAGGTGTCGAGCGTCGCCTCCACGCGCTCGCGGCGCTCCGCGGGCGCGTCCAGGGCGGCCCGCAGCGAGGCGAGCAGCGCGTCCGTGTGGCGCGTGGCGAGCGCGGCGTACAGACCGCCCTTGTCACCGAAGTGCCGGTACAGGATCGGCTTGGTGATCCCGGCCTCCGCGGCGATCGCGTTCATCGAGGCGCCGGGGCCGTCCCGGAGTACCACGCGGTCCGCGGCCTCAAGCAGCTCGCGCCGCCGACGCTCGGCGGCGGACTGCTGGTCCGCGCGCTGATCGGTCCGCTGTGTGGTCACCATGAATTCTTCTCCCCGCCCCTGCGATTGCCTGACGCACGCGAAAGGTAACACCTCATGGCTATTCGGTATCGAACGCGCACTCGGAGGTTGACATGAGCTACTCGCCAGTAACAGACTCGGGGTTACCTTAAGTAACACAGCAGTGCGTGCGCCCTGGAGGGGTTATGGCCGAGTTCACCATGGATCTCAACGACGAGCAGAAGGAAGTCCGTGACTGGCTTCACGGCTTCGCCGCCGATGTGATCCGCCCCGCGGCCGCCGAGTGGGACGAGCGCGAGGAGACCCCCTGGCCGGTCATCCAGGAAGCGGCCAAGCTCGGAATCTACTCCCTGGACTTCTACGCGCAGCAGTTCTTCGACCCCTCGGGCCTCGGCATCCCGATGGCCATGGAGGAGCTGTTCTGGGGCGACGCGGGCATCGGCCTGTCCATCGTCGGCACCGGCCTCGCCGCCGTGGGCGTCCTCGCCAACGGCACCGAGGAGCAGATCGGCACCTGGATCCCGCAGATGTACGGCGACGTGAACGACGTGAAGGTCGCCGCCTTCTGCTCCTCCGAGCCGGACGCGGGTTCCGACGTCGCCGCCATGCGCACGCGTGCCGTCTACGACGAGGCCAAGGACGAGTGGGTCCTCAACGGCACGAAGACCTGGGCGACGAACGGCGGCATCGCCAACGTCCACGTGGTGGTCGCCTCCGTGGACGCCGAGCTCGGCTCCAAGGGACACGCCTCCTTCATCGTGCCGCCGAACACCCCCGGCCTGTCCCAGGGGCAGAAGTTCAAGAAGCACGGCATCCGCGCCTCGCACACCGCCGAGGTCGTCCTGGAGAACGTCCGGATCCCCGGCTCCTGCCTGCTCGGCGGCAAGGACAAGCTCGACGAGCGCCTCGCCCGCTCGCGCGAGAAGGCCCAGAAGGGCGGCGAGCGCGTCAAGAACGCCGCGATGGCCACCTTCGAGGCCTCCCGTCCCGCCGTCGGCGCCATGGCGGTCGGCACCGCCCGCGCCGCCTACGAGGAGGCCCTGGAATACGCGAAGACGCGTGAGCAGTTCGGCCGCCCGATCATCGACAACCAGGGCGTGGCCTTCCAGCTCGCCGACATGCGCACCCAGATCGACGCCGCGCGTCTCCTGGTGTGGCGCGCCTCCTGGATGGCGTCCACGGGCAAGAAGTTCGAGAACGCCGAGGGCTCCATGTCCAAGCTGTTCGCGAGCGAGACCGCGAAGAAGGTCAGCGCCCAGGCCGTCCAGATCCTCGGCGGCAACGGCTTCACCCGCGAGTACCCCGTGGAGCGCATGCACCGCGACGCCGCCATCTACACGATCTTCGAGGGCACCAGCGAGATCCAGCGCCTGGTCATCGCCCGCACCCTCTCGGGCATGCCGATCCGCTAGCGCGGTCCTGCCAACGGTCGACCGGGGCCCGCGCGATGACGTTCACGATCGTGGACGTCATCGTGCGGGCCTGCCCGTGCGCCTGCCCGACCTCGTGCGCCTACCCGACCTCGTCGGCGGAGCCGACCGCGCCGGCCAGCGCCGAGGCGGGGTCGGAGGTCGCCGGTCCCGCGGGGGACCAGCGGCCGCGCTGCTTGCGGTACGGCCACCAGCGACCGTCCCGGCCGAGCCGCAGTTGGGCCTGCCCGTCGGTGGTGCTCCAGCGGCCGCGGGCGGCCTTGAGGGCCGGACGCTCGTCGTCGTCCCAGGCCGCGTCGAGCGCGGCACGCGCGCGTGCGAGCCCGTCCGCGTCCGGCGCCCACTCCTCGTCCAGTACGTCCAGCGCGGCGGCGCCCCCGTACTCCCACGCGCGCACGGCGAGCGCCAGGCCCTCCCGGCCGCGGCCCCCGATCTCGGCGAGCCGGGTCCCGATGTGCTGCGCGGGGGACGCGGCGGCCAGGCGTACGGCATCCTGCGCAACGGTCAACTCCGGAAGAGCGTCCCGCTGTTCGTGCCCCGGAGCCAGCGCGTCCGCGAGCAGCCGTTGGGCCTCGGCCGCCGCCTGCGCACCGAGGAAGGCGAGCGCGTCGACGTCCGTGCCCGCGGGCGGCGCCGTCTCCGTGTCGAGCGACGGCGGCAGGCCGGGCTCGTCCGGCAGCGGTGGCGGGCCCGGCAGCGGAGGCAGCACGATCGCCGACGCGTACGCCTCGGCGGCGTCCACGCCTTCGGTCTCCCGGTCCTCGCGCGGCGCTTCCGGTTCGGCGTGCACGGTGCTGCGGACCTGAAGCTCGTCGAGCAGCGCGCGCTCACCGCGTCCGCGCAGCAGAAGCAGCACGAACGGATCCTGGTCCAGCAGGCGCGCGAGCTGATAGCTCAGCGCCGCCGTGTGCGCGCAGTGGTCCCAGGCGTCGCAGTCGCAGCGCGGCTCCAAGTCGCCGATTCCGGGCAGGAGTTCCACCCCGGAGGCGGAGGCGTCCTCCACCAGGTGCGGTGGCATGTCGCGGTCCAGGAGCGCCGCGATGTGCCCCGCGCGCTCGGCCGCCATCGTCAGGAAGCCGTCCCACTCGTCCTCGTCCAGGCATTGCAGCAGCACGTCCGAGCGGTACGTCGCGCCGCCCCGGTCCTCCACCACCGCGGTGATGCGGCCCGGACGGACCGAGACCGCGCCCACCGCTCCCGCGCGCGCGAGCCGGCGCCCCGCCTTCAGTTGCGCGGTGTCGAGCGCGGTGTCCTCCAGCGCCTTCAACCAGGCCTGCCCCCACCAGGTCTCGGCGAACGCCCTCCCGCGCGCGGCAGGCAGCGCCGCGAACGTGCGCATGTCGTCTTCCCCGTGACTCATCGATTCCCCCCTCGCAGCTCGACCAGGTCCGCCAGTTCCGCGTCCGTGAGTTCGGTCAGCGCCGCCTCTCCGGAACCGAGCACCGCGTCGGCCAACTCCTGCTTGCGGAGCAGCATCTCCGCGATCCGGTCCTCGATCGTGCCCTCGGCGATCAGCCGGTGCACCTGCACCGGCCTGGTCTGCCCGATGCGGTACGCGCGGTCGGTGGCCTGCGCCTCCACGGCCGGGTTCCACCAGCGGTCGTAGTGCACGACGTGCTCCGCGCGCGTGAGGTTGAGTCCCGTGCCCGCAGCCTTCAACGAGAGCAGGAACACGGGGACCTCGCCTTCCTGGAAGCGCCGCACCATGGACTCGCGCTCCGCGACCGGGGTGCCTCCGTGGAGGAACATCACCGGGACGCCGCGGGCCACCAGATGCCGCTCCACGAGGCGGCCCATCTGCACGTACTGCGTGAAGACCAGCGCGCTCGCGTCCTCGGCCAGGATCGTGTCCAAGAGCTCGTCGAGGAGTTCCAGCTTCCCGGAGCGGCCGGTGATGCGCGGCTTGTCCTCCTTGAGGTACTGCGCCGGGTGGTTGCAGATCTGCTTGAGGCCGGTGAGCAGCTTGACGATCAGGCCCCGGCGTTCGAATCCGGCCGCCCCGGCGATCTCCGCGAGGGTCTCCCGCACCACCGCCTCGTAGAGGCCCGCCTGTTCGGCGGTGAGGGACACCGCGCGATCCGTCTCGGTCTTGGGCGGCAGTTCCGGCGCGATGCCGGGGTCCGACTTGCGCCGACGCAACAGGAAGGGCCCCACGAGCTTGGCCAGGCGCTCGGCCGCTGCCGGGTCCTTGCCGCCCTCGATCGCCCGCGCGTAGCGCGTACGGAACGTGCCGAGGCGGCCGAGCAGGCCCGGCGTCGTCCAGTCGAGGAGGGCCCACAGCTCGGAGAGGTTGTTCTCGACCGGGGTGCCGGTGAGCGCCACGCGCGCGCGTGCGCCGATGGTGCGCAGCTCCTTGGCCGTCGCCGAGTAGGGGTTCTTCACGTGCTGCGCCTCGTCGGCGACGAGCATTCCCCAGGACGCGGTGCCGAGTTGGGCCGCGTCCAGGCGCATCGTCCCGTACGTGGTGAGCACGAACTCGCCGTCGGCGAGGTTCTCCAGGGAGCGGCGCCCGCCGTGGAAGCGGCGTACGGGGGTGCCGGGCGCGAACTTCTCGATCTCGCGCTGCCAGTTGCCCATCAGGGACGTCGGGCAGACCACGAGCGTCGGTCCCGCGCTCTGCGGGAAGCTCTGGCGGTGCAGGTGCAGCGCGATCAGGGTGATGGTCTTGCCCAGGCCCATGTCGTCGGCGAGGCAGGCGCCGAGGCCCAGCGAGGTCATGTGGGCGAGCCAGTTGAGTCCGCGCAGCTGATAGTCCCGCAAGTCGGCTTCGAGCGCCGCCGGTTGGCCGACCGGTTCCATGCCCTCGGGGTCGGCGAGGCGGTCCCGCAGGGCCGTGAGCCAGCCCGTGGGGCGCACGTCGACCCGGCGGCCCTCGATCTCCGTCGAGCCCGTGAGAACGGCGCTCAGCGCGTCCACGGGGGTGACCTTGCGGTCCTGGTGGGAGCGGGCCCGGCGGGCCTCCGCGGGGTCGATGAGGACCCACTGGTCGCGCAGCCGCACCACCGGACGGTTCGCCTCGGCGAGTACATCCAGCTCCTCGCGGCTCAACTCCTGGCCGCCCAGGGCGAACCGCCAGTCGAACGCCAGCAGGGCGTCGGCGGACAGGAAGGACGGCCCGTCGGAGGAGAGCCCGTCGGGGCCCTCGCCCTCGGCCGGGCCGATCACCGCGCGGGCCGTGAGCTTGCGGGCCAGCTCCCTTGGCCAGTGCACCTCGACACCGGCCGCGGACAGCGCCCGGGCGCCCTCGCCGAGCAGCTCCGTGACCTCCTCGTCGGCCAGTTCGACGGCGTCCGGCACGGTCGCGGACAGCAGTGGCGCGAGCGGTGTCCACGCGCGCGTGGCGCGGCGCAGCGCCAACAGCGCGTCCATCCGGGCGCGGTCGCCGAAGGTCTGCGCCGAGGCGCCGGTCCCGGCCCACACCTGTGCCGCGTCCGCGACCAGGGTGGGGTCACTGACGCTGTGCAGCTGAAGCACCGCACGGAACGGGATGCGGGACTCGTCCTCCGTGATCTCTTCGAGCCCGGGGACCTCCACGCGCAGCGAGATCCGCACGCCCGCGTCGAGCCCCGCCGCGACATCCCCCGCCCAGGGGCGCAGCTCGGGCACCCGCTGCGGAGCCCGCGCCGCGAACGCCGGGCCGCCGGCGGCGTGCGCGGCGGCGGGGGAGCGCGGCAGGGCGTCGGCCACGGCATCCAGGAAGGCGCGCAACAGCCGTTCCGGGGCGTGCAGGCGCGGCGGCTCGTGCCCCTCCAGCGGCACGGCGTGTGCCTCGGGCGGCATCGCGGCGGCCAGCTCCCTGACCCGGTCGAGGTCGGCGGCCCGCAACGGCCCTGCGCGCCACGCGTCGTGCCCTTCGGCGCTCACGCCCGGCAACAGCAGGCCGCGGGCGACGAGTTGGAGCGCCAGGAGGCCGGCGGCGCCCCAGAAGGTCGCTGTCGGGTCGGCGTCCGCGGTGGTACGTGCGCGGGTCAGCACCGGCAGTGCGGCGCGCACGGGCAGGGTGACGGCCGGTACGGTCACCGGCTCCACGGCGTCCTCGCCGGGCAGCGCGAGACGCAGCTCGGTGCGGGTGCCCGCCTCCGGCAGCGGCGGCTCGCCGCCATCGGGCCGCCAGAAGGCCACGGTCGACGTGCGGGCCGGGTCGGCCGGGGCGAACACGACGCCACAGCGGGCGAGTTCGGTGGTCTCGGAGGGGCTGGGCGGAGCGGTGCGGGGCTGCTCGGAGATGGCGACGTCCTCGTATTCATCAAACTTGACTACTCACCCTGGAGGCGCCGAGGGTACACCCCCGAATCGGCCCGACGCGGCTCCATATGTCGTGATCTGGATCACCTGACCCTTAAGGGTGGGGCTTACCCCCCTGTCCAGCTGGGGTGAACCCGGGCAGTACTCGGGTGGTGGCGCCATGGTCGATCAAGGTCCGTGATCCATAGGTTCCTAGTGGTCGGGCGACGCGTAGCCCGCCGCTTCGACCTCACCCACCACAGACCGGAGACCGCCATGCCCTCGGCCGTCGGAACCCTGCCGGAACCCGCCACCAGGCCGGCCTCCCCACAAGGGGGAAGCGAGTTCACGCCACTGCTGCGCGCCGTCAAGGGGCAGGGGCTGCTGGATCGGCGCACCGGCTGGTACGTGCGCACCATCGCGGTCAACGCCCTGTGCCTCGGTGCCGTCGTCACGGGCATGGCCCTGCTCGGCGGCTCGTGGTGGGTTTTCGCCCTCGCTCCGGTCCTCGCGGTGCTGTGCGCACGCACCGCCTTCATCGGACACGACGCGGGCCACGCCCAGATCACCGGGAACCGCTCGGTGAGTCGGCTGATCGGCCTGGTCCACGGCAATCTGCTGCTCGGCATGAGCTATTCCTGGTGGAACGACAAGCACAACCGGCACCACGCCAACCCGAACCACATCGAGAAGGACCCCGACGTCGCCGCCGACGTCCTCGTCTTCACGAGCAAGCAGGCCGCCACGCGCGCGGGGTTCCGCGGCTGGCTCACCCGCCACCAGGCCTGGCTCTTCTTCCCGCTCACCCTGCTCGAGGGCCTCGCCCTGAAGCTCTATGGCTTCCAGGACCTGCGCCGCCAGAGCGGCCGCGAACGCCTTGTGGAGGGCGCGTTCCTGGTCGCGCACGTGGCCGGGTACCTCACCCTGCTCCTCACCACCATGTCGCTCGGCCACGCGCTCGTCTTCGCGGCCGTCCACCAGGCCCTGTTCGGGCTGCACCTGGGCATGGCGTTCGCCCCCAACCACAAGGGCATGGAGATGCCCGACCCGGACGGCGACAAGTGGGGCCACCTGCGCCGCCAGGTCCTCACCTCGCGCAACATCAAGGGCGGCGCACTGACCGACTGGTTCCTCGGCGGCCTCAACTACCAGATCGAGCACCACCTGTTCCCGAGCATGCCCCGACCCCACCTGCGCCTCGCCCAGCCCATGGTGAAGGCCCACTGTCGCGAACTCGGCATCCCCTTCGTGGAGACGGGCCTCGTCGACTCCTACCGTCAGGCGCTGCGCCACATGTATGAAGTGGGAGAGCCGCTGCGGGCCGACATCTGACGGCCTCCCGGCCGTGTGCGGGGGCACGGAATCAGGGATGTCTCAGGGTCACCCGACGGAACTGCGGGCGACGTGGGCCCGTTTTTCACAGCAGAGGACGAGCCCGCCCCACCCAGGCGAGGGCGGGCCGCCCCCGAAGGAGGCCACACATGTCGAAGAACGCGAAGATCGCCGCGGGAGGTGTGGCGGTCGGCATCATCCTGCTGATCTGGCTGCCCTGGTGGGCGGCCCTGCTCATCGTGCTGGGCGCGCCCGCCGCCGCGTACCTGATGCTCGACCCCTCGCAGCGGCGCAGGCTGCGCCGCGTCTCGCGCAAGGAACTGGGGCGCTGAGGGGACATCGTGAAGGTCGGAGCCGCGCGGGGTGCGAACGTCCCGTGCGGCTCCGGCGGTTCACGTAGGGCGTACGGCCATCTTGTCGAGCGCTTCGAGCAGGCTCGGCAGCTCCCGGCCGCGGCCGACCGGCAGTACCTCGCCCGGCTCGTCGTCGAGCAGTACGAAGGCGATGTCGTCGGTCCGCGCGACCATCGACCAGCCGGGCCCGTCGGCGCGCAGTGTCCGGGCGTCGCCGGAGGCGAACGACGAGCGCACGCGGCCCAGGGGCGGCGGCGCGTCCACATACCCGCGCGCCTCCGTGAGGACCCGGCGGATGCCGGTGTGCGTCCCGCTCGGCCCGGGCTCGGGGGCGTCGCCCTCCTGGGGCGCCTCGGCGTCCTCCTCCGTGGCGAACTGCGAGTCGTCGAGCTGCTCGCGCCACACGGCCCACTGAAGCGCTATCTCGTCCGCCCCCAGACGCCGTTGGGCCGGGCCCCACGTCTCCGTGTCGGGCGGCGTCAGCGGCGGCGTGTCGGCGTACTCGGGGTCGGGCTCGGGATCGTGCGGCGCGGGGACGCCCGGGGCGGACACGGCGAGCGCGAGCGGCCAGCCCGGCAGCGCGGCGACCATGCTGTCCTCGTCGGGCGAGAGCTCGTACTCCATCCCGCAGTCCCACGACGCGATGGCGACGGCGACCAGTGACACGTCGTCGACCACGACGGTCCAGCGGGCGCCCTGCCCGTCCTGGCCGAGCACCAGGCCGTACCCCTCGGCCAGTGGCGCGAGCCCCAGGGCCGCGCAGGCCTCCGGGTAGTCGTCACCGAGCACGCTCGGGAACTTCGCGGGCGTCAGCAATACCGCCGTCAGCACGTACAGCGCGTCGTCCCCTTCGACCGCTGCTTCGTCCACTCCGGTCACGCCGGCCTCCCCTGAACTTCGTTCCACCGGCGAGACCTTAGCCAGTGCCCGACGGCGTCGTACAGGGGGGTCCATCGTCGATGACCAGGAAAATCGGCAGGAGATCGGCTCCTGCACCCCTGGCGTGGACAAAGTGTCGACATCCCGTGCCCGTGGCGTGTGCCCGTGCTCTGTGCCCGCGCGGTGGGTCAGCCGACGGGCAGACCAAGGAGGGCGCGGGCGACGGTGCGTGGCGGCTCGTCGCGTTCGCGTGCGAGGGCGATGACGGCCCTGCAAGCGAGTTCGTTGACCCCGAAGGCCAGCGCGCTCGGCTCCACCCATCCCGTCGCCTCGTCGGCCCGCTCCTGGTCGTCCTCGACGCACGCCACTACGTAGGCGGCAGCGGCCTCGAAGAGATTGTGCGCACGCTCCCTCTTGCTCGGCGTGCCGCCGTCCTCACGCCACGTCCTCCACGCCTTGCGGACTCGATCGATCATGGACGCCACCGTCCCCCTGCCCGTAACCGCCACCGTGTGTCGCGCAGTTGCGGCCATGGTGACAGACCCGGCCACGGAGCGGATCCCGCGCGGTGGGGCTCACTGAGGTTCGGTTCGGGGGTCCTTGATCCTGGGTCAGACCACGCCGTCCTCGAACTCCCGCACCGCGAGCGCCAGGAAGCGCTCGTCCTCGTCGGCGTACGAGGTCAGGCGCCAGCCGGCGGCGTCGAGCAGCGGGCGCAGGTTGGGCTCGGCGCGCAGGTCGTCCGGGGTGAGCGCGCGGCCGTGGCGGGCGGCGAGGGCGGCGCGGCCGATGGGGTGGAACAGCGCGAGCAGCCCGCCGGGGCGCACGACGCGCGCCAACTCGCGCAGATTCTCGGCCGGTTGCGGCAGGTGGGAGATGAGCCCCGCGCCGAACACCGCGTCCAGCACGCCCGCGCGCAGCGGCAGCCGGGCCACGTCCGTGAGCAGCAACCGACCCTCGGCGTCTCTGCCGGCCCGCACGGCCCGCTCCAGCATGGCCGGCGTCAGGTCGGCGCCCAGGACCACTCCGGAAGGGCCCACGGCCGCGCGCAGCGGCGCCAGCGCCCGCCCCGTGCCGCAGCCGGCGTCGAGTACGCGGTCTCCGGGGCGCAGCCCCAGCGCGGACACCGCGGACGCGTAGGCGGGGCCGTCGTCGGGGAATCGGACGTCCCAGTCGGCGGCCCTGGCCGTGAAGAACTCCTGCACACGTGTGGCGTCATCGCTCATGCGCTCCATGATTGCGCAGCCCACTGACAGTGACGCCGAGGCGCGTCCTGTGACACGAGTGGGGGAAACGGCGGTCGAAAGGTCCCTTCTCTGTCGAAGACTTCGTCGAAGACATCGCATGCACGTGCGGTGCGCATGTTCGACACTCCCGCGACCGTTCCGAACCGCATCTCCTCCGTATTCCAAAACCTTTCGGACTGCGCCCCTGCCGCGCGCCCCCACCGGAATACCGTCCCTGACCCATGGGACACCTGGACCACGCCGCCTTCGGCTGGCTTACCCCCGTGCTGTCGTACGCGATGGCCTGCATCGGCGCCGCGCTCGGACTGCGCTGCACCGTGCGCGCCCTGAACACCACGGGACGCGCGCGGCGCAACTGGCTGCTCACCGCCGCCTCCGCCCTCGGCACCGGCATCTGGACCATGCACTTCGTGGCGATGCTCGGCTTCACGGTCACCGGCACCGAGATCCGCTACGACGTCCCGCTGACCATCCTCAGCCTGCTCGTCGCCGTGGTCGTCGTCGGCGTCGGCGTGTTCGCGGTCGGCCATCACCGCGAGCGCGGGAGCGCGCTGTTCCTGGGCGGCCTCACCACCGGCGTCGGCGTGGCCAGCATGCACTACCTGGGGATGGCGGCCCTGCGTCTGCACGGGCGGGTCCACTACGACCCGCTGCTGGTGGCGCTCTCCGTGGTGATCGCCGTCGTCGCGGCGACCGCCGCGCTGTGGGCCGGCCTCAACATCAAGTCGCCGGGCGCCGTTGCGGTCGCCTCTCTCGTCATGGGCGGCGCCGTGAGCAGCATGCACTACACCGGGATGATGGCGGTGAGCGTGCGGGTGGCCCCCTCCACGGCGGAGCTCGCCGGGGCCACCGCGATGCAGTTCATCTTCCCGCTGGCCGTGGGGCTCGGCTCCTACCTCTTCCTGACCTCGGCGTTCGTCGCGCTGTCCCCGACCGCGGACGAGAAGGAGGCCTCCACGTCGGCGCAGCGCCCCCTGGAGAACCTGACTCCCTGACCGCACCGAAGCACCGACCGGTACCGGTACGCCACGGTGCCCCGACCCCGATCGAGGAGGCCATGCGCCCGCCCCGCAGAACACCCGGTTCCGGCCCTCCACAGAAGAGTTCGGCCCCCGCGCGCGGACGGCGGGCGCACGCCGGGCCGCCCGCCGACGAAGACGTCCTGGTGGAGCCGGAACCCCGCGGGCCGTCCCCCGCGCGCGGGGGAGCCGTGAACCTGCGTCCGCGTACGGTCCGGGCGAAAATCATCTGCCTCCTGATGGTGCCGGTCGTCTCACTGCTCACCCTGTGGGCCTTCGCGACCGTGAGCACCGCCCAGGACGTCGCGCGGCTGCGGCAGTCGCAGCGGGTCGACGAAGCGGTCCGCGCACCCGTGGGCGCGGCCGTGGCCGCCCTCCAGGCCGAACGCACCGCGGCGGTCGCCTACGCCACCGAACCCACCGCGGATCGCGGCGACGACCTCACCAGGCGCGCCGCCACCACCGACCGCGTCGTCTCCGCACTGCGCATCGGCAAGGACGGCACGGTCGCGGACGGAGCGGACCTCCCGCGCGCGGTGGTCGGCCGACTGGAGTCGTTCGTCGCCGATGTCGAGCACCTGGGAAGGGTGCGCAAGGCCGTGCGGGAACGGCGCACCGGCTGGGACGACGCCTACGGGCAGTACACCAGGTCCGTCGACGGCGCCTTCGCGGTCAGCGGCTCGCTCACCGGCATCCAGGACTCCGAACTCGGCTCCGACGCGCGCGTGCTCCTGGAATTCGGCCGCGCAGGCGAGATGCTCGCCCGGGAGAACACGGTGCTCGTCGGCGCACGCCTGGCCGGCTCCCTGGACGGCGAACGGCTGCGGCTGTTCACCGGTGCGGTGGCGACCCGCGGGAACCTGATCGGCACGGCCGCGAGCGACCTGCGCGGACCCGAACGAGCCGCCTGGAAGCGCCTGGCGGCGGGCCGCGCCTACGCGGACGTGCGCGCCGTCGAGGACCGCACCCTCATCGCGGAGCCGGGCGGCAAGGCGCTCGCCGCCGCGTCCGCCGACACCTGGAACCCGGCGTACGCGAGCGTGCAGGACCGGTTGCGCGCCATCGAGACGGACGCCGCACGCGGCGCCGCGGTCCGCGCCGACCCGCTCACCCGCGGCGTCCTCACCCCTGCGGGAGCGGCCGTCCTGCTCGGACTGGTCGCCGTGGCGGCCTCGCTGGTGATCTCCGTGCGCATCGGCCGCGGCCTCGTCGTCGAACTCGTCAGCCTGCGCAACACCGCCTTGGAGATCGCCCGCCGCAAACTGCCCGACACCATGCGCAGACTCCGGGCCGGCGAGGAGATCGACGTGGCGGCCGAAGCTCCCCAGGGGCCGCCCGCAGAGGACGAGACGGGCCAGGTGTCCGAGGCGCTCACCACCGTGCACCGCGCGGCCCTGTACGCCGCCGTGGAGCGCGCCGAACTCGCCAGCGGCATCTCCGGGGTGTTCGTCAACCTCGCCCGCCGCAGCCAGGTACTCGTCCACCGCCAACTCGGCCTCCTGGACAGCATGGAGCGCCGCGCGGACGACCCGAGCGAACTCGGCGACCTGTTCCGGCTCGACCACCTCACCACACGGATGCGCCGCCACGCGGAGAGCCTGATCATCCTCTCCGGTGCCGCGCCGGGCCGCGCCTGGCGGCAGCCGGTCCCGCTGACGAACGTCGTGCGGGCCGCGGTCTCCGAGATCGAGGACTACGCGCGCGTGGAGGTCCGTCACCTCTCGGCCGCCCAGGTGGCAGGCGCCGGCGTCGCCGACCTCACCCACCTGGTGGCCGAACTCGTCGAGAACGCCGCCCAGTTCTCGCCCCCGCACACCAAGGTGCGCATCAGCGGCGAGCCCGTCGGCAACGGGTACGCGATCGAGATCGAGGACCGCGGCCTCGGCATGGGCAAGGAGAGCCTCGCCGAGGCCAACCAGCGCATCGCGCACTCGGAGACCCTCGACCTGTTCGACAGCGACCAGCTCGGCCTCTTCGTGGTCAGCAGGCTCGCCAAACGCCACGACATCAAGGTGCACCTGCGTACGTCCCCGTACGGGGGCACCACCGCCGTCGTCCTCCTGCCCACCCCCTTGCTGCACAAGGACGGCGAGGTCGGGCCGAGCGCCCATGACGCGCACCAACTGTCCCAGGAAGAGCGCCGCTACGCGCGCGTGCCCGAGCCCGAGGCGGCGCCGATGAACGACAACCACCCCGTCCCCGCTCCCGCGCCCCGCCCGGCGCTCGCCCCCTCGACGGAGCCCGAGAGTCCCCGGCACCCGCCGGGCGTCACCGCGCTGCGCCTGCGCACCCCGCCGGAGCAGGCGAACCGCGAACGTCTCGAGGACACCGGGGGCGACGACGCCTCACCTCCCGACGGCCTCCCACGCCGCGTACGCCAGGCCAGCCTCGCGCCCCAACTGCGCGAGCGGCCCACCGAACCGACGTCCCCCGCGCGCGTGCCCGCACCGGACGAGCGCACCCCAGAACAGGTCCGGGCCCGGATGGCCTCCTTCCGGGACGGCTGGGCCAGAGGCGGTGGCCGTCCGCCCGGCCCCGACACCCATCAAGGAGACCCCGCATGATCAAGGAACCGACTACCACGGGCACGGCGCACGGTTCCGGTGAACTGGACTGGCTCCTCGACGATCTGGTGCTTCGCGTGCCGGAACTGCGGCACGCCGTGATCCTCTCCAACGACGGGCTCGCCGTCGGCTCCTCCAGCGGCCTGCGCAGGGAGGACGCCGAGCACCTCTCGGCCGTCGCCTCCGGCTTCAACAGCCTCGCCAAGGGCACAGGACGGCACTTCGGAACGGGCGGGGTGCGGCAGACCATGGTCGAGATGGATGAAGGTTTCCTCTTCGTGGCGGCCGCCGGCGACGGATCCTGCATCGCCGTCCTGAGCACCGGCACGGCCGATATCGGGCTCGTCGCCTACGAGATGGCACGCCTGGTCAAGCGGGTCGGCGAACACCTCTACACGGCCCCGAGAGCCACCGGGCTCCCGCCCACCGAGGGTTGAGGGACACAGGTGGCGACATGAACGACGACGACCCCGGAAGCCAGTGGTTCGACCAAGAGGCCGGGCCCCTGGTCCGCCCCTACGCGATGACCGGCGGAAGGACCACGCCCGGGCCCCAGGGAGCTCACTTCGACCTGATCGCCCTGGTGTCGCTCGACACCGCTGCGCCCGGCACCCACGACGACACGGCGCTGGGGCCCGAGCACCGGTCGATCATCGAACTGTGCCGCACGGAGACCCAGACGGTCGCCGAACTGGCCGCGGGCGCCGACGTACCCGTGGGCGTGGTCCGCGTCCTCCTCGGCGACCTGCTCGAACTGGCCTGCGTGAAGGTCAGCAGGCCGGTGCCGCCCGCACAGCTACCCGACGAGAAGATCCTGAGAGAAGTCATCGATGGACTCAGAGCACTCTGACACCACGGCAGGCGGCTCCCAGGTCGCCCTGGCCCTGAAGATCCTGGTCGCGGGCGGATTCGGCGTGGGCAAGACCACCCTGGTCGGCGCGGTCAGCGAGATCAGGCCGCTGCGCACCGAGGAACGCCTGAGCGAACTGGGCCAGCACGTGGACGACACCGGGGCGGTCGAACGCAAGACGACCACGACCGTCGCCATGGACTTCGGCCGCATCACCATCAGATCCGGTCTGTCGCTCTACCTGTTCGGCACGCCGGGCCAGGACCGCTTCTGGTTCCTGTGGGACGAGCTCTCGCAGGGCTCGCTCGGCGCGGTGGTCCTCGCGGACACCCGACGGCTCGAGGACTGCTTCCCCGCCGTGGACTACTTCGAGCACCGGAACATCCCGTTCGTCGTGGCGGTGAACTGCTTCGCGGACAGCAAGGCCTTCGGGGCGCACCAAGTGGCACAGGCCCTGGACCTCGACCGCGGGACCCCCGTGGTGCTGTGCGACGCGCGCGACCGTGACTCGGGGAAGGAGGTGCTGATCAGGCTGGTCGAGTACGCCGGGCGGATGCACTCCGCCCGGCTGCTCGACTCCGTGGGCTGACGTACGTGGCCGACCGGTTCAGCCGGTCATGTCGCCCAGCGCCACGACCTTCTCGACCCGCACGCGGACGACGAGTTCGCCCGGCACCGCGTTGCGCCGGCCGAACTCCTCGGCCCGGTCCGCTCCCATGTACCGGCCGCCGATCCTGGTGGCCGAATCCAGCAATTCGTCCGGGTCCTCGCTGAGTTCGGCGCGGCCCTGGATGGATACGAACGAGAACGGGGGCCGCTCGTCGTCGACGCAGAGGGCAACTCGCCCGTCCCGGGCCAGATTGCGTCCCTTGACCGTGTCCTTACCGGTGTTGAACACGATGTCGTCGCCGTCGACGACGAACCAGACGGGTGCGATGTGCGGGCTGCCGTCAGCCCTGACGGTGGACAACTTGGCGGTGTGGGTGCCCTCGGAGACGAAGGCCTTCCATTGCTCATCGGTCATCTTGTGTGCCATGCGCCCATCCTCCTTGCCCGGATGCCCACGGTGGGGAAGGCTTGCGAGAGAGATCCTCCGGGCAGGGGAGCGGATCCCCTCCGGGGCGGGGAGCCACAGGGAAGCGGGGACAGGGGATCATGGGGCAGCAGTACGAAGGACTCGGTTGGCTGCTGGACGACCTGACGCAGCGCGTCGAACATGTCCGGCACGCTCTGGTCCTGTCCAACGACGGTCTCGTGACGGGGGCGAGCGCGGGCCTGTGCCGCGAGGACGCCGAGCACCTCGCCGCGGTCTCGTCCGGACTGCACAGCCTCGCCAAGGGATCCGGCCGGTACTTCGGCACCGGCGGAGTGCGCCAGACGATGATCGAGTTCGATGACGCGGTGCTGTTCGTCACCGCGGCGGGCGAGGGCAGCTGTCTGTGCGTGCTCAGTGCCGCCGAGGCCGACATCGGGCAGGTCGCGTACGAGATGACGCTGCTGGTGCACCGGGTCGGCGAGCATCTCGCGGTGGACGTGCGAAACCCGGAGCGAGGCCCGCTCGCAGACCTCTGACCTGCGGCGACCTGGCGACCGGAAGAGTTATCCACAGGCCCGCACAAGGCTCGGTGATCCGGGCTACGGTTTTCCTCGAGCGGTCACGGAGAGTGACTGCGTCTGGTTGGCGGACGGGGGAGAACCATCGTGCAAGGCGACATCATGACCAGGCCTCAGAGCGGTGCGGCGCGGGAACTGGGGCTGAAACGCGGCGAGTTCGACCTCGCCGTCCGGCTGGGCCGCATCCGGACCGTCCCGGCGCCGGGCGGCGGCCGGCGCCGCGTCCCGCGCGAGGAGATCGACCGCATCCGTGAGGCCGAGGGGTTCCCGGACACACTGCTCGAGCAGGTCAGGGTCGTGGGCACGGCGGAGGGCGCCGAGCTCATGGACATCCCGTCGACGCGCTTCACCAGGCTGGCCCGCGCCGGGATGCTGACCCCCGCGAAGTTCTACGTGAACCGGTACCGGACGGTGGTGTGGCAGTACCTCGCCCAGGAGCTACGGGAGTTCGCGGGGGCCGAGGTCAACGGGCCGCTCCTGACGGGGCGGGCGCCCGACCGGGTGCGCGCCAGGCTGAAGGCCGGCGCCGACCTGCGGCCGAAGAACTGGCGGGCCCGGCACGCCGGATATCTGCTCGGTCAGGCGGACGGACCGTGGGAGCGGGCGGCGGCCGTCGCCACGCTCCTGGACCCGACGCAGCTCGCGGAGCTCGTCGCGAGCCCCTACGAGCGGGTCCATCTGCACCGTCTGCGACCCGACGAGTTCTGGTACGGAGCACCGGAGTCGCCGAACGCCGCGATCGTCCAGCGCATCCTGACCGCCGACGACCCGGACGAGATCAGCTGGCTGCGCGGGAACCTGCTGCTCAACCTGGAGGAGGCCCGGAGGGAGCGCCCGGCACCACAACCCGTCGGGCACCCGGAGCCCGCGACGGCGCCGCAGGCCCCGCCGGAGCCTGTGGCCGAGACTCCAGAACCTTCACAGGAGAGGCCGCGGGGCCTGTGGGCCCGCCTCACCGGAAGAGGAGCCTGAGCGGCCGCCGCGGTACCGACGACGGCTGGTTCGTCAGCCCTCGAGCTTGCGGAACAGCCCCTCCTGGACCACGGAGACCAGCAGACGGCCCTCCGTGTCGTAGATGCGGCCGCGGGCCAGGCCACGGCCGCCCGTCGCGATCGGCGACTCCTGGTCGTACAGGAACCACTCATCGGCACGGAAGGGACGGTGGAACCACATGGCGTGGTCGAGCGAGGCCATGTCGAAGCCGCGCGGGCCCCACAGCGGTTCGACCGGCAGCCGCACCGCGTCGAGCAGCGTCATGTCGCTCGCGTAGGTGAGCGCGCAGGTGTGCACGAGCGGATCGTCGCCGAGGGGACCCACGGCACGCATCCACACCGCGCTGCGCGGCTCGGCCGACTCGATGTCCTCGGGCGACCAGCGCAGCCGGTCGACGTAGCGGATGTCGAAGGGCTGGCGGCGGGCCATCCGCTCCAGGGCGTCGGGCAGCGCGCCCAGATGGCCCCGCACCTCGTCGGCGATCGTCGGCAGCGAATCCGGGTCCGGCACCTGCCGGGCCGGCGGCAACTGGTGCTCGAAGGCACCCTCTTCGGGCTTGTGGAAGGAGGCGGTGAGATTGAAGATCGTGCGGCCCTGCTGCACGGCGGTGACACGCCGCGTGGTGAACGAGCGCCCGTCGCGCATCCGCTCGACCTGGTACACGATCGGCACGCCCGGGCGGCCGGGGCGGATGAAGTACGCGTGCAGCGAGTGCACGGGGCGGTCGCCCTCGGTGGTGCGTCCCGCCGCCACCAGGGCCTGGCCCGCGACCTGCCCGCCGAAGACGCGCTGGAGGGACTCGTCCGGGCTGAGTCCGCGGAAGATGTTGACCTCGATCTGCTCCAGGTCGAGCAGGTCGACGAGCTTCTCCGCAGGATTCGTCATGGGTGGATCTCTCTCGTGTGTGCGGCCGGGGTACTCCGGCGCGGGGGAGCGGCCGGAATCTACCGGCCGGCCGTCCTCGGATCTACAACTGACCGACGTCCGTGACCCGGACGACGGCACGGCCCTCGGCGTCGGACGCCGCGAGGTCGACCTCGGCGCTGATGCCCCAGTCGTGGTCGCCGTTCGGGTCCGCGAAGGTCTGGCGCACCTTCCACAGCCCGTGCTCCGGGTCCTCCTCGATCATGAGCAGCTTGGGGCCGCGCGCGTCGGGTCCGGTGCCGAGGTCCTCGTACTCGTCCCAGTACTTGTCCATCGCGTCGCCCCAGGCGTCCGCGTCCCAGCCCGAGTCGCCGTCCATCTCGCCGAGTTCCTCGACGTTGTCGAGCGCCGCGAGCTCCACGCGGCGGAACATGGCGTTGCGGACGAGGACCCGGAAGGCGCGCGCGTTCGTCGTGACCGGCTTGACCTCGTCGGCCTTCTCCTGGGCCTCCTCGGCGGTCATCTCGCCCGGGTTGGCGAGCTGCTCCCACTCGTCCAGGAGGCTGGAGTCGACCTGGCGCACCATCTCGCCGAGCCAGGCGATCAGGTCCTCCAGGTCCTCCGACTTCAGGTCGTCGGGCACCGTGTGGTCGAGCGTCTTGTACGCGCTCGCCAGGTACCGCAGGACGATGCCCTCGGTGCGGGCCAGCTCGTAGTGGGACACGAACTCCGTGAACGTCATGGCGCGTTCGTACATGTCGCGGATCACGGACTTCGGCGACAGCGGGTGGTCGCCGACCCACGGGTGGCTCTGCCGGTACGTGTCGTAGGCGTGGAAGAGCAGCTCTTCCAGGGGCTTCGGGTACGAGATGTCCTGGAGGCGCTCCATCCGGTCCTCGTACTCGACCCCGTCCGCCTTCATCAGCGCCACGGCCTCGCCGCGCGCCTTGTTCTGCTGGGCGTGCAGGATCTGCCGCGGGTCGTCGAGCGTGGACTCCACCACGGAGACCATGTCCAGGGCGTACGAGGGCGACTCCTGGTCGAGCAGGTCGAACGAGGCGAGGGCGAACGTCGACAGCGGCTGGTTCAGCGCGAAGTCCTGCTGGAGGTCGACGGTCAGGCGCACGATGCGGCCGGTCGGATCCGGTGTGTCCAGCTTCTCGACGATGCCGCCGTCCAGGAGCGAGCGGTAGATCGCGATGGCCCGGCGGATGTGCCGCAGCTGCGCCTTGCGCGGCTCGTGATTGTCCTCGAGGAGGTGCCGCATCGCGTCGAAGGCGTTGCCCGGGCGGGCGATGACCGACAGGAGCATCGTGTGCGTGACACGGAAGCGGGACGTGAGCGGCTCGGGGTCGGAGCCGATCAGCTTCTCGAAGGTGCTCTCCGTCCAGGCGACGAAACCCTCCGGAGCCTTCTTGCGGACGACCTTGCGGCGCTTCTTGGCGTCGTCGCCAGCCTTCGCGAGGGCCTTCTCGTTCTCGATGACGTGCTCGGGTGCCTGCGCCACGACGAGGCCGGCCGTGTCGAACCCGGCGCGCCCCGCGCGTCCCGCGATCTGGTGGAACTCCCGCGCGCGCAGCGTCCGCACCCGCGTGCCGTCGTACTTGGTGAGGGCCGTGAACAGCACGGTACGGATCGGCACGTTGACGCCGACGCCGAGCGTGTCGGTGCCGCAGATGACCTTCAACAGGCCCGCCTGGGCCAGCTTCTCCACCAGGCGGCGGTACTTCGGCAGCATGCCGGCGTGGTGCACGCCGATGCCGTGGCGTACGTACCGGGACAGGTTGCGGCCGAACTTGGTGGTGAAGCGGAAGTTGCCGATCAGCTCGGCGATCTGGTCCTTCTCCGCGCGCGTGCACATGTTGATACTCATCAGCGACTGCGCGCGCTCGACGGCCTGTGCCTGCGTGAAGTGCACGATGTAGACGGGCGCCTGCTTGGTCTCGAGGAGCTCGGTGAGCGTCTCGGTGATCGGCGTGAGCCGGTATTCGTACGAGAGCGGGACGGGGCGCGTCGCCGAGCGGACCACCGACGTGGTCCTGCCGGTGCGGCGCGTGAGGTCCTTCTCGAACATGGAGACGTCGCCGAGCGTCGCCGACATCAGGATGAACTGTGCCTGGGGCAGCTCGAGCAGCGGAATCTGCCAGGCCCAGCCGCGGTCCCCCTCCGCGTAGAAGTGGAACTCGTCCATCACGACCTGGCCGATGTCGGCCTGCGCGCCGTCGCGCAGCGCGATGGACGCGAGGACCTCGGCGGTGCAGCAGATGACGGGTGCGTCCGCGTTCACGGAGGCGTCGCCGGTCAGCATGCCGACGTTCTCGGTACCGAAGAGCTTGCACAGCTCGAAGAACTTCTCGGACACCAGCGCCTTGATCGGTGCCGTGTAGAAGGTGACCTCGTCCCGAGCCAGCGCGGCGAAGTGCGCACCGGCGGCGATCATGGACTTGCCGGACCCGGTGGGCGTCGAAACGATCACGTTCGCGCCCGACACCACCTCGATCAGCGCCTCCTCCTGGTGGGGATAGAGGGTGAGCCCACGCTCCACGGCCCACGACTCGAAGGCTTCATAGAGGGCGTCCGGGTCGGCGGTCTTCGGGAGCTGATCGATAAGGGTCACGGCACCATCTTGCCTGCCTTCCGCCTCGATCCGGCAATCGGATGTCCGGGCGAAGATCACGAAGGCTACGCTGGGTCGCCGACGGGGCGTCAGCACGCGCGCGGCCCTCACGGGGCAACTCGGCGCAGCAATACGGAACATGTCGGTACATCGCGCGCGGCCGGCACAACAGAAACAGGGGCGGATCACAGCCATGATGGGACCGGCACACTCGCTGTCAGGAGCGGCGGCCTGGCTGGGGGTGGGGGCGGCGACGACGGCAGCCGGGTACCCGATGCCATGGCCGGTCCTCCTCGTCGGAGCGCTGATCTGCGCGGGCGCCGCACTCGCCCCGGACCTCGACCACAAGTCGGCGACCATCTCGGGCGCCTTCGGACCCATCTCACGGGGCTTGTGCGAGATCGTCGACAAACTCTCGTACGGCGTCTACAAGGCGACGCGGATGAAGGGCGACCCCCGGCGCTCGGGCGGTCACCGCACCCTCACCCACACGTGGGTGTGGGCGGTCCTCATCGGGGCGGGCACCTCGGCCCTGGCGATCTTCGGTGGCCGCTGGGCCGTCCTCGGGATCCTCTTCGTGCACATGGTGCTCGCCATCGAGGGCCTGCTGTGGAGGGCGGCCCGCGGGCACAGCAGCGACCTCCTCGTCTGGCTGCTCGCGGCGACCAGCGCCTGGATCCTCGCGGGCATCCTGGACCAGCCGGGCAACGGCTCGGACTGGCTGTTCACGGACCCCGGCCAGGAGTACCTGTGGCTGGGCCTGCCGATCGTGCTCGGCGCGCTGGTGCACGACATCGGGGACGCGCTCACCGTCTCGGGCTGCCCGATCCTGTGGCCCATCCCGATCGGCCACAAGCGCTGGTTCCCGATCGGGCCGCCGAAGCCGCTGCGGTTCCGGGCCGGCAGCTGGATCGAGCTGAAGGTGCTCATGCCGGTGTTCATGCTGGCCGGCGGCGTGGGGTGCGCGGCCGCGCTGAACTTCATCTGACCGAGGTCCGGCCCGCCCGTGGGCCGGGCTCAGCCGCCCAGGTCCGCGGACGACCAGACCCGGCCGGTGTCGTCCACGAGCTCGACCCGGTCGATCGAGCTCGCCGCCCCCTGGGCGATCCAGGTGGCGCGCCCGGACGACGGCAGCCACCAGTGGCCCGCATCGCGGACGGAGCCGTCCTTCAGCAGGAGCCGGCACGTGTAGTAGCCGCCGGGTTCACCGCTTGCGATCTGCATGACGACCACCCGCTGATCGCCGACCCGGCTGGGCTCGACCGTGCCCACCGCCGTACCGGACCGGGTGACGAGCGCAGCCCCGTGCTCGCTCGCGGTGACCGTGGGCGGATTCCCGCGGTCCAGGTGACCGAGGACCGTGACGCCGGCGCCTCCCGCACACACGCCGGCGAGCACGGCCGCCGCGACGAGCAGGGCCGGCCGCGGCGCGCGGCGCCGCGCAGGCCGGTGCACGTCGAGGCGTTCCAGGACCCGCGCGTCGAACCCAGCCGGGGCGGCGAGCGCGGGCGCCGCGGGCAGCACGCTGTCGACCGCCGCGGACAGGCCGTCGTAGGCGGAGCGACAGCTCGTGCACAGGGAGAGATGGCGCAGCAGCTCGTCCTGACCACCGGAGAGGGTGCCGAGGGCGAGGGCGACCAGCTCGTCCTCATCGGGGTGGCGTGCCATCGCTGCTCTCCTCCTTCGACGCCTCACGCAGCCTCCGCAGGCCGGTCCGGATCCGGGTCTTGGCGGTACCGAGCGGGATGTCCTCGTGCCGGCCCACCTCCTGCGCCGTGCACCCGCCGAGCACCGCCAGGGCCACCGCGCGGGCCTGCTCGACCGGTAGCGCGCGCAGCCGACGGACGGCGCGTTCGCTCTCGAGCGAGACCAGGGCGAGGCGCTCCGGACTCTCGCTCTGAAGGGTCACATCGAGCAGCCGCTCCAAGGTCTCGGCCAGCACCGGCACGGGCCTGCGGGCGCGGACGGCGTCGATGGCGGCGTTGCGCGTGATCGTAAGCAGCCAGGTCAGGGCCGAGGCGCGGCGTGCGTCATAGCTGCCCGCGGCCCGCCAGGCCCGGACGAACACCTCCTGGCTCACGTCCTCGGCCAGCGCGGAGTCCCGGGTGACCGACAGCGCGAGACCGTACACCGCGTCCTGGAAGCGGCGCACGAAGGCGACGGCCGCCTGCTCGTCGCCCAGGGCGAAACCGGCGACGAGCGAGGCGTCGTCGGTGCGATCCGCCCGCGAGAACAGTTCCACGCCCCCTTATACGTACGAAAGAGGTGAAGGGATTGCACGCAGCGTCCGTGTTCCGTCGGGTGGCGCAATCCCTCGGCATCCCCGGTTCGTACAACCTCCACGAGAAGGGACGGCATGATCATGAAGAATCTCAGGATCGGCATGGCCGGGTTCGCGCTCGTGGCGGCCCTCGGACTGGCGGGCTGCGGGGGTGGTGGCGGAGGCTCGGACGGCGGCACGCCCGCGGCCAAGGACGCCTCCACGCTGCGCACGAGCGACTCGCCGATCGGCAAGATCCTCGTCGACGGCAAGGGGCGCACGCTCTACCTGTTCACCAGCGACGGGAAGAACAGCAACTCCATGAAGTGCGATGCGAAGTGCGTCAAGGAATGGCCGCACATGGAGGGCAGGCCGAAGGCGGGCGCCGGGGTCCGGGCCGACCTCATCGCCACGACGAAGGGGAGCGGCACGGCGCAGGCGACGTATGCCGGACACCCGCTCTACTACTACGCCGACGACCACAAGGCGGGGGACACCAAGGGACAGGGCATCGACCAGATCTGGTACGTCCTCGACTCCCATGGCAACGCGATCAAGAAGGCCGCACCCGGGGGCACCGAGGAGGACAACGACACTGGTGGCAACGGCTACTGAGGCGACGCCGGCCGGAAGCCGTCCCGGGGGGAGGGCTCCCGACCGCCGCCGTGGGCACGGGCGCGTCAGCCGTGCCAGGACCGCCACAGCGCCGCGTACGCGCCGTCGGCCGCGACCAGCTCGTCGTGGCTGCCGAGCTCGCGGATCCGGCCGTCCTCGACCACCGCGATCACATCCGCGTCGTGCGCGGTGTGCAGCCGGTGCGCGATGGCCACGACCGTGCGGCCGTCGAGGACCCGGCCGAGCGAGCGCTCCAGGTTGCGGGCCGCCCGCGGGTCGAGCAGCGAGGTCGCCTCGTCCAGGACCAGCGTGTGCGGGTCGGCCAGGACGAGCCGGGCCAGCGCGATCTGCTGGGCCTGCGCCGGGGTGAGGGCGACCCCGCCCGAGCCGACGTCCGTGTCGAGGCCGTCGGCGAGACCACCGGCCCACCCGTCGGCGTCGACGGCGCCGAGGGCGGCCCACAGCTCCGTGTCCTCGGCGCCGGTGCGGGCCAGGCGCAGGTTGTCACGCAGAGAGCCCACGAACACGTGGTGCTCCTGGTTGACCAGGGCCACATGGGAGCGCACCCGTTCGGCCTGCATACGGGAGAGTTCCGCGCCGCCCAGCGTGACCTGCCCGGTGCGCGGCGCGTAGATCCCGGCGAGCAGCCGTCCGAGCGTCGACTTGCCCGCTCCCGAGGGGCCGACCAGGGCGAGCCGCGTGCCGGGCGCGACCTCCAGGGACACCTTGCGCAGCACGTCGACGCCCTCGCGGTAGCCGAAGTGCACGGCGTCCGCCTGGACTTCACGGCCGTCGGGCCGCACGGAGGCGTCGCCCGCGTCCGGCTCGATGTCCCGTACACCCACGAGCCGGGCCAGCGACACCTGGGCGACCTGAAGCTCGTCGTACCAGCGCAGGATCAGGCCGAGCGGGTCCACCAGCATCTGCGCGATGAGCGCACTCGTGGTCAGCTGCCCCACACCGATCCAGCCCTGGAGGACGAAGACACCACCGACCATCAGCACCGACAGCAGCACCAGGACGTGCACGGTGTTGATCACCGGGAAGAGCACGGAGCGCAGGTACAGCGTGTAGCGCTCCCACGCGGTCCACTCCTTGACGCGCCGCTCCGACAGTTCGATACGACGGTCACCGAGCCGGTGCGCCTCGACGGTGCGCCCGGCGTCCACGGTCTCGGCGAGCGCGGCGGCGACGGCCGCGTACCCGGCGGCCTCCGAGCGGTACGCGGACGGCGCCCGCTTGAAGTACCAGCGGCAGCCGAGCACCAGGACGGGCACCGCGATGAGCAGCGCGGGCGCCAGTGGCGGCGCGGTCACCGCGAGCCCGCCGACGAGCAGCGCCGCCCACACGACACCGATGGACAGCTGGGGCACGGCCTCCCGCATCGCGTTCGCCAGCCGGTCGATGTCCGTGGTGATCCGGGACAGCAGGTCGCCCGTGCCGGCCCGCTCCAGGACGCCGGGCGGCAGACCCACGGACCGCACCAGGAAGTCCTCCCGCAGATCCGCCAGCATCCGCTCCCCGAGCATCGCCCCGCGCAGCCGCACCTGCCGGATGAAGACGGCCTGGACCACCAGGGCGAGGGCGAACAGACCGATGGTGCGGGCGAGTTGGGGGCCTTCGAGCGCGCGGACGCCGCCCGGGTCGTCGGAGACGTCCTGGATCAGTCCGCCGAGCAGGTACGGGCCGACCATCGAGGCGATGACGGCGACCGTGTTCACGCCGATGAGCAGGAGGAACTCGCGCCGGTGGCGCTGGTACAGCTCGCGCACATAGGCGCGGACCGTGGCCGGGGCGCCGACCGGCAGGGTGTGCGCGGTGGTGGGGGCCGCCGGGTCGTAGGCCGGGGGCGCTACGCCGATCATGCCGTCTCCTCGATCTCGATCTCGATGTCGTTCCCAGGGCCGATCCCGGTGCTGGGGGAGGACTGCTCCTCGTCGGTCTCGCGGGTGACGACCGCGCGGTACCGGGGCTCGGCGCGCACCAGTTCGCGATGCTCGCCGACCGCGGCGACCGACCCCTCGTGGACGAACACCACGCGGTCGGCGCGGTCGAGGACCAGCGGCGACGAGGTCAGCACCACGGTCGTGCGACCGCCCCGCAGCGCGCGCACGCCCTGGGCGATCCGGGCCTCGGTGTGCGAGTCGACGGCGGACGTCGGCTCGTCGAGCACGAGCGTGTCCGGGTCGGTGACCAGGGAGCGGGCCAGCGCGAGGCGCTGGCGCTGGCCGCCGGAGAGGGACCGGCCGCGTTCGGTGATGCGGGCGGTCATCGGGTCCTCGTCCAGGGAGCCCTGGGTGAGGGCGTTCAGAACGTCGGAGCACTGGGCGGCGGCCAGTGCCTCGTCGGGCGAGACACCTCCGGAAGCCGGTACGTCCAGGAGTTCGGCGAGCGTGCCGGAGAGCAGCACCGGGTCCTTGTCCTGGACGAGCACGGCCGTGCGCGCGACATCCAGCGGCAGCTCGTCGAGCGGCACACCGTCGAGCAGGACGGACGGCGCTGGTTCGGCCGCGCCGTCGTCGGCCGCGGAAGCGGGGTGCCCGCCGAACCGGTCGGCGAGCCGCCCCGCCAGGTCCGGATCGCCGCAGACCACGGCGGTGAGCCGCCCCGCGGGCGCCAGCACGCCGGTCGCCGGGTCGTACAGGTCGCCGGCCGGAGCCTTCGCCTCGCGCAGCCCGCCGTCCGGTTCCGTCACGCGCTCCAACGACAGCACCCTGGCGGCGCGCTGCGCGGACGGCCGGGAGAACGAGTACGCCATGGCGATCTCTTCGAAGTGGCGCAGCGGATAGTTGAGGAGCATCACCCCGCTGTAGACGGTGACCAGCTCACCGACGGTGATCCGGCCCTCGCGCGCGAGATGGACCCCGTACCAGACCAGCGCGATGGTCAGCAGTCCCGGAAGGAGGACCTGGATCGCGGAGATCAGCGCCCACATGCGCGCGCTGCGCACGGCGGCCCGGCGCACGTCCTGCGAGGCACGGCGGTAGCGGTCGAGGAACAGCTCCTCGCCGCCGATGCCGCGCAGCACGCGCAGGCCCGCGACGGTGTCCGAGGCGAGTTCGGTGGCGTGGCCCGCCTTCTCCCGCTGGTGGTCCGCGCGCCGGGTGGCGCGGGGGAGCAGCGGCAGCACGGCGAGGGCAAGCACCGGCATGCCGAGCGCGACGACGACGCCCAGCGCGGGCTGGTAGATCAGGAGGCCGATGGCGGCGATGACGACGGTGAGCGCGGCGGCGGCGAAGCGGGAGAGCGCCTCGACGAACCAGCCGATCTTCTCCACGTCACCGGTGGACACGGCGACGACCTCGCCCGCGGCGACCCGGCGGGTCAGCGCGGCGCCCAGCGTCGCGGTCTTGCGGGCGAGCACTTGCTGGACGCGGGCGGCGGCGGTGATCCAGTTCGTGACCGCCGTGCGGTGCAGCATCGTGTCGCCGACCGCGACGCCGATGCCGAGCAGCACGATCAGCGCGCCGGCCTTGGCGAGACCGGCGCCGGAGCGGTCGACGACCGCCTGCACCGCGTGGCCGACGCCGTACGCGAGGCCGGCGACGGAGACGAAGTGGATCAGGCCCCAGACAAGGGACTTGGCCTGTCCACCGAGCTGGTTCCGGCCGAGCCAGAGCAGGAACCGGGGGCCGGAGCGTGCGTCCGGCACACCCGGGTCTGGATACGGAAGGTCGGAGATCTGCATGACGTCCCAGGGCTCGAAGCGGGGTGGATCGAAGAAGCGGACTCAACGGCAGCAAACCGTGAAAGGTTCGCGTCCCGTGCCGAGCCGAGGCAAACGGTTTTCCGGCGCAGGGCAAAGAAACGGACTCGATCGTTCGCCTCGATCGGAGTCGATCCCGTGGTTTCCGGCCGGTGGTGCGACCATGGAACGCATGCGGAGTGCGGGAGCGATCAGGGCGGGCGTCGCGATGGCGGCCTGCGGGGTGCTGCTGACGACGGTGGCCGCCTGCGGCGCCGACGGCGGCGACAGCGGGAAGAAGGCCACGGGCGGCGCGGAGGCCTCGGGCGGAGCGTCCAAGGGCGCCGAGGCGCGCGCGGCGGACCTCAAGCGCATCCCGGGCGTGGGCGACCGCTATCAGAAACAGATCCCGGCGAACGCCCGGCAGGTCGTCGCCGTGTACGGAGACGACAAGGACGCGGCGGGCTCCAGCATCGCCCTGTTCACCAAGTCCGGCGACACCTGGAAGAAGCAGCGCGGCTGGTCGGGGCACAACGGCAAGAAGGGCTGGACGACGAGCCACCACGAGGGCGACAAGCGCAGCCCCGTCGGTGTCTTCACGCTCAGTGACGCCGGCGGCGTCCTCGCCGACCCCGGGGCCAAGCTGCCGTACACGCAGACGGCCTCGATCCAGGCCCCGCACTACTGGGCGAAGTCGCACTGGCACGACTTCGACTACGTCATTGCCATCGACTACAACCGCGCCAAGGGCACCCCGCCCAACGATCCGACCCGGCCGCAGGGCCAGTCCAAGGGCGGCAGCATCTGGCTGCACATGGATCACGGCAGCGGCACCTCGGGCTGCGTGAGCCAGTCGAAGGGCGACATGGAGTACCTGCTCAGGACGCTCGACCCGAAGCAGCATCCCGTGGTCGTGATGGGCGACAAGGCCGAACTCAAGGCGTGACGCGTGTCGGCGGCGCCCCAGCGGGGCGCCGCCGGGTGCTCAGGCCTCGCTCGGCTTCTCCGAGTCGACGCCGCCGCGTTCCTTGCGCCATCCGCCGCGCGTGAAGTCGGGGATCTGCTGCGGTGCGCCCTT
Organism: Streptomyces anthophorae; assembly: GCF_049310305.1. Lineage (NCBI taxonomy): Bacteria > Bacillati > Actinomycetota > Actinomycetes > Kitasatosporales > Streptomycetaceae > Streptomyces > Streptomyces anthophorae. The sequence continues at coordinate 7,565,585 of NZ_JBLWQQ010000001.1, forward strand.
CGCCTTGATCGAGAGGTGGCTCAGCGGCACCGGCGAGGTCCAGGTCGCGGCGTCGTACACGTCGAAGTCCGGGACGAGCCCGAGGCGCATCGTCTGCATCAGGCGGAACACCATGATGTAGTCCATGCCGCCGTGCCCGCCCGGCGGGTTCGCGTGCTCCTTCCACAGCCAGTGGTCCCAGTCGGAGTACTTCGCGAAGTCGCCCCAGGCGTCGTTCGTGTGGTCGGGCTCGATGTAGATCCGCGCCGGGTAGTCCTCGAACACGCCCTTCGTACCGCCGAGTTGGTTGATCCGCGAGTACGGGTGCGGGGTGCTGACGTCGTGCTCCAGGCGGATCACGCGGCCCTTCGCCGTCTGGACCAGGCTGATCGTGCGGTCCGACTCGATGTAGGTCTCCTTCCAGCTCGGGTCGCTCTTGGGCATGTGCTCCTCGCGGTACTCGGCGAGGCCGAGGGCGGGAGTGCCGAAGCTGGAGATGTGGGTGACGCGGTCGCCGCGATTGATGTTCATGTAGTTCGCGACCGGGCCGAAGCCGTGGTTCGGGTACAGGTCGCCGCGCAGCCGCGTGTGCCACAGCCGGCGCCATGGGCCCTCGTAGTAGTCCGGGTCGAACATCAGGCCGCGCAGGTCGTGGTTGTACGCGCCGGCGCCGTGCAGCAGCTCACCGAACTTGCCCGCGTGGGCCATCCGCAGGACGCGCATCTCATTGCGCCCGTAACAGCAGTTCTCCAGCTGCATGCAGTGTCTTCGGGTGCGCTCGGACAGGTCCACCAGCTCCCACAGCTGGTCGAGTTGGAGCGCGATGGGACATTCGACGCCGACGTGCTTGCCGTTCAGCATCGCCGTCTTTGCCATCTCGAAGTGCCAGTCCCACGGCGTCGCCACGTACACGAAGTCGATGTCCCCGCGCTTGCACAGGTTCTCGAAGTCGTGATCGCCCTTGACGTAACTGGCGGGCGCGGGCTGACCCGCCGCCGTCACCTTCGCCGCCGCCTTGGCGGTCTTCTCCTTGACCGGGTCGCACAGGGCGACGACCTGGACACCCGGGATCGCCAGGAAGAGGTCGATCATGCTGCCGCCGCGGTTGCCGAGTCCGACGATGCCGACCCGGACGGTGGACCGCCGCTGGAACGGTACGCCGATCATCGTGTCGCCCTGCCGGGCCGGAGTCGCCGCGGTGGTGGCCTCGGCCGCCCCGGACCCACCGGCGCCGGAAGCCTCCGCCGCCTGCGCGGGCGAGGCCGAACCCAGCCCGGCGAGCCCGAGTCCGGCGCCGGCGGCACCCGCGGTGCGCAGCACGTCACGACGGGACCGGCCATCGGGTTCGGGGGAGTCGAGAGGGCTGCGCTCGTTGTCGTGCATCGGACCTCCAACAGGGTGGGTGCGGTGCCGGGAGCAAGCGCAAGCCACCCTGCTGGGAGTGAGAGCAGGGGCGCAAGAGGTCTAAATGGACAGGCAGTTGGACTTCTGGCATCGAGTCTTTGGACTCATGTGGCGACGCATGGGACGACGCATGAGACGACGCATATGATGAGCCCTCACGTGCGGGCCGCGCCGCGACGCGTCGCCCGCTCCAGCTCGACCAGCACCGAGTAGTACGAGCGGCCCGTCGCATGGTCCATGCCGACCTCGCACATTCGGTTCGCCGACAGATGGGCGTCGTACGCGCGCGATGTCACCTCCGCGGCCTCCTTGGCCGTGGCGGACTCCGTCAGCTCCTTGTGGAGCATGCCGCGGTCGCCCGCGAAGCCGCAGCAGCCCGCGTCGTCCGGCAGCACCACCTCGTCGGCGCAGGCCTCGGCCACGGCTCTCAACTGAGCCACGTCGCCCAGGTGTTCCATCGAGCACGTCGGGTGCAGCACGGCGGAGCCGATCGTGCGCTCGATGCTGAGCCGCGGCAGCAGCTCCTCCGCGGCCCAGACGAGGGAGTCCACGATGGTCAGCTCCGCGTGCAACTCCCGGTTGTCGTCGCTGAGATACGGCACCACCTCGTGCGCGATACCGAGCGTGCACGAGGAGGCGTCCACCACGAGGGGGAGCCGACCGCCGCCGGTCCAGGCCCAGGCCGACTCGACGATCCGGTTCGCCATCACCGTGTTGCCCTCGTCGTAGCCCTTGGAGTGCCAGATGGTGGCGCAGCACGTCCCCGCCACGTTGTCCGGGATCCACACAGGCCTGCCCGCGCGCGCGGAGACCGCGACAACGGCCTGAGGCAGCGATACGTCGCCGGGGGTGCCGAAAATGCGGTTCACGCACGCCGGGTAGTAGACGGCCGTGGCGCCCACGCGTGCGGTGCGCGGTAGCTTCCGGGCCGCCGCGGCAGGTACCTCGGGCAGCCATTCGGGCACCAGGTCCGGTCGGATCGCCTTGCGCGCGGCGCCCGTCACGGTCGTGAGGAGGCGGTCACCGATCTTGTCGGCCGCCGCCACGGCGAGCCGGGCCGAGGCCTCCACCGCCTTGAAGTTCTTCGCGACGAGCGCGGCGGTGCGCTCCTCGCGCGGCGAGTGACGGGCGTGCCGGAAGCCCTTCATGAACGCGCCCGTGTCGATGCCGACCGGACAGGCCAGCTTGCACGTCGAGTCGCCGGCGCAGGTGTCCACGGCGTCGTACCCATAGGCGTCGATCAGCTCGTCCTCGACCGGGGAACCGGACGGCTGGCGCATCATCTCGCGGCGCAGCACGATCCGCTGGCGGGGCGTGGTCGTCAGGTCCTCGCTGGGGCACGTGGGTTCGCAGAAGCCGCACTCGATGCACGGGTCGGCGATCAGCTCCACCTTGGGGATCGTCTTGAGCCCCCGCAGATGGGCCTTCGGGTCGCGGTCGAGCACGATGCGGGGAGCGAGCACCCCGTCCGGGTCGATGACCTGCTTCGTACGCCACATCAACTCCGTGGCCCTGGCGCCCCATTCGAGTTCCAGGAAGGGGGCGATGTTGCGGCCCGTCGCATGCTCCGCCTTCAAGGAGCCGTCGAACCGCTCGACCGTGAGGCGGCAGAACTCGTCCATGAACGCCGCGTACCGCTCCACGTCCTCGGGCCTGCCCGCGTCGAACGCCAGCAGGAAGTGCAGATTGCCGTGCGCGGCGTGGCCCGCGACCGCGGCGTCGAAGCCGTGCCGCGTCTGGAGTTCGAGCAGCTCCTCGCAGGCCTCCGCGAGCCGCGAGGGCGGTACCGCGAAATCCTCCGTGATGAGCGTCGTCCCCGAGGGGCGCGAGCCGCCGACCGCCGTCACGAACGCCTTGCGCGCCTTCCAGTAGCCCGCGATGGTCTTCGCGTCCCGTGTGAACGCGTTGGTCACCGAGGCGACGGGCGCCACGAGTTCCAGCCCTTCGAGGGCCTTCGCGGCCGCCTTCTCGTAGGCGGCCCGCGCGCTCTCGTCCGGGGCGCGGAACTCCACGAGCAGCGCCGTCGTCTCCTTGGGAAGCTCCGCCCAGTCCTGGGGCACGCCCTGCACGCTGACCGAGGCGCGCAGCGTATTGCCGTCCATCAGCTCGACGGCGATCGCCCCCGCCTCGTTGAAGACGGGCACCGCCGCCGCGGCCGCGGGCAGGGAAGGGAAGAACAGCAGCGCGGTCGAGACCTTCCGGTCCAACGGCAGGGTGTCGAAGACGACTTCGGAGATGAACCCGAAGGTGCCCTCCGAGCCCACCATCAGGCCGCGCAGGATCCGCACCGGCGTGTCGCCGTCGAGGAAGGCGTCCAGACGGTACCCGTTCGTGTTCTTGATCTCGTACTTGGCGCGGATCCTGCGGGTGAGCTCCGCGTCCTCCTCGATCTCCTGCTTGATCGCCAACAGGGCCTCGCACAGCGCCGGTTCGGCGTGCGCCAGATCGTCGTCCGCGCGCGGGTCGCCGGTGTCCACGACGGTTCCTGACGGCAGCACGAAGGTGAGGGAGGAGACCGTCCGGTACGAGTTCCGGGTCGTGCCCGCCGTCATCCCCGACGCGTTGTTCGCCACCACGCCGCCGACCGTGCAGGCGATCGCGCTCGCGGGGTCGGGGCCGAGGACGCGCCCGTGCCGCGCGAGCGTGGCGTTCGCCCGCACGATCGTGGTGCCCGGGCCGATGCGGGCGCGCGAGCCGTCGCCGAGCACCTCGATGCCCGCCCAGAACTTACGGACGTCGACGAGGATGTCCTCGCCCTGCGCCTGCCCGTTCAGCGACGTGCCCGCTGCGCGGAAGACGACCTCGCGGCCCTTGCCGTGCGCGTAGGAGAGCACCGCCGACACATCGTCGATGTCCTCGGCGACCACCACGACCTGCGGCACGAAGCGGTACGGGCTGGCGTCCGACGCGTAGCGCACCAGGTCCGAGATCTTGGTGAGCACCTTGTCCGCGCCCAGCAGCTCCGTCAGCTCCGAGCGCAGTGGCTCGGGAGTGCCGCCGGCCTGCCGGTCCGTGACCCGGTCGGGCGCCGGTCCCGACGCGCGGGCTCCGGGGCGCAGGGCTTCCGGCTTCGGCTCCAGCAGCGGCATGGCCTCTCCTCGCTCAGCAGTCGCGGTCGTGCGGGGACCCGAACAGCGTGTTGAGCAACACCGTCAGCTGCGCTCGCTGCTCCTTGTCCAATGGGGCCAGGATCTCCTCTGCCGCCGCGCGGCGCGCGCTGCGCAGCTCCCGCAGTGCGGCCCGGCCCTTGTCGGTGAGCTCGATCCGGATCACCCGGCGGTTCGTGGGATCGGGCGCGCGGCGCACCAGATCGGCCGCCTCCAGGCCGTCCACCGTCGTCGTCACGGCGCGCGGGACCACCTCCAGGCGCTCGGCCAGATCGGCCATGCGCGGCGGCGTCTCGTAGTGCACGAGCGTGCGCAGCAGCCGGGACTGCGCGGGGGTGATCCCGACCGGCTCCAGCTGGCGCCGCTGTATCCGCTGCAGGCGGCGGGTCAGCCGCAGCAGCTGCTCGGCGAGGAAGCCGTCGGCGTCCGGTGTCTTCATGCCGGGAACATTATCAGGACCCTGTGCATTGTGAATAGAGGTAACAATGCATTATGCTCCTCGAAGTCGAATCCCAGAAGTGCCTAGGAGGCCCATGCGCAGCCCCGAGATCCCTTGGACGCCGCCTCCCGATGCCCAGGCATCGGGCCAGCCGCGGCAGATCCGCCGCATCCTGTCCCTGTTCCGCCCCTACCGCGCCCGGCTCGCCCTCGTGGGCCTGCTGGTAGCAGCCGCGTCCCTCGTCACGGTCGCGACGCCGTTCCTGCTCAAGGAGATCCTCGACGTCGCCATCCCGCAGGGCCGCACCGGGCTGCTCAGCCTGCTCGCCCTCGGCATGATCGTCAGCGCCGTCGTGACGAGCGTCTTCGGTGTTCTTCAGACGCTGATCTCGACGACGGTCGGCCAGCGCGTCATGCACGACCTGCGCACGGCCGTCTACGGCCGGTTGCAGAGCATGTCCCTCGCCTTCTTCACCCGAACCCGCACCGGCGAGGTCCAGTCCCGCATCGCCAACGACATCGGCGGCATGCAGGCGACCGTGACCTCCACCGCGACCTCCCTCGTCTCGAACCTGACGAGCGTCGTCGCCACGGTCGTCGCGATGATCGCCCTCGACTGGCGCCTGACGATCGTCTCGCTGCTTCTGCTGCCGGTCTTCGTGTGGATCAGCCGCCGGGTCGGCCGCGAGCGCAAGAAGATCGCCACGCAGCGCCAGAAGCAGATGGCCGCGATGGCCGCCACGGTCACCGAATCGCTCTCCGTCAGCGGCATCCTGCTCGGCCGCACCATGGGCCGTGCCGACTCCCTCACCAAGTCCTTCGCCGACGAGTCGGACGAACTGGTCGGCCTGGAAGTCAGGTCGAACATGGCGGGCCGCTGGCGGATGGCCGTCATCAGCATCGTCATGGCCGCCATGCCCGCGGTCATCTACTGGGCGGCCGGCATCGCCCTGCACTTCGGCGGCCCCAGCGTCTCGATCGGCACGCTCGTCGCCTTCGTCTCGCTCCAGCAGGGCCTGTTCCGGCCGACCGTGAGCCTGTTGCAGACCGGCGTCCAGATCCAGACCTCGCTCGCCCTGTTCCAGCGCATCTTCGAGTACCTGGACCTGCCGGTCGACATCACCGAGCGCGAGGACGCGGTCCGTCTCGACACCGTCAAGGGCGAGATCCGCTTCGAGAACGTCGAGTTCCGCTACGACAGCGACGACGAGCGGCAGGACGCGATCCTCGACGGCATCGACCTCACCGTCCCCGCGGGCGGCAGCCTCGCCGTCGTCGGCCCCACCGGCTCCGGCAAGTCCACGCTCAGCTATCTGGTGCCGCGGCTCTACGACGTCACGGGCGGCCGCGTCACGCTCGACGGCGTGGACGTACGGGATCTGGACTTCGACACCCTCGCCCGCGCGATCGGCGTGGTCTCGCAGGAGACCTACCTCTTCCACGCCTCCGTCGCCGAGAACCTCCGGTTCGCGAAGCCCGACGCCACCGACGAGGAGCTGTACGCGGCGGCACGTGCGGCCCAGATCCACGAGCACATAGCCTCGCTGCCGGACGGCTACGACACCGTGGTCGGCGAGCGGGGTCACCGCTTCTCCGGGGGCGAGAAGCAGCGCCTGGCCATCGCCCGCACCATCCTGCGGGACCCGCCGGTGCTCATCCTCGACGAGGCGACCAGTGCGCTCGACACCCGCACCGAGCACGCCGTGCAGGAAGCCATCGACGCGCTCTCCGCCAACCGCACGACGCTCACGATCGCGCACCGCCTCTCCACGGTCCGCGGCGCCGAGCAGATCGTGGTCCTCGACTCCGGGCGCATAGCCGAGCGCGGCACGCACGAGGAACTGCTCGACCGGCAGGGCCGCTACGCGGCGCTGGTGCGGAGGGACGCGCGCGTGGAAGCGGCGGCGTGACAAGGCGCGCGCCCCGGCTCCGTGCCCGGCCCGCCATGACGTCGGCGAGAACAGTGGGGAGAGAGACCGTGAGGGAGTCGAGGAGGACAGAGATATGTCAGGGATGTTCTGAGGCAGGGGTTACCGTTCCGGCATGCAGACCGAGACTCCGCGACGGAGCACGACGCGACTCACGCGCCGAGGACGCGTCGCCATGACGGTGACCGGGGCCGTCGTGGCGGCGACCGCCGTCGCCGTACCGCTGGCGCTTGCGGGTGAGGACGAGCCGAGCCGGGTGCTGACCATTCCGGAGGGCTGGCGTTCCGGCCAGGTGTACGAGGCCGTGGACAAGGCGCTCGACGTACCGGCCGGCACCACGAAGAAGGCCGCCCCCAAGGCACACCTCAAGCTTCCGGGCGACGCGGGTGGCAACGCCGAGGGGTACCTCTTTCCGGCGACGTATCCGTTGGACAGTGGGTCGACCCCGCAGTCGGTGCTGTCGTACATGGTCGACACGGCCAACAAGCGGTTCGGCGGCAGCGGCACCACCGCGGGCGCCGAGCGCAACGCCGTCAACCCGTACCAGCGCGTCATCATCGCGAGCATCGTGCAGGCCGAGGCGGACAACAAGGAGGACATGGGCAGGGTCGCCCGCGTCATATACAACCGGCTCGATCACGACATGCCGCTTCAGATGGACTCCACCATCAACTACGCGCTCGGTCGCTCCACGCTCGACACCACCCACGACGACACCAAGATCAATAATCCGTACAACACCTACGCGCGCAAGGGGCTGCCGCCCACGCCGATCGGCAACCCGGGGGAGCAGGCGATGCGGGCGGCGAGCAGTCCGGCGTCGGGTGACTGGCTGTACTTCGTGACGGTCAAGCCGGGGGACACCCGCTTCACCGCGGATCTGGCCGTGCAGGAGAAGAACGTGGCGGAGTTCAACAAGAACCAGGCGAAGGCCAAGAAGGACGACTGACGGGCCCGCACCGTTGAAGGCCGCGGCCGGCGGGTGAGGCGAGGCGCCGCCTTAGCCGCGCCCCGTATCTCCGCGCCCGCGCCTCGCGGCCTCGTCGCCACACCGCCTCACACCGCGACCCGCGTCCTCCGCCCCAGCAGGCGCTCGATGTCGCGGACCGCGGCGCGTCCCGCGCGGTTCGCGCCGATGGTGCTCGCCGAAGGGCCGTAGCCGACCAGGTGGATGCGGGGGTCGAGGGCCGCGTGCGTACCCTCCATCCGGATCCCGCCGCCGGCTTCCCGCAGCTTCAGTGGCGCCAGATGCTCGATGGAAGCCCGGAAGCCGGTGGCCCAGAGGATCACGTCGGCCGCCACCTCCTGCCCGTCGTCCCAGGCCACGCCGGTCGGCGTGATCCGGTCGAACATGGGGTGCCGGTCGAGCACACCGTTCGCGCGGGCCTCCCGGACCGCGTCGTTCACCGGAAGCCCGGTCACCGACACCACGCTCAGCGGCGCGAGCCCCTGGCGTACCCGGTCCTCGACCAACGCCACGGCGGCCCGCCCCTGCTCCTCGCCGAAGGGGCCCTCACGGAAGACGGGCGGTCGCCGCGTCACCCAGGTCGTCGAGGCGGCGTACGGAGCGATCTCCATCAGGTGCTGCGTCCCGGAGGCCCCGCCGCCCACCACCACGACGCGCTGACCCGCGAACTCCTCGGGCCCCTGGTACTGCGAGGTGTGCAGCTGACGCCCGCGGAAGGTCTCCTGCCCCGGGTAGCGCGGCCAGAAGGGCCGGTCCCAGGTGCCCGTCGCGTTGATCAGGGCGCGCGTCGACCAGACCCCGTCCGAGGTCTCGACGAGCAGCCGCCCGCCCTCCCCTTCGCGCACCGCCCGCACGTCGACCGGGCGCCGCACGCGCAGGTCGAAGGCCTCCTCGTACGAGGTGAAATAACCGGAGACGACCTCGGAGGACGGTCGCGCGGGGTCGGCGCCGGTCAGCTCCATGCCGGGCAGCGCGTGCATGCCGTGCACCTTGCCGTACGTGAGCGAGGGCCACCGGAACTGCCAGGCGCCTCCAGGGCGGGGCGCGTGGTCGAGGACGACGAAGTCCCGCTCCGGCTCGAAGCCCACCCGGCGCAGGTGATAGGCGGCGGAGAGACCGGCCTGACCGGCGCCGACGACCACGACGTCGACCTCGTGGCCGATGTCGTGGCCGATGTCGTCTGGGCGCGCCCGAGCAGTGAAGGTGTCGTCTCGTTCCCCGATGTCGTTCACGTTTCTACCAACTCCATCGGGGTGCGAGATCTTCCCGTCCAGGGGGCCCGCCTCAGCGGCCGCCCGCGACCGCCAGTGGCACACCACCGGATCGGCGTGCGACCGGCTCCACGAGCCCGCGCGCGGCCAGTTCCGGAATGACACCCTCCCCGAACCAGTACGCCTCCTCCAGATGCGGATAGCCGGAGAGCACGAAGTGCTCGATGCCGAGCGCGTGGTACTCCTCGATCCGGTCGGCGACATCGGCGTGGCTGCCGACGAGCGCGGTCCCGGCGCCACCGCGCACCAGGCCGACCCCGGCCCACAGATTCGGCGAGATCTCCAGGCCCTCCCGCTCACCGCCGTGCAGCGCGAGCATCCGCTGCTGTCCGACCGACTCGCTGCGCCCGAGCGCGGCCTGCGCGGCGGCGACGGCCTCGGGGGAGAGGTCGTCGAGCAGCCGGTCCGCGGTGGCCCACGCGTCCCGCGCCGAGTCGCGCGAGATGGTGTGCAGCCGGATCCCGAACCGCACCGTCCGCCCTTCGCGCTCGGCCAGCCCGCGAATCCAGTCGATCTTCTCCTTCACCTGCTCCGGCGGCTCGCCCCATGTCAGATACACATCGGAGTGCCGCGCCGCGACGGGCCCCGCGGGAGCCGAGGACCCGCCGAAGAAGATCTCCGGCACCGGGTCGGGCGCGAGGGCCGTATAACCACCGTCGACCCGGTAGTGCTCCCCGGCGAAGTCGAACGGTGCCTGCGAGCTGCCGCCCCACACGCCACGCACCACCGAAAGGAACTCGTCGGTGCGGGCATAACGCTGATCGTGGTCGAGATGGTCACCGAAGCGACGCTGCTCCGCCGAGTCACCGCCGGTGACGACGTTGAGCAGGAGCCGCCCGTTCGTGAGGCGTTGATACGTCGACGCCATCTGCGCGGCGAGCGTCGGCGAGATCACCCCCGGCCGGAACGCCACGAGGAACTTCAGCCGCTCGGTGTGCTGCGCGAGCGCGACCGTCGTCAGCCACGCGTCCTCGCACCACGTCCCGGTCGGCGTGAGAACGGCCTCGAACCCCAACTGCTCGGCAGCCTTGGCGATTTGAACGAGATAGTCGAGATCGGGCGCGCGCACTCCGGATGTCGGCCCGCCCGGCGAGCGCTCGAGAGCCCCGCCGCTGAAGGCGTGCCGGTCGACGAGCGTGCGCCCGTCGCCGCCGGTCGGCAGGAACCAGTGCAGATGAACGTTCACGAGGTCAGGACTCCTTTCCGTACGCGCGTGGGGCGGTGGTGGAGGGCGGCAGCTCGCCGTTGAAGCGCGTGTCGACGTACTTCGAGAAGTCGACCTTGCGCGGAATGAGCTTCAACTTCGTGAACGTGTCGGCGATTTGCTGCTCGGAGGCGATGACGTTCTTGTCGACGGCGACCGTGACACGTGTGCCGTTCGTACGCTTCACGGCGTCGTACGCCGCCGCGTACGGCAGCCCGGTGTCCTTGGCCCACACCTTCGCCCACGCCTGCGGGTGCTTGAAGACCCAGTTCTGAGCGCGCCGCAGCCGGTCCAGATAGTCCTTGACGGCGGCCGACTTCTTCTTGTCGGCGAGGGCACCCGGCGCGGCGACCTGGAAGGCGAGCCCGTTGGTGACACCGTCACCGTCGGTGAGCACGCGACCGAGCTTCGCGCGCAGCGCCTGCGAGGTGTACGGGTCCCAGACGGCCCAGGCGTCGACCTTGCCCGCGGTGAACGCCGCCAGCGCGTCCGCCGGTTGCAGATACTTGAGCTTGACGTCCTTCAGTCCGAGCCCGACCTTCTTGAGCGAGGCGACGAGCTGGTAGTGCGCGGAGGACCCCTGAGCCACGGCGACCGACCTGCCCTTGAGTTCCGCCGCGCTCTTCAGCTTGGAGTCCTTCGGGACGAGGATGGTGTCACCCTTGGCGGTCCCGTGACTGGCGGACACCACCTTGATCTTCGAGTCGGCGCCGGCCGCGAAGACGGGTGGTGTGTTGCCGACACCGCCGACGTCCACCGCCTTGGCATTGATGGCTTCGAGGAGCGGCGGGCCCGAGGTGAAGGTGGACCAGTGGATCTTGTAGTCCAGATCGTCGAGCTCACCGGCCGCCCTCAGTACGGCCTCCGAACCACCCTTCTGGTCACCGACGTTGAGCGTGAGCGAGCCCTTCCCGTCGGTGCCGCCGCCGCTTCCTCCGCTGCCGGCTGAGGTGCTGGCGGTGGAGGCGCCGGAGCAGGCGGCGAGCACGAGGGCGAGTGGGGTGAGGAGAGCGCCGGCTATGTAAGGGCGTCGCATGCCAAGTCCGTTCAGGATGAGGGTGGTTGATGTCTTACGGGGGGGCGGGGCGGGAGTGAGGGCGGGGACAGAACAGGGGGGCAGGGGAGACGGAAGGGGGAGTCGGAGGGGGCGGAGGGAGGTCAGTGGGACGACTCGTCCACGCCCAGCCGGTGCAGCAGTTCTGCGCGCAGCTCGGCGAAGCGCGGATCGGTGAGATCGCGCGGCCGCTCCAGATCGATGCGGGCCTCGTGCGCGATGACACCGTCGTCCATGACGAGCACCCGGTCCGCGAGCAGTACCGCTTCCTCGACGTCATGTGTCACCAACAGCACCGCACAGCCCCGCTGTTGCCACAGTTCGCCGACCAGTCGCTGGGCCGTGATCCGGGTCAGCGCGTCGAGCGCGCCGAACGGCTCGTCGAGCAGCAGCAGGTCGGGCTCGCGCACCAGGGCGCGGGCGAGCGAAGCGCGCTGGGCCTCGCCGCCGGAGAGCGTCTTGGGCCAGGCGTCCGTACGGTGCCCGAGCCCGACCTCGTCCAACGCCCGCTCGGCGACGTCGCGTTCGGGATTGCCCGGCAGGCCGAGCAGCACGTTGCGCCACACCCGCTTCCACGGCATGAGCCGCGGTGCCTGGAACGCCACGGCCTTGCGTCGTGGCACGAGCACGGTGCCCTCGATGTCGCGGTCGAGCCCGGCGAGGATGCGCAGCAGCGTGGACTTGCCGCACCCGCTGCGCCCGAGAAGGGCGACGAACTCCCCTGGCCGAATGTCCAGTTGAAGGTCGTCGATGACGGCGCGCCCGCCGAAGGACCGGCTGAGTCCTTCGACGTGCACGGCGGAGCCGGCACCCACGGCGGTCTCGGCCGAAGGGGTCGCCGGGGTCACCGGCCGGTGAACGTCGGTCGCCATTGCAGCAGCACCTTTTCGAGAGAACGGACGACGAAGTCGGCGAGCAGGCCGAGGAACGCGTAGACGATCAGGCAGACGACGATGACGTCGGTGCGCAGGAAGTCCCGGGCCTGCACCATGAGGAACCCGATGCCGGCATCGGCATTGATCTGCTCGGCGAAGACGAGCGCCAGCCACGCGATACCGAGCGAGTACCGCAGCCCGGTCATGGCTCCGGGCAGCGCACCCGGCAGGACGACATGGCGCACGAGACCCCACCGGCCGAGCCCCAACGACTCCCCCGCTTCGATGAGTTGGGAGTCCACACCGCGAATCCCGGCGTACACGTTCAGATACAGCGGAAAGGAGACCCCGAGGGTGATGATGGCGACCTTCGGTGCCTCGCCGATCCCGAACCAGATGATGAACAGCGGGATCAGCCCGACGAACGGCACGGTCCGCAGCATCTGCACACTCGCGTCGACGAGATCCTCGCCGACCCGGAAAAGGCCGGACAGCAGCGCGAGCCCGGTCCCGACGACGACACCGCACAGCAGCCCGACGGCGACGCGCTGCAACGAGACGCCCATGGCCGCGGGCAGCGAACCGTCGGAGACGAGGTCCGCACCGACACGTGCGATGGTGCCCGGCGACGCCAACACCTCGGGCGTCAACACCCCTACGGACGTGAGGACTTGCCACAGTACGAGGAGGAGCAGCGGCCCACTGGTGCGGCGCAGCCAGCGGGGCACACGGGTGCGCCGGGCGGAGGAGGGGACGAGGGGGACGAGCTCGGGCGGCGAAGCCGGAGGCCCGGGTGAGTCGGGACCGGCGGGCAGGCCCTGTTTTTCGGCAGGCGAAACGGGCGGAGCATGACTGATGCTCATGGCACTCCATGGCAGGCGAGGGCACGCCTCGGCGTCAGCGGGCGCGCGTCAGCGGCGCGCCGTCACGGACGAACATCAAGGCGGCAACGGAAGGAAAGTGAAGAGAAAGCCGCAGGTGAGGCTTGAGAAGAAGGCGTCAGCAGCCGAAACGACACGCGGCAGAGGCCACCCGCAGCAGGTCGATGTGACCGCGCGTGGTGAGCATGGCTGAACGCAACATGCGGCAGAACGTATCCAGTTGCCGACACATGGTCAACGCCGTCTCAGCGGGTGGACCGCGAATCCCGGAGGCCGGTCGCCCCGGCCAGGCGCGGGGCGGCCCTTCTGGGGGACAATGTCCCCATGTCAGACGTCTTCACGACCCGAGTCCTGGACCTCACCACCGGCTCCACCGAGCGCATCGTCGACCTCACCCGCGACTGCGAGTCCTTCCTGCGCGAGGCCGCCCAAGGCCGCGACGGCCTCCTCAACCTCTTCGTTCCGCACGCCACGGCCGGCATCGCCATCATCGAAACGGGCGCCGGCAGCGACGACGACCTCCTCGCCGCCCTCCACACCCTCCTCCCCGCGGACGACCGCTGGCAGCACAGCCACGGCTCCCCGGGCCACGGCCGCGACCACGTCCTCCCGGCGATCGTGCCGCCGCATGCGACGCTGCCGGTGGTGGCGGGCGGACTGGAGCTGGGGACGTGGCAGTCGGTGTGTTTGGTGGATACAAATGTCGATAACGCCAACCGGAGGGTTCGGTTGAGCTTCTTCGGCGGGTGAATCGTTCTGACCGCACGATGGGCGGGAAGCGCGGCCGCACCAACTGGACGATCGACTGCGTGCCCGAACCTGTCGCCCAAGCTTGCACCAGTTCTGCTGGGCGTTTCTCTGTCGGGGCGGGATACTCAGGATGTCTCGTAGGGGTGCCATGGTCGCGGGCCGCCGCTGAAGTACGTACGTGGCTACAGCTACCCGCGCCGGGTATCCGACTGGGCATGCTTGCTCCGATCTACACCTCGCGCAGCACCGCAACGACTGTGTGGGCCTTTGCGGTTGCCATTCACGTCCGCCGCCGTCGGAGGTAGGTCCGACAACCTCTTTAGGAGCGAGGTTGGGCGATCACGGGTGCGAACTGCGGGTTCCTTGGCTTGGGCGGGGTCCTGGCTGTGCACCCCCCTGAGTACTTCGACTCCCCGTGGCTCCCTGTCCGTTCTGGCACGAGATTGGCGCGCCCTTGGGGCCGTGCCATCATCTGGCCCCGTCACCGTCATTGCGGCTCTGGCGGTTGTAGCGAGCAGCTGCCCCTCCGGCCGGAACACGTGCCTGTAAAACGCCATGGCCACATCTGACCGCGCGACTGCTGTGCCAGCGCGGGCGCGCGTCATGCCGTCCGCCAGCGCGGGCCACCACTCCTTGAAGAGGCTCTCCTCGCCCTTCGTCTGCTGACCTATCCCGTGCACTGCCAGCACGCGTGCCACGCCGTCCCCCGAACTCATCTCAGCCTTGAAAAAGTCGGCACAAGCCGTCCCGCGTGCCCTTCAGGAAATCAGACGTCCCGCCTTGCGGGCAGCCTCTTCAGCAACTTTGATCAAGCTTCAGTGCTCTCGGTCATTAGACCTGGCCCGTGGGAGCCCTGGCAGGGGGCAAGAGCGCCGACCGCTCGCGGAACCGGGAACCGAGAAGGTCGTGACCGACGCGCTCGGTAATCTGCTCACTGCCGAGCGCGCCTCCGCTGCTGTCGGGCAGGGATGACGAGTTCGTGGCTGCGATTCTCAGCGGGATTCGAACCTACGCCCTCTTCGACCCGGAGGAAGTTCAGAGCGGACGTGCACGCCCACGGCTACGCTGACGGTTGTCTTAACGGCGTTTCGCGGAGTCGAGGGGTAGCAACTGAGACAACTGCGGAGCATGGCTATAGCTGGAAAGCGGGTCCCTCCTGAGAGTCCGACCCCGGCCCAGGAGGGGCCGAAATGCCGCTGCGCTGTCCAGTCGTTGGTCAGGGGCAGCCGGGGAATCGGGGTACGGGAAGCGGGTTCGGGAGCGGGTGGCGCGTCCAGCCGGTGTCGTGGTCCCAGTGCAGGACGTGGGTCTCGTCCAGCAGGCAGCCGACCCAGAGGCCGTTGATGCCGGCCGGTACGTTCGGAGACCGCTGGGGCAGCAGGTCCGGGTCGGCGAGGCGGTGCCATGCGGAGGAACGCATCCAGGTGAGCCAGAAGAACACCTCGCGGCGCGGTCGGTCGGAAGCTGCGTTGAGCTTCAGGGCCAGGTCCCCGTGCAGCCCGAACTCGACTTCCAGCAAGTCCACCAGCTCCGTTCCACCGTCGGTGTCAGCAATGGGCGGTTGCTTCGCAGGGAGCGCGGTCCGCCAGGTCAGGGATCGTGCGAGGGCGATCCGTTCGCTCACCTCCCGGCGGGCCAGTTCGACGAGTTCGGCATCGGTGTGGCGACCGGAGAAAAGAGCTCGCGTCGTCTCGGTCGACTTCCGTTCGTCCTCGGCCCGGCGCTTCTCCAGCGAAGCGAGGAAGTCGGGACTGAACGACCACAGCACTGGGCCCATCCGGGGAGATTCCGGGAGGGGCGAGGGTGGTGGGGGCTTTCCCTGGCGGCGGTTCTTCTCGGCCTTCCCGGCCCAGTGGTCCGGGTTGAAAGCCGGCATCTGGTCGTACCCCGTCAGCAGGCCGGCGCTGATGTAGCCGGTACTCGTCTCGCTGGGCACGGAGCAGCCGGAGGCCACGCTGGCATTGCCCAGGACGCCGTACGGGCACGCCTTCTCGTGGAACGGCTGCTCAATACAGGCTGTGCCGGGGCCGAAGCGGTTCACGCCACGCCGTTCCAGCTCGGCCAGGGCTGGGCTGATGACGGTCAGGGCATCCTTGAAACGAGGGTGCCCCTTGCGGCCTCCGTAGGTTGCCTTCGCCGTGCTCTCGAACACCACGTGCCAGCCCAAATGCAATTCGGGCACCGCACGCTCCTTGAGGTACGGCTCCCAGGAGCGCCGGTTCTGCTCAGCCACACTGCTGGTCACCTGTGTGACCTCAACCGCCCGATCGCCGCCGCACATGAAGTCGAAGCGCCCGTTGAGATCCGCGCGCACCTCATGGAAATCACCGCACCGGGGGCAGTGGTCATACGGTTCGACGGTTTCACCCGTGCAGTACCGCAGGACGCCTGCCGCCCTCAGCTCCACGGGATCACTTGCTCGGGGCATGAGCCTCGTCCGTCCAGGCAGGCGCGTCCCAAGGGAGTACCAGCTGTTCCAGCGGCAGACGGGACAAGGTCTTGAACAAGTCGTCCCGGCGGTACCCGAGCCCCGCGGCGATGAGAATCCGCACATGCTGATCCAGTTGCTCGATCATGGCCGAGGGCAGGCCGACGGCCTCCGGGATGACCCACGCATCCCGCAGGAGCACCGCCAGATCGGTATCGCCGACCGGCAGATGGACATGCAACTCCCACGGCGGGACGGTCCGAAGAGGGCCCCGTACCGCCCGGCTCCGCCGCGCGAGCAAGCGCCGACCGGCCACTTGGAGAGCACGCAGCACCGCCATTTCGGCCATGGCCGCCGCCACGGTCTCACGAGGGCTCTGGTCCATGATTCTCCTACTGGATCTCGGAGGCGTGCCGCGGCTGGAGGAACGGGATCAGCGGGGCCGGCATCACGGCGGGGGATCCGAGCAGCTCCCACTGGCAGTCCGGAACCTTGCCGTCGAGGTCGCGCAACGACCGCCGCATCATCAACAGGATCAGGGTGTCCGACGCCCGGTCCGTGGGGGACCAGTGGCGGTCTCCCACCTGGGCCATCAGCACCAGCCCCGACACGAAGGCCCTGCCCATCAGCCAGGCGAGGGCCGCGTCGCTCAGCTCGCCGGCCCCGAGTTCCGCCTCGACCCGTGCGCACAGGTCCAGCGCCCACTCGCGGGTTGCCCCGCTCACCTCCCAGGCGTCCCGCAGATCCTCCAGTGGGGCCGTCTCCGCCAGGACCAGCAAGGCGCCGCGGACGTCACCGTCGGGAACGGTGCTCATCCCGCCGTCAGGGAGGAACACCTCCCGGGCGGCATGAGGGACGTCATCGACCGTGTACTCGGCCAGTGACGCCCCCGGGTTGCCCCACCCCGTCGGCTGCACGGCCCGCAGCATGTCACCGACCCCCTGCGGCGTGACGGCGGCACCTCCACGCAGCACCGTGGTCACCGCGGCAGCCGTGACCTCCCCGCCGGACAGGCTCGGAGGTTCCGGGTTCGCGTCCAGGTCGGCCAGCTCGGGGGGTGGCCACGCCACCCCCCGCTCACGCATGTACCGGGCAATGCCCTCATCGATCCGACGCACCCGCGCAGGAATGAGCCTCACTCGCCGCCCCGAGGCCACCACCTCGTCGGCGACGCACTCCGCCCACTCCTCCCCGTCCTCCCCCTTTTCCGGACCTTCCTCGCCGAGCCCGGCGCCCAGGCCCCGGACCGCCTCGCCGAAGGCGCCCCGCACGGCCTCCTCCGGCACCGGGTGCCCTTCGCCGAACAGTGCCAGCGCCAGATGAGAGGGGCGAGCGCCCCTCCGCGCCAGCCGGGCGAGCGCCACGACCAGACCGAATGCCTCGTCGTCCGGAACCGACGCGCTCCCGCGCCCCCGGCCCAGCGCCCGCTTCGTGTGTCCTGGCAGCAGGCCCGCCCGCCGCCACGAGGCGAGTTGCTTCGCCGACACCACGAAACCGTGCCGACGCGCGTGCTCGACGAGCTGCTGATCAGCGGAGACCGGACCACCAGGAGAAGACATGGCGCGAATCTACCCACTTCCGCCGGAAGAGGACGCGCCTTCGGGAAATAGAGACCCCCCACCTTTATCCGGGCCGGGCGCACCGGGCCTGGTGATCTGGGGGAGACGCCGGAGCATACGGCCTGGCCGCACATCAGGAGGAACCATGCTCACCGCACTGACCGCACTGCTCCCGACCACTGGACCCCTGCTCTGGGTCGTGATCACTGTCCTGTGCATCCGGATCACCGTTCACATCGTCATCGACGTCGTCGCCTTGCTGCACCCCCGCCGCTCTCGCCGGAGGGAAGCCCGGCAGATCCTCGACTGCCACGTCCCCGTCCCCAGGCGCCTGTGACCCTCCTGGAGACGTGACCGCGGGATGGCGGCAAAGGCCGCCCCGGCTCCACGGAGCGGTCACTGACCGGCCATAGCCGGTCAGCGGTTGCCAACAATGGGGCGCAAAGGGAGTGCGGACACCGTGGACGGTGCAGCACGGCTGGCACCCACCGGACCGCCAGTGCTGCTCTGATCAGGCAAAACGACATCGGGCAGCGCGAGGCAGCGCGGCCCGGCACATTTTCTGACGTGCTCGCAATGGGTAGGTCTCGGGTGGAGGTTGAGCCGTTAGTCCGGCTCATGAGCGACCGACGCTGTTGACTGCTTCGCGCAACCCCTGTGCCCCGTTGAGAAGCAAATCATCCAGGCGGTTGAGGTGTCTGAACGACGTGATGCGGTGCCAGCTTGAGTGTAGGCGCGGACCAGTATCGCGCCGATGTGGTGCGCGTCCGCTGCCGCACGGGTGGAGGGGTTCCCGGCACCAGCCCGCGGAAGGTGGTGGTGACAACGCCGCGGCTGAACGACCAGCCTGCCTTCCCGCCCAGCTTTGCGTCTCAGGCCGGTGCCGCGGGGGATGCGGACGAGGTACATCCCGACGGCTACCTCTGGAAGCGCGACCACGTCGACGCCCAACTCGGCGACTCCCCAGCCGCATGGATCGACGACGACTTCACCGCCCTCGACCACGATGGGCCCCCGACGCACCACTGCGGGAACGCCCACCCTGCTCGTGCAGCCCGATCCGCACGTCGGGCTGCTCCCCGAGCACCTCCTGGCAGTGGTCATCTGGGCTGCGAGCCTGATGCAACGACCGTCAATGGCAGCGGCGGCGCAGGCAGGCAAGGCCTTCGCCGACGGGCGTCGGCAATCGGCCATGCGCCCGCGACTCTCTGGCCACGGCGCGACACCCCTGAAAGGCTGACGCACGTGGAAGCATCCGATGCCGGTGCCGCAGAGTGTGCACCTGGTAGGGAGGACTCGTATGGGGCAGTTGCTCGCCGCTGGGACTGTCGAGGTTCTCGTTGAGAACGGCACGCTCGGCCTGGTCGAACAATCGCGAGAGAGCGACATCCACTACCCGGATGCGTCGGCAGGGAGCTGGTTGCGCCCTGCCGAGGGGATGGTTCACGCGCACTGTCCCTCGAACGTGATCGATGCCCGGGTGCGCGTGGAACTGTGGAAGGGGGACCCGCCCGGCGAGGGCGTGTGGTCGCACGACGAGGAAACCGAGGTGTTCTTTCCCGCGGGGGAATTGTGCGTCTATACGCTGGGCGAGACGCTCCCTACGGAGATCGGACTCGCTGCCGCCGGGCGATACCGGGTGCGGATGTCGTGGGCGTTGAACCCGGAGGCCGGCCCGTTCTACTCCCCGTTCAAGGGGCAGGTCGGCGCTCTCGAGTACGCCGCGGACGGTCACGAGGCAGATCTGGAAGGCGTGGATCAGTACTGTCTGGCGCAGGTCTGGAATCTTGACTGACGTACCGGGCTGCCGCCGTGCCGTCGACACGACGGCAGCCCACGCCGACACTCGTCAGTCGCCGATGGCAATCACGAAGGCGTCGTTGTCGATGATGCGGTCGTTCTCATACCAGGCGTTGAGCCGGCGTCCGGCTTCTTCGTTCTCCTGGCTGTCGATGTACTTCACCGAGTAGTCGTACTCGTACTGGCTGCCGTCGTACATGTAGCGGGCCGCGCCTTCGTAGCTGGACGCGAAGGGGTACTCGTCGCACTGGACCCCGTCGGCCGGGCCGCCGGGCACGTCTCCGCCATTGCAGTAGGCCCGTACGACGTTGCGGTTGTCCCGGACGCGGGTGCGCTGAGTCGCACCGGCGGCGGGGACCAGACGGTGCAGCGGGTCGGTGGCCTCCGCTCCGGGCAGGTTCTTGTCGCTCTTGGGCGGCAAGGTGGAGTCCGGGTCGTTCCGGGCGTCTGCGATGTGGTTGGCGACGGCGGCGACACCGAGGTACGGCTCTCCGGGCGCGCTCGGGTCGCTGGTGTCGCTGCGGTCGTACCGCAGCGCCGGCGTGGTGTCGCTGAAGACCGCGCCCATGTTGCCGCGACGGAGGTAGGCCGCGCTGTCGAAGCGGAGCTTGCCCTCTTCGCCGTCGGTGGGCTGGAACTGGTCGTATCCGGGGATCGTGAACTCGTACTTCGGGCGGAAGTCGGCATTCGCGATCTGCGGGCCCGCAGCAGCACTGGGCGGGCTGGAGGCGAACGACACGAGGTCGAACTTGGTCTTGCCGTCCCTCTTCCAGGCGCCGGGGGAAGCGGTACGGCCCTCGTACATGCCACTGTCACAGGCGTCCTCGGCGCTGCCGTTACCGCTCTCCCACGTGCCGTCGCATTCGAGTTCCGCCTTCATCGTGGCGCCCGGCTTGTTGAAGTGCCCGGTGGAACTCCACACGTCGACATCGAGGTCGAAGTCGGCGTAGCGGTAGTAGCTGCTGTCGAACCATCCGCCGATCTTGGCCTTGCCGATGATGGTGTTGCGGGAGACGAACCACCCCTTGATGTAACAGCCCGGAGGCCACAGGCCGCACTGGATCGCCGGGATGGCGATGAGGTGCCGCTGACAGTACGAGAAGCGGTTCTTGATCCAGCCACCGTCGTTGCTGGAGCTGTCGTTGGCGGCGCACTCGTCGACGTTGTCGATGTACTGGTACGGGTCGGCGGGCTTGCGTCCGCGATTGAAGCGCTCGCTCGGCACGGTGTAGGAGCGGCCGGCAGCGTCCTTGGTCTGGTTCTTGGGCTGGGCGGACGGGCCGCTGGTGGGCTTGAGGTCGAGCCGGCCCAGATCCCCGTCGGCGGACAGGGCGTCGACGACCTTTTGCGGGTCTGCGACCAACTCCGGTTCGGTGATGACGTACGCGTCACCGGGCTTGAGCGAGGTGGCCTGTCCCGGGTCCTCTGGAGTGTCGGCGGCCTGGGCGGGCAGCACGGACAGAGCGAGCAGCACGGCCGACAGGGCTGTAACGACCGTTGTTCTTCTGCGGAATAACATGATCCTCCGTGACGTCGGTGTCACCGACGCGCAGAGGGCAGCCGCAGGAGGTCGACCTGGGCATGCCAAGCCGCGAAGCGTGTTCTACGTAGGCGTCCACTGGTCAGTTCGGACGCGACCCCCGTCACGTCGGCCGTTCACGCCCCTGGGGGCACGCCGGTCTCAACGGGAGTCAGATTGCTCTCAACTCCCAACCAAAACAATGAAGTTGAATCAATCTGACTCAAAGAGCGGGGCACCGAGAACCGACCTGACCGAGTGCTCGGCATATGCCATGAGCTCAGCCTCCTCGCTCGACGACGCAGCGGACAGCCGGAGGAACGCCCCGTCTCCGTTCGAACGGATTGGCGTGATATCGCTCCCTGGACGGGCTCGTCACGGCACAGTCAGGGGGCACGGCATGCTGCCCAGCCGGTCCGGTCAGCCTCCGTGGTGGGGTCTGCCGCACGATCGGGCGGCATCTGAACTGGCTTGCCCTGAGGGGCGGGTGGGAAGCAGCCCGCACCACTCATGTGGACAGTGTCGGGCGCGGCGGAGCTTTCACAGCCATCCGTTGCGCTGCGCGTGCAACGCCAGCTGAAAGCGGTTCGCGGCGCCGAGCCGGGCCATGAGGATCTGCAGGCGGCGGAAGAGGGTGCGTCGGCTGATGCCCAGTTCGCGGGCGATGGTTTCGTCGCTCGCGCCGCCCGCGAGGAGCCACAGCAGACGGCGGTCGGCGGGCGGCGGGCCGCCCGGGGTCGTGGTGCGGCCATGGAACGGCAGGGCCTGGCGCCAGCACTGCTCGAACAGGGCCACCAGTGCGGACAGCAGCCCGCACGGCTGTACGACCAGCGTCGTGTGGTTCACGTCGGCCTCTTCGATGGCCAACGACACCAGGGCGTACGCGTCGTCGATGATCACGAGCTTCACCGGTACCGAGGGGAGCACTCGGGCCTGCTCGCCGGCGTTGATGCACGGTTCGATGGATTCCCTCAGGCGGCCTGGATGCTCCAGCGACTCACGTGAATAGACGACCCGCTGGGTGACGCCGCGGGCGAGCGTGGCCAGCGCGTCGCCCGTGGACTCGGGCATGGGAGTGTACGGCGGGGACTCCAGCTGGCGGATCTGCTCGCGGGCACTCGCCCAGGCCTGTCGCGTCCGGGGGCCGACGGCATCGCCGGTGACGACCTCGACGAGCGTGTCCCGGTGGGTGGCGAGCCGTCGGCGCCTGAACGACTCGAAGGCACCGCCGACGGCGACCCGTGACTCCTCGAGTTCCGCCGTCCGGTGCCGTGCGAGCACCTCCAGAGCGGCGGCCGGCGGCACCGGCGCCACCGGATCCCCGTCCGGCCCGGCGGCCACGGCAAGACCCAGGTCGACGAGCGCGCCGTACGCCGCGTCCGCGTCGTCGGCCCGGTCCATGCCCGCCGCCGCGGCGATCTCGCCCAGCGGAGCGGGAGCCAGGTCGAGCAGCGCCGGATAGAGCCGGGCCGCCGCGTCGTCGAGGCCGAGCAGCCGGAGGGCCGCACCGAGTTTCACGTTCGTCATGAAGCGCATTATCGGCGCCTTCCGGAGCTCGCGTGTGGCCGATCCGTGCCAGTGGCACTGCTGGGCACCACAGGGATGCCGAGCGGACTACGGTGCGCGACGACCGCTGCCGACAGCGGAACACCCCGAGCACCTACAGGATGGGAAGGCGTACGTCATGGCGGAAGGCCGCAGGAACGGGCTCTACTCCGGGATCTCCAAGGAACTGTCCACCCTGATGCGTACGAGCTGGGCGGACACCGAGCGGCGCGACCTGCCCCTCGACGAGCAGGCCCCGTACGCGGCCGCCCGGCGCGCCTCGCTCTCCGCGCGCTTCCCCGGAGAGCGCCTCGTCATCCCCGCGGGGAACCTCAAGGTGCGGTCGAACGACGACACCTACCCGTTCCGCCCGTACTCGGCATACGTACATCTGACCGGGGACCAGGCCCGTGACGGCGCGCTGGTGCTCGAACCGCGCGCGGACGGCGGCCACGACGCGTACTGCTACCAGCTTCCGCGCGACAGCCGCGACGACGACGGGTTCTGGACGGGCGCCACCGCGGAGCTCTGGATGGGCCGCCGCCGTTCCCTCGCGGAGGCCCGGAGCCTACTCGGCATCGAGTGCCGGGACGTCCGCACGGCCGCTGCCGACCTGGCTGCCGGCGGAGCGCCCACCCGCATCGTCCGCGGAGTGGATCCGGCGTTGGAGGCCGCCGTCACCACGGACGCCACCCGTGACGCCGAACTGGTGACGGCACTCGACGACCTGCGCGTCGTCAAGGACGCGTGGGAGATCGCCGAGATCCGTGGCGCGGTCGACTCGACCGTGCGTGGATTCACCGATGTGGTCGGGGAGTTGTCGAAGGCGGTCGAGACGTCCGAGCGGTGGATCGAGGGAACCTTCTTCCGCCGCGCACGGCTTGAGGGCAACGCCGTCGGCTACGGCAGCATCTGCGCGGCCGGCGAACACGCCACGATCATGCACTGGACCGACAACGACGGCCCTGTGCGCCCCGGCGACCTGCTGCTCCTCGACGCCGGCGTGGAGTCACGGACCCTCTACACCGCCGACGTCACCCGCACACTGCCGATCAGCGGCCGCTTCACGCCCGTCCAGCGCCAGGTGTACGACGCGGTGTACGAGGCCCAGGAGGCGGGCTTCGCGGCCGTGAAGCCCGGCGCCAAGTACCGGGACTTCCACGAGGCGGCGCAGCGCAGTCTCGCGGCCCGGCTCGTCGAGTGGGGCTTCATCGAGGGCCCGGCCGAGCGCGCCTACGAACTCGGTCTCCAGCGGCGCTTCACCATGGCGGGCACCGGCCACATGCTGGGCCTCGACGTCCACGACTGCGCGCAGGCCCACACCGAGGAGTACGTCGACGGAGTCCTCGAGCCGGGCATGGTGCTCACCGTCGAGCCCGGCCTGTACTTCCAGGCCGACGACCTGAGCGTGCCCGCGCAGTGGCGCGGCATCGGCGTGCGGATCGAGGACGATCTGCTGGTCACCGCCGACGGCCACGAGAACCTGTCGGCGGGCCTGCCGCGCTCGGCGGACGAGGTCGAGGCGTGGCTGGACCGGCACGCGGGCTGACCCGGCGGCAGGCGCCGACCGGGAGGCCACCGGTCCTACGGCGTCGGCCAGTGGCTGGGGGCGCAGCCGAAACGGGTGCGGAACCAGCGGGAGAAGTTGCTCGGTGCCGAGAACGAGAGGAGCTCGGCGATCTCGGTCTGCGAGTATCGCCGGCTCTCCAGCAGCCGGACCGCGAGCTCGGCCCTGGTGTCGTTGAGTACGGTCGTGAACGTCTCCCCGTGCTCGGCCAGTTGGCGGTGGACGGTCCTGCGGTCGACGCCGAGGCTGCGGGCGACCTGCTCCATCGAGCAGCGCCCGGTGGGCAGCAGAAGTTCGATCAGCTCGCGGACGCGCTCGAGCACGGTCGTGTCCTTCGCGGGCTCGATGCCGTCCAGGAACTGCAGTGCGTAGGCGAGGAGTTGCGGGTCCGACATCCGGTTCGGCGCGCTCAGGTCCGCCGCGTCCAACGCGATGCCCGTGAAGTCGTGGTCGAACGAGACGATCGGGCCGAAGATCCGTTGGTGGGTGGACGGATCGTCGGGCGGGCGATGGGCGAAGCACACGGCGAGTGGCTGCCAGTCGGGCCCGAGGAATCCGCGCAGCAGTCGGTGCAGCACGCTCACCACGAGCTCCACCGACTGCCTCGTCTCCATCGGTTCGCCCGGCTCCAGGCGGACCCGGACGACGGCAGATCCGTTCGCCTCGGACAGGTGCAGGCGCAACGCCTCGTTGTAGACGTGCTCGTAGCGGATGAGGAGCTGCACGGCGCTGCGTACATCGGGCTCCTCCCGGATCACCAGGCTCAGCGGTCCGAGGTTGGAGAATCGGCGCAACTCTCCGAGCCGCAGCCCGAAGTCCTGCTGTCCGGACTCCGACGCCGACTGCTCCAGGAGCTGGATCACCGAGGCCGAGGGCAGCCAGCGGTCCTGAAGGCTCAGGCTCGCCGGGTCGAGTCCGTTCGCCCGCATGAGCCGCGCCGGATCGATGCCGACGGAGCGGCTCAGGTCGAGGTAGCCGCTGAGAGACGCGTATCGGGACTGCGGTTTCAACGGGCCTCCGATGTCCCCAAAAGATAAATCTGATGTCCGTTGAGGATAAGCGCGTTTCGGCTGTCACGCCTAGCGTTCTCTGCGTCAAACCCCGCTTCGACCAGAACAGAGCGCGAGGAGAACACCGTGGCGCATGCCATCCGCTTCTACGAACCCGGCGCCCCGGAAGTGATGCGCTGGGAGTCCGCCGAGGTCGGTGAGCCCGGTCCCGGAGAGGTCAGGGTCCGGCACTCCGCGGTCGGGCTCAACTTCGCCGACACCTACTTTCGCACCGGTCTGTACCCGGCCCCGCTGCCCGCCGGCCTCGGCGTGGAGGGTGCGGGCGTCATCGAGGCCGTGGGCCCGGGAGTCCTGGACTTCGTCCCGGGGGACCGCGTCACGTACACCGGCAGCCCCCTCGGCGCGTACAGCACGGAGCGGGTGATGCCGACCGCGTCGCTGATCAAACTGCCGGAGGTCATCCCCTTCGACACCGCGGCGGCGATGACGATGCGCGGACTGACGACCGCGTACCTGCTGCGTCGCATCCATCCCCTGAAGGCCGGGGACACCGTGCTGCTGCACGCCGCGGCGGGCGGTGTGGGGCTGATCTTCTGCCAGTGGGCGAAGCTGCTCGGCATCCGCGTCATCGGCACCGTCTCCACCGAGGAGAAGGCCGAGACCGCCCGGGCGCACGGCTGCGACGAGGTCGTCCTGTACCGGCGGGAGAAGGTGGCGGACCGGGTGCGCGAGCTGACGGACGGCGCCGGCGTCCCCGTGGTGTTCGACAGCATCGGCGCCGACACGTACGCGACATCGCTGGACTCCCTGTCCCCGCGCGGACTGCTGGTGTGCTTCGGCACCTCCTCCGGCCCCGTACCGCCGATCGACGCCATGCAACTCGCCGTCAAGGGCTCGCTGTTCGTGACCAGGCCGGCCCTGGCCGACTACATCGCCGACCCCGACGAGCGCGCCCGGCTGGTCGGTGAGCTGTTCGGTCACGTCGGTTCGGGGCGCATCCGCATCGAGATCAACCAGCGGTACGCCCTTGCCGACGCCGTCCAGGCCCACCGCGACCTGGAGGCCGGCCGAAGCACCGGCTCCTCGGTCTTCTCGCTCTGAGAAAGCCGACGCCCCTGCACCCCGACGAGAGGAGAGAGCGCGATGAGCACACCGACCCGTGCCGCTTCCACGATCACGGCACAGCCCCTCACCTGCCACATCGGAGCCGAGCTGTTCGATGTGGACCTCGGTGAAGTCGCCCGCGACGACACCCTGTTCGCGGAACTGAAGGCGCTGCTGCTGAAGCACAAGGTGCTGTTCCTGCGTGATCAGCACTTCACCCGCGCCGAACACGTGGCACTGGCCGAGCGGTTCGGTCCGCTCGAGGACCACCCGGTGGCCGGCAGCGATCCGGACCACCCCGGACTCGTCCGGATCTACAAGGACCTGGACAGCCCGCCCGAGCACTACGAGAACGCGTACCACTGCGACGCCACATGGCGGGAGAACCCGCCCATGGGCTGCGTGCTGCGGAACGTGGAGGCACCTCCTGTCGGCGGCGACACCATCTGGGTCGACATGGCCGCGGCGTACGAGAAGCTGCCGGCCGAGGTCAAGGCACGGATCGACGGACTGCGTGCCCGGCACAGCATCGAGGCGTCCTTCGGCGCCGCACTGCCGCAGGAAGAACGCCACGCACTCAAGGAACGGTTCCCCGACGCCGAGCACCCCGTGGTGCGCACCCACCCGGAGACCGGGGAGCGGATCCTCTTCGTCAACGCCTTCACCACGCACTTCGTCAACTACCACACCCCGCAGAACATCCGGTGCGGCATCGACTACGCGCCCGGTGCCGCCGACCTGCTCAGCCATCTGATCAGTCAGGCCACCATCCCGGAGTACCAGGTGCGGTGGCGATGGACCCCGAACAGCGTCGCCATCTGGGACAACCGCTCCACACAGCACTACGCCGTCCAGGACTACTGGCCGGCCGTCCGCAAGATGGAGCGCGCCGGGATCATCGGCGACCGTCCCTTCTGAGCCCGAGCGGCTCGAACCTCCTCCTCCTGCCCACCCGCACGAGCACCCGCGAACGGAGTACACCCATGCACTTCCACGACGATGCGCTCTTCCCCGAGAACCAGGACAAGCTGGTCATCACCAGCGCCCCGTACGGTCCGGAATGGGAGCCGGACGACTTCCGTGAGGACCTGCCGCTGACCATGGACGAGCACGTCCAGCAGGCGGTGGACTGCTTCGAGGCGGGCGCCACCGTCCTGCACATCCATGTGCGGGAACTGGACGGCAAGGGCTCGAAGCGGCTGTCGAAGTTCAACGAACTGCTCGGGCGGCTGCGCGAGGCGGTGCCGGAGATGATCCTGCAGGTCGGCGGGTCGATCTCGTTCGCGCCCGAGGGGTCGGGCGCCGACGCCAAGTGGCTGTCCGACGACACCCGCCACATGCTGGCCGAGCTCGATCCCAAGCCCGACCAGGTGACCATCGCGATCAACACCAGCCAGATGAACATCATGGAGCTGATGACCCCCGACGACATCGCGGGCACCTCCATGACGCGTCCCGAACTCGCCGAGGCCTACCGGGAGATGACGGTGCCGGCCGGACCCGCCTGGGTCGAGGAGCACCTGCGCAGGCTGCAGGCGGCGGGCATCCAGCCGCACTTCCAGCTGTCGAGCATTCCGCAGCTGGAGACCGTCGAGCGGCTGATCCGCCGGGGCGTCTACACCGGCCCGCTGAACGTCACCTGGGTGGGCATCGGCGGTGGATTCGACGGCCCCAACCCGTACAACATCATGCAGTTCATCAACCGGGTGCCGGACGGGGCGATCCTCACCCTGGAGACCCTCATGCGCAGCGTCCTGCCGGTCAACGCGATGGCGATCGCCATGGGACTGCACACCCGGTGCGGCAACGAGGACACCCTGTGGGGCCGCAAGGGCACCAAGGCCACCTCCGTCGAGCAGATCAAGCAGTTGGTCCGGATCGCCGGTGAGCTCGGCCGCGAGGTCGCCACCGCCAAGGACGCCCACGAGATCTACAAGATCGGTACCACGTACGCGGATGCGGACGAGACGCTGGCCAAGCTCGGCTACGCGCCGAACCGCAGGCCCGGCCAGGTCGGGTTCACCCACCACGCCTGACCGGTCGACAGCGACCGGCACCCGCCCCCAGCTCTGAGGAGTCATCGTGGCATTGCGCGAAACCGTGGGGCGGGCGCCGGCCCCACTCAGCGGAACCGGGACGCGACGTACGTACCCCTGGCTCGTCTTCGCCCTGGCCTTCGGGCTGCTGCTCTCGGACTACATGTCCCGGCAGGTGCTCAGCGCCGTCTTCCCGGTCCTGAAGGACGAGTGGTCCCTGTCCGACGCCCATCTGGCCTCGCTGAGCAGCGTGGTGGCGCTGATGGTCGGGCTGCTCACCCTGCCGCTCTCGCTCGTGGCCGACCGCTGGGGCCGGGTCAGGAGCCTGGTCGTGATGGCGGTGGTGTGGAGCCTGGCCACGCTGCTGTGCGCGGTCGCGGGGAACTATCAGGAGATGCTCGCCGCGCGGTTCCTGGTCGGGGTCGGCGAGGCGGCCTACGGCAGCGTGGGCATCGCGGTGGTGCTCAGCATCTTCGCCCCACGGGTCCACGCGGCGCTCGGCGGGGCGTTCATGGCAGGCGGGTCGTTCGGCTCGGTGGTCGGCGTCGCCGTCGGCGGCAGCCTCGCCGTGCACGTGGGCTGGCGCTGGTCCTTCGCGGCCATGGCGGTCTTCGGACTGCTGCTGGTCGCCGTATTCCGGGCGGTGGTCAGCGAGCGGAAGCTGGACGAGTATGCCGTCGAACCGAGATCGCCCGCGGCGGTGACCGGCGGGCGGGCACCGTTCACGAGCCTGTTCACCAACCCGGCGCTGCTGTTCGCCTACATCGGCGGCGGGCTGCAGATGTTCACCCCGGCCGTACTGCTGTCCTGGACACCGAGCTACTTCAACCGCTACTACCACCTCCAGGCGGACGAGGCAGCCGCGCTCGCCGCGGTCTTCGTCCTGCTCATCGGCAGCGGCATGGTGATCTGCGGGATCATCTCCGACCGGTTCGCCCGCTCCGACTCCCGCGGCCAGTGGACCGCGGGGGTGGCCTTCTGCGCCGTTTCACTGGTCTGCCTGTCGGCAGGCTTCGGCCTGGCCTCCGGGACGGCGTCGCTGATCCTCATCGGCTGCGGGGCGTTCTTCGCGGCCGGCTCCTCGGGGCCCACCGCGGCCGTCGTCACCGACCTGTCCCACAGCTCCGTACGGGCGACCGGGCTCGGGGCGCTCACGGTCGCCAACAATGTGCTGGGCCTCGCACTCGGCCCCTTCGTCGTCGGGATGGTCGCCGATCACCTCGGGCTGCTCGGAGCCCTGCGCCTCGCCCCGCTGATGTATGTCGCCGCCGTCGCCGCCCTGTTGCTCGGCAGGCGGTACCACCCGGCCGGGAAGCTCCGGCTCGACCGGCTCGCCCTGTCCACTGCCCGCTGAGCCCCCCCGAACCAGCCGATTCACCTGATCCAGCCGAACACTCAGGGACGAACATGACAGCCACCCCGACAGCGACCGTGGTGATCGTGCCCGGACTACGGGACCACGTCGCAGACCACTGGCAGACCCACCTAGCCGAACACTTCGACGCCGTGCGCACCGTGCCCCCGCTCGAACACGACGGGCTCAGCCGGGCCGCCCGCGTCGCCGCGCTCGACGAGGTGCTCGCCCCGGTCGCGGGCCCCGTCGTACTCGTCGCGCACAGCGCAGGGGTCCTCACCACCGTGCACTGGGCCCGAAATCCGACGCGGCAGATCCACGGTGCTCTTCTTGCCACCCCCGCGGACCTGGAACGACCGCTGCCCGAGGGGTATCCCTCCGTGCGGGAACTGGAGCGCGGAGGGTGGCTGCCGATACCGCGCCGCCGACTGCCCTTCCCGAGCATCCTCGGCATCAGCAGCAACGACCCGCTCGCCGACCGCCGCCACGTCGCCGGCCTGGCGGAGGTGTGGGGCAGTCGCCCGGTCGACCTCGGGCCGGTCGGTCACCTCAACCCTGCGTCGGGGTACGGGTATTGGCCGCGTGCGGAGGAGCTGGTGCGACAACTGCTCGGCAGCCGGCAGACGGAGAGGGCGGTCTCGTGACCCAGGTCTGCGCAACAGCGGCCGAGGCTGTCGCCGACATCCCGGACGGAGCCTCACTCAGCGTCGGTGGCTTCGGCCTCTGCGGCGTCCCTGACGCCCTGATCGCGGCCGTCGCCGCCGGGCCGGCCACGAGGCTCCACGTCATCTCCAACAACTGCGGTACGGACGGCCGCGGGCTCGGGCAACTGCTGCGGCGAAGGCGAGTCCGGCGGGTGACAGCCTCGTACGTCGGCGAGAACGCCGAGTTCGCCCGGCAGTACCTGGCGGGGGAGTTGGAGGTCGAGCTGACTCCCCAGGGCACCCTGGCGGAGAAGCTCCGCGCCGGCGGAGCGGGTATCCCCGCCTTCTTCACCCCGGCAGGGGTCGGCACCCCGGTCTCCGACGGAGGGCTGCCGTGGCGCTACGACGCGGACGGCTCGGTGGCGGTGGCCTCCCCGCCCAAG
The DNA here is from genome assembly GCF_049310305.1 of Streptomyces anthophorae. Classification (NCBI taxonomy): domain Bacteria; kingdom Bacillati; phylum Actinomycetota; class Actinomycetes; order Kitasatosporales; family Streptomycetaceae; genus Streptomyces; species Streptomyces anthophorae. The sequence goes on from NZ_JBLWQQ010000001.1 coordinate 7,596,452, forward strand.
GAGACACGCGAGTACGGAGGACGGCGCCACGTCCTCGAGGAGTCGATCACCGCCGACTTCGCCCTCGTGCACGCTCTGATCGGGGACACCGAGGGGAACCTGCTGTTCGACAAGGCCGCCCGGAACTTCAACCCGCTCGCGGCGATGGCCGGGCGGGTGTGCGTCGCTCAGGTCGAACAGCTGGTGCGGCCCGGCGAGTTGGACCCCGGGCAGGTACATCTGCCCGGGATCTTCGTCGACCGGATCGTCCACACGGGTCTCCAGGACAAGCAGATCGAGAAGCGCACGGTGACCGCGGCGAAGGAGAACGGCGCATGAGCGCGACAACGGCTGCGCCGGAGAACGTGGCACCCGGCAGGACGCAGGGCTGGACCCGGGACCAGATGGCGGCCAGGGCTGCCTCCGAACTCGTAGCCGGCGAGTACGTCAACCTCGGCATCGGCCTGCCGACACTCATCCCCGACCATCTGCCGCCGGGCCTCGGCATCGTCCTGCACAGCGAGAACGGGATCCTGGGCACGGGCGCCTACCCCGACGAGGACTCCGTGGACGCGGACCTGATCAATGCGGGCAAGGAGACGGTGACCGTCAATCCGGGCGCCGCCTTCTTCGACTCCGCGCTGTCGTTCGCGATGATCCGCGGCGGCCACATCGACACCGCGGTCCTCGGCGGCATGCAGGTCTCCGCGTCCGGGGACCTGGCGAACTGGATGGTGCCCGGTGCGATGGTCAAGGGGATGGGCGGAGCCATGGACCTCGTCCACGGCGCTCGCCGGGTGATCGTGCTCATGGAACACACCAGCAGGTCCGGGGCGCCGAAGATCGTGCGCCGGTGCACCCTGCCGCTGACCGGGCAGGGCGTGGTCCATCGGATCATCACCGACCTCGCCGTCATCGACGTCACCCGACAGGGGCTCGTGCTACGTGAATGCGCGCCCGGGGTGAGCGAGGACACCGTACGTGCGGCCACCGACGCTCCGCTGGCACGATCGAAGGCGAGTTCCTGATGTTGAACCTGTCCGTCCTCCTGGAGGACTCCGCCCGGCGTCACCCCCGCCGCGTGGCGCTCGTGGCCGGTGACCGTCGGCTCGACTACGCCGAGGTCGAGGCCCGGGCCTCCCAGGTCGCTCACCTCCTGGTGGCGCGCGGCGTCAGGCCGGGGGACCGGGTGGCCCTCTCCTGCCCGAACCTGCCCGAGTTCCCGATCGTCTACTACGGCATCCTCAAGGCCGGCGCGGTGGTCGTACCGCTGAACATCCTGCTCAAACCCCGCGAGATCGCCTACCACTTGGCGGACTCCGGAGCCGTGCTGTACTTCTGCCACGAGGGCACGCCGGACCTGCCGATGGGGGAGTACGGGCGGGAGGGCTTCGAGAGGACCGCCGGTTGCCGGCAGATGCTGCCGATCACCGAAGGCATGCTTCACGACAGGCCCGAGACCTTCGAGTCCGTGACCCGCGAGCCCACCGACACGGCAGTGATCCTGTACACCAGCGGCACCACCGGACAGCCCAAGGGCGCCGAGCTGTCGCACGCCAACATGGTGTTCAACGCCCTGACGGCCACCCGGCTCTTCGGCAGTACTCCGGCCCGGCCCGACACCCATCTCCTCGCCCTTCCGCTGTTCCACTCCTTCGGACAGACCGTGAGCATGAACGCGGGCCTGTCCGTCGGCGCCACGCTGGTCCTGATGCCGCGCTTCGAACCACAGGCGGCGCTACGGCTGATGTGCGAGGAGTGCGTGACCGCGTTCGCCGGTGTGCCCACCATGTACTGGGGGCTGCTCGGCGCGCTCGACCGCGACACCGACGGCGTCGACGACCTCGCCCGCACCCTCCGCCTGGCCATCTCCGGGGGTTCCGCGCTGCCCGTGGAGATCCACACACGGTTCGCCGAGCGGTTCGGCATCCGGATCCGCGAGGGCTACGGCCTCTCGGAAACCTCTCCACTGGCCCTGTTCACGGACCCGGAGGGCGAACCGCGACCCGGTTCGATCGGAGTGCCCGTCTGGGGCGTCGAGGCTCGGCTCGTCGACCAGCACGGCGAGACGGTCACCGGCGACGGGCAGGTCGGCGAGCTCGTACTGCGTGGACACAACGTCATGAGGGGTTACCACAACCGCCCCGAGGAGACCGCCCGCGCCCTGAGCGACGGGTGGCTTCGCACCGGTGATCTCGCACGCGTCGACGAGGACGGCCACTACTACGTCGTCGACCGCGCGAAGGACCTGATCATCCGAGGCGGGTACAACGTGTACCCACGCGAGATCGAGGAGGTCCTGATGAGCCATCCCGATGTGTCCCTTGCATCGGTCATCGGCGTCCCGGACGCGCGTAACGGCGAGGAGGTCAAAGCCTTCGTCATCCCTGAACCGACGGCTCGGATCACCGAGACGGAGCTGATCGCCTGGTGCAAGGAGCAGATGGCGGGTTACAAGTACCCGAGGACCGTCGTCTTCAGCACCTCGCTGCCGATGACCGCCACGGGAAAGATCCTCAAACGGGAACTGTCCGGCAGCGCCGGAGCCGGAGCATGACCGAAGCCGCCGATGCCGGCACCCCGTTCATCGACCGCATGCGCGAGCGCGGCGAGTGGAACCCGCTGTGGGACGGACTGGCCCAGTTGGACCCGCAATGGACCGACGACTATCTGCGGACGGTCACTCAACCGTGGCGCAGTGGGGTCCTCCCGCCGAAGGTGATCGAGCTGCTCTGTATCGCCGTGGACGCGGCCTGCACCCACATGTACGGGCCCGGGGTGCGCCGTCACATCCGAGCCGCCCTAGATCTCGGCGTCACCGCCGAGGAGATCCTCGAAGTCCTCAAGCTTGCTTCCGTGGTGGGCATTCACTCCTGCAACGTCGGCGCTCCGATCCTGATGGAAGAGCTCGACGCGAGGGAAAGGGGAGCTGCTTCCCCGTGAACGAGGTTATGCAGACCCGCAGTCCGCAAACCGTCCCGCATGGCGCTCGACCGGACGACAGCCGGACCTCTCATCAGCGTCTCCGACGGTACTTCTCGGGCCTGGAGGCCAGTGGTGCTCCTGCAGGCCCGTGAGACTGCGTGCTCCCGAAGGGAACGGAGTTTCGCGGATATCAACAGGGACAATCCGAGGCGGCGGGTGCGGTTGTCGTTCCTGGGGTGACGAGGTGCCGACCGCAGGAGTGAAGTCCGGCCGGGCCGAGCGGCACCGGTGAGGCTGCCGTGCCACCGGTTGCCCGGCAGCACGGCGAGTGGTCAGCCATAGGCGCTGTAGGAGCCGCAGGCCCGGCTCCTACAGGCCGAGCTCGGCGGTGAACTCGCCGGCCTCGAGGATCTGCTTGACCGTGGTCAGGTAGCGGGCGGCGTCCGCGCCGTCCACCAGACGGTGGTCGTAGGAGAGCGTCACGTAGGTCATGTCACGCACCGCGATGGAGTCGCCGAGCTCCGGGTCGGAGATGACGACCGGGCGCTTGACGGTGGCGCCGATGCCCAGGATGGCGACCTGGTTCGGCGGGACGATGACGGTGTCGAAGAGGGCGCCGCGCGATCCCGTGTTGGAGATCGTGAAGGTCGCGCCGGAGAGGTCGTCCGGGGCGATCTTGTTGGTGCGGACCTTGTCGGCCAGCTCGGCGGTCTTCTTGGCGATGCCCGCGATGTTGAGGTCACCGGCGCCCTTGATGACCGGGGTCATCAGGCCCTTCTCCGAGTCGACGGCGATGCCGACGTTCTCGGAGTCGAAGTAGGTGATGGTGCCCTCGTCGTAGTTCAGGCGCGCGTTGATGACCGGGTGGGCCTTCAGCGCCTGGACGGCGGCCTTGACGAAGAACGGCATGGGGGAGAGCTTGACGCCCTCGCGGGCGGCGAAGCCGTTCTTGGCCTGGTTGCGCAGCTTCATCAGCTTGGTGATGTCGACCTCGATGACCGAGGACAGCTGGGCCTGCTCCTGGAGCGCCTTGTGCATGTTGTCCGCGATGGCCTTGCGGATGCGGGGCAGCTTGACCGTCTGGCCGCGCAGCGGCGAGGTCTCCAGGGTCGGCGCGGCCTTCGCGGCGGCCGGGGCAGCGGCGGCGGCCGGAGCCTGGGCCTTGGCGGCCTCGGCGGCGGCGGTGACGTCCTGCTTGCGGATGCGGCCGCCGACGCCGGTGCCCTTGACCGTGGACAGGTCGACGCCGTGCTCGGAGGCGAGCTTGCGCACCAGCGGGGTCACGTAGGCGCCCTCGTCGGCCGGGGTGACCGGCGCGGGGGCCGCAGGGGCGGCCGGAACCGGGGTGGGCTCGGGAGCTTGGGCCGGGGCAGCGGCCGGGGCGGCCGGGGCCGGGGTTTCGGCGGCGGCCGGGGCGGCGCCCGGGGCGCCGATGACGGCGAGCTTGGCGCCGACCTCGGCGGTCTCGTCCTCGCCCACGACGACCTCGAGCAGCACGCCCGCGACCGGGGAGGGGATCTCGGTGTCGACCTTGTCCGTGGAGACCTCGAGCAGCGGCTCGTCCTCCGCGACCTCCTCGCCGACCTCCTTGAGCCAGCGGGTGACGGTGCCCTCGGTGACCGACTCGCCCAGCGCGGGCAGCACGACAGTTTCGGACACGTGAGTCACTCCTTCCCCGCCAGCCCGTAGCGCTCGGCGGCGCGTTGGACCAGTTCGGGCTTGATGTCGCCGCGGTCGGCGAGCGTGCGCAGTACGTGGACGACGACGGACTCGGCGTCGACACCGAAGTGGCGGCGCGCGTTGGCCCGGTTGTCGGAGAGGCCGAAGCCGTCGGTGCCGAGGGAGGACCACTGCTGAGTCACCCAGGGGGAGATCTGGTCGGGCACCGCGCGCATCCAGTCGGAGACGGCGATCACCGGACCGAGGGCGTCGGCGAGGGCCGATGTGACGTAAGGGGTGCGGCCCGCCTCCTCGGCCTCCATCGCGTCGCGGCGCAGCAGGGTCCAGGACGGTGCCGACCAGACGTCGGCGGCGACGTTCCAGTCCTCGGACAGCAGTTCCTGCGCCTTCAGGATCCAGTGGATCGCCGTGCCGGAGGCGAGGAGTTGGACGTGCGGCGAGTCGGCAGCGGGGCGTGCGGCGGGCCGGTAGCGGTACAGGCCGCGCAGAATGCCCTCCTCGACACCCGCGTCCTTTGGCATCGGCGGCTGGAGCTTCGACTCGTTGTAGACGGTGAGGTAGTAGAAGACGTCCTCGGCGTTCTCCCCGTACATGCGGCGCAGACCGTCCCGGACGATGACCCCGACCTCGTAGGCGAAGGCCGGATCGTAGGGCAGGCAGGCCGGGTTGGTGGAGGCAATGAGGTGCGAGTGGCCGTCGGCGTGCTGGAGGCCTTCGCCGGTCATGGTGGTGCGTCCGGCGGTGGCGCCGACGACGAAGCCGCGGCCCAACTGGTCGGCGAGCGCCCAGAACTGATCGGCCGTCCGCTGCCAGCCGAACATCGAGTAGAAGATGTAGAAGGGGATGACCGGCTCGCCGTGGGTCGCGTACGAGGTCGCGGCGGCCGTGAAGGAGGCCAGTGAACCGGCCTCCGTGATGCCCTCGTTGAGGATCTGGCCGCTCGTCGACTCCTTGTAGTAGAGGAGTTGGTCGCGGTCCACGGGCTCGTACGTCTGGCCCTTGGGGGAGTAGATCCCGGCGGAGGGGAACAGGGACTCCATGCCGAAGGTGCGGGCCTCGTCGGGTACGACGGGCACCCAGCGCGGGCCGGTCTCCTTCTCCCGCATCAGGTCCTTGACCAGCCGGACGAACGCCATCGTCGTGGCGATCTCCTGGCTGCCCGAGCCCCTGGCCAGCATGTCGAACGGCTTGGCGGCCGGGGCCGGCAGCGGGCGGGGCGCGACGCGGCGCGCGGGCGCCGGGCCACCGAGTGTGCGGCGGCGCTCCCGGAGGTAGGCGACTTCCTCGGAGTCGGCGCCGGGGTGGACGTAGGGGACGAGGTCCTCGCCGAGCTTCGAGTCGGGGATGGGCAGCTCCAACAGGTCGCGCATGGCGCGGAATTCCTTGCCGGAGAGCTTCTTCATCTGGTGGTTGGCGTTGCGCGACTCGAAGCCGGGGCCGAGCGTCCAGCCCTTCACCGTCTGGACGAGCACGACGGTGGGCGCGCCCTGGTGGTCGACGGCCGCGCGGTACGCGGCGTGGATCTTGCGGGGTTCGTGGCCACCGCGCGAGGTGCCGACGATCCGGGCGAGATCCTCGTCGGAGTACTGGCGGGCGAGCGAGGCGAGCGGTCCTGCGAACAGCCGCTCGCGGATGTACGCGCCGTCGCGCGCGGCGAAGGTCTGCAACTGCCCGTCGGGCAGGGTGTCGAGGGCGTCGAGGAGCAGTCCGTCGGTGTCCGTGGCGAGCAGGCCGTCCCACTCCACGCCCCACGGCACCTTGACCACGTTCCAGCCGGCGGCCCGGAACTGCGCCTCCAGCTCCTGCATGATCTTGAAGTTGCCGCGTACGGGCCCGTCCAGGCGCTGCAAGTTGCAGTTGATGACGAAGGTGAGGTTGTCGAGCTCCTCGCGCGCGGCGAGATTCAGTGCGGCCGTCGACTCCGGCTCGTCCATCTCGCCGTCGCCGAGGAACGCCCACACGTGACTGTGCGAGGTGTCCTTGATGCCGCGATGGTGCAGATACCGGTTGAAGCGGGCCTGGTAGATGGCCGAGAGCGGACCGAGCCCCATGGAAACGGTCGGGAACTCCCACAGCCACGGCAGCCGGCGCGGGTGCGGATAGGACGGCAGTCCACCCCCGCCCGCCTCCATCCGGAACCGGTCCAACTCGGCCTCGGTGAGCCGCCCTTCGAGGAACGCCCGGGCGTAGACGCCGGGCGACGCGTGCCCCTGGACGTAGAGCTGGTCGCCGCTGCCGTCGGCGTCCTTGCCCTTGAAGAAGTGCTGGAAGCCGACCTCGTAGAGCCACGCGGCGGAGGCGTAGGTGGCCATGTGGCCGCCGAGGCCGCCGCGTTCGTTGCCGCGGGTGACCATGACCGCGGCGTTCCACCGGTTCCACGCGGTGATCCGCGACTCCATCGACTCGTCGCCCGGGTAGGCCGGTTCGGAGTCCGTGGGGATCGAATTCACGTAGGGCGTGGACAGCGGCGGCGGCAGCGGGACGCCCGCCTGCCGCGCATGGTCCACGATCCGTCGCAGCAGGCGACCGGTGCGCTGCGGGCCGACGGTGCCCACCGCGCCGTCCACGGAGGCCAGCCACTCGGCCACTTCTTGGGGGTCGGGCTCGGGGAGCTGGTCCAGCTGGTGTTGCGGTGACATGGGGGTTGCCCTTCTGTGACGCTGACCGGCCTGGCGCCGGGTGAACGGCGCCGGCCGGCGACGACAGGAGCGCCCGTGATGACGGGCGGCCGACCGCCGCACGGTCGACGTGGCATCGACCGGATGCGGCAGCCCCCTGGCGGCCGGCTCTGTGGGTGGAGCCGGCCGACTACTGCCAACGAGCCTCTCGCGTGTTTCGCTATGCGGAAGATCGATTTCTCATTGAGGAATCTATGCGGCGTCAGTTCGCAGGGTCAACGACTACTGGCCAGTAATTTTCAATGATCGATCATTTTTGGACGGCAGGTACCGGTTCCTCCGCCGACTTGGCGGCGGCCCGCAGGATCGGCTCCCACGCCCCCGGATCGTCGCTGGTGACCTCCGGGAATCCCGTCCCGTACGCCCCGTGCCAGGTGGCCTCGACGCCGGGATTGGCCCAGTCCGAACCGTCGGACAGGAAGACGTGCGGGCTGCATCGGACCTTGTTGCGGCGCGCGCACTCGAAGTCGAGCGTCACGAGGCGGCGGGCCCGGCCCTCGTCCAGGCCCCGCGTGATCAGCTCCGCGTCGATGCCGGAGGTCTCCCGGGCGATGGCGATGATCTCGGAGCGGGCCCCGATGGGGCGGCTGTGCGCCCAGAACGCCCGGCGGATCGCCAGGTCGAGGTCCTCGGCGGCGGTCGGCCCCTGCTCCTTGGCCAATTGCACGGCCTCCAGGGCGAAGAGCGAGGTCGAAGGGAACTTCCAGTCCGGTGCCCGCCACATCTGCCAGCCGGCGTCGGGCTCGATGCGGGCGATCCCGCCCACCTCGGAGTCCGTCCCGCGGCGCGGGCTCGGTCCGTCGTTGAAGAGCTCCAGAGGGAAGGCCCGGTGGTCGATCCGGACGCGGTCCGCCAGTCCGAGCCGCTCGCGCGTGCTGTGCAGACGGTGCACCCCGACGTGGGCGAACGAGCACCAGATGTCGGAGAAGACGGTCACGGTGCCGGCCGCCGTGGTCGTCCGGGGATCGGCGAGACGGTCCGTGTACCCGGTGGGCCGCGGGTCGTTGGGCTGGTCGGGCATCAGGCGCTCCTCAACTGGTTGGCGTATCCCATGACATGAAGCTCCATCAGGCGGCCGAGCCCGGTGTCGCCTCGGCGCAGCCCCTCGACGAGCTCCTCGTGGTCCTCCGCGTTGTCGTGCAGCTCCGTGCGCAGCCAGCGCAGGGACAGCCGGGTCCAGGCCTCCACGCCCAGCCAGTCCCAGTGCCGGATCAGGACGGGATTTCCGCAGGCGTGCACGATGGCGCGGTGAAAGGCCACGCCGTGCAGCGCCTGCTGGTCGGCGTCGTCTCCCGCGGCCGCGCGCCGCATGGCCAGCAGGTGCCGCTCGAGTGCGTTGACGTTCCGGGCGAGCCGGGGGGCCGCGAGCATCACGGCTCTGCGCTCCAGGGACGCACGGACCAGATAGACGTCGCGGAGCTGGTCCAGGGTGAGCTCGCGCACCCGGACCCCCTTGTTCGGCGAGGAGGTGACCAGCTCCATGGTCTCGAGTTCGCGCAGCGCCTCGCGCACCGGCGCCTGGCTGACGCCCAACTCCTGTGCCACACGCCGCTCGACGATGCGCTCCCCGGGTTCCCAGCGGCCCGCCACCAGGCCTTCGAGGATGAACCGGCGCACCTGTTCGTGCAGGGGGACACGCGCGAGAGGCGAGCCGCGCCCCGGTGGTCCGGTCGGTAGTGAGACGGACAAGTCAACTCTCCTTTTTCCCGAGACGTTTGAGCAATGATCGATCATCAAGTACCGTACTCGACACGACGAACCGCGTCTGCCGGCACTTCTCCACTGCCGTGCGTACGTGCCGGGTGTGGGCCCGGACTCGCGATCGGTCGGTTTCTCGCCAGCGCCCCGAGGCGCTCCAGTCATCTCATTCGCCCTGCCGGAACGGCTTCTGCGGCCTCCTCCACGAGGTCCTCCGCAGCGGCCCGCCCGGCCTTGCCCAGGGAGCATCATGACCGAGCAACTGCTCGACCTCACGCAGCACGAGATCCTCGCCCTGCAGACGCGGCACAACCTCGCGGACGCCCACACGCATCAGGAGCAGTCCAGGAGCCAGCGCGACATCGTGTCGGATCTTCCGCAGCTCTGGTACGAGGCGGAACGATCACGCCAGATCGACCTGGAGAACAAATTCAAGGAGGCGTTCTTCCGCCTCCATGGACAGGACAGCGTCCGCGCGGACACGACGATGCTCTCGTACGCGGCCTCCATCTCCACGCTCGTGGCCGGCATGTACCTCAGCAGGAACGACATATCCATCTCGCTGATCGAGCCGTGCTTCGACAATCTCCCCGACGTCCTCAAGAACGTCGGCGTCCACCCCGAGCCGGTCCCCGAGAGCGTCCTGCACGACGCGGACCGCATCTATGACGAGCTCGCGCGCCACGTCGAGACCGATGCGCTGTTCCTCGTCGACCCGAACAACCCGACCGGGTTCACCCTTCTCCAGCACGGGCGCAGGGGCTTCGAGGAGGTCGTCCGCTACTGCGTCGACCACGACAAGCTGTTCATCGTCGATCTCTGCTTCGCCGCCTTCGCCCTGGCCGACCCGCGCTTCGGCCGGTTCGACCTCTACAAGCTGCTCGACGAGTCCGGGGTCCGCTACATCGCGCTCGAGGACACCGGCAAGACGTGGCCGTTGCAGGACGCCAAGTGCGCCATGCTCACCTGTAGTCCCGACCTCTACGAAGAGGTCTACAACATCCACACCAGCGTGCTCCTGGACGTCTCACCGTTCATCCTGAACTTCCTGACCCGCTACGTCGAGGACTCCATCGACGACAACATGGAGTCCGTCCGCACGGTCATCACGACCAACCGTGAGTGCGCGCAGAAGACGTTGCACGGAAGCCTGCTCGAACACATCGAGCCGGTGGTCAACGTCAGTGTCGCCTGGTTCCGCATCACGGACGACCGCGTGACGGCGAGCGATCTGCAGCGCGAGCTCTCCCGGCACGAGGTGTACGTGTTGCCGGGCACCTACTTCTTCTGGAACACCCCGCAGGACGGTGAGCGCTTCGTCCGTATGGCTCTGGCCCGCGATCCCGAGGAGTTCAGGGACGCCGTGGTGACGCTGCGCGAGGCGGTGGACTCCCTTGCCGGCTGACCTGTCCGTCGAGACGTACATCGACGCTTCCCTGTTCATGGGGATGCACGCCATCGACCCGGACATCCGTCGGGACTGCGCCTCGTTCTTCGCGCGACATCTGCGTGACCGCGTGTGGATGACGTATGAGGAGGTCGGCCGCTGCGACGACGTCGTCTGGGCCCTGCCCCGCGCCGTACAGGACGCCTACTACCCCTTCATGGATGTCCTCCACAGCACCATGCCGATCAAGCGGGTGCCGTACACGGAGGGCGCGTGGAAGACCGCTTCGGATCTTCCGGGAGCAGTGGGCCTGTCGCTCAGGGAGCGCCTGCTCCTGGCCACCGTTGTCGACTCCGGCGGTCAACTGGTCACCGTGAACCCCCGGTTGCTGGCACTGGCCGGTGACGACCGGGCCGTCGCCGCCCCCGGCACGGAGCGGGCCGGGGCGTTCCCGGAACCGCTCGCCGGTCTCTACCGCACCTCTCACACGATGGAGCTCGATCATGCCCGAGTCTGAGACACCCTCGGCGGCCGCCGGGAACCTGGACCGCCTGCGTTCGCTCCAGGGCGTGATCGTGCCCCTCGTCACTCCCGTGGACGACAACGGCAAGGTGGACGAGGCCGGCGTCGCCCGTCTGCTGGACGGCTTGCACGGAACCGTGTCCGGTTTCATGCCGGCCCTGAGCTCCGGCGAGGGGTGGAAACTGTCGCTCGCGCAGTGGATGGACATGGTCCGCTACACGGTGCGGCATGCCCGTGGCCTTCCCGTCCTGGCGGGCGCGGAGCTGGGCTACGCCCCTCTGATCGCGGGCCGCAGCGAACTCGCGGCCTCGCTCGGTGCCGATGCCGTCGTCGTGCCCCCGCCCTTCGGGGATTCCGCGGGCACCAACCTCGGCTTCGTCGAGCACGTCCGCGCGATCGCACGCGACGCCGACCTCCCGATCTTCCTCTACTGCGAGAACGCCGTATCGGACTGGCCTCTGGACGCCGATGTCCTGGCACGCGCATGTGCCGTGCCGAGCGTGGTCGGGGTCAAGGAGTCCAGCAGCGACGAGGAGTTCACCCGCCAGGTGCTGGCGCGCGGCATCGAGGTGCCCGTGTTCCAAGGCTGGGAGCACCTCATGACCAAGGTGCCGGGCACCGCCGGATTCATCGGGTCCCTGGCGAACCTGGAGCCCGGAGCCTGCCGTGACGCGCTGGCCGATCCCACTCCGGCCCGGCAACAGGGCATCGACGACCTCAGTGAGCGCTATCGACTCGACGCGGACGACTGGTACGTGCACATCAAGAAGGAGCTCGCCGCGCGTGGCGTCATCAGCACCGACCGGCCCGTCGACTGACCTCGCAGCATTCGTACCGTAGGAGGCACCCATGACCGCGATGACGCGGACCGAGCACGAACTGAGCCCGGGAGCGCGACTGTTCGCGCTCAACCGGTCCATTCCGACGCCCGACGAGCTGCGTGAACTCATCGCTCTCGAAGACGAGCAGATAGCCCGGCGTGCGGCCCGCATCGAGGCGTCGGCCCCGCCCATGGCAGGGCGGGCCGACCTGATGCGCCTCATCAAGGAACGTCTGACCGAGGAGGAGGCGGATCCGCCCGCGTGCGAACGCGTCCTCGCCGAGGACCTCACCCGCAACCAGTTCCGGGAGGTCGTCGCGCAGTTCGCGGTGGACGGGCTCACCGAGTCCGAGTCGTTCCTCCCGATCGTCTGGCGGCTGCCCCGACGCGCCAAGATGGCGATCTTCCGGGTGCTCGTCGACGAGTTCGGCTGCGGGAACCTCGACCAGGCCCACTTCAACATCTACTGGGAACTCACCAGGGAGCTGGGCCTCTCGCAGGACGAACGGGACTACCTGCACACCACGAACTCCGAGACGTTCGACTACGTCAACATGTTCTTCTGGGCCGCGACGCGGGCCCCGCGTCCGGAGTACTTCCTCGGCTGCCTGTGCTACCTGGAATGCAGCATTCTGTACGCCTTCACATGCTTCGCCGACGCCGCGTCGCGGCTCGGTCTTGAGGGCGCCCGCTACTACACCGAGCACCTGCACATCGACAACTTCCACGCGCGTGAACTGCACAACGCGATCCGCGAGTTCGACGCGGAGGCCGATCTGCAACCCGCCAAGGTCTGGACCGGCTTCATGCTCGCGAGCGAGATCCTCGGTGAGGCGACAGAAGCGGCCATCGTGTCGGCGCAGAAGGTGGCCCCGTGAAGCGTTCGCCGGACGTCGGCATCGAGCAGATCAGCGAGGACACCCTACGAGTGACCGTGGGGGACAGGACGTACGAGGTGGAGGCCCACTGCCCGCATCGGCGGGGCCACCTCGCGCACGGGTACGTCAATGCGAGGGCACTGCGCATCACCTGCCCACTGCACCACTCCAGCTACAGCCTCGAAACGGGCGACCCCAAGGGGGGACCCAGTGGGCGGGCGCTGTGCGTCCGCAGGATCGACGAGGCGGCTGAGTAGCGGCTCGTCCCGGCTCGGGCCGCACGCAAGGGGAGGGGGAAGAGTACGGAGGCGCAGAGCCCCCGCTTCCCCCGCCCCCGCTTCGTGCCGCGTCCCGTCTTCTCGTTAGCCTGGCGTCTCCGACCAGCAATTACGGCGTGGGCTCGCCACTCGGTGCTGCCGTGCGCCTGTCGAGAGGAGACCCGTCAGTGAAGTTCGGGATCAATGTGCTCAATTACGGGCCCGGCACCACCCCCGCGTCCATGGAGGACTGGGTTCTCCGTGCCGAGGGGCTTGGGTTCCACCTGGCGATGATCTCGGACCACGTGACGCTCCCGCAGGAGGCCCTGCCGGTCTTCCCGCCGCCGTTCTACGACCCGTTCACCACGCTCGCCTACCTTGCGGGCCGCACCACGACCATCGAGCTGGGCACCACGGTCATCGTCCTCCCGTACCGGCACCCTTTGCAGACGGCCCGGGTCGCGGCGAACATCGACCAGATGACGAACGGCCGGTTCGTGTTCGGCGTGGGCGTCGGCTGGTCGGAGCAGGAATTCAAGGCGCTGGGCGTCGACTTCGCCGCCCGCGGCAGGATCAGCGACGAGTACCTGGAGTCCATCAAGGACCACTGGACCAAGCCGCTGATCTCCTTCCACGGCGAGCACCTGGACTACACGGACATCACCACCGGGCCCGCTCCGGTACGTGACCCGCATCCGCCGGTCTGGGTCGGCGGGCTCAACGGCCCCGCCATGCGGCGGGCCGCGCGCTTCGGCGACGCCTGGCACCCGTTCGGTCTCGGCCCGGCCGAGATCCGGGAGCGGCTGCCCAAGCTCAGGGCCGCCGCCGAGGAGGCCGGGCGTCCGACGCCCGCCCTCGCGCCGCGCATCCCGCTGCACATCACCGAGAAGCCGGTTCCGGAGGAGGGGCGGCTCACCGGACACGGCACCGTCGCCCAGATCCGGCGCGACCTGGAGGAGCTGGCCGAACTCGGGCCCGACTGGATCGTGCTCGACACCTTCCTCACCTTCTACCTCGGCGCCGTCTCGGCGGACGAGGTGCCCCGCCACGACCCGGCCCAGCTGGAGATCGCGGCCGCGGAGCTCATCGACCTCAAGGGCGAGACCCTGCGCTGACGGGCAGTCAGGCCGGGCCGCCCCGGTCACTGCTTGACCGGGGTGGTGCCGTTCATGGCGAAGTGGGCGGAGCACTGCTCGTCGGAACGGTCGCTCGCGTTCCAGACGCAGATCCACATCGTGTGGCCGACGTCGGAGACGAAGTTCGTCTTCGCGGCGCCCCAGGAGGCGCGGAAGGTGTGAGCGATGCCGTCGCTGCGGTGGAGTTCGGCGCCGCAGCTCTGGTTCAGGGAGGTGTTGAGCACGCCCGCGAGGTCGCCGGAGCCGTTGTCGTCCAGCCAGGCGGAGCAGGTGGCGTTGTTGCCGACCCAGGAGGTGTCCGCCTCGGATCCCTCGACCTGCGCCGGGTCGTCGCCGCCGTTGATGCCGTCGATGGGCCGCGACGTGACGCGGGTGGCGGCCGGTGGGGACGCGGTGGTCGCGGCCGGGCGGGAGGGCGAACGCGCGCTGGACGTGCTCGGCGGAGCGGTCGTGTCCCGGCCGGCCGGGGCGGTCGGGGTCGGGCGCCCGGACTCGGCGGTGGGTGAGGCCGAGCGGCTCGGGCTCGCGGAGGGCGTCCGCGTCGCCCCGGCCACGGGCTTGCGGTCGGACGGACGCGCGGCGTCGTCCCGCGGGGAAGCGGACGGAAGGAGTACGAACGCCGCGACGGCGCCGAGGGCGAGCACCGCGGCCGCCGGGAACAGAAGCCGACGTGCGCGCGGGGGACGGGGCGAGGCGGTGGACGGGGGAGCGGTCTCGGGCGTCGGATCCACTGCCTGGTCCGGCGGCGGGACGGTGTCCAGCTTGCCGACCGGCGTCGCGGCGAAGGCACGTCGCGAGGTGATGCGTGACATGACCTCGGAAGGCCAGGCGGGAGGGGGAACCGGCAGGTGCGCGCGGGCCGCCTCCGCCACCTCGCCGGCCGTGGGGCGCGCTTCGGGGCCGGTCGCGAGACAGGAGCCGATGACGGCGGCGAGGCCGACGTCCACGGCGCGCAGTGGCTCCACGTCGGGGACCACACCGGGCGTACGGCCCGACGCCGCGTAGAGCACGAGCGCCCCGAGCGCGTAGACGTCCGCGGGGGCGTCCACGTCCTCGGACCCGGCCTGCTGTTCCGGTGCCGAGAACCCCTGAGTGCCGTAGCTGCCACCGCTCTTGGTGAGCCTCGCCTGGTCCGCGGCGCGCGCGATACCGAAGTCGATCAGCTTCACGCCGTCCCGCACCAGCATGACGTTGCCGGGTTTGATGTCACGGTGCACGATCTCGGACGCGTGCACGGCCGACAGGTGAGCGGCCGCCTCGGCCAGCAGCAGCCACAGCGCGTCGGCGGGCAGCGGGCCGCGCAGCCGGACCGCCTCGTCGACGGTGAGTCCTGGCACGTACTCGGTGGCGAACCAGGGGCGTTCGGCGGTGCCGTCGCTCGCCAGCACCCGCGGAGCGACCCCGGCCGGGGCACGGTAGAGGATGCCGACCTCGCGTTCGAAGCGCTCGCTGGAGACCAGCCGTGGCCGGACGCGCTTGACGGCGGCGTAGCCCTTGTCGGACGCCCCGAGGTAGACCTCGCCCATGCCGCCGACGCCGAGCAGGCCGATGATGTTGAAGCTGCCGATGTCCTGCGGATCGTCCGCGCCGAGCGGTTCGGCGATCGCGCCATCCATCATCAACAGGTCCCCCGACCGCTCGCGCTCACGGCGGGCAGGCTATCGATCAAGTCGGGGCAAGGCAAAACGAGTTGGGGGCAAGCGCCCCCTTCTCCATCGTCCACATCTGCGCGGGGACCGGTCCCCGCGGTGCGCTCCTACACTGACGCGAGCCGAGGCGGAGGTATGTGACATGGCGTACGGAAACTTTCCACCCCAGATGCTGCCGCCGGGCAGCCCGGCCGACCGGGTGCCGGCGGCTCCGCCGGGGACGATCTTCGTACTGGGGCCCGAAGGGGGCTATGCCGTGCCGCCGCGCCGGTACACGCTGCTGTTCGGGCGGGACCGCGAGGACGTGCACGTGCCGGTCGGCATCGACGATCCGACCGTCAGCCGGCGCCACGGCGTGTTCACCTGCACGGCCACGGACGGCGACTGGTGGCTGGTCAACACCGGCCATCTGCCGATCGAACTGCCCGACGGGGTGCTGATACTGAACGGCCACAAGCGGCTCATCGAGTCCGGCTACACCCCGCTGGTGATCAACTCGTCCAAGCGGCGTTCCCATCTGGTGGAGGTCCGTGTCGTGGACGAGGACGACCGGAACCCTCGCTCCACGAGCGGCGCGGAGACCGTGGATCCCGAGACGGTCTACGAACTCTCCCCGCAGGAGCGGCTGGTGCTCACCGCGCTCGCTCGGCGCTACCTGGAGGGTCACGACGCCTTCCCGCTCCCGCTGGCCTGGGAGGACACGGCCCGACTCGCCAACTCCTCCCCGTACGTGACCAAGTCCTGGACCCACAAGTCGGTTGCGAACACGGTCGAGGACGTGCGCGAGCGGCTGCACCGCCGTGGCGTGCGCGGGCTGCTGCGCGACGAGGTCGGCGAGCCGGTCGGCTCGACGCTCAGCGTCAACCTGATCAGGGAACTGCTGAAGACGGCGACGCTGAGTGCTCAGGACCTGGAGCTGCTGGCCGACAAGGACTGAGGGTCCGAGCGGATCGCCGCGTACGTGCCCCGGCCGGTCGTCGGCCGGGGCACGTGGCGTCTCTCAGTCTCCCCCCTCGGAAGCTTCCGCCTCGGGTGCGGCGGCGTTGTACGTGACGTGCATGTCGCCGTGCTGGACCGCGAAGGCGGCCGCCTGGTCCTCCGCCGCGTTCCGCTGTTCCTGTGGGGGCCGGGCCTGCTCAGCAGGATGCGTCGTGGTCGTCATGCGGTTGTTGTCGCCGACGATGAAGGTCCCGGAGACGTCCCCGGTGTGGATGTCTCCGTGGGTGGATTTCTCGGACATGGCCCGCCCTTCTTGTTGGTCCGGCACGGTGGATCACGCGCCGCAGTCGGTCTGAAGACTGGACAGCGCCGAGTTGAAGTCCGAGGTCTCACTCGTCGTGTCGATCTCCGAAGCCTCCTCGCCGCCACCGAACGACTCGTACTCGCTCTTGATGTCCTGGGCCGCGGTCAGCATGTCGTTGAGGTCCGATGACACGGAGCTGTCCTGGGCCTGCGCGTCCGCCTCTCGCAACGTGGTCTCGACTTCCTCCAGATCACTGACCACGGCGCCGGTCTCGGACAGGAACATGCTGGTGCTGGGGGGAGTCGACGTGGCACCCGAGTTGTAGGAACTCACCGCCGCGTTGTACGAATCGATCGCGCTGCTCGCGAGGGCGACGTCCGTGTTGAATGTCGAGGATTGCGAGGACAGCTCCGGGAGCACGGTCGCGCACACGGGATCGACACTGGGCGAGGTGGCCTCGTCGGGCACCGTGTCGTCGCTCAGGTCCGGCGTACCGACCGAGCTCGCCCCGACGGCCGGCGACGGGTTCGGCTGGTCGTTCGCGTAGACGATGGCACCCACGCCCAGTACGGCCGCCATGCCGATGGTGCAGGCGACGGCGAGTGCCGACATGCCGCCCTTGGTGCCCGCCGCACCGGCCGCGGCGGTTGCCGAGTGGCCCGTGCCCGTCGCGGACGTGGTGGTCGCGGCGGGCGTCGGGTGGGCGGCGGAGTGCGCCCCCGAGAGGTCGATCCGTGGCGGTGTCGGTGCGGCGGCCGAGTGTGCGGCCGCCGCATGCGTACCGGCCCCGTGGGCGGCGACGTGCGGCTGTGCGGCCTGCGAGGACAGGTCGACCACCGGCCTCGTCACCCCGTGTGCGGTCACGGCCGTGTGCCCGGGAGCCGTGGTGGCGGACGTGGCGGCGGCCGAGTGCGGGACGGCCGCCGCCGTGTGGACCGCGCCGTGCGCGGAGGTGGCCGAGTGGACCGCGTGCGCGGCGGCGGCCGAGTGCGGCAGTGCACCGGTCGATGCCGCGGCGGCCGCGTGCTGGGCCGCCGACTGCGCGTGCAGAACGGTTAGTTCCCGGAACAGCACGCCCGCCTCGAGCGCCAGGGCCGCCGTCATCGCGCCCCGCCCGAGCGCCTTCCGCCGGGTGCGGGCCTCGTGCAGGAAGAACTCCTCGTCCTCCCTGATCCCCGCGCTCCTCGCCGCGGCCCAGCCGACTCCGAGCAGGCTGCCCCACGCGTCGAACTGCCGGGACAGCGCCAGCTTCGGCGAGGCGGCGCGGGCCAGCGCCGAGCCGAGCTGCGCGTGTCCGCTCCGCTCCGCTCGCAGCACCGCGACGTCCAGCGCCTGGAAGTGCACCGCGACATCGTCGGCGGTGGTGTCCCGGGCCTCCACCCACGCGGTGAGCGTCCGGCAGAGCCGATCGGCGGGAAACTCCGTCCGGCGCATGTCCAGCACGCACTCGGCGACATCCGGCGGGCAGCTGTAGCCGGTCTCCGAGGCGAGCAGCAGGCCGTGTCGCACCAGTCCGTCGGCGAGCGCGGCGGCGTCCGTCCGTTCGAGCAGATCGTTGAGATGCCGGGGGGCCAGCTCGGCGCCGGACAGCGAACCGAGCAGACACAGCAGATCGCGCTCCTGCGGCTGGAGCCTGTTCAGCAGCGCGGGGAGCAGTTCGGGTAGTTCGGCGATGCCCGGCAGGCGGCCCTGGCCGGTCGCGGCCGACAGCGCGATGCGCCGCAGCCGGAGCGGATTGCCGTCCACCTGTGCGCACAGTGCGCCGACGATCGGCACCTCGTCGGGCCGTAGCTCGCGGGAGAGCAGTGCCGCCACCAGTTCCGCCGCCGCCGCGGCCGACAGCCCCTTGAGCTGGATCGTGTGCACCGCGTCGACCGCGCACCGCTGCTGGGAGGTGAAGACGAAGGTGGACCGCTCGGCCATGTCGAAGAGCCGGCGCAGCTCTCTCTCGTCGAGCCCCGCGTCGTCCAGGTAGATCCGCAGCCGCAGGGTCTTCAGATGCTCCTTGAGCACTTCCCACGACGGTTTGTAGTTCGGCGCGTCGAAGCTGATGTCGAAGATCGCCTGCGCGATGTCGTCGGCCGTGCGTCCGCCGGCCTCGATGTAGGCGGCGCCGTCCGGGTTCGCCGCGCCTTCCGACAGCCGAGCCGTCGTGCACGCGAGGTGCCGCAGGAGCGCACTCTTGCCGATCCCGGACGCGCCCCAGACCTGCACCAACTGGCGTGCTTCGATGGCCTCCCGCAGCACCTGGACGTCCCGGGACCGGCCGATCAGCGGCTCGGCGGCGGCCCGTGGCAGTTGGGAGATCGACGGGCGCTTGACCGGATCCGGCGGCGTTCCCTCCAGGATGCTCACGGTGTTGTTGTTGCCGATGACCACCGTGCCGGACACATCGCCGGTCCGGATCCCCCCGGAGCCGTCCGGGGCACCGTTGTTCTGTGACATCTGTTTCCCTCGTTCTCTCCCACGCCAGGGATTCGGTACATGGGCAGGCTGACGCCGACCCGTCGTACGAACCCGGTGCTTTTACGTGTTCGGCGAGATCGCCGGTGATCAGTCGGGCGCGGCCGCGGCGGCGATCCGGGCGAGGTGATCCAGGTCGAGGATCGTGATCCTGCGGTAGCCGGTCATGACCGCGCCGGACTCCCGCAGCGCCCGCAGGGCCTTGTGGATGGACGACTCCGCCGCACCGACCAGGGTGGCCATCTCCGGCTGTGAGAGCGGGAGTTGGGCGACGCGCCGGCCGGGAGGCCCGTAGATGACGGCCAGGTGGTGCAGGATCCTGGCCAGGCGTCCGAGCACGTCGCAACCGGTGAAGTCGACGATGCGTCCGGTCGCCGTACGCAGCTTGGCCACCACGCTCGCGCTGAGCGCGAGTCCGATGGCGGGGTGCTGTTCGGCGCACTCCAGCAGTTCGGAACGGAGTATGTAGCGGGCGAGCACCCTGCCGCACGCGGTCACGGTGCCGACGCGCGGCCGGCCGTCGATCCCGGCGAACTCCCCGACCAGGTCCCCGGCCATCCGCACGGCCAGCAGCGCCTCGCGGCCGTCCTGTGCGAGCGCGGTGACCTTGACCATGCCGCCGAGCAGGAGCAGCGCGAAGTCCGAGGTGTCGGCCTCGCGGATGGTGATCTGGCCGGCCGGGTAGGCCACGCCGTGGCCGAGGCCCATGAGGATCGCGCGGTCGGCCTCGTCGACGCGGCCGAGCAGCCCGGCGGGCGGCCAGTAGGCCCCGGACCCGCGCACACGTGTGGCACCCATCGCCCCACCTCTCTTCCTCGTGCGGCCGAAGCGGCACAAGCCGTATTAGTAGCCGTTCTGCTCGGGGACCCCTCCTCTACGGTCTCGTCAATCATCTTGTCCACACCGGACGACCCGGACGCCCCGGACGAGGGCAACTCGACCTGGAGTTGCCCGAGTTCGCTGTGATCGCGGAGGAACAGGGATGCCGAGATACGAGTACCGAGCCTTGCTGGCATGCGACATCGCGAGTTCCGCGGGCCGCGGCGAGCGACGGCTCCAGGAGATCCGCGGCGTGCTGCGTTCCGCGCTGGCCGAGGCCCTGGACGCGGCCGCACTGGACGCACGGGACGTCACCCGCGTCGACACCGGCGACGGCAGCCTGCTCGTCGCCCCGGCCGGACTGCCCAAGGCGAAACTGCTGTACCCGCTGCTCCCGGAGCTGCGGTCACGGCTCCGGGAGCACAACCGCGATGCCGGCGCGGACGCCCGGCTGCGGGTGCGGGCCGCCGTGCACGCGGGGGAGATCCGGTTCGATCCGGACGGCACCGTCTCCGGAGCGCCCTTCGAGGCGCTGGCACGGCTGCTCGACTCGGCCCCGCTCCGGCACGCGACCCTGGCCGGTACCGGCGGCACCCCCCTGGCCGCGATCCTCTCGCAGCACTTCTACGAGGAAACCGTCGGGCACGGCTACGAAGGGCTCGAGGCCGACACCTTCACCGCGGCCGAGGTCCGGGTCAAGGAGTACGCCGCGCGGGCCTGGCTCTGGTATCCGGGCAGCCCGATCGGGCCGCAGGCCGGTTCCGGCCAGGACTCCGGTTCCGGCCGGGCCCCCGGTTCCGGCGAACGGCCCGCGCCGCCCGCGCAGTCCGCCCCGCGGGCCGTGGAGCAACTCGTCCGGGCCACGGGAAACGGCACGGCCTTCGCCGTGCACCGGGGCAACCAGTACATCCGCCACAACGACCGGGGTTGATACGCGCCGATGAACGAGGAACTCACCGTGCTGGCCGCGAGCGGCGCCACCGCTCTTGTCTCCGCCATGGGCACCGACCTCTGGCAGGAGGCGAAGAGGCTGATGAGCAGCGTCCTCGCGCGGGCTCGCGGCAGCCGCCACAACGAGCTGTCCGTCGCGCTCGACCGGCAGTCGACCGCCACGAGGGGAGCGGTCGACGCCGGAGCCGTGGACTACTGGACCGAGGCCCTGGCCCAGCTGCTCGACCGCACTCCGGAGCTCGCCCAGGACGTCATGGCCCTGGCCTCGCTGCGCACTCCAGAAAGGCCGGACACCGTGATCCAGGTCAATTCAGCCACCAACTCGGGTGAGGTGTTCGCGGTGCAGCACGGCACTCAGCACTTCGCCTCAGGACCGCGGTCCCACGACGCCGGGGAACGGCCGTGAGTCGCGGCGACAGCCGGCGGGGCGGCCTCATGGGCGGGCGGTGGCGGGCGGCGCTGTTCGTGGCCGTCGTCATCGGGGCCTTCATCGAGATCAGCACGCCGCATCGCCGGTACGGCCCGCTGGTGGACGTGTTCGCCCTCGCGGCAGTGGGTGTCATCGGCGCGGCGGCCGCGATCGGGTGCGACTCCGCCGCGACCTCGCCGGGGCGGCGGGACCCGCTCGCACCGGAACCCCAGCCCGGCACGGCGCCTCCGATCTGCCGCTACGTCACCGGACCGGCGGCGCCACAGCCTCCGGCCCAGGCCCCGAAACCCCGCCCGTTCCTGCGTGAACGGCCGACCGACCTGGGCGTGCCCCGCTTCGGCGACGGCGCCCGGGCCCAGGGCTACCCCTGGCTGCTGCCGGAGCGCACCGTGCAGAACGGGATCGCTGCCGACGAGGCCACGGTCGGTGCCTTCACCCTCCGCGCGGCCTCCGTCATCGGCCCCGGCCACCGCTGCGCCCAACCCGCGGAGCCGCGCCAGGACTCGTACCGGATCGGGCGGAGCCGGGACAGCCGGCACGCGATCGTGGCGGTGGCCGACGGACTGTCCAGCGCGGCCCGGTCCGACGCCGGAGCCACCACGGCCTCCAGCCAGGCCGTCACCCTGCTGCGCGAGCGGCTCGAGACGGTGGGTTTTGACGGGCTCGACGTCAAGGAGCTGTACGGGCGGATCGCGGACGCGGTCGCCGCGCAGGCGACCGGCCGCGGCGTCGACACCTCGCACCTGGCCACCGTGCTGATCACCGCCGTGCTCGCCGAGCCCGACACGAACGGCGTCGCGCGCGCCTGGGTCGGATGGCTCGGGGACAGTTCGGCCTGGACGCTCGACCCGCGTGACGCGCTGTGGCGGTTCTCCGGCGGTGAGGCCAAGGACCGCGCGGCCGCGGTGGTCTCGAACGAGGTCGCCGGGCGGCTGCCGGACACACCGCAACTGGCCAGGGACGACTACGTCACGCTGGCTCCCGGCGCCGCCCTCGGCCTGGTCACGGACGGGATCGGCGACGCGTGGGCGGACCGCGCGGGCAACATCAACGAGTACTTCGCGAACGCCTGGCGCTCGCCGGTCCCGGCCACCCGGTTCACCGCCGACGTCGGCTTCGACGCACCGCAGTGCCTCGACGACCGCACCGCGGTCGTGATCTGGAACGGTGGCCGGGCATGACAGACCCCTCTCTCGTCGACGGCGCGGACGGCGGAGCCGGCGGCTCGGCGGCAGATCCGCGGGGCTGGCTCCTGCCGCGGACCGTGAGCGTCAGCGATCTCGGCCCGTTGGCCGAACCGATCTCCGAGCACAACGGCCAGGCCGTCGCCGTACGGCCGCTGACGGACCATCCGGGCTGGCTGGCCAAGCTCTACCGCCCTGACCAGCATCCGGAGGACGCCCGCCGGCTCGACCTGCTGATCTCGGGCCCCGGCACGCTGCCGGAGGCGGATCGTGCGCTCCTGTACGCCGGTACGTGCTGGCCCGCGGCCCGCATCGAGGGGCCCGGCAACCCGGCCGTGGGCTGCGTGATCCCGATGGCGCCCGAGCAGTTCCGCGGCGAACTGCGGCGCGGCGGGTTCAGCGAGCGCCGTTTCGTGGAGATCGACTGGCTGGCGAAGTCCGACAAGTCGATCCGGGGCATCGGGCTGCCGGCCCCGGGAGCCGAGGGCAGACTGGCCGCCTGTCGCCAACTGACGCGGCTCGCCGCGATCCTGGAGAACCTTGGCCTGGTCTATTCGGACTGGTCGTTCTCCAACGCCTTCTGGAGCACGTCCCAGCGCTCCGTCTACCTCATCGACGTCGACGGATGCCAGCCCCAGAAGATGCCCGACATCCACCAGCCGAACTGGGCCGACCCGCTCACACCACCGGGCACCGACGCGGACGCGTACACCGACCGCTACCGGCTCGGGCTGCTCGTCGCCAAATGCATGACGGGCCTGCGTGACGCGCACACCTTCCACACCGTCGCCGCGTCCCCCTGGCCGAACCAGCCCGCCGTCTCCGAAGTACTGCTCGACATGCTGTTCGCGACCGACCGCGAGCGACGGCCCTCGGCCGCTCAGCTGAACCAGGCGCTGAACAGCGGCCCCTACGTCAGGGTCGCGCCACGTCCTTCCCGCAGCGCGCTGCCCCCACTGCCCCCGCAGCCGAAACCGCAGCCCACGAAGCCGGCCCCGAAGCCCTCCGCCGCAGCCCAAGAGCCCGTCGAGGAACCCGAGTCGAAGCGCGCCAACACGCCGGACACCACCACCCAGGCCGGCTGGGTTCTCGTCGTCCTCATCGCCCTGGTCCTGCTGTTCATCATCGCCTCCAACCACTGACCCAGAGGTGCACCATGTCACTCTGCCTGCCGACCTATGTGGTGATCGACGCGTCCTCGTCGATGAAGCCGCACGAGGCCGTACTCAACGCGACCCTCTCCCGTCTGCACTACAACCTGGCGACGAATCCCCGCGTCTCGGAGTTCGCCCGGGTCTGCGTGGTCGCCTTCTCCACCGATGTGCATGTGGTGATCCCGATGTCGGACATGGAGCAGGTGCCGGCCATGCCCGAGGTGATCTGCGGCGGGCGCACGGACTACGGCAAGACCTTCGACCGGGTGCGGGAGTGCATCGAACAGGACGTCAGCAGCCTGCGGGCGCAGAACCTCGACGTGCTGCGGCCCACGATCTTCTTCCTGACCGACGGCAGTCCGACCGACGCGCACTGGCAGGACGCCTTCCGCAAGCTCGTGGACAGGGACTGGCCGCGCCACCCGCATGTGATCGCGTACGGCTTCGGCGGCGCGATGCGCGACGTGCTGGAACAGGTGGCCACCAAAGCGCTGTTCATCGCCGACGGTTCGGACACCGAGTCGGCGCTGAGCGGGGCGATCACGGGCCTGCTCAACACCCTCATCGCCTCGTCGAAGACCGGGCAGATGCAGATCGCCACCGACGTGAAGGGCTTCAACTACGTCGAGGTCGCCCAGGAGTACGTGGACTGATGATGGACGTCGAACCGCGTTACACGGTGTCCCGGCCGCAGCGCGCCGCCGCCGGACTCACCGCGCTGGCCGTGGCGCTGCTCGTCTGCGGCGCCGCGGTCGAGGTGACGGGCAACGTCCTCGGCGCTCCGGAAAAGGGCCGCGGGGGCGGCTCGCACCCGGCGACTTCCGCGCAGCCGACCGACACCGCCTCCAGCGCTCCCGCGACGCCGCCGCCGGGCCACCCGCCCCAGACCTCGACCGCCCCCACCCACCCGCCCGGCCCCACGATCACCGCTACCAGCGGTTCGTTGAACGGGAGGCAGCGGTAGCGGTACGGGGAGCGGGGGAGCGGTCGAGGCCGGGTACGGCTAGGCCAGCTCCTCCGCCCGCTTCCGCAGCAGCTTCTTGTCCGGCTTGCCCGCGTCGGTCAGGGGGAGGGCGTCCACGAAGGTGATGTGGGCCGGTTCGTACATCGGGCCGCGCTGTGCGCGCACCGCGGCGCGCAGTTCCTCCGCCTCCACCGCGAGGCCCGGTGCGGCCACGATCGCGGCGTGCACCTGCTCCATGCGGTCGGCGTCGCGGACGCCGAAGACCGCGCTCTGGAGGACCTTCGGGTGCGAGTTGAGGAGGTCCTCCAGCTCGGTGGTGTACACATGGCCGCCGACGACCACGATCATGTCCTTGAGCCGGTCGACGACGGTGATGTAGTCGTCCTCGTCGAGGAAGCCGATGTCACCGGTGTGCAGCCAGCCGTCGCGCAGCACCTCCGCGGTCAGCTCCGGCTGCTTCCAGTAGCCGGTCATCGTGCCCTCGGACCGGACGCAGATCTCGCCCAGCTCGCCGACCGGCAGGTCCTTGCCGTCGGTGTCGCGGACGGCGACCTCCACGCCCGGCAGCACCTTGCCCGCGGAGCGCATCCGCTCGGGCCGGTCCAGGTCGTGGTCCTCGGGGGTGAGCACGCTGATGCCGCCGGCCTCGTTCTGCCCGTAGAACTGGAGGAGTACGGGGCCGAAGCGGCGCACGGCGTCCGCGATCCGCGCGGGCGACGCCTGGCAGCCGCCGTACGTCAGGCCGCGCAGGCTGCTCAGGTCGCGGTCCTCGGAGCCCGGGTGGTCGAGGAGCTGGTACACCAGCGGCGGCAGCAGGAAGAGATGGGTGATGCGTTCGCGCTCGATGGTGTCGAGCACCTCGCCCGCGTCGAAGTCCTCGTGCAGCACGACACAGCCACCGGCCTGGATGACGTTGTCCGCCAGCATGCCCGCGGCGTGCGCGAGGGTGGTGCAGGCGAGCTGCCGGGGCAACTCCGCTTCGGTGGGGCGTGCCTGAGCCACCATCCGGCGCATCCGGTTGACCTGTTCGAAGGTCGTGACGATGCCCTTGGGGTGGCCCGTCGTGCCGCCGGTGTGCCGGATGGTGCAGATGTCGTCGGGGTGGGCGCGGGACACGAACGGCTCGTCGGGCTGCCCGGTGGCGAGTGCCAGCAGGTCCTGGCCGAGCTCGCGCTTGGACTCGCCCAGGACGAGGACGTGGCGCACGGGCGCGCTCTCGATGATCTCCGTGGCGCGGTCCGCGTAGTGCGGATCGACGACCAGGACCTGGGTCTCGACGTCCCGGACGATCGCCGCCTGCACGTCGGCCGACAGCTTGTTGTAGAGGTGATTGACCTTGCAGCCCACGAGGTTGGCGGCGTAACGGGCCGCGATCGTCTCGGGCAGATTGCCGCTGAGCAGGGTGACGGTCGCACCGCGCGTGACACCCTGGGCGGCCATCGCGTGGGCCATGCGGTGCACCAGAGAACGGAACTGACCGGCCGTCATGCGACGGTCCCCGTACACCAGGAGTTCGCGGTCCGGGTGGGCGGTCAGTGCGTCGAGGTTGTCCTCGACGAAGGTGCGGAAGGTTTCCGGCGCGTCGGACGCCGTGTCAGATATCGCGGCGTCGTGCGAAGTGCCTTCGGGCGCCTGGGGTGTTGCGGGGGTGGGGGTGGCTGCGGATGCCTCTGCGGGCATGGATGGTCCTCCTGGGGCCACCGGCCCGCTGGTCTTGGGGCGCGCCGGTGGTAGTGCTTTGTTGGGTGTGGGGGTGGCCGTCCGGAGCCGTCGGCGCAGCACGCCGCGCCCGGCACAAGTGGCGCCCGCCCCGGGTTCTTTGGTTGCCCCAGACAACCAAGATCAAGGCTAACCCCCGGCGTCATCCGTGCACGCCTCGGGTTGGCCCGCATCGGCACCCTTGACTCCTTCTTTTCCTTTGTTCTTCCTGGATTTGACCTCTGTATGCCTCAGTGGGGCGCGGTGGGTTCCTGCGGCGAGCGCAGTACGAGGAGGGTGATCTCGCTCGGGGCGAAGACGCGGAAGGGCGGGCCCCAGAAGCCGGCGCCGCGGCTGGTGTAGAGGAGTGTGCGGGCGCCGTGGTGGCTCAGTCCTGCGAGGGCCGGCTGGTCGAGGCGGACCAAGTGGTGGAAGGGCCAGATCTGGCCGCCGTGGGTGTGGCCGGAGAGCTGGAGGTCGACGCCCTGGGCCGCCGCGCGGTCGACGAACTTGGGCTGGTGGGCGAGGAGGAGCACCGGAAGGTCGGGGTCGGCGCCGTGGAGGGCTCCGTCGAGGTGTGCGCGGTGGCCCGCGAGTCCGGAGGACTCGGCGGTGACATCGTCGACACCGGCGACCACGAGGGTGTCACCGCCGCGTTCGAGCAGCAGATGACGGTTGCGCAGCGGCTCCCAGCCCAGCTCGTCCATCAGGTCGACCCAGCCCTGGGCCTCGCTGTAGTACTCGTGGTTGCCGGTGACGTAGACGCGCGCCCGCGTCGCCCGGACCGTGCCCAAGGGGGTGGCCTGGGCGCGCCGGCGTTCGGCCGTGCCGTCCGCGATGTCGCCGGTGTGGCACACCAGGTCGGCGTCCAGGGTGTTCACCGTCTCGCAGAGCCGTTCCGACCAGCGGGCGCGGTCGAGCGGACCGTAGTGGGTGTCCGTGATCAGGACGACCCGGGTGCCGTCCAACCCGGCTCCCAGGCGCGGGAGTTGTACGTCGAGCCGGCGCACGCGTGGCACCCGCCGGGCCTCCGCGTACCCCCAGGACAGCAGCACGGCGGACACACCGAGGACGGCCCAGGCGACGATGCGCGCCCGGTCCTCCCCGTCGCCGACGCCGGCCGCGACCAGCGCGAGCCGCAGCACGCTGCCGAGCAGCACGGACCACGTGAACAGGACCCAACTCCCGCCCAGCAGCGAGTCACCGACGATCGCCGCCCGGTCCTGCTGACGTCGCCCGTGGCCGCGCATCATCGCGAACGGCATGCCGACCAGACCGAGGCCGAACAGCGCGGTGCCGGTCACGGTGACGGGCAGCGGCCAGTGCTGACCGCCGTACAGAAGGACCCAGCACGGCACGGCCCACAGCAGGACGGGGGCGATCAGGGGGATGTAGCGCATCAGGCGCCGCAGTCGGCCCGGTGGCGCCTCTCGCCCTTTGTCGGCGGCGGATCGGGCGTCGCTGGTCTCGGTCACGCTTCCCCTCCAGTTCCGGACCTTCTTGGAAACCTCATTGTCCGCCGCCGGGGGAGGGGGCGGTGCCCGGGTCCCGGTCCCGAGTCGCAAAGGCGACGGTGGACGAGGCCGCCCGAGGAGCCCTCCGGCCGATGGACAGGTCCAGTACCATCGCCGCCATGCGACCCGCCCACTACACCGATGAGGACCTGGAGCAGCACTCCCTGCGTCGACGCGTCGCGGACGACGGGCAGCGGTCGGGGTTCGAGCACGATGTGGACCGGATCCTGTACTCGACGCAGTGGCGGGCGCTCGCGGGCAAGAGTCAGGTCGTCGCGAGCAGTGAACTCGGCGCGTATCACACGCGGCTCACCCACTCGATGAAGGTCGCGCAGCTCGGGCGGCGCATGGCCGAGCGTCTGGAGCGGCGCTACGGCGGGCCGAACCCGGCCCTCGTCGAGGCGGCCTGCATGGCGCACGACATCGGGCACCCGCCGTTCGGTCACGCCGGAGAGACGGCGCTGCGCGCGACGATGGACGAGCTGCACGCCGGACACGGCGTCCTCGACAGCTTCGAGGGCAACGCCCAGACGCTGCACATCCTCACCTTCCTGGCCGCCCACAAGTACGCGGGCCACCGCGGCCTGCACCTCTCCCGGGCCTGTCTGGACGCGGCCACGAAGTACCCGTGGGAACGCGCCCCGCGCGACTCCGACCCCGCGCGGCACGCGAAATGGGGTGTGTACGCGGTCGACCGGGAGGCGTTCAGGTGGGTGCGGGCCGGGCGTGACGACGACGCGGTGCCGGTCGAGGAGCAGGTGATGGACTGGGCCGACGACGTCACGTACGCCTGTCACGACGTGGAGGACTTCTACCGCGCCGGGCTGATCCCGTTGGCCGCGCTGTTTCCGCCGCCCGGGGCCGCGGGCGGTGACACCGAGCGCGAGACGCGGCGCTTCCTCGACTACGTGGCCGCCAAACGCCACCGCGCGGGCGCCGCCTTCGACCGCGACGAGGCGCTCCACATCCTGTCCGACATCGCAAAGGCACTGTCGATCGCCAAGCCGTACGGGGGCCGCCAAGCGGACGATGTCGCCCTCAACGCCCGTACCGCCAAGCTGATCGACCACTTCACGCGCGACATCGACCTGGACATCGGCGGCACGGCAGCGATTCGCTACGGCGCCCGTCTCGTCGTCCCCGCGGACCGCCGAGCGGCCTGCGAGCTGCTCAAGGAACTGGTCTGGTGCTACGTCATCGACCGCCCGGCCCTGGCCACCCAGCAGCACGGCAAGCGCCGCATCGTCTCCCAACTCCTGCGCTGGACTTACGAATCCCCGCACCTGCTCCCCACCGACCGGGCCGAGGAACTCGACCTCCACGGCGACTCGCTGCGTGCCGCCGCCGACCACGTCGCCTCGCTCACCGAGGGCCAGGCCGTCGCCCTCCACCGCCGCCTGTCCGGCGTCGGCCTCGGGTCGGTGACGGACGGGGACTGGCTCTGAGCGCGGCGCCCCGCCGCGCCCCGGGCCACCAGCCGCCCACTGGACACCCTTGCGTGGACCACGCACTGTTGGGCGGTGCAGTGGCGAGGGGCGCGCTGCGGGAATCGTGTGGGAGAGGGATGTGCTGATCACTGTCGCCGACGTGGAGGCCGAAGCCGAGCGGATCGCCGGGTACGTCGTCAGGACGCCGACGGTGCCGAGTCCTGGGCTGTCCGAACTGCTGGGCGTGCCGACCACCGCGAAGCTGGAACTGCTCCAGCGCACCGGCTCGTTCAAGGCCCGGGGTGCGACCGCGCGGCTGCTCACGCTCAACGCGGCCGAGCGCGCCGCGGGGGTCGTCACGGTCAGCGGGGGCAATCACGGCATCGCCCTGGCGGTCATGGCGGGCCTGCTGGACGTCAAGGCGACCATCGTGATGCCCCGCACCGCTCCCGCCAGTGCCAGAGGCACCGCGGAGGCCGCCGGGGCGAGCGTCCACATCGCCGACACCATGGACGGCGCGTTCGCTCTGGTCGGCGAGCTCAGGGACGCGGGGCTCACGCTGATCCACCCCTTCGACGACCCCACCGTCGTCGCCGCCCAGGGCACGGTCGGCCTGGAGTTCGCGCAGGACGCCGGGGAGCTCACCGACGTACTCGTCAGCATCGGTGGCGGCGGGCTGATCTCCGGCGTCGCCACCGCGCTGCGCGCACGTCGACCCGGAATCCGGATCTGGGGCGTCGAGACGGAAGGCGCCCAGGCCATGTCGGCAGCGCTGGACGCCGGAGGGCCGACGCCGGTCGAGCTGTCCTCGATCGTCTCGACGCTCAGCGCACCCAGCGCCTCTCGGCTCACCTACGAGCACGCCTCGGCGCTGCTGACCGACGTCCTCACGGTGACCGACGCCGAGGCGGTCCAGGGCACTCTGGACCTGGCCAACCACGCGAAGGTCTGGGCCGAGCCGGCCGCCGGCTGCTTGCTGCCCGCCTCCCGCCGGGTACTGGAGCGCGTCGGCGAGGGGGCCCGACTCGGCCTGGTGGTCTGCGGGGGCAACACGACGACCGCGGACGTGGCGGCCTGGGCCCGGCGCTTCGGTCTGTCCTGAGAACGGGAGGGGGCCAGCAGCGCGGGAGTGCGGCGCCGACCGGCCCTGAGGGGGACATGCCCTGAGGTCTGCTCGAGGGGTTGTTGAGGACGCGTCTTCATGGTGGTGTCGAGTTCGTGACCATCCCCGTTCCCCCGTGACACTCCCGGCTCGTGCCGCGCAGAGAGGAATGACCCCGAGCGGGTCATGGCGTCGACCCTCAGGTCGGAGGTGCAGACGCCGACCTGCGGAGGCGGGCCGATTCTCCCCCCGACACCGGCCCGCCTCCGCACTCCAAAGCGTTCGGGAATCAGGCTGCCCGGTTGAGCCGGGCCGCGATTCCGTGGCCGATCAGCAGATAGATGGCGGCCGGGAGACCGTAGTTCAGGACGACGCGTATGCCTTCCGTGTCCATGGTGAATATGTCCTGGGCCCACCAGCCGAGCCAGTCGGCCGTTCCCTGCACGAAATCGACGAATACGTTCGCCTGGTTGGCACCGAGCAGGAAAAGCGCGATCCACAGGACCAGGAAACCCGCCGCGACATCCGCGATGGTGCTGATGGTCAAAGCCGTGCGCCGCGTACCGTTCTGGCGACGCACCATGCGCTCGGAATCCATGGGCTGGTGGTGTGCGGGGTATCCCGAAGCCGGGTCCATGTTGCTCACGAGAATTCCGTTCTGAGGAGTTGTACGGAGTCGTACGTCGGCTGCTCTGTGTTTCTGCGTCGTGGCGGCCGGAAAGTGTTACACCGGTCGCCGCGCGTGCAATGCCTATCGGTCGCTGGTGACGGTGACCGGGGAGTCGCTGCGCAGTTCACCCACGAGTTGCTTGACCTTCGGCAAGTCCCAGGCCAGGTTGCCGCCGACGCTGCCGGAGATCGGCATGTTCATCGACTTGCCCTGTCCGCTGTTGACGTTCTTCATGGCGAGGAACATCCGGCCGAGCAGGTAGGGGCTCATGTCCTTGTCGACGACGAGCGTGTCGAGTCCCGCGCCCATGAGGGGGTAGAGCTTGAACGGGTTGAGGGTCGTGCTCGGTGACGCGGCCTGGTTCGAGAGGGCGGCGAGGAACTTCTGCTGGTTCTTGGTGCGGTCCAGGTCGCTGCCGGTGAAGGCGTGCCGCGTACGGACGTAGGCGAGGGCCTGCTTGCCGTCCAGGGTCTGCTCGCCGGCCTGGAAGTCGGCACCCGACCACTTGTCCTGGAAGCCCTTGTCGAGGTTCATGTCGACGCCGCCCATGGCGTCCACGACGTTCGCGAAGCCGGCGAATCCGATCTCCGCGTAGTGGTCGATGTGCAGGCCGGTGTTGTACTCGACGGTGCGCGTCAGCAGCTGCGGGCCGTCGAAGGCGTACGCGGCGTTGAGCTTGTTGGCGCCCATCGCGGGCCGCATCCGCCCGGACTCGGAGCCGCGGAACGAGGGGATGTTCACGTTCGAGTCGCGCGGCAGGGAGATCAGCGTCGGATCGCCCGCGCCGACGTGCAGGATCATCATCGAGTCGGTGCGCCTGCCCTCGGCCGCGCCCGTGTGCAGGTCCTTCTCCTGCTGCTTGGACATTCCCTCGCGGCTGTCCGAGCCGACGATGAGGTAGTTCGTGCCCTCACCCTCGCCAGGCCGGTCGACGACCTTCCCGAGATCGACTTCCTTTCGAAGGTTGGAATCGATCCAGAAATAGGTGCCGCCCGCAATCAGCAGCAGAAGTACGAGGATCGATATCAGGATCCTTCTGACCCTGCGCCCACGGCGGGGACGGACCCGGCCGGAATCGTAGGGAACGCCGCCACCTTGTCGCGGTGGCGGCGTCGGTCCCTGGGGGCCCGTGCCCCGCATGCCGTCCGGGCGAGGAGCGGCGAAATCGCGCTCGTACCGATCATGGAAATCGACGTTCTGGACGCCGCGCCTCTGATTCATGCGGGGCAGTGTGCATTCCGGACCGCCCTCGGGGGCAAGTCGTCGAAAGGCATGCCGCAAAAGGGACGCCGGGCTACAAGCCGTCCGTGGAAATGGGGGTTCACTCCTCAATTCCGACAGGAAGGTGCGGAGTTCCCACTCCTGATGTCCACATCCGTCCCCGAACGCTCACAGGGTCGCACGGAAACATCCCTCGGAATTCACCGCGGCCCGGCCGCCGGACGCATGGATCCGGGTCAGCGCAACCCGGCGAAGAGGTCGTTCTCGGGGACGTCCGCGCCCGTGGTGTCCCTGACGCGGACGAAGGTCTCCAGGCCCATCAGCTCGCCGAACCGTTCCTTGCCCATCTTGAGGAAGAAGATGTTCTCGCCCTGGCTGGCGTGCGCGGCGAGGGAGTCGAACTTCTGGTCGCTGAACGCGGTGGTGTCCACCCACGTGGTGATCTCGTCGTCCGGGAGACCGATGTCGGCCAGCGCGGCGGCCTCGGCGGGGTCCGGCTCCGGCATGTCCTCGTTGAACTCGCGCATGATCTCGCCGAACCGCTGCATCCCGGAGTGGGGCATCGTCGTCCAGTACACCTTCGGCGTGAAGTCGATCATCTCCAGCGCCGCCATGGTGATGCGGTTGGCCTGGATGTGGTCGGGGTGGCCGTAGAAACCGTTCTCGTCATAGGTGACGACCACATCGGGGCGGTAGTGGCGCATGAGCTCCGCGAGCCGGGCGGCGCCCACCTCCACGGGGGTCTGCCAGAAGGATTCGGCGGCCTCGTTGCTCGGCCAGCCGATCATCCCGGAGTCCGCGTAGTCCAGCGTCTCCAGATCGCTGATCCCGAGGACCTCGCAGCTCGTCTCCAGTTCCTGGCGGCGCATCTTGGCGACGGCCGCGGGATCGTGCCCGGGTTCGCCAGGCTTGACGCCTCCCGGCCCGTCACCGCAACCGCCGTCGGTACAGGTCACGAGCACCGTGCGGATGCCTTCCGCCGCATATCGCGCGAGGACCCCTCCGGTGCTGGTGGCCTCGTCGTCGGGGTGGGCGTGCACGGCCATGAGCGTCAAGGGTCGGTCGGTCATGAAAGCGTCCTCCTGCGGAAACATGTCTGGTCCGGGCGCGGCGCATGCCGAGCGCCCGGCCCCTCGGCTGATGCAACCGCGCGGGACGCGTCAGCTGTTCCCGACGTGACCGATTCGACCTTGTTCTTGTCGCCGATGCCACGCGGCGCCCGCCGTCGTCGCCCGCGCCGTATCATCACCCCCGTGGCGACGGGGAAGCGGCTGATCGCCGTGGGGGTTCTGGCCGCGGGGGCCGCGGTGGCGGGTGGGGTGTGGGGGCATCGTGTCGCGCAGCACCGGGCCTTTCGGGTCGGGCCGCACGACCGGGCCGTGTACGACGCCGAGCGCCATGCCCTCTACGATCCCGGCCGGGGCGGCTGGCTGGACCTGGACACCGGTCGACTGCACCGGTACGCGGCCGACGCGCCGTGGATGCCGGCGGAGTTGGTTCTGCTCGGCGTGGGCTGTCTGGTGTTCCTCGTCCTCGCGGTCAACTGGACGGTCGGACAACGCCGGTTGGTGTGGCGCACCTGGCGCGAGTGCGTGCGGCGTCCGCTGAACGTCCTTGCGCTGCTCGGGGTGTGGACGGTGATGATCGCCGTGCCGTTCCTGGCGCAGGGCGATGCCCTCGCCGCCGTCTCCCGGGATCCCATGACCGCGCTCTTCCTCGGTGCGACCCTGGGGTCCGTGCTCGGCGTGACCCTGCTGGTGTACGTGCCGTGGATCGTCGTGCGGGGCGGCGGGACGGTCGCGCTGCTGCTCCGGCTGGTCCGCGCCAAGACGGTCGCCTCCGGGGCCGGTGCCGGGCGGCGGGACGCCCTGCGGGACGTGGTGCGGCGGGCCGAGACGTTCCGGGCGGGAGCCGGGCGGGATCTCGATTCCCTGGCGGGTCTCGTGCGCGCGGAGGCGTTCATCGACCTGCTGGCGGACCAGGGAAGCGACACCATGCTGGACGAGCTGCTGAGGGACGGCCCGGCCGCTCTCGACGCCCCGCAGCGGCACGTGGTGGACCGGCTGCTGTTCGCGTTCGGGCGGCCCGCGGTCGAGGTGAACGTGGCGCGGGCGTTCATCCTCCGCTACGAGTGGACCGGCGCGGCCGGTCATCTGGACCGGGCGATCGCCGTCCTCGACCCGCTCGCCGCGAAGCCGCGACCGTGGTTCTGGCTCACGATGACCGACTGGCCCGTCGTCCTCCTCACGCTCGCCTGGGCGCTCAAGGACCGGTACGAGCTGCGTGCGGACCTCGCCGATCTCGAACGGGCCCTTGCCCTCGTCAGGGACGTGTCCGCGCGGCATCCGGACCGGGCGCGGGGCCGCCTCGTCGAGCTGGAGCTGATCGGGTACCGGGCCACGGCCGATCCCGCCGCGCTGGCCGCGGCCGTCGAGGAGGGGCGGCGCGGGGAGCCCGGCCCCGGCGCCGTCGTGGCGCTGCTGGAGCGGTTCGCCCGCGACGGCGACCGCCAGGACCTCGACGAGGCAAGGGAGTTGGCGGACGGACTGGTGAAGGCGCGTGGCCCCGGCCATCCGCTGCACGCCGTCTGTCTGACGGTCAGGGCCCGCGCGCTGGAGGCGTCGGGCGGGCGCGACGAGGCCGTGCGGTGCCTGCGCGAGGCGGTCGGCGACTCCTCCTCGCCGTTGCAGACCCGGCTGGCCGCCGCCGTCCGCCTCGGTGAACTCGGCGCGGGCGGACCGCTGTCGGTCGAAGGCTACGGGGCGGCGGTCGAACTCCTGCCGCAGATGGCCTGGATCGGATTGCGCCGCGACGACCAGCGGTGGCTGCTCAGCCGCTGGCAGGGTGTGTCGACGGCGGCCGCAGCGGCCGCGATCGCCGCCGGGCGGGTGGCGTACGCGGTGGAGGTCCTGGAGCAGGGGCGCGCCGTGATGTGGGGTCAACTCGCCCGATTGCGCATGGGCGTTGAGAGCGCGCGGGCCGCCGATCCCGCCCTGGCCCGGCGCCTCGCCGAGATCCGTGCCGAGCTCGAC
The DNA here is from genome assembly GCF_049310305.1 of Streptomyces anthophorae. Lineage (NCBI taxonomy): Bacteria > Bacillati > Actinomycetota > Actinomycetes > Kitasatosporales > Streptomycetaceae > Streptomyces > Streptomyces anthophorae. The sequence continues at coordinate 7,631,933 of NZ_JBLWQQ010000001.1, forward strand.
ATGCCGGACGACGACGCGGGCGGGCGCCCCGGTCACCTCGCGGGTGCCGACGTGGAGCGGCGGATCCGCCTGGGCCGGGAGTGGGAGCAACTCGCCTCCCGGCTGCGGGAGTCGGAGCGGGCCGGCTACCGGGAACTGGCGAGGGCCGCGGACCGCGGCCCCGTCGTGGTGCTCAACGCCGACCCGCTGCGCTGCGACGCGATCGCCCTGCTGCCCGGCCGGGACGAACCGTTCCTCGTGCCGCTCGACCGCCTCGACCACGGCGAACTCGTCGAGTGGGCACGGCAGTCCGCCGATCCGGACGGCCGCCACCAGGCCCTGCTCAACGTCATCGCGCCACGCCTGTGGGCCGACCTCGCCGAGCCCGTACTGACGGTCCTGAGGCCGCACCTCCCAGCCGACCGGCGGATCTGGTGGTGCCCCACGGGCCCCCTCACCGCCCTGCCGATCCATGCGGCGGGCCGACACACGCACCCCGGCGACCCCGCCCTGCTCGACGAGGTCGTCTCCTCCTACACACCCACCATCGGCGCGCTCCTGAGATCCACCGAGCGCACCGCCACGGCCCGCGGGCGACTCGTCGTCGCCGCACCGCAGACCCCCGACCGGCCCGACCTGCCGGAGGTGTCACAGGAGTCCGCCGAGTTCCTGCGGCACTTCCCCGACGCGGTGACACTCGACCCCGCACATGTAGACGACGTCCTCACGCGGCTGCGCGACGCCCGCTGGGCACACTTCGCCTGCCACGCCGACGCCGCCGGACTCGCCGTGGCCGACGGTGCGGTCTCCCTCGACCAGCTCGCCGACCTCGGCCTGCCCGGCGCCGAGTTCTGCTACTTGTCGGCGTGCAGCACCGCCGCCCCCGACCCGCGCGCCTACGACGAGGCCATCCATCTCGCCGCCCTGCTCCACCTCCAGTCGTACACACACGTGGTGGGCACCCTGTGGGAGGTCGAAAGCGACAAGGCGCTCGACGCCGCGCGCGAGGTGTACCGGACGCTCACCGCGCACGGCCCGCCCGACAGCGGGCTCGCCGCCCAGGCCGTGCACAACGCGGCACAGACCCTGCGCCAGGCCGCCCCACACACCGTGGACGTCTGGTCCTCCCTGCTGCACATCGGACCGTAGAGGAGCACCACCCATGTCCATCCGCGACCGCTGGCCCTGGCACCGCCGGGCCAACACCACGGCCGCCCCCGACACCGCCGACGGGGCGGGCGCCGCCGACACGGAACAGGTCGCCCTGGCGTGGCTCTGCGCCCACCTGCCCGAACTGCGGGAGAAGGCCGACCGGTACGCGTGGCGGGCCGCCCTTGACCGGGAGGTCGCCGAGGTCCGCGCGGGCAAGCCCGCGTCCGACGCGCTCCGCGCGCTGGAACTGCGGCGCGAAGGCCACCGGTCCTCGGGGCTGCCGGCCGCGGACGCCTGGCAGGAGCGCCCCGTCGTCGAGTGGTTCCGCTGCCCGAGCGGACGCTGCCCCGCCCGGGGACGCGGCCCGGACGCCGCCGAGCCGCGCTGCCACATCGACGGGGCGCTCATGCCCCCGCGGGACGGTGGCTGATGGACGGCATCCTCACCGAGCTGGGCAAACGCATCGCCGACCGCTGGTTCGCCTTCCTGATCCTGCCCGGTGTGCCGTTCGCGGCGGCCGTCCTCGCCGCCTGGGCGATGCGGCCCTCCGGCGCGGCCCACGCACTCGACCTCGGCGTCCTCGTCCGGCGCCTCGACAGCCTCGGCGACACCGCAACGACCACCAAGGGGGCGGTGCTCGGCTGCCTGCTCCTCGGTGGCGTCATCGTGACGGCCCTCGTCGTACGGGAGTTGAGCCTGTTCGTGCACCGGCTCTGGACGGGCCGTTCGAAGGCCCTGCGGCGCGTCATGAACCCCGGCATCCAGCGCCGCCGGCGCAACGCCCTCGACACGGCCCGGCAGGGCGGCTACGCCGTGCCCGAGCGCTATCTGCCCCATCGCGCCACGTGGATCGGCGACCGCTTCGCCCTCGTCGACGAGCGGGTCGCCGCCCAGTACGGCGTCTCGCTCGCCAGGGTGTGGCCCCGCCTCTGGCAGCTCCACGACCTGCGCGGCCCCAAGATCGTCACCGCGGCCTGGGACGAGTACGCCGCCGCGACGGTCCGCGTCGCCTGGGCGCTGCCCTACGCCGCGCTCGCGCCGCTCTGGTGGCCCGCCGGCGTCGTCGCGCTCGCCCTGCTTCTCCTCGGCTGGGCCCAGGGCCGCCGCGGCGCCGACGACTTCTGCCTCGCCTGTGAGGCGGCCGTGGACCTCCAACTCCGCCGCCTGGCACATGTGGTGGGCGTACCCCTGCCGCTGCGGCGCGTGACCGTGACCGAGGGCCGCGAGATCGACCGCATCCTCGCCAAGGGCGCATATCTTCCGCTGCCCAGGACCGAGCCCGTCAGGTCAGCTCCTCCGCGAGCAGATCCATGAGCAGCCCGTCCTCCCAGACACCCGTCCGATGGTTGCGCCAGTACGCCCGCATGACCCCCACGGGCTTGAAGCCGACCTTGGTGTAACTGCGGATCGCGACGGTGTTCGCCGCGGCGGGATCGATGGTCAGCCGGTGATGGCCGCGCTCGCGCACCAGCCACCTCGCCAGCGTGCGCACCGCGTCGGTCCCCAGCCCCTTCCCGTGCAGGCGCGCCGTCAGGAAGACGTCGATGCCGGCCCGGCGGAACTCCGGGTCGTCCTCCTCGTCGTACTGGATCATGCCGATGACCTCGCCCTCGAAGACGATGGCGAGATCGCCCTCGAAGTCGTCCGGCGGCGACCACCACGCGGCGACCTCCGGTTCGCGCACGATCTCGGCAAGGATCGCGACGTCGCCGCTCGACACGGGCCGCAGGAGGACCTTGTCCCCGTTCAACTCCATGACGTCATGGTCCCTCGGCGGTCCCGACACCTCAACGGGATTCCCGGCACCTGGAGGTGGCGATGGCGTACGGGGTGCCCCGCGCACCCGCACGCGCCGACGCGCCTATCGTCGCCCCATGACCACTCTGCTGATCGCGGGAATGCCGGCCGCGGGACACGTCAATCCGACCCTCCCCGTCGTCACCGAGCTCGTCGGCGCAGGTGTCGACGTCGTGTACCTGTGCGACGCCGAGTTCGAGGACCACATCAAGGCGACGGGTGCGAGATTCGTGCCGTATCCCGAGGGTGTGCTGACGGCCCGTGACATCGCCGAGGCGACTCGCGCGGGCAGCAGCGTGGGCGTGGTGGTGAAGGTCCTGAGGGCGTGTTCGGCGCTCGTTCCGTTCGTCGTCGAGCAGGCCGGGGCGCTGGGCCCGGCGGCGCTGATGCACGACTCGAACGCGCTCTGGGGCCGACTGGCCGCGACGGCCCTTCAGCTGCCCACGGTCTCCTTCATGACGACGTTCTTCGTCGGGAGCGGCGCGGTGAAGGCCCTCACGGTGCGGGAGAACCTGGCCGTCGTCGGCCCGACCCTGCGCGACATGCCTGCCGCGCTGCGGGCCAAGCGCGCACTGGTCAAGGAGTTCGGGGCGGAAGCGGTCCCGGCCACGCCGATGCTCCCGCTGCGCGGCGACCTGACGCTCTTCCCGATCCCCGAGGAGCTCCAGCCGCCCGACCCGCGCCTGGACGCCGGCTGCCGCTTCACTGGCCCGACCGCCTCACCGGACGCCGTGCCCGAGCCGCTGGACCCGGAGCTCGCCGCCCATGTGTCGGGCGGGGACCCGGTCGTCCTGGTCTCGCTGGGCACGCTGCACGACGGCGGCGCGGCCTTCTTCCGCGCCTGCTGTACGGCGCTCGGCGACCTCCCGGTCCGCGTCGTCCTCGCCACCGGCAGCGGCGTCGACCCCGCCGTCCTGGGCGCCGCACCGGCCAACACCCTCGCCCGCCGCTCGGTCCCCCAACTCGCCCTGCTGCGCGAGGCGTCGGTGTTCGTCACCCACGGCGGCATGAACAGCGCGCTGGAGGCGCTGAGTTGCGGGGTGCCGCTGGTCGTCGTGCCGCAACAGGTGGAGCAGTTCCTCATCGGCCGGGCGATCGCGGAACGCGGCGCGGCGGTGGTGCTCCGCCAGCCGCTGTCCCACCGCCCGGTTCCGCCCGCCGCGCTGCGGGCGTCCGTCGAACGGGTGCTGAAGGACCTGAAGGACCGCGGGATGACGGAGGCCGCCGCCGGTATGGGGCGGAGGTTCCGGTCGGAGGGAGGGGCGGAGCGGGCGGCCGAGTTGGTTCGGGGGGTGTTGGCGGGCTGACGCGCACGGCCGCCACCGTCGTGCCGCCGGGGGCCGAGGGCGGTCGGCTCAGTACGGGCCGGGGCCGCGGTCCTTGCCCGCGATGACCGGGCTGAGGGTGCGCAGGGCAAGGCCGGCGGCGATCAGCGTGAGGCAGCCGACGACGAGGCCGAGCATCGCGAGCGGGCTGAGGGTGCCGGTCATGGCGAGGGCGCCGGTGCCCGCGCCGCCGAGTGCCGCGGCGCTGGTGGGATTTCCGTACATGGTGCTCAACTCCTGGGCGGGAACGGGTGAGTGGACAGTGTGGTGCTGCGGGTTCAGGTGGCGACCCAGTGGGCCTCGCGGCGCAGCACCAGGTCGACGAGCGAGCGGACGAACACCGCCTGCCGGAAGACGTCGTAGAGCAACTCCGGTATGAGGGGCAGCGCGAGGAGCGTGGCCCGCCAGCCGAGGCGGCGCACGGTCAGCGTCCGCTCGACGACGAAGATCAGCATGATCGAGGTCCAGAAGAGCGACAGGCCGCCCCAGCCGACGACGGTCAGGTTCAGGACCGCGTACAGGAAGAAGAGGCCGAGGGCGAGGGCGCCGACGCCGAGCATGATCTGCTGGCCGAAGTACTTCCTGGTGACCGACGTCCAGCCGTAGTCGCGCAGGTTCTCCAGGGCGCCGCGCTGCCAGCGCAGCCGCTGGTGCCAGAGCTTGCCGACCGTGGGCATCACCTCGGTGACCAGCCAGCAGCCGTCGGGGGAGACGGTGCGGTACCCGAGCGTCTTGACGGCCTTGGTGATCTCGTCGTCCTCGGTGAGGGAGGCGAGCGAGTAGTAGCTCTCGCCGCCGCCGATGACCCCGTCGAGGCGGGCCCGGCGCACCTGGCGCAGGACGCCCGCGCGGAACAGGCTGCCGGTCCCGGTGAGCACGACGGCCTCGTTGTTCTTGCGGCGGATCTCCAGGGCGTAGCGCTGGTACTCCATGCGCTGAAGCTGGCCGAGCAGGCCGCCGCCCGGTTCGCCGTAGAAGATGCCGCCGACCGCGCCGACCGTCTCGTCCTCCATGGCCTCCACCGCGCAGCCCACGAACTCGGGGTTGAGGACGGTGTCGGCGTCCTGGACGAGCACGAGGTCCTCGTCGGCCAGGTCCGCGATCAGGGGAGCCATGGCCTGGTTGAGGGCGCCGGCCTTCTTGTCCTTGTTGTCCGTGGGCACGAAGACCTCGGCGCCGCAGTAGTCGGCGATGCGCGCGGTGCGGTCCGTGCAGTTGTCGGCCACGACGACGATGCGGTCCGGGCGGACCGTCTGGCGGTACAGGCCCGCCAGCGTGGCGACGATGCGGTCCTGCTCGTTGTGTGCGGGGATGAGTGCGACGAGTGTCATTGACGAGCTGTCCCTTGCTCTGTCGTGGACTGTCGCAGGCGGATCGCCTTGCGACGTCCTCGACTCTGAGCGCGCAGGGGAGCAGCGAGGTCGTACGAAGGTTGCGCGACGGTTGCAGCGGGCCGCGCGAGGCAGGAGAGGACCTTCGGCCCGGGACCTACGCCGGGTGCGAGCCGGGCACTGCGTACCGGTAGCCGACTCCGCGCACGGTCTCGATGGGTGCCTTCTCCCCTGTGGCGCTCTCGATCCCGCGGCGCAGGCGCAGCACGGCGTACTTCACCTTGTGCGCGTCGCCGTCCTCGCCGGGGCGGCCGCGCCAGGCGTGGTGCAGCAGCTGTTCCGCGGTGAGCACCTGCCCGGGGTTGCGGGCGAAGGCGTGCAGCAGGTCGAATTCCAGCGCGGTCAGCGGCACGTACAGGCCGCCCATGGTGACCTCGCGGCTGGCGAGGTCGAGCCGGAGGCGCCCGTCGTCGAGGAGCTGCTCGGGCGGTGACACGGGCGTCGCGCGGCGCAGCCGGGCCATGACCAGGGCCGTGGACAGGCCCTCGGGCATGTCGGGCCAGAGCACGTCGTCGGCGCCGGCTTCGAGGGCTCGCACGGCCTCCGCGGTGTCGAGGTGCCGTGCGGCCACCATGACGCGCAGGTCCTCGGTCATGTCCCGCACCCGCCGGAGCACCTCCCAGGGCCCCGGATCCCGCACACGGAGACCGAGGATCAGCAGGTCGGGCCGGTAGCGGTACAGGTCGCGCAGGGTGTCGTGGCCGCTGTAGACGACGCGGTACGAGAAGCGGGGGTCGTCGAGATCGGCCAGCCACCGCACGGGCACATCGGGCGCCGCCGCCACCAGGAGCAGCGGCAGCGCCCGACCGCGCGTTCCACGCCGGGGTGCGGATGCCTGCATAGACCACATGCTCGGGCCACGGGGGCCGCGTGTCGAACGGACGGGTCCGGGGGGGGGGGGGGGGCGGTGGGCCAACGAGGTGGCCCGCGTGCGCGGTGCCGGTGAACGAGGCGGAGCGTGCCGCGTGTCAGGGCCGGCCGGCAGCGCGTGACCTGCTGTGATCGACGGGTTCTGGTCCGCGGGCGAGAAGCGAGGTGCGGCATGGGGGCACGCGGGGACCGGTCGACGGTGCGGTTCCAGCCGAACAGGCCCGCCTCCCGCGGACGCCGGGTCTTCGCCTTCGTGCTCGGTGCGGTCGTGTGGATCGCCGCGGCATGGCTCGGCCTCGTGCTCCTGGGACACACCTACATCCTGTGGCACCTCGCGCTCGTCACCGCGGCCTCGTGCCTGCTCTTCGCGCTCGCGCTGGCCTGGGCCATCGCCGTCAGACGACGGGAGGAACGACGTGTCCCCGATTGATCTGCTGCTGCTCTTCCTCGCCTTCTATCCGGTGGTCACCGGAGCCGCCTGGATGGCCGGGGGAGTGATCTTCCGGTTCAGGGAGGAGAAGCAGGCCCTGGTCACCCCGCCAGGAGGCTGGCCGGGTGTGACGGTCCTTGTACCGGCCTACAACGAGGAGAAGGTCATCGGCGGCAGTGTCGCGGCCCTGCGCGACGTGGACTACCCGGACCTCGAGATCCTGATCCTCAACGACGGCTCCAAGGACGCGACGGTCGCCGCCGCGCGCGTGGCGGCCGCGGGCGACGACCGGATCACCGTCCACGACGACGGCACGAACCTCGGCAAGGCGGACCGCCTCAACGACGGCTTCCGCAGGGCGGGCAACGAGCTCGTCCTGGTCACCGACGCCGACACCCATCTGCACCCGGACGCCATCCGGTACCTGGTCGCGCGCATCCAGCGCTCCCCGCGCTGCGCGGCCGTCGCGGGCAGCCCGCGCGTCACCAACCGGCGCGGGGTGATCACGGTCATGCAGATGCTGGAGACGGCGTCCCTGATCGGCCTGATGCGCCGCACGCACGCCCTGGCGGGCCGGGTCGGCACGGTGGCCGGCGTCCTCGGACTGTTCCGCCGCGACGTGGTGCTCGACGTCGGCGGCTACGACCCGCGGATGGCCACCGAGGACATCGAGCTCACCTGGCGGCTGCTGCGGGCCGGACATCTGACCTGCTTCGAGCCGAACGCCCTGGTCGGCATGGAGGTCCCCCAGACGGTGCGCTCGATCTGGGCCCAGCGCACCCGGTGGTCCCGCGGCCAGGGCGAGGTGCTGCGCACCCACCTGCGGTGGGTGTGGCGGCCGGGCCACTGGCCGCTGTGGCCCATCGCCGCCGAGGCCCTCCTGTCGTACGTGTGGGTGGTGATGCTGCTCGTCGCCACGGTGTACGGCGTGGTCCACGTGATCCTGCACCCCGATGACGCCGCCGGGTTCCGGTGGATGCTCGCTTGGGGGGTGGGCATCGCCGTCATCGCCATGGTGCAGATCATCGTGGCCACCCTGATCGACCTGCGGCTCGACCCGAAGCTGCCGTACGCCTGCCTGCTGCTGCCGGTCTACCCCCTGGCGTACTGGACGATCAACGCGCTGGCCGCGATCGTCGCCCAGTCCCAGGGGCTGGTCCGCGGTCCCCGCAAGAAGCGCGTCGTCTGGGACCTGGAGCGCAGCGACGGCTGAGGACGGGGCGCGCTCGTTCCGGCGTTCCTCATGACCCCGGTCGGTACCTGCGCTCCACGTGTCCCTTCAGGTCCTCCGGATAGAAGTACACCGGCCGCAGGTCGCCGCTCGCGTACCGCTTCACCTGGTCGCCGAAGTGCGGGGAGTCCGGGTGGCCGCTGGCGCCGCCCGCCGTGACCGCCCAGGCCCGGAGCTTCGGGCCGAATTCGACGACCGCCACGAAGCTGTTGCCGCTCGTGCCGTAGTAGCGCTTCGTCCCCGGGTAGCGCTTCGCGCCGAAGGAGGCGAGGGAGCCCCACTGGGCGGAGGTGAAGGGGACCGGGTAGCTGGGCAGGGCGTCGTCGAAGGTCTGGGTGACGGCGCCGTCGTTGCGCTGGTAGCGGTTGATCTCGGACCACGGGACCTGCCAGCTCCCGAAGTCCTGCGTCAGGCGGTCGACCGCCGATTCGAGCGCGTCGACGCGCTGCGCGTCCGTGGCACGGTCGGCCATGTAGTCCCAGACCGAGAGGTGCGCGTCAGCGGCTGCCTTGGAGACCAGGGCCCACAGCGCCTCGCCCCAGAAGACCGCCAACGAGGTCGCCGTCGACCTGGCCGACCACCGGTGGTCCCAGTCGCGCAACAGGTCGGTCGGCGCCGCGAGCTTCTTCTTGCGTGCGCTGCCCGCCGGCAGCTGGTCCGCCGCCTTCACCAGGCCGGGCAGGAGGCGGGCGAACGCCGTCAGGTACGGGTCGAAGGCGCCCTCGATGAGGGTCTGCGGGGTGAAGTCGTCCCGCGACGTCAGGACGCGGATCGCGTGCGGGCCGCGCGGGTTCTCGCCCGCCTTGTCGAAGTAGCGCGGGTAGTCGGACGCGTGCGGGCTGTCCGCACCGGCCGCCGTCCAGGGCCAGTTGTTGCTGTTGAACGCCCAGCCGCTCTTCGGGTTCACCGCCCGCGGCATGCTGTCCAGGGTGTGCAGGCCGTGCCAGTCGGTGGCCGGGTCGCTGCCGTCGACCGGCTTCATGTAGTCGAAGCGGTCGTCGCGGACCGGCATGAACTGCGGCATCAGGAAGGCGATGTCGCCCTTCGAGTCCGCGAAGAGGGTGTTGTTGGAGCTGTTGGCCTTCAGCTCCGCCACCTTCAGGTACTCGGCGTAGTCCCGCGTCGTCGTACGCAAGTAGCTCTGCTTCAGGGCCTCCACCGGCTTGTTCATCAGCGCGCACGCGATCCACTTGCCGTCCGCCTCGCGCACGATCGGGCCGTGGTGGGTCGCGTACGTCGTGAAGGTGTGGTGCTCCGTGCCTCCGCTCTCCGTACGGCAGGCCAGGGTGATGTCCTGTGCCGTGACCGGGCGGTGCTCCTTGCCGTAGCGGTAGGTGTACGTGCCGTCCGAGGCGCGGTCGACCGTCTCCGCGAACTCGTCGATGTTGTCGACGCCGCTCGACGTGTGCATCCAGCCGGTGTGCTCGTTGAAGCCCTGATAGATGAAGAACTGGCCCCAGGTCGCGGCGCCGTAGACGTCGAGGCCCTCCTCGCTCGTCACATGCTGTTCCGAGCGGAAGAAGAAGCTGGTGTGGGGGTTGATGAGGAGGAGGGCGTGGCCGTCGCGGGTGCGGCTGGGGGCGATGGACATGCCGTTGGAGCCGGACGGTTCGCGGAACCTGAGGCCCTGTTCCTCCTCGGTCAGGGGGACCTCGCGCTGTGCGTAGAACGCCTCCAGCTGGCTGAGGGCCACCGATTCGATGTCGCCTCCGATGCTGCCCTCGGAGAAGCTCAGCGGCATCCACGGCTCGAAGTGGGTGAGCACCCTGGGGTGTACGTCGGGGTGGGTCGCCAAGTAGTAGTTCAGGCCGTCGGCCCAGCCGCGCATCAGGGCGCGCAGCCAGGAAGGACACTTCGCGTAACTCCTCTTGAGGTCCTCCGGGTCGATGAACAGGCGCTGGCGCAGGTCCTGCCAGAGCGCGCCCTTTCCCTCCGACTCGGCCAGACGTCCCAGGCTGACCAGGTAGTTGCGCTCGATGCGGTTGAAGTCGTCCTCGGCCTGCGCGTACATCATCCCGAACACCGCGTCGGCGTCGGACTTTCCGACCACGTGCGGGATGCCCCAGTCGTCGCGGGTGATCGTCACCCGGGCCGCTTGTCTCTTCCAGCGGGCGAGGTCGGCGGGGGCCGCCTGGGCCGGGGCGGCGGCCGCGATGCCGGTGGGCAACGTTGTCGCGGCGACGGCCAGCGTGGCCGCGCCGCCGATCACCCGGCGGCGGCTCGGGCCGTTGTGCTGTGCCTGATCTGCGTGACTCATGCGGTGCTCCACCTTCGTCAGGTCCGTGCGGGGGGTGGCGACGTGTCCACGGTGCGACGGAGTTGAGACTAAGAACCTCCCGGTCGATGATCAACAGTGCGTGCGACACCGGCCGTTGCCGTTTCCCCGTCCGCGTTCACCCTCGCGGAGCGATGCCGGTCCGTGGCGGCTTCACGATGCTGTTCTCCCAAGTCCGGAGCGCTCGGGGGGGACTCATTCATGACATGGAACGTTCCGCTCGTGGTCCGTCGGCCGAAGGCCGTGGCGTCCCGGACGGAGTCCGCGCCCGTCGTGGTGCGGCGCGTCGCGGACTGTGTGGTGATCGAGGTGTGCGCGGCGATCGGTCCCGCCGCGGAGGCGCGGATCGGGCGGGTGCTGCACGGGGCCATCCGGCCGGGCGGCGCGGGTGTCGTGGTCGACCTGCGGCAGGTGCGGGACCTCGGCGTCAGCGGGCTCAGCGTGCTGCGGCTCGCCCGTCTGCTCGCCGCGCAGCGCGGCGTGGCGTTCGGCTTCGCCGGGGACCGCCGTCCGGCGCTCGAACTGCCCCGGGCCGAGGGGCGTTGAGGCGATACGCCCACGGGCGGGCGGCACTCACCCGTCACGGAGGATGCCGGGCGCGCAGCCGCCTGCTTCGGTCACGGCATGGTCGAGGTGAGTACGGACGGCGCGGTGGCGGTGGTCGGCCGGATGGCGCGGGGTGCGCTCGGTGTGCTGGGGAAGGTGCCGCGGGTGGTCGTCCGGCGGTCGGTCGGGCTGGTGCTCGACTGCCTGGACCTGGACGAGCTGGTCGAGCGGGTGGACGTGAACCGGGTCGCCGACCGGGTGGACGTCGGGCGGGTCGCCGCGCGCGTGGACGTGGACGCGATCGCGGCGCGGGTGGATGTCGCGGCGGTCGTCGCCCGGGTCGACGTGAACGCGATCGCCGCGCGGGTGGACGTGGCGGCGGTGACCGACCGCGTCGACGTGAACGCCATCGCGGACCGGGTGGATGTGGACCGGGTGGCCCGGCGCGTGGATGTGGACGATGTGGCGGACCGGGTGGACGTGGACCGTGTCGCGGCGCGCGTGGACGTCGACCGGGTCGCGAGCCGCATCGACGTCGACCGGATCGCCGCCAGGCTCGACGTCGACGCCGTGCTCGTGCGGTTCGATCTGGTGGGCATCACCCGTGGGGTGCTGCGGGAGATCGATCTCGGGCGGATCGTGCGGGACACCGGGGGAGGGCTCACCGTGGAGGCGGTCGACGCGGTGCGGGCGCTCGGGCAGCGTGGGGACCGGAGCGTCGGCCGGTTCGCCGACAGGATGCTGCGGCGAGCCGGGAGCGGCGACGAGCGATCGCCATGACCGGCGGGCGGGAAGCCGCCGGGATCGTCTCGCGTGGCCTCGCCGCCCTGGTCGACGCGCTCGTGCTCGCCCTGATCGCCCTGGTCGTCGAAGTCGGCGCCGGCTGTGCGCGGTTGATGGTCGTCGGGCCGCCGTTCCAGCTGCCCGACGTTCCCCACTGGATCGCGGGGCCCGTCGGTTGGGCCTTCGCGGTCTGCTATCTCGGTGGTTCGTGGGCGGTGGTCGGGGCCACGCCCGGCGGCCGGCTGATGGGTGTGAGCGTGACGGACCGGGAGGGGCGGCGGCTGCGGACGGTGCGGGCCCTCGCGCGGGCCGCGCTGTCCGTGAGCTTGCCGCTGGGGCTCCTCTGGATCCCGTTCAGCAGGCGGCGGGCGGCGTTGCAGGACCTCGTGGTGCGTTCCACGGTGACGTACGACCGGGACTACGCATGAGGCTCCGGTGCGGGCGGTGTCCGTGGCAGCAGTGCCGCCGCCCAGAGGCCGCCGAGACCGATCACCGCGAGGACCACCAGCGCGACGGCGTAGGGGCCGATGGCCGGATCGGCGACGAGGATCGTGCCGGCGAGCGCGGTGCCCACGGAGGAGCCCAGGTTGGACACGCTGCGGGACAGGCCGGAGATCTCGCCCTGAAGGTCCTCGGAGAAGCTGGACTGCACCACGTTGACCGACGGGGTGAGCATGAGGCCGAGGCCCAGGCCGATCAGGAAGAGGCCGGGCGTGGAGGCCCACGCCTTCGGGTGGCCGTGGGCCACGGTCAGCAGGACGCCGATGCCGCACACCGTGACGATGAACCCCGCCATGATGAGGCTGCGCTGTTCGCGGCGCTTGGCGAACCGCTCGGCGCCCAGCGAGCTGATCAGCAGGCCCACGGTCGACGCGGTGAAGATGACACCGGTCTCGATGGCGTTGTATCCGCGCACGACCTGGAGGAACGCGGCGACCACGAAAGACACCCCCATGAGCATCAGCCACTGGGTGTGCTGGGTGATCAGGCCGAGGTTCGACGTCCGGACGCGGAACAGCTGGGTGGGGAGCAGGGGTTGGGCGTCGGTCCGCTCCCGCCTGCGCACCCAGCGGAAGAACGCCAGCAGGACGAGCGCGCCGAGCAGGAGCAGCCCGCCCATCAGCCAGGCGTTGTCGTCCGCCACGAGGATCCCGAGGACCACGAGGACGAGCCCGGTCGCCGAGAGGATCGCGCCCACCGTGTCGAACTCGCGCTCCCGGTCGGGCGGGAGGGGGTCGTGGAGGCCGCGGCTCAGCAGGATGATGGCCGCGATCACCACCGCCTGGAACACGAACGCCGCCCGCCAGCTGATCGCCGAGGTGATCAGCCCGCCGAGGAGCGGACCCGTGGCGGCGCCGATGCCGGCGAAGGCCATGATCGTGCCGAACGCCTTGGCGCGGGCCGCCACTTCGGTGAACAGGAGCGTGGTGAGGATGTAGACCGGCGGGATCAGCAGGGCGGTGCCGACGCCCTCCAGGATCGAGTTGCCCAGGATCAGCACGCCGAGGCCGGGCGCCGCCGCACTGAGCAGCGCCCCGACCCCGTAGATCGCGAGGCCGAGGACCAGGCAGCGCTTGCGGCCGTAGCGGTCGGCGAGGATTCCGCCGGGGATCATCAGCGCGGCCATGACCAGCAGGAAGATGGTGATCGCGGTCTGTACGCCCTGCACGGTGGTGTCCAGGTCCTTGCTGATGTCGTGGATCATCACGTTCATGTTCGACCCGGCGAAACTGCAGATGAACTGGGCCAGCGCGAGCGGTGCGAGGATGCGGCGCTGCCTGCCGCGGTCCGGGCCGCGGCCGTCGTCGGGTCCTGCCGGCGGCTTTCGGCCGTCGGCGGCCTCGGGAGTGCTCGCCACGCTCATCGCCTCGCTTCAGCTCGCGGCCCTGACCCCCGACAGCCTCCGGGCAGGGCCCCGCGCGGTCGTCACCCCCGAAGGGTGACGACCGGGCTCCTCGGGGCCATGACACTCGGCGGCACAGCGGTGCAATCGGCACCCTCCTCAACCTTTGGGGGACCTGTGATGGCCACCTCGACCACTTCGCAGCACGGCATGGGCAGCGCGAAGGAAGCGGCCGCCGGCGGGCTGACCGTCTTCGCGGCGGTGATGCTCTTCATCTCGGGGTCCATGGGCTTCTGCCGCGGCCTGATGGCGGTCCTGAAGGACAACGTCTTCCTCCGGACGCCCGACTACACCTTCGAGTTCGATCTCACGGCCTGGGGCTGGATCCACATGATCCTCGGCGCGGCCGCCGTGATCGTCAGCTTCGGCCTGTTCGTCGCGATGAAATGGGCCCGGATCCTCGGCGTGATCCTCGCCGTCCTGATCCTGATCGGCAACTTCCTCTCCATCCCCTACTACCCGTTCTGGTCCCTGACCCTGATCGCGCTGAACGCGCTCGTGATCTGGGGCCTGTGCGTGGTGAAGCGGGACACGCTGTACTGACCGGTGGGACCGCGGCGGACACGGACCGAGGTGGCTCATGAAGGACGGACGGGCGCGCACGAAGGACAAGCGGGCCGAGCGGATCGCCGAGTTCATCGCACCCCTGCGGGTCGAGCCCGGAGCGAAGGTGCACCTGTCCGAGGACTTCGATCCCACGAGCAAGTCGGGCCTGAAGAACAAGCGGCAGGGCAGGGAACTGCTGGCCGAGGGCGTCGACCTGCTCGCCGACCACCAGCGCAGGCTGGCCGCCGAGGGCACGCACGGCGTACTGCTGTGTCTTCAGGCCCTCGACGCCGGCGGCAAGGACGGCACGATCCGTCATGTCATGAGCGGCGTGAACCCGCAGGGTGTGCGCGTGGCGGGCTTCAAGGTGCCCTCGCACGACGAGCTGAGCCACGACTATCTCTGGCGCTACTCCTGCGCGCTGCCGCGCCGCGGCGAGATCGGCATCTTCAACCGCTCCCACTACGAGGAGGTCCTCGTGGTGCGGGTGCATCCCGAACTCCTGGACCGCCAGCGGCTTCCGGGCCGCAAGCAGAGCGGCAAGGCGCTGTGGCGCAGGCGCTACCGCGAGATCAACGAGTGGGAGCGGTACCTGACGGACAACGGTTTCCGGCTCGTCAAGCTGTTCCTGAACCTGTCCAAGGAGGAGCAGCGGGTCCGCTTCCTCAAGCGCATCGACGTACCGGAGCGGAACTGGAAGTTCTCGGCGGCGGACGCGCGTGAGCGGGCCCGCTGGGACGACTACCAGGAGGCCTTCCAGGACATGCTGTCCGCCACGAGCACCCGCTGGGCCCCGTGGTACGTCGTGCCCGCCGACCGCAAGTGGTACGCGCGGATCTGCGCGGCGGCCGTACTCGCGCACACCCTGATGGAGATCGATCCGCAGTACCCCGTCATCGACGACGAGACCCGGCACGAACTGGAGCTGGAGAAAAGGCAGTTGGAGAAGGAGGCGCCGGCCGGGGCCGCGGCCGACCCGTACACGGCCGGGAGGCGGGCCCGGTGACCGCCGCGCCGGCGCACCTGTGGCACGCCGAGCCCGCCGAGTCGGTCGCCCGCGAGCTCGGCGTCGACCCGGCCGCGGGACTCGACACCGACCGGGCGAGCGCGCGGCGCGCCGAGGACGGGCCCAACGCCCTGCCCGAGGAGAAGCCCACACCGCTGCTGACCCGCATCCTGGGCCAGTTCACCTCGTACATGCAGCTCATCCTCGTCGCGTCCGCGATCGTGTCGCTCGTCATCCAGGAGTGGGGCACGGCGGTGGTGCTGCTTGCCCTGTCCGTCGTGAACGCGGTCATCGGCCTGCGCCAGGAGGGCAAGGCGGACAGCGCCATGAACGCCCTGAAGGCCATGACGAAGGCCACCGCGCGCGTACGCAGGGACGGCAGGGAGGCCGAGATCCCCGCGGAGGACGTGGTCGTCGGCGACGTGGTGCTGCTCGCGGCGGGGGACGAGGTCCCGGCGGACGGCCGGCTCGTCGCGGCGACCGCGCTCCAGATCGACGAGTCGGCGCTCACCGGCGAGAGCGTACCCGTGGCCAAGGACGCGAACCCGGTGCCCGGCGGCGAACTCGGCCCGGCCGAGCAGAGCGACATGGCGTTCATGACGACACCGGTGACGCACGGCAGCGGGCTGCTGCTCGTGACCGCCACCGGGGCCGACACCGAACTCGGGCGCATCTCCGGCATGTTGACGGCGACGAAGCGTGAGATGTCCCCGCTGTCCAAGGAGTTGAACCGGCTCACCCTGTGGATCGTCGGGGCGGCCGCGCTCACCATGGTCGTGATGTTCGCGCTCGGCCGCGGTCGCGACGAGCCCTGGGACGCGCTGTTCATCAGCGCGGTGTCCCTCGCCATCGCCGCCGTGCCCGAGGCGCTGCCGACGGTCACGCAGACCATCCTGTCGATGGGCGGTCTCGACCTCGCGAAGCGCAACGCCATCGTCAAGGACCTGCCGTCCGTGGAGACGCTGGGCTTCACCTCGGCCGTGAACTCCGACAAGACCGGCACCCTGACGATGAATCAGATGACGGTCGTCGAGGTCGTCGACGCCTTCGACCGGTACACCGTCTCGGGCACCGGCTACGGCCTGGAGGGCAGGATCCACCATGCCGCGGGCAGCTCGCCCCGCATCGAGGACGCGATCCTGCCCTACCTCGTCGCCAGCGACGCCTCGCTCGTCGACGGCGAGGTCGTGGGCGACCCCACCGAGGGCGCGCTGCTCGTCCTCGGCCACAAGGCGGGCCTCGACGTGGCCGCCACACGAGAGCGGCTGCCCCTCCTCGCGACCCTGCCGTTCGACCCCGCGTACAAACTGATGGCCACCTTCCATGCGGCGCACGACGGGCAGGGTCGGCCCGTCGTGCGCTGCTTCGTCAAGGGGGCGGCACCGGCCGTGCTCGCGCGGACGACGACGGCGCTGTCGGACGGGGCCGACATCGCCTTCGACGCCGCGCTGCGCGGCCGGGCCGACGAAGAGGTCGAGCGGATGGAGCGGGCGGGCCGCCGGGTGATGGCCGCCGCGACGCGCGACCTGGACCCGGCGACCTTCGACCCGGACGCCGATCTCCTCGACGTCGTACGGGAGTTGCGGGTCACCAGCCTGGTCGGCATGGTCGACCCCGCGCGCCCCGAGTCCAAGGACGCCGTGGCCGCGGCGCAGGCCGCCCACATCCGCGTACGCATGGTCACCGGCGACGACGTCATCACCGGCGCGGCGATCGCCGAGCAGATCGGGATCGGCGGAGAGGCCGTCCTCGGCGCCGAGTTCGCGGCCCTGTCCGAGGACGAGCGGCTGGAGCGCATCGACCGGATCGGGGTGGTGGGCCGGGTGGCGCCCGAGCACAAGGTGCTGCTCGCCGAGACGCTGAAGAAGAAGGGCGACGTCGTCGCCATGACCGGCGACGGCGTCAACGACGCGCCCGCAATCAAGGCCGCCGACATCGGCGTCGCCATGGGCTCCGGCACGGAGGTCGCGAAGAACGCCGGGCGGATGATCCTGTCCGACGACAACTTCGCCACGATCATTCACGCGGTCGAGCAGGGCCGCAAGATCTACGACAACCTCACCAAGTACATCCGTTTCGTGCTGATCCTGCTGGTCGTCTTCGTCCTGACGTTCCTCGGCGCCTCGCTCTTCAACATCGCCGACGCGGAGCCGTTCAACCCCGCGCAGGTGCTGTGGATCCACTTCGTCGTCAACGCGGCCTTCGGCTTCTCCCTAGGCTTCGACCGGGTCGGCACGGGGCTCATGACGCGGCGCCCGCGACCGCGCGGCGAACCGGTGATGACCCCGGCGCTGATGCTCACGGTGGGGCTCGTGGGCGCGGGCATCGCCGTCGCGCTGCTGAGCCTGATCAAGCTCGGGGAGGCCCGCTACGACAGCACCCGCATCGGCAACTCCATCGCGTTCGCGGCGTTCGCGCTCTGCCTGATCGTGGCCGCCGTCGAGTGCCGCAGCCAGACCGGGACCGCGCTCACCGTCGACACCTTCGACAGCAAGCAGCTCAACTGGACGATCCTCGGCGAGTTCGTGCTCGCCGTGCTCGTCACGCAGACCGACGTCTTCAACCGGCTGCTCGACACCGTCCCCCTGCACATCGGCCAGTTCGGCTGGGCGCTGCTGCCGGCCCTCGCGCTCCTCGCGCTGTGGGAACTGGGCAAGCTCATCGCCCGACGGAGGTGACCTCGCGGTGCCCAAGGGCCTGCCGTTGCCGCCCGGTGTCAGGACGCTGCGCGCCTATCGGCGTTCCTGGCTGGTCAAGGACCTCGTCGCGGGCGTCGTCCTGACCACGCTCCTGGTGCCGCAGGGCATGGCGTACGCCGAGCTGGCCGGGCTTCCGGCGATCACCGGGCTCTACACGTCGGTCATGTGCCTGCTCGCGTACGCCGTCGCGGGCCCCTCCCGGATTCTCGTCCTCGGGCCCGACTCCTCGCTCGGACCGATGATCGCGGCGACGATCCTGCCGCTGGTCGCCTCGGGCGGCGACAGCGGTCGCGCGGTCGCCCTGGCCTCGGTGCTCGCCCTGATGGTCGGCGCGATCACGATCCTGGCGGGCGTGGCGCGTCTGGGCTTCATCGCCGACCTCATCTCCAAGCCCACGATGATCGGCTACATGAACGGCCTCGCCCTGACCATCCTCGTCGGCCAGCTGCCGAAGCTGTTCGGGTTCTCCGTGGACGCGGACGGCCTGATCGGCGAACTGGACGCCCTGGTGGAGAAGTTGGCCGACGGCGCGCTGGTTCCGGCGGCGCTGGCCGTGGGCGGCGGCTGCATCGTCCTCGTCCTGGGACTGCAACGACTGGTGCCGAAGGTGCCCGCCGTGCTCGTGATGGTGGTGCTGGCCATCGGCGCGACCGTCGCGTTCGACCTCGGGGAGCACGGGGTGAAACTGGTCGGCCGGCTGCCCGAGGGGCTGCCGCCTTTCACCGTCCCCGACGTCCGCTGGGACGACCTCGGCCCGCTGTTCGTGGGCGCCCTCGGCATCGCCCTGGTCTCTCTCGCCGACACGATCTCCAACGCCTCCGCGTTCGCGAGCCGCAGCGGGGAGGAGGTCCGCGGCAACGACGAGATGATCGCCATCGGCGCGGCGAACGCGGCCGCGGGGCTCTTCCAGGGCTTCCCCGTGAGTACGAGCGGGTCGCGTACGGCGGTGGCCGAACGGGCGGGCGCGAAGACGCAGTTGACGGGACTGGTCGGGGCGGCGCTGATCCTGCTGATGCTCGTCCTGCTGCCCGGCCTGTTCCGCGACCTGCCGCAGCCCGCGCTCGCCGCCGTCGTCATCACGGCGTCCCTGTCGCTGGCCGACCTGGCGGGGGCGGGGCGGCTGTGGCGGCAGCGCAAGGCCGAGTTCTGGCTGTGCACGGCGGCGTTCCTCGGCGTCGCACTGCTCGGGGTGCTGCCGGGGATCGCCGTCGCGGTGGGGCTCTCGATCCTCAACGTGTTCCGGCGGGCGTGGTGGCCGTACAGCACGGTGCTGGGGCGGGTGGCCGGACTTGAGGGCTACCACGATGTGCGCTCGCACCCCGGCGCGCAGCTCCTGCCGGGCCTCGTGCTGCTGCGCTTCGACGCGCCGCTGTTCTTCGCCAACGCGAAGTCGTTCCGGGACGAGGTGCTGCACGCGGTGCGGCGGGAGGCGGAGACGCGGTGCGTGGTCGTCGCCGCGGAGCCGATCACGGATGTCGACACGACGGCGGCGGATGTCCTGGAGGAACTGGACGAGGCGCTGCGCGGGCGGGGTGTGGACCTGGTGTTCGCCGAGCTGAAGGATCCGGTGCGGCGGAAGGTGGAGCGGTACGGGTTGGCGCGGACGTTCGGGCCCGACGCGTTCTTCCCCACGGTGGAGGGTGCGGTGGAGGCGTACCGGGCCCGGGCCGGGTCGGAATGGTGAGCCCCACCGGCGTTGCGCTCGCGGGGCTCCGCCCCGGACCCCGCTGCTCAATCGCCGCAGGGGCTCGAAATACCAATCGCCGGTTGAGCAAATCAAGCCCCGCCGGCGATTGAGGCGCGGGGTCCGGGGCGGAGCCCCGAGGCCGTAACGCCGGGTGGGCTCAGCCTGCGGCCAGCAGGTGCGTGCCCCACGCCGGCAGGTCCACGTAAAGCCCCGTGTCCAGCAGCTCCGCGCCCGAGCGCTCGTACTGGTCCGTGCCGAGGAGGCTGGTCAACTGCCAGGTGGAAGGCCCCAGTTCGGGCCACGGCAGGCGGACCCGGCCCTGCGCCCGGTGGCCGGAGAGGTTGACCACCGACAGGAAGCGGCCCGCCGGGCCCGTCCAGCACGACGCGATGAGGGCCGCCGCCGAGTCGTTGTCCGGCCAGCCCGCGCAGTCGAGGAGCCGCCAGCTCCCCGTGCGCATGCCGCTGTGATGCACGGCGGAGAGCAGCCGCTCGTGGAAGGAGCGCAGCTCGTCGTCGGCCGGCTCGTCGGGGCGCCGGTCGAGGAAGACCGGGAGCTGCACGCGGCGCCCGGTGAACTGGCCCTCGTGCCACAGCGTCGCGCCGGGCAGCGTGGCGATCAGGGCGGCCGCCGCGCGCTCCTTGTCCCGGGCCATGGTGTGCGCCGCGCGGGGCTCGTCGTGGTTCTCCAGGAAGCGGACGAGCCGGCGCTGGTACGACTCGTCGGCGCCCAGATGGGCCCGCACCGACGCGGCGTCGTGCGCGAGGATCCGGTCGTAGAGGCGCTTGTCGTAGCAGAAGTCGAAGCCCTGCTGCTGGAGCGCCCATTCGAGGTCCCAGTACGCCTCCGCCGCGAACAGCATGTCCGGGCGCTCGCGGTGCACGGCGCCGAGCACCTCGACCCAGAACTCCTCCGCGGGACGCTTCCCGGCCCGCTCGCCCCAGGTGCGCTCGAAGACGTCGTTCGTCAGCAGCATCGCCATGTCGCAGCGCACGCCGTCGCAGAACCGGCCGATGTGGTCCAGGATCTCGACGGTCGAGCGGCGCAACTCAGGTGCGAAGGCGTTGAGTTGGACGACATCGGGCCACGGCGGGAAGAACGGGTCCCGGCCCCGCGCGAGCACCGCGCGTCCCGTGTCCAGGAAGCCGTCCGGATCCCGGCGCAGATCCTCGGCGTCGCCGCGCACGAACAACTCCGGGTACTCGCCCACCCACGGGCTGTCGGGGGCCACATGGTTCGGAACGTAGTCGAGTAGCAGCCCCACGCCCCGCCGGTCGAGTTCGGCGCGCGCCGCCGTGAGGCCGACGGCCCCGCCGAGCGCCCCGTCCACCTCGTAGCGGCGGATGCAGTACGGGGAGCCCGCGATGTCCTGCTCGCCGATGCCGGGGACGGCCGCCTCGAACGCGGCCCGCAGCGCGGGGTTCTGGAGGGCGATGGCACGCCCCTGCGGGCTGCGCTCCCACACGCCCATCAGCCACACGACATCGACCCCGGACGGGGTGATCTCGTCCCAGATGTCCTTGGGCACGTCCGCGAGGCCGATATCGCGGCCGAGCCTGCGTCCCGTCTCCCGCAGCCACACCCGGGTGTTGACCTCGTGGATCACGGGCTGTGCCGGTGAAGCGGCCATCGCTGCTACCTCCTCGTGGACCGCGGCCGGAAGGCGTCGGGACCGAGCGTGCCGAAGATCTTCATCAGGGCGGCGACCAGACCCGTCCAACCCGTCTGGTGCGAGGCGCCGATGCCCGCTCCGTTGTCGCCGTGGAAGTACTCGTAGAACGAGATGAGGTCGCGCCAGTGCGGGTCGTCGCGGAACAGCGGCTGGCCGCCGTAGACCGGGCGGTGGCCGTCCTCGTCGCGCAGGAAGATCCGGGTGAGCCTCTTCGAGATCTCCTCGGCGACCTCGAAGAGGTTCATGCGCACCCCGGAGCCCGTCGGGCACTCCACGGTCAGCTCGTCGCCGTAGAAGCCGTACAGATGCAGCAGGGACCGGATGAGCAGGACGTTCATCGGCAGCCACACCGGGCCGCGCCAGTTGGAGTTGCCGCCGAACATGCCGGTGTCGGACTCGGCGGGCAGATAGCCGACCTTGTACTCCTCGCCGTGCACCCAGAACGTGTACGGGTGCTCCTCGTGGTACTTGGACAGCGCCCTGATGCCGTAGGGGCTCAGGAACTCGTCCTCCGACAGGACCCGGGACAGCACGCGGACCAGCTTTTTCTCGTCGACGACCGACAGGAGCCGGGGGCCGCCCGGCTTTCCGGCCTGCGCCTGGGACAGCGTCACGGACAGCGACGGGTGGCGCGCGGCGAACCGCTGCAACCGCTCGCCGAGCCCGGAGAGACGCTCCAGCTGCTGCGGTTGGAAGACCGTGGACGCGCACAGCGGCAGCAGGCCGACCATCGAACGGACCTTCAGGCGCTGCGCCTGCCCGTCCGGCAGCCGCAGCACGTCGTAGAAGAACCCGTCCTCCTCGTCCCAGAGCTCGTCGCCGAGATCGCCGAGCCGGTCCATGGACGCGGAGATCCACAGATAGTGCTCGACGAACTTCAGGACCAGCTCGTCGTACGTCTCGTTGTGCTCGACGAGTTCGAGGGCGATCTGGAGCATCGACTGGCAGTACAGGGCCATCCACGCCGTGCCGTCGGCCTGCTCCAGGGAACCGCCGGTGGGCAGCGGCGCGCTGCGGTCGAAGACGCCGATGTTGTCGAGGCCGAGGAAGCCGCCCTGGAAGACGTTGCGGCCGCTCGGGTCCTTGCGGTTGACCCACCACGTGAAGTTCGTCAGGAGCTTTTGGAAGGTGCGCTCCAGGAACGCGTGATCGGCGTGTCCTGTCGTCTCCTTCTCCACCGTGTAGACGAAGTACGCGGCCCAGGCGTGCACCGGCGGGTTGACGTCGCCGAAGCTCCACTCGTAGGCCGGGATCTGGCCGTTGGGGTGCAGGAAGGAGTCCCGCAGCAGGAGTTCGAGCTGCTGCTTGGCGAAGTCGAGGTCGACAACCGCCAGGGCCACCGCGTGGAAGGCGAGGTCCCAGGCCGCGAACCACGGGTACTCCCACTTGTCCGGCATCGACACGATGTCGTCGCTGACCATGTGGAACCACTCGCGGTTGCGCACTCCGGGCCGTGGCAGGCTCCACGGTGTCGTCTCGTGCTCGGCCAGCCAGGTCTCCAGGTCGAACGCGTAGTACTGCTTGGACCACAGCATCCCGGCCAGCGCCTGCCGGAACACCCGCGCCTCGTCCTCGCCGGCGCCCTTCGGCGTCAGCTCCCGGTAGAACGCGTCCGCTTCGGCGATCCGGTCGCGGAACACCGTGTCGAAGCCGCGGGCCAGGGTGAGCTGGGCACCGGCGGGTCCGAGACGCAGCCGCAACGTCTCGGACCCGCCGGCGGGCACGGTGAGTGTGTGGTGGGCGGCGGCCTTGGTGCCCTCCTGCGCCGGGTTGACGGTGTGCGGTTCGCCCTCGACGATGTGGCGCCCGATGCCGTCCTTGACGTACGGGGTGTCGCTCGCCGTGCCGAACAGGCGCCCCTTGTCGGTCTCGTTCTCCGTGAACAGCAGCTCGGCCGCGGCGTCGCAGCGCAGGTCGTAGCTGCCGAGCTCCGGGTGGTCGGCGCGGATCGTGCGGGTGGCGCGCGGCCCCTCGGCCGCCCGCAGCACGGGTTTCGGCGCCGTGCTCGCGTGCTCGCCCCACGACCAGGTGTTGCGGAACCACAGCGTGGGCAGCACGTGCAGCGTCGCCTCGTCCGGGCCCCGGTTGTCGACGGTGATCCGCATCAGGATGTCGTCGTGGTCCGCCTTGGCGTACTCCACCGTCACGTCGAAGTACCGCTGCCCGGCGAAGACCCCGGTGTCGAGCAGCTCGTACTCGAACTCCTGCCGGGAACGCGAGCCGTTGACGGCCACGAGGTCGTTGTACGGGTACGGGACCTGCGGATACTTGTACAGGTATTTCAGGTAGGAGTGGCTGGGCGTGGCGTCGAGGTAGAAGTAGTACTCCTTGACGTCCTCACCGTGGTTGCCCTCCGCGTTGGTCAGGCCGAAGGCGCGCTCCTTGAGGATCGGGTCGCGGCCGTTCCACAGGGCGAGGGCCAGACACAGGCGCTGCTTCTCGTCGCTGATGCCGCCGAGGCCGTCCTCGCCCCACCGGTAGGCGCGGGAGCGAGCGTGGTCGTGCGGAAAGTACGACCACGCGTCTCCCCCCGGGCTGTAGTCCTCGCGCACCGTTCCCCACTGCCGCTCGCTCAGGTACGGACCCCACAGTCGAGCGCGTCCGCCCCCGTCGCCGGTCGGCCCGACGCGCGATTCCTTCTTCATGCGAACCCTCCCAAGTGCCCCTCGGTCAGCCCGGGGCGCCAGTCTCGGCAGGGGGCCGAGGGGGCGCCTCACCTTCCGGGGGTGAGCTGCCTTCGCGGGCCGCGAGCGTGACCACGATCTCGTACGCGGCGAGCAGCACGGCGATGACGAGGAGCGCGGTCCACGACGACAGCAGGATCGACACCAGGGCGGCGACGACGGCGCCGCCGACGCGCAGCACGTCCGCGTGCCGGGCCAGCCACGGACGCAACTGCCGGTTGCTCACCAGGTGTTCGCCCGCCTTCGTGAACCCGTGTCCGGTGGCGCGGGCGCCCTGCACGGTCCACCGGCGCAGCGCGGACGGCAGCCGTCCGGGGCCGACCAGATAGCACAGGACGGCGATGGCGACGCCGAGCCACAGCAGTTGATCGCCCCGCTCCCGCAGCGTGGTGAAGATGGTCCACAGCGCCGAGCGCGCCCCTTCGCGGTAGACGCCCTCCGGCAACTGGCCGAGCAACTGGTCGCGCACGCCCCGCAGGACGGCCGTAAGCACGGTGACCGTCACCACCAGCCACAGGCCGAGCTGGAGCAGGGTGCGGCGGCGGTTCGGCGACACCCACAGCGAGAGGGCGAGCAGCACCGGGACGGCGATGAGCAGGCCCACGAGGGCGCGCTTGAAGAGCACGACCGCGTCCTGGAGCTGGCTGAGCGTGTGCCGGTTGTAGAGGCGGATCTGCGCGAAGTCCTCGGGCAGGTCCTTGCCGATGGCCTTCTCGATCCGCTGGTGCAGTCCGGGCGGCAGCTCACCTGAGGACAGCGTCGGAAGGTCGATCTTCTTGCCGAAGACGGAAGGGAGCTCGGTCTCCAGGGAGCCCAGCAGGTTGTTGACCACGGGCAGCAGATTGAGCGTGACCGTGTCGCCCTTCACCTGGACGTTCTCGTTGCGCTTCTCCAGGAGGGCGACGATGCGTTCGTGCGCGAACCGGTTCGTGGTCCGCCACAGCTCCTGGAACCGCTCGTTCGCGATCAGCTGCGAGACCTTCTCGCGCATGAAGTCGTGCACGGCCCCGGTCACAGGGCCCGCGAGGAACGAGGCGCGCGGCGGCAGGGCGTCGGCCAGCCGCTGCTCCACGTCGAGCTGGTCGAAGATCTCGTCCGCCAGGTACGTGGAGACCGCGGCGTTCACCTTCGGGTCCTCGGGCAGCGTGCCGACGGTGGCGATCCAGCGGTCCGTGTTCAGGGTGGTCCGCGAACCCCACACGCCCACCACGGAGGTGACCGCGAGCACCGCGACGAGCGCGATGAGGATCGCGGCGATCGTGCGGCGGATCACGAACGTCCGGGCGCGGCGCCTGCGCTGGGTGCCGGCGCGGTCGCGCAACATCTCGACCTCGGCGCGCAGCCGTTCCAGTTCCGCGTCGGTGGCGGACGGCGGGCCCGACGGGGACTGCGCGGGGCCGGGGGCCTGTTCATCGCTCATGGCGTGGCACCTCCCGCGGTCAGCGTCGCCGCGGGCGGGGGCGCGGTGCTCACCTACGGCGGGTGACGCGCGGCGCGGGCGGCGTCGCTGTGATGCCGGTGGAGATTCCGTAGGCAGTCGGAGGGAGACGCCATGGCGGTCATCGGACCGGTCCAGCTGCTCACCATCGAGTTCGGGCCCGAGGCCAAGTTCGAGGGGCGGATCGTCGAGGAACTGGCGATCCTCGAGGCGAACGAACAGATCCGCGTCCTCGACATGCTCTTCGTCGCCAAGGAGCCCGGTGGCGGCCTGTTCTCCCTCGACTTCCAGCAGGAGGGGATGGGCGACACCGTCGCCGCCCTGCTCGGCATCTCCAAGGAGCGGATCCGCGCCGTGCAGGACACGTATCCGAGCCTGGCCGAGGGCAATGCGTTCGGGCTGAGCACCGATGACATCCGGGAGATGGCCGACTCCCAGGACCCGGGCACGTCGGCGGCGTACATCCTGCTCGAACACGTCTGGGCGAAGTACCTGCGCAAGGCGGTCAGGGACGCGGGCGGGGTGCCCGTCGCCGAGGGCTTCCTCACCGAGGAGGCCCTGGAGCCCGTCGCCGTCGAACTCGCCGCCGCGGCCAAGCGCCTGGGCGATCCGGTCGCCCCGAAACCCACTCCCGTACCCAAACCCGGCAACCGTCCCAGGAGGACCTGATGGCCGAACTCGTCGTACTCGGATTCTCGGACAAGGAAAAGGCCGAATCGGTGCTGCGCCTGGCCGGCGAGCTGTCCCGGCAGGAACTGCTGGAGCTCGAGGACGCCGTGGTGGCCTGGCGCACCATGGACGGCAAGATGCACGTCCACCAGACGCACAGCACCACCGGGGCGGGCGCGGCCGGCGGCGCCCTGTGGGGCGCGCTGTTCGGAATGCTCTTCCTGATGCCGGTGTTCGGCGCCGCCGTGGGCGCGGCCACCGGAGCCGCCGCGGGCAAGCTCACCGACATCGGCATCAACGACGCCTTCGTCAAGGAGACCGCCCACGCCCTCGAACCCGGCCGCGCCGCCGTGTTCGCGCTCGTCCGGCGGACCACACCGGACCGGGTGCGGGACGCGCTGCGCCCCTTCGGCCCCACCGTGATCCACACCTCCCTCACCAAGGACCGCGAGGAGGAACTGGTGGAGGCCCTCCAGTCCAAGTAGTCGCCGGTCGGCCCACGGGTCACCCCCCTGCCGACGCGCCGTCCCACCCGGGAACTTCACCCGGGTGAGATGGCGCCTGGCATGTGCCGGACGTGACGCTCCCGGCCCCACACTTGCCTCCCATACGGGGGTGTGGGTCCACAGCGCTGCGAAAGCGAGGGGCACCATGGCCGAGTGGTCACACCGCGCGCCGGACGGCGAGCACGGCCAGGAACACGCCGACTCCGTCCCCGCGCTGCCCGACTGGATCGTGCCGCGGCCCCGGCTCACCGGCCAACTGGCCAGGGGTGTGCGCGGACCGCTCACCGTGGTCGTCGGCCCCGTGGGCGCGGGCAAGACGGCCCTCGCCCTGGAATGGGCGCACACCAGGCGCCCGCCCTGGCCGCTCGCCTGGGTCACCTGCGACGGGCCCGCCGAGCACCCCGGGGTGTTCTGGCAGCGGGTGTCCGGCGCGCTGCGCGCCGCGGGCGTCGAGGTGCCCGAACCCGCCGCGAGCGAGGACGGGCCGCTGCTCGTCGCGACGCTCGCCGCCTGCCTCAACGGGCAGGAGGAACCGTCGGTCCTGGTCCTCGACGACTTCCAGCCCGCCCTCGACTCACCGATCGCCCGAGGCGTCACCCACCTGCTCCGGCACGCCCCCGACAAGCTGCGCCTCGTGGTGCTCGCTCGCCGCGACCCGCCCCTGCACCTGTACCGCGGGCGGCTCACCAGCGAGGTCGCCGAAGTACGCACCGCCGACCTCGCCTTCGACGACCGGGAGGCCGCGGCCCTCCTGGCCCAGCACGGCATCGACGTCACGAAGCAGACGGTCAGCACGCTGCGGCGGCGGGCGGACGGCTGGGCCGCCGGCCTGCGGCTCGCCGCGATGTCCATGGAACGGCGCGGCGACCCCGAAGGGTTCATCGAGCAGCTCGCGGGGGACGACGAGGCGATCTCCAGCTATCTGGTCGAGGAGGTGCTCGACCAGCAGTCGCCCGGCATGCGCAGGCTGCTCCTGACGACGAGCATCCTGGACCGGGTGAACGCCGAGCTGGCCGCCGAACTCGCCGGCGACGCGGACGGCGTCCTGTTCGCGGGGCTCGTCCGGGAGAACTCCTTCCTGCGGCCCGTGGGGCAGGGCTGGTACCGCTGCCACCAGATGTTCGCCGACGTGCTGCGGACCTGCCTGCGGCACGAGACGCCCGGCCTGGTGGCCCCGCTGCACCGCACGGCCGCCGCGTGGCTCGCCGGGCAGGGGCTGCTCGCCGACGCCGTGCGCCATCTGCTCGCCGCGGGCGACTGGGACGAGGCGGCCCGGCTCATCGTGCACCGCCTGGCGATCGGGCAGGTGCTGGGCCTGGCCAGGACCCGGCTGCCCGTCGACGCGGGCCGGCAGCCGGCCGACGGACTGTCCGCCGACGAACCGGAGTCCGTGCTGCTCGCGGCGGCCGTCGCCAGGACCCGCCGGGACGACCAGGCGTGCGTGCGGAACCTGGAGCGGTCCGCCGAGCTCCTCGACCGACTGCCGGCGGGGGAGGAGGACCGCGTCGCGCGGTGCCGCCTCGCCCACGCCGTGATCCGGATGGAACGGCTGCGCTGCCGCGATCCGCGCCGAGCGGGGGACGCCGCGGCCGACGCGGAGGCGGTCGGACCGCAGGTGCCGCACACCCTGCTGGCCGAGCGACCCGAGATCCCGGCCCTCACCCTGGCCGTGCGGGGCAGCGGGGAGCTGCGGGCCGGCAGCCTCAAGGCCGCCCAGGTCTCCCTCACGCGGGGGCTCAAGGCGGCGGGCGCCGCGGGGAACGGCGCGCTGCGCCGGGACTGCCTCGTCGAACTCGCGCTCCTGGAGGCGCTGCGCGGCCGCTTCCGGGCCGCGGACGAGCTCACGGCCCAGGCCGTGCAGCCGCCGATGCCGCCGTGGACCGCGGGCGAACCCTCGCGCGCCACCCTGCACCTGGTACGCGCCTGGGGCGCTCTGGCACGCGGCGAGCACGGCCGGGCCCGGCGCGAACTGGCGCACAGCGACAGCGCGTTGGGGCACTGTTCCGACACGTTCCTCGCCGAACTGGGCGGCGTCGCCGCCCGGATCGCGGCCGCGGTGGAGCGCGGCGTCCGGGGCGCCGAGGCCGTCGCGAGCGCGGTGACGGTCTCCCGGCTGCCGCAGACGGTGCAGCGGACGCTCGCGCCGACCTGCGCGCGGCTGCTGAACCCCGCGCGGCCGCGCCGGGCCGGTGCCGCCGCGCCGCCGGAGCGGGACCCGCTCGCGGAGGTTCCCGCCGAGCGGCTCAGCGCCCGTGAACGCGATGTCCTCGACCGGCTCGCGCAGATGATGACCACCGAGGAGATCGCCGACGAGCTGTACCTCTCGGTCAACACGGTGAAGACACACCTCAAGAGCGTCTACCGCAAGCTGGCCGTGTCCCGCCGCTCGGCCGCGGTGCGCAGGGCCCGCGAGCTCCAGATCCTGTGAGGTGAGGGCTCCGGTCCTGGGCGCGCCTCAGACGAGCCCCAACTCCTGGGCCCGGAGCAGTGCTTCGGCGCGCGAGCGTGCGCCCAGCTTGCGGTACACGGAGCGGGTATGGCTCTTGACCGTGTTGTGCGAGACGTAGAGACCGTCCGCGATCTGCCGCAGCGAGACCTCCTCCCGCAACCGCCGCAGTACGGCGAGTTCGCGGCTGGTCAGCGGCTGCGGCGACGGACCGTTCCCCGGCGGGACGGGCACCGCGGCGAGCGCGGCCGATGCCCGGTGCACCAGCGCACCGGCCGCCCGTGGATCGGCCACGTCCCCGGCGATCTCCACCAGGACTCCGGCGACCCACATCAGGCAGGTCGTCAGGGCGGCATCGGCCGCCCGGGTCTCCTGGGTGAGCGTGCTCAGCTGAAGGCGCAGCGCCGATACCTGCCCCGTGCCGCCTGGTTCGTCGACCGTGCGTGGGCACAGTGCTGTGGGCATGCCCCTCACCTCCCCATGTGGAGGGCATCACCCCACCACGGTGCGGTGCGCGGGGTCGGCGGCGATAGGGGCCTTCCGCGCCGTTTTCGGGGCGGTACGACTTCGTTATCAGAGCCGACAGGCCCCTAGGACCTGTCGCGCGGGCCGGGGATCCGGCGGACCTCGAGGAGTTCGAGGCCGAGGCCCTGGATGCGGTCGAGGATGCCGTACAGGGCGGCCTGGTCGAGCCCCGCGCCGACCAGGACCGTCTCGGCGGGGCGCAGCACGACCGTCAGCTCTCCGAACGCCGAGCGGAAGGCCTCGCCGAGCCTGCCCCTGACGTGGATCTCGAAGTCGCCGCCGCCGGAGGGTGTGTTGGCCGGCTCGCGGCGCGGACCCGTGTGTGACCCGCCCATGACGTCACCTCCAGTGCGAGCGTCACCCCGCGTGCCATTCTCCCGGCGACCGCGCCGCCGGGGGCATCACCTCGGACGGGTGACAGCCGCGCGCGGAGCGGGGCTCATCCGCTGCGGGTGAACCGGGCCGGGCGGTGCGGGCCGCATGCTCCGGTTCCATCGGCCCCGCGGACATCGAGCCGCGGCCGTCGAGAAGGAGGTTCGACATGACCGAGCAGATGTCGCCGGGCCCGGCGCGCTCCGGCCCTTCCGGCGGGCCCCAACCGCCGCCCCGCGTCAACGTGGGTGTCGTCGGCGGAGTCGTCTTCGCCGCGTTCGTGATGGGCCTCATCGGCGCGTATCACGCGATCGCCGGTCTCTCCGCGGTGCTCAACGACAACTACTACCAAGCGCAGCACGACTACGCGTTCGACTTTGACACCAACGCCCGCGGGTGGGTGCAGATGATCACCGGCGTCATCGTCTTCGCCGCGGCGGTCAGTCTCTTCAGCGGCCGCACCTGGGCGCGGATCGTCGTCATGACGATCGCCGCGATGAGCGCGCTGGAGAACTTCTTCTTCACCCCGTACCAGCCCGTGTGGTCGGCGATCCTCATCGCCCTCGACATCCTCGTGATCTGGTCCCTCGCCATGTACGGACACCGTGAGGCGCACAAGGTCTACGGGGCTCCGCTCTAGGGGCTCAGGGCCGCCGCACCGTCAGGGCCAGGGACGTGACGCCGCGCCAGTCCAGCGGCGGGCGCTCCCGGTAGGTGCCCGGGCGCTGCCTCGGCACGAGCACGCGCAGCGCGCCGGGCCGCACCTCGATGCGCACGGGGACGTCCATGCGCACCGCCTCGCCGTCGAGGCCGACGGGGATCGATTCCCGGTCGGCGTCGACGACCACCGAGTCGGCGGTCCGCGTCGTCACACCGGCGGACCGGCCGCCCCGCAGCAGCCCGGCGGCCTGCGCGGCGCTCGTGACCCGCACGGCGACGCAGCCGAGGACGCCGCCGTCGAGGCGGGTGCGCCGGCCGAGACCCGCGATGTCGTGGGCGCCGTACGGGTTGTTGCTCACCAACAGCGCCTGCGGGTCGGCGACTTCGTGCCCGCCGACCCGCGCGGTCAGCTCCGGGCCCTTGTGCCGGGTGAGCAGGTCCGGCAGCAGATCGAGGGTGGTCCGGGTCTTGCCGTCCCGGTAGGCGGGGCTCTGCACCACCTCGGCGTAGGCCCCGAACGAGACGTTGTTGACGAACGGGTGGCCGCCCGCCCGGCCGAGGTCGACCCGCAGCTCCACGCCGTCGGCCAGTGCGTCCAGCGCCTTGGCCGGGTCCTCGCGGTCCAGGCCCAGGTCGAGGGCGAAGTGGTTGCGGGTCCCCGCGGGGATCACCAGGAACGGCAGGCCGAACTCGGCGGCGACATCCGCGACGAGGGCCTGCGTCCCGTCGCCGCCCGCGACGCCGAGGAGATCCGCCCCGGCGGCTGCGCGCTCCCGGGCGAGCGCCGCCACGTCGACCGGTTCGGGGCCCTCCAACAGCACGACGTCCGCCCCCAGTCGCTCGGCCTTCGCGCGCAGCCCGAAGCGGTCGACCTTGCCGCCGCCCGAGCGCGGATTCATGATCAGCACCGGCCGGTGGACCGCGGGCGCCGCCGACTCGGGCATCGGGGCAGGGGCCGAGCGCGGCCCGAGCGAGGCCCGGCCCGCCCCCGCGGCGAGCAGCCACAGCGCGCCCGACACCAGCACCACCCACACCAGGTGCGCGCGGGCGTACGCGACCAGCACCCAGACCGGCGCGGCGAGCGCCAGGACCAGCGCCAGATACCGCACCGGGCCCCGCCTGCTGAGCACCCACCACACGGCGGCGGCCGTGACCGCCGTCCCCAGGACCCCCGCGCCCAGCAGCGCGAAGGTCCGCATCCCCGCGAAGGCGGCCAGGACCAGCACGGCGCCCGCCGCGGCGGCCAACGACGCACGCGCCAGCCACCGTTGCCCCCGCCCCTGTGTCGTCGCTTCCATGACCGGCAGTCTGCGACCGGTGCGCCGCCGCGGACTCACCCCCGGAAGGCGAGCTCACACCGGCGGGGTGACGCCGCGGCGCCCGGCCCGGCGCACGGTGTGCACAGCCAGGAAGGAGCCCGCCATGACCGAGATGACGAGCCGCCGCCGCACGGCGCGCGAGCGGGCGAGCACGGGCCGGTCCGTGAGGTCCAGCGTCCCGCGCTCCGGGCACGCCGCCTACGCGCCCGCGGCCGACCGGCCCGACCCGGTCGAGATCCTGGAGAAGCAGTCGGCGGCCAGGCTGCCCGAGCTCGTCCCGATCCGCTACGGGCGCATGCTGGAGTCGCCGTTCCGGTTCTTCCGGGGCGCCGCCGCGATCATGGCATCCGACCTCTCGCACACCCCGGTCACCGGCCTGCGTGCCCAACTGTGCGGAGACGCCCATGTGTTGAACTTCCGGCTGCTCGCCTCACCGGAGCGGCGCCTGATGTTCGACGTCAACGACTTCGACGAGACGCTGCGCGGGCCGTGGGAGTGGGACGTCAAACGGCTCGCCGCCAGCCTCGTCATCGCGGGCCGCGGCAACGGCTTCGGCCGCTCCGAGCGAGAGCGCGTGGTGCGGGCCACGGCGGCCTCGTACCGGCAGTCCATGGAGCGGTTCGCCGGGATGCGCACCCTTGACGTGTGGTACTCGCGGATCGAGGCGGACGAGCTGTACGCCGCCGTGTCCGGGAAGCTGGACGGCCGGACCCGGCGGCGCATGTCGAAGGCGCTCGGCAAGGCCCGCGGCCGCGACCACCTCCAGGCGCTTGAGAAGCTCGCCCACGTCGTCGACGGAGAGCTGCGCATCGCCGCCGACCCGCCCCTGGTCACCCCGCTCGACCAACTCCTTCCCGGCGTCGAACGCAAGCAGCTCGAGGCGCAGTTGATCGACCTGATCGAGCGGTACTCACGCACGCTCACCGCCGAGCGCAGGGCGCTGCTCACCCAGTACAGGGTCGTCGACATGGCGCGCAAGGTGGTCGGGGTCGGCAGCGTGGGCACCCGCTGCTGGATCGTGCTGCTGCTCGGCCGCGACGACCACGATCCGCTGCTGCTCCAGGCGAAGGAGGCGGGGCCCTCCGTGCTCGCGGAGTTCGCGGGCCCCGGTGCCCACACCAACCAGGGCGAACGCGTCGTCGTCGGCCAGCGCCTCATGCAGGCGGCCGGCGACATGTTCCTCGGCTGGGAGCGGGTGGAAGGGCTCGACGGGCGGCAACGCGACTTCTATGTACGGCAGTTGTGGGACTGGAAGGTGATTCCGCAGGTGGATCTGATGCCCCCGCGCGTCCTGAGCCTGTTCGGCGGGGCGTGCGGCGCGACGCTGGCACGCGCCCACGCCCGCTCCGGCGACCGCGTCGCCATCGCCGCCTATCTTGGCCGCTCCGACTCCTTCGACCGGGCGCTCGCCCGTTTCGCGGAGGCCTACGCCGACCAGAACGAGCGCGACCACCAGGCGCTGGCCACGGCCGCCCGGGAGGGCAGGGTGACGGTGGAGTCAGCCTGAGCCGGTGGCCGTGGTGCCGCCGAGCCGGTGCCGCAGGAACTCCTCCTGGGCCAGGACGCGCCCGACGGCCACGCCGAACACCACCGTGGTGAAGAAGACGATCAGCCAGGACAGCACCGTGAACACCGACCCGAGCGCCCCGTAGCGCTCCACGCTCATCCGCAGCGCCCGCGGCAGCCAGAGCCCCGACACCCCGCAGAACGCCACCACGCCCGCCGCGGTCAGCAGCGCCCCCGGCAGCAGCGGCAGCCACGGCACCCGCCCGGCGAGCAGCAGGTGCTGGGTCCACCACCACATCAGCGCGGCCGCCGCGAACTGCAAGGGGTAGCCGATGACGGCCCCGGCGCCGAACGCCCGGTGCAGCGCGCCCTGCACGATCAGCATCGCCACCCACACCAGCAGCCACACCGCCCACCGCCACGCCACGAGCCGCACGGCGGAGCGCGGCAGGTCCCAGGCCCGCTCGCACAGCCGCTGAAGGGCCCGGGTGAACGCGGTGGCGGAAAGCAGCGCGACCAGCACGCCCGCGGCACCCCAGCTGTGCAGCGCGGCGTCGCCGCCCCCGGTCACGTCCTCGGCCTGCCGCACGACCGCACCGGACGTCCCGATCAACGTACGCAGCGAGCGCAGGAGCTCATGGCGCACCACCGGCGGACAGAACGAGGCGAGGGCGATGAGCATCGGCAGGGCGGCCAGGAACGCCTGCGCGGCGAGCCGCGTCGCCATGTCCAGGATCCCGACGCGCACCAGTTGCTGCACGATCCGGCCCGTCAGGGGCCGGGCGGCATCCGTGATCGTCATGACAACGCCCTCCCGGGGCGGGGGACACACGCTCCCGCCGCACACTGTCGGCCGGGCCGCCGGTCCGCACGTCGCCCGCGCCGGGTGACACCCGCCCGCTTCGGCCCTTCGCGTGCCCGGATTCCCCCTGTTCGCTCCCGGGTTTGCATAAAGGTGATCGAAACAAGCCTTGACCCGTCAACTTCGAGCAAATAGCGTCCTTGCATTCCGGTCGACCCTTCACCAGGAAGGCTCCCTGTGCGCAGGCGCTCTCTCCTCGCCGCGGCCGCCACGACACTCGCGGCGGCGCCGCTCGCGTCCGGCTGCGGCCCCTCCTCGTCGAACGCCTCGGCCGCGGGCGGCGGCTCACGGCGCGGCCATCTCACGTACGGCGTCTGGGACGTCTATCAACTGCCCGCCATGCAGCGCGCGGCCCGGGCCTTCGAGCGCGCGCGGCCCGGCGTGAGCGTCGACGTCCAGCTGACCCCGAACGGCACGTACTGGACCAAGTTGCGGACCGCCTGCACCGGCGGCTCCGCGCCCGACGTGTTCTGGATGAACGGTCCCAACTTCGGCATGTACGCCGAGGCCGGGCAGCTGCTCCCGCTGGACACCGACGGCTCCGACGCCGTGCTGCGGACCGCCGACTTCCCGGAGGACCTCGTCTCCCTGTACCGCTGGAAGGGCACCCAGTACGGCGCTCCGAAGGACTTCGACACCGTCGCCCTCTGGTACAACAAGGAACTCTTCGACCGGGCCAAAGTGCCCTACCCGGACGCCAGTTGGACCTGGCAGGACCTCATCGAGCACTCCCAGCGGCTCACCGACCGGCGGCGGGGGATCTACGGGGTAGGTGCACCCGTCCGCGCGCAGGAGAACTACTACAACTCGGTTCCGCAGGCCGGCGGCTGGGTCATCTCCAAGGACAAGCGGGAGTCCGGATACGCCGAGGAGCGGACCCGCGAGGGGCTGCGGCTGTGGGTCGACCTGATCCACCGGTACCGCTCCTCGCCCACCCTCCAGCAGATGGCCGACACCGACCCCACCCAGATGTTCCAGTCGGGCACCCTCGCCATGACCTACGAGGCGTCCTACAACGCCGCGACCTTCTACGCCGATCGCGAGCTGCGGGCGAAGATCGACGTCGCGCCGATGCCCAAGGGGAGGCACCGCGCCACCGTGCTGCACGGCCTCGCCAACGTCGTCTACGCCCGCACCCCGCACCCCGAACTCGCCCGCGACTTCGTCCGCTTCCTCGGCACCGAACGGATATCGCTCCTCCAGGGCAAGTACGGC
This sequence comes from Streptomyces anthophorae, assembly GCF_049310305.1. NCBI lineage: Bacteria > Bacillati > Actinomycetota > Actinomycetes > Kitasatosporales > Streptomycetaceae > Streptomyces > Streptomyces anthophorae. The sequence continues at coordinate 7,667,427 of NZ_JBLWQQ010000001.1, forward strand.
ACCGCGATCCCCGCCCGCAACGGCACGGCGAAGCCGTGGGCCGACGGGATGCCGCGCTTCAACCTGAAGGCGCACCTCGACGCGCTCGACTATTCGGTGCCCTTCCCCGGCTCGGCCAACAGCGCCGCATGGCAGCACAAGGAACAGCTGTGGCTCGCCAGGGCGTGGAGCGGCGTCGAGAGCCTGGACTCCGCCGCCGACTCCCTCGCGGACGCCATGAACCAGCTGCTCGCGCAGGAGAGGAAGGGCCGGTCCTGATGAGCGTCGACACGCAGGCGAAAGCCGCCGTACCCGCGCAGCGAAGTCACCCGAAGCCCCAGGACCAGAAGGAGCTGCGGCGCCGCGAGCGGAAGTTCGCGCACCGCGACAAGTGGTGGGGCTACGCCCTCATCGCCCCCGCCGGTCTCGGCCTCGCCGTCTTCTACCTCTGGCCCGTGGTCCAGACGCTGTACTACAGCCTCACCGAATGGGGCCCCTTCGGCGGGACGACCTGGATCGGCGCCGCCAACTACCGCACGCTCGTGGGCGACCCGGAGTTCTGGCAGTCCCTCGGCAACACCGCCGTCTACACCGGACTCGTCCTCCTCGGCATCCCGCTGTCGATGGTGATCGCCGTCCTGCTCAACCTGAAGGGACTGCGCGGCACCGGCGTCTACCGCACCCTGTACTTCCTGCCGGTCGTCACCATGCCCGCCGCGGTCGCCGTCGTCTGGCGGTGGCTCTACAACGGCGACGCCGGCATCCTCAACCACGCGCTGTCCACGGTCGGCATCGACGGCACCCACTGGGTCTCCGACCCCGGCACCATCCGCTTCGCGGTCGCCGTCGTCGGCGTGTGGATGACCGTCGGGTACAACATGATCCTGCTGCTCGCCGGGCTCCAGTCCATCCCCGGCGACTACTACGAGGCCGCCGCCCTGGACGGCGCGGGCCGCGTCCGGCAGTTCTTCTCGGTCACCCTGCCGCTGCTGAGCCCCACGCTGTTCTTCACCACCGTGCTCTCGGTGATCCAGTCGCTCCAGGTCTTCGACCTCGTCTATCTGATCCTCGGCGCCAACACGCAGAACGCGTTGCAGAACCCCGCCTACGGCGAGGGGCAGACCGTGGTGATGCTCTTCTTCCAGAAGGCGTTCTTCGACAACCAGCGCGGCTACGGCGCGGCGATCGTGAGCGTGCTGTTCGTCCTCATCATGGCGCTGACCGCCGTCCAGTTCCGGTTGCAGAAGAAGTGGGTCCACTATGCGTAAGACGGACATGCGCCAGGGGCGGATCTGGCCCGCCCACGCCCTGCTCGTGCTCGGCGCCGTGATCACCGTGTTCCCGCTGCTGTGGGAACTGCTCACCTCCTTCAAGAGCTTCGGCGAGTCCGTGCGCGTCCCGCCGACGATCCTGCCCGCGCACTGGGACTTCTCGAACTACGCGAAGGTCTTTGACGGGGTCCCGTTCGGGCAGCAGTTCGTGAACACGCTGGTCATGGCGCTGCTGCGGACCGCGGCGCAGATCCTGCTCTGCTCGATGGCCGCGTACGCCTTCGCCCGCATCCGCTTCCCGGGGCGCGGGCCGATCTTCCTCGGGTTCCTCGCCGTCCTGATGGTGCCAGGACAGCTCTTCCTGCTGCCGCAGTACCAGATCATGCAGAACCTCGGCTGGCTCGACTCGATGCAGGCGCTCGTCGTTCCCGGCATGTTCTCCGCGTTCGGCACCTTCCTGCTGCGGCAGTTCTTCATGGGGCTGCCCGAGGAGGTGGAGGAGGCGGCCCGCCTCGACGGCGCCAACCCCTTCACCGTCTTCTGGCGCATCGCGCTGCCGCTGGCCCGTCCCGGCCTTCTCGCGCTCGGCATCCTCACGTTCCTGTGGTCCTGGAACGACCTGATGTGGCCGCTGATCGTCAACACCGACCCGGCCAAGATGCCGCTGTCGGCGGGCCTCGCCTCGCTCCAGGGCGCACACCTCACCGAGTACCCGGTACTGATGGCGGGGTCCCTGCTCGCCACGCTCCCGGTGATCGTGGTGTTCGTCGCGATGCAGCGCCAGTTCATCCAGGGCATCGCTTTCTCCGGCATGAAGGGCTGACCAGACATGACCACCGAGATCCGTTCGGAAGCACCGGACCGTACCCCCGCGCACACCCGCGACCTCCGCCTCGGCGTCATCGGGCTCGGCCTGCGCGCCACCGTCGCCCGCGAGGCCCACCACCCCGGCGAGGGCTCCGAGGTGGTCGCGGTCGCCGACACCGCGCCCGGCATGTTCGACCGGGCCCGCGAGTGGTTCGGCGACGACGTGCACACCTACGAGGGCCACAAGGCCATGCTGGACGCCGAGGACCTCGACGCCGTCTTCGTCATCACCCCGGACCACACCCACGAGGAACTCGCCGTCGACCTCCTCGAAGCCGGTGTCGCCGTCTTCGTCGAGAAGCCGCTCGCCATCACCACCGAGGGCTGCGATCGCGTCCTGGAGGCCGCCCGCACCTCGGGCTCCCGGCTCTACGTCGGCCACAACATGCGCCACATGCCGGTCGTCCGCGTCATGCGCGACCTCATCGAGCGCGGCGAGATCGGCGAGGTCAAGGCCGTGTGGTGCCGGCACTTCGTCGGGCACGGCGGCGACTTCTACTTCAAGGACTGGCACGCCGACCGCCGCAACACCACCGGCCTGCTCCTCCAGAAGGGCGCCCACGACCTGGACGTCATCCACTGGCTGGCCGGGGCGTACACCGAGCGGGTCAGCGCGCTCGGCGGGCTCACCGTCTACGGCGACATCGCCGACCGCTCGGGGCAGGCGCCGGGCGCCACCATGCCCGACTGGTACGACCCCGAGAACAACTGGCCCCCGCTGTCCCTCACCGGGCTGAACCCGGTCGTCGACGTCGAGGACCTGTCCATGATGGTGATGCGCCTCGAAGGCGGCATCCACGCCAGCTACCAGCAGTGCCACTACACGCCCGACTACTGGCGCAACTACACCGTCATCGGTACCGAGGGCCGCCTGGAGAACTTCGGCGACCACGGCGACACCGCGGAGGTCCGCGTCTGGAAGCACCGCAGCGGCTACCGCGCCGACGCCGACCTCATCGTCCCGATGCCCTCGCCCGGCGAGGGCGGGCACGGCGGCTCCGACCCGCTGCTCGTCGCCGAGTTCCTGCGCTTCGTGCGCGAGGGCGGCGCCACCGACACCAGCCCCGTCGCCGCCCGCGAGGCGGTGGCCGCGGGCGTCGCGGCCACCGAGTCGCTGCGGGCGGACGGGCAGCCGGTGACGGTGGAGCGCGTCGCACCGGAACTCGCCAACTGGTTCACCAACGGCCAGAGTTGACCGGCCAGGGGCCCCTCACCCCGTCCACGACCAGTTCGCGACCTCCGGCAGATCCGTGCCGTGCTCGCGGATCCACGCGTGGTGCCGCGTGCGGGCGTCGGCCATCGTCTGGCGCACCGCGGTGGCCCGCACGCCGAGCCCCGGCACCCGGTCGATGACGTCCATGACCAGGCGGTACCGGTCGAGGTCGTTGCGCACGACCATGTCGAACGGCGTGGTCGTGGTGCCCGACTCCTTGTAGCCGCGTACGTGCAGGTGGGCATGGCCGGTGCGGCGGTACGCGAGGCGGTGGATCAGCCACGGGTAGCCGTGGTACGCGAAGATCACCGGCTTGTCGGCCGTGAACAGCGCGTCGTACTCGAAGTCCGGCATGCCGTGCGGGTGTTCGCCCTTGGGCAGCAGCCGCGTCATGTCGACGACGTTGACGACGCGCACCGCGAGCTCCGGCAGGTGCTCGCGCAACAGGCCCGCCGCGGCGAGGACTTCCTGCGTCGGCACGTCACCGGCACACGCGAGGACGACGTCCGGCTCGCGGCTGCCGTCCTCGGTGCCCGCCCACTCCCACACCCCGGCGCCGCGCGCGCAGTGGGCACGGGCGTCGTCCAGGGACAGCCAGTCGAAGCACGGCTGCTTCCCGGCCACGACGACATTGACGTAGTCGCGGCTGTGCAGCACGTGCTCGGCCACCGAAAGCAGCGTGTTGGCGTCCGGCGGCAGATAGACCCGTACGACGTCGGGGCTCTTGTTGAGGACGTGGTCGACGAAGCCGGGGTCCTGGTGCGAGAAGCCGTTGTGGTCCTGGCGCCAGACGTGCGAGGTCAGCAGGTAGTTCAGGGAGGGCAGCGGGGCCCGCCACGACAGCTCCCGCGAGGTCTTCAGCCACTTGATGTGCTGGTTCACCATCGAGTCGACGATGTGCACGAACGCCTCGTAGCAGGAGAACAGGCCGTGCCTGCCCGTGAGGTTGTAGCCCTCCAGCCAGCCCTGGCAGAGGTGTTCCGACAGCACCTCCATCACCCGGCCGTCGTGCGACAGGTGCTCGTCGGTGGGGAGCGTGCCCGCCTGCCAGGCCTTGCCGGTGGCGTCGTAGACGGCCTGGAGCCGGTTGGACGCGGTCTCGTCGGGGCCGACCATGCGGAAGTCGCGGCGGTCGGCGGTGTCCCGCATGACCTGGGCCAGCAGGTCGCCGAGGACGCGGGTCGGCTCGTGCAGCGCGGTGCCCGGCTTGTCGACGGGGACGGCGAAGCGCTCCAGCGGGGCGAGCGGCAGCCTGCGGGTGAGCAGCCCGCCGTTGGCGTGCGGCGTGCCGCCCAGGCGCCGGGTGCCCTCGGGCACGTACGACAGGACCTGCTCGGTGGGGCGGCCGTCTGCGTCGAAGAGTTCCTCGGGGCGGTAGGAGCGCAGCCAGGCCTCCAACTGCCGCAGGTGGTCCGGGTTCTCGCGGACACCGGGCAGCGGCACCTGGTGGGAGCGCCACGTGCCCTCGACGGGTTCGTCGTCCACGCTCGCCGGGCCCGTCCAGCCCTTCGGCGTGCGCAGCACGATCACCGGCCAGCGCGGGCGGTCCTTCCTGCTGCCCGAGCGGGCCTCGCGCTGGATGCGGGCGATGCGGTCGAGGGCCTGGTCCATGGTGCGGGCGAGGTCGCGGTGGACGCGCAGCGGGTCGTCGCCCGTCACGTGCAGCGGCTCGTGTCCGTAGCCGCGCAGCAGCTCGTCGAGCTCGGCGTCGGGGATACGGGCCAGCACGGTCGGGTTGGCGATCTTGTAGCCGTTGAGGTGCAGGATCGGCAGGACCGCACCGTCGTGCACCGGGTCGAGGAACTTGTTCGCGTGCCAGGACGTCGCGAGCGGCCCGGTCTCCGCCTCGCCGTCGCCGATCACGCAGGCGACCAGCAGGTCCGGGTTGTCGAGGGCGGCGCCGTAGGCGTGCGCGAGGGAGTAGCCGAGTTCGCCGCCCTCGTGGATCGAGCCGGGGGTCTCGGGCGCGACATGGCTCGGCACGCCGCCCGGGAACGAGAACTGCTTGAACAGCCGTCCCATGCCCGCGGCGTCCCGCGAGACGTCCGGATACGTCTGCGAGTACGTCCCCTCCAGCCAGGAGTTCGCGAGCACGGCGGGCCCGCCGTGGCCGGGACCCCAGACGCACAGTGCGTCGAGGTCGCGCTCCTTGATGACACGGTTGAGGTGGGTGTGCACGAGGTTGAGGCCGGGGGAGGTGCCCCAGTGGCCGAGAAGGCGCGGCTTGATGTGCTCGGGGGCGAGCGGCTCGGTGAGCAGCGGGTTGTCGAGGAGGTAGATCTGGCCCGCCGCGAGATAGTTGGCGGCCCGCCAGTGGGCGTCGAGCGCGGCGGCCTGGTGCTTGGACAGATCCTTCGCCATGGCAGCTCCATCGGTGGCGGCAGAGGTGTGCTGGGGCCTGATCCGAACCACAGGCCCTGCGCGCCGCCAGTCTGCCGCCCGGTCCTGCCGCGCACGAAGGGCCCTTGTGGCCATCGTGCCGGGTCGCCGGGCCGCCCCGCCCCAAACACGGCGGGGCGAGTCGGGTGACGCGCGGCTACGGGAGACCTGCCTGCCGCCGAGGGGCACGACGGGCTTGCCGCCCGCCGCACGCCGCGGCCGCCCTCAGTCGCCGGTCAGGGCCCGAAAGGGAGTGCGCCCGTAGGCCTCCCGGTAGAGCGCCGCGAAGCGCCCGGTGTGGTGGAAGCCCCAGCGCGCGGCGATTTCGGTCACCGTCGCGCTCGCCGGGTCCGCGGCCAGCAGCTCGTCGTGCGCGTGCGCGAGCCGCACCCGGCGCAGGTACGCCAGCGGTGTGGTGTCCAGGTGCCGCCGGAACGCGTACTGGAGCGCCCGGACGGTGACATGCGCGGCCGCCGCGATCTCGCCGACGGTGAGGGGCTCGTGGGCGTGCTCCTCGATATGGGCGACGGCGCGCCGCAGGGTCGCGGTGTGCGCGTCGTGGCGGTCCGTCCCGGTCGGCCGGGCGAGCGCCGTGTTGGGGAAGGCGGCCAGCACGCTCGCCGCCAGGTGCTGGGCGGCGGTCGAGGTGACGAGCGGTTCGGAAGCGACCTCGGGATCGGCCAGGACGTGATCGCGGACGTGCACGATGGTCCGCTTCAGGTGCCGGGCCGCGGCGTCGGACACGGGCCGGTGGCCGGTGAGCCGCACCGGAGCCGGCGCCGCTCCCGGGGCGGTGGCGGCGACCTCGTTCAGGAGGCCGGGGTCCAGCATCGTGATGTTGTACCGGGCGCCGCAGATCCGTCCCTCGTAGGGGAGCTCGGGCGGGGCGAAGGAGACCATGTCGCCGGGGCCGAAGGCGTCCTCGACATCGCCGAAGGCGTGGTCCTGGATGGTGCCTTCGTGGACGAGGCACAGGCAGATCTTCTGAAGCGGCGTCACCGCGTAGCGCATGTCGAAATCGAGGTCGAGCTCGTCGACGCTCACCCCGGGCATCACGTCGCGCCGGATCTGCGCCCGGCTGGACGCGGGCGTGCCGTTGCCGATGCGCATGCGGGCATAGTGACGGCTCAGGAAATCCTCGGTGACCCCGATGTCGCTGCTGTCGAAATGCAGTGTGCCCATATGTGCCGCGCTCCCCATTGTCATATGCCCGGTGTCGTCAGCCTACGACCGGCGCCGGGGCGGCTGCCACGGCGCGTACCAGGGGGTGCGTGCTTCCCCGCGCTTCGTTTTCCGGATCGATCTCGCCGGACATTTCGTTCAGGGGACTGCGGCCTTCGTGCGGCAGGCCCGAGCATCGAGATGTCGACCCCGTCGTTGCCCAAGTACCGTGGCGGCTACGGGTCGAGAGCGCCGCTTCCGGTGCTCCCGTCGAAGTCTGAGGAAGGTGACCGTCCTGCCCGCTCCCGCTTCCAACCCTGGTGGCCCCAAGGCTTTCTTCACGTTGTCCTCGACGCGGCCGCTCGCCCTCCTGTCGGCGACCGACCTCGCCAAGGAGCACGAACGGCTACAGGTCGAGGTGGCCCAGCTCAAGCGTGCCGTGACCTCGCACGCCCTGGTGGACCAGGCCATCGGCGTGGTCGTCGTCCTCGGCCGGATCCCGCCCGAGGACGCGTGGCGCGTGCTGCGCGACGTGTCGCAGCGCACCAACGTCAAGCTGAACCTGGTGGCCGAGCACCTCCTGGACTTCGCCCAGGGGGGCCTCCTGCCGGACGACGAGCGGGAGGAACTGCAACGGGCCATGGTGCGCTACGCCTCGCTGAGGCCCCCGTCGCCGCCGGAGCGGACCACGGAGTGAGGGGCGCGGCAGCGGCCGGTCAGCTCAACTGCCGCCGCATGAGCGTCAGATCGAGCCAGCGGCCGAACTTGGTGCCCACCTCGCGGACCGTGCCGGCGTGCTCGAAGCCGTGTCGTTCGTGCAGCCGGATCGAGGCCGCGTTGCCCGCCTCGATTCCGGCGATCATGACGTGCAGACCGGCGGCGGTGGCGGAGTCGACGAGCGTCGTCAGGAGGGCGGACCCGATGCCGGCGCCCTGGTGGCCCCCGGTGACGTACACCGAGTTCTCCACGGTGTGCCGGAAGCCCGAGTACGCCTTCCAGGGGCCGTAGACGCCGAACCCGACGACCTCCGCGCCGACCTCGGCCACGTACGCCGAACCGCGCTCGAGATGCGCGCCCAGCCAGGCGGCTCCCTCCGCGCGGGGCTGCGGGGTGTCCGTCCACAGCGCGGTGCCGTGCTCGATGGCGTGATTGCGGATGGCGAGGACGGCGTCCAGGTCGTCCTCGTGGGCCGGGCGGACCTTCACCGCCGGGGCCCGGGTCTCGTATCGTGGATTCATGTCCAATATCGTAGACCCCCTGGTGGAGCGCATCGGTGCCCGGATCCGCGCGGAGCGGGACCGGCGCCATTGGACCCTCGCGGAGCTGGCCGAGGAGTCCGGGGTGTCCCGGGCGATGATCCATCGGATCGAGCGGGGCGAGAGCAGCCCGAGCGCCGTGATCCTCGGCAGGCTCTCGGCGGCGTTCCGGCTGAGCGTCGCGACGCTGCTCGACCCGGAACCGGATCCCGCGTCGGCCGAGGAACGGGTGCGGCGCGCGGCGGCGGCACCTCGGTGGCAGGACCCGGAGACCGGCTACGCGCGGCGGCAGGTGTCGGGGCCCGGCTTCCCCGCGGAGGTCGCCGAGATCCGGCTCCCGGCCGGGGCCGAGGTCCCCTACCCGGCGGCGGCGTTCGCCTTCCACCGGCAGATCATCTGGGTGCTCGAAGGACACCTCACCTTCCACGAGGGCGACACGGTGCACGCACTCGACGCCGGTGACACCGTCGAACTGGGCCCGCCCACGGCCTGCGTCTTCGTCAACTCCACGGAGCGGGACTGCCGTTACGCCGTGGTCCTCGTGCGCGGCGAGGCGCCGTGAGGCTGCCGCGCGGGGGCGTCGCGGTGCTCTCCTGCACCGCCGGAGTGGCGCTCTCCAACAACTACGCGATCCAGCCGGCGCTCGGCGACGTCGCCCGCGACACCGGCGCGTCCGCCACCGCCATCGGCCTGGTCACGACCGCCGCGCTCGCCGGATGCATCGCCGGCTTCGCCTTCCTGCTGCCGCTCGCGGACCGGGCGGCGCCCCGGCGGCTCGTCGCGGGCCAGCTCACGCTGCTCGCGGCGGGCCTGCTGCTCGCGTCCCGGGCGACCGGCCTCGGCGTGCTCCTGATCGCCTACGTGATGGTGGGCGCCGGCGCGAGCGTCAGCGCGATGGCCTCGACGATCGCCGGGCGCGGGGTGCCGGGGGAGCGGCGCGGGGCGGCCGTCGCGGGCATCGCGGCGGGCATGTCGGCCGGGATCCTGCTCAGCCGCCTCGTCGGCGGGGCGCTCGCGGACGCGCTCGGCTGGCGGGGGATGCTGCTCGCGTTCGCGGGGCTCGTGGTGGTGTGCGGGGCGGCGGCGTGGGCGCGGCTGCCGGGGGAGCGGCCCGACGGCGCGGGCGGCGGCTACCTCGGCACCCTCGCCGCGCTGCCCGGGCTCCTGCGCAGGCACCGCGCGCTGCGGCTCGCGGTGCTGAGCGGCAGCCTCTGGTACCTGGCCTTCAGCCTCGTCTGGGTCGCGCTCACGGTGCGGCTCGCGCAGCCGCCGTACGGTCTCGACGCCGCGGCCATCGGCCTCTACAGCCTGGCCGGGGCGCTCGGATTCGCGGCGTTGCCCGTGGCCGGGCGCCTCGGTGACCGGTACTCGCCGCGGGCGGTGATCACCGGGAGCATGGTGGTCGCGGCCGCCGGTGCGGCGCTGCTGTGCACGGGGCTCGACCGGCCCGTGGTGACGGCGGCGGGCCTCGCCCTGGTCGACGCGGGCTGCTTCACGGCCCAGGCCGCCAACCAGACCCGCGTCATGTCCATCGACCCCCGCCGCAGCGGCAGCCTCAGCGGGGTCTACCTGCTCCTGTACTTCCTGGCGGGCGCCCTGGGGGCGGCTGTGGCGGCGCCGCTCGTGGCGTGGGGCGGCTGGGGCGCGGCGAGCGGGGTGGTGTGCGGAGCGCTGGTCGTGGCGGGGGCGACGGTGGGCGCAATCAAGCCCCTGCGGCGATTGAGCAGCGGGGTCCGGGGCGGAGCCCCGTGCGGTGGGGCGCAGGCCGAACGGTGACCCGAACCCCCCACCCGGTCATACCTCGCGCTGCGCCCGCTTCTCCGCCTGCTCGGCGTGGAGCTTCTTGACCCGGACGTTCTCCTTGCGGACGTCGGCCTGCGTGGCCCGCTCCGCCTGGAGCCACTCGGGGTTCTCGTCCTTGATGGCCTCGATCTGCTCCGTGGTCAGCGCCTCCGTGACGCCGCCGCGGGCCAGGCCCGAGATGGAGACGCCCAGCTTCTGCGCCACGACGGGGCGCGGGTGCGGGCCGTTCGCGCGCAGGTCGACGAGCCACTGCGGCGGCTCGGCCTGCAACGCGGTCAGCTCGGCGCGCGAGACGACGCCCTCCTGGAACTCGGCGGGCGTGGCCTCGAGGTACACACCCAATTTCTTCGCCGCGGTCGCGGGCTTCATGGTCTGGGTGCTCTGGTGCGAACTCATGAGGTCAAGGGTATCGAGCGTGACGGGGCCCGCCGACCACGGCGGGTAGCCTTGATCCGTGACCGGCACGCAAGAAACCCCCGCAGAGACCTCAGGACCCGGCTTCCGGCTGGCCTACGTTCCCGGGGCCACCCCCGCCAAGTGGGTGCGGATCTGGCGTGAGCGCCTGCCCGGCGTGCCGCTCGAACTCGTGCAGGTGACCGCGGCCGAGGTGTCCGACGTGCTGCGCCGCGGGGACGCCGACGCGGGTCTGGTGCGGCCGCCCGTCGACCGCGAGTACTTCAGCGCGATCCCGCTCTATACCGAGAAGACCGTGGTCGTGGTCCCCAAGGACCACGTCGTGACCGCCGCGGACGAGGTCACCCTGGCCGACCTCGCCGACGAGATCGTGCAGCATCCGCTCGACGACGTGCTCGGCTGGGAGGTGCCGCCGGGGCAGCCCGCCTTCGAGCGTCCCGCCACCACGGCCGACGCGATCGAGCTGGTCGCGGCGGGCGTGGGCCTGCTCGTCGTCCCGATGTCGCTGGCCCGGCTGCACCACCGCAAGGACCTCACGTACCGCACGGTCACCGATGCGCCGGAGTCGAGCGTGGTGCTCGCCTGGCCCCAGGAGCGCACCACGGACCAGGTCGAGGACTTCATCGGCATCGTGCGCGGCCGGACGGTGAACAGTTCGCGGGGCCGTACGCAGGCGGATCCGGAGAAGCCGGAGAAGAAGGACGCCGCGAAGAAGAAGCAGCCGCCGCAGGGGAAGAAGTTCGTGAAGCCGGGGCGCCTTCGGCGGGACGGGAAGCCGCAGTCGAAGCGGAGTGCGAACAAGCCGGCCAAGCGGAAGCGGTCCTGAGGTACCGGGCTGGGTGTGCGGTTGGGCGTCCGCCGGTCGCGGGGCTCTGCCCCGGGCCCCGCGCCTCAATCGCCGGCGGGGCTTGAAAAGATCGGGGCTCTGCCCCGGACCCCGCTGCTCAATCGCCGCAGGGGCTTGACTGGGGGGAGTGGCTTGATGGGGATGGTGCGCCCGCGCGCAGGCCCGCCATGACCAGGTCCAGGAGGCGGCCCGACTGGGTCTGCCAGTCGCCGCGGGGGTCGATCAGCCACAGGCCGGCGATGGCCAGCATGAAGTCGTCCGGGGTGACGTCGGGGCGGATCGTGCCCGCCTTCGTGTTCGCGTCCAGGAGGCGGGTCACCGCCTCGGTCAACGGGCCGTGCGCGAGCTGCTTCATCGTGCCGCGCGCGCTCGTCGCCTCGCGGAGCGCGTCCGCGAGGCCCGCCTTGGCCATCGCGTACTGGGCGAGGCGGTCCATCCACTCGCGCAGGGCCAGCTCCGGCGGCCGTCCGCACAGCAACTCGCAGGCCGCGTCGGCGACCTGCTCCACCTCGTAGCGGTACACCTCGAGGACGAGCGCCTCACGGCTGGGGAAGTTGCGGTAGAACGTGCCCTGCCCGACGCCCGCCTTCTTCGCGATGGCGCTGAGCGGTGTGTCCGCGGAGCGCGTCAGTTCGGCCAGGGCCACCTCGAGGATGCGGTCGCGATTGCGCTGCGCGTCCGAGCGCAGCGCGGCCGGCTTCTTCGAGTGCCCCACGCGATTTCTCCTCCTTCTGCCGTGGCGGGGAATAGTCCTTGCTAGGCGGACAGTTGTCCACTACGTTCGTGTCCCGTAGAACGGACAGCTGTCCGGTTAGGGTCAACACCCTAGTGGGTGGAGGCCAAGGCCGCACCCACGACCGGTCCGCCTCCCGCCTTGAGCACAGCGCCGATTCTCCACGCATCAGACACGCGAAAGAAGGCTGCACCCATGCCCCCAGCTGACATCGGCGGCACGACCGTGTCCGCTACGTCCAGCGTCGTCACCTTGAACATCAACGGGGAGAAGCACACCCTGCCCGTCGACCACCGCACCACGCTGCTCGACGCCCTGCGCGAGCGGCTCGATCTGACCGGCACGAAGAAGGGCTGCGACCAGGGGCAGTGCGGAGCCTGCACGGTGCTGGTCGACGGGCGCAGGACCGTGGCCTGTCTTCAGCTCGCGGTCGCCGCCGAGGACCGCGAGATCACCACCATCGAGGGCGTCGCGGGCCCGGACGGCGAACTGCACCCCGTCCAGGAGGCGTTCGTCGAGCTCGACGGGTACCAGTGCGGCTACTGCACGCCCGGCCAGATCTGTTCGGCCATTGCCGTCATCGAGGAGCACGCCGCGGGCTGGCCGTCCGCGGCCACCGGCGACGTACGGCCCGCGGCGGGGCCGCAGCCGCTGACCCCGGAGGAGATCAGGGAACGGATGAGCGGAAACCTGTGCCGCTGCGGCGCGTACGTGTCGATCGTGCAGGCGGTCGCCCACGCGGCCGCGCACGCCGCCGACGAGGCGAAGGAGACCGTGGCGTGAGGGAGTTCGGATACGAGAGGGCCTCCGATGTGTCGGGCGCGGTGGCGGTGCTCGGCGCCGACCCCGAGGCGCGCTTCCTCGGCGGCGGCACCAACCTCGTCGACCTGATGAAGATCGGCGTGGAGCGCCCCGCGCGCCTCGTCGACGTACGCGAACTGCCGCTGGACAGCGTCGAGGTGACCGCCGAAGGCGGGCTCCGGATCGGCGCCACCGTCACCAACAGCGACCTCGCCGCCCACCCCGAAGTGCGGCTCCGCTACCCGGCGTTGGCGCAGGCCGTGCTGGCCGGGGCCTCGGGGCAGCTGCGCAACATGGCCACCGTCGGCGGGAATCTGCTCCAGCGCACCCGCTGCGGCTACTTCACCGACGTCAGCAAGCCGTGCAACAAGCGGGAGCCCGGCAGTGGTTGCCCGGCCATCGAGGGCGAGCACCGCAATCACGCCATTTTCGGCGCGAGCGAGCACTGCGTCGCCGTGCACCCGTCCGACATGGGTGTCGCGCTCGCCGCGTTCGACGCCGTCGTCGAGTACGAAACCGCCGAGGGGGCAGGCGAGTTGGCGCTCGCCGACTTCTACCGGCCCGTCGGCGACACCCCGCACCTGGAGACCGGGCTCCCGGCCGGTGCGCTCATCACCGCCGTCACCCTGCCGCCCGCGCCCGTCGCGGCGAACTCGACGTACCGCAAGGTCCGCGAGCGCGCCTCGTACGCCTTCGCGATCGGCTCGGCGGCCGCCGCCGTCGACGTACAGGACGGCGTCGTACGGGACGCGCGGATCGCGCTCGGCGCGGTCGCCTCGCGGCCGTGGCGGGCCCGTGCGGCAGAAGCGGCGCTGATCGGAAAGCCCGCGGAGGGCGCGACGTTCGCGGCCGCCGCCGACGCCGAGCTCGCCGCGGCGAAGCCGCTGCCCGACAGCACGTACAAGGTGCCCCTGATGCGCAATCTGATCATTGCGCTGCTCACCGAACTCTCGGAGGCCACCCGATGACGACGACCACCACCACAGCGGCCGGAACGGCGAGGACGGGCTCGGTGGGTGTCGGGCGCAGCCGGATCGAGGGACGCGAGAAGGTCACGGGAGCCGCCCGGTACGCGGGCGAGTTCCCCTTCACCGACCTCGCGCACGGCTGGCTCGTGCTGTCCACCGTGGCACGCGGCCGGGTCCGCTCCGTCGGCGAGGAGGCCGTGCGCGCCATGCCCGGCGTCCTCGCGGTCATGCACCACGGCAACGCGCCCCGCATCAACACCGACTACCTCACCCTGATGGGGCCGCCCGACGGCATCCTCCACGTCTTCCAGCACGACCAGGTGCTGCACGCGGGCTGGCCCGTCGCGCTCGTCGTCGCCGAAACGCCCGAGGAGGCCAGGGAGGCCGCGGAGGCACTCGTCGTCGAGTACGACGTCGAGCCGCACGACATCGCCTTCGAGGCCGACAGGCCCGGCACCTACGCCCCCGAGGGATCGGAGGTGAGCAAGGGCGACCTGGAGGCCGAACTCGCCGCGTCCGCCGCCGTCGTGGACGAGCGGTACACCACCCCCGAGACGCATCACACCGCCATGGAGCCGCACGCGGTGACCGTGCGCTGGGAGGACGGGCGCCTGGAGGTGTACGACGCCAACCAGGGCAGCAGGGCGGTCGCCGACCAGCTCGCGCAGACCTTCTCGCTCGACCCGTCCGCCGTGCACGTCCGCTCGGAACACGTCGGCGGCGCCTTCGGCGGCAAGCTCGTGGCCTCGCACCACATCGCCGCCGTGATGGCCGCGACCGAACTTCAGCGCCCCGTCCGCCTGGCCATGACGCGACGTCAGGTCTTCGCGCTCACCACCTACCGCAGCCCCACCACGCAGCGGGTACGCCTCGGCGCCGACACCGACGGACGGCTTCGCGCGTTCGGGCACGACGCGCAGTCGCTGACCTCGAACATCCGCGAGTTCGTCGAGGCGAGCGCCGGGTACGGCCGCGTGATGTACGCGTCCGACGCGCACCGCTCCGTGAACCGTGTGGTGCCCGTGGACCTGCCGACCCCGGGATTCGTGCGGGCGCCCGGCGAGGCTCCCGGCTCGTACGCCGTGGAGTCGGCGCTCGACGAGCTCGCCGAGAAGCTCGGCATGGACCCGGTCGAGCTGCGGGTGCGCAACGAGCCGGAGGTGGGCCCGGTGTCCGGGCTGCCCTTCAGCAGCCGCAATCTGCTCGGGTGTTACGAGGAGGGTGCGCGCCGCTTCGGCTGGGAGGGGCGCGACCCGCGGCCGCGCGTGCGCCGCGAGGGCCGCTGGCTGCTCGGCACGGGCGTGGCGGCCTGCTCCTTCCCGTCCGGCGTCGCCCCGTCGACGGCGGCCGTCACCGCCGAGCACGACGGTACGTTCACCGTCCGGATCACGGCGGCGGACGTCGGTACAGGAGCCCGCACCGCGCTGACCCAGATCGCCGCCGACGAACTCGGCGTCGACCAGGGCCTGGTGCGGGTGCGGATCGCCGACAGCGACTTCGGGCAGGCGTGGCTCTCGGGCGGCTCGATGGGCACCCGCTCCTGGGGCTGGGCCGTGATGGCGGCCAGTCGCGAACTGCGCGACCGCCTGTCGCCGACCGCCGCCATTCCGACCGAGGGCCTCACGGTCCGCACCGACACCACCGAGCTGGTCGGCGCCCTCGCGCAGAAGGAGCGCTACTCCTACGGCGCGCAGTTCGCCGAGGTCGCCGTGGACGTGGCGAGCGGTGAGGTCCGCGTGCGGCGCCTCCTCGGCGTCTTCTCCGCGGGCCGCATCATCAACCCGCTGACCGCGCGCAGCCAGTTGGTGGGCGGCATGACGTGGGGCATCTCCATGGCGCTGCACGAGGAGGCCGTGCGGGACGCGGCGGACGGCGGGCACGTCGGCGCCGACTTCGCGGGCTACCACGTCGCCGCCAACGCGGACGTGCCGGTCGTCGAGGCGCACTGGGTCGACGACAACGACCCGGACGACCCCGTCGGCATCAAGGGCGTCGGTGAGATCGGCATCGTCGGCACGGCCGCCGCGATCGGCAACGCCGTGTGGCACGCGACCGGGGTGCGCCACCGTGACCTGCCGCTGCGGCCCGACCGGGTACTGCTCGCAGAGGCCCAGCGCGACCATGCTTGATCTCGCGACCGACCTGAGCGAATGGGCCGAGCAGGGCCGGGAGTTCGCTGTCGCCACCGTCGTCTCGGTGAGCGGCAGCGCGCCCCGGCCGCCCGGCGCGGCCCTCGCCGTCGACGCGGCGGGCGAGGTCATCGGCTCGGTGTCCGGCGGCTGTGTGGAAGGCGCCGTCTACGAACTGTGCGTCCAGGCCCTCGCGGACGGCACGCCCGCCCGCGAGCGGTTCGGCTACAGCGACGACGACGCGTTCGCGGTGGGGCTCACCTGCGGCGGCGAGGTCGAGGTGCACATCGAACCGGTGCGGCTCGACTCGCCGTCCCGGGCGACGGTGGTCTCGGCGCTCGCCGTCGCGGCGCGCGGCGAGGCGGTGGCGCTCGCCCGGATCTTCGACGGTCCGGGTGAACTACCGTCCAGCGGCGCCCTGTTGATGATCCGTCCCGACGGCTCGTCCGAGGGGCGCCTCACGGACGGCGACGACTCGGGGCTCGCGGAGCAGACCCGCGCCTACCTCGACCTCGGCCGCACCGGGCTGTGCGAGGTACCGCAGAGCAAGGCGCGCTGCGACGGCGACGTCACCCTGTTCGTCGAGTCGAGCGTGCCGCCCGCGCGGATGATCGTGTTTGGCGCGGTGGACTTCGCGGGCGCGCTGGTCAAGGTCGGCAAGCTGCTCGGCTTCCACGTCACCCTGTGCGACGCGCGCGGCGTCTTCGCGACGCCGACCCGCTTCCCCGAGGCGGACGAGGTGGTCGTGGAGTGGCCGGACCGCTACCTCCGCTCGACGGCGACGGACGAGCGCACGGTGCTGTGCGTCCTCACGCACGACGCCAAGTTCGACGTGCCGCTGCTCGAGGTGGCGCTGCGGCTTCCGGTCTCCTACGTCGGCGCGATGGGCTCGCGGCGCACGCACGACGACCGGATGAAGAAGCTGCGTGAAGTCGGTCTCGGTGAGGGCGAGTTGGCGCGCCTGCACTCACCGATAGGGCTCGACATCGGCGGCCGTACGCCGGAGGAGACCGCCGTGTCGATCGGGGCGGAGATCGTCGCTGCACGGCGCGGGGGCAGCGGGCTGCCCCTGCGGGGCGGCGAGGGAGCGATCCACTCGGTCCCGCGCTAGGGCGGGACACGCCCGGGGTCCGGGCCCCCGCTACGCGGGTCGCTCGGACCCCGGCCCCGTGGCATCGGGGGGCCAGGTGCGGGTGTCCCGCGGTTCCACGTACGGCTCCTCGTCCTCGGGGAGCCCACCGCTGATGGCCCGCTGCCGGGCCAGCTCCGCGTCGAATTCCAGGCCGAGCAGCAGCGCCAGGTTCGACAGCCACAGCCAGACCAGGAAGATGATGACGCCGGCCAGGGTGCCGTACGTCTTGTTGTACGAGCCGAACCCGGCCACGTACAGCGCGAAGCCCCCGGAGGCGGCCAGCCACAGCAGGACGGCGAGGAAGCTGCCGGGGCTCAGCCAGCGGAAGCCGGGGCCGTGGACGTTGGGGGCGCGCCAGAAGAGCAGCGCCACCATCAGGGCCATCAGGACGAGCAGTACCGGCCACTTCGCGATGTTCCACGTCGTGACCGCCGCGTCCCCCGCCCCGAGCGCGTCGCCCGCGCGCTTGGCCAGCGGTCCTGTGAACACGACGATGGTCGCGCTCGCCGCGAGCAGCACCATCAGCGTGACGGTCAGCACGAGCCGCAGCGGTGCCAGCTTCCACACCGGGCGGCCCTCCTCCGTGTCGTAGACGGCGTTCGCGGTGCGGATGAACGCGGCGATGTAGCCGGAGGCCGTCCAGACGGCGGCCAGCAGGCTCACCGCCGCGACCACCCCGCTCGACCCGCCCTTGTCCTGCAACTGCTCCACGGCGTCGTTGAGGAGGTCCCGCACCGGGCCGGGGGTGAGATGGCGCAGATTGTCGAGGACGCCCTGCGTCGCCCGCTCGCCGGCCACGCCGAGCAGGGACACCAGGACGAGCAGCCCGGGGAAGAGCGAGAGGACGCCGTAGTACGTCAGCGCCGCCGCCCGGTCCGGCAGTTCGTCGTCGAGGGCCTCCTTGCCGGTGCGGCGCAGCACGGCCCACCAGGAACGGGCCGGCAGATCCGTCGGGTCGTTCGGCTCCTCGCGCCCGCGAGGCTCGTGGTGGGTCATGGCGCCCCCTCGGTTCGTGCTCGTCGTCACGTCAGGAGATGTCGCGCTGTTCCAGCCCCCGGGTGGCCGGGCCCTGTACGACCCGGCCGTCGGTGTCGAAGCGGGAGCCGTGGCAGGGGCACTCCCAGGCGCGCTCCGCCGCGTTGAACGCGACCAGGCAGCCCAGGTGGGTGCAGCGCGCGGACAGGGCGTGCAGCTTGCCGTCGGGATCGCGGTACACGGCGCTGCGCCCGCCCTTGGTGCGCAGTACGGCGCCGGAGTCCGCGGGCAGTTCGTCGACGGAGTCGACGACCGGGGGCCGCAGCCGGTCGCCGATGAAGTGGGCGGCCACATCGGCCTGGTGCTTCAGGAAGCGCGGCGCCTCGCGCAGCACCGACCGCACCCGGCGCGGGTCGTAGAGGCCCGCCCACTCGGGCTCCTCGCGCCCCGTGATGAGCGCGGTGAGCAGCGAGCCCGCCATGATGCCGCCGCTCAGGCCCCAGCCGCTGAAGCCCGTGGCGACGTAGGTGTGCTTGGCCGCCGGGTGCAGCAGTCCGATGAGCGGTGTCGTGTCGCAGGGGAAGGTGTCCTGCGTCGCCCACCCGTAGGTCGGTTCGATGCCGGGGAAGTGGTCCTCGGCCCATGCGGCCAGCCGCTCAAGGCGCTGCGGGGTGTCGCCGGTGCCGGGGGTGAACTTCTCGCCGGTGACGATGAGCAGCCGCTGCCCGTCCTCGTAGGGCGCTGTGCGCACCGAGCGCGTGTTGTTCTCGGGCGTGATGTACATGCCCTGCGGGTCGCGTTCCGCGCTGATGGGCGCTGCCACCACCAGCTCACGGCGGGGTGCGAGCCGGGCGAACAGGAGGGCCCGGTCGAAGATCGGGTAGTGGGTCGCGACGACCACGTCACGCGCGGTCACCCGGGCACCCGTCTCCGCCGTCACATGGCAGGCGTGGTCCTCCTCCAGGCCGAACACCGACGTGTGCTCGTGCACCAGCGCCCCGCGCGCCCGCAGGTCCTCGGCGAGCCCGAGCAGGTACTTGCGCGGATGGAACTGGGCCTGACCGGTCACGCGCACCGCCCCCGCGACCGGGAACGGCAGTCCGGTGTCCCGTACGAAGGTCGCGGGCAGCCCCGCGGCCTGCGCCGCCCCGGCCTCCGCCCGCACCGCCGGCAGATGGCGGCTCTCGGTCGCGTACGTGTAGGCGTCACGTCGCTCCAACTCGCAGTCGAGGCCGAGGAGTTCGGACACCTCGAAGGCGTGCTCCACGGCCTCGGACTGGGACCGGGCGTACTGGCGGGTGGCCTCGACGCCACGCGTGCGCCGCAGCCGTTCGTAGGTCAGGGTGTGCAGCGCGGACAGCTTGGCCGACGTGTGCCCGGTGACGCCCTCGGCGATGCGTCCCGCCTCCAGGACCGCCACGCTCAGCCCGGCGCGCGTCAGCTCCCACGCGGTGCTCAGCCCGGCGATGCCCGCGCCGATCACCGCGACGTCCACGTTCACGTCCCGCTCCAGCGGGGGAAAGCGCGGCCCCGGCGCGGACTCGATCCAGTACGACCCTTGCACGGATGCGTTCTCGGTCATGGGCGCCGGGTTCCCCTGAAGGGGCTGATCAAGCATCGAATCCGGGTACCCGGCCGGTGTCCCGTACAAGGAGCTCGGATGACCTCGAAATCCCGCCTGCGCGCGCTGACCATGAACGTTCTCGCCCCCGAGTACGCGGACGGGCCCGCGCGGCGCCGTGCCCTCGCCGCCGCGCTCGCCGACGCGGCCCCCGACGTGCTGGCCCTGCAAGAGGTGGTGCCGGACGACGTGCGACGCCTTGAGGCCGACGGCTGGCGGCTCGTCCCGCACCCGCGCGCCGGCCCGGACGGTGTCGGCGCGGTGCTCGCCGTGCGCGCCCCGCTCGGCCGCGTGCGCACCGATCCCTTGCAGGTGACCGAGCGTACGGCGGGTACGCCGTGGTGCGGGGTGGCCGCGGCCGAGGTCTCGTACGAGGAGCCGCTCGGCGGCGTCCTCGTCGTCCACCACAAGCCGAGCTGGCCCTACGGCTTCGAGGCGGAGCGGGAGCGGCAGGCGCGGGCCGCGGCCCTCCTCGCGGAGCGGATGCTGGCCGAGGGGGCCGGGCGGCTGCGGCACGTCGTCGTCCTCGGCGACCTCGACGCGGGGCCCGAGGCCGCGAGCCTGCGGTTCTGGCGCGGTCAGCAGTCACTGGGCGGGGCGAGCGTCTGCTACCAGGACGCGTGGGAGGCCGTGCACGGCGCCGCGCCGGGACACACCTTCAGCCCGCGCAATCCGCTGGTGCGCGCGGGGGACATGCCGCTGGAGGCGGGGCGCCGCATCGACCATGTGCTGGCGCGCTGCGGGCGGCACGGGCCGACCCTGCGGGTCGAGGCGTGCGAGCGGTTCCTCGTCGAACCGGTCGACGGCGTCCAGGTCAGCGACCACTACGGAGTGTGGGCCGACTTCGCCGTGCCGGAGCGGGAGCCCGGGGCCTGGGAGGAGTGATCCGTCGCCGCCGCCAGGTCGTCGAGCAGCCGCGTCGTCGCCGTGGTCAGCTCGCCGAGCGACGCGAAGCCGCGGCCCGCCGGGTCGGCCAGGTGCGAGGCGATGCGGTCGCACGCCGCCCGCGCCGCGGCGATCGATTCCCCGGCCTGCTCCCCGTCCGCGCGGCCGATCCGGTCGGCGTCGGTGGCACACGCGTCGCCCGCCGCGCGCAGCAGCGTGGCCAGCTCGCGCAGCGCCCCCGGAGGCGGTGTCTCGAACGGCGGTGTGTCGTGCGCGGCCTCCGTCAGCGAGCGCAGCGCCTCCGCGAGGTGGTCCGCGACCCGCTCCCAGCGGACGTCGCGGGAGGGCGGGGCGGGCCGCACGCGGCGCAGCCGGCGGCCGGGGTTGAGCCTGCGGCTCTCGTCCGCCTGGTGCCGTGCGGTGCGCAGCTCGGCGACGGTGGCGCGCAGCCGCAGCGCCCGCCCGTGCCACTCCTCCGCGTCAGCCGCGCCGTAGCCGTCCTCGATGCCGTCCGCGATCTCCCGCAACAGCCGGGCGCAGTCCGCCGGCACCTGCGCCCGCAGCCGCCGCACGTCGGTGGTGTGCACGGGCGGCAGCACGAACGCGTTGACCAGGACGCCGACGACCGCGCCAAGGACGGTCTCCATGAGCCGGTGCCCGATCTCCACGGGCGCGTACGAGCCGTACGTCAGGACGAAGAGCGCGGCGCTCGGCGCGTACCACCCCTGGTCGCCGAAGCGCCCGTACGAGCCGATGAGCACGGTGATCGGCAGCGCGATGGCCATCCCGATCATCACGTTCTGGGTGAGCGCCATCGCCCCGGAGGCGATGAGCGTGCCCGCCGCGACCACCAGGAACTGCTGCACCGCCGAGCGCACCGAGCGATACACGGTGCTGTGCACCAGGACCACCGCGGTCCACGGCGCGAGCAGCGCCATCGGTGCGTTCCACCACCAGCCCGCGAGGGCCCACGCCGCGATCGCCGCGGCGGCGGCCTTCAGCGCCTGCACGGCGGTGGCCCGCTCGGGCCCCGGGAACGACACGGCGCGGCGCGCGGAACGGCCGATGGCCCGGACTTCGCCGACGAGCGTGCGCCCCGCCCGCCGAACCCGGTGTGGACGTGGATCGGTCACCCGGCGCGGAGTACCCGCGCGGCAGCCGTCCATGCCGCCGGGGCCGCGTTCCCGACGCGTTCCCGACGCGTTCCCGAGCCGTGCTCCCGCATCCTGTTCGCGCAGTTCAAGGAGGCATATGTGGATGAAATCGGGTGACCCGTGCCCCTGCGGACGGACCGCGCGGCTGAATCCTTTCGCCGCCGGATGACACGGCAGGAGCAGGCGGCATGAACAGGACCGACGGCCGGTACCCGGCCCCCATGGACCACACCTCCGCCCCGTTTCTCGAAGCCCTGGACTCCTACCACGCGCACGGCAGGCTCGCCTTCACCCCGCCCGGTCACAAACAGGCGCGCGGCGCCGACGAGCAGGCCAGAAGAGTGCTCGGCGACGCCTTCCACTCGGACGTCCTCGCGAGCGGCGGCCTCGACGACCGCCGGATGCGCGGTCGTGTCCTGCGGCGCGCCGAGGAGCTGATGGCCGACGCGGTCCACGCCGACCACACCTTCTTCACCACGTGCGGCAGCTCCCTGTCGGTGAAGGCCGCGATGCTGGCCGTCGCAGGGCCCCACGAGCAGCTGCTCATCGGGCGTGACGCCCACAAGTCCGTGGTGAGCGGGCTCATCCTGTGCGGCATCGACCCCGTGTGGGTCGAACCGCAGTGGGACGCCGAACGCGGCCTCGCGCACCCGCCGTCCCCGGAGGCGTACGAGGAGGCCTTCGCGCGGCACCCGGACGCGCGCGGGGCGCTGATCACCAGCCCGACCCCGTACGGGACCTGTGCCGACCTGGTACGGCTCGCCGAGGTGTGCCACGCGCGCGGCAGGCCGCTGATCGTCGACGAGGCGTGGGGCGCGCACCTGCCGTTCCACCCCGACCTGCCCAAGTGGGCCATGGACGCGGGCGCCGACGTGTGTGTCACCAGCATCCACAAGATGGGCAGCGGCCTCGAACAGGGCTCGGTGTTCCATCTGCGCGGCGACCTCATCGACCCGGACACGCTCACCTCACGCGCCGACCTCCTCGGCACCACCAGCCCCTCCGTCCCCATCTACGCGGGCCTGGACGGCTGGCGCAGGCAGATGCGGCTGCACGGCCGTGAGCTGCTCGGCGACGCCCTCGACCTCGCGGCCCAGGCACGGCAGGACATCGACGCGATCGACGGCCTGCACGTGTACGGACCCGACGCCCTCACGGGCCCCGGACTCGCCCACGACCTCGATCCGCTGCCCGTCCTCGTCGACGTGGCGGAGCTCGACACGAGCGGCTACCGGGTCGCCGACTGGCTGCGCTCCCACCGCGCCCTCGACGTGCACATCGCCGACCACCGCAGGATCGGCGCCCAGCTCACGTTCGCCGACTCCCCGGCGACCGTCGCGGCGCTCCTCGACGGCCTTCGGGACGTCGCGGAGCACCGCGACGAACTGCGCGGCGCACCGGCCGTCGCGGTGCCGAAGCCCTCCGAACTCCGCTTGGAACAGGCCATGTTGCCGCGTGACGCGTACTTCGGGCCGGTCGAGGACGTCGCGCTGGAGCGCGCCGCGGGACGCGTGGCCGCCGAGATGACCACCCCGTACCCGCCGGGCATCCCGACGGCGCTGCCGGGGGAGCGGCTCACCGAACCGGTGCTCACCTATCTGCGCACCGGTATCGATGCGGGCATGAACGTGCCGGACCCGGCGGACCCCTCGCTCAGGACGATCCGGGTGGTGGCACGGGACGCGCGGCGTCCTGCTTGACGGGGTCCCGCTTGAAGGCCCACGCCATCTCGGGCTCCATGGCCCAGTGGAACAGCCACCGCACGGGCCGCGTGCACAGCGCGGTGATGACCGCCGCCGCGATCACGGTGACGGTGATCTCGCCGAGCGGCGTGTGCACCCAGTCGTGGTCGTACCAGCCCCAGAAGCGGGAGCCCTTCGCCAGGAAGCCGTGCAGCAGATAGCCGTACAGGGTGCCCGCGCCGAGGGCGGTGCACCACAGCCTGCGGCCGGGCACCCACGCGAAGAAGCAGGCCATCAGGATCACCGAGCAGCCGAACAGGGCGAGCGTCATCACCACGCCCGTCCAGCCGGGTGCGCCCAGCTCCTGCGCGCTGTCCCGGCGGTAGAACCACGCGGCGGTCATCCGCGGCGAGGCCCAGTACGCGACGAGCAGCGCGCCCACGAACACCGGCGCGGCCAGGATGCGGGCCTGCCTGCGCCGCACCAGCTGGAAGTGTTCCGGCTTCAGGACCAGGCCGAGCACGAAGAACGGCAGGAATTGCAGCACCCGCTGGAGGTCCAGGTCGTCGCCGATGTCGGGGGAGACGGCGGCGAGCACGGCGACCGCGAGGGCCAGCGGCAGCGGTGCGCGCACGACCTTCCACAGCGGGGTGGTGATCCGCCAGATGAAGAGCGCGATCAGGAACCAGGTCAGATACCAGGGGTCGAGCAGCGTGATCGGGTAGTCCGGGTCGTCGCCCACCGTGCGCTTGAAGAACGTGTACGCGACCTCGAAGATCACGTACGGCACCAGTACGCCCGTGACCAGGCGCTTCATCCGTCTGGGGCTCGCGTCGAAGGACCGCGAGAAGTAGCCCGAGATCACGATGAAGGCCGGCATGTGGAACGTGTAGACGGTGAAGTACAGCGCGGAGGCGGCGCGGCTGTCCCCGCGCAGCGGTTCCCAGGCGTGCCCGAGCGCGACGAGGACGATGGCCAGGTACTTGGCGTTGTCGAAGTACGCGTCACGGCCGTCCGCCTTCATGCGGCCTCCGTCCCGGTCGGTGGGCCTCCCGGTCACGCTTCCCGGACCCGCGCGATCGCGCAAGTGAGAGAGCCACGGAGCGTGCCTGCGGACCGTTGCCGCTAGACGGGGAGCAGGCGGCCCACCAGCTCGCTCAGCTGGCGCGCGTTGCGGCATTCGTGCATGGCCACCACCTCCGCGTACGTGGAGGCCGCCGAGTCGCCCGTGTCCCACTGGGAGCGGGGCTCCGGATTGAGCCAGTACGTGCGGCGGGAGGCGCGGGTGATGCGGCGCAGCGCCGGGAGGTTGGGGTTCTGCTGGTTGTTCCGGGCGTCGCCGAGGACGAGGACCGTCGTGCGGGGGCCCACCGCGGACTCGTAGCGCTCCACGAACTCGCCGAGCGCCGTGCCGTAGTCGCTGCTGCCGTGCCAGCCGGTCAGCGTGGCCTCGGCCGCGATGCGGGCGCCGAGCCCCTCCGCGTCCGCCGCGCCGTGCGCGATGAGGCCGGTGACCTCGTCGGTCCGGTTGACGAAGGCGAAGACCCGGATCTTGCTGAACTGGTCGTGCAGGGCCTGGACCAGCAGCATCGTGAAATTCGCGAAGCCGGCCACCGAGCCCGACACATCGCAGAGCAGCACCAGTTCCGGACGGGTCGGGCGGCGCTTGCGCAGGACGGGCCGCATGGGGACGCCGCCCGTCGAGAGCGAGCCGCGCAGGGTCCGGCGCAGGTCGATGTGGCCGCGGGCCGCGCGGCGCCTGCGGGCCGCGAGGCGCGTGGCCAGCTTGCGGGCCAAGGGGTGGACCGTGCGGCGCAACTCGGCGAGCTGGGCCTTGTCCGCGTAGAGGAACACGGTGCGGTCGGGTGTCTGGACCGGCATCCGGCGGGCCATTTCGTCGCGGTTGCGGGCCTCCGCGACCCTGCGCCGCGCCTCGCCGCGCACCCCTTCGCGGAACTCCTCGATGCGGCGGCGGATCTCGTCCGCCTCGATGCGGTCGGTGAAGGCCCCGGACCGACCGCTGCCGCCCGCGCGGATCGCCGACATGACGGGGGCGAGGAGGGTCTGCGGGCGCAGCCGGTCCAGGGTCTGCTGGGACGACCAGCCGTTCGCGTCGTAGCCGCCGAGCGAGTCCACCGCCTCGGCCGCGAGGCGGGCCAGCGCGGCCCGGTCGTTCGCCGCCAGGGCCTCGGTGAGGCGTTCGCGCAGGCCGTCCCGGTCGGTGGCGCCGCCCTGGCCGGGCGCGCCCACCGCGTGCGGGAAGTACACGTCGAAGACCGGGTCGAAGACCGCGCGCTGGCCCTGGTCGTGCAGGAGCGCGGAGGCAAGCCCCTCGCGCAGGTGCTCCCGGCTGTCCATGCCGAGCGCCGCCACCGCCCGCGCGGCGTCCACGCTCTCGCCCGTGCCGATCCGGATGCCGTGCGCGCGCAGCGCCCGCACGAGCGAGGTGACCCGGTCGGCGACCGACGGGGCCGAGCTCACACCGCGTCCAGGTCGAGCTTGGCGGCCGCCGTGTTCACGTCCTCCTGGTGCTTGAGGACGACGCCGAGGGACGCCCGTACGACCTCCTCGTCCAGGCGGTCCGCGCCGAGCGCCAGCAGGGTGCGTGCCCAGTCCACCGTCTCCGCGACCGAGGGCACCTTGCGCAGGTCCATCGCGCGCAGCGCGCCCACGACCCGGACGAGGGACTCGGCGAGCACCGCGTCGAGCTCGGGCACCTTCAGGGCGACGATGCGGCGCTCCAACTCCTCCTCGGGGAAGCCGATGTGGAGGAAGAGGCAGCGGCGGCGCAGCGCCTCCGACAGTTCACGGCTCGCGTTCGAGGTGAGGACCACGAAGGGACGGGTGGTGGCGGCGATGGTGCCCAGTTCCGGGACGGTGACCTGGAAGTCGGAGAGGACTTCGAGGAGCAGCCCCTCCACCTCGACGTCCGCCTTGTCCATCTCGTCGATGAGCAGGACCTTCGCGTCGTCGCCGCGGATCGCGGACAGCAGCGGGCGCGAGAGGAGGAACTCCTCGCTGAAGATGTCCGTGCGGGTCTGGTCCCACGTCTCGTCGCGGCCCGCCGTGATGCGCAGCAGCTGCTTGGCGTGGTTCCACTCGTACAGGGCGCGGCTCTCGTCGACGCCCTCGTAGCACTGGAGGCGGATCAGGCGGGCGTCGCTGATCGCCGCGACCGCCTTCGCCAGTTCCGTCTTGCCGACGCCCGCCGGGCCCTCGACGAGCAGCGGCTTGCCGAGCTTGGCGGCCAGGAAGACGGTGGTCGCCACGGCGGGCGAGGCCAGATAGCCGGTCTCGGCCAGGCGCGTGGTGACTTCGTCCACGGAAGCGAACAACGGGGCCTCCTGCTCGGTGCGTTGTCGAACCCTCAGGTGATCAGGTGTGGAGGCCCACCACAATGGGTGCGCGCCGTTCATGGTGAACGTCACGTCCTGAGTCCTGTAGCGAGACCTTCTCCGGGGCCCGTCCGTATCCTGGCGGTCATGAGGCGCACTTCCTTTGCCGACTGGCCCTGCTCCATCGCCCGCACCATGGACCTCCTGGGGGACTGGTGGACGCCGCTCGTGCTGCGCGAGGCGTTCTACGGCATCACCCGCTTCGACGTGTTCCAGCAGGAACTCGGCATCGCCCGGACCACCCTCGCCGAACGGCTGCGACGGCTCGTCGAGGCCGGCCTGATGGAGAAGCGCGCCTACGACACCGCGCCCGTGCGCCACGACTACGTCCTCACGGAGAAGGGCCGCGACTTCTTCGGCGTCCTCGCCGCCATGAACGCCTGGGGCAACCGCTGGCTGTCCGGCGAGGAGGGCGCGCCCGTCGTCTTCGAGCACGACCGGTGCGGCCACGAGAGCGAGGCCGCGGTCGTCTGCGCGCACTGCGGCGAGCCGATGACCGCCGACGACACCCACGCGCGCATCGGCCCCGGCTACCCGGAGAAGCTCGCGCGGCGCCCGGACATCGCGGCGCGCTTCACCCGCTGAACCAATCCCCTCGATGGCCCGGTTGCTCTTGACGTAGTGAGTCCATCTACGAAACTCTCGTGGTCACAGGCTGTTCTACGGAGAGGTGGAGCACGATGGAATGGACCGGCGCACGCTACGCGGACACGCCGACCGTCGAGGCGCGGCGCAGGATCGCGGCGCCACCGGACCGGGTGTGGGAGCTGGTCGGCGATGTCGGCCTGATGCCCCGGTTCAGCGCCGAACTCCAGTCGGCCGAGTGGCTGGGGGAGGAGCGCGGCGTCGGCGCCTGCTTCCTGGGGCGCAGTCGGCACGAGGCGTTCGGGGCGTGGGAGACCACCTCGTACGTCGTCGAATGCGAGCCGGGCCGCGTCTTCGCGTGGGCCGTGGGCGATCCCGAACGGCCCAGCGCCGTATGGCGGTTCAGCCTGACGGCGACGGAGGACGGCGGCACGGAGCTTACTCAGTGGGCGCGGATGGGACCGGGGCGCTCCGGCCTCTCGTACGCCATCGACCGGATGCCGGAGAAGGAGCAGAAGATCGTCTACGGGCGGCTGCGGGAGTGGGAGCGGGGCATGAACGCGACGCTGGACGGGCTGAAGGCCCTGGCGGAAGCGGGCGCGGGCTCGGGCTCGGGCTCGGGCGAGGGTGCGGAAGGGGCGGGGGCCTGATGCGTACGTCGACCACCATCGAGGCGTCCGGCGGGAACTGGCGGGAGACCGTCGACTTCGTCACCGAGGCCGAGAAGCTGGGCCTGGACATCTGCTGGGTCGCCGAGGCCTGGGGCTCCGAAGCGCCGTCCCCCCTGGGGTACTTGGCGGCGCGCACGGAGCGGATGCTGCTCGGCTCGGGCATCATCCAGCTCGCCACCCGGACCCCGGCAGCCATCGCGCGCGCCGCGATCACGCTCTCGAACATCTCCGACGGCCGCTTCCTGCTGGGGCTCGGTCCTTCCGGGCCGCAGGTGATCGAGGGGCTGCACGGGGTGCCGTTCGCGCGCCCGCTGGCCCGGATGCGGGAAACGGTCGAGATCGTGCGGATGGCGGCGACCGGCGAGAAACTCGCCTACGAGGGGCGGGAGTTCACGCTGCCGCTGCCCGGGGGCGACGCGAAGCCGATGCGGTTGTCGATGCGGGCGGAACACGAACTGCCCATCTACCTGGCGACGTTGTCGCCGAAGATGCTGCGGCTGACCGGGGAGATCGCCGACGGCTGGCTCGGGACGAGCTTCGTGCCCGAGGGGGCGAAGGAGGCGTACTTCGACCACCTGGACGCGGGGCTCGCGGCGTCCGGCAGGACCAGGGCCGACCTCGACATCTGTCAGGGGGCAGAGGTGAACTTCGTCGAGGACGAGGAGGAGCTGGCGGCCGTGGTGGGCGGCCGGAAGAAGGAACTGGCCTTCAGCCTCGGCGGGATGGGCTCCGCCTCGACCAATTTCTACAACCAGGCCTACAGCAGGCAGGGCTGGGCCGATGTCGCCGCGGCGGTCCGCGAGCGCTGGCAGGCGGGCGACCGCGAGGGGGCGGCCGGTCTGGTCACCGACGACATGGTCCTCGCGACGACGCTCATCGGCACGGAGGCGATGGTCCGGGACCGGTTGGCCGTATGGCGGCAGGCGGGGGTGGACACGGTCCGGTTGTACCC
Source organism: Streptomyces anthophorae (assembly GCF_049310305.1). Classification (NCBI taxonomy): domain Bacteria; kingdom Bacillati; phylum Actinomycetota; class Actinomycetes; order Kitasatosporales; family Streptomycetaceae; genus Streptomyces; species Streptomyces anthophorae. The sequence continues at coordinate 7,696,300 of NZ_JBLWQQ010000001.1, forward strand.
GTCCGGGGACACGGTGCCCGCCCGCCTCGCGACCCTGGGCCGAGCCATCGAGCTGGTCCGCGGGGCGGGGTGAGGCCCCTCGCGACGGTTGCGCGGCACCGGGCGCCGCCTTGCCCACCCTGCCGCCCAAGGCGGCAGATTGCCCAAGGCGAGACGGCGTCGGGCGGCGCCGGCACATCAAGCCCCGATCTTTCAAGCCCCGATCTTTCAAGCCCCTCCGGCGATTGAGGAGCGGGGGCCGGGGCGGAGCCCCGAGGCGTGGGCGCGGTCGGCCGCCAGATGCAGCGACGGCTGCCCCGTCGCCGACCACCCCGGATCCCCCTCGATCCGACGCAGCAGAATCCCCTCACGGATCGCCCACGGGCACACCGTGAGCTCGCGGATGCCCATGAGCTTCATCGCGGTGTGCCCGACCAGCGCCCCCGCCAGGGACTGCGACGCACGGGGCGCGGAAATGCCCGGCAACTCCGCCCGCCGCTCGGCGGGCAGCGCCGCCAGCTCGTCCACCGCGGCACCCAGCGCCCTACGGTTCAACCGCCGCGGCACGAACGGCCCGTGCCGCCCCGGAGGGGCCCCGCACAGGCGCGCCAGCTGCGTGAACGTACGGGACGTGGCCGCCGCCGTGAGCGGCCCCTCCCAGCGGATCCGCGCCGCGACGTCCCTGAGCTGGTGCCGCACATGGCGCCGCAGCGCCTTCAGCTCCTTCTCCGTCGGCGGTATCCCGTCCCCGGGCAGATGCTCGCGCGTGAGCCGCCCCGCCCCGAGCGGCAGCGAGATCGCGAACTCGGGCAGCCGCCCGCGCCCGAAGGCGACCTCCAGGGAGCCGCCGCCGATGTCGAGGACGCCGAGCGGTCCGGCCCGCCAGCCCATCCAGCGCCGCGCCGCCAGGAACGTCAGCTCGGCCTCCACCTCGCCGGGCAGCACCCGGGGCCGCACCCCGGCGCCCGCCTCGACGGCGTCGAGCACCTCGTCCCGGTTCGGCGCGTCACGGATGATGGCCGTGGCGAACACGAACGGTTCGTCGCTGCCCCAGCGTTCGGCCTCCGTGACCGCCGCCCGCACCGCGCCGACCAGGCGCTCCACGGCCGCGGGTCCCAGTCTGCGGTCGCGGTCGACCAGCTCCGAGAGCCGCAGTCGCCGCTTGGCCGTGTGCACCGGCAGCGGCGCTCCGTCGCGCGCGTCCGCGATCGCGAGGCGCACGGTGTTCGAACCGACATCCACCACACTGATACGCATGATCGTCCGAGTACCCCTCTTGGTGTGCATCAATGCGCGGACATTTTCGCGGCGGACGCCTACGCGTCGAGCGCGGACATGATCCAACTCCGGGATTCCGCCGGGTCGATGACCGCGTCGATCTCCAGGGCCGCCGCCGCATTGACCGCCTTCCCGTGCTCGTACAGCTCCGCGACCCGGGCCTCGAAGGCCCGCTCCCGCTCGGCGGGATCGGCGATGGCCTCCAGCTCGCGGCGGTAGCCGAGCCGCACCGCGCCCTCCAGGCCCATCCCGCCGAACTCGCCGCTCGGCCAGGCCGCCGTGCCGAGCGGCGCCTGCGTCGAACCGCCCATCATGGCCATCGCCCCGAGCCCGTACGCCTTGCGCAGCACGAGGCAGACCAGCGGCACGGTGAGCCGGGCGCCCGCGACGAACAGGTCCGCGAACTGCCGCACGGTGGCGGTGCGTTCGGACTCCGGGCCCACCATGAAGCCCGGTGTGTCGCACAGCGAGAGGACCGGGAGGCCGAAGGACTCGCACAGCCGCAGGAAGCGCGCCGCCTTGTCCGCCGCGTCCCGGTCGACGGCGCCGCCGAGGTGCGCCGGATTGTTGGCGACCAGGCCCATCGGACGGCCCTCGATCCGCACGAGCGCCGTGATGACCCCCACCCCGAAGCCGCGGCGCAGTTCGAGCACCGAGTCCGTGTCGGCGAGCCCCTCGATCGCGGCGCGGATGTCGTAGGCGCGGCGCCGGTTCTCGGGGATCGCGTGGCGCAGGCGGCGCTGGTCCGGCGCCTCCCAACCGGCCTGTGGACCCTGGAAGTACGACAGGTAGGCGCGCGCCGCGCGCACCGCCTCCGCCTCGTCGGCGACCGGCAGGTCCACCACCCCGTTCGGCACCTGCACCGACAGCGGGCCGATGTCCTCGGGGCGGTGCACGCCGAGGCCGCCGCCCTCGATCATCGCGGGGCCGCCCATGCCGATGTTGGCCTCGGGCGTCGCGATGATGACGTCGCAGCTGCCGAGCAGCGCCGCGTTCCCCGCGAAGCAGCGGCCCGACGCGATGCCGACGAGCGGCACCTTGCCGTTGAGCCGCGCCATTTGATGGAACGTCATGACGTTCAGGCCGGCGATCGTCGCGGTGTCGGTGTCGCCGGGGCGGCCCCCGCCGCCCTCCGCGAACAGCACGACGGGCAGGCCGCGTTCCTCGGCCAGGTGCAGCATCCGGTCGGTCTTGCGGTGGTTGTTGTGGCCCTGCGTTCCGGCGAGCACCGTGTAGTCGTACGACATCGCGACCACGGGTGCGCCGCCGACCCGGCCGGTGCCGGTGACCATGCCGTCGGCGGGTGTCGAGCGGATCAGGTCGTCCAGCGGGCGGCGCCGCCGCTGCGCGGCCACCGCGAGCGCTCCGTACTCGGTGAACGTCCCCGGGTCGCACAGGTCGTCGATGTTCTCGCGGGCCGTGCGCAGCCCGGTCGCGTGCCGCTTGGCGACGGCTTCGGGGCGGTTCTCGTCGAGGCCGAAGGAGTGCCGTGCGACGACCTGCGCGAGGTCGGGGCGCACCGCGTCGAGGTCGAGTTCCTCGGCCGCCTCCTCCTGGGCGTCGCCACCCTCCGTGACGTCGAGGAGCACCAACTCGGCGCCCTCGGCGACCGTTTCGCCGAGGCCCGCGCGCACCGCGCGGACGACGCCCGCGTGCTCGGCGCGGACCACGTGCTCCATCTTCATGGCTTCCAGGACGAGCAGGGTGGCGCCCGCCGTGACGGGTTGGCCGGGCTCGGCCTCGACGGCGACGACCGTGCCCGCCATGGGCGCGGTCACCGTGCCCGGTTCCGAGTCGCCTTCCGGTGCGACGGTGGCCGGTGGTGCCAGCTCCGCGAGGTGGCGCTGTACGAACCCGGTGTCGAAGCCGCCCGCCGTGAACCCGGGATGGTCGAGCAGTCGGGCCAGGAAGGGGATGCCGGTCCGCACGCCTTCGACCGTGAATTCGTCGAGGGCCCGCCGCGCCCGCGCGCACGCCGCCGTGAAGTCACCGGCCGGGGCGTGCGCGACGACCTTGGCGAGGAGGGAGTCGTAGCGCGTGCCGATCTCCGTGCCGGTGCGGGCGGCGGTGTCGACGCGGACGCCGGGGCCCGTCGGCACGTCGAGGCGCGCGAGCCGACCCGCCGACGGTCGCACCGCACCGTCGGGACCCGTGACCTCCGCGTTGACCCGCACCTGCACGGCGAAGCCGCGCGGGGCGGGCGGCTCCCCGGCGAGACCGAGGTCGGCCAGGCTCTCGCCCGCCGCGATCCGCAACTGCGTCGCGACCAGGTCGACACCCGTCACCTCCTCGGTCACCGTGTGCTCCACCTGGAGGCGTGGATTGGCCTCCATGAACACGAACTCCTCGCCCTTGAGCAGGAATTCGACCGTGCCGACGCCCGCGTAGCGGGCGGCGCGGGCCAGGCGCAGAGCGGCGTCCACGAGCCGGCCGCGCACACCCGCGTCGAGGGTCGGCGCCGGGGCGATCTCGACGAGCTTCTGGTGGCGGCGCTGCGCGCTGCAATCCCGCTCCCACAGATGACTCGCGGTGTCGCCGTCGCCGACGACCTGCACCTCGATGTGCCGGGCGCCCTCCCACAGGCGCTCCACGTACAACTCGCCGCGCCCGAAAGCCTGTTGGGCCTCGGACGTGCAGCGCTCCCACGCTTCGTCGAGCTCGGCCGCCTCCCGGACGATCCGCATCCCGCGTCCGCCGCCCCCGCCCACGGCCTTGACCATCACCGGCCCCTCGGCGAGGAACGCCCGTGCCTCCTCCCGTGTGGTGTCACCCTGAGTGCCGGGCAGGACCGGCACCCCGGTGTCGACGGCGAGAGCGCGGGCGCGGGCCTTGTCGCCGAACAGGTCGAGCACCTCCGGGGACGGGCCCACGAAGGCGAGGCCGGCGTCCGCGCAGCGCCGCGCGAGCGCCGCGGACTCGCTCAGGAAGCCGTAACCAGGGTGGAGGTATGTGCAGCCGCTCCGGCGTGCCGCCGCGACCAGCGCCTCGGCGTCCAGATAGCCGCCCGCCGCGAGCGGCACGGCCTCGTCCGCCAGGTGCAGATGCGCCTCGTCGCCCGGCTCGTGCACGGCAACGGTGCGCAGCCCGAGCTCCGCGGCGGCGCGCAGCACCCGTACGGCGATCTCTCCACGATTGGCGACGAGTACGGCGGCAGACCCCATGAGCCCCTCCGGGAAGTCGAATTCGGATTCAGAACCGGATTCCGTCATGCTCATTGACACTGACGTCAACGTCAATACTCTGGCGCTGTGGCACGCAATCAGCAGGCGCAGCAGGAATGGTCCGTCCGCACCGCCCGGGACCGGACCGACGCTCCGGCGCGCGGACGGCTGCTCGACGCGGCCGAGCAGGTCTTCGCGCGGCTCGGCTACGGCCCGGCGACCATCGCCGACATCACCGCACAGGCCGAGGTGTCGCGAGCCGGGTTCTACGTCTACTTCGCGTCCAAGGAAGAGGTCTTCCGGGTGCTCGCGGGGCGCGTACGGGACGCGTTCCTCAGCGCGCAGGACGTGCCCGGGGTGGACACCGACGACGTGGCGGCGGTGGCCCGGGCCTCGACGGCCGCGTTCATCGCCGCCTACGCGCGGCACCTGCCGCTGCTCGTCCTGCTCGAACAGCAGGCCCGGGGCGACGCCGAGGTGCGCGCCCTGTGGGAGGAGATCCGCGAGCGCCCCGTTCGCCGCGCCGCCCGCTACGTACGCCGGGTCGCGGCGGAGGGCCGGGCGCACCCGGTCGTCGACCCGCTCACCCTGTCGCGTGCCGTGGGCGGCATGAGCATCGAGTTCGCGCGGCTCGTCGCCGAGCGCCCGGCCGCGTACGACCAGGCGGTCGCCGACGCGACCGTCATGTATCTGCACCTCCTCGGTATCGGAGCAGCACCGCAGCAGTAGGGAGCCGCACGTTGTCCACTGGCACGTCACCCATCGACACAGATGCGTATCTGCACGACCTGCGCGCCCGCCAGGCCAGGTCCCGGGCGGGCCGTCAACCCTCGGAGACCCGCCATGAGGCCGGGGAGCTGACGCTCCCCGGGCATGTGGCCCGCTGGGCGGCCCGGAATCCGGACCGGCCTGCGATCGTCACGGCGGACGAGACCCTCAGCTATCGGCAACTCGACGACCGGAGCGCCCGGTTGGCGGGCTGGATGGCGGCACACGGCGTGCGACCCGGTGACCGCGTCGGCGTCTTCCTGCCGAACGGGGCCCGCTTCGTCGTCGCCCTGCTCGCCGTGCTGCGCATCGGGGCGGTGCACGTGCCGGTGAACCCGATGTTCCGGGCGGCCGAGCTGCGACACGAACTGAACGACGCCGGGCCGGAGTTGATCGTCACGCGGGACGCGCTGCTGCCCGCGATCGACGAGGTGCGGGAGGACACCCCCGTACGGACCGTGCTCGCGGACGCCGACTGGCCGCAGGCCGTCGCCCACGAGCGCCACGAGCGCATCGCCGACGACCTCGACGCGCTCGCCGCCCTCAACTACACCGGCGGCACCACCGGACTGCCCAAGGGCTGCGAGCACACCCAGCGGCACATGGTCTACACGGCCACCGCCATCGACAACGGCCGGGTGACCACGGACGAGGCGAAGGCCCGCGGCATCGTCTCGGTCTGCTACCTGCCCATCTTCTGGATCGCGGGCGAGAATCTCGGCATCCTCGCCCCGCTGGTCTCCGGCGGCACCAGCATCCTGCTCACCCGCTGGAACGCGGCCGAGGTCCTCGACGCCATCGAGGCCCACGGCGTGACCACCATGGCCGGCACCGTCGAGAACTACCTCGAACTCCTCGACCACCCCGACTTCGCGCGGCGCGACCTGACGAGCCTGTCGACCCCGCTCACGGTCTCCTTCATCCGCAAGCTCACCCCGGCCCTGCGCGCCCGGTGGAAGGCGGCGGTCGGCGAGCACAGTGTGCTGCGCGAGGCCTCGTACGGGATGACCGAGACACACACCAGTGACACCAACACACTCGGTTTCCAGGACGGCGACCGCGACCTGCTGAGCGACCCGGTGTTCTGCGGACTGCCGGTCCCCGGCACCGACTTCATGGTCGTCGACTTCACGACCGGGGAGCCGCTGCCGCTGGGGGAGCGGGGCGAGATCGTGGTGCGCGGCCCTTCCGTGCTCACCCGGTACTGGCGTGCTCCCGAGGCGACGGCCAGCGCGCTGCGGGACGGCTGGCTGCACACCGGTGACATCGGCGCCCTCGACGAGGAGGGGTGTCTGCACTACCTGGGCCGCGACAAGGACATGATCAAGGTGAAGGGCATGAGTGTCTTCCCCACGGAAGTGGAGACACTGCTCGCCCAGCACCCCGACGTGCTCGCCGCCGCCGTCGTCGCCGTCGAGGACCCGGAGAGCGGTCAGCGCCCGTACGCGTTCGCCCGCACCGTCCCCGGGTCCGCGCTGACCGGGGACGAGCTGGTGGAGTGGGCGGCCGGGAACATGGCGACGTACAAGGTCCCGCACATCGTCGAGATACTCGACGAGCTGCCGCTCACCCCCACCGGGAAGATCAGGAAGACGGAGCTGAGCGCTCGAGCCACTCGCACGCGGCCCGCGCGGTGAACTCCTCCTGACCGCCCTTGAACAGCAGGTCGGCCGTGGTGAACGCCGGGTCCTCCGCCTGCGCCGCGACATACGGCAGCGCGATGCAGCGCATGCCGGCCGCGTGCGCGGCGGCGGCCCCCGGCGCCGCGTCCTCCAGGACCACGCAGTGCGTGGCCCGCGCGCCGAGCCGGTGCGCGGCCTCCAGGAACACGTCGGGGGCCGGTTTGCCGTGCTCCACCTCGTCCGCCGACACGTACAGCGGCAGCCGCGCCGCGAGCCCCGTGCCGGTGAGGATCGCGTCGATGGCCTCCGGCGAGGAACCCGACGCGACGATCATCGGCACGCCCGCCGCGCCGAGACGCTCGACGAACAGGCGCATCTGCGGGAAGACATGGGTCTCGGCGCGCGCGAGCTCCAGATAGCGGGCGTTCATCTCCTCAAGGAGTTCGCCGTCCGGCACGTCGATGCCGTACCGCCGCTTCCAGATGCCGATGGTCTCCAGCGTCGAGATCCCGACGTACGTCTCGTGGTCGGCCCATGTGAAGTCCGTGACGCCCTGGCGGGCCAGGGTGGCAAGCGAGGCCTTGAAGTAGTTGGGCTCGCTGTCGACGAGGGTGCCGTCGAGATCGAAGACGACCGCGGTGTCGCCGAAGTGGTACGAGGGGTGGTTCGCGTCGCTCATGTGACCCAGGATGCAGGACCGGGGTCCCCCGATCATCCGCGCGGCGGTCCCGCCGCCTTCCCGATCGCCTCGACCAGCGGGAGTAGCCGGTGCGGGACGCGCTCGCGCAGCGCCACCTCGGTGCGGGTGCGCACCACCCCCGGCAGCCGGTTGAGCTGCTGGATCACATCCTCCAGGTGCTCGGCGTCGCGCGCCGCCACGCGGGCGAGGAGATCGCCGCCGCCCGTCGTGGAGTACGCCTCGATGATCTCCGGGACCCCGGCCAGCTCGTCCCCGACGTCCCCCAGGTGGCCCTGCGTCGTCTCGATGTGCACGAAGGCGAGCACCGGGTGGCCGAGGGCGGCGGGGGAGAGGGACGGCTGCACGCCCGTGATCACACCGTCCCGCTCCATCCGGTCGACCCGGGCCTGGAGCGTGCCGCGGGCGACCCCGAGGATCCGGGCGTACTCGCGCATGCTGGTGCGGGGCTGTTCCAGGAGGAGCCGCAGGATGCGGGTGTCGAGCTGGTCCACGGCCATGGCGTCGGACTCCTTCGGTGGCGCGGCGGAACGCCGCCGACTGTACCAATGGCTCAGTGTCGCCCGCCCGTCGCGCCGGATGGGCCCGGCAGACCGACGAACGCCCCGTCGTGGTGCACCAGCGGCCCCGCCTCCGCGACCCGGCCCGCCCGCACCACGAGCCCGATGACCAGGGCGTGGTCGCCCACCGGGCGCATGCTGACCGGGGTCATGACGAAGCGGGCCAGTACGCCGTCCAGGGCGGGCAGGCCCAGCGGATCGCGGTGCCAGGAGGTGCGCGGCCCGAAGCGGGCGTGGCGCGGGCCCGCGAAGACCCGCGCCACCTCCTCCTGACCGGCCGCGAGCAGCTGCACCATCACCCACGTCGCGCCTTGCACCGCCTCCCACGACCCCGACCGCAGCCCCACCGTGAAGGACAGCAGCGGCGGATCGAGGGAGAGCGAGGCGAGCGAGGTGACGCAGAACCCGGCGGGCCGCTCCCCGCCGACCGTGACGACGGCGACCCCCTTGGCGTGCCGCCGCAGTGCCGACCGCACGAGGTCGGAGCGGGCCGGTTCGATGTGCGGCGGACTCGTCGCCCCGGCGGTCACGCCGCCCGCTCCCGCAGCGCGGCCCCGGCGCGGGCGTGGATCTCCTCGGCGTGCGGCGAGGCGTCGTCCCGCTCGTACGCGTCCAGGTGGGCCCGCCAGTCCGTGAGCCCCCCGGGCGGGTCGCCGAGGGCGAAGCGGCTGACGCCCCGCAGGTAGTACAGCTCCGGGTCGGGCGGGCCGCCGGCCGAGGCCAGCGCGTGCTCCAGGTCGGCCACCGCGCGCCGGTGCTCACCGAGGGACTGCAACGCGACGGCCCGGTTGACCCGCAGCTCCGCGTCGTCGTCGAGCGCGAGGGCCGCGTCCAGGTCGGCGACGGCCTCGGCCGCGCGGCCCGCGTCGAAGGCGAGGACGGCCCGGTTCGCCCAGGCGGCGAGGCAGCCCGGATCGGCCTTCAGCGCCGCCGAGTAACTCTCGTAAGCGGCCCGCGCATCACCCAGCTCGGAGTGCAGAGCGCCTTGCGCGGCCAGCAGTTGGGGGTTTCCGGGAGCGAGGTCCAGGCCGTGGTCGATGTCCGCGCGGGCCCGGTCGAAGTCGCCGCGCTCCAGGGACAGGTCCGCGCGGTGCAGCAGCGAGTCGACGTGATCCGGTTCGACGGCCAGCGCGTAGTCCAGATCGCGCAGCGCACCCGCGCCGTCGCCCACCTCCCGCAGCAGATCCGCCCGGTTGAAGTGCGCCTCGTAGAACGGCGGCGTGAGCCGGATCGCCGCCGCGTAGTCGGCGAGCGCCTCACGGGTCGCGCCGAGCGCGCGGTGCTGGGCGGCCCGCTCGAAGTAGTAGTCGCCGTAGTCCGGGTCGCGGCGGATCACCTCGTCGTAGTCGGCCAGCGAAGCGGTGTGGTCGCCGCGCGCGCCGCGCACCTGTGCCCGGTTGTACAACAGCACGGAGCGGTGCAGGAGTTGCTCGTCCGGGCCGAAGTCGGCGTCGGTGATCGCCATCGCCTCGTCGACCAGGGCGAGCGAACCGTCGGCGTTGCCGCGGTGCAGTTCGACCAGGGCCCGCGCGTTGCGCATGAACGCCCGCACCAGGACCCGCTTGTGCGGATCGGGGTGCACGTCCGCGATCGAGATCGCCGTGTTCACCCAGGCGAGCGCGAGGTCCTCGTCGTGCGCGTCCTTCGGCAGGAACCGGGTGTAGAGCATCGCCATGAGGTACGCGGTCCCCATGTGCGCGTCCTGCGAGGTGGAGCCGCGCCGCATCTCCTCGAAATACGCGAACGCGTCCGCGCCACGCCCCAGGTAGCACAGGCAGGCGCCGATCTTGTGCGTCAGGTTCCAGTACGTACGGTCGGGTCCGGCGTCGGCGAGGAGCGCCCGGCCGCGTTCGGCGAGGTCCACCACGGCCTCGTAGAACCCCTTGTTGAAGCAGGCGGTGACGGCCTCGACGAGCGCCTCTACGCCCGCGCCCTGCGGGTCCGTGCCGTGCTCCAGGTGGTACGGGACGGCCCCTAGCCGCAGCGTCGGCTCCTCCCGGCCGGCGAGCAGTTCGGCGCGCGCGGTGTGCCGGCGGGCCCGCTCGGCGGCGGGCAGCGCTTCGTAGGCGCGGCGCAGGCGCGCGTCGTCGCTCGTGCCGTCGCTGTCGATGTAGCGCTGCGCGAGGTCCGTGTCGGGCAGCGGTTCCGCGTCCGCGAACGGGAGCCGGGGGACCCGGCGGGTGTGCGCGGCGAGCGCCCTGCCGAGCAGGTCGTCGGCCGCCCCCGCGCCGTCCACGACCACGGTCAGGGTGGCGGGATCGCAGCGCCGCAGCAGCACGGCCACCAGGTCCCGGTCCGTGGGGTCGGCCTCGTCAAGGCCCCGGAAGGCGAGGGTGAGGCCGCGCGGGTGGGCCACCCGCGCCCAGTCCATGAGGAGTTCGGTCACCCCGTGCGCGATGCGCAGGGCGCGGGTCGCCGGATAGAAGCGGGTGCGCTCCTTGGCGTCGGCGAGATTGGTGAGGGTCTGCGGCGGCGTCGGCACGATCTCCATCAGCTCCGGGGCGATGGACTCCACCTCGGTCGCCCGCGCCGATGCCACCAACTCGCGGTCATGAGCGACCAGTTGGGGCACCGCCTGGTGCAGGAGGAAGTGCGCGGCGGTGAACGGGCCGCGTAACCGGCGGTGGCAGCGGACCTCCAGGGACGGGGGCGGCGGCGACTCGGCGGCCGTGGTGTGCGCGGTGGCGGTGGCGTCGAACCACCAGTGGTGTGTGGACAGCAGAGCGGTCATGTCAGGGCTCCTTGCGATGAGTGGGGACGGGACCGGCCCCGCCGGTCCCGCAGCGTGACGTGGACGAGCAGCCCGATCTGGAGAGCGGACAGGAGCAGGAAGCCCGCCGCGTCGACCAGGTCCCAGAACGGGGTGTGCGGGTCGCCGAGCCGGTCCGCGACCGTCGTCCAGAAGTGCGTGGCGGTGGGGATCCCGGCCCAGGCGAGCGAGGCCAGCGAGAACCCGTATCCGGCGAAGAGCAGCGGCGCGTACCAGCGGGCCACGGCGCGGTCGCGCGGCGACCACTCGGTGTCCGGCACGGGCGGTGCGAGCCGCAGCGTCCTGCGGAATCCGGAACGCAGCCGGAACCGCGACGCATTCTGCAGATCCGTGCATCCGGTCGCGGTCGACACCACGTAATAGATGTCCGTCTCCAAATAGAACAGGAATTGCCAGATGAGGCGCAGGACACAAGTGAAGGCGACAGCAAGACAGAGTTTGTGAATCCACGACGGAATGGCGTTCATGTCAAGCGCGAGCGAAAGCAGCGTGAACCCGCACAGCAGGACCACATCTGCCAGCATGCCGGCCCAGAAAACCAGATAGCGTTTCCGGCGCTCCACGCTGAGCAGTGAATCGAGCCGGGTCTCCGCGACCAGGTAGTAGAGCCTGCGCCCGATCCCGAGCGTGGACGGCAGGCCGAGCCGCCGCGCGGCCAGCGCGTGGAACGCCTCGTGCACGACGATGCACGGCAGCGCGAGCGCGAAGACGGTCAGCGGAACGAGCGTCAGATAGTGCGTGAAGAACACCTGGTGGTACGAGGGCCGCAGCCCGGGATCGCGCACCATCACGGTCACCGTGGCCGCCACGAGGACGGCGTACGCGGTCCAGGCCGGCCAGGAGAACAGGGCTCTGCCGAGCCCCTGCCAGCGCACCCGTCGCTGCTCCGGATCCGGCTCGCCGATGTGCAGGAAACCGAGTTCGGCGAGGGTGTCCAGGAAGTCGTCCATGTCGAGCGGGTCGCCGCACGTGCGCTCGTACCAGTCCGCCACCTCGCCGACGGGCGCCCCGTCGGCGAACATCCGCAGCGCCTGTGCCCCCTCCTCGGGGAACACCGCGTACGAACCGGTGTCGGGCCGGCCGACCATTACGCCGTCGTCCTCGGCGACCATCGTGAGCCGGTGCAGACGAACGGTGCCGTTCATCCGGCACACCCCCTTGTGGGAGACGGGAGTTGCAGGTGGCCGGGGCCGGACCCCGAAGGCGGTCCGACCCCGGCCGGGGAGGCGCAATTACGCGGCGTCGCCGCAGAGGTAGTAGCAGGCCGTGGTCAGGCGGATGGGCCCTGCCTTGCGGACAGAAATCTTCTTCATGGTGTTCCCCCCTTCCGGATCATAGGAGTTGTGCGAATTCCGGAATCGCTGTGCTGGAGCAAGCTTTGGCATGCGAATTCGGGCATGTCAACGGGGAATCGGAGCGTCCGACACAAATACCGTAAATGTATTGGGGATTGCTCTCCGGCCGTTTTCCCGCTGTTTTCGGGCAGGGGGAAGCGGCACTCCTGACACGGGGAAAAAGAAAGCAGAGTTCGCTTGGTGAGCAAGGAGAAGAGATCGAAACGGGCGCGGCGCCTTCGGCCGGCCGCGCCACCCGTGATCAGCGGTGCGCTCTGCGTGCCATCCGTACCTCCCGCACGGCCCCCGTAGCAGCCCGGTGCGCCCCGGGCTCAGAGCAGGATACGGAGCGGGGTGGCGTCGCGTTCAACGAATCCGTGCGCTATCGCCGGCCCACGACACCGGGCCCCGACGCCGTCGACCCCCGCACGACCAGCTCCGGCATGAACACGAACTCCGTATGCGGCGCAGGCGTCCCACCGATCTCCTCCAGCACCGTGCGGACCGCCGCCTGGCCCATCGCCTGCACCGGCTTGCGGATCGTCGTGAGCGGCGGGTCCGTGAACGCGATGAGCGGGGAGTCGTCGAACCCGACCACCGAGATGTCGTCCGGCACCTCGAGGCCCCGCTGCCGGGCCGCCCGGATCGCGCCGAGCGCCATCATGTCGCTGGCGCACACGATCGCCGTGCAGCCCCGGTCCATCAGGTCGCAGGCCGCGGCCTGCCCGCCCTCCAGCGTGTAGAGGGAGTGCTGGACGAGTTCGCGCTCGACGTCGTCCGGACTGAGCTCGAACCGGTCCCGCATCGCCCGCACGAAGCCCTCGATCTTCCGCTGCACCGGCACGAACCGCTTCGGCCCGAGCGCCAGACCGATCCGCGTGTGGCCGAGCGAGCCGAGGTGGGTGACCGCCAGTTGCATGGCCGCGCGGTCGTCCGGCGAGATGAACGGCGCCCGCACCTGCGGCGAGAACCCGTCCACGAGCACGAACGGCACACCCTGCGCCCGCAGTTGCTCGTAGCGCCGCATGTCCGCGGTGGTGTCGGCGTGCAGCCCCGACACGTAGATGATGCCGGTGACACCCCGGTCGACGAGCATCTCCGTCAGCTCGTCCTCCGTCGAACCGCCGGGGGTCTGCGTCGCGAGGACCGGTGTGTAGCCCTGGCGCGTCAGGGCCTGGCCGATGACCTGGGCGAGCGCCGGGAAGATCGGGTTCTCCAGCTCGGGCGTGATCAGGCCGACCAGCCCCTCGCTGCGCCGGCGAAGGCGTACCGGCCGCTCGTAGCCGAGCACGTCGAGCGCGGCCAGGACGGACTGGCGGGTGGCCGCCGCGACCCCCGGCTTGCTGTTGAGGACCCTGCTCACCGTCGCCTCGCTCACCCCCGCCTGCGCCGCGATGTCGGCGAGGCGCGCGGTCGCGGGCGCGGCCGGGGCCGCCTTGCGGGCGGCCTGGGCGGGCAGCTGGGTCATCGCACTCCTTGTGGGGGCCAAGAGCTGGGGGAGCTGGGGCAGGAGTCCCGATGATCCCTGTGACGCTGCCCTGTGGCAAGAGCTTGCAGGACCTTGCAGCGCCACATAAGCCCATGTAACAGGTGATAACCACCCGCGCATTGGCGGAACTTGGAGGTCACGAACCCGTAACCTCCGGCCGTCTCTGCAAATTTTTTCAGCAAGGTCTTTCCTCCGGCTTGCAGCGCTGTTACGTTCACGTCGCCCAGTCGGGCCCAACCCTCTAGGAGATCTCATGCGGCGTGGCATAGCGGCCACCGCGGTGGTGGCGTCCCTCGCACTCGCGGCGACGGCCTGCGGCGGAAGTGACGACAGCGGTGACAAGGCGGGCCCGGTCACCATCACCTGGTGGGACACGTCGAACGGCACCAACGAGGCGCCCACCTACCGGGCGCTGGCCAAGGACTTCACCAAGGCCAACCCCGACATCAAGGTCAAGTACGTCAACGTGCCCTTCGACCAGGCGCAGAACAAGTTCGACACGGCGGCCGGCGCGAGCGGCGCCCCCGACGTGCTGCGCGCCGAGGTCGGCTGGACGCCGGCGTTCGCCAAGAAGAGCTACCTGCTGCCGCTCGACGGCACCGAGGCGCTCGCCGACAAGGACAAGTTCCAGGCGTCCCTCATCAAGCAGGCCCAGTTCGAGGGCAAGACGTACGGCGTCCCGCTGGTCACCGACACCCTCGCCTTCGTCTACAACAAGGCCCTCTTCAAGAAGGCCGGCATCACCGAGGCGCCCACCAGCTGGGACCAGCTGAAGAAGGACGCGGCCAAGGTCAAGGCCGAGACCGGCACCGACGGCTTCTGGGGCTCCACGGCCGGCTACTACGCCCAGCCGTTCCTGTTCGGCGAGAACACCGACACCGTCGACGCCGCCGGCAAGAAGATCACCATCGGGTCCGCCGAGGCCAAGAAGGGCCTCACCGCCTGGAAGGGCCTGTTCGACGGCAAGGGCCTGCACAAGGCCGACGCCACCGCGGACGCGTACGCGCACATCCAGGACGCGTTCGTGAACGGCAAGGTCGCCTCGACCATCCAGGGCCCGTGGGAGATCACGAACTTCTACAAGGGTTCGGCGTTCAAGGACAAGAAGAACCTGGGCATCGCCACCGTCCCGGCCGGCTCCGGCGGCAAGCCGGGCGCCCCGACGGGCGGCCACAACCTGTCCGTGTACGCGGGCTCGGACAAGGCCCACCAGGAGGCCTCCCTGAAGTTCGTGAAGTGGATGACGTCGGCGAAGACGCAGGAGCAGATCGCCCTGAAGAACTCGACGCTGCCCACCCGCGAGGACGCGTACACCGACAAGGTCACCGCCGACCCGGGCATCGCCGGCTACCAGCAGGTCCTGAACGCCGCCCGGCCCCGCCCCGAACTGCCCGAGTACAGCTCGCTGTGGACGCCGATGGACCAGGAACTGCCGAAGGTCGCCACCGGCAAGGAGTCCCTCGACCAGGGCGTGCGCGGACTGGAGACCTCGTTCGCCAAGCTGCTGCCCGGCTTCTCCAAGTGACCTGTTAGCACTGGCCGGCTCGCGCCCCCGGAGGGGGAGGGCGCGAGCCGGCACAGCCCTGCCGCAGCCCAACTCAGAAGGTGCCCCGCATGACCCTCGCCGTCGACCCACCGGCCAGCAAGACCCGCGAGCCGCGCCCGGGACCGCTCCGCCGCCTCAAGGACTCGTACCGCAAGCACTGGTACGCGTACGCGATGATCGCTCCGGTCGTCGTCGTCCTCGGCGTCCTCGTCGTCTACCCCCTGGTGCGCGGCTTCTATCTGACGCTCACCGACGCCAACAGCCTCAACTCGGCCCGCACCATCGGCGTCAACCAGATCGAGGCCACCTACAAGTTCATCGGCCTCGACAACTACGCCGACATCCTGTGGGGCCCCTCCGCCTACGACCGCTTCTGGTCGCACTTCGTGTGGACCATCGTGTGGACGGTGGCCTGTGTCGCCCTGCACTACGGGATCGGGCTCGGGCTCGCCCTGCTGCTCAACGAGAAGCTGCGCGGGCGTACCTTCTACCGGCTGATGCTCGTGCTGCCCTGGGCGGTGCCCACCTTCGTGACGGTCTTCTCCTGGCGGATCATGCTCGCCGACGGTGGTGTCATCAACCAGGTGCTCGGCACGCTCCACCTGCCCGAACCGTCCTGGCTCGAGGACCCGTTCTGGCAGCGGCTGACCGCGATCATGGTGAACACCTGGTGCGGTGTGCCGTTCATGATGATCTCGCTGCTCGGCGGACTCCAGTCCATCGACGCCTCGCTGTACGAGGCCGCCGAGATGGACGGCGCGACCGCCTGGCAGCGCTTCAGGCACGTCACCCTGCCGGGCCTGCGGCCGGTCAGTTCCACCGTGATCCTGCTCGGCGTCATCTGGACCTTCAACCAGTTCGCCATCATCTTCCTGCTGTTCGGCAACAACTCTCCGGACACCCAGATCCTCGTCAACTGGGCCTACTACCTCGGCTTCGGGCAACAGCCGCGCGACTACGCGCAGTCCGCCGCGTACGGCGTCGTGCTGCTCTCGATACTCGCCGTCTTCACCACCCTCTACCGCCGCTGGCTGGCCCGCAATGAGCAGCTCGCCCTCTGACGCCGCAGGAGCCACCATCATGAGCACCACCACCGTTGAACCCCCCGCGCAGCTGGAGCCGGAGAGCGCCGCTGCCGCCCGTCACCACAGCGGGGCCCGCCGCCGCGGCGAACGCGGCCCGCTGGCGCGCGCCCTCACCCATGGCACGCTGATCCTGGCGAGCCTGATCGCGCTGTTCCCGGTGGCGTGGCTGATCTACCTGTCCCTGGGCTCGGAGAAGAACGACTATCTGCACCCCGGCCGGATCCTCGACAGGATGACGCTCTCCAACTACGGCTTCGTGCTGGAGCACACCCAGTTCTTCAACTGGCTGAAGTCGACGCTCATCGTCGCCGGCGGCACCGCCCTCATCGGGGTCCTCTTCGCCGCCACCACCGGCTACGCCGTCTCCCGCATGCGCTTTCCCGGCTACAAGAAGCTGATGTGGGTGCTGCTGCTCACGCAGGCCTTCCCCATCGCGGTGCTCATCGTGCCGATGTACCAGATCCTTTCGGACCTGCACCTCGTCGACACCTACATCGGGCTCATCCTGATCTACTGCGGCACGGCCGTGCCGTACTGCACCTGGCTCCTCAAGGGCTACTTCGACACGATCCCGTTCGAGATCGACGAGGCCGGACGCGTCGACGGCCTGAGCCCGTTCGGCGCCTACATCCGGCTGATCCTGCCGCTGGCCCGGCCGGGTCTCGCGGTGGCCGCCTTCTACAGCTTCATCACCGCCTTCGGCGAGATCGCCTTCGCCACCACCTTCATGCTGGACGACTCCAAGTACACCTTCGCGGTCGGTCTGCAGAGCTTCATCAGCGAACACGACGCGCAGTGGAACTACATGGCGGCCACCGCGGTGTTGATCGCCGTCCCGGTCTCCGCCTTCTTCTACCTTGTCCAGAAGCACCTGGTCACCGGCCTGACCGCCGGCGGGACCAAGGGCTGAACCCGGCTACGCAGCAAGGACATCATGAGCCAGCACTCCACGGACCGGCCGGTGGCGGCCGCCACCACGACCCGCGAGACCACCGACTGGTGGCGGGACGCGGTCATCTACCAGGTCTATCCGCGCAGCTTCGCGGACAGCGACGGCGACGGCACCGGTGACCTCGAAGGCATCCGCCGGCACCTGCCGCATCTGCGCGAGTTGGGCGTCGACGCGGTGTGGCTGTCCCCGTTCTACGCCTCGCCGCAGGCCGACGGCGGCTACGACGTCGCCGACTACCGGGCCGTCGACCCCATGTACGGCACGCTGCTCGACGCGGACGCGGTGATCCGCGACGCGCACGCCCTCGACCTGCGGATCATCGTCGACCTGGTCCCCAACCACTCCTCCGACCAGCACGAGTGGTTCAAGCGGGCGGTCGCGGACGGCCCCGGATCGCCGCTGCGCGACCGCTACCACTTCCGCCCCGGCAAGGGTGCGGACGGCGAACTCCCGCCCAACGACTGGGAGTCGATCTTCGGCGGACCCGCCTGGACCCGGCTCCCCGACGGCGAGTGGTACCTGCACCTCTTCGCCCCCGAGCAGCCCGACCTCAACTGGGAGCACCCGGCGGTCGCCGACGAGTTCCGCTCCATCCTGCGCTTCTGGCTCGACATGGGCGTCGACGGCTTCCGCGTCGACGTCGCCCACGGCCTCGTCAAGGCGGAGGGCCTGCCGGACATCGGCGGGGGCGAGCAGCTGAAGCTCCTCGGCAACGACGTGATGCCGTTCTTCGACCAGGACGGCGTCCATGAGATCTACCGCTCGTGGCGCACGATCCTCGACGAGTACGACGGCGAGCGCATCTTCGTCGCGGAGGCGTGGACGCCGACCGTCGAGCGCACCGCGAACTACGTCCGCCCGGACGAGCTGCACCAGGCCTTCAACTTCCAGTACCTGGGCGCCCCGTGGGACGCCGAGGGCCTGCGCGACATCATCGACAGCTCGCTCGACGCGATGCGCCCGGTCGGTGCCCCGGCGACCTGGGTGCTCTCCAACCACGACGTCACCCGGCACGCCACCCGCTACGCCAACCCGCCCGGCGGAACCCAGATCCGCACCCCCGGCGACCGCGAACTCGGCCTGCGCCGGGCCCGCGCCGCCACCCTCCTGATGCTCGCCCTGCCCGGCTCGGCCTACCTCTACCAGGGCGAGGAGCTGGGCCTCCCCGACGTCACCGACCTCCCCGACGAGGTGCGCCAGGACCCCTCGTACTTCCGCGCCGAGGGACA
Source organism: Streptomyces anthophorae (assembly GCF_049310305.1). NCBI lineage: Bacteria > Bacillati > Actinomycetota > Actinomycetes > Kitasatosporales > Streptomycetaceae > Streptomyces > Streptomyces anthophorae. The sequence goes on from NZ_JBLWQQ010000001.1 coordinate 7,714,770, forward strand.
GGACGGCTTCCGCGACGGCTGCCGGGTGCCGATCCCGTGGACCCGCACCGGACCCTCGTACGGCTTCGGCGACGGCGGCAGCTGGCTCCCGCAGCCCGACACCTGGGGCGAGCTGAGCGTCGAGGCGCAGACCGGCGACCCGGACTCGACCCTTGAGATGTACCGCTCGGCGCTCGCGCTGCGCCGCACCACCGCGGGCCTCGGCGCCGGCGACGGTGTGAAGTGGCACGGGGACGCCCCGCAGGGCGTGCTCCACTTCGAGCGCCCCGGCTTCGCCTGCACGGTCAACACGACGGGCGCGGCGGTACGCATCGCGGCGCCGGGCACGGTGCTGCTGGCCTCGGCGCCGGTGACGGTGGCCGACGGACACATCGACCTGCCCGCCGACACGACGGTGTGGTGGGAGATCGCCTGACACCTGCCACGGCACCAGGAAGGGGCGGCACCCGGCCGGGTGCCGCCCCTTCGGCATAGGCTCCCGCCGTGATGGCACAGGGGAGGGGCCGCCGGGCGCCGGGGGTGCGCCGGGCCGTGCGGGTCGCGGTGTGGGCGTTGGTGCTGCTCGCGTTCGCGCTGCCGCTGCGCCACGGGCTGGTGGCGACGCGTGCGTACGTCGACGGGTACTGGGCCTCGGCCTCGGAGGACAAGCCCGCGGACCCCGCCACGTACGACTGGACGGATCCGCGTTTCACCTGGAAGACACCACACGGCGAGACCGTGCACGGCGAGGTGCACGGTCTCGGTGAGAAGGGGTACTTCGACGAGGCGCCCGAACCGGGGGCCCGGTGGCACGCGCTCCGTATCTGGGTCTCCGCCTCCGGCTCGGCCCACGTCGACGAGGCGCCACCCGAGGCCGCGATGGTGTTCGGCTACGGTGCGGCGCTCGCCGTCGCGGGCGCGACCGCCTACGTCCTGTGGGCGGTGCGGCGCGCCCGCGACCCGCGCTGAGCGGCTACTTCGTGTGGAAGGCCACCGCGCCCTTCGCCGGTACCGTGAGCTCCGCCTTGCCGCCGGAGACGGTCACCGTTCCCTCGCCGACGACGTTGTCGTACGTGCCGTCGGCCAGGCTCGTCGTGTACGTGTGCGTGCTGGCCGACGACGAGTTGTTGATGGCGACGAAGCCGACGTCGCCGCGGCCGAAGCCGATCACGTTCGAGCCGGGCGACTGCCAGTCCGTCACCGCCTTGCCGGCCGCCGCGTTGTGCCAGCCCACCATTCCGGTGATCGCGGTGTCCCGGTCCAGGCAGGACCAGGCACCCGAGCAGTCGGTGCCGGTGACCATCCCGCTGCCGTCGTTCGGCGGCGCCTGGTCGCTCTTGTCGAACTTCCAGGCCGCGTAGACCGAGGGGCGCCCGTAGCCGCGCGCCAGCTGGAAGACGTTGGCGAGGGTGGCGGTCGCGCCGTCCTTGTAGCTGAGGGTGTCGCCGTTGCGCTCGGTGTCGTGGTTGGTGACGAAGGTGTTGGAGTTCGCCTCGTCGGCGAGGCCCCAACTGCTGCCGAAGGAGGACAGGTTGGCGATGTCGCCGCCGCCGAACTGCGACTTCATGGCGGACGCGTACGTGAAGTCGAGGACGTCACCGTTGCCGTAGTAGTCGCCCGTGGCCGGTGGTGCGCCCGGATACACCTCCTGGGTGATGTACGGGGCGTCGCCCGCGGTGGTGGTGTGCAGCGCGCCGACGATCGCCTTGAGGTCGCCGGTCTCGATGTGCTTCGCGGCGTCGACGCGGAAACCGTCGACGCCCAGGTCGATCTGCTTGTTGAGGAACCCGGCGATCTTCTCGCGGACCCCCGACTCCGACGTGTCCAGGTCTGGCATGCCGAGCAGCTCGCAGTGCTGGACCTCGTGCTGGTCCGACCAGTTGGAGATGGTCTTCGTGCAGTCGTCGCTGTCGGCCGGGTCGTAGTCCGGGGTGTCGTACTTGTTGGAGATGGTGGTGCCCGCGTAGCCGGTCCCGGGCTGCGCGGACGTGTGGTTGATGACCGCGTCCGTGTAGACCTCGATGCCGGCCGAATGGCAGGTGTCCACCATGGACTTGAAGTCGCTCGCGCTGCCGAAACGGCTGTCGAGCTTGTACGAGTACGGCTGGTAGACGTCCCACCAGTAGTAGTCGCCCTGCTTGAGGGACTCCTGGGGCGGAGCGACCTGGACGGCGCCGTAGCCCGCCGGGTCGAGGGTGTCGGTGCACTCCTTGGCGACCGAGGCCCAGTTCCACTGCCAGAGGTTGGCGATGACATCACCGTTGGGTGTGCCGGTGTCGGCGGCCGTCGCCGTCGGGGCGGGCAGGGACGCCATGCCGCCGAGGGTGAGGGCGCCGACGGCCATCGCGGTGGCCGTGCGGCGGCGCCTACGAGGGCCTTTGGGTGTGAGGGATCTGCTGTGCTGCATGTGCGGCTCCTGAATGTGGGGTTCTGGTGGCGCGTCGTGAGCGTGTGTCAGATGAGCGCCCCTCGTCAATGGGAAGCTGAAAATTCTTGCTACATCTTTCGCAACTCTTGCAGGCGCGTTCCGGCAGGCGTTACCGTCACGCGGCGGACCGGCCCCACCTCCCCACGCGCGCGGCCGGTCCGCCCCAACACACCGCATCCCGCGAGGAGTTCCCGACGTGAGCCGCAGTCCGATTCGCGTACCGCACAGACGCGCCGCCGCGTACACCGCGGCCGCCGCGCTCCTCGTGACGCTCGCCCAGCCGCCGGCGGCCCGCGCCGCCGCACCACCGGCGCCGCCCTCGGACGCGAAACTCGCGGCCGAGCCGGCCCGTCACGACCTCACGCGCGAGCAGTACTACTTCGTGCTCCCGGACCGCTTCGCCAACGGCGACACCGGCAACGACAAGGGCGGCCTGACCGGTTCACGCCTGGCGACCGGCTACGACCCGACGGACAAGGGCTTCTACCAGGGCGGCGACCTCAAGGGTCTGACGAACCGCCTCGACTACATCAAGGACCTCGGGACGACGGCCATCTGGCTCGCCCCGATCTTCAAGAACAAGCCGGTGCAGGGCGAGGGCAAGGACGCCTCGGCCGGCTACCACGGCTACTGGATCACCGACTTCACGCAGGTCGACCCGCACTTCGGGACCAACGCCGACCTCAAGAACCTGATCTCCAAGGCCCACGGCAAGGGCATGAAGGTCTTCTTCGACGTCATCACCAACCACACCGCCGACACGGTCGACTACGCCGAGAAGAAGTACGGCTACCGCCCCAAGGGCGCCTATCCGTACCTCGACACCGAGGGCCGCCCCTTCGACGACGCCAGGACGATGAAGAAGGTCGACACCGACTCCTTCCCGTACACGCCGAAGAACACGGGCGAGATGGTGCCGTCCTGGCTCAACGACCGCACGATGTACCACAACCGGGGCGACTCGACCTGGGAGGGCGAGTCCACCACCTACGGCGACTTCTCCGGCCTCGACGACCTGTGGACCGAACGCCCCGAGGTCGTCTCCGGCATGGAGAAGATCTACGAGAAGTGGGTGCGGGACTTCGCCGTCGACGGCTTCCGCATCGACACCACCAAGCACGTGAACATGGAGTTCTGGACGCAGTGGGCGACGGCGCTCGACACGTACGCCGCCGCGCACGGCCGCGAGGACTTCTTCATGTTCGGCGAGATCTACTCGGCCGACACCGACGTGACCTCCCCGTACGTCACCCGGGGCCGCCTCGACGCGACGCTCGACTTCCCCTTCCAGGACGCGGCCCGCGCCTACGCCTCGCAGGGCGCGAGCGCCGACAAGCTCGCCAAGGTCTTCGCCGACGACTACAAGTACGCCTCCGACAAGGCGAACGCGTACGAACAGGTCACCTTCCTCGGCAACCACGACATGGGCCGCATCGGCACGTTCCTGAAGGCCGACAACCCGAAGGCGTCCGACGCCGAACTCGTCCGGCGCGACAAGCTCGCCAACGAGCTGATGTTCCTCTCGCGCGGCAACCCCGTCGTCTACTACGGCGACGAGCAGGGCTTCACCGGCGCGGGCGGCGACAAGGACGCCCGGCAGACGATGTTCGGCTCGAAGGTCGCCGACTACCTCGACGACGACGAGCTGGGCACCGACCGCACGCACGCCGACGCCGCGTACGACACCAAGCACCCGCTGTTCACGTCCATCGCCGCACTGTCGAAGCTCCGCAAGGACAATCCGGCGCTCGCCGACGGAGCCCAGAAGGAGCTGTACGCGAAGGACTCGGTCTACGCCTTCTCGCGCACCGGCGAGGGCCGCGAGTACGTCGTCGCCGTCAACAACGCGAGCGAGGCGAAGACGGTCGAGCTGCCGGTGGAGTCGGCCACGTTCCGGACGCTGTACGGCGGTTCGGGCGTCGAGTCGGCGTCCGGCGGCCGCGTGAAGGTCACGGTGCCCGCCCTGTCCTCGCTCGTCCTGAGTGCCGATTCGAAGCTCCCCGCGCCGGCCGCGAGACCCACGCTGTCGCTGAAGGCCCCCGCCACCGGAGCCACCGGCACGGTCACCCTCTCCGCCGACCCCGGTGACACCGCCTCGGCCCGCGTCGTCTTCGCCGCGCAGACCGGCAACGGCACATGGCGCACGCTCGGCTCCGTCGACCACACCCCGTACAAGATCACGCAGCACATCCCCGAGACGGTGTCGGCCGGAACGCCTTTGCGGTACAAGGCAGTTGTGGTGGACCGCGCCGGACGCACCGCGAGTGCCCTCGCCGAGACGACGGCGGGCCAGGCGCCCGCGCCCGAGAAGCCGACGGCCGTGGACCGCGACTACGCCGTCGTCCACTACAAGCGCGCCGACGGGGACTACGACGGCTGGCGCCTCACGTCCGGTGACACCTCCGCCGAGTTCGCCGGCCGCGACGCCTACGGTGCCTTCGCCTGGGTGAAGGTCCCCGACGGCGCGAGCTCCGTGACCTACACGATCGACAAGTCCGGCACGGCCGACGGGCCGCGGCGCACCGTCGACCTCGGGAGGACCGGCGAGGTCTGGGTCGAGCAGGGCAAGGACGAGCAGGCCACGGCCAGGCCCGACGGCGCCTACCCGCCGCAGGACGCGAAGAAGGCCGTCATCCATGTGCACCGCCCCGACGGCGACTACGACGGCTGGGGTCTGCACACCTGGACCGGCGCCGCGAACCCGACCGACTGGTCGAAGCCGTTGCAGCCCACCGGCAAGGACGCCTACGGGCTGACCTTCGAGGTGCCGCTCGCCGACGGCGCGACCTCGCTGAGCTACATCCTCCACAAGGGCGACGAGAAGGACATCGCCACGGACCGCTCGCTCGACTTCGCCACGTACGGCAAGGAGGTGTGGCTGAACTCCGGTGACACCGACTACCTCCTCCCGTCCGTGGGTTCGGGCGCGGACCTCGACCTCGGGAAGGCCGAGGCGCAGTGGATCGACGCCGACACCGTCGTCTGGAAGGTGAAGGCCACCGCCGCCACCAGCCAGCAGCTGGTGTACGCGCCGGAGGGCGGCATCGGCGTGAAGGACGGGGCGCTGACCGACGAGGGGCGCTGGCTGCGGCTGAACCCTGGCACGCTCACCGACGCGCAGAAGACCAAATATCCGCACCTCAAGGACTATCCGGCGTTCACCGTCGACGCGCGCGACCGGGACCGGGTGCGCGACGCGCTGCGCGGCCAGCTGATCGCCACGCAGCGGGCGGCGAACGGGGCACTGCTCGCGGCGACCGGCGTGCAGACGGCGGGCGTCCTCGACGACACCTACGCGGACGCGGCGCGCAACGCGTCCCTCGGCCCGGTGTTCAAGAACGGCAAGGTCACCCTGTCGGTATGGGCGCCGACCGCCCGCGAGGTGTCCCTCGAACTCGGCGGGAAGGCGGTGAACATGCGTCGCGACGACGCGAGCGGCGTCTGGTCGGCGACCGGACCCACCGCCGCGTGGCGCGGCAAGGAGTACCGGTACGCCGTGCGGGTGTGGGCGCCCAGCGTCCACGAACTCGTCACCAACAAGGTCACCGACCCGTACTCCGTGGCGCTCACCGCGAACTCGGAGCGCAGCCTCGTCGTCGACCTCGGCGACAGGTCCCTCGCCCCGAAGGGCTGGTCGGGCCTGGCCAAGCCCAAGGCCGTGCCCATGAAGGACGCGCAGATCCAGGAACTTCACGTCCGGGACTTCTCGGTCGAGGACGGGACGACACCGGCGAAGGACCGCGGCACGTACAAGGCCTTCGGCGACAAGGACACCGACGGCTCGAAGCACCTGCGCGCGCTCGCGAAGTCCGGGACCTCCTACGTGCACCTGCTGCCGGCCTTCGACATCGCGACGATCCCCGAGAGGAGGTCCGAACAGGCAACGCCCGACTGCGAGTTGAAGGAAATGGCCCCCGACGGCGACAAGCAGCAGGAGTGCGTCGGCAAGGCCGCAGGCAAGGACGCCTACAACTGGGGCTACGACCCGTACCACTACACGGTCCCCGAGGGCTCGTACGCGAGCGACCCGGACGGCACCAAGCGCACCGTCGAGTTCCGCGACATGGTCAAGTCACTGAACGAGGACGGCCTGCGGGTCGTCATGGACGTCGTCTACAACCACACGGCGGCCGCAGGCCAGGACAAGACCTCCGTCCTGGACCAGGTGGTGCCCGGCTACTACCAGCGGCTCATGGCCGACGGCTCGGTGGCGAACTCCACCTGCTGCTCCAACACGGCGCCCGAGAACGCGATGATGGGCAAGCTGGTCGTCGACTCGATCGTGACCTGGGCCCGCGAGTACAAGGTCGACGGCTTCCGCTTCGACCTGATGGGACATCACCCGAAGGCCAACATCCTCGCGGTGCGCAAGGCCCTCGACGCGCTGACCCTGGAGAAGGACGGCGTCGACGGCAAGAAGATCATCCTCTACGGGGAGGGCTGGAACTTCGGCGAGGTCGCCGACGACGCCCGCTTCGAGCAGGCCACGCAGAAGAACATGGCGGGCACCGGCATCGCCACCTTCTCCGACCGGGCACGGGACGCGGTGCGCGGCGGCAGCCCCTTCGACGAGGACCCGGGCGTCCAGGGCTTCGCGTCCGGCCTCTACACCGACCCCAACTCCTCGAAGGCGAACGGCACATCGGCCGAGCAGAAGGCCCGGCTGCTGCACTACCAGGACCTCATCAAGGTGGGTCTTTCGGGGAATCTGGCGGCGTACGAGTTCACCGACACGGCGGGGAAGAAGGTGAAGGGTTCCGACGTCGACTACAACGGCGCGCCCGCCGGCTACGCGGACGCCCCCGGGGACGCCCTGGCCTACGCCGACGCGCACGACAACGAGTCCCTGTACGACACGCTGACGTACAAGCTGCCCGCGTCGACGAGCACGGCCGACCGCTCCCGCATGCAGGTCCTCGCGATGGCCACGGCCGCCCTCTCCCAGGGCCCGGCGCTCTCGCAGGCGGCCACCGATCTGCTGCGCTCGAAGTCCCTCGACCGCAACTCGTTCGACAGCGGCGACTGGTTCAACGCGATCCACTGGGACTGCCGCGCGGGCAACGGCTTCGGCCGCGGTCTGCCGATGGCCGCCGACAACAAGCCCAAGTGGCCTTATGCGAAGCCCCTGTTGGCCTCGGTCAAGGTGCCGGGCTGCGCGGAGATCGACGGGGCGTCGGCCGCGTACCAGGACCTCCTGAAGATCCGCACGACCGATGCGGCCTTCCGGCTGTCGACGTCGGCAGAGGTCCAGAAGTCCCTCTCCTTCCCGCTCTCCGGCAAGGACGAGACACCGGGCGTCATCACGATGCGGCTCGGCGACCTCGTGATCGTGTTCAACGCGACGCCGGAGCGGCAGAAGCAGACGGTCGGCGACGCGGCCGGGGAGGACTACCGGCTGCACCCGGTGCAGGCGGGCGGCGCGGACGACGCGGTGAAATCGGCGTCGTACGCGCAGGGCTCAGGGACCTTCACGGTCCCCGGGCGCACGGTCGCCGTGTTCAGTCGCGGGTGAGTGCCGGGCCGCCGCGCCGCATCGGCTCAGCGGGTCGCGTCGCGCGCCACCTTGCGCGCCCACAGCACCAACGGGATCTGCAACGGAACCCGCGCCTGGACGGCGCGCCGCAGTGGCGCGGGGCGGTCCTTCCAGTCGGCGGCCATCTTCACGTTGGCGGGCACGACGGCGACGAAGAACGCGGCGGCCGCGGTGGCGGAGCGGGATCGGGTGCGCGGTACGGCGATGCCCGCCGCGAGCGCCAGCTCCACGACCCCGCTGGCGTAGGTCCAGGCCCGCGGGGAGCCGGGGAGCCGGCGCGGCACGATGGCGTCGAACTGCTTCGGCAGCAGGAAGTGGGCGGCCCCGGCGCCGGCCAGTAGTCCGGCGAGGAGAGCGGAGGAACGGACGCGACGCAAGTGAGCCTCCAGGGAGCGGGGGGCGGAGCGGTGAAGTCCGCATGACCTTACTCGTCGGTAACCGTCGGCGTCGAGGGTCCCTTCATTCGACAGCCCAGACTGTGCAGCTCAGGTTGCACAGTCTGGGCTGTCGATCTACCGTGGAGGCATGAACGACGACAGTGCATCGGTCGAAGAGCTCGCGGCGCGGGCCACCGAGGAGGTGTGGGTGATCATCAGTCGGCTCCGCCGCAGACTGATGGCGCTCGACGTGGATCCCGAGGGTGAGCTCTCGCCCGCCCAGGCGTCCGTGCTCTCGCGGCTCGACAAGTACGGGCCCTCCACCGCGAGCGACCTCGCGGCGATCGAGAACGTGCGACCGCAGTCCATGGCCAAGCACGTCATCGCCATGGAGGAGCGCGGTCTCGTCGAGCGCCACGCGGACCCCGAGGACGGGCGCCGCCGCGTGGTCGCCCTCACCGAGGCGGGGCGCGAGCGCCGCCAGGGGGTGCGCAAGGCCCGGCAGGCGTGGCTCGCCGGGCGGCTCGCCGAGTGCGGAAGCGAGGAGCAGCTGCGCGCCGTCATCACGGCGATGGCGCTCCTCGACGAGGTGACACAGGCGTGAGTGGCATAGCCGAGCGCGTCCAGAACGCCCGGAAGCGGGGTTCCGGCGACGGGTTCGACCGGCGCCTCGTCGCGCCGATGATCCTCGGGTCGATCCTCAACCCGATCAACTCGTCGATGCTCGCGGTCGCGCTCGTCCCGATCGGCCACGCCTTCGGCGTCCCGCCGTCCCAGACGGCCTGGCTCGTCTCCGCGCTCTACCTCGCCACGGCCGTCGGCCAGCCGGTGATCGGCCGGCTCGTCGACGCGTTCGGTCCGCGCAGGCTGTATCTGCTCGGCACCGCGCTCGTCGGCCTGGCGGGCCTGCTCGGTGTCCTCGCCCCGAGCTTCTGGGTGCTGATCGTCTCCCGGGTGCTGCTCGGCTTCGGTACCTCCGCCGCGTACCCGGCCTCCATGTATCTGCTGCGCACCGAGTCCGAGCGCACGGGCATCAGGAGCCCCAGCGGCATCCTCGCCGCGCTGTCGGTGTCCAACCAGGTCATCGCCGTCGTCGGCCCGACCCTCGGTGGCGTCCTGATCGGCCTGGGCGGCTGGCACCTCATCTTCGCGGTCAACGTGCCGCTGTCGCTCGCCTGCCTCGTGCTCGGCGCGCTCCGGCTGCCGAAGCACGTCCGGGCCGGCCGCGAGGCCGACGCCTCCACCTCGGCGGACGTGCCCGGCATGCTGCTGTTCGCCGGATCGCTCACCGCGTCCATGCTGTTCCTCACGGCGCCGGGGACCGCCCACTGGTACCTGCCCGTGATCGGCGCCGTCGCGGGCGCGGTCTTCGCCCGCAGGGAACTGGCCTCCGCCGACCCCTTCATCGACCTGCGTGTCCTGAGCGGCAACACCCCGCTGCTCGCCACGTACGCGCGCCAACTCCTCGCGTACACCACGTCGTACGCGTTCCTGTACGGCTACAGCCAATGGCTCCAGGACGGCCGCGGACTCGGCCCGGAACAGGCCGGCCTCCTGCTGCTCCCGATGTCCCTGATGGCCATCGGCGTCACCGTCCTGACCGGGCGCCGCCCGCAGGTACGGGCCAAGCTGTATGTCGGTGGACTCGCACAACTCGTAGGCGTCGCCGCCCTGTTGGTGCTGAACTCCGACAGTCCGATCTGGCTCCTCGTCGTCATCGGCGCGATCTTCGGCATCCCGCAGGGCCTCGTCGGCCTCGCCAACCAGAACGCCCTCTACGCCCAGGCCGACCCGGAGCGCACCGGCGCCTCCGCCGGACTGCTGCGCACGTTCAGCTATCTCGGCGCGCTCCTCGCCTCCGCCGCGAACGCCGCCTTCTTCCAGGGCGGCGCCGACACGGCCGGGCTGCACGAGCTGGCCTGGATGCTCGTCGTCGTGTCCGTGCTGCTGCTCCTGGTGACCGTGGCCGACCGGGCGCTGCGCCGGGTCGGCCGGGACTGACCCTCGTACCTCCCCCCTCCCATCTGTCTCAACTCTGCTTATGACTAAGGAAAAACACGTGTCTCTCACCACTCTCGACCCCAGGTCCGCCCTCGTCGTCGTCGACCTCCAGAAGGGCCTCATGGGGGTGTCCGGTGCCCCGCACGCCGTGTCCGACGTCGTCGACCGCAGCGCGCGTCTCGCCGACGCCTTCCGCGCCGCGGGGCTCCCGGTCGTCCTCGTCCGGGTCACCTTCTCCGCCGACGGATCAGACGCCGTACCCGGCCGCACCGAGACCCCGAGCGGCGGCCGAGCCATGCCGGAGGGCTGGGACGAGATCACCGAACAGCTCGCCGGGCACCCCGAGGACCTCACCGTCACCAAGCGGAACTGGTCGGCGTTCTACGGCACCGACCTCGACCTGCACCTGCGCCGCCGCGGCATCACCCAGGTCGTCCTGACCGGCGTCGCCACCAGCATCGGCGTCGAGTCCACGGCCCGCGCCGCCCACGAGCACGGCTACCACGTCACCCTCGCCACCGACGCCATGACCGACGTCGACCCGGAGGCGCACCGCGGCAGCGTCGAGCGGATCTTCCCGCGCCTGGGGGAGACCGGCACGACGGACGAGGTACTGAAGCTGCTGGCCCCGACTCACTGAGCAACGCCCGGTCCCTGACGGCCCGTCGGCCGCCCCGTACGCTTCGAGTGTTCGAAGCGGTCGACGGAAGGCAGTTGCGGGGCATGGGGTTTCAGGAACGTACGCGGTTCGGGCGGCTCGGCCGGTCGGCGGTGCCGGTCGCGCTCACGGCGCTGTTGCTGGCGGGATGCCAGGGGGTGGGCGGCGGCGGGTCCGAGGACTCGGCGCACGGCGCGGAACCGTCCACGTCGGCGAGCGCGACCACCGGAGAGAGCACCCTCCCCGGCGTGCCGAGCGCGGACGAGGCGCGCGACGAGCTGGCCGGACTGAAGGTGGCACCGCACGGCTCCATGTCCGGCTACAGCCGCGACAAGTTCCCGCACTGGGCGGAGCAGGGCGACAGCTGCGACACCCGCGAAACCGTCCTGAAGCGCGACGGCAAGGACGTGAAGACGGACGACGAGTGCCACGCGGCCTCCGGCAACTGGGTCAGCGTGTACGACGGTGAGAAGTTCACGGACTCCGGGGACCTCGACATCGACCACACCGTGCCGCTCGCCAACGCCTGGCGCTCCGGCGCCGACGACTGGACGCAGGAGGAGCGCAAGGCGTTCGCCAACGACCTGAAGCACCCCCAGCTCCTGTCGGTGTCCGCCCACTCGAACCGCTCCAAGGGCGACCAGGGCCCCGACGAGTGGCAGCCCGAGGCCAAGGACTACTGGTGCACGTACGCCCGTTCCTGGGTGTCGGTGAAGTCGACGTACGAACTGACGGTCACCGACGCCGAGAAGAAGGAGCTGACGACGATGCTGGGGACGTGTTCCGCGTGAGCGGGGACGAGAAGAAGCCCGAGACACTGACGGGCGAGGTGCACGCGGGGCCCGGCGGCGCCATGACCGACGAGGTCGGTGTCGTCACCGGAGACCTCACCGTCTCGACGATCCGGGAGTCCGGGGACCGCGCCCGGATCGCCGTCCAGTACACCGGTGCCGACGAGTGGTACACCCTCACCGGCAGCCCCGCGGCCGTGCCGCCCGGCGGCCTCGCCGAGCTGCACGCCGAGGTGCTGCGCAGCGTGGAGCGCGGGGGTGGCGCGGTCAGCCCCTGACGGCTACGCCTCGAAGTGGCGCCGCGGATTGGCCCGCAGGATCGTGTCGATGTCGTCCTTGGACACACCCTTGTCGGCGAGGGCGGGCAGCACGTCCTCGCTGATGTGCCGGTAGTTCCACTTCGGGGCGACCTCGGCGCGGTCGATGTCGCCGAACCAGTCGATGACGCACGCGGCGTCGTGCGAGATCGTGATCCGGTCGGTGTGTCCGCGGCGTACCAGCTCGACGATGGTGTCGACGCGCTGCTCGGTGGTGAGCGGGGCGTCGAGCCCGAACCGGTCCATGCCGAGATACGAGCCGGCTTCGGCGAGGCGGGTCAGATAGTCGATGTCGTCCGTGTCCCCGGAGTGTCCGATGACGACGCGGGCGAGGTCGACCCCCTCCTCGGCGAGCACGCGCTGGGCGACGAGCCCCGACTCCGAGGCCGCGTGGGTGTGCACGGTGATCGGCGCCCCGGTGCGCACGGAGGCCTGGCCGACCGCCCGCATGGCCCGCTCGACGCCGGGAGTGAGGCCCTGTTCCTCGATGGCGCACTTGAGGAACGCGGCACGCACACCGGTGTCCGCGATGCCCTCCGTCAGATCCTTCACGAACAGGTCGACGAGCGGTTCGGGACCGCCGAACAGGGTGCCCGGGCCGTTGTAGTGGAACTGGAACGGCAGATCGTCGTACGTGTAGAGACCGGTCGCGGGGACGATGTTGAGGTCCGTGCGCGCGGCGATCTTCTGAATGCGGGGGATGTACCGTCCGAGGCCGAGCACCGTCGGGTCGAGGATGGTGTCGATGCCGAGCCCCTTGAGCTCGTTCAGCTGGGCGACGGCGTCGTCGACGACGGCCTGCTCGTCCCACCGCGCGTAGTTCTGCCGGAACTCCTCGCCGACGATGACGACGTGTTCGTGGACGAGTACGTTTCCGAGCTCGCTGGAGTCGATCGGTCCGCGGACCGTCCAGACCTGCGTCATCGGCGCGCCTCTCGATGTGGACGTCGGAGTTGACGTCGGATTCAAGGTGAGCCGAGCGTCCCGCCGGGTGCCCGCGGGCGTCAAGACATGGGACGGGGTGTGATCGGAAGAGGCCCGTCGGCGGAGTCTCCAGGGCGTTGGGGGCCGCCCCGAAGTCCGGCCGACGAGCGACTCACAGGCGACGGATCCAGGCGGCGATGCCGTGGCCCACCACGAGGTAGATCACCGCGGGCAGGGCGTTGTTGAAGAAGACCCGCAGCCCCTCGGTGTCCATGGTGAAGATGTCCCGTGCCCAGCCGGAGAGCCAGTCGGCCATGCCGTGCACGAACTCGACGAACACGTTCGACTGGTTCGCGTCGAGCAGGTACAGCACGATCCACAGAGCGAGGAAGACCGCGGCGATGTCGGCCAGCGTGTGCACGAGCAGGGCGAACCGGTCCGCGCCCCGGCCGCTGCGGTTGCGCACCGGTCGGCCGTTCGGCGTGAACCCGGAGTTCTGGCCGTAGCCGGTGTGCGGGACGGGCTCGTAGGGGACGTCCGGGTCCTGGCGGTAGGCGGACTGCTGCCGCGGGGGCGGCGGCGGTCCGTCGTACGGGCGGGGGCCGTGCTGCGGCGGCGGTCCGTCGTGCGGGCGCGGGCCGCCGTACATCGGGGCGGTGTCGCCGCCTTGAGAGGGGTATGGGCCGTTGTGAGGCGGCCTGTTCGGACCGGGGCCGTATGGGGCATTGTTGGGTATGCCGTCGTTGGGGTGAGTCACGGGCGGCATGTTGCCCGTCGCGCGCGGCCGAAACCCGCTTCACCGACCGTTCACAGACACCCCCCATGACGGGCGCCGGAACGGCTACCGCTCGGCCACGACGACGCGGCCGTCCAGGACCACCAGACGCAGGTCACGGAGGTGGCCGATGTCCGCGGTGGGGTCGCCGTCCAGCAGGAGCAGGTCCGCGCGCCCGCCGGGTGTCACCGTGCCGAGGTCGGGGCGGACGCACTGCCGCGCCGCGCCGCTGGTGCCCGCGGCCAGCACCTGCGCGGGGGTCATCCCCGCGGCCACCATCAGCTCGGCCTCCTCCAGGGTGTTGGCCCCGAACCGGCCCCGGCCGATGAAACTGTCGCTGCCCAGCGCGATGGGCACACCGGCCTCGGCGGCCCTCTTGAGGTTGCCCCGGGCGTCCGGGTGGGCGTCGTCGGTCCAGAGCGTGGGCGTGTAGGCGACGCCCCGGTCGCGCATCAGGTCGATGAGCGTGCGGTCGGTGAGGGGTTCGACGGTGACCCCGTGCTCCAGGCCGTCGGCCCCCGCCTCGATCGCCTCGCGGGCCGCGGCCTGCTGCGTGGTGTGCACCGTGACCCGCAGGCCCCGCTCGTGCGCGGCTCGGACGCCCGCCCGGAGCAGTTCACGGGGGAGCCGTGCCAGTTCGACGCCGTCGGGGAAGGCGGGGTTGCTCCAGACGTACGTCGGCTCGCCGTCGTGGGCGCACGCACCCTCCGACAGCAGTTTGATCGCGTCCACCAGCCGGTCGGCGAGGCGGTGCACCAGATCGCGCATCTCCCGGGCGCTGCCGACCTCGCCCGCGAAACGTGTGCGCGCCCAGGGATTGCCGCCGAACACCGTGGCGGCGGGATGCCCGTCGCGCCCGGTGAGCCCCGGCCCGGTCGCGAGCAGCCGCGGCCCCCGCAACGCACCCGCGGCGAGCCTGTCCCGCGTGCGCAGGATCCCGTCCGCCGGATCGCCCACCGACTTGACGGTGGTGATCCCGTGATCGAGGAACAGGCCCAGCTGCCCCGGGAGTTCACGCTCCTCGAAGGCGCGCATAGCGTCGGGGCCCGTGACCGCGCGCACGTCGTAGACATGGACGTGCGTGTCGATCAGGCCCGGCACGACCCACCCGCCGCGCGCGTCCACCTCTCGTGCGCCCGTGAGCGGTTCGGCCGAGACGGCGGCGATCTCCGTGCCGGCGACGGCGATGTCGTACAGGCCCGTGAGCGCCCGATTGCCGTCGAAGACGTGGGCGCGACGGATCACGAGATCGTGCGTCGCGGCACCGCTTCGTGTGGCGTTTCCCTGGGACACCCTGCCTACTCCCGCTCTTGGTGCGGATCGGCCAGAATGCGGCGCAGCAACTGGGCGATCGACGTCCTGCCGAGCTGCTCCGCGGCGGCGCGCTCGGCGTTCTGGAACTCGGCTTCGAGCACGTCGCCGATGCCTCGCCCGATCGCGCATGCCCTGCTGGGCGGATGGGCATGCCGCGAGAAGATCCGTCCCTCCTCGACGGCGGCGTACGCGTCGTGGAGCGTGATGTCCTGCGGGGCGCGGGCGAGCGTCCAGCCGCCTCCCCGCCCCTCGGTGGACCGCACCAGATCCGCGTCGCGCAGCAGTCCGAGGACGCGCCGCACGAGCACCGGGTTGCTCTCCAGGCTGTCCGCGATCTCCGCGGAGGTCAGCGAGCCTCCACGCCGGTGCGCGAGCATCGCCAGCGCGTGCATGGCCACCGCGCTCCTGCTGCTGAGTCCCGCCATCGCCGACCCCTTCGGTTAACTGCAATCACCGTAGTTACAGTTAAATCGGCGGTCAACCGCCCACCGGAGTGCGGGGGCTCGGACGGTCAGGCGCGCAGTGCGTCGATCGCGGTGTCGACGGCGGCCAGCGCCGCGGACCTGTCGAGGCCGGCCCGCGAGACGAGCGAGAGGCCCTGGACGACGTAGAGCAGCAGCTGGGCCTGGGCCTCGGGGGCGGCGGAGTCGGTGACTTCGCCGGCGGCCTGACCGCGGCGCAGCGCGTCGGTGAGGATCTCGGTGAACCGCCGGTACGAGTGGGCGACGACCTCGGTCGCCTCGGCGTCGTGGGGGACGAGTTCCGCGGTGGTGTTGCCGACGAGGCAGCCCTGCGGCGCACCCCGGTCGGAGATCAGCTCGTCCAGGCGGGCCGGGTGCGTCAGGATCTCGCGCAGCGCGGGCAGCAGCTCGGTGGTGTCGAGTGCGGCGACGAGGTGCCGCTCGTACACCTCCCAGTAGAGCCGGACGGCGTCGAGGTAGAAGCGGCGCTTGTCCCCGAAGGTTCCGTACAGGCTGCCGCGTTCGACGTCGAGGGCGTCGACCAGGTCCTGGATCGACGTCGACCCGTAGCCGCGGGACCAGAACAGCTCGAGTGCCCGCGTCAGCGTCTCGTCCTTGTCGAATCCGCGGGGTCTTCCGGTGCGTGCCACGGCCCCGAGGCTACAACTTCTTGACGAGGCGTTCAAGAAGTCGTAGCTTCGGTCGCATTACTTCTGGAACGGCTGCACAGAAATCGGCCGGACGTGCGCGGCGTGCGCGCGGGTGAAGGGAGCGAGGGACGGAATCATGGGACGACTCGCAGGGAAGTACGCGCTGATCACCGGTGGAGCGAGCGGCATAGGTCTGGAGACCGCGCGTGAGTTCCTGGCCGAGGGGGCGACCGTCGCCATCACCGGCCGCTCGCGGGAACGCCTTGACGAGGCCGCCCGGAAGCTGGACGGGCCGCTGCTGACGGTCGTCGGCGACGCCGGTGACGTGCCGGGGCAGGCGGCGCTCGCGGCGCGGCTCCAGGAGGAGTGGCCGCGGGTCGACATCCTCATGAGCAACGCCGCCGACACCACCCACCTGCCGATCGAGGAGTGGACCGAGGAGGCGTTCGACCGGCTGGTCGCGACCAACCTGAAGGCGCCGTTCTTCCTGATCAAGGCCCTGCTGCCGCTGTTCTCGCAGCGCTCCTCGATCGTCCTCGTCGGTTCGGTCTCCGCCTTCGTCGGACACGAGAACGCGACGGTGTACGGCGCGAGCAAGGCGGGCCTGCTGTCCTACGTCCGCGGGCTGACCCACGAGCTGAAGGAGCGCGGCGTCCGCGTCAACGGGCTGAGCCCGGGCCCCACCGTCACCAACGCGCTCGCGGCGCTCGGCCCGGAGCGGCAGGCCGCGCTCCACGAGGAGTTCCGCCGCACGGTCCCGCTGCACCGGCTCGGCACCGCCACGGAGATGGCGAAGGCCGCCGTCTACCTGGCGTCGGACGAGTCCGCGTACACGGCGGGCACGGTGCTGCGCGTCGACGGGGGGATCGGGGAACTCGCCTACTGAGAGGTACGAAGAGGTGGTGCCCGCTGGTCCGTTGGTCCGGAGGGGGCGGGCCGCTTTGCGAGGCGACTGTGCCAATGGCCCAGTAAATCCGGCCACTGTTGAACCAAGGGCCCTTCTACTGTTGAAATGAAGGCGTCGATGGCGCTGCGGACCCCCGGGAGGGTCTCCGCGGCGCCTTTTCCATGTCGGGAGCACGCGCGGTACGGAAGGGGCGGGGCACTTGCTGAAGAGGGCGTTCGTGGCGGCGGATCCGGGGCGCATGAGGCTGCGGTTCGCGACGCGGGCCGTGCTGGGGATCGGGCTCGCCGTCGCGCTGTGCGGCGCGGTCGGGCACTCACTGACCGGAGCGATCACCGGCGGCCTCGCCGCGCTGCTCGCGCTGTTCACGGTGACCGACGCGACGGTGCGCGGGCAGGCCGTCACGACGGCGCTGCTGCCGGTCGTCGGACTGCCGGTGCTCGCGCTCGCCGCGGCCCTGCACGACATGCCCCTCGCACGCGACCTCGCCTTCCTCGCCGTCGTGGGAGCGGGTGTGTACGCGCGGCGGTGGGGGCCGCGCGGGCACTCGCTCGGCGTCTTCGCGTTCATGACCTTCTTCGCCGTGTCAAGGGCGTCGCGGGCGTTCAGCCCCGCATAGCAGGTATTAGAGCTGGTCAGAGCGAGGTTCAGGCAGATTCGGTGCGTCGCGTGTGTGGTCGGGTGTTGTCGGGTGAGTCAGGGTGCATGCTGACGGCTTGCTGACTTTCCTGACGTGCCGTCAGCCTCTGGCTTCGGCGGGTGTAGCGCGGCCGCGCGGGTTGGTCGTACGGGGCGGTGGTCGAGTGCGGTGGTCATGGCGAGGGGCCCTGAGGATGTCGATGGCTCCCCGGCCAGTATTCGTCGCCTGTCCGTCGACTCCTCGATATGGAAATGGCCGCGCGGTTTCTTTGTGGCCCGTGAATACTTGTGTGACGGAAGTTGTTCGTGTGGCTTGAGTCTCCGTAAAGGTTGGCTCGAAATCCCCATCGGGAGTAGTGCTCTCCCTGCCAGACTCGCCTCGTGAATTTATCGGCCACTCGGTTGGTGCTCTCCCCGATTACCAGCTTGAAGGCGCTGCGTATGGTGCGGGACTCTGGTTGGTCCTTGTCGTTCGATGCGGCGTGGCGTGTCGCGAGGGTTGCGACTCGCCCTGATGAGGCCCCCTATCAACACCACGGTCACCGCCCCGTAGGCAAGGTCGGTCCTTCGTCGGTGCAACCCTTACCTCAAGAGCCGGGCGAGGGGGAATGAAGGATGGCGTTGCGGTCGGCCCTTGGGAATCGAACTGGCTCTCGCAACCCTTGTGCGCGGTAGTGCTGATAAACGGGTTTTAGCCACGATCGCAGAGTTGGATGTAGTCGTCGACTTAACACCTGTATGAATGAAGCTGGTTGTGTATCCCACCTAGGGCGAGGGGGACTCGTGCCCGATCCGCTGGATCTGTCGATGGTCGTGAGTAGCGCGTTGCCGGCAACCTTTACGTTCCTGTACGAGCGTCTCAATGTGGCTCTGCAGCGACGGCGTAGCGACCGGGAAGCAGGCCCCGACGCGGCGCCTGATATTCCGGACGTACTGGTGGGAGACCTTGCGCTGCCTCTCCGGATCGACTCCGACCGACTAACGAGCCACGCCCCGGTGCTGGAGGCTCTGGCTCTTGCCATGGCGCCGTATGAACGTGACCGAACCATGATCGTTGCTGACGAAGTGGCAGTGAGGCAGATTCTTGGCCGGGTCCGGGACGTACTGGAAGACATCTACGGTCAGCGGTTCACCTTTCAGGGCGAGACGCGCGCTCGATCAGGGCCGTTCAGCGAGCAGCATTACGACGTCGTGGCAGGCGAAGTGACCGGCATGGAGGCGCAGCAGGCTATTCGGGGTTCCGCCACGAGCACAATCAGGGCGAAGAGCGTGGAGCCCGGCGGAAGGGTGGTCGGCATGAAGGCCCCCGTCATCGAGGATCGGGACTGACACCGAATCTTGCGCACCGATCTGCCGGTGCACCCATCGCATCGTGTCGCACAGCTACGTCAAGAGGAGTTTGTGCATGCCTGAGGGTCCCTCCGCGGCCAGCGCAACGCCGTTCGTCGGCCCAGTGCCGCAGCTGGGAAGTGCAGTTGACGCAGAGCAGGAGCGTCAACCCGGCGCTGGTGACGTGACGTCAGTAGGTAACGCCGATGCAGACACTGGTCTTGATGGGCTCGCACAGCTCGAGACTGCCGGCGGCGACACGGATCCAGGCGGGACCGACGACAGTAGCGGTGCCCCTGCGCCCGATACCTCGGCTAGAGGCGGGGCCCCCAGTGCCAGCGTCCACGCGGACACCAATCACGGAACCCTGATCGGCCAGTTGTTTGAAGCGGTGCAGCGCCACAGCGGGGCGCCGCTTCCTCCGGCCGTGGTTGATCAGGACTTGGCCGACTATGTTTCGGTCCTTAATGAGGACCGTCTAGCACAACTTCTGGAAGACAACCGCGTCGTCGTCTTGGTCGCGGATCGCCTCGGCAGCGGTCGGTGGACCACAGCGCTGAGGCTCTTGACCACTAGGCCAGGTGACTCCTTGACTCTGCGGCGGATACGTCGGGAGTCGGGGGACGCCTTCAGCATGGAGGGGCTCAAGGGGCACAAGCGAACGGGGTGGATTCTCGACCTGCGGGCCGCCGAGGAGGCTCTCCCGGCCTCCTGTGACTTCGGGTTGGAGCTCCTGCACTCCGATGATTTGCGCGCGGACGGTTCGTACCTCGTCGTCGTGGTGGGCACTGCGTTGTGGCGTGACGTCAGGGGGGTAGCGGGAGATCTTGCACGTCCTCCTCAGCCGCCCGATTCTGTGACGCTGTTTCAGAAGTTCCTGCAGTCCGCGAAGCTCGCCAACCCAGAGGCCTGGGCTGCCGATACACGCATTGGCGAGCAGCTCAGTGGACTGCTTCCCGGGCAGGTTCGAGCCTGGGCCAAGACATTCGTGCGGACGGAGTCCGAGTACCGCGTTGCCACCGGCCACAGTACGGCCCCCGGATCCAAGGGGTTCGATGCAGTCATCAAGGCCGCCAGCAATGCAGTGGCGGGGTGGATGGATGTTCTGACCAATTGGCACTCCCACCCAGGACGCACCAGCTACGACCGCAACTACCTGCTCCTAGCCGCGGTGTACGACGGAGAGCCGGTCGACAGCATCCACGAGAAGATCGCGTCTCTCTCGCGTGCTCTGGGAGAGAAGAACGACGAGGTACAGCGTCTGAGCGGTCAACAAGGGCCGGGCCTGATCCAGCTCGCCAACCAGGCTGAGTCGGAGGTTCTCCCCGACGGCAGATTGCGTTTCCCTGGCCCTGGCTTCGCAGAGGCCGTGGTGCGGTACTTCCTGCTGGACCGACCCGAGCTCATTGAGCGATTCACGACGTGGACGGCGCAGCTGTGTGTCGACCTGCCCGCACCAAAGGCCGAGAAAGTGGCGGAGCGGTTGTCCCCGTGGATCTTGCATCACGTCCAAGTGGCCCGCTCCATGCGGGTACTGCTTGGCGTAGCCGCTAGCTGGTCCGCGGACAAAACTCTGAGGAAGCACGCTCACGCACTGCTCGTGACTGCCGCGTTGGACCCGGAGGTCGGCCAGCTCACGAGAAACGCCACCAGTAAATGGATCGAGAAGGAGAACGCACCTCTCTTGCAGACGCTGGCTCAGGTCTTCCAGAGTGTCACTCCTGCGCATCCCGTACAGATGATTCGCCGCCTCGGTGACCTGGCTGGTTCGCTCGACAGGCGAGAACGGCTCGATGCCAAAGAGAAGTTGGACGTCGCGAACGCTGTAGGCGCGGCCATCGACGCTCTCTGGGAGGACGACAAGCTCCGCCCGCAACTACGCAAGACGTTGAACTCGTGGTTCACCAGTGGTCATGAAGGGCAGCGGCAGGCCGCGGCGAGCGCTTTCATGTACCTTGCCATGCAACAGGAAGGCGCCTCGGGAACGCCTACGCTCCTGTGTGGGGCCGAAAGTTCGGTAGAGGACTGGGTGGTCAGCGGCTGGCGCATCGCGCTCGAGGTAGAGGAGCCGACTTCACTCACCCGGCAAGCTTGCGCTGCCTGGCTGGACACGGCCACAGCACGCCCCAGTGCGTCTGACCGGATCCTCAGCGTTCTGGTGCGAGCGGTCCACGACACACCAACCGATCACTTGCGTGGACAGCGCTTCCTCAACCTGGTCCGAATCGCCGAGTATTGGCTTGAGCGTGGGGAAGTCGGAAACCGGCAGGACCGCAATCGATTCCGGTCCGTCCTAATGCAGCGTGCCCAGCAGGCAGATCCTCACCAGCCTCGTGTACACGACGAAGCTGAGACATCTGGTGTTTAGACCTTGGCCCTTGCCAGCGCGACGGGGCGGGTTTTCCATCGAATTCACCGCCCCGAGTGCTGATGACGGTTTCCGCTTCACGGTACAAGCAGAGGGACGGTGGCGTACTAGGTGGGGGCATCATGCCCCGGAGGCGCCTGCGGCATCCTTCGCGCTCGAGGAAGTCACGAGGATTGCGGCTGCCTGCCCGATTCTGGTTCCGGCGCAGCTGCAGAGCCGTGCCAACACGCGTCTGGGAGAGCCCGTACGCCTACCGGACCAGGGGATATGCGTCGACTGGGCCACTGTGTACGTCCACGTGCCTCCAGTCGATCTTCGCATTGCCGAATCGGACATGCGTCGTCGGGCTCGAGCGAGAACCGAGTGCGAGGTCAAGCAACTTCGCATCGATCAGGCGTCGATGTACCACGACCAGCTTCGCAAAGACCCCACACTTGTTCTCGCGCAACTCCTCCTCGACTCGCCCAACACCCTCACCGAGCAACTCGACACGATCGTCCCCAAGGTTGCTGAGCAGGTAGCCGCCTACGCGCCGGGAGCAGAGTGGGTACAGACAACCCATCTGCTGAGAGAGTGGTTCGGGCCGTTGGCTCCGGACGCCAAACAGTTCGTTGTGGATCGGTTCTGCACTGTGGCCACTGAGTTCGGGGGAGACCGGGTTGCTCAGCGATTGAGGGAGGCCCACCAGGGCAGCCCCCGCTCGTCCTCGTCGGAGGCCATTGAAGACACCACCGATGATCCGATGGCCCCGGAGCCGGGTCCCTACTTGGCCAGCGGCCAGTAGTACGTGTCTCAGAGGCGAGGCGTATCCCGAGAGGACCTACCGCCGGCGCCGAAGACAGTCCGCACTCGGCCGCCTGACCCCGGTCGAATACGAAGCCGTCATGACCACACCGGCCCTCCAGGCCGCATGACCAACCTGTCACCCAAACCCGCTCCCAGCCCGCCGACCAGGGCTGGTCACCCGCCTCGACGTGCCGCTTCGTCCGGTCCGACTCGTCGGCGGTGTGCAGCATCCCCGGGTGGGCGAACGCCGCCCGCGCTCTCGCTGCGCTCCGCGCTGTCCGTGCCGGACGCTCGCTGCCGGCGGCGGTCGAGCATGCGGGTGCGAGCAGAGAGCTGTGCGCGCATGGGGGGCTCCTCGTACGTGGCGGGGGACCTTATGCACAGGAGACGGCCGGCGCGGCCACGGGATAACAGTTTTTGCGGTGCCCGGCCTCCCTCGCCCCCCGGCCTGGCCTCCCTTGCCCCTCGCGACACCTCCTGCCTATGGTGAATGCGCTTTCATTCGCTTTCGCTCCAGGCCCTGCCGGGCTGCCCAGGACTCGGGGACCCCAATCAGTGAGTACAGCTCCCACCGTGTACGACGTCGCCGAACGTTCCGGTGTCTCCATCGCCACTGTGTCACGGGTTCACCGCACCCCCGACACGGTCCGCGCACAGACCCGGGAGCGGGTCCTCGCGGCGGCCCGTGAGCTGGGCTACGTACCCAATGGCAACGCCCGCGGTCTGGCCAGCCGTTCCACCGGCGTGCTCGGACCGTGCTTTCCCGACTACTCCGACCCGGACGCCGAGTCCGCGGCGGAGCGCGGCGCGGACGGCGATGCCGCGATGCTCTACTCCGACCAGATCATCCGCGGCATGGAGCGCGCCGCGCGCCGCCACGGTTACGCGCTGCTGATCGCGGCCTCCCTCCAGGGCGGCCCGGAGAGCCAGGTGGCGAAGGTGGCGGGGCGCGTCGACGGGTTCGCGGTGCTGGCCCGCACCGTCCCGACGGAGGACCTGGAGGTCATCTCGCAGCGGCAGCCGGTGGTCATGCTGGCCGGGCCGCGCGAGTCGGACGGCCCCGACCACCTGGACCACATCGAGGTGGCCAACGCCGACGGCCAGCGCGAACTCACCCGGCACCTCATCGAGGACCACGGCCTGCGCCGACTCACCTACGTCGGGTCCGCGGAGAAGTCACCGGACGTGCGGGCCCGTTTCGGCGGATACGTCGACGCCTGCCGCGCCGCCGGGATCCCCGCTCCCGACGAACCCGATCTGCGCGTCGACATGATGACGCAGGCCGAGGGCGCCCGCGCAGCCGACGCCCTGCTCGACCGTCCCGGCGAGCGCCCCGAGGCCCTGCTGTTCGCCAACGACCAGCTGGCGGTCGGCGCCCTGGAGACACTGGAGCGCCGGGGTGTGCGGGTGCCGCAGGACATCGCGGTCACCGGCTTCGACGGCATCGCGCTGAGCCGCCTCGTGCGCCCGGCCCTCACCACGGTCCGCCAGCCGATGCGGCAGATGGGCGAGGAGGCGGTGGAGCTCCTCGTGCGCCGCCTGAGTGGGGGTCAGGACAGCGAGCCGGTGTCGATGATGCTTCCGGTGTCCCTCGCGCGCAGGGGCAGTTGCGGCTGCGGGGGCCGGAACCGGAAGTAGCCCCCTCCCAACACCGGGAGCGGCCCCTCCCGCAACGGGGGCGGGCCGCACGTCACTTCAGCGTGCGGGCGAAGAACTCGCTGACAGCCGCGTTGAGTTGGGCCAGATCCGCCTGCGTACCCTCGTACTTGAAGTGTCCGGCTTCCAGCACCTTACTGGCCCGGTGGTGGCACCGAGGGGTCGAACAGCGCCGCGGTCACGAGCACCGGCCGGCGCAGCCGGCCGCCGCCGTCGCCGCGTCGAAGTAGCACAGCGCGTCGACGACCTCGGGGTGGTCCGCGTGGTACCGCCGCACCGCGGCTCCGCTGCCGACGCAGTCCAGGGTCAGCCGCAGCGGGTGGTTCCCGAACGTCGGCACCGTCAGCTGCCCGGCGGCGAACCCGTTGTCCCAGGGCAGCGCCAGGGCGCCCAGCCCGCCGCTGAAGCTCACCCCCAGGGCTTGGCGGATGCCGTCGCCTACATCGCCGCTATGAACACAAGCCTGACCACTTCCTTGCCTTTGTCGACAAGGCCGCCGCTCTCGTCTGTCACGGGCACCTCACCACATGAACGGTGGAGAGGTGTTGTGGCGTCGGTGGAATCAGTCGGTGATGAAGCTGGACAGCATCGCGGCCGGGTATCGGCTGCCCGCCGAGCCGTGGGGGAGGATCTCGGTGATGTGAGCCATGTCGGCGTCAGTGAGCTGGACGCTGTCCGCGCCGGCGTTCTCCTCGAGACGCTTGGCGCTGCGGGTGCCGGGGATGGGCACGATGTCCTGACCCTGGACGAGGAGCCAGGCCAGCGCGAGTTGGGCGGTGGTGATGCCCTTGGCCGCGGCGAGTTCCCTGAGCTGTTCGGTGGCGCGGAGGTTGTAGGTGTAGTTCTCGCCCTGCCAGCGCTCGTCCCAGCTGCGCATGTCGTCCGCGGGGTATTCACTCGCGGGCTTGACCGCCCCGGTCAGGAAGCCGCGGCCGAGCGGGGAGTAGGGCACCAAGCCGATGCCGAGCTCCCGCAGGACGGGAAGGATCTCCTCCTCCACCTCCCGCTCGAAGAGCGAGTACTCGTACTGGAGCACCGAGAGCGGGGTGACGGCGTGGGCGCGTCGGATGTACTGGGGGCCGACGTTGCTCAGGCCGAAGTACTTCACCTTGCCCTCGGTGATCAGGTCGCCGACCACGCCCGCGACCTCCTCGACCGGAATGGTGGGGTCGGAGATGTGCTGGTAGAAGAGGTCGATGTGGTCGCTCTGCAGGTAGCGCAGGCTGTTCTCGGCGACCTTGCGGATGTTCTCGGGGCGGCTGTTGAAACCGGAGCCCAGCGGCTGGGTCGTCATGTCGAAGCCGAACTTGGTGGCGAGGGCCACCTCGTCGCGGAAGCCGCGGACTGCTTTGCCCAGGAGGATTTCGTTACTGCCGGTACCGGCGCCGTACAGCTCGGCGGTGTCGAAGAAGTCGATGCCGATTTCGTGGGCGCGGCGGATGGTCGCGATGCTCTCGTCGTCGTTCGAGGCGCCGTAGGCCATGGACATGCCCATGGTTCCCAGGCCGAGCGCCGAGACGCGCAGACCCTGAGATCCCAGATTGCGGTGCTGCATGAGTTCACTCCCTCGGAGTTTCGTCAGTTTCACCCACAGAGGTCAAACCGAACTGTTCCGTTTGACTGTACGCGCCGACCATCCCGACTACCAAACCGAACGGTTCGGTGCTCTATCCTTGGACTATGTCCCAGTCCCGCGACTCCGGCCAGACCGCAGCGCCCACCGTCGGCGGCGACACCACGCGCGAGCGCATCCTTGCCGCTGCCATGGAGGAGTTCGCTGGCCACGGCATCGCCGGCGCCCGCGTGGACCGCATCGCCAAGCTCGCCAAAACCAGCAAGGAACGCGTCTACGCCTACTTCCGCAGCAAAGACGCGCTTTATGCCGCTGTTGCTGCACGGGAGTATGTCGTCATCGCAGAGGCCACCCAGATGGACCCGTCCGACCTCCCTGGCTACGCGGGCCGCCTGTTCGACTACTTCGTCGCCCGTCCAGACCACCACCGCCTGATCACCTGGGGCCGCCTCGAACGGCAGGGCACCACAGCCGGTGTCGACGATCCCGACCAGGTAGTGATCGCCCGCAAAATCGACCAGCTTCGCCAGGTGCAGCAGGTTGGACAGCTCGATCCCGCCTGGGACCCGGCCGACGTCCTCGCCCTGGTCAACCAGATCGCCATGACCTGGGCGTCGCAACCCGAACTCAGCAAGGCCGCCGCCGTGCACGCCGGCGACCCCACCACCGCCGCCCGCCGTGCCGCGGTGGTGGCCGCAGTCGAGCAGCTATTCCCCCGAGCGGTGTGAGTATCACCGGTTTCGGGCAGGGGCCTGCCCGAAACGGGGTACGTGCGCTCGTGACAGGAATCAGGCTCAGGATGCTGAGCCCTCCGGGCGTCCCTGCTTGCCAGCACCACCACCAACGGAACCTCAAGGGGATCCGTCCGACACCGTTCAGCGAGCGATCACGCCATTAGAAGCGACCTCTAAGCCAGCGGGACTATTGAGGCGACCGGTCGGGCTGAAGTGTGTTCGGCGTTACGGTGTGTGCTTTGCCGCGGTTGAGGGCGACGAGCGCGAGCGCAGCGATAAAGACGAGAGCGGACACAAGCAGCATGCCGCCTGTGAACGAGCCTGTTGCGTCGTAGAGGGCGCCGGTCGCGTATGGGCCAACGAACCCGCTCAGGTTGCCGATGGAGTTGATGAGTGCGATACCGGCAGCGGCTGTGCTCGCGGACAGGAAGCGATGCGGCAACTGCCAAAAGAGCGGCATCGCGACGTAGAGACCGGCCGCCGCGACGGACAGCAGCGCGATGGCCGCCACCGCGTTCCCGACGAGGGGAGCGGCGGCGAGTGCGCAGGCAGTGCTCACGGCACCGGTGAACACGTGCCAAACCCGCTCGCCCGTGCGATCCGAGTGCCGGGCAGTGAAGTACATGACTGTCAAAGCAGTGATCCACGGGATGGCGGTGAGGAGTCCGACCTGCATGGTTGTGATGCCGGCACCGGTGCTCGTCTCCATCGCCTGGATGACCTGAGGGAGGAAGAAGTTCAGCAGGTAGCTGCCCGAGTTGATGCCGAAGAAGATCAGAGCGAGTGCCAGGATCGGAGGTGACTTGAGCGCGGAGAGCGGCGACGGGCGGGATGCATCGGGGGTCTCCGCGCGTTCCCGTTCAAGTTCGGCTTCTAGGAATTGACGCTCGGAGTCCGACAGCCAGGCAGCATCTGCCGGCCGCGAGGGGAGCAGCCAGAAGACGAGGACCCCGACCAGAACGGTGGGGAACCCGAGCAGGAGGAACAGGATCTGCCAGCTCCGCAGTCCGAAAGTGTTGTCCAGATGCGTCAACACCAACGACGCCAGCGGGGCCCCAACCGCGCTCGCGATCGGGGCGGCCATGATGAACAATGCCGTGATCCGGCCCCGGACAGCGCGCGGCACCCAGTAGGTGAGGTAGAGAAGCACACCAGGGAAGAACCCGGCCTCGGCGACTCCGAGAAGTGTGCGAGCCGCATAGAAACTGTATTCGCCGACTACGAATGCGGTGGCGGCTGTTACCAGCCCCCAGGTAATCAATATCCGGGCGAGCCAGACTCGCGCGCCCACCTTCTCCATGATGATGTTGCTGGGTACTTCGAAGAAGAAGTATCCGACGAAGAACAAGGCGGCCCCGAGCCCGAAGGCGGTCGTCGTCAGGCCGAGGTCGTCGTTCATCTCCAAGGATGCGAATCCGATGCTGACCCGGTCCAGCCATGCCAGCAGGTACATCACCATGATGAGCGGCACGATACGAAGGAAGATCTTCCGGTACGCGGGGTGCATCGGCTCCGAAGATGTGACGCCGTGCTGCCTCGGCGCGGCCATGGGCAAGTCCTTCCTGTAAGTACTCGCCGCCCCTCGAACATGGCACGGATCCGCGAGTGCGCCCGTGTGGCTCCGCAGTCCTGGGGCCCCCACCCCGCCGAGCCTCGTCGCCGTGTGCAACTCGAGGTTGGGTGGGGCGACAAGGCCGGCGATGGTGAGCAACTCCCGTTTAGGGGGAGGCTTGAACGCCTGATTGCTGCTAGATCAGTCGAATCGATAGGGCTCGTGCGGCCCGACCGACGGCAGCGGCCTGGGCCGCTCGCAGGTGCTCTCGATCTCGATGTGCCGACCGAGCTCCGACGACTTCTCGAAGGCCAGAAGTACTTCGAGCACGTGGTACGAGAAGGGGCCGCCGGTTCGGGGCTCGAGACCGTTCCGGATCGCGTGGCCGAACTCGGCCAGGGCGATGCCCCGGTACGCGTCGTCGCGGTGCGTGATGGCTGTCTCGCGCCAGTCACCGCCGCCGGGCGGAGTCATGTCGAGGGCGAGGTCACGGGGCTCACCACGGCGCAGGATCGGTGCGCCCGAGAAGTGGTCCGGATTGGGCGCGGCGATCGACCCACTCGTGCCGTAGATCTCGAGGTGCGGAAGGTTGTGGTTCCAGACGTCCCAACTCACGATCACCGTTGCGGTCGCTCCGGACTCGAAGTCGATCGTGCCCGCGACGTGCGTAGGTGTCTTGATGTCGATGACGCCGTCGTAGCCGCCGCCCTGAGTGGGACGGGGGCGGGTCTCGGAGGACCGCGGCGCGCTGGCCGAGACCCGCTTCACAGGTCCGAAGAAGTTCACCAGATTGGTGATGAGGTACGGGCCGATGTCGAGCATCGGGCCGGCGCCGGGGCTGTAGAAGGGATCGATGTTCGGGTGCCAGTGCTCGTAGCCGCGATTGGCGAACGAACCGAAGGCCGTGACGGGTTGGCCGATCCAGCCGTCGTCGATGAGCTTGCGGCTGGTCTGCATGCCCGACCCCAGGAAGGTTGTGGGCGCGGAGCCGACCTTCACGCCCGCTGCCTGGGCGGCGTCGAGGATCTGCTGCGCCTCCTCGAGGGAGATCGCGAACGGCTTCTCCGAGAGGACGTGCTTCCCGGCTGCGACAGCCTGAAGTGTGACCGGAGCGTGCAGCGTCGGCGGGGTCAGGTTGAGTACCAGCTCCACGGTGGGGTCCGCGAGCAGTTCGTCGGGAGTCAGGGCCTTCGGTACCGAGTACTCCGCCGCACGCTTGGCGACTGCCTCGGCGTTGACGTCGGCGAGTGCGACGATCTCGACGTCGGGATGGACTCCGATCTTGTCGAGGTACTGGTTGAGCACGTTTCCGACGCCGATGACGCCGACTCGAATGGGATCCACTTGTCTCACTTCGTTTCTTGGTACCGATGCTTCTGGCCGAAGTCTTGCTGCCGAGGGCCGACGTTCACGGGTGCGATGTGCTGTCGTCGCACCGTTATAGGCCCGGCCTGTGACGTCGGCCTGTGCCAGATTGGGACACGAGCCGGGTGGCGGGTGTCGCTGTCGGTGCCTGGCTAGTGGGCCGCCGCACGGTCGCGGCGCAGCTTCGCTGTGGCGGTGTCGTCCACGACACCATCCTTGATCACGACGCCGTAGACCTGGAGCGCAGACTCCTCCGTGATCCGGCTCTCGTGCAGGTCGTTGAGCACTGCTTCCCCCTTCCGCTCAAGGGGGTCGCCATACCCGCCGCCGCCAGGGGTGATCGACACGACCTTCTCGCCGCGGAGCATGTCGTACCGGCCGACCACCGGGATCTCCTTGCGGCTTCCGTCGACGCCTTCCACCCAGGCCTGCGGAACAGCACCTCCGGTGCCACCGCGAACGCCCTTCGGCGGGTTGAACTTGCCCTCGATCCCGTACGTGATGGTCACGTCGTCATCGCGGGCCTCCATCGTGACGCGCGTCGCGAGCCCACCGCGCTGTCGGCCCGCGCCGCCCGAGTCGGCGACGAGCACACGCTCGTGGATGTAGATCGGGTAGCGCTGCTCGTCGACCTCCACGCTGTCGTGGTAGAGCAGAGCACCGCACACCGGGCGCTGGTAGGTCGGCCAGCCGTCGACGTAGGGCGTCGCCGGTCCACCGACGCCGCCGACCAGGATCTGGTTCACGTACGCGTTGCCGTTGCGCTCGTCGATGCCCGAGACCACCGACTTCGCCGGCGCCTGACCGGTCGCTCCTTCGGCGGTGCCGTAGCCGTCCTCGATCTGTGAGAACGCGGACTGCACGATGTTGACGACGCGGTCCGCCAGGTTCGTGGTGCCGGACGAGCACGAATAGGGATGCTTCGGCACGCCGACGGCGCAGCCTTCACGCAGCAGCACCTCGAAGCGCCGAAACGTGCCGGCGTTGCTGGGCAGGGACTCCGGGAGCCCCGACAGGATGCCTGCCAGGGCGGCGCCGGTCGCCGTTGCGCGCGTGAGGTTGAGCCCGTTCGGCAGGTTGTCGGGGTTGTCGCGCAGGTCGATCGTGACCCGGCCGTCGGCGGGCTTGACCGAAATCGTGGCCTGCAGAGGAACCCCGTCGGGATCGGTGCCGGGGAAGGGGTCGTGAGACGTCGAGCCGCTGAGAACCCGCTCCGGCAGCGTCTCCACCGCGCTCGTGGCGAGGCGCTCCGAGTAGTCGAACCATGCGTCGACGAACTCGACGAGCGTGTCGGCACCGAACTTGGCCGCCAGCTCCTGCACACGACGCTCCGCGATGCGCGAGGCTCCGACCGATGCCAGGTAGTCGCCGTACCACTGGTCGGGGACGCGGATGCGCGCCCGACACATGCGGATGATGTCGTCCAGGTCGGTGTAGTCGCGCTGGATCCGCACACAGGGGAAGATCAGCGCGCCTTCCTCGTAGACGTCGCGCGCCGTGGCGTAGAACGTCGTCGGAAGGGAGTTGCCGCAGTCGGCCTGGTGGGCCTTGGTGACGGCGGTGAACAGATGGCGCCCCTCGACGAAGATCGGCACGAGGATGCAGTGATCGGCCGCGTGCGAGTTGCCCATGTAGGGGTCGTTGTGCAGGAACGCGTCGCCCTCGCGGATGTCGTCGTGCAGCGCGACCATGTCCTCGCCGAGAGGACCGGCGCCGAACACATGCACCGGCACACCTTCCGCCGCGGCGAGCAGCTGATTGTCGGCAGTCAGCACGGCGCAGGAGAAGTCGCGCGCTGTGTTGATCACCGAGGAGCGAGCGGAGCGGAGCAGTCCGCTGGTCATCTCACGAACGATGCCGTCGAAGGCGTTCGCCAGTACCGAGAGCTTGACGGGGTCGAATTCACGCGACATGTCACGCCTCCTTACGAGTGAGGTAGATGTTGGAACGGTCGTCGAGGGCCGCGTCCCACTCCGGCGGGACGACGATGGTTGTCGTGGGCTGGTCGATGACGGCCGGGCCGACGACCTTGTCGCCGGGGCCGAGCGTCACTCCCCGGTAGCGGGTGGTGTCGAAGCTCTCGCCGCCGAACGTCATGGGATCGATGCGGTGCACCTCGGGCGATCCGCCGGCGGCGACCGTGTCCTTGAGCTGTTCCGGCCGAGGCACCTCGACGCGCACACCCCAGGTGATGATCTCGACGCGGCTCTGCGCGTCATGGGTGCCGTTGCGGCGGTCGTGCTCCGCGTGGAACGCCCGCTCGATGACCTGGGCGGCGTCATCGCGGACGTTCGGTACCCCTTCGAGGTGCACGCGCAGGTCCCATGCCTGGCCGGGGTAGCGCGCGTCGACGAAGTAGGTGACCTCGGGCTCGGCTCCGACGCCATGGAAGCGGTCCCCGAACTCGGCCGCCTTCACCTTGAGTTCCTCGACGGCCCGCGTTGCCGACCCGACATCGAAGGCATGGGTGTCGTTGTGCAGCGGCGAGAGGAACTCGGTGGCGATGGGCGCACGGTGGGCGCCGTAGGCCGCGAGCACCCCCGCGGTCGCGGGGATGAGCACCGTGTCGGCTTCCAGCAACATGCCGATCGCTGCGGCGACCATGGCACCGGCTCCGCCACCGGCCACGATGAGTGCACCACGCGGGTCGACGCCCTGCTCCAGCGATGCCTGCCGGATCGCCGTCGCCATGTGGTTGGCCGAGACATCGAGGATGGCCTGCGCCGCCTGCCGGATGGTCATGCCGAGGGGGCCGGCGATGCGTGACTCGATGGCACGTACGGCGGCGTCGTGGTCGAGGGTGAATCCGCCCTCGAAGCCGCTGGCGTCGAGATAGCCGAGCGCCACGCAGGCGTCGGTGACGGTCGGCTCCTCCCCGCCCCGGCCGTACGCCGCGGGTCCGGGGGTGCTGCGGGCACTCTGCGGCCCGACGCGCAGCAGCCCGCCGCCGTCGATCCACGCGATGCTGCCACCGCCGGCACCGATGCTCGAGACCGCGACCGACGACAGACCGGTCAGGTGGCCGACGAAAGGCTCACCGAGCCACGCCTCGCGGGTGTGGCGCACGATCCCCCGCTCGACGAGCGACACATCGAACGTCGTGCCGCCCATGTCGCAGACGACGACGGTCTCACGGTCGGGTGCCGCCGCCGCGCCGACGAGCGGAGCCATCGACGGACCCGAATTGAGCAGGAGTACGGGGCGGTTGAGCACGTCGGCGACGTCGAGCACGGCGCCCTCCGAAGTGACGACCAGGAGGTCACCCGCGAACCCGTAACTCACCAGGTCGGAGCGCAGGTTGCCCAGATGGTCGGCCATGAGGGGCTTCAGCGAAGCGTCGATGGAGGCAGCCGACGAACGCCGGTACTCGCGGATGGTCGGGTTGGCCTGGTTGGAGAGCGTGTAAGGGATTCCCGGGAGGGTCTCCTCGATCAGCTCCGCGAGGCGCGTCTCGTGAGCGTCGTTCACGATGGACCACAGGAAGGACACGGCGACCGCCTCGACCCCCTCGTCCGCGAGGGTCTTGAGGGCACTACGCACCTGTTCCTCGTCGAGGGGGACGAGCACGTCGCCCTCGGAGTTGATGCGCTCACGGATCTCGTACGTGAGTCGGCGCGGGATGTACGGGCCGGGGTAGGCGGCCTTCGAGTCGAATGCGTCGCGGCGGCCGCCTTCGCGCAGCAGCAGGGTGTCGGCGAATCCCTCGGTCACCAGCAGCGCGGTCTTGGCGATCTTTCCGGTGAGCACGGCGTTGGTGGCGTGCGTGGTGCCGTAGACGATCACGTCGGCGTTGCGCAGCACTTCGTCGCCGCTCCAGCCGACGGACTCGGCCGCGCGGCGGACCGCGGCCTCGAATCCGGTGAATACACGGTCGTAGGTGGTCAGTGCCTTGCCGACGGCCATGTCACCGCTGTCGGAGCCGACGACCACGTCTGTGAACGTGCCACCGGTGTCGACGGCGATGCGGTACTTCGCGTCGCGACCGCTTGAATTCCTCTGGGCCTCGGTCATCTTTCGTCCATGTCTGTCTAGAGCTTGCGGGGAGGGAACGCCCGCGTGGGGTGGGTGCGGTGTCGTGGCGTCAGTACTCGGCGACCCGGTTGCTGAGCACGCCGACGTACTCCACGTCGATCTCCACGGTGTCGCCCGGCTTCAGCCAGATCGGTGGAGTGCGCTTCGCGCCGATTCCCTGTGGTGTGCCGGTCGCGATCACATCGCCCGGCTCGAGCGTGAGGAAGCTGGAGAGGTAGGAGATGATCCGGGCGATCGGGAAGATCTGATGCCGCGTGTTCGAGTGCTGCAGCTCCACACCGTTGACGCGGGTCACGAGTTCGAGCGCCTGCGGGTCGCCGACCTCGTCGAGGGTGACGAGCGCGGGGCCCCAGGGGGTCGAACCGTCGACAGTCTTTCCGGCCGTCCACTGCGTCCCTCGGTACTGCAGATCCCGGGCAGAGATGTCGTTCAGCGGGGCGAGGCCGGCGACGTATTCGAGGGCCTCTTCTTCCGGCACGTGACGCGCCGTGCGGCCCATGACCACGGCCACCTCGCCCTCGAAGTCGAGGTTGGCGCTGACGTCGGCGCCCTGGATCTCATCCTCGGGGCCGATGAGCGTCGAGGCGAACTTCACGAACACGTCGGGGTACTCCGGCAGCGCACGGCCGGTCTCGTCGACATGGTCCTTGTAGTTCAGGCCGACGCAGAGCACCTTCGCCGGGTCAGGAACGGGAGCGGCCAGACGAAGAGCGGAGCGGGCACCGACGCGCGTATGGGGATTCTGGTCGATCAGTCGGGCCACACCGGACGTGAACGACGACAGTTCGGTGCCGTGCACGCTCAGGAAGTCCCGGACGGAGGAGGCCGGCGTCGTACAGGCCGCCTTCAGCAGGCGCTCGAGATCGAACACGGTGTCGTCGAGCAGCACGCCGCCTCGGGCGTGGTTCTCGTGGAGGTAGGAGACGATACGCATGGCTGTTGCCCTCTCTCAGTCCTGTGTGGCGGCGACGGCGAGCACCGCATCGCTGAGGCGGTCCGCGATGTCGTCGACGACCGCCTGGTCCATCGGGGTCGACAGCGACAGCAGGTTGGCCGGTGAGCCGAGCAGGCCGCGGTTGTACGACTCCCACCACAGGCGGTGCTGTGTTGATTCGTCGACCTTCTGGGAGCCGGCAGGAACGGCCCGGAGCAGCGAGCCACGCCCTCGTACCTCCCAACCGACGCTGGAGACGCGGTCCTTGACCGACTCGCGTGCGGCGTCGCCGAGGCCGTTCAGTCGCTTCGCCTCGGACTCGCTGTACAGGCGCAGCGCCGCGGCGCCTGCTGCCATGCTGACCGGGTTGCCGGAGAAGGTTCCGCCGTGCGGCAGGCTTCCGGGCCGTGTCGGGTCGACCTCGGACATGAGCGAGCCGAGACCGACGACCGCGCCGACCGCGAAGCCGCCTCCGATGGTCTTCCCCGTAGTCAGGAGGTCGGGCGCGATGCCGTACTCGCCGCTCAGACCGTGCAGGCCGAGCCTCAGGCTGATGACCTCGTCGATGATGAGAACGATCCCGTAGCGCGTCGCGAGTTCACGTGCCGTGGTGACGAAATCGTCGGAGATCCGCAGTAGGCCGGCCCGGTTCGGCAGGAGGTCGAGGATGATCGCCGCGTACTCGTCGGGTGCTGCCTCAACCGACTGGCGGAGGAACTCGATGTCGTTGAGGGGCACGGCAGTGACATCGTCGATCACCCCCTGCGGTACGCCCCTTGTGTAGGTGGGACCGCCGGGGACGAGGGCGATGTCCGACGTGCCGTGGTAGCCGCCCTTGGTCACGATCACGCGGTCGCGACCGGTGCCGGCGCGGGCGATCCGGATGGCCGACATGACGGCCTCGGTGCCGGAGTTGGTGAAGCGCACCTGGTCGAGGTCGGGCAGCCGCGAGAGCAGCCGATCGGCCAGCTCCCACTCGTTCAGGTTGGGGATGCCCCAACTCGCCCCGGAGGAAAGGGCCTTGGTCGCCGCCTCCGTGATCTCCGGATGGGCATTGCCGTGGATGAGCGAGGTGAAGTTGTTGTTCGCGTCGATCAGTTCGCGGCCCCGGTCGTCCCACACCCGGTAGCCCTCGCCGCGCACGGCGTAGGGACTCGGTGCGCCGGTGTAGTAGGTGGATCGGCCGTAACCGCCCGGCAGCAGCGGATAGCCGCGAGGGCCACGGCGCAGGTGCGGATCCTCCGCAGGGGCAGTGTCTGTGACAGGGTTCGTCTGGATGTTCGTTGACACGTCGGTCTTCTCCACGTCTCAGTTCACGAGGTCGACAAGGGGGCGTCCGGTGAGCGCGAGCCGCGCGCGCTCCACGGCCCCGGCCTGCAGCGCTCCGGTCGAGCGGTTGGAGCGCCAGGCGATGTGCGGGGTGAGGATCGTGTTCGGGGCGGATCGCAGCGGGTGCTCGGCGGCGACCGGCTCCTGCGAGAAGGTGTCAATGCCGGCGCCTGCGATGTGACCCGACTTCAGGGCTGCCGCGAGCGCCTCCTCGTCGATCAGTCCACCGCGCGACACATTGATGACCACGGCACCCTTGCGCATCCGCGCGAGCACGCTCTCGGAGACCACGTGTCGGGTGTCGTCGTTCAGAGGAAGGTGCAGCGAGACGATGTCGGAATCCTCGAGCACGCTCTCCAGACCGCCGAGTTCGACCGGCCCGTCAGTGATGTAGGGGTCGTAGCCGCGCACTCTCGCACCGACCGCCGAGTACATCCGTGCCACGTGCTGGCCGATGCGCCCCAGGCCGACGATGCCGACCTCGAGCTGGGAAAGCACGGGGGTGTCGTAACCGATGACCCCGTTCCAGCCGAACTCGCGGATGGCTGCGTCACCAGTCGGAAGGCGTCGCGCGAGTGAGAGACCCATCGCGAAGGCGTGTGAAGCCACTTCTTCTGAGGCAGTGCCCGGGACGATGGAGACCGGGATGTCGGCCTTCGTTGCGGCATCGACGTCGATGTTGTCGTAGCCCATGCCGTAGCGGATCACCGCGCGGCACCTCTTCATCATCGGGAATTCTTCGGCGGTGAGCCGCGCGTAGGGCGTGACCATGACGATCTCGGCGTCCGCCAGTCCTGCGCGGAAGGCATCCACGTCGGCCGCCGCGACGAGTGGGTAGTCGAGCTCATCGGCGAGCGCATGCTCGCGATTCAGGTCCGGGAAGTGGTGAGGGGCCACCAGGATGGTCCCCGGCTCATCGCCGTTCATGTCCTGTCGTCCTGTTCGCGTCGGGATTTCGTCGTCGCCGGAGTACGGCCGAGGCCGGTTTCCCAAGCCCTTATCGAGGCCGGTCCGGAGAACTGACTCAACTAAAGCCCGATGCGGGCACCACCATCCGTGCCAGATCGAAACACTCGACGCGCCACCTTCGGACACGACGAACGGCCCGGACCAAGAGGGTCCGGGCCGCTCGTCATGCGGTCAGAGGTCGAAGCCTCGACTGCGGAAGTAGTCCATGCGCCGGTAGAAAGTGGAACGCCCGATCTCCAGCATTTCCGCAGCGAGTCGTCGGTTGCCTTTCGCTTCACGCAGGGCGCTGCGGATCTCGGCCAGTTCGGCGTCCTCGAGGCGAGACAACCGTCCCTTGGTCAGCACTTGGTGGAAGTTCTCGGGCAGATTGTCTTCCGTGACCTCGATGCCTTGCGACCGTTCGACGGCGTCCGAGACGACCTGGCGCAGTTGGGCGATATTGCCCGGCCAGTCTGAGTTGGTGAGGGTTGCGACGAGCTTGCGTGAGAGTCGGCGGCTCCCGAGCTCACCAGCGATCGCATGGGCCAGCAGGGGGATGTCCTCGCGCCGTCTACGCAACGGGGCGAGCGGGATCTCAAGCGCCCCGCAGGCATCGGCGATCGCACGGGTCGCGTCATTCCTGACGCTCGCGGCCGTGAAGATTACTGTGCCACGTGTGCTGCTTCGTAGGCGCAATGCCAATGTGCGGGAGTCTTCTGGGGGGAGCTCGTCGGCGTGTGCGATGAACAGAGCCGCCTGGGACTCCGGGGTGGCACGCTCAAATGCCTCATCGATCCGGGAACCGGCGGCGGTGTCGCGCGCGTCGATCCGCATCACTTCGCTGCGGAAGCCGGCGAGCGCCTCGGCGAGTCGTGTCTTTCCGCTGCCGGGTTCGCCCACGATGGCCACGGATCGATCCTGCTCGACCGCGGCCCGCGCCGAACCGACGGCTTGTTGCAGGGCGATGCTCCGGCCGTCGAGGTGCTCGAGCAGCTGATCAGCGGACGACAAGACGTCGAGCTGTGGGATTGCCGGCGCATCGAGCACCCGGCTGTGGCGAGAGAGGGGACGGACGACGGTGACCGCGCCGAAGCCCGAGCCCGTCAGTGCCACGGGCGAGATCTCGATGCTGGCCGGCCCGAAGCCGGCCAGCATCACTTCCACGCTCGTAGTCTGCCCTGAGGACATCACACTCTTGGCGTAGCCATTGATGACGGACAGATCCGAGCCTTCCAGAGACGCGGTCGCAACGGAGTTCATGAAGGAGTGCCTGCCATCGGTCACCACCACCGCGGATTTCCCGCGTCGGCGGCAGACGGTGAGGTACTCACGCAGAAGGGTGCGCTCCCGCGACGACATGCGCGTCTCGATCTCTCGCTCGATCCGCGATGTGACCCCTTCGAGCATCAGAAGTGTGGACGACGGGTCGAGCTCTGGTACCCGGGCGGCGGGCAGCGTCAGCCCGACCACTGCACGCACTCGATTGTGGAACGGATCTCGGATGAGCGAGGCGAAGCACCAGTTGCCGCGCATGTCTTCTCGGTAGTGCTCCGCGGGCGCCAGCCAGATGGCACGTCCCTCTTCCAGCGCGACGCCTTCTCCGTTGCTTCCGCAGCTTGCCTCCGACAGTGAGTAGCCGGCCGCGAAGTCGGCGTCTTCTCTCAGGAAGGGGGGATTGATCAGCGCGCCATTCGGCGAGCTCAGACTCACGTGGCCACCGATGTCCTCGGCGACCTCGTCGAGCCTTCTCAGATGTGGCTCAGCAATGAGCATGGTGCGCTCGTCGACACGGCCCTCGTCGAAGTAGCCACGGTCGGCCTGCGAGTCGACGCCCGCAGCGCGACTGCGCCGCCAGGAGCGGGCGACCACCGGACGGAGCGCAGAGAGATCGTCGGTGGCGTGACTCAGGAACAGGTCGCGGATTTCGTGTGTGTGCTGGGGCTCCGACGAAACGGCCCACGAGTGCGAAGCAACTGATGGCATGGAGACCTCCTCGTCGGCTGCGAGTGCAGGGCTTGAGCCTCAGCTGGCAGGATCTAACACAATGCATGGATGCGTCTATAGGTGGTCACCTGGTGGACGCCATTGGTAACACGTTGTGTCCGTTCCCGTTAACCTGCAGGTGGCGGCGGCCGTGGAGCCGGGCGTGGCGAGCACGCCCATTCCGTGAGCGCGTCCGAGCGCGGCTCTGCATCGCGGTCGGCGTGCGGGTGGTGACTGGCTTGATTCCGCCCTGTCGCAGTCAGTAGCGGAGTTGCCGCAGCAGTAGCTGCAGTCGGTGACCAGGCCGCGCGGTGCCGAGGTGGCTCCAGCTCGGTCAGGCGCGTGTGGTCGGCCGGGCCCGGTCCGGTTTCGCGTCGTCCCGACGGGTCTGCCGGTACGGTCCGTCGATCACCGCCCGTGACCAGTCCAGTTTCTCGGCCTGGTGCAGCTCCGTCAGCAGTACTTGGTGCAGCCGCTGCCACACCCCGGCCTCGTTCCAGTCCCGCAGACGACGCCAGCAGGTCATGCCCGAACCGAAGCCGAGCTCCTGCGGTAGCCACTCCCACTGGATCCCGGTGTGCAGCACGAACAAGATGCCCTGCAGGCATCGGCGGTCATCCAACGGCAGCCGCCCTGGATGCCGCTTCCGTCGCTGCCGGGTCGGCAACAATGGCTCCACCCGCGTCCACAGGTCGTCTGTCACCTGCCAGGGCGGCCCCTTTCTCTTCTCCATTCCTCATCCAACTACAGGACTGGGCAGGGGAGATGAGCCCTGAGAGCCAGTTCCGTGGCAGCGGAAGGGGCTAACAGAGTGATCTTGAGCTCATGCTGGTGCTCAGTCATCGGAGAAGCCCGTATGGGGACCGTCTTCTGCGGAGCCCGCAGTCCGGGCGGGGTCCATCAGTGACGCGAGATGGGTGCTGTCGCGCAGCGGGTCGATCTGGCGTACCTGCATCGCGCAGCTGAAGCCGTCGGTGAGTACCGAGGCGTCGTTGGCGGTATCCAAGGCCGGTCGGATCGAGTGCTCGGCCACCTTCATCGACACATCGAAGTGCTCGGCCTCGAAGCCGAAGTTGCCGGCGACACCGCAGCAGGAGGAGGACACCGTGATGTCCGGGACACCCCAGTGCCGCAGTACGCGACGCTGGGCCTCCGAGCCGAACACCGCGTGCTCATGGCAGTGCGTTTGCAGGACCGCGCGCTCCGGGGGCGGTGCGCTCGGCTTCCACCCGTGTGTGAGCGCGTCGTCCATGGCTGTGGCGAACGACTGCACGCGAGCGGCGACTCGCTGCGCCGCGGCGCCGCCGACGAGTTTCGGGCCGTCGTCTCGGATGGCGGCCGCACAGCTCGGTTCGAGTACGACGATCGGCCGGTCGGTGCCGTCGTCGAAGCGAGTGATCAGGCGGCGGAGTCGGCGTCGTGCGCCATCGCGCTGGCCGGTGGAGATCCAGGTCAGTCCGCAGCAGGCGGAAGGAGTGCATCCGGCCGTTCTGCCGCTCTCGCCGAGCACCCGAGCTGCGGCGGGTATCACTTCGGGGCGGAACGCCCGGGTGAAGCTGTCGGCGAAGACCAGGACGTCGGCACGGTCGGAAAACTGGGCCTCACGGATGCGACGCCGTGTCACGCGCGCTGATATGAACGCGGGGAGACGGCGTCGTGCGCTCACTCCGAGACGTTCGCCGATGCGGCGTGCGATCCGGTTGCGTGCCACGAAGTTGGCGAGGGGCGCGACCCGAGTGAGAAGGGGGAGCCACCTCGGCAGCCACCCGATGGAGTAGTGGGTGAAGGGACGTGGCTTGCCGCGATAGTGCTCGCTCACGAGCTCCGACTTGGCCTCGGCGATGTCGACACCGGTCGGGCAGTCACTTGAGCATGCCTTGCACGAAAGGCAGAGGTCGAGGGCTTCTCGCACCTCGGGACTCGACCAGCCGGACAGGTTGCCACCCTTGGTGCGCGTCAGTTCCTGCAACACACGGGCACGGCCTCGGGTCGAGTCCTTCTCGTCCCTCGTCGCCCGATAGCTCGGGCACATGAATCCACCGGAGGTCGCACGGCATCGTCCTACGCCGATGCACGCATGGGTGTTCCCGGCGAACGGCAATGTTCCCTCTGGACCCCGCCCAGGTTCGGGTAGACCTTCGAGTGCAAGAGAGGCCGCGAACGGTGCCGGGTCGACGATGATGCCTGGGTTGAGCAGCTCTGCGGGGTCCCAGCTCTTCTTGAACGCCCGGAAGAGTTCGACCATCTCGGGGGAGTACATGACCTCGAGCAACTCGCTGCGCGCTCGGCCGTCGCCGTGTTCGCCGGAGAGAGTGCCGCCGTGCGACACGACGAGCGCGGCTGCTTCCCGGGTGAAGTTCACGAAGTCCTGGCGGCCGTGCTCGCTGCGCAGGTCGTAATCGAGTCGCATGTGCACACAGCCCGCTCCGAAGTGGCCATACATGAACGCGCTGTAGCCGTACTTGCGCACCACAGAAAGGAGCTCGGCGAGATAGTCGGCAAGCCTCTCGGGCGCGACAGCCGAGTCCTCCCAGCCGGGCCAGGTCTGTACCCCGTCAATGCGGCGTGACGACAGGCCGGCCCCGTCTTCGCGTACCTTCCACAGCTTTGCGCGTTCGTGCGGATCAGTCACGATGGTGTGGTCGAGCACGCGGCCATCGGCACGCAGAGTGTCGAGGAGCCGCTCGCAGTCCGCCGATGCGCGCTCGATCGTGTCGGCTGAGAACTCGACCATCAGGTAGGCGTTACCGCGTGGCAGTGAGTCGACGCTGGCCGCGCCTCGTCGGTGGCGCATGATGTCCACGATCGACAGGTCGAGCCCTTCCACCGCTGTGGGCTTTGCCGCGAGGATGGGCATCACGTCCCGAGCGGACTCGACCGTGTTCTCATAACCCAGGCACAGCAGCGCGGTGGTTCGGGGCTTCGGGACCACAGCGACTCGTGCACGCACAATGATCGCGCAGGTCCCTTCGCTGCCGGCGAGGGCGCGGGCGACGTCGAATCCGTTCTCCGGCAGCAGCGCGCCCAGTTGGTATCCGGAGACCTGGCGCGGGATCCTTCCCAGCTCCGTCCGGATCAGACCGAGGTGCTTCTGCGCGAACGAGCGCAGCGCGGCGTCGAGTTCGGCGGCGCGTGTCACCGAAGTGTGGTCTCGCTCATCGACGGCCCGGATTCCGTCACGTCCGGCACGGAGGAACGCCCCGTCGGCGGTGACGAGTTCCACCTCGCGCACATGGTGGGCCATGCGCCCGTACGCCACGGAGTGATTGCCGCACGCGTCGTTGCCGATCGAGCCCCCGATCGTCGCTCGCGAGACGGACGACGGATCCGGCGCAAAGGTCAGTTCTCCGGCCGACTGTCTCTCGACGGCGCTGCGCAGTTCCCCGAGCACCACACCTGCATCGGCCCAGACGGTCCGCGCGTCGACGTCCACCTCCTCCATCGTGGTCATCCACCGTGAGACGTCGATGACGACACCCTCCCCTACGGAGTTGCCCGCCATCGACGTCCCGCCACCCCGGGTAGTGAGGGGAACGCCGTGCTCGGCGCAGAGCCGCACGATCTCGCGGACGTCGTGTACATGCCTCGGGAACGCCACCGCTGCGGGACGCATTCGGTAGTTCGATGCGTCGTAGGAGTATTCCCATCGGCGTCGGGCGGAATCGTCGATGTCGATCGCTCGATCTTGAAGATTCTGCATCAACGATCCCATGCCGGCGGCGATTCTCGACATCAGGTGTGCTGCTCCAGTTCTTGTGCTGCATCCAAAGCGTATGGGCGTACGCGGGCGGGAACGCCCCAATTCGCTACGTCTCGGGTCGGTGACTGGACAATAAACTTCGTGTCCACTTTCACGTCACCTTCGACGGGTATTCTCCGGTGACGTGGACGGCCACCTGATTCGGAACTCTGCCCCGGTGCTCGGGGGCTTCAGACCCTCTCGCGCCCGAGTTTCGCGTAGACCGACGGACGCTTCTTGCGCAGGAAGAGGGCGTAGAGCATGCCGCCGATGAACAGGGCGAAGGTAAAAGCCATGAAGATCACCGTCATGAGAGTCGACCCTCCAATCAGTTCGGAGTAGTTGATGATGGCCAGATAGGTCACGCCCCCCAGAAACAGCATGCTGATGGCCGGAGCAAGCACGGTGTTCCATAGGGCTTCGGGGTTCTCGCGACGCCGCCGAAGGAAGTGGACCAGTACCGCGAGGCTCACGATGAACATCAGCAGGAGCACGCTGAAGGTGCCGCTGCCGCTGGCGATCGGGTAAATGCTGTCAGGGGCGGTACCGGCTACGGCGAACACGACCGTGGCCACGGTCCAGACGGCGCCGATGGTCAACGCCGAGACATAGGGCGAGCGGTGACGATGGTGCACACGGCCGAGCGTCTTCGGCAGCGCCCCGTCCTGGGCGAGTGAGAAGCTGTAGCGGGCGGCGATGTTCTGAGTCGAGAGCATCGTCGCGAGTACGGA
The DNA here is from genome assembly GCF_049310305.1 of Streptomyces anthophorae. Classification (NCBI taxonomy): domain Bacteria; kingdom Bacillati; phylum Actinomycetota; class Actinomycetes; order Kitasatosporales; family Streptomycetaceae; genus Streptomyces; species Streptomyces anthophorae. Next base: position 7,757,580 of record NZ_JBLWQQ010000001.1, read on the forward strand.
CGTGAGCAGGAGTACCGTGACGGCATCGGTGAAGACCGTTCCGAGCAGCTGCCCCGCGGAGTTGTTGAACAGCCCGACGGTGTCAGCCCGTGCGGCCCCCTGCGCCCGGTCCGCGCCGAGGAACGCGATGTACGCCCACGCTGCGACGACATAGAACACGCCGATGCCGGCGACGGCCAGGTACGTCGCACGCGGAATGGTGCGATCCGGGCTCTTGACCTCGTCACGGAAGATTACGGTGGCCTCGAAGCCGAGGAAGTTTCCTATCGCGAACAGGAGCGCCACGCCAACCCCGGAGTCCGTCAGCCACGGCATCGAGAACCCGATCCCGTGAGCGACGCGCTCGTCGCTGGTCGCGAATGAAGCGACGTCATAGGCGACGACGGTCACGACTTCGAGGATCATCGCGACCGTGAGCACCTTCGCCGAGAGGTCGATACGACAGTAGGCGAGGAAGGTGGTGGCGGCGGTGATCGCGATCGCATACCAATACCACGGAATTTCGGGCCCATTGAGGGTGTTCGTGACGAACCCCTGCAGCGTGACCGCGAAGAACGACGGTGCGAAGAAGCCGATACAGAGGTAGCCGATGAGCGCCAGGAACGCGCCTCCGAGGCCGGCTGACTTGCCTAGGCCGGCGGTCACGAAGGAATAGAACCCACCGGGGTTCTCGACCGACCGACTCATCTTCACAAAGCCGGCCGAGAAGATGAGCAGCATCACCGTCGTGATGATGTAGATGCCGGGCGCGGTCTTGCCGCTGAACATCAGGAGCACGGGCATGGTACCCGCCACGGTTGCCAGGGGGGAGGCAAAGGCAAGAACGCTCATTACGAGCTCCCCGACTCCCATATTGCCGCGGAGCCGAAGTCCCTCGGCCGCTGGTATATGCGTCGCTACTTCGACGTTGCCGACCATGTGGGCCCCTTCGTTGAAGGATCTGGGATAGCGTGAAGCTACTGGCGATCCCTCTTGGCTTTCTGTGCCGGAGTGGGACACTCCGACGGGTGGGCCGAGAAATGCGGAAGGCTGGTTCGCCCTCCCCCGGCGAACCAGCCTTCCGTACGGCGAACTCAGTGCCCGGTCGAAGCCGGTGCGGTGGCCCCCAGCTTGCTCAGGTCGACGACGTCGTGCAGCGGTTCGCCGACCTTCCAGCGGCGCAGGTTCTCGACGAAGCAGTCCACGACGCGACTGCGCCAGCCCACGAGGTCTCCCGATGCGTGCGGCGACACGAGGATGTTGTTGCGCGACCAGAAAGGACTGTCGGCCGGCAGCGGTTCCTGCTCGAAGACATCGAGTGCCACGGCATTGAGATGACCGTCGTCGACGGCGGCGAGCAGGTCTTCCGCGACCACTACAGCCCCCCGTCCGACGTTGACCAACCGGGCACCCCGACGCATCTGATTGAGCCGGGCGGCGTCGAACAGGCCGCGTGTGTCCTCGGTGAGCGGCAGGGTCAACACGACGTCGTCCGCTTCGGGGAGCAATGCGTCGAGATCCGTGATGGCCGCGATGGCACCGAGCGTCGGGTCCTGGCGGGCGGTACGGCCCACGACGGTGACATCCATTCCTGCAGCGCGAAGGAGCAGCACAGTCTCCCGCCCCACCGGGCCGGGACCCGCGACGAGTACCTTGCGTCCCTGGATCGGCTCGGTCTCCCTGTGTTGCCAGCGGTGTTGTTGCTGGAGTTCGATCGTGCGACGCAGGTCCTTGGCGAACATCACCAGCACGCCGAGGACCCATTCCGCGATCGGACGCTCGCAGACACCGCGCGAGTTGCTGGCGACGACATCGCTGTTCACGATCGGTTCGGTCAGGAGCGGATCCATGCCAATGCTGGAGGTGTGGATCCAGCGGAGCCGTCCCGGCCCCACTTCGCGCAGCAGCGTGCTGCGGAAGTCGTTGAGGAACAGGATCTCGGCGTGGTCCTGAGCGGCCCGCAGCTCGTCTGCCGTGCGTACGACAATGACGTCCGCTTCTGCTTCCACAGCTGCAAGCGGTGGCACTTGGCCTTCCCGAGGCACGATGACGATGACCTTCGGGCGGTGCATATCTTCTCCCCACTTCGTGCGGCGTCTCATTTCCAGGCGCCGCATGTTGTTCATCGGTAGCGGCTACCAGCCGCCTTGCCATCCACTGGTCAGGCCGTACGGGAGGCGCTGCGGCTCCTCGTCCGGCAGCTTCTGCAGGAAGTCGAAGTCGCATCCTTCGTCGGCCTGTGTGACATGGTCGATGAAGAGTCGGCCGTAGCCGCGGCGGTACTTCGGAGCGGGCAGTTCGACGTCTGCGAGACGCCGTTCGATCTCCTCGTCCGGGATATCGAGATCGAGCCGTTGACCCTCTACGTCGAGCACGATGGGGTCACCGTCTCGCACGGCGGCCAGCGGTCCGCCGACGGCGGCCTCGGGGGAGACGTGCAGGACGGTGGTGCCGAACGCAGTGCCGCTCATGCGGGCATCCGAGATGCGCACGACGTCACGGATGCCCCGGCGAAGAAGCCGTTCGGGGATCGGCAGCATCCCCCACTCCGGCATGCCGGGCGCACCCGCGGGCCCGCTGTTGCGCAGCACCAGCACGGAGTCCTCGGTGATGGCAAGGTCAGGGTCGTCGATCCGACGCCCGAGGTCGTAGATGTCCTCGAAAACGACGGCCGGGCCGCGATGCTTCAGCAGCTCGGGCGACGCGGCACTCCGCTTGATGACCGCACCGTTGGGAGCCAACGACCCGCGCACGACCGCGATGCCGCCCGAGGCGTCGAAGGGTTCGTCGAGCTTGCTGATGACATCACCGTCCGGCTCGGCGGCCTCGCGGTAGCCGTCGGCCAGCGTCTTCCCCGTGACGGTGATTGCGTCACTGTGCAGCAGGGGATCGAGCTCCTTCAGCACGGCAGAGACGCCGCCGGCGTTGAAGAGTTGCTTGATGAGGTGTTCGCCCGACGGGCGCACATTCACGATCCGGGGGGTGCGCTGCGAGATCTCGTGGAAGCGGTCCAACCGCAACTCGTAGCCGACCCGCCGCGCCAGAGCGAGGAGGTGCACGACCGCGTTGGTCGAACCGCCGACAGCCATGAGCAGGGCTATCGCATTGTCGAAGGCGTCCTCGGTGAGTACCTCGCTGGGCCTGGGCCCTTGCGAGAGTGCCATCTCGACCGCGCGCCGACCAGTGGCCTCGGCCGCCGAAGCCCTGCGAGAGTCCACGGCGGGGATCGAGGCGGTTCCCGGCAGACACATGCCGAGCGCCTCCACGAGCGAGGTCATGGTCGAGGCCGTGCCCATCTCGCTGCAGTGTCCGGCGGTGGGCTTCGCACTCGCCTCAAGCTCGTTGAAGTCGTCCTGCGTGATGGTGCCCGCGCGGAGCTCGTCGGCGTACTTCCAGGTGTCGGTGCCGACGCCGAGCTGACGACCGCGGAAGTAGGCAGGCTCCTGAGGACCACCGGTGAGCATGATCGTCGGAACGTCGGCGCTTGCCGCACCCATGAGTTGTGCGGGAACTGTCTTGTCGCACCCACCGAGCAGCACGATCGCGTCGAGCGGGTAGGCCCGGATCGACTCCTCGACGTCCATGGCCATGAGGTTGCGGAACTGCATGGCTGACGGCTTCATCAGGCTCTCGCCGAGCGAGATGGTGGGGAACTCGAGCGGCAAGCCACCTGCCATCAGTACGCCGCGCTTGACGGCATCGGCCAGCAGCTTGAAGTGGATGTTGCAGTTCACCAGCTCCGACCACGAGTTCGCGATGCCGACGACCGGCCGGTCCTTGATGGCGAACTTCGAGAAGCCTTCGGCCTGGATCGCGGTTCGGTGGATGAATCCCGTGAGGTCGTGCGGGCCGAACCACCGCGCGCTGCGGAGATTACTGGTGTTCGGGTCGGACATGTGTGTGGCGCTCCTTGAACAGGGCGTGGTGCGGATGGGGTCGCGGGGAGGCGGGCCGACTGCGAGGGGTAGGTCAGGCTGCGGTGGTGCCGCCGTCGACGGCCATGTTGGTGCCCGTCGCGAAGGTGCTTCCGACGGCCAGGAACCAGACGGCCCGTGCGATCTCCTCGGGATGTGCGAGACGGCGGAGCGGGACGGTGGCCTCCTTCTCGCGCAGCGACGCATCGAGGTTGCTCGCGTCGAGCCCGCCACGCAGCATGGGGGTGTCGATCGGGCCTGGACTCACGACGTTGACACGCACGGTTGGCGCGAGTTCGATCGCGAGAGCGCGGCTGAGGCCGACAACACCGGCCTTCGCGGCGCTGTAGTGCGCCAGTCCGGCAGCCCCCATGGTGGCCATGTCGGAGGCGACGTTCACGATCGCGCCCTGACCCGCAGCCCGCATGTGCAGCCCTGCCTCGCGGGAAACGTAGAACGTGCCCGACAGGTTGGTCTCGATCACCTCGCGCCATGCCCCGTCGTCCAGGTCCTCGAGCAGCGAGGCTCTGGCGACGCCCGCGGCGTTGACCGCCACGTCGAGCCCTCCGAGCTCCTGGATCGTTGCGCGCACCGCACTGGTTGCCGAGGCGGAGTCGGAGACATCGGCGTGGAATGTATGGGCACGGTCGCCGATATCGTCGGCCACACGGCTCAGCTCGTTGGCACGCCGGCCCAGCAGGGCCACGGTGGCCCCGCGCGCGGCGAAGAGTTTCGCCGTGGCCTCGCCGACGCCGGAGGTGGCACCCGTGATCAGCACGCGCATGTTCTCGGGCACGATGTGGTGCAGTGGTTCGCTCATGGCCGCCGGAACTCCCTCGTGACTCAGCAGGACCGATGTGAGTCAGTACAGCAGCGCGGCGAGAGCCCCTGGTGTTCCAGATTGACACACCACTTCCCAGGTCGACGTTCCTAGGCTGACGTGCACGACGCCCCCAAGAACGCCTGCCCGGGAGCGCCAGTTGGAACGTTCACGAGACCTGTGTCAGCCGAAGGAGTCGCTGTGAAGAGTCAAAACCGGGTCGGAGTCGGTCTCATCTCCGTCGGAGTGATGGGGCGGCTGCACGCGCGCTCCTACCTCCAGGCGCAGCAGTTCTTCCCCGAACTGCCTAAGGGGGCCGAACTTGTGATCGCCGCAGACCCGGATCCGAACGGACGCGCCCACGCAACGGAAGCGCTCGGGTTCCGCGAGACGACGACCGACTACCGCGAACTTCTCGCGCATCCGGACGTGGACGTCGTGTCCATCTGCTCGCCCAACTTCCTGCACCACGAGATCGCGCTGGCGACCATCGAGGCGGGCAAGCACTTCTGGATCGAAAAGCCCATGGGCCGCAGTGCCCGTGAGTCCCGGGAGATCGCGGAGGGCGCGGCCGCGGCGGGACTCTTCACGGCGGTCGGATTCAATTACCGTCACGCTCCGGCGGTCGCCGAGGCGCGCCGACTGATCCGCTCCGGTGAGCTCGGTCGCATCACCAACCTGCAGCTCCGCATGATCACCAGTTACGCGTCCGATCCCAACCAGGCCTTCACCTGGCGGTACGAGCAGGCCCAGGCCGGCTCGGGGGTGCTCGGTGACGTTCTGAGTCACGGCTTCGACCTGGCGCAGTACCTCGTGGCTCCGATCACCTCGGTCAACGCGGTCACCGAGCGCTTCATCCCGAAGCGTCCATTGCCCGGAGGGGGGAATCGGGAGGTCGAGAACGAGGATTACGCCGCGATTCTCGCCCGCTTCGATGGAGGCGCCATCGGCATCCTGGAGTCGACACGTGTCGCCGTCGGCCCGCACGCCGAGTACATCATCGAGGTCTACGGCACCGAGGGTTCGCTGCGGTGGAACTTCGACCGCATGAACCAGCTCGAGGTGGCCGACAACGGCAGTGGCTACCGAACGATCATGACCGGCACATCGTTCGGAGACTTCGGACGCTTCCAGCCGAATGCCGGGCCCGGCATCGGGTTCAACGACCTCAAGACGATCGAGGCGGCGCTGTTCCTGCGCTCGGTGGCCGAGGGCAAGCAGCTCGCACCGTCGGCGGCCGACGGCTGGTCGGCCTCCGAGCTGGTGGATGTGTCCCTGCGTAGCGCTGACTCCGGCAAGTGGGTCGACGTCCCCGCCGTCGACGGAGCCACCACGACGCAGGCGTAGACACCCCAATAGCCGGAAGGGCCGGAGACCCACGGAGTCTCCGGCCCTTCCTTCTGTGCACCTCGTCAGGCGGCGGTGTAGGTCGCATCGACGACGATGTCGCTGCCGCTTACATACGACGACTCGTCAGAAGCGAGGAACACCACCGCGGCCGAAACCTCTGCCGGGCGCGCCCAGCGGCCGAAGCGTGAACTCTCGGGCGGAACAGCGGTGGGGTCGGACCGGAGGAGAGGGGTGTCGGTCTCCCCGGGGCAGACCGTATTCACCCGAATCCCATCCTCCGCGAGTTCGAGTGCGGCGGCCTTGGTCATGCCGCGCACCGCCCACTTCGACGCGACGTAACTGAAGTTGTCCTCGAAGCCGACCAGGCCCGAAGTCGATGAGATGTTGATGATCGACCCTCCGCCGGCTCTGCGCATCGGGCGGAGGACTGCCCGCATGCCAAGGAAGGTGCCCACCTGATTGATATCGGTCACGCGCCGGAAGTCCGCTTCGGCCACGGTCTCGACGCGGTGCGCGGCGGCGACACCGGCATTGTTGACGAGCGTGTCGAGCTTTCCGAACTTCTCACATGTGGCCGCGACGGCGTGCTCCCAATCGGAGGCGGATCTGACATCCCCGTGCAAGACCAGCAGGTGTTCTGCACCGAACTCCTCCGGGAGGGTGGACGATTCACCAGCACTGATGTCGAAAACGGCTACGTCGGCGCCCTCGCGGGCAAGGGCACGGGCGTGACTCAGCCCCATCCCCTGTGCGCCTCCGCTGACAAGCGCAACCTTGCCCCGCAGCCGTGCGGCAGGAAGGTACGTCACCTCGCCCGCCTCACTGCGCTTGAAGTTCGACTGCAGTGCCAGTCTCGGCCGATCGCTGTGCCGCATCGGCGATGAGCAAGGCCGCGCGGCCATCGTCGAAGGTCGGACTGGCTGAGTCCTCGCCGCGCACGAGCCCGATGAACGCAGCCAGTTCGAGCGCATACGCCTCGGCATACCGCTCCAGGAAGAAGTCGACGTAGGGCCGCTTCGCCTCGACCGCCGATGCGGAGGAGAGGCGCACCAGACTGGAGGGCGCGTTGCCGACCTCCAACATCCCCTTCGCGCCGAACGCTTCGAGGCGCTGGTCGTAACCAATGGCGCTGTGCCTTGAGTTCGAGATCGTGACGACGGCGCCGGACGCGGCGCGCAGTGTCACCACAGCCGTGTCGAAATCTCCGTGCTCGCGGGCGCCCGGGTCGAACAGCTGCGCTCCGGTCGCGCTCACCTCGACGATGTCACCGACGAAAAAGCGGGCCATGTCGAAGTCGTGGATGGTCATGTCCCGAAAGATGCCGCCCGAGACCTTGATGTATGCGGCCGGCGGGGGGCCGGGGTCCCGGCTGACGATCGCGAGCTGTTCCAGGTCGCCGATTTCTCCGGCCCGGACCCGGGCATGGGCCTCCGCGAAGTCCGGGTCGAAGCGCTGGTTGAACCCCAGCGCGACAGGCACCTGGCTCGAGGCCACCTTGGGCCGCAGCGCGTCGACCCGGGCGATGTCGAGGTCGATCGGTTTCTCGCACAGCACGGGGAGCCCCGCATCTACGCATGCCTCGATCAGGTCCACATGGGTGGGGGTCGGCGATGCGACGACCACGGCGTCCAGTTGTCCGCAGCCTATGAGTTCCGCGGGAGAGTCCGTGACCTTGCCCCCGAAGCGGGCGGCCACGTCCGACGCGCCCTCGACCAAGGGATCTGCGACCCAGGACAGTTCGGACGCAGGGCTCGCGGCGATGCTCGCCGCGTGCACCTGCCCAATGCGTCCGGTACCGATGAGTCCGAACCGAAGGGGTTTCTGTGGCATGAAGCAACGACCTCTCTACTCTGCGGTGAACGCGCCGTCCACCACGATCTCGGAGCCGCTCATGTATGAGGACTCGCTTGACGCGAGGAAGACAACGGCTGCGGAGATCTCCTCGGGGCGGGCCCAGCGCTTGAAGGGGAGCGTTTCGGCCGGTGGCAGCGACCCCCCGGCGGAGCCGAGGTTTTCCCTGATCATCGGTGTGTCCGTGTCCCCAGGACACACCGCGTTGACGCGGATGCCGGAGCTGGCGAGTTCGAGTGCTGCGGCCTTGGTCATGCCGCGCACCGCCCACTTCGACGCGACGTAGGGAAAGATGTCGGTGAAGCCGACGAGGCCCGCGGTGGAGCAGATGTTCACGATGACTCCGCCCGACTCGCGCATGACTGGGATCACCGACTGCATGCCGAGGAAGGTGCCGACCTGATTGATATCGATCACACGCCGGTAGTCCGCTTCGGAAACGGTCTCAAGGCGCTGAATCGGTGACACACCAGCGTTGTTCACCAGTACATCGAGCCCTCCGAAGTGACTCTGCGCGGCCGCCACGACGCGAGCCCAGTCCGCGGCGTTGGTGACATCTCCGTGCAAGAAGAGCAGCCGGTCTTCTCCGAGTTCCTTGACGAGCGCGGGCCCCTCGCCATCGTTCACGTCGAACGAAACGACGCGGGCGCCCTCCTGGACGAGCGCGCGGGTATGGGCGACGCCCATACCCCTCGCACCACCACTGACGAGCACGACCTTGTCCTCAAGTCGCATCAAGAATCTCCCTGCCGAATTCGGTCGCTTCTGTTTGATGAGTCCGCAACGAGCTGCGGGGCGTCAGCCGTGCCGTTACTGCCGGCCGATCCTGGCGTAGACGTCCGGTCGACGAGTCCGAAGCGTTCTCGCACAGACCCAGCCGACGACGAAGACCAGCGGCACCAGAACCGCGAGGACGGCGGACACGATCGGCCCGGCGCCAATGAGCGCGTCGAGGTTCGACACGCTGAGCACGAAGACCGCGGAGATACCGACCAGCCCCAAGATGGGCGCAGCCCGTGTCCGCCATGCCCCGCCTCGTGGGCCGTCGGCCGGATGCCGCCGGAAGTACATGATCACCGCGAGGCTCACGAGCCAGAGCAGCACCACGATGCCGACGGCGCCGATGCCGTTGGCACGGATGTAGACAGTGAAGGCATCGGAGCCGACTGCCTCGAAGGCGGTGACGGCCGCGATGACGAGCACCGCGATGATTTCCATCCCTGTCACGAAGAAGGACGCCCGGTACGGCGAATGATGCTTCGGATGCGCCGTGCCGAGTGAGGTGGAGAAGACACCATCCCGGCCGAAGGAGTACAGATAGCGTGCCACCGCGTTGTGCTGGGCGAGCAGTGTCGCGTACGTGGAGATGATGACCAGGCCGTCGACCAGGCTCGGCATGACCGCCCCCACGTACTGCTTGGCAAGGTCACTGAACATCGTCGACACCTCGGCCCCCTGCTGCGCCTCCGCGATGCCCCTGGAGCCGAGGCCGGTGACCATGGCGATCGCTGCCAGGATGTAGAAGGCGCCGATGACGAGCACCGCGACGTAGGTGGCTCGGGTGATGGTGTTGACCGGATCCTTGACCTCCTCGCGATAGATCGCCGACGACTCGAAGCCTCCGAAACAGAGGAAGGCGAACAGCACCGCCAGTCCGAACCCGCCGGTCGTCACGCCGTCGGAGGTGAACAGCTCGGTCGATACGCCATCGGGCCCTCCGTCGAAGAAGATGCGCAGGTTCACGATCAGCACGAGGAGGATCTCGATGCTGAGTGCGACGGCCAGGGTCTTCGCGGAGAATTCCACGTTTCCGTATGCCGAAACGCCGGCGAGCGCCACCCCGGCCAACGCGAAGAGGTACCAGGGAAGTGACGGGACACCCAGGTCTTCGACGAAGAAGTGCCTGGCATAGAAGCCGAACGCGGCCCAGGTGGACAGCAGCAACAGTGAGTAGGTGAACAACGCGACGAAGGCGCCTCCGAGGCCCAGATTCCTGCCCATGCCCGCGGTGATGTAGGCGTAGAAGGCGCCGGGCCGGTCGACGTAGCGGGTCAGCGCGTTGTAGCCGACGGAGAACACGAGCACGATCATCATCGTGACGAGCAGGGCCGGAACGACACCCACACCCGCAAAGCCGGTCATGGACGGCAGCACGCCCACGATGACAAGCAGCGGGGCCGCCCAAGCAAGCACGGCGAATACGACGCTCCCGACACCGAGGCGCCCCTGAATACGCTGCGGCTGCGTGTCGCCGGGGCCCGACGTGTGTGGTGCGTCGCTCTGAGTGCTGGGACGCTCAGTCATACAGACTCCGTTCCTGGCCCGTTCGCCGGCGCACTGAGAATCGCACCACGTCCGGCCCTCCAGGTGTCTCGTTATGAGACATGTCGCGAGCAGGGCTTGGTCAGATTGGTGTCCGGTGGTGTGTCCCCGTGCGACGCCCGCCGAGACGCTCCGTGGTGTCGTGCCAAAGTGGCACAGTCCTGCCCCTTTGGGCGGTGGAACGCTGGCTCCTCGAACGCCTCGGCCGATCACGCCGGCGTTTGACCACGGAACGAGGAGAAGGCATGACTACCACCGCGGCCGTCGACACTGCAGCCGACGCCCCCAGCAAGAGCGTGCGTCGGCGCACCGTTGCGCAGGCGATCGTTGAGTATCTGCAGGTTCAGTACAGCGAACTCGATGGCGAGCGCCGTCGCCTGATCCCGGGGATGTACGGAATCTTCGGTCACGGCAATTCGGTCGGCGTGGCCCAGGGCATTGACGAGTACGGCGTCGATTTCCCGCACATCGCCGGTAAGAACGAGCAGTCGATGGTGCACGCGGCCATCGGGTACGCCAAGGCGACCAACCGGGCCGCGACCCTTGCCTGCACCGCATCCGCCGGCCCCGGCTCGACCAACATGATCAGTGGTGCCTCGACCGCGACCACGAATCGCCTGCCGGTCCTGCTGTTCCCTGCCGACATCATCAACAATCGCAAGGGCGACCCGGTGCTCCAGCAGATTGAGCACCCGGTGGAGCGTGATGTGTCGGCCAACGACGCCTTCCGGCCCGTGAGCCGGTACTTCGACCGCATCACCACGCCCTCTCAGCTGCTGGTGACCCTGCCCGAGGCGTTGCGGGTCCTGACCGACCCGGTCGATACCGGAGCGGTCGTGGTCTGCCTGCCGCAGGACATCCAAGGTGAGGCCTACGACTTCCCCGAGGAGTTCTTCACCCCGCGCGTCTGGCCCATCCGCCGCCGGCCGGCGGCGCAGGAGGAGATTCGGGACGCGATCGAGATCATCCGCCGCGCGCAGCGACCGGTCTTCATCGCCGGCGGCGGCGTGCGCTACTCGGACGCGGCCGATGAACTCGCCAGGCTCAGCGCCGATTTCGGTATTCCCGTTGTGGAGACCTACGCCGGAAAGGGAATGGGACCGAACTCGGAGCTCGGCCTCGGCGGGCTCGGCGTCGACGGCACGATCGGGGCCAACCGGATCGCGGGGCGGGCCGACTGCGTGATCAGTGTCGGCTCCCGGCTGCAGGACTTCATCACCGCATCGCACTCCCTGTTCGAGAACCCTGACGTCCAGCTGGTGCACTTCAACGTCAGCTCTTTCGACGCGCACAAGATGGGCTCCTATCCCGTGGTCGGTGACGCGAAGCTTTCGCTCACCGCACTGCACGAGGGCCTGACCGCCGCCGCGTACCAGAGTGTCGCGGGCTACCGCGACGAGATCGCTGCCGCGCGCCAGGCCACGGCCGATGTGCTCGAGCAGGACCTGGAGTACATCCCTGGCGAGAACATGAGCCAGGCACAGGTGATCGACGTGCTCAACAAGCACACGGGCGCCGACGACGCCCTCGTGCTCGGTTCCGGAGGTGTGGTCGGGGGCGTCCACAAGGCGTGGGACACCTCGAACGGCACCAAGGTCCTCTCCGAGTACGCCAACTCCTGCATGGGGCACGAGCTGCCGGCCGGTCTCGGCTATCGGCTGGCCACGCCGGACGCGCCGGGTGATGTCTTCGTCCTGATCGGCGACGGGACGTACTACATGCAGCCGACCGAGCTCATCACCGCAGTTCAGGAGCACCAGAAGATCACCGTCGTGATCATCGACAACAGCGGGCACCAGTGCATCTGGCCGCTGCAGGTCGCCAAGGGCGGCCATGAGTTCGGCACTCAGCTGCGTGAGCGGAGCGCCGAGACCGGACGTCTCGACGGAGCCGTCGTGCCCGTCGACATCGCCGCGAACGCGGCCAGCTTCGGCGCGGTCTCCTGGTCGACCAACACGATCGAGGAGTTCAAGTCGGCCCTCGAGGAAGCCCGCGAGGTCGAGAACCGTCCCGCCGTCGTGGTGGCCCACGTGGAGCCGTGGCGGTACCTCACGGGCAACGGCGCCTTCTGGGACGTCGGCGCCGCGATGACGTCGGAGCGCCCCGAGACCGTGGAAGGCGGCACGAAGCATCGCGAGGCTCGTGAGCGCCAGCGCTACTACGGCCCGACGATCGCTCCCGGCCGCGGGGTCTGACCGGAATCCCGGCGCACACACACCTCGGCTGTCCCGCGGCCTTCCGTCGCGGGACAGCCGTTTCTTCCGGCACACCATCTCCCATGAGCCAAGAAGGCAAGGAGGAAGACCGATGAGCACATTCGCCGTCACCGACCCGTCCACGGGCGAGATCGCCGCCGAATACCCCACGGCGACCGCGGAGGAGATCGAGGCCGCCCTCGTCGCCACCCACGACGTGTACCAAACGTGGTCCCGCCGAACCACGGTGCGCGAGCGCGCCGCTCTCGCGCGGCGCCTCTCCGAGCTCTTCAGCGAGCGCCAGGACGAGCTCGCGAAGATCATCAACCGCGAGATGGGCAAGCCGATCCCGCAGGGGATCGGCGAAGTCCAGTTCGCAGCCAAGATCACTGCTGCCTTCGCCGACAACGCCGAAAGGTGGCTCGCCGACGAGCCGCTCGAGGTCGCCGACGGCCTGCGCAGCTTCTTCCGCTACCAGGGGACCGGAGTGATCCTCGGGGTCATGCCGTGGAACTACCCGTACTACCAGGTCGTGCGATTCGCGGTGCCGAATCTGATCCTTGGCAACACGGTGGTCCTGCGCCACGCCGCTCAGTGCCCGGAGTCCGCACTCGCGCTGCAGCAGCTGTTCCGCGACGCCGGCTTCCCCGAGGGCGCGTACGTCAATGTGTTCTCGACTCATCAGCAGGTCGCCGACATCATCGCCGACGATCGCGTGCAGGGAGTGTCACTCACCGGCTCCGAACGTGCCGGTGCGATCGTCGCCGAGCAGGCCGGTCGTGCGCTGAAGAAGTGCGTGCTCGAGCTCGGCGGGTCCGACGTGTTCCTGGTGCTCGACACGGCTGACGTGGACAGCGCGGTCAAGCATGCGGTCGCGAGCCGTATGGACAACACCGGGCAGAGCTGCATCGGCTCCAAGCGCATCGTGGTCATCGACCGGCACTTCGACGAGTTCGCGGCGAAGTTCACCGCCGCGATGGGTGCCCAGTCGTACGAGAACGGCGATTACGGACCGCTGTCGTCCGACTCCGCGACCAAGACACTGACGGGCCAGGTGCAGGGCGCCCTTGAGCAGGGTGCCACGCTCCTCGTCGGTGACAACCAGCCCAGGGGCAACGTCTACACGCCCAGTGTCATCGGCGACATCACGCCGGACATGGACGTCTACGGCGAGGAGCTGTTCGGCCCGGTGGCGCAGCTCTACCGCGTCTCCAGCGATGAGGAGGCCATCGAGCTCGCCAACTCCTCGCCCTACGGCCTCAGCTCGGTTGTGATCTGCGATGACCTGGAGCGCGCCGAGCGCGTCGGTGACCAGCTCGACGTCGGCATGGTATTCGTCAACGCGGGCCTCCTCGGAGGCCCGGACGTGCCCTTCGGCGGTGTCAAGAAGTCGGGCTACGGCCGCGAGATGGGCAAGGTCGGCATGCTCGAGTTCGCCAACAAGAAGCTCTACCGCTTCGCGAAGTAGCAGCCCGTACTCCCCTGGGGAGGCCCGGGACCGTCGACCGGGCCTCCCTGCGCACTCACCGTAGGGATGGGGCCAGGCGCCACGATCTCTGTTTGTGCGAATATCTATGCAGGGCTGCGGAGCTGCGCATGGGCGCGTGCCGGGGCGGAACGAGGAGATACACGAACGACGGAAGAGGTGCCCCGTGGCCATCATCGGCGAAGAGCTGCGGCTGATGACCCATGTGGCGCGGCTGTACCACCTGCAGGGCGTGCGGCAGCCGGAGATCGCCGCGCGACTCGACCTGTCGCAGGCCAAGGTGTCGCGGCTGCTGAAGAAGGCACAGGAGCGCGGGATCGTACGGATCACCGTGACGCCGCCTTCCGGAACGCATCCCGAGCTGGAGGACGGTCTGCAGGAGCGGTACGGGCTGAAGCTCGCGCTGGTCGTTGAGACCGCACCGGACGACGAGCGCACGCTGCTCGGCGACCTCGGGGCGGCTGCCGCGTACTACCTGCAGACCATGCTGCGGTCACAGTTCACCGTGGGGATCTCTTCGTGGAGCGCAAGCCTCCTGGCGACGGTGCAGGCGATGCAGCCCGTCGCCGGTCTGAAGGGGGTGCGCATCGTGCAGGCGGTGGGGGGCATCGGCGATCCCGCCGCGGAGGGGCATGCCTCGCGGATGACCGGTCAGCTGGCGCAGCTGGTCAACGGCGAGGCCATCTATCTGCAGGCGCCGGGTGTGGCCGGTTCGGTGGAGAGCGCGTCGGCGCTGCGCGCGGATCCGTATGTGTCGGCCGCTCTGGGGGAGCTGGACGACCTGGACGTCGCCCTGGTGGGCATCGGTGAGATCACTCCGTCCAGCACGCTGGTCCGCAGTGGCAACGCCTTCTCGGATGAGGAGCGGGACGCCCTGGAGAAGCTGGGCTCGGTGGGGGACGTGTGCCTGCGGTTCTACGGTGAGCAGGGCCGACCGATCGAGTCGGACCTCGACGCGCGGGTCGTCGGTATCACGCGCGAGCAGCTCGCCTCCGCGCGTCGCACGATCGGTGTCGCGGGCGGCAGCCGCAAGCACAACGCGATCCGGGAGGCTGTATCGGGCGGGCTGATCGACGTGCTCGTGACGGACCAGGACACGGCTGCGGCGTTGATGTCCGACTGATCGACTGCGGCCTCCGAGGCGCTCGTGGCAGGAGCGCTCTCGGAGGCCGCGGCCCGGCGGGTGGTGCTGGTGCGGTCAGCTCATGAACATGCCGCCGTCGATGTTGAGCGTCTGGCCGGTGACGTACTCCGCCGCGTCACTGGCGAGGAAGAGCAGGACGTTCGCGATGTCGTCGGCTGTCCCGGCGCGCCCCATGGGGATGCCCGCAACCCACTCCTTCATCAGCTCACCGGGACCGTAGTCACCGAGCAACTCACCCCAGACGCGGTCGTTGTAGTCCCACATGTCGCTGCCGACGATGCCCGGAGCGTAGGCGTTGACCGTGATGCCCTCGGGAGCCAGCTCCTTGGCGAGGCTCTGGGTGACGCCCATGACGCCGAATTTTGACGCCGCGTAGTGCGGGGTGTACACGAACCCCTGGCGGGCCTGGCCGGAGGCGGCGTTGAGTATACGGCCGCGTATCTTGTTCCGGCGCATGACCGCTGCTGCGGCCTGGGCGCACAGGAAGACGCCCTTGGTGTTGACCGCCATCACACGATCCCAGTCGCCTTCGGTGAGTTCGGGCAGACGGTGGATGCTGATGACTCCCGCGTTCTGTACGGAGACGTGGACGCCGCCGAACTCCGACTCCGCGCGTCCGTACAGCGCTGCCACCTCTGCGGGGACGGTGACGTCGGCGGGGACAGCGAGTGCGCTGCCGCCGCCGTGGGTGATCTCTTCGGCCGCCTCGTGGACCGCCGGGTCCAGGTCGGCAAGGACGACGTGGGCGCCTTCGCCGGCGAACCGCGCGGCGATGCCCCGGCCGATGCCACGTGCGGCACCGGTGACGACCACCGTCCTGCCTTGGTAACGCCGCTGCTGCGGCACGGCATCAGCCGTCATGGATTCGGTCATGGCAGGGTCTCCAACTTCCTTGTTGGGTGGGTGCTTGGGGCAACGTCAGGCGACGCCGGCGGCGCTGTCCGCCCGCGGCGGGATCTGGTCCGCGACGGCGGTGGTGCCGGCAGTGGCAGCGTCGCGGTACTGGGGGTCTTCCGGGCTCTTAAGGAAGTGGGCCATCACCGCGGCGGCCAGGTAGAGCAGAGCGAACAGCCACACCAGGCCCTGTTCCCCGATGAGCGGCTGGAAGACGGCAACGAGGGCCGGGCCGACGAAGGCTGCCATACCGGCGCAGAGGCTGTACGCGGCGAAGGCACTGCCCCGATCCTCCGGGCGTCCCATCGAGAGCAGCAGCGCGGGCAGCGGGGTGAAGCCCGACAGCATGAAGCCCCACACCATGGCGCAGGCGGTGGCCACCCAGAAGTTGTCCTTGACGGTCATGGGGCCGTAGTACAGCAGCAGCGTCGTGGCGATGCCGGCCACGCAGCCGAGCCACATGACGGTCCGACGCCAGCCGAAGCGGTCACCGATGGCGCCGAAGATCAGGCCGGCGGGCAGATTGGCCGCGTACATCAGCGTGACCATCAGGAGGTACTGGCTGAGGCTGAGACCGATGGTGGCGGTGAAGAACGTCGGGAGGAAGACGAAGAATCCGTACTGCGGCGCGGTGTTGATGACACGGACGACACCCGCCATCGCCACCTTGGGCGACTTCCAGAAGATCTCGACGCCGGCCAGCATCTGACGGCCGAAGGTGGCGTTCTCCACCATCGGCTTCTTGCCGGTGCTCTCCTGCAGGCCGACCGTGCAGATCACGGCTCCGAGGATCACCAGGCAGAGCGCGACCCACAGCGTGCCGTACTCACCGACCAGCGGGATCGATCCGCTGGCGACCAGGGAACCGAAGGTGGGGAGCCCGCCGGTGAACCCGAACCAGAACCAGCCGATGGCGGTGGAGACCCGCGTCACCGGCGCGATGGCGATGACCCAGATCAGGAAGGAGAAGGCGAACAGGGGGTAGCCGAAACCGCGGACGGCGTAACTGAGCAGGACCACCGTGTAGTTGTCGGTGGGCAGGGCGACGGCCAGGAAGACGATCTGGAGGGATATCCAGATGGCGGCGCCGAGCATCATCACCTTCTTCGGTCCCCACAGGGCCGACAGAGTGCCGGAGAACCAGGCGGCGATCGTGGCGGCGATGCCGTACGCGGTGATGACGGAGGCGGCCTGGCCGGTGGTGAATCCGCGGTCGGCCAGGAAGGGCGAGAGGTAGTTGGACTCGACGCCGTCGCCGATCATGAAGATCAGCAGGCCGACGTAGCCCCACAGCAGCGGGCGGGGCATGCCGATGCGGGTGGTCCAGTGCGTGCTGTCGGCGCCGGAGCGTGCATGCGGAACGGACATGGGCAGTCCTCGGGCTCGGGGAAGAGAGGAGGCATGAAGGGGAGTTGAGGGCCCGCCCCGGCTCCGCACACTGCGGCCCCGGGGCAGGGGAGTCGGTCGACGGGCCAGAGTCACCAGCAGACGTAGCCGCCGTCGACGAGCAGGTCAGAGCCTGTGATGTACGAGGCGGCGTCGGAGGCCAGGAAGACGGCGGGGCCGACCATCTCCTGAACGTTCGCGATCCTGCCCATCGGGGTCTCGGCCGCGAACACCTTGAGGTTCTCGGCGACCTCGGGGCGCTCGTTCATGGGGGTCAGCGTGTTGCCGGGGCTGATGGAGTTGACCCGGATGCCACGGTCGGCCCACTCGGTGGCCAAGCTCTTGGTCAGGTGCATCACGCCGGCCTTGGAGGCGTTGTAATGCGCCTGCAGCAGACCGCGGTTGGCGATCGTGCCGGACATGGAGGCGATGTTGACGATCGAGCCGCCTCCGTGCTCCAGCATGACCCGGGCCTCGGCCTGAGCGCTGAGGAAGGCGCCGGTGAGATTGATGTCGACGACACGGCGGAAATCCTCGGGCGACATGTCCTCGGCCGCGGTCGCGCCCGCGACCCCGGCGGAGTTCACTGCCGTACGGATCGGTCCGAGCGCCTCCACCGCTGCGGTGACCGCCGCACGCAGTGACTCCGGGTCGGTGACGTCGCCGCTGAGCGCGATCGCCTTGCGGCCCAGTGCCGTGATCTTGTCCGCGGTGGCCTGCGCGGCTTCCGCGTTGCGGTCGAAGCAGGCGACGTCGGCGCCGCTGGCGGCGAAACCGAGGGCGATGGCCTGGCCGATGCCGCTGCCGGCACCGGTGATGAAAGCGGGCTTGTCCTGCAGAGAGAAGGACGCGGGGGTGAACGTCATGATGCGGCTCGCATTCGGTCGTCGGGGGAGATACGGAAGGTCGGGGAGGCAGGGGTTCCGGGCGGGTGGGGGAGCGGAGCCCGTGGTCGCGCGAGGGGCGCGTCCTGCCTGGCCTGCCGTCCTGCTGACGACCGGGCCGACCCGTGCGCCGCGCGGGCGCTCAGGGGGTTCGGCGGCATGAGGCCTCCAACTCCGTTGTTGAGAGGGGTGGTTCGGGGGGTGTGTCGCTGCGGCGGGAGTGCCTTGATCGGGGTCGGTCCGAAGCGGATGTCTCTACGGGCGCCGTCCGAGGGCACACCCGACGGCGTCGTGCCAGCCGGCCATGCGCCGGTTGCGCCAGGCGTCGTCCTGTTGCGGGGTGAACCGCGTGCCGTTCGGCGCCAGTTCGCCCAGGTCGGCGTCGTCCCAGACACCCAGGGCGGTGCCGGCCAGGTAGGCGGCGCCCAAGGCGGACACCTCGGGGCGGCCCGCGGAGACGACGGGGCGGCCGATGAGGTCGGCCTGCAACGTCATCAGGCGCCCGTTGCCAGTGGGCCCACCGTCCGCACACAGCTCGGCGGCCGGTGTGCCGAGTACGGCGTCGAACCGGGAGAGCGTGTCGGCCACTTGGAACGCCATCGAGTCGACCGCCGCCGCGGCCACCTCGGCGGCCCCGGAGTCGAACCCCATGCCGATCAGCACCGCTCGCGCCGAGCGGTCCCAGTACGGAGCGCCGAGCCCGGAGAACGCGGGCACCAGATACACGTCGTTGTCCGCGCGGGCATCGACGGCCAGGGCCGCGATGCCGGACGAGTCGGTGCCCAGCAGCTGAGCAGCCCAGCGGATGGCTGTGCCGGCCGAGGCGATGTTGGCCTCCAACGCCTGGGCTGCTCTGTCCTCGTGGCGCCTGCGCCACGCCAGCGTGGCCGCCACACCACCGGCCGGGGGACATCCGTCCGGATTCAGCACCATGAGCGAAGAACCGGTGCCGTACGTGGCCTTGACGACGCCTGGTTGTCCCAGGCTCTGCGCGAACAGGGCCGCGTGCGAATCCCCGAGGACCGCGCCGATGGGCAGGCCGTCGGCCAGACCCGGCACGTCCTTTGTGCAGCCGAGCTCGTCACCGGCGCTGTCGGACGCGACGACGCGCGGCAGCGCGGCGAGCGGCACTCGGAACAGGTCGAGCAACTCTTCGTCCCACGCGGCCTCGTCGAGCCGCAGCAGCTGGGTGCGGGAGGCGCAGCCGGTCTCCGTGACATCGCTGGCGCCATTGGTGAGGCGGTGCAGCAGCCACGCGTCGAGCGTGCCGACACGCAGCCGACCGGCCATTGCCCGCTCCCGCTCCGGATCGATCCGGTCGAGCAGCCACTCGGCCTTCGTGGCGGAGAACATCGGGTCGACGGGCAGGCCGCTCCGGGCGGTGACCCATTCGCCCTCGGGCGCGGCGGCGATCTTGGCGCAGCGCTCGGCGGTGCGCCGGTCCTGCCAGCTGACCAGCGGCGACAGCGGCGTCCCCGAGACCGGCTCCCAGGCGAGCACGGCCTCGCGCTGCACACTCAGCCCGAGACCGGCGATCCGCACGCCCGCCGCCGAGGCCTGCCCGGCGAGCTCACCGGCGACCCCGGTGACACTGCGCCACAGCACCGCAGGGTCCTGTTCGACCCAGCCCGGCTGCGGGTACTGCTGCGTCATGGGCCGGTGCGCGGTGCCGAGCACCCGCCCGTCCTCCGTGATCAGCAGCCCCTTCGTGCCGCTGGTGCCCTGGTCGAGTGCGAGCAGAGCACCGCCTGCCGCACTCATGCGGCCGCTCCCTGCCCCGCGCCCGTCAGCTCACGCGCGGCGCGGGTGATGGACTCCGCGTCGATGCCGAAGTACTGCGCCAGGAAGCCGGCACTGCCGGTCGGCGTGAACTCGTCGCGCACACCGAGCAGCTTCATCGGTACCGGGCCGCGCTCGGCGAGGAACTCGGCGATGGCACTGCCCATTCCACCGGCGACGTTGGCCTCCTCGATGGTGACGATCTTCCCGGTCTCCGAGGCCGCGGCGAGGACCGCCTGCTCGTCGATCGGCTTGACGGTGGAGAAGTTCAGCACCCGCGCCTCGATGCCGTCCACCGCCAGCTTTCCGGCCGCCTCCAGCGCGGCGGACACGGTGGTGCCGCTGCCGATCAGCGTCACGTCCGATCCCTCACGCAGGCGGGCCGCCCTGCCCATCTCAAACGGGATGTGCGGGGTCAGCGCGGGAACCTTGGTGCGGCCGACGCGGAGGTACACCGGGCCGTCGTACTGGTGGGCCCACAGCAGCGCCTCGCGCGTTTCGGCGGGGTCGGCCGGGTTGAGGACGACGAGCTCGGGCAGGGTGCGCATCCAGGCGAAGTCCTCGACACCGTGGTGCGTGGGGCCGAGCTGCCCGTAGGCGAAACCGGGGCTCATGGCGCACAGCTTCACGTTCGTACGCGAGTATGCGACGTCGGCCTTGATCTGCTCGGTGGCGCGGCCGGTGAGGAAAGGCGCGGCGGCGCACACGTAGGGGATACGTCCGCCGTTGGCGAGGCCGGCGCCGGCGCCCACCATCAGCTGCTCGGCGATGCCCACGTTGACCAGGCGCTCGGGGAAGCGCTCCTGGAAACCCTTGAGATTGGAGGAGCCGACGGAGTCGTTGCACACCGCGACGGTGCGCTCGTCGCTCCTGGCGAGCTCGATGAGGGTCTCGGCGAACACCTTGCGGCAGTCGTGGAGTTCGGTGCTCGTGGCGGCACTCTGGGGGGATTCGGTCACGGCGGTCATCAGGCGTTCAGCTCCTCGAGGGCGGCAGCGGTCTGCTCGGCGGTGGGGACCTTGTGGTGCCACTCCACCCGGTCTTCGATGAAAGACACGCCCTTGCCCTTCAGCGTGTCGGCGATCAGACAGAGCGGCCGGTCGTCGATGGCCCGCTCCTCGCTCAGGGCCTGGTACAGCGCCTCGTGGTCGTGGCCGTCGACGGTACGCACCTCGAAGCCAAACGCGGCCCACTTGGCGTCCAGCGGGTCGAGGCCGGAGGTTTCCTCGGTCGCCGCGCCCTGCTGGAAGCGATTGCGGTCGACGATGACGGTGAGTCGGCCGAGCCGCTGCTGCGAGGCGTTCATGGCCGCCTCCCAGTTGCTGCCTTCCTGCAGTTCGCCGTCGCCGGTCAGGACGAAGGTGCGGCGCGATGAGCCGTCCAGCTTGGCGGCGATGGCGGTGCCCACGGCCACGGGGAAACCGTGACCCAGCGGCCCGGTGTTGGTCTCCACACCCGGGACCTTGCGCCGGTTCGGGTGCCCGTTCAGCGCGGACATCGGCTCCATGAACGTGTCCAGTTCGGACTCGGCGAAGAACCCGGCGTGCGCGAGCGTCGAGTACAGGATTCCGGCCGCGTGCCCCTTGCTGAGCACGAAGCGGTCCCGCTCGGCCCACTGCGGGTCCTCGGGGCGCACGTCGAGGACGGCGTAGTACAGCGTGGTGACGATGTCGGCGGCCGAGTAGTCGCCGCCGATGTGCCCCTGACCGGCCTTCGCGATCATCGCGAGGTCGGCGCGGCGGATCGAGTACGCCAGCTCCCGCAGCCGCGCGGCACGCTCTTCGGGTGCCGCCTGCCGGAGCGCGCGTTTGATGTCCGCGAGCCGCTTGGTGGCCTCGGGGACTGGCATGAGAACCATGTGAATATCCATTCAGTCTTGCGTGGCGATTCACCAGAAGTGAAGCCGGTGGGTGCTCCTGCGTCAAGTGACGAACGTCTCTGTACGGCGCTGCCGCGAGCGTGAGGTCGGTCGCAACGTCGATGGGGTCTGTTGGTGAGTCGCCATGCGGGGCGGATCTGGGGGTGGTGGAGAGTTTGTCTGGGGCCTGATCCGGGTGCGGCTATCTTTGACCTATGACAAAAGAGCGGGGTGAGGCTCCATCAAGCGGGGACGCCCGGGTGGCGCACGGTATTCGAGGCAAGAGTGCCGCCGAGATCGTCGAGTCCGTCTCGGTGCAGGTGAATGACGGTCGACTGGTCCCCGGCAGTGCGCTGCCACCGATCAGGGCTCTGGCGGTTGAACTCGGCGTCAACCGGAACACGGTGGCGGCGGCGTACGTAAAGCTCGCCGCCGCGGGCGTGGTGGTGACTCGTGGCCGAGGTGGGACGTGTGTCGCGCCGGCCGCGGAGAGTCGAGGGCAAGAGCGGGGAGTTGGCCGTGGCGGAGGTGGTCGAACGCGGCGGTCTCAGCTGACGGGGGGTGGGACGCGGCGTTTCGACGCGCTCGAGCGGCTGGAGGCGCAGGTCGCCTCGTTCGACTGGAGCGGGCTGACGGAGGGGCGGCGTCAGATCCTCGACGCGTTCCTCGGGATCGCCACGACGTCCGGCTACGCGTCCGTGACCATGCGCGGTATAGGCAAGCGCCTGCTGGTGAAGGCGCCGAGTCTGTACAGCCATTTCCCTGGTGGCCGCGATGAGTTGGTGGCGCTGGCGCTGCGCTGGCACTACACCCGATGGGCCGGCTCCGTGGTCAGGGCTGTGCGCGAGGTCGAGGATCCGCGTGCCTTCCTCGCGGCGCTGGTGCGGCACCACGTCCGCAATCAACTGGAGACGGTCGAGAACGACATGTTCGACCTGCTCCTCGCTACGGACCGGTTCAGCCGGATGTTGCCACCGAGGACGCGCGACGAGGTCGCGCACTTGGTGTCCCTGTATCAAGATCTGTACCTCGGTGTGGTGAGCGACCTGGGGTACGGAGGGGACACCTCGCGCGTGGTCGCCATGGCGGTCACGCTGCTCGACGGCGTCCGTTCGTGGAGCGGTTGGGAGGGAGACCCCGGCTCGCTGGGCGGCATCGTCGAGTCGGCTGTCCGGGCTGTCGACGCTTTGCTGAATACCCTGCCCGCTGCAGGGCCGGGCGGCTGATCGCGCTCAGGATGTGGGCCCGACTGCCGCCCAGGTGAGGGGGAAACGCACGGCTACCGAAAGGAAACGCGACCGAAATCTCCGGTACCTAACGTTCGTAAGGCACTTGGCGGGGCGAACTCCTGGGGAGTACGTCGCCGCCCTGCGCCGTGCAGATCGACAGCAAGAGAGGTTCCAGAGATGGCAATCACCACTGACCATGCTGATGTACGAACGGACATAGGCGGTGCCCCGCGCTCGGTAGGACGGCCGGACGTCGTTGTCGTCGGTGCGGGGCTGTCCGGTATGGCCGCGGCGTACACGCTGGCCACCGACGGGCTCGAGGTGACTGTCGTCGAGGCGAAGGACAGGGTGGGTGGCCGGACGCACTCGGACGGGAACGCCCAGGGCGGGCCCGTCGACCTCGGCGGCATGTTCATCGGTGCGACCCACCACCGCTCGCGTGCGCTGGGCGAGAGCCTCGGGCTCACCGCAGTCCGGGCCCGGCCCGAAGGCAGTATGAGCTACCGCGTCGACGGTGAGGTACTGCGGGCGTCCGATGGTGGCTATCCGGAGGTCGTGGCCGGGACCGACGCCTTCGACCGCAAACTCGCCGCGGCGTACGAGCAGTTCGATGAGGTTGCCGAGCGGGTGGGTGCGAGTGGACCGTGGCGGCGGCCGGAGGACCTCGAGCTCGACCGGATGACGGTCGCTGCCTGGCTCGACCGCAACGTGGACGATCCTGTCATCCGTCGCCTGATGACCACCGACCTGAACATCATCGTCGGCGCCGACACCTCTGAGATGTCGATGCTGTTCTGGGCGCAGTACGTGGCCAAGTGCGAAGGCATGCGCGCTCTGCAGGTAACCGCGCAGGACTCGCTCTGGGTCGGCGGCGCTCAGCAGATCGCCGAGCGTGTCGCCGATCTGCCCGGCGTCACCGTGCTCACCGACTGGCCGGTCGAATCGGTCGTGCACGGCCCCGACGGGGTCACCGTCGCGTCACCGCGTGGCCGACTGACGGCTCCCGCTGCCGTGATCGCCGTCCCGCCTTCGGCGGCGCACCGGATCGACTTCACGCCGCCGCTGCCGCACGCACGTCGTCAGTTGCAGGCCCGCGCGCCGATGGGCCGGGAGACCAAGGTGCAGGCGCGCTACGCCCGCCCCTTCTGGCGGGAGGCCGGACTGTCGGGTGAGATCTTCGACCTCGAGCTCGGGTACCTCGCGCTCGACGTGACCCGTCCCGGTGACGAGTGCGCCACCATCGTCGGGTTCATCGGGGGCCGCGACTACGACCGTTGGGCGGCGCTCAGCGACGACGAGCGGCGCACGGCCTTCCTCGAATCGCTGACGTCCGTTCTCGGCCCCGAGGCCGCCGAACCGCTTGCCTTCTTCGAGACCGACTGGCCCTCCGTCCCCCACACCATGGGGGCGCCTGTCACCGTGATGCCGCCCGGCCTGCTCAGCACCACTGCCGCGGCGCTGACCGAGTCCGTCGGCCCTCTCCACTTCGCCGGCACCGAAGCCGCCCCCATGTGGACCGGCTACATGGAAGGCGCCGTCCAGGCCGGAGAGGCAGCCGCCCACAGGATTCTCGCCATCCGTCCGGTGACGACGCCCGCGTTCCGCTGACCGCGCCCCCACACCGTAAGGAGCCTGGCATGACAGACACATCCACCGACGCGCCGATCCGGCTGGTTCCCGAGGGCATGGAGCAGGACGGGCCCATGTTCGGGCTCGTTCCCGGTCTGCGCACCGGCGACCTGATCTTCGTCTCCGGTCAGCTCGGCATCGAAGAGGACGGCACGATCCCTGCGGACGGGGCACGCCAGTCCGAGCTCGCTTTCGAAGCCCTGCGCCGGGTTCTCGCAGAAGGTGGCGCCGCCCTCGCGGACATCGTGCATCTGCAGACCTTCCACAAGGGCGGGATGGCTGTGACCAACGAGTGGTTCCTCCCGGTCAAGGCCCGGTATCTGCCCGCGCCCTTCCCTACCTGGACCGGGGTCGGGGTCGCCGATCTCGGTGGGGAAGGCGCGCTCATCGAGATCGGTGCCGTGGCCCGCGTCAGTAGCCGAAGCCCTCGCTGACGACTCGGGCCCGCCGCCATCCCCTCGGTGTGCGTCCCGTGCGCGCCGCGTGTGGGACGCACACCGACCGCACCCGCACTCGGCCGGACGTCGTACTCCTGTCGTCCTCACTATGTGAAAGGCCACTCCCATGACATCCAAGGACGTGGTGCTCTCCGGGCGCCTGGGCGTCGGCGCCATCATCTTCATGGTGGTGGCTGCCGCCGCGCCGCTCTCGGTGGTCGCCGCTCTCACGCCGATCGGCATCCTCCAGGGCAACGGCGAAGGGTTTCCTGCGCTCTTCCTCGTCATCACTGCGGTGATGCTCGCCTTCTCGGTCGGATTCACCACGCTGACGCCCCGGGTGGCGGACTCGGGCGGCTTCTCCAGCTACATACGAGCCGGCTTCGGCGTTCCGGCCGGAACCGGGGCGACCTTCCTGGCCACCGCCACCTACATCGCGATGCAGGTCGGCATGTACGCGTACATGGGGTTGCTGATCTCCGATTTCCTTACCGGGCAGGGGATTCCACTGCCGTGGTGGGCGGTGACCCTGCTGCTGATCGCCTTCGTGGGATACCTGGGGTACCGCAACATCGACTTCAGCGCCAAGGTCCTGGGCGCCTTGCTCGTTGCCGAGCTCGTCGTCATCACCATCGTCAGTTTCGCGATCATCGGCCATGGCGGCCAGGAAGGCATCTCCCTCAACTCCTTCGAGCCGTCGCGGGTGTTCGACGGCAATATCGGGCTCGGCCTCACCTTCGCCGTCTCGGCCTTCCTGGGATTCGAGTCGACGGCCGTCTACCGCGACGAGGCACGGGATCCGGACCGGACGATCCCCCGCGCCACCTTCGGAGCCGTGATCGGCGTAGGTGTCGTCTACGCGTTCGCCTCATGGGCGTTGGTTCAGGGCTGGGGCGGCAAGGTGGCCGACGTGGCGGCCGCCAGTTTTCAGGCGGGCGACATGTACCAGCGCACCGCGGAGCGTTACGTCGGCACTTGGCTTGGTCTTGCGGTGAGTGTGCTCCTGGTCACGAGCCTGTTCGCCTGCATCCTGTCATTCCACAATGTGGCGTCGAGGTACCTCTTCACCAACGCGCACGGCGGTACGTTGCCGTCCCTTCTCGGTCGGCAGAACCTGCGGCACCGCTCCCCGGCGACGGCCTCGATCGTGGAGACGGTCGTCATCACCGTGCTCCTGATCCTGCTCGTGGTGCTCGGCCTGGATCCGTACGCGGATATCTACACCTGGTTCGCAGCCGTTGGCGTCGTCGGGATCCTGCTGTTGATGGTCGTGACCTCCGCGGCGGTCGTTCGGTACTTCGCTGTCGCCGGGCCGGAGGCCAAGGGTGTCGGCGTGTGGCGCCGACTGTTTGCACCGGGCCTGAGTGGGGCCGCCCTCCTGGTGATCTTCCTGCTGGTCGTGACCAACTTCCCCGTGTTGGTCGGCGAAGTCGACGCCCACGGCCGCCCGTCGGCAGGGCCGGTGAGCGCGACCATCCTGGGGACAGTCTGCGGCTGCGGGGTGCTCGGTATCGGGTGGGGCGTGCGAGTGCAGCGGAAGCGAAGCAGCACGCCGCGTGCCGAGGAAGTGCGTACGACTGAGTCGGCCCCCGCCGTCCCGGACAAGGCAGTGGCCTGACGCCGTGCTGCGGGAGCCGAGTGATGGTCGACATCCGGTCGTCACGGCAGCAGCCCTCGGCGGCGCGCCGTGACGACCGCCTCCAGCCGCGTATGGGCGTCGAGCTTGCGCATCGCGCTGCGCAGGTAGGCCTTCACGGTCTCGGGACGCAGGGAGAGCCGCGACGCCGCGTCGGCGTTGCTGCATCCGAGGGCGACTTGGGCCAGGACATCGGTCTCGCGGGGTGACAGTGGTGCATGAGGGGCCGACCCCTGCACCGCGCCGAGTCCGGCCAAACGCCTTGTCGCGTCCATGAGCTGCTCGCGCAGAGTGTCGTTGTGCACAGTCTGGGCGAGGGCCCGGAGGTCGGCGTGGAGTGCACGGATCTCCTCGGTGGCGCTGCGGCTCATACCTCGGTCAGCATCGGTCTGCGCGGTCAGGCGCAGCTGTACGCGGCGGTCCACCTCGTCCCGCAGGGCGAGTTCGCCCGCCAGTTGGCGTGAGGCGCCGACCATCACATCGGTCGCGCGCTCACCGACCGAGGCCACGCCGCGCGCCGCGCCGTACAGAACGCCGCGTACCGAACCCGACACGACGACGGGAACGGCAACGACAGAGCGGATGCCTTCCGCGAGCACGGGTGTGTCGTAGTCATGGGTGATGGAGTCGTCCGCCCCGTAATCCGCCACGGTGGTAGGGCGGCGTTCCACGATGACCTGTCCGCCCAGGCCGGTTGAGGCCGCGACGGCGAGTCCGCGCAGGCCTGCCGTGCGAACTCCCAAGTGCTCCGTCAGGCGCAGGACGTCTCCCCGGACGGGGCCGCCGAACGTGATCGGGATGTCCGAGCGCCGCTGGACGAGGCGCAGTGCCTGCCGGATGGCGTCTCCGTCGTCGGGGCGCATGGACACATCTGAAACGGGCTGCATTGCCACTGCCCCTTTCCGGGGGTAGTCGGCCATCCATGTGACCCGGAGCATAAGTCGCCGTAACCCCACAGCAAAGAGTCGACCGGCAATGCCGCCGGAAAGGGGATGACCGTGACCAACACCGGCCGATCAACCGGGCAATCCAAAGAGCAACACCACGGGCGATCCGAGCTCTCGTCTTCTGTTGGGCCAAAGGGAGCCGGCGTCTCGGCGACCGCGTCGGTCCGCGTCCAAGAGCTCCTCTCCCGCTTCGGCTCCCCAGAGGCGTGCGCCGCGGAGCTGCTGTGCGACCTGCACCCCGCCGACGACGTGGCCTTCACCGTCATCGAGGCGGATCTGTCCGCCCGCGACCTCACTTTCGGCGAGCTCCGTCGCGACTCGGCACGCTTCGCCGCCGCCCTGGCCGGCATCGGTGTTGGCCCCGGCGACGCCGTGGCCGTGCTGATGGGCAAGTCGGCCGACCTGATCGTGGCGCTGTTGGGTATCTGGCGCCGCGGGGCCGTGCACGTGCCGCTGTTCACTGCCTTCGCCCCGCCGGCAATCGCGCTGAGGCTCACCGCCAGCGCTGCAAAGGCTGTTGTCGTCGACGCCGACCAGCGGGACAAGCTCGTGCCTGGTGAGGACATGCCTGCCGATGCCCCCTGGCAGATCGTGGTCGCTGGCGGACAACCGGCCGAAGGCGAGCTGTCGTTCGACCGCCTGCTCGGTGCGTATCGCGGGGACGAGCCGGAGGGCCGGGCGGTCGCGCTCGGTGGGAACGCGGTTCTGGTCCAGCTGTTCACCTCCGGGACCACCGGGACGCCGAAGAGCGTGCCCGTTCCTGTGAAGGCGCTGGCCTCGTTCCAGGCGTACCTGGAGTACGGCCTTGACGTGCGACGCGACGACGTGTTCTGGAACGCCGCCGATCCCGGCTGGGCCTATGGGCTGTACTACGCGATCCTCGGCCCGTTGGCCGCGGGACGACGCAGCCTGTTGCTGCACTCTGGCTTCTCCGCGCCCATAACGTGGCAGGTGATGCGCGAGTTCGGTGTCACGAACTTCACCGCGGCCCCCACCGTCTACCGCAGCCTGCGCAGCGCCCCCGAGCCCGTGCCGGACGGGGTACGACTGCGCATCGCCTCTTCCGCCGGCGAGCCACTCACCCCCGAGGTCATCACATGGGCCGAGCAGACGCTCGGTGTCCCGGTGCGCGACCACTACGGGCAGACCGAACACGGGATGGTCATCGTCAACGGGTGGGCCGAGGACGTACGTTCGGCAGTTCGGCCGGGGTCGATGGGCCGGCCTCTGCCGGGCTGGTCGGCCGAGATCCTGTACGACGCACGGGACGAGCCTGCCCCTGCGGGAACTGCGGGCCGCGTCGCGATCAGGGCCGAGGACAGTCCGCTGATGTGGTTCTCCGGATACACCGGCGCCCCGGAGAAGACCGCGGAACGCTTCACCGGAGACGGCCGGTGGTACCTCACCGGCGACGCCGGAACTCGCGACGAGGAGGGCTACTTCTACTTCTCCGCCCGTGACGACGACGTCATCATCATGGCCGGGTACCGCATCGGCCCCTTCGATGTCGAGAGCGTGCTGCTGCAGCACGAGCTGGTGACCGATGTCGCGGTCGTCGGGGTGCCGGATGAGTTGCGCGGGGAGGTGCTCGAAGCCTTTGTGGTCCTGCGTCCTGGAGCGGACGGAGACGACCAACTTGCCGATGAACTAAAGAAGCTGGTGAAGTCACGGTTCGCCGCCCACGCCTACCCGCGCACCGTCCACTTCGCCGACCAGCTGCCGAAGACCCCCAGCGGGAAGATCCAGCGATACGTCCTGCGCAAGCAGCGTCGTGACGAACTGTACGGCCACTGACCCAACCTGTCCGTCCTGCTCGCCTCCGTCCCCCCGCCCCCGCACGAGCCATCCGGAGAACGATGTCCATGCCCGTCTCACGCCTGCTGCCGACCGAAGAGTCGGCGGGGCTCCTCGACCTGACACGCGAGATCGCCGAGCGTCACCTGGCCCCGCGCGCCGCCGAGCATGAAGCGGCGGAACACTTCCCCCGCGAGGTGTTCCGCACGCTCGGCCGGTCCGGTCTTCTTGGCCTGCCGTACCCCGTCGAGTTCGGCGGTGGCGGTCAGCCTTACGAGGTGTATCTGCAGGTCGTCGAGGAGCTCGCGGCCCGCTGGGCGAGCGTCGCCGTCGGTGTCAGCGTGCACACGCTGTCGTGCTTCCCGCTGGCCACGTTCGGTACCGACACCCAACGCGAGCGCTTGCTGCCGGAGTTGCTGGCCGGTGACCTGCTCGGTGCCTACTGTCTGTCCGAGCCGCACGCGGGATCGGATCCGGCCGCCATGACCAGCCGGGCCGTGCTCAACGGTGACACGTACCTGATGCGCGGCACCAAGGCATGGACGACACACGGCGGGTACGCGGACTTCTACACGGTGATGGCACGCACCTCCGACGACCGGGGCCGCGGCATCTCTTGTTTCCACGTACCTGCCGACGCATCAGGCATCGAGGCTGATCCGCCGGAGCGCAAGATGGGCCTGACAGGGTCGGCGACCGCAACCATGCGCTTCGGTGACGTCCGGGTGCCGGACGACCGGCTCATTGGAGCGGAGGGCCAGGGGCTCGCCATCGCGCTCGCGGGCCTGGACGCCGGCCGCCTGGGCATCGCCGCGGTCGCCGTCGGGCTGGCCCAGGGGGCGTTGGACGAAGCGCTCGCCTACGCCCAGCAGCGCGAGACCTTTGGCCGCAAGATCATCGACCACCAGGCGATCGCTTTCCTGCTCGCCGACATGGAGGCAGCGATTGTCTCCGCACGGGCGACCGTGCTGGCCGCGGCGCGACGCAAGGACGCCGGACTGCCGTACGGCCGACAGGCCAGCATCGCCAAGCTCATCGCGACCGACGCGGCGATGCGGGTCACCACGGACGCGGTGCAGATCTTCGGGGGAGCCGGCTACTCCCGGGACTTTCCGGTGGAGCGCTACATGCGGGAGGCCAAGGTCATGCAGATCTTCGAAGGCACCAACCAGATCCAGCGCATGGTCATCAGCCGCGACCTCGCCCGCGGAATCGTCGGACCCGCCAGTCATGTCCTGCCGGCCTCCTGCTGACAGGCCGTATCCCACTCGGTGATCGTCACCGTCCGCGGTCTTCCTGGACCACCGTCCGGAACGCCGTCGCCTCGTTCACCTCTCGATCAGGCGCGGGTCGACATGGATCTTGGGTCCGGCGCCGGCGCCTGCGGGGCGTTCGCCGACGAGCACCGGGCCGATTTGCTCCAGACCCACGGTCGCCCCCACCAGGGATCTGGGGTCCACGGACCTGTCCGCGTACGCCGCGATGGTCGCATCGAGGGCGGGGGAGGCGGAGAGGACACCGACGGCGGTGACGTCCTTGAGGGCGAGTGTGCGGGTGTCGATGCGGCTCGGTTCAGGGGCCAGGCCTATGTAGACGACCCGGCCGCCCGGCTCGACCAGGTCCAGGGCCAGAGCCGGTAGTGGGGTGGCATTGGAGGCGTCGACGACAGCCTCGAACGGGAGATCCGGGACGGCGGCATGTCGCCAGAGGTGCTCGAAGCCGAGGCTGCCAGCGAAGTCCAGCGAGCTCTGTGTCTCACCCACGAGGTGCACCTCGGCGCCCAGGGATCGTGCGAACATCGCGGTGAGGAGTCCGATGGTGCCCGGGCCGAGGACCAGTACCCGTTCGCCTCGGTCTCGAACCGCCGCCTGCGCCGCGCGCAGGGCGTTTCCACCCGGTTCCACCAGGGCGCCGAGCGTGGCGTCGATGGAGGCGGGCAGGGTGTGCAACGAGGTTGCCGGTACGGAGACTTGCTCGGCCAGGGCGCCCGGCCGGGGCCCACGGACGCCGAGCTCGTCACGCTGCTCGCACAGGTGCTGCCGGCTGTGTGTGCAGCGGTGGCATGTCCCGCAGCCGAGCATGGTGTCCCCCGTGACGCGCCGCCCCAGCCAGCCGGCGTCGACGCCCGGGCCGACGGACACCACGCGGCCGGACCATTCGTGGCCCGGCCGCAGCGGGTGGGCGGCCAGTCCCTGGTGCAGGTAGGCCATCTCGCCCGTGAACAGCTCGACATCGGTGCCGCACACGCCGACTCGTTCCACATCGACGACTACTTCACCGGGTGCCGCGATGGGCTTCTGCAGGTCCTGGACCTCGTATGTGCCGGGGCCCGTGACGACGAATGCGCGCATGGTGCGCGCTCACCGGGGCCCGACGACGTGCTGGAGCTGTGTACCGAGTCCGCTGATGCCCAGCTCCATCACGTCACCGGGACCGAGCCAGATGGGCGGGGTGAAGCCCATGCCGACGCCGGGCGGGGTGCCGGTGTTGATGAGGTCACCGGGTTCCAGGACCATGAACTGGCTCAGATGGTGCACGATGACGTACGGGTCGAAGATCATTGTTTTGGTGTTGCCGTCCTGGCGGCGTACTCCATTGACGTCGAGCCACATGTCGAGCGCGAGAACGTCGTCGATTTCGTCGGTCGTCGCCAGCCAGGGGCCCGCGGGGTTGAAGGTCTCGGCGGACTTGCCCTTGGCCCACTGTCCGCCGCGTTCCAGCTGGAAAGCGCGTTCGCTGACGTCGTTGACGACCAGATATCCGGCGATGGCATCACGCGCGTCGTCGATCGATTCGAGGTAGCTGGTGCGTCGGCCGATGACGATGCCGAGCTCGACCTCCCAGTCGGGTTTGGTTGAGCCGCGGGGGATACGCACGTCGTCATTGGGGCCGACGAGGGTGTTGGGCGACTTGGTGAACAGGATCGGTTCGTCCGGCACAGCCATGCCGGATTCGGCCGCGTGGTCGCGGTAGTTGAGTCCGATGCAGAGGATCTGGTGCGGGCGGGCGATGGGGGCGCCGGTGCGTTCCCCGGCGAAGCGTGACACCTGGCCCGCTGCTGCGCGCTCGGTCACGAGGGGGCGGATGCGGTCGAGGCCGCCGGTGCCGAAGAACGACTCGTCGAAGTCGGAGACGACGTCGGAGAGGTCTATGTAGGTGTTGTCGTCGATGCGGGCGACGGGCTTCTCGGCGCCGACGGAACCGATGCGCATGAGATACAACGGGCTCAGTCTCCAGGGTAGGCGGGCAGTTCAGCGGTGTGAGCGTCGATGCGGTCAGGCGAGGGGGGTGCCCAACGGGCTGAGTAGGGTGCGGATTTCGTCGTACGCGTCGACCAGCGTGGTCAGTGGGGTGCGGTAGGCCAGTGCGCTCACGCTCACCGCCCCCGATGGTGCCGTCGCCGACGTTGCGTACACGGGCAGCGCGATGCAGTTGACGCCGGGTTCGTTCTCCTGGTCGTCGACGGCGTAGCCGCGCTCGCGTGTGGCCTGGAATTCATGGTGCAGGTCGGTGGTGGTGCAGTGGGTCCGCGGCGTGCGGCGCTCCAGTGGGTCGTCGCCGATCCAGGCCTCGACGTCGGTGAGGGACTTCAACTCGTATGCGAGCAGCAGCTTTCCGACGCCGGTGGCATGGGCGGGGTTGCGGCCGCCGACCGTGGAGGTCAGGCGTACGGCGCCGGTGGGCGGGTCGACCTTGGCGCGGTAGACCACTTCGTGGCCGTCCAGAACCGCGTAGTGCACGGTCTCGTTGAACCGCTCGGCCAGCGCCTCCAGGACAGGGCGTACGCGGACGTGTTCGGGGCGGGCCTCATGGTGCGCGAAAGCCATGCGCAGAAACTCGTCCCCGAGTAGGTAGCGCCCCTGAGCGTCCTGGTCGGCGAGCCCGGCTCGGCGCAATGACTGCAGGGCGCGGTGCACGGTCGGCTTCGGGCTGGCGATCACCCGGGTCAGCTCCTCAAGGCCTACACCGTCGGGGTGGCGCGCGAGTTCCTTGAGAACTGCGAGTACTCGGTCGGACCCCACAAGTCCCTTGCCCGCACGCTTGGTTGAGCCCTCATCCGGGCTCTCGATCTTCTTGCCGCCGGGGGCTTTCGGTCCGTCGAACGTCTGCGTATTGTCCATGGCATTCCAGAGATTAGACCGTCGTATCGACTATTGGAAAGAGTCGCGTGTGAAGCTCCGAAGCTCACAGTGGTACGCGGGTCACGATCGCAACGCCTACATCCACCGGGCCTGGATGCGTCGCGGCGTTCCGGACGATGCCTTCACGGGCCGCCCCCAGATCGCCATCGCCAACACCGCCTCCGACCTGACCCCCTGCAACGCCCATCTGAACGAGGTCGCCGCCTCCGTCCGCCATGGTGTGTACGAGGCGGGCGGCATCCCGCTCGACCTGCCCTTGGTGTCCCTGGGGGAGACCCAGATGCGGCCCACCGCCATGCTGTGGCGGAACATGGCCGCGATGGCCACCGAGGAGTTGCTGCGGGCCAACCCCCTCGACGGAGTGGTCCTGTTGGGCGGCTGCGACAAGACGATTCCCTCGCTTTTGATGGGCGCCGCCTCGGTCGACCTGCCCGCCGTCGTCGTCCCCGGCGGCCCCATGCTCACCGGCACCTTCCGCGGCAGGCCGCTCGGCTGCGGCACCGATGTGTGGAAACTGTCCGAGGAGGTGCGCGGTGGCACCCTCAGCCAGGACGACTTCACCCGCTCCGAGTCCGCGATGATCCGCAGCCGCGGCCACTGCAACACCATGGGCACTGCCTCCACCATGGCCCTGGTCGCCGAGGCCCTCGGCGCCGTCGTCCCCGGCACCGCCGGAACCCCCGCTCCCGACAGCCGCCTGCTCAAGGCCGCCCACGACTCCGGGCGCCTCGCCGTCGAGATGGTCGCCTCCGAACGCCGCCCCGGCACGTTCCTGACCAGGTCCTCCTTCCACAACGCGATCGTGGCGCTCGCCGCCGTCGGCGGCTCCACCAACGCCGTCGTCCACCTCCTCGCCATTGCCGGACGCCTCGGCATCGACCTCACCCTCGACGACTTCGACCGCATCGGCTCCCGCGTCCCCGTCCTCGTCGACCTCCAGCCGGCCGGCCGGTTCCTGATGGAGGACTTCCACCGCGCCGGCGGCCTGCTCGCCGTACTGCGCGAGGTGAGCGACCTGCTCGATCCCGACGCGCTCACCGTCACCGGCAAGCCCTTGGTCAACTACCTTCAGGACGCGCCTGTTTGGGAGCCCGAGGTGATCCGCACCCGCGTACAGCCCCTCGTCGCTGAAGGCGGCATCGCCGTCCTGCGCGGCAACCTCGCCCCCGACGGCGCCCTCATCAAACCCGCCGCGGCCTCCCCGCACCTGCTCCAACACCGCGGCCGCGCTCTCGTCTTCGACTCCATCGAGGACTTCCACGCCCGCATCGACGACCCCGACCTGGACGTCGACGCCGACTCTGTCCTCGTGCTGCGCGGCTGCGGCCCCAAGGGCTACCCCGGCATGCCGGAGGTCTCCAACATGCCGCTGCCGAAGAAGCTGTTGGAGCAGGGCGTACGGGACATGGTGCGGGTCTGCGACGGCCGCATGAGCGGCACCGCGTACGGGACGGTGGTGCTGCACGTGGCGCCCGAGGCGGCAGCCGGAGGGCCGCTCGCCCTCGTCCGCACCGGCGACACCGTCACCCTCGACGTAGCGGCCCGTCGCATCGACATCGACGTACCCGACGACGAACTCGCCCGCCGCACCCCGAACAAGACCACCCTCGACGGCTTCGCCGCCCCGGGCCGCGGCTGGGAACGCCTCTACGTCGACCACGTCCAACAGGCCGACACCGGCGCCGACCTCGACTTCCTCACCGGCTCCAGCGGCTCCGCCGTCAGCCGTGAATCCCACTGACCAATCACAGGAGGCGCACGATGACAACCTCTGCCCGGACCGCCCTGGTCACCGGCGGCGCCAGCGGCCTCGGCGCCGCCGCCGCCGAACGCCTGCGGGCCGACGGCGTTCAGGTGACCACGCTCGATCTCGCAGGTGCCGACGTCGAGGCGGACGTGACCGACGGGCCGACGCTGCATCAACTGGCCGCCGACATCGGCCCATTCGACATCCTGGTGAACTCCGCCGGCATCGTCGGGCCGAACGCCCCGCTGCTCGACACCACGTCCGAGCAGTGGCGAGGTGTCTTCGACGTCAATGTCATCGGCACCGTGAACACTATGCGGGCCTTCGTGCCCGGCATGCGCGTGCGGAGCTGGGGTCGCGTCGTCAACTTCGCCAGCATGGCCGGCAAGGACGGCAATCCCAACCTCTCGATCTACTCCGCCTCCAAGGCGGCCGTGATTGCGCTGACCAAGTCCGCAGGCAAGGAACTGGCCACCAGCGGTGTCCTCGTGAACGTCATCGCCCCCGCGGTCATCGCCACTCCCATGAACGACTCCACCGCCGCCGACGTCCTTGCCCACATCACCGGGCTCATCCCGATGAGGCGTATCGGACGCCCGGAAGAGGTGGCAGAGCTGGTCGCCTTCCTCGCGTCCGAGCGCGTCAGCTTCTCCACCGGAGCCGTCTATGACATCAGCGGGGGACGGGCGACCTACTGACGGACTTCGGTCACGGCCATGCCGTCCATGTCTCGACGCGTTGCGTAGTCGGGGCGTCACATTGCAGTGAGAGCAAGGGGGTGGGCAAGGACCGCCGTGGTCCTTGCCCACCCCCTGCCATCGGACGCGTTCGCGGTATGGGGCCGACGGCTCAGCCGAGCCGGAGGCTCGTCGGCGTGATCGTCTCGCCGGACGTTACCTTCACCGTGGCCGGACGGTTGCCGGGGAGGGTGACGACAGCGATACCGCGGTCGTCGGTGTAGGTGTCTCGACCGGGTGTGTCGATCCGTGCGTGAGTCACCGGCCGGGTGTCGACTGTCGTCTCGTGCGGGCCCATGCCACCGACGCTGGCGGTCACCTCGATCGCGTAGCGGCCATGTCCGATGTGCTTGGCCTTGGCCTGCATCTTCGGCTTCTTCGGCAGTCGCTCGGGACAGGAGCCCTTCTGCGTAAGCCACTTGGGTGGCCCCGAAACGGTCTTGCCGTCGTACGTAGCGGTGGAGGTGCCCTTGTAGGTCGGCGTACCAGCGGCGTTGCCGCCCGAGATTTCGAGGTCCTTGCGGAGCGATCCGGTGTGCTCACCCGTCATCACGAGGTCCGTGACCTCATGGACCTTCGTGATGCCGGGTTCCAGGACGTCGATCTTCTTGGTCCCGTCGAGGAACGTCTTGCCGTCCTCGGAGTAGCTCTTGTACGTCGCGGAGAAGTCACCGTAGACCGCGCCCTGTTTGCCGTTGTAGTGGATGTCGACCGTGCCGCCGCCCGGTCCGTCGAGGGTGACGTCTCCGACATAACCGAATGGAGGGTGCCAGTCGGCCGGGGCGGGAGCCCAGTCACCGACGTCGGAGCTGACGACGGGTTCCGGCTTGGCCGGCTGGCGGCTGGACATCTTCGCGACGGTCAGATAGTCCGGGACATCGCCGGAGAAGAGTCCGGCGCCCTGCTTGACCGCGTTGAGCGCGAACTTCGTCCCGTCCGGGCTCCAGGCTGTCCACCCCGAGACACTGGTGTGCGCGTGCACGTCCGGGGCGATGATGGGCTGGCCGGAGACAGCACCGCCGTGGTCGCCTTCCCCGGGCATGAGCCACACGACACCACCGCACGCCAGGTTGTTGGGCGTGTTGATCAGCATGCCGGCCTCGGCGCCGACCATTGGCGCGTCGATGAAGCTGCGGTGGGGCAGGAGACCACCGAGTGAGTCCCACATGTTGTGGGTGCGGTTGGTCCATACGACGGAGCTGCCGCCGTCCGGTGAACCGGCGTAGTCCTCGTCCCAGTCGGGGTGGTTGGTCAGCCGCTTGCGGACACCGGTTTTGAGGTTCACCTCCCATACCTCAGGGTTCTCTGAGTGAGTGCCTCCTGAATGCACGTAGGTGACATGGCTGCCGCCGTGGGTGAAGGTCTTCAGCTCGTACAACCCGGTGCTTTCCGACCAGGCGTCGACGTTCCGGTCGGACGCCGAGGTGGGGCCGGGCGGGTTGATGACCTTGGGGTCCTCGGCCACGTATTTGTCTGTCTTGCGTACGAGTTTGGCGACCACCATCTGCTCGAGGCCGTCGGTGCGAACATCGGAGTAGCCGATGTGCTTTCCGTCCTGTGCGAGGGTCGGATAGGCACCCTGGCGGACGACGGACTGCGGTCTGTTCGCCGCTCCGCCCGGCGGGATCACCCCGAGCGGGGGGTTCGCCGTGGAGAGGTCGTACGGCAGGTACTTGGACGTGCGGCAGTTCACGATGCTGGGCGCACATTCGAGCACGCCATAGAAGCCGAGGAAGACCCGCTTGCCGTCCGCGAACGGGAAGACGTACGGGAGGTTTGGGGTCTCCGCACCGGTCGAGCACGTGAGGCAGCGGACGTGCTTGCCCTTGAGGTCGGTGATCCACGCGTCGCTCTTCGGCTTGCCATCCACCGTATGCGTGCCGGAGAACACCACATGCTTCCCGTCGGGGGTGAAGGACGGGCTGCTCGCGCGCACCTTCGGTGGCACCGGGATGCGGTCGAAGTCGATCGGCTCGAAGGGGACGTCGCCGGGGCTGCCAGTGGATGCGGCCGTGCGGTCGGTGCCCGCCTCGCCGCTGCTGGCGCCGGCGTCGGTCGCCCCGACTGCCAGGAGCAGAGACGCGGTGGCGCCGAGAGCGGGCAGGATCCGCCAGCGCATGCTCGCGCTCATCGACGGCTGCGTCGGCCGCGGCGTAGTCCCGGCTGCGCGACGGCGCGAACGGGAAAGGGACATCTCTCCTCCGTGCGTGTGGAAGGGGGTTGGGAGGGGTGTGGGAGGCTGATGAAATGTGCTGTGTTCTTTACTTCACGTCAAGCTAGGGCGAAGCTTTACTTCGAGTCAAGGAGTCGGCCTATGGTTTGGTGTCATGTCCGCCCGCACCGTGATCGGCCCGAGCGGCCGCCGCTTCGACGAAGATCAACTCCTTGATGCCGCCCGTGAGGTGTTCCACGCGGTCGGCTACAGCGCCGCGCAGATCGCCGACATAGCACGACGAGCAGGAACGACCAGGCCCACGCTCTATGCCCGCTTCGGCAACAAGGAACAACTCCACCGCCGTGTCATCGAACGTGAGGCGGATGTCTTCAGGGCGTGGATCGGCGACGCGTACGAGCACGGGACCGATCTGTCGCTCGCGCAACTCGCGCGGACGGGAATGGAACCGCTCTTTCGCCTGGCCACCGAACGGGCCGAGGGCTTTGACCTGCTCTTCCGTGGGGACAGGGCCGGCGACCACCCCACCAGTCTGAGGCGGCAGGTTCTGGGCGCGGTGACCGAACAGCTCACCGGCCTCATCGAGCGCCGCCGACAGCCCTACGGCCCGGCACTCGGGCCGACCGCTGAAGCGCTCGCCGCCGCCTGTGTCGGCGTCGCCATTCAGGTGTGCGAGCATGCCATCGACCACGGTGGCGAGCTGGACGAAGCACGGAGACTGGCCGCGAGCTTCGTCGCCAATGCCTTCCACAACCTCGACCTCAACGTGCTCATGGAGTAGGGAGTTTCCGTTCGGGCC
The DNA here is from genome assembly GCF_049310305.1 of Streptomyces anthophorae. Lineage (NCBI taxonomy): Bacteria > Bacillati > Actinomycetota > Actinomycetes > Kitasatosporales > Streptomycetaceae > Streptomyces > Streptomyces anthophorae. The sequence goes on from NZ_JBLWQQ010000001.1 coordinate 7,796,712, forward strand.
CGGCACGGAGCGGGGTGTCTGATTCGCTTCAGGGCCCGTCTGTCATGCCGTCACTCGGACCTGTAGTCGCGCAAGGTTCTCCACGCCCGTGACCGAGGCCGAGGTATCGCCTTCGCGCTGGCTTGTCGCGCGAAGCACGACGACATGGGCGCCTACTTCGCCGAAGCGGTGCTCCACCTGAGCCGTCAGGGTCGGCGCGGGCTCCTCGATCTGTGCCTTCTCCTCGAAGCGGCCGGTACCGTCCAAATCCCAGGCCGCTTCGACCACGGAGCCCGCGCCAGGCGGGACATCGACCTGCGCCGTGAATCGCACGGTCTCGCCGACCCTGGCGTCAACCGGTCCATCGAGGGAGATGACCGGTTGGATCCCGCCACGCTCTACCGCTGTCGGTGCGAGCAGCGTCCTTTGCCAGGCACTCAGCTTGTAGGAGGTGTCTGCCGGTGGCTTCACACCGTCCTCCACCCACGCCACGAGGTCCTCAAGGGCCTGCAGCGCGGCGCCGAAGATCTTGACGAACCGCAGGGTGATCTGAGTACCGAGTGTGGGAGAGACTTCGCCGTGCATGGCGTTGTCGAGGATCCAGAGCCGCATGTGATCGTCGCTGTTCCCCAGTTGGGCACGCACCCTCTCGATGTAGTCGTGCGCGAAGTGCGGCGGGCACAGATGGTCCAGGGCGCTCTGAAGGACGATCATCTTGCCGTCGAAGCGGCCCGTCGGCAGGCTGCCGAGCACGGCCCGGCGCTCCGGGGCGAGAGGGCGTTGCGGCCAGATCGGCTGACCGTTACTCGCCCAGCGCCGCATGGTCGGCTGGTTCGGGTCGATGATGTGCCGGTGGTAATGGGACCAGGCCTGCTCGAAGGTGCTGTCCAGAGTGATCTTGTCGCCGACCTGTGGTGTCAGATGCGGCCCGGGGTCGGCGAACCCGATGCAGTCACCGGCCACGGCCGTGCAGACGCGCAGCACCTCAGCTCCTGGCTCACCGACGGTGAACCGGCAGCCGATCAGATCTTTCGCAACCTCGACACCGCTGAGTCGGGCGCCGACCACAGAGTCGGGTGGGACCAACGCGCGAAACCCCTCGAAGAGCGCCTCCACCAACGCCGGGCCTTCTGGATCCGACGCGAGGATCAGGCCGGTGACCGTGCCGGTCGCGCGGAGCGGCTCCATGTTCTTCCCCGCATAGCCGGCCAGGCCCCAGAAGTCCTCCGCGTACTCGGGGTCTATGAGAGGGATCCAGTTCGCCCAGTCGGACGCTGCCATGCTGAGCAGATTCTCGGCCCCCTTCGGATAGCCGACGGCGTAGAGGTCGGACAGGCACTCCCGCTGCTCGTCCGTGTCGAGGACCGCGAAGGGGTCGGTGCCGGCGTCCACGGCGGCGGTGATCTCGTCCTTCTTGTGGCGCAGGGCGATTTCCGCGCGGATCCACACCGACCAGTAGTGCCAGGCGAGGTGCTGGTTCACCATGACGATCGGGACCGCGCCGTCCCACAGGCCGGGCACTTGCTCCATGCCCGACACCGATCGGGCGCCCCCGCCGCTGGCCCCGAACAGGTAGGAGTGGTGCGGCCGCGCGCCAAGGAGTTCCACTGCGGCCGCCTTGGCGTAACGCGCGGTCTGCGCGCTCGCCCGGTGCGAGAGGATCGTGCGGTCTTCCGGGAGCCCCGGCCCTCCCACGCCGGGCCGCTCCGGGCTGCGGATCCAGCCCTGGTTCGACGTCACGACGAAGGCGCCCAGCCGGAAGGCGCTGCGGAGCAGACTCTCCATGGACTCGGGTTCGTGCAGCTCGGTGCCTCCGACGCCGCCCTCGAGCTCCTGGACCATCCGGCCCTGGTAGGCGCCGTCCTCCGGCAGGTACATCTCGAATCGGGTCTCGGTCCCCTCGAAGCCGCCGTGCAGGTAGCGGTGGCGTACGGGGTGATCGCGCCACTCGTCGACATCGACGAACGCGGGTCCGAACGCGGGGTCGTCCTGGTGGGGATCGCTCGCCACGGAGGTCAGGTCCTGGTCGGTCATGTCTTGGCGACTCGCAATCTCGGTCGTGTGGGTGTCGGTCGCGGAAGGGGAGGCGGGGCGCAATGTGCGCGAGGCCGTCATGCGGCGCAGGCCACCGCCGCCGCGTTCAGCTCGCGTGAGCGCCGAACGACGCGAACGTCATTCCGGTCGCACCCGTTCGTCAGGTAGACGAAGGACAGGCCGCTCTCCGGATCGGCCCAACTGATTTGGCCCGCGGCTCCGTTGTGCCCGAACGTCCGCGGGGTTGCGCCGCCTCCGCCGACACGATGGAGGCACGTCGGGTCGTCGCCCTGCAGCTCAAGCCCGCGTGTACGGTTCGCGACGATGCCGAACGGCGCCGCGGCGAAGACGTTCCGTACGTGGGTGGTGACGTCGCGCCGGATCGCGGGGTCCCATACGTGCTTGGGGTCATGCAGCAGGTGCTGGTAGAACAGCGCGAGGCTCGCCGCGTCGCTCACCCCTGAGGCTCCGGGAATGCCGAACGTGACGAGGTCTGGCCGCTGCCACTCGGTCAGGAGGGCGTCGGGACGCACGCTCGCGTTCCCTGCCGACGCGTTCATCGCCTCGGTCACGTCGTGTGGCAGCGAGTCGAGGCCCAGGAGGTCCTTCACTTCCTCCGCCGTGCTGGGCTCACCTGTGCCGACCATGCGCTGGAGGTCGCCTTGCCGGCCCTCGGGGACGCCGAGTTCGAGCCGTTCGAGGCCCAGGGGCCCGAGAATCCTCTCCCGCAACGCCGTTCGGTGGTCCATGTCGGTGACGCGCTCCACCAGCTCTGCCATCACATAGTGCGCACTGAACCCGTGATAGCCGTAGGCGGTCCCTGGCTCGAAGGACGGCTTCCACTGTTCCATCTGTCGCACCCGGGCCGCACGGTCGAAGATGGAGTCAAGGTCGAGCTCCGCGTCCGGGAAGCCCGCGGTGAAAAGCAGCAGGTGTTCGAGTGTCACCCCGCCCTTGCCGTGCGCTCCGAACTCCGGCCACAGGTCCACAACCGGCGCGAGCGGATCGAGCTTGCCCTCTCCCATCAACTGCCAGACGAGTGAGCTGAAAACCGGCTTGGTCGTCGACCAGATCGAGAACCGCGAATCCGGCGGCGCGTCGCCGAGCGTCTCGTGCACGAGTACTTCACCGTGTCTGGCCAGTGCGTACTGGCATGCCGGCAAGTTCCCCTCTTCCAGGCCCTGTTGGGCTCGTTCCTTCAACTCGGCAACACGCTGACCGGACAGTCCTGTCATATCGGCTCCCTGGTGTTTCGTGGAACGAGACCCGTGAGGACGGACCTCGGACGGCGGGCCGTGTCCGTTCCCAGACGGTGTTCGGCTAATGGGCAGTCCTCGGCCCGTTCTAGCGAGGGTGACCGCCGATCGGTGCTCTCCTGCTTCGCGTCACGTTCTCGCGCAGCGCAGGGCACATCCATGAACCTCAAGTGCGGCTCGAAATTCATAGTGGCGGCCGTCAGGGTGTGCGTCAACAGCCCTGTGCCCGTTGTCTGTTCGCCACCTGCTCGGCCGGTTGTGTCACCGCGAGGCGAGCGGGTCCCGCTCCGGAGTCGGATACGGTGCTGGCATGTCAGAGCTCCGTCGGCGCGGCCCTTATGCACGGACGCGTGAACGTCGCGAGACCATCGCCAAGGCCACACTGGCGCTTGTGGTCGAGTGCGGCCATCGCAGTGTGACCACGCTCGGAGTGGCGAAGCGTGCGGGCATCAGCGAAGCGGGCCTCCTCTACCACTTTCCATCCAAGGAGACGCTCCTCGTCGCGGCTTTGGCTCTCTTCGACGAGCAGGAGATGAGCCTGTTGGCGCCGGGTGAGTCGGTCGCGGCCGCCCCGGCCCTCGCCGTTGACGGCGTACGCCGGACCAATATCGTCCACCTCTACGCGTCACTGCTGGGGGAGGCCGGCAACCCCGAACACCCCGCGCACGACTACTTCAAGCAACGCTGGCGCCTGTCGCGCGCGCAGCTGGCCCGTGACATCTCTCTGCTCCAGGAGAACGGTGAGGTAGGCCCCGCGGTCGACCCGAAACGGGCTGCGGCTTTGATCATCGCGGCCTGGGACGGGCTGCAGAACCACTGGCTGGTCGACCCGTCGTTCGACATCGGAGCCCAACTCGGCGCTGTCATCGACGCCGTCCTTCTGCGTGCCCCCGCCAGCCGTGGGGACGGGGCGCGCGACGCCACACGGTAGGTACTCGGCGTGAGGCCGGGGTCCAGCCTCTCGGCTGTGGCGCTCTTCACCGGCCATGCAGGAAAGTCGTGCCCTCTGCTCACCCGGTGGCTCGGTATCTGAATTTCTTTGTGCGCATGGATATTGACGGTGTGCTGGGCCCGGCCCTACTTTGAGCCCGAACTTCAAGTGTCACTGGGAATTCAGCGGTCGGAAACCGGACTGGAACATCGACCGCCGTAGACATCCGATCCCACACCTCCGGAGAGCGCCGTGCGCAACTTGCCTACTGCCGTGCCGCCTTGGATCGTCTCCCCGTCGGGCACTGTCCGACCCACGCCGGATCTGCCGTGCTGAAACTCCTTGGGCACCGCCTGCTGTGGTCACTGCCCGTCGTCTTCGTCGCCACAGCCCTGTCGTTCGTGCTCACCAGCCTGGTCCCCGGCGACGCCGCGCAGATGATGCTCGGCCCGCAGGCCACGGCGGCCCAGATCGCCGGCCTGCGTGAGAGCCTCGGCCTGGACAAGCCGGTGTTCGAGCAGTACGGGAGCTGGCTGACGAATGCTGCGCACGGCGATCTCGGCATCTCGATCATCTCCGGTGAGGGCATCACCTCCCAGCTCAACGAGCATCTTGAGGTGACCTTCTCGCTGCTCATCCTGGGAACGCTGGCAAGTGCAGTCCTCGGTCTCGCGCTGGGCGTCACCTCGGCCGTGCGCGGTGGTGTCACCCGTAGCGTCGTCGACGTCCTGTCGCTGGGTGGCATGGCCATCCCCAACTTCTGGCTGGCGGTGGTCCTCACCTCGTTCTTCTCCGTCACACTCCGGCTCCTGCCGGTGGCCGGCTATGTCAGCTTCGCGGACTCGCCGGGGCAGTGGGCGCGGTCGCTGGTACTGCCGGTGATCTCCCTGGCGGTCGGCGGGGCCACGGTCATCGCCAAGCAGACCCGCGACTCCCTCGGGCAGGTACTGACCCAGGACTTCATCAAGACGTTGCGGGCCAACGGCCTCGCGCACCGGTCGATTCTCTTCCGGCACGCGCTCCGCAACGCAGGTGTGCCGATCATGAGCGTCATCGGCGTCGTATTCGTGGGGCTGATCGGCGGAACGATCTTCGTTGAGCAGGTCTTCGCCATGCCCGGCCTCGGTTCCATCGTCCAACAGGCGACAGCCTCAAGGGATTTGCCTGTGATCCAGGGAGCGGTCGTGTACTTCACCTTGCTCGTCGTCGCGGCGAATCTGCTCGTAGACCTCTGCTATGGCGCGATCGACCCCCGGGTGCGTCTCCGGTGACCGGCATCGAGCAGACGGCAGTGGACCCCTCGCCCGGCGGCGTCGGGCTGAGTGACGACCCGGCCAAGCAGCTGTCGGTGACTCTGCGGCAGCCGCAGCGGGGCTCCGTCCTGCGGTCGTTGGTGCGCAGGCCGCTGGCAGCCCTGTCGCTGTTGTGGCTGGTGGCGGTCGGAGTGATGAGCGTGGGCGCGAACGTGCTCGCTCCGTACGGGCCCACGAACACCGACCTGACTCAGGTTCTGGCCGGTCCGGGCGGGCAACACTGGCTGGGCACCGACCAGCTGGGCCGCGACATCCTCAGCCGCGTCCTGTTCGGTGGCCAAGGAGTGTTCCTGGGAATCGTGGAGGTGACACTCGTCTTCGTCGTGACCGGCACCGTCCTGGGAGTGCTGGCCGGCTACTTCGGTCGCTGGGTGGACTGGGCGGTGCTGCGCTGGATCGAGCTCGCGGTCGCGCTCCCGTCCATTCTCATCCTCCTGCTCGTTCTGGCCGTGTTCCCGGGAAATCAGCATCTCGCGATGATCGCTCTCGGCGTGCTCGGTGCGTCAGGACTCGCCCGGGTCATCCGCGCGGAGACACAGCGCGTTCGCACGGAGCAGTACGTCGCGGCGGCCCGCGTTTCCGGACTCGCCGACGCTCAGATCCTGCGTCGGCACGTTGTGCCGCGCCTGGCGACGACGATCCTCGTGCAGGCGTCCCTGGTCGCCGCGGCCGCGGTCGGAGTCCAGGCAGGACTGTCCTTCCTCGGCCTTGGTGTGCAGGAACCGGAGCCGTCTTGGGGCGGACTGATCACCCAGGCGAGCCAGGTCCTCGACCGGTCCAGTTGGATGCTGATTCCGTCGGGCGGTGTCATCGGCCTGACGATGCTCTCTCTCGCGCTGCTCGGTGATGCCCTGCGCGATGTGATGGTGCAACGGTGGAGCAGCGCACCGGCACGGCCGAGTGGCGCGGGCAACGGTGAGCCGCCCGTACAGGAGGAAGGCGAGGCCGAGCCAGCCGAATCCGGTGAGGCGACCGACCAACCGTCGCCGGGCACACTGCTGGCGGTGCGCGGGCTTACGGTCGCCTTCGGCTCCGGAGGATCCCGCACCGTGGTCGTCCAAGGTGTCGGCTTCCACGTCGACAAGGGCGAAATCCTCGGCATCGTCGGCGAGTCGGGCTGCGGCAAGTCCGTCACGGTTTCCGCCGTGCTGGGCCTGCTGCCCGCCGGCGCCGAAGTCCGCGCCCGCTCCTGCAGGTTCGACGGAGCCGAACTCCTGTCGCTGTCCGATCAGGACCGCCATGCGCTGCGCGGAACCCGTATCGGCTACGTGTCCCAGGAACCCATGACGGCGCTCGACCCCACGTGCCGCGTCGGCGATCTGCTCGCCGAGGCCGTGCGCAGACACCACGGCCTGGACCGGCGCGCCGCGCGGGCGCGGGCCGTCGAACTCCTCGGCCTGGTCAACATTCCGGATCCGAGCGCCGTTTCGCGACGCTACCCGCACCAGATCTCCGGAGGCATGGCCCAACGGGTCGCCATCGCGCTCGCCCTGGCCGGCGACCCCGATCTGCTGGTCGCGGACGAACCGACAACCGCGCTCGACGCCCGCGTCCAGGCCGAGATCCTCACACTGCTGCGGCGCCTGCAGGCGGAGCGCGGGCTCGCCATCGTCTTGATCACCCACGACTGGGGCGTCGCGGCACAGTTGTGCGCGCGTGCAGTCGTCATGTACGCCGGGCAGGTCGTGGAGCAGGGGCCCGTCGGCGCCCTGTACCACTCGCCCGCGCACCCGTACACGGCCGGACTCCTCGCGGCCAACCCGCACCGCGCGCTCGACCGCATCGCGGCAGGCGGCGGCTCCGCCACAACCCTGACGAGGCTGCCGACGATCCCGGGCACGGTGCCGCCCCCGGCCGCCTGGCCCGTCAGCTGTCACTTCCAGGACCGCTGCCCGATCGCGGCTGCCAACTGCGCTCAGCGTCCGATCCCCCTCACTGCTGTCGCGTCCGATCACCACAGCCGCTGCATCCACATTGACCGAGTGCGGGATCTCGACAAGGAGGACGCCTCGTGAGCCGGACCGACACGGCATCCGCTCAGCCCCTGCTGAGCGCACACGGAATCGTCCTCGACTACCCCCAGGGGCTGCGGCGCAAGCCTGCCCGGGTACTGCACGGAGTCGATATCGACATCGCCGAGGGCGAGACTCTCGGCCTGGTCGGTGAATCTGGCTCCGGCAAGAGCTCGCTCGCCAACATCGTCCTTGGCTTCCGACCCCCGACTGAAGGACACATCCGGTTCCGGGGGCGCGACATCACCCACGCCGGGCGACGCGAGCGCCGTACCCTCAGCTCGGAGATCCAGGCGGTCTTCCAAGATCCGTACAGCTCGCTCAACCCCACCCGGCAGGTGGGCACTTCGATCGCAGAGCCGCTGCTGTTGCAGTCGTCCGCACTGTCGCGGCGGGACATCGCGGCGCGAGTGCGGGACATGCTCGTCCGAGTAGGTCTGCCGCCCGACGCCGGGGACCGCTATCCGGCACACTTCTCGGGCGGACAGCGGCAACGCATCGCCATCGCCCGCGCCCTGATCATCAACCCATCACTCGTCATCTGTGACGAGCCGGTCAGCGCGCTCGACCTGTCTGTTCAGGCCCAGATCCTCAATCTCCTGGCTGAACTGCAGGAGTCGATGGGCCTCAGTTACCTCTTCATCGCGCACGATCTCGCGGTGGTGCGCTTCCTGTCCCACCGTATGGCCGTCATGCACCAGGGCCGCATCGTCGAGACCGGCCCGGCGGAACGCGTCTACAGCGCGCCCAGCGACCCGTACACCCGGCAGCTGCTCGCCGCGGTGCCCGACCCGGATCCCGCTCGGGCACCGTCCCAGCGGCTCACCGTCGCACAGGACTCCCGATAAGACCCCGCCGTGCGCGAACCGGATCGTCGGCTCCGCCCCCCCGCTTCGGGTGCGCGGCACTCCATGGAGGAAGTTCCATGAACAGAAGATTCTCCCGCACCGCAACCTTTCTGGTCGGCGTCCTGTGCGCCGCACTGACCGCGACGGCCTGCAGTGGCACGGCTGATTCGCCCAAGGGCAAGTCAGGAGGCACACTCAACGTTGTCTCGCTCACCCCGCCCAGCACCTTCAACCCGGCCCGAGCAGGCATCACCGTAGGGGAGAACTGGTACACCCCGCTGGCGTACGACTCGCTCATCCACCGGGGCCCGGACGGCAAGTACGAGCCCGGCCTGGCCACTTCCTGGAAGTATGTGGGCAAGGGCAACCGCGAGTTCCAACTCACCCTGCGCCCAGGTGTGAAGTTCGCGGACGGCTCACCGGTCACGACGGCCGCGGTGGTCAAGTCCCTGAAGTACACCTTCGCTGATCCGAACAGCCCGCAGGCGCCGTCCCTCGGCAAGGTGTCCGTCGAGGCGACCGGCGAGCGCACCGTCACCCTCAAGCTCGCCCGGCCCAACCCGGAAATGCCGTACAACCTGTCGTCGACGACGCATCTCAGCTCGGTCATCAGCGCGAAGGGCCTTGCCGACAAGAAGGCGCTGGGGCACCTGACGTTTGGCGCCGGACCGTATGTACTCGACGACAAAGCGACCGTCTCCGGCGACCACTACACCTACATACCCAATCGGAACTACTACAACAAGTCCGCGATCCACTACGACAAAGTCGTGATCAAGGTCGTCAGTTCCACCAACGCGGCTCTCTCCTTGCTGAAGACCGGCGCCGCCGACCTGGCGCAGGGCGACGTCAATACCGTGCAGAGTGCCAAGAGTGCCAATCTCAAGACGTACTCCACCTTGGTCGCGGAGACCGGGATCCAACTGACCGGCCGTGCGAAGAGTGCCGGGTCCAAGCCACTACGCAGCAAGCTCGTCCGGCAGGCGCTGAACTACGCCGTCGACCGCAACGCCATCGCCAAGGGGTTGCTGCACGGCACTGGCAAGCCGGTCAACCAGATAGGGACCCCGGGGACGTCCGATTATCTGGAGTCGGAGGCGGACCGCTACGCCTACGACCCCAAGAAGGCGAAGTCCCTGCTGGCGAAGGCGGGTTACCCGAACGGCTTCAGCGCCACCATGCTCAGCCTCACCGTGAACCCACCCGCCAGCGAAGTCGCACAAGCCGTGATCTCTGACTGGTCCAAGATCGGCGTGAAGGTGCGTGTGGTCAACGCCAGCGACGGCGCCAAGTACCAACGGGAGTATCTGGGTGGCGATCACCCCATGGTGTCCTACGGGTACGGCTACATTCCGTTCTTCCTCTACGCGAAGAACTTCTACGTTCCGACACCCGGTCTCATCTACGGCGGGGACGACCCGCAGCTGGCGTCCCTGGTCAAGAAGGGTGACGCGGCAACGGGCGCCGAACAACGCACGCTGCGCGACCAGGCCACGCGGCGGGCCATCGACCAGGCCTGGCTCGTACCCGTGACGAGCTTCTCGGTCTTTTACTACACGTCACCGAAGGTGAAGGGCGTGAAGGTCAGCCTGAAGCGTCCGCTCCTCGACCTGACTGAGCTCTCGCCCGCCTGACAGCGCCCGGAGGCCTCGGGCCGGTGAGCCCGGGGCCCTGCTGCGACCGCAAGCGCATCGGCCGCGCCCCACCTTGCGCCGGCAGGTGTGCGGCCGACAGGCCATCGAATGAGAAATGGACATTGATGCTCTCAGCACAGTTCGAAACCGCCGACGCGGTGTTCGTCGGCTCGCCCGAACGACGCGTGGGCGAGCCGGGCGATCCGGCGGTGTACTTCCGGACCGAGTTCGAAGCAGGCCCGGACCTCCTGGGGGCAACCCTCCACCTCACCGCTCTCGGAACCGTTGAGCCCTATCTGAACGGGGGCCGGGTCGGCGATGAGGTCCTGGCCCCGGGGTGGACGTCCTACCGGCACCGCCTGCTCGTCCGCAGTCACGATCTCACCACCATGGTGCGCACCGGCACGAACGCGTTCGGCGCCATCGTCGGCGACGGCTGGGCCGTCGGCCGCCTCGGATTCGAGGAGATTACACGCTCGCGGATCTATGCCGACCGTCCCGCTCTGCTCTCTCTGATCGAACTGCGCTACCCAGACCGGACGGAGTACGTCGCGTCAGGCGACCGATTCCGGTGCGGGCAGGGCTCCGTGCGCGCCAACTCCCTCTACGACGGGGTCACCATCGACGCCCGACTCGAACCGGCCGGTTGGCACGAACCCGGATTCGACGACGGCGCCTGGCTCCAGGCCGAACCGGTTGCCTGGGACACAACCACCCTGGCCGTGGCCACCGCGGAACCGATCCGCCGCGTCGAGGAGTTGCCGCCACGGAAGATCTGGACGTCCCCGGCCGGCAGCACCGTCGTCGACTTCGGACAGAACATCCCCGGCTGGGTCCGGCTCCGTCTGGATGGGCCCCGCGGAACCGAGGTCTCCGTCCGGCACGCCGAGGTGCTCGTCGACGGCATGCCGGACTACATGACACTGCGGACGGCCGAGGCGACCGACCGCTATGTCCTCGCCGGGGACGGACCGGAGGAGTTCGAGCCCCGGTTCACTTACCACGGCTTCCGGTACGCCGAGATCGACGGGCTCCGCGGTGAATTGTCACCGGATGACGTGCGGGCCGTCGTCGTGCACAGCGACATGACGCGTACGGGGTGGTTCGAGACATCGAACGACCTGCTGAACCGGCTGCACGACAACGTCGTCTGGTCGATGCGCGGCAACTTCGTCAGCATCCCCACCGACTGCCCACAGCGCGACGAGCGACTCGGCTGGACGGGAGACATCAACGCGTTCGCCCCGACCGCGACCTACCTCTACGACGTGCGTGAGGTGCTGATGTCATGGCTCGATGATCTCGCCCTGGAACAGAAGGACTTCGGCTTTGTCCCGTACGTCGTACCGGATGTCCAGCCCGGGCACGACACACCGACCGCCCTGTGGAGTGACGTCGCCGTGCGGCTGCCCTGGCAGCTGTACTGGGAGTACGGAGACGAGGAGATTCTGCGCCGCTGCTACGACTCGATGGCGACGTTCACGCGCAGCGTGGTGCCGCTTCTTGATCTGACCGGTGTGTGGAACTCCGGTTTCCAATTCGGGGACTGGCTCGACCCGTCCGCCCCGATGCATCGACCTGACCAGGCCAAGGCCGATCGCCATCTCGTAGCTACGGCCTTCTTCCACCAGACCGCACGCGAAATGGCCCGCACTGCACAGGTGTTGGGCCGCACGGAAGATGCAGCGTGGTTCTCAGAGGTCGCCGACAGGGTTCGTGCAGGATTCCGCGCCGAGTACGTCAGTTCCAGCGGTCGCATCACCGGCGAGTGCGCGACGGTCTACGCCCTGGCCATCCGGTTCGGTCTGCTCGACGACAACCAACTGCGCCGCGCCGGCGCGCGCCTGGCCGATATCGTGCGGCGCGACGGCTACCGCATCTCCACCGGCTTCGCGGGCACCCCGCACGTGGCACACGCTCTGACAGAGACCGGGCACACGGACGACGCCTATCGCCTGCTGCTGCAGACACGGGCGCCATCGTTCCTCGATCCGGTCGTCCGCGGGGCCACCACCATCTGGGAGCGGTGGGACGCCATCCTCCCCGACAACACCGTGAACCCATCGGGAATGACATCCCTCAACCACTACGCGCTCGGCTCGGTCGCACACTGGATGCACACCGTCATCGGCGGGGTGCGGGCGACAAGTCCGGGCTACCGGACCATGCGCATCGCGCCTCGGCCCGGCGGTGGCCTGACCCGAGCCAGCGCAGCGCACGACACCGTTCACGGGCGGGTGAGCGTGGAGTGGGAACGAGAGGACGACACCATGACCGTCCGCGTGACGATCCCGGACGGCACCACCGCGGAGGTGGCGCTGCCCGAGCACCCCGCTCGGGCGGAGCGCACCGTCTGTGCGGGCCGGCACGCCTGGACGTACGCGCTCGCTACGACACCCGCCCCACTCACACTGGACAGCCCGGTCGAGTGTCTGGCCATGCATGACGCGGTCCTCGCGTCGGTGTCGGGGATCCTGCGCGAGTACCTGCCTCCGCACATGGACGTGACGAAGCTACTGGACCAGTCCATGGTCCTGCCGTTGTCGGTGCTCCTGAACGAACTCCCCGGAGTGACCGACCGCATGCGCCGCGAGCTGACGGCAGCCATCGAGCGCCACCACACCCCGTCCGAAAGGGCTTTGCTGTCATGACGTATTCCGTCCAGCTGTACTCCGTGCGCGACGCGCTGGAAGCAGACTTCGATGGGGCGATCCGGCGCCTCGCCGAGATCGGCTACCGCCGGGCCGAACCCTGCGCCTTCGAAACCCGTGTCGAGGCTTTTGCCGCGGCGTTCGCGGAGCACGACATCACGGCCCCCACGGGCCACACCTTCGTGATCCCTGTCGGCGAGGTTTCCCCCGACCTGGACCAAGTCTTCACCGCCGCGCGGCGTCTCCGTATCGGCACCGTGGTCCACCCCTTCATCCCGCCCGAGCGCTGGCACGACATCGAGGCGATCCGCGACACCGCGGCCCACCTGAACCTCGCGGCGAAGAAGGGCGCCGAATACGGGGTCCGGGTCGGATACCACAACCATGACTGGGAGATCTCCTCGAAGATCGAGGACACCACGGCACTGGAGGCCCTGGTGTCCCTGCTCGACCCCGAAGTGGTCCTTGAGCTCGACACCTACTGGGCCGCGGTGGGCGGCGAAGACCCCGTGAGGCTCCTGGAACGGCTGGGGCAGCGTGTGAGTGCCATCCACATCAAGGATGGTCCGGTCACGAAAGACACGTCCGCTCAACTCCCGGCAGGGCAAGGCCAGATGGATGTGTGGGGCATCATCGAAGCCGCGAAGCACCTGGAGGTGGGCATCGTTGAGTTCGATGACTACGCCGGTGACATCTTCGACGGCGTCACCGCCTCGCTGCGCTACCTCGAGGCGGGCCCCCACGACCGCCCGAAGGGCGGTGCCCGATGAACCGCGGGCCGGTCGGGGTCGCCGTCATCGGCGCCGGTGTGATCAGCAAGGAGTACCTGAACAATCTCACGGCGTTCCCGGACCTGATCGTTCACGCCGTCACCGACCTCCTCCCAGAAGCCGCGAAGACCCGGGCGCGAGAATACGGGATCGCCGAGCATGGCACTCCCGAACTCGCCCTGGACCACCCGGACGTCGAGATCATCGTCAACCTCACGACACCGACAGCCCACGTCGAGATAGCGACCGCGGCGCTGCGGGCGGGCAAACACGTGTGGAGCGAGAAGCCCTTCGCGCTCGACCGCGAGAGCGGGCTCGGACTGCTGAAGGAGGCGGACGACACCGGGCTACGCCTGGGGTGCGCGCCGGACACCTTCCTCGGCGCGGGCCTGCAGACCGCCCGACGGGTCATCGAGCGAGGAGACATCGGGGTGCCGCTCACGGCCCAGACCATCCTCCAGTACCCGGGACCGGAATCGTGGCACCCCAATCCGGCTTTTCTGTTCCAGCGTGGCGCGGGGCCACTGTTCGACATGGGCCCGTACTACCTCACCGCGCTGGCGCAGACCTTCGGTAGCGTCCGCCGGGTTTCCGCGGTCGGTTCCATGGCCAAGGCCATGCGCACCATTGGCTCGGGCCCGCGCACGGGCGAGGAGTTCGAGGTCGAGGTGCCCACGCATGTGAGCGCCCTGATCCAATTCGCGTCCGGTGGCTGCGCGAACAGCATCTTCAGCTTCGATTCCCCGCTCGTCCGGGCGGGGTTCGTAGAGATCACGGGCACCGAGGCCACGCTCTCACTGCCCGACCCGAACGCCTTCGACGGAGAGCTGAAGATCTGGCCCACTGGGGCCGACGAGTGGACCACCATTGGGGCAACGGGCCCTGCGGACGGCCGGGGCCTGGGCGTGCTCGACATGGCGCGTTCCCTGCGCCGCGGTGAACCGCACCGCGCGACAGGGGAGTTGGCACACCACGTCCTGGACACGATGGTGTCCGTCTCCGAGTCGATCGACACAGGTTCGTTCATCGACGTCGTCAGCTCCGCCCCGGCATCCAGCCCCGTTCCGGAGGACTGGTCACCGCATGAAGCCACTTCGTGACACCCCGCTCGAGGCAGAACGGTGCCGAACAAGCTGGAAGGAACAGCAGTAACCGATGAAGCGCACTTCTTTCAACGACGGCTGGGAGTTCGGGCCGAAAGCCAATCCGTTCGCCGAGCTCTCCGGCGCCACCACGCCGTTCCGGCCCGTGTCGGTCCCGCACGACGCCATGCTCGGCCGACGGCGAACCGCCGAAGGGACCGCAGCCGCGGCCTTCTTTCCCGGCGGCGCCTACGAGTACCGCAAGACCTTCCAGGTGCCGGCCGAGGACGAGGCCAAGCGGATCCTCGTCGAGTTCGAGGGCGTTTACCGGGACGCCATGGTCTACGTCAACGGCACCTACGTCACTCAACGTCCGTACGGTTACTCGCAGTTCCGCGCGGACATCGGGCCCCACCTGCGCTACGGCGCGAGCAACGAGATCCGGGTCGAGGCGCGAACCCACCAGGACTCCCGCTGGTACACGGGCGCAGGCATCTACCGGGACACCTGGCTCCTGGTCGGAGATCCGGTACACATCGCACCCGAGGGCGTTCGTGTCACGACCCTGGAGTCCGACCAGGAACAGGCGGTGGTGGAGGTCGCCGTCCGGATCGAGAGCGATGAGCGTGCGGTGCGCACCGTCCGGCTCGGAACGGAGATAGCGGGAGCCGATGGCCGCACGCTGACGACGGGATCGACACCGGTCACCGTGGAGCCGGGGCAGCAGGCGATCGCCCGGCAACGTCTGTACATTCGCGACCCTGCCTTGTGGAGCCCCGACCAGCCCGCGCTGCACACCGCCGCCATCACGTTGGACGATGACCGCGACACCGAAAACGTCACCTTCGGTATCCGTACCCTGCACCTCGACCCAACGCACGGCCTGCGCCTCAACGGGGACCCGGTGAAGCTGCGCGGCGCCTGCGTGCACCACGACAACGGCCCCCTCGGCGCGGCCACGTACGCCCGGGCCGAGGAACGCCGCGTGGAACTCCTCAAGGATGCCGGATTCAACGCCCTCCGGATGTCCCATCACCCCATGAGCAGCGCCATGTTGGCGGCCTGCGACCGGCTCGGCATGCTCGTCGTTGACGAGGCCTTCGACATGTGGACATCAGGGAAATCCGCCTTCGACTACAGCCTGTACTTCACCGAGTGGTGGGAGCGGGACCTGGAGGCGATGGTCGCCAAGGACTACAACCACCCCAGCGTCATCATGTACTCGATCGGCAACGAAATCCTCGAAGCCGGCTCTCCTGCCGGAGCCGCGTGGGGTCGGCGTCTCGCTGAGAAGATCCGTGCGCTCGACTCCACCCGTTACGTCACCAACGCCATCAACACTGCCTTGGCCGTCATGGCCGATCTGGCCGATCTGAAGCAGGATCAGGACGCCGAGCGGGCGGAGAGTGAAGGCACGGGCATCAACACGTTCATGGCCGATCCCGCCGCTCGTCTGGAGGCGCTCGCCACCTCCGAACTGGTCACGCACAAGACCGAGGAGTCCTTTGCACTGCTTGACGTCGCCGGGATGAACTATGCCGAGGCCCGCTACGCACTGGACCGCAAGCTCTTCCCCGACCGCATCATCCTCGGCACCGAGACCTTCCCCACCCACATCGACCGCATCTGGCGCCTGACCGAGGAACACGGCCATGTGATCGGCGACTTCACGTGGACCGGATGGGACTACCTCGGCGAGGTGGGTATCGGCCGACCCTTGTACCGTACGGACGACGAGCAGCCAGCGGGCTTCATGGCGTCGTACCCGCATCTGACGGCCGACTGCGGCGACATCGACATCACCGGCCACCGCCGCCCCGCCTCCTATTACCGCGAGATCGTCTTCGGTCTGCGTATCGACCCCTACCTCGCGGTCCGACGCCCGCAACACCACGGAAGTACCTACGTCGCCACGCCTTGGGCGTGGAGTGATGCCATCTCCTCCTGGACGTGGCCCGGCTTCGAGAAGGCACCCGTCACGGTCGAGGTGTACGGAGCGGGAGACGAAGTCGAATTGCTCGTCAACGGACGCTCGCAGGGCCGACGGCCCCTGGCGGCCTTCCGTACCGAGTTCGAAGTTCTCTACGAGCCGGGGGAGTTGCAGGCCGTTACCTACGCCGGTGGAATGGAGAGCGGCCGGCACGTAGTACATACGGCCGGCGCCCCGAAGCGACTGCGGGCGGACAGTGACCGTGCCATCGTCACGGCCACCGGAGGAGACCTGGCCTATGTGTCTCTCACCCTCACCGACGCGGCCGGTACCTGTAACCCGTCCGCCGACCGCCCCGTACGCCTCGAAGTCACCGGCGACGGCGTTCTCGCCGGCTTCGGAAGCGCCTGCCCCTCGACCGACGAACCCTTCGACTCGCTGGACCACCACACCTACGAAGGTCGCGCGATCGTGATTCTGCGTCCCACAGGGCCTGGCGAGATCTGCCTGGTGGCCTCGGCGCTCGACTGTGCCCCCGTGATGGTGAAGGTCGCGGTACAGGCGGGCCGTTGAGGCCCGTTCGTGTTCCGCGCAGCCGGTCATCGGACTGCCCCGTCAGAGCAACTGCCTCGTTGGGAGGACCCATGATTCACTCGTCGTTCAGGAGGCGTGGTGGCAAACTCCTCGGCCGTGGTGGCTCCACACGCCCTGCCCCTTCGCGGAGATACGCCCACGGGATACTGTCTCGTACCGTACTTGCCGCGACGGCCGTGGCAGGCTGCCTGGCGCTCGCCACCGCTCCACCCGCCCTCGCCGCCGACCGCACGGACACCGCGGGCGGCGAGGGGCGCGTAGACCACCGCACCTACCAGGCGTCCACGGGGGTGAACGACTACCTGGTCTACGTACCCAAGGGATGGAAGCCGTCCGAGAAGCTCCCGCTGTATGTCATGGTGCACGGCTGCGGCACCACGGCCGAGCAGCAGATGCACGCCAATCTGCTCAATCCGCTCGCGGACCGCGAGCGCTTCCTCGTTGCGTATCCCGACAACGGCGGCCAGTGCTGGCGCGCAGTCATCAACGACAAGGCAAGCACGACCCGAGGAGGAGGCGGCGACGCGGACATCGTCGCCGGGATCACCCGCGAGACCAGCGCCGCGTACAAGGCCGACACCGACCGGGTCTACCTCATGGGCATGTCGTCCGGCGCCTTCCAGACGAGCGCGACCGCCACCGCATACCCCGACCTGTACGCGGCAGCCGGAGTGTCCGCGGGAGGCGGCTACGGCATGGACTTCCTCACGTGCATTGCCGCACTCGATGCGACCGCCCCGCTGTACGCACCCCAGGCCGTCGCGCAGATGGGGGCGCGGGCGCACGTGATGCCCTTCTTCTCCATCGGCGGTACCAGCGATGCGCTCGGCGAGCAGCCCGCGCCCGGTGGGTGCGCCCGGCAGGCCTACCTGGAGTGGTTGGCCGTCAACAACCTGCTGAAGCCGGGGGAGGATGGCGCCACCTTCCGCGACGACCCGGCCTCGACGCGGACCGGCCAGGTCCCCGACGGCTATACGTGGAGCAGCAAGGTGGCCCGGGGCAGAGACGGCTGTCAGATCGCCGAGCGGTGGATCGTGGACGGCATGTCGCACTTCTGGCCCGGCGGCACCACCGACCCGAAGTACGCGGGCACCTTCAATGACCCCAAGGGACCGAATGCCTCGAAGGCCTCGTGGAGCTTCTTCGAGCAGTTCACCCTCAGCGGAGGCAACACCTCATGTCGCAAGTGATCCTGCGGCGTCGCAGCGTGTTGGGGCAGCTCGCTCCGTATCCACACAAGTGCAGTTCACGCATGCGCAACTGTGCAACGTCGACGCATTCCCAGCACCGTGCCGGCTCCCTAGCGTTGCGGCCACCGCAGTTCCGCCTTCGGGAGGCGTGCCGGATGACCTCATGCGCTGGGGTCGGCAACGTTCTGCCTGATTCCGAGGAGAGGCCATGAGATCCACCCTTGTGAGCACACTGGCAGCAACCGTCATCGCAGTTCCCACGCTGGTCGCGTTGCCGGCAACGGCCGGGGCCGCGACGGGGCCGCCCGTCAGGTGCGAAGAACTCGCCGAACTGGCCGTCCCCGCCGACGCCTTGGGCCTCCCGACATCGGGAGGACATGTCACCGACGCGAAGACCGTCCCCGCCTCCGGCGCCGGGTCCGGGGCCGTCGGTGAGTACTGCCAGGTCGATGCGGAAATCTTCCCCGTCGACCCCGAAGCCCCCAACATCGAGATGCGCGTCGCGCTGCCGACCGAGTGGAACGGCAAGGGGATGATGTTCGGCGGCGGCGGCTACGACGGCGCCATTCCCTCGCTCACCACAGACGTCCCCTTCGGCGATGCCGGCGCGGGTACCCCACTCGCCCGCGGATTCGCCGTCTTCGCGAGTGACTCGGGCCACCAACTCGGCACGAACGACTGGAACCACGCGGGCTCGTTCGCACTGAATGACGAGGCGCTGCGGAATTTCGCCGCCGACGCGCTCAAGAAGACACGCGACGCCGCGATGTTCCTCATCGGTGAGCGTTACGGCAGGCAGCCGAGCCACTCCTACTTCGCCGGTGTGTCCAGCGGCGGCCGTGAGGCTCTGGCCGTGACACAGCGCTGGCCCCATGACTTCGATGGTGTGATAGCGGGGGCTCCGGCATGGAACGCCGCCACGCTCGACCTGTGGTTCGGCCATATGGCACAGATACTGCAGCGTCCGGGCGCCTTCCCGAGCTCCGAGAAGCAAAAATTGATCTACGACCGGGTCATGCGGAGTTGCGACGGCGACGACGGGGTACGCGATGGTGTCATCTCCGACGAGGCCGGATGCGACTTCGACCCGAAGGTTCTGCGCTGCCCCGGCGGCGAGGACAGTGGCGCCACCTGCCTTTCTGACGCTCAGATCAAGGCGGTCCGGGATCTGTCCTCGCCCGTCGAGTGGGGCTACAAGCTGGCCAGTGGTGAACGCGGCTACCCCGGCCTTCCCTTCCTGTCGGGTGCGGACATGGGCACGCCCGGGCTCGGGATCGGTACCAGGGCGCCGACGCAGCCGCTGGACCTCACGACAGGTTTCGCGGCTCTGTTCTGGGACCAGTGGGCAAAGTACTTCATCACGCGTGATCCTGACTTCGACGGACTGAAGCTGGATCCGCAAAAGCCCGGAAAGTGGAAGGAACGCATCAGTGAGCTGACCGCACTGCAGGACATCAACAACCCTGACCTCAGTGCGTTCGCCAAGGCCGGCGGAAAGCTACTGCTCGTGCACGGGACCGCGGATCCAGTCGTCAGCCCTCGCTCAACTGCCGAGTACTACCAGAGGGTCCGCGCCACGATGGGGGCACGAGCCACCTCGAAGTTCCTGCGGATGTACACCATGCCCGGCATGGGCCATGGAGGCCCCGCCGCGTTCACGGCCGGTTGGGATTCGCTGAGCGCCCTGCAGCGGTGGAGCGAGAAGGGCATCGCACCGCACGAGCCGGTCGTCACCGACCTCAACCCGTCCGCCTCCGGGCGTACCCGGCCGCTGTGCGAGTACCCGGAATGGCCGCGGTACAACGGTCTCGGTGACCCCGACCGGGCCGAGAACTTCACGTGCGTGCGCTCATGAGTTGAGCTTCTCATCCGGGGATGTCATGTGCCCGGAGCCGCGGTGGTGGACAGTACGTCGCCCATCTCCCGCATGGTCCGCCTGAGTTGAGTCACCATGGCGGCGACCGCGGGACGTCGCAGGGTGTCCTCGCGGGCGACGAGCCAGTAGGCCATCTCAACCGTGACCTCGTCGGGCAGTAGCCGGACGAGGTCACGGTGTGGAGCGATCATGAAGGTGGGCAACAGGCCGATGCCGCCACCGGCACATGTGGCCTCGATGTGGGCGAAGACATTGGTGGATGTCACCGCGTCGCGCATCTCAGGGAGATAGCGCCGCCCCACGTCCAGGTCGTCGACCTGAAGCATGGACGAGATGAAGTAGATCAGGCGGTGGCGGGCCAGATCGTCGAATCCTGTAGGCGTTCCATGACGCTCCAGGTAGCCCGGGGTGGCATACAGGCCCAGGACGTACCCACCGAGCCGGAGCGCGCGGGCCCGCATGACACGTGGCTCTCCGACGACGATCTCTATGTCCAGGCCGGAGCGGTGCTGCGCGGCCCGCCGGGTCGCGGAGACGATCTCCACGCTGATTCCCGGGTGGTCCTGGTGCAATCGGGCCGCCGCAGGGGCGGCGACGAACGTGGTGAAGCCGTCAGGGGCCGACAGCCGGACGACGTCCTCGATCTCCGCACCGACCTCGGAGCCCGACTCCAACTTCTGCAGCACACCATCGACTTGCTCCGCCGCGGCCAGCGCACGGCGGCCGAGGTCGGTGAGCTCCCACCCGGAGGCCGCACGAACGAGCAACTTGCCGCCGACCGCCCGTTCCAGCGTGGCGATACGCCGAGAAACGGTGACCTGGTTGACCCGCAGGGACTCGGCCGCCCTGCTGAACCGGCCACTGCGCGCGACCTCCAGGAGAACCAGCAGGTCGTCGGCGCTCGCACGGGAGGGATGCATCTGCACATTTTTGCAGGGCCGCCTTGCGAATCAAGCCCTTCACGGTGCATTGACCTGACATTCCTGTCGATCGAAACTCTGTCGCACACCCCCCTTGGACCTGGTGCACCCGGGCCGGCTCCGTCCTGCATCGACCACGGACAGGAACTTCCATGCCTCACAACCCCGCTCCCGAAGGCGCGCGCGGGCCGGCACTGCGACGCATCGTGTACGCGTCCATGGCCGGCACGGTCGTCGAGTGGTACGAGTTTTTCCTCTACGCCACGGCGGCGACGCTGGTCTTCGGAAAGCTGTTCTTCCCGCCGGGCAACAGCGAACTGGAGGGAATCCTCGCAGCGTTCGTGACGTACGCGGTCGGGTTCGCCGCCCGTCCGCTGGGCGGCCTGGTCTTCGGTCATTTCGGCGACCGCCACGGCCGCAAGACCCTCCTCCAGGTCAGCCTCGTCCTGGTGGGCATCGCGACATTCGGGATGGGATGCATCCCGAGCTTCGATGCCATCGGTTACGCGGCACCGGTACTCCTCGTCGTCCTGCGCTTCGTCCAGGGCTTTGCGGTGGGCGGCGAGTGGGGAGGCGCGGTGCTTCTGGTCGCCGAGCACAGCCCCGACGAGCGACGCGGCTTCTGGTCGAGCTGGCCGCAGGCGGCCGTCCCGGTCGGGAACATCCTCGCCACCGCCGTACTGCTGCTCCTCACCTCGACCTTGTCCGACGAGGCGTTTCTCGCCTGGGGTTGGCGCTTCGCCTTCTGGCTCTCCGCGGTGATCGTACTGATTGGCTACTACGTGCGCACACACGTCACTGACGCGCCGGTTTTCCAGGCGGCGCAGGCCGAGGCGGCTCAGCGCTCGGCCGAGCAGTTCGGCGTGTTCGAGGCGGTGCGCAGCTACCCCCGTGAGGTGCTCACCGCCATGGGCCTCCGGTTCGCCGAGAACCTCATGTACTACCTGGTGGTCACCTTCTCGATCACTTACCTGTCGGTCGTCGTGGAGACCGGCACCGACCGCATCCTGCGGCTCCTGCTCCTTGCTCACGCCGTGCACTTCGTGGCGATACCACTGGCAGGCGCCCTCACGGACCGGATAGGCCGTCGCCCCGTCTACGCGGCCGGAGCCGTCCTCGGGGGAGGCTGGGGCTTCATCGCCTTCCCGATGATGGACACCGCCCAGGACGGCGTCATCCTCGCCGCGATCGTGATCGGCCTGCTCGTGCACGCGTTGATGTACGCGGGGCAGCCCGCGCTGATGGCAGAGATGTTCCCCACCCGGATCCGCTACTCCGGGATCTCCCTCGGCTACCAGGTCACCTCGATCGCCGCCGGCTCACTCGCGCCGATCATCGCCGTCGCGCTCCTGGAACGCTTCGACAGCTCGGTCCCGATCGCCCTGTACCTCGCCGCGGCCTCGGTCGTCACTCTCGTCGCGGTCGCCTGCGCCAGGGAGACACGGGGCATCTCCCTGGCGTCCCTCGACCGTCCCGTCGGCTCTCACCAGCACAAGGAAATCCGGACATGATCTCCGATACGTTCCAACACACTTGGGACTCGGCCGTAGGCCGAAACCCCCACTCTCCCTTCCTTGTCTTCCGTGCGGAGTCGGGCGAGATCACCCAATGGACATACGAGGAGTTCGACGCCGTAGTGGCCCGCACGGCCGGGGCCCTGCGGGCCGCCGGGGTCGTCCACGACACGGCTGTGCACGTCGCCCTGCGCAACTGCCCCGCCTTCGTAGCGCTTTGGCTGGCGGTGGCACGCCTGGGCGCCTGGATGGTGCCGGTCGATCCGGCCTCGTCCGTGCGTGACATCGACCGGCAGGTGCGTCGGGTGCGGCCCGTGGTCGGCGTGTGCGCGTTCACCCGTGACCACGTCTACCGCGAGGGCGTGGGCGACAGGATCCCGGTAGTTCTGGCGCTGGGGGAGGACGCTGGTGATGTGAACGGCGTCGGTGGGCCCCTCTTCGGCGCGCATCCCGTGGAGAGGGGCGAGCCGGTACGGCCGGAGGACCGTCTCGCGGTCATGTTCACCTCCGGTACCACCTCCGAGCCCAAGGGAGTTGTTCTCACACAGGCCAACTACGCCCACGTCGCCACCGTGATGGCGGAGGCGGCACAGTTGCGGCCGCGCCACCGCTGGCATGTCACCCTTCCCTTGTTCCACGCCAACGCCCAGTACTACTGCTTCGCACCGGCTATTGCCGTCGGCGCGAGCATCGCGCTGAGCGCCGCCTTCAGCGCCTCCGGCTGGGTGGCGCACGCCCGCGAACTGAGGGTCACCCACGCGAGCCTGTTTGCCGCTCCGGTGCGAATGATCCTGGCCCGTACGCCGAGTGAAGAGCCGCCGCTCCAGTTGGAACATGTGTGGTTCGCACAGAGCCTGGGCGCCGAGCACTACGAACGATTCGCACGACTGGTCGGCACCCGCCCCCGGCAGTTGTACGGCATGACGGAGACGGTCGCGATCGTCACCGCCGACGCGGGCGCGCACCCTGTCCACGACGCGATCGGCTCCCCGGTCGCAGGCCGCCGCATCCGTGTGACGGACCCGGCGAGTGGGGATGAGGCGGCACCGGGTGTGCCGGGAGAGCTCCATGTGCTCGGCACACCCGGACGCGATCTCTTCGTCGGCTACCTCAATGAGGAGAAGACCACCGCCAGGGCTTTCACCACCAGTCCGGAGGGCACATGGTTCGCCACGGGCGACCTCGTCGCCCGCAGTGCCGACGGCGTGCTGCGATTCACCGGCCGCGTCGACGACGTCATCAAGGTGGCGGGCGAGAACGTCAGCCTCACCGAGGTCGAAGCCGCGGTGGCTCAAGCCCCCGGTGTTCTGGAGGCCGCGGTGGTCAGTGTGCCCGACCCCGTACGCGACACGGTGCCCGTCGCCTACGTCGTGGCCCGTGATCCCGGCGAGCCACCTCGCGCGGACGACCTGGACGCGTGGGCCGCCCGTAACCTCGCGCCCGCGGCCCGGCCACGCGCCTGGCACCTCATCGACGAACTCCCGCGCACCAGTGTCGGCAAGGTCCGGCGCTTCCGCGTCGGCAAATGACACCTCACCCACGACAGCACCCGGAGCACGCCCGTGAGCGCACCAACCGCATCACTGAACCCGCACCGCCGCGTCGCCCTGGTCACCGGCTCCGCACAAGGCATCGGTGAAGCCATTGCCCAACGCCTCATCGCAGACGGTGACATCGTCGTACTCCTCGACATCGTGCCGGCGGTCAAGGACACCGCGACCCGCATCGGGGCGGCCGACGCGCTCCGCGTGGACGTACGCGACATACTCGCCCTTCAAGCGGCCGTGCACGATGTTGCCGCCCGCTTCGGCCGACTCGATATCCTCGTCAACTGCGCGGGCACCTGTGGTCGCGAATCTTTCGAGGAACTCACTGTCGCCACCTGGCAGCGGGACCTCGACACCAACCTCACCGCGATGGCGTTCGCCTGCCAGGCAGCGGTCTTCCCGCACATGAAGCAGCAGGGAAGCGGGCGCCTGATCAATATCGCGTCCGTCTCCGGCAAGGTCGGCGGCATCGGCCCGGTCGACCCGGCCGGCAGCGGTGGCCGATCTGGCGCCGCCTACGCCTCCGCGAAGGCCGGAGCGATCAACTTGACTCGCTGGATCGCCCGACAGACCGGTGCCTGGGGAATTACGGCGAACGCGGTGGCTCCCGGGCCGATCGCGTCGCCCATGGCGGCAGGAGCCGAGTACGGAGTGTCCCAATCACCTATACCCCGCATGGGTGAGCCCGCCGAAGTGGCGGCGGCCGTTGCCTACTTGACGGGGCCCGGCTCCTCCTACACCACGGGCACCTGCCTCCACGTCGACGGGGGGTACGTGCTGGCGTAGGTGTGAGGGCGGACAACTCGCCCGGCTCGTCCTGAACCTCGGTTTCGATGTGCGCCGTGCCCGTGTCCGCGGGGCTGCGCCGGGAGGACCAATGGCCCATTCATCTGTGAAGTGTCCCTGGAACAACAATAGTCGTGGCACATCTTGGCGCTCTGGATCCGCACGCGGATCGACCCGGCCGACGTGGCTTCGTGCGGTGCTGGCCGTGCTCGCCGCAGCGAGTCTCCTGGTGTTCGGGGCCGCTCCCTCCGGCAATGCCTCAATCGATGACGCCGGCGGTGGACAAGGCCGAGTCGACCACCGGACGTACAGCGCGTCGACCGGCGTGAACGACTACCTGGTGTATGTGCCGGAGGGGTGGAAGGAGACCGACGAGCTCCCTCTGTATGTGAATTTGCACGGCTGCGGGACGACGGCTGAGCAGATGATGAACGCCACCCAGCTCAACCCCATGGCGGACCGTGAGCGGTTCCTTGTCGCCTACCCCGACAACGGCGGGCAGTGCTGGGGCGCGGTCGGCGATGACAAGGCCCACAAGTCCCGAGGGGGCGGCGGTGACGCCGATATCGTGGCCGGTATCACTCGTGAGACCAGCGCCGCCTACCGTGCGGACCCCGACCGTGTCTATCTCATCGGCGGGTCGGCGGGCGCCTTCCAGACGAGCGCCACGGCTGGGGCTTATCCCGACCTGTATGCAGCCATCGGCTTGGTCGCGGGCGGCGGCTACGGCATGGATTTCCTCACCTGTACCACGATGTCCGACCTGGCTGCTCCGCTCTACGCACCACAGGCGGTCGAGCAGATGGGGCCGCGGGCGCATGTGATGCCCGTCGTCACCCTCGGGGGGACCAATGACGTCCTCGGGGAGCAGCCGGCACCAGGAGGGTGCACCCGACGTGCCTACCTCGCGTGGTTGGCGACCAACAATCTCCTGAAACCAGGGACGGACGGTGACACGTTCCGGGATGATCCGGCCTCGACCGTCACCGGACAGGTCCCCGACGGCTACGCGTGGACCAAGAAGGTTGCACGGGATCGGAGCGGCTGCCAGATCGCCGAGCGATGGATCGTGGACGGAATGGGGCACGCATGGCCGGGCGGGCCGACGGCCCCAGATGATGCCGGCAGCGACCCTCAGGGCCCCAGCGCCTCCGAAGTGTCGTGGAGTTTCTTCAAGAAGTTCACACTCGGTGGAGGCAACACAACCTGTGACGGGTAGCTCCATAACCGGGCCCGGTGGGTCGGCGGTTCGGCCTCATGGGGAGTGGGACGGTACGAGGAGGTCGTCGATGAAGGCACGTACGGTCGCCCGCATGTCGACCTCCTCGGGGTCCAGGAGCCACTGCAACTGGACGCCGTCCAGGACGCTGAGCAGCAGTGTGGCCAGGGTGAGGGGCGGCACGGAGGTGCCGATCTCGCCACGTTCGGTGGCTGCTTCGAAGGCCTCGGTCAGCAGTTCCCGGGCCTTGCGGTAGCGATCGCGGAAGTGCTCGTGCGCCGGGTGCTCGACGGAGGTCGCCTCCGCCGAGAGAACACAGTGAAGTTCAGCCAGGCCGGGATGCGCGATGTTCTCGGTGAGAATCCGCATCACGTGATCAGTGATGTCTGTGCGCGAGGGGGACGGAGGGAGCGCGGTGCCCTCCGTCACGGCGGGGCGGTCCCGTTCGTCGAGTACGGCGGCGAGCAGGGCGTCTTTGTCCGGGAAGTAGTACGTCAGCCCGGCGGCGGTCATGCCGAGTTTTGTCGCCACGTCCTTGAAGGTCGCTCCCCTGTATCCGGTGGCGCCGAAGAGTTCGGCCGCGGCTTCGACCGCTGCCGCCCGCACCCGGGCGCTCTTCGCGTAGGGTCCCCTCGCGCTCGCCACCGCTGAACCAGCCTCTCTTTACGTGGTCGGGACTCGCCGACAGGAAAACTTACTCCAGTGAGATTTTAGGTGCCTCATGCCGCGGTGACGTCCTGCCCGCCGTAGCCGTCACGGGCGACCCTCCCGAGCCAGCTCAGACTCGGCTTCGGGGTGCGTTCGAAAGTCGTCCGGTCGACTGCGATCAGGCCGAACGTCGGCCCCCAGTGGCCCCATTCGTAGTTGTCGAACGCTGACCAGTGCAGGTAGCCGCGTACGTCGATGCCGTCGTCCACGGCGGCGAACAGTGCGCGGAGCGCCTCGGAGGTGTAGCGGATGCGGAGCTGATCGTCCCGGGTTGCGATGCCATTCTCGGTGACGATGATCGGGGTCCCGTTCGTCACCTCGGCGGCGTTGCGGACGGCGATACCGAGAGCGTCGGGGCGATAGGCCCAGCCGGTGAGGGTGTTGTCCGGGTGTGCGGGGTGGGGGACGATCCCGTTCGCGTCGACGGTCTGGCTGGTGTAGGTCTGCACGCCGACGAAGTCGTCGCCGCGGGAGTGTTCCAGGTAGAAGTCCTCCCAGACGTGTTTCACCTCGGCGAATTTGGCCTCGCTGCCCGGGGCCGGGGTAAGCGCCTGGCAGGCGACGGTCCAGCCGGTTTTGGCGTCGGTGCGCGTATGAAGAACGTCCTGGGCGGCGGCGTGCGCCTCGGCCAGGACCGCACCGATTCGGGGATCGGGTGTGGGCAGGGCTGAATTGGGTCCGGCCGCGACGGTCATCGATGTCGCCCGCCCCGAGACGAACCGGTCGACCATGCGCGTCGACAGTGTCAGGACGTTGGGCTCGTTGATCGTGCACAACCACGGAACGTCCTTGATGATCGTGGCCACCTGCTCCACGTAGCGGGCGAAGCGGTCGACGCCCTTCCCGCTTTGCCAGCCGCCCTCCTGGACGAACCACAGGGGGTGGGTGAAGTGCTGGAGGGTGACGACGGGCGTGAGGCCCAGTTCGAACGCGGTGTCGATCATGCGGCGGTAGTGGGCCAGGACGCCGCGGTCGAACTCACCGGGCGCTGGTTCGATACGGGCCCATTCCAGGCTGAAACGGTATGAGTTGAGGCCCGCTTCGGCCAGCAGGCTCATGTCCTCGGGGTAGCGGTGATAGCTGTCGATGGCCTTCCCGCTGGGCTCCATGGCACTCTGCGGCTGGTTCTCGAGCCACCACCAGTCGTTGTTGGTGTTGTCTCCCTCGATCTGGTGGGCCGACGAGGCGGCGCCCCACAGGAAGTTCGGTGTGTTCGACATGGGTTCCTTCTGTTTCTAGCGGGTGGTCGCGGCATGGTCGGAGCACACGGCCGTGGTCGTACAGGTGAATTGGTGGTGGCCTGCTCCCCGGTGTTGAACGTCGCCATCGGGCAGGACGATCTCAGCGGTCGAGGTCGGGGGAACGTCGACGTCGAGCGTGAAGTGGGTGCCGTCGAGGGCCCAGTTGACGTCGATCGGGCCGCGCGGGGTGAGATGGCAAAAGCGGGCCGCTGTGAGTCCGCCGCCCGGGTACGGGCGGACGACGAAGTGCTCCCAGCCCACCGACGACGAGTGTTGCTGCAGCCCCGCCACGTAGGCATGCAGGAACTGGATCACCGCGCCCTTGCTGTAGTGGTTGAGTGAGGCGTGGGCGTTGCCGTTCTCATCGACGCCTTCCCATTCCTCCCACATGGTCGTCGCGCCGCGGTCGAGCATGCCCAGCCAGGAGGGGATGCCGCGGCGCAGGAGGAGGGCGTACGCCAGATCGGTGTGGCCCGCCTCGGCGAGGGTCGGCAGCAGGAGGCCGGTGGTGAGGAAGCCGGTGCCGATCCGGTCGTCGTTTTCATGGATGAGGGCGACAAGGCGGTCAGTGGCGGCGTCGCGCAAGCCGCCGGGGAGGAGACCGAAGGCGAGCGCGCGCACGTACGCGGCCTGGGTGTCGGCGGCGGTGTGTCCGTCGGGGCGCAGGAACTCGGTGCGCCAGGCGTCGCGTACGCGTTCGGCCAAGGTGCCGTAGTGGGCGGCCTCTTGGGGGCGTTGGAGGACGGTGGCCATGGCGCTGAACCGGGTCAGCGAGCGGAACAGGTAGGCGGTGGCGACCTCGCCCTGGTCGGTGGCGAACAGGTTCGCGACGGACAGCGGTGGGTCGTCGGCGCGGCGCGGCTCACACCACTCGCCGAAGTGGAATGGGCCGTCCCAGACGTACTGTTCGTGTGGCGCGGGCGCGGCGGTGCGGGAGGGGTGGCGTATCTCGCGGGCACAGCGCAGGGCGTATTCGATCCAGGCCCGCATGCTTTCCCAGCTCTCCGCCAGGATCTGGGTCTCGCCGTACTCGGTGTACAGCGTCCACGGCACGTCGATCAGGGCGTCGCCCCAGCCCGCGGAACCGCCGCCGACCAGCCCGCTGTGGTCCGGGTGTTCCCGCATCCGCTCGGAGGCGGGGGAGAACATGGCGGGCAGCCCGCTGTCGAGTTGGTCGTCTCGGACGGACCGCAGCCATTTGTGGCCGAAGCCGGCGATGCCGTAGAGGCGCGCGGCGACAGGCGCGTAGAGGCCGAAGTCCCCGGTCCAGCCGGAGCGTTCGCGGGTGGGGCAGTCGGTGGGGATGTCGACGATGTTGCCTCGGAAGCTCCAGTCGGCCGCCCGGTGGAGCCGTTCGAGTTCGGGGTCACTGCAGCTGAACCAGCCGCGTTGCTCCAGGTCGGTGTGGACCGCCACGACGGTGATGTCGTTGCGGTCCAGGGCGCGGCCCGGGTGGGTGACACGCACGTAGCGGAAGCCGTGGACGGTGTGGCGGGGCTCGAACTCCTCGCCCGCGTTGCCCGCGGCGGTCACTTCGTCGATCTGGCGGCAGGGCAGGGGTGTGCCGTCGGGCTTGGCCAGGTCGAGGTGGGCGGTGGTCAAGTCGCCGTCCACGGTGAGGTGTTCGCCGAATTCGAGGCGGGTGTGCGCTCCGCTGGCGCCGAGGTTGCGCAGGCGCAGCCATCCGGAGATGTTCTGTCCTGCATCCACGATCGACACACCTTGGTGTAGCGGGGTGACCGAGCGGGGGCGCCACTGCGCTACGCGGCGCACCGGCGGCGCGGGGGACCAGCTCGGGGTCGGTGCTGTGACGGTGTCCACCCGGACCGGTTCATCGGGCTCGTCCGCGGGCCGGATCCGCAGGTCGATTGACTGCCCGTGCATCAGGTCGGCCCGTGTGATCGGCGAGGGGCGAGTGGTCCAATCGGGGCCGGTTGCAGCGGCCGTCGTGACCGTGCCGGAGTCGTCCTGCGTCTCCAACTCGGCCCGTACGGCGAGGATTTTGCCCCAGACGTCCCGCATCTGCTGGCCGCCGTTGCGGCCGCGGAACCAGCCGTCCGAGACGGTGAAGGCGAGGGTGTTGGGGCCCGGGCGCAGTAGAGAGGTCACGTCGTACGCCTGGGCATGGAGCGTTGCTTGGTAGCTGGTGAAGCCGGGGGCCAGCTCGATGTCGCCGACCCGGGACCCGTTCAACGTAACCTCGTAGATGCCCAGTGATGTCGCGTACAGCCGTGCGTGCGAAGGGAGTTCGGCGAGTTCGAACGACGTGCACAGCTCCCAGGCGGCGCGGTCGACGGCATCGGTGTCGTGGTCCGGCGGCGAGATCCAGCGGCCTGTCCAATCCGTCTCGTGCCAGAGCGCGGAGCGCACGGTCAGCGTGTCCGACCAGGAGGACGAGTCCCCTCCCGCCACCCGCACGCGGAGGTCGACGCGCGTACGGCTCGGGATCGGGGGCCACGGCCAGACGGCCCGTGGTGCGGGGCCCTGAGTGCGGTGGCGTTGCGGCGCACCACCGTTCCAGCGGGCCTCGATCTCGTACCCCGTGCGGGCGCCCGGACCTGCTGGTGGTAGCCACCTGAGCGGGGGAGTGCGAGTCGCGAGGACTCCCGAGCCGGGCTGCTCGCCGGCGGACAGCCTTGTGGGCCGGGGGTCGAACTGCGTCATACTTGTCGCTCCTTGCTGTGAAAGGGAGGCGTGGGGGTGCGTCACCTGCCCGCTGGTCGTGTCCTCCAGGTGTGAAGGATGGTCAGACGAGGCCGCGCACGCGGCGCACAACCACGCCGCCGATGATCGCGACAGCGCCTCCGGCGAGGTAGAGAACCGGATATCCGCCCAGAGCCGTCATTCCGCCGAGCGCGAGGAGCGCGGGCGCCAGCATTGGCCCTATTGAGCGGGGGAGTTGGTCGGCGATCACGAACAGGGACATGAACTTGGCGTTGTCCTTGTCGCCGCCGGGCAGCACGCTGATGACCAGCACCCCGTCGGTGGGAATGAAGAACCCGGTAGCGAGTGCGATCAGCGCACTGCCGACGAAGAAGAGCGGGACCGAGGGGGCGAAGGCAACGACGGCGCTTCCGGTGGCCAGTAGCAGTGCGGAGATCAGGACCAGAGGCTTGCGGCTGCGCACCTTGTCCGTGACGAAAGAGCCAACGATGGTGCCGACCAGCGCGCCCAGCATGCTGAGCACGCTGTTGGCCGAGATCAGCGAGGGCAGTTCCTTCTTGCCCACCCCGAGGTGGTCCGTGAGGTAGTAGATGGCAAAGGACCCTGTGAACGCGATGCCGAAGGTGATGAGGAAGCGGCTGAGCCACACCCAGGAGAAGTCCGGCGCGCTCTTGGGGTTGAAGATGTATGCCCGTGCCACGGTGCGGACAACAGGTTGTTGCGGGACCTCCGTCGGGCTCAGTGTGCGGTCCCGGTAGATCCACACGCCGATGACGAAGGTGACGATGAGCAGCGGCACACCGCCGGCGGCCATCAGGAACTGATTGTCGATGAACTGCGGCCCCACGATGCCGGCGATGAGCGCGGCGAGCAGACCGAGCATCGACTCGAACCCGACGACGCGTCCCCGGGCATGCTCGGGAATGCTGT
This sequence comes from Streptomyces anthophorae, assembly GCF_049310305.1. Classification (NCBI taxonomy): domain Bacteria; kingdom Bacillati; phylum Actinomycetota; class Actinomycetes; order Kitasatosporales; family Streptomycetaceae; genus Streptomyces; species Streptomyces anthophorae. The sequence continues at coordinate 7,828,341 of NZ_JBLWQQ010000001.1, forward strand.
CCGGAGTCATGGCCGAATGTGACGCGTTGGCGAGTGCCTGCCCGATGGCGAGGACCACCAACGCGCCGAAGACGGCAGGCAGGCTCCCGGCGAGGCCGAGCCACGTGAGGCCCACGACGGCCAGCGCGGCGCCGATAGCCAGGCCCGGCCTACGCATGCCGTAGCGCGAGGTGGTGCGGTCGCTCAGCGCACCACAGAGGGGGGCGAGGATCATACCGCCGAACGCCGTGATGCCCGTGGCGACGCCCAGTGCCGTCTCCTTGTTGTCCGGCGCGATGCGCTCCATGATCAACGGCAAGGCCACCAGCGCGGGCAGCATGGCCGCCACGGTGTTGCCGAACCTCATGATCAGGATGGCGGTGACGGCCCGCTTGGACACCTTTTCCACTGACACTTGGTCGGCTGGCCCGTCGGCCTCGGTGGAAACCGCGGCAGCGGAGCGTCCCCCGGCGGAGTCCAAGGCGTGGGACTCGTGCGTGGAGGTGGCCAGGTCTGGTTGCGGCTCGGGCTGGGGCATCGCAGATCTCCTGTGATCGGCGAGGGAAATCTAGCCGGTGCTAGATATTGACGGTCGGGACCGTAGCAACTAATTCTGTCTGCGCATAGATTTTCGGTTGACGGAAATCCGCGACCCCCGAGGTGCCCGTCCGGCCCGGGCCGGAGTCCCGTGTCACACCTCGAACTGCCGAGGAGAGGCGATCCATTGATATCCGACAGCAGCACCCACCTGGCCTCCCTTCACGCCCACATTCAGAAGGCCGTGGACGACGGGATCTGGCCGGCCGCGCAGTTCGCCGTCGCTCGGCACGGCGAGATCCTTGCCCACGAATCTTTCGGTGAGGCGAGGGACAGTGACCGATTCTGCCTCTTCTCCACCACCAAGCCGATCGTGGCATCCGTGATGTGGCAGCTACTGGGCGAGGAGCTCATCACGCTTGACACCAAAGTGGCAGAGGTGTGGCCCGAGTTCGCCGCACACGGCAAGGACGCCGTCACCCTGGAGCATGTGCTGCTGCACACCTGCGGCTTGACGAACGGAGCCATCGACCGTGAGTCGCTCCCGGATCGGGAGGCCCGGGCGGCTGCCATGGCGCAGTGGCAGCTGGAGTGGGAGCCCGGTGCGCGCTATGAGTACCACGGCTTCTCCGCACACTGGGTGCTGGCCGAGCTGATCCAACGGTTGACCGGACAGGACTATCGTGAGGCGCTGCGTGCCCGGGTTCTCGACCCGCTCGGGCTCGACAGCCTCGAACTGGGCGTGCCCAAGGAGCAGCAGGGTGATCTTCAGCGCGTGGTCGCGACCGGCGCGTACCCGCTGGAGGCACTGGAAGTGATCATGGGCCGTGCGGTCGACGCCGCAGTTCTGGAAGCGAGCGACGCCGTGGTGCTGGCTGTCGCCAATGAACCGGACCTGGTCTCGCTCGGTGTGCCCGGTGCGAACGCCTTCTCCGACGCGGCGAGCGTTGCCCTCTTCTACCAAGAGCTGCTTCACAACACGTCCGGCCTGTGGCGGCCGGACGTGCTGGCGGACGCCACGGGTCGGATCCGTAACACCTTTCCAGCCGACCCGCTGCGCTCGGACGCCCCCGCCAACCGGAGCATCGGTCTGGTCATCACAGGTTCGCACGACGCCGGGTCGTTGGAACTCCCCATGTACGACGCCCCCTTGCGCATGCGTCCGTACGGCGGCAATACCTCACCACGTGCCTTCGGCCACACCGGAGCCGGCGGGCAATCCACGTGGGCGGACCCCGAGACCGGCCTCTCCTTCTGCCTGCTGACCAGCGGAATGGACCGGGACATGGTGCGCGACCACCAGCGGCACACCGCGATCGAGTCGCTCGTCCCCGAGTTGGCGTGAAGACGGTCCTTGTCGAGCAGTGGCCACAGAGCACCATCTATTACTGAGGAAGCACATGTCACCCGTACAGCCCAGCCGGCTCAGCCTCCTCGAGCAGGCGTCCCTCACCTCGGGCGCCGGCCCTTGGTCGACCACCGCCGTCCGTGACGTCGTGCGAACCCTGCACGTCTCTGACGGTCCGCACGGGGTGCGGCACAGCAAGCCGGACGATGGGAACGTGTTCGCCGAGGCCTTGCCCGCCACTTGCTATCCGCCCGCCGTCACCATGGGGTCGAGCTGGGACCCTGCCCTGTTGCACCGGGTCGGGGCCGCGCTGGCCCGGGAAGCGTCCGCGCTGGGTGTCGACGTGGTGCTCGGTCCTGGTGTGAACATCAAGCGCAGTCCGCTGTGTGGGCGCAACTTCGAATATTTCTCCGAAGACCCGCACATCAGTGGCGTCTTGGGGGCGGCTCTGATCAATGGGATCCAGTCGCGGGGCATCGGCGCATGTGTGAAGCACTTCGCCGTGAACAACCAGGAGACGGACCGGATGCGGGTCAGCGCGGACATTGACGAGCGCACCCTGCGGGAGCTGTATCTGCCGGCCTTCGAGCACATCGTGCGGGAGGCGAAGCCGTACACGGTGATGAGCGCCTACAACCGGGTCAACGGGGTGTACGCGAGCGAGAATCCGTGGCTGCTCACGAAGGTGTTGCGTGAAGAGTGGGGCTTCGACGGACTGGTGATGTCCGACTGGGGCGCCGTCACCGACCGGGTCGCCGCGCTTGCTGCGGGCTGTGACCTGCAGATGCCTCCCAACGGTACGGATCACCGGATCGTCTCGGCGGTCGAAGAGGGGCGCCTCGACCCGGAGGTCGTCGCAACGGCTGCCCGCCGCTTCCTTGACCTCCAGGAGCGGATGGACCGGGCCCAGCGCTTCGACGACTGGGACGAGAGTGCCCATCACGAGCTGGCCCGTGAGGCGGCGGGCGCGGGTGCGGTACTGCTGAAGAACGAGGACAGCCTGCTGCCGCTGGACCCGGCGGCGAGTTTGAAAGTGGCGGTCATCGGAGAGTTCGCCCGCACGCCTCGCTATCAGGGACACGGCAGTTCCCGCGTGAACCCCTCGCGCCTCGACAACGCCTGGGATGCCTTGCGCGCAGCGGCCGGGCCGAGCCTTGAGCTGACCTTCGCCCCTGGCTTCCCAGTGGACGGCACCACCGATGTCGCGCTCACCGAGGAGGCGGTGGCGTGCGCGGCCGAGGCGGACGTGGTGCTGCTCTTCCTCGGGTTGCCGGACGACTCGGAGACCGAGGGAGAGGATCGTACCGACATTCAACTTCCCTCAGTTCAGCGTGAGCTGGTCGGTGCGGTATCCAAGGAGTGCCCGCAGGTCGCAGTGATTCTGGCGAACGGTGCCACGGTCTCGGTGAGCGAGTGGCATGACGACGTACCGGCCGTGCTGGAAACATGGCTAGGCGGCCAGGCTGGCGGAACGGCCGTGGCCGACCTCGTCTTCGGCGCGGTCAGCCCTTCGGGCAAACTCACGGAAACCATTCCGCTCCGCCTCCAGGACGTCCCCTCCTACCCGCATTTCCCCGGCCAGGACGGACACAGCGTGTACGGCGAGGGCTGTTACGTCGGCTACCGCCACTACGACACCATGGATCTGCCGGTCGCCTACCCCTTCGGCCACGGCCTGAGCTACACCACCTTCGCCTACAGCGACCTGCACGTCGAGCAGACCGGCGACAACGCGTGGACGGTCCGAGCCATGATCACCAACACCGGTAGTCACGCGGGCGCGGAGATCGTCCAGCTCTACGTCGCCTTCGACGAGGCGCACCCCACTCGCCCGCGACACGAACTGCGCGGCTTCACCAAACTGGCGCTGCAGCCGGGGCAATCGGGTCGGGCGGAGTTTCACCTCACTGGCCGTGACCTGGCCTGGTACTCGACCCGCCGCGGCGGCTGGCGTGTCGACCCCGGCGTATTCACTGTCGAGCTCGGCGCCTCCTCACGGGACATCCGGCTGAGCGCCGAGCTGCACACCCCGGGCGATGGCATCACCAACGAGCTGACATCCCAGTCTTTGCTCGGTGAATGGCTCGACCACCCCGTCGGCGGCAAGCTGCTGCGCGAGCGCCTCGCCGCCTGCCCAGGCGCCGTCCAGCTCGACGGAATCGCGCCCATGGCGCTGAAGATGGCCGGGCAGATTCCGCTCGACCGGTTCGTCGGCCCGATGCTCGGCCTCGACGAGGAGGCCGTCCACGCACTGGCCGCCTCGGTACGCGCGGAGACAGCCGACGTTACGAGCGCCACGCAGTGACTTCCTTCCCACGTCGGCCACAGCACGACCCGCCCCTGTCGGAGGAGCCATCAATGACCACGCCGCAGCACACCTTGCACCCCCAACTCGCAGAGCGAGCGGGCCGGTTGGCGGATAGACCGATAGAAGACCTCGCCGCCCGCGACTTCGAGCCGCTCGCCGAGCCATACGGCCCGTACGAAGACTGGGAGTTGGCGATCGACGACCGGAAGGTGCCGGGCCCGCAGGCGCCGATCCCGGTGCGCGTCTACCGCCCGGCCAGCCCTGCGCAGTCGCCGCGCCCCTGCCTTGTCTGGCTGCACGGCGGTGCCTGGGTCGCCGGTGATCTCGACATGCCCGAGGCACACGAGACGGCCCGGGGGATCGCAGGCCGGGCCGACGCCGTCGTGGTCTCCGTCGACTACCGCCTGTGCAACGAGGACGTGCGCTTCCCTGCCCCGCACGACGACGTGGTTGCCGCCTACCGCTGGGTGCACGACCATGCCACCGCCCTGGGCGTCGACTCGGCCCGCATCGCCGTCGGCGGAGCCAGCGCCGGCGGCAACCTCGCGGCCGGAGCCGCATTGCGCCTGCGCGACGAGGGCGAACCCCCCTGGCAGGCGCTGCTGATCTACCCCTTGGTGCACGCCCCGTTGCCCGGGCCCTCGCGCGAACTGGCAGCCGCCCTGGCCGAACTCCCGGCGGCCTTCGGTCTGCTCACCAAGAACCTTGACCAGGTGTTCGGCCCCTACCTGGGCAACGTACCGATCGAGGCGGCGCCTCCGTACGCCTTCCCGGGCCTTGCGCAGGACCTGAGCGGCTTCCCGCCCACCTACATCGACAACGACGAGTTCGACCCGCTGCGCAGCAGCGGTGAACAGTTCGCCGAGCAGCTCCACGCTGCCGGGGTCGACGTCGAACAAGCGCTCTCGGCAGGGGTGATTCACGGGCACCTCAACCTCGTGGGCCTCGATGCCGCGCATGCCACGCTCGACCGGATGGCTACCCGGCTGCTTGGACGCTGACGGACCGACACCTTGACCTGAAGTAAAGCTAAGGCCTAGCTTGGCTCAAGGTGGGAGTGCGGGTTTCCGCGGAACGCCTGCCTGCTTTTCCCCTGCCCCCGCAACACGAGCATGGGGAAGGGGCGCCCGTTCTCGTCCGTGCTGTCGAGTAGTTGGATCGGTGGCAGGGGCGTTGAGTGGGGGGAGTCCACCCCGCCACCGGACTTTGCGTGCCGACCTGGGTCGGCACGCGGAGCCGGGATTGACGGCGGCCAATGGAGATTGGTGTGTGATGGAGAAACCTTTGTCATGCTCGCGGCGATAGCACTCCCGGCCTCTCACCACGTCGGTCTGTGGACCACCAACCGCCGGGAGCCGTCGCTCCGGACCCCCGACCGACGTGTGACAGCGCCACCAACAGCAAGAGCAACAGCAACAGCGGTTCGGTCGTGTCTTGTTGGGCGCCACACTCTGCTCGTGCCGGTAGGCGAAATGAGCCGCTGCCCCCACCTCACTCCGACTCGGTGCGCCGAGCCGGGACTACACCAGCCCGATGGAGGTCGACATGAAATCGACACGGAGCTCATCCCTGCTCGCAGTGTGCGCAGCCGCTGCTCTGCTGTTGTCACCCGCCGGGCCCGTAAGCGCCGATGATCCCGGCGGGAACGAGCCACTGCCCGGCTACACCGACGGCACTCCGCAGCTGCCCCCACTCATGGTCGATGGCAAGCCCACCCAGGTCGTCCAGGGGATGTACCGCCACGCTGCCTACTATCTGGAGGTCCCGCCGAAGTGGAATGGAGAGCTTGTCGTCTGGGCCCATGGCGATCAGGGCGACGGGACCGAGCTCAAGGCGGAACCACCGGTCGGCGGGCTGCGCAAGCAGTTCGTCGATGAGGGCTACGCCTGGGTCGCTTCGAGCTTCCCCACCACCGGCTACAACGTGGGTCCCGCGGTCACGAGCTCTCACGATCTCGCCGAGTACGCAGCCACTGAACTGCTCGGCCACCGGCCCAGCCGCACCTACATGACCGGCGGTTCCATGGGCGGTCACGTGGTCGCCCGTTCGCTCGAGGAGTACCCGAAGTACTACGACGGTGCGTTGTCCCTGTGCGGCCAGGTCGGCGCTCGCAGACTCTACGACTACTTCCTCGATGGAAACCTCGCGGCCCAGGCCCTGTCCGGCGTCGACGCCTATCCGGCGGGGACCGACTACCAGACGGACGCGCTGCCGCTGATCAAGAAGCGGCTCGGGATTACCGACCTGAAGCCGGGTGAGAACCCCACGACTGTGGCCGGACGCCAGTACCAGCAGATGCTCACCGAACTGACCGGCGGCCCTCGACCGGCAGCAGATGCGGCCTTTGGTCTCTACGCGGATGCCATGCTGGTGGGCGGGCTGCCCACGATTGCCGGCCATCAGGCGCAGAACCTCACCACGCGCTACGAGCCGACCACACCGGTGGATATCAATCCGACGATCGAGCGCGTGGCCCCGGACGACTGGGACGAGCGCAACAGCATGGAGCTCAATGACATGCCCCGCGTTCTGGGCAAGCCGGGCGTTCCCGTGATGAGCATGCACACCATGGACGACATGCTCGTGCCGCTGTCCATGCAGCAGACCTACACCAAGCAGGTGGCCGACAATGGCCAGTCCGACCTGCTCGTGAACCGCGAGATCCGGTCCGCCATGCACTGCGACTTCTCCGACGTCGAACTTGGCAAGGCGTGGAAGGACCTCACCAGCTGGGTGGAACGCCGCGAGGCCCAGGGGGAGGAGACGGCCCGCCCCGCCGGCGACGACATCCTCGACCGGAAGCAGGTCGCTGCCCTGACATTCGGCTGCCGCTTCACCGACCCGAACGCCCCCGCAACGCCCACTAGCGACTCGCGGAAACTCTTCCCCGCTTGTCCCGAGGGAGACACGCAGGGCTGACGGTGACGCTTGGCTCGCCTACGAGGAGATCGGTGTAGTTCGAGAGACCCGGCCGGCTGCGCGGGTGTTGGTGCCCGAGGGCACCCGCTTGGCCTGTAAGGGCTACCTACCGGGCCGTGACGGCAGTCGGCGGTCCCCGCGTGGGCAGGCACGGTGAGCAGGCCGAGCGAGATCCGTTCATGGAGGGCGGAGGAGAGCGAGCCAAGCTGGTGGTCGAAGTGAAGTACAGGTGCTCCGTAGACTTGAACGGTGTCCACACGTGCAACCACCAGCTTGAGCGGCCGCCGCTTCGAGAAAGGCCAACTCCTCGACGCGGCACGTGCCGTCTTCCACGCCGAGGGGTACACCGCCGCGCAGGTCGCGGACATTGCCAGGCGCGCCGGGACGACCAAGCCCACTCTCTATGCGCGGCTCGGCAACAAGGAGCAGATCTACCTGCACGTCGTGCGACGTGAGGCCGAGGTCTTCCGGGAATGGGTGGTCGACGCCTACGAGCGGGGGAGTGGTCTGCCGCTCGGGGAGCTGGCGGAGGTTGGCATGGAGCCGCTCTTCCGGTTCGCGACCGAACGAGCTGAGGGCTTCAACCTGCTGTTCCGGGGCGAGAAGACCGGCGACCGGCCGGCGACTCTCAGGCGGGAGGTCGTGAACGGCGTAACCGAGCAACTCACCGCTCTGATCACTCACCGCCAAGAAGTGTTCGGACCCGACCTTGGGTCCAGTGCTTCAGCTCTCGCCGCGGCTTGTGTCGGCGTCGCCCTACAAGTCTGTGAGCACACCATCGACCGTGACGAAGACCTGAAGGCTGCCGAGCGGCTCGCGGCCCGCTTCGTCGAAAATGCTTTCCATAACCTGGACTTCGACGCTTTGCGTAACGCGTGAACAGTTAATGAGAGCCCGCACTCAGGGGAGAGCTCAGAAGCCGGTCTGCGATCCCGTTCCTATAAACGCAACAGGATGACAAGGCGTTGGTCCTGTTTGCTCATCGGGGCGAAGGCCATGATGCGAACTCGAATCTCCTCGCCGCCGTGGTGCGGCAAGGAGAACCGGCGTTCATCCCCGTCCGGGTGGGCCTGCGCCTGGTGCGTCGCCCAGAGGTCGCGTGCTTCGTCATTTCCTTCCAGGATCTCGTCTCGGAGACCGAGGAGTTCTGGGGTGTCGGGATGGGTGGCGATGGCGAACCGGATCTGCGCCAGGAAGGGAATGGCCCAATCTTCCCGCCAGTTCACGAGCTGGTCGCGTGCCTCCGGGTAGAGGAAGGCGAAGCGCATCAGGTTGCGCTCGTAGGGCAACCACGGGAACCAGTCCTCCTGGGGCTGGTTGTGGGCGACGATGTCCCACCAGAGGTTCGACACGTAGGCAGGGTGGGGGAGCAGCGAGTCCAGGACGACCTGTAGATGCACATCGGTCTGCTCGCCAAGGTCGGCGTTCGACGGTGGAGGGGCGTGGCCCAGGGCCAGCTGATAGAGGACGACTCGCTCGTCCTCTTCGAGTCTGAGAGTCATGGCCAGACGTTGAACGACCTGTTCGGACACTGGGCGAGGACCGCCACCCTCCAACTGGCGGTACCACGAACCGGCGACACCGATGAGATTTGCCACTTCCTCTTGGGTCAAGCCGTCTTTCAGTCGTCTGCGTGTGGAATCGATGCCGGGAATGCGGCGGTAGTCGAGCCGCCTCCTCCAGTGTCGGAGTAGAGCCCCCAGCTCAGGAGACACTGCGTGCTTCCCCGTATGGGTTGCATCACTCACGCGTAGATCGCACCCGCCTTTCGATCGAGAAAATTAAGCGTGTATGTACCATTATCTCCATGCGTTGGCATATGCAGGCTGTGACATTCCGATAGCTGGTCGCGAACCGTCAGAATGGGCGGCGTCGGAAGCGCTACTGCTGGTAGCGAAAGTCCCTGTGCAACATTGCTGGAGCAATAGCAGTGTGAGTAAGGGAGCTGACCGGCCGTGTCCATGTTGTGGCGAACAGCCAGAAACGATTCGCTGCGCAGCCGACCCAAGGAGGGGGCGGCCTCGGACAACAGCACCGGGCGAATGCTTTCCGGCCTGCGTCAGCAGCGTGATGAGGGGCGTGCCGGGATCCGTGACTTGGAGCGTCGGATTCGTCGGCTACTGCGGTCACTCGATGTGCAGCCGCCGTTGAGCGTGCCGGACCTGTGCGCGGCGCTCACCCGCCGACGCGGGCGGCCCATCGAGCTGCGGGCGTTTCCGCTGCCGAGCGACGGCCCGCTCGGCGCCTGGCTCGAGATGACGACGGCCGATGTGATCGTGTTCCAGCAGGAGACGACCCCGCATCATCAGGACCACATCGTCCTGCATGAACTCGGGCACATCCTGGCCAATCATCCAGGACCGCCCGGGACCGCCGTGTGGGAGTCGCTTTTGCCCGGGCTCAAGGCGGACGCGATCCGGCGTGCGCTCCTTCGGTGCTCTTACGACACCAAGGAGGAGCAGGAGGCCGAGCTCGTGGCGACGATCGTGGGGGAGTGGGCGACGATTCTCGACCGCGTCGCGCCCGGTCGGCAGAGCGATGATCCGTCGGTGCGGTGCGTACAGGCCGCACTCGGGGACCACCAGGGATGGCTGTAGATGGCCGTCCTGTTCCTGGTCGCGCTCGCCGCAGCCGTCGGCTGGAAGTTTTATCAGCTGGCCAAGGCGCCGCAGAACCGGTCACTGCGCTCGGTCACCTTGTGCCTGACGTGCGCCGCGATGTCCTACCCCGTCGCCATGCCCGGTGGTGCGACCGGATTCGACACGGTGGCCGGACACGGTGCCGCCAAAGTCGTGCAGAACGTCCTGCTACTTGCCACTGTGTACTTCCTGATGTGCTTCTACCTGTACGCGTCCGCAGACGGGGGCGGCGGTCGACGCCGGGCCCGCGTTGAGGGGCTGGTCGTTGCCGTCGTGGCAGTGGCCGTCATCGTTGCCGCCGCGACCGTGCCGCATCAGGCACTGGCCGGCAGCTTCTCCACCACAGACATGACCATCTGGCAGGTCGCCTTCTTCTATTTGGTGACCGGCCTGTACTTGATGTACGCGCTAACTGCCGCGGCGCTCTGGACGCGCAGGTACGCCGAGCTGTCGGCGAAGCCGCACTCGACCGGTCTGTGGACAGCTGGGGCTGGCATGTTCGGTATGGCGGTCGCGTGCGCGATCCGGGCCGTCATCGTCGGGATCAGGTGGCGTGGCGGGGAGGTCTCCGGTGCGGTGCTGGCTTGGGTCGCTCTGCTACTCGTGGTTTCGACCCTGCTGTTCGTCTTCGGAATCACGTACTCCGGAGTCCGCGCGCGGGTCTCGCTGTGCCGCCTGTGGCTACGGCACCGACGTGAACATGCGCGCCTCGAACCGCTGTGGACGTTGATGGCGGAGGCCGCCCCGCACGCCGTACTCAGCACTCACTCGTCTTCCCTGCGGGATCGGTGGCGCGCCCGTGGCGTGCACCGGCGGCACCATCGTCGCATCGTCGAATGCCGCGATGGGCTCGTCGAGATCGGTCCGTACCTGGCACCGGCAGGGGAGAGCGGAGACCAACTGCGCGCACCAGACTCACATCATCTGGCCGCACAACGGCTTCGCGACGCCGTTCACGCTCACTTGCATGGAGCGGCCAAGCCCGCGTCGGCTCCGCCCCTGACTGCCATACCGAGACAACGCAGCCGTGAGGCCGACATCCAAGAACTCCTCGCCTTGTCCGACGCCCTGCGCTCCGTCAACTGAACCGCCCCACCTGAGAAAGGGAGCCTCCGCATGCTCATCACCGCCGCCCACGTCCTGGCCGGAGCCGACCAACAGGTAATCCCCGACGGGGCAGTTCTCGTACGGGACGGCGTCATCGCCTGCGTCGGTCCGCGCGAAGAGGTCGAACGCCATGCCCGGCCCGACGAGCCCCGACTCGCTTACCCCGCCGGGACCGTCCTGCCCGGTCTGATCGACGCCCATGTCCATCTCTGTTTCGACGCGGGACCGGACCCGGTCGCCACGCTCCAGGAGCAGGACGACGAGGCACTGTTCGCCGACATGAAGACCCATGCCGAGCAGCTGCTGAGCATCGGCGTCACGACGGTGCGCGACCTCGGCGACCGGAATGGCCTCGCTGTGCGCCTGGCGGAAGCGGTCGGTGAGGGCCAGGCCGTCGGTCCGCGTATTGTCTCGGCGGCCACGCCCGTCACACCGCCCGGAGGTCACTGCTGGTTCCTCGGCGGCGAAGTATCCGGAACGGACGAAGTGCGTGCCCTCGTGCAGCGCAACATCGACGTCGGCGCCAAGGTCATCAAGGTGATGGAGACCGGGGGAGGGCTCACCAAGGGCGGCGCCAAGAGCTGGGAATCCCAGTTCTCTCACGAGGAGTTGGCGGCGCTTGTCGACGCCGCGCACACCGCCGGCCTTCCGGTCGCCGCGCACGCCCACGGCGTCGATGGCATCACCGCCGCAGTTGAGGCCGGCGTCGACACCATCGAGCACTGCACCTGGATGACGCCTGACGGCTTCGATGTCCGGGAGGACGTGCTCGCCCAGATCGTCGAGAAGAACATCTACGTGTGCCCGGCGGTCAGCCCGCATTGGCCGATGCTGCCCAAGTTCTTCGGTGCCGAGCGCGCGGAGGCCATGTTCGACGCCGTACGACAGATGGCCAACGCCGGTGCACGGCTGATCGCGGGAACGGATGCGGGCGTGCAGCGAGCGGGCTTCGACGGGCTGCCCACCAGCCTCACTTTCTACGAGCACCTGGGCCTGCCCAAGGAGCGAATCCTCGCGATGGCCACCACGGAAGCCGCCCGCGCGCTGGGCGTCGGTGACAAGACCGGGCAGCTCACCACCGGTTACAGCGCGGACGTCCTCGTCGTCGACGGTGACCCGCTTGCCGACCTCGGCGCGCTGAAGTGCGTCGAGACTGTCATCGCGGCGGGAAGGCGCTACGAGGTTGGCGCCAACGCCTGACCGAGAGAATGAAGTTACTCAGTGCCCGGGGCCGTCGGTCCCGGGCACTTCTCGTTCGGCCATCTCCCCGACCATCTGGTTGAGGAAGGCCAGCAGCTCGTCCGACATGCCCTCGGGTCCGAGTCCTCGGGTGGCGACTCGTCCGACGGCACCTGTGCGTACAGCGGCCAGGAGGCGGAGGCCTTCGACGACCTGTCGGGCGACCCTGTCGTTGGTCTGGAAGTAGAGCGGGGAGACACCGAACAGCTCGGCGAGCCCGTCGGCGACGATCGGGGGCAGTTCCTCGTCGTCTCCGGTTCTCAGGGCGAGGACGCCGTCTGCCGTGATGACTTCCGCGCCCGCGTGTTCGTTGACCGCCTGGGCGATCTCCGTATCCGAGGGCGGGGCCTGGGTGCCAGGGTACGAGTGCTCCAGCAGATATGTGATCTTCTCGGCCACGGTTCGAGGCATGGTCGGGGCGCTCTCCGGGGCCGGTGCCTCGTTGCCGAAGGACCGCTCCTGTGCCGCGAGGAGCTCGTCCACGGTCACGCCATAGGCCTTCGCCAGTGGTTCCTGGAACTTCTCGTTCAGCCGGCGCTTGCCGCGCTCGGCGTTGGCGACCGGTCCGGAGCTCTTCGTCCCGATCAGCTCTCTGCTCTGGTACTGGCTGTAGCCGGCGTCGCAGCGAAGATCGGCGAGGTCGGGAAGGTCGCCCGCTCTTCGCGGGAAGAGCTCGTCGAGAGGCAGACCGAAGAACTTCGCCAGGACGGGCAGCTTCTCGCCGTCAGGTGTCGAGGAGCCCAGCTCCCAGCTCGCCACTGTCGAGTCGCCCACGCCGACCGCTTCGCCCAGCTCGCTCTGGGTGATGTTCCGGGCGCGGCGCAAGGCGCGCACCCGGTCACGGTCGAAGTGGCGAGGGGCCATCTGGAGGCTCTCCCGAAGCTGGTTCTCTAAATCGCGGAAACTTCAGTATGTTGATTCGGCGTCCAAACCGGGATAGGTTCAGTTTGGCGAACCGAGGTGTTCAACCTACACCCTTCGCTGTCCTCCTGCCCAGGTCGAGCCGGGCCGCGCGCCGAGCGTGGCGTCCCGATCCAGGGCAGGTCAGGGCTGGCTGCGGGCTGGGCGCGTCTTCCCGGATGGGGCGTAAGCGTCGAGTCGGCGTCGAAGTGGATGAGCGACAGCGATCCGCTGGAGCTTCCAAGGCGCCACGCATATGTTGCTGGTCCCTCGGCGGAGAGCGCCGAGACAGTCCAACGCGAAGGAGCTGAGCTGGAGTTACCCAGACGCCTACGACGGCGCCCCGGCCAGGGGAAATGAAACCGGCGCCCAGAAGTTCGCACCTTCCGGACGCCGAGGCCGCCGCCCCTCAGGGCGACGGATTCATAACCAGAGCGGGTCGGCTGACCTTTTCGACGAGAACGGCCGCCCCACTCCACCTACGAGTGAGGAATTCTCGCATGCCCGAGAACCGCCCAGGAAGGGCACTCGCGGCCGAAGCGCCCGAGCGTGCAGCCGTGCCCACCACTGCCCGCAGGCTCCGTCTGGCCAGGCTCCTGGCGGAGATGATCCCCGGCGCCCGCACGCTCCGCGTCACCCTTCGCGGACCCGCCAGGACCTGGCCGAGCCCGCACGCGAGCGCGTACGACGACTCCGGCCGACGTCTCCCGCTGACCCCGTCCCAAGCACGTACCGCAGCGCGGTGGATCATCCGCGCCTGCCCCGAGGTGGACTGGCGCCAGGAGCGCGACCTCGACCTGAGGGCCGGCAGGCTCCTGCGCGTCACGGAAGCGCGGAATGCTGCGGTCGGTGGTCGCTGACCATGGCCCGTATCCGCACCATCAAGCCCGAGGCCTTCGCCTCCGAGTCCCTGGCGTCCGTCTCCCTGAGCGCTGAACGCACCTTCTTCGGTCTCCTCACTCAGGTCGACGACCGCGGACGCATCCGTGACCAGCCCGCCGTCATCGCCGGAGCGCTGTGGTCCCTGCGCCCGGACCACGGCCCCATGGGCGTCGAGGACGACCTCATCCAGCTGGCTTCCGCGAACCTGATCTGCCGGTACCCGGGGAGTGACGGGAAGGCGTACCTGCACGTCGTCACCTGGTCCAAGCACCAGAAGATCAACCGCCCCAGCGGCGTACGTACGCCGGACTGCCCGCGCCATGACGTGCCGCCCGCTGATCTGAACGACCCGCGTGCGACTCGAGGAGGGCTCACGGAGGACTCGGTGAGCACGCACGACGCGCACACCAACGACTCGCTACCTATGAGGAGTTGCGACACGCCTCGTGAAGGTGCAGGTCAACTGCCCACTGCTGAGGAGTCAGTGAATCCTCAAGGAGTAGTCGATGAGTCTTCCGTGAGCGCTCACGCTCCGGATCTAGGACCTAGGAACCTGGATCTAGGAACTACTTCCCCTTCGGGGGACGCCAGCGTCCCCGCACCGGCCACTGCCTCGGCCCGGCAACTCATCGCCGAGTACACCGCGGCATGCGCCCACCGGCCGCCCCGCGACGTGCTCGGACACCTCGGCCGCGAAGCAGCCAAGCTCCTTGCCGAAGGCATCCACCCCGACCACATCCGGTCCGGACTCACCCGCCACCGCGCCAAGGGCCTGCACCCCAGCACCCTGCCAAGTCTGGTGCACGAGGCCATGAACGCCCCGAACGCGGGCTTGGCCCGGCCGGAATCCAGGCCTACCGTCCCGGCCCATCGGCCCTGGGCCAACCCGACCGACCCTGCCGCCGGCTACGCCGAGGAACTGTGATGCGCGACTACGACGCCCAGCCCGTCGGCGGCCTCGCACGACGCCTCACCAACATCCTCACTGCCAAAGGCATCGACCCGGCCGCCGTCCCCGACGAACGCCCAGAGCCGATTCCAGCCCTCCAGGCAGCCGACTCCCGCATCCCACCCCGCTACCGCAACGCCCTCGCCGACCATCCCGCCGTCACCTCCTGGGTACGGGAAGTCGCCCACACCGGACGCCCGGGACCCGGCGGCGCACCGGGGATCGCCCAGGGCCGCTCCCTCCTGATCGCAGGAACCACAGGAACGGGCAAGACCCACCAGGCGTACGGCGCGATCCGCTCGCTCCTCATCGCCGGGGTCCGGCTCCGCTGGAAGGCCGTCACTGCCGCCGATCTCTACGCGGAGATCCGCCCACGCCCCGGCCACGACGGCGAACGCGAATTCATGGACCTGGCCCGCTGCCCGCTCCTGTTCGTCGACGACCTTGGCGCCGCCAAGAACAGCGAGTGGACCGAGGAGATCACGATGCGGCTGATCAACCGCCGCTACAACGAGATGCTCCCCACGCTCATCACCACCAACCTCGGCATGGCCGACCTGCGCGCCCACATCGGCGACCGGGTCGCGTCCCGCCTCACCGAGATGACCGACAAGGTCATCCTCGACGGCCCCGACCGCAGACGGGCCCTGGCCGCCGAGCGCCTGAGCGCCGCGGCCGGCCGCTGAATTCACCTGCGAACACTGCCGGTTCGCCTCCCGCACGCACTAACCCCGGGGCCCACGCCTGCCCACATCCGCCCCGGGGCCGAACGGAGACACCCCATGCACACCACCGAGCCCCGCACCCTCCGCCTCCTCGGTGACCAGTCCTGGCACGAACACGCCGCCTGCCGACCGACGAGCCACCACGAGGTCGACCTCGACCTGTTCTTCCCCGAGCCGGACGAGATGGATCGCATCTACGAGGCCAAGTCCTTGTGCGCCCAGTGCCCGGTACGCCGCACCTGCCTCGACGCCGCGCTCGAGAACGGCGACCGCGAAGGCATCCGCGGCGGCATGACCGAAGAAGAACGCGAGCCCCTGCACAGCAAGTTGGAACACCGCCTCGACTACGAGCGCGTCAACGCCACCCTGGCCGGCCGCGACATTCACCTCACCAAGAGCGAACGCCGAGCCGTCGTACGCGCCGCCTACCAGTCCGGCGTCACACCCGAACGCCTCGCCTGGCTGCTCAAGATCACCGAGGAGCACGCGGACAAGCTGTACCGCCGCACACGCCGGGAAATCCGAAACCGGACGGTGGAGGAGACCCAACTCGGCGACCAGGCAGAGGCCGAGGACCAGGCAGCTCGGTCAGCTGTGATCCCCCTGGCCCGTCGACAGGGCGACCTCGGGGCTGCAGCGTGACCGACACCGACTCCATCCACGCACGCATTACGAGCTGGGACCGCGCCGCGATCGTCGCCCTCGGCGCCGCCGGGTGCGCTCTCTCGTACGACGCCCTGCAGCAGATGGCCACGGCCATCCACATCCGCGGAATCCTGACGTTCGTCTTTCCCCTCGTCATCGACGGATTCATCGCCTACGGGGTCCGGGCCTTGCTGGTCCTCCGCGCGGCCCCGCTCGCCGCCCGCTGTTACGTGTGGTTCCTCTTCGGCACCGCAACGGCCGCCAGTATCTGGGCCAACGCCCTGCACGCCGTACGCCTCAACCAGCAGGCTTCCGAAGGCTCAGGACTCCGCCTCGGTGACGTCACCGTCGGCGTCCTGTCCACCCTGGCCCCGCTCGCCCTGGCCGGAGCCGTCCACCTCTACATCCTCATCGCCCGCCGAGTCGCCGAGGCAGAAGTGTCCGGGCCCCCGGACGGCTTGAGTGTCCGGACACGGTGGGCGGCTGCTGTCCTCGAGGACGCAACATCCGTCACCCCGGCCCCGATCGCTGTCGAGCAGTCACCCGCGGACACCGGCCGCCCGTCGGTCACCAGCGGCCCGGACACCAAGGAGCCCGCGACGACGGACAAGACGTCCGGACACCTGCAGGACAAGCAGACCGAACCGGAGCCGGAACACGGCGGTCGCACGGCCGACCTGAGCGGACAGCCGGCCACCAGACCCCTCCCGGTCACGCCCACACCCGCGGAAACGCAGCCGGTGACCATCCCGGAGGCCGGTCCCACCAACCGCCCTGACCGGAAGGGCACGGCGGTCACCGACGAACACCTGCTGTCCATCGCCCGCCCCGCGGTCACCAGGGCCGGACGCCTCACCCGCAAGGTCGTCGGGGACGCCATCCGCAGCCACGACCTCGGGCTGGGAAATGACCGCCTGACCGAACTGATGCGGCTCCTACGCCAAGAAGGCGAACTACGGGACACCACCCCGACCGCCTGACCGAACTCCCCTGCCCCCGGTGCGTTCTGGACACGCCATCGCACCGGAACCCCGACACACTTCGCCCCATTCCCCGAACCGGGAGACACACCATGCGCACCACGCCGGCCACCCACGCCGAAGCCAACGCGTGGATCACCGTGCTCACCAAATACGGACACCTGCACCACGCCGACCCCGGCCCCGACGGCGCCTGGACCGTGCAACGCACGCCCACCAGCAGGCCCCATACGCTCCACCACCCCGTGCTCGTAATCGACTTCGTAGCTGACGTCCTGCACGACGTACGCCGCACCGCCTCTGGACTGCCTCGATGACACCTGGCGAGAGCCCCTGCGCACTTCCTGACCCGAGCGGAGCGCGCTGCCCGGAACGAAGCCGAGCAAGCTGTACCTTCCGAAACTCCTCCGCAGCCACAGGCCGCGGAGGAGTTTCGGAAGGGCATGCCCCCGCCCCAGGGGAGGCGGGGGAGGCCCGGCACCAGGGGGCGCCGGACTCGGAGGCTGCGACCGAGGGCGGATCGCAGCCGGGAGGAGAAGCTGACGAACGCGCTGCCGTACGTACGCGCCCACGCCTCCGTCAAAGCGTGCACCGCGACCAAGTCCGCAGCGTCCGCCTGACGCGCGACGAACTCGACATCGTCCACCGCGCAGCCGGCGAGGTCGGCCTGAAGGCCGCCGGATTCATCGCCGACGCCGCGGTCGCTGTCGCACGGGCCCAAGGCGGTCCGAAATCCCGGCTGTTGGACCAGCGCGGCCGAGTCGAAGAACTGATGACGGCCAGCGCTCAGCTCGCCCGCGTCGGCAACAACCTCAACCAAGTGGCCCGTGTCCTGAACTCCGGCGGTCACGCCGAGTACGCGGACGACGTAATCGCACGAGTCCTGCGCGCGGCGGCCCGAGTCGAGGCCGCGGCAATCGAACTGGCCCGGCGGTAACCAGCCGTGGTCCCCGACATCTCCACCGGAGGCCGTACGTACGGCCTCCTCGCCTACCTCTACGGCCCCGGCCGCCGCGACGAACACATCGATCCGCACCTCGTGACGGCCTGGATGCCGGAACTCGCCCCAGACCCGGGACGGGACGGGGCAGCAACGCTGAAGCAACTCGCTGACACGCTGGACCTTCCGGTCCTAGCGGTCCCCGAGGACCGTCGCCCGGCCCGGCACGTCTGGCACTGCCCCGTCCGCACGGCCCCCGGGGACCGCTACCTCACCGACTCCGAGTGGTCCGAAGTCGCCCGCCGTATCGTCCACGCGACCGGAATTGCCGAGTACGGCGACGACAAGGCCTGCCGTTGGGTCGCGGTCCGCCACGCCGACGACCACATCCACATCGTCGCCACCCTCAAACGCGAAGACGGCCGCAGCCCACGACGCCACCAGGACGGCATCCGCGCCCAGGCCGAATGCCGCAAGATCGAAAAGGACTGGGGTCTGCAGATCCTCAACAAGGGCGACGGCACCGCCGCCCAACGCCCCACCAGCGCCGAACGAGCCAAAGCCGAACGCACCGGCCGCCCCGAACCAGCCCGCGAAACCCTCCGCGAACACGTCCGCCAGGCCCTGGCCGGAGCCGCCGACGAAGCCGAGTTCTTCCACCGCCTCACCGAGGCCGACCTCCGCCTCGAAGTCCGACGCGCTCCCTCCGGCGATGCCCTCGGGTACAAGGTGGCGTTGCCGGGCGACCGCAACCGTACGGGACAGCCGATCTGGTTCCCCGGCTCCCGCCTCGCACCCGACCTCTCGCTGCCCCAGATCCGCCGACGGCTTCAGGACGGTGTGTCCGAAGACAAATTGTCTTCGGTGAAGGACCTCGCCGACCGTCCAGCACACGCCCGCCGTGCTGCCATGAGTGCCGTTGAGCAGGCGGTTACCAAGATCGCCGGTCAGGATGACGCCAGCGGCGCGGCACACCTTGTCGGAGTTGGCACGGTCCTGGACGCCGTCGCCCAGACGGCCTCCACCTCATCGCGCGAGGAACTCGCCAAAGCCGCCCGTGCCTTCGAACGAGCAACCCGCTCCCACGTCCGCGCCGAACATGCGGACCATCGAGCTCTGCGTGTAGCCGCACGCGGCATCACCCAGGCGGGCAACGCCCTCGGAAAGGGCGAAGACGGCGGCACCACCGCGATGCTCCTGTCCACCCTGGTCCTTGCCACCATCGCCGCGACCCGCTGGCACTCGGCCCGAGGCCATGCACAGCAGGCAGCCGCCGCCCGTCAGACCGCCGAACACCTCCGCACCGCCTATCGGTCCGCCGCCGCCACCCCTATGAGCGTGATGCGTAGTCACGGGCTTCGACTCTCCACACCCCAACGAGACCGCTACGTACAAGCCATCAAGGGAGCCCTGCCCGAGCACGCCGACTCTGTTTGTCGCGACCCCGGTTGGGCAGCCCTTGCCGCCACCTTGGACCAAGCCGAAAGGGCCGGATATCGCCCCGAGGACCTACTCCGAAAGGCCTTCGAGTGGCGCGAGTTGGCGACGGCGGACAGCGTCTCCGGCGTTCTCGTGTGGCGCTTGCGCCGCTTGGCTGACCTGCCTGCGATACCGGCACCAATCCCTACATCAGCCCCGCGTATGGCACTGCCCGAACCATCACATCTCGTCGACGCTCCAACACGGCCCACCACTTCGCCACACCTCGACATGGAAAACCCCCGCCGACCCGGGCAGCGGCACTGACAGCACTCACATGGGGCTGGACTGTGGCGGCCAACCCTGTTACGGCTGGTCAGCGAAACAGAGGAGAACACTGCCCATGCTCAGCAAGGATGCCCAGACACCCAGACCGCTCACGTCGACTGCTGCCGGCCACGAGGACCCGCTGCTGCGCCTGCAGCAGGAGACACAGCTCGGTGACGGTGTCATTCGCCTGCGCGCCACCACTCACCCAGAAGAGATCCTCGTCACGGGTATCCCTGTGATGTGCTCGAACTGCGGCGCACGCCGCGACTGGATGGTCATCTGTGACCGCAGCACCATCCGTATCCGCTGCCGCTGCGCCCATGAGTGGGTCGAGCCCGAACTGACGCGAGCGGACTACGAATCCATGATCGACACGGGAGGTCGCGACCACCCGAGCCTCGAGGCCGCTGCGCGGTCTATGGGCTACGACGGTGCCCTCGCCGGCGCGTACTTCACCGCGCCCCGCGGCAAGTAGAGGGGGCGGCTATTTCTGTCGCGTGAGCTGTAGGCCTGAAGTACGTGCCCGTGGAGACGCCGAGCGTGATGACGCGAGGCCAGTAGGTTCGTGGATCGGCTTGTGCTGATCCGGGCGGCGCCTGGCCGGACGAGAGTCGACCCAGAGGCAACCGAGGGCCCCGACTTGTATGCGCACGACACCTATGGATGGCACTGCGGTCGTAGCAGAAGCAGCCCCAGCGATGAAGGCTGTGTCGCCCCTTCCAACGGCTGCACCCGCGTCAGTGATGCGAGGAAAGTCCAAGTGAGGCTTCACGCCGAAGTGGACGCCACCTTGCCGAGATGGCCCGTCCCGGTCCCTCGCGCAGACCGAGGCGCTGAACCCCGGTAAACCGCACTGCATTTGGCGCTGCCGGCCCGGACGTCATCCATGCGGCCTGTAGTGGGCGGCGTGCCGCATATCACGCAACCTCCGGCCATCGGAAATCGCGGAATCTCCGGACTCTTGACCTCGGCCGCTCGTCATCCGTTTGCGGCTCCTTCTGTATTCCCTCAGCCCATCACAGAGGTCAATCCCGTATGCGCACTGCCCGCTTTACTGCCTCCATCGCCATTCTCGGAGCACTGGCGGCCCCTGCCGTCTCGGCTGTGAGTGCGACAGCCGCACCGTCCCATGCCTCGGTCTCACCATCTCCTGGAGGTGACTGCGACCGCCGTGGGCCGTGGACGGTCTCCACGAAGGCCGTGACGATCCGTTCCCACGCGACCAGCAAGTCCACTGCACGCGGCGTGCTGTACAAGGGGCACAACTTCACGGTCCATAAGACCCGCGGCAACTGGCACTACATCACTGACAAGTCCACCGGCCTCAAGGGCTGGGTATCTGGATCGTACGTTTACCGAGAGGTCTACATGTGCCTGCACTAAGGGCTGTCCCGCAAAGATCGGTTTGCGCATTCGGCCCCAAGACGTGTTCGAGATGTGGGCATGCCCGGGGTGCTTTGCCCCGGGCTCGCGGCCTGTCAGGCGGCCGTCCCGCCCGCGTTGCGGATCAGTCGCTGGAGCACCTTCAGCGTG
Source organism: Streptomyces anthophorae (assembly GCF_049310305.1). NCBI lineage: Bacteria > Bacillati > Actinomycetota > Actinomycetes > Kitasatosporales > Streptomycetaceae > Streptomyces > Streptomyces anthophorae. The sequence continues at coordinate 7,849,720 of NZ_JBLWQQ010000001.1, forward strand.
GTGACGTAGTCCGCGTCGTCGATGCCCTCGTGGAGGACGGCGACGATCGAGGGCGCGAGGCTGGCAATGTCGACGCGGGTCTGTTCCCCCTCTGCGGTGAGCCACAGCCGGTTCTCGGCGTCCCTGGTCAACCAGCCGCGCTCCAGGAGCACTTCGGCCTCCGCCGCCAGATCGTCCTCGGGCCGGATGTAGGAGGCCATGGCCTGGCGCAGCTCGGGCAGGGTCATCCCCTCGCCGTCAGGCGAGATGTCGTTCTTCGACAGGTTGCGCAGCAGCCAGAACTGGGGCTGGGTGTAACCCTTTTCGGCCTGCCGGGCCCGGATGTACGCGATGAGCGCCTCGTAGGCGACACCGGTCCAGTACGCGGCTGGCTGGCCAGCGAGTTCGGCGTCGGAGAGCTGCTGGGTCGTCATGGAAGGTTCCCTCCCGGTACTTCAGCGTGGAGCCCGCACACCGTGCAGGTCATGCGAAGAACGTAGGACCTCAAGTGCGGTTGAGGTCAAGCGAGTGATCCGGGTCCTGGAAGGCTTCCTGTAGCACCTGGTCACAGGTGGGACGATCTTCCGGTGGCTAGCGTGATCACGGCATCGGAACCGTCCTGGATAGCCCCGTTTGCCGGGCTGAGCCCGCGCCGCTTCAGCAAGTTGGTGACGGCCGTACGCCGCGAAACTGCGGCCGACGGGCATCGCGGCCGACCGTGGAGCCTGTCGCTGGAGGACCGGATCTTGCTGGTCGTTGTGTACTGGCGCACCAACTTGACGATGCGACAGCTCGCGCCGCTGTTCGGTGTCTCGAAATCGTCGGCCTGCCGGATCATCGACCACCTCGGCCCGCTCCTCGCGCTCCAGTCGCGCCAGCGGTTCGCGAAGGGCAGCGTGCTCATTGTGGACGGCACCCTCGTGCCCACCCGCGACCACACGATCGCCGAGCAGTCGAAGAACTACCGCTACTCCACCAACCACCAGGTCGTCATCGACGCCGACACCCGACTGGTCGTCGTGGTCGGCCGGCCCCTGCCCGGCAACCGCAACGACTGCCGAGCCTGGGAGGAATCGGGGGCGAAGGACGCCGTCGGCAAGACGATGACCATCGCGGACGGCGGCTATCCGGGCACCGGCCTGGTCATGCCGCACCGCCGCGCGAAGGGACAGGCCGAACTCCCGGACTGGAAACGGGAACACAACCGTTCCCACAAGCAGGTCCGTGCCCGCGTCGAGCACGTTTTCGCCCGGATGAAGAGCTGGAAGATCCTGCGTGACTGCCGCCTCAAGGGCGACGGCGTCCGCCACGCCATGCTCGGCATCGCCCGCCTGCACAACCTCGCCCTTGCAGGCTGAGAGAAGCGCCCGACCCACGGGTACCCGCATCCCCATCTCACTGAAGATCATTTACGGGACAACCCTTAGTAAAAACGCTTCAGGGTGATTCTCGCCGTGGAATTTCTGAAGAAGGGGTTCCTCTGCGCGTGCGCTGCCGACGACGATGTGATGCACACCGTGGGGCGGGTGACGGCGTGCCATGCAGTTCAGCAGTGTCCGGCCCTCGCCTACGGCGAGGGCCGGACACTGCTCAAGTTGACGGGTGTGATGGGGGAGCGGGCCTACGGATCCTTTCGCGCCTGCTGGTCACGCTTGGCCTCCCAAAGCCCCAGGATCAGTTGCTCCACTGACAGGAGGGCTGTACCCAGCAGGACCCAGAGAGTGAGAGCCCGATGCTGAACCCACATAAGCGTGATCACCAGTGTGACCGCACATACAGCAAGAGCCAGAGCGGCTCCCTTCGCTCTCTGTCTTCCGCGCCAGGGCCCGCTCAATGCGTGTCCCCTTTCCATTGCTCTGGCGATACTGGCTCAGGCCCGCGGCAAGTACTTCAGGGCGGTCCCTCCTACGGCGCCCACGGCCCCCCATACGGCACAGGATTTAAGGGAGTCCGTGAGTGATCCTCCAGTGACGCTTTCTCCTACCGCGCCGCCTGCACACCCGCCTGCGGCAGCGCCAGCCACCGGTCCTGCGACCAGGGTCACCGCCACGGTGGTGGCAATGCTGGCACCAGCGGCAGCGAGGGTGCCTCCCAGGTCGAAGAGTCCGTTTGGATCGATGCGGTTGACGGGGTCGCCTTCGGCGTAGAGGTAGGGGTTCTTTTCCTGGCCGGAGGGGTCGGGTTGGGTGAAGCGGCCGATATTGGGGTCGTAGTAGCGGGCGCCCAAGTGGTAGAGGCCGGTGGGGTCTTGGTGGCCGCCGGCGAACCGGTAGGGCTGTGTGATCTGTTCGGTGGTGGTGGAGCGGGTGACGCCGCGCGGGCTGTAGGCGTAGTTGTTCACCTTCGCGCCGGACTCGTCGGCGAGGCCGATCACCGAGCCGAGGGCGTCGGTGAGGTAGTAGTACGCCTTCCCGTTGCGGGTCACGGAGTTCAGAGTGCCCTCCGGTTCGCGGACAAATCCCGTGTCCAAACCGGCAGTTGTCTCCGCGGCCAGGCCGATGGGACCGGGGTGGTAGTAGGTGTTGCCGAGGCGGTGGCGTTCGCTGGAGTCGGTGGAGCCATAGTCGGCCGGGTAGGTGGTGCCCCCGACGGTGAGCGAGGTCAGCTGGGAGAAGTCCGACCACTTCTCGGCGGTGCGGGTGCCTTCGGGGGTGGAGGCCCCGGCGAGTTCGTTACCGGCCTTGTCGTAGTCCCAGTTGGTGGTCGAGCCGTTCTTCGAGGTGAGCTGGGAGGCGTCGTTGTACGTGTAGGTGGTGCCGCGCGGACAGTCTTTCTCGACGCCTTGGGAGGTGAGGTTGCCGGCGCCGTCGTAGCAGTACTGCCAGGAGGAGTTGAGGGTGGTGCCCTTTTCCTCCTTGGCGTAGGAGAAGCGGCCGGCGCTGTCGTAGCTGTAGGTCGTCTTCATCCCGGACACCGCGTCGGTGGAGGTGCGGATTTTTGCGCCGTCCTTCGTCGTGGAGCCGGAGACGTAGGAGTAGGTGTAGGCGAGGGAGACCAGGGTGCCCTTGGGGCTGGTGGTCTTGATGGTCTTGGGGCGGCTGGAGTTGTCCGGGGTGACGGTCTGGACGGTGCCGCCGGGGTAGGTGGTCTTGGTACGGACGTCATTGTTGTTGTAGTCGTACGACGTCACGCGACCCGCGGGGTCCTTGAGGGATTTGAGATTGTTGGCCGCGTCCCAGGTGTAGTCGATGGTGCCGCCGGGGTCGGTGTATGTGTCGACGTTCCCTGCTGGGGTGTAGGCGAGGACGGTCTGGGAGCCGTCCTGCAGCGTTCGCACCGTCTCACGGGAGAGCGGGTCGAAGTCGTACTTGATCGTGCCGATGTCGTCGGTGCGCGTCTTGAGATTGCCGTCGCCGTCGTAGGTGTAGTGCACGGTGGTGTTGGTGGTGGAGACCTCGGTGATCCGGTCGCGGTGGTCGTAGGTGTAGACCGTCTCGATGCCGCGCCCGTCGAGGGCCGTCTCGGGCCGGCCGAGGCTGTCGTACGTGTAGGTGGTGTCTTCCAGCGGGGCGGGCGGGGTAACCTTGTCGAGGTTGCCCTTGGTGTCGTAGTGGAACGAAGTGACCTTGCTGCGGGCGTCCTTGACCGTGCACCGCTGGCCCTCGAATCCGCCGCAGATGGGGGTGGCCTTGTTGTGGGTGAAGGTCGTCGTGCCGCCTCCGGTCCCGGTGACGGCGACCGTCGCGGTATTGCCGGCAGTGTCGTAGGTGTAGTCGGTCTTCTCGCCGTCCGGGGTGGTCATGCTGCCCGGGAGGTCGGCTCCCGCGATGGTCTGGTACCCGGTGACCGTGCTGGTGGCGCCGGTGGGCAGCTTCGCCGAGGTCGGGTTGTTGCGGGCGTCCCAGCCATACGTGGTCACGTTGCCGGGAGTGCTGCCCGCCCCCATGGCGTCGGTGGCCGTCTTGAGGTTGTTGTTTGCGTCGTAGCTGCGCGAACGGGAGTGGTCCAGGGGGTCGGCGACCTTGGAGACCTTGCCCTGCCCGTCGTGCGTGTAGGTGGTGGTGTGCTCTTCGGGGTCGGTCACCGTGGTGGTGCCCGCCGCGTTTGGATCACTCGCCGAGTAGTCGTACCGGTAGGTGGGGCCGGTGTGGGTGGAGCCGTTGAAGTCGGTGGCCCGCAGCATCGAGGTGACCCGGTTCTGCGCGTCGTACGTGAACGCGGTGACCCGCCCCTCAGGCGTCGTGATCTTTGTCAGGCGGCGGGAGGAGTCGTAGTCGAAGACGGTCGCCTTGCCCTCGGTGTCCGTCGTCTTCGCCAGGTCACCGGCCGGGTTCAGGTCGAAGACTGCGGTGCGGCCCGTGTGGTCCTTGGCCTGCCACTGCGAGGCATCTGTCTTGACCAGGTCGATCGAGCGGCCGGTGCGGGTCTCGGTGAGCTTGAAGCCGTTGTGCTCGGCCGTCTCGTCGTGCTGGGTGACCGTGACGGTGTTGCCGTTGCGGTCGGAGATCTTGGTCAGCGTGCCCGAGGCGTTGTAGGTGTCCTTCACCCCGGATTTGCGGTCGCTGAGCGTGTAGCTGCCATCAGCGTTCTTCTTCAGGTCCTTGGAGTAGCCCGTCGGCGTCTTGTACGTGCCGTCGGTGTTCTGCGTGAAGGTCAGAGAATCGCCGGTGGCGTCGTAGACGACCACCTGGCCGGCGCTGATCTGGGCGTAGCGCTCGTACTCCTGCCACCACCGCTGGGACACCTTTCCCCAGGGCGCGTCCAGGGAGTTGTAGGTGCGGGCCAGTCGCAGCGGGCGGCCTACGCCGGCGACCTCGAAGTCGGTGGCGGCGAGCATCAGGTTCCCGGTGGAGTAGTCGATCCGGGCCACCAGTGAGTCGGTGATGCGGAAGTCGGAGATCTCGTGCCAGGGCACATCTCCTTGGCCCTCGGGCACGTAGTCCTCTGCCTCGGCCGCCGCTGCTTTCGCCTCGGCGGCCGTCGGTGCCGGCTCGGTGGCTCGCTTCTTCTGTGCGGCCCGCCAGGCGCGGCGCTCGGCCGACAGGTCCGCTTCCGCAACTGGCTTGGCCGGCTGGGTGGAGCCGACCTTGACCGGCGGGACCTTTGCCTTCGGCTCGTGCTTGCCCCATGCCGACTGAGAGGCGCCGGTCGGTTCGGGCGCGGCGAGGGCCGGGAGCGCACCGGCCCCCAGAGTGAGGGTGGCCAGCACAGCCACCACGGTGGGTCTGACACGTCTTCGGGCGCGCGAAAGTGACATCTTCCCCCCACGGGCAGACAGCATCAGTGACCCCGATGGTCACCGGAAGGGAACAGAATCCACATGGAACCCACAAGGATGAAAGCCGGTGACCCGAAATTTCGATCGTATGCCGATCGAAATCGGACAATGATTGCGAGATCCACTGCGACGCAAAGCCCAGGCAGTGAAGGCCTGTTCGGGCATTTCTGCCGAACGTGCAGGTGGCGGCATGACGAGAAACGGTGGCCGGAACAGAGCCTTCCGTGCCTGCCGAAATCGTGTAAGTGATCGCCTAGTGCTCCTGAGGTCGAAGGCGTGTTGCCTGCCGGGCACTAGATAGGGGCGTTGGCTGCTCGAATCGCCGGTTCCCTTTCCCTGCCGACGGTCTGGCACGGCAATTTCCCAACAACCTAGATCGACTGTGGCGGGTCGAAGACAGCGGTGCGAGCGGCGAGGGCCAAGGCACTTTGAACTCCGTCGGATAGGCCCAGACGGTTCCAGTGGAAGATCACGTGATACGCGAGCGTTCTGCGAATGCTGCGCTCCAAGGTGTTGCAGGCATGTGCCGTCTGGAGGGCGTGGCCCGCGGCTTCGAACGCGGCCGTCCAATCCGCGATTGGGTGGAGGGGCTTCCCCGGACCGAAGAGGGCGCCATCGCTGGAGAGGCCGCTGAGGAGCAGTGGTCGCACCGTTTCGGCGAGCGCGTTGATCTGGTCCGAAAGATCCGCGACGTTGCGGTACTCCTCGTTGATGACGAGGTCCCAGACGTCGCCCTGCTCGCCCCACTCCAACCCCGCGGCACTCATCATGACTGTGGGCAAGAGGACGGAGAGCTCGCGGCGGCCGAGCGGTAGTTCGGGGAGCGTGGGTAGAGAGAGAACGTGGCGGCTGTCGGCGGCGAAGAGTAGATGTGCGTTCATCATGCCGATGGGGCCACCGAATGCGGCGGTCTCCGGCTCGTACGTGCCTGAGTGCCAACCGCGGATGTGCCCTGCGCTGGTCAAGTCATCGAGTCTTGAGCCGAGTTCGTCACGAGTGTGATTCTCGGCGCTGGTCTGCATGCGCAGTCGCCAGTACGGGTGTTTGCGGATGAACCACCACCGGGAGCTTGCTCCACGGTGCTCCATGTCGAGTAGCAGCGGCACGAGGTGTTCAGCGGCGGTGTGGTCGGCATCGTGCCAACCGGGGAACTCGACGTACACCTGGAGCCAGCTGGGGCGGTACTGATGGCGGAAGGTGGCGTCCGTCCCGGCGGCCACGAAGGCATCCACCGCGTCGGAGAGGCTCACGGGGTCCATGTCAATCCGGCGAGCGACGCCGTCAGTTGGCTGGCCGGCGAGCACGTCTAGGACGGCATTGGCTACCTCGCCGGTGACGCGGGGGTACGTGGTGGGGATCAGTCGATGAGGAGGCATGCGTCCCATCCGGTGGTCGGCGCCGTGGCGGTGCTGAGCGTGGTGAGGGCGAGGGCGGAGCCCGCGTCGCCTTCGAGGAACCCCGAGCCCGCCTCCGTGCCTGGGCGGGCACTGGCAAGCAGGAGCTTCCCGAGAGGGGGCAGGAGCTGGTGGAGGCGTGGCGTCAGACTGTCGTGCGCGGCCCGGAACGCGGTCTGGTAGAGGCCCGCCCAGCCGTGGCACAGGCTTGTGTCGGTGATCGTGTCAAGCTGGACGGGATCGCTGAGGCAGTGGAACAGGGCGTCTTCGTAGGCGGATTGCAAGGCGCTGTCGTGCAGGGCGATCCCGGCCAGTTGACCAGCGCGGGCGATGCCGGGGGTGCCGTAGCACCAGCTGGGGCGGCCGGGGCCGCGCTGATGGGGGCGTCCAGCCTCGACGTCGGCGAATGTGATGTGTTCGGGCCACCATGGGCCCGCCTCGCTGTCCTGCCGCCAGGTATCGAGGTGGTCGCAGATGGTCCGGATGGCCTGTTCGTGCCCGGGTACGGCGTGCCCGCGGCGTAGTGCCTGGGCGAGTAGCAGGAGAGGTCCTGTGATGCCGTGGGCTGCACCGAAGTTGCCGTGGCCGCCGGGCAGTGCGTGCTCGCGCCACGGGTCGTGGTCGACCCACCAGCCGGGGGTGTGTTCGTCGAGCGGCTTGGTCAGCGCGACGAGGTAGTCGAGAACGCGCTCCATGGCGTTGCTCTTCGGGTCGGTGCGCAGGAGGTAGGCGCCGATTCCGGTGAGGCCGATGAAGGTGTCGTACTCGGCGAATGTGGCTGGCCGGCGTCGGGCGATGCGTGCGAAGGCGGCATCGGCTCGTCGGTGGGTCAGGGTGAGGATGTGGCGGTGTAGCGTGTCACGGGCCCCTTGATACAGGGGTGTTCTGTCCTGCGGGACGTTTTGGAGGGCGAACGCGGCGGCGGTCGCGCCGAGGTACAGGCCGGTGGATTCCTCGGCGCTGAGGTCGTCAGCTGTGGCCTGTTGAAGCCACTGGTGTGCGATCCCCCACCTGGCCAGGCCCCGGGCGGCGTACTCGCTGTGGAACAGTGCGGTCCCGGCCGCTCCCGACGCGAGTGACTGCCCTGCCCAACGCGAGTCGATGGCGGGTGCTGAAGGCTGCTCGAGATGACCCGCGAACTCCGCAAGCACATCATGGACGCGGGCGAGCGGGGCGCTCACCGCACGGCCTCCAGGGGCAGGTAGCGAAGCGCCACGGTGCGGGCCAGGTGTAGCACGGCTTCTTCCTCGGTCGGGTCGGCGCCGAGCGTGCGGACGTGGTGCTGGTGCAGGAGCGTCCGCAGGATCGAGCCGGGGGCGCGCCCCTCGTCCAGGAGAGCGTGTCGATAGGCGGCGATGGCTTTGGCGCGCGTCTCCCAGGCCTCGGTGAGCCGTTCGCTGTTGGGGAGCGGATGTCCGTCGTAGAGCCGGATTGCTTGGCAGCGCAGCTCGCGGTCGGGTCGGCCGTGGGCGGGGGCGTGGTCGATGAGCCAGGCGAGGCCTGCTTCTCGGAATCCATGCAGGCGGGTGGCGAGGTCGACCAGGCTGACCGTGGTGAGCATCGTGAGGTCGACGTCGTGCTGGTCGGCGTACCGGATCTGTTCGATGGCCAGGTGGGAGTCGGTGGAGAAGAGTTGGTGCACGGACTCGGTGGCGGTCGGCGAGGACCCGTAGCGCCCGTGGTGCGGCTGGTACGTCTCCAGGGTGAGGCGGGAGAGAAGGCCGGTGTCGTGCAGCTGGTTCGCCCACTGGTTCACCGTGAGCGCTGTCGCCGCCCAGCCGTCGGGGGACGTAGGAAGCCTCAGATCCAGGAACTGGCCGTCTTCGGGCCTGGTCAGGTCACGATGCCGTGTGAACCATCCCGCCTGCGTGTGGTGGTCGAGCCGGTCCCACAGGAGCGGAAGCCAGGTTGTGAGGATCTCGTCGAAGCGGCGGGGGTGCCCGTGCAGGTTGGCACGCAGTACGTCTCCCGCGCCGGGGAGTTGGAGCGGGGCCGGGCGCCCCATGTGGGCGGGCGGCATCGGGTCCGTGGGCGGTGCCGGAGTCTCACGGTGAAAGGCCACCACTATCTCGTGGGCGCGCCCGATCCAGCCGTATGCGTCGTCGCCCGGGCTTTCACGCAGCTCCAGTTCGCCCAGCTTGTTGAGGGCCGAGCGCAGTAGACACCGGTGGGCGGTCTGATCGAGGCACAGGGAGAGGCGTTGGTCGTACTCGCTCATGGACACCCTGTCGGGAACGCGCAGAGCGCGGCACCACTGGGCGAATCGGTCGTCCCACTGCTCCTGCGTGGCGCTGTGGCCTGGCAGTTCGCTGCTGGCCAGGCGCCAGCGGGCAGGGCTGAGGATCGTACGGCCGTAGCGCACCCGGGGCAGATACGGCAGATGGGCCGCTGCCCCGAAGTCGAACTCGCCGTAGGCGACGCGGCGAGCGCCGCCGATCTCGGCGAGGAAGCGCGCCAGGGGCGGCGTCTGAATGCCGGCCTCCAGGGCGTGCGGCACTCGGACGTCGACAGGACGGCCGGTGGGGCGGTGTACAAGAAACAGATGTTGTGCGCTCGCCGTCACCACGAGATCTTCCAGGCGGATCGTCGAGCCTGCCTCTGGTGGGTGCTCGCCGAGCGGGATCACGCGGGGGAGGAGTTGCCCGGTTCGGGCGACGTTCTCGTTGCGGCGGCGTCGGGGCCCGAACGACAGCTGGGCCGTGATGGCGTGCGGGCGCGTTGTGAACGAGTCGGCGATCTGCTCCTGCACATCGGCCGGCATCGCGAAGGCCGAGCGGCCCAACATGCTGCTGGCGGGCCGGGGGACACCCACGACTGCGAGGCGGAAATCACCGTCGGCCAAGGCCCGGCACGAAGGGGCGTGGACCTCGATGGCCAGTTCACTGCGGTCGCTGTAGGCCTTGTCATCGGTCGCTGCGGCTTGGGCGAGTTCGGTGACCTTGGCGTCGTCCAGTACGAGTTCGGTGTGGCCGTCCAGCTCGGCACGCTGAAGCAGACGCAGCAGCAGCCGGTCCCGGTTGGTGACTTTGGCCGGCGCCTTGCGCCGCTCGGACCCGATGTACTGCGCTGGCCAGCCCAGCCCGCTGTCTTTGAGGAGGTCGAGGACAGGTACTGCGGCGCCGGGCCCGTATCGCTCGCGAAAGCGCCAGTGCCAGTCTCGCCATTGGTCATGGCCATGGGGCAACGGACTGACCTGGTGCAGCACGGCAACGGCCTCCTTGGCCTCCGCGATGACGTCGCCGGGTATCTGCACGTCACAGTCCAGGGCAGTGTCAACGACCAAAGGCAGCGGAGCGACGTCGGAATGCTGGTGCATGCGGTGGGTGAGTGTGCGCAGATCTGTGTCCGCGGCCGTGGCGGAGTGACTGACGAGAGCGTCACGTAGCTCGTCCAAGTCCTCCGCTTGGTCTGGGAGGTTGGCTCCTGCGAGTTCTCGGCACACGTGGTCGAGCGGATCGTGCACGGACATCGGTGGGCGCAGGTTGGTGATCAGCAGGTCGTGCGCGACGAGGTCACGCAGCAGCGCGTCGATCCTCCCTGCGGCTCCGGACGGGAACATCGCGGCCAGGTGCTCGCGCAGAGCGCGGTAGGTGATCGGAGTGGCTGCCGCCTGCAGGGCGGCTTCCACGGGGCGCGTCAGGCGCAGGGACATCTCCTCGGGCGCCATGAGCCGGTCGTGGCCGTCGGCGGGTACGCCGGGTGCTGCGAGGCGCTTCCCGCGTGGGTGTGCGCCGTTGTTGGCGACCAAGGACAGCTGCTCCAGGACGGCCGGATTCTCCTCCAACGTCCGGATGACGTCGCTGATCCACTCTCCGTCGGCGCGCAAGAAGACAGAGTGAGCGTCGCCCCATCGCACGATGGGCCTCGAGCCGACCGTCACGGGTGCAGTCCCGGCGAACAGGGCGAAGGGCGTGGGGCGGTGCTGCCATCGAAGCAGGTAGGAGGTGACGGAGAGGGCGGCACGGCGGATCTGCCGGGGCCGGACCTGAGCGCCCTGGACCATGGACTCGACGGTGCGGGTGAGCACAGGGCTGGCGGCGAACAACGCGTTGCGCACCTCCTGGTGATCGAAGAGCTGAGCGAGCCACCTTCGAGTGCTGGCCGGGTCGTCCAGGCCGAATGCCAGGGCAGGGGCGGCGAGGGTCGGTGTGGTGGTGGAGCGGAGCACTGCGGCGCCGGTCCATCGGTAGGTGACGTCGAAGGTCATGGTCCGTCCTGTCGCTCACAGGGGAGGGGCACGAGCGGGCGCGGGGGCGCCGAGGAATTGCGGCGCCCCCGCTGAGCAAGCGGGTTTGTCGTCGACTACTTCACTCGGGGTCGCGGAGCAGGGAGTTGCACGAACTGGCGCCGTTCGTGCAGGTGTTGCCGCAGCCGTCGCTGGTGGTGCACATCAGTCGGCCGATCGGGTGGGTGGCAAGGACGACCTGCACGTTCAGGGGTGCGAAGTCGTCCTCCTCGTCAGCCTGCGCGAGCGTCGGCTTATCGAGTACGGCCGTGGTGCTCATGTTGATCACTCTCTTTCGTGTGTGGGCTGGTGCAGGACGACCTGGCGGCGCGGAGTCAGGCCGCGGGCCAGGAGAGGGAGATCCGGCTGTGCGTCTTGTCGATGACCCGGTCGCCGACGACCTGGTCATCGGTGGCGTCTGCCGGATAGACCCGGATGATCGGGTCGGGGCCGCCGCGGCGCAGGGTGGCCCAGTCGCGCAGGCTCGCGGTGAGTTCGTCGGCGAGCTGCTGCGCGTGCCGTCCAAGCGCGTGAATGCCGTATTCGACATCCGTGTCCCCGGCCGGGCGGACCACGAGGTAGGCGAAGGAGTCGTCGGCGACGGCGGCGAGTGAGAAGCGGGGGTTGGTCGGCGCGACGACGCCGCTGTTCTTCTCTTCGTCGAGGCTCATGGTGCAGAAGCCGGGCAGCGTGATCGCGAGATGCATCTGGAGCGTGGCCAGCGGTTCGCGGCGGCCGATCGTCACTCCCGTCCAGGTCTCGAGCCGCGGTGTGGTCACGGCGTTGTCGAGTTGGCCCGATTCGATCGGGAGTCCGTCGTCGAAGCGCAGGGCGACCTCCTCGGTGCCAGCCACGAGCAGGAGCTGTTCCTGATGCTCGGTGGCGCCTTGCATGGGGACGAACCCGCAGACCTTGGCCGATTCGGACTCCAGGTGTCCGTTCTTCAGGACGAAGGAGATCGAGCGGGTCAGGCCACGCATGCGCAACGGGACGACAAGCCGTCCCTTCGGATTGAGTTGGTGTGTCCAGGCCGGCGGAATGTCCCAGGCTCCAACCGTGACGAGGATGACGTCGGCCATGACCAGGCCCGGGATGGGCTCGGCCGCGTCCGCAGTCACCACGCGCACCCGCGCGTAGCCGTTCTGGGCGAGGAGGCGCTCGGCACGCGCGGTGACGTCCGGATCGATGTCGACGGTGGTCACCGACCCTTCAGGGCCGACGAGTTCGGCGAGGTAGGCCGCGTTCATGCCGCCCGAGCCGATCTCCAGGACGGTCATTCCCGGCTTGATCTGAGCCTGCTCCAACATGAAGCCCTGGACCTGAGCGGCGGACACGCTGCTGGTCTGCACGCCGTGCTCGGACGTCTTGGTGACCACGGCGCTCCACGGGTCGTAGACCTCGGTCAACGGAGTGCCGGGCGGGGTGAAGAGTTCTCGTGGCACCTTGCGCATCACGGCTTCGACTTCGAGGGAGGTAATCCAGCCCTCGTCGCGCAACTGGTCGATCATTTTGTGGCGCTGGCGGGTGGCTTCGTCGGCGTTGTTTGTCGGGTCTGTCATGAGAGGAGCAGTCCTTCGTCGGTGGATCGTGCGAGTGGGGGCGGCGACGTGGCGTCCGGGAGGCGCGGGACGTATTCGAAACGCCACACCAGGTAAACGGCTACGACCGGGCTGGGCGTTTCGCAGGACCCCGGTGAACCTTCCTGGCGAGCAGGCGACAGCGGAACGGGATACGTGTGGTTGCCGTGCCTGCCCCGGCAAGAAGGAGCCCGTGCCCATCACGTGTCGTCTCCCATCTCGTCGAGGAGCGCGCTGATCGCGACGGCGAAGCGCCGGACGTACGACAGGGAATGTTCCGGGACGGGTCGCTCGTCATGAAGAGTTCGCAGGCGCGCGAGCTGTGCCGCGGGGCAGAACACCGTCCGGTAGGGGGCAATGTGGATCAGTTGGCGGGCAGCACTGCGCAACGTGTTGGAGATGTGCTGCAGCTCGTCCGGGGCGAAGTCCGTTGCCGTGTCCAGGACTTCATTGAGGGCGTCGTAGATCGCGTCGCTGATGCCGTCGTCCGCGAGTGAGCGGGCGAGTGCGTTGATGACCCGACGTAAATCCGGCTCGCGCGGCGGCAGCGGAGGGCGGTCCGGCCAACAGGTCCTGGAGGTGGTGGGCATCACGTTTCCCCTTCGAGGAGGATCGTGCACCAGGTCGTTGTGCCGCCGTCGCTGGTGCCCCAGCGGTCGGTCAGGAGAGCGACGAGGAGAAGACCGCGCCCGGACTCGTCGTCGTCAGCGGGCGTGTGCAGAACGGCGGGCCTCGGATTGCCGTCGGTGACCTCGACGCGCAGTTCGTTCTCCGACAGCCGCACGCGGATCACTGTCTCTGTGCCGCCATGTTCGACGGCGTTGGTGACCAGTTCGGAGACGATGAGGATGACGTTCTCGGCGACTGGCTCGGGGACCTCCCACAGGCGCAGCGTGGCGGTGGCGATCCGCCGGCAGCGGCCGACGAAGACGGGCTCGGGTGCGAACGCCAGCTCAATGGCACGGTGGGCGTACGGGGGCGTGGACACGGGTGCGATGGCTGTTGCGGCGATCATTGGCCGCCTCCCCGCCTGGTAGGGCAAGGGAGCCTGCGATGTCTGCTGGCGCTGAGCCACGTCGTCCAGCGCGCCACGTTGATCACTGTGTGCTGTGGCGCGCCGGTCGGCGAACGCCACGCGGTCCCGGCCCTGACATGCTGGGTGCCATGGTGACTCTCGATGGAAAGCCCGTATCTGTAACGGACTTGCTTCCTCTGGCACTGACGAACGTCGGTCACTTCACGTCCATGCGCGTCGACGCCGACGGCATCCGCGGCCTGAGTCTGCACATGGAGCGTCTGGTTCGGGACTGCAAGGTCGTGTGGGGTGCCGAGTTGGAGACGGAGCGCGTCCTCAATTACGTCCGCGAGGCACTGAAGTACCAGGCGCGTCCCTGCACCGTCCGCGTCACCATCTACGACCCCAAGGTTGACCTGGGGCACCCCCTGGCGGCGCACGAACCGCACATCTTGGTGACGGTGCGTGGCGCCGGCGCATTGCCTCCCGCGCCACTGCGCGCCAAGAGTGTCGTCTACGAGCGCGACCTGCCCGAGGTCAAGCACGTCGGCCTCTTCGGTGCCCTGCATGCCCGAGGCGCCGCGCAGCGCACCGACTTCGACGATGCTCTGTTCGTCGGTCGGGACGGGCGCGTCTCCGAGGGCGGTACCTGGAACGTCGGCTTCGTCGATGATCAGGACACCGTGGTGTGGCCACAGGCGCCTGTACTGCCAGGCGTGACCATGGCGCTGCTCCGGCAGCATGCCGAGTACCGCGTTGCCACCGTGACGCTCGATCAGGCGAAGGGCATGGCGGCCGCCTTCGCGACGAACACGTCGATCGGCGTACGGCCATTGGCAGCGATCGACGACACCACGTTCCCCGTCGACCACGCGGCGCTGCATCACCTGCAGCGGACGTACCGCGCGATCCCCGGCGAGAGCCTGTAGCGGCCGGTGATGACGGAGGCGGCCCAGTGGACCTGCGGCCCCTTCGCGTGGACCGCACCATGTCTGGAGAACGCCGCTGTCGCGACGATGAAGAGAAGCGGCTTCGGGACCTGCTTCGCCGTGTGGGCGTGAGCGGCGCACCATGGCGACGTTGGCGGGTCGGCCATGGGAGGAGATCATGTGGGGGCTCCTGCTCGTCAGGGTGCTGCGCGGACGACGGCGACGTTGCGTCCTGCGCCTTACCTCATAGCCAACTACCTGGCGGACGGGCTGAGTTAGGGGATGTGTGGCGGCGCTGCGGTGCGCCCCCTAGGGGCTTTTGACTCCCCATTTACCTGACGGTGCGTACGCCTCGGGGCTACGGTGCGGTCATGGACGCCACGCGCAACACCGTCCTTGAGGCGTGGATGGACGAGCACGGCTTCAGCTCCAACAGCCTTGCCAACGCGGTGAATCTGGCCCTGGAACGCCTCACCGGGCGGCTCGGGAAGTGTGACGGACGCCAGGTCAGGGACTGGCGGTCCGGGCGAGTCAAGTGGCCCAACAGCGCTACACGTAAGGCGCTGGAGGACGTGACGGGTCGACACGCGATGGAACTAGGGTTCATGCCACGGGGTCGGCCTTCGTCCACGGTGACCCCACGGCAGGAGGACGAGGACCCCATGCACCGTCGCACTCTGGTCGCCGGCACGATCTCGGCGGCCGTGGCCGCCGCCGCGCCCGGCCCCCGTTCGACCCGCAGAATCGGCATGAGCGACGTCGAGAGCCTGCAGGAGAAGTTCGGGGCCGTGATTGCCAGCGACCACAACCGTGGCGGGCAACGTGACATCGAACAGCGCGCGGCACGCCTGGCCGACGAGGCCCTGAACCTCCAGAACTCGGGATCGGCGACCCAGCGCGTACGCTCCACCCTCTACGCCGCTGCCGCGTCGTTCCGTTCCTCGGCGATGTGGGCGGCGATCGACGGCCGCCGTTTCCAGGACGCGATCACGCACATGCGGGAAGCGCAGACGCTCGCGGAGCTGTCGGGAGACCAGGCGATCAAGTTCCGCATCTGGTCGCACACGGGGAGCCTGTACCGACACTTGGGGCGCCCTGCCGACGCCCGCGCCGCGAACGACGTCGCTCGCAACCTCCACATCACCCGCCGTGACCCGATGTTCGCCTCGCTGGGCATAGCACGGCAGATGGCCATCCAGGGGGTGGCCCACGAGCACGGAAACCTGCGCCGCACGTTCGACCAGGCCCAAGAAGCCATGGCGCGCGCGTCCGAGGACCGCCGCCCCGTCTGGCTCACGGCCTTCTACGACGAAGCAGAGCTGCACTCGCTCGCGCTGAGCGCCTACCTCGCGGCCGGAGACTGGCCCACGGCCGAGTTCCACGCGCACCGCTGCTTGGCCGCCCTCCGACCTCACATGCGTCGGTCCCTCGCCATCGCGACGAGTCGCCTGGCACACGCCCAACTCGCCCAGGGCGATGTCGAGGCTGCCACGCACACCGCGATGAGCGTGCCGGCCGAAGCCGCTACCCAACACGCCAGGGTTTCCCGCATGCTTCAAGAGTTCAGTGCTGCCCTGCGCGCCACCGCGCCGAGCAGCGCCAGCGCTCACAACTGGACCGAGCACACCGCTGCATGGAGGCCCTCAGCATGACTTCGGCACCCGCCATCGAACTCCGCACGTTCACCGAACTGGACGCCGCACGAGGCGACTTGCTCGAGGTGTACGCCGAGGTACGCGCCCCGCTCCTGCACCTGCCGAACTACGCCGTCACGTCCTTTGGCGAGCGCCTGGACCGACACGGCGCCGAGCCGGGTTTCAAAGCCGTGCTCGCCTACGAGGACGCTCACCCTGTGGGCTACGCCTACGGCAACCAGATCGAGGACGGAGACCGTTACTGGCAGCGGACCAGCCCGTCTCCCAGCGAGAAGTACACGGCTCAGCCCGCCATCGCGCTCAAGGAGATCGGCGTGCGCCCGGGGTGGCGCGGCACGGGCGTAGCACGCCGCATCCACGATGCGCTCCTCGCGGATCGGGCCGAGCCGTTCGTCACGCTCATGGTCAACGAGGCGGCCGGGGACGGGAAGGTGCACGCCCTGTACCGGTCGTGGGGCTACGAGGACATCGGCCACAGCCAGCCGTCACCGGCATCGCCGAGGCTCACGGTCATGATCCGCCCCACCCGATAAGCACGGCGCGACGCGGCTGACGGCCTGGCGCCCACTGCACGACGCGTAGACGCGTTGCGGCATGAGCCCCAGGCCGTCATATCGCTCACTGCTGCACGTGCTGCCAGGACCCGAGTGGGTCGGCTCAAGCTGCAGCCGCGTGTGCGGTCCCGTGCTTCACGTTCATGACCAGTCGAGTTCGTCGCGGACGCCTGCGGGCAACACGGCCGCCTGGCCGTCCTCGGCGATGTACACGGCCTGGGCCCCGGATGCGTGATGATTCCTGACGATGCGGCCGGTCCGGTGGGCGAAAGGCCAGTCGGGGTTGATCGCCAGGTAGACGGGGAGATCCGGATCGAGGGGCCGGAGCTGGTGGATCAGCTGGCCGACGGTGAGGGACTTGGGCAAGAGAGCCTCCGGGGGTGAGGAACGGCCGGCAGGCAAGGCGGCATGGCCCTTTGATAGGCAGGTCTGCACGCTGGGTTGGCCTACCGGGGGCAGACTTGTGAAGCAGTCGTACGTTGACATGCTGGAGGAGCAAGTCTCCAGTCCTGACCTGTAGTTCCTGTCTGCCCTGGGCGAATCGGGTCGGCGCGGTGGCTCGCGTCGCTGCGAGAAGGGCGTCATTCGGTTGCCCGGGAGTGGCACCGGGCAACCGTTGGGGGCCGCGGGCCCCCGAGCAGCTGGCTTCCGGTGGAGTTGCCGATGTCGACACAGCCAGCACGGGGCTCAGGTTCGGGCCCTGGCGGAACGTTGTCCGTGGATGGGTGTGCGCAGGGCGGGCTTGGATGGCGGTGCCGCAGCGCGGACCGCTGCGGGTTGATGGCCCAGGGACTGGGCTCGGGCCGCAGCGGCGCGTCGAACGTCCAGAGGCGTTGGTGTCGGAGGTTGAACGAGACGGAGATGGGCGGCGGCGCGGTTGCGGCGAGGTATGTCGCGCTCGTAGCGGAGTGCCGGGGTGGGGTCGGCGAGACGATCGGTCGTTGCGGCGATGAGCGGTGTCGGGACGCCGGAGGTGAAAGTGGCGTACCAGCGTTCCAGGTAGCCGTCCTCGCCGCCCCACAGCAGCCAACGCTGCCGTTCGCCCCGGAGCTCGTCCTGGCGGGGAAGATGCCGTCCTGAGTGGGTGAGGCCGGCCAGTCCGTCGGGTGCGGTGAAGAAAGTGGACGGGCGCGCGCTGCTGTGTCGCCAACCGGCGTTCTGTAGGGGGAGGCACGCCTCCTGGGCTGGGCTGCTCGGGCCGAAGAGCGCGGCGGTCGGGTCGGCTTGATAGCGATCGGCGAGTGCGGAGGTGAAGGTGGTGACCAGTTCGGTGGGGGTGGAGGCGTCGAAGGTAGCCATCCACTCCGGCTCGGCAAAAGGTGTCCGCTGAGCGATGATCTTCCAGAGGGTGTAGTCCGGGCCCTCGGGCATGTACCCGAGTCGGAAGCGTTGGTCGGGGGAGTTTACGTAGACGTTCCCGTACTCGTCACCGGTGAGGACGAATCCGCAGTCGAGTAGCGGCTGGAGGGCTGGATCGCCTGTGTGCGTGGAACCGGCGAGGTAGATCGGGGAAACGAGAATGTCGCCGTCGAGGACGTGTGAGGGCATGGTGGAATCCGGGGTGTGCATCAGCGCTGACGGCGAGAACGGCCGCGCTGAGGGGTGGGTGCTGAGGGCGCAGGTGTCGTTTGTGGTGTACGAACCGGTGACGAGTGGGGGCTGCGGGCCAAGGCGGCTCGGTTAAGGGGAATGTTGGGCTGCGTTCCTGCCAGGCGTACGTGCACCAGGGTGCGGTGGAGCTCGGGGATCTCCTCGACGCGGCGTAGGACCGCGTCGTTGCTGGTGATGACGTTCGCGGCGGCGGCCCGTAGGTGCGGAAGTGTGGTGCGGGTGAGGTACGCCCGCCAACTGGGTGTGAGGCGAGGTTCGACGCCGGCGGACATTCGCCACATGGAATTGGCCGGGGAGATGAGTTCGTCGTATTCGTGGACCCAACCGCTGCGGGTGCGGACACCGGCGTGCCCGTCCGGGGAGATGTTCCAGTAGGGCCGACTGCCGCGTACGAGCTCCCAGTTGTGGCGGCGGAGGACTCCCTCGTGGCCGTCACCGGTGTAGTGCGGGCCGCCGCTGAAGTAGTCGCGGAAATTGCTGGGCAGGCTGTCGACGAGTGTCGAGGCGAAGCCGGCGACGATCTCTTGTGGGGTGTTCCGGTCGAAGGTGGTGATCCAGTCCGGGACGCCGAGTGGGTCCTCTGCGTAGGTGATGGTCCAGCCGCCGAAACGGCTGTTGGCGGTGTTCGCGATCCGTACGCGCTGGCAGGGACTGGTGAAGTACGTGTCCGTGTCGTCGAACGGGACGGTCCTTGTCCAGCCGGGTGCGTTGTCCAGGACGTCGAGGACCGGAGTTCGAGATCCGGGGCCCGCGAGGTAGATCGGGGAGACGTGGACCTGGGTGTCGGGGGCGAGGGCGTCGAGGTCGGGTGTGAACGTGAGGGGTCTCCAGGGAAGGGGTGCGAGGGCGTGTGCGTGGCATGGTCCGGAGAACCGCGAGCCGGGGCGGTGGTTCAGAGGACGCGGCGCGCGGATGCGGTGGTGGTCCGTGGAGGAGTGGCCGGTGTGGTGGGTGGCTGCTTGGCCGTCGTGCTGTGAGCGGAGCGAGAGCGGGCTGCCTCCGCGCGGCTCTGGTGTGTTGGAACAGCGGAGCGATCGTGTTCCAAGCGCTGGCTGGCGAGGCGATACGCGGTGTGGTCTTGGCGTTCGCCGACGGCCAGGAGATAGATCTCGCGACGGTGTTGGGAGGTCGCGGGGGCGTCTCGGAACTGGATGACCAGTCGCCAGCGGGTTTCCGGGTCGACGTAGACCTTGTGGCAGCCGGCGAGTTCGCGGGTGAGGGGTGCGCCGCGTTCGTTGCCGTGGACCAGGTGCTGTAGTTCCAGCAGGGCCAGGTCGCGGATGTGGTCCGGGATGTTCCGCAGGTCTGCGAGGGCTTCGGGGTGCGCGGCGAACGCGTAGCGGGCCGATTTCACCGTGTGCCTCCGCGAGGGCGCGGTGCGGCGGACGGGGGAGTCCTGGGGGCGGCTACGGCGGCTGGTGGTACGGCAAGCCCTGTGGGGCGTGTGCCGGCGGTTCGTGCCCGGGCTGCCTGGCTCCGTGGTGTGGTGTTGCTGTCCGGTGCAGGGGCAAGTGGCAACGGGGCGTCGCGGGTCGTGGCCCAGTCGTCGGCAGCTTCTGCGGAGTGGAAGGCGCCTTCGCGCACCGTGTACGTCTGGAGGTTCTTGTCGACTTCCTGGAGGAACAACCGGTACGGGGTGGGTGCGGAGTCCGGGTGGTGGTCGTTTACGAGCGTGCGGACCTCGACGCCGAAGTCGAAGGTGCACGGGTTGTCGGTGTAGTGGTCGATGATCTGGTAACGGTGCTCCGGGTTGGCCCGGAGCATGTCTTCGAGCTGGGAGGTGAGTGCGTCGGCCGGCCGGGGGCCATGGTTGGGCGTGACCAGGGTGGCGTCTGGAGGGCAGCCGCGCTGGATAAGCCAGTTCTGGGCCAACGGCACGACGGGAGCGCGCTGGATATCGAAATCGAAGGTGGCCCGCTCGGGATCCTTGGTGATGTGCAGGGCGACGAACTCGGCCTTCCCGGGATAGTCCCAGGTAGCTGCCCTGTCGTAGAACAGCAGGTAGCTGTGGCGTCCGTCGCCGTTGTGGTGGGCGGCCAATGGCACGAACATGTCGTCCGAGAGGGTCGCCTGGACGAAGTCGTCCTCGATGTCTGTCGTGGCGGCCTGGAAGCCGGCGAGTCGGTAGTCGTGGTCCAGGCTGTCGTAGAAGTCGTCGTCCATGTCAGGCCACCAGGTCTACGTCGGGAGCGGCCAGGACGCGGTGGTTGGGGCGCGCGGTGCTGGTGGTGCATGCACCGAATGGGCCGTCTGGGGCGCGGAGTTGCATGAGCGTGGGGTCGAGGTGGTCGCGGTGCCACGTCTGCGGGCCGGTCAAGCCGGCCTCGACATCGGTGAGCTGCTGCCAGGCGAGCCACAGCGCGTGCAGGCGGGCGACGGCCTCGGGGTGTTCCTGCCACTGTCGACACCACGGGCGCGAGGTGCTGATCTCTCGCCCGTACACAGGAATCAGCAGGTGGTGTACCCAGCGGGCCAGGGCGGCGAGTTCTTCGTCGTAGGCTTTGCCATCGAGCGCCAGGATGAAGATCGACGTCGGGCCCTCGCGTGGGGTGCCGGGTCCGGCAGACGTGTTCTCGTCTGCCGGACCGGAAACGCCCATCGGGTCAGCACCGTCGTTGGCGCCGTACTCGGTAGCGGCGTCGTCGGTGAGACGGGCCAATGTGTCGCTCTGCCTGCGGCTCTCGGCGACCAGCCGCGCTACTGTCGCCGCGAGATCGTCCAGGTCGTGGTCGGGTACGCGTACCGGTTCGCGTTCCTGAGATGGACCAGCCATCAATACCCCTCTGCAAGATCGAGTGGTCGGGGGACGTGATGGTCCGCGGAATGCCGGGTTTTGCCCGGCCGGGGAGCGTGGTGTACAGGTCCAGGCTCACGAAAGGTGGTGCGGACATGCAGTGGGAGGAGGTGCCAACAAGCGCAGGGCCTGCGCGGCTTGTTGCGGCACCACTCCGTTGCCGAGAGCGGCGAGTTGGGCCGGTCGCCCCAACCCTGGAGTGGCCGTCACCCAACCTGACTCGAGCCCTTGCATCCACTCCACGAACGCCGGGCTGAGGCGACCAGCAGTGTCGGTGGGACCTGGTGCCGGCCGCGTGATGCGCTCCCAGCGAGCGATGGCCGCTGCGTACGATCCCCAACTCTGGGGCCTTCCGAGCCGAACAGGGTGGGCGTTCCTGTCGGTTGGCCGGAGCAGCCCTTCGCGCGACGCTTTGGCGCACGCGTGGAAGGAGTGGGAGAGGATGGGGTTCGCAAGGAGGCCGCGGCCGAAGGCAAGGTCAGATCCCCGTTCCCGTGCCGCTGATTCGGCGATCCCTTCGTCCCGTCGGATGCCTTCGGGGTAGGCAGCAGCCACTCCACCTCGTCCGCCAAGTTCGGGCCGTGACCGCCCTGCTTGCGAACCGTGGGGTGTTGGCTGCCGCCGATCGTCGCCAAGTTGCTCGTTGGTGTCTTCAACAGCGGTGTCTCGTCCGGCGGGCCAGGCGGTGAGAAAGATGCGTTCGCGGCGGTGCGGGGCGCCGACGTCGGAGGCGCGAAGCACACACCAGCTCGCATCGAACCCGATGTCGGCCAGGGAGCCGAGTACGGCACCGAGTGCTCGCACAGCAGGCTGACTTGTGGTGTCTCCCAGACACCACGGGCAGGGTTCCACGTCGCCAGGGGAACCGGCGGGGGAGGTGAGGAGTCCCCGGACATTCTCGATGACCACCAGACAGGGCTTGAGGGCTTCGATGGCGCGGACGACGTGCAGCCACAGGCCGGACCGGGTGCCATCAACCAGTCCGGCGCGACGGCCGGCGACCGAGACATCTTTGACAGGGGAAGCCGGCCGTCAGGACACACACCTCCGGGACCTCCCTCCAGTTCACTGCCGTGATGTCACCAAGGTTCGGGACGGCGGGCCAGTGCCGAGACAGGATCCGGGCCGGTCCGGGATCGATCTCGGCATGCCAGGCGAGCGCGCCGCCGAGGACGGCTTGAACTCCGAGGTCCAGGCCGCCGTAGCCGGAGCACAGGCTGCCGATCAGCGGGCCCGCACGGCCGGCGGCGTGATCGGTCATGAAGGGCTCCGATGGGTGGGGCGGGTGACGCGTTGTGTTCCGGAGGGTGTGGGCGAGGCAGGTCCCGGTGTGCTGGGGCGGTGAGGGCGGCTGCGGGCGCGTGCCGCTTCGCTTCGTGCTGCCGGAGATGCAGCGGGCTGGCTGCGGTGGATCGCACTCGGCTCGGGACCGCTGGCGATGCGATGACGGCGGCGTACGTCATCGAGTGGGCTGAGCGCGTGGAGCGCGTAGTTGATCAACTGGCCAGGTGCCAGGGCTTCTTGGTCGGAGAGCGCGCGTACCTGCCGGGCTGCGGCCGCCGCAGTTCGCGCGAGTGAGGCCGTGAGGATCTGTTCGCCGTAGTGCTCGGCGGCACCGCCACCGGCCAGAGGGTCGCAGATACGCCGGACCTGCTCGGTGGTGAGCGTGCTGTCGGCCAGCGCGCCGCGACGTTGGGTCTCCCACAGGGTGGTCAGCTGATCGATGGGCTCTCCGCGATGGTGCAGCGCGCCGAGTGCGCGGTAGATGTGTTGGTGCCCTGGTTCGGCGAAGTCGTCGGGGTGGAGCCAGTGCACGAGGTCCAGTAGTTGTTCGGGGCGAGTGGCGAGGCATCCCAGGATGAACTCCTCGTCGGCCAGGGTGTGATCCGGCACTTGGGGAGGGGGATAGGCCCGGGGCGTGTGCGTGGTGGCTGGCTGGAGCGGCCGCGGTTCGGATCCCCAGGTGCGAGCCAGGTCGGCGAGTACGTCGGAGAGGATCTCGGCCTGGTGCACGGTCTCGTCGGCAGTGCCAGCACGCAGGTCGGCGAGCGCGGCCTGATGCAGTTGGTCCGCGTGGCGGGTGACGCTGCGGTGGATGGCACCCTCCAGCACCATCCGGCCGTACATCGGTGCGTGTTCGGGACGCGGGCATGCTGACACCAGCAGGTGCGGGTGGACGGCGGTCAGCCCCCGGGTATGGTGGCCCGCCTCCTGAACGGTGTCCGTGACCCACGCCATGGGGACAGGCCTGGCGGCGTCCTGGTCGGTCGCGGGGTGTCCTTCTGCACGGAGCTTGAGCATCGCGGCGTACAACGCTGTGTGTGCGGGGTGGCCAAAATGGTCCGGCCGCAACCAGTCACTGAGTCGGCCGAGTTGTCGCGGGTCAAGGAATAGTGCCCCCAGGACGGCCTGCTCGGCATGGTCGAGCGGAGTCAAGGCCGTGCCTTACGCGCGCTCGTCCGCTCGGCGCCGAGCGCGGCAACAGCCCGGTCTGCTGCCACCAAGTCGGCAGCGAGGCGATCGAGTTCGCCGGAGAAGTCCGGATCCGAGGCGCGGATGGCCCCCGAAGGGCCGACCAACCACCAGTGGGTGCCGCGCCGAACGGCGGGCGTTCCTGCGAGACGTGCGGGTCGACGCTGGGAAAGGCTGGACGGTGTGAGGTGAGACATGTGAGACCTACAGACGAAGCAGGGCTGGACAGGGGGAGCGACGGGCCTCTAGGTCTGATTCGTCCGGATCGAAGGACCAGCGCTGTCATGCGGCCGGGCCGAAAGCGTCGTGGTGCAGTGACTTCGCCAGCGCGCGTTCGGTGATGGCCGCGGTCTCCTTGGCGGATGCGGCACCAAGGCGACCTGCATCTGGTTCGCGATACCAGGGCTTGAGTTCGAGGAGAGCGGGGCGGATGCCGGTGGCCAGCACCAGGGCGGAGCCCTTGGGCAGGGCGCGGATCGCGTCCGCGGGCAGCGCGCGTTCCTGGCGCATGGACACCGATGTCGACTTGCCCGACTCGTTGGTGGACACCGACACGGTGCGTACGTCGTGGTCGCCGACTAGGCGGGAGAGCTTGTCGGCGAAGTCGGCGTCGTCGATGCCGGACCCGACGAGCTTGATGGTGGCGGCGGACCAGAGGGCGTCCATGCCGGCCTCGCCCCACACCCGTACGCCCTGTCGGTAGGACTGCAGGATCGTGATGGGGATGACGCCTCGGCTGCCCAGGTGCGAGTACAGGTCGGGCAGGTCAGCGATCTTGCACACGTTGGCGGCCTCGTCGAGGATCGCCAGCAACGGTGCGTCGAGGCGCCCGCCGTCGCGCTCGGCCTGGATGACGGCGATGCGCATCACCGCATCGGCAGCCGCAGCGATGATCGCCGAGGCGGACCCGCCGCCGTCCTTGGACAGAAGGAACAGGGTGTCCTTGCTGGTGGCGAAGGCCTCGGGCTTGAACTCCCGTACCTTCGCGCGGCCGTTGGGAGGGGTGACCCAGGCGGCGATGGACGGGTTGAGGAGGCAGCTCGCGTACTGGCGGGCGGTTTCGAAGATGCCGTCACGGGTCTCGACGGCGCCGGCGACGGTGCCGTGGAGCTGTGCGGCGACCGCGTCGAGTCCGGCGTCTTGCAGGAGATCGATCGGGGTGCGGTCGGCGGGAGAGGCGAGCCAGGCCAGGACGTCGGTGATGGGGCGATGCCCGCGGGCCGCGGCGAGGAACAGCGCGGTGAGGGTGTTCGCTGCTGCGGTGGACCAAAAGTCGCCGGCGCTCGACTCGTTCACGGACGCGGTGACGAAGTGCCCGGCCAGGCGCCGGGCTCCGGTCAGATCGTGGGCGTCGGCGAGAATGTCCCACCACACTTCCTGGGGCGCGTGGGCTATCTGTTGCGGGTCGAATGTCCACACCGTGCCGACCTCGGCGCGAGCGGTGACTGTTGCGGTGAAGGCGTCGCGGGCGGCCTTGTTGCTGGTCAGCAGGACCGGGCCGGGGGCACGCAGGATCGCGGGGATGGCCAGGCCGGATGTCTTGCCAGACCGGGGCGCCATGATCGCGACGATCACATCCTCCCAGGAGGCACGCACCTCACGTGCGCCCGCGGGCAACGAACCGAGTAGGACACCGCGGTCGTCCGGCACGACGTTCCTCGGCTTGGTGCCCTTCAGGCTCGGGCGGAGGTCGATCGCCCTGGCAGCGATCTTCTTGGGCAACAGATCGGCGAGAGCTCGCTGGTCGGCAAGGCCATTCGGATTGCCGCGAAGCCGTAGCCAGGTCTTCCCGCCGAGCAGCGCGGCAACCAGGAGTACCAGCGTGGGCAGGACGTAGCATCCGGCGATCACGACAGGATGAGGGAGATGCGGCCAGACGTGATCGGGGCGGAGCAACGATTCCGCTGGGAGGTAGGCAGCCCAGGGATCGCTTCCGACGACGGCGTTGGCGAGATTGCCGAAGAGCCAGGCCAGGCTCCCTCCGCTGATGCCCAATGTCGCGACGGCGATCAGCAGATACAGGAGAGCATCGGTGCCGGTGGTGGACGAGGGCGGGCTGGTGGTGCGTGAAGTAGGCAATACGCGGTCCCATGAGGTGAGGCAAGGCGGAGGGAGAGCCGGAGCTGACGGCTTCTTCTGGTGATCACGAGTCGTGTCTCCTTGCGTTTGAGGCGGATGGTGTGCGGACTTGGTAGGTCAGCGGGCTCGGCCAGGCTTGGAAGGGGATGGCGGTGAAGCGGCGGGCGGTCCACTCGGTGCGGAAACGCCGGAATGATGCGGGGCTGGGGCGGCGGCGTAGTAGTGCGCGATCTGAGCCTGCCAACTGGGCCGGGGCGGTCGGTCGAGGGCCCGGAGCTGGTCGGTCGCGACATGCAGGTCCTCGCCGAGAGCGGTGAGCGTGGCGGCTGCATCCGTGAAGTCGTCCGCGAGGTCCCAGCCCTCGTCGGTCCCGGTCTCCTTCGCCTTCTCGGCGGCTGCCTCGAAGAACTCGCTGAGGCGGACGAGGACGCCGTCGTCTGGATCCAGGACGTGATCGGCAAGACCAGCCGCCGCCTCGGAGGACTCGGCACCGTTGAGTTGGTCGGTCAGAGCGAGGATCTGATGGCCGTACTTCATGCGCCCCTGGGCGCCGGACGGTGTGGCCACCGGGCCGGCGAACAGGGCGGGGCTGATCTCGACGTGGTAACCGACGGAGGTGAGCATCCGCGCGGCGTGGCTGGCCATCTGGTTTTCGCGCTGCTCACCCATGTCCCAGGGAAGGCGGTACCAGAAGGCGCGGATGGACTGTTCGTAGATGAAGCCGGCCCGTTTGAGGAGGGTGGTGGCGAGTTCGTCGCCGCCATCGGCTATGACGTTGCCGTCGTGTTGGCGGGTGATCGTGACGGTGGAGGGCGCGGGCACGGCAGGGCTCCTCGACGGGAGGGGAGGGCTGGTTCAGCGCGAACGGCGCAGTGTGGCCGGAGGGGTGAAGGAAGGTTTCGCTGGGGTGTCGTCGGCCGGGGTGTTCCGCCTCCGGTGCGGCGAGCGCGCGGCAGCTGCTTGTGCGCGCGTGAGTAGGATCTTGGGATCGGCTGCGACCGAGAGTCCTGCCTCCTGGAACTCGCGGGTCGCGCTGGCCACCGTGTGCACAGCGGTGGTGTGCGGGGTGTCACTTGGCAGCAGATAGATGTCGTGGGGCTGTGAATAGAAGAAGTGGTGCTTGCGTAGTACCTCGTCAAGGAACGGCCGGTCGTCTGCGACGGCCGCGACAATGCCGAAGTCCGGGTGCCGGGCGAAGGCGGCATCGGGCTCGGGGTGCACGTGCATCTGAAGGCTCCCCCCTTTCTAGTTGGGTGGCTAACGCGCACGCGTCGGCAGCGCGAGGGCTGGGGCGGGACTGTGCTCGGCAACGAGCGCAGGGAAACCGTGCGGTGCCGTATCGGAGCGTGCCGGTGACACGGCAGTGGCGGCTTGGACCCTTCGCCGATGGGTGACCGGTGACGGGCGTGTGGTGGGCTGAAGGTCATAGGCGGCGTCAGAGGTGACGGTGAACTGCGCGGCCCGCAGCGACTGCACCGCCTGTCCGCCACGTCGTACTGGATCGTGGCGTGGAGCGGTCAGGGCGTAAAGGGTGCTGCCGGGGAGTCGCTCGAAGCCGACCCGCCCCAGCATGTGCTCGGTGACATGGTGGTCGTGGGACGTTGCAGCGACGACGCCGTACTGGGTGTGGTGGCCGATGGTGATGTGCGGGTGGGCGTCCGCCACGTAGATGCACCTCGCAGGGGGGGGCAGTGTGTGGGGATGAGGGTGCGTTCCGAAGGCGGATTTGGTGGTGCCGGGGATGTGTGCAAGTCAGCGTGATCGGGGCGGTGCGTCGGTGCGACGGAATGGTTGGGCGGTGGCCGAGCGGGTGGCGGAGGACTCGATCGCCGCGTTGATGTGCTGCAGCGCTCCCGGGGACCACGCACGCGCTGCCTCCGGGCGTTGATGTGGGAGCGACTGCTCGGCGCACAACTGGCCAGGGTGCATGGCCAACGCCCGCTCGGACTCGGCGATTTCAGTGAGTACGTCAGCGCGCTCGAGCCAGGTGAGTGCGTAGTGCCAGCCTTCGGCGTTGCGCAGCGCGACGGCCCGCTCCCACGTTTCCTGGAAGGCAGGGTGGTCCGGGAGCAGCGCTTCAGAGACGCACTCGAACTCGTCCTGAACTAGAGCCCCGCCCGCCAGCGCTTCGCGCAGTACCCGAAGCCGGTACGGCCAGCGCGTTGCCACCTGGTCCTCGGGCTCGAAGCGGGCCAGGGAGGCTTCGGCGTGCGCGAGGAGAGGAGGGCCCTCACGGAGGTAGGGCTCGAACTGGGCCCACATCTGCGCATCGCGCTGTTGCTGGCGCAGGTCGTAGCGGTCGTCGAGGGGCCAGCCGTCCCCGTCGCAGAGGCTGTCCGAGACCGCGTCCCAATCGGCCAGGATCCGCTCCCCAGCAGCCGCAGTCGAGGACAGCCGGGTGCTGCGGTCCGGGTGGACGGCTCGATTGGCAACCGTCGTCGCGATCGGCGGAAGCCGGTCGAGGTCGACGTCGTCGATGACGACATAGTGGGAGGAGACCTCGGTGTAGAGCCGTTCAAGGGCGTGCTGGACCAGGGCTGGCTGCGCGGTGCCGAGGGCGTAGTCGTACTCGGGATGCTTGGTGGAGAACCCGGAGCCGAGGAGAAGGGTCTGTGCTTCGTCGT
Source organism: Streptomyces anthophorae (assembly GCF_049310305.1). Taxonomy (NCBI): domain Bacteria; kingdom Bacillati; phylum Actinomycetota; class Actinomycetes; order Kitasatosporales; family Streptomycetaceae; genus Streptomyces; species Streptomyces anthophorae. Next base: position 7,877,846 of record NZ_JBLWQQ010000001.1, read on the forward strand.
GGTGGTCGTCGGTGAGGGTGGCAGTCACGCCGAAGGAGACATGCTGGACCAGCGTGATCCAGGCGGGGTCAGTCATGGTGCTCCCCGGCGGGACGTGTGGCGAGCGGACGACAGGCCAGGCGGCGGGATTCGTGCAGGGCGCCGAGCGGGCCTGTGGCCATGGGGATCGGGCGGTCGGTGGAGCCGGCTGCGGTGGCGGCGAGGTAGAAACGGGCCAGGCGTGCTGCGGTGCGGCGCAGGGAGAGGAATGCAGACATGGGGGCGTTCCTTGGAGAAGTCGTCCGGTGTGCGGGTGGTGAGGGAGCAGAAGTGGCTGGCCGCCCTCACCGGGGAATCGGGTCAGGCCGCCATGCGAAAGTCGGTGTCGAAGAGTTCGCGCTCGCGGGGGTGGAGCAGGTGCTGCGTGATGAAGGAGCGGTCTGCCACCTTCCACAACCCACGTCCCTTGGTCAGAGCCGATACTGCCTGGGTCTCGATGCCGGTCAGGCCCAACAAGGCTGCTGAGGAGGTGAGTTGGTCGGCTTCCTGGCGGTAGATGATGCGGGTGGAGCAGTCAGTGAGCAGGCCCTCGGCGAGCGCGCGGCCACGTGAGCCGGCGTCGCCCGCTGTCAGGAGGTCGGAGAGGCGGTGGATGATCATCATGTTGGCGATGCCCAGGCCCCGGGAGAGCTTCCACTGGCTCTGCATGCGCTCCAGCAGCGCGACGTGCCGCATTACCCGCCACGCCTCGTCGTAGATCACCCAGCGTCGGCCGCCGCTGGGGTCCGCAAGCGCGGACTCCATCCAGGCGGAGGCGCAGGTCATCGCCAGGACGAGGGCGGTGTCGTCGCCTGCGCCGCCGAGCCGCGACAGGTCGATGGACAGCATCGGCGCGCTCGGATCGAACGCCACGGTGGACGGGCCGTCGAACATGCCGGCCAGGTCACCGTGGACCAGACGGCGCAGTGCGTGGGCGAGGTCCTCGGCGGCCCGGCCGAGGCGCCCGGAAAGTTCGCCGAGCGCACCGTCGAGGCGCTCGGGGGAGCCGAGGACGTGCGCGACCTGGCCGAGCAGCGGAGTGGCGCCGGTGGCTTCGGCGTCAGTCACGACTTCGTCTAGCGCGACGTCGAGGGCGGTGTGTTCCATCGGATGCAGCTCGCGGAGTAGGACGGTTTTCGCGAGCGAGCCGAGAAGGAGCAGTCGGCGCTTGCGTACCTCGCTTGTCCAGTCTTCTTCGCTGACGCCGGGCGGCTTGGTCGGGGCGTCCAGCGGGTTGAGGCGGCCGGGCAGACCGGGCCCGAGAGCGATGGTCTGTCCGCCCAACTCCTGGGCCACAATGTTCCATTCGCCCTTGGGGTCGCAGGGTACGTAGATGCGGTAGCCGAAGGCGACGGCGCGCAGTGCAAGGGACTTGGCGAGGGCGGACTTGCCCATGCCGATGACTCCGGCGAGCAGGATGTTGGGGTTGGTGAAGCCGTCGAGCCGCCCGTAGAGGGCGAACGGGTCGTAGGTGAAAGCGGCCTCGGCGTGCACGTCGCGGCCGACATAGATGCCCTGGGTGCCCAGGCCGCCTTCGGCGAGGAACGGATAGGCGCCGGCGGCTACCGCGGTCGTCATCCGGTGCGCGGGGAGCTTGAGTTTGCCCCCGCGGGCGGATGCGTGGCCGGGGCGTCCGGCGGACGGGTACGTAGCCCGCAGGTCAGGGTCGACGCCGGGTGCGATGGTGCGGGAGGCGGGTCGGGCGGCATCGCGGGCCTTGTCGCGGGCTGTGGCGAACTGGTCCCGAGCTGCGCGGGCGGTATGGCGGTCGGACTTGCGGGGGACGAACACTGGGCTGGCGGTAGCACGGTTGCTACGAGAAGGCATGGCGGTGGGGCTCCGGTGGTCAGTGTTGGATGAGGCCCGTGAAGGGATCGCGCAGGTCGGCCGGGGTGTGATCCCGGCGGACGCGTGCGGCGGTGGCCAGGTGGCGCCGGCAGACGCTCAGATCGGGAGCACCTTCCGGCAGCCGAGCCCGGCACGTTTCCCGTGTGGGGAGGCGGCCGGTGTGGGGGTGTGGCGCCGCATGGAAGGCAGCGTGCAGGTGGTCGGCTGCCTGCCACAGCCGGATCCGGCAGGCCTTGAGGTGGTCGCCCTCGGCTGCGGCGACCGGTGTCGTGCGTGCGGAGTGCGCATCGAGGAGGTCGTAGAGGGCGATCAGGTGAGAGTGCAGTGCATCCAATTCGGCGCGTTCAGCGGCGACTTGAGCGACGGGCATGTTGATGGCCCGATGGAAGTCGAGTGCGGCGGTGGCGAACGGGACGAAGTCCGGAGCCAGTTCGGGCAGGGGCTCGGTCGGCATGTGGGGGTGTGCCCTTCGGTAGAGCGCGGAAGACGGTGGTGCGTGTGCGCTACGGGCGGGCGAGTGGCAGAGCGGCACTGGTGAAGGCTTCGGCCTGCTGGCAAGTCAGCGGGCGCAAGTCGATCAACGCGGCGACGGCGGCGGTCTCGATGGCGGCGCAGGCGGCGTCGAGCTGCTCGTCGCTGTCCGCGCTGACGGTGAGCAGGCCGGTCAGGGCAACGTCGGCGTGGCCGGCGATCAGCTGGCGTTCGCGCTGTTTGATGTCGGCGTATTCGACCGAGTCCTCTTCGGAGTCGACCTGGCCCTTGCGGGCCCGCTCGGCGGCGTCCGCGATGACGGTGGCCTTCTTGCGTTGCACGTCCTTGAGGGCAGCATCGAGGGCCTTGGGTGCGTAGGTGAGGGAGAGGCTGCGCCGAACGCCAGTGGTGAACAGGAGCTGGTGCAGGAAGCCCGGGTCGGTATCGATGCGCGGCCAGTTCTCGATCCAGAAAGTGGCGTGATGGGCCGAGTCCGTTTGGATGCGGTCGGCCTTCTCGACCAGAACGACCGGGCCCGCGGCGGCGGGATCGGCCTGCGGGCGACCGGATGCGGACCAGCGGTCGAGTGCGGCTGAGGCCTTCGGGTCGTATGCAGTGCGGATCACGGCGGCTATCTCGGTCGCGGGCAGCCAACCCGACGAAGTGAGACCGGAGTTACGGGCGGCCTGGTCGAAGGTGGCGGTGAGTTGAGTCAGGACCGCGAAGCTGCCCGTCAGCCCACCACCGGCCTGGTTGATCAAGCGGCGGGCCGCCTTCAGGTCCAAAGCGAGAGCGACGTAGGCCTCGTGCGGGGCGGCGGCGGGGCCCGCGGCGGCCAGTAGCTCGGAGTAGATCGGCCCGGCCAGCGGGGTCGCCGCGTTGCCGTGCTCGCTCCAGTACCGGTTGAGTGCATCGCCGGAGTCGGGGACGGTGCGCTCCAGGACCTGGATACGGGCTATGTGCCCGGTGCGGGCGAGGGCGGCCAGGGTGCGGCCCCAGCCGGAGACGTTGCTCGACTGGGTGGCCGGGTCGAGGAGGGCGTATGCGCGGGAGGAGACCTTGACCACGGCGGTCAGCGTGCCGTGGTGGGGGTCGTGGACCGCGCCGAAGCGTCCGCCCGGTGCGGTGACCACGCGCAACGAGGCGGCGGTGCCTGGCAGATGCAGCAGGCCTTCGCGCTGGGGACGGGTGGAGGGACGGGCGAGCCAGACGAGCTGGCCCCGCAGGCGGCGGCGTCCGTACCGGATCACGATGGGCGCCCAGTCGGCGAGGGCGCGTCCGCGGTGCCGGACGAAGACGCCGGCCAGCGCCAGCGCCCACATGGGGAGCAGCTTGAGTGCGCCGATCACGCTGGCGGAGAGCAGCACTGTGAGCAGCAACAGCCCGGTGGCTGCGGCCACGGTCAACTGCGGCGCGGTGAGGCCGAGGAGTACGCCACGGCGGGAGCGGTGCGGGAACTTCACGGTGGCCGGAGCGTCGGGGTGGGAAGCGTCGGAGAGCATGGCGAAGCCGTTCTTGGAGCACGAACAGGAGACGGGGAGGGGGAGAGAGCGGGCGGCTGGGCCGGGCTGCTCCTCGGCCGCCCCGCCCTAGGCGGGCTACGAGCCCGAACTGCCCAGGGGAGGGGCGGGCTCAGTACTACGGGGTGGCACCGCCCTGCGGTGGAGGCCCGTTGCGCCGAGGCGCTGGCGGATCCTCGTGCAGGACCTGCTGTGACGTGACGGACGCGCCCTGCGGGGTCGGTCCGGTGGCCACCGGAGCCGCGTCCTCTCCGCCCTGGCCGGGGCGTCGGATGAGCGGGACGCCGCGGTCGCCGTCGGTGGGAGGCCTGCGGATCAGGGCACGGCCCTTGTCCCCGCTGCTGTTCGGGTCCTCGCCGTAGCGGAAGTGGGTCTGCTTCGGCGTGCTGTCGCCACTCGGGCCGCCGGTCGGGTCGATTCCGGAGGCCATCCCGCCCGAGTCCTGGCCGGGCACCTTGGACGGTCCCTGGGGCGCAGGCGTGCCAGTGCCGGCCTGCATGGCGAGCTGGCCGGCGGTCTTCGCCGCACCCGCCGCGACTCCGATGCCCGCGACGCCGGTGCGGTGCAGGTCGTCGTGGCCACCGCCGTCGGCCGCCCAGTGCACGAACTTGTACGTCGCGTACGGGCACAGCAGCACCAGCACCATGACGACCATGCCGGCGAGCGCATCGGACAGCGCACCGAGCCCGCCGTTGGCATCCGTCTTGCCCATGGCGGACACACCGAGCAGGAACACGATGGTCATCAGCAGCTTGGAGACGATCAGGGTGCCGGTTGCCTCGATCCAGCCGCGCCGCCAGCGCCGCGCTACCTCCCAGCCGCCGCCCGCCCCGGCGAACACTGCGAGCGAGACGAGGATCAGGATGCCGACCTTGCGGGCGACCATCACCGCCCAGTACAAGAACGCCCCGATGGCGCAGCCGAGCGCGATGAGCGCGGGGGTTCCCCAGCCCAGCCCATACATCGCCCCCAGCTCGTTGACCTTGATGATGCGGCGCACCGCATCATCCGCCGAGGTGTTGGCAGCTTGGAACAGGCCTGCGCTGAGCGCGTCGACCACAGTGATCGCCACCGTGGAGCAGGCGATCGCGGCGAACGCGAACAGGACGCCGGCCACCGTGCCGTAGACGGCCTGGGCGAGCGCACGCTCGTCGCGGCGCCATGCGGCCCGGGTGAGCTGCAGGCAGAACGTGCCCACGGTCAGCACGAGCCCGATGGGCAACAGCAGCTCGTAGTTGTGCCGAAACCACTCGGCGTTCAGATCAATGGCCGTGGTCTTGTCGACGGCCTTGGTCGCCAGGTCCGCCGCGGCCTGGGCCATTTCACCCGTCGACTTGGCGATCCAGGCTCCGATGCCGTCGGTGACGGCTTCACCGGTCGCGCCGGCGACACCGCCGACGGCGTCGCACACCGTGTTCATCAGAGGAAGGTCACACGCCCCCATGAGGGCACCTCCTTACGGGAGTTGAGGGCCGTGATCACGGCGAGACGTTCGGCAGCACTCCGACCAGCGCACAGTTGTGGTGTGGGCGGCACTGAACGGCGAGGGTCGTGGAGCGGGACTCGGCGCCGGCGCCGGAGCCCTTCCAGGTGATGGACTGCTTGCCGGAGACCGTGACGGCGTAGACGTACGTCTCGGTGATCGCACCGGGGTCCTTGGACAGGGCGGTCTTGAACGCCTGCGGGAAATTCCCCTCGCTGACCGTGGCGCTGGCGTGCTGATGGTTGTCGTGCATCCGCGACCACAGCACCGGACTGGGCACCTGCTCGGTGACCGACTTCCAGTCGGCGACCTTCGACTCATCGGTCATCCACCGCTTCAGCCCGGCGAGTTGCTCGGTCTGCGAGGAGGAGCGGGTGTCGTAGGTCCACAGGGCCTTGGTGGCGGCCTTGGCGAAGGTGACCGGATCGCGCGTTTTCGGCGGCCCGGCCACCGCCGATCCGTCCTTCGGCGTGGTGGACGGGGAGGTGTCCGGTGCGGGTGAGGACGTCGGCCGCGGCGTCGGCCTCGACGTCGATGGTGATTCCGCGCGCGTCAGGTAGGCGGTCACGCCGGCGACGGCCAGCAGCACCGCGAGCACGACACCACCGATGGCCGCGCGGCGAGCCACCGACGACGGGCCGCGACGAAGGCGCTCACCGGAGAACGGACGAAGCTTCTTCGGCATCAGTGAACCTGCGTCCCCATCGCCGAGAAGAACGCCACGATGCCATTCGCGGCACCCAGCAGCAGCGCGCACCCGGCGGCCACCACCGTGCCCTTCTTGCCGGTGGCCTCGGCCTGATGGCCACCGCTGTGGTGGCCCCAGGCCCACACGATCGCGGAGATCGCCAGGGCGCCGACCACGGCGATGATGCCGAACAGGTTGATGCTGCCGATGACCTTCTTCAGGACGTCGAGACCGGGAAGACCGCCCTCGCTCGGCGTGACGCCGGGGTTGTACGCCAGGATCTGGGCGTGCTGCATGAGCTTCACTGGGACTCCAGGTTGGATTTTGGGCGCGCAACGGCCCGGAAAGTAGAGAGAAGAGGAAGAGGCGGGGGACCGGTCAGACCATCCGGCGAGCGGCCAGCACGTCCGCCCGCCAGTCGGCGAGGGGCGAGATCTTGACCACGTCGCCGGTGTGCGGGGCCTGCAGGATCAGACCGTGCCCGATGAACATCCCGACATGCTCTGGGACTTCGGCCGTGCCCTCGGTGAAGAGGAGGTCACCCGGCTTCAGGGCACCGACACTGACCGCCCTGCCCTCCTTGACCTGCGTGTACGTGGTCCGGGAGAGGGAGATGCCACCCGCCTTGTACGACGCCTGCATCAAGGACGAGCAGTCGCAGCGGCCCATCGGATCCTGGCCGCGCGGATCGCTGCACTCGCCGCCCCACTGATACGGGGTACCGAGCTGGCCAAGACCCCAACGGATCGCTGTTTGTACCGGCTTCGGGGAGCCGGCCGGGATCTTGTAGCCCTTGGGGAGGGCACCGGCTGGGATGGTGCCGAAGCCGGTGCCGTCTTCCTCGTTGCCACATTCGGCGAACGTGGTGTCCGCGGCGTCGCTCGCAGCATCCGCGTCGGAGTTCCCTCCGGAACCGGAGTCCGACTGCGCCGGCAGAGACGAGGCGATGCCCTTCTGCAAGGCTGACGCGAGAGGCTCCCACTTGGCGTACGCATCAGGGAAACCGCTCTTCTGCACCGCCTGCGCAGCCTGTGCGACAGTCATGGACTGCCACCCGGGAACCCTGCGAAGCGCCTCGTAGAACTTCGTCGACGCGTGCACCGGATCACGGACCTGCGCCGTCGTCCCCCAGCCCTTGCTGGGGCGCTGCTGGAACAGGCCGAGCGAATCCCGGTCGCCGTAGTCGAGATTGCGAAGTCCCGACTCTTGGAGGGAAGTTGCCAGGGCGACCACCTGGCCACGAGGCGGAACCTTCATCACACGGCCCGCGGCCACGATGTCCTTGGCATTCGGGATCTGCTGCGCAGGGGCGTCGAGCCCCGAGACCGAGACTGAGCTTTCGCCGTGTCCGTTGAGGGTTGAAGCCACCTGCTTGGCCACGGCCGCAGAGTCCACCGCCTGCGTGTCACCGGGTGCACAAGAACCCGCCTGGGCCGAGTCAGCGCCGGACAGTGCGATCCCCAGCGGGGCGATCAGGAGGAACGGTGCGAGTGCCACGGTGCCGATGACGGCCGGGGCCACCTTCATACCCAGTGCCCCGCCGTCGGGCAGCGGGCTGAAGCGGAGAACGTGGAAGGCCCCTGCGCCAGGGCATTCCGCATGAGCAGCTCCTTACAAGTAGGCGGCGCAGCGCGGGCGTTCTCGTCGAAAAGGCCACCCGGACCGGGCCGGTCAAAAATGCGCAATCAAGAGATTCGGAAGGGCGAATGAGGGCGGCCGGGGTCGGACACATCCCGGCCGCCCCCACTGCTATTCATGGAAAGCGACAGCCAGCCGCACTCGTAATCTCAGACGCCACATGGAAGCCAACTCCCGACCGATTCACAGACACATACTGAGGTGCTGCAGCGGTGCCCACTCAGTGGGCAGCACACATCAGCACAGTTCAACCGGGGAGCAACGCAGCCCTTTCCGTCGAACATGGCGAGACTGTATGAACGCAACCCGGCCACACCAAACGACCCTCAGCCGCATTAGCCGGGCCGCGCGGCTGCTGTCAGGAGGCAGTTAGGGCCGGCCGGAACGGACGGTTAACCTTCCGCTCATTCCCCACTGGGCACCCGCATTCGTACTTCCTGGTGCGAGATAAATCAGCCCACGCAGCACTCGACGAATAGTCGGCTGCGCACAGCCCAGCGAAAGAGAACCGCGCAATGCCATACACCCTCCACCGAGGCGACGCCCTCACCGCCCTGGCAGACATCCCCGACAACAGCGTGGACGCCGTCATCACCGACCCGCCCTACAACAGCGGCGGACGCACCAGCGGGGAACGCACCGGCCGAAGCGCCCGCGCCAAGTACACCTCCGGCGACGCCGAACACGACCTCGCCAACTTCCCCGGCGAGAACCGCGACCAGCGCTCGTACGGCTTCTGGCTCACCCTCCTGCTCACCGAGTCCTACCGGGCCACCGCCGAATCCGGCTCCGCCCTCGTCTTCACCGACTGGCGGCAACTTCCCACCACCACCGACGTGTTGCAGGCTGCAGGCTGGACATGGCGCGGCATCGCCGCGTGGCACAAGCCCGTGTCCCGCCCGCAGAAGGGACGCCTCAAGCAGTCCTGCGAATACATCATCTGGGGCACCAAGGGCCCGGTCGACGCCAACCGCAACCCCGTCTACCTGCCCGGCCTCTACACCGCGAGCCAGCCCCGCAAGGACCGCGTCCACATCACCCAGAAGCCAGTCGAGGTGATGCAGGAACTGGTGAAGATCTGCCCGCCCGGAGGCACCGTTCTTGACCCGTTTACCGGCTCCGGATCCACCGGAGTTGCCGCCTTGCTTGAAGGCCGACGGTTCATCGGCGTCGAACTGTCCGATCACTATGCCGACATCGCCGAGCAACGACTGCGAGGCGTCCTCACTCAGGACGCCTTCGAACTCGCTGGACCCGAGAAGTGAGAACGAGACGAGCCCCGCAGAGGCGAAATACGAGACGGGCTGTTGCTCCATCGAGCGGCTGGAGCAACAGCCCGTCCTTGTCGCCGAGTTATGCACCCTCGACGCTGCAGTGGATCAGGTCAGTGGCTCGGTCGAGGTCCTCCCGAGAGGTGATGCGCACCTCGACGACGTGCTTGCCTTGCAGCCCGAGATTGCCGCGCCCCTTCAGATCCCTGGTGAAGCCGTCACACAGAGCCACGGTGCTGGGATCGAGCCGGAGACTCACCACGAGGGCTCCGCTCCGAGGCTGGACGCGCACCGTGGCGATGTTCTTGAACCGCCGGTACGCGAAGTAATGCATTTGCGGCACCATCTGCACGTCGCTATGCGACAGCAGGAGCTCATCGAGATCGGCGTACAGCTCACGCAACTCTGTGGGCGACTCGTCGAGAAACTGCTGGACTGACTTCGGTGCCGTTGAAGCCGCTCGTACCGGCGACGCGGACTTGCTGCGCGTTAGGAGGCGGGTGCCTCCGGCCGCCGTGACGAGCTGCAGCGCCACTGCGTCGCCGAAGACCCGGTACGTCACGAGGTCGATCCGGTGTGGGATCATCTCGACAGCCACAGTCTCGTGGTACGTGAAAGCGCCGGCGACGCACACGATGCTCGGGGCGCTCCAGTCGACCGTATTGGCGGCCTCGTTGCCGAGCTTGTCCCGAACCAGGTTCTCGAACTCGTAGTGGTGGTCCTGGAGCCAGCACAGATAAGAGAGGGCTTGGACAACGACTGCCTCGTCCCGGGTTCGCTTGTACTCCACGATGACCGGCCTGCCGTTCTCATCGAGGCCCAACGAATCGATCCGACCGCCGTGGCGCCCGGTGCGGTACTCGCTGGCCAGGAACCGGATGCCAAGCATCGTCTCCATGTTGGCCTCGACAAGCCGCTGCAGCTCGACCTCTACGCTGACGGTCTCCCCGGGGACTTCGGTGACGCCCCGCCCTCTGACCTTGAAGACCTTCAGATCGCTCATTTCGTGGCCTTGCCGTGCCGGACCTTTGTAGTGATCAATCGAGTCGAGAAGGTTCCTATTCCTCCGACGGAGGCAGCGACCGCGTCGGTTCGGGAGTGCGTTGCTCCCAGGGCGGATGACGTCGGCCGCTAGTTGAGCATCGTCGTCGACGCGCACCACTCGCGGTGGCAGATGCGGGTTACCTCGCATCTTGAGTTCCTCGACGGGGCAGAACAGGGGCGGCAGGCTGCCGGTTCCCGCGTCGGCGTGGCCGAACAAGGAGACCCCTTCCGCTGGGGGAGCTGCTGGCGGAGAGTGTTCGTTCTGTTGTGTCGCACGGCGGGATCCGCTCGACCCTCCTCGGCTGCATCGCGGTGTACTCGACTTCCGGCCACGGCCGCACTTCGGCCTGTGTGGCGCAGAATCCGCCCGCCCAGCCGTACGGGGCTGGGTGCAGTCGCCGCACAATTGGTTCGACCCTACCCGCCGGTACGTTCTGGCGGTGGCTCAGTTCGCTTCGTACACCTGCGGCATCTGTATATGCCGGACGTGCTCACCCGTGATGGTTTCGGAGAGCGCCTGTGTCGTAATGACCTGAGCACCCGTAGCTTGGGCGGCCTGCCCAAGATCCTGCAGGCCGGACTTGATGACGTTGGCGTCGATGCCCTGCTGGAACGGGTTGTCGAGCATCAGGAGACCGGGGAAGGCAGACTCTTCGTCCAAGTCATTTGCCAGGAAGAGGCAGGCGTAGCTGTAGGCGAGGAAGAACAGTACGCGTAGTTCCGCACCGAGGATCTGGTTCCAGGGCCGGGTTCCGACGTAGAAGGTGAGGTCACTGTCGCTGATGGTGACGCTCCCGTTGACCCAGCCGTGTCCGCGGTACCGCCCCAGGAAGGAGTTCATGCGGTCTGCGAAAAGGGCGCACCGATCGCCGGGCGAAGGACCGACGCCCTGGTGCGCAGGTTGCGCAGCAGTAATGTTGTCCAATGACTGCTGAGCCGACGCGACAGACTGGCCAGCCTCGACGCGGCGCTGCAGGATCTCCTCGATAGCCGGAAAGGCCGTCATCTTCTGTTCCAGCTGCGCGATAGCGCCGGCAAGGTCCTCCAAAGCGGTCACGAAGGGGGCAAGTTGAGCCGCGCGTGCGCTGTTGATGCGCTTGGCCAGTTCGCCCTGCTGCTGCTCCAGCTGGGTCCGGCGCTCCTGAGCGGTCTGCAGATCGCCGGCCGTGCGGGTGATGACATCGTGCAGGTCGGCCAGTTCCGATTCCAGAGAACGGACCTCCACCTGGGCGCGGCGCAGACGCAGATCGTCGTCGACGGGCTGGCTGCAGAGGTAGCAGGAGTCGTCGTCGTGCGGGCGACGTGGGTCGACACTCTGCTCGCAGGCGGGGCAGAGCCGGACGGGCAGAGCATCGAAGAGATCAACGGAGGCGATGAGACGCTGCATGCGTCCGATCTCGGCGGTAACCGTCTGAGCCGACTGCTTATGCTCGTCATGCAGTTGATCGAGGCCGGCGACCTCATCGAGGGATCGCTGGAGGCGTCGTGAGATGTCCTCGTAGTCAGCGGTGAGAGTGGGATCAAAGCCGGCGTCAGCGCTCTCCTGATCGCCATGGACCATGGCGTTGATGTCGGCGGTGAGCCGTCGACGCTGCTCGTAGGTGGTGTCGAGCTCGGAGCGGACGGCGTCGCGGGCGGCTGCTACCTGCTCGAACGAGCGAGCCACGGGGATGCCCAGACGGTCGGAGATGGCGCTGACGGCCTGCAGGGTGCTCTCCTGCACTTCCCGTTCGACGGCCTGGGCCTCGGCTAGGCGCTTCTTGGCCTGGGCGACATGAAAGTCCTTGTTGGAGTACCTGGCCCGGGCGAAGCCGAGCAGCTGGCTCACGACAGCGCGCCGGATGAACTCAGCCTCCTTATCTGCGAAGTTGGTCCAGGAGTCCTCGTTGCGGTAGATGTGCCGCAGCGTGTTACGGAAGGACAAGGGGGTAAGTTGGTTGGCCGACTCGGCGATGATCCCCTTGGGAATCTGCAAGTCGGGCCAGCCCAGCTCCCGCAGGATCCAGCCTGAGAAGACATCGACGTTCAGACTGTCTCCGTCAACGTAGACCTTGTTCAGACGGCCGTGCTGAAGGGACCTGGTCAGTGTGTGCGGCGTGCCGTTGAGCGTCAGACTGGTGCTGATTTCGACGTACTTCTCAGCTACAGCGATGGTCAGGGCGTCGCGGGGGCTGTCGCGGTCACCGAGGCAGTAGTCGATTGCCTTGAGCGTGGTGGTCTTGGAGCTGTTGCGGACCCCGGTGATGATGTTGAGCATGCCGGAACGGAAGGTGTACTCGTCGATCTCGCCGGTGTACTGCACCAGCCGGACGGATTCGACCCGGATACCGCGGTCGGGGTATGCGAGGACGGGTTCTGTCATGGCTGAATCTCCTGGCGGAAGGGCGCGCTGCCGACCTCGTCCGGGAACAGTTCGTAGATCAGGTCCTTGAGCTGGGTGCCGGTCATAGCAGCGAGGTTGCCTTGCATGGCTGCGCAGCGCCTGACCAGCGGCTGGAACTGAGGAGTACGCGCGAGCCGTTCTGCGGCCTTGCGGCCTGCGGCCCGGAGCTTGATGCGCTCGGGCTTGTGACTAGTGGTGACAGTGATCAACTCGCGTGAGACCAGGAAGGCCAGGAACTGTCGGTAACGGTGATCCCAGGGGCCATAGCGGTAGCGGACCATGGGCGCTTCAACTTCGCTGGCGTCAAGGGCCAAGAAGGCCTCGTCCAGCGGCACGGTTTGCGGCAGGGCGGCGTGAGCACGCTCCAAGAAGCCGGGGTAGCGCAGGAAGAAGTCGAGCTTGGCGAACTTGGTCCGGCCTGCGATGTAGGAGCCTGTCGGTTCTCCGCACAGGTGGATGAGTAGTAACAGGCGCGCGGCGTGGAAGTCGGGGGAATCGTCCGGATCCCAGGGACGGTGCAGGGGCGGGACGACGCGGCCGCCGATCTTATGAGGCATCGGCGTACCTGTTCAGGCAACGCGCGGTGATGTCGCTGAGGGTGGCCAAAGCATCGGTGACACTGTGCGTCCGATCGGCCACCTGGGGCAGGTTGGCCACCTTGAGCACCGTCTCCTGGTACGCCTCGGCACCAGGAGCGATGAGGCCGCTGCGCCGCTCGACCATCGTGACGGTACACAGGGCGTGTACGTCGTCGGCCAGGTCGTCCAGTTGCTGCCGTCTGGAGCCGATGCTGGACCGGCGTCTGCGGCGGAACGCGAGCATGGCGTCGTGTAGTCCTTCGGCCTCCGCCCCGGAAACTCCCGCCGGCAGCAGTTTTTCCTGCAGCGTCATCAAGGGCTCCGTTGAGCCGTCCCGACGCCGTCCGGTGACCTTGCGGACGCTGGTTTCCAGAGCTGTTCGGAAAGCATCGAGGGAGAAATCCTGTGGCCGCAGGGCCCGGGCGCTGCGCTCGATGCCCCGCATGAGCCAGGTCATCACCTCCTCCACCTCCTCGTACATTGCACCGGTTCCCAGGAGCTCACCGACGTACGGGGCCAGACGGTGCAGGGCCTCGCGTTCAACATCTTCGATCGTCCGGCCGGCGACGAGAACATCAAGACGGTCCACGCACCAGGCGATGTCGCGGTCGTCCGGAAGCTGCAGCCCGTTGAGCTTTGCGATGACCTGATTGCGTATGGTTTCGCTCACCGGCCGCCGAGGGCGGTTCCGTTCTACGGCGAATTCGTGCAGGTCACGTTGTGGCATCTCGTTGACGATGAGCGTGAAGCGGGTGCCATCCGGAAGAGGCTTACCCAGGAACAATTTGCCCAGGTAGCTCGTCTCTGCCGTCTTCTGGGCTGACTCCGGCTTGCATACGCTGGCGACGCTGTGTCGAATGCCAGCTTCTTCGATCGTTTTGACTTGGCGGTAGTTCGGTGCGCTGTCGCGGTGACAGAGGATGTCTTCCAGCGCTTCCCAAGAGACTGAGGTCCACTGACCGCCCAGCATGTCCAGGCAGTCCAGGAGCGTCACCACATCCTGGTAGGCGAAGCCCCGTCGGCTACGCCGCCCACCATCAGCAGGTGCCAGAGCCATCGGTACCCCCTGACATCCCCCCGATGAGCACCTGCACACGTGCGGCACGTACGTCTTGTCGCACCTATGGTCCCCCCAATGACATAGGAAAGGCAGTGAATCACCTCTTGCTTTACGGGGCAACGGCCAGCATCGAATCGAACTCGGCCAGTGACAACTGGCTTCGAAACGCCAATAAATAGTGCGACCGCGAGGCCTGGATGGCCGCCCTCAGAGGTCGTAACTCGGCCGGCAGCGAACAACCGAACGTCCCCTCGGCCCGCGCCAGTTCTGACGTACGCAGTGACCCCATGAGGCGTAGTAGGTCGCGCTGGGACGAGGTCATCGCGTCACCTCTCGCTTCAGCGAGCTTCGCTACTCGGAGAGTTGCGCGATGGGCGCCCTATTGTCAGGGGCTATGTGCTGATCGCTCCTACACCGCACAGCGCCGACTCCGTCCTCCACGACCGGGCTCCTGCCGGTCGTGGAGGACGGAGTCGGCGCTGTGGCCGACGTGTAAGGATTTCGGGTCGATGACGATGCGGCCCTCGCCAGCCAGGTGGCGATCGTCGACCTTGGCACGGATCTCGTCGGTGGCCCGCTCCGGGCTTCCCGAGAGAATGCGGGCCATTTTGGCGACGCCCCAGTCCTCGGCCTCGGTCGTGGCGGAGTGCACGCGTCGGGCGGTGGGTGGCAAATGCTCGAGCATGTGCGCGAGTTCTACAGCGGTGCAGATGTGCACTCCTGAAGTGCTAGCCACCGGGCTGATGCCCCGTCAGAGAAGTCAGCAAGTGGTCAGCATCGAGACTGCCAGCCAGAGCTGATAGAACCCTGCGACACCTGCGACTGACGCTGAGCGCGAGAATCTGTCCTCACCTGCAAAGTTGCTGCTACAGAGGCCCGGCGTATGGTGTCCGTGCGCCCGTATAAGAGAACCAGTCGAACCACACCCCTGCGAGTAGCAGCCCGTGCAGCACGCCCGTGCCGCCGTACTCGTTGGCCATGAGCTGCGTGATCTGGGCGAGGGCGAGGACGTACACCAGGCCAGAGAACCGCTCGAACGTTGGCGCCCCAGCGCCGGACTGGGCGCGTCGTGGTGAAGCGTGCCCGGGGAGGGTGGTGACGGCGGTATCCGGTGGAGGCTGCTCCTGCTAGTCGGGGATCGGGAAGCCGTAGTTGTCCAGGTTGAGCGAGTCCGGGTCGGGTCCGCCGCGCACGCCGGTGTCGAGGGCGTCGATCGCGGCGACCTCGTCGGGGGTGAGGGCGAAGTCGAAGACGTCGAAGTTCTCGGCGATGCGGTGGGCCTTGACGGACTTGGGGATCGCGCAGAAGCCGTGGTCGAGGTGCCAGCGCAGGACGACCTGGGCGGGTGTCTTGTTGTACTTGTCGGCCAGGGCGGTGATGACCGGGTCCTCGAGCGGGTTCGTCTCGGCGTCTCCGTAGATGTAGGAGCCGCCCAGCGGCGACCACGACTGGGTCAGGATGCCGTGGCGGTCGTTCGCTGCGCGCCACTCGCCCTGCGAGTAGTACGGGTGCACTTGGATCTGATTGACGGCCGGTACGACGTCGGTGCGGGAGATGAGTTCGTCGAGCTCCTGCGGCGTCTGGTTGGACACGCCGATCGCGCGGACGCGTCCGTCGGCGAGGAGCTTCTCCGCCGCCTTGTAGGCGGCGATCGTCTTCTCGAAGTCGGACGGCAGCGGCTGGTGCAGCAGCCACAGGTCGAGCTGTTCGATGCCCAGCTTGCGCATGCTGACGTCGAAGGCCCGCAGGGCCGAGTCGTAGCCGTAGTCGCTGATCCACAGCTTGGTCGTCACGAAGATCTCGGAGCGGTCCACGCCGGAGCGGGCGATCGCCTCTCCGACCTGCTGCTCGTTGAAGTAGGCGGCGGCGGTGTCGATCAGACGGTAGCCGCCGTTCAGCGCGGCCAGGACGGCGTCGGTGGTTTCTTCCGGGGTGGACTGGTAGACGCCGAGGCCCAGGGCGGGCATCTGGACGCCGTTGTTCAGGGTGAGGGTCGGGTTCGTGCCGGTCATGGGGTGGTGCCTTTCTGGTGCTGCCGCGACGAAGGCGAGGGCGCGTCGTGCGTTACGCGGCGCTGATGCGGGTGCTCGTGGTGACGTGCAGGGGAACGGCGAGCAGCGGGACCAGCTGGTCGACGACGCGGGCGACGTTGGGGTGCGCGGTGTGTTCCGCGATCGCCTCGTCGGAGGCCCAGCCGTCGATGATGTAGAAGGTGTCGGGTTCGTCGGTCTGCTGGTTGATGTCGTAGTAGAGGCATCCGGGCTCTGCTCGCGCGGGTCCGACGAGTTCCAGCAGGAGCTCCTGCACCTTGTCGCGGTGAGCGGGCTGGGCGCGCACCGTGCAGATGATGTGGCGCGCATCCGGGGTGGTGGCGGTGTTCATGGTGGGTGCTCCTTGATCAGTTCCGGCCGGCGTAGACCCGGGTCATGCCGCCGTCCACGACGAGGTCGATGCCGGTGATGTAGCGGCTGGCGTCGGAGGAGAGGAAGACGAGGGCGTCGCCGATGTCCTGGGGGGTGCCCACGCGTCCGGCCGGGATCTCGTGGGCGACGCGCTCGGCGTAGGCGGCGATGTCGGCGTCGCTCATCTTCTGTTCGTGGCTGTAGCCCTCGGTCGGCACGACTCCGGGGCTGATGGTGTTGACGCGGATGCGCCGGTCCTTGAGGTCGGTCGTCCAGCTGCGGGCGAGGGAACGGACGGCTGCCTTCGTGGAGGCGTAGACGGCGAAGCCGGGCAGTCCCATGTCGGCGGTGATCGAGGCGTTGAGCGTGATGGACGCGCCGTCGCGCAGTACGCCCAGCAGGCTCTGCACGGTGAGGATGACGCCCTTGATGTTGATGCCGAGTTCGCTGTCGATCTGCTCCTCGGTCAGTTCCGCGAGGGGTGTGGCGTGGCCGCCGCCCGCGTTCGCGAAGAGGATGTCGAGCAGGCCGTGTTCGGCCTTGACGGTGTCGGCGACGCGCTGCATGTCGCTCTTGCTGGTGACGTCGGCCTGGAGGCCCCGGGCTGACGGGCCGAGCTTGTCGACGGCGGCGTCGAGTACGTCCTTGCGGCGGCCGGTGATGTAGACGAAGGCGCCCTCGTCGATCAGCCGCTGGGCGGCGCCGAAACCGAGACCGGTGGTACCACCGGTGACCAGGGCGATCCGTCCTTCGAGGGCTTGCGTTGTCATGACTTCTTCTCCGTGGTGGGGCCTGCTTCCTGACGAGGCGCCGGCGTGACGCCTCGTCAGGAAGGGGTGGGTGATGTCTTGGCTTTCGATGCCGGCCGACTCAGCGGCGGCGGATGCCTTACCGGTTGATGGTCTTCTGCTGCGCTGCGGTGTACCGCTCGCCCTTGACCTGGATCTGGGCCAGGGCGGCCTCGATGCGCTTCAGGTCGTCGGCGGTCAGCTCGACCGCGTCGGCGCCGATGTTCTCTTCGAGGCGGTGCAGCTTGGTGGTGCCGGGGATCGGTGCGATCCACGGCTTCTGCGCCAGCAGCCACGCGATGGCGATCTGGGCGCGGGTGGCCTCCTTGGCGTCCGCGATCTCACCGAGGAGCGCGATGAGAGCGAGGTTCGCCTGGCGTGCCTCGTCCTCGAAGCGCGGCAGCACGTTGCGGACGTCGTTGTCCGCGAACTTCGTGTCCTGACTGATCGCGCCGGTCAGGAACCCCTTGCCGAGCGGGCTGAACGGCACGAAACCGATGCCCAGCTCTTCCAGGGTCGGCAGGATGACCTCCTCGGGCTCGCGCCACCACAGCGAGTACTCGCTCTGCAGGGCGGAGACCGGCTGGACCGCGTGCGCCCGGCGGATGATGTCGACGCCCGCCTCGGACAGGCCGAAGTACTTGACCTTGCCTTCGTCGATGAGTTCCTTCACCGTGCCCGCGACGTCCTCGATCGGCACGTCCGGGTCGACGCGGTGCTGGTAGAAGAGGTCGATGTGGTCGGTGCGCAGCCTGCGCAGGGACTCCTCGGCGACCTGGCGGATCCGTTCCGGGCGGCTGTCGAGGCCGGCGGAGGCGTCACCGTTCTTGAAGCCGAACTTGGTGGCGATGGCGACCTGGTCGCGCACGGGCTCCAGGGCCTCGCCGACGATCTTCTCGTTGGCCTCTCCATAGGCCTCGGCGGTGTCGAAGAGCGTCACACCGCGCTCGGCGGCCGCCCGGATCAGCTTGATCGCCTCACCGGTGTCCGTGGCGGGGCCGTAGCCGAAGGTCATGCCCATGCAGCCGAGGCCCATGGACGACACTTCCAGGCCGCTGCTGCCGAGGTTGCGCTTCTTCATGGTGAGGTCTCCTCTAATCGTTCCGGGACTTGGTGATCCCGCTCGGGGCCGGGTCGTTCCGCTGCCTCGAACGGCTCGGGCCGGTTCGGCCGTGGCACACCGGCTGGTTCTCCCGCCCCACAAGTGGGCTCACTCACCATGGAACTCCCGGCGGGGACAACGTGGGAGTCTCCGTTGTTGGGGGTAACGGCAGGGACCCCCTGCTGCACTTGTGCAGGCCACAGCCCTGCGCGGGGCCGATCGGGTGACCCCGCCGAGGGGGCGGTGGTGCGCGAGGACGCGAGGGGCGCGGTAGCAGAGGGCGGCCGGTACCCCGGCCCTTTGCAGGGCCCGGGTACCGGCCGGATGGGGTGGCGGCTGTGTGCAGGCGCCAGGGCGGGGTCAGACCGTGGTCATGGGACGGGCTTCGGACTGCTCCTGAGCAGCCGCCTCGGGGTCCTGCGGGGCCGTCGTCTCCGGCACGGACGGGGTTTCCCGCGGCGTGTGGCCGGTGCGGGTGGCGCGCATCGCGGCGAGGACGGTCAGCGGGATCAGGGCGAGGGCGGCCATGACCAGGCCGACGACCTCCGGGCCTGTGGCGCCCAGGGAGGACTCCAGCGCGCTGCCCGCGATCCAGGAGCCGATGGCGATGCCGACATTGAACCCGGACACGGTCAGCGCGGCGGCCAGGCCGGGTGCGGTGTGGCCGAACCGGACGGCCAGCGGGGTGGCGATGGAGGTGATGCCCATGCCGGTCAGGCCGAGCAGGACGACCAGGACGATGGTGGGGACGGTGCTGGTGGACAGCGGGATCAGCAGGAGCAGGACCAGTGCGGAACCGCCCGCGATGCCGAAGAACGCGGTCAGGGGCCTGCGGTCACCGAGACGTCCGACAACGTTGGTGCCCACCAGTGCGCCGATGCCGAAGCCGACCAGGACCAGCGGCACGGCGCCCTCCGAGATGCCGGTGCGTTCGGTGAGCAGGGTGGAAATGTAGCTGTACGCGGCGAGGAAGCCGCCGGAGACGAGCGCGGTGGCGGCGAGCACCAGCCACATCCGGCCGTGGCGCACCACGCCGAGCTGGGAGCGCAGGGAGGGTGCCGCATCGCGGTGGGGCTCCTCGGCGGGTACGAGCTTGCCGATGGCGACGGCGGCCAGCGCCGCGAGGACGGCGAGGGCCCAGAAGGTGCCGCGCCAGCCGATCGACTGGCCGACGTAGGAACCCAGCGGGACACCGGCCACGATGGCCAGGCCCATGCCGCTCATCATCACGCCCATGGCGCGGGAGGCGGCGGCGGGACCGGCCGCGGTGGTGGCCACGATGGCGGCGACGGACAGGAAGGCGCCGGTGGCGATCGCGGTGAGGACGCGGGCGGCGAGGACGACGGTGAAGTCGGAGCTGACGGCTGCGATCACGTGTCCGGCCACGAAGGCGGCCAGCGCGAGGACCAGGGTGAGGCGCTTGGGCAGGCGGAGCGTGGCGAGCGAGATGACAGGCGCGCCGACGATCATGCCGATCGCGAAGGCCGTGATGAGCAGGCCGGTCTGGGAGACGCTGACGCCGAGGTCGCCGGCCATCTCGGGCAGGACGCCCGCGATGATGAACTCGGTGGTGGACATCAGGAACGTGCCCAGGGCCAGCAGCGGCACGACGAACGGCAGCTTGGCGGGCTTTTCTCGAAGAGAAGACATGGGGACAGGCCTTTGTGAGACGTGTGAGGTGGGGAGGCAGGGGCCGCGAGCCCGGGGCCGGCGATGCGCGATTCGGCGCGCTGCGGCCGGGATCCGGTGATCGGGTGGCGCCCCTTGCGGGGACATTCACCATGGAAGCGGACTCAGCGGCGGCGAGGGAGTCATCGCTTTGAGGGGTACTGGCAGGGACTCCGTGGACCGCACCGACGTGGTGGTCAGACCGTCTGGCCTGCGAAGGACCGGCTGAACTGCTGCCCGGAGCGGACCATGCTGCGTGCACTGTCGAGCCGCTCCCGCTCGTAGCCCTGCAGGGCGCGCGCCACCGACGATCCCTGCAGACCGGCGGCAACCGCTTCGGCGACCGCCTCGGCGTCGTACAGCGAGGCATTGAAGCCCGAGCCGGTCATCGGGGTCGGCACGTGCGCGGCATCGCCCACCAGGGCGAGACGCCCCTGGACCAGCCGCTCGGGCACGTACTCGGCGATGGGGGTGCCGATGACCGCGCGCCGTTCGATGCAGTCGAGGATGACGTCACGCCACAGGGGCGGCCACAAGTCCGTTGCTTCTGCGGCGAGTTCGGTGAAGGTGGACTCGGGTATGTCGGCGGCGGCGAGGGAGTGCTGCACCACGTTGCCGGTGACGCAGCCCTTCTCCCGCAGCAGGTCGTTGCGGGACGCGTCGTACCAGGCCCAGCCGATCTGCCGGGAGCCCGGAGCGACGGAGCCGTCGCGGGCGGCCAGCGGGTAGCCGAGGAGGTAGTCGTCCCCGCTGCTCAGGATGTCCACATCCCGGGGCCAGCGGTGGCGAGAGGCGATCACGGACTCGTCGGCCAGGCCGAGCCAGATCACGTAGCCGGCGAACTGTGCGTCCTGGTGTTCGGGCGCGACCGTTCGGCGGACGACACTGCGGTGGCCGTCGGCTCCGATGACGACATCCCCGCCAAATGTCCTGCCGTCCGAGGTGGTCACCCACGCGGACTCCGCGTCCTGGCCGACGCTCTGCACGGTGGCGCCGTGCCGCAGCCGGATGTGCGGGTCGTCGCCCGCGGCTGCTCGCAGCCGGGCGTGGACGGCGGTCCAGGTCTGCACGTCGGACGGCAGACGGCGCTGGGCCGTGGAGTCCTTCCGTGACCTGGGCCGTCCGGTGATTCTCTCCAGCAGGGACTCGCTGACGCCGCCGATGGAGGCCCCGGACCGGGGGAAGGAGCCGACCCGCTCCAGCACGGTGACGTCGATTCCGGCGCGGGAGAGGGCGAGCCCGGTCATCAGGCCCGAGAGCGATCCGCCGACGACGACGGCGGTGCCGAGCCGCTCGCGCTTGGCGGCGTTCCGGTCGTGAGGCTGTGCGGTCATGAAGGTCCTTCCTGACGCGGCTCAGGCGTCGACGGCGGGGCCGGGCCCGGCACACCCTGGCGGAACGAGAGGTGTGCGGGCCCGGCGATGCGAGTGGTGGTGCGGGGTGTCTCAGGCGTCGATGACGAGGTCGAAGGCGCCGCGGGTGATGGACTCCGGCTCGGGGCCGCCGCGCACGCCGGTGTCGAGGGCGTCGATGGAAACGATCTCGTCACCAGTCAGGGAGCCAAGTTGATGCCGCCGATCGGCGACCGCGCCTGCGTGGTGACACCCAGGCGGTCGGCCGTCTCGCGCAGTCCGGGCTGACCGAAGTAGGGGTGCAGCTCGACCTGATTGACCGCGGGCACCACATCGGTGCGCGCGATGAGGGGCGTCCAGATGCGTGGCGCTGTGGTTGCACACGCCGATCGCGGACCCGACCGTCGGCAAGCAGCTTCTCGGCGGCCCGCCAGGAGCCGACGGTGGCCTCGAAGTCGCTCGGCAGCGGCCAGTGCAGCAGGGACAGGTCCAGGTAGTCCAGGCCGAGCTTGTCCAGGCGGGCGTCGAATGTGGGAGTCACCGCTTTTACGGTTACGGGCAGGGACCCCTACGGATCTTGAGCTGCTGCTGGCACCAGTGCCGGGTCAGTGCTCGGAGTCGGCCTCTGCCACCTGCGTGTCATGGGCCGTGGCGGACCAGCTGGCCAGCAGTTTCAGGCCGTCTTCGGCCGCGCTGCCCGGCGCCGCGCTGTAGGCCGTCAGGGACAGTCCTTCGTCGCCCGGCAGGGCCATCGTCTCGTGTTCGAGGTCCAGGTTGCCGACGGCCGGATGCCTGAAGCGTTTGGTTCCCTCGCGGTAGACGTGCACGTCATGGGCGCCCCACATGACGCGGAAGGTGTCACTGCGGGTGGAGAGCTCGCCGATGAGGTTCGACAGCTCGCGGTCGTACGGATTGCGGGCGGCCTCCACTCGGAGCACGCCCACCGCCTCCTTGGCGATGCGCTCCCAGTCGACGTAGTACTGCCGCGCTGCCGGGCTGAAGAACACGAAGCGAGCCGTGTTCGCCTCACAGGCGGGATCGGCGTACATCGGCGCGTACAGCGCGCGGCCCAGCGGATTGGCCTCCAGGATGTCGAAGCGGTTGTTCTGCACGAACGCGGGCAACGTGGGCATCGCGTCCAGGATGCGCTGCACGCCGGGCCGCACTGTCGAGCGCACCGGCTTGCGCCGGTCCCGGGCCGGCTTCGGGCCGGCTGCGCGGGCCAGGGCGTATAGATGGCTGCGTTCCGTCTCGTCGAGCCGCAGCGCCTCCGCGAGCGCGTCCAGGATGCTGTCGGAGACTCCGCTGAGGTTCCCGCGCTCCATCCGCGTGTAGTACTCGACGCTGACTCCCGCCAGCATCGCGACCTCGTTCCTGCGCAGACCGGTGACCCGGCGGTGGCCGTACACGGGAAGGCCTGCCTGCTCGGGCGTGATCTTGTCACGGCGAGACTTCAGAAAAGCGCGGATTTCTTCCCGGTTGTCCATACGGCCACAGTAGGCGCGCCAGGCGATACCTGAGAGACCCTGCTGTTACCCCCATCGGCGGTAACCCCCAGCGCGCCGCCGCACGACACCGGGCGCGCTGGCCCGCTACGGAATCACCACGATCGGGCGGCTCGCTAGCGCCCCCGCCTACGCTCGGGTGCGCATCCTCGGCGCGCATTCCGCCCGCCAGGTCCACGCCCGCTCCACCGTTATCAACGAGCGGCCCATCCAGCGCGAGACGATCGTGCGCTCACTCAGCAGCCGGCACCGCTTCTCATGCGACGAGTTGGACCCGACTGTCCACCGGGCTGCCCTGCATGGCCTCGGCGACGAGATCGGAGCCCGCCTCAGGGTCACGGGCGAGATGTGTCGCGGGCTGTCCCTGACTGTCCGCTACGCCCACCCCAGCCCACACCAGCCGCTACCCAATTTTCTCGGTCGGACCAAGCCGTGAAGTTGGATTCATCATGTGCCCATCCACGGCGCAAGCCCGTGATCGCTGTTCTGTGCATAGCTACAAGAGGGATGGTGTACATGGTTCCGGATTTCATGGATGTCAAGCAGACAGCCGAATACCTGAACATGTCGGTCGCGTGGGTCTACCGCGATGCGCCCGCCCTTGGGCTGGCTCCATACAAGTTCGGTCGCGGCCGCAACGCCAAGATCCAGTTCAGGGTTGCCGAGGTGAGGGCCTGGGCTCGACAACAGAGGCTGTCATGACGCGGGGTGGCTGTGAACGCCTCGTTCAGATGGTGGCGCCCACAGTGGTCCGTTGGCCCTGACGTGGCTACTCGTCTCGTGAGGTGAGTGGGCCATTGGATCAGTAATTCCGGCCTCTCTTGAACCGTGTGCTTCCTTGGTGCTGAGATAGGCATGTCGATGGCGCTGCGGATCCGAGGGGATCTCCGCGGCGCCTTTCTCATGTCTGCGCATGGAAGGGGCGGGGCACGTTGCTGAAGAGCGCGTTTGTGGCGGCGGATCCGGGGCGCATGCGGCTGCGGTTCGCCGGGCGGGCTGTGCTGGGGATCGGGCTGGCCGTGGTGGTGTGTGGTGCCGTCGGGCATTCGCTGCAGGCGGCGATCACGGGTGGGCTCGCCGCGCTGCTTGCGCTTTTCACCGTTACTGATGCGACAGTGCGTGGGCAGGCGGTGACGACGGCGCTGCTGCCGGTCGTAGGGCTGCCGGTGCTCGGGCTGGCGGCGGTGTTGCACGATGCGCCCTTCGCCCGGGACTTGGCGTTCGTTGCCGTCGTAGGCGTGGGCGTATATGCGCGACGATGGGGGCCGCGCGGGCACTCGCTCGGTGTATTTACCTTCATGACATTTTTCGCGGCGCAGTTTCTGCACACCACGCCTGGGCAGCTGCCCGAGCTCTACGTGGCAGTACTGCTATCGATCGTTTCCGCGTCGGTCGTGCGTTTTGGCGCGTGGTGCTACGAGCGTCGGCTTCCCGGCCCTGTCGCCGTTGCCGCGCCGACCGGGGGGACGGGGCTCGCGAGGATTACGACGCGGCAGGCCGTCCAGGCAACCGCCGGCGCCGCTTTTGCCCTGGTCATCGGGCAGATGCTTTCTGGCCAGCGGTGGTACTGGGCCGTGGGTGCCACATGGTGGGTATTTGTGGCTACGGCTTCGCGTGGCGAGACCGTGGTGCGGAGCTTTCGCCGGTTCTTGGGCACGGTGCTCGGGGTAGTACTGGGCTTCGCCCTGGCTGTGCCGTTCCACGAAGTACCGGTCGCTGCCGCACTGATTGTCGCGGTCAGCATCTTCGGGATCTTCTACACCGCTCACGTCTCCTATACGTGGATGATGCTGGCCGTCACCGTGATGGCGAGTGTGCTGTACGGACTGCTGGGCGTGCTCGATCCGGCGCTGCTCGCGCTGCGGGTCGCGGAGACCGCAGTGGGTGCCTTGGGCGCTGTGCTTGCCGTATTGCTCGTGTTGCCAGTGACCACCCACTCGGTCACCGACGCGTGGGTCGCGCGAGCGCTTCGCTGTGTGCATACCTGCACCGCGGAGACCACGGCACGGCTTGCGGGCAGTCTGGATGCTGACCCGGCGAAGAGGGTGTCGGAATTGGAGCACGCCCTTGGCCGCGTGCGTCTCTCGCTGTCGCCGCTCGTGCATCCGCTGAGCCCGATGAAGGCCCGAAAGGGCCGGGCCCGGAAGGTGCTCGCGCTGCTGGACGACTGCGCGCGAGAGGTGCGCGGGTTCGCGTCCGTTGCTGCCGACCCCGAGGCGTCGCACGACGCGCGGCTTGCGGCGGCCTGCCAGCGAGTGGAGTCGGCTGTCGAGGCGCTCACTGCCTCGCCCGTTGGTGGTGAAGGGGAGCGCCTTGCTCGCTCGCTGGTGCCCGAGGCGGCGAGCCCTGAACCTGCGCTCGCCCATCTCCACGCCCTGGAACGGGCCCTTCTGGAGCTTGCTGTTCCGTTGCGGAGCTCGAACCGGGTCCCCTCCCGCGCCTGAGCTGCGCGGCTGCTCAACGCGTGGGGTCAGATACCTGAGTTGAGCAGCCGCGCAGCCCTCCCGATAGAGGACGGCATGAGGTGACGGTAGGTGCGATACGTCACCTCGATGGATTTATGTCCCATCCATTCGGCGACGTCGGTGATGGGAATGCCTTTCGCGAGGCAATTGGAAGCGAAGTAGTGGCGAAGGCTGTACATGGTGTAGCGCACCTGAATACCAGCAGCCGCCAACGTCTTTTGCCACTTCCGGCGGAAGGCGTTTCCGCTGTAGTACGGACTCCCTCCGACACCTGCGCCGCCCCGGCCTCCGTTGTTCAAGAGATAGCCCAGATCGTCCGCAGGGTGAGCCTCGGCGAACTCCAGCACGTGAGCACGTGTCTTCGCCGGCATCGGGGTCTCCCGAAACTCACCCCAATCGCGATGCTTGAGCGGAGCCGGAACGCGTTGCCGTCCGTGGATTTGATCCCGGACCCGGTAGACATCATCGGCGACGAGTCCGTGGATGTTGGTCGCGTGTGCCTCGCCGTTCCGTAGACCGGAGCCGGACATCATCTCGACCACAAGGCGCAGGTCGTCGTCATATGCGTGCTGGCGGATGAGGTTGAGCTCCTCCAGCGTCGGAATCAAGATGTCCTTGCGCTGGTAGTCCGGTGGCGTTGCGTCCAGGAATGGGTCGAGAGCCACTGCACCGCGGTGCCGTGCAGAGTTGATGACCAAGCGCAGGACCTTGTAGGCGGTCATCTGCGCGGCGCTTCCTACGCCGTCCAGCATCATGTCGCTGACGAAGTCGTCGACGGTGGTCGCGGTGAACGTAGCCATCTTGCGTGACCCCAGCCGGGGCACTATGTGCACGGACAGCGCTCGCTCGTAGCTCTCAATGCTGCTGTCCTTGAGCCCGCGTGCTCGATGGCTCATCCAGTTGGAGGCGAAGTCCTCCAGTGTCTGGACGGCGATCTTCTCTCCGTCGGAGGGACCGGCTTTCCGCGAGCCCTTCTTTGCCTGATACAGCTCCGTGAGCCTCGTTGTGGCCTTGTCCTGTGTGGCATAACCCGCTTCCTCACGCTGCTTGCCGGCTGCGTCCCTGTAGCGGATCTTGTACGGGTGGGGGCACCGGGTCGGTGCCTTACAGGTGCAGTCCTTGAAGAACGTGCCCATGCCGCGTGCGAGGGTCCTGCTGGCCATGTACTGACTCCGTGCTTGTGCTGACCTTTTGCTGACCCCGGGGGCGTCAGTATGGCGCTGACCTGCGGCCGCGCCTAACGGGCAGCTTTCATGACCTTCTTCGCCGCCCAGTTCCTGCACACCGTGCCGCGGCAGCTGCCCGAGCTGTACGCCGCCGTGCTGCTGTCGCTCGGCGCCGCGGCGCTCGTCCGGTTCGGGGTGTGGTGCTACGAGCGGCGGCTCCCGGCGCCCGTGGGCGTGCCCGCGCCGACCGGGGGCACGGGGCTCGCGCGGATCACGACGCGGCAGGCCGTGCAGGCGACCGTCGGGGCGGGCTTCGCGCTCGGCATCGGGCAGCTGCTCTCGGACCAGCGGTGGTACTGGGCCGTGGGCGCCACGTGGTGGGTGTTCGTGGCGACGACCTCGCGCGGGGAGACCGTGGTGCGCGGATTCCGCCGCTTCCTCGGCACGGTGCTCGGGATCGTGCTCGGCTTCCTCATCGCCGTCCCGCTGCACGATCACGCGGTGGCCGCCGCCGTGATCGTCGCGGTCAGCGTCTTCGGGATCTTCTACACCGCCCACGTCTCGTACACCTGGATGATGCTCGCGGTCACCGTCATGGCGAGCATGCTGTACGGGCTCCTCGGCGTGCTCGATCCGGCGCTGCTCGCCCTGCGGGTGGGGGAGACGGCGGTCGGTTCGTTCGGCGCCGTGCTCGCGGTGCTGCTCCTGCTGCCCGTGACCACGCACTCCGTCACCGAGGCGTGGGTCGAGCGGGCCCTGCGGTGCGTGCACGCGTGCACCGCCGAGGCGGCGGCGCGGCTGGGCGGCGACGCGGGCGCGGACCCGGCGCCGCGCGTCGCCGAACTGGAGCACATCCTCGGGCGTGTACGCCTCTCGCTGTCGCCGCTCGTGCATCCGCTGAGCCCCGTCAAGGCCCGCAAGGGCCGGGCCCGGCAGGTGCTCGCCCTGCTCGACGACTGCGCGCGCGAGGTGCGCGGGCTCGCGTCCGTCGCCGCGGACCCGGAGGCCTCCCACGATGCGCGGCTCGCCGCCGCGTGCCAGCGCGTGGAATCGGCGGTCGAGGCGCTCACGGCGCCCGCGCCGTACGCTCGCGCAGTGGTGCCCGTGCCGCAGGTCGCTGACGCGGAGCATCCGGTGCTGGCGCACCTGCACGGTCTTGAGCGGGCTCTCGTCGAGCTCGCGGTGCCGTTGCGCGGGGCGCGGGAAGTGTAGGGCCGTGGCGGTCGTGCGTCCTCCGGTCGCGGGGCTCTGCCCCGGGCCCCGCTGCTCAATCGCCGCAGGGGCTTAAGCAGCGGGGCGTGCGGTAGGCCGTGCGCGCCTGCCGCGCAGTCCTATGCGCTCCCCGTGCGTCCGTAACCGGCCGCCCACCGGCGTCGACTTGTGGTTGTCTCGCAGCGGCGTGGACACCGCCGCCCCGATTGAGGCAGGTGTCCGGGGCACATACAGGGTGGATCAGTCCGCCCGACGGGTAGACCCCGCGCCATCGAACGTCCATGGCGCACGCCCGTGCGGGAGCGGGCCGCGCGCCGACGACCAGCCGCTGGGGGTGCATCATGCGTAGCAACCTGCGCCGGAACGGAACACGCGCCGTGGAGGACACGACGAACGCCACGGACCCGGCGGACGCCGCCGGCTGGCTCGCCCTCGCCCCGAACCGGCACACCGGTGCCCGCGCCACCGAACCGACCCGCCACGACCGCTGCCCGGTCACCGCCGAAGGCGCCCGGCCCGGACCCGCCGCCGTCGCACGCGGCACCGGGGAAGTCGCGCACGCCGCCGCCACGTTCGTCCGACAGCACCACGCGGAGCAGGAACTCGGCGACCCGGCAGCCCGCCTCGCCGAGGTCGACGCGGAGCTCGCCGCCACGGGCACGTACACGCACACCCCGCAGGAACTCGTCTTCGGCGCCCGCGTCGCCTGGCGCAACGCCAACCGCTGCATAGGCCGCCTCTACTGGCAGTCCCTGCGCGTCCGCGACCTGCGGCACCTCACCACCGCGGAGGAGATCGCCGAGGCCTGCGCGGAGCATCTGCGCGAGGCGGCCCCCGGCGGCCGCATCCGCCCGCTCATCACGGTCTTCGCCCCCGACCGCGCGGACCGGCCGGGACCCCGCATCTGGAACGAACAGCTCATCCGCTACGCCGGCTACATCCAGCGCGACGGCCAGGTGGTCGGAGACCCGCGCGGCACCGGACTCACCGCGTACGCCCGTCGCCTGGGCTGGCGCGGCGGCGACGGCAGCCCCTTCGACGTCCTGCCGCTGCTCGTCCAGACGGACCCGCGCGAGCGGCCCCGCCCCTTCGACCTACCCGCCGACGCGATCCTCGAAGTCCCCCTGCACCACCCGGAGTTCGACTGGTGGTCCGGGCTCGGGCTGCGCTGGCACGCGGTCCCCGCACTCGCCAACATGTGCCTGGAGATCGGCGGTGTCTGCTACGGCGCGGCCCCCTTCAACGGCTGGTACATGGGCACGGAGATAGGCGCCCGCAACCTCGCCGACACCGACCGCTACAACCTCCTGCCCTACCTCGCCGACCGCCTCGGCCTCGACACCTCCAGCGACCGCTCGCTCTGGAAGGACCGCGCGCTCGTCGAGCTGAACCGTTCCGTGCTGCACTCCTTCGACAGCGCGGGCGTCACCATGGCCGACCACCACACCGAGTCCCGGCGCTTCCTCACCCACGTCGCCCGCGAGGAGTCGCGCGGCCGTGCCGTCGGCGCCGACTGGTCCTGGATCGTCCCCCCGCTCTCCGGCTCGACGACCCCGGTCTTCCACCGCACCTACGACGACGAACCCAGCACCCCCGCCTACGTCCACCACCCCGACGCCCACACCCGCGCCCGCGGCGAGGAACCACCGCAGTACCGCCCCACGAGGCCCTGGCGCGACCTGCTCTGACCTCCCCCGCTGCTACCGTCGGCGGCGCGGGCGCCGGGCCCGCACGCCGAAAGGGGACGCAGTGACCGGGAGTCAGGCAGAGCGGGCGTACATCGGATCGTTCACGGCGGCCGGCGGGCGCGGCATCGTGACCGCCGCGCTCGACCCGAAGGACGGCTCGCTCACCCTCCTCGACGCCACGGACGCACTGCCCGACCCCTCGTACCTGACGGTCCACGGCGGACTGCTGTACGCGGTGAGCGAGACGGCCGACGGGGCGGTGGCCGCGTTCCGCACGGACTCGGCGCCGCTGACGCCCGCCGCGCCGCCGGTGCCGGTCGGCGGCGAGAGTCCCACCCATCTGTCGGTGTGGGGCGGGCGCGTCCTGGCCGCCAACTACGGTTCCGGCAGCGTCAGTTCGGTGCCGCTGCGCGCCGACGGCATTCCGGCGGGCTCCGGGGCGGAGGTGCACCGGCACACGGGCTCGGGCCCGCACCCGCAGCGCCAGCAGGCCCCGCACGCCCACCAGGTCCTGCCGGACCCGACCGGCACCTGGGCCCTCGCGGTCGACCTGGGCACGGACTCGGTCCGCACGTACACGAAGAACCCCGAAGGCAGCGGTCTCCTGCCGCACCAGGAGACGGCCCTGCGCCCCGGCTCGGGCCCCCGCCACCTGGCCTTCCACCCGTCGGGCGACTACGTGTACGTCCTCAACGAACTCGCCCCCACGCTCACGGTCTGCGCCTGGAACGCCGGGGACGGCGCCCTGAAGCCGCTCACGGAGATCCCGGTCCTGACGGGCGCGCCGGTGGGCGACGCGTACCCCTCGGCGCTCGTCGTCGCCCCCGACGGCCGCTTCCTGTGGACGGCGACGCGCGGCGCCGACCTGCTCTCGCTGTTCGCCCTCGACCCGACCGGCGAGCGGCCGACCCTGCACGGCACCGTCCCCTGCGGCGGCAACTGGCCCCGCGACCTGGCCCTCGACCCGTCGGGCCGCTTCCTCTACGCCGCGAACGAGCGCTCCGGCGACGTCACATGGTTCACGGTCGACCGGGAGTCAGGGGTGCCGGTGCGGGGCGGCAGCGTGCCGATCCCGGCGGCCTCCTGCGTGGTGTTCGGCTAGAGCCCTAGACCGCGGGCTCGGCCACGCCCACGAGGTAGTTCCGCGCCGCCGGACGCACCTGGGCCGCCCAGCCGAGTGCGGCCAGGTCCCCGGTCAGCGCCTCGGCCTCGTGGAAGACCTTCACGATGCGGTACCGGCTGCCGTCGTCGAGCTCGCGCATCGCCGCCGGGGCGGCCTCGCCCTGGAGCAGTTCCTCGTTCGCGGCCATGGACGGGCCGTCGTCGACGAAGACCACCTTGCCGCCGGGTGCGAGCGAGGCGGCGACGGTGTTCCAGAACCCCGGCATCCGGGCCGGCGGCACGTGCGACAGCCAGAATCCGAAGAACACGGTGTCGTAGCGCCGAGAGGGCCGCCATTCGAACAGATCGGCCTGCTCGAACCGGACGTTGGGCGCGGAGACCCGCTCCCGCGCTATGGCGAGCACTTCCTCCGACGCGTCGACGGCCGTCACGGACGTGGCCCGCGGCGCGAACAGGGCGGTCCACTGCCCCGTCCCGCAGGCCAGCTCCAGCACGTCCCCGCCGACGGGCCACTCCGCGCTGCCCCGCAACAGCTCCCGCAGGTCCGCCCGTTCCGCGTAGGGCCTGTCGTATTCGGGCGCCCGAGCCCGGTAGTAAGCCAGCTGTTCCGTCTCCAGGGCGTGATCGAGGCTCATCCCCCGACCGTAACGGCCAAAGATCACCCTCGTCAGGCATTCAAACATCCGGCCTGTCCGACACCCCTCAAGCCCACCCGGCATCCATCGAGCCCGTCCGGCATCCATCAGGGCCGTCCGGCTTCCATCGAGTCTTCCGGCACCCATCAGCGCCGTCCGGCATCCATCGAGCCTGTCCGGCATCCATCAAGCCCGCCCGGCACCCATCAAGCCCGTCCGGCGATTGAGGACAAAAAAACGGGGCCCGGGACACCGTCCCGAGCCCCGACCCCCAACCGCTCAGCCGCCGGAGGCAACCGGCTGAGGCGTGATCCCCAGCGCCGTCGTGTACTTCGCGAGCGCGAGCTTGCCCATCGCCGGGTACGCCCCCAGCGGCTCCGCGACGGCGCACCCCGCGTCCTTGGCGGCAGCCTCCAGCACGGTCGGGTCGAGCTCGGGCCCGACCAGGTACGGCGCGAGCGCCAGCTGCTGCGAACCGGAACCGCGCAGCTGCTCGGCGGTGGCGGCGACGGCACCCTCCTCGTCGAGCGCCGCGGCCATCACCGGCACGGCGAGCCGCGCGGCGAGCAGCATTCCGGTGATCCCGGCGGCCTGCACCGCTTCCTCGCCGCCTATGGAGGCGAGGATGATCCCGTCCGCGGCCGTGGTCACGGCGAACAGGCGGGCGCGGTCGGCACGGGCCAGGCCGGCCTCCGAGAGCCGCACGTGCAGCGCCTCGGCGAGCAGCGGGTGCGGGCCGAGCACGTCGGTCAGCTCCGCGGCGACCCGGCTGTCGGCGATGGCCTGCCGGACCTGCCGCAGCTGGGCGTTGTCCGGGCCCGCGAGCAGCGGCACGACGACCCCGACGGGCCCGGCCGGCTCCTGCGCCTCGACACCGGCCGCGAGCGCCTGCTCGTAGCGGGCGGTGCGCTCCTTCGCGGCGTGCGCGAGCACGGACGCCAGCGAGGGGAACTCCGCCGAGATCGGGAAGTCGGTGAGCTCACCCTCCACGAAACCGACCCGCGCGTCCAGACCGGGCAGCTCGGAACGGGCGATGCTCACCACCTCGTCGGCGAGCATGCGCGTGGCGGCGCTGGGCGTGCCGGGCACCGCGAGCACAAGAGACGGCGCGCCCTCGGGGGCGGCCACGGGTTCCGGACGACGGTGGCGTCCGGGCTGTCGGGGTCGCGGCATTCGTACGGGCAGGCCGGATGCGGGCCCAGTGGGGGTGCTCATGGCGCCGCATGCTACTGGCTCGACCGGCTTCGTTGTTCGGTCAGGGTGCAGGTGAGCGGTTTCCGTCCGAGATTGTCCTTTCAGTTACGAATCCTGTAAGTGTCCTGGTCCGGAGGGGTGTGCGGCGGATTCGAAGTGAATTACGGCACATGAAGCAGGCGCCCGTCGAGCGGCAGCCGGAGTCCGCCGGTGGCGAGCGCGGAGGCGATCACGAGAGACCCGTGCAGGGGGTCGCCCGTGGCGGTCACGGCCGTGGCCTGCGGAAGCTGCTCGGCCAGCTCCTCCCGCAGCGGCCCGAGCAGCGGCTCGCCCGTCTTGAAGAGGCCGCCGGTGAGGGCGACCTCGCCGCCGTCGGCCGGGCAGACCGCCGCGGCCGCCTCGGCGATGTGCGCGGCGGCCCGGCGCAGGATGTCCGAGGCCACGGGGTCCTCGTCGGCGCAGCGCGCCACGTCGGGGGCGAAGGAGGCGAGCGCCGCCGGGCGGTCGGTGCGCGGGTAGATCCGGCCCGGCAGCCCGATGGCGGGCCCGAAGCGTTCCTCGGCGAGCGCGAGCAGCGCCTTGCTCCCGCCGCGCCGCCCGTCGAAGGCGCGCATCGCGGCGTCGAGCCCGGCCTGCCCGATCCACGCGCCGCCGCCGCAGTCGCCCAGCAGATGCCCCCACCCGTCGGCCCGCCGCCAGCTCGCGAGGGCGGTGCCGAGCGCGATCATCCCGGTGCCCGCGGCGACCACGGCGCCGCGCCGCTGCCCGAGCGCACCCGCGTACGCGGTGACACCGTCGGCGGCCAACGCGAGCCGCTCGACGCCCAGTTCACGCGCGAGCGCCCCCGGCAGCTCGGCCCGCAGTCCGTCGCCGAGGGTCGCCATCCCCGCCGCCCCCAAGGCGACTGCGGACAGCGCGACATCCCCGGCCCGGCCGAGCAACTCCCGTGCCATCGGCGCCAGTTGCTCCACCATGTGCCCGGGGTCGATGCCGGAGCCGGACGTACGTACAGGCACGGACGAAGCGGTCGTCAGTGCGCGCTCGATGCCGCCGACGGGTGCGAGGGCGACGCGGAGTCCCGAGCCGCCCGAGTCCACCCCGAGCACCCACTCGGCCGGGTCCCGCGTCACGGCAGTCGCCAGTCGATGGGCTGCGCGCCCTGGCGTTCGAGCAGGTCGTTGGCCCGGCTGAAAGGCCGGGAGCCGAAGAAGCCGCGGTCCGCGGACATGGGGGAGGGGTGCGGGGACTCGACCGCCGGATAGTCGCTGAGCAGCGGCCGCAGATTGCGCGCGTCACGGCCCCACAGGATCGACACGAGCGGCGTCCCGCGCTCCGCGAGGGCACGGATCGCCTGCTCGGTGACCTGCTCCCAGCCCTTGTCGCGGTGGGAGGCCGGGCGCCGCGGTGCCACGGTGAGCGCCCTGTTCAGCAGCAGCACACCCTGCCGCGTCCACGGCGTCAGGTCCCCGTTCGAGGGCTCCGGAAGCCCCAGGTCCGCGTTCATCTCGCGGTAGATGTTGATGAGGCTGGGCGGCAGCGGCCGTACGTCCGGGGCCACGGAGAACGAGAGCCCCACTGCGTGCCCCGGCGTGGGATAGGGATCCTGCCCGACGATCAGCACCCGCACGTCGTCGAACGGCTGCTGGAAGGCGCGCAGCAAGTTGGCGCCCGACGGAAGGTAGGTGCGCCCGGCGCCGATCTCCGCGCGGAGGAATTCCCCCATCGCGGAGATCTGCCCGGCCACGGGCTCGAGGGCCTTCGCCCAGCCCGCTTCGACGATTTCATGCAGAGGTCGTGGTGCCACGGGCGTCACCCTACTGCCGTACCGGCCCCCGACCTCAACCGGCCGCCGTCAACCTCCCACCGTGGTAAGGGCGGTGCGCAGCGCCCACGGTGTCGCGGCCGCCCACGCCTGCGGGGAGCAGGAGTGCGGGTAGGGGACCGGGCGGGCGGCGTCGGAGCGCGCGTAGCCGCCGAGCACCTCCGGGAGCCGGTGCCCGTGCCCGGCCGCCGCGTCGATCAGGCCGGACGCCAGCCGGCGCAGCTCGTCGCCGAGTCCGTAGCGGGCGAGACCGAGCGCGATGACGGCGTTGTCGTGCGGCCAGGCGCTGCCGCGGTGGTACGACAGCGGGTGGTAGGGGCGTTGCCCGGAGGCGAGCGTGCGGATCGCCCAGCCGGAGAAGAAGTCCGCCTCAAGAAGGCGCTCGCCCACACGTCGGGCGCGGTCCTCGTCGAGGATGCCGGACCACAGCAGATGTCCGGCGTCCGAGGCGAGCGCGTCGACCTGGCGGCCCCGCCCGTCGAGCGCGAGCGCCGGGAAGGCGTCCTCGGCCAGCCAGAAGTCGCGGGTGAAACGCGCCCGCAGCTCGTCGGCCAGCCGGTCCAACTCCTGTGCGTACACGTGGTCCTGCCACACGTCGGCGGCGAGGCGTGCCGTGCGGCGCAGCGCGTCGTAGGCGTACCCCTGGGCCTCGGAGACGGCGATGGGGCCTTCCGCCTGGGTGCCGTCCTTGAAGCAGATGGCGCCCGCGGAGTCCTTCCAGTTCTGGTTGACGAGGCCGTTCGGGTCCGGCTCGTACACGAGATAGCCGTGCTCGCGCAGGCCGCCGTCGCCGAGCATCCACTCCACCGCGGAGCGCGCGTGCGTCTCCAGGCGGGCGGCGAGCGCCGCGTCCTGCGTCATCTCGCAGTGGGCGTGCAGCAGCACCAGGAACAGCGGCGTCGCGTCGATCGTCCCGTAGTAACGCCCGTACGGCACCTGCCCGAAGTGGGCGAGCTCGCCGCGCCGCGTCTCGTGCACGATGCGGCCGGGCTGCTCACCGCGGAACGTGTCGTGCTCCCGGCCTTGCGTGGCGGCGAGCGCGCTGAGCGTGCCGGCCGCGAGGGCGGGCCGGTAGGGGAGCATGAAGTACGAGGTGAGCAGCGAGTCCCGGCCGAACAGGGTGAGGAACCACGGCACACCGGCCGCTGGGATGCTGGCGGGTTCGCCGTCCACTCCGGGAGCGGAGATCGTCAGCAGGTCCAGATCCGCGAGGCCTTGAGCGCACGCGCTGTCCAAGTCGCCCGTTGCGTCGCGGAGTTCGGACTCGCCGCCGCGAACGGGGGCCGCCGCGAGCTGGGGGCCGCCGTGCGGCTGGGCCGTGACGCGCAGCCGCAGCTCGGCCCTGCCGTGCGGGGCCAGCTCAAGGCGCCACACCAGCTCGTAAGGTCCTTCGCCGCGCACGGAGTCGGGTGCGGGCGCCGCGGACACGACGGTGCGCGAGTGCCAGTCGGCCCTGCGGTAGTCGAACTCGACGCCCGTGTCCGTGCGGTGAGCCGTGCGCTCCGCGCCGGGCTTGGGGTAGCTGCGCTCGTCCGCGCGCAGCTCGAAGGTGTCGGCGAAATCCGCGTCGGCGGTGATGACGACCTCGGCGACGAGCGGGTCCGGACTGTTGCTGACCAGATGCAGCGAGTCCGTGAACTCGCCTGCGGTGACGGCCTGTTGGCGGAAGACGGTGTACGCGGGCGGCGCGTCGCGCGTCCCTTCCGGCGTGAGGACGCACTCGCCGCTCGGGCCGACGGCGGAGAGCACGGCGGGCGCGCTGCCGTCGACGGCGAGCTGCCAGCGGCTCAGGTGCCGGGCGTCGCGCACGAACAGCCCGTCCGGAGTGGACCCGCGCGTACCGGTGACACCGCCGTCGGGGTCGACGTGCGCGAACGTGGCGTCGCGCACGAGTTGAGCACGGGGTACGGCGCCGCTCATCGGGCAGCCTCCTCGGAGTTCAGCAGGTCGAGGGCGAGCGCGGCCGTCCACGAGAACGAGCGGGCGCCGCGCGCCGCACCCGTGGTCGGGTCGACGTACTCCGCGAAGCCGGAAGCGGCCGCCGTGTCGAGGAACGCGGCGCGGATCCGGTCGGCGTGGAGATGCCGGCCGTGGGTGCGAAGGCCGCGCTCGATGAGCCACGCGGTGTTGAACCAGGCGGGGCCCCGCCAGTACCGGGTCGGGTCGAAGGCCGGGCCCGTCAGGTCGTAACTGGGCACGAGAGCCGTGGAGTCGGCGTGGAAGGACGGGCCGTCGAGCGTCGACACCAGGCGCTCCACCACCGCCTCGGGCAGTCCGGGCGCGAGCAGCGGAACGAGCCCCGCCACACTGCGCGCCGGCACGAACGCGTCGTCGACCAGGTCGCGGGCCCGGAACAGCCCCGCCTCCTCGTCCCACAGGCGTGTCACGAGCGCGCCGGTGAGCTTCGCGGCCTGCGCCTCGTGAGCGGCCGCGTCGCCGCCCACGCACTCCGCGATCTCGGCGAGCGCCCACTCGCTCGCGATCAACAGGGCGTTCACGCACGGGTCTTCGAGCCGGAACGGATGTGCGGCCGCACGGTCGTCGTACCCCGCGTCGCGGTAGTCGACGGCGAGTCGCACATAGCGGCCGTAGTCGAGATCGGTCGGGCGGTCCGCCGGGTGGCCGTGGTCGAGGTCGGCACGCCGGTAGCTGCCGGGGTCCACCGGAGTGATGCGGGCCAACGGGCCGTCCCAGCATGGGCTGTTGTCCATGCCGGGCTCCCACGGGTGCACGATCGCCGCGAGGCCACCGCCGCCCAGGTCGCGCCGGTCGAGAAGGTAGCGGTGCCAGGCCACGAGGCGCGGATACACCCGCGGCAGGAAGCCGCGGCGCCGGGACTCGGCCGGGTCGGCCCGGTGCACGAGCCAGGCGGCCAGCGCGTGCACGGGCGGCTGGACGATGCCCGAGGTCTCGGGCGAGCCCGGCGCGCCCACCCCGGCGCCCGCCGTGGACGAGCGCCAGAAGTCGGGGCTCGGGAAGTACGCCCCGTTCGGGACCGCGGAGTTGAAGACGATGTGCGGGAGCCGCCCGTCGGCCCACTGGGCGGCGAGCAGGGACTCCAGTTCGCGCTGCGCCCGGCGCGCGGACAGGTGCCGCAGGCCGATCGCGATGAACGCGGAGTCCCAACTCCACTGGTGCGGATACAGGGTTCGGGACGGCACCGTGCTCGTGCCCACCCAGTTGTCGAGGAGGACCCGGCCCGCACCGCGCCGCAGGGTCAGGTCCGCGGCGGCGGTGCGGGCGGGCGCGTCGAGGAGAGCGGTCACGCGCCGGACCCCTTGAGGAACGCGGGCACGGAACGGACCGCCTCGACCGGGTCACCGGTCAGCCGGCACTCGGCCGCGAGGTACCCCTCGTAGCCGGCGGTGTGCAGCGCGCCCAGCCACGCCTGCCAGTCGAGGTGTCCCGCGCCCGGCTGGAAGCGGTTGGAGTCCGACACCTGGGCGTGACCGATGTAGGGGGCGTGGGTGAGGATCGCCTGCGCGGGGTCGGTCTCCTCGATGTTCATGTGGTAGCTGTCGATGCCGATCCGGACGGCGTCGAGACCGACCTCCTTGATCAGCTCGGCGGCCTGCTCCAGGCGGTTGACCATGTGGTCCTCGTACCGGTTGAGCGGTTCGAGGTAGAGCGTGACGCCCTCGGCGGAGGCGTGCTCGCCGAGCTCGGTGAGCCCTTCGAGCAGGATCTCGCGGTCCTCGGCCTCCGAGCGCGGCGGCTCGAAGGGCGGCAGGCGGCGCGAGAACATCCCGTACGAGGCCGGGGTCTGGGCGCCGAGCCCGCCGAGCTCGGCGATGACGGACAGCTGCGACTTCATCTGGACGATCGCGTCGCGGCGCAGCCCGTCGTCGAAGGCGCCGAAGAAGTGCAGCATCTCGACGCACACGGTCGGCATGACCACGCCGTCCTTGAGCGCCTGCTTCAACTCCGGGAGCCGGGAGGCGAAGTGCAGGTCGCCCTTGGCGCGCAGCTCGATGGCGTCGTACCCGGCGCCCTGCGCGAACTCCCACTTCTGCTGGAGGGTCTCGCCGGGCAGCAGCTGTTCCTGGGCAGCGAACTTCAGCATGTTCTCTGGGTACCTCTCAGGCCCTGGGGGCCGTGTCAGGCCTTTCTGGGGCCGTCTCGAAACTTCTCAGAATTCCAGGACGACCTGGAGGGCGTCGGCCGGGCGCTCGTCGAGCAGCACGTAGGCGTCGGCGGCGTCCGCCACCGGGACGACATGGCTGACGAGGGACTCCACGTCCACCTGTCCCTCGGCGACGAGCCGCAGGAAGGTCTGCTGGAGGCGCTCCACGGTCCAGCGGCCGGACAGCTGGGAGGGCACTCCGCCGATCTGCGAGCAGACGATCTCCACGCGGTTGTGGTGGAACTCGTCGCCGAGCCGCAGCCCGATGCCGTCTCCCTGGTAGAAGCCGGAGGCGACGACGCGACCACCGACGGTCACCGAGCGCACGGCCTGGTGCAGGGCGGGGTAGACACCGCTGATCTCGATGGCGAGGTCGGTGCCGCGGCCCCCGGTGGCCTCGCGGATGCGCTCGGCGACGGCGTCGGTGCGGGCGTTGAGCGTGGCGTGGGCGCCGTACTTCTTCGCGGATTCCAGGCGGGTGTCCATCGCGTCGACCGCGGTGACGCGGGCGCCGCTGAGCTGGGCGAGGCGGGTGGCGATCAGGCCGATGACGCCCTGGCCGAACACGGCGACGTCCTCGCCGAGGTTGATCCCGCCGGCCAGGACGGCGTTGTACGCGATGGCGCCGACCCGGGCGAAGGCGCCGGCGAGGGGTTCGAGGCCCGCCGGGAGGGTGTGGCCGATCATGCGCTCGGCCGGGACGATGCCCTCGCTGCGGTGGCCCCAGATGCCCCACACGAGGTCGCCGACCTCGGGCATGCCGGGCGTATCGGCCAACTCGGGGGAGACCTCGGTGACTTCGCCGACCTCGGAGTAGCCCCAGCCGACGACCGGGTACGAGATGCCCGCCTCGTCGTCGCGGAAAAGGCGGGCCTCGGCGTCCCAGGTCCGGGTCAGGTAGGGGTTCGTGCCGCGGTAGGCGGTCAGCTCCGTGCCGGCCGAAATGCCCGAGTAGCGGGTGTGGACGCGCAGGTGGCCCGGCGGCAGCTCCAGGCTCTCGTGCTCGGCCACCTCCACCTGGCGGGGACCTGTGAATTGAACGACGCGTTCCACGGACGGCTCCGAAAAGGGTGGTGTGCCTGTTGGTTGAGTCGACAATATCCGCAACTTATGTCTTGTCAACAGGCAAAAGTAGTGCTGAGATGCGTGCTTGATAGACGTAAGTCGGCGATGAGGACGGGCAATGCGCACCAGGACGCGACGGTCGAGGGCGACCGCGGTCGGCGCCACGGCAGCCTTGGGCATAGGGCTGCTCACCGGCTGCTCCAGCAGTACGGGGCCGGGCACACCGGACCGTGAGATCACCGTGTGGTCCCAGGAGAACCTCCCGGACCGGGTCGCGGCGACGCAGAAGATCATCGACGGCTTCGAGAAGAAGACCGGCGTCAAGGTGCATCTCGTCGGCGTCGACGAGGGGCAGATGCCCCAACTCATCATGTCCGCGGCGGCATCGGGGCATCTGCCCGACGTGATCGGCGCCGCGCCCATGGGGCAGACCTGGCAGATGTACAGCAACGGCCTGCTCAACACGGACATACCCCGGCAGATCGTCAAGAAGCTGGGGCGGGGGACGTTCGACAAGAACGCCCTCAAGCTCACGAGCGACGGCAAGGTCAACCTCGGCGTCCCCTCCGACGCCTGGCTACAGCTCCTCGTCTACCGCAAGGACGACTTCGCCAAGGCGGGCCTCGGCAAGCCGGACACGTACGGCAAGCTCGTGAAGGCCGCCAAGAAGCTCACCACCAAGGGGCACGACGGCGTCTCCGCCGCCACCGACCCCTCGGACGTCTTCACCTCGCAGAGCTTCGAGAGCCTCGCCCTTGCGGGCGGCTGTCAGCTCGTCGACGACCACGGCAAGGTCACCCTCGGCTCCCCGCAGTGCGTCAAGGCCTTCCACACCTACGACCAGCTGGCGCGCGAGTACGGGGCCCCCGGCACCCAGACCGTCGACTCGACGCGCGCCACCTACTTCGCGGGCCGCTCGTCCATGATGATCTGGTCCTCGTTCCTCCTCGACGAGCTGGCGGGCCTGCGCAAGGACGCCCTGCCCAGCTGCCCGCAGTGCGGCGGCAAGGACAAGCAGTTCCTCGCCGACAACACCGGCATCGTCACCGCGCTCAAGGGCACGGAGGCGAACAAGGCCGCGCAGTTCGGCGAGATCACCTCCTGGGTCACCACCAAGACCGCCGAGACGGACGCCTCCCGCGAGTTCATCGAGTACATGATGGGCAGCGGCTACGAGTCCTGGTTCGGCCAGGCCCCCGAGGGCAAGATCCCGGTCCGCCGGGGCACCGCCGCCGAGCCCGAGAAGTACATGGCCGCCTGGCGGCACAGCAGGATCGGCGTCGGCGAGCGCAAGCCCCTCGACGAGGTCTACTCGCCGCGGGTGCTCGACCAGCTGGCAGGCGGCATCGGCGACCTGCGCCGCTGGGGCATCGAGCAGGGCGAGGGCGCACTGGTCGGCGCCACCAACGGCGAACTGCCCGTACCGAAGGCCATCGGCGCCATGACCGCGGGCCAGACCTCACCCCGCGAGGCCTCGCGCGAGGCCGAGGAAGAGGTCGCCGCCCTGAAGAAGTCGCTTCAGTAGCCACTCCGCCGCACCGACGAAAGCCTCGCCATGACTACCGCCACCACCGGCGCGACGCAGCGCCGCACCCCGCCGGACGGATCACCGAACTCGACCGGCCGCCGCCCCCGCAGGCCCATGACCGCGAGCCGCCGCACCAACCGCGCGGGCCTCGCCTTCGTCAGCCCCACCTTCCTCGTCGTCCTCGTCGTCGTCGTGCTGCCGATCCTGTGGACGGTGCTGCTCGCCTTCCAGCGCGCCAAGCTCGTCGACATCCAGGGCATGGGCCTGTTCGGCAACTGGAGCCTGCGCAACTTCTCGCAGGTCTTCGACTCCGCCGGCTTCTGGTCCAGCCTCGGCACCACGCTCCTCTACACCGTCGGCGCCACCTTCGGCTCCGTCGCCCTCGGCCTGATCGCGGCGCTCGCCCTGCGAAAGCCCTTCCGCGGGCGCGGCCTGCTGCGCGCCGCGATGCTGCTGCCGTACGTGGCGCCGGTCGTGGCCGTCGCCTTCGTGTGGGAGGTCGCGCTCAGCCCGCAGTACGGCATCGTCAACGAGTGGGGCCAGAAGCTCTTCGGCTGGGACGACCCCATCGCGTTCCTGTCCACGCGCGCTTACGAAGTCCACTTCCTCGGCGTGCACTTCGACATCCCGCTCGCGCTGCTCACGGTGATCGCCTTCGAGTGCTGGCGCTACTTCCCCTTCGCCTTCCTCTTCATCCTCGCCCGCCTCCAGGCGGTCCCGGACGGCCTGGAGGAGGCCGCGAAGGTCGATGGCGCCACGCCCACCCAGCGCTTCCGGCACGTCATGCTGCCGCAGCTGATGCCGGTCATCGCGCTGCTGTGCGTGCTGCGCTTCATCATGACGTTCAACAAGTTCGACGACGTCTACCTGCTGACCGGCGGCGGCGCAGGCACCGACGTCGCCGCGGTGCGCGTCTACGACTTCCTGACCTCGCGCTACGACGTCGGCGCCGCGGCCGCCCAGGCCCTCGTCCTGGCCGTCGCCCTCATGGTCCTGCTGGGCCTGTACTTCAAGTTCTTCGGCAACAAGGTCCAGGAGGAGTCGTGACCAGCACGCATACGGGTCCCGGCAAGCGGACCATGACGCGCGCGCAGTTCGAGGAGCGGTTCTTCGGCGTCGCACGCTGGGTGGTCATCGCGTTCCTCGCGCTGATCACGATCGTGCCCTTCTACTACATGCTGCTGCTGTCGGTGAAGCCGATCGACGCGCTGCTCCTCGACCCCGGCTCGCTGTGGGTGTCGGCCAAGCAGTTCACCCTCGACACGTACACCGAGGTGCTGCGCTCCACCGACGACGGCGGCCAGGGCTTCCTCCAGCTCCTGCGCAACTCGGCCCTGGTCTCGCTCGGCACGGTCCTGCTGACCCTGCTCGCCGCGGTCCCCGGCGCGTACGCCATCAGCCGCCTGAAGTTCTTCGGCAACCGCCAGGTCAGCGCGCTGTTCCTCGCGGTGTACATGTTCCCGTCGACGCTGCTCGCGGTCCCGCTGTTCGTGATGTTCGCGAAGATCGGCCTGTCGTCGAGCC
Source organism: Streptomyces anthophorae (assembly GCF_049310305.1). Taxonomy (NCBI): domain Bacteria; kingdom Bacillati; phylum Actinomycetota; class Actinomycetes; order Kitasatosporales; family Streptomycetaceae; genus Streptomyces; species Streptomyces anthophorae. The sequence goes on from NZ_JBLWQQ010000001.1 coordinate 7,920,209, forward strand.
TGGTCGGCCTCGCGATCGTCTACGTGGCGCAGACCGTGCCCGTCGCGATCTACATGCTCAAGAACTACCTGGTCACGATCCCGTACTCGATCGAGGAGGCGGCGGCCCTCGACGGATGCAGCCGACTCCAGACGGTCCGCAAGGTCATCCTCCCGCTGGCCCTGCCGTCCCTGATGGCGACAGGCCTGTACGTCCTGATGATCGCGTGGAACGAATTCCTCTTCGCGCTCCTCTTCCTGGCCGCCGACCCCGCCAAGTGGACGGTGTCGCTCGGCCTCGCCCAGCTGTCCAACGGCATCGAGGTGTCGAAGACGGTCCTCATGGCCGGGTCCGTGGTGCTGACGATCCCCGTGGTAATCCTGTTCTTCGCCGCGGAACGCCTGTTGACCGAAGGTCTCACCGCCGGCGCGGACAAGAGCTGACCGGGAGAAGACCCAGGTGAACAGGGGGAAGAAGACGATGAGCACGCCAAGTCCGGCGAGCGCGGGCCGGTTGCTGCAACTGATCCGCGGCGGCCAGGCCACGACCCGCGCCGAGCTGCAACGCGCGACAGGCCTGTCCCGTTCGACGGTGGGGCTCCGCCTCGACGAACTCGACCGGGCGGGCTGGCTGCGCCAGGACACCGGCACGTCCACCGGCGGCCGGCCCTCGCACCGCCTCGTCTTCGACGCCGGCCACGCGGCCGTCCTCGCGGTGGACCTGGAGACCAGGTACGCGCGCGTGGCCGTGCTCGACCTCGGGGGCACGGTCCTCGCGGAGCTGACCGTCGACCTCGACATCGGCGACGGGCCCGACCGGGTGCTCGACCGGCTGGCCCGCTGCTTCCCGGACCTCCTCGCGACGTCCGGCATCCCGGCGGGGCGGATCTGCGGCATCGGTCTGTCGGTGCCGGGCCCCGTGGACTGGGAGACGGGCCAGGTCGTCCAGCCGCCGATCATGCCGGGCTGGGACCGCTTCCCCATCAGGGAACGGATGCGAGAGGCGTACGCCGAGCACGTCGGCGCCTCCCTGGAGGACACCACCGGCCGGACGGTCCCCGTCTTCGTCGACAACGACGCCAACCTGATGGCACTGGCGGAACAGCAGGCGGGCCACCCCGACTGCGCCGCCTTCGTCCTCATCAAGGTGTCCACGGGCATCGGTGCCGGTGTCGTCGTCAACAACGAGATCTTCCGCGGCATCGACGGCGGGGCCGGCGACATCGGCCACATCAGGCTGCACGACAAGCCGGACGCGCTGTGCATGTGCGGGTCCTACGGCTGCCTGGCGGCGGTGGCCAGCGGCCGCGCGCTCGCCAAGGGCCTCTCCGACCAGGGCATGGAGGTCGCCTCGGGCGCCGACGTCAAGGCCCTCCTGGAACAGGGCGATCCCGACGCGGTCCGCCTCGCCCGCGAGGCGGGACAGCGCGCGGGCGAGGTCCTGGTCACCGTCGTCACCCTGCTCAACCCGGGCGTCCTGATGCTCGCCGGCGACCTGGCCGGCATCCCCTTCCTCACCGGCGTGCGCGAACTCCTCTACCAGCGCGCGATGCCGCGCACCACCGCCCACCTCGACGTCGTCACCTCCCGGCTCGGCGACCACGCGGGCCTCATCGGCGCGGCGGCGATGGTCGTCGACGTCCTCTACGCACCCGAACGCGCGGACGCCCGGCTGCGCGCGCTCGCCACATCCGACGACGCCCGAACCGCACGAGAAGAACCGCAAGGAACCCCGTGACAGACAATGCCGCATGGCCCCACGACCCCGTCCGGGTCGCACTCGTCGGCGCCGGGCCCTGGGCCCGCACCATGCACGCCCGGATGCTCGCCGCGGGCCCGGAGACGCGACTGACCGCCGTCTGGGCCCGTCGCGCGGACGCGGCCCGCGCGACAGCCGAACCCTACGGCGCGACGGCGGCGGGCAGCTTCGAGGAACTCCTCGACCACTGCGAGGCGGTCGCCTTCGCCGTACCGCCCTCCGTGCAGGCGGAGTTGGCACCGCGAGCGGCAAAGGCGGGCAAGGCCCTCCTCCTGGAGAAGCCCTTGGCACTGGACCTGCCGTCCGCGGAGCGCCTCGTGGACGCCATCGACGAGGCGGGCGTCGTCTCCCAGCTCGTCCTGACGAAGCGCTACCACCCGACGACGCGCCGCTTCATCGAACAGGCGCGGCAGACCGAGGTGACGGGTGCCCGCTCCTGCTACCTCCACGGAGCCTTCCTGGGCGGCGACCTCGCCACGTCCTGGCGCCTGGAACACGGCGCCCTCTACGACCTGGGCCCGCACCTCCTCGACCTCCTCGACGCGGCGGTGGGCCCGATCGCCTCGATCCGCGCCACGGGCGACTCCCGCCGCTGGCTGGAGCTGACCTGCGAACACGAGAACGGCGCGGTGAGCCAGGCGTCCTTGTCCGGCACCGTGTCCCGCGACCGCGCCCTCACCCGCGTCGAACTCTTCGGCTCCGGCCCGGAACTGATCTACGACACGGCGGAGATCGACCACGAGGAGTGCTGGCCGGTGCTGCGAAGGGAGTTCGCGGAATCGGTACGGACGGGTGTCTCCGGCGACCTGGACGCGCACAGGGGCCTCCACCTGCAACGCCTACTGGCCCGATCAAGCCCCTGCGGCGATTGAGCAGCGGGGTCCGGGGCAGAGCCCCGCAACCGTAACCCCGCCGCAGCGAACCCATTGACCCGCAGACCCCCACGTGGCACCGTTCCCACATGGGATCGATGCCACACAGTCGGATAACCGAGGACGTCTTCCGCTTCGAAGACACGTGCCACGTCTACGTACTCCGGTCCAACCACGACGCCGTCCTCATCGACTTCGGCACCGGCCGGGTCCTCGACGAACTCGCCGCCCTGGGGATCGACCGGGTCACCGACATCCTCGTCACCCACCACCATCGCGACCAGGTCCAGGGCCTGGCCCGCGCCGCCCGCGAGGGCATCCGCATCTGGGTCCCCCCGGTGGAGCGCGACCTGATCGACGCGGTCGACGAACACTGGCGCACCCGCCCGCTGGACAACGACTACGACGTGCGCCAGGACCGCTTCTCGCTCCTGAACCAGGTCCCGGTCACCGGCACGGTCGCCGAGTACCGCACCGCCCGGTACGGCGCGTTCGACATCCATACGCTGCCGCTGCCCGGCCACACGGTCGGCTCGGTCGGCTACCTCGTGGACGTCAACGACCACCGCCTCGCCTTCACCGGCGACCTGATCCACGGCGAAGGCCGCGTGTGGTCGCTCGCCGCGACGCAGTGGGCGTACACCGGATGGCATCCGAACGCGGGGGTGGAGGGCGCCGCGGCGACGATCCTCTCCTGCATCCAACTCCTGGACCACGCACCGGACCTGCTGCTCCCCTCCCACGGCGAAACGGTCACCGACCCGCCCGCCGCGGTGACCCGCCTGCGCACCCACCTCCAAGAGCTCATCGACATGCGACGCGCCGCCCCCTGGGAGCCCGAGCCGATGCTCGCGAGCCCCTGGAAGCCGGTCACCCCGCATCTCCTGCGCAACGCCACGAGCATGGCCAACTCCTACGCCCTGCTCTCCGACAGCGGCACCGCCCTCCTCATCGACTTCGGCTTCGACCTGACGACCGGCCTGCCGGGCGGCCACGACCGTTCCTCCCGCCGGCCGCTGCTCGCCTCGATCGAGGCGCTGCGCCGCGACCACGGCATCGAGCGCGTCGACGTCGCCCTGCCGACCCACTACCACGACGACCACGTCGCCGGTTTCAACCTCCTCCGGGAGGTGCACGGCACCCAGGTCTGGGCCCCCGGCCACATCGCCCCCGTGCTCGCCGCGCCCGCCCGCTGGGACCTGCCCTGCCTCTGGTACGACCCGATCCCGGTCGACCGGGCGCTGCCGGACAACGGCACCGTGCGCTGGCGCGAGTACGAGATCGGCGTCCACGAACTGCCGGGCCACACCCTCTACGCGGCCGCCTACTCCTTCACCGTCGACGGCCGCCGGGTCATCGCCACGGGGGACCAGCAGAACACCGCGTGGACCCCGGACGGCGGTCAGCCGGAGCTGCTCAACTACCAGTACCGCAACCGCTTCCGCGTCGACGACTTCGTGCGCAGCGCCGAGCTGTACCAGCGGCTTCGCCCCGAGGTCATGATCAGCGGGCACTGGCAGCCGTTCGAGGTGAGCGACGGCTACCTCGACATGCTGTCCGCGGAAGGCGCGCGGCTCGCCCGCCTGCACCGTGAACTGCTGCCGCGCGACGTCGACTTCGAGGCGGAGGGGTTCGGTGCGCGGATCTTCCCGTACCGCAGCGCGCCCGCGCCGGGCGGCACGGTGCCGCTCACGGTCGAGGTGCGCAACCCGTTCCCCCGGGCGGAGACGGCGCGGCTCGAACTGGTCGTCCCACCCGGCTGGCGCGCTGATCCGCCCGTACGCCAACTGAAGCTGTCCGGCCGGGAGGTGGCCGAGGCGCGCTTCACCCTGCGGGTGCCCGCCGACGCCCCCGCGGTGGAGCGGGCGCGGGTGGCGGTGGACCTGACGGTGGGGCAGATGACATTCGGGCAGCAGGCGGAAGCACTGGTGAGCGTGCGATGACAACGACCACGACAGCCGTGCACGGCACGTACGTCGACGGGGCCGTGCGGGTCCTGGCCGCGGGCTGGCGGCTGACCGTCGCTCCCGACGGCCGGTCCGCCGCACTGCGCACGACCGACGCAGCCGTGCCGCACCACCCCGTCCACCTCGAACTCGCGGGAGCCTTCGACCGCACGGACCGGACCGACGAGACCCTGTCCGTCGAGGCCCCCGCACTGGACGTGTCCGGCCCGCACCCGGTGATCACGATCGCCCGCCGCAGCAGTGCCTGGCACAGCGCCCGCACCCGGATCACCTGCACACCCGAAGGGCCCGTCATCGACTGGGAGGTCGAGGGCGAAGGCGCGCTGCGGCAGGCCCTGCTGCTCGCCGGGCGTGCCGCGTACGGCGGCCGTGGCGGCGGCCTGCGTCCGAGCGGCCACGCCTGGCGGACACTCTTCACGCCGAACCCGGGACCGCCCCGCCGCCTCACGCGGGGCGCGGGCGAGAGCGCCGTCATCGGAGTGTGCGGCGACGCCCGCCCCGGCCGCGGGCACTGGTTCTTCACGCCTGCCCCGCTCGCCCTCGCCCTGACCGAGGACCGCCTCGACGACGCCGCCGACCCGGCCGCCGCCGGGGCGCCGCACGGCTGGTGGACGGTATCGGCCGGAGCGCCCCTCGATGCCCTGACCTTCACCGAGCTGACGTACGTGCCCTCCGACGGCGGCTTCCACCTGGCCCTCGCCCATGAGGGCCACACGCGCGTCGACGGCCTGCACCGCTCGCCCTCCGTGCTCCTCTCGCCCGGCCACCCGGACCCGTACAGCGGCCTGCGTGCCCACCGCGAATGGCTGGAGCGCGAGGGCTGGGCCGCGCGGCCGCGCACCGCTCCCGGGGACCGCCCGGGGTGGTGGACGGAGCCGATGTTCTGCGGCTGGGGCGCCCAGATGGCCCGCTCGCGCGCCACCGGCAGCCCGGCCCCCGCGCTGAGCACGCAGACCGAGTACGACGCGCACCTGGACCACCTGGAAGCCCACGGCCTCGTACCCGGAACCGTCGTCATCGACGACAAATGGCAGCACCAGTACGGGAGTTGGCGGGTCGACGAGACCCGCTGGCCTTCGCTCCGGGAGTGGATCGCCGACCGGCACGCGCGCGGCCAGAAGGTCCTCCTGTGGTGGCGGGCCTGGGCCACCGAAGGCGTCCCCGACGAGCTGTGCGTGCGCACCGCCGACGGCCGCCCGGTCGCCCTCGACCCCACCCGACCCGAGGCCCGCGAGCTCCTCGCCGGGAACATCCGGACCATGCTGTCGCCCGAGGAGGCCGGTGGGCTCGGCGCCGACGGGCTGAAGATCGACTTCACCGCCGACACCCCGACGGGCGAAGGCCTGCGAAGCCACGACGGCAACGTCTGGGGGATCGCCCTTCTACACGCCTACTTGGCCGTCGTGTACGAGGCGGCCAAGGACGTGAAGCCGGACGCGCTCGTGGTCACCCACACCCCGCACGCGGCCTTCGCCGACGTCACCGACATGATCCGGCTCAACGACATGCTGCGCCTCGACGACCCGGACCCGTACGCGCGCGTGGTGCCGCAGATGCGGCTGCGCGCCGCCGTCGCCTCGGCCGCCTGCCCCGAGACGCCCGTGGACACCGACGACTGGTGCGCGCCCGACCGGGAGCAGTGGCGCGCCTACACCGCGACGAAGGACGAACTCGGGGTCCCCGCGCTCTACCTGAGCACCCATGTGGACCGGACGGGCGAGCCGCTGGAGGACATCGACTACGCTGCGTTGCGGACGATGTGGGCCCGATGGCGCGCACGTGACCGGCACGGGAGCGGCGCGGCGGGGCCGAGAGGGCCGGCGGGGGCGACGGGAAGGACGGCCTGATGGCGAACGGGGCGGCAGCGGTGCGCGGCGGCGGTTCGGGCGGCAGGCGCGCGCGGGCGACCCTGCGCGATGTCGCCGAGGCCGCGGGCACCTCGCGCTCAACGGCCTCCCGGGCGCTCGGCGGGCACGGTTATGTCGCCGACCACATCAAGGAGCGCGTCGAGGCCGCCGCCGAGCGGCTCGGCTACGTGCCGGACGTGTCGGCGCGCACCCTGAAGGGCCGCAACAGCGGCCTCGTGGGCGTCCTCGTCTCCGACCTGCGCAACCAGTTCTACGCCGAGCTGGCCGCGGGCGTGGAGCACACGCTGTCCGCCGCCGGGTACCAGATGGTGCTGGTCGACGACCACGGCGACGACGAACGGGCGGCCGCCGGGGCGCGCGCCTTCCTGTCGATGCGGGCCGACGGGGTGCTGCTCACGCCCGTCGCGCGCGGTGCCACCGAGACCCTGGTCGGGCACGGCGTCCCGGTCACGGAGCTGGACCGCAGGTCGGGGGTGCGCGGCTGCGACGCCGTCGCCATCGACAACGAGCGGGGAGCGCGGCTCGCCGTGGAGCACCTCATCGGGCTCGGCCACCGTGACATCGGCATCGTCGTCGACGAGGTCCAGTGGGACACCGGGCGCAACCGGCTCAAGGGCTATCGGGCGGCGCTGCGGGACGCGGGTCTGCCCGTGTCGCGCCGGCATGTCCTCGACCTGAGCCAGGGCGAGGGCGACCAGGCCGCACAGCTCGCCGCGTTCCTGGACGGAAACCCGTCCCTGACCGCCGTGTTCGCCGCGAACAACGTCATGGCCGAACTCGTGTGGCAGGAGCTCAAGCGGCGCGGCTCCGCGGTGCCCGACGACTGCTCCGTGGTCTCGTTCGACGACCTGGCGTGGATGAAGATGGTCGAGCCGGGGCTGAGCGCCGTACGGCAGCCCGTGTTCGACCTCGGTGGGCGGGCCGCGGAGCTGCTGCTCGACCGGGTCGGACGGGACGGGGCAGGGCGGTCCGAATCGGTCGTCCTGCAACCGGAGTTGGTGCTGCGCGGATCGACCGCGCCGCCCAAGAACTGACCCGCGGACTCCCGCGGGGCCGGTCCCACCCGGCCCCACCGCTCAATTCCAGCAACTGCCCGGCCGAAAACCGTTGACGCTCGCACCGGACGTGGTTACGTTCTCACATGGGATCGATGCCACACCGGCGACAGGTCGACGGGACCTCGGTGGATCTGAGCCGCATCCCCCTTCCCACCCTCGTGTAGCCAGCCACTCAAAGGAGAGATGATGGCGGCACCACCCCAGCGCATACGCCGCAAGGCGGCGGGACTCGCCGCGGCGTTCGCCCTGCTGCCGGCGCTGTCCGGCTGCGGCGGCGTGAGCATGGCCGACAGCGGCGACTCCACGTTCACCACCATGGGATTCATGCAGTCCGACGCCCTCGCGAGCGACCGCATGGACGCGGCGCGCAAGGCGCTCGCCCCCGACGGACTGCACATCCAGGTCAACGAAGGCGCCTTCGACTCGCAGCAGTTCCTCTCCGCAGTCGCCGCGGGCGACGCCCCCGACGCGGTCGTCATGGACCGCACCCTCGTCGGCGGCTACGCGGCCCGCGGAGCGCTGATGCCGCTGACCGGCTGCCTGAAGCGCGAGCACATCGACACCGGCGGCTACGTGAAGACGGCCATCGACGAGGGCTCCCTCGACGGCACGGTGTACGCGCTCCCGGACTCGTACGACAGCCGGCTGCTGCTCACCAATGACAAGGTGCTCAAGGACAACGGCACCAGTGCCGCCGAGTTCTCCACCGCCAACTGGGCGAAGCTGGAGCAGGCGACACGGACGCTCCAGAAGCGCAGCGGCGGCAAGCTCACCCGGATCGGCTTCGACCCGAAGATCCCCGAGTTCTTCCCGATGTGGGCCAAGGCCAACGGCGCCGACCTGATCAGCGCCGACGGCCGCACCGCCGAGCTGAACGACCCGAAGGCCGTACAGGCCCTCACGTACGCGGTGAAGCTGGTCGACGCGCAGGGCGGCTGGGGGAAGCTGAAGGCGCTGCGCGACTCCTTCGACATGTTCGGCGCGAAGAACGAGTTCGTGCGCGAACAGCTCGGCTCGTTCCCGATGGAGGACTGGTACGTCAACGTCCTCGCCGGCGCCTCGCCCAAGATCGACCTCGCGCCCGACGTGTTCCGCGGCCGCGACGGCAAGCCGCTCAACTGGGCCTCAGGCCTCGGGTGGGCGATCCCGAAGAACGCCAAGCACCCGCAAGCCGCCTGCGAGTTCATCAAGACGATGACGTCCACGAAGACGTGGGTGCACGCCGCGCGGGCCAAGGCGAAGGAGACGCGCGCGAACGGCTCGCCCTACACCGGCGACGTCACCGGCAACCTCGCCGCGGACCGCATCATCGAGCGCGAGGTCTGGAAGCCCACCGGCAACAAGGCCTTCGACAAGGCGACCCGGATCGTCTTCGACCTCTCCCGCAAGGGCTTCGCGGTCCCGTCCAACGCGGCGGGCAGCGAGTTCAAGGAGGCCTGGCAGTCCGCGGTGAACCGGGTCCTCTCCGGCGAGCAGACCCCTCAGCAGGCCCTCGACCAGGCGCAGCGCAAGGCGCAGAGCGCGCTCGACCTCGCCAACGAAGGACGTGAGTAGCGTGCAGTCCGTCCTCACCCCGAAGCCCCCGAAGAGAGTGAAGTCCGGCCGGGCGGCGCGCGCCCAGGACCCGGCCACCGGAAGGCCGAAGGCCGTCGGCAGCGCGCGGCGCCGCGAGATCTGGGCGGCGTACGGGTTCATCTCGCCGTGGATCATCGGCTTCGTCGTCTTCACCGCGGGCCCCATGCTCGCCAGTCTCATCCTGTCCTTCACCGACTACGACGCCATCGGCTCGACCCACAACGTCGGCCTCGCCAACTACCAGCAGCTCTTCGAGGACCCGCAGGTCGCGAAGGCGCTGATGAACACGCTGATCTTCGCCGTCCTCCGGGTGCCGCTGGCCATGGCGTTCGCGCTCGTGCTCGCCATGCTGCTGCTGAAGGTCGGCCGCACCGCCGGGTTCTTCCGCACCGTGTTCTACCTGCCGGTGATGACACCGCCGGTCGCCGTCGGCATCCTCTTCCTGCTCCTGTTCAACGGCAACGTCGGCCTGATCAACCACGTCCTCGGGTTCTTCGGCATCGAAGGGCCGTCCTGGACCACCGACAGTTTCTGGGTGAAGCCGGGTCTCGTGCTCACCAGCCTGTGGTCGGTCGGCTCCACCGTCGTCATCTACTTCGCGGCGCTGCGCAATGTCCCCAAGGACCTCTACGAAGCGGCCGAGTTGGACGGCGCGAGCCGCTGGACGTCGTTCCGGCACGTGACGCTGCCGCAGATCTCCGGCACGCTGTTCTTCACGCTGATCGTCAACACGATCGCCTCGCTCCAGACGTTCACGGAGGCGTACACCGCGTTCTTCGGCACCGCCACCACGCAGTCGTACAGCAGCGACGCGGCCCTGTTCTACGTCGTCTATCTCTTCCAACAGGCCTTCCAGTACATGCACATGGGCTACGCCTCCGCCCTGGCGTGGCTGCTGTTCCTGGTGATCCTCGTCATCACGGTCATCCAGGCCAAGGTCAGCAAGCGGTTCGTCTACTACGAGGGTGACCAGCGATGACCCAGCTCACGATGCGACCCGACACGAAGGAGGCGTCCGCCAAGCGGGTACTGCGCGTCGTCGGCGTGCTGCTCGCCTCCGTCGTCTTCCTCTACCCGTTCGTGTGGCTGATCAGCGCCTCGCTCAAGCCGTCCACCGACGTCTTCGACAATTCGCTGATCCCGCACGTCGTGCAGTGGTCGAACTACCAGGAGCTGTGGAAGGCGCTGCCGCTGTTCACCTGGATCGGCAACAGCGTCCTGGTGACCCTGGCGGCCGCCGTCACGGTCACGGTCAGCAGCGCCGTCGTCGCCTTCGGGTTCGCGTACTTCCGCTTCCCCGGCCGCGACGCCCTGTTCGCGCTCGTCATCGGGACGATGATGCTGCCGGCCGCCGTCACGATGGTGCCGCAGTACATGGTGTGGAACTGGCTGCACCTCGCCAGCTCCCAAGTCCCCCTGTGGGCACCGAACCTGTTCGGCAGCGCCTTCTACATCTTCCTGCTCCGCCAGTTCTTCCTCGGCCTGCCGCGCGAGCTGTTCGAGGCGGCCCGGGTGGACGGCGCGGGCTACTGGACGCTGTTCTGGCGGATCGCGGCGCCGCTGTGCCGCCCAGCGCTCATCGTCACCTTCATCTTCGAGGTCCAGGCCTCCTGGACGGACCTCGTGCGACCGCTCATCTATCTGCGCGACCCCCAGCTGTACACGGTGCCGCGCGGCCTGAAGGCCGTCCTCGACCAGTTCGGCGACGGCGGCGAGATGCGCTGGGAGCTCGTCTGCGCCGCCAGCGTCGTGGTCACCGTGCCGATGATCATCGCCTTCTTCGTCTGCCAGCGGCACTTCACGCAGGGCATCGCCACCACAGGAAGCAAGGGCTGAACAGACACATGACCAACTCAAGCGTGCTCGCGCTCGACATCGGTGGCACCAAGCTCGCGGCCGGCGTCGTGCGCGAGGACGGGGAGACGCTTTCGTTCCTGACCGTGCCCACCCGGGTCGAGGAGGGCCCCGAGGCCTGTCTCGACCGGCTCTTCACGCTCGGGCGCGCCGCCCTGACGGCCGCGGGCGTCGAGCCGGACCAGGCGCCGCGCGCCCTCCTCGGCTGCGGCATCGGCTGCGGCGGCCCGCTCGACTCGGCGGGCGGCGTGCTCGTCGCGCCGCCGCACCTGCCGGGCTGGCTCGACATCCCGATCACCCGACTCGCCCACGAGGCCTACGGGTTGACGTCCGTCCTCGACAACGACGGGACGGCCGGAGCCGCGGGGGAGTGGCGGTTCGGCGCGGGACGCGGCACCCGCCACCTCGTGTACCTCACCGTGTCCACCGGAGTCGGCGGCGGCTTCGTCGTCGACGGCCGCACCTACCGGGGAGCGGCGGGCAACGGCGGGGAGCCGGGACACATCACCGTCCGCACCGAAGGCAGGACCTGCAAGAGCTGCGGCCGGGCGGGCTGCCTGGAGGCGTACGTGTCCGGCACCTCGATCGCCGAACGCGCCCGGGAAGCCCTCGTGCTCGACCGGCAGACCGTCCTCGCGGAGCTGCCCTTCGACGAGGTCACCGCCGCCGACGTGGCGCGCGCCGCCCGCGAGGGCGACGAACTCGCCGCCGAACTGTGGCAGGAGACCTGCGAACTCCTCGCCCAGGGCCTCGCCTCCATCGTCAACCTCTACGAGCCGGAGCTCGTCGTCCTCGGCGGCGGCGTCACCCGCTCCGGCGAACAACTCCTCGCCCCCGTACGGGAGAAGGTGGCGGATCTCGCCATGGGGCCCGCCGCCGGCGCCGCCCGCATCGTGACCGCCACCGGCGGCGACAGGGCCGGGGTGCTCGGCGCCGCGGCCATCGCCTTCGAACGCCTCACGGAACACAACGGGTCCGTCGCAGGACTCGCCCGCGTCTGACCGCCCCCTCGACCTCGCCGAACGCCCCGACGCCTCGCCCCTGGAGCACCATGTCCGCCCCGCCCACCGCCCGCCTCAGTCCGACGACCCAGATCGCCGAACACGTCGCCGCCGCGCGGCGCCTGGAGGAGCTGCTGCCCACCCTGCGCACCGTCGGCGACGCGCTGATCGAGGTGTTCCGCCGCGGCGGCCGCCTCTACACCTTCGGCAACGGCGGCAGCGCCGCCGACGCACAACACCTCGCGGGCGAGTTCATCGGCCGCTACCTGCGCGAACGCCGGGCGCTCCCGGCGGTCTCGCTCGTCACCGACCCGTCCGTCGTCTCCTGCATCGGCAACGACTACGCGTACGAGGAGGTCTTCGCCCGCCAGGTCGAGGCCCTCGTCACCGGCGACGACATGGTGGTCGGCTTCACCACGTCCGGGCGGTCCGCGAACGTGATCCGGGGCCTGGAGGAGGCCGGGAAGCGCGGCGCGCGCACCGTCCTCTTCGCGGGCGGTGACAACGATGGCAGGCCGGCCGCCGCCCACGCCGAGCACGTCCTCGTCGCCCCCGCGCACACCACCGCCCGGATCCAGGAGATGCACCTGACGCTCCTGCACCTGCTCAGCGAGCACGTCGACGCCTGGGCCGCGGGCCCGGACGCCGTACCCCACCCGAACGACCGCCGCCCGGAGGCCGCCGTATGACCACCGCGAAGCCCAACTCCCGCGACCGCACCCTGCACCTCGTCGGCAACGCCCACATCGACCCGGTGTGGCTGTGGCGCTGGCCGGAGGGACTGCAGGAGATCCGGGCGACGTTCCAGTCCGCCGTCGACCGCATGGAGGAGTACCCCGACTTCGTGTTCACCTGCGACTCCGTCATGTACCTGGAGTGGATCGAGCAGCACGACCCCGAGCTGTTCGCCACGATCCGCAAGCGGGTCGCCGAGGGCCGCTGGCAGGTCGTCGGCGGCTGGTGGATCGAGCCCGACTGCAACATCCCGTCCGGCGAGTCCTTCGTCCGCCAGGCCCTGTACGGGCAGCGGTACCTGATCGAGAAGTTCGGCGAGGCGGCGACCATCGGCTGCAACCTCGACCCGTTCGGGCACAACGCGACCATCCCGCAGATCCTGCGCAAGTCCGGCGTTGACGGCTACATCTTCCTGCGGCCGGGACCGCACGAGCAGGTGCTGCCCGGCCAGTTCTTCCACTGGGAGGCGCCCGACGGCTCCCGCGTCATGGCCTACCGGCTGCCCAACGAGTACTGCACGCCCGGCAAGGACATCGGCAACCACCTCGACAAGTCCCTCGCGATGATGCCGCCGGACGAGCCCGAGCTGATGGTTTTCTACGGCGTCGGCAATCACGGCGGCGGCCCCACCAAGGCCAACCTCGACTCCATCGCCCGCCTCGACGCGATCGGCGGCCTGCCCAAGCTCGAACTCTCGCACCCGGAGCGGTTCTTCGAGCGCGTCCGCGACCGCGAGGACGTGCCCGTGCACGCGGGAGAGCTGCAACACCATGGTCCCGGCTGCTACTCCGCGCACTCCGGCGTCAAGGCGTGGAACCGCCGCGCCGAGAACGACCTCCAGCGCGCCGAGAAGTGGGCCTCGGTCGCGGCGGCCGTGGCGGGGGAGACGTACCCGGTCGAGAAGCTGACCGAGGCCTGGAAGCTGGTCCTGTTCAACCAGTTCCACGACATCCTCGCGGGCACGTCGATCCGCTCGGCGTACGACGACGCCCGCGACGACTACGGCCGCGCCCGCTCGATCGCCGCCGACGTCTTCAACCGGGCCACGCAGGCCATCGCCCGCCGCATCGACATCCCGCTCGCCGACGGCACCGTGCCCGTCGTCGTCTTCAACCCGCACCCCTGGGAGCTGGAGCAGGACGTCGAGGTCGAGTTCGCGCAGGCCGCCACCGTGCGCCTGACCGACCAGGACGGCAAGGCGGTGCCGGTGCAGCTGACCCGCTCCGAGGCCAGCATGATGGGCAGCCGCGGCCGGCTCGCGTTCCGCGCCACGGTGCCGCCGCTGGGGCATCGGGTGTACCACCTGCTGCCGGGGGCGGACTCCGGCGAAGGGCCGGTGCGCGCGACGGACACGAGCCTGGAGAACGAGCACCTGCGCCTGGAGATCGACCCCGCGAGCGGCTGGCTCACCTCCTTCGTCGACAAGTCGACCGGCGCCGAGCTGATCCCCACGAAGCCGGGCCCCCACGCCGTCGTCATCGACGACAAGAGCGACACCTGGGGCCACCGCGTCCGCGCCTACGACCAGGCCATCGGATCCTTCACGGGGCGTCGCGTGCGCCTCGTCGAGTCCGGCCCGGTGCGTGCGGTGCTGCGCATCGAGTCCACGTACGGCAACTCCCGCATGGCGGAGGAACTGGTGCTCTCCGCGGGCGCCCGCTCCGTCGAGGTGCGCACCGTCGTGGACTGGCACGAGCAGCTCAAGACGCTCAAGCTGCGCTTCCCGACCGCGCTCACCGACGTCACCGCCACGCACGAGATCCCGTACGGGTTCATCGAGCGCACCCCCGACGGCACCGAGGAGCCCACCCAGGCCTGGGTCGACGTCACCGGCTCCCTGCCCGGCGGCGAGCGGGCCGGCCTCACCGTCGTCAACGACAGCAAGCACGGCCACGACGTCACCGGCGCCGAGATCGGCATGACGGCGCTGCGCAGCCCCGTCTACGCCTGGCACGAGCCGAAGATCCTCGAGGCGGACGGCGTCTACGAGTACCTCGACCAGGGCCGCCAGGAGTTCCGCTACCTGCTGCTCCCGCACGCTGAGGACTGGCGCGCGGCCGACCCCGCGCGGCGCGCCGCCGAGCTGAACCAGCCGTCGTTCGCGCTGTTGGAGACGTTCCACGAGGGCCCGCTCGCCCAGCTCCAGGCGCATGCCGACGACGGTGCGGGCAGCGTCCTCGTCACCGTCGTCAAGGGCGACGAGGACGCGTCCGGTGACGCGATCGTGCGGGCCTACGAGTCGCGTGGCGCGGCCGCTTCGGCGCGCATCGCGCTCCCGATGTTCGGCGAACAGCGGCTGATCGAGGCCGAGTTCGGGCCGCACGAGATCAAGACGTTCCGCGTGCCGGCCGACCCGGCGGCGCCCGTCACCGAGACGGACCTGCTGGAACTCCCTGCGCCCGCGAACAGCTCGCCGGAGGCCTGAACCACGTGCACACGCTCGACGACGGCTGGGAGCTGCGGGCCTGCCTGGGGGACACCTGGCGCTGGCTGTGCGGCCCCGGCCGCCCGGAAGGGGAACCCGGCTGGTTCCCCGCACGGGTCCCCGGATCCGTCCTCGACGACCTGCGGACGGGCGGGCAGATCCCCGACCCGTACGTGGGCACCGACAGCCTGCTCACCGAATGGGTGCCGCAGCGCGCCTGGCTGTACCGGCGCGTCGTGGACCTGCCGCGCCTGGCGGACGGCGAGCGCGCCCTGCTGCGCTTCGACGGCGTCGACCACGAGGCGACCGTCCTCGTCGACGGCGTAGAACTGGCCCACCACGAGGGCATGTTCGTGCCCTTCGAGGTGGACGTCAGCGCGTACGCGGACGGCGGGCCGCATCTCCTGGCGGTCGTCGTCCACCCGGCCCCGCCCGGTGAACCCCAGGTGGGCCGGACGGACCGGGTGCGCACCCACAAGACCCGCATGAACTACGGCTGGGACTTCTGCCCGCGCCTCGTCCACCAGGGCATCTGGAAGCCGGTACGCCTGGAGATCGCGGGCGCCGTGCGGCTGCGGGACGCGGTGGTCGGCGCGCACGTCGACGCCGATGGCCAAGGGAGCGTGCGGGTCGAGGCGGCCGTGGAGGCGGGCGAGGCCGGTGTGCTGCACACCGCGGTGCACGGCCCGGACGGGGAGCTGGTCGCGCGGCTGACGGCTCCCTTCGAGGCGGGGAACGGCCAGGTGCTCGCCGAACTGCACGTGCCGGATCCGGAGTTGTGGTGGCCCAACGGCCACGGCGCCCAGCCGCTCTACACGGTGAGCGTACGGGCATCGGGCGGCGAACCCGTCGTGCGCACGGTCGGATTCCGCACCGTGCGCCTGGTGCCGAACCCCGGTGCGCCCGACGACGCCCTCCCCTACACGATCGAGGTCAACGGCCGCCGCATCCATGCGAAGGGCTGGAACTGGGTCCCGCAGGACGCGCTCTACGGGGTGCCGCGCCAGGGCCGGCTCGCGCACCTGCTGTGGCTCGCCGCCGACGCGCACGTCACGCTGCTGCGGGTGTGGGGCGGCGGCCTCATCGAGACCGAGGAGTTCTACCAACTCTGCGACCGGCACGGCCTGTTGGTGTGGCAGGAGTTCAGCCTCTCAAGCTCCGGCATCGACTCCGTGCCTGCCACCGACGACACCTACCTCGACCTGATGGAACGCGAGGCACGGGCGATCGTCCCCGCCCTGCGCCACCACCCGGCGCTCTCCCTGTGGGGGCCCGGCAACGAACTCCACGACACGGCCACCGCCACCCCGCTCGACGAGAAGTCCTCACCGGTCGTCGAGCGGCTGGCCCGCGTGGTGTCCGAACTCGACCCCGACCGCTGCTGGTTGCCCGGATCGCCGTCGGGACGCGACTTCCTGAACACGCGGGAGAACATCGAGCGCGCGCCCGACGGCCAGCACGATGTGCACGGCCCCTGGGAGCACCAGGGGCTCGGCGCCCACCAGCGGTTGTACGACGCCGGAACCAGCCTGCTGCACTCCGAGTTCGGCGTGGAGGGCATGGCCAACCGGCGGACCTGGAACGCCGTCGTGCCCGCGGAGGCCCAGTGGCCCACCGACCGGACCAACCCCGTCATGGAGCACCTCGGCGCCTGGTGGAACAACGCGCCACTGGTCCAGCGGACCTTCGGCGGGCGCCTCGACAGCGTGGACCGGATGCGCCGCGCCAGCCAGCAGCTCCAGTACGACGGACTGCGCTACGCCGTCGAGGCAAACCTGCGCCGCGCACCGCGCTCCTCCGGCGCCGTCCCCTGGCAGTTCAACGAGCCGTTCCCGAACGCCTGGTGCACCGCCGCCGTCGACCACCGCGGCGACCCCAAGCCCGCCTACCACGGGGTGCGCCGCGCGTATCGGCCCGACCATGTGTGCGCGTCGTTCGCCACGCAGGCGTGGGCGGGCCACGAGCGGTTCGAGGCGCGGGTGCACGGGTGGCGGGACGGTGTGACCGTCGCGCGGATCGTGGCACTCGACGGACGTGTGGTGCGGGAGAGCCGACAGGCGGAGCTGCTGCTGGCCGCCGGGGAGCTGCCGGGGCCACTCTTCCTCCTGGACCTTCAACTGCTCTCGGCCGAAGGTGAGTTCATGGCGGGAAACCGATACGTCCACGGCGTCGGACCCGACCTCTCCGCCTACCTCGACCTGCCCGCCGCCCACGTCCGTCCCGAGTGGACGACGCCGGACCGCCGCGCCCTGCGCCTCACCCACGTCGCGGGCCCCGCCGCGCTCGGCCTCCATCTCACCGACGCCCGGCCCATCGACACTCCCGGATGGGCCGTGTTCGGGGACAACATGCTCGACCTGCTGCCCGGAGAGTCCGTCGAGGTGCCTGTCACCTGGCGCGACGCCCCCGAAGAGGGCCGCGCCGTACTGCTGGAAGGCTGGAACACCGATGCCCGACTCCTCGACTGAGCCGCGGACCGCTCCGGCGCGGGTGTTGCGCGCCGAGGCCGACGGCCTCCTTGAACTCCCGTACGTAGTCGCTCTGTTGACCGCGGATGGCGACTGCCTCCCCGTGCCGGTCACGGGCGGCGACGACCCGTCGACCGTCACCGGGCGCGCCCACGGCTTCCACGCCACCCTCCGGCTCACCGGGGAGGGCCCCTCTCGCGCCGCGGACCTCACCGTCCGCCACGAAGGAACCGAACCCGTCGAGGCCGGGCTCCGCGTAGAGTTGCGGCTCGGTGGCACCGACGACCCCGGGTGGCTGATCCCCGGCGCCTTCTACGGCGAGAACCGCCGCCCCGACTGCGCCCGCCCCTACCCGCGCTATGCCACGGACGCCCCCGGGACGGACCCCACCGGCCTCACCGCGTCCGCCTGGGCCTTCCGCGCCGACCGCTGCGCCACGCCCGCCGTCTTCGCCCGCGACCGGCGCGGCGGCGCCGCCCTCGCCCTGGCGGAGACCGGCCCGCTGGGGGAGCAGGGACTCGGCTTCGCCCTGGTGGACGGCGACCGGCCGGCGCTGCGGCTGCACGCCCCGTACCGCGAGGAACCCGTCTCGTACTACGGCTCCGGCACCCCCAGGCCCGCCGATACGCCCCTGCACACCTGGCGGCCCGGCGAGAAGCACACCCTGAGCTTCACCGTGCACTTCCTGGACGCCGATCCGCACGCCTACGCGCGCGTACTGCGCGCCCTGCACCAAGCCACCCCAGAGACGGCGCCCGCCGCCTGGGTCGGCATCGACGAGGCCGCCGCGCTCTCCGCCGAGGGGCTGCACCGCTGGCACTACCGCAGCGATCCCCCCGCACTCCTGGAGACCGTCGCCTTCGACCGCGAAGCGCTCGGGGACGACGGCGACCGGCAGGCCATGCACGTCTCCTGGATCAGCGGTGTGCCCTACGCCCACGCCCTGCTGCTGCACGCCCGCAGGGTGGGCGACGTGGAGCGGGCCGCGGCGGCCGTCGCCGTCATCGACCACATCTGCGCCCACCTCACGCCCGGCGGCACCTTCTGGGGCCAGTGGTCGCGCTCGCGCGGCTGGTCCGCCGGGTGGACGGGCGACGCCGACCGGCTGCACGCACGCACCCTCGGCGACGCGACGCTGTTCACCCTGCGGGCGCTGGTCGCCGAGCGGGTGCGGGGCCACGAGCACCCGTCCTGGGAGGCGGCCGTGCGCGGCAATCTGGCCGCCGCGCTCACCGGGCAGGACCCGGCCACCGGACGCCTCGCCGCCGCCCACGACGTGCACACCGGCAAGGCGCTCGACCATGAAGGGGCGGCCGGCCTCGCCTTCGTCGGCGCGCTCGTGGAGGCCGCGGAGGTGTTCGACGAACCCGCCTACCTGGAGGCGGCACGGCGCGCGGGCGCCGCGTTCGCCGACGACGTGCGCTCCGAGTTCCTGTGCGGCGCCCCCGAGGACGTCTCCCTCGCCCCGACCTCCGAGGACGGCTACAACGCGGTCATCGCGTACACGCTCCTCCATGAGGCAGGGGACGCGGAAGGGCAGTGGCTCGACCTGGCCCGCCGCGCCGCCGACTGGACCCTCACCTTCCGCTACACGTACGACGTCCGCTTCGACGAGCACACCTTCCTCGCCCGCTACGGCTTCCGCACCCGCGGCGCCGACCAGGCCTCGCCCTCCAACCAGCACCTGCACGCCTTCGGCCTGATCTGTCTGCCCGAGTTCGTGCGCCTGGCCCGGCACCTCGACGACGCCTACTACCTGCGCTCCACGCGCGAGAACCTCGACTGCTTCCGCCAGTTCGTGGCCCGCGCCGACGGCGACTTCAACGCCTACCGCGGCATGGTCAGCGAGCGCTTCTACCAGACCGAGTGCTTTCAGGCGAAGGGCATGCTGCTCACGCTCTCCCACGCCTGGTCGGCCGGCGTGCTGCTGTACGCCTGCGAGCGCGCCCGCGAACTCCCCGAATTCCAGGAGGCCTTGTGATGACGCCCGACCCGCACTTCCCCGCGGGCTTCCGGTGGGGCACCTCCACCTCCTCGTACCAGGTCGAGGGCGCCGTCGACGCCGACGGGCGCGGCGAGTCGATCTGGGACCGGTTCTGCCGTGTGCCGGGCGCGATCGACGGCGGCGACACCGGTGACGTCTCCGTCGACCAGTACCGCCGCCGCGCCGAGGACATCGCGCTGATGGCCGAACTCGGCACCAACGCCCACCGGTTCTCGCTCGCCTGGCCGCGCATCCTGCCCGAGGGCTCCGGCCGGGTCGAGCAGCGGGGCCTCGACCATTACGACCGGTTCATCGACGGGCTGCTCGAACGCGGCATCGAACCGCTCGTCACGCTCTACCACTGGGACCTGCCGCAGGCTCTGCAAGAGCGCGGCGGCTGGCGGAACCGGGAGACGGCGGAGCGGTTCGCCGACTACGCGGCCGTCTGCTTCGACGCGCTCGGCGACCGCGTCCGCGACTGGGTCACCATCAACGAGCCCTGGATCGTCGGCCTGCTCGGCCACCAACTAGGTCTGCACGCACCGGGCGAGAAGGACCTCAAGGCCTCCGTCACCGTGATGCACCACCTGCTCCTCGCCCACGGCCTCGCGGTGCGCGAACTGCGGGCCACCGGCCGCGAGGACGCCCGCGCCGGCCTCGCCTACTCCCTCTTTCCGCACACCCCCGACGACCCGTCGAACCCCGCCGACCGGGACGCCGCGGAAGCCTCGGACGGCTACGTCAACCGCTGGTTCCTCGACCCCGTGCACGGCCGCGGCTACCCGGCCGACATGCGCGCCCACTGGGAACGGGCGGTGGGGGAGCTCGACTTCATCCACGAGGGCGACCTCGACACCATCGCGGCGGGCAGCGACTTCATCGGCGTCAACTACTACACGCGCCGCATCGTCAGCGCCCGGAGCGGCGACGGACCGTGGCCCTGGAAGGTCGAGGAGGGCCGCCCCGACGTCGAGCGCACCGACCTGGACTGGGAGATCGTCCCGGACGACCTGGAGGCCCTGCTGGTGCGCCTGCACCGCGACCACCCGAACGTGCCGCTCCTCATCACCGAGAACGGCGCCATCTACGGCGACGGGCCGGGCGACGACGGCCGCGTGCGCGACAGCCGCAGGACCGCCTTCCTGCACGCCCACCTCGCCGCCGTGCAGCGGGCGATCGCCGCGGGTGCGCCCGTGGAGGGCTACTACCACTGGTCGCTGCTCGACAACTTCGAGTGGGCGATGGGTTATTGGCCGCGCTTCGGCCTCGTCCATGTCGACCGGGAGACCCAGCGCCGCACCGTCAAGGACAGTGGTCGCTGGTACGCGGAGGTGGCCCGCTCGGGTGTCCTGCCACCGCTGGACGGGGCCGGGCGATGAGCGGGAGCGTGCTGCTCGCGGGGCTCGACATCGGCACGACCCATGTGAAGGCCGTGCTGTGCGAGGGGGACGGGCGGATCGTCGGGAGGGGCACTTCGGCGACTCCCTATGGGAGTTCGCCCCATACGCATCCGGCCGACGCGCTCGTCGCCGCCGCGCTCGGTGCTCTCGCGCAGTGCGTACGGGAGTCCGGCCGTGCCCCGGATGCCATCGGCGTCACCGGGATGGCGGAGGCGGGTGTGCCGCTCGACGCGGACGGCCGCGCCATCGGCCCCGTACGCGCCTGGTCGGACCCGGCGCCCGCACCGCACGCGCAGCGACTGGCGGCCACCTACGGTGCGCATGAACTCCACGCCCGTACCGGGGTGCTGCCCAGCCCGAAGGTGCCGCTTGCCAAGTGGTGTGCGCTGGTGGAGGAGGACGCGGGGCTGCCCGCGCGCATGCGGACGTGGGTGGGCGCCGCGGATCTCGTCGCGCACGCGCTGACGGGGGCCGTCGGCACGGACGTCACGTTCGCGCAGCGCACCATGGCGTGGGACCCGGTCGAGTGCCGGTGGATCCCCGAGCTGCTGGGGGAGGCGGGTCTCGGCGTCGGTCACATGCCGCGGGTGCACGGGGCCGGAGAGCCGGTGGGGCACGTCACGGCCGAAGCCGCGGGCGAGGTGGGGCTGCGGGCCAAAACCCCGGTGGTCGTCGCAGGGCACGACCACCTTGTCGGCGCGTGGGCCGCCGGGGTGCGGGGACCCGGGCAGGTCGCCGACTCCATGGGCACGGCGGAGGCCGTCCTGACCGTCACGGAGGAGCCGCCGGACCGGGCGAGCGCCGCCGCGGAGGGTATGTCGTGGGGCCGGCACGCCGGCGGCACCCACTTCGTCGTGCTCGCCGGAGCGGCCAGTTCCGGGCTCTTGGTGGAATGGTTCTGCGACCGGTTCCTCGACGGCGTGCAAGGCCCGTCCCGTTACGAGGAGTTCGCCCGGCTCGTCGCCACGCTGCCGGCGACACCCTGCGGCCCGACCGTCACCCCGTACGCACACGGCCGCAGCGCGCCACGGCCCGACCCGCGGGCCCGGTTCGCCGTGCACGACCTGCGGATCGAGCACGGGCCCGCCCACATCGCCCGCGCGATCCTGGAGGGCACGGCGCACCAGGCACGCTGGATGACCGACACGCAGGCACGGCTGCGCGGGGGCGCGGCTCCGGACTCGGTGACGCTGCTCGGCGGCTCGACCCGCCTCGGCGCCTGGACCGCGCTCAAGGCGGCGGTCGGCCCGTGGCCCACGCGGGTGTGCGCGGAGCCGGAGGCGGCGGGGCTTGGCGCGGCGCTGCTGGCGGGTGCGGCTCTCGGCGTCGACGGTCCGGCGCCCGCCGCGCCTTCGCGTCCGCTGGTGCCCGATGCGGCGACGGCGGAGGCGCACCGGGTGCATCACCGGGAGCGTTTCCTGCCACTGGCCGCCGCTCCCACGCCACGGGGTTCTGCCTTGGGCCCCGCCGCTCCCACGCCACGGGGCTCCGCCCCGGACCCCGCTGCTCAATCGCCGCAGGGGCTTGATTTGCCCACTCGCCGCCGAGGGTAGGTCGGGCGCCCCCCCGGTGCAGCCCGCACATCACGACGGCTTCGACCCCGATTCAGTCACCGAACCCGAGGAACCCCACCCATGACCCGCACCAGCACCACCCCCACGCTCGCCGGAGGCTCCGTCGCTCCCGCTCGACTTGCCCGCCCCACCGGCACGTTCGCCATGGTCGCCGCCGACCAGCGCGACTCGCTGCGCACGATGATGGCCGAGCGCGCCGGAGTCCCCGGCAAGGACATCCCGCACGACCACATCACCGACTTCAAGATGGCCGTGGCCCGCCAACTCGGCCCGCACGCCTCCGCGTTGCTCATCGACCGCGACTACGGCTACCGACAGCTCATCGACGACAACGTGCTGCCCGGCTCCTGCGCGCCGATCCTCGCGGTCGACGTCCTCGACCAACTCCCCGGCCAGGCCGTGGAGGACACGTCCCTGGACGAGGCCGTGGACACCACCGCGGTCGTCGCCGACGGCACCCGTGGCCTGAAGCTCCTCGTCATCTGGCGCCGCGACGGCCGCCACGAACAACGCGTGGAACTCGCCTCCCGCTTCATCGACCTGTGCCGTACGGCCGGACTCGCCTCCGTCCTCGAACCGGTGGCCCGCCCCCTCCCCGGCGAGGAGGCCGGCTTCGTCCTCAACGACGCCATCGTCGACGCGGCCCGCGAACTCGCCCCGCTGCGACCCTCGTTGTACAAGTGCCAGGTCCCGGACGGCGGCGTGGGCTCCGTCGCCCACCTCGCCGAACAGTCCGCCCGCATCGACGCCGTCGTCGACGTCCCCTGGGTCGTCCTCTCCCAGGGCGTCACCGCCGCCGACTTCCCGAACGCCGTCGAGGCCGCCTGTCGCGCCGGCGCCTCGGGCTTTCTCGCGGGCCGCGCCCTGTGGACCGACGCCCTCACGGGCGACCGCGACGCGGCGCTCCGCGGCCCCAGCACGGACCGGCTCCGCCGCCTCGGCGACATCGTGGACACCCACGGACGCCCGTGGTGGGACACGACCGCGGCCCGCGACGGCGAGACCGCCACCAGCCAGGCCGGCCGCGCGGAGGCCTCCGCATGAGTACCCGCACCCCGCGCGTCTGCGTCCTGCACACCGTCGCAGCACTGCCCGCCACCTTCGACCCGCTGCTGCGCGAACTCGCCCCGCACACACGCCCGTACCACGTCGTCGACGAGAGTCTGCTCGCCGACACCATCCAGTACGGTCCGCTGCCCCGCACCGCCGCCCGCCTCGCCGCCTACGTCCAGCAGGCCGAGGCGGCCGGCGCCGAGGCCGTCCTCGTCACCTGCTCGTCCGTCGGCCCGTTCGCCGAACAGGCCCGCCCGCTCGCCGGAATCCCGGTGCTCCGCGTCGACGAACCCATGGCCGCCGAAGCCGTCCGCACCGGCAGCCGCATCGCCGTCCTCGCCACGCTCGACTCGACACTCACGCCCACCGCCGACCTGGTGCGCCGAGCGGCCGACGCGCTGGGCCGGGACATCACCCTCACCACCACCGCCTGCCCCGGCGCGTACGAGGCGCGGACCAGCGGCGACCAGGACCGGCACGACCGCCTCATCGCCGAACAGGCCCAGCGGCTCGCCGCCGATCACGACGTCCTGGTCCTGGCCCAGGCGTCGATGGCGGACGCCCTGTCCGCACTGCCGCAGGGCACGCTCGGGGTACCCGTCCTCACGTCACCGCGCTCGGGCACCGCCCAGCTCGCCGAGTCGCCGTTCCCGAAGGGAGGAACCCTGTGACCCCGGACGACGCCGCCTGGTGGCGCTCCGCCGTCATCTACCAGATCTACGTCCGCAGCTTCGCCGACAGCGACGGCGACGGCATCGGCGACCTCCCCGGCATCACCGCCCGCCTGCCGCACGTCGCCGATCTCGGCGCGGACGCCGTGTGGCTCACCCCCTTCTACCCGTCACCCATGCGCGACGGCGGCTACGACGTCGCCGACCACCGCGACATCGATCCCCGCTTCGGCACCCTCGCCGACGCCGACGAACTCCTCGCCCGCGCCCACGCATTGGGCCTGCGCGTCATCATCGACATCGTCCCCAACCACACCTCCGATCAGCACGCCTGGTTCCAGCAGGCACTCGCCGCCGCGCCCGGCGACCCGGCCCGCGCCCGCTACGTCTTCCGCGACGGCCGGGGCGACGGCGGGGCACAGCCGCCCACCGACTGGCAGTCCGTCTTCGGCGGCCCCGCCTGGACCCGCGTGCCCGACGGCCAGTGGTACCTCCACCTCTTCGACTCCACCCAGCCCGACCTCGACTGGAACCACCCCGAGGTCGTCGCCGAGTTCCACGACATCCTCCGCTTCTGGCTCGACCGCGGCGTGGACGGCTTCCGCTTCGACGTCGCCCACGGCATGGCCAAAGACCTCGCCGAACCCCTCCGCGACCTCGGCCCCGACCAGGTGCACCACCGCATCGTCGGCGACGGCTGGCACGGCAAGCACCCGTTCTGGGACCGCGACGAGGTGCACGACCTGCTGCGCGGCTTTCGCGGAGTCGTCGACGCCTACGAACCGCCCCGCGTCACCGTCGCCGAATCCTGGGCGGCCCTCGACCGGCGCGGCCAGTACGTACGCCCCGACGAACTCCACCAGGCCTTCAACTTCGACTTCCTCGGCACCGACTGGCAGGGCGCGGCGCTGCGGGCGACGATCGACCGCTCCCTCACCCTCGCCGACGAGGTCGGCGCGACCCCCACCTGGGTCCTCTCCAATCACGACGTCGTACGCCACGCCTCCCGCCTGGCCCTGCCGCCCGGCACCGACATCGAGAGCTGGCTGCGCTCCGGCGGCACCGAACCCCACGTGCCCCCGGCCCTCGCCGCTCGCCGCGCCCGCGCGGCCGCACTTCTCCTCCTGGCCCTCCCCGGCGCCACCTACCTCTACCAGGGCGAGGAACTGGGCCTCCCCGAGGTCGCCGACCTCCCCGAAGCGGCCCTGCGCGACCCGGTACGCCACCGCTCCTCCGGCGCCCGCAAGGGCCGCGACGGCTGCCGCGTCCCGATCCCATGGGAGCGCACCGGCCCCTCGTACGGCTTCGGCCCCGCGGAACCCTGGCTGCCCCAGCCACCGTCCTTCGCCGACCTGTCGGTGGAGGCCCAACAGGCCGACCCCTCCAGCACCCTGGCCCTCTACCACGCAGCGATCGCCCTGCGCCGCGCCCTCCTCACCCCGAACACCGGACTCACCTGGCACTCAGTGGGGAGCGACCCCGTACTCGACTTCACGGTCGGCTCCCTGCGGTGCGTCACCAACCCGTCCTCCGAGCCGGTGCTCCTGCCGGACGTCGCGTCCGGACCCCCGTCCCTCACGAGCCTGCCGCTCCCGGCCACGGCCCGGCTCCTCCCTCCGGACGCGACGGCCTGGTACAGCCTCGACACCGCCGGGCCGGGGGAGGGAGGCGAGTCCGGGCGCTGAGCGGGCCCAGCCCTCGGCCCCCGGACACCGCCCCGTGCGGCAGCCCGCGCGTCACCCCACCACGGCCGCCCGCACACACAGCACATCCGGCAGATGCGACGCCACCTGCTCCCACGTGTCACCGTCGTCCGCCGATGCGAAGACCTCGCCGTTGCGGTTGCCGAAGTAGACGCCCGCCGGGTCGTTGTCGTCCGTGCACAGGGCGTCGCGCAGGACCGTGCCGTAGTGGTCGTCCGCCGGGAGGCCGTGGGTGAGGGGTTCCCAGGTCGTGCCGGCGTCCTGGGTGCGGTAGACGCGACATCGGTGCTCGGCCGGGACGCGGTCGATGTCCGCCGTGATGGGGAAGATGTACGCCGTGTCGCCGCGGTGCGGGTGCGCGGCCGCGGCGAAGCCGAAGGTCGAGGGGAGGCCCTCGCCGATGTCGAGCCACTTTCCGCCGCCGTCGTCGCTGCGGTACACGCCCCAGTGGTTCTGGAGGTAGAGGCGGTCGGGGTCGGCGGCGTCCCGCGTCACCTTGTGCACGCACTGGCCGAACTCGGGGTTCGGGTCGGGCAGGAAGACCGCCGCCACTCCGTTGTTCGCCGGGGCCCAGCTCTCCCCGCCGTCCGTCGTGCGGAAGACGCCGGCCGTGGAGACGGCGACCGTCACCGCGCGCGGGTCGCGCTCGTCCGTCAGGATGGTGTGCAGGCCCTCTCCGCCGCCGCCCGGCACCCACTGCGAACGCGTGGGGTGCTCCCACAGCGGGCGGCACAGCTCGAACGTCTCGCCGCGGTCCTCCGAGCGGTACAGCGCCGCCGGTTCCGTGCCCGCGTAGACCACGTCGGGTTCCGAGGCGGAGGGGTGCAGCTGCCAGACCCGCTCCAGTGAAGTGCCCGTGAATTCGGGGAACTTGACCGCGGGTTTGGCCGGCTCGGTCCAGGTGCGGCCCAGGTCGTCCGAGTGGAAGACGGACGGCCCGTAGTGCGCGCTGTCGCCGCCCGCGAGGAGCCGGGGCCGCTCCCCGCGCGTGTCGATGGCGACCGAGTACACCGCCTGCGCGTTGAAGTACGGGCTGTCGTCGAACTCGAACGAGGCCGGGCCCGCCCCCGAACCGCCCACGCGCTTGCGGCCCAGAAAGAGGCCTTTGCGGGTGCCCACCGCCAGTAGTACGTCAGTCATGCCGAACCTCCGAAACGTCGTTGTCTCCAGGTATCGGTCAGTCTGCACCTCGGCACTGACAACGGCCCCCGCATGGCCCATCGGCGCAGGTCAGGCTGGTGTCGGCACCGCCAAGGGGAAGTGGCACGCCACCCGGTGCCCCGCCGAGTTCGGCGTCGACACCGGCGGCTCCGTCGTCGCGCAGACGTCCTGCGCGATCGGGCACCGGGTGCGGAACCGGCAGCCCGACGGGGGCCTGGCCGCCGACGGCGTCTCGCCCGTCAGCGGCGCTCCCGCGGACCCCGCTTCCGGATCCGGCACGTTCACCGTGTCGAGCAGGCCGCGCGTGTACGGGTGCAGCGGATGTGCGTACACCTGCTCCGCCGGGCCCACCTCCACCAGCTTGCCCAGGTACATCACGCCGACCGTGTCCGCGAGGTAGCGGACCACCGCCAGGTCGTGCGAGATGAACAGGTAGGTGAGGCCGCGTTCGCGTTGCAGCTCCCGCATCAGGTTCAGGATCTGCGCCTGCACCGAGACGTCGAGCGCCGACACCGGTTCGTCCGCCACCACCAGATCGGGGGAGAGCGTCAACGCCCTTGCCAGGCCCAGGCGTTGGCGCTGGCCGCCGGAGAACTCGTGCGGGTAGCGGTGCACCGCACCGCGCGGCAGGCCCACCGCGTCGAGGAGTTCGCCGATCAGCTTCTCCTGCTCGGCCTTGTCGCCGACGCCCTGGATGACGAGCGGCTCGCGCAGGATCTCGCCGACCCGCATCCGCGGATCCATCGCCGCCGTCGAGTCCTGGAACATCAGCTGGACGTCGCGGCGGTGTGCGCGCCGTTCCGAGCGGGACAACGAGGCGCGGTCCCGGCCCTCGAAGCGTACGGAGCCCGCCGTCGGCTCCTCCAGGCCCGCCACGATCCGGCCGAGCGTCGTCTTGCCGCAGCCCGACTCGCCGACCATGCCGAACGTCTCGCCCTTGCGGATGCTCAGCGACACCCCGCCGACCGCGCTGACCGTGCCGCGGCTGCGGGAGAACGGGCCGCCCTTGAGCGGGAACTCCTTGACCAGCGCGTCGAGTTCGACCAGTACGTCGCCGGGGGCCGACTGCGACGGGATCGGGGGCGGCGCGATCACCTCGTCGGCGTCCGCCGCGTCCACCTCGTGCGGCACCGGGTGGAAGCACGCGAACCGGTGCTCCGCGCCCTGCACCTCGTCCTCCTCCAGGAACGGCTCAAGGGTGCGGCAGTCGTCCGTCGCGAACAGGCAGCGCGGCGCGAACCGGCACCCGGTGGGCCGCACGGTCAGGCTCGGCGGGAGGCCGGGGACGGTGTGCAGCTCCGTCGCGTTGTCCGCCGCGCGTTCGGGCAGCGCCGCGAACAGCGCCTCCGTGTAGCGGTGCCGCGGGCGGGCGAACAGGCCGCGCACATCGGACTGTTCCGCCACCTGGCCCGCGTACATCACGGCCACCTTGTCGACCCGGTTCGCGATGACGCCGAGGTCGTGCGTGACCAGGATCATCGCCATGCCGAGCCGCTCGCGCAGATCGTCGATGAGCTCCAGGATCTGGTGCTGGGTCGTGACGTCCAGGGCTGTCGTCGGCTCGTCCGCGATCAGGAGTTTCGGTTCGCAGACCAGGGCCATGGCGATGGCGACGCGCTGGCGCATGCCGCCGGACAGCTGGTGCGGATACGCCTTCATCCGCTCGGCCGGCTGCGGCATGCCGACCAGGCGCAGCGTCTCCTCGGCGCGAGCCCAGGCCTCCTTCTTGGAGACGTCGCGGTGCAGCAGGAGCGGCTCCGCCACCTGCGCGCCGATGGTCATCGTCGGGTTCAGGGAGGTCAGCGGGTCCTGGAACACCATGCCGATGGTGTTGCCGCGCACGTCCTGGAGGACCGGGGCGGGCGCCGCCGCCAGGTCCTGGCCGTCGAAGAGGATGCGGCCGCCGGTCACCTCGCCGCCGGGCGGCAGCAGGCCGAGGACCGACAGGGCCGTCATCGTCTTGCCGCAGCCGGACTCGCCGACGATGCCGAGGGCCTCGCCGGGCGCGAGTTCGAGGGAGACGCCGTCGAGGGCGTGGACGGTGCGGTCGCGCGTGGCGATGTCGACGCGGAGGTCCTCGATGCGGAGCAGGGGAGTCGTCATGGTCGTGGTGCGGCCCTTCTCGCCGGTCAAATCCCTTGGTTCGTACGTCACTTGCGCAGCCGTACTTCGAACGCGTCGCGCAGTCCGTCGCCGATGAAGTTGAACGCGGCGACGACCAGGACGATCGCGATGCCCGGCGGGAAGATCAGCCACCAGTAGCCGTTCTGCGTGTAGGTGATGCCGGAGGACAGCATCGAGCCCCAGTCGGCGGACGGCGGCGGGATCGACAGGCCGAGGAAGGCCAGGTAGCTGACGTAGAGGATGGCGTCGGCGATCTGGAACGTGCAGTTGACGATGACCGTGCCGATGGCGTTCGGGACGATGTGCTTGAAGACCGCGCGGGCGCCGCCTCCGCCCATCATCCGCATCGCCTGTACGTACTCGCGGTTGCGCAGCGACAGCGCCTCGCCGCGCACCAGGCGGGCGGGGGAGAGCCAGGCGACGCCCGCGATGATGAGGATCAGGATGCCCTTGCTGGGCGTGATGATGGCGGCGACGACCACGAGGAGGAACATCGCCGGGATGGCGAGCGCGGCGTCGGTGATCCGCATCATCGTGGCGTCGACCCAGCCGCCGAAGTATCCGGCGACGGCGCCGTACACGGTGCCGAACAAGGTCGCCAACAGGCCTGCTGCCAGGCCGATCTCCAGGGACGTCTGCCCCGCGACCATGAGCCGGCCCACCATGTCGTAGCCGAGGTCGGTGGTGCCCAGGAGGTGACCGGAGGCGCCCGGCGCGAGGTTCGCCCGGGACAGGTCGGTGTGGACCTGCTCGGTCGGGTGGAGCAGCGGGCCCAGGTAGCAGAAGGCCAGGAGCAGGACGAGCAGGATCACGCCGCCCAGGGCCAGCTTGTTGCCCGTGAACACGCGCAGCGTGCGGCGGGCCAGCGAGGGTGTGGCCTGCGCGGCCTCCTCCTGCCCGGGTGTGGCAGAGGTCGTCACAGCAGTGGTCATGACACGCTCCGGATCCGCGGGTCGAGGACGGCGTACAGGATGTCGGTGAGCAGCGAGCCGAGGACGGTCGCGATGCCGACGACGAGGGTCACGCCGAGGAGGACGGGGAAGTCCGAGCCCTGCGCGGCGTTCCAGAACAGCAGCCCCATGCCCGGGTAGTTGAACATCGACTCGACGACGAGGGCGCCGCTGAACAGCGTCGGCAGGTAGAGGCCGAGGAGGGTGGCGAGCGGGATCAGGGCGTTGCGCAGGACGTGCTTGACCATGATCCGGCGGCTCGACTGTCCCTTCGCCATGGCCGTGCGCACGTATTCCTCGGTGAGGTTGTCGAGGACCGCCGAGCGCATGTAGCGGCTGAACATGGCGACGATGCCGAACGCCATGGTCACGACCGGCAGGATCAACCCCGGCAGGTCGCCGAGCAGTTCACCGATCGTCTCGCCCTGCGGGGCCTCCGCGGGGAAGATCGGCAACACCTGCGCGAACAGGATGATCATGATGAGGCCGAGGAAGAACACGGGCGTCGCGTACATCAGGAACGCGAGACCGGTCAGCGCGTAGTCGGACGCCTTGCCGCGCCGCACCGCCTGGAGCAGGCCGAGCGGTACCGCGATGATCACCGCGAGCACCGTCGACATGAGAGTGAGCAGGAGCGTCTTCGGCAGGCGCTGGGTGAGCAGGTCGAGCACCGGCGAGTTGAGCTTGTACGACTCGCCGAGGTCGCCCGTCACCAGCCGCTTCAGGTACATCAGGTACTGCGTCGGCAGCGAACGGTCGTAGCCCTGCACGTGGTTGAAGTGCTCGATCTGCTGCGGCGTGCCCTTGGGGCCGAGGATCGCGCGGGCGGGGCCGCCCGGCAGCAGGTGCAGCAGGGTGAAGACGATGATCGAGACGAGGAACAGGACGACGAGCGCCTGAAGGAAACGCTTGACCAGAAAGCCGGTCATTTCTCGGCTCCCTTCTTGACGAAGTACCAGTGCGACGGCTGGAAGGTCACGGTGGGGTTCTGCTCGACGCCGCGCAGATCGTTGCGGATGACCGACACCTGGTACGCGGGGTTCGGCATCCACATCACCGGCAGTTGCTCCGCCAGGTACTCGCCGTACTCATGGATGGCCTTCATGTCGGGCGCGTACTGCACACCACGGATGAGGCGGTCGGCCTTCTTGTCGCTGTAGTTGCCGAAGTTGGAGGAGGCACCGGTGGAGAAGAGCTGCTCGCCGCTCGGGTTGAGCGGGTAGTACCAGCTGCCCGCGGTGCCGAAGAAGGACATGTCCCAGCTGCATCCGGGGTCCTTCGCCCTGCACGGAACGGAGTTGCCGAGCACGGAGTTGAGCGGCTGCTGGCGCACGGTGAGATCGATGCCGGCCTTGCTGAGCGAGGACTTGAGCTCCTGCATCATGTTCGTCGTCTCGGTCGAGCCGGACTGCGAGAGCAGGGTCAGCTCCAGGGGGTCGTTCTTCCCGATGCCCTTGCCGCACTGGTCGTCGCCCGTGCCGGGCCGCGCGCAGCGCGCCGTGCCGTCGACCGTCCTCCAGCCGTGCGCCGACAGCAGCGACTTCGCCCTGGAGACGGAGAACGGGTACTGGTTGTGCGCCATCTCCTTCGACAGGTACTGGCTCTTCGGCGTGACCGGGACCGGTCCGAGCGTCGCGGTCGCGCTGCCCTGCCAGATGACCTTGCTCATCGCCTTCTGGTCGACGAGGTGCTGCATCGCCTGCCGGATGTAGAGCTGGTTCATCTCCGGGCCCGCGTGCGTGGAGTTGAAGTTGTAGACGATGTAGGTGGCCGCCCAGCCCTCCCACGGGTCGACGCGGTACCCCTTGGACTCGAACTTCTCCTTCTGCGCCATCACCGACGGCGGGATGTAGCCGTAGTCGACGCCGCCGGAGCGCAGCACGTTGTACTCGGAGTCGGCGGTGGTGAAGGGCTTGAAGACGACCTTGTCGAGGTGCGGGCGCTCCGACTTCGGGCCGGTGTACTTCTCGTTCGGTACGAGCGTCACCTGCCCGTTGTCCCGCCAGCCGGCCAGCTTCCAGGGCCCGTTGACGGTCTTCCACAGCGGGTCGGTGCCGTACGAGCCGAGGCTCTTGGCGTGCCGGGTGAGGCGGGCGAAGACCGCCTTGGCGCCCTTCGTGGTCCGGTCGAAGTCGCCGACCTTGCCGCCGTCCCTCGTGGCGTCCCAGGCGTGCTGGGGCAGGGCGCGCATGTAGTAGAGCTGGTTCGCCGTGAACCAGTCCGGGTTGTACGC
Organism: Streptomyces anthophorae; assembly: GCF_049310305.1. Classification (NCBI taxonomy): domain Bacteria; kingdom Bacillati; phylum Actinomycetota; class Actinomycetes; order Kitasatosporales; family Streptomycetaceae; genus Streptomyces; species Streptomyces anthophorae. The sequence goes on from NZ_JBLWQQ010000001.1 coordinate 7,952,622, forward strand.
GCGCTTGAGGTGCAGCCGTACCGCGTGGTCGCCGACGAGCTCGAACTTCTTGACGTTGTCCGGGATGTTGCCGACCGAGTAGCCGCCCCAGTCGGCTTTGTTCGCCTTGACGAGGTTGAACCAGAACTCGAGGTCGCGACCGGTCACCTCGGTGCCGTCGGACCACGTGACGCCCTTGCGCAGCGGCACGGTGACCGTCTTGTTGCCGTCGCTGTACTTCGGCTCCAGGCCGAGCGTGCTCGGACCGTGCGTGACCAGCTCGCCCTTCTCCTGCACGGCGTCGTACACGGGCAGGTAGAGCTGCGACTGGATCGCGTAGTTGTAGGAGCCGCCGTAGCCGGGGGCGCCGATCGGGAAGATCCAGTTCGGGGTCGCCGCGGGTGGCAGGGCCATGGTGGCCGTGCCGCCCTCGACGGGGGTGCCGCCCGTGCGGCCCATGGCGATGCGGCCGGCCTCGTGCGTACAGCCGGTGAGCGCCACGAGCGCCGCCACGAGGGCGAGCGCCGCGGACGCCTTTGACCTGAGAGAGCGCATGCCGAAGGGCCTCCAAGGGGACGGGATCCAGCCCCGTGTGAAGATTCGACGAGGGGCGCCCGAACGCTAAGTCGACCGTTCGAAGCAAGTCAATAGATTCATTCGGAAAGTAGTTTAAAAACCGGTGGGGCCTGGCGTACTTGGTTCGTCGATGGTTAGTGTTCGGTTCGACATCGAATGAACCAGCCGAAGTAAGTCTCCAGGGGGACCCGATGGCGGACACCGCGAACGAAGGCGAGCCGGGTTCGGCCCAGCACATACTCCGGCTCGTCTCGTCCGGAGCCGCCTCCTCCCGCGCCGACCTCGTCAGGGAACTCGGCCTGGCGCCCTCCACCGTCTCGCTGCGCGTGCAGGAGCTGGTGGCCCAGGGCGTGCTCACCGAGTCCGGCGAGGGAGCCTCGCGCGGCGGGCGCAGGCCCCGCCTGCTGCGGGTCAAGGCGCAGGGCGGCGTCGCGCTCGCCGCCGACCTCGGCAGCCGGCACGCGCGGCTCGGCGCCGTGGACCTCGGCGCGGCCGTGCACGACGCCGTCGACCTGCCGCACGACATCACCGCGGGGCCCGAGTCCGCCGTCGACTGGCTGTGCGCCCAGGTCGCCGATCTCGCGGAGAAGCAGCGGGAGTCGGGGCGGGCCGTGCGCGCGCTCGGTGTCTCGTTCCCCGGCCCCGTCGACCCGGCGGACGGCCGCGTGCTGAGCCCCTCGCGGATGCCGGGCTGGCACCGCTACCCGCTGCGCGACGTCCTTGCCGAGCGGCTCGGCATGCCGGTGACCGTCGCCAACGACGCCACGATGATGGCGGTCGGCGAGCACCGCACCTCCCGCCCCGAGCTCGACCACATGGTCGTCGTGAAGGCGGGACGCGGCATCGGCAGCGGCGTCATCGTCGCGGGCCGGCCGCACGACGGCGCCAACGGCAGCGCGGGTGACATCAGCCACGTCCGCGTGGAGGAGGCCGGCGAGCGACCCTGCTCCTGCGGGAACATCGGCTGCCTGGAGACCGTCGCGAGCGGCGCCGCCCTCATCCGCGAACTCGCGGCGCAGGGCGTCGACGTGGCCAACACCACCGAGCTGCTTCAGCTCGTCGCCGACGGCGACCCCGTCGCGACCACCCTCGTACGCACCGCGGGACGGCACATCGGCACCGTCCTCTCGGTCGTCGTCAACTTCTTCAACCCGCGGGCCGTCGCCATCGGCGGCGTCCTCGCCACCGCCGAGCCCCTCGTCGCCGCCGTCCGCGGCGTGCTCTACGAGCGCTGCCTGCCGCTCGCGACGGCCGACCTGGAGATCACCACGACGGCCGCGGGCCGCGACGCGGGCCTGCTCGGCGCGGGCCTCACGGCGCTGCACCGGAACCTGTCGTCCACCGCCCCCGCCCTTAAGGAAGAGAGCGTCCACGCATGACGAGCACCACCCCGGTCACCGGCCGCCGCCTGCGCATCGGTATCGGCGGCATCGGCATCGAGTCGTCCACGTTCTGCCCGCACCGCTCCACCACCGACGACTTCCGGCAGACGCGCGGCCAGGACCTCCTCGACCGCTACACGTGGACGCAAGGAGACTCGGACCTCGCCGAGCTGGTCGAGTGGGTGCCGCTGCTGCACGCGACCTCGCTGCCCGGTGGTCCGGTGGAGGCCGAGTCGTACCTGATCCTCAAGGACGAACTCGTCACCCGGATACGGGAGGCGGGCCCGCTCGACGGTCTCGTCTACGACATCCACGGCGCCATGAGCGTCATCGGCCTCACCGACGCCGAGGGCGACCTCACGGAGGCGGTCCGCGCGGCCCTCGACCACCACGGGACGCCGGACGGCGGCCGCCCGATGATCTCCACGGGCATGGACCTGCACGGCAACGTCTCGCGCCGCTTCGCCGAGCCGATCGACCTGCTCACCGCGCACCGCCTCGCCCCGCACGAGGACGCCTGGGACACCCGCGAGCGCGCCGCCCGCAACCTCGTGCACTGCCTGCGCGAGGGCGTCCGCCCGCACCGCGCCTGGGTCCAGGTCCCGGTCCTGCTGCCCGGCGAGAAGACCAGCACCCGCCTGGAGCCCGCCAAGTCCCTGTACGCCTCGCTCGCCGACATCGAGAAGAAGGACGGCATCCTCGACGCGGCGATGTGGGTCGGCTACGCGTGGGCCGACGAGCCGCGTTGCAAGGCGGTCATCGTGGTCACCGGTGAGGACGCCGAACTCGCCGCGCAGGAGGCCGAGTCGCTGGCCCGCCGCTACTGGGACGCCCGCAAGGACTTCCTCTTCGTCGGTCCGACCGGCAGCGCCGAGGAGTGCATCGAGCAGGCCGTCGCCTCCGACCGGCGCCCCTTCCTCATCAGCGACTCCGGCGACAACCCGACCGCGGGCGGCGCGGGCGACCTCGCGTACATGCTGGGCAAGCTGCTTGAGAACGACGCGATCCGCTCGGGGAAGGTCACGGCGGTCCACCCCGGCATCACGGACCCGGTCGCCGTCGCGGTCTGCTTCGAGGCCGGTGTCGGCGCCGAGGTCACCCTCTCCGTCGGCGGCAAGGTCGACGCGAACCACGGCGGCCCGTACGAACTCACCGGCACCGTCGAGGCGTTGCAGCGCGCCGCCGACCAGAAGGACCGCGCCGAGGGCGGGGCCTACGACCGGGGAGTCGACACGGCGGCCGTCCGCGTCGGCGGCCTCACCGTGATCCTCGTCGAGCGCCGCAAGCCGTTCCACACCCTCGCCGACTTCACGGGCCCGGCCGAGGGCGGTCTCGGCATCGACCCGCGGACGTACGACGTGGTCGTCGTCAAGATCGGCTACCTGGAGCCCGAACTGCACGACATGGCGGCGGACTGGCTGCTCGCGCTCACCCCCGGCGGTGTCGACCAGGACCTGCTGCGCCTGGGACACCACCGGGTGGAGCGCCCGCTGTACCCGTTCGACGAGGACGCGTACGAGGCCGGGACCGGGCCCGACCTCACGCCCACCCTCCTGTAGGGGTCAGTCCAGCCACTCCGACTCGTACTTCTCGTACGTGCCGTCGTGCGTCGCCAGGTGCACGAACTGGTCGACGTAACCGTGGAAGTCACGGTCGCCGCGCGGCGTCGCGTAGGCCTTCTCCGCGAACGAGAACGGCTTGTCGGGGTGGATCGAGCACAGCTCGGGGTGGAGCTTGGACTGGTAGAGCGTCTCGCTCGCGTCCGTCATCATGACGTCCGCCCGGCCCGCCACGATCTCGTCGAAGATCGTGCGGTTGTCCGGGTGGAGCTTGATGGTGGCGTTCTTGATGTGCGCCCGGGCGAACTGCTCGTTCGTGCCACCGGGATTGACGATGACGGTCGTCCCGGCCTGGTCGATGTCCTTCAGCGTCTGGTACTTGTCCTTGTCCTCGCACCGCACGATCGGCGTCTTGCCGTCCTCGCGGGTCGGCTCGCTGAAGTACACCTGGCGGGCGCGCGGCAGCGTGATCGAGACACCGCCGACGGCGACGTCGCACTTGCCCGCCGACAGGTCCGTGGCGATGTTCGCCCACGTGGTGTCCACCCACTGGGCCTTGGCGTCCAGACTCTTGGCCAGGTCCTTCGCCATGTCGATGTCGATGCCGCTGTACGAGCCGTCCTGGGGGTCCTTGTACGTGAACGGCTTGTAGTCGCCGGTCGTGCACACGCGCAGGACACCGGACTTCGGCACCGAGTCGAGCAGGCTCGCCTTCTTGCCCGCGGAGGTGTGCACCGCCGACGGCGCGGCGGGAGCGGCGGCGGTCAGGCCGAGCAGGCAGACCAGGGCGGACAGGGTGGCGACACGTTGTCTGGACGCGCGGCGGCTCATCGCGACTACTCCTCGGCAGTTGGTTGCAGGCTGAACGGATCGTCCAGCGGCTCACCCTGCCAGAAGAGTTCACACCGGTGAAGCCGGTGTCCACGGCTCGGTCAGGGCACCGGCCGGACGGGAGAATCGTGCGCATGAGACGACTCCGAGCACCGTTCGATCCCTGGGACCCCGCTCCCTTGAGCGAGGTCGTGGCCCGGTTCGGGGGCATCGAGGAACCCTGGTGGGTGGCCGGCGGGGTCGCGGTCGAGCTGGCCGTGGGGCGGGTGCTGCGCGAGCACGGCGACATCGACGTCATGCTGCTGCGACGTGACCAGCGCCTGGCCCACCGGGTCCTGGACGGCTGGGAGTTGTGGGCGGCGGACCCGCCGGGCAGCCTGCGCCCGTGGGAGCGGGGCGAGCTGCTCCCGGCGGGCGTGCACGACATCTGGTGCCGCCCCGCCGGTGACACCCGCTGGCGCGTCCAGCTCATGCTGGAGGAGTCCGAGGGCGGGGAGTGGGTGTCGCGCCGGGATCCGCGCGTGCGGCGGCCGCTGGACGCCCTGGGGTTCGTCACGGAGGACGGCACGCCCGTCGTCGCCCCGGAGGTGCAGCTCCACTACAAGGCCAAGGGGCCGCGGCCCAAGGACGAGACGGACTTCGAGGCTGCGCTGCCCGTCCTCGGCGCGGGGCAGCGCCGGTGGCTCGCCGATGCGCTCACCACGACGTACGGGGACGGCCACCCGTGGCGGCAGCGGCTGCTCGGCTGACCTGTCAGGCCGTCGCGGCCAGCCACAGGTCCGGGCCGAACACCTCGTAGTGGAGGTCGGCGGCGGCCACGCCCTTGGCGAGCAACTGCTCGCGCATCGCGCGCATGAAGGGCAGCGGACCGCACAGGTACGCGCGCGTGCCGGGTGCGACGGGCACCTCCGCGAGATCGGCGCGGCCCGTGCGCCCGCCGGCCGGGACCCCTTCCTCGTACCAGAACGCGGCGGTGGCGTCGGGGAGTTTGGCGGCGAGGGCCGCGTGCTCGGTGCGCAGCGCGTGCGTGCCGGGGGAGCGGTCGGCGTGCACGACGGTGACCGGGCCCGCGTGCCGCGCGGCCACCAGGTCCTCCAGCATGGCGAGGATCGGGGTGCAGCCGATACCGGCGGACGCGAGCAGCAGGGGCGCCTCGTCGGCGGGCAGGACGAGGTCGCCGTACGGTGCCGAGACCCGCAGCCGGTCGCCCTCGCGCACGCGCGCGTGCAGGTGGTTCGACACCTCGCCGTCGGTGACCCGCTTGACGGCGATGGACCGCCCGGTGGCGGCGGGCGCGCCGGTGAGGCTGTACTGGCGTATCTGCCGTGCCCCGTCCGGGAGTTCGACCTGCACGGACACGTACTGGCCCGCCCTGAACGCGGGTGCGGGGGCGCCGTCGGCAGGACGCAGCAGGAAGGACGCGACGTCGGGCGTCTCCTCGGCGCGGGACACCACCTCCCACTCCCGCCAGACGTCGCCGTCGACCGCGCCCCGCTCCGCGTAGAGCCGCTGCTCGATCGCGATGAGGGCGTTCGCCATCAGCCAGTACACCTCGTCCCAGGCGGCGGCGACCTCCGGGGTGACGGCGTCGCCGAGGACCTCGGCGACGGCCTCGAAGAGATGCTGGTGCACGACCGGGTACTGCTCGGCGCGCACGCCGAGGGAGGCGTGCTTGTGCGCGATGCGGGCCAGCATCACGTCGGGCCGGTCGTCCGGACGGTTCACGAGGTGGCCGGCGAACGCGGCGATCGAACCGGCGAGGGCCTGGCGCTGGGTGCCGGCCGCCTGGTTGCCGCGGTTGAACAGGTCGCGCAGCAGCTCGGGGTGGGCCGCGAACAGCTTCTCGTAGAAGAGGCCGGTGATGTCCTCGATGGCGGCGCCCACGGCGGGGAGGGTGGCGCGAACGACGGTGGCCGACCGGTCGGTGAGCATCGGCAGGGCTCCTTAATATGACTCTCAGATGCATATTCAAGCGCGCGGGTGTTTCCCGGCTTGAGGGGGGTGGGTCGCGGGCGGCTGCCCGGTACTCATGGTGCCGGGGTCAGCCCGTCCCGGGAGGGGGCGAAAGGGCCACGAGCAAGGGGCCGGTCGGGGCCTTGACGAGATCGGTGAGGGTGAGCGGGTCGAGCGCCGCGAAGAACACCTCCTGCGCCTCGCGCAGCGCACCCCGCAGCCGGCAGGCCGAACGCAGCGGGCAGGGTGTCGTCCCCTCGCACTCCACGACGTCCCCGGGGCCCTCCAGTTCGCGCACGAGGGTCCCGACGGAGGCGGCCCGCCCGGCCCCGGTGAGCGCGAGCCCGCCGCCCCGGCCGCGCCGCGCCTCGACGAGCCCCATCCGCTGGAGCTTGGCGACGACCTTCGCGGTGTGCGTGTACGGCATCTCCATGGCGCCCGCCACCTCGCGGGTGGTGGGCAGCTCGCCCTCCTCGACCGCGAGGCGCATCAGTACGCGCAGGGCGAGATCCGTGAATCGCGTCAACCGCATGGACGCAGGTTATTGATGTTGCATTTGAAAGACAAATTAAACGGCGGTCGGTTCCGCTGTCGGCTCCGCGGCCGTCGCCGCCTCGCTCAGCGTCCGCAACAGCAGTGCGGTGACCGGCGCCGCCTCGTGCCCTTCGAGGACGAAGGCCGACACGCGGCGCCCGAGCGTCGGGGCGAGCGGGCGGGCCACGACCCCGGTGTGCCGCAGGAGCGGCAGCGCCATGCCGGGCACCAGCGCGGTGCCCGCCCCGGCGGCCACCAGGCCCTGGACCGCGAGGGTGTCGTCGGTGGTGAAGGCGATGTCCGGCGCGAACCCGGCCCGCGCGCACGCGGCGACGAAGTGGCCACGGCAGCGTCGGCATCCGGCTATCCAGCGTTCCCGCTCCAGCAGGCCGAGGTCCACGCGGCCGCTCTCCGCGAGGGCGTGGTCGGCGGGGAGAAGCGCCATCAGCGGGTCGTCGAGCAAGGGGAGCCCGGTCAGCCCCTCCTCGCCGTCCCGGTGTCCAGGGTGGTCGGAGCCGTCTGCGTCTTCTGCGTCTTCTGTGTCGTCCGGGTCGCTCGGGGAGAAGGCGAGCGCCAGATCGCACCGACCCTCGCGCAGCGCGCGCAGCGAGTCCGGTGGCTCCTCCTCAAGGAGCTCCACACGGATGCCGGGATGGGAGGCGGCGAGGCGGGCGACGGTCGCCGGAAGCAGCGTGGCGTTCGCGGCGGGGAAGGCGCAGACCCGCACGCGCCCCGATTCCAGGCGTGTGATCGCCTTCAGCTGGCCGTGCGCCGTCTCGATGGAGCTGAGGATGCCCGTGGCGTGCCGGGCGAGCACCTGCCCGGCGTCCGTGAGCCGCAGCCCGCGCCCCGCACGGACGAACAGCGGCGTGCCCGCGGCGCGTTCGAGCGCCTTCATCTGCTGGCTGATGGCGGGCTGCGTGTATCCGAGGTCCCGCGCCGTCGCCGCGTAGGAGCCCGTGCGCACGACCTCGGCGAACGTCTGGATGTGCCGCGAGTCAAACATGCGTACAAGCTATGGAGTTCATCCCGCAAGTCAAGATCGGAAAGCGTTTCTTGGGGTGGGCAAAGAAATGCGATGTAGACCTTGCCGCGCCCGTGCGTCACTGTGTCCGAACCCCATGTTTTCCGAGGTCAGTGCCGGTCCCGCACCCCGGACCGACGTGCTCTCGGCCCCGCCCGTGCCGCGCCTCGCCGGCCCCTCCATGTCCCAGGGAAGCACCGTGACCTCAACCGCACGCCTCGCCCGCCGCTGTGTCCCGCTCGCCGTCGCGGCCTGCCTCGTGACCCTGACGACCTCGTGCAGCAAGAGCGCCGATGTCACGACGACCGAGGGCGGAGTGAAGCTGGTCCACAAGGGCAAGCTGACGACCTGTACGCACCTGCCGTACGCGCCCTTCCAGTCGGAGAAGAACGGCAAGGTCGTCGGCTTCGACGTCTCCCTGATCGACCTCGTGGCCAAGCAGCTCGGGGTGAAGCAGGACATCATCGACAAGTCCTTCGAGACCATCAAGACCGGGGCCGACCTCAACGCGGGCCTGTGCGACGTCGCCGCGGCCGGCATGACCATCACGCCCGAGCGCAAGCAGAACCTCGACTTCTCCGACCCCTACTTCGACGCTGACCAAGCGCTGCTCGCCCGCAAGGGGGTCGACGCGAAGACCCTCGACGACATCAAGGGCGGCAAGCTGAAGCTGGGCTCCCAGGCCGCCACCACCGGCGAGGACCTGGCCCACAAGAAGGGCGTCGACTCCCAGTCCTTCGAGAGCTCCGACGCCGAACTCAACGGGCTGCGCACCGGCCAGGTCGACGTGATCGTCCAGGACTACCCGGTCGTCCAGAACTGGCTCAAGGACTCCGCGGTCAAGGAGAAGTTCACGCTCCTCGGCACCGTCCCGACCGGTGAGGAGTACGGCTTCGCCGTGAAGAAGGGCGGCAACCCGAAGCTGCTCGCCGCGGTCAACAAGGCGATCGGCCGGGCCAAGAAGGACGGCACGTACAAGAAGCTGTACGAGCAGTGGATCGGCCCGATGCCGAAGGGCGCCGACAAGTGAGTTCCGTGAAATCGCCTTCGGTGGGCGGCGGTTCGGGGGGAGAGGCCACGCCCCGCAAGCGGATGTCGCCGCGCCGCAGGCGCAAGGTGACGCAAGCCGTCCAGTACGCGGTCCTCGCCGTCGCCGTGGTGCTCGCGGCGACGCTCGCCGACTGGGGGCAGCTCCAGCACCAGTTCCTCGAACCGTCCGTGGCCCGCCGGATGTTCCCGGACCTGATCACGACCGCGCTGGTCAACACGGTGATCTACACCCTCACCGGGTTCGGTGTCGGCCTCGTGCTCGGTCTGGTCATCGCCCTGATGCGGCTGTCGTCGGTGGCCCCCTACCGGTGGCTCGCCTCCATCTACATCGAGTTCTTCCGCGGCCTGCCCGCCCTGCTGATCTTCATCTTCATCGGCGTCGGCGTGCCCCTCGCCTTCCCCGGCACCGCCCTGCCCGGCGGTGTCTACGGGCAGGTGGCCATCGCCCTCGGCCTGGTCGCCGCGGCGTACATGGCCGAGACGATCAGGGCCGGCATCCAGGCCGTGCCCCGCGGCCAGATGGAGGCCGCCCGCACCCTCGGCATGTCGCGGACGCTGGCGATGCGCTCGATCGTGATCCCGCAGGCCTTCCGGATCATCGTGCCGCCGCTCACCAACGAACTGGTCCTGCTGTTCAAGGACTCCTCGCTGGTCCTCTTCCTCGGTGTCTCCCTGGAGACGCGCGAACTCACCAAGTTCGGCCGGGACCTGGCCGGCGAGACCGCCAACAGCACCCCCATCTTCGTCGCGGGCCTGTGCTATCTCCTCGTCACCGTCCCCCTGGGCTACCTGGTGCGCCGCCTCGAGGCGCGGCACGCGAAGGCCAGGTGAGCGGGGGATGACAGGTGACACCAAGGACGCACGGAACGGCACCGAGGACGAGGACACAGGCATGACCGCGGCCATCGAGATCCAGGGACTGCACAAGTCGTTCGGCGACCTGGAGGTGCTGCGCGGCATCGACTTCACCGTCGCGCACGGCGAGGTGGTGTGTGTCATCGGCCCCTCGGGTTCCGGCAAGTCCACGCTGCTGCGCTGCACCAACCTGCTGGAGGAGCCCACGTCCGGGCGGGTGGTGGTGGCCGGCGCCGACCTCACCGACCCGGACCTCGACATCGACCGCGTACGCCGCCGGATCGGCATGGTCTTCCAGCAGTTCAACCTCTTCCCGCACCTGAACGTCCTGGAGAACCTCACCATCGCGCAGCGCCGGGTCCTCGGGCGGGACCGGGCGGAGGCGGAGCGGACGGGGCGCGCCAACCTCGAACGGGTCGGTCTCGCCGAGAAGGAGACCAGCTATCCGTCCCAGCTCTCCGGCGGCCAGCAGCAGCGCGTCGCCATCGCCCGCGCCCTGTCGATGGGGCCCGAGCTGATGCTGTTCGACGAGCCGACCAGCGCGCTCGACCCGGAGCTGGTCGGCGATGTGCTCGCCGTGATGCGCTCGCTCGCCGACGAGGGCATGACGATGATGGTCGTCACCCACGAGATGGGCTTCGCCCGCGAGGTCGCGGACCGCGTCGTGTTCATGGACGGCGGAGTGGTCGTCGAGGAGGGCACCCCCGACGAGGTGCTCGGCAACCCCCGCCACGAGCGCACCCGTTCGTTCCTCGCGCGGGTCGTGAACCCGGGGGACGCGCCGCCTGCGGACGTGGAGCCGGGGAAGTAGCCCGCGCCGTTCAGCCGGCGAGCGGGTCCGTTCCCCACAGGTCGGGCGGCACAAGGCGTTCCCGCGTCCCGTCAGGACCCAGGATCTGCGCGCCCAGTTTCTGGATGCGCAGGGCCAGGGTCGTCCCGGCGACCCGGACCGAGGGGACCGTGCGACTCAACCGTTCGGTGTACTCGGCGAGTTGGGCGGGAGAACGGAGCCAGGCGCACACCAGGAGATTGTGCGGGCCCGTCACGGACGACACGTTGCGGGTCCCGCGCTGGCGCAGTACCGCCGCGGCGGTCTGGGCGGCCTGTTCCGGAGGCACGTCCAGGTACAGGAAGCCGAGCAGCGGCCGGGGCGTGAACCGGGGCGCGAGCTTGACCACGTAGTGGAGGTCCGAGCGGCTCTCAAGGCGGTCGAGGCGCCGTCGCGCCGTCGCCTCGCTGAGCCCGCACGCCTTGGCGAGGGCCGTCGTGCCGAGCCGGGCGTCACCGGCCATGGCGTGCAGCAGGGCGCGGTCGGTGGCGTCCGGCATCCCGTCCTGCGGTGTGCCGCCGGACGAGAGGCGCGGGGCCAGCGAGGCCACCTTCCTGCGCAGGTCCGGGCCGAGCTGGTGGAGGTGGAGCGGGGAGACCGGGCCGTGCATCCTGGTGACCAGGTCGGCGCGGGTGGCCCGGACTCCGGGGAGCGCATGCACCCGCTCGCCCAGATGGCGGTCGAGGGCCGCGGTGTCGTAACAGGTGTGGAAGACCAACAGGTCGGCCGCACCCGCCAGACGCACCACGCACAGGGTGCCCGGATCGCGGGCGAGTTCGGCGGCGGTGGCCGCGATGCCGCCCGCCGTGCAGCGCACCTGGATCCACGCGGAGCACAGGGTCGTCCCGCCGCCGCGAACGGCGTCCGGCAGGACGCCGCTCCACGCGATGCCCGCCTCCGTCAGCCGCGCCCAGTGCCGGGCGAGAGTGCCCGCGGAGTGGCCGATCCCCTCCGCCAACTGCGCCCAGCTGGCGCGCGGCGCGAGCTGGAGTGCATGGATCAGCGTCAGATCCGCCTCCGAAACGGCGAATTCGCCTGTTCTCACGGCTCTCCCTGGTGAATCCGCGCATATGCCACGCGCTCTTTCACTACAGAGTAACCATGGGTTGCGCGGCGCGCCGGATGCGTCACCAGTCGCCGGACGATAGGGGGCGCAGTACTCAGGGAAGTACACGCCGCAGTGGTCGTCCATCGGAACGCGAAACTCTGCGAGGGTGTGGGTCGGCATGGCTGAAGGGCAGTTGAAGGGGCGTGAGCGCGAACTGGCGGCGCTGCTCACGCGGTTGGCGTCCTGGCGACTGGTGTCCCTGGTGGGGCCCTCGGGGGCGGGCAGGACCCGGCTCGCGCGGGAGGCCGTCGAGCACGTACGTGCGCGTGGCCGGCGCGAAGTGGTGTGGGAATCGGGGGCCGGGCTCGACGCGAGTGTGCTGGCCGGGGTCGGGGCCCGGCTGCGGCACCGGCTCGGCGTCCGGCCGGGGCGGCACCTGCGTGCGCGCCCGTTGCTCGTCCTGGACGACTGGGAGCACCTCGGTGGCGCGGGCACCGACCTGCTCGCCGCGCTCCTCGAGGACGTGCCGGGGCTCACCGTGCTGCGCATCTCCGACCGGCCGAGCTGGCTGCGCGGTGAGGCGGTGCAGCGGCTGCCGCCGCTGAGCGCGAGCGCCGCCGTCGGGCTGCTCGCCGACGCCGCGGGCGGCCGGCTCCTGACCGATCCCGACACCGCCACCCGGGCCACCGCCCTCGCCCGTCGCCTGGACGGGCTGCCCGGCGCGCTCCTGGACGCCGGGCGGCGGCTGCGCGGCCCTGAGGAGCTGGCGGTGGTGGAGCGCCGCCCGTACAGCTCGCGGGCGCTGGCGGCCGCCGAGCGGTCCTACGCGCGCAGCACCCGCGGCGAGCGTCAACTCCTGCGCCGAATCGCCGTGTTCGAGGCGGAGTTCGACCTGCGGGCGGTGCGCGAGGTGTGTGCCTCGGGGGCGCTGCCCGCCGCACGGATCCCGGTCCTGATGGAGCGGGTCGCACCCTTCGCTCTCGTGCCGGGCCGCGAGGGGGACCCCGCAGGCGGGCCGCGGTCACGGCTCACCGGGCCGATGCGCGAGGTGTGCCTGCGCGCACTGGAGGCGGCGGGGGAGCGCTGGGCGCTCGACCTGCACCACCGGGCGTGGTGCGCCCGGCTCGCCCGGCGGGCCGCCGAGTACTGGAGCCGGGGCCGCCAGCGGGAGGCGCGCGCCCTCGTGCTGCGCCAACTCCCCGACCTCCAGCGGGCGATGGACCCCCGCACGGGCCCCCTCTCCGCGGCGGCGGAGGCGGGCGTCGCCCTCGACACCGTGGTTCACCTCTGGTTCCTGTGGGTCGCGTGCGGCCGGGCCCGGGAGGGGCGGGCGGCGCTGCGGCGGGTGCTGCGCCCGCACCGGGACCCGGTCCCCGGCCGTGCCTGGTGGCTCGCCGGATACCTGGAGCTGCTGTGCGACGACGACGAAGCCGCCGAGGTCGCCCTCCTGGACGGCCGGCTCGCGGCCGAGCGGGACGGCGACGAGCGCTGCCTCGGCCTGCTCGACCACGCCCGGGGCGTCGCCGCGCTGCGCCAAGGACGGGCCCGCGAGGCGGCCGAGGCGTTCCGGTCGGCCATCGAACTCCTCGGCGAGTCACCGGGGTTCGGGCCCGGAGGCGCCGGGAACCGGGCGGCCCTGGCGCTCGCCCTGGTCCGTACGGACCCGGAGGCCGCGCAGGAACTGGTGCTGCCGAGGTCGGGGGCGGCCGAGGTGCACGACCCGTGGGCCGAGGCCTGGCTCGGGCACGCGCAGGCCGAGCTGCTGCGGTGGGAGGGCGGCCCGCTGGAGGTCGCCGCCGAGGAGGCGGGCCGCGCGCTGCACAGCCACCTCGCCCACGACGACACGGAGGGCGCCGCGTGCACCGCCGAACTCGCCGCGGACATCGCGGCGGCCCGCGGCCGGGCCACTCTGGCCGCCGAACTGCTGCGCAGTGCGGACGAGTTGCGGGGCGCGGGCCCGCGTGCGGCCGCGTACTGCGCACCGGTCCGCCGTCGCGCGGAGGCGGCGCTGCCCTCCCCGGCCGGCCCCCGGCGGTCGATGCCCAGGCGCGCCGCGGCCGCCGTGGCCCGGGGGCGCGCCGGGACGAGGAGGGGCTCCGACGCCCGCGCGGCCGGCCCGTGAGGTGTCCGGCCGGGGCGGTGCGGTGTCAGGCCGCCGGCACCTTGTCCAGGAAGCCTCGCACGTCCTGGATCCGGCCCGCCTCGTCCAGGACGAGCACATCGAACCCGATCACCGGCGGCTCGGCCCCCTCGGGACCCAGGCCCCACTGGAACCGCAACTGCCGGTGGTGGGCGTCCACGTCGCCGACTGCGGTGAACACAAAGCCCGGGAACTGCTCGTGCACTCCCTCGATCAGCGCGACGAGCGCGGTGTGGCCCGCCACCTCGGCCAGCGGGTCGGTGTAGGTGGCGTCGGACGCCCAGTGCTCGGCGACGAGCTTCGTGAGCTGCTCACCCCGCGCGTTCCAGGTGGCGAGGTAGGCGTCGACGGCGTGGTGTGCGGTCATGGTGGAACCTCCGGTGTGCCGTGGTGTGCTGACGTCCACCACACTGGCCGCACCGCGGCGCGGGCTCCATGACCTCAGAGGTCATGGAGGGCGCGCCCCGTCGCCGTACGCTGCCGTCATGAGCACCCTCGTGGACTCCCTCGCCCCGTCGGACACCCCGGACGCCCGCACGGTCGGCCCGCTGCTGCGCGGCTGGCGCGAACGCCGCCGCTTCAGCCAGCAGGAGCTGTCCAACCGCTCCGCCGTCTCCACCCGGCACCTCAGCCGCGTCGAGACCGGCAGGGCGCACCCGACGCCCGAGATGATCCTGCACCTGGCGGACCACCTGGACGTGCCGCTGCGCGCCCGCAACCAGCTGCTCCTCGCGGGCGGTTACGCCCCGCACTACCGCGACCGGGACCTGGCGGACGCCTCGCTCGCGGTCGTCATGGACGGGCTGCGGGGGCTCCTCGACGCCCATATGCCCTACCCGGCCCTGCTGTTGGACACCTACTGGGACGTCGTCGACGCCAACGACGGCGTGGCGGCGCTGCTCGAAGGGTGTGCGCCCCGGCTCCTCGAACCCCCGATCAACGTCATCCGGCTGTGCGTGCACGAGCAGGGTCTGGCCCCGAGGATCCGCAACTTCACGGAGTGGGCCTCCCACCTGCACCACCAGCTGGTCCACCGCGCCGAACGCACCCATGACCCGCGGCACTTCGCGCTGGCCGATGAGACCGCGCGACACCTTGCCGAGGTGCCCCGTACCGCTCCCACGGGCAGCCCCGTCCTCACGCTGGAACTCACCGTGCCGGACGCCGCACCGCTGCGGTTCTTCAGCACCTCCGCGCAGCTCACCACGCCCGCCGACGCGGCGCTCGAAGGGCTGCACCTGGAGACGTTCCTGCCGGCGGACGACGCGACGCGGAGCCGCTTCGAAAACAACTCGTAGGCGCACGGGCCTTCTTGGTAGGACTGGCACATGATCGAGGAAGACGCGCCGGACGGACTCGGCCCACTGGAACGCCTGTTGGCGGAGCGCTCCTGCGAGCGGCTGATCCTGGAGTTCGTGCGCCGTCTCGATCTCGGGGACCCGGGCACGGTCTGCGAGCTCTTCACCCCCGACGGCGTCTGGGAGTGGCCCCACGACGGCCGCAGGATCGAGGGCAGGGAGGCCCTGCGCGCCTACTTCGGCGGCCGCCCGGCCGACCGCCTGTCCCGGCGGATGTGCACGAACATCCTGGTCACCCTCGACTCACCGGACACCGCCACGGCCATCACGTACTTCGCCACCTACCGGGTCGACGGCCACACCGGTGACGCGGTCGTCCCGTCCCGGCCGCCCGCGAACGTCGGGCACTACGAAGACACCTTCCGCAGGACGGACGGCCACTGGCGCATGGCGAGCCGGACACTGGTCCTCCCCTTCGGCGGGCCGACCGAACACGTGGGCCGCACCCGGTGAATCGCGCGCCCGGGGTCACGCGGGCTGCCAGACCCGGGCGAGCGCCGACTCGGTGAGCACCTCCTCGGGCGGCCCCTGTCCGGCGAGGTGCCCGTCGCGCAGCAGCAGGCAGAGGTCCGCCGCGCGTGCGGCTTCGAGGTCGTGGGTGGCCTGCACGACGGTCACGCCCTCGTCCGCGAGCCCTGAGAGCAGCGCCCCGATCCGGTCGCGGGCCTGCGGGTCGAGACCCGTGGTCGGCTCGTCGAGGAGCAGCAGGTCGGACTCCTGGGCGAGCCCCTGTGCGATCAGCGTGCGCTGCCGCTGACCGCCCGACAGCTCGCCCAACTGCTGTGCGGCGAGGTCCCCGATGCCGAGCCGGTCGAGCGCGGCCTCGACGGCGGCCCGGTCCCGGCGCCCCGGGCGGCGCCACGCCCCGAGCCCGCCCCAGCGCCCCATCTCCACCGTCTGACGCACGGTCAGGGGAAGCATGTCCCCGACGGCGCCGCGCTGCGGGACGAAGGCCGGCCGCCGCTCTCCGCGATGCCGCACCTCTCCCGATGTGGGGCGGATCACACCGGCCACCACGCCGAGCAGCGTCGACTTCCCGCTGCCGTTCGGGCCGACGAGCGCGACGCTCGCCAACACGGGTATGTGCGCGGTGAGTTGGTGGAGAACTTGGCGTCCTGGATAGCCGGCGCAGACATCGGTGAGGTGCACGCGGCCGTCCCCGTTCCGCTGCGGGGAGGGCGGGGCAGTCGGTTTGTTGAACATGATTGTCATTGTAATGTCCTCGCATGGAGTGGTTGACGGCCCCCTTCGAGGTGGCCTTTGTGCAGCGCGCCCTGTGGGGCGGAATCCTGGTGTCCGCGATCTGCGCGCTCGCCGGGACCTGGGTGGTGCTCAGGGGAATGGCCTTCCTCGGGGACGCGATGTCCCACGGGCTCCTCCCGGGTGTCGCGCTGGCCGCGCTGTTCGGCGGGAACCTGATGGTGGGGGCGCTCGCGAGCGCGGCGGTGATGACGGCGGGCGTGACCGCCCTCGGCCGGGCGAGGCGGCTCTCCCGGGACACCGGGATCGGCCTGCTGTTCGTCGGCATGCTGTCGCTCGGTGTCATCATCGTGTCGCGCTCGCAGTCCTTCGCGGTGGACCTGACCGGCTTCCTCTTCGGCGATGTCCTCGCCGTACGCGAACAGGACCTCGCCCTGCTCGGCGTGGCGCTGGGCGCGGCGCTCCTCGTGGCCTTCCTCGGTCACCGGGCCTTCCTCGCCCTGACCTTCGACGCCCGCAAGGCCCGGACGCTGGGGCTGCGCCCCCGGCTCGCGCATGCCGTGCTGCTCGGACTGCTCGGGCTCGCGATCGTCGCCTCGTTCCACATCGTCGGAACGCTGCTCGTCCTCGGCCTGCTGATCGCGCCGCCCGCTGCGGCCCTGCCCTGGGCGCGCGGTGTGCCCGGAGTGATGGTCCTCGCCGCGCTGCTCGGCTCCGCGGCCACCTTCGGCGGGCTGCTCGTGTCCTGGCATCTGGGCACGGCCGCGGGGGCCACCGTGTCGGCGCTCGCGGTGAGCTTCTTCTTCCTCTCCCACCTCGCGTCCGGAGTCCGCCACCGCCGCGGGGCCCGCCCCGGCGGCGCCGCCGACCCCGCCCCCGTACTCGAAGTCGACCGCAGGAAGTCGGAGGCAATGTCTTGACCGCCAGAACCAACGCCGCGAAGTGGGCCCCGCTCCCACTGGCGCTCACCGCCCTGCTCGCCACGGGCTGCGCGACACAGGAGGGCAACGACCGCAAGCCCGGGGCGAGTTCGCCGTCCGCCACCCCGCACGGCTACGTGGAGGGTGCGAAGGAGGGCGCCGAGCAGCAGTCCCGGCTCCTCCTCAACGACCCCGACAGCGGGAGCACCCGCGTCCTCGACCTCATCACCGGCAAGGTGACGAGGACGGACGAGGTCACAGGCGCCGCCGGCCTCGCCACGGACGGCCGCTTCGGCTACCTCCACGCCTCCGGCACCACACACGTCCTCGACGGAGGCTCCTGGACCGTGGACCACGGCGACCACGTCCACTACTACCGCGCGGCCATCCGCGACGTGGGCCAACTGCCCGTCGGGAGTGGGTCATCGGTGCGCGGCGACGCCGCCGTGACCGCGGTCACCGACAAGAGCGGGCGGGCCGTCCTCTACGACCGCGGCGAGCTCGACGACGGCGACATCGTCCGCACCCGCGCGCTGCCCGGAACGTACAGCGGGCCCGTCGTCCCGTACGAGGGGCACCTGTTGGCCCTCGTCGGCGAGGGCGACGCCACCGAGCTCACCGTCCTCGACCGCAAGGGCAGGCGTGTCACCACGCCGGACGCCACGTGCGAGGACCCGAAGGGCGACGCCGTGACCCGGAGAGGTGTCGTGTTCGGCTGTGCCGACGGCGCACTGCTCGTACGCGAGGAGGACGGAAGGTTCACCGCCGAGTCCATCCCCTACGAGAAGGACGTGCCGGAGGCCGAACGAGCAGCCGACTTCCGGCAGCGCCCCGGCAGCGACAACCTGACCGCGCAGGCGGACGACTCCGTGTGGGTGCTGGACGTCGGTGAGCGTTCCTGGAAGCGGGTGGACACCGGACCCGTCGTCGCCGCCAACACCGCTGGGGAAGGGGCGCCGCTGCTGGTCCTGGAGACCGACGGCCGACTGCACGGCTACGACACCGGGACGGGGAAGGAGACCGGCCGCACGAAGGAACTCCTGACCGGAAAGCCGCACACCGGGAACGCCCCCGTCATCGAGGTCGACCGCAGCCGCGCCTACGTCAACGACCCCGACGGCAAGCGGGTGTTCGAGGTCGACTACAACGACGACCTGCGCATCGCCCGCACCTTCGACCTCGACATCGCACCCGCACTGATGGCGGAGACCGGCCGATGAGCGCGGACGAGGCGAAGAAGCGCGTGCGCGTGGGCTCGGCGCGGCTGCGCAGCCTGCTGCTCGGCCTGCTGACCCTGGTGGCCGCCGCCACCGCGACCGCCTGCGCCACCGAGGGCGAGCGGCCCCACATCGTCGTCACCACGAACATCCTCGGCGACGTCACCCGCGAGATAGCGGGCGACCAGGCCGAGGTCACCGTCCTCATGAAGCCCGACGCCGACCCGCACTCCTTCGGCCTCTCCGCACGGCAGGCCGCCGACCTGGAACGGGCCGACCTCGTCGTCCACAACGGCCTCGGCCTGGAGGAGAACGTGCTGCGGCACGTGGACGCCGCCCGCGAGTCGGGCGTCGCCGCCTTCGAGGTCGGCAGGGCCGTCGACCCGCTCACCTTCGACACCGGCGACGACGCCGGGGACGGCCGGGCCGACCCGCACTTCTGGACCGACCCGGACCGGATGCGCAAGGCCGCGGGACTCATCGCCGACCAGATCACCGAGCACGTCGACGGTGTCGACGACAGTACGGTGCGCGCCCAAGCGGACCGCTACGACAAGGAGTTGGCGAAGCTCAGCGGCTGGATGGAGAAGTCCTTCGACCGCGTCCCCGAGAAGCGGCGCGCGATCGTCACCAACCACCACGTCTTCGGCTACCTCGCCGACCGCTTCGGCCTCCGCGTCGTCGGCGCCGTCGTCCCCAGCGGCACCACCCTCGCCTCGCCCAGCTCCTCCGATCTGCGCTCCCTCACGCAGGCCATGGAGGAGGCCGGCGTGCGCACCGTGTTCGCCGACTCCTCCCAACCCACCCGCCTCGCCGAGGTGCTGCGCAAGGAGATGGGCGGCGGGGTCCAGGTCCTGAAGCTGTACTCCGAGTCCCTGACGGCCGAGGGCGAGGGCGCGGACACGTACCTGCGGATGATGCGCGCCAACACGACGGCGATGACCAAGGGCCTGACGGCCCGCTGACCTCACCACGTTCGACAGGGAAGGAAGAACACAAGTGAACACGACCCGGACCAGCCGCAGGAGAGCCCTCGGGGGAACGGCCTGCGCCCTGGCGTTCGCCACGGTGCTGACCGCCTGCGGGAGCGAGGACGACACCAAGAGCTCGTCCACGGCCAAGGACGCCACACCCGCCGCCACGATCAAGGACCCGCTCGTCGCCGGCTTCGACGGCGGCCTCTACATACTCGACGGCAAGAGCCTGAAGCTCGCCAGGACGATCGAGCTGCCCGGTTTCAACCGCCTCAACCCCGCCGGGGACAAGGACCACGTCGTCGTCTCCACCGACAGCGGCTTCCGCGTCCTGGACGCCGCCGAGCAGCGCCTCACCGACATCACGTACAAGGGCTCGGAGCCGGGCCACGTCGTGCGGCACGCGGGCAGGACCGCGCTGTTCACCGACGGCACCGGCGAGGTCAACGTCTTCGACCCCGCCGACCTGAGCGACGGAAAGAAGCCCGAGGGCCGCACCTACGCCTCGGCCGAGGCGCATCACGGCGTGGCCATCGAGCTGGAGAACGGCGAACTCCTCAGCACCCTGGGGGACAAGGAGACACGCACCGGCGTGCTCGTCCTCGACAAGGACAACAAGGAGATCGCGCGCAACGAGAAGTGCCCCGGCGTGCACGGCGAGGCCGCGGCCAAGGGCGAGGCGGTCGGCGTCGGCTGCGAGGACGGCATCCTGATCTACCAGGACGGCACGTTCACCAAGGTCGACGCCCCAGACGACTACGGGCGCATCGGCAACCAGGCCGGCAGCGACGCCTCCCCGGTCCTCCTCGGCGACTACAAGACCGACGAGGAGGCCGAGCTGGAACGTCCCACGCGCGTCTCCCTCGTCGACATGGAGAAGAAGAAGCTCCGCCTGGTCGAGCTGGGGACCAGCTACTCGTTCCGCTCGCTGGCCAGGGGCCCGGAGGGCGAGGCGCTGGTCCTGGGCACCGACGGGAAGATCCACGTGATCGACCCGGCGACCGGAAAGATCGAGAAGAAGATCGACGCCGTGGGGGAGTGGCGGGAGCCCCTGGACTGGCAGCAGCCCAGGCCCACGCTCTTCGTCCGCGACCACACGGCGTACGTCTCCGACCCCGGCGAGAAGGCCCTGCACGCCATCGACCTGGACACCGGCAAGAAGCTCACGTCCGTGACGCTGCCGAAGAGCACCAATGAGCTGTCCGGAGCGGTGGCCGGGCACTGACACATGCGCGGGTGCCCCCGCGATCGGCGGATCGCGGGGGCACCCGGCCGTTCGCTCAGACCGACCGGTGGTACTGGTCCGGCACGTGGCTCTCGGCGCCCAGCTCGCGCGCCGCGTGGCGGGCGAAGGACGGGTCGCGGAGCAGCTCGCGGCCGATGAGGACCGCGTCGGCCTCACCGTTGGCGAGGATCTTCTCGGCCTGCTCGGGCTCGGTGATGAGACCGACCGCGGCGGCCGGGACCCCGGCTTCCTTGCGGACGCGGGCCGCGAAGGGAACCTGGTAGCCGGGGCCGACCGGGATGCGGACGCCGGCCGCGTTGCCGCCCGTCGACACGTCGATGAGGTCCACGCCGTGGGCCTTCAGCTCGGCGGCGAGCCGGACGGTGTCGTCGGCGGTCCAGCCCTCCTCGCCGTCCAGCCAGTCGGTCGCGGAGATGCGGAAGAGCAGCGGCAGCTCCTCGGGCCACACCTCGCGGACCGCGTCCACGACCTCAAGGGCGAAACGGGTGCGGTTCTCGTAGGAGCCGCCGTACTCGTCGGTGCGCTTGTTGGAGTGCGGGGAGAGGAACTCGCCGATCAGGTAGCCGTGCGCGCCGTGCAGCTCGATGACCTGGAAACCGGCGTCGAGGGAGCGGCGGGTGGCGTCGACGAACTGCTGGACGATCTCCTTGATCGAGTCGACCGACAGCTCGGCGGGCACCGGGTGCTTCTCGTCGAAGGGCACCGCGCTGGGCGCGACGGCCTCCCAGCCGTACGCGTCCGGGCCGACCGGCGCGCCGCCCTTCCAGGGCTGGTCGGTCGATGCCTTGCGGCCGGCGTGACCGAGCTGGACGCCCGGAACCGTGTTCTGCGACTTCAGGAAGGACGTGATCCGGCGGAAGGCCTCGACCTGGGTGTCGTTCCAGATGCCGAGGTCCTGCGGGGAGATCCGGCCCTCGGGGGAGACGGCCGTCGCCTCGACGATGATCAGGCCGGTGCCGCCTGCGGCGCGCGCCCCGTAGTGCTGGAAGTGCCAGTCGTTCGGCGCACCGGTGAGCGGTCCTTCGGGAGCCGCGCTGTACTGGCACATCGGCGGCATCCACACGCGGTTGGGGATGGTCAGGGACCGCAGGGTGTAGGGCTCGAACAGTGCGCTCACGGCGGACTCCATTCGGTGTGGATCGCGGATGTGCCTCGTGGATCGCGACGAGGCCTCGGCTAGTACGATAGCCACCGTAGTACGGCAGGTGTCAAACTACGATGGTTCTCGTACAATGAGCCGTGACGTACCGCAGGCATCCAGCCAACCGCTCCGCGAAGGGGAGTCGTCCATGACGGCCGCAGCACCGCACACCGGCACCGCCACCGGCGGTCGCACGCTCGCGCACCCCGACCGTGCGGAGATCCGGCTCGAAACGGTGCTGCACGCGCTGTCCGATCCGATGCGCATGGCCGTCGTCCGGGAGATGGCGGCCTCCGCGGAGGCCGAGCTGTCCTGTTCCGCCTTCGACCTGCCCGTCACCAAGTCGACCACCACACACCACTTCCGGGTGCTGCGCGAGGCCGGGGTGATCGAGCAGGTCTACCGGGGGACCGCCAAGATGAACGGGCTGCGCAGGGCCGACCTAGACGCGCTCTTCCCCGGCCTTCTGGACCACATCCTCGACGCGGCCGCCCGGCAGGAGAACCGGCTCGACGGGAACTGACGGCGCCGAACCCGCCTTCTGCGGAAGGTGGTTGAACAGCAGGTTCAGTGCGATGGCCGTCAGGCAGCCCGCGCTGATGCCGCTGTCCATCACCGTCTGGAACCAGTTGGGGAAGTGCTCGTAGATCGTCGGCACGCCCACCGGGAGCAGGCCGACGGCGACCGAGACCGCCACCACGGTCAGATTGCTGTTGCCCTCGAACTCCACCTTCGACAGGGTCTTCAGGCCGCTCGCCGCGACCGTTCCGAACATCACCAGGCCCGCGCCGCCGAGCACGGGCGAGGGGATCGCGGCGACCACCGCGCCCAGCTTCGGCAGCAGCCCGAGCAGGATCAGGATGCCGCCGGACACGGCGACCACCCAGCGGCTGCGCACCTTCGTCATGCCGACGAGGCCCACGTTCTGCGCGAACGCCGTGTACGGGAAGGTGTTGAAGACGCCGCCGAGGACGGTCGAGAACCCGTCGGCGCGCAGCCCGTCGCCGAGCGCGCGCGGGTCCACCGGGCGGCCCGTCATCTCACCGACCGCGATGAAGTCACCCGTGGTCTCCGTCATCGTCACCAGGGCCACGATCAGCATCGACACGATCGCCGCCGCGTGGAACTCCGGGGCGCCGAAGTGGAACGGCGTGCTGATCCCGAACCAGTGCGCGTCCCCGACGGCCGAGAAGTCCGTGAAGCCGGTGGGTATCGCCACCGCCGTGCCCGCCACGATGCCGACGAGCACCGCGACCCGGCTCAGAGCGGGCGGCGCGAAGCGCTGCACGCCCAGCACGAGCACCAGGACGAGCGCCGCGAGCCCGATGTTCTTCGGCTCCCCGAAGTCCTTCGCGCCGGAGCCGCCCGCCGCCCACGTGCCCGCCGTCGGCAGCAGCGACAGGCCGATGATCAGGATCACCGTGCCCGTGACCAGGGGCGGGAAGAAGCGCAGCAGCCGCCCGAAGACCGGGGCCAGGAGCATCATGGCGAGGCCCGCGACGATCACCGCGCCGTAGATCGCCGGCAGCCCGCCGCCCGTCGTACCGATCAGCACCATCGGGGACACGGCCGCGAACGTACAGCCCTGCACGATCGGCAGCCGGATGCCGAAGCGCCACACGCCCACGCACTGGATGAGCGTCGCGATGCCGCACACCAGCAGGTCGGCGGTGATCAGATACGCGAGATCGGCGGGCGACAGCTTCATCGCGCCGCCCACGATCAGCGGCACGGCGACCGCGCCCGCGTACATGGCGAGAACGTGCTGGAGCCCGAACGCCGCCAACTGGCGTGCGGGCGGGACCTGGTCCACGGGGTGCGTTGTCATGCACGAGAACGTAGTGAACTTAAACGTTTTGTTGATTTCCTTCGTGTTGCCGCTACGTGTCCTCGCCTCCGTACCGCGCCGGTTCGGCTACGACCCCCGTGCCGCGCTCAACAGGCCGTCCCAGTCGGGGATCTTCACCGGTCCGCGGCCGAGCCCTCGGCCCAGCTCCGCCTCGGCCCGCTCGATCGCCCGCCACCCGTCCCACTGCACGGGGCGCGCCCCGGCCGCGATCAGGCCGGTCAGCGGGTCCCGCGCGGCACCGGCTCCCGCACCGGTTCCCCTGCCGGTCAGATCGTCCAGGAGCGAGGCGACGGTCTCCTTGGCGCAGGGCCGGTTGGTGCCGATCACGCCCGTCGGGCCGCGCTTGATCCACCCGGCGACGTACTCGCCCGGCGCCACCCGGGCGTCCCGCAGCACCCGTCCGGCCTCGTGCGGCACGGTGCCGCCGCGCTCGTCGAACGGCAGGCCCTCCAGCGGCACCCCGCGATAGCCCACCGACCGCAGTACGAGTTCGGCGCCGATCGTCTCGAAGTTCCCCGTGCCGGTCACGCTCCCGCGCCCGTCGGGCCGCGTCCGCTCGAAGCGGACCCCGGCCACCCGGCCGTCGCCGCCCGCGAGCACCTCGACGGGCCGCAGGTAGAACCTCAGATGGATCCTGCGGCGCGCGCCCCGTGGCGGCTCGGCGGCCCAGCCGCGCAGCACCTCCACGTTGCGCCGCTGCGCGGCGGGCAGCGCGGACGGGTCGACGTAGTCCGGGTCGAGCGCCAACTCGTCCTCGTCGACGCGTACATGGGTGTCCGGGAGGCCGCCCAGCTCGCGCAGCTCCTTCGTGGTGAAGCGGGCCTGCGAGGGGCCGCGCCGACCCACCATGTGCACGTCCTCTACCTCGCTCGCGGCGAGGGTGTCGAGCGCGGCACGCGGCATGTCGGTGGGCAGGAGTTCGGTGGCGCCGCGGGCCAGCATCCGGGTCACGTCCACCGACACATTGCCGACGCCGATGGCGACGGCCGTGCGCACACCCCGTACGAAACCGCCGTCGACCGCGTCCGGGTGCGCGCTGTACCAGGCCACGAAGTCGGTCGCCGACCAGCTGCCCGGCAGGCCCTCGCCGGGAATCCCGAGCCGCCGGTCGGCCGCCGCGCCCACGCAGTACACCACCGCGTCGTACAGCTCCAGGAGCTTCGCGGGCGGCAGCGCCGGGCCGATCTCCACGCCGCCCAGGAAGCGCACCCGCTCGTCCTCGAGGACGGCCCGCAGGTTGTTCTGGAGCGACTTGATCTTCTCGTGGTCCGGGGCGACGCCGTAGCGCACGAGCCCGTACGGGCAGGGGAGCCGGTCGAGCACATCGACGCGGATGTCCGGGACGCGGTCCTGCCGCACGAGGCCCTGCGCGGTGTAGACCCCGCTCGGACCCGAGCCGACGACGGCGATGTGCGGCACGTGGTGCTCCCTCCGCCGAGGTGCTGATGTGTCTCAGCATGACACCGGGAGGGGCGGCGGGGGAGGGGGCGCGGCGGGGCGCTCAGGACATGTCGCGCATCCGCTCGATCTCGGTGGTCTGCTGCGCGATCACATCGTCCGCCATCTCCTCCACCTGCACGTTGTTCCCGCCGCTCTTGACCTCCGTGGCCATCGTCACGGCCCCCTGGTGGTGCGTGATCATCAGCTTGAGGAACAGCTCGTCGAACGCCTTGCCCTTGGCGGCCCGCAGCTTCTTCAGCTGGGCCGCCGTCGCCATCCCCGGCATCGTGTCGTGCGCCTGGTGGCCCTCGGGAGAGGCGGCGCGGTGGTACTTCTTCAGCCAGCCGCGCATCACCTCGATCTCCGGGCCCTGTGCGGCGGTGATCCGCTCGGCGAGCCCCTTGACCTGCTCCGACTCGGCCTGCTTCGGGGCCAGTTCGGTCATCTTCAGGGCCTGCTCGTGGTGCGGGATCATCATCTGCGCGTACTGGACGTCGGCGGAGTTCGGGGTGTCGTCCGTGCCGCGCTGTTTCGCGTCCTTGGCCGACAGGGTCTCGGCCGCGTCGCCCGGTTTGCCGGGCGCGATGACCGAAGGTCCGTCGGACGCCCGGGAGTTGGCCCGGTCGGCGCCGCCGGGCTCCCCGGAGTCGCACCCGGTCAATGCCAGCGCCGACATCGCCACCAGCGCGGCGACGGTAACTTTCATGACGATTACGTTGCCAGCTATTGATCTGTGCATGAGGAAGACGATACTCGGGGAGATCCGTGAATCGTTCACGTACGAGCGAAGTCACCGTCACTCAAGGAGACAACAGTGACCCTGTACTCCCCCCGAACACGGCGCAGACGCCTGGGAGTTGCCACCGCGGCGGCCGGACTCCTCGCGGCGCTGCTCGCCGCGGGCCCCGTCTCGGCCACGCCCGACCCGGGCGACAAGTCGGCGGCGCCCAAGAGCGTGTCGAAGAGCACCGAGGCCGAGGTCGAGAAGGCGATATCCGCCGGCGAGATACCCGGCCAGGACGAGGTGGTGCACTCGGACAACGTCGAGCACGTCACCAACATCCCCAAGGACGCGCTGCCCGGCACCAACTCGGACCTCGCCTTCCAGGGCAAGTACGCCTTCGCCGGGAACTACGACGGGTTCCGCGTCTTCGACATCAGCAACCCGAAGGCGCCGAAGACGGTCGCCCAGGTGCTGTGTCCCGGCTCGCAGAACGACGTCTCCGTCTCCGGGAACCTGCTGTTCCTGTCCACGGACAGCTCCCGCAGCGACGACTCCTGCGCCTCCACCACCCAGCCGGCGACCGAGAAGTCGTCCTGGGAGGGCATGAAGGTCTTCGACATCACCGACAAGGCGAACCCGAAGTACGTCTCCGCCGTCGAGACCGCGTGCGGTTCGCACACCCACACCCTGGTGCCGGAGAAGAAGAACGTCTACGTCTACGTCTCCTCGTACTCGCCGAGCGCGACGTTCCCCGACTGCCAGCCGCCGCACGACGGCATCTCGGTCATCAAGGTGCCCCGCAACGCGCCGCAGAAGGCGGCCGTCGTGAACTTCCCGGTCCTGTTCCCCGGTGAGGGCGCGGACGGCGGCGGCAACCCCGGTGCGCCCACCAACCCGGGCGTCTCCAAGACCACCGGCTGCCACGACATCACGGTCCTGCCCTCCAAGGACCTCGCGGCGGGCGCCTGCATGGGCGACGGCATCCTGTTCTCCATCGCGGACCCGGAGAACCCGAAGGTCATCGACCAGGTCCAGGACAACGTCAACTTCGCGTTCTGGCACTCGGCGACCTTCAACCAGAAGGCCAACAAGGTCGTCTTCACCGACGAGCTGGGCGGCGGTGGCGCGGCCACCTGCAACGAGGCCATCGGTCCGGACCGCGGCGCCGACGGCATCTACGACATCACCGGCAAGGGCGACAAGCGCAAGCTCGTCTTCAAGAGCTACTTCAAGATCCCGCGCCACCAGGCCGACACCGAGAACTGTGTCGCCCACAACGGCTCTCTGATCCCGGTCAAGGGCAAGGACCTCATGGTGCAGGCCTGGTACCAGGGCGGCGTCTCCGTCTGGGACTTCACGGACTCCTCGAAGCCCAAGGAGATCGGCTACTTCGAGCGCGGCCCGCTCACCACGGACAAGATGACCACGGGCGGCTCCTGGTCGGCGTACTACTACAACGGGTACGTGTTCTCGAACGACATCGCGAAGGGCTTCGACGTCCTGAAGATCAAGGACGCCAGGACCGACCCGGCGTCGAAGATCCGCCTGGGCGAGCTCAACGTCCAGACGCAGCCGGACTACTTCGGCTGACCGTTCGGCTCACCCATGACGGCCGGTGACAGCGGCTCGAAATAGCGCGAGAAATCGGCCGGTCCGCCGTGGGCGGGGCTCCCGTCGGACGACGCGTCATCCTCGTCGTCCGGCGGGCAGCCCCACTTCCACTCCAGGTCGTAGCGGCGGAACAGCTCGGCGCGCATCGTGGTGAACCGCATCGGTACGCCCGGCACGAGCATCGAGAACACGGCGCCCATGAGCACGGCGCGCAGCATCGGATAGTCCGTGTCCACGTCGAGCGTCCCGTGCCGTACGACCGTGTCGCGCAGCAGCGCCGCGAGCCGCTGCTGCTCCGGGCACTGCACGAAGCCCTCGGCCTGGAGGATCCCCGCCATGTGCGTGCGCATCAGCACCGGGTGGTCGCGGGCGAGCCCCAGGATCGCGTCGATGGCGCGCGCCAGGCGCTCGTCGCCGTCCTCGGGCGCGGGACGCGGCTCGCGCTCCAGCGCCTCCTCCAGCGTGCGGTGCATCAGCCGGTGCACCGCGGATTGCAGCAACTGCCGCTTCCCCGGGAAGTAGTACGAGACCAGACCGCGCGCCGAACGCGCGCGGTCCGCGATGTCGCCGAGCGTCGTCGCGTCGTACCCGCGCTCCCCGACGAGCTCCAACGTCGCCCGCAGGAGCCGCTCGCGGGAACGTCGGCGCAACTCCTCATTGACCGATGCGCTGCGGGGGGACATTCTTGACTCCTGCGTTGACTGGCTCGCAGCCAACTATACTCAGCGCTTCCCGGCCACCGGCCCGTTGGGCGTGGTGTGCGCGGGAGGGCCGGCCGTATTCGGGCGACGCGGGGGATCGTCCGAATACGGCTGCGTCGTGCGCCGGGGCGTCAGGTGCCGCCGCGTCATGTGCCGCGACGTCAGGTGAAGGCGGCTCAGATCAGGCCGAGCACCGGGCGCAGCCCGTCGGGGCGGGCCTCGGCCGGCAGGTGGTCCACGAAGTGCACGGCGCAGCCCAGCTCGGCGGCCCCGCCGTCGGCGCGCCGGTCGTCACCCACCATCAGCGCGTCGCCGGGCGCCACTCCCAGCTCCTCCAGCGCGGCCGTGAACAGCCGGGCGTCCGGCTTCTGGACGCCGTGCCGGTACGACAGGACGTACGCGTCGACGTACTGGTCGAGGCCGTGTGCCACGAAGACGGGGCGCGGGTCCCAGCCGATGTTGCTGACCACGGCCACCGGAAGGCCGCGCTCGCGCAGACCGGCGAGGACCTCGTGGGCGTCCGGGTAGGGCTGCCAGGC
Source organism: Streptomyces anthophorae (assembly GCF_049310305.1). Lineage (NCBI taxonomy): Bacteria > Bacillati > Actinomycetota > Actinomycetes > Kitasatosporales > Streptomycetaceae > Streptomyces > Streptomyces anthophorae. The sequence continues at coordinate 7,981,302 of NZ_JBLWQQ010000001.1, forward strand.
GTCCGGCGTCATGTGCCGGTCGTACAGGGCGTCGTAGAGCCGCTCGTCGGGCAGCGCCACCTGGCGGGCCAGGCCCGTGTACGCGGCGCGGTGCCGCGAGGCGTCCACGTCGCGGGCGGCGACGAGCTCGGCGAGGTGCGCGGGGACGTTCACCGGGTGCGTGCTGCCGCCCGGCAGCGCCCCCGCCGCCTCCAGACCCGCGACGGCGCGCGTGAACTCCGCGTCCGGCAGCGCCCGTTCGGCCGCGTCGAGCACGGCCCGCAGCCAGGATTCGGTGGACTCGATGCGGAAGAGGGTCCCGGAGAAGTCGAACAGCACGGCTTTGATCGTCATGCCGCCGATCCTCCGGCGCGTCGAACCCGCTGGTCAAGCACGGGCGTTGGGCGCGAGCCACTTGTCGTACGCCGCCGTGGACAGCGTCACCGTCAGCGCCCCGAGCAGCCAGCCGGCCAGCACGTCCGAGGGCCAGTGCACGCCCAGCCACAGACGGGTCAGGCCGACGCCGAGCACCGACACCACGGCGAGCGCGAGCGCGGTGCGCCACAGCGCGCGCCCTGCCCCGTGCCGCCGCAGCAGCCACAGGGCGAGCGCGCACACCACGGTCGCCGTCAACGCGTGTCCCGAGGGGAACGCCGCGTAGTGCGCCGAGTCCACCGGGTCGCGCCAGACGGGACGCGGCCGGTCGACGGCCGCCTTCAGGCCCTGTTGCAGCAGCGTGCCGACCAGGCAGGTGGCCGCCACCCAGCCCGCGAGCAGCCAGTCCCGCGATCTCCGCACGAGGACCAGCACGATCACCGCGCACAGCAGCCGCATGGTCCACGGATCCCATACCCAGTCGGTCAGGACGCGGTTGACCTGCGTGACGCCGGGGTCGGCGAGGGCCCGGCCGTGCAGTGAACGGGCGACGTCCCGGTCGAGGTCCATCAGCGGGCTCCAGCGGAGCGCCACCAGGACGAGCAGGAGTACGGAGGGCAGGGCCAGCGCCGTGGCGAGCGCGCGGACGGGGCGGGGGCGTCGGGGCGGGGAGTCGAGCCGTGCCGGGTGCATGGGAACGATCCTCGCTCATCGGGCGCGGCACGGGCCATCCCCGGTGGGCCGCGCGGCGTGGTGCTATCCCAGCGCCCGCAGAGCGGGGACGAAGGTGACCAGGAGGGGGACGAGCGGGATCAGCGCCGCGGCCGCCGTGAGGCGCAGCCGGTGCGCGGGTGTCAGGCGCGACGGCGGCGCGAGCAGCCGGTGCACACGCTGCGGGACCTGCGCGTGCGAGGTCGGACAGGGGCCGAACACCCCGCGGTCCTCGTTGAGTTCGACCAGCGCGAGGGCGATGCTCATGCGCCCGAAGCGGCGCGAGGCGACATCGTCCGCCGCAAGCTCCACCAGGCGGTGCATCTCGCCCCGGAACGAGGCGAACACCGGAATCTGCGGAAAACCGGAGGCCAGCGCGCCCGAGCAGTGCAGCAGCCAGTCGTGCCGCCACCGCGCGTGCCCCATCTCGTGCGCGAGCACCGCGTCCAGCTGACGCCCCTTCAGGCGCTGGAGGGCGGCCGTGGTGATGATGAGCTGCGGTGTCGTGCCGGTCATCCACCAGGCGTCCGGGCGCTTGCCCTCCAGGATGACGAGGCGGTCGGGGCCCGGCTCCTCGCCGGGCAACAGCGGTGCGCGCTCCAGGAGTTCGGCACGCCGGGCGCGCCGCCTCGCGCGGGCGCCGCGCACCTCGCGCACCAGCATCGCCGCCGTCCACGCCCCGCCCAGGGCGAGCGTCACGGCGACGGTCGCCGCCCACGGCCCGGCCGCGCGCAGCGCGTACGCGTCCACGACGCCGTGCGGTGCCCCCGCGAACACGTGGCCGCGCACGGCGCTCCAGGCGGCCGCCGCGCTCAACGTCATCGACAGGGCGCAGCACAGCAGGACACCCGCCACGACGCACTGCCACGCCCACAGCGCGACGATCGGCTCCCGCTCCGTCCAGTCCGCGCGCGCGAGCAGTCTCGGCGCGACCAGGGCGGCCAGGGCGCCGAGCAGCAACAGTGCTACGGGGACCGTCATGGCCGTCACCCTATGAGGCGAGCGCTACCCACGGGTATGGCCTGGGGCGTCAAGTGACGCACGCCACGGTTTCGTTGATCGGCCCGCTACATCGTCAGCAGCATCGCGAGCATCCCGATCCCCATCGAGAGCCGGCACGCCCGCGCCAGTTCCGGACGGTCGCCCCAGCCGGTGTCGGCCGAAGGGCCGGTGGCGGTCCTCGCGGCCGCGGTGGGAACGAGGCCGGCGCCCGACCACAGGACGTAGACCGTGAAGTAGAGGAGCAGCGCGCCCGTGAGGGCCGGGGCGCCCGCGCCGCCGTGGTGTGCGTGGGCCGCCGGGCGGACGGCCATCGCCACCGCCATGTACGCCATGGCGAACGTGCCCACCAGGTGGTGCAGGTGATGGGCCCCCGTCCGGGAGGCCCACAGCGCGCGGAGCGCGGCGGCCCCGAACACGGTCGCGTACAGCAGCCACGCCCAGTGCGGGGGCGTGAGCACCGCCGCGGGGACGGCCATCAGCGCCATCCCGAATCCCATCAGGGCCTCGCCGCCGGCCGTGCGGCGCTGCTCCTCGACGTCGCTGCGCAGGCGCAGCACGCAGTACGCGCCGGTCGCCGCGCAGAGCGCGACCAGCAGCCAGGCGGCCGAGAGCGGTCCGTGCACCGGGTCCCCCATCGTGTCCGTCTCGTCGTCGGTGTCCGTCAGGGAGATGCCCCGGCGGGCAGGGGCGCATGTCGGCGCAGGGGAGCACGGGTGGTCGCGCGGGCGGAGTGTGCATCCGCTCACGTCTAATCCTTTACGGGTAAAACACCTGCTAAGGTTTTCTTATGAGCAGCACACCACCGACATCTCGCACTCCCGCCGTCCACCGCCTCCCGCTCGCCGGAGTGCTGCGCCTCAACAAGCCCTCGGACGTCTGGCTCAAGCCCGCGACCAGCGTCGTCGTCGCCACCGCGATACCGAACATGACGCTGCTCGCCCTGGGCCGGCTCGACCTGGCGATGTACACGATGGCCGGCAGCCTGTGCGCCCTGTACGGGCACAACCTCCCGTACGCGGCACGCGCGCGTGCCCTGGCCTGGGTGGTCGCCGGGATGCTCGCGAGCATCGCGATCGCCCTGGTCTCCGCCTCGCTCACCTCGTCCGCGGTCGTCCTCGTCGCCATCGGTGCGCTGCTCGCCGCCGCCCAGAAGACGCTGTGCGACGCCACCCGGATCGGACCGCCGGGAAACCTGATCTTCACGTTCATCAGCTCCGCGACGCTGTTCGCGCCGCAGACCCTCGGGCAGGTGCCGGGCCACCTCGCGCTGACGCTGGCCGCCGGCGCCGTGTCCTGGATCGTGGGCATGGCCCCCGCCCTCGTCCGGCCGCACGGACCCGAGCGCCGCGCCACCGCCCGCGCGCTGAACGCCGCCGCCGCGTACGTCGAGCGGCCCGAGCACGCGCCCGCCCGCGGCGCCGCGGCCGCCGCCGTGCACGCCGCCTGGCAGTCGCTGCTCGCCACCGGCGCGCGCACCGAGGCGCGGCGCGCCCTGGAGCGCCTCGTGCTGCGTGCCGAGGTCGCCATCTCCGCGCCGGGCGACGCCGACGCGGACCGGCTGCGCACCTGGGCGGCCGGGCTGCGCGGGGCGGGCTCCGTGCCGCGGCCCGCACGCATCGCGGGAATGGACGACGAACTCCTCGGCATCGAGGCCGAGCTCGCGGTCGGCAAGCCCTCGCTGTGGCGGCGCATCGGCCCCGGCTCGCCGCTGCTGCCCATCGCCCTGCGTACGGTCGTCGGCTGCGCCCTCGCCGGATACGGCTCGCTCGCCCTCGGCGTCGGCCGCCCCTACTGGGCCCTCGTCACCGCCGCCTCGATCTACCAGGCCAACCTCGCGCTGTCCTGGAACCGCGGCATCCAGCGCGTCGTCGGCAACATCGCCGGTGTGCTCGTCTTCGCCGCCGTCGTCCCGCTCGCCCACGCCAGCCGGCTCGCCCTCGTGCTGTGCTGCCTCGCCTGCGCCTTCGGGGCCGAGGCGCTCATCACCCGCAACTACTGGCTGGGCAGCCTGTGCGTGACGCCGATGGCGCTGCTCGTCACCGAGTTCGCCCGCTACCAGGCGCCCGGAGAGCTGATCGGCGACCGCGTCGTCGACACCCTCGTCGGAGCCGTGCTCGGTGTCGTCGCGGCCGTCGCCGTCACCAACCGGCGCGCCACCGACGGCATCGAACAGGCCCTCGCCGCGACCGACACCGCCCGCGAGTCCGCCGAGCGCACGCTCGCGCTGCCCACCCCGGACCACGCCGCCCTGGAGACGGCCCGCCGCGGCCTCACCGCCGCCCTCGTCGAGCTGCGCGCCGCCGCCGACACCGCCGCCGGCGAATGGTGGCAGCGCGCCCTGCCCGAGGAGCGGGTGCTCGCCGCCGAGCAGTCCGGGCACCGTACGCTCGCCGCCACGGTCCGGCGGCAGGCGATGGCCGGCGACCCGAGTGGTGCGGGCGCCCAGAAGTAGCGGATAGTGGCGGACGCACAACGTTCGGCCCATGAGGAAGGTCCGGTCAGGCAGGCATGAGCACGCAGCAAGGCTCGGCGGCAACGGCGCCGCTCGACATCGTGTCGTCCGTCGTACGGCAGTGGCAGGCCGTACGCCCCGACATCGACACCGGCCCCATGGAGATCATCGGCCGCATCAACCGGTGCGCCGCGCTGCTCCAGCAGGCCGAGGACGCGCCGCTCCGGCACGCGGGCCTGACCAGGGCCGAGTTCGATCTGCTCGGCACGCTGCGCAGGACCGGGCGCGAGCTCACCCCCGGCGACCTCGCCCGCGAGACGTTCGCCTCCGGCGCCGCCGTCACCAAGCGCCTCAAGCAGCTCCAGGAACGCGGTCTCGTCTCCCGCCGCGGCGACACCCGCGACCGCCGCGTCTCCCACCTCAGCCTGACGGACGAGGGCCGCGCCCTCGTCGACGAACTGCTCCCGAGTCAACTCGCGTACGAGGGCTCCATCCTTTCGGGCCTCGCCGACGGCAAGGAGCAGCAACTCAGCTCCCTGCTGGGCGAGTTGCTGCTCCAGCTGGAGGGTCGGCTGGGGAGCGGGCCCCAATAGTCAGGGGCCCGTCCCCGCAGGCGGGGCGTCTTCAGCGCGGCACCGTCGCCCCGTCGATGCCGTACTCCTCACGTCGCCCGCACATGCCCAGGCCGCCGTGGCGCGTGGGTGTCGCCGTGTGGGCCGTCGACGCGGCCAGATAGCCGTCCGCGTCGCCCCGCTCCAGGGCGTCGAGCTGCGCCCCCGTGCGCTCGGCCGTGGCCAGGGCGCCGGTGCGCCACAGCTCGCGCCAGGCGGCGACGCGCGGCCTGACCAGTTCCGCGGCCGCCCGCTGGAACGCCCGCAGCGGTTCCGCGTCGCCCGCGGCCAACGCCTCGCGCAGCGGCAGGTAGCCCTCGACCGCGAGATCCCGGCGACGGCGCGCCGCGGCCTCCGCCTCCGGGCCCGCCGGACCGGGCAGCGAGGCCGCCGCCGCGTACTTCTCCGGATCGGCCAGGTACTCCGGCGGGAACGTGAACACCGCGTCGCCCGCCTCCGGCAGCCCGCTGTTCTGCATCAGGACGGTGATCCGCAGATCCTCGCCCTGCACCATGCGGTGCACCGTGCCCGGCTCGAACCAGGCCAGCGAACCGGCCTCAAGGGGCGTGTCCCGGTAGCCGTCCGGGCTCAGCGTCTGCACGGCGCCGCGCCCGCCCGTCACCACGTACGCCTCCGTGCACACGAGGTGCAGATGCGGGCTGCCGCCGCAGACGCCGTCCGCCGCCTGCCAGTCGTACGCGGAGATGTGGGACAGGCCGATCCCCCCGGGCAACGGCCTGTCCAGGCTCACCACGCCAGCTCCTTCAGGCGCGTGGTGACCCGCTCCCTGTCCCAGGCGCCGTCGGCGACCACGATCCGGTACCGGTAGCGGAACGTCTCACCGGCCGGCAGCGCGAACTCCTCGAAGAACGCCCAGGAGAACGCGACCGTCGGGATCGGCTCCGCGCGCACGAACCAGTGCGACTCGTGGACGGCGTCCGCGTTCTCGGGAGCGTGCGCGAACACCAGGGTCGAGTGGGCGTCCACGTCGTCGTGCTCGGCGGTGAACGCCAGCCACGGCCCCTGCGTGCCCATCAGCGCGCCCGGCGCGTCGTACGTCGCCACGGACCCGCTCGCGTCCGCCGACTCCTCGGGACCGAAGACCGTCCCGCCGGTGAAGTCGCGGGGCCCGCGCCACTGGAGGCCCGTGTACCCGGCCATCTCCCGGCCCGCCGTGGTCGGCGAGCCGAAGCGCAGCGCCTCACCGTCGGCGCGGGTGTTCGTCAGCTCGATCGACCAGTCGACGGCGTACGAGCCGGACTCCGGGTCCACCCCGTGCACCCGCACCCCGCGCCGCTCGCGGGCCCAGTCGGCGCCCCCGTTCTCGATCCACGTGAGGCGCTCGGCGAAGGACAGCTCGTCGTCCGACGCGTCGACCGCGTCGAAGCCGTCGTGCCGCATCGAACCGATCCGGTCGGGCAGCGGCAGATAACCCTCGCCGTGCACATAGCAGTTGCCGCCCCAGAAGTTCTGCCCTGACAGGTGGCTGGCCGTCATCTGGAGGCCCTTGTGCCAGCGGTGGTCGTTCGGCCGGTAGCCCGAGACCAGGTTGCCGCCCAGGGTGCGCAGCGGGTGCACATACGGCTTGCGGGCCTCGAAGGCCTCCGGGTCGGGCTTGTAGACGTAGGAGAAGAGGTCGGTGCCGGCGGCGCGCACGACGATGCGGTCGCCGTGGACGTGTGTGACCTTCAGCGAGGTCGGGGCGCTGCTCACTGCTTCGGGCTCCAATCCGGGTGGTCGCCGTGCATCGCGGCGTAGAACGGGTCGCCGGGGCCGATCTCCCCGGCCTTGACGGTGTCGCCCGTGAAGGCCGACTTGTAGAGCGCGGCGGCGAACTCCAGCGTGCTGCGGGCGCTCCGGCCGCTGCCGGGCGGCCGGGTGCCGGCGTCGTACGCGTCGAGCAGCGCGGCCAGTTGCGCGGTGTGCGAGCTGGGCACGTCGGCGGTGGGCGCGGGCGGCTGCTCGCTGCCGGGGGCCGGGGTGTAGCGCCAGTCGTCGTTGCCGTGCCCGTACAAGTGCGTCAGCTCGACCGTGGCCTTCTCGCAGTCGATACGGATGCGGCTCGTCTCGTCCGGCGAGAGCACGGAGTTGACGACCGTACCGAGGGCGCCGTCCTTGAACCGGACGAGCGCGGTCGACACGTCCTCGCTCTCCGTGTCGTGCACCAGGCGGGCCGCCATCGCCCGGATCTCGGTCCACTCGCCGAGCAGGTGCAGCATCAGGTCGTACTGGTGGATGCCGTGGCCCATCACGGGGCCGCCGCCCTCGCTGGCCCACTTTCCGCGCCAGGGCACCTCGTAGTAGGCGGCGTCGCGGTACCAGGTCGTCTGGCAGTGGGCGACGAGCGGGCGGCCGAGCGCGCCTTCGGTGAGCAGCGAGCGGGCGTGCACGGCGCCCGAGCCGTAGCGGTGCTGGAAGACGACGGACGCGTAGGTGCCGCTCGCCTCCTCGGCGGCGGCGATCTCGTCGTACTCGGCGAGGGAGAGGGTGAGCGGCTTCTCGCACAGCACCCAGGCGCCGGACTTGAGTGCCGCGACGGTCTGCTCGCGGTGGAACACCGGCGGGGTGCCGATGAGGACGAGATCGGGGCGCGCCGCTTCGAGCATGTCGTTCAGGTCGGTGTGCGCGGAGACGTCCGCGAACCCGGCGTCGGCGGCCCGGGCGCGGAATCCGTCGAGGCGGTCCTGGTCCACGTCGACGGCGGCGACGAGGTCGACGCGGTCGCGCAGGGAGGTGAGGGCGGGCAGGTGGCTGCCGGTGACGATCCCGCCCGTGCCGACGACGGCGGCACGCAGACGGGATCCCTGGCTGGCGGGGCTTGGCATGCGGGTTCCTCGCGGAGAGCTGTCGGAGGGAAAGCGCTTTCCGTTGCGTCGACCCTAAGCGGGGTGCGCGGGTCCGGACAAGGGGGTCCGGGCGGGGGAGTTCGGGGGAGCGGTAGTCACTTTGAATCGAATCAATCTCATCGCGCTCCCCGACGGGAAAGCTTCCGGAATCCATTGACAGGGCCATACGCCCCGGGTTCGTATGTACCCGCCTACGGGGCGATCGTCCGTCGCCGTCGAGCGCGGAGCCGTAAGGCCGCCATCAATGGAGCGTTTCAAGAACGGTGACGACCGTCTGCCGTGCAAGCACTTTCCACTCGGTGCCGTGGCCTGATCACACCAAGGAGAGCCATGAGCGTGACCGCGTCAAAGGAGTCGCGTACCGCGGACACACCCGCCGCCGGGCGGGCGATGTCGAGGAAGGCCGCGGCCAGCGGCTGGATCGGAAGTGCCCTCGAGTACTACGACTGGTTCATCTACGCCCAGGCGGCGGCGCTCGTCTTCCCCGGGATCTTCTTCCCCGAGGGCAACGCGACGATCGCCGTCCTGGCGTCGCTCGGCACGTACGCCGTGGGCTACGTCGCGCGCCCCATCGGTGCCGCCGTGCTCGGCCACTGGGGAGACAAGAAGGGCCGCAAGAACGTCCTCGTCCTGGCCATGCTCCTGATGGGCGTCTCCACGTTCGTGGTGGCGCTGCTGCCCACATACAGCCAGGTCGGCATCATCGCGCCGATCCTGCTGACCCTCGTCCGCCTCGTACAGGGCTTCGCCGTGGCGGGGGAACTGAGCGGCGCGAGCGCGATGATCATCGAACACGCGCCGCACGGCAGGCGCGGCTTCCTCGCGAGCTTCGCCCTGCACGGAACGGTCGCCGGGCAGATCCTCGGCGCCGCGATCTTCCTGCCCATGTCGATGCTGCTGTCCGACGAGGCCTTCACGTCCTGGGGCTGGCGCATCCCGTTCGTGCTCAGCGCCGTGGTGGTCATCGCCGGCTTCCTGATCCGCCGGCGCGTCGAGGAGACGAAGGCCTTCGAGGAGCAGCAGGGGGAGACCGGCCGCGAGGCGCGCAAGTTGCCGTTCGTCGAGGCGTTCCGGGAGAACTGGCGCGAGATCCTCCGCGCGGTGTGCATGACGCTCGTCAACGTCATCGGCGTCACGGTCTCGGTGTTCGGCGGCGCCTACGCGACGCAGTCCGGCTACGGCGTCGGCATGAGCACGACCGTCTACCTCTGGATCCAGATCGCCGCGAACGTGGCGGGCATGTTCGTCGTCCCGGTCTTCGGCCACCTCTCCGACCGGTTCGGGCGCCGCCCGATCATGATCGCGGGTGGTCTGGCGGCGGGCCTGCTCTGCTATCCGTACCTGTGGGCGGTCAGCGCCGGCAACGTGCCCCTGACCTTCCTCCTGGCGGTCCTCTCCTGGGGTGTCGCCTACCAGTCCTGGAACGCCACGTTCGCCTGCTTCTTCCAGGAGCTGTTCCCTGCGGCCCGCCGCGTCACCGGGTTCGCGCTGGCGCAGAACATCGGCCTGGCGATCGTCGCGTTCCTGCCGACGATCTTCACGATGGTGGCGCCGCCCGGCTCCTCGAACGTGCCGCTCACCATCGGCACGTTCTGCCTCGCCATCACCGTCGTCGCCTCGGTCGCGACGTGGAAGTCCCCGGAGACGTACCGGATCCCGCTGGAGCGGCTCGGTGCCAGGGATGCGGAGCCGCTGTCGCGTGAGGCGTACGAGGAGGTGCGGGCGGCGGGGAAGTGAGGCGGTGGTTCTACCCGCCGCCTACGCGAAAGGCTCGGCCGGGAAACCCCGGCCGAGCCTTTCGTCGAGCTTCGGTCCGTCAGTGCGCCGCGCCCGTCAGCACGGCAAGACCTGCCGCGATCGCGCCGAGCACACTCACGGCGATGACGCCGAACAGGATGTACCCGAGCCAGGCGTCATTGCGCGGCCCCCGCCACCCCGCCTCGGCGCCGACCCGCGCCACGACGGCGACACCGAAGTCCTTGTTGCGCGGGCTCGGGTCCAGGGCCGTGGACCCGGCATCGGTCACGCGCTCGAAGTCCTTCCAATAGGCCTGTCCGCTCCGGGACCTGGGGCCCATGCTGCCGTCGGGGCCGAGCGAGTGACTGTCGTAGGAGACCTTGATCCTGCGCTTGTCCGCGTCCGGCGTCACGCGCCACACGCGCGCCTCGTCGCACCCCTGCCAGCGAGGGTCCGCCGGATCCGGCACGATGTTGAACCACGACTGCGTGGGCTCGATGCGGTACGGGGCACCGGAGTCGGCGATCCGCTGACGTACGAGGGCGATCAGCTCCTCGGCGGCGGACGCGGGTGCGGCGCTGCCATCCGTGACCTGGGCGCCACCGGCACCCGACGGGCCCCACGCGGGCCCCGTGGCACCGACGCCGACCGGCTGCTGGGCAGCCACCAGATCGGCGACGTCGTTCAGGAACTCAAGCGCCGGCTCGATCTCCTTCGGCGACTGCTCGTCCTTGTCCCAGCTGATCAGCTCCGTGTCGGTGAACCGCAGCGGGTACTTCGCGGCCCGCCGGTCATTGAGCAGGAACTCGGCGAGCGGCCCGTTCAGCGCGGCCGCGGCGACGGACGGCTGGATCGTTCGAACGGTGAACCGCTCGTCGAACTCCGGGTGCCCGATGAGCGCATCGTCGCCCGCCCCGAACTTCCGCCGCAGCGTCCCGGTGCGCTGCACCGTGAACGCCCCGACGGAGTGCGGGAGTTGGACCGCCCACACGGCGTACGTCGAGCTGCTGCTGTCGTCGCTGGATCCGTCGCCCATGTCGCCGTGGGGCATGGAGGTGGAGACGACACGCCCCTCGACCGCCGCCGCGTCGCGCCCGCGGTAGGGGCCGTAGCAGTAGTCCTCGAAGGACACCCCCCTCCGGGAACCGACCGGAAACGGCGCGTCGCCCAGGAACCGGTCGGCTTCGCCGTTCGAGGGCTTCTTGACGAGCTGCCACCCCAGTCGTGAGGTCAGCTCCGCGTACTTGCCCAACTCCCTGTTGCGTCGCCACCGTTGCCACAGTGAGGTCACGACGAGGAAGACCAACCAGAATGCCAAAATGACGAGGAAGGCGAACACGGCGTCACACCTCCCCATCGCCCGGCGTCGGCGTCCCGCCGGCGTCGGTTCCTGACTCCGTCCCGGGGGCCACCGGGCGCACGGTGTGGAGGAAGTCCTGGAAGTCGTCCAGGACCTCGTCCAGTTGGTCGGCCCGTGCCGTCAGCGCGATCTCGAACTCGGCATAGCGGTCAGGCCGGTGAACGTCCTCGACGAGCAGCAGGACCTGGCTCTGGCACAACTGCACGGGATGGCCGTTCTGCTGCGCGTAGACCCGCACGTTCTGCACGACGCCGGCCGCACCCGCGAGTCCCTGCGCGAAGCCGGGGCCTACATCGGTGCGCTTGACGAGCTCGACGGGGCCCACCGTGTCCCGCAGCCGCTGCAGGGACTCGTCGGCGAGTTCGTGCAGGTCGACGGCGGCTTCGCGGGGACGGCCCGTGATGGTGATGTTCGGGACGAAGCCCGAGCCCCGCGAGGCGAGGTGGAGGGCGACGAACGCGGCGTGCGGAGCCCCGACCTCCTCGGGCGGGGCCGACTGCCAGCCCGGTGGGACCTCACAGGTCAGCGGTACCGGAAGGGTCTCCGGCATGGTGAATCAACTCCTTGACGTGCACGTGCACAATTCGTAGCAGTTCGCGTGGGTGATGGCCGAAGCCGGTGCCGATGTCGGGGAACGGACACGCACCGGCGACTCATCCGAAGACGGAGCCGATCGCGTCGACCTTGTCCGCGGTCCAGTCCTTGGCGTCGCCGGTCCAGTCCTTGGCGGCACTCCCGGCGTCTCCCAGGGTGTCGGCCACCTTGCCGGGATCGATCTCGACCTGTCCGCCAAGATGCCCGCCGACTCCGAGCGCCGCGCCGACGTCGGCCCCGATGACCAACGTGCCGTCCTTCATGCCGGCGTCGGCGTGTGCCTCGGCTCCGATTCCCGCCCAGCCCTCGGCGCTGCCACCGACACCGACACCAGCGACGGAGGCATGCCCCTCCGCGGTTGCCTTGGCCCCGGCGAATGCCTCGCCACCGGCGTGGGCGCCGTCCTTGCCCACGGACGCGGCGGCGTTCGCCTCGGCGCCGACGAACCCCGTGGCCTTGCCGGACGTTTCGAACACCCCGGCCTCGTACTTGCCTTCGGCGGAACCCTGCGCCAAGTACGCCTTCGCGGACGCCTGAGCCTGAAGCCTGCTGTCCTCGATCCCGGCCCCGGCGCTGCCCTCCACGCCGAGTGTGTCGAAGCTCGCCCGTCCGGACACGTCTCCGCCGAGCGCGCTGCCGTGTCCCGAAGCCGCCGCGCCCCACACCTTCGCGTCGCCGGAGACCGACCCGAGGCCCGCGCTGAGCCCGAGGGCCTTGTCGCGCCGTTCCTCGGTGGCCTGCTGGTCCTGGTTGTCGCCCCAGCCCCTGTAGTACTTGCCCCTCTTGTCCTCCTCGCCCGCGTGAGGCTCGGCCTGGCCAGGCAGTCGCCATGGGTTGTGGTCGAACTGCTTCGACTCCCAGAAGGACAGCGCGGACTCCCCGGCCTGGGACTGCGCGTCCTGCGCCGCCCAGTACAGCCAGGCGGGAGCGTCGGAGTCCGAACCGCCGACCTTCTCGAACCGCTTCTTCGCCGTGTCGCCCGCCGACTCGACCTGGCTGCGCGCCGACTCGAGCTTGTCCTCGGCGCCGACCTCGTCACCGGCGTCGTACAGGTCCGCGGCCTCCGCGGCCTGCTCCTGACCCCACTCGAGTACGCCGGCGTAGTCCTGAAGAGCGGACGATGCCTTCCGCAATGAGTCCGCGCCGCGGTACCACTTGCTCTTCTGCGGCGAGAAGTCGTCCCAGAAGGCGTCGCTGGCGTCACCGTTCCATCCGGGCGTGCGCACGGAGCGCAGATCGTCGCCGATGGCCTCAACGGCACTGGCTCTCTTGGTCAGTTGTCCGGCGGATCCGTACAGCTGGGCCGGGTCACCGGGGACGAGTTCCTTCGGGTCGCTGGTCTCGCCCAGTTTGGCCGTCACAGAACAACCGGCCCGGGCTGGGTCGCGAACGATCCGTGGACGAGTTGCTCTTGGCGTTCGTACTGGAGCGCGGTGTCGGCCAGTTTGTCGGCCGATCCCTCACCGTCGTCCTTGAGGGTCTTGGTCAACGCCTGGTGCCACGTGGCCATCAGTTCGTCGAACGCCACCTCGGCAGCGGAATGGCCGAAGTCGGGTGTGTCCTCGGCGATTTTGTCGAGATGGACCTTGTCCGCTCCGGTCACCGCGTCGCGGATCTTCTTGGCCGCGGAACGCAGCACTTCTGGCTCGACGGAATACCCCGTCATCGATCTCCCCCATGCCATTTCCTGATTGCCCGAACCGGGCGAGCGGGGAGTCTACGCGATCTTGGGGCCCCGATTGTGCGTCGTCGGGGCGCCAAGTGCCCAGGTCAGAGGGGGAGTTCTGGAGGATGTGCTGGTTGCGTGAATCCTGGCTCGGTCCTGATGGCTGCCCCTGGCTTCGGTATCAGCACTCGAAAGGATGGAGCTCTGTCAGCAAATCCCCAACTCCGGCAGCCAGTTGCTCAAGGTGTCGGGAAAGAAGGTGGGCAGCCCCGAGATCGAGGCTGCCCAGAAGACGACAGGGACGGGGCCATCCGCCCCAGTGGCGTCAGGTGATCGGAAGGTGTGGCTTCTCCGGTGACATTGATCGGCCGTCCACCCGTGCCGCCACGACCTCGTGCAGTTCCTCGGGGGAGAGGTACGCGTCGGTCATCTCGAAGTCCCGGAGCGTCGCGGGGCGGTGGCGTTGGAAGCCGGTGCGGACGAAGTCGTCGCCCGCGACCGCGTTGAGGGTCCAGTTGGCCGCCGTGCGGAAGCGCGCGGTCAGGGTGCGCAGCGCGCCGATGTGGTAGCCGCGTGCCACGATCTGGGCGGGCAGTCCCGTCAGTTGGATGCCCAGCGGCTTCGACACGGCCTGGATGCCGCCGAGGTCGACGACGAGGCCGAGGTCCTTGTGCCGGTAGGGCGTCAGCGGGGTGCCGCGCACCGCGGCGAGGATGTTGCGGGCCGCCGCCCAGCCCTGCCGCATCGCGTGCTGCGCGGTCGGCGGGCACATCGCGTCGCCGCCCTTGACGATGTCGGGCACGGCGGCCGCGTCGCCGAGCGCGAACACCCCGTCGAGGCCGGGCACGGTCAGCTCGGGTGTCACCACGAGCCGGCCGCGGTTGGTCTCGGCGCCGAGGGTCGCCACCAGCGGGCTCGGTGCGACGCCTGCCGTCCAGATCAGCGTGTGGCAGGGCAGCTCGCGCCCGTCGGTGAGGGTGACCGTGTCCTCGGTGACGCTCGCCACCGACACCCCGAGCGAGACGTGCAGTCCGCGCCGCTCCAGGATGTCCATGGCCTTGTCGCCGAGCCGCTCGCCCAGCTCCGGCATGAGCTTGGGCGCGACATCGACGAGGTGCCACTTGATCAGCTTCGGGTCGAGCCCCGGATAGCGCTTGACCGCGGCGGTCGTCAGGCGTTGCAGGTACGCCGCCGTCTCCGTGCCCGCGTAGCCGCCGCCGACCACCACGAACTGGAGCCGCGCCGCGCGCTCGGCCGGGTCGGAGCTGGCCGCAGCCAGGTCCAGCTGCGTGATCACGTGGTCGCGGATCCACGCCGCCTCCGCGAGCGTCTTCACGCCGACCGCGTACTTGTCCAGGCCCGGGATGTCGAACTGGCGCGTCACACTGCCCGGCGTGAGCACCAGGTAGTCGTAGTGCTCGACGCTGACCTCGCCGTTTATCTTCCGTACGACGACGGCCTTCGCCTGCGGGTCCACGCCGATCGCGCCGCCCGGCACGATCTGGGTGCGCCGCAGCATCCGGCGCAGCGGCACGGCCACGGACTGCGGCGTGAGCACGCCGGAGGCCACGTGCGGCAGCAGTGGCAGGTACAGCTGGTGCGCGGTGGGGCTGATGAGCCGCAGCACCGCCTCTCCGGGCTTGAGCTCCTTCTCCAGCTTGTGCGCGCACTCCATCCCGGCGAATCCCGCGCCGATGATCAGGATCCGGGGGACGGACGACGAACGGGAAGCGCTGGTGTTCCGCGGAGTGGTCATGTCGGATCTCTCCTGGGGTGGGCTGCGTGGGACCGGTGATGCGTCGTCGATCCCTGCGTATCCGGATTCGGCACGCCCGAATCCCGAACTCACGCCATCCTCCGTCCCCCGCCGGGTCACCGCACGCGAATCAGGGGACCGTCCGAGGCACCCCACCCGCGCCCCACCGCACCCGAACGACCGTGTACGCGGGACGCCGCGGTATAGGCCGTTCGAGCGAGGAGGGTGTCAGGGGCGGGCGTCCAGGGGCCTCAGATCCCCGGCCGGTACCGGATCGGATGCTCCCTCGGCACCTCGACGAGGACGAGCTCGTGGCCGTCCGGGTCCGTGATCCACATTTCGATGAGGCCCCACGGCTCCTCGACCGGCTCCCGGGTGACCGTGACGCCCCGCTCGGCCAGCTCCCGGTGCGCCGCGTGCACGTCCGCCACCTGCATCCACAGCTTGAGGCCCGGCACCACGGGCTCCGCGGCGCGGCCCGCCACCTCGAGGAACCCGCCGCCGAGGAAGTACACGGTGCCCCGCTCTGGCCCGGTGCCGAACTCCCGGTAGACCGCGAGGCCCAGCGCCTCCCCGTAGAACGCCCGCGACCGCTCGGGGTCGGTCGGCCGGATCAGGACCCTGCTGCTCAGTACGTGAACCATGCCGACGCAGCGTAGTGCGGTCGCGTTAATCTCGACGGCGCGCCCGTACGCCAGCCGCCCAAGAAGTCGGAGACCGCCCCATGACCATCGTCGACCTCGCCTTCCGTGACGCCGAACCCGAGGACGTCGACGTGCTCGTCGCGCTCATCGAATCGGCCTACCGAGGGGACTCCAGCCGGGCCGGCTGGACCACGGAGGCGGACATCCTGGAAGGGCAGCGGACCGACCCGCAGGGCGTGCTCGAGGTCATCGAGGACCCCGACAGCCGGCTGCTCACGGTGGAGCGGGACGGGGCGGTCGTCGCCTGCTGCCAGCTGGAGCACCGAGGGGACCACGCGTACTTCGGCATGTTCGCGGTCAGCCCCGCCCAGCAGGGCGCGGGGCTCGGCAAGACGATCATCGCGGAGGCCGAGCGCAGGGCCCGCGAGACCTGGGGCGTCAGCGAGATGCACATGACGGTGATCGACGCCCGCGAGGACCTCATCGCCTGGTACGAGCGCCGCGGCTACCGCCGTACGGGACGGTTCACCCCGTTCCCGTACGGCGATGAGCGCTTCGGCATTCCGCAGCGCGACGACCTGAAGTTCGAACTGCTCGTCAAGCCGCTCGCCGACTAGTCATGCCGTTCGTCAGGCCTGGTCACGCCGTTCGTCACGCGGTGAAGCGGCCCGTCCGCTTGATCTCCGGGTAGTCCGTGGTCGCGCCGTCGAGGCCGAGTGCCCGCACGAGCCGCAGATCGTCCTGGGTGTTCACGACCCAGCCGATGATCCGCAGGTCGGCCTTGCGGGCGTGCTCGACGATCTCCTGCGTGAGCCGCCGGATGTTGAGCACCAGGGTCGTGGCCCCCGCGGTGACGGCCCGCTCGACGACGCCCGTGCCGTAGCGGCTGGCGACCAGCGCCGTGCGCACGCCGGGCACGAGCCGGGCGATCTCGGCGATCGCCTCGTCGTGGAACGAGATCACCTCGACCCGGTGCACCAGATCGCGGCGCAGCATCACATCGGCGAGCGCCCGCGCCGCCGCGGTGTCCTTGATCTCGGCCTGCAACGGGGTGCCGACCGCGTCGACGACCTCCTCGAAGACGGGTACGCGCTCGCCGCGTCCGGCGTCGAGGCCGCGGATCTCGGCGAGGGTCTTCTCGGCGATCGGCCCGTGGCCGTCCGTGGTCCGGTCGACGTCGGCGTCGTGCATGACGACGAGCGCGCCGTCCTTGCTCAGGTGCAGGTCCAGTTCGATGATGTCGAGGCCCCCGCGCTCGGCGGCGACGAAGGACCGCAGGGTGTTCTCGGGTTCGACACCCATGGCTCCGCGATGCCCGATGGTGAGGAAGTTCAAGGTCGTCTCGCCTCCGTCGACTGGCGCTCGGTGCTGCCGCGCGGACGCGACAGACTCGTACACTAACGGGCCGTCCGCGCGAGGGAACCGTGCCTGCGAGAAGGACCGGAGTCGTCGGTTCTGGTGCCCACCACCCCGAGGATCAGTCCAGTGATCACGGCGGCGACGAGGACGGCACGGGTACTCATGGCGGATGCGCCTCCGGGCGGTACGGGCAGGGGGTACGGCCGTCATACCGGGCGGGTCACCCGCGGCGCGAGCCCGCTCACCCGGTGGTGGGCGCGTCCCCGCTGGCGTTGACTTCTGGGGAGCCGGACAGCGCGTCCAGGTCCGCCAACATGCCCCGCGCGAGCTCGACTTCGGCCGCGAGGTGCCGCTCGCTCCAGCGCAGCGCGATCTGCGGGTGCGCCCACGCCTCCACGCCCTGCGCCCGCGCCGCCGCGTCCCGCACCTCCTTCAACTCGCCCTCGGTGCGCGCCACATGCTCCTCGACGAGCCTGCGCAGCCGTTCGGGGGCGGCGAGATGCCCCAGCCAGACCCGCAGCAGTACCGGGTGCCGCAGCGAGACGGCGGCCGTGTCCCGGTCGTCCGCCGCCCACGCGGCGAGCGCGTCCCTGCCCGCGCGCGTGATGGCGTACGTGCGCTTGGTGCGCGGCTCCTCCGGACCCGAGCGCCTGGACGTGGCGTAGCCGAGCTGTTCGAGTCTGCGCAGCTCGGCGTAGATCTGGCTGAACGCGGGGGAGCCGTAGAAGAAGCGCAGCGACGCGTCCGCCCACTTCTTCAGCTCGTACCCGGTCCGCTCGCCGGGCGGGAAGGACAGCAGCCCGAGCACGGCCCAGGCGGTCGGCGGCAGCTGCGTGGTCGGCATGGCTCCGCATTGAAGCCAGCTTCAGGTCACGGGCGCAAGACCTCCGTGCGACGCAGCAGCGCCGAGAGATGGTGCTGGAGCGGCTGCCCGACGGCCGCCATGTCGTGGCTGAACGCCAGGGCCCCGTCATCGGTGAGCGTGTAGCGGCGCCCCGTGGCGTCGACCTGCTTGGCGGTCGGGGTGCCGGCGACGGTGTGCGTCGCGAGCTCGACGGTCCCGTCGACGACCTGCCCCACCAGTACCTCCGCGATCCCGGTGGGCTGCGTGATCAGCGCCTCGACGCGCCCCTCCGGCTGCACCCGCCACCACCCGCTCTCCCGTGCGGCGGGCCGCACGGGGGCATCGTCGCCGTCGATCAGCCAGGCCCGCGCGTCGTAGTGCAGAAACGGCCTGCCGTCGTGGCTGAACGTCACCTCCTGCGCATAAGCGAAGTCCCCGTCCAGGGTGGGGTATTCCCCCTGCCCTCGCCCGTGCCAACTCCCGATCAGACCGAGAACGGGCGTGAGCAGGGGGTGCGGCTCGGGGGTCCCGGCGTACGGGTACGGGGGCGGGGGTGCGGGGTCGAACACGGATGACTCCTGGGGCTAGGGGGTTACCTGGGAAGCGTAGAGCGTGCCCGGGCCGCCCGCGCGGAGCGTCGCGACCCTTCCCATCTATGACGAGTCGTCATATAGCTATGAGTCATATGGCGCCCCAACCCACGGGAGGCACAGTGAAGTTCTCCGTCATCTTTGAGGCCCAGCTCGCCGACCCCACCGTCGAGCGCGAGCACCAACTGCTGCGTGACAGCGTCGAACAGGCCGTGTTCGCGGAGGAGATGGGGTTCGACCGGATCTGGGCGGTCGAGCATCACTCCCTCAAGTGGTACGCGCACATGTCCGCGCCGGAGATCTTCCTGACCTGGGTCGCGGCGCGCACCACCCGGATCCGCGTGGGGCACGGCGTGGTGTGCATGCCGTTCAACTTCAACCACCCCGCGCGCGTGGCCGAACGCGCCGCGATGCTCGACCTGTTGTCCGGCGGGCGGCTCGACCTCGGGGCGGGGCGCGGCGGTACCACGCAGGAGACGTCGCTGTGCGGGGTCGACAAGGAGCGGACCACGCAGGAGGTCGAGGAGGCGCTGCGGATCATCGGGAAGGCGTGGGAGAAGGACGAGCTGGAGCACCACGGCCCGCTCCTCGACATCGACCCGCACCCGATCCTGCCCCGCCCCGCGCAGACCCCGCACCCGCCGCTCTTCCTCGCGTGCAGCCGCACGGAGACGCTGCGCCAGGCAGCCGAACTCGGCGTCGGCGCCCTGGTGATGGGGTTCGCGGGCCCGGAGGCGATCGCCGACATGCGCGGCGCCTACGACGCGGCGCTCGCGGCCCGCACCCCGGAGCGTCATGTCTCCTCCGTCGTGAACGACCACTTCTCTGTGCTCTGCCCGACCATCGTGCTCGACGACCGCGAGACGGCCCGCAGCATCGGCATCCGCGGTCAGCGCTTCTTCGCGCAGTCCATCGGCCACTGGTACGGCGGCGCGGGCATCCCCGACGAGGCCGTCGTCGAGGGCGCGGACGAGGCGGAGGAGATGCGCCGGGCCGCCGAGCAGGTCGTCGCCCGCCTCCACGAGCACCACATCCCCGTCCGTCCCACCGCCACGGCCACCTTCAACGCCGACCACGCGTACGGCACCGCCGACGACGCCATCGCGTACGTCGAACGGCTCCGCGACGCGGGCGCCGACGAGATCATGTGCCTGATCCAGATGGGTACGGTGCCGCAGGAGGCGTGCATGGAGACGCTGCGGCAGTGGGGCGAGAAGGTGATACCGCACTTCCGCACATCGAGCCCCGCTCTTGGACGAGAGCCCGCGGGGTCCGGGGCAGAGCCCCGCGACGTCACCCCCGGCTGAGCGGGCCCGCCTGCCCAGCCCACCCACGTAGCAACCACCGCCGAACCAAGGAGCCGCCCATGACCCCCGACCCGGTCGACCGCCTCGCCCCCGAGGCCCGGCCCCTCGTCGACGCCATCACCGCCGCCTTCCCCGACCTCGGCGGCGCCGTCACCGATGCCGCCGAGGCCCGCCGGATCCTCGCCGCGGCCCCGGATTCGCCGTTCCCCGCGCCCGTGGTCGGGGCCGTCGAGGACCGCGAGATACCCGGGCCGCCGGGTGCGCCCGCGATACCGGTACGCGTGTACCTGCCGGAGCCTGACGCCGCTCCGGGTCCCCGCCCCGTCGTCGTCTTCTTCCACGGCGGCGGCTGGGTCATCTGCGACCTCGACAGCCACGACCACACGGCCCGTGCACTGTGCCGGGATGCGGGCGCCGTCGTCGTGTCGGTCGACTACCGGCTCGCGCCCGAGGCCCCGTTCCCCGCCGCCGTGGAGGACGCGTACGCCGCCGTGTGCTGGGTCGCCGACCACGCGCCCGAGCTGGGCGCCGACCCGGAGGCGCTCACGGTGGCGGGCGACAGCGCGGGCGGGAACCTCGCCGCCGTCGTCGCCCAGATCGCGCGCGACGAGGACGGCCCCGCCATCGCGTGCCAGGTCCTCGTCTACCCGGCCACCGACGCCCGCCAGAAGTCCGGCTCCTTCGACGCCAACGCCGAGGGCTACTTCCTCAGCGCCGCCCACTGCGGCTGGTTCCGCGAGCAGTACCTGGGCGCGGACGGGGACCCGGCCCACCCCCACGTATCGCCGCTGCTGGCCGAGAACCTCGCCGGGCTGCCCGCCGCGCACATCGTCACCGCCGGCTGCGACCCGCTGTGCGACGAGGGACGCGCGTACGGCAAGGCGCTGCGGGACGCGGGCGTCGCGGTCACGGAGGGGCACTTTCCGCGGATGTTCCACGGATTCTTCGGGTTCCCCGAACTCCTCGACGACGCCCGGCAGGCCCTGGCCGGCGCGACAGAGGCGATCGCCGCCACCGCTCGCCACAGGAAAAACAGCGGTGATCTAGGGGGTGGCGCAGGATAATTTCCGGAGGTCCCTCTTGTGGTCGAGAACCTCGCGCGCATACGGTGTTCTTACGCGAGGTTCTCCCGTGGAGGTTGGGACATGACGGAAATTCTTGTGCAGGCTGGCGCGGAGGGGACGGATTCTCCGGTCCAGGTGGTCGGACCCAGGGTGGTGGAACACCCGGCCTGGCCGTTGCTCAAGGACGCCGTGGAGGAGTTCAGGCCCCTGCAGAGCGCGGACGGGTCGATCGACTTCGAGGCCGAGGGCGCCCCGGCGAAGGCCGACGCGGAGCGGATCCTGGGCCGTGTCATATCGGCGGTCGAGGAGCTCGCCCCGCTGCTGCCGCACGACGCCGCGTATCACGAGGCGCTCGTGCGCGACCTGCGCCGCTGGTCGGACGGCGGCTTCGGGGTCCCGGACTTCCTGGACTCGCTGCTCGCCTTCCAGCCCGCGGCCCAGCGCCGGGACGGCCTCCAGCACTTGGTGGTCTTCCCGATGTACACGCAGAACGGCAACCCGGACCGCAATCTGGAAGCCGTCGCGCTGCGCATGGTGTGGCCGGAGTGGCTCGCCGAGCTGGAGGCGACCCGCTACGACAACCCGCTGTTCTGCGGCATCACCTTCGAGGACTTCACCTCCGGGTACGACACGAACTCGGCGGTCCTCTTCCCGGAGACGATCGCCGTGCGCGAGGCCCCCGAGCGCTTCTCCTGGGGCGGCATCTTCTGCGACCGCGAGGCGGCCCGCTTCCGCCGCGTCACCGAGGCGGCCGTCGACATCCTGGGCGTCGAACTGCCCAAGGACATCGAGGAGATGGTCGCCGACCAGGAGCGCTGCCAGCAGGCCTTCGTGCTGTGGGACATGGTCCACGACCGCACGCACAGCCACGGCGACCTGCCCTTCGACCCGTTCATGATCAAGCAGCGCCAGCCGTTCTGGATGTACGGCCTCGAGGAGCTGCGCTGCGACCTCACCGCCTTCAAGGAGGCCGTGAAGCTGGAGGCGGACGGCGTCCCGCAGGCGCGCGACGTGCAGTACGCCGTGCTCTTCGACCGGATGTTCCGCTTCCCGGTCACCGGCGACCGCGTCAAGAACTACGACGGCCTGGGCGGCCAGCTCCTCTTCGCGTACCTGCACAAGCACGACGTGGTGCGCTGGACGGACAACAAGCTGCACATCGACTGGCAGCGCGCCCCCGAGGTCACCAACCAGCTGTGCGCCGAGATCGAGCAGCTGTACCGCGACGGCATCGACCGCCCGAAGCTGGTGCACTGGTTCGCCGCGTACGACCTGGTGTCGACATACCTGTCCCCGCACCCCGGCTCCACCTGGGCCAAGGGCCCGGACGCCCTGGACACGTCGCTGCCGCCCCGCAAACTCGTGGACGAGGTGCTTCCCGACGAGTTTCCGCTCAGCATGTTTTATGAGGCGCTTTCGAAGAAGCTGAAGAAGGTGATCGCCTCCACGAAGGGGATCACCGCGGAGAGCACCGGGCGGGTGGCCGCGTGAGCCACGGCGAACAGCAGCAGGAGGCGACGGACATGACCGACACCAACGGGACCAGGGACACGCTGGACGGTGCGGTGATCGCGGTCGCCGGAGCCGCAGGACCGGCCGGAAAGGCCACCCTCAAGCGGCTGGCGGAGGCCGGTGCCACCGTCATCGGGGCCGACGCGGACGCCGAGCGCCTGGTGGAGGCCGTCGACGAGGCGCGTTACGCGCACGGCGGCGCCACCGTCATCGGCGACAACGTCGACCTGCTCGACCTGCACGCCACCCGCGACTGGGCGGGCCGCGTCGAGAAGGACTTCGGACGCGTCGACGGGCTCGTGCACCTGGTGGGCGGCTGGCGCGGCGGCGCCACCTTCGCCGACACCGACCTCGCCGACTGGGACCTGCTCGAAAAGCTCCTGATCCGCACGGTGCAGCACACGTCCCTCGCGTTCTACGAGGGACTGTCCCGCAGCGACCGCGGCCGCTACCTGCTGATCAGCGCCGCGGGCGCCTCCAAGCCGACCGCGGGCAACGCCGCGTACGCCGCCTCCAAGGCCGCGGCCGAGGCGTGGACGCTCGCGCTCGGTGACTCCTTCCGCAAGGCGGGGGGCGAGGCGGGACCGCAGCAGGCGGCTGCGATCCTGGTGGTCAAGGCGCTGGTGCACGACGCGATGCGCGCCGAACGCCCCAACGCGAAGTTCGCGGGCTTCACGGACGTCAAGGAGCTGGCCGAGGCCATCTCCGGCGTCTGGGACCGGCCCGCCGCCGAACTGAACGGGACCCGTCTGTGGCTGACCGAGAAGCCGTGAACCCTCCGAAGACCGACGCCCGCCGGCATCACGACCCCGACACCAGGGGTTTCGCCAGCGACAACTACGCGGGGGGCCACCCCGAGGTGATGGCGGCGCTCGCCCTCGCCAACGGCGGGCACCAGGTCGCGTACGGCGGGGACGAGTACACGGGCCATCTCCAGCAGATCATCCGCAGCCACTTCGGTCCGACCGCCGAGGCGTTCCCGGTGTTCAACGGCACCGGTGCCAACGTCGTCGCGCTCCAGGCGGTCACCGACCGCTGGGGCGCGGTGATCTGCGCCGAGTCCGCGCACATCCACGTGGACGAGGGCGGTGCCCCCGAGCGGATGGGCGGACTGAAGCTGCTCACCGTGCCGACGCCGGACGGCAAGCTCACCCCCGAGCTGATCGACCAGCAGGCGTACGGCTGGGACGACGAACACCGGGCGATGCCGCAGGTCGTCTCGATCACGCAGTCCACCGAACTCGGCACGCTCTACACGCCGGACGAGATCCGCGCGATCTGCGAGCACGCCCACGAGCGCGGCATGGTCGTACACCTCGACGGCTCCCGGATATCCAACGCCGCCGCCTCCCTTGACGTCCCCATGCGGACGTTCACGAACGCGGTCGGCGTCGACATCCTGTCGCTCGGCGGCACCAAGAACGGCGCGCTGTTCGGCGAGGCCGTCGTCGTCCTCAACCAGGACGCCGTGCGCCACATGAAGCACCTGCGCAAGCTGTCCATGCAGCTGCACTCCAAGATGCGCTTCCTGTCGGTGCAGTTGGAGGCGCTGTTCGCCAAGGACCTGTGGCTGCGCAACGCCCGGCACGCCAACGAGATGGCCCAGCGCCTCGCCGAGGGCGCCCGCGCCGTCCACGGCGTCGAGATCCTCTACCCGGTGCAGGCCAACGGAGTCTTCGCCCGCCTCCCGCACGACGTCTCCGAGCGCCTCATGAAGAAGTACCGCTTCTACTTCTGGGACGAGGCGGCCGGCGACGTGCGCTGGATGTGTTCCTTCGACACGCGCGAGGAGGACGTCGACTCCTTCGTGGCGGCCCTCAAGGAAGAGATGGCGCGCTAGCCGCCGGGATCGCATAGGTATGCGGCCGACCGTAAATGTATTGACTTACGGGCGGCCGCATTTCTATGCTCCTGAGGCATGGAGCTGATCCAACAGAACCCCGATCTGTCCGCGTACTTGGCGGCCGACGAGGCCGTCGACCACCACCACCCGCTCGTACGCGAGACGGCGGCGCGCCTCGCGCGCGATGTCGCCGACACATATGCATACGCCCGAGCCGCATACGAATTCGTGCGCGACGCGATTCCGCACTCCGCCGACAGCGGGGACCCGCGCGTCACCTGGAGGGCGTCGGACGTCCTGGCGAAGGGCACCGGAATCTGCCACGCGAAGGCGCACGCGCTGGCGGCGCTGCTGCGCGCCGAGGACATCCCGACGGCGCTCTGCTATCAGCGGCTGACGCACGACGCGGGGACGGGCTGGTGCGTGCACGGACTGGTGGCGGTCCGATTGCGGGGCGCGTGGCACCGGCAGGACTGCCGGGGGAACAAGCCGGGCGTCGACGCCCAATTCGCCCTGGACGGCGAGCGGCTGGCGTGGACACCCGATCCGGCGGCCGGGGAGGCGGACTACCCGGCGCTCCACGACGCGCCGCACCCGGCGGTGCTCGACGCGCTGCGCGGCGCGCCGGACCGTCCGTACCTGTGGGAGCACCTTCCGGACGCGCTCCCGGTGTGACGTCAGCCGGCCTCGGCGGCCTTGACCTCTTCCGGGGTCGGGGCGGTGCCGCCGAGGTGCGCCGGCATCCACCACGTGTCGTCGGGTCCCTTGGGGCGCACCGGGTAGGCGCGCTGCGCGGCCTCGAGCAGCTCCTGCATGCGCGTGCGCAGCCGGCGCGTGATCGCTCCCGCGTACTGGTCGCTCGGCGCCTCCATGGCCTCACCGACGCGGACCGTGATCGGGATGTGCTGCCGCTTGAAGTTCTTCGGGCGGCCCTTGGTCCACAGTCGCTGGGTGCCCCACAGCGCCATCGGGATCAGCGGAACGCCGGCCTCCTGGGCCAGGCGCACGGCGCCGGTCTTGAAGCTCTTGAGCGTGAACGACTCCGAGATCGTCGCCTCCGGGAAGACCCCGATGATCTCGCCCGAGCGCAGCGACCGCAGCGCGTGCTGGTACGCGTGCTCGCCCTGGGAGCGGTCCACCGGAATGTGCTTCATGCCGCGCATCAGCGGGCCGGAGATCTTGTGGCGGAAGACCGACTCCTTGGCCATGAAGCGGACGAGACGCTTCTGCGGAAGGGCCGCCAGGCCGTCGAAGATGAAGTCCAGGTAGCTGATGTGGTTGCTGACCAGGACTGCTCCGCCGGTACGCGGAATGTTCTCCGAGCCCTTGCAGTCGATCTTCAGGTCGAGCGCCTTGAACATCGTGCGGGCGGCGCCGATGACCGGAGGGTAGACGAGCTCTGCCATGGAGGGGGTTGGCCCTTCAGTAAGTTACGCGGCCGTAGGTTTTCCGGCTTGCGCAGATCGTGCCCCATCAACGGCCGGGTGGCCAGTCCTGGTTCCAGCACCGTAAGAGATCCTTGTCACGTGCCGGGAATACGCGAACGGTCGGAAATCGCTGCACTGGAAGCAGCGGAACGAAGGAGGAGCAGGGTGGCGGTCGGCGAACAGGCGTGGGACGCCGCGCAGTTGGGCGAGGAGCTGGGGGAGCGGGCGACGCTCGTGCAGTTCTCCAGCGCGTTCTGCGCGCCCTGCCGGGCCACCCGCCGGGTCCTCGACGAGGTCGCCGCGATGGTTCCCGGCGTGTCCCATGTGGAGATCGACGCCGAGGCCCGCCTCGATCTCGTACGGGACGCGGGCGTGCTCAAGACGCCGACGGTGCTCGTCCTGGACGCGCGCGGCCGCGAGGTGCGCCGGGCGGCGGGGCAGCCGCGCAAGGCGGACGTCATCGCGGCGCTGGGCGAAGCGGTCTGAAATGCGGGGCCAGCGCGTGCGGGTGGGATGCGCGGGCGCGCAGGCGCAGGTGTGACGCGTGACGCATCTCCCAGATGACGGAACGCACTTGACTGCATGCGCCACGTATCGTCAGAGTGACCTTATGCCTTCGGAACTCCTTCTCGTCGAGCGGGTCCACGTGGACCTGGCTCGCTGTTCGAGCGCCCGCTGTCCGCGCGTCTGACGCAGCCACGGCCCTTGCTCGAACCCTCCTGCCAGAAGGACAACTCCATGACGGCCACGCCCGACCTGCGCACCGCCCAGGCAGTGACCCCCGACCTGTTCCGCTCCGTCTTCCGGCAGCACGCGGCCGGTGTCGCGGTGGTCACCGCGCCCGGCGCCGCCCCCGTCGGCTTCACCGCGACCTCCCTCGCCTCCGTCTCCGCGACGCCCCCGGTCGTCTCGTTCGGCATCGGTCTCGGCTCGTCGTGCTGGCCGACCGTCGCCGAGGCCGAGCATGTCGGCGTGCACATACTCGGCGAGCACCAGGCCGATCTCGCGGCGACGTTCGCGAAGAGCGGCGCCGACCGTTTCGGCGCGCCCACCCGCTGGTTCGAGGGCCCCGAAGGGGTGCCGATCCTCGACGGCGTGCTCGCCTGGCTCGTCTGCCGGGTCATCGCGCGGGTGCCCGCGGGGGACCACCAGATCGTGCTCGCGGAGGCGGTCTCCGGCGACCCGGCGGGCGCCGGCCGCCCGCTGCTGTACCACCAGGGCCGCTTCAACGGTCTGCGCGACTGAAAGTTCCTGCACCACGCGGTTACGCACCGTTGGCAAGGTCACAGTTCAAAGCGCTTGCTTAGTGGGCATAACCTGGGTGTACTGGCGAGTAACCTTTTGTTCGGAGCGCGGGCCGCCCCGACCGGAAGAGTCCGCACAAGGCGCATATGCTGCCTGCGAGAAGGCGTTTTCAGCCGTAGCAGTACAGCTAGGCGTGTGGCCAGTACGGCTGGCAGCAAGACAGCCGCCCAGATAAAGACGATTGCAGTAGGAGAGCCGGCGTGAGCTTGAGGATCGTTGTCACCGTGAAGTACGTGCCGGACGCCACGGGCGACCGGGGTTTCGCCGATGACCTGACGTTGGACCGTGACGATGTCGACGGTCTGCTGTCGGAGCTGGACGAGTACGCGGTGGAGCAGGCGCTGCAGATCTCGGAGAACTCGGACGACGACGTGGAGGTCACGGTCCTGACCGTGGGCCCGGAGGACGCCAAGGACGCGCTGCGCAAGGCGCTGTCGATGGGTGCGGACAAGGCGATCCACGTGGAGGACGACGACCTGCACGGCACGGACGCGATCGGCACCTCGCTGGTGCTGGCGAAGGCGATCGAGAAGGCCGGGTTCGACCTGGTGGTCTCCGGTATGGCCTCCACGGACGGCACCGCGGGCATCGTGCCGGCGCTGGTCGCCGAGCGCCTGGGCGTGCCGCAGGTGACGCTGCTGTCCGAGGTCGCCGTGGCCGACGGCAAGGTGACCGGGCGCCGGGACGGGGACACCGCCTCCGAGCAGCTCGAGGCCGCTCTTCCGGCCGTGGTGTCGGTGACGGACCAGTCGGGCGAGGCCCGCTACCCCTCGTTCAAGGGGATCATGGCGGCGAAGAAGAAGCCGGTCGAGGCGTGGGACCTGGAGGACCTGGACATCGAGGCCGACCTGGTGGGCCTGGAGGGTGCCTGGACGAAGGTCGCCTCCGCGGACGAGCGTCCGGCGCGCACCGCGGGCACGATCGTCAAGGACGAGGGCGAGGGCGGCAAGCAGCTCGCCGAGTTCCTCGCGGGCCAGAAGTTCATCTGAGCTTCCCGCTCACCCATTCCGTCGCCCAAGTTCTTTGTGATTGCAGGAGATTGAAGTCCCATGGCTGAAGTTCTGGTCTTTGTCGACCACGTGGACGGTGCCGTCCGCAAGCCCACCCTGGAGCTGCTGACCCTGGCCCGCCGCATCGGCGACCCGGTCGCCGTCGCGCTCGGCAACGGTGCCGGTGACACGGCGGCCGCGCTGGCCGAGCACGGCGCCGTCAAGGTCCTCACGCACGAGGCCGCCGAGTACGCCGACTACCTGGTCGTGCCGAAGGTGGACGCGCTGCAGGCCGCCTACGAGCAGGTCTCCCCGGCCGCCGTGCTGGTGCCCTCGTCCGCGGAGGGCAAGGAGATCGCCGCCCGTCTCGCGCTGCGCATCAAGTCGGGCATCATCACCGACGCGGTGGACCTGGAGGCCGGTGACGGCGCCCCGGTGGCCACCCAGTCGGTGTTCGCCGCCTCCTACACCACCAAGTCGACGGTCACCACCGGCACGCCGGTGATCACCGTCAAGCCCAACTCCGCGCCGGTCGAGGCGGCCCCGGCCGCCGGCGCCGTCGAGGCCCTGGCCGTCACCTTCTCGGACGGCGCGACCGGCACGAAGGTCACCGCGCGCACCCCGCGCGAGTCGACCGGGCGTCCGGACCTGACCGAGGCCGCGATCGTGGTCTCCGGCGGCCGCGGCGTCAACGGTGCCGAGAACTTCTCCGTCATCGAGGCGCTCGCCGACTCGCTGGGGGCGGCCGTGGGTGCCTCGCGCGCCGCGGTGGACGCGGGCTGGTACCCGCACTCCAACCAGGTCGGCCAGACCGGCAAGTCCGTCTCGCCGCAGCTGTACATCGCCTCCGGCATCTCCGGGGCGATCCAGCACCGCGCGGGCATGCAGACCTCGAAGACGATCGTCGCGATCAACAAGGACGCGGAGGCGCCGATCTTCGACCTCGTCGACTACGGCGTCGTCGGCGACCTCTTCGACGTCGTCCCCGCCCTGACCGAAGAGGTCAAGACCCGCAAGGGCTGAGACAGTTCCGAGGTCGACGGGGCCGCGCGGTGTTCGCACCGCGCGGCCCCGTCCGCGTGACGGGGCGACGAAAATGACCCATTGACGCCGATCACGCCGACGGTTAACTTCGCTATACGGATTGTTGATTCCGTGAAGTGGAAACATCGAGCATACGGAGAGTGCACGAATGGGTCAGCAGGAGAAGGTGTCGACGAGCCTCGCGGGCGCGGTCAGCGAGAGCATCAGCGCCTCACTCGCCCCGGTCGACGCGGAGCTCGCCCGCCGCTACCCGGGAGACCCCGGCACCCGTCAGCCCGTCCACACGGTCTACGTCCCCGGTGACGCCTTCGACGCCGAGACCATCCGCACCTGGGGCGACAAGGCGCTCGCGCAGCTCGACGAGCACGCCCCGGACGCCGCCTCCTTCGCCGCCGTCCTCGGGCTGAGCGAGGAGCTCGCCGAGCCGGTCTACAGCCGCGTACGCGCGAAGCTGGAGCGCGAGCCCGTGGAGGACCTGCGCGTCGACTTCGAGGACGGCTACCGGCCCGCCTCCGACGCCGACGAGGACGAGACCGCCGCCCGCGCCGCCCGCGTCATCGCCGAGGCGTACGCGAACGGCACGGCCGCCCCGTACATGGGCATCCGCATGAAGTGCATGGAGGAGGCGGTCCGCGACCGCGCCATCCGCACGCTCGACATCTTCCTCACCGGCCTCATGGAGCACGGCGGCCTGCCCGACGGCCTCGTCCTGACCCTTCCCAAGGTCACCTACCCGGAGCAGGTCACCGCGATGGTGCGGATCCTGGAGGCCTTCGAGAAGCAGCACGGCCTGGAGCCGGGCCGGATCGGCTTCGAGATCCAGATCGAGACCAGCCAGTCCATCCTCGGCGGCGACGGCACCGCCACGGTCGCCCGCATGATCGAGGCCGCCGAGGGCCGCGCCACCGGCCTGCACTACGGCACCTTCGACTACAGCGCCTGCCTCGGCGTCTCCGCCGCCTACCAGGCCAGCGACCACCCGGCCGCCGACTACGCGAAGGCCGTCATGCAGGTCGCCGCCGCGGGCACCGGCGTGCGCGTATCGGACGGCTCGACGAACGTCCTGCCCGTCGGATCCACCGCCAAGGTCCACGACGCCTGGCGCCTGCACTTCGGCCTCACCCGGCGCGCCCTCGCCCGCGCCTACTACCAGGGCTGGGACATGCACCCGGGCCACATCCCGACGCGCTACGCCGCCGTCTTCGCGTTCTACCGCGAGGGCTTCGAGGCCGCCGCCGCGCGCCTGTCCGCCTACGCCAACCAGGCCGAGGGCGACATCGCCGACGAGCCCGCCACCGCCAAGGCCCTCGCCGGGTACCTCCTGCGCGGCCTCGACTGCGGCGCCCTCGACGTCGCCGAGGTCGCCCGCCGCTCCGGCCTCACCCGCGCCGACCTGGAGGGCTACTCGGCCCCGCGCCGCGGCGACCTGACGGCGACGGGGGAGTAGGGCCCCGGCGGAACCCGTCGCACCCGCACCGCCCGTGGCCGCGCCGCTCGTGGCCGCGGGCGTTGTCAGTGGTCGCTTCTAGGGTGGCCCCATCGTTTGGAACGGATCCGGGGAGGGGCGCCATGGGAGCCAGCGGCTGGGAGTACGTCACCGAGTACGACGGCGGGAGTGTCGAGGCGGCGCTGTCGCGGCTGCACGAGCGGGAGTTCGCGCACCAGTACGGCGACGGGGAAGAGTACGGCAGCATCCGCGAGCTCTGGGCGGACGAGGAGTTCATGGGGGAAGCGGGCACCCACTCCATCCTCGACATCCAGCAGGTCGTGACGAAGGCCGCGGACCCGTCCCCGCGGAACGTGGACGACTACGGGACGTTGCGACCGCTGGCCCGGGATCGCATCCTCCACCACTTCGGCACCGACCGGCCGAGCCCCGAGCAGTTCGAGGCGGGACTCGCCGCGGCGTACGAGGCCATGAGCGTGTTCGGGAACCGGCCGGACACGCTGATCGACGAGTGCCGGATGCGGTGGACCGGCCTGTACGTCGAGCTGTTCACCGATGGCAGGCCGACCCACCTCGGAATATTCGGGTGCTCCGGCGACTGAGCGGGCGCCGGAGCACGGGGCGCGCGGCGGCGAACGGTCAGTCCGCCGGCGGCAGTTCCCCCGAGCCCCGCTGAATCAGTCGCGTCGGCAGCTCGATCCGCTCCGGCGGCAGCGCCGCGCCGTCCAGTTGCAGGAAGAGGCGGTCCGCCGCCGTGCGGCCCAGTTGTGCCGCGTCTTGGGACACCACCGTCACGCCCGGCTTCAGCAGGTCGCCCAGTTCGATGTCGTCGAAGCCGACCAGGGCCACGGGGCGCTCGAGTTCGGACAGGACCCGGACGGCCGTGACCGTCACCCGGTTGTTGCCCGAGAAGATCGCCGTGACCGGGTCGGGGCCGGAGAGCATTTCCTCGGCCGCGCGCCGCACCCGCTCGGGTTCGGTGACACCGAGGGACACCCACCGGTCGTCGACGGCGAGCCCGGCCTCCTCCATGGCCGCCCGGTACCCGCGCACCCGCTCCACCGCCGTGTGGATGCGGGGCTGGTCGCCGATGAACCCGATCCGGCGGTGGCCCCGGGCGATGAGGTGGGCGACGCCGTCGCGCGCGCCGCCGAAGTTGTCGGACAGCACCACGTCCGCGTCGATCTTCCCGGCGGGCCGGTCCACGAAGACGGTCGCGACACCGGCCGCGATCTCCGGCGCCAGGTACTGGTGGTCGGAGCCCGCGGGGATCACGACGAGCCCGTCCACGCGCCGCGCGCACAGCGCGAGCACCAGCTCCTGCTCCCGCTCCGGGTCCTCTGCGCTCGACCCGTTGATCAGCAGCGCCCCGTGCGCCCGGGCGACCTCCTCGACTGCGCGGCTGAGCGGTCCGTAGAACGGGTCGGCCAGATCCTCCAGGACCAGTCCGATGCTGGCCGTACGTCCCTTGCGCAGGACGCGCGCGCTGTCATTGCGCCGGAAGCCGAGCGCGGCGATCGCCTCCTGTACGCGGCGCTCGGTGTCCTCGGTGACACCCGGCTCCGCGTTGACGACGCGGGAGACCGTCTTCAGGCCGACCCCGGCCCGCGCGGCGACGTCCTTCATCGTCGGTCGGTTGCCGTAGCGGTTCTCGGTGCGGCGGGCGGTACGGTCCACTGTGCGCTGTCCTGTCCTGTCGTCCCGGCGTGTGGCGTCGAGCATAGGGCCTGGACAACGTTGTCAGATGCGGGAGAGACTGTCCACCACTGATCGGTTGCCGACTCGCAACCGCCCATCCGACCTGCCGTTCCGGGGGAACTGACACTGATGCACATGGACCTCGTCGCCGCGCTCGACATCGGCGGCACCAAGATCGCCGGTGCCCTTGTGGACGACCGGGGCCACCTCGTCGTCCGAGCGCAGCGGCCGACCCCCGCGCGGGAGGACGGCGACACGGTGATGGGCGCGGTGGAGGAGGTCCTCCGCGAGCTGACGGCCGACGCCGCGTGGCCCCGGGTGCGCGCCGTGGGCATCGGCAGCGCCGGCCCCGTGGACCGCTCGCGGGGGACGGTCAGCCCGGTCAACGTGCCGGGCTGGCGCGGCTTCCCGCTGGTCGACCGGGTGCGCGCGGTGACCGGCGAGCTGCCCGTCGAACTGATCGGCGACGGTGTGGCGATCACGGCCGCCGAGCACTGGCAGGGCGCGGCCCAGGGGCACGACAACGCGCTGGGCATGGTCGTGTCGACCGGTGTCGGCGGCGGACTGATCCTGGGCGGCGAGCTGCACCCCGGCCCCACCGGCAACGCGGGGCACATCGGCCACATCAGCGTCGACCTCGACGGCGATCCCTGCCCGTGCGGCGCGCGCGGCTGCGTCGAGCGCATCGCCAGCGGCCCCAACATCGCCCGCCGCGCGCTCGCGGAGGGCTGGCGGCCGGGGTCCGACGGCGACGCCACGGCCGCCGCCGTGGCCCGTGCGGCCCGCGCCGGTGACCCGGTGGCGATCGCCTCCTTCGAGCGTGCGGCGCAGGCCCTCGCGGCGGGCATCGCGGCGACGGCGACCCTCGTGGAGATCGACATCGCGGTGATCGGCGGCGGCGTGGCGAAGTCCGGCGACCTCCTGTTCACGCCGCTGCGCCGCGCACTGCGCGACTACGCCACGCTCTCCTTCGTGCAGGGCCTCACGGTGGTCCCGGCGTCGATGGGCACGGACGCCGGTCTCGTGGGCGCGGCGGCGGCCGCGCTGCGCGTGGGTCCGGGCGTGAACGGGGTGCGCCGGCAGGCGGTGTGAGGCGTCGGCGCCTCGGCCGCTAGCCGGGCAGTTGCCGGTCCCTGCGGACCGCCTCGCCCACCGTCCAGGCCGGTGCGAGGAGTCCGGTCAGGCCGCCCAGCGAGATGAGGCGGAGTGTGAGGCGGTGGCGGCAGACCACGGTGAGGCGGCCGTCGTGCTCGGCGGCCCGCTTCGCGGCGTGCTCCAGGAGTCTGAGGCCGGAGCAGTCGAAGAACGTGGTGCCGGTCAGGTCCACGACCACCACGCGGTAGGGCCGCGCGGCCACCGAGTTGAGGAGCGGTGAGATCCGGTGGAACGTCAGGATGTCGATCTCGCCGACGAGTTCGATCACGACGCAGTCGCCGACGGTGCGCAGTCTGGGTGCGGGGACGTCGCCCTCGGGTGCGGATGTGATGTCGATGGCACCGAAAACGCCGAAAGTACAGTCCTGTTGTCCGCTCTGTAGCATTTGGCCCCCCGGGTCACGAGCCCGGCCGGGTCCGAGGACGACCGGGCGGGCGGAACGAGGACACCGGGGTCCGGGGTGCCTGGGCGATCACGCTAGCCGCAGGATTCCCACGTTGTGGTGGCGTAACGATTCCCGAGCGGCTTACATCACTTGAAGGGGTGAATATCCCCGAAATCGCTTGACGTCCAGGGGTGTTCGGATTCGGGCGTTGCCCGTGTGTTCGGTCCACACCCCGTGTGAACTCCGCACCGTCACAGGACGTGCACACACGGTGTCGCCCTGCGTCGTGTCGCGCTTGACTGGCTCGAAGAAAGTGCGGGAGGCCATGATCAGGGTCGGCCGCCGGCCGTCGGGCAGCGGTGGGCGTCATCCGGCCGGAGGGTCTCCCGCGCGTGGCTCCGGGGCTCCCCCCGATACCCGGAGTCGTACGGGCGGTGTCATGGCGTGCGACCGCCTGGTACGAAGGGCCCGCCTGCCGCGACTTCCCTGGGCGGTGGGCGGGCGTCGTGCGTGCGGCCCGCGGTGTTCCGGGATGCCGCTGGCGTATACATCGATCCCCTCATCAGCGGCTGGTTTCCGTGGCAGGGTGTTGCGGGCAAGCCACAGGGGGCCGATGGATGAGGGGGAACCGTGATCGTCTGGATCAACGGGGCGTCCCGCGCGGGCAAGACCACCGCGGCGCGGGAGTTGATCGACCTGATCCCCGACAGCACGCTCTTCGACCCCGAGATGATCGACGGCGAACTGGAGCGGCTGCTGCCCGCGAAGCGTCTTGCCGAGGTGAGCGCCCATCAGGATCTGCCGATCTGGCGGCGTCTCGTCGTCGACACGGCCGCGGCGCTCCTCGCCGAGCTTGGCGGCGTGCTCGTGGTGCCGATGGGGCTGCTCCGCGAGGAGTACCGCGACGAGATCTTCGGTGGCCTCGCGGCCCGGCGGATTCCTGTGTGCCATGTGCTCCTTGCTCCTGGGGAAACGATCCTGCGCGCCCGTGACCCCGCCGGAGAGGCCCCCGCCGACATCGAGCCGTACCGGGCCGCGCTCGCCGGCTGGCTCGCCGCCGACGCCTACCCGGTCGACAGTGGCGCCCTGTCCCCGTACGAGACGGCGCTTCGGATAGCCGCCGCCCTGCGCACCGGGGACGCGGCCTCCTGCGACATCGTGCAGACACCCGAGCCGACCGCCGAGACGGTCGCCGCGGGCGTGCTGCTCTTCGACGACGAGGACCGGGTGCTGCTCGTCGACCCCACGTACAAGCCGGGCTGGGAGTTTCCCGGCGGCGTCGTCGAGGCGGGCGAGGCGCCCGCGCGCGCGGGCGTGCGCGAAGTGGCGGAGGAGACGGGCATCCACCTCGACGACGTGCCGCGGCTCCTGGTCGTCGACTGGGAGTCGCCCGTACCGCCCGCCTACGGCGGCCTGCGCCTCCTCTTCGACGGTGGCCGGCTCGCGGGCGCGCGGGCCCGCGAAGTGCTGCTGCCGGGGCCCGAGTTGCGCGCCTGGCGCTTCGTGACGGAGAGCGAGGCGGCCGTGCTGCTGCCGCCCGTGCGCTTCGAGCGGCTGCGCTGGGCCCTCAGGGCGCGCGAGCGCGGCGCCGCCCACTACCTGGAGGCCGGGGTCCCGATGGGGTGAGCGCGCGCCACCGCGGCCCGCAGCGCCGCGCCCGCCCCGCCCACCACCGGGTCGCCGTGCCCGAAGCACGCCATCTCGCTGTCGAGCGCGGCGAGCCGCCGGTACGACGCGACGGCCCGCTCCTTGTCCAGATTGAACACGCCGAGCATCACCTGCCCGTCGAGCGGTGACACCGCGATCGCGTCGCCCGTGAACAGCACGCCGTGCGCCGGGAGATGGATCCCGATCGAGCCGTCGGTGTGGCCCGGCGCCCCGATCACGCGCGCCCCGTCGCCGAAGCCGAGCGTGTCACCGTCGTTCAACTCCCTTACGTAGTAAGGGAGCACGGGTTCGGCGGGAGGGGGTGGGAGCAGCGCGAGCGCCTGAGCGTGGAGCGGGCGTTCCCAGTCCTCGTACACCGGTCCTGGCCCGGTCCGCTCGCCCCGTACGAAGGGCGCGTCCAGGCGGTGCGCGGACACCTCCGCCCCGCTCAGCCGCGCGAACTCCCCGGCGCCGCCCGCATGGTCCTCGTGGAAGTGCGTGAGCACGATCCGCCGTACGTCACCGGGGGCGTGCCCCCAGTCCCGTACGGCGTCCGCGATCGGCTCCGCCGCGCCGGGGGCGCCCGCGTCGACGAGGGTCAGCTCGTCGCCGTCGCGCCAGAGATAGGCCTGGCCCACGGGGAAGCGCAGCATGCGCAGCCGGGGCGTGAGGTCGATGACGTCGGTGGGTGCGTAGGTCGTCATGCCCGCGACCGTACGAGGGTCGCGGGCACGGCGTCGTACGACTTGGCCCAGGGCAGATTCGCCCTGGAGCGGCGTCAGCCGGCGGTCGCGTACTTCTGGAGGAAGAGGGCCTCCGCCACCGAGAGGCGCTCCAGCTCCTCGGGGGACACCGACTCGTTGACCGCGTGGATCTGGGCCTCCGGCTCGCTCAGGCCGATGAGGAGGATCTCCGCCTCCGGGTAGAGCGAGGCGAGGGTGTTGCACAGCGGGATGGAGCCGCCCTGGCCCGCGTAGCTCATCTCCTGGCCGTCGTACGCCTGCTTCATGGCGTCGGCCATCGCCGCGTACGCCGGGCTCGCGGTGTTCGCGCGGAACGGCTGGCCCTGGCCGACCTGTTCGACCTTCACCCGGGCGCCCCAGGGGGTGTGCGCCTCGATGTGCGCCATGAGGAGCTTCGTGGCCTCCGAGGCGTCGGCGCCCGGCGGGACGCGCAGGCTGATCAGCGCGCGGGCGCCCGCCTGCACGGACGGCGTGGCGCCGACGACGGGCGGGCAGTCGATGCCGAGGACGGTGACGGCGGGGCGCGCCCAGATGCGGTCCGCGATCGTGCCGGAGCCGATCAGGTCCACACCGTCGAGCACCTTCGCGTCGCCGCGGAACGCGTCCTCGTCGTACTGGAGCCCGTCCCAGGGCTCGGTCGGCTCCAGGCCGTCGACGGTCGTCGAGCCGTCCTCGGCGCGCAGCGAGTCCAGGACACGGATCAGGGCGCCGAGCGCGTCCGGGGCTGCGCCGCCGAACTGGCCGGAGTGCAGATTGCCTTCGAGGGTGGCCATCTCGACGCGGACCAGCGTCATGCCGCGCAGCGTCGCGGTCGCCGTGGGCAGGCCGACGCGGAAGTTGCCGGCGTCGCCGATCACGATCGTGTCGGCGGTCAGCAGCTCCGGGTGCTGCTCGGCGTAGCGTTCCAGGCCGCCGGTGCCCTGCTCCTCGGAACCCTCCGCGATCACCTTGACGTTGACGGGGACGCCGCCGTTCGCCTTCAGCGCGCGGATCGCCAGGAGGTGCAGGAGCACGCCGCCCTTGCAGTCGGCCGAGCCGCGCCCGTACCAGCGGCCGTCCTCCCGCTCGGTGAGCTCGAACGGGGGCGTCACCCACGCCGCCTCGTCCAGCGTCGGCTGCACGTCGTAGTGCGCGTACAGCAGCACCGTCGGCGCGCCCGCGGGGCCCGGCAAGAATCCGTACACCGACTGCGTGCCGTCGGGGGTGTCGAGCAGCGCGACATCCTGGAAGCCCTCGGTGCGCAGCGCGTCGGCGACCCAGTTGGCGGCGCCCTCGCTCTCGCTCCTCGGGTACTGTTCGAAGTCCGCCACCGACTTGAAGGCGACCAGTTCGGTCAGCTCCGCCTTGGCCCTCGGCATGAGCGAGGCGACGGTCTCGGCAATCGGATGCGGCGACATGGGCACGCTCCTCGTGGGTGCGACGTTGTGCAGGGTGTGCGGAAGATCCTCCCACAGGGGGCTCGCGCACGGCCCGCCGTAGGATGCCTGGGACAGGTGCGGCAGGCATTCCAAGATGGCCGAAACGGGAGCAGCAGACCATCGTGAGCAGCGAGAATCCGGCGACGGACGACACGGACGGCAACGAGACGGGCGACGGCGGGCCCTCCGGGAGCGTGTGGGACGTCGTCGTCGTGGGCGCGGGCCCGGCCGGCGCCTCCGCCGCGTACGCGGCCGCGAGCGCGGGGCGTCGGGTGCTGCTCCTGGAGAAGGCCGAACTGCCGCGCTACAAGACCTGCGGCGGCGGCATCATCGGTCCTTCGCGGGACGCGCTGCCGCCCGGCTTCGTGCTGCCGTTCAAGGACCGGATCAACGCGGTGACGTTCTCCCTGAACGGGCGGTACACCCGCACCCGGCGCTCCAAGAAGATGCTGTTCGGGCTCATCAACCGGCCCGAGTTCGACGCCCAGCTCGTCGAGCACGCGCAGAAGGCGGGCGCCGAGCTGCGCACCGGCGTCACGGTGACGAGCGTCGAGCAGCACGGCAGCGCCGTGCCCGACCGGCGCACCGTCGCGGTCGGACTCCAGGGCGGCGAGACGGTCCTGGCGCGGGCCGTGGTCGGCGCCGACGGCAGCGCGAGCCGGATCGGCGCGCACGTCGGCGTGGAGATGGACCAGGTGGACCTCGGCCTGGAGGCGGAGATCCCGGTCCCGCAGAGCGTCGCCGAGGACTGGCAGGGGCGGGTCCTCATCGACTGGGGGCCGATTCCCGGCAGTTACGGCTGGGTGTTCCCGAAGGGCGACACCCTCACCGTCGGCGTGATCTCGGCGAAGGGCGAAGGGGCCGCCACCAAGCGGTACTTGGAGGACTTCATCGCCCGGCTCGGGCTCGCGGGCTTCGAGCCGTCGATCTCGTCCGGGCATCTGACGCGCTGCCGCGCCGACGACTCGCCGCTCTCGCGCGGCCGGGTCCTGGTGTGCGGCGACGCGGCGGGGCTCCTGGAGCCGTGGACCCGGGAGGGCATCTCCTTCGCGCTGCGTTCGGGGCGGCTCGCGGGGGAGTGGGCGGTGCGCGTCGCCGAGGCGCACGACGCGGTGGACGCGCGGCGCCAGGCGCTGAACTACGCGTTCGCCGTCAAGGCCGGTCTCGGCGTCGAGATGTCCGTCGGCAAGAGCATGCTGGCCGTCTTCGAGCGCAAGCCGGGGCTGCTGCACGCCGCGCTCACCACGCTGCGCCCCGCGTGGAACGCGTTCGCGAGGATCACGCGGGGCTCGTCCTCCCTGGGCGAGCTGGTGCGGACGCATCCGGTGGCGGGACGGGCGCTGTCCCGGCTCGACCGCTGACGGTCACTTGACCGTGATGCGGAAGACCGGGTGGTCCGGCGAGGCGACGGCGAGCTCGGCGTCCGTCGACTTCGCCGTGACGCCCTTGAAGTAGTCGTTGACCTGCCAGCCCCACCGCTCCAGGTAGGTACGCAGCACCTCGCGCTTGAGGTCGTCGTCGGACAGCTCGACGGCCTCGAACGTGCGGACCTTGCGGCCCACCCGCAGCTCGCCGCCACCCGCGGCCAGCATGTTCTTCACCCACTGCGAGTGGCCACGGGCCGAGACCAGGTACTGCTCGCCCTCGTACGTGTGCGGGTTGACCGGGATGCGCTGCATCTGGCCGCTCTTGCGGCCGCGCACGGAGAGCTCCGCGGAGCCCGCGAGGCTGAACCCGCGGCGGGCCAGCCAGCCGACGACCTTGTTCATGCGGACGGCGGTCGGGTTGGCCTTCAGGTAGTACGGCTCGGGCTGTGCGGACATGGTGACCCCCGGAACAGTTTTGGAGAGCGGTGCTCTCGCTTGAGATCAGTGTGCACCGGCCCGGCGATCCAAAGCAAGAGCAGTGCTCTCTTTTTTGAGCGGTGCACCGCAATGTGTGCACCGCTCCGCATCCATGGAACACTCGAACCATGAGTACGAGCCGCAGCACACCCCCACGAACCACAAGTGCCGCCCAAGGAGCCCGCGCCCGCGCCCGGCAGGAGGTCACCGCCGCGATCAAGGACGAGGCGCGCAGACAACTCGCCGAGAGCGGCGCGGCCAAGCTCTCGCTGCGCGCCGTGGCCCGCGAACTCGGCATGGTCTCCTCTGCTCTGTACCGCTATTTCCCCAGCCGCGACGACCTCCTGACCGCGCTCATCATCGACGCGTACGACGCCCTGGGCGCGGCCGCCGAGCGTGCCGACGTCGGCTTCGTCCGGACGTCGTCGGCCACCGAGCGCTGGAGCGCGGTGTGCGGGGCGGTACGGGACTGGGCCCTGGCCTATCCGCACGAGTACGCGCTCATCTACGGGTCGCCCGTGCCCGGCTACACGGCTCCGGACAGCACGGTCGAGGCCGCCGCGCGCGTCGGACAGCTGCTCATCGGGATCGTCCGCGACGCGCACCAGGGCGGCGGCGTGGCACCGCCCCCGCTCGCCGAGGAGGTGCGGGCCGAGGCCGAGCGGATGGCCGCGGACCTCGCGCCCGACCTGCCGCCGGAGGTGGTGGCCGCACTGGTCGCCGCGTGGGCGCAGCTGTTCGGGCTCGTCGGCTTCGAGCTGTTCGGCCAGTTCAACCGTGTCGTCGAGGACCGCTCGGCCTTCTTCGCCCACTCCGTGTCGCGGCTCGCCCGGGACGTCGGGCTCTCCGCATAGCCGTACTCCCCAAGGGGGTCTACTCCCGCGGAAGTACGTGTGATCACCTCGCACGGCGGACGCCCGGGAACGCCCCCGGCGCTTAGCGTGGCGGCATGGACGAGCAGCGCGTACGCGACGGTGGCCCGCCCCGGCAGTGGGGCGGGCCGCCGTGGCTGCGCGAGCGGTGGGGCCGCGGGCCCGCAGGGGGCGAGCGACGGTGGCCCTGGCGGTCCACGGTGCTCGTCACCGCGTTCGTGCTCGCGGGGACGAACTTCGCCGCGCACGGGCAGGCGGGCGAGCGCGCCGACCTGGACGTGTTCGCGCGGCTGCTGATGCTCGCCGGGGGCGCCCTGCTCCTGTGGCGGCAGCGCCACCCCGTCCTCGTCGCGTTTGGCACGACGGCGTGCGTGACCGTGTACCTGGGGGCCGGGTATCCCTACGGACCGGTGTTCCTGCTCGTGGCCCTCGCGTGCTTCTCCGCGATCGTTGCGGGGCGCAGATGGGCCGCGTGGGCGGCCGCCGCGATGCTCTGGGCGGGGCATCTGCTCATCGGGCACTGGCTGTACGCGTACCTGCCGCCCTCGGGTGACGGGCCCGCCCCGTGGGCGCAGGAGGGCATCGTCGCGGCCTGGGTGCTCGCGGTCATGGCGGTCGCCGAACTGGCGCGGGTGCGGCGCGAACAGTGGGAGCACGCGCGCGTGGAGCGGGAGAAGGCGGCCAAGCGGCGGGCCGACGAGGAACGCCTGCGCATCGCCCGCGAACTGCACGACGTGCTCGCCCACTCGATCTCCGTGATCAACGTGCAGGCGGGCGTCGGCCTCGCCCTGCTCGACACCGACCCGGAGCAGGCGCGCACCGCGCTCACCACCATCAAGAGCGCGAGCAAGGAGGCGCTGGGAGAGGTGCGCCAGGTCCTCGACACCCTCCGGGCACCGGGCGAGGCGCCCCGCGCCCCCGCGCCCGGCCTCGACCGCCTCCCGGAACTCGTCGACCAGGCGGCGGGCGCGGGCCTCACCGTCGACGTCACCACACAGGGGCGGAGGACGGCGCTGCCGCCGGGCGCCGACCTCGCCGCGTTCCGCATCGTGCAGGAGGCGCTCACCAACGTCGTCCGGCACTCGGGCTCACGCCACGCGCGCGTACGACTGGCCCACGGGGAGGACTCGATGACGCTCACCGTCGACGACGACGGACCCGCGACCCACGCCGACGCGGGCGGCA
Source organism: Streptomyces anthophorae (assembly GCF_049310305.1). Classification (NCBI taxonomy): domain Bacteria; kingdom Bacillati; phylum Actinomycetota; class Actinomycetes; order Kitasatosporales; family Streptomycetaceae; genus Streptomyces; species Streptomyces anthophorae. Next base: position 8,022,713 of record NZ_JBLWQQ010000001.1, read on the forward strand.
GCGGCAACGGGCTCGCCGGAATGCGCGAGCGCGCCGCGGCCCTCGGTGGCACGATCGAGGCGGGCCCGCGCCCCGACGGAGGCTTCCGGGTCGTCGCTCGGCTGCCCTTCACCGCCACGGACCGGGAGGCCCCGAAGTGATCCGCGTACTGCTCGCCGACGATCAGTCGCTCGTCCGCGCCGGATTCAGGGCGCTGCTCGACGCGCAGCGCGACATCGAGGTCGCGGGCGAGGCGGCGGACGGCGAGGAGGCGGTGCGCCTGGTGCGCGAACTGCGGCCCGACGTCGTGCTCATGGACATCCGCATGCCGCTGCTGGACGGCCTCGCGGCGACCCGCCGGATCGGCGAGGACGCGGACCTGGAGGCCGTGAAGGTGGTCATGCTCACCACCTTCGAGCTCGACGAGTACGTCTTCGAGGCCATCCGCTCCGGGGCCTCGGGGTTCCTCGTCAAGGACACCGAGCCGGACGAACTGCTGCGCGCCGTCCGGGCCGTGGTGCACGGCGACGCGCTGCTCTCGCCCGGCGTCACCCGGCGTCTGATCGCCGAGTTCGCGGCGCGCTCCAAGGAACCGGCGGCCGCGGCGCCGCTCGCCGAGCTGACCGAGCGGGAGCGGGAGGTGATGGCGCTCGTCGGCATCGGCCTGTCCAACGACGAGATCGCCCGCCGCCTCGTCGTCAGCCCGCTCACCGCGAAGACCCACGTGAGCCGCGCGATGGTCAAACTGGGCGCCCGTGACCGGGCCCAACTGGTCGTCCTCGCCTACGAGTCGGGCCTCGTACGGCCGGGGTGGCTGGGCTGAGACCGGCAGGTCACGAGGGGGTTCGCGGGGCCACCAGACCGGATTCGTAGGCGAGCACCACGAGGTGGGCGCGGTCGCGGGCGCGGAGCTTGGACATGGCCCGGTTGATGTGCGTCTTCGCGGTCAGCGGTGTGATCACCATGCGCTCGGCGACCTGGTCGTTGGAGAGCCCGTGGGCGACCAGCACGACCGCCTCGCGCTCACGGTTCGTCAGCTCCTCCAGGCCCTTCGCCAGGCCCGGATGCGGGGGCTGGGTGACGTACCTGTCGATCAGCTTGCGGGTGATCGACGGCGCGAGCAGCGCGTCGCCGCGCGCCGCGACGCGCACCGCGTGCAGGAGGTCCTGCGGCACGATGTCCTTCACCAGGAAGCCGGCGGCGCCGGCCCGCAGCGCGTCGAAGACGTACTCGTCCAGGCCGTAGTTGGTCAGGACGACGACGTGCACCCGGTCGAGCGTCGGGTCCGCGGCGATGCGGCGGGTCGCCTCGATGCCGTCGACGACCGGCATCCGGATGTCGATGAGCACGATGTCGGGCAGATGCCGCCGGGCGAGCGCCAGACCCTCCTCGCCGTCGGCGGCCTCGGCCACCACCTCGATGTCGTCCTCCAGGTCGAGGAGCGCGCGGAACCCGCTGCGGATGAGCGGCTGGTCGTCGACGAGGAGGACACGGATCGTGCCCGGTGGCTCGCTCATGATGTGCCGCCGCCCCTGGTGTGCGCCCCGTTCACGGTGTGGGTTCTCCTCATGGTGTCTGCTCCACGGGGAGCTCGGCCAGGACCCGGAATCCGCCCTCGGCGCGGGGCTCCGCCCGCAGGGTGCCACCGAGTGCGGTGACGCGCTCGCGCATGCCGAGCAGGCCGATGCCGGGAAGCGGGGCGGCATCAGGGGACGCCCGGCCGTCGTCGTCGACGCGCAGGACGAGGGCGTCCGGGCGGTGGTCGACGACGACCCGTGCGCTGCGGGCGGCGGCGTGCCGGGCGACGTTCGTCAGCGCCTCCTGGACGATGCGGTAGGCGGTGCGCTGGACGGCGGCCGGGACATCGTGCGGGCTGCCCTCCACCGTCAGTTCCGTCTCCAGATCGCCGCTGCCGGCCCGCTTCACCAGCTCCGGCAGGTCGTCGAGGGTGTGCGGCGGGCGCGTGTCGTCGTCCCGCAGCGCCTCCAGGGTCGCCCGCAGCTCCCGGCTCGCCTCGCGGCCCGCCTCCTGGATCGCCAGGAGGGGCTCCGGCACCCGCTCGCCGCGCTTGAGCGCCACATGGACGGCGACCTCGGCCTGAAGCTTCACGATCGAGATCTGGTGGGTCAGCGAATCGTGCAACTCCCGTGCGATACGCAGCCGTTCCTCGTCGGCGCGCCGCCGCCCGGTCTCCTCCCGCGTGCGTTCCGCCTCGTCCGCCCGCCGCTCGGCCTGCCGCAGCGCTTCCCCCGCGGCGGCGGCCGCGACCAGCCAGCCCAGTTCGAGGGCGCCCCGCGAGTGCGAGAACGCGTCCCCCGCCGATGTGCCGTGCGGCGACACCAGATACGCGAAGGGGAGCGTGGCGAGGACGGCCACGGACGCCACCGCCGTGCTCGTGCGGTGGCCCTCGCGCACCGCGGCGTACACCGCGAACAGATAGGCCACGACCGGTACGTCGACGCCGGCCGCCTGGTGGCCGACCGCGCACAGGCCGGTCACCGCGAGCACGGCGACCGGGGCCCGGCGGCGCGCACACAGCGCGAGGCCGCCGGTCAACAGGAGTGCGTAGCCAAGGAGTTCGAGCTTCGTGTCGGGCCGGTCACCGGAGAGCGCGGCCGCGAGGAGCATGGCCGCGACGCAGACGGCGATCACCGCGTCCCTGACGCCCGCGCGTACAGCGAGCCGTTGGGTGCCCATGCGCGCAATCTAGCCGCAGGACGCACGGCGCGGGCCCTGAGCGCGGATGATCCGTCGGCTACCGCCGCCGCGGCAGCGACGGCGGACATACCGCGTCCGCGGTAGCCCCCTGCGGCGGCGGCCGCAGCCAGAAGAGTCCACGCTCGCCGGACGACGGCGTCGCGCCCCGGCGACATGCTCGAAGCGTCCATTCGAGGCGTCCCGAAACGTCAACTCGGTACGTACAGAAGGCGAAGGAGAATTCCATGTCAGGTCTGCTGTCGATGGCGGCCGAGGTCGACTCCACCACCCTCACCGCCGACCGCGTGTGGGCCACGTCCGCCGCGCTGCTCGGACTCGTCGGCCTGGTCGTCGCGGGCCTCGCGCTGGTCCGCGCCGACCGCAGGTACGCCGTCGGCGCGCAGGCGGCCGGACTTGTCGCCGTGGTGATCGGCGTGCTGAATCTGGCCCTCGCGGACGGCGGGCCCGGCACCGGAAACGGCGTCGTCGGGGGCGCAGTCGCCCTCGTGCTCGGGGTGGCCGCCGCGGCCGTCGGACGGCTGGCGCGGCGCCGCGCCGGCCGGGACGGGGTGGCGCGGCACCAGCCGGTCCGGTGACCTCAGACCCCGGAGTTCTCCCGCCAGAACGCGGCCAGTGCGCGGTCCCCGCTCACCTCGGGGAACGGCAGCCGGTTCCACAGCGCCAGGTACAAGCGCGCCGCGGGGCCGGCCAGTTCGCACTCCGCCTCGTCCGGGGCGCCGCGCTCGGCGGCCGGCGGGTCCTGCGTGATGCGCACCGTCCACACGGCGTCCGGGCCGGCGTCGGTGGCGCGCACGCGCAGGGTCCGGGGCACGTCCGAGCGGACCCGGCTGCGCGTTCGGGCGTGGAAGCCCATCAGTAGCTCGTCGATGCCGTCGACCGCGAACTCCGGTGTGAGCGAGCCGGGTTCGTCGTGAGTGGCCCGGTTCAGGGCCGACTGCGCGTCCACACGGTGCACCGCCGTCTCATGGGCCTGGCGGCGGGCCCAGAAGGCCAGCGGCGAGGGGGCCGGGAGGAAGGCCCAGCAGTCCACGTCGGGCCGTGCGTTGGTGAGGGTGTCGACAAGTCGGCCGTGGCCTTCGCGGTACCAGGCGAGCAGCTCGGCACCGTCCAGGTCGGAGCGGTCCTCCATGCCGTGCGGCTTCTGGAGCCCCTCCGCCACGTACGAGGTCGCCCAGCGGTGCACCGCACCCTGGTGCCGCAGAAGATCGCGCACCTGCCAGCCGGGGCACGTCGCCACCTTGGCGTCGACGCCCGCCTCCTCGGCGGCCGCGGCCAACAACTGGCCCTCTTCGTCCACGATTCGAATATGTTCGGCAATCTGCATAGGCAGAGTCTGCCGCCCGAAGTGCGCCTGTGCGCAAGTCGATTGATCACGAGATCAAGGGATCACGTGATCGCCACCCGCCGCGTCGCGAAGCCGATCGTGGCCGCCACGGCGGCGAGCAGCGCCACGCTCGTGAGCGCCGCTGACAGCGAGAACCAGTCCGCCATGAAGCCGATCGCGGGCGGGCCGAGCAGCATGCCGCCGTAGCCGAGCGTGGACGCGGCGGCGACGCCCGTGGGCCCCGCGAGCGCCCCGGCCCGTTCGATCGCGACGGGGAAGAGGTTCGCGAGGCCGATCCCGGTGATCGCGAAACCGAGCAGTGCGAGCCACACCGTGGGCGCGAGCGAGCCGAGCAGCATGCCGAACGCGCCGGTCAGGCCGCCGGCCACCAGCGTGCGTGTCCTGCCGAGCCGTTCGAGCAGGGAGGTGCCGGTGAGCCGGCCGATCGTCATGGCGAACGCGAAGCACGAGTAGCTGGCTGCCGCGACGCCGGGGTGGGCGTGCAGGTCCTGCTCCATGTGCAGCGCGCTCCAGTCGGCCAGCGCCCCCTCGCCGTACGCCGTGCACAGCGCGATGAGGCCGAAGACGAGGACGAGCAGGCGGGTGCGGCCGTCGATGCGGGGGCGCGTGCGCTCGTGTGCGTTCTGGTTCGCGTGCCGGTTCTCGTTCGCGGGCGTACGGTCCACGGGGCCCGGTGCCGGGTGGCGCAGCAGGGTCGGGGCGGCGCACGCGGTGACGACGAGGCCGAGCACGGCGATGGCCATGAGGTGCTTGGTGGGGGACAGGTGCGCGGCGACGAGGCCGCCGAGGCCCGAACCGACCATGCCGCCGAGGCTGAACGCGGCGTGGAAGCTGGGCATGATCGGCCTGCGAAGGGCGCCGACCAGGTCGACGGCGGCGCTGTTCATCGCCACGTTGATACCGCCGTACGCCGCTCCGAACGCCAGCAGCACGAGGCCGAGCGCGAGGGGCGAGTGCGTGAGCGGCGGCAGGATCACGGTGAGAGGCAGCAGCACGCCGCACGCGACGGTCACCGCGTGCGAGCCGAAGCGCCGGCAAAGGCGCCCGGTCAGCATCATCGTGATGACGGCGCCGGCCGAGACGCCGAGGAGCGCGAGGCCGAGGGCGCTCGCGGAGGCCCCGGTCTGCTCCTTGACGGCGGGGATGCGCACCACCCACCCGGCGAAGACGAAGCCGTCGAGCGCGAAGAACGCGGTGATGGCCAGGCGCAGCCGGACCAGGGACGCGGCATGCGGGTCGTCGGCGCTGACGGACCCGAGTTTGTTTAGTAGCGGCACAAAGTCAGATTAGGGCGGAACTCCGCGGCCGAACAAGAGGTGGCCCGCACGTGTGTGTACGTCACACGGTGAGCACCCGCACCCCTGCCTCCTCGAACCGCGCCAGCGTCGCCTTGTCCGCCGCCGTGTCCGTGACGAGGACGTCCACCTGTGCCACGTCGCAGATCCGGGCGAACGCCCGGTGGCCCAGCTTGCTGGAGTCGGCCGCGACCACCACGCGCTCCGCCCGCTCGCACAGCATCCGGTTGATCGCCGCCTCCGCCTCGTCGTGCGCGGACGCGCCGTGCGTGACGTCGAGGCCGACGACGCCGAGCACCGCCGTGTCGAGCGTGACCTGGCCGAGCACCCCGTCGGCGAGCGGACCGATCAACTCGTACGACTGCGGGCGTGCGACGCCCCCCGTGAGCACGATCTTGAACTGGGGCCGCACCGCGAGCTCGTTGGCGATGTTGAGCGCGTTCGTGACGATCGTCAGCGCGGGCGTTCCGGAGGAGAGGTCGGGCCGGACGGCGAGTGCCCGTGCCACCTCCGTCGTGGTCGTGCCGCCGGTGAGGCCGACCGCCTCGCCCGGCGTGAGCAGTTCGGCGACGGCCTTGGCGATGCGCTGCTTCTCGGCGGCGCCGAGCGCGGACTTGTAGCGCAGCGGGAGTTCGTAGCTGACGCCGTGCACGACCGCGCCGCCGCGCGTGCGCACCAGCATCTGCTGCTCCGCGAGCCCGTCGAAGTCGCGGCGGATGGTCGCGGCGGAGACGCCGAGCTCGCTCGCCGCGTCCTCCACGTCCAGGCGCCCGCGCTCGACGAGCAGTTCCAGGAGGGACTTCCAGCGGGCGTCGCGGGACATCGGCGGCTCCAACTCGTCGTTCGGTTCGGTGGCACGACCTTAACTGCCATGCGCACTAATGCTTGATTGTGCGCGAAAGCTGGCTATATCTTGCAGGAACACGCATTCAGTGAGCGCGCCCCCAGAGGCGTGACCAACCGCGGAGTGGGGGCACGGCATGAGCAGCATCCAGAAGGAAAGCCACGTCGGACACGAACTGAAGAGCCAGCCGGAGTGCTGGACGCGGGCCGCGTCCCTCGCGACCCGGCACAAGGCGGCGCTGCCCGCCGCGGGGGAGCGGGTCGCGATCGTCGGCTGCGGCACCTCGTGGTTCATGGCGCAGGCCGCCGCCGCGCTGCGCGAGCAGGCGGGCCAGGGCGAGACCGACGCGTTCGCCGCCTCGGAGTTCCCCTCCGGCCGGTCCTACGACCACGTGATCGCGCTGACCCGGTCCGGCACCACCACCGAGGTCCTCGACCTCCTCGCCGCCCACCGGGGCAGGTCCCGCACCACGGCGATCACCGGAGACCCGGCGACCCCGATCGCGGACGCCGCGGACGACCTGGTCGTCCTCGACTTCGCCGACGAGCAGTCCGTCGTCCAGACCCGCTTCGCCACGACCGCCCTGACGCTGCTCCGCGCGCACCTGGGCCTGCACTCCGAGCAGGCGGTCGCCGACGCGCGCACGGCCCTCTCCGAGCCGCTGCCCGAATGCCTCGTGGACTGCGGGCAGTTCACCTTCCTGGGCCGCGGCTGGACGGTAGGCCTCGCGAACGAGGCGGCGCTGAAGATGCGCGAGGCGTCCCTGTCCTGGACCGAGGCGTACCCGGCGATGGAGTACCGGCACGGCCCCATCAGCGTCACCACCTCCGGCACCGCCACGTGGATGCTCGGCGAGGCCCCCGAAGGCCTGGCCGATCAGGTCGCCGCGACCGGCGCTCTCTGGATCGAGGGCCGCCTCGACCCGCTGGCCGAGCTCGTCCGCGCCCAGCGCCTCGCGGTCGCCGTGGCCGCCCGTCGCGAACTCGACCCGGACCGCCCGCGCCACCTCACCCGCTCGGTGATCCTCGACGCCAACTGACCCGTCCTCCAAGGCTCTTGAGAAGGGAGGGGCCGTGCCCCTCGCAGCAACAGGAACCCTCGTGGGCGCGGCGGCGGCCCGGCGCGGCGCCGTGGCCGCGTTCAACGTGATCACCCTCGAACACATCGAGGCGGTGATCGCCGGCGCCGAGGCGGCGGACGCCCCCGTCATCCTCCAGATCAGCGAGAACGCCGTGCGCTACCGCTACGGCCGCCTCCTGCCGCTGGCCCGCTCGGCGGTCGCCGCCGCCGAGGGGGCGCGCGTCGACGTAGGCCTGCACCTGGACCACGTACAGAGCGACGACCTGCTGCGGCAGGCCGCCGACGCCGGGTTCGGCTCGGTCATGTACGACGCCGCGCGGCTGCCCTACGACGAGAACCTCGCCGCGACCCGCGCCGCCGCCGACTGGGGCCACGCCAACGGCCTGTGGGTGGAGGCCGAGCTGGGCCAGGTCGGCGGCAAGGACGGGGCGGCGCCCCTGGACGCGCACGCGCCGGGCGCCCGCACCGACCCCGGTGAGGCCCGCGCCTACGTCTCCGACACGGGCGTGGACGCGCTCGCCGTCGCCGTCGGCTCCTCGCACGCGATGACCACCCGCACCGCCACGCTCGACCACGACCTGCTCAAAAGGCTCTCCGAAGGCCTCGACGTGCCGCTGGTGCTGCACGGCTCGTCCGGCGTGCCCGACGACGAGCTGACGGCGGCCGTCCGCGGCGGCATCGCCAAGGTCAACGTGGGCACGGCCCTGAACATCGCGATGACCTCCGCCATCCGCGAGTTCCTCACCGCACACCCGGAAGCGGTCGACTCGCGCAAGTACCTCGGGGTGGCACGCGAGGCGATGGCGCGCACCGTGACCGAACTGATCGGGGTGGTACGCGGCTGAGGGCCTCCGGCTCGGGGGCGGTCGGCTGCCTCAGCCCAACGCCCCCGCGTGGTACTGAACCCCCGGGTTCCACAGCAGGAAGCCCTTGATGCCGTCGGAGCGGGCCGCGTCGAGTTGGGCGCGGACCTCCTTGTCGCCGTAGGAAACGCCGAGGGAGAAGTCCTGGATCCAGGGGACGATCTGCGCGTCGGTGTGCCGGGTCTTCTTGGCGAAGGCGGCGAGGGAGCGCTTGGTGATCGGGTAGGGGTGGGAGTTGGGGTCGGAGACGCCGTACTCGCCCTGCGCCCAGTGCGAGGGGTAGATCATCGGCGCGATGTAGTCGGCCTCCTGCGCGAGCAGGCCGACGTCCTGGGCGATCTCCTTCGGCCGGTCGACGGCGATGCCGAACACCGAGACACCGAGGAACGCGTTGTGCTTACGGACGGCGGCCCGGGTCTCGCCGACGACATCGGCGACGGACCGCTCCGGTGTGGTGTCACCGAGGCCCGGGAAGGACATCTTGCTCATCGGGCCGTCGGGGCGGCGGATGTAGTCGTAGAGGATGTCGTCGAAGCCCAGCTTCGCGGCCTCCGCGGCCAGGTCGATGTTGTACTTCCTGACCTCCTTGTTCGCGAAGTTGGTGAACGACAACTGGCCGTAGCTGCCGCCGTTGTAGGCACCTCCGCCCGGGGTTCGCACGACGCGGTCGCGGTGGCCGGATTTCCACGACTTGGTGGCGAGGATCGGATCGCGGAACGCGACGATGCGGCCGACGACCGTGCCGCCCGCGGCATGGATCTCCTTGATGGCCTTCTTCGCGTCGTAGTACCCCTTGGCGGCGCCGACGCTCTTCGCCAGCGGCACCTTCGAGGCGTAACCGATCTCGCCCAGCTCGTCCTTGATGTCGAGCTGCACCGCGTTGATCTTCTTCTGCTTCAGCATCTTCATGACCGGACCCCGCAGCGCGTCGGAGGCCCAGCCCTGGGCGCTGACGTGCACGGCCTTCAACAGCGGCCGGTGCACGGTGAGTTCGGCCTCCCGGCGGGCGGTGTTGCCCGCGGCGTCCGTCGCGGTGACCGTCGTACGCCCCGGTGGGCGCGGGAGCCGGACGGCGAAGGCGCCGTCCTTCGCGGGCTTCGCCGTGCGGCCCGCGACGGTTATCCTCCGCGCGCCGGCCGCCGTGCCCTTGACCGTGACGGGCTCACGGAAGCCGTCCGCCTTGGTGTCGGCCACCTTGAGGCGGGGTGCCTCGGTGTCCACCGTCAGTTTTCGGACGACCTCGGTGTCACCCGTGGGCCAGGAACCGGGCTGGGTGACACGCAGTTCGTGTGTGCCGTCCTTGATGTCACCCAGGCCGACGGCGAGGGTGCCGGCGCCGCCGTGCGCGGCCCGCGTCCGCAGGGGCTTGCCGTCGAGGGTGACCTTGGTGCCCTTGAGTTCGTCGCCCTCGGCGCCGGTCACCTCGAATTCGCCCGTGCGCAGGAGTCGCGCGCCCAGCCTGCCGTCGTTCGGCAGACCGACGAGGTTCAGGGCGGTCCCGTGTGCGGCGCGTAGCGAGAGTGTGCCGCCTATGGCGAGAACCAGTGCGAGCAGTACGCAGGCGAGGATGACCGGCCGTCTGCGCGGGAAGCCCGCCGGGGAAGAGCTGGCCGCAGGGTCGGAAACGGAACCGGATGTGCGGGAGGTGGGGGAGCGGAGCCAGTTCTTCCAGTCGAGCCGCATCAGCAGATCCTCCAGGAGGTCTCGTGCGTCGTGGTCGTCTACTGCGCCTTCTTCGTGCTCACCGTCTTCGTCGAGCTCATCGTCTTCGTCGGGTTCATCGTCCCGGTCGAGTTCGCCGGCTCCGTCGGGTTCGACGGCCCGGCACAACTGCCGTAGCTGCTCTGGTCCTTGCGATGGCCGCGGTCTCCTGCGGCGGTACCGGGAGCGGTGCGCCCCATGACGGGGACACGTCCCCTGAGTCCGCCGGTGACCGGCAGGCTTCCCGTTCCCCGACCTCCGGACACTCTTCCGGGGCAGCGAAACCGGCCAAACCTCCGGCGCCGGACAAGGTGCGCGCCAACGAGCTGGGCGCCGTCCCGGTGCTCATGTACCACCAGGTCCTCGACCACCCGAAGAGCGCGTACGACCGGACCCCCAAGGACCTCCGCGCCGAACTGGAACGCCTCGCCCGCGAGGGGTACGTGCCCGTGACCGCGGGCGACTTCGAAACCGGAAGGATCGACATCCCGGCCGGCGCCCATCCGGTCGTCCTCACCTTCGACGACTCCACCGACAGCCAGTTCCGCCTCGGCGCCGGCGGCGAACCCACCAAGAACTCGGCCGTCGGCGTCCTGCGCGCCGTCGCCCGCGAACACTCCCGCTTCAAGGCCCGCGCCACCCTCTTCGTGAACGGCGACGCCTTCGCCGCCACCGGCCAGAAGAAGGCCCTGACCTGGCTGAAGAAGAACGGCTTCGAGATCGGCAACCACACCCTCGACCACGCGAACCTCGCGCAGAGCGGCCCCGCCGAGGCGCGCGCCCAGATCGCCGAGGGCCAGCGTTCCATCGAGCGCGACGTCCCCGGCACGCAGGTCCGCTCCCTCGCCCTCCCGTACGGCATCCAGCCGGAGCCCGCCGACCTCGCCCTGACCGGCAGCGCGTCCGGCACGGCGTACAAGAACCGGGGCGTCTACCTCGTCGGCGCGAACCCCGCCCCCTCCCCGTACGCGGACTCCTTCGACCCGGCCGCGATCCCCCGCGTCCGCTCGGCCCCCGCCAAGGGCAAGGACGCGAACTACAGCTCCGAGCACTGGCTCGACCAGCTGGCCGCCGGGAAGCTCGCCCGCTACACCTCCGACGGCGACCCGGACCACATCTCGTATCCGAAGGACACGGCCGCGCGGCCGGGGAAGACGGCGAAGAAGGACCGGCTCCGGCCGTACTGAGGTGACTGCGGGGCCCCGGCCCCCAGTGCCATCGGGAACACTGGATGCCATGAACGAACTGTTCGCCCGCGACCGCACGGAGATCGCCCCCGGCGCCGTCCACGTCCCCGACTGGCTCGACGCGGGCGAACAGCGGCACCTGGTCGAGCTGTGCCGGACATGGGCGCGCCCGCCCGCCGGCCTGCGCGACGTGCGGCTGCCGGGCGGGGGCCGGATGAGCGTGCGGCAGTTCGGACTCGGCTGGCACTGGTTCCCGTACGGGTACGCGCGCACCGCAGTCGACGGTGACGGGGAGGCGGTGAAGCCCATGCCGCGGGAGCTGGCGGCGCTCGGCCGACGCGCCGTCGCGGCGGCCTACGGCGCCGGACACACCACGGAGCCGTACGACATCGCCCTGATCAACTACTACGACACTGACGCTCACATGGGCATGCACAAGGACCGCGACGAGAAGTCGGCGGCGCCGGTGGTGTCCCTCAGCCTCGGTGACACCTGCGTCTTCCGGTTCGGCAACACCGAGACCCGTACGAAGCCGTACACGGACGTCGAGCTGCGCAGCGGGGACCTGTTCGTGTTCGGCGGCGACTCGCGGTTCGCGTACCACGGGGTGCCGAGGACCGAGCCCGGGACGGCGCCGCCGGGGCTCGGCCTGGGCGGGCGGCTCAACATCACGTTGCGGGTCAGCGGCCTGTAGGAAGGTGGGCGCACGGATCGGTCGCGGGGCGTTCAGCGGCTACCATTCCTGAGCGTGATCAGGGCGAGGAGTTGCTGATGGGCGGCGGCAGGACGGCCTCCGGGACCGGGGGCCACAGGGCGGGCGACACGGCCGGGCGGCCGCCGCGTCTGGAGCGGGGGCGCAGTGCGCTCGGTCCCGCGCTCGAACTCGTCCACACCGGGCGGGCGCCCACCCGCGCCGTGCTGACCGCCGAGCTCGGTGTGACCCGCGCGACCGCGGGCGCCGTCGCCGCGGAGCTGGAGGCGCTCGGCCTCATCCGCATCGACGCGAAGCCCAGTGCGGCATCCGGCTCGCAGGGCCGCCCCTCGCACCGCCTGTCCGTCGCGGACGAAGGTCCTGTCGCGCTGGCGGCACAGGTGCACTCCGACGGCTACCGGGCGGCACTCGTCGGCCTCGGCGGCGGCATCGTCGCCACCACGCCCGGCTGTGAGATCATCGATCCGGACCCGGCGGACGTCCTGCGTTCGGTGGTGGAGGCGGGCGTCCGGCTCCTCGAAACCACGGGCCGACGCTGCGTGGGCGCGGGCCTCGCCGTCCCCTCCGCGGTCGCCGAACCCGACGGCACGGCCCTCAACCCGCTCCACCTGGCCTGGCCGGTGGGCGCGCCGGTGCGGCAGATCTTCACCGACTGCGTACGGGAAGCGGGCCTGGACATCCCGGCGTTCGCGGCCAACGACGTCAACCTGGGCGCGCTCGCCGAGCATCGGCACGGCGCGGGCCGAGGCGCCCGAGACCTCCTCCTCGTGGCTACCGGCCACCGCGGAGTGGGTGGCGCCCTGGTCCTCGACGGCCATCTGCACACCGGCAGTTCGGGCCTCGCCCTGGAGGTCGGCCACCTCACGGTGAACCCCGAGGGCCGCCCCTGCCACTGCGGGAGCCGCGGCTGCCTGGACGTCGAGGCCGACCCGCTGGCCTTCCTCACCGCGGCGGGCCGCGCCCCCGACCCCGGCGGCTCGCTCCTCTCCCAGGCTCGTGGCGTGCTGGCCATGGCGAAGGACGACCCGGACGTCCGCGCGGCGACCGCGCTCCTCATCGACCGCCTCGGCCTCGGCCTCGCCGGCCTGGTCAACATCCTCAACCCGGACCGCATCGTCCTCGGCGGCCTGCACCGCACCCTCCTCGACGCGGACCCCGAGCGCCTGCGGGCCGTCGTGGCGGACCGCAGCCTGTGGGGCCGCAGCGGCAGCGTCCCGATCCTGGCCTCGACGCTGGACCACAACAGCCTGGTCGGCGCGGCGGAACTGGCCTGGCAACCGGTCCTCGACGATCCGCTGGGGGCGCTCAGCGGGGGGTGAGGCCGGCGGGACGGCCGGCCTCGGGACGCGGCCGCTGCGGCCCGCGGGCTTCGGATGCCGTCACCGCCACTCGACCGAGAACGCCTGCGCCGGATTGTCGACCAGGATCCGCTCCACCGACCCCTCGCCCAGCACCGCTTCGAGGCGCGGGCGGATTCGGCGCAGCAGGTACGGCATGCCGGGGCCGCCGGTCACCGAGCGGGCGCCGGCGGTCGTGGTGTCGCCGCCGAGCAGGAGGCGGTCCAGGTGGCCGGCGTCGGACAGTGCCGCGAGGGCGTCCGGCATCCGCCAGTCCGTGGCGTGGTTCGTGCGCGAAGGGCCGTCGAAGGCCAGGTACGCTCCCGAGTCCGCGGCCTCCCGATGAGTCACGAAGTCGGGGGAGCGGTTGAGGTGGCCGAGGACGACACGGTGCGCGGGTACCTCCAACTCCTCGCACAGCAGGTCGAGCACGTCGAGGGCGCCCGTGCCCAGCTCCAGGTGGACGGCGATCGGCGCGCCGGTCGCGTGGTGGGCCTCGGCGGCCGCCGCCATCGTCCAGCGGGCGTGCGCGTCCAGGGTGTGGAAGCCGCCGGCGACCTTGATCAGGCCGGCCCGCACGCCGGTGTCGGCGATGCCCTCCGTGAGTTCGCGTACGAAGACCTCGGCCAGGTCGGCGCGGTGTGCGGACAGCAACTCCTCGGCGTAGTGGGCCGCTTGGTGAAGGCCGGTCGCGGCCACGATGTGCACCCCGGTCGCTGCGGCGAGCGCGGGCAGCTCCGCCGCGTGCCGGCCGAGTCCGTGCGGCGTCCACTGCACCACGGTGCCGCCGCCCACGGCCGCGTACGCCTCCAGCTCCTGGCGGGCGGGTCCGGCGTCGTCCAGCTCCTGCCCCGGCAGCACGGGGCTGCGGAAGAAGAGGTGGTCGTGCGCGTCGACCACGCCCAACAGGCCCGGTTCGAGGTCACCTTGGACGCTGCGGACGGCCCCGCTCACCACTGCCGCCCGTGCGGCAGGCTCGCGCGCTCGGGCTGCGAGAGGTGCAGCACCTGGTACCGGTCGCCGGGGGCCTTGGGTGTGTCGTGCTCCCACACCGAGAAGGTCAGCAGCTCCCAGGTGCGGGGGTCGATGGCCGATGCCGCGAACAACACACCGTTTTCTTGGGCGAGTTGTACTGTTCCCTCTACTGCCTCGGCAGTCAGCTTCGGGAGGTCGGCGCTCGGCTCGATCCGTGTGCGCAGGCGCACGGCCGTCCGCGCCGGCGCCGTGGCCGCGACCCCCTCCTCGTAGGCGACACCCGTCCAGTGCTGTACGACGGGGCGCCCGAAGTCGGCGACGATGCCCTGGAATCCGGGGCCCCAGAGGAAGGCGTTCATGCCGGTCGGCGCGTTCCACAGGTAGAACGGGGCGTACTGGTTCACCGGCGAACCGTCCACGCCGCGCACCCGCATCAGATACGCCTTGGCGCCGAGGCCGGGGAAGTCGTCGAGCGCGTGGCCCCTGGTCTCCACGCGGCCGCGGATGATGTTCATGTCGTAGTCGGCGGGCAACGTGATCTCGTACTGCATCGCGTGCATGAAGCGCGTCCTCAGTGGTCGGCGGTGGCGGGCGGGGTGGGGGAGAGGAGCGCGAGCAGGCCGCGTACGCCCGCGTCGAACGCCGCCGTGTCGCCCGACGCCCGCGCCAGGACGTAACCGCCCTGTACGGTCGCCACGACCGCCGCCGCGATCTCCCGCGGCACCAGGTGGGCCGCCAACTCGCCGCTGTCCACGCCCTCTTGGACGACATCGGCGATCCGGCCCTCGACATACGTGATCGTCTCGTCGACCGGCGCCCGCAGTTCGTCGCTGCTGATCACATCCGGGTCCATCGTCAGCCGCCCGACGGGGCAGCCGCGCAGCACATCGCGTTCGCGGAGCAGATACGCCGCTATCCGCTCGTACGCCGAACCGCCGCCGCCGAGCACCCGGTCGACCAGGGTCCGCATCTCGTCCCCCGTCCGCCGGATCGCGGCGAGGGCCAGGTCCTGCTTGCCGGTGAAGTGGTGGTACATGCTGCCCTGGCCGACCCCCGCGCGTTGCAGGATCGCCTTGGGACTGGTCCCCACGTATCCGCGCTCCCACAGGAGGTCGCGGGTCGTCTCGATCAGTCGCTCCTGAGTGGTGGCCATGGTGTCACCGTACATACCAGTAGTTACAGATTCAATGCCTCGCCTCGGGATCCGCCTCCGGGGGCCATGCGCTGCACGTACCGGCCGAGCACGCCGATCATGATCACCTCGCACCCGAGCATCACCCGCTCCACCAGCCCGATCAGCTCCCGCCCACCCGGCCCCGCCGAGTACGCCATCACCCCGGCCCCGGCCACCGCGAGCAGGGACAGCACGCGCAGCCACCACACGGTGCGCCCCGCCGCGGAGCCGAGCCGCCCCGCCAGGACGAGGCAGGCCGCCGGCAGTGCCGCGAACGCCGCGACGGACGCGTAGCGGTGCACATACGCCGAACCGGTCAAGTGTGTGGTGAGCGGATCCGTCGGGACCACGGCCGCCAGGACCAGGCCCGCGCCCCATATCGCCAGCAGTGTCGACGGCAGCCCGCGCATCGCCGGGAGCCGCTTCCTCGCCACCGCGAGGAGCAGCAGCGAGACGAGGCCGAGCGTGGCCATGGCGGTCTCGATGGGCCCGCCGCGATCCAGGGCCGCGAAGTCGCTGACGGTGAGGGAGAGTTGGCTGAGACCCGGATCGGTGTCCCGGGGCGCCAACAGCGCCGCCATCATGGCCACGACCACGGCGGCCCACACCGCGGGGGCGAGCAGTCGGCCACGCGGGCCGGACCGCCTGAAGGTGTCTCGTCTTTGAGTGGTCACGGATCGATCTGTCACGGATCGATCCTCCGGCCAAGCCGCCCCCACCCACCATCGGGACCGCCCCGGACGCGCCCCTGATCCGACCCTGACCCGTGTCAGGGGTGGCCGGGCGCCGGGAGCAGGCCCGACCCCTCCCACGTACTCCCAGGGAGGTACGCCCAGTGCCGCTGGCCGTACGACGACCCGGACCCCCTCCCGGCGGGACGCTCGAGTCATCACCACACGTGGACACCCCGGCACACCGCCAGGGCGCCACCGGAGCAAGAGGAGATGAGTCGGATGCAGACCCTCGCGGAGTTCGGACCCGGCAACGGCCCCGGTCCCTGGATCCTGTTCTTCCCGCTGATCTGGGCCGCCGTGGTCGTCGGCGTCATCGCCCTGCTGCGCCGCACCGTCTGGCGCGGCCGGCGCGGACCGTGGCGCCCCGGCGGCCCCCGCCTCGACGAGAACTCGCCGATCGCCGTGCTCGGCCGCCGCTTCGCCGCCGGTGAGATCGACGAGGACGAGTACTGGCGCCGACTGACCGTGCTGAACGAGGAGTTCGGGCACTACGGCAGCTACGGCCAGTACGGCGTCGACGGCAAGGCGAAGGGCGGCGCGTCATGAGCACCGCCACGACGCTCACCCCCACCGCCCTCGCGGCGCGCGTGGACAACGCCGTCAAGGTGTACGGCTCCGGTGACACCGCTGTGCGTGCCCTCGACGGCGTGAGCGTCGGCTTCCATGCCGGACGGTTCACCGCGATCATGGGCCCGTCCGGCTCCGGGAAGTCGACCCTGATGCACTGCGCGGCGGGCCTCGACACCCTCACCGAGGGCGCCGCGTACATCGGTGACACCGAGCTCGGCTCGCTCGACGACCGTCGGCTGACCCTGCTGCGGCGCGACCGCGTCGGATTCGTGTTCCAGGCGTTCAACCTCGTCCCGACGCTGAACGTCGCCGAGAACATCACGCTGCCGATCGACCTGGCGGGCGAGCGCCCCGACCCCGAGTGGCTCGACGCGCTCGTCGACGTCGTCGGGCTGCGCGACCGGCTGCACCACCGACCGGCCGAACTCTCCGGCGGGCAGCAGCAACGCGTCGCCGTGGCACGGGCGTTCGCCGGCCGGCCCGACGTCGTGTTCGCCGACGAACCCACCGGCAACCTCGACTCCCGCTCCGGCGGCGAGGTGCTCCGCCTCCTCGGCGACGCGGCCCGCCGGTCCGCGCGCACCGTCGTCATGGTCACCCACGACCCGGTCGCCGCCGCCCACGCCGACGAGGTCGTCTTCCTCGCCGACGGCCGCCTCGTCGACCGGATGGAACGGCCGACCGCGGACCGGGTCCTCGACCGGATGAAGGCGTTCGACGGATCCGCTCCTGTGGAGGGAGGCGACTCGTCATGAACGCCGCCGTCCGCCTCAGCCTCACTTCGCTGCGCGCCCACAAGCGGCGCTTCGCCGGAACGTTCGGCGCCGTCCTGCTCGGCGTCGCGTTCCTCGCGGGCACCCTCGTCATGGGTGACACCCTGCGCGCGAGCTTCGACTCGATGTTCGCGGGTGCCAGCAGCGGCACCGACGCCGTCGTGCGCTCCGCCAGTGTCATCACCACCCCCGGCGAGAGGCAGGGCACCCGCCGCCCGGTGGCCGCCTCGCTCGCCGACGAGCTGGCGAAGGCCCCGGGCGTCGCCGCGGCGGCGCCGAACATCCAGGGCGCGGGCCAGCTCGTCGACGCCCACGGCAAGCCCATCGGTGGCCAGGGTCCACCCACGCTCGCCGGGAACTGGATCGACGACCCGAAGCTCAACCCGTACCAGCTCGCCGAGGGGCGCACCCCGAGCAGGAGCGGCGAGGTCGTCGTCAACCGCGGCGCGGCGAGGACCGGCGACCTGAAGGTGGGTGACACGACGACGCTGCGCACGCCCGACCCCGTACGGGTCACCATCGTGGGCCTGGCCACCTTCGGCGGCGAGGACGGCATGGCGCAGACCACCTTCACCGGCATGACCCGCGCCGACGCCGAGAAGTACCTCACCCCGAAGCCGGGGGAGGCCTCCACCATCCAGGTGCGGGCGGGCCCCGGCGTCGGCCAGCAGGAGCTCGTCGACTCCCTGAGCGGCAGTCTTCCCAAGGGAGTCGAGGCGATCACCGGTCAGGAGTCGGCGCAGGAGAACACCGACATGATCTCCGGCCAGTTCCTCACCCTGTTCACGACGTTCCTCCTCGTGTTCTCCGGTGTCGCACTGCTCGTCGCGACCTTCTCCATCCACAACACCTTCGCCATCGTGGTGGCCCAACGCTCGCGCGAGAACGCCCTGTTGAGGGCGCTCGGGGCGGCCCGCCGGCAGATCGCGGGGGCGACCCTCGTCGAGGCGACCGCCGTCGCCGTGGTGGCATCGGCCGCCGGACTCGCGGGCGGCATCGGCATCGCGGCCGGGCTCCAGGCGCTGTTCCCCGCCATCGGATTCCCTTTCCCCGAAGGGGACTTGGTGATCGGCCCGCTGTCCATGCTGCTGCCGTTGGCCGTCGGTATCGTGGTGTGCGTCGGCTCGGCCCTGCTGCCCGCGCTGCGCGCCGGACGCACCGCGCCGCTGGCCGCGCTGCGCGAGAGCGCCGTCGACGACTCGGGTGCCTCGCGGCGCCGCGCCGTCATCGGCGGTGTGCTGGGCGCGGCGGCCGTCGCGGCGACCCTCGTCGGTGTGTTCGGCGGCCCGGTGTCTCCGTCGATCACGCTGGCGGGCATCGGCGCGGTGCTGGTCCTCGCGTCGTTCGTCGTGCTCGGCCCGGTCGCGTCCACGTCCGCCGTACGCGCCCTGGGCGCGCCGCTCGACCGGCTGCGCGGCGTCACGGGCGGGCTCGCGCGGCGCAACGCCCTGCGCAGCCCGAAGCGCACCGCCGCCACGGCGAGCGCCCTGATGATCGGTGTCGCGGTCGTCTCCCTGTTCACCGTCTTCGGGGCCTCGCTGAAGGCGACCATGGACCAGACCGTGAACCGCTCCTTCGCGGGCGACGTCGCCGTCTCCACCCCCTCGTTCGGCGCGGGCGGCAGCGGCCTCAGCCCGAAGCTCGCACCGGCGATCGCCGAGCGGCCCGAGGTGGCCACGGCGGTCGGCCTCGGCAGCGGTGTCGCCGACGTCGACGGCAAGGGGCGCGCCCTCACCGTCACCGACCCGGCCACCCTCGCGAAGTCGTTCGACCTCGGCACGGTCAGCGGCTCGATGGACGGCCTCGGGAGGAACGGCATCGCGATCACCCGCGCCGAGGCCGACAAGCGGCACCTCACGGTCGGCGACACGGCACGGCTCACGTTCACCGACGGCAGGAAGGAACCCTTCACGGTCCGCGCCGTCTACGGACAGTCCGAGCTCGCCGGGGACTACGTGATCTCGCGCGAGGCCTGGGCGCCGCACCGTACGCAGGACGCCGACCGGCTGGTCTCCGTCACCTTCAAGGACGGGGTCTCCACGGCCGACGGCACGAAGGCGGTCGAGAAGGTCGCGGCGGCGTACGGCGACCCGGAGGTGCAGACCCGCGACGCCTACGCACAGTCCTCGGCGTCCGGGATCGACATGATGCTCACGCTCGTCTATGCGCTGCTGGCCCTGGCCGTCGTCATCGCGCTGCTCGGCATCGCCAACACCCTCACCCTCGCCGTGCACGAACGGACCCGTGAACTGGGTCTGCTGCGCGCCGTCGGCCAGACCCGCGGCCAGCTGCGGGCGATGGTCCGCTGGGAGTCGGTGCTCGTCGCCGCGTTCGGCACGGCCGGCGGGCTCGTGCTCGGCGGTTTCCTCGGCTGGGTCCTGGTGAAGGCGTCCGACGGGGCGAGCGACAGCGCCTTCGCGTTCGCGCTGCCGCCGGGCCGGCTGGCGATCGTCGCCCTCGTCGGGCTCGCCGCCGGCGCCCTCGCGGGGCTGCGCCCGGCGCGCAGGGCGGCACGTCTTGACGTACTGCGGGCCGTCGCCACCGAGTGAGCGACGTGCCTACGGTGATCACCGCCCGGTCAGCCTGCGACGGCCGACCGGGCGGGAGCATGTGGGGACACCGCGCGTTCACGCGGGTCCGTGCGGTGCGCGGGATGCGTCGCGTACACCGGGTACGGAGCGATGGCCATCGCGGGGGCGGGGGCCGGCAGGGCGAACCAGACGACCTTGCCGTCTTCCCCGTGCGGCCGCACGCCCCAGTTCTCGCTGAGCGCGGCGATCATCGCGAGGCCGCGGCCGCAGGTGGCGAGGGAGTCGGCGTCCCGTACCTCGGGGAGCCTCGGGTCGTGGTCGTGCACCGAGACCGTGAGCATGCCGCCGAGCAGCTCGATGTCCACGGTGCAGAGTTTGTCCGGCCCGGCATGCCGGTGGACGTTCGTCAGAAGCTCGGTGACACCGAGCGCGGCCATCTCGATCAACGGATCGAGATGCCAGTAGCGCAACTGCGCCGATACGATTCTGCGGACCTGACCTATCCGCGACGGCAGGGCTTGGAGCTCCACCGTGCAATGCCTGTTCGGCTGGCTGATCACGGCTACGACTCCCCGAAAGTGAGTCCGGAAGAAGACGAAAACGGATCGAGCGGTGCGACCGCGCTGCGACAGGACTGCCCGCTCCGTGTCCGGCGGGCTGGTTCGCAGCGTTATCGCCGGTAAACCCTGAGTAGTGATGTGTGACCAGCGTGACTCAGGGGGCGTGGGCGTGCAACTTCGCCGGCTGTCCGCCGCGGGGTGGGGTGCTATCCGGTCCGCGCGGTGGCGGCGCGCACGGCCTCGATGAACCGCCGCGCCATGGGTGGTTCCGCGTCGCCGCTCCGGCCCCCGAGGCGCAGCAGATAGCGCCGCCCGTCCACCTCTGCCATCGCCCGGTCCTCGGCGCCGAACCACGGCCTGCCCGCGCGCACTTCACCCAACGGGGCGCTGTCGATCTCGCTCCCGTAGCTCGTGAGCAACTCCAGCCTGCCGCCCGTGATCCGGACCTGACCTGCCCGGGTCAGGGATCGCAGGCGCCGGCCGATGCGCACGCCCGTCGCCGTGAACTCCGGCTCCGCCATGCCGTCTCGCCCCCTCGAGTGCGTGTCTGCGGTGCAGTCTGCACGCACCAGGACAGGAGCACCAGTGCGCATATGGACGCTCTGTGAAGTATTCGATGCAATGGGAATGTGCGCCCCCTCGTACGCCTGTTCCTGGGCCGCCGCGGCGTCTAGGACGCGCGTTCCCCCTCCTGTCCAGGTGTGTCTTTGAGGTGCTCAAAGATGCGTTTATGCAGGTGAGAAGCGTGCGTAAGGTGCTTATGATCGAGGTGTCCTGCCGTCGTCGGCGCCCCGGATCCGGTGCGCGGAACGACGCCCGGACACGACGCGAAGGAGCCAATCGGTGAGCACCACGGAACAAGGCCGACCCACGGGCGAGGGTGCGGCGTCCGGCCCCCTGCCGACGCTGGACGTCGACCACACGGACCCCGGCTACCGTGAGTGGCTCAAAGAGGCGGTCCGCAAGGTGCAGGCGGACAACAACCGCTCGGCCGACACGCACCTGCTGCTCTTCCCGCTCCCCGAGCGGTGGGGCATCGACCTCTACCTCAAGGACGAGTCGACCCACCCCACGGGCAGCCTCAAGCACCGCCTGGCCCGTTCGCTCTTCCTCTACGGCCTGTGCAATGGCTGGATCCGGCCCGACCGGCCCGTCATCGAGGCGTCGAGCGGTTCGACGGCGGTGTCCGAGGCCTACTTCGCGAAGCTGATCGGCGTCCCCTTCATCGCGGTGATGCCGCGTACGACCAGCGCCGAGAAGTGCCGACTGATCGAATTCCACGGCGGTCGGTGCCACTTCGTCGACGACCCCCGCACCATGTACGCGGAGTCCGCCGCCCTCGCGTCCCGCACCGGCGGCCACTACATGGACCAGTTCACGTACGCCGAGCGGGCCACGGACTGGCGCGGGAACAACAACATCGCCGAGTCGATCTATCGCCAACTCGCCCTGGAGCGCTACCCGGAGCCCGCCTGGATCGTCGCGACGGCCGGGACCGGCGGCACCTCGGCGACCCTCGCGCGCTACGTCCACTACATGCAGCACGACACCCGCATCTGCGTCGCGGACCCCGAGAACTCCTGCTTCTTCGAGGGCTGGACGACCGACAACCCCGACGCGACGAGCGACTGCGGCTCCCGCATCGAGGGCATCGGCCGCCCCCGCATGGAGCCGAGCTTCGTGCCGGGTGCCATCGACCGCATGATGAAGGTCCCCGACGCGGCGAGCGTCGCGGCGGTACGCGCCCTGGAGTCGGCCATCGGCCGCAGAGCCGGAGGCTCGACGGGTACGGGCCTGTGGAGCGCCCTCAAGATCGTCGCGGAAATGGTGGCGGAGGGCCGCACGGGCAGCGTGGTGACACTCCTGTGCGACCCGGGCGACCGCTACCTGGACAAGTACTACTCGGACGAATGGCTGGCGGACCAGGGGCTGGACATCACCCCGTATGCGCGAACCATCGCGCGCCTGCTGGAGACGGGGGAGTGGCCACGCTCAAGGCCCTCCGACGATTGAGGAGGAATGGCCACGCTCAAGCCCCTGCGGCGGTTGAGGAGGAATGGCCGCAGTAAAGCCCCTGCGGCGATTGAGCAGCGGGGTCCGGGGCGGAGCCCCGAGGCGTCAACCACGCCGCGGCGCAACGATCACGAACGGCTCAAGCCCGCGCAGCGGCCAGTCGACGGTCAAGCGCTTCCACGGCCCCCCGAAACGCCCGCCCCATCCCGGCCCGCCCGAGCTTCATCCCGGTCCGAACCCCGGCGGGCGCGTCCACGGCGAACGTCCACCGCACCCGGGATCCCCCACCGGGAACCCCTTCGACCCGCCACTCCTCGACCATCGCCCGGAGCCCCGGCACATTCGTCTCGTCGACCCGGTACGCGTACACCTCACCCGGCTCCGCGGCGATGATCGTCTCCAGGAACCGCGTCCCGCCCTTGAGCCGAACCTCCCGCCGCGCCCCGCCGTCCAGCGGCCGTGCCAGCGTCACCGCGGAGAACCACTGGGGCCACCCGACGACGTCCTCGGCGAGTGCCCGGTACACGGCGTCGGGGGAGGCCGACACCTCACGGGCGAACACGAGCCGCAACGGTGCGCTGTCGACGAAGTCGAGCTCGACGGGGAGAAGTCGGCGTGCCATGCAGGTTCAGCCCCCAAGGTTGAATCGACGCGCGCGATGCCCGTGTCGGGTCAACGGGCTGCGCTCGTAGGTGAGTTGACGTGATCCGTGCTCCAGTCGGCCGGTCCCGGCCACCATAACTGGCGCACCGTCAGATGTCTGCACCGTCCTCGGGCTCCCCGGCCACCACGAGCCGCATGTGCTCGGCGACCTCAGCCCGCGCCTCGACCGGCAGCCCGCCGTCCGTCACCAAGGTGTCCACCTGGTCGAGCGAGGCGAACGAACTCAGGCCCACCGTCCCCCACTTGGTGTGGTCGGCCACCACGACGACCCGCCGCGCGGACTGCACGAGCCGCCGGTTGGTCTCCGCCTCCGCCAGGTTCGGCGTGGACAGGCCGGCCTCCGGGCTTATGCCGTGGACCCCGAGGAACAGCACGTCGAAGTGGAGCGCCGCGATCGCCTGGTCGGCGACGGGTCCCACCAGCGAGTCCGATGGCGTGCGCACCCCGCCGGTCAGCACCACCGTGGCCGCGCCCTGCCGGGACGCCGCACCGCGCTGCGAGGCGTGGAAGACATCGGCCACCCGCACCGAGTTGGTCACCACGGTGAGGTCCGGTACGTCGAGCAACTGCTGGGCCAGCGCGAACGTCGTCGTACCACCGGAGAGCGCGATCGCCGTGCCGGGCGCCGCCAGTGGGGCCGCGGCGCGCGCGATGTCCTCCTTGGCGGTCAGCTCCAGGCCCGACTTGGCCTCGAAGCCGGGCTCATGCGTGCTGGCCTCGACCACCGGGACCGCGCCGCCGTGCACCTTCTCGACGACGCCCTGCCGGGCGAGCGCGTCCAGGTCGCGCCGGACCGTCATGTCGGAGACACCGAGCTTCCTGGTCAGCTCGTTGACCCGGACGCCGCCGCGTCGACGGACCTCGTCGATGATCAGGGCGCGGCGCTGCTCCGCGAGGAGGTTCTGATTCTCGCTCACGTCCGTCGAATCCCTTCGGCTCGTCCCGACTGCCACCACCGCCGTACCGGCCAGCGCTTTCTCGTCATCCTCGCACGCGCCACCGACACCGGGACCACCGCCCGCGCTGCCGACCTGCGCCGCGACGGCGCGAGACGGGGTGAATGGGGCGGGTCACCTCGGGGAGATTCCGTGACGAGGGGTGCCCGAGGGGGTGCCGGGCCGGGATCCTGGTCGTGTTTCAGAAACGGGGGACACATGAGCACGACGCACGGGCACGAACAGGCGCACGGGCACGACCAACAGAACGGCACCGCGGCGGAGCCGGCATCGCGGCCGTCCGCGACACCGTCCGCGGTCACGGACGAGACCGCCCTGGAACTCCTCGTCCACGGAGTCGGCGGCACCACTCCGCAGGAGATGCTCGACGATCCGAAACCGGTGCGGGTGTCGGGCGACGACACGGCGGCGGTCTTTAGGCGCGGCGAGGACGCCGACGCGGAGGAACGTCCGGACGACTACCGGGGCAAGCCCGTCCCCGAGGCGTACGTGTGGTGCAACCTCACGTCGGGCAACGGCTCGCGGGCGCTGTGGCTGTTGCTGCTGCCCTTCATGGTGGTGAACCTGTCGCACTGGATGCGCCCCAACGCCCGCCGCTGGACGCGCACCGTACGCCTGTACGGACTGCTCGTCCGTCTCCTCTCGCTCACCCTGACGGTGCTGCTGGTCGGTGCCGCGTGCGAGGTGGCCCTTGACCTGACGGCCTGGCAGTGCGCGGGCACGTCGGCCTGCGTCTCCCGCCACTCCTGGCTGGAGTTCCTCGCCGACGGCTGGTGGAGCCAGCCCGGCCGCCGCCTCGCGCTCGCCTCGCTCGTCCCGAGCGCCCTCGCGGGCCTGCTCTGGTACCTCTCGCACCGCACCTGGAGCGCGTACGAGACGCAGCGCCCGCTGCCGCACATGCCCGAGCCCACCGACGGTGAGATCGACAACGCGCTCGGCAGGCCCGGCTTTTGGTACGGACGCCGCCTGGTGGCCCGGCTGCGCGCGGCACACACGGCGGCCGCGCTGCTCACGGTCGCGGCGGCCGTCGGCACCTCCGCGGCCCGCTTCGACCGGGCGTCCGGCGGGCCCGCCCTGCTCGCGGTCCTTGGCTGGGTGATCGTCGGCGCGCTGATCCTGGGCACGCTCGCCGTCATCGGTGTCGTCGTGCACCGCGGCCGCAGCGAGAGCCGGGTCGACGACACCCTGGATCGCACGGTGGTGCGCGTCCTGCCCTACGCGGCGCTCGTCCTGCTCCTCGTGACCATGGTGTACGCGGCCTGGTCGCGCCCCGGCTGGCGGTCCGTGGGACGGCTGCCCGGAGACATGAGCTTCGGCGGCATCGCCCTCGTGCAGGGCGCGCTCGTGCTCGTCCTGGCCTGCGTCGCGCACGCCATCTACCGCACGGCCCGCGACCCGCGCACCGCGCTGCGGGGCCTCGGGGGTCCGGCGACCGCGATGCTCGCGTGCGCGCTGGGCGGCGTGATGACCGGTGGTGTGGCGCAGCGGGTGGCCGACTGGCTGGACGGCACCAGCGGACTGATCAAGGGCCCGCCGGTGCTGCTGTCCTGGCAGGCCTCCGTCATCCCGCCGCTGCTGATCGTGCTCGCCGTCCTGGGCGGCGCCCTGGCCCTGCGCACGGCCCGTATGAAGAAGCGCGAGACGGCCCAAGTGGCGGCCGACTACGACCTCGACACCAAGCCGGGCGACACCGCCGAACCCCCGGACGCGCACCGCACGGCACGCATCGCGGGCACCCGCGCGCGTGCCGCCCTGACCGACAAGGCGCCGGTGATGATCGGCGTCGTCTCCTCGGTGACGCTGCTGCTCGGCGCCCTCGCCGTGGTCGGCGCCTGGACCACGGGAAAGGTGCCGGCGACGGCGTTCCGGGGCTCGTACGCGATCGTGGAGGGAGCGGCGCAGACCGCGCAGGCGCTGGGCTCCTGGCTCATCGGCCTGGGCTTCATACTCTTCGTCACCTGGGGACGCCGCGCCTACAAGGACGCCTCCGCCCGCCGCACCATCGGCATCCTGTGGGACGTGGGCACCTTCTGGCCGCGCGCCGCGCACCCCTTCGCGCCCCCCTGCTACGCCGAGCGCGCCGTCCCCGACCTGACCTGGCGGATGGCCACCTGGACGCAGGCCACCGGAGGCCGGCTCATCCTGTCCGGGCACTCCCAGGGCAGCGTCCTGGCGGCCGCTGCCGCCTGGCAACTGCACCCCTCCGTAAGGAAGCGCGTCGGACTGCTCACCTACGGATCACCGCTGGAGCGGCTGTACGGGCGCTGGTTCCCGGCCCAGTTCGGCCCCGAGGCACTGGCCTCGCTGCACCGCCAGGTCGACTGCTGGCGCAATCTGCACCGCGAGACCGACCCCATCGGCGGGCCCATCAACCTGTCCGGCGAGTGCGGCCCTCAGGTCGACCACCCGGCCCTCCTGGACCCGCTCGCGTACGGACGCACCGCCGAACACCCGCTGCCCGCACCGATCCTGGGCCACAGCGACTACCAGGCCGATCCGGTCTTCGCCGAGGAGCGCGCCCGGCTGCTCGCCCGCCTCAAGCAGGGCGTCCCGCAGCAGCGACCCGAGGCGGACGCCGGGCGGGCCGAGGTTCAGGGCAGCTCCGGCAGGTCCTCCGGGTAGAGGAGCGTGAGCGCGTCGGTGTCCAGGGCGTCGAGCTGGGCGACCCGGCCGGCGTGCTGCTCCACCATCGACTCGAACGTCTGGCGTGCGGTGCGGCCGTTGCCGAACGCGGGTCCCTTCGGGAGCGCCGTGAAGTACTTGAGCAGTGCTTCCGGCGTCCCGTCGGCGAGCCGGTACTCGTGCTCGTCGGCCTGCTGCTCCACGATGCGCAGCAGTTCCTCGGGCACGTAGTCGGAGAACGTGATGGTCCGTGAGAAGCGGGAGGCCACACCAGGGTTGGTGGACAGGAAGCGCTCCATCTCCGCCGTGTAGCCCGCGACGATCACGACGACCTCGTCGCGATGGTCCTCCATCAGCTTCACGAGCGTATCGATCGCCTCGCGGCCGAAGTCGCGCCCGGAGTCCTCGGGGGACAGGGCGTAGGCCTCGTCGATGAACAGGACGCCCCCGTGGGCCCGCTGGAAGGCCTCCTGGGTGCGGATCGCCGTGGAGCCGATGTGCTCGCCGACCAGGTCCACACGGGACACCTCCACGAGGTGTCCCTGGCCGAGGACGCCGAGCGTCGCGAGGATCTCGCCGTACAGCCGCGCCACCGTCGTCTTGCCGGTGCCCGGAGAACCCGTGAACACCAAGTGCCGCCGCACGGAGGCCGCCTTGAGGCCCGCCTCCTGGCGCCTGCGGCCCACCTCGATCATGTCGGTGAGCGCGCGCACCTCGCGCTTGACGCTCTCCAGGCCCACCAGAGCGTCGAGTTCGCCGAGTACGAGCTTGGAGGTGCGGGATTCCTTCTCGGGCGCCTGAGGGGCCGCCACGGGCCGCTGGTCGGGCACCGCGCTGAGCAGGCCGGCGGTCTGTGTCGCGGTCTGCACCGCCGCCTGCGGGGCCGCCGTCGCGCCCGCGCGCACGCCGCCGCTCTCGTCGCTGGTGCAGTCGTCGATCAGGGGTCCGTCCTCGGCGAACTCGTAGCCGCCGCGCGAACACCGCTCCGTCCGGCACTTCTTGAGGCTCGTGCGGCAGCCGTCGATGACGTGGAAGCCGAAGCCGCCGCTGTCCGCGACCCGGCAGCCGTGGAAGCTGCCCCGGCCGCCCGCGGAGACGTAGAAACCGGCCTCGGCGGGCGAGGTGACCGTGCAGCGCTCGATGGTGGGGTCCGCGCCCTTCGTGACGATCACGCCGGTCTGCGTGGCGTCCACGGTGCAGTTGGCGAGCGTCCCGCCGCTGCCGTGGTCGCGGAACCAGGCGCCCGTCGCGGCCTCGCGGATGCGGCAGTCGTCGAGCTGGGCGGTGGCCCCGTCGCTCACCGACACGGCCGTGTTGCGTACTTGGGAGAGGTCGCTGTCGACGACGTCCACGCGCGAGCCGCGGTCGAGCACGAACAGCGCGTCCGGGACGTCGTGCACCCGGCAGGACTCGAGTACGGCCGTCGCGCCGTCGCTGACCCAGACGGCCGGATAGTCGCCCGTACTGTCGT
The DNA here is from genome assembly GCF_049310305.1 of Streptomyces anthophorae. Taxonomy (NCBI): domain Bacteria; kingdom Bacillati; phylum Actinomycetota; class Actinomycetes; order Kitasatosporales; family Streptomycetaceae; genus Streptomyces; species Streptomyces anthophorae. Next base: position 8,050,816 of record NZ_JBLWQQ010000001.1, read on the forward strand.
GGATCTCGCACTGGTTGGCGTCCACGCGCGTGCCGGGATCCCACACCGAAAGGCCGTTGCGCCCGAACTGGCGCACGGTGGAACGGGTCAGCGTGAGCACGGACCGGGAGCGCAGGTCGATCGCGTTCTCCGGGACGTCGTGGACGCGGCAGTCGGCGAGGGTGAGCACGGCGTCCGTGTCGAGCGTGACGCCGTCCCCCGTCGTGCGGTGCACATCGCAGTCGGTCAGGTGTGCGGCGGCCCGCCCGGTGATCTGCACACCGGAACCCTTGACCTCGTACACCTCGCAGCCCACGGCCTCCAGGCCGGAGTGCTCACCGGTCGCGGACAGGCCCGCGCCCGACGTGTGGTGCACGCGGCAGCGCTCGAGCCGCGGGTGCGCGCCACCGCGCACCGCGACGCCCGCCTGTCCGGCGGCGACGACCTCGCACTCCTCGAACACGCCGCCCCCGCCGTCGAGCACGGCGATGCCGATGCCGCCGGGGTTGTCGACGGTGCACTGGCGCACCGTGGGCCGGGCGCCGCCGCGCACCTCGACGCCGGTCGCGGACCGCGTCACCACGCGGACGCCGACGATCTCCGGGGCGCCCTCCTCGACGAGCAGCGCGGGCGCCGCCGCGTCCTGCCCCTCGACGTGCAGGTCACGGACGGTCGCGGAGGCCCGTACGGTCAGGGGGACACCGTCCGTCGGGGCGATCCGCACGGAGCCGGGGGAGCCCTCGGGGCCACGCAGCGTGATCGCGCGGCGCAGCACCAGGTTCTCCCGGTACGTACCGGGGGCCACGGTCAGCACGTCCCCGTCGGTCGCCGCCTCCACGGCGGCCGCAAGCGACGCGTACTCCCCCGTGCGGCGCCGCCACCGCGAAGTACCGGCGTGCGTCACCTGGACCGAGCCCTGTGCCATGGTGCTGATCTGCCCCCACCTCGTCGTACGCGGGAAGTCCGCGCGCCTCGTGCGGCGCCGCTCCTGGCTTCCCGCTGCGCTCTGCCTGCCAAAAGGTGGCTCCACCGTAGCGTGCGCGGAGCACGGCAGTTGACCAGAGCCGCGAGCCTGTGGAGGGCGTCAGCTGCCCGTGCCGGTCCGGCCCCAGTCGGGTCCCGCGATGTCCCAGGCGCTGTCCCAGCGCGCGTACCGGCGGCGCATCATGCGCCACAGGATCAGGCGCCGGGTGCCGTCCACCAGGCCGGTCACGGCGACGGCCGCACCGAATCCGGCGAGCGCCGCGTGGGTGGCGGCGGTGGGTCGGTCGAGGGGTCGGCCGACGGCGCGGCCCTGGTCGTCGGTCCACACGGGGAACTTGTCGCCGCGGTGCGGCGTGCTGAGCGCGGCGACGACGCGATCCTGCCGCGGGGAACCGTCCGGCGCCTTCCAGGTCGCCACCACGCGGGTGTGTGCGTCACGCGCCGTGGAGGTCTCCGGGTCCGGGTCCAGCGGTGGCTGGGCCACCTTGTGCACCACGGTCGCCGTCACCTCGTGACGCATACTGCGCTGCTCCTCCACGGAGCGGTACAGGGCGTCACGCGCCATGGATCCCGCGACGACACCGGTCACCGGCGCCGCGACGACGATCAGGAACAGTGCGACCAGGGCGACCCAGGCCTCCGCCAGGTCCGTTCCGCGGCACACGGGATTGTGGCGCCAGCGCCAGAGCCCGATCAACGCTCGCACGGTCTGCACCCCCTTCCGGGTCTGTCATAACCCCGAACGGCAGCGCCCGCATGCCGGAGAAGAGAAGAGAGAGCGACGTCACCTGGCTTGCTCGCCCCTGCCCACCGGCGCTTCCGACACTGCCATTGTCTCTCAACGAGCATGCCGCGGCGCCGGGTTCCCCGACCGGGTGACGGTTATTCGAGGATGTTCAAGGGATCGCCGATACGCATGGTGCCCGTCGATTCGGGTACCAGGTTCGTGCCGAAGCACAGCTGGTCGCCGAAGCGGCGGTGCCGGGCCAGCGTGCGCAGGGGCTCCTTGCCACGCTCCGCGGTCTGCTGATTCGTCGTCGTGACCACGCAGCGGCCGCTCTTCTTGGCGACACGGAAGGTGACCTCGCCGATGGCGATGCGCGACCAGTCGTCCTCCGTCCATGGGGGCGTGCCGGAGACGACGACATTCGGCCGGAACCGGTTCATGGGCAGCGGGCCCTCGTCGGCGTGGTCACCCTGGGCGATCAAGGAGTTGAGGGCGTCGAGCGACGAGAGCGTCGTCAGGAGCAGCGGGTAACCGTCGGCGAAACTCACCGTCTCGCCCGGGCGCGCGTACTCCGGGTCGATGGGGCGTCTGGTCGCCGGGTCGTCCAGGTGCATCAGGCGTATCCCTGTGCCGAGGTACGCGCTCCACCACGCGTGGACCGCGCGATCGGCGGGGACCGCCTCGACCTTGTCCGACCAGACCTCGATCGTGGTCGTCTGCTGCGGCTCGGGCACCGCGACGGTCAGCGGGTCCATCCCGGGGGCCGACACGCGAACGCCGCCGCCGGGCAGCTGTTCGGCGGCGGCCAACGCCAGGCGCGGATGCGGCCGTTGGGTGACGATCTTGTCGTCCGCGCCCACCAGCACCCAGCGCCGGTCTCCGGCCAGGCCCCACGGCTCCACGACGGACTCGCGCGGGGCGTGCCCCCGGACCGCCTTGAGCGGATGGACATGGATCGAACTGAGTGCAGGCTGCGACATGCCGGTGATTGTGCCAGCAGCCACGGACATCGTCCGTGGCTGCTGCGGTGGGCCGGAGCGTTCCGGCCGTGCTGGGTCAGTAACCGCGGTACTGCTGGCGGTTGTACGGATCCTCGTACGGCGCGGGGGCGGGCCGCGGCGTGGCCGGGCGCATCGCCTCGTAGCCGGTCGCGGGGCCGGGCGCGGGCCGCTGCGGCTGCTGGGCCTGCTGGCCCGGGTAGCCGCGCTGGGCGTTCGCCTGCTGCGGGATGTACGGGGCCGGGGCCGCCTGCATCGGGGCGCTCTGCGGGTGCGGATAGCCGTACTGCGGCGCGGGCGCGGAGTGCGCCGACGGCAGGGCGGGCAGCGCGGCCGGCAGCGCCGGCAGGTGGCTGTTGCTGTCGTACGCGGAGGGAACCCGGATCGGGGCGATCTGCGGCGTACCCCGTTCCGCGACGAGTGAGTCGTAGATCGGAGTGTCCGGGAAGGACGGCGCGGAGTAGTAACCGCCGCCATATGTGGAGCGGGGGGAGGTCATGACACATAAGTTAAGCCCACGATGTGGTCGTTGGGGTAGACCGATAAGAGGGTTCTTTTGCGTGTCGTGTGTGACCGCGCTTCCTCAATGCGAGCGAACTTGGGGAAAACGGTCGTCGCCCGGGGCAGTTTTCCTGTAGGGCCCAAGATTTCGGGGGGTTACCGGCGGTTGGCCAGTGATCTTCGAACGGGCCTCTGGGAGCCGGAAGGCTCCAGGGAATATGTTGGCCGGTAAGCCGAGGGCGGGCGTTTGGGGCGGACATGACAATGGCTAAAGGAGCGAATGTCGGCGTACCGGCTTCGGCCGTACGCGTCGAATTGGGCCGGCGTTCAGGTCCCGGTGTGCCCGACGTCGACGCCTCGGCCCTGCTGCTCGCTTCCGGAAAGGTCCGCTCCGACGCGGACTTCGTGTTCTACAACCAGCCGACGCACGCGTCCGGAGCCGTGCGGCACGAGGGCAGGTCCACCGGCGGGGGCACCGTCACGGACACCCTCTTCGTCGACCTCGCGCGCGTGGAGCCCGCCATCGAGCGGGTGGTCCTCGCGGCGTCCGCGGACGGCGGGGCGTTCGGGCAGGTGCCGGGCCTGTACGTCCGCATCGTCGACGCGGCGGACGGGTCCGAACTCGCCCGCTACGAAAGCGCGGACGCGACGGTGGAGACAGCCTTCGTCCTGGGAGAACTGTACCGCCGTCAGGGAGCCTGGAAGTTCCGGGCCGTTGGCCAGGGCTACGACAGCGGCCTTGCGGGCCTCGCGAGGGACTACGGCATCACCGTGGACGAACCGCGGCCGGCGCCGTCGGCTCCGCCGGTGCGGCCGTCCAAGGTCACGCTGACGAAGGCCTCTCCCACCGTCTCCCTCGCGAAGCAGGGCGGCACGTCCGGTGCCCTGCGCGTGAATCTCAACTGGCAGGTGCGCAAACAGTTCGGCGGCCGGGGGAGCAGGCGCGCCCGGGACCTCGACCTCGACCTGTGCGCCCTGTACGAACTGGCCGACGGCAGCAAGGGAGTGGTGCAGGCGCTCGGCAATGCCTTCGGGGCGCTGGACCGGGCCCCGTACATCCACCTCGACGGCGACGACCGCAGCGGAAGCCTCGCCGCCGGTGAGAACCTCACCGTCAACCTCGACCGCACCGACGCGTTCCGCCGCATCCTCGTCTTCGTGACCATCTACGAAGGCGCCCGCAGCTTCGCGGACCTCCATGCGACGGTCACACTGCGACCGGCGCACGGCGCGCCGATCGACTTCTCCCTGGACGAGTGCACGGTGCCCTCCACGGTGTGCGCGCTCGCCCTGCTCACGAACGACGGCGGCGGGGACCTCACCGTGCGGCGCGAGGCCCGCTATCTCGTCCCGGACCGGGGCGTCAGCCCGCAGCGCACCGTGGACCGCGCCTACGGCTGGAACATGAACTGGACACGGGGCCGCAAGTAGCGTGCCGCGGCGAGCCGTTCACCCCCGATCGGGCGCCGCGTACGTGCGCCCCTTCCAGGCCGCGCCCCGCCCCCTGTAGTGCTGCACGGCGGAATCCACCGTCATCAGCAGGTACAGCAGCGCGGTGAACGGGAGCGTCGGCGCCAGCCACAGCGTCTGTCGGTAGTAGCGCAGCATCGGAATGTACGTTCCCGCCATCACCGCCCAGGCGAGCGCGCCGAGCCACGCGGTCGGCGCGCTGCCCAGGGCCGGGCCGACGACCAGCGCCACCGGCGGCACCAGGTAGACCAGGGCGAGTCCCAGGACGGTGGCGAGCAGCACCAGAGGGCTGTGCCGCAGCTGTGCGTAGGCGCTGCGCGACACCATGCGCCACAGATCGGCCAGACGCGGATACGGCCGCACGCTGTCGACACGCTCGGCCAGGCCCAGCCAGATGCGCCCGCCCGACCGCTTCACGGCCCGTGCGAGCGACACGTCGTCGATCACCGCCTGCCGGATCGCGTCCGGGATCCGCGCCCGCTCCGCCGCCTCGGTGCGCAGCAGTACGCAGCCGCCCGCCGCCGCGGCCGTGCGCGCGCCCTGCCGGGCGATCCGGCGGAACGGGTAGAGCTGCGCGAAGAAGTACACGAACGCGGGCACGACCAGCCGCTCCCACACGCTCTGCACCCGCAGCCGCGCCATCTGCGACACCAGGTCGAAGCCGCCCGTGCGCGCCGCCGCCACCAACTCCCGCAGACTGTCCGGCTCGTGCGCGATGTCGGCGTCGGTCAACAGCAGGAACTCGGGGTCACGCGCGCGTGCCAGGCCGATGCCGTGCCGCACCGCCCACAGCTTCCCGGTCCAGCCCGCGGGCGGCTCACCGGGCGAGTCGACGGTGAGGGGAAGCCCGCCCAGCCGCTCCGACAGCGTCCGTGCGACCTCGCCCGTGCCGTCCGAACTGCCGTCGTCCACCAGGAAGATCTCCGCCCGGCCCGGATAGTCCTGGGCCAGCAGGGACGGCAGGCTGTCCGGCAGCACCTCCGCCTCGTCGCGGGCCGGCACCACCACGCACACGTCCGGCCAGTCACCGGGCTCGGTACGCGGCGGCAGACGCAGGTCCGTACGCCAGAAGAAGCCCAGGCACAGCAGCAGCCACAGCCATGCGGCGAGCGAAGCCGCGGTGATCCACACAACGACGTCCATCCGCCGCAGTCTGCCCCACCGGACCCCACCGGCAGGGGCATTGTCGGACCGATCGTCTATGGTTTCCGGGTGAAGATCGCGCTGATGGACTCCGGAATCGGACTGCTCGCGGCCGCCGCCGCGGTACGGCGCCTGCGCCCCGACGCGGACCTCGTGCTCTCCTCAGCCCCGGAGACCATGCCGTGGGGGCCACGCACCCCCGAGGACGTCACCGAGCGGGCGCTCGCCGTCGCCGAGGCCGCCGCCGCGCAGGGCCCGGACGCGCTGATCATCGCCTGCAACACCGCCTCCGTGCACGCACTGCCCGCGGTGCGCGCGCGGCTGGAACCGCAGATCCCCGTCATCGGCACCGTCCCCGCGATCAAGCCGGCCGCCGCGGGCGGCGGTCCCGTCGCCATCTGGGCCACTCCGGCGACCACCGGAAGCCCCTACCAGCAGACGCTGATCCGGGACTTCGGCGGCGGCGCCCGGGTCACCGAGGTGCCCTGCCCCGGCCTCGCCGACGCGGTGCAGTGGGCCGATGAGGAGGGCATCGACCGGGCCATCGAGGCCGCGGCCGCCCTCACTCCGCGTGATGTAAGGGCCGTCGTCTTGGGCTGCACCCATTACGAGCTGGTCGCGGAGCGTATCCGTGCCGCGGTGCAGCAGCCGGACGCCGACGGGCTGGTCCTGCACAGCAGCGCGGGCGCCGTCGCCGCACAGGCGCTGCGCCGGATCGGCGAGGGCCCGCAGGCCGCGTCCGATGCGCGCGGGCGGCTCACGGTGCTGCTGGGCGGCCGGGAGGACGCGCTGCCCAAGGAGGCGCTGGCCTACGCGGAGGGCCGCGACCTGGAGGCGCTGAGCCACGCGGGCTGAGCCCTCTATCGGCCCGTCCCGGCCCACGGGGCCGCGCAAGGCGGTGCCGGACCCGCGGAACATGAGTAGGCTCGATTCCATGAGGGAACACGCCCCCGACGAGCACTCAGGGCGACGCTCTTCCGCCCCCGCGACCGACATCTGGACCGGCCGCGCGCACAACCGCGTGCAGTGGTTCCTTGCCTGTGGCGGGCTCGCCTGCCTGGCCCTGGGCATCGAGCTGGCCGTGGACAACTCCTGGGCCACCGGCATACTCGCCCTGGCCATGTCCGTGGTCGGCCTGATCGCCGTGGGCCTGCTCATCCTGTTCGGCACCCTCGCCTTCCTGCACGTCGCGGTGAAGGTCGACAAGGACCACCTCGAAGTGCGCTGCGGCCACGTCGGTCTGCCGCGCCGCCGCATCCCGCTCGCCCATGTGGTCGAGGCCGACTTCGCGCCCCGCGTCACGCCCCGGCAGTGGGGCGGCTGGGGCTACCGCTGGCGCCCGGAGATCGGCACGGCCGTCGTGGTGCGGCGCGGCGAGGGCGTGGTGCTCCGCCTCGGCGACGGCCGCAGGTTCACGGTGACCGTGGACGACGCGGAGAGCGCGGTGCGGCACATCCGCGACCGCCTGAAGCCCACCGCCGCGGGCCGGGCCGTCTGAGCCCGACCCCGACCGACACGCTCAGTCGTGGCCGTCCCGGAGCAGCTCCGGGGCGGCCACGTCGTCGTCGGACGGCCCGTCCGCGAGCGGTTCGGCCGTGGCGATCCCGGCGAGCAGCCCCACGCCCGCGGTCACGGTCGTGAAGCTGAGCGCGTTGCCGACCGTCGCCATCGCGGCCACCGCCGTCAGGGCGGCGCCCGCCGCCAGCACCACCTGCGTCGAGCGCGCGGAGCGCCACAGGACGTACAGCAGCCAGCAGTAGGCCGCCGCGAGCAGCAGCACGCCGACGAGCCCCTGCTCGGCCGCCACCTGGAGGACGGCGGAGTGCGGCTTGCCGTCGGAGAGCGGGGACTGCGCGAGGGTCGGGCTCAGGTCCTCGAAGCGGCCGGGACCCGTGCCCAGGGCGGGATGCACCTCGGCGAGATGGACGGCGTCGCGCCACAGCAGGACCCGGCGGGGCGAGAGCCACGTCTCCAGGGAGTCCGTCGGCCCGGTCGGCAGGGCGCCCTTGGCGAGCGCCACACCGAGACCGGCCACCACCGCCGTGGTGAGGCCGAGGCCCGCAAGACCGAGCGCCCGGCTGCGCAGCCGGGCCGCGGCGAGCGAGCACAGGACGACCCCCGCGCACACCGTGATGCCGGCAGGCGAATCGGCGACGGCGGCCACCACCACGCTGCCCGCCGCCAGGAGGTGCAGCACGCCCCGCAGCGCCCGCTGCCGCGCCGCCCAGGCCGCGCAGCACAGCGCTCCCGTCGACAGGGCGAGCAGTGCCGCGGTCGCACCGACCCGGCCGAGCGGCATCACGACATCCGGTGCGGGGGCCGCGTAGGGGGCGGTGAGCGCGAGACACAGGCCGCCGAGCCCCACCGCGCAGGACGCGGCGACCGGCACCAGCGCCCCGCCGATGCGCCCGCACGCGTACCCCGCGATCACGGCGAGCACCGCAAGGAGCGCCCCCTCCGGTCTGCCCGCGCGTGCGGTCGCGCTGATCAGCGACCACGCGGCACAACATCCGAGAACCGCGACCCCCATCGCGTCCGAGGCGCCGCGGTGCTCCCGCAGCGCGCCGTCCGTCCCCGCATCCGCGGACCACCCCGTCGTACCCACCCGTCGCCCCCCGACGTCGCCGGGTCCCGGACGCGGGGCCGGACGCGGCCGCGTTGTCGGGAACCGGGCCACACGGTAACCGCTGGTGTGCCGCGGCGGACCGGTGTTGCACAGGAACGATGCGCCTCAAGGGGGGCCTGGGGCGCGCCGACCGGCATGTCGGGCTGACAGTGCCGCGCCGTACACTCCCCGGGTGACCGCCACCGCACCTCCCGTAGCCCCGTCGGACGAGCCCGCAGAGCAGTCGGCGCTGTCGAGGGTCGGCTCCCACCTGCGACGGTTCGTGCCCCTCGCGTTCGCGGTGATCGCCGGGCTGCTCCTGTACGTGAGCTTCCCGCCGCGCGAGCTCCCATGGCTCGCGCCGATCTCCTTCGCGCTGTTCGGTGTGGCCGTGTACGGACGGCGGCTGCGAGCGGGCTTCGGCCTCGGCCTGGCCTTCGGGCTCGCCTACTTGGTGCCGCTGCTCTCCTGGACCGGCGTCGACGTCGGGCCGCTGCCGTGGCTGGCGCTCGCCGCAGCGGAGGCACTGCTGGTGTCGCTCGCGGGCATGGGCATCGCCTACGTGTCGCGGCTTCCGCTGTGGCCGCTGTGGGCCGGTGGGGTCTGGATCGCGTCCGAGGCGCTGCGCGCGCGTGCCCCGTTCGGTGGCTTCCCGTGGGGGAAGGTCGCGTTCGGGCAGCCCAGTGGGGTGTTCCTGCCGCTCGCCTCGCTGGGCGGCACCCCGCTGCTCGGCTTCGGTGTGGTGCTGTGCGGCTTCGGGCTCGGGTCCCTGGCCCTGCGGATCAGGAAGGGCTCCCTCCGGGACTTCTTCAAGGACAAGGGGATCGCCACCGCCGCCGCGTTCACCGTCGCCCCGGTCGTCGCCGGAGCGATCGCGATGCCCTTCGTGGCGACGGGCGCCGAGGCGGGCACCGCGCGCGTGGCGCTCATCCAGGGCAACGTGCCGCGCATGGGCCTCGACTTCAACGCCCAGCGCCGCGCCGTTCTCGACTACCACGTGCGCGAAACCATGAAGCTCGCCGCGAAGATCAAGTCGGGCCAGGTCGAGCGCCCCGACCTCGTGCTGTGGCCGGAGAACTCCTCGGACATCGACCCGTACGTCAACCAGGACGCCTACGACGAGATCACGAAGGCCGCGCAGGCCGTCGGGGTGCCGATCTCCGTGGGCGCCGTGGTGACGGCGGCGGACGGCACGCCCCGCAACCGGCTCATCCAGTGGGACCCCAAGACGGGCCCCGGAGCCGTCTACGACAAGCGGCACCTGCAGCCGTTCGGCGAGTACATGCCGTACCGCGGCTTCTTCCGGATCTTCAGCAAGGACGTCGACCGGGCGGGCAACTTCGTGCCCGGCAAGAAGCCCGTCGTCTTCGACATGGCGGGCACCGAGGTCGGCAACATCACCTGCTACGAGGCGGCGTTCGACGACACGGTGCGCGACCAGGTCCGTGAGGGCGCGCAGATCCTGTCCGTGCCGAGCAACAACGCGACGTTCGAGCGCAGCCAGATGACGTACCAGCAGCTCGCCATGGACCGGGTGCGGGCCGTCGAGCACGGCCGGGCCGTCATGGTCCCGGTCACCAGCGGGGTCAGCGCCGTCATCCGGGCCGACGGCTCGATCGCGCAGCAGACCGGCATGTTCGAGCCCGCCACGCTGCTCGCCGATGTCCCGAAGCGCACGTCGCAGACGCTCGCCACGCGCGCGGGCGCGTGGCCCGAGGCGCTGCTCGTGGCCATCGGCGTCGGGGGGCTCGGCTGGGCCGTCGTGCGGGCCCGCGCCGGGCGTCGCTCGGACGCCTGACGGGGGCTGTGGCCTGCCGGTTCGTTGGGGCGTACAGGTAGGCTCGCCGGCATGGCGACTCCTGAATTCATCCGTACGATCCGGGCCACCGCGGGCCATCAGCTGCTGCTTCTGCCGGGAGTCAGCGCCGTCGTCTTCGACGACGACGGCCGGGTGCTGCTCGGGCGGCGCGCCGACACCGGCACGTGGTCGATCATCGGCGGGATCCCCGAGCCGGGGGAGCAGCCCGCGGACGTCGCGGCGCGCGAGGTGTTCGAGGAGACCGGCATCGAGTGCGTCGTCGAGCGGGTCGTGCTGGTGCAGGCCCTGCAGCCGATCACGTATCCCAACGGCGACCAGTGCCAGTTCATGGACACGTCCTTCCGCTGCCGGGCCACCGGCGGCGAGGCGCGCGTCAACGACGACGAGTCCCTGGACGTCGCCTGGTTCGCCCTGGACGCGCTGCCGCCGCTCGAGGAGTTCTCGCTGTTCCGGATCAAGCAGGCACAGTCGGAGGGACCCACATGGTTCGAGACCATGGCCGAGCGCTGAAGTATGGGTGCTGCCCACATCGGGCGGCGCCGATCAGCTGCCTAGGGTGCGAAGCATGACGCCGCACACCCCGCTGACCGCACCCGCCGCCCCCGAGCTCGACCTCGGCGGGCGCACCGCACTCGTCACCGGCGCCGCCAGTGGCATCGGCAGGGCCTGCGCCCTGCGCCTCGCCGCGGCGGGCGCCAAGGTGAGAGCGGTGGACCGGGACGCGGCGGGGCTCGAGGCGCTGGCTGGTGAGGCCGTTGGCGTCGAGCCGTACGTCCTGGACCTCACCGATCTCGACGCCGCGGAGCAAGCGGCGGCCGGCACCGACGTCCTCGTGAACAACGCTGGGATCCAACTGGTGCGGCCCATCGAGGAGTTCCCGCCCGAGGTCTTCCACACCGTGCTCACCGTGATGCTGGAGGCCCCGTTCCGGCTGCTGCGCGGCGCGCTGCCGCACATGTACGGGCAGGGCTGGGGCCGCGTCGTGAACGTGTCGTCGGTGCACGGGCTGCGGGCTTCCGCGTACAAGTCCGCGTACGTGGCCGCGAAGCACGGGCTCGAGGGGCTGTCGAAGACGGCCGCGCTGGAAGGGGCGGCGCACGGCGTGACCTCGAACTGTGTGAACCCCGGCTATGTGCGCACGCCGCTCGTCGAGCAGCAGGTCGCCGACCAGGCCGCCGCGCACGGCATCCCCGAGGAGCGGGTGCTCGGCGAGGTGATGCTGCAGGACAGCGCGATCAAGCGGCTCATCGAACCGTCCGAGGTCGCCGAGGCCGTCGCGTATCTGTGCACGCCGCAGGCCTCGTTCATGACCGGCACGTCCCTCGTGCTCGACGGCGGCTGGTCCGCCCACTGATCCGGCGCCGCCATTCGCCGGGTTCCGGGTGGTTTCGCATGGAACGCGGTCCCTCGACCGGGTGACCGCGATTCCGTGCCGACCCGAGTTGTCCACAGGGCTAGCAGGCCCGACCGCTCGACGGGTAATCCTTGTCCGCATGTCGCGCCACCAACCGCACTCAGCCAGCGCCTCGGGCCCGGTGACCACCGAGGACCCGCAGGCCCCGTTCCTGGAGCTGCTCGCCAGGGGCGCCTCCGCCGATGCCTACGAACAGCCCGTGCTGCTCGCCCGGGCGGAGGGCGCGGCGCCCGAGCGGATAGCGGCACTCGAGGCGGCCAAGGAGCTCGCGCTGCGCGTACGCGCGGAGATGGAGGGCAGGCGGCGCCGCGAGGCGGAGCTGTCCGCACTGTTCGAGACCGCGCACGACCTCGCGGGCCTGCGCGACCTGGACGCGGTGTTGCAGGCCATCGTCCAGCGGGCCCGCTCGCTGCTCGGCACCGACGTCGCCTATCTGACGCTGAACGACCCGGCCAGGGGCGACACCTACATGCGGGTCACCGAGGGCTCGGTCGCGGCGCGCTTCCAGCAGCTGCGCCTCGGCATGGGGGAGGGTCTCGGCGGCCTCGTCGCGCAGACCGCGCGGCCGTACGTCACCGACGACTACGGGCACGACGTGCGTTTCCAGCACACCCGCAGCATCGACGCGGGCGTCGGGGACGAGGGGCTCGTCGCCATCCTCGGTGTGCCGCTCATGCTGGGGGCGCAGGTGATCGGGGTGCTGTTCGCCTCCGACCGGCGCGCACGGGTCTTCGAGCGCGAGGAGATCGCGCTCCTCGGCTCCTTCGCGGCGCTCGCCGCCGCGGCCATCGACACCGCGAACCTGCTCACCGAGACCCGGCAGGCACTGAACGAGCTGGAGCGCGCCAACGAGATCATCCGCGACCGCAGCGGCGTCATCGAGCGGGCGTCCGACGTGCACGACCGGCTCGCCGAGCTGGTGCTGCGCGGTGGCGGGGTGCACGACGTGGCGGCGGCCGTCTCCCAGGTCCTCGACGGCACCGTGGAGTTCACCGACGCGGAGGCGGCACCCGCCCGCGCCCTCGAAGCCTCCCGCGTCGACGGGCACGCGGTGCGGCACCGGGACGACTGGGTCGCGGCCGTCGCCGCCGGCGGCGAACTGCTCGGCGCCCTGGTGCTGCGCGGTCACCCGGGCCTCGACCCGGTCGACCAGCGCACCCTGGAGCGCGCCGCCATGGTCACCTCGCTGCTGCTGCTCGCCCGGCGCTCCGCGGCCGAGGCCGAACAGCGGGTGAGGGGCGAGCTGTTGGACGACCTGCTCGACGGGCGGGACCGGGACCCGCGGCTGCTGCGCGAGAGAGCGGAGCGGCTGCACGCCGACCTCGACGCGACCCATGTGGTGCTCGCCGCCCGCCTGGAGAGCACCGGTGACGCCGAGCAGGAGGCTGCCGCGCGCCGCCGCCTGTGGTCCGCGGCCAACCACCTCGCGGCGACCCGGCACGGCCTCGCCGCCGCGCGGGACGGCGGCACCGTTCTACTGCTCCCGGCGCACACCACCGACGCCTCGCAGCTGGCGTCCCATGTCGCGGGTCGGCTCGCCGAGGCGATCCACGAGAGCGTCACCGTGGGCGCGTCGGCCCCCGTCGCCGACCTGGCCGGGCGGACCGAGAGGGCGGCAGCCGCGTACGTGGAGGCGCAGCGCTGCCTCGACGCGCTGCGGCTGCTCGGCAGGTCGGGGCAGGGGGCCGCGGCCGAGGACTTCGGGTTCCTCGGGCTGCTGCTCGCCGACAGCCGGGACATCGGCGGATTCGTCGCCCGCACGATCGGCGAGGTCGTCACCTACGACGAGCGCAGAGGAACCGACCTGCTGCGCACCCTCGACGCCTACTTCGCGTCGGGCATGAGCCCGGCCCGTACGAAGGACGCGCTGCACGTGCACGTGAACACGGTCGCGCAGCGGCTGGAGCGGGTGGGCCGGCTCCTGGGTGAGGACTGGCAGACACCGGAGCGGGCGCTGGAGATCCAACTGGCCTTGAGGCTGCATCGGTTGGCGGCCCCGGACATAGCCTGACCCCGTCCGCGGGGGCGGACGGGGCCGGGTGGGCGGAAGCCCCGGTCAGACGCGGTGGACGTTGGCGGGCCGGTCGCTGTCCGCGACGCCGCCCGTGGCCTCGGGCTCGATGTCGGCCAGATCGCGGTGCCGGGTCTCCTTCGCCAAGCCCACGGCGATGAGCGTCAGGAGCGCGGCCGCGATGACGTACAGGGAGATCGGCGTCGAGGAGTCGTACTCGGACAGCAGAGCCGTCGCGATGAGCGGTGCGGGCGCGCCCGCCGCCACCGAGGCGAACTGTGCGCCGATGGACGCCCCGGAGTAGCGCATCCGCGTCGCGAACATCTCGGAGAAGAACGCGGCCTGCGGGGCGTACATGGCGCCGTGCAGGACCAGGCCGACGGTCACGGCGAGGAGCAGGCCACCGAAGCTCGCGGAGTCGATGAGGGAGAAGAACGGGAACATCCACAGGCCGACGCCCGCCGCGCCCAGCAGATACACGGGCCTGCGGCCGATCCGGTCGGAGAGGGCGCCCCAGGCTGGGATCACGGCGAAGTGCACGGCGGACGCGATGAGTACGGCGTTCAGCGCGGTCTGCTTCGAGACGCCGGCCGACGTGGTGGCGTACACGAGGATGAAGGCGGTGATGACGTAGTAGCTGATGTTCTCGGCCATGCGGGCGCCGATGGCGACCAGGACATCGCGCCAGTGGTGCCGCAGGACCGCGACCAGCGGCAGTTTCTCCACGGTGTCGGCGGCCGCCTTGCGGGCCTCGGCGCGGGCCAGGGCGTCCTTGAAGACGGGGGATTCATCGACGGAGAGACGTATCCACAGCCCCACGATGACGAGCACGCCGGAGAGGAGGAACGGGATCCGCCAGCCCCAGTCGGTGAACGCGGCGTCCGAGATCAGGGCGGTCAGGGCCGAGAGCACGCCGGTCGCCAGGAGCTGTCCCGCGGGCGCGCCGGTCTGCGGCCAGGAGGCCCAGAAGCCGCGGCGACGGGCGTCTCCGTGCTCGGACACGAGGAGCACCGCACCACCCCACTCACCGCCGAGGGCGAAGCCCTGGACGAGGCGGAGCACGGTGAGCAGTACGGGAGCGGCCGTGCCGACGGTCGCGTGGGTCGGGAGCAGCCCGATGGCGAAGGTGGCGCCGCCCATCATGAGCAGGCTCACCACCAGGAGCTTCTTGCGGCCGAGCCGGTCGCCGTAGTGCCCGAAGACGAGCGCGCCCAGGGGCCGGGCGGCGAAGCCCACGGCGTATGTGAGGAAGGAGAGGAGGGTGCCGACCAGGGGATCGGAATCGGGGAAGAAGAGCTGGTTGAAGACCAGCGCCGCGGCGCTGCCGTAGAGGAAGAAGTCGTACCACTCGATCGTGGTGCCGATGAGACTCGCCGCGACAATGCGCTTGAGGTTTCCGGGCGTTGGCGGAGCGGTTGCTGCGGAGGCCATGTGCACCACTTCCAGGGGTTGGTGGGGACGTGTATCTGCTGGCACAAGGTAGGAACACGCAGGTCAGCGGCACATGTGGTGGGACACCATACTTTCGGGGCCGACTGTGGCCGCTGGACACGGAAGTCCGGTCCGAAAACGACGAGTTGGGGGAGCGGCTCGGGTTTGCGATGACCGTCAGTGGCTAACCGGGACTCCATGAGTGAACCGAACAAGGGAATGGATCAGCACACCGAGACCATGAAGCGGACGACCGCTTCCCGGGCGCGTGACAGCGCCGACAAGGCGACCGCTCCCGTGAGCGACGCCGCTGAGAAGACCGGGGCCAAGGTCGGGGAGGCGGCCGCGGCCGCGCAGCAGGCGACCGCGCAGGTCACCACCGCGGCCCGGACGGCCTGGACCGCCCTGGCTCAGCGGAAGATGCTCGCCATGGGCGTCGGGGCCGGGGTCACAGCCGTCAGCGCCGCTTCGTACGCGGCCGGCCGCCGCGCGGGACGGCGTCCGTAGCGCATCTCTGCGGTCCCGGACTGAGTGCGCGGACTCGGGGAACACGGCGACGTATGGCTGTACTGAGGAAATGCGCACGTCCGATGCTCGCCTCCGCGTTCGTGGCCGGCGGGCTGTCCACCGTCCGTGCCCCGGAGCGGGTGGCGCCCGCCGCGGAGCCGGTGGCCGTTCCCGTGGCTTCCCGCGTGCCCCGGCTGCCGGAGAACCCCGAGCAGCTGGTCCGGATCAACGGCGCCGTGCACATCGGGGCCGGGCTGCTGCTCGCCGCCGGAGTGGTCCCGCGGCTTGCCGCGCTGGCGCTCGCCGGAACGCTCGTGCCGACGACACTGGCCGGTCACGCCTGGTGGAAGGAGGAAGATCCCGAACAACGCGCCCAGCAGCGCACCCAGTTCCTGAAGAACCTGTCCCTGATGGGCGGCTTGCTCATCACGGCCGCCGACACCCACGGCAAGCCGTCGGCCGCCTACCGGGCCCGCGGCGCCGCCGCTTCCGGACGCTCATCCGCACGCCGTGCGCGGCGCGAGACGACCCACACGCTGCGGGACGCGACCGGCTCCGTGCGGGGCGCTGCCCGCGATGCCGTCGGCACCGTCCGTGGCGCGACCAGTGGGGCGACCAAGACCGTGCGCGGCGCTGCCGACCAGGTGCGCGCCCTGCCGGCGCAGGCCCAGCAGGTCATCGACAAGCACCTCTGAGGGCCGGGCCGCCTCCCGCGCGGCGTGCACGGATGCCGGTCACCAGGTCGTACGGCACGCTGGAGACGTACGCGTCGACGCGTGGCCGGAGGTGGCGATGGAGCCCGTGCGGGCGCTGGAACGGATCGCGTTCCTGCTGGAGCGGGACGGAGCGCCCACCTACCGGGTGCGGGCGTTCCGTACCGCCGCGGGCGTGATCGCCGAGCTGGGCGACGCCGAGGTCGCGCGACACGTCGAGGCGGGCTCGCTGGAGTCGCTCAAGGGCATCGGGCCCAAGACCGCGGCCGTGATCCGGGAGGCGGCGGCCGGGCAGGTCCCCGACTACCTCACGCACCTGGAGGAGGAACTGGCCCGCACGGTGCCGCTGGAGGGGGACGCGGGCGTGGGGCTGCGGTCCCTGCTGCGCGGCGACTGCCATCTGCACTCCGACTGGTCGGACGGCGGCAGCCCCATCGAGGAGATGGGCCGCGCCGCCCGGGACCTCGGCCACGAGTGGGCGGTGCTCACCGACCACTCGCCGCGCCTGAAGGTGGCCCGCGGCCTTTCGCCGGAGCGGCTGCGGGAGCAGTTGGACGTGGTGGCGGAGCTGAACGCGGGATGGGCGCCGTTCCGGCTGTTGACCGGCATCGAGTGCGACATCCTCGACGACGGTTCGCTCGACCAGGAACCCGAACTGCTGGAGCGCCTGGACGTGGTCGTCGTCTCGGTCCACTCCAAGCTGCGGATGGACGCCGCCGCGATGACCCGCCGTCTGGTCGCCGCCGTCCGCAATCCGCACGCCGACATCCTCGGCCACTGCACGGGACGTCTCGTCACCGGAAAGGGGCGGCCGGAGTCGCAGTTCGACGCGGACGAGGTGTTCGCGGCGTGCGCGGAGGCCGGCACCGCGGTCGAGATCAACAGTCGGCCCGAGCGGCTCGACCCGCCCCGGCGGCTGCTGCGCCGGGCCGTGGCGGCCGGCACCCTCTTCGCCATCGACACCGACGCCCATGCTCCCGGACAGCTCGACTGGCAGCTGTTCGGGTGCGCTCGGGCCGAGCAGTGCGGGGTTCCTGCGGAGCGGGTCGTGACCACGTGGTCGGCGGAGGAGTTGCTCGGCTGGGTCGGAGGTCGATCGAGTCTTGCGTAGGGCTGTGCCCCTGGCCGTAACCCTGTGGCGCCGCGACGGCGTGAAAGATCGGGGCGCTGCCCCGGGCCCCGCTGTTCAATCGCCGCAGGGGCTTGAGTGGGCGGAACCGAATGCGTGGGCGGTCTCGTGTACGCACTGGGGTGCGTCATGCAGATCATCGAGGTGACGGGGTACGCCGTCCGGTCCGCCGTGATCACGCTGCGGAGCAGCGGCACACCGCTGGAGTTCGTGCTCTTCCCCATGCTGCACATCGCGTCGCCGACCTTCTATACGCAGGTCAGGCTCCGGCTGCGGAGGTGCGACCTCGTCGTCATGGAGGGCATCCGCGGCAAGTCGGCCGCGGCGAGCACGCTCACGCTCGCGTACCGCTTCGCCCCGCGCAGGAGCCGCAACGGCTTGCAGGAGCAGAGCGACGACCTGCTGCCCGGCGGCGTCCCGGTCGTCCACCCGGACGTCAGCGCGGCGGAGGCGACCGCAGACCTGAAGAGCCTGCCGCGGTGGACCTATCTGCTGATGCTGGTCGCGGCGCCCGTGATGGGCCTGGTCTTCGCGCTGCGCGGGCCGCGCGCCTTCCTCGACGAGGACCTGGCGGTCGACGATCTGCCGACGACCCTGCGGGCGGAGCTGCTGGCCGACGATCCGGTGGTGCACGCCATGACGGACCGCCGCGACCGGCGGCTGCTCGACGCGCTCGACGAGATCCACGCGGAGCACCGCACCGAACCGCTGCGGGTCGCCGTCGTGTACGGGGCCGGGCACATACCGGCGATCGTGGCGGGCCTGCGGGAGCGCCACGGCTACCGGCCCCGCGACGCGGAGTGGCTCACCGTCTGCGTCCCGGGGTGAGCCACCGGCCATGCCGCTCGCGATCTTGGCGGGCAGACCCCTTTCGAATCCTGGCCGAGGAGGAGATATCTTGATGTCGAGCAATCCGATACAAGACTTCAGATGACGTGGAAGACGTGGAAGCGGAGCACCCGGTGACTGACTCGACCATCATTTACACCCACACAGACGAGGCCCCGGCCCTCGCGACGTACTCCTTCCTGCCGGTCATCGAGGCCTACGCGTCCACCGCCGGTGTCGGCGTCGAGACCCGTGACATCTCCCTGGCCGGGCGCATCCTCGCCCAGTTCCCGGAGTACCTGACCGAGGAGCAGCGCGTCCCGGACGCCCTCGCCGAGCTCGGCGAGCTGGCCAAGACGCCGCAGGCCAACATCATCAAGCTGCCGAACATCTCGGCCTCGGTCTCGCAGCTCAAGGCCGCCGTCGCCGAGCTGCGCGAGCACGGCTACGCGCTGCCGGACTACCCGGACGAGCCGAAGACCGACGAGGAGCGCGAGATCGGCGCCCGCTACGACAAGGTCAAGGGCTCCGCCGTCAACCCGGTCCTGCGCGAGGGCAACTCCGACCGCCGCGCCCCCGCCTCGGTGAAGAACTACGCCAAGGCCCACCCGCACCGCATGGGCAAGTGGACCCCCGAGTCCAAGACCAATGTCGCGACCATGGGTGAGAACGACTTCCGCTCCACCGAGAAGTCCACCGTCATCCCGGCCGACGACAAGCTGAGGATCGAGCTCGTCGCCGACAACGGCACCACCACCGTGCTGCGCGAGTCCGTACCGGTCCTCGCCGGCGAGGTCGTCGACGCCTCCGTGCTGCACGTCGCGCCGCTGCGCGAGTTCCTCACCGCGCAGATCGCCCGCGCGAAGGAAGAGGGCGTCCTGTTCTCCGCGCACCTCAAGGCCACCATGATGAAGGTCTCCGACCCGATCATCTTCGGTCACGTCGTGCGCGCCTTCTTCCCGGAGACCTTCGCCCGCTTCGGCGCCGACCTGGCCGCCGCGGGCCTCACCCCGAACGACGGCCTCGGCGGCATCTACAAGGGCCTCGAGACCCTCGCGAACGGCGCCGAGATCAAGGCCTCCTTCGACGCCGAGCTGGCCGCAGGTCCGGACCTCGCCATGGTCGACTCGCACCGCGGCATCACCAACCTGCACGTGCCGTCCGACGTCATCATCGACGCCTCCATGCCGGCGATGATCCGCACGTCCGGCCACATGTGGAACAAGGACGACCAGGAGCAGGACACCCTCGCGGTGATCCCCGACTCCTCGTACGCCGGTGTCTACCAGGCCGTCATCGACGACTGCCGCGCCAACGGCGCCTTCGACCCGTCGACCATGGGCACCGTCCCGAACGTCGGCCTCATGGCGCAGAAGGCCGAGGAGTACGGCTCCCACGACAAGACCTTCGAGATCAAGGCCAGCGGCACCGTCCGCGTGGTCAACCAGGCCGGCGAGGCCGTCCTGGAGCAGCAGGTCTCCGAGGGCGACATCTTCCGCGCCTGCCAGACCAAGGACGCCCCGATCAAGGACTGGGTCAAGCTCGCCGTCACGCGCGCCCGCGCCACCGGCGACCCGGCCGTGTTCTGGCTGGACGAGGGCCGCGCCCACGACGCCCAGCTGATCAAGAAGGTCGAGCAGTACCTGCCGGAGTTCGACCCGGAGGGCCTGGACATCCGGATCCTCAACCCGGAGGACGCCACCAAGCTCTCCGTCGAGCGCATCCGCCAGGGCCTGAACACCATCTCGGTCACCGGCAACGTGCTGCGCGACTACCTGACCGACCTCTTCCCGATCCTGGAGCTGGGCACCAGCGCCAAGATGCTGTCGGTCGTCCCGCTGATGAACGGCGGCGGCCTCTTCGAGACGGGCGCCGGCGGCTCCGCCCCGAAGCACGTCCAGCAGCTCGTCAAGGAGAACTACCTGCGCTGGGACTCCCTCGGTGAGTTCCTCGCCCTGGCCGTCTCCTTCGAGCACCTCGCCACCACCACGGACAACGCCCGTGCGAAGGTCCTCGGCGAGACGCTGGACCGCGCCACCGGCACCTTCCTCAACGAGGACAAGTCGCCGACCCGTCGCCTCGGCGGCATCGACAACCGCGGCAGCCACTTCTACGTCGCCCTGTACTGGGCCCAGGAGCTGGCCAAGCAGACCGAGGACGCCGAGCTCGCCAAGGCCTTCGCGCCGCTCGCCGAGAAGCTCGCCACGAACGAGCAGAAGATCGTCGACGAGCTGATCGCCGTCCAGGGCTCCCCGGCCGACATCGGCGGCTACTTCCAGCCCGACCCGGCCAAGGCCGACAAGGTCATGCGCCCGTCGCAGACGCTGAACGAGGCGCTGGCCTCGCTCGCCTGATCCTCGCGGCACACACACCGCCCCGGTCGGCCCCGTGCCGGCCGGGGCGGTGTTGTTCACGCTGCGCGGAAGGCGCCCCATTTGACGTAGTTCATGCGCCCTGACCTGGGTAGGGTGCAGCGATGAGCACTCTGGATGACGCGCGCCCGGGCATGGACCCGGCGATCCGACCGCAGGACGACCTCTTCGGGCATGTCAACGGCCAGTGGCTGGCGACCGAGCCCATCCCCGACGACCGCTCCAGCTGGGGCCCCTTCGTGGAGCTCGTGGACGTGGCCGAGCAGCGGGTCAAGGAGATCATTCAGGAGATCGCGGCAGGCGGCCCGACCAGCCTGGACGCGGACGAGGCGCGCAAGATTGCCGACCTGTACGCGTCGTTCATGGACGAGGACGCCGTCGAGGCCCGCGGGCTCGACCCGGTGCGGCCGCTGATCGACGAGGTGGCGGGGCTCGGCGACGTACGGCAACTGGCGGGCTTCCTCGGCCGCTTCGAGCGCAAGGGCGGCTCCGGCCTGTTCGGCGCGTACATCGACAGCGACGACCGGAACTCGGACCGCTACCTCTTCAACATCCTCCAGGGCGGCCTCGGCCTGCCCGACGAGTCGTACTACCGCGAAGAGAAGTTCGCCGAGATCCGCGAGAAGTACGAGGCGTACCTGACCGAGCTGTTCACGCTCGGCGAGCACGCCGACCCGGCCGCCGCGGCCCGCACCGTTCTCGCCCTTGAGACCCGCCTCGCCGAGGGCCACTGGGAGCGCGCCGAGACGCGCGACGTACAGAAGACGTACAACCTCACGACCTTCGACGAACTCACCGCGCTCGCACCGGCGTTCGACTGGCGGGGCTACGTCACCGGGCTCGGCGGCAAGGACGAGACCCTCGCCGAGTCCTGCGTGCGCCAGCCCTCGTACCTCACCCACCTCTCCGCGGTCCTCACCGAGGTGCCGATCGAGCAGTGGCGCGACTGGCTGCTCGCGCGTGTGCTGCGCTCCGCCGCGCCGTACCTGTCGACGCCGTTCGTGCGCGTCAACTTCGAGTTCTACGGCAAGACGCTGAACGGCACACCGGAGCTGCGCGCCCGCTGGAAGCGCGGCGTCGCGTTCGTCGAGGGCGCCATCGGCGAGGCCGTCGGCAAGGAGTACGTGGCCCGGCACTTCCCGCCGCGCTCCAAGGCGCTCATGGACGAGCTGGTCGCCAACCTCCTGGAGGCGTACCGCCAGTCCATCTCCCGCCTCGACTGGATGACGGACGAGACGAAGGAGCGGGCGTACGAGAAGCTCGCCACGTTCCGGCCGAAGATCGGCTACCCGGACACGTTCCGTGACTATTCGGGGCTCACCGTCGTCCCCGACGACCTGCTCGCCAACGCGTATGCCGCCGATGCCTTCGAGCACGACCGGCAGATGGCGAAGATCGGCGCGCCGGTCGACCGCGACGAGTGGTTCATGCTGCCGCAGACCGTGAACGCCTACTACAACCCGGGCACGAACGAGATCTGCTTCCCGGCCGGCATCCTGCAGAAGCCGTTCTTCTCGCCGGACGCCGACCCCGCCGAGAACTACGGTGGCATCGGCGCCGTCATCGGCCACGAGATCGGCCACGGCTTCGACGACCAGGGTGCGCAGTACGACGGCGCGGGGAACCTGAACGACTGGTGGACCGCCGACGACAAGGCCGCCTTCGAGGCGAAGTCGAAGGCGCTCGTCAAGCAGTACGACGGGTTCTCGCCGCGGAACCTCCCGGGCGAGTTCGTCAACGGGTCGCTGACGGTCGGCGAGAACATCGGTGACCTTGGTGGGCTCACTATTGGGCACACCGCGTACAAGATCGCGCTCGGCGACGAGCCGGTGCCGAGTGACGGTGAACTCAGCGGTACGCAGCGGCTGTTCATGAACTGGGCGTACTGCTGGCGCACGAAGCGGCGCAAGGAGCAGGAGCAGCAGTACCTCACCATCGACCCGCATTCGCCGCCGGAGTTCCGGGCGAACATCGTGCGGAACCTGGATGAGTTCCACGAGGCGTTTTCGACGGTGGTCGGGGACGGGCTGTGGGTTGATCCGGAGGATCGGGTGCGGATCTGGTGACGTGATCCTTGGGTGGGCCGGACGGTTGCGGCCGTCCGGCCCTGGGGCTCGGGGCGCTGCCCCGGGCCCCGCTCCTCAATCGCCGGAGGGGCTTGATTTGCGGGGACTTGGGCGCGATTCAGGACGTTGGGAAAGTCGACTTCAGGAAGTCGATCGTTGACGTCCACGCCTCGCGGGACGACTGCTCGTCGTAGACCTCCGGGCGGCCGTCGTTGAAGAAGGCGTGGTCCGCGGGGTAGGTGCGGAAGTCGGGGTCGATGCCCGACTGGGACCTGATCGCGGCGCGCAGGCCGGAGAGCGTGGCCGGTGGGATCGCCTCGTCGCGGTCGCCGTAGTGGCCCAGGATCCGGGCCTTCAGGCGGGAGAAGTCCGGGACCGCGCCCTGGATCACGCCGTAGAACGGGACCGCCGCGCTCACTCGCCGGTCCGCCGCGGCCAGGTACAGGACGAAGCCGCCGCCCATGCAGAAGCCGACCGCGCCGACGGTGTCGGAGGTGACCTGGGGGAGGGCCAGGAGGCAGTCGACCGCGCCGGACAGGAGTTCCACGCCGCGCTCCACCGGCAGGTCCCGCATCATGGCGAACGCCTCTTCGGAGTCGTGCGCCACGTTCCCGCCGTACAGGTCGGGGGCGAGCGCCACGAAGCCCTCCGCGGCGAGACGGTCGGCGATGTCGGCGATGTGGTCCGTCAGGCCCCACCACTCCTGGATGACGAGGACGCCGGGGCCGCGCCCCGAGGCCGGCAGCGCCAGATATCCGTGGGCCGTGCTGCCGTGGCTGTCGAACGTCATGTTCTGGTGGGCCGGGCGGCCCGTCGACCTGGGGGTGTGCGGGGTCTGTGCCATGAACCCACGATGCCACCGCGGGTCGCGCCGCGGTGGCATCGGTGGGGCCGGGGGCGTGTCAGTCCTTCTTCTGCGCCGATTGCAGCGCCGTGATGCACATGGCGATCGCCGACTGGAGCTCCTCGAGGCGCTGAAGCATGTCGTCCTCGACGATGTCGTCGATCTCCTCGGCGTCGACGTCGTCGAACGTCAGCTCCTCGAAGGCCTTCGTGGCCTTCTGGAGGCTGCTGTAGAACTTCGCGCGCCGCTCCTGGACCCGCAGCTCGGGGTCCTTCTCGACGGTCTCGGCGACGAGCGTGCGCACGGTGTCGTACGCCTCGCGGGCCCACTCGCCCGCCTCCTCGTCCTCGTCCAGCTCGTCGATGAGTGACAGGTGCCGCTCGGCCTCCTCGCGCAGCGCGGGGGAGGCCTCGATCTTCTGGCCCGCGGGGGTCTTGACCTGGCCCTCCTCCGCGATCCTGCGCACGTACTCGAGCTGGCCGCCGGTCTTGGTCTCCTCGGCGACGGCCTTCTTCAGGTCGTCGGTGCGCACGATGTCGCGCGCCAGGCCCGTGCGCAGCACCGGGTCCTCGTCGAGGCGGTCCATCAGCGCCTTGCGGGCGGCCTCGGCGGTGCCGGGGTCGGCGAGGATCGCGGCCCGCAGCGCCGTCGGGTTCTCCGCGACCTCCAGGGCCTTCGTCGGACGGATGCCCTCGGACTCGGCGGCCGCGGTGATCGCCTGACCGCGCACCGAGGTCGCGCTGTTGCGGGACACGTAGTACGACAACCAGACGTCGGCGTCCGGGAGTTCGACGTCGGCGCCGGGCTCGAGGGCCTCGAACTGGGGGACCAGGCCGTCGTCCGCCGCGCTGTCCCACGCCTTGTAGAAGCGCATGACGCGGTCGGCGGAGCAGCCCGCAAGCTCGGCGAAGCGCCGCGCGGAGACCTTGGCGGACTCCCCGGCGGACTGTCCGCCGGGCCGCACGCTGCGGGCCACCTTCAGGGCGAAGGCCCAGCCACCGGTGCGGGCGTAGACGCCGAACTCGTGGGCGTCGCGGGTGATGGCCTCCGGTACGTCGCCGGGGGCGGGGTCGTCGTCGGCCTCCGCGTCGGCGTCGGCCTCGGAGCTCTCCGCGAAGGGGACCTCCGTGGGCGGCGTCCAGAAGCTGTCGGACGCACTGTCGGACGCACTGTCGGACGCGCTGTCCGCCGCGCTCTCGGCGGCCGGGGCGGCGTCGTCGTCCGGAGTGGTGGCGTCCGGGGTCTCGGTGGTCGGCGGGGTCCACATGTTCGTGGTGTCCCCGGGCTCGGCCGTCTCCTCGTTCGCGGGCACGGCGACGGCGCCGTCCGGGGCGACGGCCGGAGCGGGCACGGGCTCCGCGGTGGCCTCGGCGCCGGACTGGACAGCGGCGTCGGACGAGTCGATGGCTACGGACACGAAGGCACTCCTGAGTGATCGGGCATGTGCGGGTTGACGAGCCACTTTATCGCTCCGATTGGGGCGTTTTGCGCGCGAGTTGCCACAGCGGCGCGCCGGACACGCGTGCGAAGCCGGGGTGGCCCGTCCTGGGCGGGGGTACGGACGGGCCCGCCATTCGCGGCTCCCCCTTCTGCGAACAGCGGGCCCGGCCCTCGGCCTCGACCGTGCGCCGCGGCGGGAGGGCGAGGGCACGGGAGGCTCGATACCGCAGCATCTCAGTGCGCGGCCCCATGACGGACGGGGCCAAGGGGCCCTTGTGGTGGGCCGAACGGCCCGGATTCAACCGCTTGGCGCGAGCCCCCGCTCTCACACCGTCCGCGCCCCCGCCCCGCGCACCACCCGCAGCAGGTACTCCTTGCGGTGCAGCGGGTCGTGGTCCGTGCGGGAGCGGCGCGGCGCGTCCTCGTGGACCGGTGCGTAGTGGTCGAAGGAGGCCTCCAGGACCCCTTCGCCCCGGGTGAGGGACGGCAGTTGCTGCTCCAAGGCGCGCACCCGGGCCGCGGGGATCACACCGTCGACCGTGGTCCACGGCCCGCCGTCCGTGCGCTGTCCCGTCGGCACCGCCCGCAGCCGGGTGAGCACCGGCAGCACCGCCCCGTACAGATCCGCCGGGATGTCCAGGCGGAAGCGGTGCATCGGCTCGCACACCGCCGTGCCCGCGCGCGTGAGCGCGCTCATCAGGACCAGCGGGGTGAGGCCGCGGAAGTCGGCGCCCGTGCTCGACATCGACTTGTCGAAGATCGCGTGCGCGTGGCTCTGACGCGGGGCGTAGCCGGAGCGTGCGAGGGTCACCGTGCAGTCGGTGACCTGCCAGCCGAGCAGTCCCTGGCGCAGCGTCCTGTGCACGCTCTCCTCGATGGCCTTGATGAAGGCCAGGGGGAGGGAGCCGAGCTCGATGCCGAGCCGGAACGCGACACCCGAGCCGATCGGCGCCGGGTCGACCCGCAGGCCGACGGTCGCCAGGAACGGGTTGCCCTCGTCCTTCATGGCCTCGGCCGCCGCGCCGGAGCCCGTCGGCCGCTCGACGCACAGCGGCGTCGACTCCCGGAACGTCACATCGAGCCCGAACTCCTCGGCGAGCGTGGCCTGCACGACCTCCTTCTGCACTTCTCCGTAGAGCGACAGGAAGATCTCCTGGCGGATGTCGTCCTGCCGCAGGCCGATCAGCGGGTCCTGCTCGGCGAGCTGCGTGAGCGCGGCGAGCAGGGCGCCGCGCCGCCCCGGCCGGTCGGGGTCGACGACCGTCTCCAGGGTCGGCGGTGCGAAGTGGTGCTCCTCGACGGGCACCCGGGGCTCGCCGAGATCGTCCCCGACGCGTACGCCGCCCAGCCCCCACAGCCGCGCCACCTGCCCGGGCCCCGCTTCCGTGCGCGGTGTGTCCGCGCCGTCCGCGAAGACGCGCACCGCCGTCACCCGGTCCTCGCCGCCGCCGGGCAGCGCGAGCCGCTCGCGGACCGGCAGCGTCCCCGTGAACACCCGGGCGTACGCGATCTTCTCGCCGGCCGGTCCGCGCTCCACCTTGAACACGCGGGCGGACAGCGGCAGTCGGGGCCGCTCGTCGGCCGTCGGGAGCAGGCGCGTGATGCCGTCCACGAGCGCGTCGATCCCCGCGCCCGTCATCGCCGAGCCGAAGTACACCGGATGCGCCTCGGTGCGCGCCGTCTGTTCGGCGAGCGCGTCGCGCAGCCAGCCGTACGTGACCGACTCCTCGTCCTTGACGTACGCCTCCAGGAGCGCGTCGTCACGGGCCGAGAGCACGTCGACAAGGCGGGCGCGATGGGCCGCGTCGTCGGACGCGCAGGGAACGCAGTGCGCGTCCCGGCCGCCGAGGCCGTGCGCCACCGTGTTCATCGGGATCATCGCGGGCGCGAGCTTGTGCCGCAGGTCGTCGAGGAGCGCGGACTCGCGGGCGCCGCCGCGGTCGACCTTGTTCACGAACACCACGGTGGGGATGCGCAGTCGGCGCAGGGTCCGCATCAGGACGCGGGTCTGTGCCTGTACGCCCTCCACGGCGGAGACGACGAGGACCGCCCCGTCGAGCACGCCGAGCACGCGCTCGACCTCGGCGATGAAGTCGGGGTGTCCCGGTGTGTCCACCAGGTTGACGGTGGTGCCGTCGACCGGGAACGACACCACGGCCGACTTGATGGTGATGCCGCGCCGGCGCTCCAGGTCGAGGGAGTCGGTGCGGGTGCTCCCGTCGTCGACGCGGCCGAGTTCGTCGATCACACCGGCCGTGTGCAGGAGCCGCTCGGTCAGGCTGGTCTTACCGGCGTCGACGTGCGCGAGAATTCCAAGATTCAGCAGTGCCACTGGCAGTCGGGTCCTTGAGGGAAGGGGATGCCACGGCGGGATTGCCGGTGGCCCTCGGAAGGAACAGGACTGCAGTGCGCATGGATCGGTCCTCACGCTCGGGATGCGCGGCAGCTGCCGCACGGGGATCAGTGCAGCAGCACGCCGCGCACCCCGGCAACCGATTTATCCGGTGTACGAGGGCTACGCCCCGTCGGCCACCCGCGCCGACCACCGCTGTTCGACCCGCGCCAGTCGCCAGTAAGCGATCGCCGCCACCCACACGACCACGAACAGGCCCACGATGACGTACCCGACGTTGTCGAGGTCGAGCCCCGCGATCCACCCGGTGACCGCGTCGCTCAGGTCGAGCTTGTCGTGCAGGACGCCGACGAGTTCGATCGTCCCGATGAAGAACGCGACCGCGATCGACAGGCCGGTGATGGTGAGGTTGTAGAACACCTTGCGGACCGGATTGGAGAACGCCCACTGGTAGGCGAAGTTCATGAACGTGCCGTCCAGGGTGTCGAACAGGCTCATGCCCGCGGCGAACAGCAGCGGCAGGCACAGGATCGCGTACCACGGCAGGCCCGCGGCGGCGCCGCTGCCCGCCATCACCATCAGCGTCACCTCGGTCGCGGTGTCGAAGCCGAGCCCGAAGAGGAAGCCCAGCGGGAACATCTGTCCTGGCCGGGTGATGGACTTGGTGAAGCGGCCGAGGATCCGGTTCATGAACCCGCGGGAATCCAGGTGCTCCTCGAGCTTCTTCTCGTCGTAGGAACCCGCGCGCATCGCCTTGAAGACCTTCAAAATGCCCATCAGGGCAACGAGGTTGAGCGCCGCGATGAGGTACAGGAACGTGCCGGAGACGGTCGTGCCGACGACGCCGAGCACCTGGTGGGTGGGCGAGTTGTCGCTGGTCAGAGTGGTGGCGAGCGCCGTGCCGCCCGCGACGAGCGCCGCGAGCACGACCACCACGCTGGAGTGGCCGAGCGCGAACCAGAAGCCGACCGAGACCGGCCGCTTGCCGTCCGCCATCAGCTTGCGGGTGGTGTTGTCGATGGCCGCGATGTGGTCGGCGTCGAAGGCGTGCCGCATCCCGAGCGTGTACGCGGTGATGCCGAGGCCGATGCCGAAGGCCTTGTTGTCGACCTCATAGTGCTCGGGGACGACGAGCAGGAAGAGCACGCCGAACGCGACGACGTGCAGCGCGGCGATCACCGCGATCAGGCCGGCCGTGCGCAGCGTGTCCTCGCGGCGCCAGCGGAAGGCAGGGGAGGGGGAGTTCAGGGCAGGGGTCGGGGAGTTCCCGGGCAGGGTCATGCGTCGATCACGCTCCAGCACCTCGTGGATCACTTCGTGAGATGCCGCGGCCGGTCTCCTGGCTTACGGGCGTGCCCGCCGCTCCGGCCTTCCCAGCGGCCGACGGCCGCCAGTGGCGTACAGGATGGAACGGCGCGCTCCGGACGTCGCTGTCCAGAACCCGATCACAGTGGCGAGGGCCGCTCCGGAATGGGCCCCTGAAGGGCCGTCACCGGTCTTCCCGAGCACCACGGCCCGACCACCCTACTACCTGCCCGCGGCGCGCTCGCGGGCCCGGCGGATCTCGTCGTACGCCTTCTCCCGGCCCTCCCAGTGGGAGCCGTCGACCGATTTGCCCGGCTCCAGGTCCTTGTAGACCTCGAAGAAATGCGTGATCTCCAGGCGGTCGAACTCGGGGATGTCCTCGATGTCCCGGGTCGCGTCGTGCCGCGGGTCGTGCGCGGGAACGCACAGGACCTTCTCGTCCGGGCCCTTCTCGTCGCTCATCACGAACATGCCGATGGCCCGGCACTCGATGGCGCAGCCGGGGAACGTCGCGTCGCCGGTCAGGACGAGCGCGTCCAGCGGGTCGCCGTCGCCGCCGAGCGTGCCGGTGATGTAGCCGTAGTCCGCGGGGTACTGCGTCGACGTGAACAGCATCCGGTCGAGCCGGATCCGGCCGAGATCGTGGTCCATCTCGTATTTGTTCCGGGACCCTTGCGGGATCTCCACGATCACGTCGAACGCCTCGGCGCGTGCCTGACTGCTGCCCAATGTGGCCTCCTTGCCGCATTCCGACGCCCCCGAGTGTGCGCCGTACCGGGCGAGGGCGGAACCCCTCAGGCGGCCGGGGGAATGGGGAATTCGAGTTCGGGCCGGTCCCAGGCGACCGGCGGACGCGCGGGCACGGTGCCGGTGCGGTGCGCGCCCATGCCGCGGTAGAAGCCCTCGGCGGGCGGGTGCGCGACGACGCGGACGTGGTCGAGGCCCGCTGCCAGGGCCCGCTCCCGCATGTGGTCGACGAGCAGCCGCCCGATGCCCCGGCCCTGTGCCTCGTCGGCGACGAACATCAGGTCCAGCTCCGGGGGCTCGGCGAGCAGCGCGTAGAAGCCCAGCACCCGCTCGTCGGCCGGATCCACCGCCACGTAGACGTGGTGCGCCTCGATGTAGTCGGGGCCCACCCGGTAGCCCGCGACCATGGAGGCGTAGGGGTCCCGGTAGGCGCTGGAGCCGCGCACGAGGCGGGTGAGGCGCCGGGCGTCCCGGGCGGTGGCCCGCCGGACGGTGACGGCCGGGGGCCCGCCACGGCGCGTAATGCTCGCGTTCATGTGTCGAGTATTACGCACTCGGGGGCGGGTCAGCCGGTGGGAACCGTGGAGTGCGCCTGGCGCAGGAACGCGGCGTTGTCCGGGCTCTGGCGCAGCTTGTCGAGCAGGGCCTCGTAGGAGGCGGCCGGGTCCCGGCTCTGGAGGGCGCGCCGAAGTCCGCGTACGACGGTCAACTCGGCGGCGGGGAGCAGGAGTTCCTCGCGGCGGGTGCCGGAGGGGGTGAGCTCGACGGCCGGGTGGACACGGCGTTGCGCGAGGACGCGGTCCAGGCGCAGCTCCATGTTGCCGGTGCTCTTGAGCTCCTCGAAGTAGTAGTCGTCGGCGCGGGAGCCGGTGTCGACGAGGGCGGTCGCGAGGATGGTCAGCGAGCCGGCCTCCTCGGCGTCGCGGGCCGCACCGAAGAAGCGCTTCGGCCCGTGCAGGGCCGCGGCGTCGACACCGCCCGACAGGGTGCGGCCGCTGGTGGAGGCCGCGTTGTTGTGCGCCCGGCACAGCCGGGTGAGGGAGTCGAGGAGGATCACCACGTCGCGGCCCTGCTCGGTGAGGCGCTTGGCGCGCTCGACGGCGAGTTCGGCCAGCGCGATGTGCGCCTTCGCCGGACGGTCGAACGTCGAGGCGTACACCTCGCCGCGCACGGAGCGGCGCATGTCGGTGACCTCCTCGGGGCGCTCGTCGACGAGTACCACCATGAGGTGGATCTCGGGGTGGTTCGCGGCGAACGCGGCGGCGAGCTGTTGCAACAGCACTGTCTTGCCGGTCTTCGGCGGCGCGACGATCAGGCCGCGCTGCCCCTTGCCGATGGGTGTGAACAGGTCGACGACGCGTCCGGCGAGCCCGGCGGCCGGGTGCTCCAGGCGGAAGCGCTCGCTGGGGTGGAGCGGGGTGAGGTCGGCGAAGCGCGGGCGGCCGCGGCTCGCGTCGGCGGGCGCGCCGCCGACGGTCTCGACGTGTGCGAGACCGCGCGGCCTCCCGCACGTGCCTTCGACGAAGTCGCCCTTGCGCAGGCCGAGTTGGCGGATGAGGTGGGCGGGGACCTGGACGTCGTGCGACGTGGGTTCCAGGTCGGGCGCCCGCAGGAAGCCGTGCCCGTTCCCGCCGATGTCGAGGACTCCGGCGGCGCGGACGGGTTCTTGTTCCTTGGGTGCGGTGGTGGTGCTCAGGGTGGTGGCCGTGGTCATGACGATCACAGGTCCTTTCGCGGGCCGGGCCGCGGACGCGGCAGGCGTACAAGGGCAGGGGAGGGAGGGGATCCGGCGAAGGGCGGGGGCGGTAGAGCGCGCCCCGCGGCCGGGGGAGAACCTGGCGTCGAGGCAACGGGTGAAGAGCCCGCCAGAAGCCGCTGACCAGGAATGACGTGCGCTGTGCGGTGACCGGGAGACGGTCGACCCGCGTGCGCTGAGAGAAGAGATTCGGTACCGGCGCCTCGAAACGGGCGAGCACATGTACCGCTAAGACCGTACCACCCGACACCTGTCGCGCGGCAAGCCCCTGCTGCGGCGCGCGTCCGCCCTATGCTGAGCCGCCATGTTCACCGATCAGGGCCCCACCCTCCGCGAGCTGGCCGTTCAGGCGCTTTCCTCGGTCGAGCGCGGCTACGACCTGCTGGCGCCGAAATTCGACCACACGCCGTTCCGTACCCCGGATGTCGTGCTCGACGCGGTGGGCCGCGCGCTCGCCGGACTCGGCCCCTACGACACCGGGCTCGACCTGTGCTGCGGCACCGGGGCGGGCCTGCGCGTGCTGCGCGAGGCGGGCGTCGGTCGGTCCGTGGGCGTGGACTTCAGCGACGGGATGCTGGACGTCGCGCGACGCGCCGAACCGGCCGCCCACCACGTCCGCGCGGACGCCCTCGCGCTGCCCTTCGGCGAGGTCTTCGACCTCGTGGTGAGCTTCGGGGCGTTCGGGCACTTCCTGCCGCGCGAATGGCCGCGGCTGTTCTCCGGGGTGTGCCAAGTGCTGCGCCCCGGCGGGCAGTTCGCGTTCCCGCTGCCCGCGCCCGCCGGGCCCGGCACCGTGGGCTACTGGGCGATGCTCGGCTTCGATGCCGCGATGCGGGTGCGCAACGCGGTGTGGCGTCCGCCGTTCGTCATGTACTACCGGCCGTTCCGCCTCGCCGACGTACGCCGCGCGCTGGACCACGCCGGATTCGACGTCACCCTGTACGCGCTGCCCGACCTCGGCGCGCGCCCTGACGGCAGCCCGCGGTGCAGGCTGGTCGTGGCGACGCGCCGCTGAACGGGGCTCAGCAGGACGGCGCGCCGCCGTTCGCCGGCTGATGCGTCGTCGCCGCCCGCACCTTGTTGTAGTTCGCCACGTACGCGTCGTGCACCGCCGGATCCTCCAGCTGGAGCATCGTCTCGTCGCTCTGCCGCAGCGAGTTGCCGCTCCAGTTGTGGCTGCCCGTCCACACGAGCTTGCGGTCGGGGACGCCGTAGTACTTGCCCTCGACCAGCAGGTACTTGTCGTGGATCCACGTCGGGTCGGCCTGGCAGTAGTACCTGGCGATCACACCGCCGTAGACGCTGGAGGTCCTCGCGAGGAGCGCCGACAGCGACTGCTGCTCCAGGGCGCTGGCCGGGTTGTAGTTCTGCGACACCTCGACATAGCAGCCCTCGGCGTCGAGCGCGGCGAGGCGCTGGGCCAGGTAGGGGCGGCTGAAGATGTTCATGGCGACGCGGATCCGGGTGCGGTGGTTGTCGGCCGTGCCCACCTTGGTGTTCCCGAAGCACTCCACGTGGTCGAGGACCGTCGCGACGGTGTCCTCCGACGGGTCGTTGTACGGCTGCCCGTTGCTCTCGGCGCGCGGGTAGAAGTGCGCCTTCGCGTTCCCGGACGCCACCGGGGGCCGGCCCGTGTCGTAGTAGTTGTTGTTCGCCGTACGGGACGTGAGGTCGTCGAAGTAGGCGTTGTACGCGGAGTACATGCCGTCGTTGCCGGTGAGGACGAGGGCGTTGTTCCAGCCCTTCGTGCCGTCGCGGCCGTTGTGCAGGTTCGCCGAGGACTGCACGACGACGTTCGCCGTGCCCTGTGTGCTCGACAGCAGCAGGAACTTGTTGTGGTTGATCGCGTCGACGGTGCCGAGGGCGCGGGTGCCGATGCAGCCGCGGCCCGCGCCGCAGTTCATCACCCACGACGCCTTCGACGTGTCCCCGCCGAGCGCGCTCAGCAGGCTCTGGTACGGGGCCATGGTCACGGCCTTGTTGTCGAGGATCACCTGCACGGCGACCCCGCGCGCGTGGGCGGCGATCAGCGCGTCCGTGACCGTCGGGTCGTCCGCGTAGAACAGCGAAAGCCGGATCCTGGATCCGGCTGGCGCGCCGGCGATCAGCTCGACCTGCCGGGTCACGATCGCCTGCTGCTCGGCGGCCGTGCCGACCGGATTGTTGAAGACCGCCTCGGTGCCCACGGCCTGGGCGGCGGCCGGCGCGGGGCCCGCCTGGGAGAGGACGGCCGCGCACAGGGCGGCGGGGAGAGCGACGGCGCGGAGGACGGATCTCCAGTGCAAGGCGGGGCCTCCTGGGGCGCGGCTGGTCCGGGCGTGCGCATCCTGCCACTGCGGCCCCGCCCCGCGGCCCGGAATCACGCCTCCCGCTTGCCGTCCGCCGGATCGCGCCGCGGGCCCGCCGCGCCTAGCGTGTATCCATAGCTGCCGGGCGGCGTCGTGCCCGGCGACCGACGGAAGGGTGTCGCGTCATGTCCGCTCGTCCTGAAGGCGCGCCGGTCTGGGCCGACGCCATGTTCCCCGACCTGGAGGCCGCGAAGGGCTTCTACACGGAGCTGTTCGGCTGGACCTACGACGAGGGCAGCGCCGAGTTCGGCAACTACACGCAGGCCAGGACGCCGGACGGCAAGCGGGTGGCGGCACTGGTGCCGCAGATGCCCGGCGCCGAGGGCGTGCACCCCGCGTGGAACCTGTACCTCGCCACCGCGGACATCGAGTCGGTCGCCGAGCGGATCAAGGACGCGGGCGGCAGCCTCATGATGGACCCGATGCAGGTCGCCTCGTTCGGCACGATGGCCACCGCGCAGGACCCCGCGGGAGTCGTCTTCAGCGTCTGGCAGCCGGACACCCACGAGGGCTTCGAGAAGGTCAACGAGCCCGGCGCGTTCTGCTGGGCCGAGGTCAACACCCGCAACGCCGCGAGGACCGACTCCTTCTTCCCGGCCGTCTTCGGCTACGACGTGAAGAAGATGGAGGACGAGCACGTCGACTTCAACGTGTGGGAGCTGAACGGCGAACCCACCATGGGCCGCATGCAGATGACGGACGACTTCCCGCCGCACGTCCCGAGCTACGTCAATGTGTACTTCGTCGTCGAGGACTGCGACGCGGCCGTCGCCACCGTCCAACGCCTGGGCGGCAAGCTGCACTTCGGGCCGATCGACACCCCCTTCGGCCGGTTCGCGGCGGTCGGCGACCCGCAGGGGGCCGCCTTCTCCGTCATCGACGTGACGGCGGCCAAGGGCGAGATGCCGAAGCTGAGCTGACGGTCAGTCGGACGACGGCAGCTCGAACCCCAGCTCGCGCGCGGCGAGTCGGGGCGTCGGTTGCGCCCAGCGCTCCACCGCTTCGGGCGTCTGCGTGGACGACAGGGACCGCAGCTCGGCCCGGTCCAGATAGAGCATGCCGTTCAGGTGGTCCGTCTCGTGCTG
The DNA here is from genome assembly GCF_049310305.1 of Streptomyces anthophorae. Classification (NCBI taxonomy): domain Bacteria; kingdom Bacillati; phylum Actinomycetota; class Actinomycetes; order Kitasatosporales; family Streptomycetaceae; genus Streptomyces; species Streptomyces anthophorae. Next base: position 8,085,391 of record NZ_JBLWQQ010000001.1, read on the forward strand.
CACGATCCGCGCGGGCCAGCCCGTGAACTCCTCGTCCACCGCGCGCCCCCGCTCGTCGAGGGCGCGCAGCCGCACCCGCTCGTGCCGGGCGACCACGGCCTGGTAGCCCGGCACGCTCAGGCATCCCTCGTAGAACGCCGCGCCGCGCGCTCCCACACCGTCGTACGACGGGTTGAGCAGCACCCGGAACGGCTGCGGCGTCCGCCCCCGCGCCGCTCGCACCTCCTCGCTCACGTTCGCCGCGTCCTCGATGACGGCGAGCCGCAGCGGCACCCCGATCTGCGGCGCGGCGAGGCCCACGCCGGGCGCGGCGTGCATGGTGACCCGCATCGCGGCGATCAGCCGGGCGAGCAGCTCGTCCGGGAGCTGCCCTTCGACGGGCTCGGCGGGGCGGCGCAGCACCGGGTCGCCCGCGGCGACGATCGGCAGCGGTCCCTCGGCGGCGAGCAGGGACTCGACGTGATCACTCAGTGACGTGAACGGCATCGCGCCAGGATGCCAAGCGTGATCACGGGTGCGCCTCGCGGGGTCCGGGAATGCGGTGGCGTTCGCGGCGGTTCTGATCTTGTGGCCGTCCCTTACGGATGGGGCGGCAGTGGCACAGGAGAAGGTTCGAAGGTTCCGGCGGATGACGCAGACGCAGACGTACGCAGCACACGAGGGCACCACGGGTCCCGCCCCGCACACCGAGCGCGGGTTCCACCCCCTCGATCACCCGGCGTACGCCGCGCTCACGGGACCGCACGCGCACTTCGCCGAGCGCAGCGGCCGGGCCCTGCGCTATCCCGCCGCCGTCACGCCGTGGACCGCGCTGCCGCCCGACCCGGGACCCGAGGACTGGACGGGCCTCGCCGCCTTCGCCGCCCCCGACGGAACCCTGCCGCTGCTCGGCACCGACATCGAGCTGCCGGAGGGCTGGGAGACGACGGTGGACCACGCGGGCGTGCGCATGGTCGGCGACGCGGTGGACGCGACCCCGGACCCGGAGGCCGTTCTGCTCACCGCCGACGACGTGCCGAAGATGCTCGACCTGGTGGCCCGCACCCAGCCGGGCCCGTTCACACCCCGCACCATCGAGCTCGGCACGTATCTGGGCATCCGCGAGGGCGGAAAGCTCGTCGCCATGGCGGGGGAGCGCCTGCACCTGCCCGGATACACCGAGGTCAGCGCCGTGTGCACCGACCCGGACCACCGGGGCAAGGGTCTCGCCGGACGGCTGGTGAAGGCCGTCGCGGCCGTGGTCCAGGAGCGCGGCGAGACCCCGTTCCTGCACACCGGCGCGGCCAACGCGAGCGCGATCCGGCTCTACGAGTCCCTGGGCTTCCACCTGCGCAACACGACCCGCTTCCGGACGGTGCGCGCCCCGCTGTAGATTGGGGCGGACTACGCGTCCGGATCCTCCTGGGCCGCGTGGTTGTAGCGCACCAGGTAGTCGGCGAACCGCTCCAGGTCCTCCTCCGGCCAGTCCGCCAGGCGCTCGCCGAAGATCTGGCGGCGGTTGACGGTCACCTGGCGCAGCACGTCGGCGCCGGCCTCGGTCGGGTGCAGGACCTGTACCCGGTGGTCGTCCGGGTCGACGCGCCGGATCACGAGGCCCGCCCGCTGGAGGGCGGCGACCTGACGGCTGACCGTGGACTTGTCGAGGGCGTAGTGCGCCGCCAGGTCCGTGGCGCGGCAGCCGCCCCGCTCGTCGAGGTGGGCGAGCAGCGAGTACGAGACGAGCGAGAGCTCGGGGTGCATCCGCGCGGCGGTGGCCCGCGCGCGCCGGGCGAACGAGGTCAGCTCGCGCTGGATGGTCTCCACGGCCGCCTCGCGGTCGGCCGGGTGCTCTGGCTGTGCCACGGCGGTTCCTTTCGGGATGCTCGTTGCACTCTACAACCCAGCACGGCCCCCGGGGCGGTCGGACGTGGCGCGGATCTCTTTTGCAACTTGTTGCAAAACCTGTGCGGTGTCCTCTACAACTGTTTCGACCGTTCACCGCTCACGGAGGGCCCCATGAGCCGCTTCCCGCATCTGCTCGCCCCGCTCGACCTCGGTTTCACGACGCTCCCCAACCGCGTCCTGATGGGCTCGATGCACGTGGGCCTCGAGGAGGCCCCGAACGGGTTCGCGCGCATGGCCGAGTTCTACGCCACCCGCGCCCGCGGCGGCGTCGGCCTCATGGTCACCGGCGGCATCGCCCCCAACGCCGAGGGCTGCTCCTTCGAGGGCGGCGCCAAGATGACGGACGAGGCGGAGGCCGCGCAGCACCGCGAGGTCACCGACGCCGTGCACGCGGCGGGCGGCAGGATCGCCATGCAGATCCTGCACTTCGGCCGGTACGCGCACCACGCGGGCCTCGTCGCGCCGAGCGCCGTGCAGGCGCCGATCAGCGCCCACGTCCCGCGCGCCCTCACCGACGACGAGGTCGAGCGGACCATCGAGGACTACGCGCGCGCCGCCGAGCTCGCCAAGTCCGCGGGGTACGACGGCGTCGAGGTCATGGGCTCCGAGGGCTACCTCATCAACGAGTTCATCGTCTCCGCCACCAACCACCGCGAGGACCGCTGGGGCGGCTCCTACGAGAACCGGATCCGCTTCGCCGTCGAGATCGTGCGGCGCGTGCGCGAGCGGGTCGGTCCCGACTTCATCCTCATCTACCGGCTGTCCATGCTGGACCTGGTCCCCGGCGGCTCGACCCTCGACGAGGTCGTGCACCTCGCCAAGGAGATCGAGGCGGCCGGAGCCACCATCATCAACACCGGCATCGGCTGGCACGAGGCCCGCATCCCCACCATCGCCACGTCCGTGCCGCGCGGCGCGTACACCTTCGTCACCAAGAAGGTCATGGGCGAGGTGAACGTCCCGCTCGTGACCACCAACCGCATCAACACCCCGGAACTCGCCGAGGAGTTGCTCGCCGACGGCGCCGCCGACATGGTGTCCATGGCGCGCCCCATGCTCGCCGACCCGGAGTTCGTGAACAAGGCCGCCGCCGACCGCTCCGACACCATCAACACCTGCATCGGCTGCAACCAGGCCTGCCTCGACCACATCTTCAGCCTCCAGATCACCTCCTGCCTGGTGAACCCGCGCGCCTGCCACGAGACCGAGCTGGTCCTCTCGCCCACCCGGATCCGCAAGCGCGTCGCCGTCGTCGGCGCGGGCCCCGCCGGACTCGCCTGCGCCGTCAGCGCCGCCGAGCGCGGCCACGACGTGACCCTCTTCGACGCCGCCGCCGAGATCGGCGGGCAGCTCAACGTCGCCCGCCAGGTCCCCGGCAAGGAGGAGTTCAACGAGACGCTGCGCTACTTCCGCACGCAGCTCGAACTGCACGGCGTGAACGTCAAGTTGGAGACCCGCGTCGAGGCCGGCGACCTCGACTCCTACGACGAGGTGGCCGTCGCCACCGGTGTCACCCCGCGCACCCCGGCGATCGACGGCGTCGACCACCCGAGCGTCGTCAGCTACCTCGACGTCCTGCGCGGTGGCGCCCCCGTCGGCGACCGCGTCGCGATCATCGGCGCGGGCGGCATCGGGTTCGACGTCGCCGAGTACCTCACCGACGGCGGGGAGAAGGCGAGCCTGGACGCGGCCACGTACTTCCGGCAGTGGGGCGTCGACATGGACTACGGCGACCGCGGCGGCCTCACCAGGCCCGAACGGCCCACCCCGCCCCGCCAGGTGCACCTCGTCCAGCGCAAGGCCACCAAGGTCGGCGCCGGCCTCGGCAAGACGACCGGCTGGATCCACCGCACCGAACTGCGCCACCGCGGCGTCACCATGATCGCGGGTGCCACGTACGACCTGATCGACGACGCGGGCCTGCACATCACCGTCGAGGGCGCGCAGTCCCTCATCCCCGTCGACACCGTCGTCCTGTGCGCGGGCCAGGAGCCGCACCGCTCGCTGTACGACGACCTGGTGGCCGCAGGACGCACCCCGCACCTGATCGGCGGCGCCGACGTCGCGGCCGAGCTGGACGCCAAGCGTGCCATCAAGCAGGGCACCGAGGTCGCGGCGGCCCTGTAGAGACCGGTGGTCACGTGTCCGGGCCCGCCGGACGCGTGGCCACCTCCCTGCCTGCACGCCACCTCGTACTCTGGGCCCCATGTCACTCCCGCACGCGATCCTCACGGCGCTCCTGGAGAAGCCGTCGTCGGGCCTCGAACTGACCCGCAGGTTCGACAAGTCCATCGGCTACTTCTGGTCGGCCACGCACCAGCAGATCTACCGGGAGCTCGGCAGACTCGAACGCGAGGGGCTGATCCGCGCGCTGCCCACCGAGACCCCCGCGCGCGGCCAGAAGAAGGAGTACGAGGTCCTGCCCCGGGGCCGCGCCGAACTCGCCCGCTGGACCGCCACGCCCCAGGACCCCAGGCCGCTGCGCGATCCACTGCTGCTGCGCCTGCGCTCGGCCGCGGTGGTCGGCACGGCGGGCATCGCCGAGGAGCTGACACGCCATCTCGCCCTGCACCGCGAACAGTTGGCGATGTACCGGGACATCGAGAAGCGGGACTTCCCGCCGGAGAAGAACAGCGAGGCGGACCGTCTTCAGCACGCGGTGCTGCGCGGGGGCATCGATCTCGAACGGTTCTGGGTGGACTGGCTGGAGCGGACCATCGCCGAGCTGGACTGAGGGGCGTCAGCCCCGCTTCGCCGCCTTCCCCGTGACCACGGTCCGCTCCGCCGAGAAGGCGCCCCACGTCCCGTCCGGCAACTGCGCGCGCAGCTTCACCCGGTGTGTCACCTGCGGCTTCTTCCCGGTGTAGAAGCTGTACGTCGCCGAGTCGGCCGGCGCGCCCTCGCCCCACACCACCGTCGTCGCCGCCCGGCCGTCCAGGAACACCTGGTACGCCGGGACCTCGCCGCCGGTCCGCGGCGGCGTCCACGTCAGGTCGATGTAGTACGCGCCCTTCGAGCGCCGCGTCGACGCCTCGAAGTCCGCGGGGGCGGTGCCCGGCCCCGTCTCGCCCTTGCCCCGCGCGGTCGTCAGGCGCAGGGTCCCGCTCGCGGCGGAGGTGTTGTCGGCGGCGTCCCGGGCGCGCACGCTGAACGCGTAGGCGGTGCCCGGCCGCAGCCCGGTGACCAGGGCCCGCGTCTCCTTGCCGCCGACGCTGTGGATCTTCGTGGCGCCCTGGTAGATGTCGTACGAGGCGACACCCCGGGCGTCCGCCGCCGCGCGCCAGGCGAGCGACACCGCCCGGCTCCCGTCCGCCTCTCCGCGCAGCCCGGTCGGCCGGGTCGGCGCCGCGCGGTCCTCCTTGACGGCGGCCGGGGTGGTGACGGTTACACGGGTACTGGCGGGCCCGAGGGAGCCGTCAGCGCCGCGGGCGCGCACCGTGAACACGTAGCGCGACCTGGGGGCGAGCCCGGTGACGTCGACCATGTGGCGCTCCGCGGGCAGGCGCTTCACGCGCTTGGCGCCCCGGTACACCTCGTACCCCTCGACCTCCGCCGTGCTCGCGGGGCGGTTCCACATGACGTGCACGGAGGTGGCGCTCCCGGCCTGCGCGGTGACGCCGGCAGGCGCCGACAGGGCGGGCCCCTCGGCCTGCGCGCTGTCGGAGAGGAGGCCGCAGGAGGCGAGCGCGGTCACGAGCGCGGCGGCGCAGAGCGTGCGGGCGAGCAGAGCGCGTGGGGGGAGGCGTCGCACGGAGGGCCTTCCGTTCGAGCGGATTGGTACAGACCTGTATGGCACGAGAGGCGGGCATTCCTCAAGAGGTTCGCGCCAACAGGTCTGTACCAAAGGCTCGTTGAGGGGTCTCGGCTCTCCGGAGCCCCTCGGTTGTTCTCTCAGTCCTTGCGGTACGTGTACGCCTCCGAGGCCGCCGCGGCGACCGCGTCCAGGTCCGCCCTGGTGGAGGCGGTGACGACCGCGGCGATCGCGCCCTCCACGAAGGGGGCGTCCACCAGGCGCGTGCCGTCCGGGAGTTCGTCGCCCTCGGCCAGCAGCGCCTTCACGGTCAGCACGGCGCTGCCGAGGTCCACGAGGACCGCGACGCCCGCGCCCCGGTCGACCTCGGCGGCGGCCGCCGAGATCAGCTCGGAACTGGTGCCGAGGCCGCCGTCCTCCGTGCCGCCCGCCGCCGCGATCGGCGCGGTGTCGCCGCCGCCGGAGAGGCCGGTCGCGAGCCGCGCCACCGACTCGGCGACGTCCTTGCTGTGCGAGACCAGCACGATGCCGACGGGCTTGCCGGGGGCGCTCACGATGCGCCTCCCGCCGCCTCGGCAAGCGCGCCGATCAGCAGCGCCGACGACGTGGCGCCCGGGTCCTGGTGCCCGATGCTGCGCTCGCCGAGGTAGCTCGCCCGCCCCTTGCGGGCCTGGAGCGGGGTGGTGGCCTCCGCCCCGTGCTCGGCCGCGGAGCGCGCCGCCGCGAAGTCTCCGTCGCCGAGCGCCTCCACCGCCGGCACGAGGGCGTCGAGCATCGTCTTGTCGCCGGGGGCGGCCCCGCCGAGCGCGGCGACCGCGTCGACCCCGGCCTTCAGGGCCTGCGCGAAGTCCGCCTCGTCGACCTCGGCCGCGTCGCCCAGCGCCTTGCCGGTGCGGCGCAGCAGCGTCCCGTACAGCGGCCCGGACGCACCGCCCACCGTCGAGATCAACTGCCGCCCGGCCGTGGTCAGTACGGCCCCCGGAGTGTCCGGGGCGTCCTTGTCGAGGGTGGAGCGCACGGCGTTGAAGCCGCGTTGCAGATTGCTGCCGTGGTCTGCGTCGCCGATCGGCGAGTCGAGTTCGGTGAGCCGGTCGGCCTCACGGTCCACGGCCGCGGCGGCCACCGTCAGCCAGCGCCGGAAGAAGTCGGCGTCGAGCACGTGATCTCCTTGCTTTTCAGGTTCGTTGACGTGGTCGGATGCCCAGGCAGGTGGGTCACATGCCCCAGCGGAGCCCGGCCGTGCTGACGGGCGCGTCCCACAGCCGCAGCAGTTCCTCGTCGGCCTGGCAGATGGTGACCGAGGCCCCGGCCATGTCGAGCGAGGTGACATAGTTCCCGACGAGCGTGCGGGCGACGGGGACGCCGCGCTCCGCCAGCACCCGCTGCACCTCGGCGTTGAACCCGTAGAGCTCGAGCAGCGGAGTGGCACCCATCCCGTTGACCAGCACCAGCACAGGACTGCTGGGGTTGAGGTCCTCGAGGACGGCGTTCACGGAGAAGTCCGCGATCTCCCCGGACGTCATCATGGGCCGCCGCTCCCGGCCCGGCTCGCCGTGGATCCCGATCCCCAACTCCAGCTCGCCGGAGGGCAGATCGAAGGTGGGCGCGCCCTTGGCGGGCGTACTGCAAGCGCTCAGTGCGACACCGAAGCTCCGCGCGTTCTCATTGACCTGCCGGGCGATCGCCTCGACGCGCTCCAGCGGCTGCCCCTCCTCGGCGGCGGCACCCGCGATCTTCTCCACGAAGAGGGTGGCTCCGGTGCCGCGCCGCCCCGCGGTGTAGAGGGAGTCGGTGACGGCGACGTCGTCATTGACGAGCACCTTGGCGACCTGGACGCCCTCGTCCTCGGCGAGCTCGGCGGCCATGTCGAAGTTCAGCACGTCACCGGTGTAGTTCTTCACGATGAACAACACACCGGCGCCGCTGTCCACCGCGGCGGCGGCCCGCACCATCTGATCCGGCACGGGCGAGGTGAACACCTCACCGGGACAGGCCGCGGCGAGCATCCCGGGGCCGACGAACCCGCCGTGCAGCGGCTCGTGCCCCGACCCGCCGCCCGAGACCAACGCCACCTTCCCGGCCACCGGCGCGTCCCGGCGCACGATCACCCGGTTCTCGACGTCCACGTTCAGTTCGGGATGGGCGGCGGCCATCCCGCGCAGGGCGTCGGGGACGACGGTCTCGGCTACGTTGATGAGCATTTTCACTGGTACCTCCGGGTGGCGTTGGCAGGCGGCGCAGGGCGGCGTCTTCCGGTCCCTCGCCAGTATCGACGGAGCGGCCTTCTTGGGCACCCGTTGCGACCCGAACCCGCGTGGCAGCCCTCGGGGCGTGTCACGGTAAACGTTGAAGCAACTCGCACCACGTGCTCGCTTCTTGACGGTGGTGTTGACTTGTCATGCGGCCTTCGGGAGCCTGTGACGGCGTACTTCCAACGATGTAATGCATGCATTCGCGACGCTGGAGGGAAGAGTCCATGAATCGCTTGAGACACTCCGTCGGTTTCGGTGTGCTCGCGCTGACGTGCGCGCTCGCCATGCCGTTGTCGCTGTCCGGCAGCGCGGAGGGGGCGGGACCGCCTTCCGTGCGAGCGGACGCGGACGGGGCGCGGGGTGCGACGGGCCTCAAGGGCGCGGATCCCAGTGTGCTGCGCGTCGGCGACACCTACATCGCCGTCAAGTCGGCCGACGGCGGCATCCTCGTACGGCAGGCCTCCTCCCTGGACGGTCTCGCGTCCGCGCCCGGGAAGAAGGTGTGGTCGGACGACGGCGGGCTGGGAGAGGTCTGGGCGCCGGAGGTCGTACGGGACGGCGGCCGCTACTACATCTACTTCTCCGCGGGCCGCAGCGCCGCCCACCGCATGTACGTCATCAGCTCCGCGAGCCCCGACAGCGGCTACACGGCGGAGAAGAAGCTGGCGCTGCCGGACGACAAGTGGGCCATCGACGGGACCCTTTTCACCTTTCAGGGGCAGCGCTGGTTCGTCTGGTCGGGGTGGGCCGGTGACACCAACGTCGAGCAGAACCTCTACATCGCCCGCATGAGCGACCCGACCACGCCGACCGGCAAACGGTCCGTCATCTCGCAGCCCCGCGAGAGCTGGGAGCGGGTGGTCGGCGACCCGTACATCAACGAGGCCCCCGAGGCCATCAAGGACCCGAACGGGCAGCTGCACGTCGTCTACTCCGCGAACGGCAGCTGGAGCAGCCAGTACTGCCTGGCCGACCTGCGGCTGCGGGCCGGCGGCGACCCCACGTACGTATGGGACTGGTACAAGTCGAACGGCTGCCTGTTCGGTTCCCACCGCGAGACGATGATGACCGGCTGGGATCCGACGCTGCACGTCGACGGCCCGGGCCATCACACCTTCGCCCTGCGGGACGGTGACATCAACACCAGCCCGCCGGCCGGGAACAAGGTGCCCTTCATGTTCCACGCCGTGGCGAAGGGGACGCCGTACGCCTGGGAGAACCGCTACTGGTACTCCGGTTCGTTCGTCTGGTGGGGCGACACCACCTACCGGCGGGCCAATGTCCCCGGCGCGGAGACCAACACCGGCTGGAGCCTCAAGTTCTTCGAGTGAGGTCCCTCGCGTCAAGCGGTGGTGGTGTCCGCCGGCCAGTCGAGGAGGCGGGCGCCGATCACCGCGGTCTGCAAGGTGTAGCGGTCGGCCGGGACCGCGGGGTCGATGCCGGTGAGCTGGTGGATGCGGGCGAGGCGGTACGTGAAGGCCCGTACGCTGAGCGACAGTTGGCGGGCGGCCTCGGCCGACACACAGCCGGAGTCGAAGTACGCCATCAGCGTGTCGATCAGCGGCTGGGCGCCGCCGCGTGCCTGGTGCAGCGGTCCCAGCGTGTTGTGGACCAGGTCGGTCATGGCCTGCCGGTCGCGGGTGAGGACCGGGTAGACGAGCAGGTCGGCCGAGCGCAGCACGGGGGCGTCGAGGCCGAGGCGGGTGGCGAGGTCGAGCGCGCTCAACGCCTCCTCGTAGGACTGGACGACGCCGCCGGGGCCCGACTGGGGGCGGCCGATGGCGACCTGGCCGCCGTCGGCGGCGGCGTACGCCTGCTTGGCGAAGTACGTGAGGACCTCGCTCTGGTCGCCGGGCGCGATGCAGACGAGCCGCCCGTCCTTGGTGGTCAGCAGGATGTTCCGGTTGCCGAAACGGGCGATCACCGCGCGTTCGATCTCGCGCGGGACGGTGTCGCCCTCCTCGTAGGCGCTGTCGCCGCGGGCCACGGCTATGGCGTGCTCGTCGGACAGGCGCAACCCGAACCGCTCGGCGCGCTCGGCGAGTTTGCCCAGGTCGCTGCGGCCGTAGAGCAGGTCGTCGATGAACTCGCGGCGGGCCGCTTCCTCCCGGCGCATGGTCTGCCGCTGAGCACGCTCGTAGCCCTCGGCGAACGCGTCGATGGCCTGGGCGCCGGCCGCGACGACGGAGTCGACCCCCACCCTGTGGCCCAGGTTGCCGGTGTGCGTGCACGCGAGGTGGGCGGCGACCAGCGCACGCAGCCCTAGTCCTGCCTCCGCGGCGCGCTCGCCCAGCGCGCGGCGCGCGTCGAGTTCGTCCCGGGTCAGCCGGCGCCCGGTCGCGGCGGCATCGGCCACCGCCCCGACATACCCGTCCAGGTACTCGTCGGGAACGTCCTGCTGCGGCGCCATGCCCACCCCCATCGCGGTGCCGTGCCCTCTGCACCTTCTTCGCACTCCCTCCGCATTCTTAGCCGATGAGCACGCAGGCATCAAAATCGCGTAAAGATTGCCGGAATCCGGCAGTTACCCGAGGTGGTTGCCCATGACAACATCCGGGGCAGCAGACGGAGCGGACGCGAACCAGGGGAGGCCAGTGACATGACGTGGTTTCTGGGCCTCGGCATCGCGGGAGTGGTGCTGCTCGCACTGTCCCTGGTGCTCGACGGGGTGCTGGAGGGGCTGTTCGACGGGGCCGGGGTCCTGGACGGACTCTTCGACGGTTTGCTGTCGCTGCCCGTGATCGCGGGCTTCGTGTCGATGCTCGGGTTCGGCGGCGCGATCGTCCTCGGCACCACCGACCTCGGTGCCGGACCCGCCACTGCCGTCGGTGCCGTCGCGGGGGGCGGCGCCGGCTGGCTGACGTGGAAGCTGACCCGCGCGCTGATGCGGGACCAGACCGCGGTCACGCCGCGCGGCGACGACCTCGTCGGCAGCGCGGGGACCGTGGTCACCGCCATCCCGGTCGACGGATACGGCGAGGTGCTGCTCCGGCTCGCGGGCCAGCCGACGAAGTTCTCGGCGAAGAGCCCGATCGCCGTCGCCCGCGGCGCCGAGGTGTGGGTGGCGGACGTGCTGTCGCCGACCTCGGTCGAGGTCCGCACGGTCGACCGCTGACCGCTGACCGCTGACCGCTGACCGCTGACCGTCGACCACAGACCGCGGTTCCGTGCGTGCCATCTCGATCGATCCGTACGAACCATCACCAACCGACTGCCGCCTCCCGGGAGGCGAGGGGGCAGAGGGGGAAGCCATCATGAGCCCTGTCACCATCGCCGTGGCCGGAGTCGTCGTACTCCTGGTCCTGTTGGCGCTCGTCGTCATCACCCGCTACAAGGTCGCGGGGCCCAGCGAGGCGTTCATCGTCACCGGGCGGCGCGGCAAGAAGTCCACCGATCCGGAGACCGGCCACGTCATCACGGACAACAGCGGCCAGAAGGTCGTGGTCGGCGGCGGCGTGTTCGTCGTCCCGTTCGTGCAGCAGAAGTTCACGCTCGACCTGTCCTCGCGGCACATCCCCGTCGCGGTGCGCGGCGCGGTCACCCTGCGCGGTGTGAAGGCGAACCTCGAAGGCGTCGCGATCGTCAAGGTCGGCGGCACCGAGGACTCGATCCGCGCCGCCGCCCAGCGTTTCCTGATGCAGCAGGACGGCATCGTCGGCTTCACCCAGGAAGTGCTGTCCGGCGCGCTGCGCTCCATCGTGGGGCGGATGTCAGTGGAGGACGTCATCCGCGACCGGGCCGCGTTCGCCGGGCAGGTCGCCGAGGAGGCGGAGGCGTCGCTGTCCGGGCAGGGCCTGGTCCTGGACGCCTTCCAGATCCAGGACATCACCACCGAGGGCTCCTACCTGGAGGACCTGGGCCGGCCCGAGGCCGCCCGCGCCAAGCAGGAGGCCGACATCGCCGAGGCCGTCGCGCGCCGTGCTTCCGAGCAGGCGCGGCTGAAGGCCGAGGAGGAGATCGCGATCGCGCAGCGCACGTTCGCGCTGAAGCAGGCGGAGATCAAGGCGGAGACCGACCAGGCCGCGGCGCAGGCCAACGCGGCGGGTCCGCTCGCCGACGCGGCCCGCCAGCAGGAGGTGCTGACCGAGCAGGAGAAGGTGGCGGAGCGTCAGGCGGCCCTGACCGACCGCGAGTTGGACACCAAGGTCCGTAAGCCCGCGGACGCCGCCCGTTACCAGGCCGAGCAGGAGGCCGAGGCCCGCCGGATCGGCCTGGTCAAGCAGGCCGAGGCGGACGCCGAGCGGTCCCGGCTGACCGGTGAGGGCGAGAAGGCGCACCGTGCGGCGCTCGCGGACGCGGTCCGGCTCGAGGGCGAGTCCGAGGCGGCGGCGATCGGCGCGAAGGGTGCGGCAGAGGCCGAGGCCATGCGGAAGAAGGCCGACGCGTTCGCCCAGTACGGCGACGCGGCGGTGCTCCAGATGCTGGTCGAGGTGCTGCCGCAGGTCGTCGCGAAGGCGTCCGAACCGCTGGGCGCCGTCGACAAGATGACGGTGATCTCCACGGACGGGGCGAGCCAGCTGTCCCGTACGGTCGCCGACAACGTGGCGCAGGGCGTGGAACTCCTCAACTCCACGACCGGTGTGGACCTCGCCGCGCTGCTGAAGAACATCACGGGCGGCAAGGGCACGGTGCCGTCCCCGAAGACGGCCGAACCGGTCGGCGCGGAATCGCCGAACGGCCACATCGAGATCACGGAGTGACGCTCCCGGGCTGAGCGCCCGGCTCGGCGGTCCGCACGGGGGTGGGCCGCCGAGCCGGGCGTTTCCTTGAACGTTCGTTAGGCGCAAAACGATTCCGGTGCGGGCTCGGCGGCGAGGACCCACGGCGCTACGATGACGGCGCCGTCGCGGGCTTTACGAATGTTCAGTCGCGGGGCGGACGGAGCGGCCCAGCAGATCGGAGCATCGTGTCCACTCGCCCCGCAGGTCACCGGGCCATCATCGAGGCCGCCCGCGAAGAGTTCTCCGAGCACGGCTACGGGGCCACCTCGATCCGCGACATCGCGGGGCGCGCGGGGGTCAGCCTGTCCGCGCTGTACTACTACTACAAGGGCAAACAGGACCTGCTCGTCGCCATCCTCGAAGAGGGCCTCGACGCGTACTTCGGCGCCTGCGGGACCGCCCTCGAAGAGGCAGGGGACGATCCGGCGGAGCAGCTGGAGGCCCTCGTCACCGCGACGGTCCAGTTCCGTATCGAGCACCCGGTCAAGAGCAGCATCGTGCTGACCGAGGGCCGCAGCCTGGAACCCGAACACCTCGCCCGCTACCGCAAGAACGAGGAACGCGGCACCCAGCAGTTCCGCGAGGTCATCGAACGCGGCGTCGCCGACGGCGTCTTCCTGACCCCCCACCCGGACGACGCCCGTCGCGCCGTGATCGCCATGTGCAACGCCATCGCCCAGTGGTACCGCACCGACGGCGAGGTGACCCCCGACGAACTCGTCGAACGGTATGTGTCGTTGGCCCTGACGGTGGTGGAGTACCGACCGCGTTCGGCACGGAGGGCGGCTCGCGCCTGAGTCCGGGCCCCAGCACCTACCGCAGCGCCGCCGCCAGCAGGCCCTCCAAGGCCTCGCGTGGGACCTCGCCGCCGTTCACGAGGTGGGCGAAGATCAGGCCGTCGATGCAGGAAAGCAGCGTGTGGGTGCGGGATTCGGCGTCGGGTACGCCGTGTGCGGTGAGGAACGTGCGGACCGCCTCGCGGCCGGCGTTCTCGCGCGGGACGAGGATCTCCCGCAGCTCCGGGTCGCGCACGCTCTCGACGGCGCAGGCGTAGCGGGCCAGTGAGCGGCGGCGGCCCTCGCCGGTGAGGCGTTGCCGGGTCAGGTGTGTCATGCCGTGCACGAAGTCGGCGGTGGTGCGCAGCGGGGCGAGCCGCTCGGCCGTCGACTGCAGTTCCGCCTGGTCGAGTTGGACGAGGCGGGTGACGAGTCCGGTGAGCAGGGCGGTCCGGGTGCGGAAGTACGCCGACGTGGTGCCCGTCGGCAGGCCGGCCCGGCGGTCCACCGCGCGGTGGGTGAGGCCACGGATGCCGTCGTCGGCGAGTACGTCGAGCGCCGCGTCCGCGAGGAGGGTGCGCCGGTCCGTTGCCTTGTCCGCTGGTGCCATGGCTCCTTTCTACACCTGTAGAGGTTGGAGTGGAGGTTCGGGTAGGGTCCCGTTTCTACAGGTGTAGAAGACGGTGGAGGGGCTCGGCATGGGGAAGCGTGCGGTCGTCGTCGGAGGCGGTATCGGCGGGCTCGCCGCCGCGATCGGGCTGCGCCGGGTCGGCTGGGAGGTGACGGTCGTCGAGCGCGCGGCGGAGCTCGACGACGCGGGCGCGGGCATCTCGCTGGCCGCCAACGGGCTGCGGGCGCTGCACGGACTCGGCGTGGGGGAGGCGGTGCGGGCCGCGTCCCGGGGCCAGTACACCGGAGGCACCCGCACACCGGACGGCCGCTGGCTCGCCCGGATGGACGGCGCGGCGCTGGAGAAGGCGGTCGGCACACCCATCATGGGGATCCCGCGCGCCACCCTGCACCGGTTGTTGCGCGAGGCCCTGCCCGCCGGAGTGCTGCTCGTCGGCCGGGAGGCCGGGCCCGTCCGGCAGGGCGGTTCCGGCACGGTGCATGTCGAGTGCGGCGGCAGGGGGATCGAGGCCGATCTGGTCGTGGCGGCCGATGGCATCGGCAGCAAGGTCCGGGCCGACCTCTTTCCGTCCCACCCCGGGCCCGTCCACAGTGGCTCGGCCGTCCTGCGCGCCCTCACCGAGCGGCCGCTCGACCTGCGCACCGACTTCGAGCTGACCTGGGGTCACGGCGCCGAGTTCGGGCACATCGCCTTCCCCGACGGCCGCGCCGAATGGCACGCCGTCCTCAACCTCCCCGAGGGGACGCGGTTCGACGACCCGCTGCGCGAGATGCGGCGCCGGTTCCGCACCTGGCACGAGCCCGTCCCCGCGCTGCTCGACGCGACGCACCCGGACGCCGTGCTGCACCACGACGTCAACGAACTGCGTACGCCGCTCCCTTCGTACGCGGTCGGCCGGATCGCGCTGCTCGGCGACGCGGCCCACGCGATGACACCGAACCTGGGGCAGGGCGCCTGTCAGGCACTTGAGGACGCGGTCACCCTCGCCGCCGCCCTCGGCTCCGAGTCCACCGTGGAAGCCGCGCTCACCCGCTACGACGCCGAGCGCCGCCCGCGCAGTCAGGCCGTCGCACGCGCCGCGCGCCAGGCCGGGCGCATGGGGCAGCAGCTCACCCGTCCGCTGCCCGTCGCCCTGCGCAACACGGCGATGCGGCTGACACCCTCCCGTACCGCCGTCCGCATGATCCTGCGGCACCACGACTGGACCCCACCGACCCTTGACCTCAAGGGAGTTGGCTGACCGCGTTCCCTTGTCCATGCGTTATCGGTACGGCTGCGGTGACCGCGTGGACCACGATCCGTCGTCATCCAGGCACGTAAAACAGGCACGAGACGCTGAGCGGCAGCGGCGCGCCTCCTCGTTCGGTGCGGTGGCGGTGCCGTATGCCGAGCATCGGCTCGACTACGCCCAGGCCGCCGTGCGTTGGGCGTCGTGGAGCCGGACGCGGTCATGCCGGCCGAGCTGCGTCGTTCGTTGACGGGGGCCCGGGCCCTGGCGCGCCGCGACCGCCGGTATGCACCTTCCGAGGGCCGGGGCGGCTTCCCGGTTCGGGTCGCCGGAACAGGCCGAGTTCGCGGCCGGAGACCGCCCGCGGCGAGTTCACCCTGCCGATGCGGACGGGTGTGCTGCGCGTGCGGCGGTTGTGACATCCCCGGAAGCGGGGAGCGGTCTGTCAGGTGGTGGGCATGGGGCCGCCCAGGCGGTATCCGTCGTCCGCCGAGAACGCGGCGGCCACCGCGAAGCGGTCCGCGCGGACCAGGGTCTGGCGCCACTCGACCTGGCGGCGGTCGCCGTCGTGGCCGAGCCGGTCGATCGCGAACAGCGCGGTGGACTCGGGGCAGTCGAGCAGCTTGCGCTCCGCGCGGGTGGGCACGACGGCCCGGATCCGCTCCCAGCCGCCGCTGATGTGCGTACGGCAGTGACGCTCCAGCTCGTCGTAGAGCGAGGTGTGCGTGAAGTCGACGGACAGGAGCGGGCGGGCGACGTCCGCGGGGAGCCAGACGCGGTCGACCGCGAGCGGCTCCCCGTCGGCGAGGCGCAGGCGTTCGAGGTGGACGAGGGGAGTGGACTCCTCCAGGCCGAGGCGCGCGGCGATGACACCGTCGGCCCGTTCGTCGAGGCGGCGCACGACGCTGCGCTGGACCGCTCCCACCTCCTCGACGGAGCGGAAGAGGCTGTACGCCTCGCCGACCTTCTGCTCCAGCGGCCGGCTCGCCGCGAACCGGGACACCCTGCCCCGCTGCGCGGTGACCAGGCCCTCCGCGCGCAGCGTGCGCAGCGCCTCGCGGACGGTGTGCCGACTGACCTGGTACTCGGCGACGAGGTCGTGCTCGCCGGGGAAGACGTCCCGGAACTCGCCGTCCTCGAGGCGGCGCAGCAGGTCGGCGCGGAGCTGGGACCACAGCGGCTTGCCCTTGGACCGGGTGAGCGGACGAGGGCCGGACTGCGAGCTGCTGGTGGGCACGGGATGCATGCTCGTCGATTTACGGAGGCGGTGCAAACGGCGGGACCTGCTCACATGAACGCGTCCACCAGCATGAACGCCGCCGTCGCGAGCAGCAGGACCGCGAACGTGCGTTGCAGCGCCGGCCCCGACAGCCTGGCCGCCAGTCGCCTCGCGTCCCACGCCCCGAGGATCGCGGCGCCGACGAAGGGGCCGAGCACCGCCGGGTCGATGGAGATGCCCTCGGTGGTCAGGCGCGTGGTGAGGGACATCAGCGAGTTGAGGAGGGTGACGACGAGGCTGGTGCCGACGGCCACCCGCATCGGCAGCCGCAGTACGGACACCAGGGTGGGTACGGCGAGGAACCCGCCGCCCACCCCGAGGAGGCCGGTCACCGTGCCGAGTCCGGCCCCGGCGCCGGCAGTGCGGAGTGGGCTGCCGTGGCGGGCTTCGGTGATCGTCTGTTCTGCCTCGTGTACGTGTACGTGTACGTGTACGTGTACGTGGCCGGGGGCGGGCCCCGTTGCGGCCCGCGTGGGTGGGCGGGCAGGGGCCGTGTCCCCCCGGGTGCGGGTGCCGCGCAGCATCACCGCGGCGGCCACTGCGGCCAGTACGGCGAACGCCCCGGTCAGCAGGTTCTGCGGGAGGCGGTGCGCGAGCATCGACGCCCCGATGGTGGGCACCGCGCCGACCGCGGCGAACAGGGCGCCGGTCCGCCAGCGGACGGTTCCGGTGCCGGCGTGCCGGGCGAGGGCGGTGGCCGAGGTGACGGTGACGATGAGCAGGCTGGTGGTGCCCGCGTCGGCCGGGTCGACGTCCAGGAGATAGACGAGTGCCGGGACCGCGAGGACGCCACCGCCGCCGCCGAGTCCGCCGAGGGCCAGGCCGACGACGGCGCCGCAGAGCACGGCGAGGATCAGGATGCTCACGCGTGGACGCCGCCCCCGCGCGACGGGTGCTCCACCGGGCCGCGCCATGCGGCGAAGCCGCCGCGCAGGTCGTCGGCGTCGAAGCCGCGGGCCCGCAGCACGGAGGCGGCCACGGAGGACCGGTTGCCGCTCGCGCACACCACGACGACCGGCTGAGTTTCCGTCAACTCGTCGAGTCGTTCGACAAGTTCGGGAAGTGGGACGGTGTGGGCGCCGGGGAGGGTGCCGGTGTCGTGGATCTCGCCGGGGCCGCGTACGTCGAGCACGGTGAAGGGCCGGGGGCTGTCGGCCAGACGGCCGGCGAGGGCCTGCGCCTCGACGCGCGGCGTCGAGACCGTGTCCTCGGCGGGGAGTGTGTCGGCGGACAGGGCGCCGATGACCCGGTCGTAGCCGATGCGGGCGAGGCGGTTGCGGGCCTCGCGCGCGGTGGCCGGGTCCCCGCACAGGACGAGGTCGGCGCCGGACGGGAGTATCTCGCCGCAGAGTTCGGCGAACCGGCCGCCGAGCGGGACGTTGACCGAGCCGGGCAGATGGGCGGCGGCGTAGGGGTCGGGGGCCCGGGTGTCGAGGACGGTCGCGCCGCCCGCGACGGCCTGCCGTACGGCGTCGGGGGTGAGTGGGGGCACGGGTGCGTCCTCGTCGAGCACCGGACGTGTCTCGCGGTTGCGCGCGGAGGTGAACGAGAAGTAGGCGGGTGCGGCGGACTGGCCCGATGTCACGGCCTCGACGAAGGCGTCCTCGGACATGTCGGCCAGGGCGTAGTTGGTGCGGCGCTGGGTGCCCATCGTGCAACTCAGCGCGGTCGAGAGGTTCTTGCCGCAGGCGGAGCCCGCCCCGTGTGCCGGGAGGACGCGGGTCTCGTCGGGCAGGGTGAGCAGGCGCTCGCGGGTGGAGCGGTACAGGGCGCGGGCCATCTCCTCGGCGGACCGGCCGCGTGCGCTGAGCAGGTCGGGGCGGCCGACGTCGCCGATGAAGAGGGTGTCGCCGGTGAGGACGCCGTAGGGGACGGGGTCGTCGGCGTGTTCGCGGACGAGGATGCAGACCGATTCCAGGGTGTGGCCCGGTGTGTGCAGGATCTGGAGGTCGACCTCCCCGAGGCGGAGGTGTTCTCCGTCGGCGAGGGGTTCGGTGTCGAAGGCGACGTCGGCGGCGGCGCCGTAGGAGATGCGGGCGCCGGTGCGCTCGGCCAGTTCCAGGTGTCCGGAGAGGAAGTCGGCGTGGACGTGGGTCTCGATGACGCGCTCGATGGTGAGGCCGTGGTGTGCGGCGGTGGCGAGGTATGCGTTGACGTCGCGCCGGGGGTCGACCACGACGGCGCGGCCCGTGGTGCGGTCGCCGATGAGGTACGAGGCGTGCGAGAGGCAGTCGAGGTAGAACTGCTCGAACATCAGCGGCCCGGTGCCTTCGTGGGCGAGGGGCTCCTGGGGTGTGGCGGGCATGACGGACTCCGGAGTGGTGAAGCTGCTTGGGGGAGGCGTGCGGGTCACGCGAGGCCGCGGAGCATGAGGTTCCAGTACAGGAACGGCAGGCCGTGCCGCTTGAGGTACCACATGTCGGTGCGCTCGCGGACCGTGTCGATCAGTGGGATCGAGGGGGTGGGCCGCCCGCTGTAGTCGAACTCGGCGAGCAGCATCTTGTTGCGGGCCGTGGTCAGCGGGCAAGAGGAGTAGCCGTTGTAGACGGCGAGCGGCTCCTGGCCGTGCATGGTCGCGAGCAGGTTCTCGACGACGACGGGTGCCTGCTGGCGCACGGCCGCGCCGGTCTTCGAGTTCGGCGATGAGCCGGCGTCGCCGAGGGCCCAGATGTTGGGGTACCGGACGTGCCGCATCGTGTGCTTGTCGATCTCGACGTAGCCGGCCGGGTCGGCGGCGTCCGCGAGCGGGCTCCGCTTGATCCAGTCCGGGGCGCTCTGCGGCGGTACGAGGTGGGCCATGTCGTACGGGAGCGTGGTCCTGTCACCCGTGCCGAGGTGGCTGACGACGACCTCGCGGGCCTCGGGGCGGACCTCGGTGACCTCGCTGCCGTAGTGGACGTGGATGCCGTACCGGCGGGCCACGTCCTCCAGGACCCGGGCGAACTCCGGGACACCGAAGATGGTGTCCGTCGGGAGCACCAGGTGGATGTCGATCCGGCCGAGGACGCCCTGCTGACGCCAGTGGTCGGCGGCGAGGTAGGCGATCTTCTGCGGGGCGCCGCCGCACTTGATGGGTCCGGACGGCATGCTGAACACGGCGCTGCCGGAGCGGGTGTCGCGGATGAACCGCCAGGTCACGGGTGCGGTGTGCGGCAGATAGTTGCTGGAGAGCCCGTCCTGCCCGAGCCCGCCCTCCAGTCCTGGCACGCCGCCCCAGTCCAGCTGGATGCCGGCGCACACCACGAGATGGTCGTAGCGCACGACACCGCCGTCGTCCAGGGTCACCTCCTGGGCCTCGGGGTCGACGGCGACCGCGGCCCGCCGGATCCACCGCACGCCCTTCGGCATGACGGATTCCTGCGGCCGCACGCTCTCCTTCAGCGGCGCCCGGCCGCCGCCGACCAGCGTCCACAGCGGCTGGTAGTGGTGCCGCTCGCTCGGGTCGAGGACCGCGACGTCGCGCTCACCGGCACGCCGCAGCCGCGCCGCGACCGAGATCCCGGCCGAGCCGCCACCCACGATCACCGTCCGGTGGTGCTGCTTGGTCACCAAGGGAAACCCTCCCGCCATAATGTACGTACATCTACGCTAGGTCGATTTCCTCGTGACGTACAAGTGGCTGCGGTGATTCTGGCGCAAGGTGTACGTACATTTACAGTCGCTGCGCTGCCGCCGACCGGCCGGAGCCGCGGCCGGTGCCCGAGTGCCCCTTGCCGTCGGGTCGCTGCTGGGCTAAGCAGGCCGGGAGCAGGTAGCCGACAGAAACGGGGACGGAACCCATGCGTGTCAAAGCTCTCGATCACTTGGTGCTGAACGTGGCCGACGTCGACAAGTCGCTGGAGTTCTACACCGGCCGGCTCGGGCTCGTGCCCGAGCGGGTCGAGGAGTGGCGGGCCGGGAAGGTGCCGTTTCCGTCCGTGCGGATCGACGGCAGCACCGTCATCGATCTGTTCGCCGCCGCCCGGGTCGAGTCCAACGTCGATCACTTCTGCCTCGTCGTCGACCCCCTCGACTGGCAGGAGGTCATCGACTCGGGGGAGTTCGAGGTTCTGGAGGGGCCGGTGCCGCGCTGGGGTGCGCGAGGGCAGGCGCAGTCCGTGTACGTCAAGGATCCGGACGGGAACACCGTCGAACTGCGGTGGTATCCGCAGGATGCCGAGAACTGAGTGTCGGGGCCAACGACCGCGGGGGCGGGTCCGTTGACTGGCTAGAACGGCCGTGCGACGGTGAGAGCGCGTTACCCCTTTTACCTGCCAGGCCCCGCGTGAGCACGGGCCGATTCAAGAACGGGAAGCGGAAACTGTGACGCTCGGACACCCGCACACCTCTCGGTCCACCGACGCTCCCGCCGACAGCGAACGCGGCCTGACCCCGGCTCAATTCGAGGCATATGAGAAGGAGTTCGCCGCCCGGCCGGCGAACCGGTTGATGCAGAACGCCGTGACGCAGACGACGGTGGACGACATCGCCCTCGACCGGCGGATCGTCACGGCGATCGACCACACCGTCTCGCACCACCTGGACGACTGGAAGGTCACCAACCAGAAGCGCAGCGGCCGCTGTTGGATGTTCGCCGGGCTCAATCTGCTGCGCGTGGGCGCCGCGCGCAAGCTCGGTGTAAAGGACTTCGAGTTCTCCCAGAACTATGTGCTGTGGTGGGACAAGTTCGAGCGCGCGAACCACTTCCTGGAGAGTGTCATCGACACCTCGGACCGGGATGTCGACGACCGCACCGTGGCGCACCTGCTCGGCGATCCGATCAGCGACGGCGGGCAGTGGAACATGTTCGTGGCGCTGGTCGCCAAGCACGGCCTCGTGCCCAAGTCGGCGATGCCGGAGACCGAGAGCTCCTCGGCGACCGGGCCGATGAACCGGGCCCTGATGAGTCTGCTCCGTCAAGGGGCCCGTGATCTGCGCCGCGCGGCGGCCGATGGCGCCGAGGCGCAGCGCGTCCGCAAGGCGGAGGTGCTCGGCGCCGTCCACCGCGTGCTCAGCATCCACCTCGGGACGCCGCCGCGGACATTCCTGTGGCAATGGCGGGACAGCGACCAGGAGTTCCACCGCGACGGCTGGATGACACCGACCGAGTTCGCCGACGCGTATGTGCAGATACCCCTCGACGAGTACGTGTGTCTCGTGCACGATCCGCGCGAGTCCAGCCCCGTCGGGCGCACCTTCACCGTCGAGCACCTGGGCAACATCGTCGAGGCCCCGCCCGTGGTCTACCTCAACGCGGACATCGACCTGCTCAAGCGGCTCACCATGGAGGCCGTGGTGGGCGGCGAGCCGGTCTGGTTCGGCTGCGACGTCGCCCAGCAGATGCGCCCCGACCTCGGCATCTGGGACGCCGGACTCTTCGACTACGAGGCCGTCTACGACGCGGCGTTCGAGCTCGACAAGGCGGACCGGCTCGTCCACCACGAGACCCAGATGACCCACGCGATGCTCTTCACCGGCGTCGACGTGGTGGACGGCGCGCCGCGTCGCTGGCGGGTCGAGAACAGCTGGGGCGACGAGAAGGCCGACAAGGGCTTCTGGACCATGAACGACTCGTGGTTCGGTGAGCATGTCTTCGAGGTCGCCGTGCGCCGCTCCGCGCTCCCGCCGGAGCTGTCCGCCGCCCTCGACGAGCCGCCGATCGTGCTGCCCGCCTGGGACCCGATGGGTGCGCTCGCCGAGTGAGCGCCCGGTCAGGGGAGCACCGGTGAGGCCGGATCCATCGGCACGGCCTCAAGGCCCGGGTGCGCGAGGAGCTGCTCCGCCGTCGCGGCGGAGCAGGCGATCCACGTCGCCGTGAGGTCGGTGTCCCCGTGCACGAACCAGGAGCGGTCGGCGGGCCACCACAGGTCGGGTACGAGGGCGTTGTCCAGGTCGGCGCCCTCCCCGATCTCACCCGCGACGGTCATGGCGAGGGCGGTCACTGAGCCGGCCGGGCCATGGAACACGGCGTACTCGCGGTGAGGGAGTGCGAGGCGGGGCGCGCCCGCGATGTCGACGGCCGGTCGCACCCGCCAGGACACCGTGCCCGTACCGCTCACGAGCAGGGCCGTGGCCGTGCCGTCGTCGAAGTAGCCACAGCCGTCCCATACTCCGAAGAAGCAGTCGTCCGGCGTGGCCGTGCTGCCTTCCAGGACCTCCGCAAGCGGCGCCGCGAGCGGGCCAGGCAGCGTCCCCTCACCGGGCCCGTCCCCGTCGCGGTCCGCCGGGTGCAGTACGCGCACGTACCGCTCGTACCCGGCGGGCAGCAGGGAGCCGACCATGCCGGCCGCGAAGTCCGGCAGGGCCTCGCGCACCCATGCCGTCGGGGTCAGGTCGTGGCGGAGCGCGAGCCCTGCGGGAAGCGAAGACGTCATTCGCGCAGTATGTCCGACGGGTGCCCGGCCAGCGGTGTCACCTCGAGCGACATGTACGGGAACAGCGGCAGACCCCACAGGATGTCGTGGAGCTCGTCGTTGTCGCGGACGTCGAAGACGCTGAGGTTGGAGTACTGGCCCACGCAGCGCCAGATGTGCCGCCAGACACCCTTGTGCTGGAGCTCCTGGGAGTACGCCTTCTCGCGGGCGATGGCGTCCGCGCGTACCTGGGGGTCGAGATCGGTGGGGATGCGGACGTCCATCGTGACGGCGAACAGCATGGGCGGGCTCCTCGGTCGGTGTCAGGGGGTCAGGCGGGGTCGAGGACGAAGTCGTAGGTGACCTCGTGTCCTGTGCCGCTCGCGGCCGCGGTCGGGTCGAGGACCAGTTCCGGCTTCACGGCCTGCGCGATGTCGTCCTCGATGTGGCTGCCGCCCTTGAAGTACAGCTGCGTGGTGATGAGTCGGTGGTCCGCGGCGGACACCTTGAGGTGCAGATGGGCGGGGCGCCACGCGTGCCAGCCCGCCGCGGCGATCAGGTTGCCGCAGGAGCCGTCGGTGGGGATCTGGTACGGCGCCGGCTCGATGGTGCGAATGGCGAAGCGGCCCTCGGAGTCGGCGACGACGGTGCCGCGCAGGTTCCACTCGGGGAGCTCGGGGGCGTACTGGGAGTAGTAGCCGTCGTCGTCGGCGTGCCACATCTCGACGCGCGCGCCGGGCAGGGGAGTTCCGTCGACGGAGGTGACCCGCCCCTGGAACAGCAGGGGCGTGCCCTGCTCGTCGGGGCGCATCGGAAGCGTGGCATCGGCGGGCAGTTCGGGCGCGCCCGGCACGTAGTACGGGCCCTCGATCGTGCCCTTGGAGCCCTCGCGGGACGCGTTCGCGACCTCCTCGACGACGTGCTCGATCCAGACGTCGAGGAACAGCGGCCACTCGCCGTCCTCGCCGACCCGGATCAGCCACGCCTTCAGCGCGTCGTACTCGGCGTACGTGACCTCATGGCGGCGGACGATGTCATGGACGGCGGCGATGAGTTCGGAGGCGAGGGTGTCGACGCGCTCCGTGCTGCCGGCGGCGCCGGAGCGGGACTTCTGGGCGAACGCGGCGGTGGCGGCGTTGCCGGACGCGGCGGCCGTGGCCTGCTCGGTGGACGTGGTCATGATGCGACTCCTTGCGAGTGCGGAAGGGGGGGCGGAGGGCGGTTCAGAGGTCCTGGCGGTAACGGGTCAGCTTCTCGGCGTCGAGTTCGATGCCGAGGCCCGCGCCCTCGCGGACGCGCAGCGTTCCCCCGCTGATGCGCAGCGGTTCGGCGAGCAGGTCGTCCGTCATGTCGAGGAAGTTGGAGAGTTCGCCCGCCCGGCGCGAGGTCGCCTCGTACGCGGCCCCGAAGGCGACCGAGCACAACGAGCCGAGCTGGCCGTCGATCTGATTGCCCATCACCACCTCCACGCCGAGCCCCTCGCTCTCGAACAGCACGCGCTGGGAGTGGCTGAAGCCGGTGCGGGCCGTCTTGATGCTGATGGCGGTGGCCGAGCCGCCGAGCAGTTCGCGCGTCACCTCGCCGGTGCGGGTGGCGCTCTCGTCGGCGACGAAGGGGACCGGGCAGCTCTCGACGAGCCGGCGGCGGCCGAGCACGTCGTCGGCCGGGCACAGCTCCTCGGCCAGCGTCAGGTCCAGGTCGTCCATGGCCCGCAGGGCGCGCGCCGCCTCCGATGGCGTCCAGCCGCGGTTGCCGTCGACGTACAGCTCGACGTCGTCGCCGAACGCCTCGCGCAGCGCCCGGCACACCTCGACGTCGAGGCGGAAGGGGCGGCGGCCGACCTTCACCTTGAACGTCGTGATGCCGTACGTGTCCCGCATCCGCCGGGCCTCGTCCACCATCTCCTGCGCAGGGGCGAAGCCCAGCATGTGCGAGACCCGCATGGACTCCCCGTGGCCGCCGAGCAGTTCGGACACGGGCAGGCCCGCCGCCTGGCCGACGAGGTCCCACAGCGCCATGTCGATCGCGGCCTTGGCGGTCGGATTGCCGACGGTGCGGTTCAGGCGGGCGTGCACGGCCTCGCGGCGCACGGGGGAGAGGCCGAGCAGCTGCGGCTCGAAGAGGTGCCCGATCACCGCGACGATGGAGGCCTGCGTCTCGCCGTACGTGAACGGGCGCGGCGGCGCCTCCGCCGTCCCGGTCAGACCGGCGTCGGTGTGCACACGGACGAGGACGTGCTCGGCGGTGCGCACCTCGCCGCTGGCGAACTTCAGGGGCTTTCGGTACGGGATGGCGAAGGGGATCGCCTCTATCGCGGTGATCTTCATCGTGCTCCTGGAGTGACGGGCTCGACGGGCGGCCGGGGTGCTCTCTCCTCGGCAGGTGCGGGCCGGCGCCGCGATGCCGATGGCGGCGTACGGCGGCAGCGACTGAGCGCGCTCGGCCTGCGGGACGTGGTTCCGGACGAGGCCATGCGTCTCCTTCAGTGCGGCTCGGTCAGTACAGCTCGATGACGAGCCGCTCCGAACCGGCCCGCGACACGCACAGCGCCATCTGCGTGCCGGCCGCCCTGTCCGCGGCGGACAGGCAGTTGTCGCGGTGCTCCGGGGTGCCTTCGAGGACGCCGGAGACACAGGAGCCGCAGACGCCCTCCTCGCAGGACTTGAAGACGTCGATGCCGCCCTCTTCCAGGACGGAGAGGATGGAGCGGTCGGCGGGGACCTCGAAGACCTCGCCGGTGTCCAGCTCGACGGTGAACGCCCGGTCGGCGCTCGTGTCCACCTCGGCGGCCTCGAAGTGCTCGATGTGCACATGTGCCGCGCCGACCACCGGCTCGAAGGCCTCGGTGACCTGCCGCATGAAGCCCTCGGGCCCGCACGTGTACACATGGGACGCGCCCGTGAGCCCCGCGGCGGTGGCGGCGAGCAGCGCGGGACGCTCGGACCTGACCGTGCCGAAGTGCAGCCGCACCCGGTCGGGGAACTCGACGCGCCGCTCCAACAGGTGGACGAACGCGGCCTGTTCGCGGCTGGTGGCGAAGTAGTGCAGCTCGAAGTCGGCGTTCGTACGGTGCAGTTCGTACGCCATGCTCAGCAGCGGGGTGATGCCGATGCCGCCCGCCACCAGAACGTGCCGGTCGGCGTCCTCGGCGAGGCGCAGCAGATTGCGCGGGCCGTCGATCTCCAGACGGGCGCCCTCGGTCACCTCGTGCAGGGCCAGCGAGCCGCCGCGCGAGGACGGTTCCCGCTTCACCGCGATGAGCAGCGAGGACGCATCGGACGGCGGGCCGCACAGGGAGTACTGGCGCAGCACGCCGGTGGGGCCCTTCACGTCGATGTGCGCGCCCGCCGGGTACGCGGGAAACGCCGCCCCGTCCGCCCGCACGAGCCGCAGCGCGCGGATGTCGGGCGTCTCCTCGGTCACCTCTCGGACCCGGACCTCCACGCTCACAGTAGGAACCCGGCCGCCGGTACGGCGTCCTCGCTGTCCACGAGGCGGACGACCTTCAGGGCGATCCGGTCCCCTTCGGCGGAGAGCCGGACCCGGTGCGTGACCTCGCCGGCCCACAGGTCGTGCCGGCCTCGCTTGTACGCGACGAGCACCTGCGCCGAACGCAGCGTCACCTCGGTGTCGTTGACCTCCTCGGGCACGAACCGGGACACCGTGCGTACGGTGCGTGCGGCGTCGACCGCGGCGATGGCGTAGCCCTCGGTCATCCGGGTCACGCGCATCTGCCGCATGCGGGCGTCGTCGTAGACCATGTTCAGGGAGCCGGCGAAGTCGTCGGTGGCCGGGTCGATCGGGATCACGTAGTGCGCGTCGTCGGTGTAGAGCCGCTGCCACTCCTCGTACCGGCCGCGGTCGAGGAGGTCGGCCTCGTGCCAGACCAGGGAGATCGCGCGCATTACGCGGGGATCGGCGAGGCCCAGAAGTCCCTCGGCGGGCGTCGTCAGGGTGTCAGTCATCGCGCATCATCTCCTTCCACTGCGCGTACGCGGCGCGCATACCGGTCTCGTCCGTGACGTGCGCGGTGGGCCAGCCCTCGGGGCTCGGTGTCTCGCGGGCCAGGCCCCGGTTGACGAGGATCGGCATGTCGGGCGCGGCCTGGACGCCGCGCTGCACGCGGTCCCAGCCCTCGGCGTCGTCGGGGGTGCCGAAGCCGAACGGGCCCTGGAAGTGCTCGTGGATGCGCAGCCGTTCCCGGTTGACCGGGTCGACGACCTCCGGCGGCCCGTCGGGGCCGAGGGCCACGTGCTCGATGAGGGTCTCGTTCGCCGACAGCGGGCGCAGCACCCGCAGGAACGAGTTGGACATCGACACGTTCGGGAACAGGTTGAGGTTGAACCCGGTGCCGTGCACGGCCCGGACCAGCTTGCGGACCGCCGCGTCGTCCAGGCCCGCCGACCTCAACTCCCCGACCAGGCCGTCGAATCGGGGCTGGAGCGGCTCCGTGCCGTCGTCGGCGTCGAGGTCCGCGTGCCCGGGCACCATCTGCATGACACTGTGCCCGTGACCGAGGTCGTGGGTGACCGCGGAGGGGTCGGTCATGAACGACATCATGTCCGCGGTCTCGGCGTCCACGGACGCCATCCACGAGCGGTGCACGATCGGGAAGTGGTAGCCGTCGGTGGTGTTCTCCAGCTGGATCTTCCAGTTGCCGCGGAAGCGGAACTGGTGGGTGCCCAGCACCTTCACCGGGTAGCCGCCGCCCTGCTTCATGAACCGGTCGATCCACAGCTTCACGTCACCGAGGAAGTCCTCCAGCGGCTCGACGTCCTCGGCGAACGTCGCGAAGATCATGCCGCCGTAGGACTCGGTGCGCAGCCTGCGAAGCCCCAACTCGCCCTTCTCGACGACACCTTCGTAGCCGTCGGGGTACGGGATGCCGCGCAGCTTGCCGTCCAGGCCGTAGGACCAGGCGTGATACGGACAGGTGAAGCCGTTGGCCCGGCCCGTCCGCTGCTCGCACAGGCTGGCGCCGCGGTGTCGGCAGCGGTTGAGCAGGGTGTTGACGTCGCCCTTGCGGTCCTTCGTCACGATGACCGGCTGCCGGCCCACGTACGTCGACTTGAAGCTGCCCGCCTTCGGCAGCTCGCTGTCGTGGGCGACCCACACCCAGGTCCGTTCGAAGATCGCGGTCATCTCCCGCTCGAAGAGCCGGGGATCGGTGTACATGCGCCCCGCCACGCGGTCCTCGCCCACCAGATCGTGCGGGGCGAGGTCGTGGACGGTGTCCGCACTGAACTCAAGCGTCATCGTGCCTCCGTCGTTCGATGCCCAAGACGCTAGGACGGCCGGAGGGGGCGGCCAATTGGGAATGGCCTCGCCCGGCATAGGGGAAATCCTGAGGCGTCCCGAAGGAACTCTCGATATCGCGGGCCGCCCGCCGCGCCCTACCGTGACAGCCATGACACCCGTGACACGCAGGGCAGCGGTGGACCGACTCACCCCGAACCAACTCTCGTTCCGTGACGCGATGGCGAACCTCTCCGCAGGCGTCAACATCGTCACCACGGACGGACCGCGCGGCCGCGCCGGCATCACGGTGAGCGCGGCCTGCTCCGTCACCGACGACCCGCCCACCATGCTCGTCTGCATCAACCAGTCCAGCCGCAGCCACGACCTGTTCACCGAGAACGGCCGCGTCTGCGTCAACGTCCTCGGCCCCGACCACGCCGACGTCGCCAAGGCCTTCGCGGGCGGCGTGCCCGCCGAGGAGCGCTTCGCGGCCCGCGGCGACGTATGGGACCACACGCTGGCCGGCGTCCCGGTGCTCAAGGGCTCGGCCGCCTCGGTCGTCGGCCGGGTCACCGGAACCGCCGAACGCGGCTCGCACACCGTGATGTTCATCGAGGCGGAGCGGGTGCTCGTCGGCGAGGACGGCTCGGGGGCGCTCGTCTACTTCCGCCGGCAGTTCCACGCGATCCCCACGTCGCTGACCGCATGACGGGCGCGCTGCGGGGCGTGGGCGCGGACGCCCGGCGCATGACGCTGACCTGCTACAACGACACCTTCGACTACGGGTGGCGGCACGTCGACCTGTTCACCCGCGACGCCGAGGGGCGCGAACTCGGCTGGGTGCACTGGACCGTGGACGCCGACGGGCCCGATGCGGCCGACGCCGTCACCGCCCGCGTCGAACCGACGCTGCGGCGCACCTCCCCGTGGCGCCATTCGGTCAGCGCGGCGGGCATGGACTACTGGGAGGCCGACGCGCAATGGGAGGACAACGCATGAGCCTGTGGCAGCCCTGGTCACTGCGGGAACTGGTCGACGACCTCGCGGCGGGACGCACCACGGCGGCGGCGGCGCGCGCCCGTGCGCAGGCCCGCATCGCGGAGACGGAGCCCGAGGTGCGGGCGTGGGTCGCACCGGTCCGCGAGCCCGCGCCAACCACCGGGCCGCTCAAGGGAGTTCCCTTCGGCGTCAAGGACATCATCGACGTGGCCGGGCACCCCACCCGCTGCGGTTCGCGGCTGCGCGCCGACAGCGCACCGGCCACCGCCGACGCGGCGATCGTCCGGGCCTGGCGGGACACCGGCGTCGATGTCATCGGCAAGACCGTCACCACCGAGTTCGCCTTCTTCGCGCCCGGACCCACCCGCAATCCCGCTGCACCGAAACATACCCCGGGCGGGTCGTCCAGCGGTTCGGCGGCGGCCGTCGCCGCCGGGCAGGTGCCGCTCGCGATCGGCTCGCAGACGGCTGGTTCCGTCACCCGGCCCGCCGCGTTCTGCGGCGTCGCGTCCCTGGTCATGACCCACGGGCGCTTTCCCGTCGACGGCGTGGTCGGCCTCAGCCCCAGCCTGGACAGCCACGGTTTCTACGCCGCCGGGGTCCGGGACCTCGCACTCGCCTGGCAGGCCCTCACCGGCGAGACACCGGGCCGGGCGGCGCCGCCGCGCGTCCTGCTGTGGGGCGCCGAGCCGTTCGCCGACGTGAGCGACGCGATGCGGGAGGCGGTGGAAACGGTCAGGGCACGGCTGACCGCGGCAGGCGCCGTGGTGGAGCCCTTCCCCGAGGAGAAGCTCGTCGCGGAGGTCACCGCCGCCCACCCGGTCGTGATGGCCTACGAAGCGGCCCGCGAACGCGCGGCGGAGCTGGACCTGTCCGCCCAACTGAGCGAGCCGCTGAGGAATTTGCTGCACACCGGCGCCGCGACCTCCGAGACCGATGACGCGGCGGCCCGCAGGACCGTCGAGCAGGCCCGCGCCCGCGTCGCCGCGCTGTTCGCCACGTACGACGTCGTCGTCGGACCGGCCGCCCTCGGCGCCGCACCGGAGGGCATCGACGCCACCGGCGACCCCGTCCTCAGCCGCGCCTGGCAGGCCCTCGGCCTCCCCGCGGTGACCGTGCCGGGCCTGCGCGACGCGCACGGGCTGCCGCTCGGCATCCAGGCCGTCGGCCCGGCCCGCGGCGAGTCCTCGCTCCTCGCCCACGGGGGCTGGATCGAGTCCGCGCTCACGACACGCGACACCACGGAAGGCGGCCCCCGATGACAAACACGCACACTGACCCGCACACCGACCCGCACACCGATCCACGCACCCTCGCCGCCCTCGTCGGGCGCATCGAGACCCTGGAGGCCGAGGCAGACATCCGGCGCCTCCAGGCCCGTTACATGTTCCTGTGCGACACCCCGTGCCCCGAGTTCGGTGTGCGCGACGACACGCACCGCATCGACCTCATCATGGAGCTGTACGCCGAGGACGCCGTGTGGGAAGGCGTCGGCGAGTACTACGACGGCCAGTTCGGCCGCGCCGAGGGGCACGCCGCGGTCCGCGCCCACTTCGAGGCGTTCTGGGGCGAGCGGCGCGACCCCCGACTCGTCCTCAACGCCCACTATGTGACGTCCGAGCAGATCCACGTCGACGGCGCCACCGCCACCGGCCAGTGGATCCACGTGCAGCCCTGGCTCTACGCCGACGGCACCGCGCTGCTGCGCTCCAGCCGCCTCAACAACGCCTTCCGGCGCGAGGGCGACGGCACGTGGCGGATCACCCGGACCCGGACCGAGAACGTGCTCGTCGCGCCGCTGCCCGGGAACTTCGCCGAGAGCTATCCCGCGGCCTCCGTACTGATGCGTCCGTGAGGAACCCCTTCCGTGAGCGCCCGGCGGCGGAAGTCGCGCGGCGTGCGGCCGTCCGCCACGGGGCGCCCCGCGCGGCGAGCCGGGCGCGGACGGTGCTCGCCCTGATGCTGCTGTACCTGCTCACCTCGGTGTCCGTGATCGTGTTCTTCCGCAGGACCCGGCTCGATGAAAGGATCTGGCACACCGTGCTCGCCCCGCTGCTCGCCATCGTCCTGCTGTGCGGCGCGACGGTACTGGCGCTGCGCGACTTCACCACCCTGGTCTCCGCGTCCGCCACCACGGCGCTGGTCCTGGAACTGACCGTGGTCGCCGTGCTCGCCGGGGGGAGTGCTGCTCGGCCGCCTGCGGCCCGAGGCCCGTACACATGACGAAAGCGAGGAATCATGACAGGTGAGCCGGCGGCCGACCTCGTCTACGTGCTCGACGACGACGAGCAGCTGTGCCTCTCCCTGGCCTGGCTGCTGGAGTCCGTGCACATCAAGACGGAGTGGTTCACCGACGCCGACGCCTTTCTCGAAGCCTTCGACCCGGACCGCCCGGCCTGCCTCGTCCTGGACGTACGCATGCCGGGCATCGGCGGATTCCACGTACAGGAACTGCTCAACGCCCAGGGCGCGGCGCTGCCCATCGTCTTCGTGTCCGCGCACGGCGACATCCCCATGTCGGTGCGCGCCCTCCAGGCGGGGGCCGTCGACTTCCTGGAGAAGCCCTACGATCCCCAGCGGCTGCTCGACATCTTGCAGAACGCCCTGCGGGTGGCGGGCGAACGCTACGCGTGCCGCGCCGAGCAGCGCTCCCTGCGCGAGCGGATCACCCACCTCAGCCCGCGCGAACGCGAGATCCTGCGCCAGGTCGTCGAGGGCGTGCCCAGCAAGGTGATCGCGCGGCAGCTCGGCATCAGCCTGAAGACGGTCGACGCCCACCGGGCGCGGATCCGCGAGAAGACCGACGCCGACACCCTCGGCGCGCTCATCGGCGACATGATGCGCTGCGGACTGCGCCCCGAGGAGGTGTGAGGCCGATGCCCGCCACCGCCGACCTCGCCTGCCCCGACCTGGCCCGTCTCTTCGAGGCCATCGACGGCTGCGTCCTGGTGCACGACGCCGGGACCAAGGACATCCTGTGGGCCAACCCCGCGGCGCGCACCGCGCTCGGCTTCACCCTCGACGAGCTCAAGCCGCTCAAGGCCCCCGACATGAGTTCCAACGCGGCGCAGTACGCGCGGCACATCGGCGTCGCCTGGCTGCAACGCGCCGCCGACCAGGGCCGCAGCCGCATCGAGTGGTGCTACCGGTCCAAGACGGGCACCGACATCCTCAGCGAGGCGCTCGCCGTGCGCGTGGAGCTGTCGGTGGGGCCCGTCGTCATGGTGCAGTTCCGCGACATCGCCGAGGAGAAGGCCACCCGCCGCGATCTGACCCGCACCGAGGCCCGGCTCCAGGCGTTCCTGCGCAACCTGGACGAGGGCATCGTGGTGCTCGACGACGCCGGCCGGATGGTCTTCGCCGGCGAATCGGCGGGCATCCTGCTCGACCGGGACCCCGACGACATGCTCGGCACGGACTTCACCGAGTTCCTCGCGGCGGACTCCACCGCCGTCCTGCGCGACGTACTGAAGGACACCTCACGGGGAGGCCGGCCCACCGACACCCGCTACCGTCTCTCGGTCCCCGACGGGGCGGGCGGCGGCCCCGACCGCTGGTTCGCGGCGCGCTGCCAGTACATCGACATCGAGAACGACCTGCGGGGCCTGCTCCTCCTCTTCCACGACATCACCGACACCGTGCACACCGAGGAGGAGCACCGGCGCGACGCCCAGTACCTCAACCACCTGGCCCGCTACAACGCCATGGGTGACATGGCGATGGCCATCGCCCACGAGGTCAGCCAGCCCATCGCCGCGGCCCACAACTTCGTCGCGGGCGCCCTCGGCCGCATCGACGACACCCCGGAACCCGCCCCGCTGCGCTGGGGCCTCGACCACGCCGCCCGCCAACTGGAGCGGGCCACCACGATCCTGTCGAGCCTGCGCGCCTACGTGGTGCGCCTGGAGGACGCGAAACGGGCCGTCGACCTGGGAGATGTCGTGGCCGACTGCGCGTACTTCGTCGACGTACGGGCGCGGGCGCACCAGGTCGCCGTGCGCTGGGAACGCACGGCCGAGGGCCTCCCCGTCAGCTGCGAGAAGGTGCTCATCGGGCAGGTCGTCATGAACCTCGCCTTTAACGCCCTGGAGGAGATGGCCCGTTGGCCCGACGAGCCCGGCGAGGTCACCGTCGCCACCCGCCGGGAGGCCGACCGTGCGGTCGTCGAGGTGCGGGACACCGGCGGCGGCCTCCCGGCGTCCTCGGACGGGCGGATCTTCGACGGGGTGTTCACCTCGAAGGGCAACGGGCACGGCATCGGACTCGCCCTGAGCCACCGCATCATCACCCGCCACGGCGGCGAGATCGAGGCGTTCCCCAACTCCCCGCGCGGCACCGTCTTCCGGTTCGGACTGCCGCTGCGGGACCCGGCCGCGTAAACGATCAGGGAAATCCCCTACGCGGCGCCACCCATTCCCAATTGTTGGCGCACGGTCGCCCGCCTAGCGTTATGGGTGCATCGAGTTCGAGCGATCAACTCGCAGCCCAGGCAGGGGAATCACTGATGACACAGACGCTGGATCCGCCCTCGACCTCCACCGGAGCAGCCTTCGAGCACGTGCTTGACCTGGTGGCCGAGCGCAGGGCGGAATTCGAGAGCGCGCGGCACGTACCGCGCGACATGATCGCCGAATTCAAGAAAGCCGGTCTCTACCGGGCGAGCGCGCCGCGGCGTTTCGGCGGCGAGCCGCTGCCGCCGGCCGAATTCCTGCGCCTGATCGAAAGGATCTCCCAGGTCGACGGATCGGCCGGCTGGGTCGCCAGTTTCGGCTCCTCCCTGATCTATCTCGCGGCGCTGCCCCTCGAGACCCAGGAGCGGCTCTACGCGGACGGGCCCGATGTCGCCTTCGCCGGCGGCCTCTTCCCCGTCCAGAGCGCCGAACCGGTCGACGGCGGCTACCGGGTCTCGGGCCGCTGGAAGTTCGCGAGCGGCTGCAAGGGTGCCGACGTCCTCGGCGTCGGCATCAAGGCGGGCGAGGACCGGGCCGGCCGGCCGCGCACCGCGGTGCTGCGCCCCGAGGACGTCGAGATCGTCGAGAACTGGGACGTCATCGGGATGCGCGGCACCGGCAGCCACGACCTCGCCGTCGACGGCGTCGTCGTACCCGAGGAGTGGACCTTCGTCCGCGGCGGCGAGCCCACCGTCGACGAACCGCTCTACCGCTACCCGGCCGTGCCGTACGCGGCGCAGGTCCTCGCCGTGGTCGGCCTCGGCGTGGCCCGGGCCGCGCTCGACCAGGTCATCGCGGAGGGCGGGCGCGCCAGTTACACCGGCGGACCGGTCGCCGCGGACCGCGCCGCCTACCGGATCGCGGTGGGCCGCGCCGAGGCCCGGCTTCGCTCGGCCCGCGCCTTCTTCTACGAGATCACCGAAGAGGTGTGGCAGACCGTGCTGAGCGGCGATCCGGTCACCTCCGACCAGGCGAGCCTGCTGCGCCTCGCCTCGACGACCCTCGCGCACGACTCCTTCGACGTCGCCCGCACCGCCTACCAGCTCGCCGGCATCCGGGCCATCGCGGACGGCAGCCCGATGCAGCGCTACCTGCGCGACGCCTCCGTGGTGCCGCAGCACGCCTTCCTTCAGGAGGGCCTGTACGACGGGGCGGGCGCGGTGCTCATGGGCGTCGACCCGTTCCCCGGCTATATCTGACCCAGTCCGGCCTCCTCCCAACTTCTGTTCACGAAAGGTGACCTCACCATGTCCACTTCCCCCCAGGCACCCCTGCGCGTGCTGTTCTGCATCGGTGTCAACCAGAACTTCTTCGACCTGCCGACCGGGCAGGGCAAGGCTGTCTGGGACGGCTTCACCAGCATGCTGCGCCAGTTGCACGAGCTGCCGGGCGTCCATGTCATCGGCACCATCGACGACGACCAGCACATGGTCGGCCCCTCCGGCTCCTGGCCCTGGACCAGCTATGTCCTCGCCGATGTCGTCGACCAGCCGACCGTCGCCGCCGCCTGCAACCTCTTCCGCACCGTGCAGGTCGGTGAGCACGGCCTGTGGCGGTACATGAAGATCGAGGCCCGCGTCGGCCGCCCGCTCCCGGACGTGACGAAGTGAGCCCGCAGGGCACGGGGGAGCGCTGGGAGGACGACACGCACCGCGTGGTCCTGGTCACGGGGGCGGCCGGCGGCCTCGGCGGCTGCATCGCCGCGCGCTTCTACGACCACGGGTACCGGGTCGCCCTGACCGACCTGGACGAGGAGGCCGCGGCCAAGGCGGCGGCCGAACTCGACCCCACCGGCGAGAACGCCGTCGGCCTCGCCCTCGACGTCCGCGACAAGGACGCCTTCGCCCGGGCCCGCGACCGGCTCGTCGAACGGTGGGGCGCGGTGCACGTCCTCGTGAACAATGCCGGGCACTCCAAGGTCGAGTCGCTCATGGACATCACCCCGGAGAGCTTCGCCGCCGTGGTGGAGACCAACCTGCACGGCACCTTCTTCGGCTGCCAGGTCTTCGGCTCGTACTTCGCCGAGCGCGGCTACGGACGCATCGTCAACCTCGGCTCGCTCGCGGGCCAGAACGGCGGCACGGCGACCGGCGCCCACTACGCGGCGTCCAAGGGCGGCGTCGCCACCCTCACCAAGGTCTTCGCCCGCGACCTCGGCCCGCGCGGCGTCACCGTCAACGCCGTCTCGCCGGGCCCGCAGGACCTTCCCGTGGTGCGCCGCACCGTCGACCCCGAGAAGCTCGCGCAGGTGGAGGCGACGATCCCGGTGGGCCGCCTCGGCCGCCCGCAGTTCATCGCCGACATGGTCGTCCTGCTCTCCGCCGAACACGCCGACACGGTGACCGGCGCGTGCTGGGACGCCAATGGGGGGCTGTTCATGCGGTGATCACGGCCGGGAGCGGCCGACCGGTGCCCACAGACGAACTCGTCCTGAGCTACAGGTGTGCGGTGAGGAGATTGGCGTCGAGTGGGCCCAGGTCGGCGGTGCGGTCGGCGCGGGCGTAGCCGGTCAGTATGCGTTTGGCGGCGATCATGGACTCGTGCGAGCGGCGGCCGAGCAGGCGCGTCCAGGCGGTGACCGTGCGGTCGAGGTCTTCTTCGGGCACGGATTCGTGCAGGAGGTCGATCCGGTGCGCCGTGGTGGCATCGAACTCTCGGCAGGTGAGCATCAGTTCGCGGATGCGCGAGACCCCGACCTCGGTGATGAGGCGGCCGGTGGCGCCGCCCCAGGCCGGCGGGAGCCCGAGGACTCCTTCGGGCATGCGGTAGCGGCTGGTGTCGGCGCCGACCCGAAGGTCGCAGTAGGAGATGAGCGCGAGGCCGGCGCCCGTAACCCGGCCGTTGAGGCGCGCGATGGTGATGGCATCGGTCGTCTCCAGGGCCTGGCACAACCGGTAGCCCTTGTCGACGATGCGGCGCAGGGCCGCACCGGACGGGTCGGCCTTGCGTGCCTCGGCGAACTCGGTGCGGTCGGCGCCCAGGCAGAAGTCCGCCGACAGCGAGGACAGGACCAGGACCTTCACGTCGGTGCGCTCGGTGAGGCTGTCGAGCAGTTTCAGGAGGTCGTCGATGGCGGCGACGTCGAGCACGGCGTCCGGGCGGCCGGCGTGGAGCCGGGCGTTCAGGACGGGGCCGTCCTGGTCGATGCGGAGGGTTTTGTAACCGTCGGAGGGCTGGGGGTGGTCGGTCATGTGAGGGCGAGGTCCAGATTCAGGAGGCGGCGGAAGGCGACGCGGGGCGCCCAGGTGGGCGGGCGTACGAGGGTGAGGCGGGGGATGCGCCGCGTGAGGTGGGTGATGAGGGTCTGTGCTTCGAGGCGGGCCATGGGGGCGCCCAGGCAGTAGTGGGCGCCGCCGCTGAAGGCGAGATGGCCTGCGGTGCGCCGCGGGTCGTAGGTGGCGGGGTGCCGGTGCCGGTGCGGGTCGTGGTGGGCCGCACCGATCAGGAGGTGGGTCATCTCGCCCTCGCGGATGCCCTGGCCGGCCAGGACGGTGTCGTGGGCGGCGACGCGGCTGATCACGTGGGTGGGCGGGTCGTAGCGCAGGCTCTCCTCCACAGCGCCCGGGGCCAGCTCGGGGTCGGCGGTGAGTGCGTCCCAGTGCACGGGGTGTTCGACGAGGCGCAGGACCGCTTGTGACAGCAGGGTCGCGGTGGTCTCCAGCGCGGCCAGCAGGACGAATCGGGCCAGGTGGTACACCTGGTGGTCGGCCTGGTCACGGTCGGTTTCGAGGGTGTCCCAGGTACGGATCCACTGCGAGACCGGGTCGTCGCCCGGGCGGGCGCGACGAGCCCGCACGAGGTCGGTGAAGTACGCCCGCAGCTCCACGGTTGCGGCGTCCGAGCGGGCGAGCTGGCTGGCCGTGGGCAAGAGCTCCTGCGTGAACACCTGGTCGTGGGTGAGCTCGCGCAGCCGGGGCCAGTCGGCGCGCGGCAGGCCGAGCCAGTGGCCGACCGTGGCGATGGGGAGTTCCTCGCCGACCAGGGTGGCGAAGTCGGCCTCTCCGTGGCGGAGTTGCTCGTGGAATGCGTCCAGGAGACGGTCCGTGGCCGATGTGATCACGGGGGCGAGGCGGCTGATGGCGGTGCGGTCGAAGCCGTTGGCCGCCCGGCGTATTCGGTTGTGCTCAGGCCCGTTGAGATTGGGCAGGGTGTGGCTCATCTCTTGCGCGGAGGGAGCCGTCCAGCGGGTGCCCTGCCCTTGCTTCTCACGCCAGGACCGGTCGGGTTCGAGCCAGTCGCGGTCGCGCAGGACCTGGTCGCACTCGGCGTACCCGGTGACGAGGTGGCCACCCCAGGGGGCGGGGCTGACCGGTCCTGGGGCGGCGAGTTCGGCGTAGAAGGGGAACGGGTCCGCCTGCCCCTGCGGGGTGCGCAGGCGCGAGAAGACTTTGGCGGTGGCGCGGCGAAGATCCTGCGGCAGTAAGGCGATTCCCACTGTGCTCCTTCCCGAGCGTCAGTCGTCATCGATACCCACAAGATCATTTGAGTATCCAATAACACCGCAGCAAAGTGGAATTGCCTCTGTCACTCTCCCTTGGTCCATGCCACGAAGCGGCTGAAGAGTCCTCCCTTGCGGGTTTTGTGCTGCGGGCCGGGCTCAGGAGCGCTGCCGAAGGAAGGGGCGGCGGTGGGCTGAGCGGCGGGCTGGTGGAGCTCGGGCGTGGGCTGGGAGACCACGGGGGCCGCGGACTCGTACGGTGCCGGGGCCATGGGGGCGGACCGCGGGGAGAAGCGGACGGGCAGCTCGCTCAGTGCGCGGCTCCACGGCGAGGGAACCCAGCCGAGCGCCGTGAAGGCGTCGTCCAGTTCCATGTCGGGCAGCCGGTTGAGCAGGCACTCGACCGCTGTCACCGCGATCATGAAGGCCGGGTCCTTGGCGGGGCACGCGTGGGGGCCCGCGCCGAAGGCCAGATGGGCCTTCGAGTTGAGCTGGGCACGGTGTTCGGTCAGCCGTGGGTCCGTATTGGCTGCGGCGAAGGAGATGAGCACCGGGTCGCCGGCCCGTACGGTCCGCCCGCCGAGGTCGATGTCCATGGCGGGGTAGTGGCCGGCGTAGTTGGCGATCGGCGCGTAGTTCCACAGGGCCTGGGAGACGGCGTCCTCGACAGGGAGTCCGGTGGGCCAGTCCTCGCTGAGGTAGAGGGCGCTGCTGGTGCCGATGGCCGCGGCGAGTGGCGCGGTGCCGCCGGAGAGCAGCGTGACGAGCTGCTGGAGCACGGCCTCGTCGGCTTCGGATTGATCGTGCGTGAGGAGCGCGTGCTGGTGGATCAGTTCGGTGGTGAGGTCCTCGCCCGGCCGACGGTGCTTGAGCGCGATCAGTTCCGCGAGTGCCTGGCCGAGGATCTCGTCGGCGCCGGCAGTACCTTCGAAGATGCCGCTGATCCCGGTGATGACCCGGTCGCCGATCTCGGGCGGGCAGCCGAAGAGGTGGGAGAAGACCAGGAGGGGCAGCGGGCCGGCGTACTCGGCCATGAGCTCCGCGCGGCCGTGGCGGTCCGAGCTGAACCCGCTGATCAGATAGTCGGCGGACTTCTGGGTCTGGCGGATCAGGGCCCGCTCGTCCACGGTGTCGAGGGCGGCGGTGACGGCCTGGCGGAGCTTGGCGTGGTCGGCACCGTCGGCGAACAGCGCGTTGCGCCGCCAGGCCATCATCGGCAGGGCCGGGCTGTCGGCCGGCACGCGCCCTTCGGCCAGCGCGTTCCAGCGGCGCGAGTCGCGCGGGAAGGCGGCCGGGTTCTGCAGGATGTGCAGGGCGGCGTCGTAGCCCGTGACGAGTTCGACCTCGACGCCGGGGGCGATGTCGACGGGGGCGCTGGGGCCTTGCGCGCGCAGGTGCGCGTAGTAGGCCTCGGGGTCCGCCGCGAAGTCGGGCCCGTAGAGCTGGACGTTGCCACCGTGTGCGTGCGCGGGGCAGCCGGGCGGTATCGAGCGGGGGTCGGTCGGCTGGGACATGCAAGGGCTCCTAGGCGGCGAGCTGGGTCATGAGGTGCTGCACGAGGGTGATCAGGGCCTCGGCGGAGGAACGCTCGTCGCGGACGTCGCACCGCACGATCGGCGTCCGGGGCTCGAGGTTCAGTGCCTCGTGGACTTCGTCGAGCGCGTACTCGGCCTGGCCCTCGAAGGAGTTCACACCGATCGTGTAGGTCAGCCCGAAGGATTCCACGAGGTCCAGGACGGCGAAGCTCTCGTCGAGGCGCTCGGGGTCGACGAGGACGAGCGCGCCCAGCGCGCCGCGCGAGAGGTCTTCCCACATCTCCGTGAACCGCTCCTGGCCGGGTGTGCCGAACAGGTAGAGGACCAGGCTGTCCGAGAGGGTGAGGCGGCCGAAGTCCATGGCCACGGTGGTGGTCGTCTTGTTGGGTGTGTTCGTGAGGTCGTCGAGTCCCACGCTGGCCATGGTGATCTGCTCTTCGGTCCGCAGCGGTTTGATCTCCGAGAGGCTGCCGATGCAGGTGGTCTTGCCCACGCCGAAGTGACCGACGATGAGGATCTTCACCGCCTGGGTGACGGATGGCTCCAGATACACGCTCACGCTCCGAATTTCTTCTGCAGGCCGGTGAGGACGGCGCTGACGACGTCCACGTCCACCTGTTCGGCGGCGGGGACCGGCTTGCGCACGACGAGCAGGCCGACCTCCGCGAGTTGTGCCAGGAGGATGCGCACGACACCGACCGGGAGTTGGGTGTGCCCGGCGACCTCGGCCACCGACAGAAAGCCGTCGGCGACCAGGTCCATGACCGTGCGTGCTTCCGGTGTCAGGGCGCGCAGGGCGGCCTCGGAGCCCTGGGCCGAGGTCACCATCGCGGTGTGCTCGTACTCGTGCTCGGGGGGCAGGGTCCTGCCGCCCGTGATCACAAAGAGCGGCACGAGGTCGGAGGTGACCACGAGGCCCGGGTCGCTGGGCTCAGGCATGGCCGGGTGCCCTGCCGGCCACGGCAGACCTCGCGATCTTGGTCTCCACTTCGTGCAGTCGGCCCGTCAGGGCCTCGATGCTGCAGTCATGGTCGGCCGAGGCCGCCAGGAGTGCGCCGTCCCCGGCCGCGATGAGGGAGATCCAGCCGTGCTGGAACTCGATGGCCGTCTGCTGCCACACCACGTTCGCGACCGGGCCGGCGAACTGCGCGGCGGCCCGGCTGTTGGCGTGGATGCCGGTCATGGCCGCACAGATCCGGTCGGCGAGATCGCGGGGCAGGCCTGAGGTGGCGCCGCGGGGCAGGCCGTCACCGCCGAGCAGAACCGCATGCCGGGCACCGTCGACATCGGCGAGTGCCTGGTCGAGTTCGGGCAGCACCTGGGCCAGCACCTCACCGGGCGCCGGCTCACGGCTGCCGTGCCGGCCCCCCTGACCGGCCGCGTTCACGCGGGGCGCGGAGGTCATGTTGTGCCCCAGCCGGGCCACCAGACGGTGCATCCGGTAACTGATCTGCTGCATGTCCACGTCCGGCTCTGCGGCCGCCGCGAGATAGGCGCCCTGTCCGGCACCGATCAGGAAGATCCAGCCGTGCGAGAACTCGATGACGGTCTGTGTCCAGGCCGCATCCGGAGCGGCCCCGACGAACGGAGCCGTGGCACGGCTCAGGGCCTGGATACCGGACATGGCCGTGGAGATGGTGCGCAGATCTTCTTCGGCCAGGCCCTCGGTGGAGGCGCGGGGCAGGCCGTCAGCGGACAGCAGGACGGCATGGCGCGCCCCGACCACGTTCTTCACGATGTCGTCGAGCATCCACGACAGGTCGGCGCTCACCGCTCATCAGACCCTTCGCCCAGGGGGGCCTCGTCCGCACGGGCT
The DNA here is from genome assembly GCF_049310305.1 of Streptomyces anthophorae. NCBI lineage: Bacteria > Bacillati > Actinomycetota > Actinomycetes > Kitasatosporales > Streptomycetaceae > Streptomyces > Streptomyces anthophorae. The sequence goes on from NZ_JBLWQQ010000001.1 coordinate 8,126,722, forward strand.
TCCAGGGTGCCGCGCTGGAACGCGCCCAGGCCGCGGCTGGATGCCCGCGGCACGGGCTGTGGTGTGCTCTCCGGGCGGGGCGTGCCCGCCGGGGCCGCGGGTGCGCTCGGCGACTGGCGATTGGCGCGCTTGGGCAGGCCGTTCGGGGTGCGCTGAGGTGCCACCTCGGAACGGATCGGTCCCTGACTTACGGGCGTGGGCGCAGCCGGTGCGGGAGCAGGCGCGGCCGGTGCGGCCTTCGGGGTCGCCTCTTCCATGGTCCACAACTCCTCGGGCAGCAGGACGACAGCCCGCACACCGCCGTAGCGGGACACGCCGGTGACGTCCACCTTGAAGCCGTACTGGCGGGCGATCAGGCCGATCACCGGGAAACCGAACTTCGGCTGCGTGCCCAGCTGCTGGAGTTGCGGCGGCTCGTCGCCGGACAGCAGGGCGGTGGCCCGCTGGCGGTCCTCGTCGCTCATGCTGACGCCGGCGTCGTCGATGATGATGCACAGGTTGCCCTGCACGCGCTGGAAGGTGACCTCGATCGGCGCGTCGTGCTGCGAGAAGCTCGCGGCGTTGTCCAGCAGTTCGGCGACGGCCAGTGCAACCGGCGCGACCGCGGTTGCCTTGAGGGCCAGACCGGGCTGCTGCATGATCGAGACGCGCTGGAAGTTGCGGATCTGGCCCTGGGCGTTGCGCGCCACGTCGTACACACTGGCCGGCCGGTTGCGGCGGCCCAGCGGCGCCCCGCACATCACCGCGATGCCCTGGGCTTTGCGCGCCATCTGGGCATTGGCGTGGTGCACGTCCAGGAGGTCGTTGAGGACTTCGTTGCCCCCGTACTTGCGCTGCATGCTGTCCAGCAGCGCGGTCTGCTCGGCCGCCAGGCTCTGCAGGAAGCTGGCCGCTCCCTTGAGGACCGATTTCGTGCTGTCCTCCGCGGCGGCCCTCGCCTCGGCGATGACACCGTCCCGCTCCGCGCGGGACCTCTGCAGTTCGGACTGGTGGGCCGCGATCTGCGCGTTGGCCTGGTCCAGCCATTGTTTCTGCTCGGCGTCAGCCCGGCGTCTCTTGTCGGTCAGCGCTCGGTTGCGGGCAATGAGTGCAACGACCGCGGCGACGGATATCAGCGCAATCGCACCCAGGCACCACACAAGTGCGTGTGTCATGGACGCCTCTCTTGGCACGGGCAGGTAGATCGGCGACCCGTACCCCCGCTCTCATCCCGCAGGCACGTGTCAAGGCGGCACGCTGGATGAGTTGATCAAGATCGCCGCGGGGATGCTATCAGGATCGTTTGGCCTCAACCTGCCTGCCCAGCGCCCCTGTTGGGAGATTCCGCTTATCCCGCCCAGTCGCCGAATGGTCCCGGCCACCCAACAGATGGGTTTCAGCCAGGCGTGCCCGTGCGTTCCCGGCACATCCGGGAAGGTGTGCCCGACTTCTCGCGGGGGGCATGGATGGCGCCCCCGTCAGGGCGGCACGTCGTCGCGGGCGCGTTCGCCCAGTCATCCGGGGCTCAGTCCCCCGCTTCGTCCACCAGCGCCAGCAACGGCCCCCGTTCCTCCTCCGGCACATACCCCGCGTAGTAGTCGTACAGCGTCTGCCGTGAGATGCGGGCCGCCGCCAGGCCGTCGCGGGTGCGGATGGCCTCCAGGACCTCCTGGTGGTGGCGCAGAGAGGTGCGCATCAGGACCTCACGGTCGTCCGCGTGGGCGACCTTGTCGGCGATCAGAGTGAGGACCGCGCCGCGGACGACCTGGTTGGAGACCTCGATCAGCGCGTTGCGGCTGGCCCGTGCCACCACCTCGTGGAAGGCGACGTCCGCCGTGCTGAACTCCTCGTAGCCCGCGTCGATGGCGTGCGTCATCGCCCTCACCGTCTCCTCCATCGCGGACAGTTCCTCGTCCGTGCGCAGGCGGGCCGCGAGCTGGCTGGCCGAGCCGTCGAGGATCATGCGGAACGAGATCAGCTCGGCCATCGAGATGGTGTCGAAGCGGGCGAGGCGGGTCATCTCCTTGGCCAGGCCCGCCGTGGTGAAGGGGAGGATCTCCGGGCCGTGCGGGTCGCCGTGGCGGGAGCGGATGAGGCCGTTGCTCTCCAGGACGCGCAGCGCCTCGCGCACCGTGGGGCGGCTCGCGCCGAACTGGCTCACCAACTCCCTTTCACTGGGCAGACGTTGACCCGGCTTCAGGTCGCCGGACACGATGGCCTGCTCGATCTGTTCGACGATGCGCTGGTAGAGGCGTACCGGCGCGACCTGTTGGAAGCGGGCCCCGTCCGTCGTCATGGTGTCTCCCCCTTCTGGCCCGGGAGCGCGTCGTCCGGCCATGGAGGGGCCGCCTCGGCCGGGCGGTTCCGCTCGTACCAGGCCGCCGCCCGGAGGACGCCCAGGTCGTCGAAGCGGCGTCCCGAGAGCTGTACGCCGATGGGCCGGCCGTCCGCCGTGAAGGCGCAGTTGACCGTCGCGGCGGGCTGGCCCGACATGTTGTACGGGGCGGTGAAGCCGATGTGCGACATCGTCCTGCCCGGTTCCATGAACGGCATCGGCTGCTCCGCCGCGAACGCCGCCACGGGTGCCACCGGCGACAGCACGATGTCGTAGGGGAGCGTCGCCGCCACCGTCAGGGACTGGATCCGCATGATCTGCTGGTAGCAGTGGAGCACCCGGGTGCCGGGCACGTCGGCGCCCTCGCGGCACCAGCCCATGATGTACGGGTGGACGCGCAGCGCCGCCTCGGGGGACAGCTTGCGCAGATCGTTCCAGGAGCGCACCCGCCAGAACAGGTCGAGGTCGTCCAGGAGTTCCTGGGACATGAACGGTTCCACCGGTTCCACCGCCGCCCCCGCCGACGCGAAGACGTCCGCCGCCCGGCGCACCGCCTCCACCACCTCCGGGTCGCGCGGCCCCCCGCACCCCGCGTCCAGGTGCAGGCCGACCCGCAGCCCGCGCACGTCCCCGCCCGGCCGCGACCAGTCGATGTCCTGCGGCGGCAGGCTCGTCCAGTCGCGCGGGTCGGGCCTGCTCAGGACCCGCATCAGCAGGGCCAGGTCCGCGACCGTCCGTGCCATGGGGCCTGCGACCCGCCCCAAGTACGGGGTGTCCAGGGGGATGCGGCCGTCGCTCGGCTTCAGCGTGGCCAGGCCCAGCCATGTGCCCGGCAGCCGGATCGAGCCGCCGATGTCCGAGCCGACGTGCAGCGGCCCGTACCCGCCCGCGGCCGCCGCGCCCGCCCCCGAACTCGAACCGCCCGTCGTCCAGGCTGGGTTCCAGGGGCTGCGCGTGATGCCGTGCCGGCTGGAGACGCCGGAGGAGAGCATGCCCCAGTCCGGCATGACGGTGGAGCCGAGGACCGACCCGCCCGATTCCAGGACCCGTTCGGTGATCGGCGCGTCCCGCTCGGGCACGACCGGCTCCACCCCCGCGTTGCCCGAAGGCATCGGGACGCCTCTGCGGGCGATGTTCTCCTTGAGGGTCACCGGCACGCCGTCGATCGGCCCCAGCGGCTCCCCGGCCGCCCACCGGGCCTCGCTCGCCTCGGCCGCCTTGCGGGACTCGGCGGGGTCCCGCACCCAGAACGCGTTCAGCACGTCCTCGCGCGCCTCGATCACCGACTGCACGGCGTCGTGCACCTCGACGGGTGACACCGTGCGATCGGCGAAACGGGCGGTCATCTCGACGGCGGACATGGTGGCCAGGTTCTGTTCGGTGGACATCCGCACCCTCTCCTTCACGCCTGTGGACAGGTACCACCCTCTTGACAGGTACCGCCTCAGTCGTCACGGTACCTGTCAAGTGAGCTTACTGGTCAGGCCAGTTACGGCGGAAGGTGTCGTGCATGAGCAAGGACCGACGATCCGGGCGTCCCGCCCGGACGGCCGCCTCCCTGGTGGCCTGCTGTCTGCTGCTCCTGGCCACGGCCTGCTCCGCCGGCTCCACCGCCGCGGGATCGCGCCCCGAGGGTCCCGGCGACTCCCTCGCGATCGGTGTCACCGCCGAGCCCGCCAACCTCGACTTCACGAAGACCGACGAGGCCGCCATCCCGCAGGCGCTGCTCTACAACGTCTACGAGAACCTGGTGAAGCTCGACCAGCACGGAAAGGTCCGGCCCGCGCTCGCGCGCTCGTGGGAGCTGTCGAAGGACCGCAGGACGTACACCTTCCACCTCACCAAGGACGCCAGGTTCAGCAACGGCGCGCCGTTCACCGCCGAGGACGCCAAGTTCTCCATCGAGCGCGTCGTCCCCAAGTGGACCGTGGCCCTCAAGGCCCAGATGAGCGTCGTGGACCGCGTACGGGCCGTCTCGCGCGACGAGTTGAAGGTCACGCTGAAGCGGCCCAGCAACGACTGGCTGTACCGGATGACCACCCGCACCGGCGCGATGTTCAGCCGCACCGGCGTCGACAGGCTGGCCACCGACCCCGTCGGCACCGGACCGTACGAACTGAAGAAGTGGAATCGCGGCGACTCCCTGACCCTCGCCCGCCGCCCCGGCTACTGGGGCCGCGCACCGCACTTCGACACGGTCACGCTCAAGTACTTCAAGGACCCGACGGCGATGAACAACGCGCTGCTCACGGGCACCATCGACGTCATCGGCGCGATGCAGTCACCGGACTCCCTGTACCGCTTCGAGAACAACCCCAAGTACCGCGTCATCGAGGGATCCACCAACGGCGAGGTGATGCTCTCGATGAACAACGGGTCGGGGCCCATGAAGAGCAGGAAGGCCCGGCAGGCCGCCCGCTACGCCATCGACCACCAGGCCCTCGTCGACACCTGCTGGGGCGGGCGCGGCAAGCTCATCGGCAGCATGGTGCCGCCCACCGACCCCTGGTACCAGGACCTCACCGGCCTGTACCCGTACGACCGGGACAAGGCGCGCAGGCTCCTCAAGGAGTCGGGCGAGGCCGGGCGCACACTACGGCTGCGGATCCCCACGCTGCCGTACGCCGCCGCCTGCGGCACCGTCGTCAAGAGCCAGCTCGAACAGGCCGGATTCAAGGTCGAGTTGAGCCAGCTGGAGTTCCCCGCGGCCTGGCTCTCGACGGTGTTCAAGAACGCCGACTACGACATGACGATCATGTCCCACGTCGAGCCCCGCGACATGCCTGCCGTGTTCGGCGACAAGAACTACTACACCCGCTACGACAACCCCGCGTTCCGCGAACTCCTCGCGAAGGCGGACACCGGCAGCCAGAAGGAGCAGACCGCCACCATGCGCGCCGCCGCCCGGACGCTGTCGAAGGACGCCGCCGCCGACTGGCTGTTCCTGCTGCCGAACCTGATGGTGGCGGACGCGGACATCACGGGCCTGCCGGTCAACAGCGTCACCGAATCCCTGGACCTCACCGGCCTGAGCCGGTCCGGCCGGACCGACGCGTCCTGAAAGGCGGCCCGAACCGATGATCGTCCGTCTGGTGCAGCGGATCGCGATCCTGCTGGCGAGCCTGTTCGTCAGCTCCGTCGTGGTGTTCGCGTTCATGGCGGTGCTGCCGGGTGACCCCGCGCGCGTCGCGCTCGGGACCGGCGCCTCCGACTCCGCGGTCGCCCGACTGCGCGCACAGTTCGGCCTCGACCGCTCCCTCGTCGACCAGTACCTGAGCTGGCTGCACGACCTGGTCACCTTCGACCTCGGCAACTCCTACATCTCGCAGACCCCGATCGGGCCGCAGCTCGCCGACCGCCTCCTGGTCACCCTGTGGCTCGTCGGCACCGGCATGGTGATCGCACTCCTCGTGGCCGTCCCGCTGGGCACGTTGATGGCGGTGCGGCACCGCAAACCGTCCGGGCTCGTCCTGTCGGCGCTCTCCCAAGTGGGCGTCGCCGTACCGGCGTTCCTCGCGGGCATCCTCATGATCACCGTGTTCGCGGTGGGGCTCGGCTGGCTCCCGGCGAACGGCTGGACACCACCGGCCGACGATCCCGTGCTCTTCCTCAAACAGCTGCTGATGCCCGCGCTCTCCCTAGGCCTCGTGCAGGCCGCCGTCCTCACCCGCTACGTCCGCAGCTCCGTGCTCGACGTGCTGCGCGAGGACTATCTGCGCACAGCCCGCGCCAAGGGCCTGCGCCCGATGAAGGCACTGGTGCGACACGGGCTGCGCAACGCCTCCGTGCCGGTCGTCACCGTCCTCGCGCTGCAACTGGCGACGCTCCTGGTCGGCGCCGTCGTCATCGAGCGGGTCTTCGTCGTCCCCGGCCTCGGCAGCCTGCTGCTCGACAGCGTCGCCGGCCGGGACCTCATCGTGGTGCAGGACGTCGTCATGATCATCGCGGCGGCGGTGCTGCTCGTGAACTTCCTCGTCGACCTGGCCTATCTCGTGATCGATCCTCGACTCAGGGTGCGTGGGTGATGGCTGCTTCGAACGCCGTGGACACCGGCGCGACGGTACGTCGCCGCCGCAGGCCCCTGCCCGGCTCCCTCCTCGTCGGCGGCGTTGTCGTCGCGCTGGTGGTCGCCGTGGCTCTGCTGTCCTTCGTCTGGACCCCGCACGACCCGACGCTCGTGGACCCCGCCGTACGCATGCAGGACCCGTCCGCCGCGTACTGGTTCGGCACCGACAAGTTCGGCCGCGACGTCTTCAGCCAGATCATGATCGGCTCGCGCACGACGCTCTACGTCGGCCTGGTCGCGGTCGGCGTCGCCGCGGTGATCGGGGTCCCGCTCGGCATCCTCGCCGGAATGGGCTCGCGCTGGTCGGGCGAACTCCTCATGCGCGGCAACGACCTGATCCTCGCGTTCCCCGCCCTGCTCCTCGCCATCATGTTCGCCGCCGTCTACGGCGCGGGCACGGGCGTCGCCATGGTCGCCATCGGCATCGCCTCCATCCCCGGCTTCGCCCGCCTGATCCGCGGCGGCACCCTCCAGGTGATGAGCACGGAGTACGTGATGGCCGCACGCGCGGCCGGGCGCAGGCCGCTCGCCATCGCGCTGCGGCACGTCCTGCCGAACGTATCCAGCCTGATCATCGTGCAGGCCTCGGTCGGCTTCGCCATCGCGGTGCTCGCCGAGGCCGCGCTGTCCTTCCTCGGCTTCGGCACCCCGCCGCCGACCCCGTCCTGGGGCCGGATGCTCCAGGAGAGCCAGGAACTGCTCGGCACCGCGCCCCGGCTCGCCGTCTTCCCCGGCCTCGCCATCGCGCTGGCCGTCCTCGGATTCAACCTGCTCGGCGACGGGCTGCGCGACCGCTTCGACCCCAAGGTGGAGGACCAGCGATGACCGCCGCTCCCGAGACCGACGACGTACTGAGAGTCCGCGGGCTCGACGTGACCACCGGCGACGGCCGGCCGCTCGTCCAGGACGTCGACTTCACCATCCGTCCCGGCGAACGGGTCGGCCTCATCGGCGAATCCGGCTCCGGCAAGTCCCTCACCTCGCTGAGCCTGATGGGCCTGCTCCCCGAAGGGCTGCGCGCCACGGGCTCGGTGCGGCTCGCCGGGGTCGACCACGATCTGATCGCGGCGGACGAGACACGGATGTCCCGTGTCCGGGGCAAGGACATGGCCATGGTGTTCCAGGAGCCCATGACCGCCCTGAACCCCACGATGCGGATCGGCCGCCAGATCGCCGAGGTGCTCCTCGTCCACCGCACCCGGCCCGACCGCGCCTCCGCGCAGGCCGCGGCCGTGGAACTCCTCGACCAGGTGGGCCTGCCGGACCCGGCGGCCGCCGCGCGCGCCTACCCGCACCAGTTCTCCGGCGGCCAGCGCCAGCGCGTCGTCCTCGCCATCGCCCTTGCCAACGATCCCGCGCTGCTGGTCTGCGACGAACCCACCACCGCGCTCGACGTCACCGTGCAGGCCCGCGTCCTCGACCTCATCGTGCGCGGCGTGCGGGACCGGGGCTCGGCGCTCCTGTTCATCACGCACGACCTCGCGGTGGTCGCCACCGCCTGCGAACGCGTCATGGTGATGTACGGCGGCCGCATCGTCGAATCCGGCTCCGTGCGCGAGGTGTTCACGAATCCGAGACACCGCTACACCCAGGGGCTGATCGCGGCATCCGACCTGACGGCCGTCGACGAACGCGGCCGGCTCGCCACCATCGGGGGCTCGGTGCCGCCGGCCGGCGCCTTCCCCGAGGGATGCGTCTTCCGCAACCGGTGCGCCAAGGCCACCGACCTGTGCGCGACCCGCCCCGCGTGGACCACGACAGGGCCCGACTCCGGCTACGCGTGCTTCCACCCCGTACCGCGGGGCCACGGCGGCGTACGGGACGCGGGCACCCCCGACCACCAGGAGGCCCGCCATGGCTGACCGGCAGAGCGGCGGCGACGCCCTCCGCGTCACCGACGTCACCCGCGACTACCACCGGCCGCGCGCCTCGCTGCGCACGCCCGCGCGGCCCGTGCACGCACTGCGCGGCGTCAGCTTCTCCGTGCCGCACGGCGGACGCTTCGGCATCGTGGGGGAGTCGGGCTGCGGCAAGTCGACGCTGCTGCGCATCCTGGCCGGGCTCGACAAGCCGACGAGCGGCACCGTCGAGGTCGAAGGACGGGACATCACACGGCTCAGTGAACGGCGGCTCCGCTTCGTCCGCGAGCGCCTCCAGCTCGTCTTCCAGGACCCGATGAGCTCGCTCGACCCACGGTTGAAGGTGGGCGACATCGTGGCCGAGCCCCTCGTCGCGCAGGGCATCGGCAACCGCAAGCAGCGGGTGGCGGAACTCCTCGAATCCGTCGGCCTCGGCGCGGAGGCCGCGCGGCGCTACCCGCACCAGTTCTCCGGCGGCCAGCGCCAGCGCATCTCCATCGCCCGCGCCCTGGCCCCGCGCCCGAACATCATCGTGGCGGACGAGCCGGTCAGCGCCCTGGACGTGTCCGTGCGCGCCCAGGTCCTCAACCTCATCGCCGACCTCGTCGACGAGCTGAACCTCACCCTCGTCTTCGTCTCCCACGACCTGTCCGTCGTACGGCACGTGTGCGACCACGTCGCCGTCATGCGGGCGGGCGAGATCGTCGAGAGCGGGCCGACCGAGGAGCTCTACGACAACCCGCGGCACCCGTACACCCGCAGGCTGATCGCCGCCGTGCCGACGCTGGAGAAGGCGCTGGCCGGAGTGACGGCGGCCGACCTCAACCAGGAGCACCACGCGTGAACGCACACCCTGAACCGGCCGTGGCGGCAAGCCTGTTGACGGCCGAGTTCCCCGAAGGACTGCCCGTCGGCGACACATGGCTGCCGACCCCGACGACCGACGACGTGCGCTTCCCCTACGACGGGTCGGTCATCGGCCGCTCGCCCGTCGGCGACACGGCGCTGGCCCGCCGCGCGCTCGACGAGGCGGTCGCCGTCCGCACCCGGGTCGGCGCACTGCCCTCGCACGTCCGCAGCTCGGCCCTGCACGTGACGCACGACGCGATCGCCGCCCGCCGCGCCGACTTCGAGCGTCTCCTCGTCCTGGAGACGGGAAAACCGCTGGTCGACTGCCGGGTGGAAGTGGACCGCACCCTGCTGACGCTGCGCACGTCCGCCGAGGAGGTGGCCCGGCTGCACGGCGAGACGGTGCCGCTGGACCTGCTGCCCTCGGGCGAGGGACTGCTCGGCTTCTGGACCCGCAAGCCGATCGGCGTCGTGGTCGGCATCGCCGGGTTCAACTACCCGCTGCTGCTCGCCGCGCACAAGCTCGCGCCGTCGGTCGCCGCCGGCTGCCCGGTCATCGCCAAGCCCGCACCGCAGACCCCCCTGGCCACCCTGTGGCTCGTCCACCTGCTGCGCGAGGCGCTGCACGGGGCCGGGGCGCCGCGGGCGGCGGTGCAACTGGTCACCGGGGGACCCGAGGTGGGCGAGGCACTCACCACGGACCGGCGGATCGGCGCGGTCTCCTTCACCGGCTCCGCCGCCGTCGGCCACCGCATCGCCAAGGACGCGGCCCCCACCAAGACCCTCCTCGAACTCGGCTCCAACGCGGCCCTGTTGGTGGCCGCCGACGCCGACCTCGACGCCGCGGCGGACGCCGTCGTGCGCGGCGGCTACTACGCGTCCGGACAGGCCTGCATCAGCGTGCAGCGGGTCGTCGTCGAGGAGGCGGTGCGCGAGGAGTTCGTGGCGCTCCTGAAGCGACGCGTCCCGCAGATCGCGACGGGCGACCCGCGGGACGCCGAGACACGTGTGTCGGCCCTGATCGACGAGCGCTCGACGAGCCGCGTCCGCACGTGGGTCGAGGAGGCGGTGAAGTCGGGCGCCGTGCTCGCCGTGGGCGGCGACCTCACCGACGGCGTCATCGGGCCCGCGCTGCTCCTGGACCCGGACCCGGCGCTGCCCGTGTGGAGCGAGGAGATCTTCGGCCCGGTGGTGTGCCTGCGCTCGGTCCCGGACATGGAGGCGGCCTTCGAGCTCGCCAACGACTCGCGCTACGGGCTGCACGCGAGCGTCTGCACCACCTCGCTGGACACGGCGTTCGAGGCCGTGGAGCGCCTGGAGGCGGGCGGCGTGGTCGTCAACGAGGTGCCCGGCTTCCGCTCCGACACCATGCCGTACGGCGGCGTGAAGGACTCGGGGGCGGGCCGCGAGGGGCCGAGGTTCGCGATCGACGAACTGACGGTGACCCGCATGGCAGTGATCCGCCCGACGATGAAGAAGAAGGACAGGTGACACCGTGACGACCCAGGAACCGACGCGGCCCACCGGGTACGCGGACCTGTTCCGCCTCGACGGACGCAAGGCGGTCGTGGTGGGCGGGGGCGGCGGCATCGGCCGCGAGAGCGCGCTCGCGCTGGCCGCGCACGGCGCGCAGGTGGTGTGCGCGGACCGCGACCTGAAGGCGGCCGAGGAGACGGCGTCGCTGGCCCCCGGCCTGTCGGCGTACGCGCTCGACGTCCTGGACACCGACGCGGTGACGCGCGCGGCCGACGACCTCGGCCCGGTCGACGTCCTCGTCTTCACCGCCGCGACGAACGTGCGCAAGCGCCTCCTCGACTACACGTCGCAGGAGTTCGACCGGGTCGTCGCCCTCAACCTGAGGGCCTCGTTCGACCTGGTGCGGGCGTTCGGGCGCGGCATGGCGGAGCGCGGCCGGGGCAGCATCGTCGGCTTCAGCTCGATCCGCGCCGTGACGGTCGAGCCGGGCCAGGGTGTCTACGCGGCGACCAAGGCGGGCCTCGTCCAGCTCGCCCGCACGGCGGCGGCCGAACTGGGCCCGTCGGGCGTGCGGGTGAACACCATCGCGCCGGGTGTCGTGGCCACCCCGCTGACCGAGCAGATCCGGGCGGTGCCGGAGTGGTCGGCCGCGTACGCCGACAAGAGCGCGCTGGGCCGCTGGTCCCGCCCCGACGAACTGGCGGGCGCGGTCGTCTACTTGGCTTCCGACGCCTCGTCGTTCGTGACGGGCAGTCAACTCTTCGTGGACGGTGGCTGGACGGCGGTCGACGGCCGGTACACACCGCCGAGCTGACCTGCGGGGGAGGGCCGGATCAGAGCGGGCGTCGCGCCACGAAGACGAACTCCTTCCCCGGCCGGTCGGGCGCCCCGCGGACGTCCGTCACCTCATAGCCGTGCGCGAGCAGATCCCGCTCGACCTCCTCGCGCTCCCGGAAGCGCAGCGTCGATCGCGAGGTCAGCACCTGCCCGTCCGAGGCGAACCGGTAGGTCGAGTCGAAGGTCACCAACGGGCCGTCCACCTCGGTCAGTTGCTCCCACTTCTCGACCCACCCGACGCCGGGGATGTCGGCCACCTGGTGGGTGAGGTCACGGGTCCACTCCTCCCAGGCGCGGCGGGCCGGGTCGCGGGTCTCGAAGACGAGGTGCCCGCCGGGGCGCAGTGCTTCGTGGGCGCCCTGCAAGGTGCCCTGCCACGTCGATGGGTCGACGATGGCCTGAGCGACGTTCGCCGTCATGGTCGCGAGGTCGACCCTGAGCGGCGGAAGGGTCGTGCCGTCCCCGTGGATCCACCGCACCCGGTCGCCGCCCGGCTTGTCGCGGGCCACGTCCAGGGAGGCCGCGGCGGGGTCGACCCCGACGACCTCGATCCCGCGGTCCGCGAGGCGGAGCGCGAAGACGCCCGTGCCGCATCCGATGTCGAGCACCCGGCGCGCCTCGCACTCCTCCGCGATCCCGAGGTAGGCGTCGAGATCGCTGCGATCGGGGTCGAGCGGGTCGTAGATCGGGGCGAGCCGGGGGTGCGCGAAGCAGGCGTCAGTCATACGGCCTGGCCCCTCGGCGCCTCGCCCGTCAGGTCCGACGGGCCCGTGTTCGCCCCGCACAGCGGCACGGCGGCCCCCGGGACGGGGTCCGCCGCGGTGATGAGAACAACGTCCTTCAGCGTGATCAAAATGCACCTCTCTGTGGATGCCGCGGCGCGGACCGGCGCTGCGTGCGTCGTCTTGGTTGCCGCAACGGCGAAGGCGGCACCGGCGTTCCCTCAGGAGCTTCATCGCTTGCCCCCGCCCCAGAAAGTATGCACACTTATAGTAAGTGCACATACGGAATGGGAGACGATCGCCATGTGGGAATTCGAGCACAGCATCGAGGCCGATGTGACTCCGTCGCAGGTCTGGGCGCGCTACGCGGACGTCGCGACCTGGCCCGAGTGGGACACGGGGATCGTGCAGGTGACGCTGGACGGACCGTTCGAGGCCGGCACCGCGGGGACGATGACGCCCGAAGGACAGGACCCGTTGCCCTTCACCCTCACCGAGGCCGTACCGGGGGAGGGGTTCACCGATGAGACGGTGATCCCGGACGCCGTCACACTGCGGTTCATCCACCGGCTCGCCGGGCTGCCGGGCGGGCGCACACGGATCACGCACCGGTTGGAGATCGAGGGGCCGGCCGCGGAGGCGATGGGGCCCGAGCTCGGACCGCAGATCACCGAGGACTTCCCCGAGGCCATGGAGGCCCTGGCCAAGGTCGCAGGACAACGCGGATGAGTGAGAGTGCCGAAGGGCAGGGGCCCTGGGGCAACCCGGGGTTCCTGCTCTGGCGTGTCACGCTCCGCTGGCAGCGCGCGGTCGGTGCGGTGCTGCGCCCGCTGGGGCTCACGCATCCGCAGTTCGTCGTGCTCGCCAGTACATGGTGGCTGGGACGGGGCGGGCAGCCGCCCAGCCAGCGGGAACTCGCCGAACACACCGGCATGGACGCCATGACCGCCTCGCAAGTGGCCCGCGCCCTGGAGGCCAAGGACCTCATTCGGCGCGAGCAGGACGCGCGGGACACCCGGATCAAGCGCCTGCACGTCACCGGCGAAGGGGTGACGGTCGCTCAGAAGGCCATCGAGGCGGTGGAGTCCGTCGACCGCGAGTACTTCAAGGCGGTGCCGGGGCACTCCGCCTTCGTCGCGTCACTGCTCGCTCTCGCCCCGCCGCCCGGCCCCGCCGCGGAGGGCGAGCACCATGCAGGCCGAGGCGGCGACGGCGAGCACTGAGAGCAGCACGAGACAGGAGAACGCGGTCCGGTAGCTCGCGGCGGCGCCCGGACCGCCGTCTCCACCGCTCAGTACGGACACCAGCAGCGCGGCGCCGACGGCACCACCGAGGCGCAGGAAGATGTTGATCAGGGTGACCGCGTCGGGCAGCTGGGCCGGGGCCACCGTCACGTACGCGGCGGTCGACGAGGGCACCACCGACAGGGCGTTGCCGATGCCGAGGAGCAGCAGGCATGCCTCCAGGGCGAGCAGCGGGGCGTCGGAGGGCAGCAGTGCCGCCGCGACGAAGGCGAGGGCCGTCACCAGCCCGCCCGCGAGGGACACCGGGCCGCCGCCGAAGCGATCCGTGAGGCGCCCGGACAGCGGCAGGGTCGCCGCGCCGACCGCGAAGCCCACCATCGCGAGCCCGGTGCCGATCACGCCGTCGCCGCGGACCAGTTGGAAGTACAGCGGCCAGATGACCAGCGCGCCGAACTGGATCGCACCGGCCAGGAAGCTCGCCGCGGCGGCGGCCGAGAAGGCACTGTTGGCGAACAGGCCCGTGTTCAGCACGGGCGCCGTACGGCGGCGGCTGAGCATGCCGAAGGCCGCCAGCGCGGCGCAGCCCACGAGCAGCGGACCGTAGAACCCGGTGAGGGTGAGCCCTCGGGACTGTCCCGGCACACTGACCGCGTACGTCGCCGCGGACAGGCCCAGGGCGACCAGGACGAACCCCGGAACGTCGAAGCCGGCCCCGTCCGCGGGCTCGCCGGGCGGGACGAGACGCCGCCCGAACCACCAGCCCGCCAGGCCGACCGGCACGTTCACCAGGAACAGCCACGGCCACGACGCATGCGCGATCAGCAGGCCGCCGAGCACCGGGCCCGCCGCGGGGCCGAGCACCAGGGCCATCCCCGCCGTGCTCATCACCCGGCCCATCAGGCCGCGGCCGGCCGCCTGCGCGATGACCGTCTGCCCCGCCGGCAGGAGCAGGCCGCCGCTGAGCCCTTGCAGGATGCGGAAGACGATGAGCTGCGGCAGATCGTCGGCCACGGCGCACAGCAGCGAGGACCCGGTGAAACCTGCGAGCGACCACATCCACAGGCGCCCCGCCCCCAGCCGGCGCGCGGCCCAGCCGCACAGCGGAAGCCCCGCGACCAGCGCGAGGAGATAGCCGCTGACGATCCACTGGGCGGAGCGGAGCGAGGCGTGCAGATCGTCGGCCACCGTCGCGAGGCCGACGTTCACCAGCGCCCCGTCCAGCTGTGTCATGAAGGCGCCCACGACGACCACCGTGGTCACCTGCCAGACGCGCCTCGGGACGGCGGGTCGCTGCTGCGGTCCGGTCCGCGTCGTGGCCGGTGGGCCCTCGGCGGCCGCGCTCGCGTCCGGCGATGTCATGTGTGCTCTCCTTCACGGTCCACGACGGTGTGCGCGGCCCCCAGGGGAGTGCATCGCGCTCGCAGGTCCCTTGGGATCCGCTCGAAGTGGCCTCGGAGCACGTCCGGTTGAACCCCGGAGCACCACCGAGCGGTGCTCGAGCCCTGCTGGTCAGGCTGTGCCGGGTCACCAGGTGCGGAGAGAGGGGTTCACGATGGTCCTTGGCCACAGGACACGCACGCGGGGCGGTGCGACGTGACGCGCCGTGTCGTCGTCACCGGGATCGGTGTCAAGGCCGCGGGCGGGCCGGACCGCGCCGCCTTCTGGGAGCTGCTGACCGCGGGCCGCACCGCGACCCGGAGGATCAGCTTCTTCGACCCGTCGCCCTATCGCTCGCAGATGGCGGGCGAGGCCGACTTCGACCCGCTGGCCGAGGGGCTGACGCCGGCCGAGGTCCAACGGATGGACCGGGCCACCCAGTTCGCCGTCGTCTGCGCGCACGAGGCCGTGCGGGACAGTGGCCTGGACTTCGCGCGGCTCGACCCCACCCGCGTCGGGGTGAGTCTCGGCAGTGCCGTGGCGGCCGCGACCAGCCTGGAGCAGCAGTACGTGGCCGTGTCGGCGCACGGCCGCGACTGGCTGGTGGACCACACACGGATGTCACCGCACATGACCGACTATCTCGTCCCCAGCGCCATGCCCGCCGAGGTCGCCTGGACCGTGGCCGCCCAGGGCCCGGTGACCATGGTGTCCAACGGGTGCACCTCGGGCCTCGACTCGGTCGGCCACGCCTGTCGGCTGCTGCGGGAGGGCAGCGCGGACGTGGTGCTCGCCGGGGCCGCCGACACCCCCGTCACCCCCATCGTGGTGGCCTGCTTCGACGCGATCCGGGCCACCAGCCCCCGCAACGACGACGCCGCGCACGCCTCCCGCCCCTTCGACGCCTCGCGCAACGGCTTCGTCCTCGCCGAGGGGGCCGCGATGTTCGTGCTCGAGGACTACGAGCGGGCCCGCCGCAGGGACGCGCACATCTACGCCGAGATCTCCGGCTACGCCGGACGCTGCAACGCGTACCACATGACCGGACTCAAGGCGGACGGCCGGGAGATGGCGGAGGCCATCAGGGTGGCTCTCGCCGAGGCCGGGACGCGGCCGGACGCCGTGGACTACATCAACGCGCACGGCTCCGGCACCCGGCAGAACGACCGGCACGAGACCGCGGCCTACAAGCGCAGCCTCGGCGAGCACGCGTATCGCACGCCCGTCAGCTCCATCAAGTCCATGGTCGGCCACTCGCTCGGCGCGATCGGCTCCATCGAGATCGCCGCCTGCGCGCTCGCCATCGAGCACGGCGTCGTGCCGCCGACCGCGAATCTGCACACACCGGACCCGGAGTGCGACCTGGACTACGTGCCCCGCACGGCCCGCGAGTGCCGGGTCGACACCGTGCTCACGGTCGGCAGCGGATTCGGCGGATTCCAGAGCGCGATGGTGCTGCGCGCCCCGGAAGGAGCGAAGGCATGAGGGGCATACCCGGCGGCCCGCGCGGCCGGACTGTGGTGACGGGACTCGGCGTCGTCACCCCCAACGGCTTCGGGCTCGAGGAGTTCTGGCAGGCCACCCTCGACGGGCGCAGCGGCATCGGCCCGCTCACCCGGTTCGACACCGCGGGCTGCCCGGCCCGGCTCGCCGGTGAGATTCGGGACTTCGATCCGGCCCGCCATCTGCCCGCACGGCTCCTGCCCCAGACGGATGTGTCCACCCAGTTGGCGCTGGTCGCCTCGGACGGGGCGCTGCTGGATGCGAAGCTCGAGCCGGACGTCTACGCCGACTACGAGATGGGGGTGGCGACCGCCAACGCGTGCGGCGGATTCGCCTTCACCCACCGGGAGTTCCGCAAACTGTGGACCGAGGGCCCCGGGTCGGTCAGCGTCTACGAGTCGTTCGCCTGGTTCTACGCGGTGAACACCGGCCAGATCTCCATCCGCAACGCCTTGCGTGGGCCGAGCACCGCGCTGGTCGCCGAGCAGGCCGGCGGCCTGGATGCCGTCGGCCAGGCCCTCCGGTCCGTGCGCGCGGGGACGCCGCTGATGGTCACCGGTGGCGTCGACTCCGCCTTCGACCCGTGGGGCTGGGCAGCCCTGCTCGCCGACGGCCGGGTGTCGCGGGCCACGGACCCGGCCCGCGCCTACCTTCCCTTCGATACCGGGGCCTGCGGTCACGTGCCGGGCGAGGGCGGAGCCATCCTGGTCCTGGAGGAGGCCGGTGCCGCGCGCGCCAGGAACGCGCACCGGGTGTACGGAGAGATCGCCGGCCATGCCCAGACGTTCGACCCGCCGCCCGGCTCCGGTCGGCCGTGCGGACTCGCGCGGGCCGCCCGACTCGCCCTGGCTGATGCCGGGGTGACGGCCGATCAGGTCGATGTGGTGTTCGCCGACGGCGCGGGGGTTCCCGCGCTCGACCGGGCGGAGGCCGCGGCGATCGCCGAGGTCTTCGGCCCGCACGCAGTACCCGTCACGGTGCCGAAGGCGCTGACCGGCCGGATGTACTCGGGCGCGGGGCCGGTCGACATCTGCGCCGCGCTGCTGTCCGTCCGCGACGGTGTCGTCCCGCCGACGAGTGGTGTCACACAGGTGCCGCCCGAGTACGGCATCGACCTGGTGCGGGGCGAGGCGCGGCAGACGAGGGTCCGCTGCGCGCTCGTGCTCGGCCGGGGGCGGCACGGCTTCAACTCGGCCGTCGTGGTGCGCGAGACGCCCTGAACCATGCCGAACAGCACGCCAAACAACACAGGAGTTGAGTTGATCATGTCCACAATGGCCATCGAGGACCTGGGCCGGTTGCTGACCGAGGAGGCGGGTGAGACGGAGGCCGGCGCGCTCACGGATGCGTCCGCGGACACCGAGTTCACGGCCCTCGGCTACGACTCCCTGGCCCTGCTGGGGATCGCTGCCCGCATCGCCAAGGAGTTCGGGGTGGAGATCCCGGACGACGTCCTGTTCGAACTGCACACCCCGCGTGCCGTCCTCGACCTGGTCAATGGCGCCGTGGTGGAGCGGGGCTGAGGGGGAGATGGCTGCGGATACGACCGGGCCGGGGAAGCTGACCGAGCTCGCCGAGGACGTCTACGCCTACGTGCAGCCGCCCGGCGGCTGGTGCGTGAGCAACGCGGGGGTGATCGCGGGCAGTGACGGGGCGGTCGTCGTCGACACCTTGGCGACCCTCCGCCGGGCCGGCCGCCTGGCGGCCTGCGTCGACGGCCTCGGCGTCGGTCCGCGCCGGACGCTGGTCAACACCCACCACCACGGCGACCACACCTTCGGAAACAGCCTCTACGGCACCGCGGCCGAGGTGATCGTGCACGAGCGGGCGGTGGCCGAGCTGATCGAGACGGGGCTGGCCCTCACCCGGCTGTGGCCGGACGTCGAATGGGGTGAGGTCGAGGTCGCCCGGCCCACCCTCACTTTCGCCGACCAGATCGAACTGACCGTCGGTGAGAGGCGGTTGGAGCTGTGCTACGTCGGGCCGGCCCACACCACGAATGACATCGTGGTGTGGCTGCCGGACAGCCGCGTGCTGTTCGCGGGGGACGTGGTCCTCGCCGGCTCCACTCCCTTCGCGCTGATGGGCTCCATCGACGGCTCCCTCAAGGCGATCGAGCGACTGCGCGGCCTGCGCCCGAGGGTCGTGGTCTGCGGGCACGGGCCGGTCGGAGGGCCGGAGGTGCTCGACGAGAACGAGGCCTACCTGCGCCGTGTCCGCCGGATCGCCGCGGAAGCCCTGTCGGCCGGACTCACGCCGTTGGACGCGGCACGCGAGGCGGGCCCCGGAGCCTTCGCGCACCTGCTGGACCCGGAGCGACTCGTCGGCAATCTGCACCGGGCCTACGCCGAACTGCGCGGCGGTGAACCGGGGGCCGCGCTGGACGTCCCGTCGGTCTTCGGCGAGATGGTGGACTACAACGGGGGCCGGCTGCCGCACTGCCTGGCCTGAGGCGCGACACAGCGGGGCCGGCCGGGGGACCGTGTCCCTCGGCCGGCCCTTTCATGGTGTTCCCGGGCGCTCAACTCCGGTGGCGCCAGCTGCTCGGCGACGCATACCGCGGCAGCCGTTCCAGACGTTCCCACGTCGCGTACCTGCCCCGGGCCCGGCCCCGCGCGGCACCGAGGCCCACCAGTGCGAGCACGAGGGCGACGGCGGCGACCTCCTCCTCCGTCGGCCGGCCCCGGGCGATGCGTACATCGACGGGCGCGCTCACGACGGCGTGGCTCCGCCGTCGACCGTGATCACCTGCCCGGTGATCCACCGCCCCGCGTCGCTGACCAGGAACGCGATCACGTCGGCGACGTCCTGTGGCTGCCCCAGGCGCTTGAACGGCGACGCCTCCGCCAGGGCGGCCCGACGCTCCGCCGGCGCCTGCTCGAACATCCCGGGGACCGTCGGCCCGACCCGCAGGGCATTGACCGTGATGCCGCGCGAACCCAGCTCCTTCGAGGCCACCGTGCTGAACAGCTCCAGGGCCGCCTTGCTCGCCGCGTAGACGCCGGAGCCCTCGATCGGCGCCTGGACGAGGGTCGAGGAGATGTTGACCACGCGGCCCCAGTCCGCCAACCGCAGTCCGGCCTCGCGCAGGACGTTCAGGGCGCCGCGCACATTGACGTCGAAGACCTGCTGGTACGTCGCGTCGTCGAGTGCGGAAAGCGGCCGTGGCGCGGTCGTGCCCGCGTTGTTGACCACGACGTCGAGGCGGCCGTGGTGGACCAGGACCTCCTCGAAGACGGCGCGGACCCGCTCCGGGTCCGCGACGTCGAACCGTACGACCTCGGCGGTGCCGCCCGCTTTCTCGATGTCGGTCACGAGCTCCTCGGCGCGGCCGGCCCCGGTGTGCACGCCCACCACGACGTGGTAGCCGTCGGCGGCGAGCCGTCGGCAGACGGCGCTGCCGATGCCACCGGCGCCGCCGGTCACCAGGGCGATCCGAACGGTCGGCAGACTCAAGGACATGGAACGTTCCCCCTCATACTCGAATGAGCTCATGCGAGCCGCTGGGCGACCCAGTCGGCCGCTTCCAGGCTCCAGGTGTCGATCTCGTTGAGGCAGACGTGCGCCTCCCTTGCATAGGTGGTGAGTTGGTGCCGGGCGCCCCAGGCCCGGTCCAGCTCGGTGAGCGAGGCGAGCGGGAAGATGTCGTCCAACTCCCCGTGGACACTCAGTACGTGAGTGTCCGGCACCGTGCCGAGGTCCAGTGCGAGTGCGTCGAAGCGCGCCTGCATGTCCGCGGCGCGACGGTCCGTGCCACCGTCGGCCGCGCCTCCGAGCAGGGCGTACCGGAAGTCGTCCTTGAGGCGGCGCGGCAAGCCGTCGTAAGGGGCCACGCGTGGGCCGCCGGAGGCATTCACCACGCAACGGAAGGCTTCGCCGAGGAACTGGGCGACCCGCAGGGCGATGTGGCCGCCGAAGCTGATGCCGAAGAAGGCGAGGCGGTCGCCCGCGATCCTCGGGTCCGCCCGCAGCCGCCCGATCAGGCCCGCGACGACGCTCTCCATCCCGACGAGGAGGGGCTCCTGCCCGAGCCGCAGTCCCTGGCCCGGGCCCTCGAACAGCACCGTGGCGATTCCGCGTTCGAGGTAGGCCTCCGCGACGGCCAGCACCTCGACCTCGGTCATGGAGTCGAGCCCGTTGGAGAGAATCACACAGGGCACGGGACCGGCCGGGCGACGGTGGGGTGGCGGCAGGATCAGCCAGTACGGCGTGGGCGCATCGGCGGGCGTACGCCCCGGCGACTCGCCCTGCTCCAGGTCGAGGTCCTCGCCTTCCAGGCTGCGCAGGAACAGCTCGCGGACCCTGTGGCGCAGCGCGCTCTTGCGGACGGTGTCGTCGAAGTACATGAATTCGGCCCAGTGGTAGCAGCCCGCCGCGAGTCCGGCGGCGCGCGAACGTCCCGCCGCCGTCGACGCCCCCTGGGAGAGCCGTGCGTAGCCGTCGCCCCGGGTCGACCAGCGCACCCGCCACTCCTCCCAGAAGGCGGCCGAGCCGAGGTCGACGTCCTCGCAGGGGAACCCGTCGAGCGCGTGGGCGATGTCTCCCCAACTCACCTGCGGAGCCCGGCGGGAGTGCAGGAACATCAAGCGCGGCAGGAAGTATCCGCAGGCACGGAAGAGCGGCTCGGGCAGCCGGGCCGGCCGCCGCACCAGTGCCGTCGCGCCGGTCATGCGCCCACCGCCGACCGCGCGTCGTCGTCGAGCGCGCGGGCGCAGGCCTCGACCGTCACCCGGCTGTTGGTATGGAGGAGTTCGCGCACGCGCGCCTTCTGATCACGCGGTTCGTCCGTGCCGAACGCGGCGGCGCAGGCCGCACGGTCGAGCACCGCGGTGTGTTCCGCGACGACCTCGCTGCCGCCCTCCACCGCGCGCACCTGCCAGCTGCCCGTATGCCGGCGCAGCAGCGCGGGGGGCCGCGGCTGGAAGTACAGGATCGACAGCCGCTCGTCGTCGCAGTGCCGCACGCTGCGGAAGGTCTCACTGCCCTCGCCGGCCTCGACCTCCATGGTGAACTCCTGGTCGCCCCCTTCGTCGTACAGCACGGTCAGCGACGCGCAGTGCGGCAGCAGCTTCGGCCAGCCCGCGACGTCCGCGAGCAGGGCGTGCACCGCGTCCGGCGGGTGCGGCACCGCGAAACAGGAGCGGACTGTGGTGAGCATGTCCGTGCCGTCCTCGGCCCAGGCGCGCAACGCGGTCATCTCGGCGGCGGCGTTGGTCTCCACGAAGCCGCGCACGACAGCCGCCGCCTCGGCCACCGTGGTCACGCCCTCCCGGATGCCGCGCACGTCGTCGAGCATCCGCCAGTGCCGGTCCACCGTCAGCAGGCAGCGCCGGGCGCCGAGCGGGACGACGCGCCACTGCCCGTGCATCGACGCCACGAAGGGCATGGGCACCGGCAGGTGGTAATCGACCCGGCGCAGCGCGTCGAAAGGACGCCTGCGGGTGTCCCAGGCGACCGTCCGGCCGTCCTGGAGGGCCTCGATGCGGACCAGCTCTCCGGTGGCGTCGGATTCGAGGGTGGTGGCGCTCAGGCAGGCGTCGAAGAGGCGCGGCCAGCTGCCGGGGTCGCGGATCAGCGGGTAGACGATGTCGGCGGGCGCCGCCACGACCACCGAGTGCCGGGCATGGTGCTCGAGCCGGGGGACCGCGGGGGCGGTCCGCTCCACCGCCGCCTTGATGTTGCCGAGTTCAGCGGAGGAGTTGGCGTCGATGGCCGCCTCGATGAACGCCTGCGCCTCGGCCCGTGTGGACACCCCGTCGACCTGCCCGGGAATCTCGGCGTCCGGACTCAACTCGTAGGTGTGCTCAAGCAGCAGCAGGCTCTGCTCGTCGTTGACGGGCACGACGCGCCACTCGGTGGTCATGGCGGCGACGAGCTTCATCGGCCGCACGATCTCGGCCCGTACACCGTGGACTTCGGGGAGGAAGCGGCGCCGGGACTGCCAGGTCATCGACTCGCCGCCCACGCGGGCCCGGAGCTCGATGTGCTCGAAGCCCGGCTCTTCGGCGAGCACGGTGACCGCCTCGCAGGGGCCCAACACCTCGGGCCACTCACGGGAGTTGCTGATGAGCCGGTAGACCCGCCCGGGCGGGGCGGCGCAGACGACGGAATGGGACGCGTGACAGGTCATGACGAACGGCTCCCGGGTTCCCCGCGGTTGCGCGGGCGTGCGGTCGGATGAAGGTCACAGCTGGATGAGTGCGGCGTGCTCGATCTGCCGGGCAACCTCCGCGCGCAGCACTTTGTCGTTGCTGCCACGAGGGAACGGGACGGTGGTCGCGTACAGCAGGTCCGGCCACTTCTCCCGGCTGAGTACGCCGCCCAGAGCGGCCCGCACCGCGGCGCGCAGGGCGCCGGGGGTGCGGGCCGCCAGGGGGCCCGAGACACAGGCCACGGGCCGCTCGGCCGGGGTGTCGGAGCCGGTGAGGCCCAGGAGGACCACGTCCCGGACGCCGTCGAGGGTGCTCAGTACGCCCTCGACCTCCGCCGGATAGATGCGGTGGCCGTCGGCGCTCATCACCGTGCCATTGATGCGGCCCTTGAGCAGGAGGTCGCCCTCGGGGCTCCAGGCGCCCAGGTCCCCTGTGCGCAGCCAGGCACCGGGCGCCCGGATCCGGCCGGACGCCACGTCGAGGTAGCCCTCCATGACGGCGTCGCCGCGCAGCAGGATCTCGCCCACCTCGGGCGGATGGCCGGGCAGCGGCTCGACACGGAGCTCGACGGTGTCGTCCGGGCGCCCCACGCAGTAGCTGTGCCGCAGCCTGCCGGGGGAGCGGTGGGCCGACTCGTCGAGCCAGCAGAACGGCCCGTACGTCTCGCTCAGTCCGTACCCCTGCACCCAGTCACAGGGCATCAGCAGGCGGGCCTGTTCCAGCAGTGGGCGGGGCAGGGCGGCCGCCCCGTAGGCGACGGTGCGCAGGCAGGTCAGGTCGGTTTCGCCGGCCCGAGCGGACTCCACGAACCGGCGCAGGGCCCGCGGGCGCAGCATGATGTGCGTGGCCCGGTGCCGTGCGACCTCCGCGGGCCACGCGCCGGGGTCACGGCCGGAGGGGAGGACCAGGCGCGCATCGTGCAGCAGCGCCCCGAACGAGAAGATCACGCCGGTCGTGTTGTTGAGCAGCCCCGACATGAACACTCGCGCGTCGGCATCGAATCCGAGCCTCCCGCTGACGCTGCGCACCCGCCGGCAGACCAGGGCCTCGGAGACGCTGACCGCCTTCGGAGCACCGGTGGATCCGCTGGTGAACAGCGTCAGGAAGTGCGCCACCGGCTCCGGGTGCTCGACGGGCAGCGGCCGCGCGTCCTGCTCGTCGAGGTCCCGGCCCGGTTCGTCCAGCCCGTCGCGGGGGTCGAGGAACACCGCCGAAGCCGCGAGCGCGCGGACCTCGGCGAGCCGGTGGTGATCGGCGCCGGCGCGCAGATGGACCACGGCGTCGGGATGCGCGTCCGCGGCGATCGACCGCCACTCGGGCAGGGCGGCCGCGCTCAGGTTGTACGGCATCAGGACCCGCAGCCCCAGCGCGCTCGCCGCCGCCAGGAAGACCACGCCGCGGGCATCGTGGTCGAGCAGGGCCAGGACCCGGTCGCCGGGGCCGAGCCCGTGCCCGCGCAACCGCTCGGTGAGCCGGCCGGCCGCGGTCAGCAACTGGCGCCGGGTGTACGTGCCGTGGGCACCGGCCAGGCGGAAGCGATCCGTGCCGCCTCCCGAGCCGGACAGCATCGAGCTGAGCTTGTCCGCGGCCGGCCCGGCCTGTCGGGGATCCCGCGTCGCAGGCACGGCTCAGTCGCCGCTGACGAGGTCGGCCAGGCCGTTCAGTGCCTCGGACAGGCCGCGCTGGAGATGCGGCCAGATGTCCTTGCCGAAGACCGGTGCCATCGTGTCGTCGATCCGCGCCGTCACCGAGTGCGTGAGCAGTATCCGCTCGCCCAGGGGCTCCATACGGTGGCTCGTGACGATGGTGCCGAAGGGGAGCACGGCCTCGTCGACGAACTCCTCGCCCTGGGTGACGCTCGTGAGCGTGACCTCCAGCGGTTCCCCGCCGCGCGGAGTGAGCGTGAAGCGGTTGCCGACCTTGAAGTTTCCGTGCAAGCGGGTGCTCTCCACGCCGTCGTCCCAGTTCTTCCAGGCGTTGACGTCGACCCACACCGCCCAGATGTCGCCCGGCTTGGCGTCGACGGTGACGGTGGCGGCGGCGTCGAACCGCTGAGTCTCAGGCATCGGCCGACTCCCCTTCGGTGGTCGCGGGCGCCCCGGCGGGCGGGAAGAACGTGACGTCGCGGTCGCCGAGCCAGTACTCGCGGGCGTGCGCGCCCACCTCGACCATGACGCCGTTGAGCGACCAGTTCGGCTGGTCGAGGGAGTCGGCGTCGTTCCAGAAGTCGGGATTGAAGAACTCGAGGATCACGTTGGTGTGCCAGATCAGGCCCTGCCGGGTCAGCCGCATCCGGTCCTCGGCCAGTTCGATCAGGCCCTTGCGCTCGAGGCGCTCCAGCTCATCGGCGAAGTCCTCGCGGAACTCGGTGCCGAACTTGCCGCGGTAGAAGGCGTACTCGATCTCGTAATAGAGCAGCGCGAAGACCACGTACCGCTCGCGCTGGACCCGCGGCGACAGCTCGTCGGTGATCGTGCTGATGAGGAAGTCGCCGCCCTCGACGGTCTCGACGTACTTCTCGACGTCGGTCTCGGTACCGAGCCGGTAGCCGTCGAAGTAGCTGTAGGAGCCGGGGCCGACGGCCAAGGTGTCGATGTACACCTTCCAGTTCCAGTGGTTGTACATGTTCTCGTAGCCGGGCTTGCAGAAGTGGTCGACGATGTACATCGAGTAGCCCATCTCCTCGGCTATCCCGAGCGCCTCCCGGTACATGGCCTTCACCATGGGGCCCTCCGGGTCCGCGGGCCGCTCCACCTTCCCCTTGGTGATCAACTTCGCCTGGATGGTGTCCTGGTGGATCCGGTACAGGTAGATCGTGAAGTGCGGGACGTCCAGGGTGGACAGGGTCTGGAGGTCGCGGCGCCAGATGTCGAGCGTGTGGCCCGGCATGTTGTACATGAGGTCGAGCTGGATGTTGCGGAAGTCGCGGGCCTGGAACTCCTTGATGACCCGGGCGCTGTCCTCCGCCGCGTGCGGCGAGCCGATCATGCTGAGCAGTTCGGGCTGGAAGGACTGGACGCCCAGACTCAGCCGGTTGATCTCCGACTGTGCGACGTACTCGATCTTCTCCGCGTCGAAGTCGCGGGCGTTGCCCTCCAGGGTGAACTCCGCGTCGTCGGCTACGTGGAAGGTCGTGAAGACGGTGTCCACCAAGCGGCGCAGGTTCTCGGTGCGCAGGATGCTGCCGGTGCCGCCGCCGATGAAGATGTTGCGGATCAGGCCGTCCCGGAACTTCGGGTAGGCGCCCCACCGCTTCAGGTCGGTGAGCAGTGCCTCGACGTAGCGCTCCTCGCGGCCGTTCGGGTCCTTCTCCGACAGCAGGCTGGCGAAGTACGGGCAGGACTTGCAGCGCGTACGGCAGAACGGGATGCCGATGTACAGCACGAAGTCGCTGCCCTGCTGCTGCATGTCGATGTGGCTCTCCAGCCACTCGCGGCCGCCGCTCGTCCGGTGCATGCCCGGCGGGTAGAGGATGAACGGCAGGTAGCACTTGTTCGGGTACGGGTCACCGACCGTCTCGGTCGTGGCGTCCAGCACGGTCATGCCGGTCCTCCGGTTCTGTGGGGCCATCGGATGGGTTCTCCGCTGTCCCGGTCACCCTCGCCGCCGGCGGTCGAACGGCCGTCCGTGGCCCGCTCGAAGGCGCGGACGTACGCCCGGCGGGCGCCTCGAGGCCGCTTGGACGGGACTCCAAGACGGACTCCAGCAGCCGTGGACCAACGCTCCAGGGCGGACTGCTCACTTTTCTCCCGAGGTGCCGATGCCGGCACCGTCCAGAGGAAAGGACGCGACATGAGCGAGCACAGCCGGGTGGCCCTGGTCACCGGAGCGACCAGCGGGATCGGACTGGAGATCGCACAGACCCTGGCGGTCGGCGGCGCGCGGGTGTTCCTGTGTTCCCGGCGTGCCGAGGCCGTGGCCTCGGCGGTCAAGGAACTGCGCGGGCAGGGGCTCGACGTCGACGGCACCGCCTGCGATGTCACGTCGGCGCCGGACGTGGACCACCTGGTACGGGCCTGTGTCGAGCGGTACGGCCCCGTCGAGATCCTGGTCAACAACGCGGGGCGGCCCGGCGGCGGGGCGACGGCAGAGGTGGACGACGAGCTCTGGTACGACGTGATCAGCACGAATCTGCACAGCGTCTTCCTGGTCACGAAGCGTGTACTGCGGGACGGCGGCATGACCGGATCCCGGTACGGCCGGATCATCAACATCGCGTCCACCGGAGGGAAACAGGGCGTCGTCCACGCGGCCCCCTACTCCGCCTCGAAGCACGGCGTCGTCGGATTCACCAAGGCGTTGGGGCTCGAACTCGCGAAGACCGGGACGACGGTGAACGCGGTGTGCCCCGGCTTCGTCGAAACCCCCATGGCGGAACAGGTGCGTGACCATTACGCGGGAATCTGGGGAGTCGACGCGGCGGAGGTGAAATCCCGGATTTCCGCACGGGTTCCGCTGGGTCGGTACGTCGAACCTCGCGAAGTGGCAGCAATGGTGCGATACTTGATCGATCCGGACGCCGGGGCGATCACCGCGCAGGCGCTGAATGTCTGCGGGGGGTTGGGAAATTACTAACTCTTGAAAGTTGGGGTCATCCGCCGACGGTAGGGTGGCGGTGAATGCAAGGAAAGCATGGGCAACGGGGGCGCTGTGCAATTCAAGGTATTCGGACGAGTCGAAGCGTTACGCGGTGAAGATTCGTGCGTGGTGGGCCGATCAAAGGTCGGCCAGATGGTGTCTTTGCTTCTGGCGCGGAACAACGAAATTGTGAGCGTCGATACGCTGATCGCCGAGTTGTGGGGCGAGCGGGTGCCGCGCAGTGCGCTCACCACGCTCCAGACGTACGTGTACCACGCGCGCAAACTCTTCGAGACGCACCTGAGCGTGGCGAGCCCGGAGAAGCTGCTGGTCACGCACTCGTCCGGCTACCTGATCGCGGTGGCCGACGGTGCGCTGGACGCGGCCCGGTTCGAGCGCCTCGTCAAGGAGGGCGTCGGCAGGTTCAACGCCGGGGATGTGGAATCGGCGTCCGTCCAGATTTCCGAAGCGCTGCATATTTCCCGGGGTTCGGCGTTCTCGGGAGTGCCGTTGGGTCGCGTCCTCGAGGCGCATGTCACCTATCTTCAGGAACTTCGGTTCTCCGCCATCGGCGTCCGAATCGAAGCGAATCGACGGCTGGGCCGGCACAGGGAGCTGATACCGGAGTTGCGTGCGCTGGTATCCGAATATCCACTCAACGAGAGCTTCCATGCCGAACTCATCGGTGCCCTGCACCACTGTGGCCGCAGGGCCGAGGCGCTTCAGGCATACCGGAAGCTGTGGAACCTTCTCGACGACGAACTCGGTGTGCAGCCATCGGCGCAGTTGCAGGACGTGTACCAGAAGATTCTCGTGTGACCGACCGGTGGGAAACGGAATGCGTCCGCAAGCGGAATGCGACAGAGCAGTTCGCGGAAGAGCGGCGCGGAGAGAAAGCAGGAAGACATGGCTTCCGTCGATTCGGCGGCTCAGCACACCACCGTTCTTCGGCTGCCGGCACGAGAGCCCTTCTCCTTCCGGGCGGCGCTCGCGTTCATCGGCTCGTTCCCTGCCATGACGGGCCAGCAGGGCACCGAGCACGGGGCGTTGACCATGGCGCTGCGGGAGAACGGTGTCACGCTCGGCGCACGCCTGGCGCAGGCCGCGGCGGGTCCGGCCGTCGACTGCACACTGGTGGCCGAGGCCCCGATCGACGACGCGACGGCGCGGGCTTGTGCGGATCGGCTCGACTTCTACCTGGGGCTCCAGGACGACCTGGCGGAGTTCTATCAACTCGCCGCGAAAGACGGCCCGTTCGCTCCTGTGGTCGATCGCCTGCGCGGGTATCACCAGGTCAAGTTCCCCTCACCGTGGGAGCTGCTGTGCTGGGCGATCCTGTGCCAGCGGGTGCCGATGCCCGTGGCGAGGAAAATGAAGCAGGCGCTGACGCAGGAGGTCGGCAACGGCATCTCTCTCGACGGCCGGCTCCTGCACGCCTTCCCGGACGTCGAGCAGATGCTGGCCTTCGACGAGCCCGACCTGCGGCGGCTGATCGGCAACGACCGCAAGGCCGGTTACCTCTACGGGGCCGTGCGCCAGTGGAGCGAACTCGACGAGGCCACCCTGCGCACCAGCCCCTACGACGAGGTCCGCGAGCAACTTCTCGGCCTGCGCGGCATCGGTGCCTGGTCGGCCTCCTTCCTCCTCATCCGCGGCCTTGGGCGCACCGAGCACGTCACCCTGGACAAGGAGATGCTCCGCGCCGCCCGGCGGGTCTACGGGCCCGACACGGGCGAGACCGAGTTCGACCGGCTGGCCTCGTACTACGGCCGGTGGCAGGGCTATTGGGGTCACTACCTGCGCGTGGGCGGTTGACGCGCGGGCGGCGGGTCGAGCGAGGCTTCAGGGCGCGGCGGGTTCCACGGGAACGGAGACCGAGGTCAGCAGCAGTCCGCTGCCGACGGTCCACCGTCCGCGGAAGCGCTCCACCCGCCGTCCCGCGACCCGGGGCCCCGGCACCAGGAGGACGGCGGTGATCCCGCCGTCCTCGGCGAGGGCGATCTCGACGTCCCGGAACCCCAGCCACCGTCCGGTCGCGGGGAACCATGCCTTGTAGACGGACTCCTTGGCGCTGAAGAGGACCCGGTCCCAGGCGACCCCCTCCCCGGACGGCAGGGAGGCGCGCTCGGCGGGCCCGGTGATGGACTCCAGCACACCTTCGGTCAGCGGGGCATGCGGCTCGGCGTCGATGCCGAGCGCTGCCAGCTCGCTGCTGTGGGCCACGGCAGCGGCGTGGTATCCGGTGCAGTGCGTCATGCTGCCGACGACCCCGGACGGCCACGTGGGGGCTCCGCCCCTGCCCGGGACCAGCGGCGCGGCCGGTCGGCCGAGCGCCGCCAGCGCGTCCCGCGCACAGGCCCGTACGGAGGCGAACTGAAGCCGGCGCCGCTCCACCGCGCCGGCCACGTACGCCGACTCCTCGGGAAACAGCTCCACCTCGGCGCGCGGGCGGAACGCCTCGCCCCAGCGGGCCCCCGGGGGCAGCACCTCTTCGATCACGCGAGGTACCTCACGCGGCTTCTCCCGACCGCACCGCCGCATCCGCGACCACCGCGTCCTGCCAGGCCATGCCCGAGCCCTTGAACAGCACGGGCCGGTCCGTGGCGTACAGCGACTCGTCGCGGACGGCCCGGGCCATGGGCAGCAGCCGCTTCGGCGACAGGACGCCCTCCGCCACGGGGATCACGATGTCACCGCACTCCCGCAGCGCCGTGTCCACGTCCTCCACGATCACCTGCGCGCGGGCCGTCAGGGCCGAGTCCACCTCGCGGGCGTCGGCGTCGTGCGAACCCACGGCCAGCACGACGGCGTCGTCACCGAGGAGGGCCGAGTCGAAGAGCGGGGTGGGGGAGGGCGTCGCGCACACCACGAGGTCGGCGCGCCGCACCCACGCCCCGGCGTCCGCCGTCGCCACCACCCGGTCGTCCCCGACCAGCGCCGGATCCACCCGCGACACGTCTCGCACGACGTACGTCACCTCGGCCACGTCGGCGCCGACATCGCGCAACGTCCGTACGTGACCGGTCCCTTGGGGCCCCGCGCCGAACACCACGACCCGCCACCGCCGCCCCGGCCGGGTCAGCAGCGGCAGCACCGCCGCCACCGACACGGCCGGCGTACGCAGTGTGGTCAGCGCCGCGCCGTCGACGACCGCGGCGGGTGCGTACGACGGTGGGCGGAAGACGAGGTGCACGCCCTGGATGCGGGGCAGGCCGCGATCGGCGTTGGCGGGCACGGCCGAGATCGCCTTCACCCCGACGCCGAACTCGGACGCGGCGGGCATGGCGAGCAACTGGCCCTGACTGTCCGGGAGTTCGAGGATCGAGCGGGGCGGGCCCGCGACGGCGGGGTCGAGGCCGCCGACGAGTGCCGCACGGATCGCGGCGACCGCCGCGCGGGGCGGCAGCAGCTTCACCAGGTCGTCGGCGCCGATGTACTCGACCGCCGACGGCCGCGCCCCCTGCTCGCCAGGCTCGCTCGGCTCACTCTGCTCCTTCTGCACCTGTGCTCCTGTTCGCGTGGGCGAGAACGGAGGATCACCGTATCCCCGGGCGGTCAGTCGGCCGAGCCTTCCGTGTCCCTGTCGGGCGCCGGTTTCGTATGGAGGATCTCGCGCACCTGGTCGGCGGCGCGCAGGATGCTCTCGCTCATGAACTCGCTGTAGCGGGCGATGTTCTCGAGCCGCGCGGAGGCCGGGGATTCGCGGCCGAGGATTCCGACGCCCTGCCGTGCGACCTCGGCGAGCTGTGCGGTGCCGCGGGCGCTCGCGACCGTCGACTGGTACCAGACGTCGTCGTCGACGAGATAGCGCTCGCGGCGCCCGGCGTCCCGCTCGCGCCGGATCAGGCCCTGCTCCTCGAGGAACGTCATCGACTTGGAGACGGATGCCGGGCTGACCTCCAGGCGCCGCACCAGGTCGGCGGCGGTGAGGCTGCCCGCGTCGCTGGTGAGCAGGCACGTCAGCACGCGCGCCGTCATCTTGGGCAGCCCCTGCTGCATGAGGAGGGTCGTGAACGTCTCCTCGTACTCGCGCACCGCCTCGTCGTCCCGCCCGGAGTCGCGCGCGGGTCCCCGCGGGGCGGCCTGCTTGCGGCGGTGGGCGCGGCGTTCGGTGGCGCGGTGGGCGAGGTCGGGGCGGTAGGACGTGGGCCCGCCGTTGCGCATCACTTCGCGCGTGATGGTCGAGGTGGGGCGGTCGAGGCGGCGGCCGATCTCCGCGTAGGCGAGCCCCTCGGCGAGCCCGATGGAGATCTGCTGCCGTTCCTGCTGAGTGAGTCGGCCTCCCGGCATGGTGGGCACCTCTCCGTCCGCTGTCTGCGCCTGACCGGCGTCAGCGTAGCGTTCACCGTCATCCCAATGCAACGGAAGCGTGCATTCTGTTGCGTTAGATCTCTACCCGTTGCAACGAAATACCAACTGTGACCTGCTAGTTGACTCTCGTTGCGCAACAAGAGCATTGATGGATCAAGAAACGCAACGTAGCTTTTCGTTCATCGGAAACGACGCGACAACGACAGCTCAAGGAGCACACCATGCAGAAGTTCGACACCCCCGCCGCCATCTCCGCCGTCCTGCGCCTGCCCGCCGGGCGCATCCAGGTCATCGCGGCCGACCGCACCGACACCACCGTCGAGGTCCGCCCCGCCGACGCCTCGAAGGGCCGCGACGTGAAGGCCGCCGAGGAGACCACCGTCGAGTTCGCCGACGGCATCCTGCGGGTCGCGGCCCCGGCCGCGAAGAACCAGCTCCTCGGGGCGTCCGGCGCGATCGAGGTGACCGTCCAACTGCCCGCAGGATCGGGCGTCGAGGCCGTCGCGGCGGCCGTCGAGTTCCGCGGCGTCGGGCGGCTCGGCGAGCTCGCCTGCGAGGGCGCGCACGGCACCGTGAAGATCGACGAGGCCGCGAGCCTGCGGCTGTCCTCCTACGCCGGTGATGTCACGGTCGGCCGCCTGACCGGGTCCGCCGACATCAAGGTGCAGAAGGGCGACATCCGCATCGCCGAGGCCACATCGGGTGTGCTCGAACTGAACACCCAGATGGGAGACGTGACGGTCGACGCCGCCCCCGGTGTCTCCGCCACCCTCGACGCCGGCACCGGCTACGGACGGATCCACAACTCGCTGGCGAACTCCGAGGGCCCGAAGGCCGGACTCACCATCCACGCGACCACCGGCCACGGGGACATCACCGCCCGCGCCCTGTGACACACCAGCGCACGACGTCCCACCTCCGCGCGGGGCCCGACCGCCTCGACCACTGAGCACGGGCCCCGCGCGCACCACCCGACCGATCCGCCGAACCAGGAGAAGCCATGACGAACAGCACCGCACCCTCGGCCGCCGCCGCGTGGACCGGCATGGTTCCGGTCGACGACACCGCACTCGCCGTCACCGACACCGGGGGACCCGGCATCCCGGTCGTCTACCTCAACGGCCAGTTCGCCACGCAGGGTTACTGGCGCCGGGTCCTCGCGGACCTCGGCCCGCAGTGGCGGCACATCACCTACGACGAGCGGGCCCGCGGCAGAAAGTCGGGGCGTTCGGCGGACTACTCCTTCGAGGCCGCCGTCCGTGACGTCGACGCGGTCCTCGCCGCCAGGGGTGTCGACCGGGCGCTCGTCGTGGGCTGGTCCTACGGCGCGTACGTCGGCTCGCACTGGGCGAGCCGGAACCCGCGGCGCACCATCGGCGCGGTCCTGGTCGACGGCGCGCAGCCCTACGACTGGCTGGACGAGGCCATGGAGGCGCGGATCCGGACGATGTTCCGGCGCGTCAGCTGGTTCGCGCCGCTGGTCCGCCCGACGGGCCTGCTCCCGCGGATGTCGGCGGCGCAGATGGCCGAGAGCAACATCGAACTGGGCAGGCTCGGCAGCAAGGGCGAGCTGGGCCCCGTGCTCGACGCCATCACCGTCCCGACCCGCTACGTCCTGGCCTCCGGCTCGTCCCTCGGCAGCCGCGGCGACGAGCAGGAGCGCATCCGCGCCGGCCTCGCCGACGTGACCGCCCGCAACGCGCACATCGAGATCCACGCCAAGGTCGCCAGCAACCACGGGGCGATCCTGAAGAAGGACTACCGCGCCATCGCCGAGGCCGTCCGCGAGGTCGCGGCTCTGGACGAGAAGCGCCGGTGACGTCCGGCCGATCAGGGGGAGAGCCCGGCCGTACCCCGGTAGGGAACCGGGCTCCCCGAGTGCGCGTCGAGCAGGACACGGTCGCCCAGGGGCTTCCGCAGCCGCACCTCGACCCGCTCCAACTTCCCCTGTTTCGTGCAGACGCGGTCCTCGTCCCGGCCGGTGACCGAGGCGGACAGCACGACGCTGCCGCGGCTCTCCAGGGCGTCCACCCTGGGGCCGTCGTCGCAGACACCGTGCAGGGCGACGACGGTCACCGTGCGCCCGTCGGCGGAGACCGCGAGCAGGCGGTCGAGCGGGTGGCCCGGGAGGTCGCGGGCCTCCCTGATCGGGGACCGGGGGGTCTTGGACGGGACGGCGGCGGCCAGCTTGAGCGGGGAGGAGTAGCCGTCGAGGGTGAAGACCCAGGCGGGAACGGATGCCGGTCCGCGACTGGTCGGCATCCGCATCGTCCCCAACTCGGTGTGTGTCACGGTCAGGTGGGGCTTCCCGTCGAGGCGCGGCCCCGCCAGGGTGTCGTACGCCTCCTTCGCCCCGGCCAGGGGGCGGGTGACGGACTCGCCCGCCGCCCAGGTCACCTTGCCGTCCTGCGGTCCGGTGCCGGGCAGTGTGCCGCGCACCTCGAAGTTCCGTCGCTCGTACGCCTGTTGGTCGGCGCCGTCGTGCAGGCCGCCGCGCGGAAGCCGGATCGCCTCCCCGGTGGGGTGGTATCCGGCCCGCCACGCGGCGGCCGCCGACGAACCGTCCCAGGCGTCGGCCACCTGCCGGGCCCGCTCGGCGAGCGCGTCCCCGTCGTCCCCCGCCACCTTCTCGCCGCCGCAGCCGGCCGTGGCGGCGAGCCCGACGGCGGCCAGGGCCACACCTGCGGACAGCCTGGCGGAGCGAACTGCCCCGATACGCATGCGACCTCCTGGACGACGACGCCTGACCCGCGGCCGAACCGGCTCTGCCCTGTGACGTGGCAGAGCCGGAATGGGTTCACCGGTCGGGCCGGTTCGAGCGGACCGATCACTCAGTAGACGTGCAGCCCGCGCTCGTTCAACACGGTCTGCACCTTGGTGAAGTAGTTCCGGTACGTGCCGCTGGACGTGGACGTGCACACGCTTTCGTCCGTGCCGCCGGAGAGCAGCCCCAGGGCCACGGTCCCGTGCAGCGCGGGCCCGCCGCTGTCGCCGCCCAGGGCGCAGTTGTTCGTCTCCATCATTCCGTAGAGCGTCTTGCCGTCCATGTTGACGGTCGTGCTCGTCTTGGTGACGTTGCCCGTCAGGTCCTGGCTGCTGACGCCGATCCGGTCGATGTGCTCGCCCTCCGCCGGGTACCGCGAGCTCTCGATCTGGTGGTAGTCGCCGCCCCAGTACCGCACCGTCCCCAGCGGGTTGATGTCGGGGCCGTCGGACCTGATGGTGGCCCAGTCGCAGGCGCGCGTGGAGCCGTCGCAGGCGCCGGTGGTGCCGGAGCCGAAGCTGTACGCGGTCTGGGTGCCGATCTTGGTGCCGTTGTAGTCCATGTACCAGGTGTTGCCGGTGCCCGGGACGCAGTGGCCCGCGGTGATCGTGTAGATGGCACCCGAGGAGTTCTTCGCGTTGAACCCGGCGCTGCACAGCCAGCCGCTGGACGTGATCCCGTTGGCGCCGCGCAGGTCGGTGGCCTTGATCTTCAGCTCGCTGTCGATCCGGTTGACGCGGATCGCCCCGGGGTGCGCCTCGGCGACCTTCTCGATCCTGGAGCGGCCCGCGGCCGGAGCCCCGTCGAAGACGTCCACGCCCACCTGGTTGGTGCTCGCGTCGACTCCCCAGGTCGTATTGGGGATGTTCCCCAGCGCGTCCAACGTGCGGTGCAGGGACTTGAGTTCGTTGGTGCTGCGGGTGACCAGCTCGGGTGTGCCGCCCGCGTCGCGGACGGACCGCGCGGCGGCCTTGTCGGTCACCGCGACGACGACACGGCCGTCCTCGACGTAGGTACCGGCGGTCCGGTCGGCGCCCAGCTTGTGCGTCAGCGCCGCCGCCTCCGCCGGTGAGGCGAGCGGCTTCACGGCCGCGGAAGCGGAATCGGAGTCCGACGCGGCGGCGGGCAGGGCCGTGGCGGCGGACAGCAGGAGCGCGGCCGAGGCCAGCTGCGCGAGTCTCTTGCGGGTGTGTCTCATGGTGCGTCCCCCCAGGGCTGCGTGAGTTCTCTGCGGTGGCCGTGCGCTGCGCGTTCCCCGTGGTCAGGGAGGCGCGGCGCGCGGCGAGAGAAAGCTAGGTAGACGCGGGGTGCCGGAGAAGCGAATTGGCATATTCACGGGCGGGCGTGGCCGATTGTGACTGGACCAGTGGCGGCTGCTCCGTGGCCCGAGAGCCCACACCCTGGGCATCTTCGAGCCGCGCGCCCGGGTAGCGGCGTACCAACGTGCACCGGATTGGCCGGAACCCGTGCCCACCGGATGCCCATCGGACGGATCGCGCTCCGCTCCGCATGGTGCCGCACGCCATGTCCACAGCGCGGAGACTGGTGCCCGCACACGTGGGGCGACGACCGGGCCGGACCCTACCTTTCACCACACGGCCGCCGACCCGGAGGAACAGGATGCCCGCGCCCCACAGAAACCCCAGCCCCAGACCCGGTTCGAGCTCCCACGCCACCCGCGCCCGCCCGCGCCGCGCGGCCATCGCGGCGCTCTTTCTGGCCGGCGCCTGCACCCTCGCCGTCACCCCGACGGCCGCGGGGGCGCCCCGACCGCCCGTCACCGCGCACTGCGCGGACCGGGCCCCGCTCCGCGTACCCGGAGCGGAACGCCAACAGGCGGACTGCTTGGCCGAGTTGACGACCGCGGGCACGGTCGCGTCAGGCCACACGGACCCGGCCGACTACAACGGCCTCACCCCGAAGGACCTGCCCACCCCCACCGGCGTTCCCGGCATCCAGATCGACGGCTACTTCCCCGACACCTCGACCACGAACACCAACCACGGGTGGAACCACGACGCCCAGTTCGTGATCCGGCTGCCCGACCGCTGGAACGGCGGCCTGGTGGTGTCCGGCACCCCCGCCAACCGCGAGCAGTACGCCAACGACCGCGCCATCGCCGACTGGGTCCTCGACCGCGGCTACGCCTACGCCGCCACCGACAAGGGCAACACCGGTCTGAGCTTCTACCGCGACGGTCGCGGGCCGGGCGAGGCCATCGCCGAGTGGAACGACCGTGTCACCCAACTCACCCGCGCGGCCAAGGCCGTTGTCGCCCAGCGCTACCATCGCGCACCCGCCCGCACCCTCGCCACCGGCCTGTCCAACGGCGGCTACCTGGTGCGCTGGCAACTGGAGAACCACCCCGAGCTGTACGACGGGGGAGTCGACTGGGAAGGCACCCTCTGGCGCACCGAGGGCCCCCACCTGCTCACCCACCTGCCACCCGCGCTGCGCGCCTACCCGACGTACGCCGCCGGGGGCGAGGGCGCCGAAGCCGCACAGCAGGCCATGCACCGGGC
Organism: Streptomyces anthophorae; assembly: GCF_049310305.1. Lineage (NCBI taxonomy): Bacteria > Bacillati > Actinomycetota > Actinomycetes > Kitasatosporales > Streptomycetaceae > Streptomyces > Streptomyces anthophorae. The sequence goes on from NZ_JBLWQQ010000001.1 coordinate 8,163,296, forward strand.
CGGCTACCCGGCGGGCTCCGAGTTCCTGTGGCCCTACCACCACAAGGTCTACTGGGACCTGACCCAGCGCATCTACCGCGAGGAACTCGACCCGGACTACGACGGCGCCACCGAGGCCGGCACCCCCTACTGCGCCCCGGGCAGCCCGGCCTGCGACGCCGATTACGACTACGCGGACCGCCCCGCCGACGTCCACCGCGCCGTCGACCGCATCGCGCTCACGGGCCGCATCGGCAAACCCCTGATCACCCTCCAGGGCACCCTCGACGTCCTGCTCCCCATCAGCAAGGACTCCGACGTCTACGCCGACATGGTGCGCGAGTCCGGCCGGGGCGCCCTGCTGCGCTACTACCGCATCGAGGACGGCACCCACGTCGACTCCCTCGTCGACACCTTCCCCGACAAGCTCCGGCCGATGGTCCCGTGCCACCGTGCCGCGTTCCGCTCCCTGGAGAACTGGCTGAACGGCGAGCGCCGCCCGCCGGCGAGCCACACGATCGGGCGCTCGCCGGGGGCGACCCCCGCCACTCTCCTTGCCTCCTGCCCGCTCGACTGACGCGCGGCCGGGCCGGGCGGCGTAGCGGTCACGACCAGGGAAGGACCAGCGCTCCCCAGGCGACGATGGGGCCGAGGGCCACGATGCCGCCGGTGTAGGAGATGACCTGGCGGTAGAAGCGGCGGGAGTCGACGCCGCGGGCGTTGCTCAGGACCAGGGCCCCGTTCGTGGAGAAGGGGGACGTGTCCACGATCGTCGTCGAGACGGCGAGCGCGGCGATCAGTCCCGCGGCGTTGAGGTGGCTCGCCAGCAGCAGCGGCACGGCGACGGGGATGATCGCGGTGATGATCGCCGTGGAGGAGGCGAACGCCGAGGTGACGGCGACGGTGAAGCACAGCAGCAGGGCGACGAGGAGCGGGGCACCGAGGCCCGCCACGTGTTCCGAGATGCTCTCGATGATGCCGGCCTTCTCCAGCATGGCGATGTACGTCATCATCCCCGCGACGAGCAGCAGCGTCGACCAGCTGATCCCGTCGACGGCCTTCTCCTGCCGCTTCATGTCCACCAGGGCGAGCAGCGCGCCGGCCGCGAGGGCCAGCAGCCCGATCTCCAGGTGGAAGCCGAGCGCGCCGACGACGAGGGCGACCAGGGCGCCGAGGGTCAGCCACTGGCGCCAGTCCGGCATGGCGGTGACGGCCACGTCCTCGACCTCGGAGGCCGCCTCCGCGTCCTCGGCCAGCGGGGCGGGGCGCTTGGCGAGGACTGCGTAGGTCACCGCGGACAGCACCAGGTTGATCACGAAGCTGGCCGTGAACAGGGTCACGGGGGAGACCTGAAGCGTGGTCTTGTCGACGACGCCCAGCACCAGCGCCCCGGAGACGGCGAGCGGCGAGAAGGCGCCCGCGTGCCCGCCGCTGATCACCATCATGCCGACGACCAGCGGGTTCAGCTTGTAGCGGTGGGCGAAGTTCATGCCGATCGGGACGAGCAGCGCGACCGCGGCCGGGGTGAACGTGCCGAAGGCCGTGAGCAGCGCCGCGACCAGGAACAGCACCCACGGGATGAGCGCCACCTTGCCGCGCACCATGCGGACGCCCGCGGTGACGAGCCAGTCGATGGTGCCGTTGCGGCGGGCCACGGAGAACAGATACGTGACTCCGACGATCGTCACGAAGAGGTCCACCGGGAACCCTTCGAAGATCTGCTCCTGCGTGAGGCCGAGGGAGGCGGTGCCGACCAGGAAGGTCGCGACGAAGGCGAGGATGCCCAGGTTGATCGGCAGCACGGTGCCGACCACGAACATCACCAGCAGGGCGCCTATGGATATCACTTCAGCAGACATCATTGTCCTTGGTGCGGTGGGGACGGGGCAGTGCGGGGGGTGGTGGGGTGGGTGCGTGCGTCCCGGTCAGGCGGCCTGTGTCCCGCCGCTTCCGGGTACGTAGATCCGGGCGTCTGCCAGCAGTCGCGCCGCCCTCCGTACGGTGACCCGGCCCGGCAGGCCGTCCCGTACGTCGGAGCAACGCACCGCCACCACGCCCGCCGGGGTGCCGAGCCGCAGCCAGCCGTCGTCGCGGGCGGCCGCGACACCGTGGACCACGGAGTCCTTCACGAGCCCCGCGGCGGCGAGGGCGACGGCGGAGGTGAGGCCGATCGCCGGGTGCGGGGAGTTCATGCTGAGCATCCGGACCGAGACGTCGTAGTCCTCGGCCGCGACGTGTTCGCCGAGCGTCGTGGTGTACGGCACCGGGGTCCCGACCAGGCCCACCTTCGGCACCGCGTCACCGGGCTCCCGCCCTGCCTCGACGAGGCCCATCAGCGGCGCCGCCGCATGCCTGACCGCGCGCAACCATGGCACATCGGCCCGCACCTGGTCCAGGGTTTCGGAGCCGCTGCGGCCCGCCCCGTCGGCGTCGACGAGGACCACCGGGGCGCCGGCGTCCACCATGCTCACGAGGACCGGCTCGGCGCCGTGGACCGGCAGCTTCTGCGCGGCCCGCCCGGTCGGGAGCAGCGCGCCCGTGGTGCCGCCCGCCGGGTCGCGGAACGTGAGGTCGACGGCGACACCACCGGCGAGGGTGCCGGGAACGGTCTGCCGTCCGAAGTGCTGCACCACGCCCCCCGTGGTGTCCACGACGCCCTCCAGGACCGCGCCGGTGTTGCTGTTGCGCATGACGACGCGGGTCCGGTCGCCCGCGATCGGCACCATCCCCTTCGCCACCGCGTACAGGGCGACGCCCGTGGCGCAGTTTCCGCAGTTGCTCGTCCACTCCACGGTGGAGTCGCCGATGCCGACCTGGGCGAAGAGGTAGTCGATGTCGACGCCCGGCTCGGGCGAGACACTGACGACCGCCGCCTTGGAGGTGGTGGGGGTGGCGCCGCCGACCCCGTCCAGCTCCACGGGGTCCGCGGAGCCGTACGCGGCGACCAGCAATCGCGTCAACTCCCCGCGGTCCGCGGGGACATGGACCTGGTGGAACAACCAGCACTTGCTGGTGCCACCACGCACGAGGGTCGCAGGGATGTGCACGTCTGAGGCTCTTCCTTGATCAATGGGGAACGCCGACGGAAGGGGCCGTTCCGGCGAATGCCAAGACCATCGCAGAGCCGTGACTTGGGGACAATGGCAGTTCACTTCACTCGGGTTTAGCTGAGCTAAAGTGAACGCATGCTGAACGTGCGCCGCCTGCTGCTCCTCACCGAGGCCGCCGAGCGCGGCTCGCTCACCGCCGCCGCGGAGGCGCTGGGCATGACCACCTCCGCGGCCTCCCAGCAGATGTCGCTCCTGGAGCAGGAGGCGGGGCAGCCCCTCGTGGAGCGGCTGCCGCGCGGGATCCGGCCCACCCCGGCGGGCGCCGCGCTGGCCGAGCGCGGCCGCGCGGTCCGCCGTGAGCTGCGGGCCGCCGAGGCCGATCTGCACTCGTTCGCCGCCCTCGACCAGGGCACTCTGCAACTCGGCTCGTTCCCCACGGCCAGCGCCTCGCTGCTGCCGCTGGCGCTCACCAAGTTCCGCCGCAGCCACACCGGCATCCGCATCGAGGTGCGGGCGGGCGTGCTCGCCGAACTCCGCGAGATGCTGCACACGGGCGAGGTCGAGCAGGCGCTGCTGTGGGACTACGAGTGGAACCGGATCGACGACACGGCCCTCGCGCTCACCCACCTCCTCGACGACCCCACGGTCCTCGTCGTGCCCGCCGACTCCCCGCTGCGCGCCCACTCGCCCGTACACCTGGGCGGCCTCGCCGACCAGGAGTGGATCATCCGGGCGGACAACCACCCCGTCGCCGACGTGCTGCGCCGCAGCTGCCGCCAGGCGGGCTTCGAACCGCGGATCGCCTACGCCTCGCACGACTACCAGGAGGCGCAGGCCATGGTCGCCGCCGGACTCGGCATCGCGCTCGCGCCCCGGCTCGCCCTCACCAGCCGGCGCAGCGACGTCCGGCTGCTGCCCTTCGCCTCCGACGTCGCCGCGCCGACCCGCCGCATCCTCCTCGCCCGCTCCACGTCCCGGCCCGCGACGCCGCCCGCGCAGGCCATGGCGAGTGTCCTGCGCTCGGTGGCGCGGCGGTTCGCCGCGCCCGGCCTCGACCGGGCGCAGCTCGGAGCGGTGCGCCGCGGCTGAGGGCGCGCAGGAGCCGGGAGGGGCTCCTGCGCGCGGGGGCGGGTCAGACGGTGAGCGGCGCGGACCGCGTGGAGTCCGACGAGGGGCCCGTCCCGATCTCGTACGTGCCCGGTTCCACGGCCAGGTCCAGGGAGCGGGTCACCGAGGCCAGGACCTCGTCGTCGAGGGGGAAGGCGACCGTGGCCTTCTCACCCGGCGCCAGGTCCACGCGCCGGAAGCCCCGCAGTTCACGCACGCGCGGCCAGGACGTCGCGCCGCCGACCCTGCGAACGTAGAGCTGCACGGTCTCGCGGACCGGCCGGCTCCCGGTGTTGGTGACCTCGACCTCGCACACCCTCCCGGACACACGTGGTGTGCCGAACTCCGTGGTGGTGTACGACAGTCCGTGGCCGAAGGGGTAGAGCGGAGCCCCCGGCTGGTCCACGTAGCCGCGGAAGCCGTGGTCCTTGGAGTTGTAGAAGACGGGGAGCTGCCCTGAGGAGCGGGGCACCGAGACCGGCAGCCGTCCGCTCGGCTCGCAGGCGCCCAGGAGCACGTCCGCTACGACCCGGCCGCCCCACGGCCCCGGATACCAGGCGCTCACCAACGCCCCTGCGTCGTCGGCGAGTTCGGGCACCGCGTGCGGTCGGCCCTGGATCAGCACCGCCACGCATGGTGTGCCGGTCGCCGCCACCGCCTCGGCGAGCGCCCGCTGCCCGGCGCCGAGCCGGACGTCGGCCAGATCGACGCCCTCGCCACAGGTCATCTCCGTCGGATTGCCGGTGGCGATGACCGCGGCACCGTTGTCGTCGAAGAGCGTGTCGTGTTCGCGCGCGCTGGAACCGCCGAGCACCAGCACCGCGACATCGCACGCGGCGGCCAGCTCCACGGCCTCCGCGATCCCCGCACGGTCGTCGCCCACCAGGTCGCAGCCGCGCGCGTACGTCACGTCCGCGCCGGCCTCCCGCAGCCCGGCGAGCACCGAGACACCACTGTCCGGCCGTTGCGGCGATGTGTAGTCGCCGAGCTGCTGCGGGACGGAGTCGGCGTTCGGTCCGATCACGGCGATGCGCTTCTTGTCGGGGCCGAGGGGGAGCAGTGCTCCGTCGTTGTGCAGGAGTGTGACCGAGGCGCGGGCGATGCGCTCGCTCAACTCCTGCGTGTCACAGGCGCGTTGGCGCACTTCGGTGGCATACGGCTGCTCGAAGAGCCCGAGCCGGAACTTCAGTGTCAGGACGCGGGCCACCGCCGTGTCCAGGGCCGAGGCCGGGACGAGGCCGCGCTCCACCGCCGTCCCCAGCTCCGGGAACACCCCGTCCCACAGGCTCAGATCCGTGCCCGCCGACAGCGCGAGCGCCGCCGCGGAGGGACGGTCGCCGGCCAGCCGCACCAGCCGGTCGAGCGCGCACCCGTCCGCCATCACCAGACCCTCGAAGCCCCAGCGCTCGCGGAGCAGCCCGGTGAGGAGGTCGTGCGAGGCCGCGCACGGCAGGCCGTCGAACTCGTTGTACGCGGCCATCACGCCCGCCGCCCCCGCCCGCACCCCCGCGAGGGCCGCCGGGAGGTGGATCTCGTGCAGCTCGCGGGCGCCGATCTCGGTGGCGGCACTGTTGCGCCCGCCGACCGAACTCCCCTGCCCCGCGAAGTGCTTGAGCACGACGGCCGCCCGGTCCGTCCCGAAGGTCTCACCTCCGCCCTGCATCCCCTCCACCAGCGCCTCGGTGAGCCGCGCCGCCAGGTACGGGTCCTCGCCGAAGCACTCCTCCGCGCGGCCCCAGCGCGGGTCCCGCACCAGGTCGAGCGCGGACACCAGCGCGATGTGTCCGCCACGGGCCCGCAGTTCGGCCGCCGCGGCGGCCGCCGCCTCCCGGTACAGATCCGGGTCCCAGGTGGCGCCGACCGCCAGGTTCACGGGCAGTACGGTGCCGTCGAGTGCCTGGTGACCGTGCGGCACCTCCTCCACCATCAGGACGGGGATGCCGAGCCGCGTGTTCTCGACGACATGCCGCTGCACCGCGTCCGCGACCCGCGCGCCGTCCGCCGCCGTGATGCCGTCGGTGAAGGTGACACCGGACCACGGGTCGGCCCGCTGAAGCCCGTACAGCGCGCCCATCCCGTCGAACCGGGCCACCTCCTCGCGGAACGCGTCCGTGAGCCGGTGCCCCTCCGCCGTGCGCTCGTAGGCGTCCCAGCCGTACATCCGCTGGTTGACCTGGCCGACCTTCTCGGTGAGCGTCATACGGCCGAGCAGATCACGCACCCGGTCGGCGACCGGCGCGTCCGCGTCCTGGTACAGCTCCATGGTGTGTCAGGCCTCCGTGTCCAGTTCGAGGACCCGCACCCCGTACGGTGCGAGCGTCACCTCGTCGAGCGGCTTGCCCAGGTGGTCCGACGGGCGCACCGTCAGCTCCTCCTCCGCCTGGCTGACCAGCCACAGGAACCGCCGCCCGTCCTCGTGGACGAGGGTGTCCGCGCTGACCAGCGGCGTGTCCACGGTCACCGGGCGGGCCGCGCCCGCGACCTCGGCGAGCGCCGCGTACAGCCGGTGCGTCTGCTCCGGATTCACCTGTGCCGTCCGCGCGGCCATGTGCTCCAACGGGTACGTGGCGAGGACCGCGCGACCCGCGCCGAGCTCGTGGACGAGCAGCGCCGGGCGGCCGTGCGCGTCCGTCGCGACGACCCGCGCGCCGTCCGGGACGACCGGCAGCCACGCACGGCTGTCCTCGTTGCCCGCGACGGGGAAGCGCAGCGTCTCACCGGCCCGGACACCACCGAAGTCCTCGGTGAACGTCATGGCCAGCTCGTCGTCCTCGATCGGCTCCGCCACCCCGTACGACAGCTGCATCTCGACCCCGAACAGGCCGTCCAGGTCGTGGAACCACGGCCCGCGCGTACCGGGGTGCTCGCCCGAGCAGAACGACAGATACACCGTCGCCCCCGCGCGCGCCCGCTCCTCAAGGCCGCGCCGCGTCCGCGTCGTCAACTGCCGCGTGGACGGCAGCAGATACAGCTGTACGTCACCGTCCTCCGGCAGCCCGTCCACCTCGCGGACGAAGCCGACCGGGAGGTCCGCGCCGCGCGCGGCGACGTATCCCTGGTGCAGCGAGCTGAAGATCAGCGGCCGGTCGGCGGGGCGGCTGTACGGATAGCCATTCTCCAGGAACGCCGGGACCACGAGCGCCGCGCCCGCGTCCGTGCGGCGGCAGCGTGGGAAGTCGACCGTCTTCAACACGTCGGCGAACGCGGCGAGTTCACGCAGCGGCTCCTTCGGTCGGCCCGCGCTGTCCGTGATCCCGAAGTGCATCTCGAAGGGGTGGTGGTCGTACGGCGACTGCTCCCACAGGTCGTCGTAGTCCGTGTTGTTCCACGCCATCCAGCCCGTCGCGCCGCCGAGCAGTGAATTGTGCAGCGTCTGGCGGTAGTACACGCCCGCGTTGCGCGCGGAGACGGTGTCCGTGGACAGGCCGAACTCCTCCAGGATCACCGGCTTCCCGGTGACCGCCGCAAGCTCGCACTCGAAGGCGGCCCGGTAGTGCTGGCGCGGCCGGTCCGTGTCCGAGCGGTAGACGTGCGGGCCGACGAAGTCCACGTACGGGTCGGTGTCCCGCAGCGAGAAGCCGTTGTCCTTGCCGGTCACCTCGATGCCCCACGCGCCGTCGCCCAGAGACACCGGCTGCGTGGCCCCGGCCGCCACCACCGCCTGACACATGAACTGCGCCCACGCCGTCACCACGTCCGAGGACGGCGGGTCGACCTGGTAGATCCGGCCGTACCCCGGCATCTCGTTGGTGATCAGCCAGCCGGTCACCGCCGGGTGGTCCTTGAAACGGCGCGTCATCTCACTCGCGAACCATGCCTGCCGGCCGACCATCCACACGTCCTCGTACAGGTCGCGGTTGCCGCGCCAGGCCGGGTCCCAGTTCTCGCCGGACATGTGGCCGACGATGAAGGTGGGCACGGACCCCATGCCGAGTTCCTCGTGCGCGTCGAGGAAGTCCCGGAAACGGTCGCAGAGTTCGTCGTCGACGCGGTGCGGCTCCGGGTGGAAGTCCGGCCAGTAGAAGAAGGACCGCGTCATGTTCAGGCCGTGGTCGCGGAGGACCCGCAACTCCTCGCGCACGACGGCCGGGTCGTAGTTCCGCCACATGAGCGGTCCGCCGGTACGGGACCAGTAGTTGGCACCGAGCCAGGGCAGAACGGCGGGGTGGTGGGACAGCTGGGCGCTGTGGCGACGCATGGTGTGGTGCTCCAGACAGTGGTGGTTGTCAAGCCCCGCCGGCGATTGAGGCGCGGGGTCCGGGGCAGAGCCCCGAGTCCGTAACGCCGTTGCCGGTGAACCGGTCAACGGCGGCGCGGCCTACGCGGCCGGTCCCGTCGACTCCCGCACGACGAGCCGGGGGCTCTCCGCCAGCTCGGGCGCGGGCACGCGCTCCTCGCCGATCTCCGCGAGCAGCACCCGCGCCGCCGCAGCGCCCACCACGGTCACCCGCTGGTCGACGGTGGTGAGCCGGGGGTGCAGCCAGCGGCCGAGCGGCAGGTCGTCGTAGCCGATGACGGACAGCTCGCCCGGGACCGAAAGGCCCGCGCGCTGGGCGGCGCCGATGCCGCACACCGCCATCGAGTCGTTGGCGTAGACGATCGCGGTGGGGCGGGGGGAGAGGGCGAGGAGCCGCTCCGTGGCGGCGATGGCCGCCTCGGCGCCGAAGTCCGTGGGGATCACGGCGGCGGGGGAGAGTCCTGCCCGGGCGAGCGCATCGGTGAGCACGCCCTGCCGGAACCCGGAGTGGACCAGCTCCGGCGGCCCGGACACATACCCGATCCGCCGGTGGCCGAGCGCGAGCAGATGCTCCACGGCCTCCGTGACACCCGTCTCCTGGTGGCTGAGCATCACCCCGTCGGGACCGCCGAGCAGCACGAACGGCATTCCCAGACGCCGCAGTCGGTCCGGACGCGGGTCGTCGATACGGCTCTCCGTGAGCACCGCGCCGTCCACCCGCCCCTCGGCGGCGAGCCGCTCGTACAGCCGGCCCTCCTCGTCGACGTCCGCGACGAGGTGCAGGAGCAGACCGTAGCCGCGCGGCGCGAGCTCGCTCTCCAGACCGTTGATCAATTCGCTGAAGTGCGGGTCCGTGCCCAGCACATCGCTGGGGCGGCGCACCACGAGGGCGATGGTGTGACTGCGGGAGCGGCGCAGGGCACTCGCCGCCGCGTTCGGCGACCAGCCGAGGCCCGCGGCCGCGTCCTGGATACGGCGGCGGGTCTGCTCGGAGATCCGGCCCGTGCCGTTGAACACCTTCGACACCGCGGCCGGTGACACCCCGGCCTCGGCCGCCACGTCCTTGATGGTGGGACGCCTGGTCCTGTTCGGCACGCTCACATCTTCACCGCCCCGCTGACGAGCGCCGTCTGCATGCGCTTCTGGAGCACCGTGTACACGATCCACACCGGTACGAGGGTGAGCACGGTGCCCGCCGTCAGCACACCGTAGTCCGTGCCGGTCACCGACTTCAGGGTGGGCAGCGCGACTTGAACCGTGCGCAGGTCCGGATCGGGGCCGATGAGGACGAGGGAGTACAGGTACTCGTTCCAGAAGCTCAGGAAGTTCAGGAGCAGCACCGTGGCGATGCCCGGCAGACACATCGGCGTGTAGATGTGGCGCAGCACCGCGAAGGTCGAGGCGCCGTCCATCCGCGCCGCCTCCTCCATCTCCTTGGGGATGGTCCGCATGAACTGCACCAGGATCACCACCGACAGCGGCAGCGCGGTCGCCGGGAGCAGCAGCACCATGAACGTACGGGTGTGGAAGAGGCCGGTCGCCGCCGCGAGCAGGAACGTGGGGAACAGGGCGGCGAATGTCGGGATCAGGAACCCGAGCGAGAACACCTTCTCGATCACCGACGCGGCCCGGCCCTCGGAGCGGGCGAGCGCGAACGCCGCAGGGACCGCGAGCCCCAGCGTCAGGACCAGTGAAAGGACGGTTACCAGGGCCGAGTTGAACACCGCCGTGCCGAGCCCCGCGGTCCTGAAGGCCGTCGCGAAGTTGTCCAGGCCGAACGAGGTCGGGGGCGCCAGCGGGCTGCCGAAGATCGCGTCGTTGGACTTGAACGCGGAGACGACGAAGTAGTACAGCGGCACCGCGAGCAGCACCGCGTACCCCCACACCAGGATGTGCGCGGGCCACCACGACCGCCCGAACCTCGCATGACTCTTGCTCATGGGAAAAACAGCTCCGATCGGCTCAGGGCACAGGTCTCAGTGACTGGCGCGGAAGACGCGGCGGACGGTCAGCAGGCCCACGAGCCCGGCCAGGAACAGGATCACGCCCACGGCCTGGCTGTATCCGAGGTCCGCCTCGATGAATGCCTTCTGGTAGACGAGGAAGGACAGCGTCGTCGACGAGGTGCCGGGGCCGCCCTGGGTGAGCAGCAGCACGTACTGCGCGGAGCCGAACAGCGTCCACAGCAGCTGAAGCATCGTCACCACACCCACGTAGTCCCGCACGACCGGGAAGTGGATGCCCCACATCGTCCGCCAGTGCCCCGCCCCGTCCAGCTGCGCCGCCTCGCCGAGTTCCTCGGGGACGCTGGACAGGCGCGCCGCGAACAGCACGGCGGTGAAGCCGATGCCCGCCCAGATGTCCATCGCGATCAGGCAGTACAGGGCAGTGGCGGGGCTGGCCAGCCACGCGTCGGTGAGCGAGTCGAGGCCGAGCCCGGACAGGGCGCCGTTGAGCAGCCCGTCGGGGGAGAGGGCCGCGTAGAAGACCATGGCCTTCGCCGGCGTCGAGATCAGGCCCGGCACGAACAGCAGATACCGGATGACGCGATGGCCCGGCGGCTGCTGCGCCACGTAGTAGCCGATCATGTACGCGCACACGATCATCACCGGCAGCGCGATCGCCAGCTGGACCGCCGTGTTGCGCACGGCCGCCCAGAAGGCCGGATCGGCGAAGACCGTACGGAAGTTGTCGAGGCCCGCGAAGGACACCGGCTGGAGCATGCCCGGCCAGTGCAGCGCCGCGATCACGAAGATCGCGACCATCGGGCCGACCATGAACAGCAGGTACCAGACGAGCGCGGGCACGGCCAGGATCGTGCTGCCCTGGCGTTTGCGGCTCGTGCGGGTGGTTTCGGGGGAGGGGGTGCGGCCCGCGCCGACGGCGGGCCGGGGCGTCGTGAGGGTCATCGTTGGCGGCTTCCGTTCTCGACGTTCGGCGGGCTCAGGCGGAGCGGTACGCGGACTCGAGCGCCGTGCGGATCGCACGCGCGGAGGTACCGGGGGTGAAGGCCGTCGACGTCGCCTGGATCAGCGGCTGCGCGGCGGCGGCCGGGATGTACTGGTCCGGCAGCACCGCCTGGCCGACGGAGTCCCCGAGTCGCTGCGCCTTCGCCACCAGCGGGAAGTCCGTGCTGAGTGCCTTGGTGACCACGGACATGTCGCGCCCGCCCTCGGTGACGAACCGGTCCACGATCTCCGGCCGGTACATGAACCGGATGAACCGCTCCACCGTCTTGATCTTCTGCACGCCGTTCGGGCTGATCCAGAAACCGGAGACGGTGTACGTGCGCAGGATGGTCGGCTTCTTCTGGACCGCCCCGCCGGGGAGCGGGAAACCACCGACCGACGTGGTCTTGACAACGTTGTCGGGGACGCTGGCGAGCGCGGACGACATCGCCGACTGCATGGCCGCGTGACCGGTGTTGAACTGCGTCGTCATCGAATCGGACATCAGGCCCTGCGCCTTGTCGGCGAACACCCCGGCATCGCGCAGATCCACGAAGTACGCGATGCCCTCCTGGGCGCCGCGCGAGCCGCTGAAGTCACCCTCGCGGTACAGGTGCCGGGCCTCGGCCGGGGTCAGGAACGTCTGGATGATCTGGGCGAGCAGCTTCTGCCCCGTCCAGTCGTTGCCGCCCACGGTGAACGGTGTGATGCCCTTGCCGCGCAACTTCTTGGCGGCGGCGACGAGTTCGTCGGACGTGGCCGGCGGGGCGTCGACCCCGGCGCGCTCAAGGAGTGCGTGGTTGAAGGCGATCGGCCAGTTCGTCCCGATGTAGGGAAAGGCGCGCAGCCGGCCCTCGGTGTCGGTCCACTCGGTGACGGCCTTCGGGATGATCCGCTCGCGCAGCCCCCAGTCGTCGAGATAGCCGCCGACCGGAACGGTGGCGCCGACCTCGGTCCACGACAGCGTCTTGTCGTAGAGATTGACCATCACGACATCGGCCTCGGCGCGCGCGAGCCGCGAGGTCTCGTAGACCTGTCCCAGGTCATCGCCGTTGATCAGGTTCTTCACGGTGATGTCCGGGTTTTCCTTGCGGAACTGGTTCACGACCGCGCGGAACGTGGGGGAACCGGGCGCGTTCCCGCCCATCTGGCTGTGGATGACCAGGGTGTCGGGGTCCGAGCCATACGCGGAGAACGTGCCGCACGCACTGAGCGCAGGCACCGCCGCAAGACCCGCACCCAGAGCCATGAAGCCGCGTCGATTCATCGGGGAGCGCAAGGCGGGAGGCCTCCTGTCGCGTTGGTATATCGATATACCTTCGGGGTGCGAGCAACGTAAGCGGGAAGCGGAAGGCGGTCAACCCTTTGGAGCGGATGAGGTGTTACGGGGTGTGGGTCAGCGGGGGGCCCGAACGCCGAGCCACTGTTCGGCACCCCAGGCTTCGAACCGCTCGACCTCGGTGAAGCCCAGCTTGGCCGCGAGCCGCATCGAGCCAGTGTTGGCGGTCTGGGTGGTGAGAGCCACCGGTTCGCGGGGAAGGGCGTGGGCGAGCCAGTCGAGTGCTGCCGCGCACGCTTCGGATGCGTACCCGGATCCCCAGGCCCGCGGCAGGAACAGATAGCCGAGGTCGGCCTTGCCCGCGGCGGCCGGGCGTTGGTGTGCCGGGTTTCTCCGGAACAGGATCTGCCCGATCATCGCCCCGTCGAGTTCGACGACGAAGCTGCCGGGCCACCGCTCGGGCACCGCGGGCAACTCGCGTGCGAGAGCGTCGCGCTGCCGGGGGCCTCCGAGGTAGGTGTGCACCTCCGGCGAGGCGAGCAACTCGACGAACGCCGCCCGGTCCCGGGCCTCGGCCCCGCGGAGCACGAGCCGCTCGGTCCGGATCGGCTCCGGCGGCCAGGCGACGAGCTCAAGCGCTTCCATCGGCGCACGGTAGCAGGAGCCGAGCTCAACTATCCCTGTGCCGTGGGGCGTACGACGATGTCGCCGACGTCGACATTGGCCGGCTGCTCGACGGCGAAGGCGATGGCGCGCGCGATCGACTCCGGCGGGATGCCGATGTCGCCCATGGACAAGGCGATCCGGTCCTTCACCTCCGGCGCCATGTGGTCCGCGAACTCCGTGCGGGTGATGCCCGGCGAGACGACCGTCACCCGCAGGCTGTCACCGGCCTCCTGGCGCAGGCCCTCGGAGACGGTGCGCACCGCGTTCTTGGTGGCGGCGTAGACCGCCTGCGTCGGGACGATGCGCAGCCCGGCGGTGGAGACGACGTTGACGAAGTGGCCCGAGCCCTGCTGCCGGAAGACCGGCAGCGCGGCCGCGATCCCGTAGAGCACGCCCTTGAAGTTGACGTCGATCATGTTCTCCCAGTCCTCGACGCGCAGGTCGTCCAGCGGGGAGATCGGTCCGATCCCGGCGTTGCTGACGAGTGCGTCGAGCCGGCCGAAGCGTTCGCGGGCCAACTCGACCAGTGAGGACAGGTCCTGTCGCACCGTCACATCGGTCCGGATCCAGGTGACGTGGCCGCCCGACTTCTCGATGCGGTCCGCGAGATCCTCCAGGCGCCCGGTGCGGCGCGCGCCGAGGACGACCTTGGCGCCGCGTTCCGCGAGCAGCAGGGCGGTGGCCTCGCCGATGCCGCTGCCGGCGCCCGTGATCGCCACGACCTTGCCTTCGATTCCCGACATGGCTGGTCCTTCCCAGGGGTGGGGGCGGGCAGGCCGGGGCCGTGCCCTCGGGGTGAAAGTGGGGGACACCCCACTTAGGCTGATGGTGCGACCGTAAGTGGGGTACCCTCCACTTGGCAAGCGGGTACGAAGGGGACCGGTGATGGACCGAGGCGCTCAGCGGCCGCTCAGGGCGGACGCGCGACGCAACAGGGAGAAGATCCTGGCCGCGGCGGTGCGGGTGTTCACCGAGGACGGCCTCGACGCGAGTCTGGAGCACATCGCCAAGGTCGCGGGCGTCGGCAGCGCGACCCTGTACCGCAACTTCCCGACCCGCGAGGCCCTGATCGAAGCGGCCTACCGCAACGAGGTGGCCCAGCTCTGCGAGGCCGTGCCCGGGCTGCTCGCGGCGCACTCACCGTTCGAGGCGCTGCGTGCGTGGACCCGCCGCTTCATGGACTACGCGAGCGCCAAGCACGGCATGGCCGACGCGCTGCGCGCCATGGCCGCCGAGGGCGGCAATCCGTACGGGCACAGCCGCGACATGATCGAGGCGTCCATCGCCGAGCTGATGGAGGCCGGCAAGCGCGCCGGGGCGATCCGCTCCGACATCCCCACGAGCGACATCTTCGCCGCCCTCGCCGGCATCGCCCTCACCTCGGCGAAGCCCGCACAGCGCGCCCAGGCCGAACGGCTTCTCGACCTTACTCTGGACGGGTTGAGGCACACGGCCTGAGCGTTCAGGTGCGCAGTCCGGGGTGGGCGCGGGGCCTGCTGGGCGGGGGCAACTCCGCCGACTGGACGAAGAGTTCGGGGCGCTCCGCCTGGATCGTGCCGATGTCGTCGAACACGCCCTGGAGGTGACTGCGCAGCGCCTCCTCGGCGCGGGCCGCGTCGCGTCGCTCCAGGGCGTCGACCACGGCCCGGTGCTCGTCGATGAGGTGCTCGATGCGGCGGGGCAGCGGCAGGCTGAGGCGGCGGGCGCGGTCGAGGTGGGCCTTGGCCGTGGTGACCGTGCGCCACAGGGTGCGGTGGCCGCTGGCCTCCATCAGGCGGCGGTGGAACGCCTCGTCCTCCTCGAAGAACAGATCGTCGTCCGCCGCATCGAACGCGGCGCGCTGCGCGTCGAGGATCGCGCGCAGCGCCGCGACGTCCTCGCCGTCGGCCCGCTTCACCGCCTCGCGCAGCGCGGCCAGTTCGAGCGCTTCGCGCATGAACTGAGCCTCCAGGACGGCGTCGACGCTGATCCGTGAGACGAACGTGCCGAGCTTCGGGAAGATGTCGACCAGCGACTCCTCGCCGAGCAGGATCAGCGCCTCGCGCACCGGCGTGCGGCTGACGTCGAGCTCCGCGGCGAGCTCGTTCTCCGACAGCGGGGCGCCCGGCAGCAGCTCGAGAGACGTGATGCGGGCGCGGATCGTCGCGTGCACCCGTACCCGGTTGGACTCCCGGGGGGTCGCGGCCTCCGCCGTGCGCCGTGCCGTCTTCGTGTTTCGTCGCTGCTCGTCCCGCATGCCGTCACCTTCTCACCTCAGCTGCGGAAATTCTTCCATACAAGTTCTTACATACAAGCCTTGTATGTAAGTGATGGCGCGGGTAGAAAGTGACAGGCCCGCTCCCGACCGGAGGTCAACGATGACCAGCCACCCCGTCACCGGCCCCCAGGTGACGACGCCGTCCGGCACGACCCCGCCACCCCGTCCCCGAGGCCGCGGCAAGAACGTCCGCTGGGGCATCGTCGTGCTCTGTTTCGGCGGTCTCGCGGTCAACTACCTCGACCGCTCCACGCTCAGCGTCGCGCTGCCCGCCATGTCCAAGGACCTGCACATCGGCCCCGAGACCCAGGGCTTCGTCCTCAGCGCGTTCTTCCTGACGTACGCGATCTGCCAGTTGCCCGCCGGTGCGCTCCTCGACAAGTACGGCGTGAAGCGGGTCTTCGCGCTCGGCGCGATCTGGTGGTCCCTGGCGACCATCGGCATGGGCCTGGTGCGCGGCGTCGGCTCGCTCGTCGGGGCGCGGATGCTGCTCGGCGCGGGCGAGGCCGGCGGGTATCCGGCCGCCGCCAAGGCCGTCTCACGCTGGTTCCCGAGGCATGAACGCACCCTCGCCAACAGTGTCTGGGACAACGGCGCCCGGGTCGGCACCGCCATCGCCCTGCCGCTCGTCACGGCGCTGGTCTCCGCCTTCCACTGGCGGGTCGCCTTCGTCGTCTGCGGACTGCTCGGCTTCCTGTGGATCATCGGCTGGTGGCGGCTCTACCACGAGCCCGCCGACCACCCGAGGCTCAGCGACGAGGAGCGCGAGTACATCGAGGCCGGCGGCGCCCGCGTCGAGGAGACACCCGCCGATCAGGGCGAGGCGCCCAAGGTGCGCTGGCGCGACCTGTTCCGGTACCGGACGGTCTGGGGCATGATGCTCGGCTTCTTCTGCCTCAACTACGTCATTTACTTCTTCATCACGTGGTTCCCCAGCTACCTCGTCGACGAGCGCGGGTTCGACCTCCTCTCGCTCGGCTTCTTCGGCACCGTCCCCGGCCTCGTCGCCATCGTGGGCTCGCTGCTCGGCGGCTACACGGCCGACCGGCTGCTGCGCAAGGGCTGGTCCATCACCAAGGTCCGCAAGACCTGCCTGATCTCCGGCACCCTGTGCTCGTCGGTCATCGCGCTCGCCGTCGTCGTGCCGACCGCGTCCGGCGCGCTCGCGCTGCTCTCCCTGAGCTACGCCTCGCTGACCTTCTCCACCGCGTCCGTGGCCTCGCTCCCGGCCGATGTCGCGCCCAGCGCGGGGCACGTCGCCTCCCTCGCCGGTATCCAGAACTTCGCCTCGAACGTCGCCGGTGTCCTCGGCCCGATCGTCACCGGCTTCCTGCTGGCGGCCTCCGGCGGCTCGTATCTGGTGCCGCTGCTCGTCTCCGGCGCCCTGTCGATCGTCGGCGCCCTGACCTACGCGTTCGTCATCAAGCGCGTCGAGCCGCTGCCGGTCCGCGCCTGACACCTTCGGCAACACCTTCCGTACGAGAGAGAGGAGCGCCCCCGTGGCCACCACCACGCACCGCGCCGCCGTGCTGCACGGGCCCAAGGACCTGCGCACACAAGACCGTCCGGTGCCCGAGCCGGGTGACGGCGAGGTGCTCGTCGCCGTCCGTGCCGTCGGCCTGTGCGGTTCCGATCTGCACTACTACGAGCACGGCGAGAACGGGCCCAACGTGCTGCGGCAGCCGACCGTCCTCGGCCACGAACCCGCCGGGTACGTCGTCGGCCACGGCGCGGACGCCGGTGACCTGCCCCACGGCACGCCCGTCGCCGTCGAGCCGGCACACCCCTGCGGGCGCTGCGCCCTGTGCCGGGCCGGGCGCTACAACCTGTGCCCGAAGGGCACCTGTTTCGGCTCGCCGCCAACCGACGGCGCGCTCACCGAACACCTCGCCGTACCACGGGACTTCGTGCACCCGCTGCCCGCGGGCATGGACGTGAAGCTGGGCGCGCTCGTCGAACCCCTCGCGGTCGCCGTGCACGCCGTGCGCCGCGCCGCCGCCGCACCCGGCGAGCGCGTCCTGGTCACCGGCGCAGGACCCATCGGTGTGCTCGTCGCCCAGGTCGCCGCCGCCTGTGGAGCGCTCGTGACCGTGTCCGACGTCGCCCCCGCGCGCCGGGAGTTCGCGGCCCGGCTCGGCGCCAAGACCATCGATGCGACCGCACTGACACCCGACCCCGACCGGGCGCACGCGCTCGCCGACCCCGAGGGCTACGACACCGTCCTCGACTGCTCCGGCGTCGGCCCCGCCCTCGTCTCCGGGATCCGCGCGCTGCGCCCCGGCGGCACCGCCGTCGTCGTCGGCAACCCCAACCGCCCGGAGACCGAACTGCCGCTGGCCTGGATGCAACGCCAGGAGATGGCCCTGCTCACCTCCTTCCGTTACGCCGCAGGGGACTTCGCGGCCGCGGTGCGGCTCGCCGGGTCAGGACGGGTACGCCTCGACGGGCTGGTCACCGCCGAGTTCCCGCTGGAGCGGGCGGACGAGGCGCTGCACACCGCGCTCACCGACCGTACGCAGATGAAGGTGCTCGTCACGCCCGGCGAGGTGGTCGTGTGAGCGCGCAGCACCGCGCGCTGCCGCGCATGACGCGGGCCGCGCTGCCGGTCGCGGGGCTCCGACTGCCGCCGCCGACACCCGAGTCCGGCATCGTGCACCTGGGGCTCGGCAACTTCCACCGCGCCCACCAGGCCGTGTACACCGCCGATGCGCTGCGGCACACCGATGGCCCATGGGGGATCACCGGTGTCTCCACCACGCCCGGCACCCGGCCCCGGCCGTTGATCGAGGGCATGGCCGCCCAGGACGGCCTCTACGCCGTGCTCACCCTGCAGCGCGACGGCGCCGTCGCCGCGAGCGTGCCCGGCGTCCACCATCCGGGCCTGGTCGCCGACGGGCAGGGCGCGGACGTGGTCGCCGCCATCGCCGCCGCCACCACCCGCATCGTCTCCCTCACGGTCACGGAGAAGGGCTACACCTTCGCGGCCGACGGCCGCCTGGACCTCGACGACCCGCTCATCAGGGCCGACCTCGCGGGCGGTACACCGCGCACCGCGCTCGGCCTCATCGCGCGCGGGCTGCAACAACGACTGCGGGCGGGCGCCCCGCCCGCGACCGTTCTCAGCTGTGACAACCTCATGGAGAACGGGTACCGACTCCGTTCCCTGCTGGCGGATTTCACCGCCGAGCTGCCGGCCGGTGAGCGCGAGGACCTCCAGGCGTACGTCGACGTCTCCGTCTCGACGCCGAACAGCATGGTCGACCGGATCGCCCCCGCCACCACCGACGAACACAGGGACCTGGTCGCCCGCGCGTTCGGCGTCCGCGACACGGTGCCGGTGCCCGCCGAGCCGTACAGACTGTGGGTGATGCAGGACGACTTCCGCGCCGGGCGGCCCGCCTGGGAGCAGGCGGGCGCGGTGTTCGCCAAGGACGTGGCGCCGTACGAGCTGATGAAGCTGCGCCTGCTCAACGGCGCCCATTCGCTGCTCGCCTACCTCGGACTGCTGCGCGGCCACCGCTCCATCGACCAGGCCGTGGACGACGAACTCCTCGGTGGAGCCGTCGAGTTCGCGATGCGCGAGGAGATCCTGCCGACCGTTCCCGAACCCGACGGCATGTCAGGGGACACCTACATCGGTGAACTCCTCGACCGTTTCGCCAATCCGGCACTCGGTCACCGCACCGCCCAGGTCGGCTCCGACGGCTCCCTGAAGATCCCCGTCCGCTGGGCCGGAACGATCGCCGAGGCGCTGGCCGCAGGGCACGTGCCACATGTCCTCGCGCTCGGCTTCGCCGCGTACGCGCGAGTGATCACGGCCGACGACGCGTACGACGAGCGGAGTCTCGGCACCGTCCACGACGGCGCCCGCGCCCGCTTCACCGAACTGGCCTCCCGCGCGAGCGGCCCCGACGCCAAGGCCCGCCTGCTGCTCGCCGAAGGCGGTCTGCTGCCCCAAGAGGCGGCGCAGCACCCGGAGTTCGCCGACGCGGTCGCCGAGTTCGCGCGGACTCTGGACGCGCACGGGGCCGAGGCCGCGCTGCGGTCCGCCGCCCGCGGCTGACACACCATCCGACGACGCCCCCACGAGAGAACGGCACCACATGCCCGCCACCATCACGTCCGCCGAGGTCTTCGTCACCTGCCCCGGCCGCAACTACGTCACCCTGAAGATCACCACGTCCGACGGAGTCACCGGCATCGGCGACGCCACCCTCAACGGCCGCGAGCTGTCCGTCGCCTCCTACCTCCGCGACCACGTCTGCCCCACGCTCATCGGCCAGGACCCGGCCCGCATCGAGCACCTGTGGCAGTACCTGTACAAGGGCGCCTACTGGCGGCGCGGCCCGGTCACCATGACGGCCGTCGCCGCCGTCGACGTCGCCCTGTGGGACATCAAGGGCAAGGTCGCGAACCTCCCCGTCTACCAGCTGCTCGGCGGCGCCGCCCGCGACGGTGTCACCGTCTACGGCCACGCCAGCGGCAACACGATCCCCGAACTGCTCGACGACGTACGGCGATTCCGCGACAAGGGCTTCCGTGCGGTCCGCGCCCAGGCGGCGGTGCCCGGCCTGGAGCGCGTCTACGGCATGCGCAAGGGCGACGGCGACACCTACGAGCCCGCCGACGGCAACCTGCCGACCGAGGAGGTCTGGGACACCGGCGCCTACCTGGACTTCGTGCCCGAGTACATGGCCGCCGTCCGCGAGGAGTTCGGCTACGGCTTCCACCTGCTGCACGACGTCCACCACCGGCTCAGCCCGATCGAGGCGGGCCGGCTCGGCAGGTCCCTGGAGCCGTACCGCCTGTTCTGGATCGAGGACCCGACCCCGGCCGAGGACCAGGAGGCCTTCCGGCTCATCCGGCAGCACACCACGACCCCGCTCGCGGTCGGCGAGATCTTCAACTCGATCTGGGACTGCCAGCACCTCATCACCAACCGGCTGATCGACTACATCCGCGCCTCCGTCTCCCACGCGGGCGGCATCACCCACCTGCGCCGGATCTTCTCCCTCGCGGAGCTGTACGGGGTGCGCTCCGGCTCGCACGGAGCGGGTGATCTCTCCCCGGCCTCGTTCGCCGCCGCGCTCCACCTCGACCTGACGATCCCGAACTTCGGCATGCAGGAGTACATGGCCCACCTCCCCGGCTACGAGGAGGTGTTCCACACGTCCTGGACCTTCGAGGACGGACTCATGCACCCCGGCGACCGCCCCGGCATCGGCGTCGAGTTCGACGAGAAGGCCGCCGAGCGGTTCCCGTACGAGCGCAGGTACCTGCCGGTCAACCGGCTGAAGGACGGGGGCGTGCACGACTGGTGAGGTCAGCCGAGGCACTCCTGGGGCGCCGTGCCCGCCTCGGTCAACGGCAGCCCCAGCAGGGCGCGTTCGGTGAGCCAGCGGGTCGGGCGGTGGCGGGGGTCGCCGGTGCTCGCGTGCAGGGACCGTTGCAGGTCCAGCATGCGGGCGGCGCCCACGCGGTCGCCCCAGGCCAGCGGGCCGACGGGGTAGCCGAGGCCGAGCGTCACCGCCAGGTCGATGTCCGCGGGGGCGGCGAGGGAGCGCTCGGCGATGGACGCGGCGACCGACACCACGGAGGCGAGCAGGCGCTGGGCCACCGACCCGGCGGTGTCACGGACGAGTGTCACCGTGTGCTCGCCGCGGGCCAGTACGGCGCGTGCGTCACGCGCGGCGGCCGGGTCGGCCGCCGGGGTCACCGACAGCACACGTCGGCCGCTCGCCACGGACAGCGGGTCCACGCCGAACGTGCGGGCGGCGGGGAGTCCGTGGGCGGCGACGGCTTCGGCCACGGTGGTGCCCCAGACCGGGACCAGGACGAGGGCGTCGGCCGACGGCGTCTCGCCGGTCTCCACGGTGGCGCCGGACGCGGTCAGGGCCTCGCGCAGCGCCGCGTCGCCGCCCGCCACGAACACCGGCCGGTCCGCGTTCCCCGTCACCGGCGCCTCCGTGGTGGTGTCGGGGGCGTCGGGGCCGTACGCGTACCAGCCCCGCCCGGTCTTGCGGCCGAGCAGGCCCGCCGTCACCCGGTTCGGGGTGAGGTAGGACGGGCGCAGGCGGGGTTCGTTGCGGAACCCCTGCCAGATCGAGTCGATGACGGCCGCCGTGACATCGAGTCCGGTGAGGTCCATCAGCTCGAACGGGCCCATCCGCAGGCCCAGTACGTCGCGCGCGACGCGGTCGATGTCCTGGGGCTGAGCCACCGACTCCTCCAGGAGCGCGAGTGCCTCGGTCACCAGACCGCGCCCCGCGTGGTTCACGAGGAAGCCGGGGGTGTCGGCCACCGTGACGGCGCGGTGCCCGCAGCCCTCGACCAGTGCCGTGAGCGCGGGGGCGATCTCGGGGCGGGTCGCGGCGCCCGGCACCACCTCCACGATCCGCATCAGCGGCACGGGGTTGAAGAAGTGCAGGCCCGCCAGGCGCGTCGGGTCGTCGAGCGTCGCCGCGATCCGGGTCACCGAGAGGGACGAGGTGTTGGTGGCGAAGACGGTGGTGGCCGGGAGCGCCCGCTCCAGCTTCCCGAAGACCTCCGCCTTGGTGTCCAGGTCCTCCCGTACGGCCTCGATCACAAGGTCCACGTCGGGGCCCGGCGCCCAGGGGT
The DNA here is from genome assembly GCF_049310305.1 of Streptomyces anthophorae. NCBI lineage: Bacteria > Bacillati > Actinomycetota > Actinomycetes > Kitasatosporales > Streptomycetaceae > Streptomyces > Streptomyces anthophorae. The sequence continues at coordinate 8,185,437 of NZ_JBLWQQ010000001.1, forward strand.
CGTCCAGCGGGACAAGGCGTGCCACCGACGCCGCGCCGTCGTCGGCACTCATGCGGCCCTTGGCGACCGCGCGGTCCAGCATCGACCGCACGAAATCGACGGCCTCCCGCACCGCCTCCGCCCGGACATCGCCCAGCTCGACGGTGTGTCCGGCGCTCGCCGCCCATTGGGCGATGCCGCGGCCCATGGCTCCGGCGCCGACGATCCTGATACGCATGACAGGTGGGACCTTTCGCAGTAGGGGTGTACGGGGATGTGTCAGCGGAGGTAGACGCGGCCCGGGTCGACGTCCTCACGAAGGAGCCGCAGCTCCGCCGCGCTCGGCGGCTCCACCGTCCCGACGTGGTCGGCCACTTGGAGGTCCCAGCCCGTGGCCTCCTTGACCTGCTCGACGGTGACACCGGGGTGCACGGCGGTGAGCCGCAGCTCCTCTCCGATGCCCTCGCGGGCCAGGATGCCCAGCTCGGTGATGACCCGCGTGACACCGACACCCAGCGGCCGGATTCCCTCGGCGAGCGCGCGGTCCGGTCCCGGCGTGGTGCAGAAGTCGAGGGTCTCGGTGAAGGAGCGCGGGTTGTGGCGGCGCATCACGACGAACACCTCACGGGAATTGGCCATCACCTCGATGCCGCCGCCGGACCCGGGCAGCCGCACCTGCGGGCTCTCCCAGTCGCCGATGACCGAGGTGTTGAGGTTGCCCCAGCGGTCGATCTGCGCGGCGCCGAGGAAGCCGACGTCGATGTGTCCGCCCTGCAACACGCTGCCGAACAGGGCCGGCATCGACAGCACCGCCTCCGCACCCGAGATGAGCACGGCGTCCGCGATGGTCTCCGGCAGGTGCGAGGGGTGCGCCCCGCACACCCCGGACTCGTAGACGACCTCGATCTGCGGGGCGACCGTCAGGTGGGCCAGTTCGGTGGCGAGGGTGGGCAGGCCGATGCCCGCGAACACCGTGCGGCGGGCGGCCAGTTCACGTGAGGCGACGACGGAGAGCAGCTCCGAGGAGGTGACCGTCTCGGCGGTCCCGGGCGTGGCAGCAGTCATGGTGGTCAGGTCCTTGTCGTGTGTCGCGCTCACAGTCGCCGTCCGTAGTTCACCGGTTCGCTGAGCAGCTCGCCGACCGCGAGGCCCGCCCAGAACTCCTCGCCCTGTTTGGCGACGTACTCGGCGTGGTCGGCCGTTCCGTACACCCACTCCGCCAGCCAGTCCTGGAGGCGCTGCGGGTCCTTGCTGATGCCCGACCAGGCGCGGTAGAAGGCGTTGTCGCGGTCGTAATAGCCCTGCGCGAACGACGGGTGGGCGCCGCGCGGGCACACCACGACGGCGTCCACGGCGTGGGCCGGGACGAGCGTGCGGTTGGGGTCCGAGCGGACCACGTCGTCCTCGACGAGCTCCTCGACCACGACGATCGCCTTGTCGGCCGCGTACACCGCCTCGGCCTGGATGCCGGTGAGGCCCCAGATCTGGGTGTTGCCCCGGCGGTCGGCGCGCTGCGCGTGGATGATCGTGACGTCCGGGTTCACAGGCGGTACGACGTAGATCTGCTCGGGTTCGCCGTCCGGCCCCGGGTAGGGCGAGGTCACCTTCCGCAGCGCGCTGTTGATGCCGGGCAGGTCGCTGCCGCCGTAGGAGCGCAGCGGGAAGAACGGGAGTCGCTGGGAGCCGGCCAGGTAGCGGCAGATCATCCCGTAGTGGCTGTACTCCTCGAAGGCGAGCGGCGCCGGGTCGGCGCGTTCGATCCTGCGGCGCAGCTCGCCGAGCGAACCGGCGGAGGAGTTGCCGACGAAGGAGGAGACGAGGCGCGAGACGCAGCCCGCGGCGAGCATCTGGTCCACGACGATGTCCGCCGTCATCCGGACGACCGTGAGGTCCCTGCGGCCCTGCCGGATGATCTCGTGTCCGGCGGCGGTGGGGACGAGGTGGGTGAAGCCCTCGATGCTGACGGTGGCGCCGTCGTGCACGAAGGTGGCGATGGCCTCCTTCATCGACATGACCTTGGGTGACACGGTGCTCCTCCGTGAGTGCGTAGTGGTCGCCCTACCGTGTCAGCGCCTATTGATTGCCGTCCAATACCAAATTAAGGTCGGATCAAGACTCCTGATTAATGAATCTCCCGATGGATGAAGGGGGCGGGCTCGTGGAGCTGCGTCATCTCACCGCGTTCACCGCCGTCGCCGAGGAACTGCACTTCGGCCGGGCCGCCAAGCGGCTGCAAATGGCGCAGCCGCCGCTGAGCCAGCAGATCCGGCAGCTGGAGAAGGAGCTCGGCGTCCAGCTCTTCGAGCGCAACACCCGCTCCGTGCGCCTCACGAGCGCGGGGGAGTCCTTCCTCGAACCCGTACGGACCGTGCTCGACGACCTCGACACGGCGGTGCGGGCGGCGAAGGCGGCCGGGCGCGGGGAGTTCGGCCGGGTCACCATCGGGTTCGCCGGTGCCTCCAGTCACGAGACGCTGCCCCGGCTCACCCGCGCGGTGCGGGCCGCGCACCCGGACATCGAGCTGGTCATGAAGGGCCAGACGTACGCCAACGTCGCGCTCGACCGGGTCGCGGACGGCTCGCTTGACCTCGGTTTCGTGCGGCTTCCGGTGACCCAGCCGGGCGTCGCCCACCGGGTCATCGACGAGGAGGAGCTGCTGTGTGCGCTGCCCTCCGACCACCACCTCGCCGCGCTCGACGAGATCCCCATCGGCATCCTCGCCGATGAACCCTTCGTCTCCTTCCCCGCGAACGCCGGGTCCACGGTCCGCGACGCCATGGTCGAGACGTGCGAGGCCGCCGGGTTCAATCCGCGCGTGGTGCAGGAGGCGCCCGACTCGTACACGATCCTGGCGCTCGTCGCGGCGGGCGTCGGTGTCACGCTCACGGTGTCCTCGGTGCGGCACATCCAGCAGACCGGACTCGTCTACCGGCCCCTCGCGGGACCGCCCATCCGGCGCCAGGCGGCCCTCGCCTGGCGGGCCGACAACCCCTCCGCCGCCCTGCGTGCGGTGCTCGCCGTCTGCGAGGAGGCACTGCCGACCCCGTAAGGCCGCCGCATGCGGGGTGATTGAGACGCCGTCCGTCTTGATGGATCGAAAACTTGGTATTGGACCGACTCAGCGGTGGGGTGCGATGGTCGGCTCACCTCCCTGAGCCGCCCGAAAGGTGTTCCGCCGTGCCCGAACAGGCCGATGTCGTCATCTGCGAACCACTGCGCACCCCCATCGGGCGCTTCGGCGGCGCCTTCGCCGGGCAGACCCCCGCCGCGCTCGCCGCGCGCGTCGTGTCCGAACTCGTCGCACGCACCGGCATCGACCCGGACCGGATCGACGAGGTGATCCTCGGACAGGCCTACCCCTCCTCCGACGCCCCGGCCATCGGCCGCGTCGCCGCCCTGGACGCCGGCCTTCCCGACACCGTCACCGGCGCCCAGATCGACCGGCGCTGCGGATCCGGACTTCAGGCCGTCCTCGACGCCGCCATGCAGATCAGGGCCGGGTTCAGCGAGGTCGTCATCGCCGGCGGCGTCGACGTGATGAGCGCCGCCCCGTACTACACGCACGAGGGCCGCTGGGGCATCAAGGGCCCGGGCCTCCAGCTCCACGACTCGCTGGCGCGCGGCCGGGTCACCGCGGGCGGCATCCACCACCCGGTGCCCGGCGGCATGATCGAGACCGCCGAGAACCTGCGCCGCGAGTACGGCATCAGCCGCGCCGACCAGGACGCCCTCGCCCTGCGCTCGCAACAGCGCGCCGCCCGCGCGGCCCAGGAGGGCCGCTTCGACGCGGAGACCGTGCCCGTCACCGTACGCGGCCGCAAGGGTGACACCGTCGTCAGCGCCGACGAGCACCCGCGCCCCGACACCACCGCCGAGCAACTCGCCAAGCTGCGGCCCATCATGGCGAAGTCCGACCCCGAGGCCACCGTCACCGCGGGCAACGCCAGCGGACAGAACGACGCGGCCGCCGCCTGCCTCGTCACCAGCGCCGCCACCGCCGAACGCCTCGGCCTCACCCCGCTGGTCCGTCTCGTCTCCTTCGCCCGCGCGGGCGTTCCCGCGGCGACGATGGGCATCGGCCCCGTCCCGGCCACCCGCGCCGCCCTGGAGCGCGCCGGACTCACCCTCGCCGACCTCGACCTGATCGAGCTCAACGAGGCATTCGCCGCCCAAGTCCTCGCCTGCACCCGTGAGTTGGGCCTCGGCGAGAAGGACCACGAGGAGCGCGTCAACGTCAACGGCTCCGGTGTCTCCCTCGGTCACCCCGTCGGCGCCACCGGCGCCCGCATCCTCGCCACACTCGCCCGCGAGATGCACCGCAGCCAGGCGCGCTACGGCCTGGAGACCATGTGCATCGGCGGCGGCCAGGGCCTCGCCGCGGTCTTCGAGCGCGTCGCCGCGTAACAACTCCCCACGTTCCGCCCGCAGTTCCCCCCGTCCCCATCCGCTTGATCAACGACGTTCACGGAGCGACCCATGAGTGCGTCCACCGCCACCTCACGTGCGGAGACCAGAACCGCCAACAGAGCAGGATTCGGTGCCTTCGTCGGCTCCACCATCGAGTGGTTCGACTTCTACATCTACGGCACCGCGGCGGCGCTCGCGTTCGACAAGGTGTTCTTCCCCGAACTGGAAGGCGCCATCGGCACGTTGGTCGCCTTCGCCACCTTCTGGGTCGGCTTCCTCGCCCGGCCCATCGGCGGCATCGTCTTCGGCCACTTCGGCGACCGCCTCGGCCGCAAGAAGACCCTTGTCATCACGCTCCTGATGATGGGCATCTCCACCACCGCGATCGGCCTGCTGCCGAGCTACGCCTCCATCGGCGTCGCCGCACCGATCCTGCTCGTCTGCATCCGCATGATCCAGGGCATCGGCCTCGGCGGCGAATGGGGCGGCTCCGTCCTCATCGCCTCCGAGAGCGCGCCCAAGGGCAAGTCGGTGCTGTACGGGGCGTTCGCCCAGCAGGGCTCGCCCGTCGGCAACACCCTGGCCACGCTGAGCTTCCTCGCCATCAGCCAGCTGCCCGACGACGCCTTCGTGTCCTGGGGCTGGCGCGTGCCGTTCCTCGCCTCCGCCGTCCTCGTCCTGGTCGGCCTCCTGGTCCGCCTCAAGGTCGCCGAGTCCCCGGCCATGGCCAAGCTCATCGAGAAGAAGGAAGTCGCCAAGCTGCCGATCAGCGAGGTGCTGCGCAGCCACCCCGGCCTGATCGCCCTCGGCATCGGCGCCTGCACCATCGGCCTGTCCGCGACGTACTTCAAGTCGACGTTCGCCCTGTCCTGGGCCACCACGTCACTCGACTTCGACCGCAGCTCGTTCCTGACGATCATCCTCGTCGCCAACATCACGCAGGTCGTCGTCCAGCCCTTCGGCGCCGTGCTCGCCACCAGGATGAAGAGCTGGTCGCGCGCGGTCACCGTCATGCTGGTGCCCGAACTGGTGCTGCTGCCGGTGATGTTCCTCCTCATCGGCACCAACAACTACGGCCTCGCGATGCTCGGCGTCGCCGTCGCCACCATCCCGCACTGCCTGTACTACGCGGCCCTCGCCGGCATGCTCGCCAGCCGCTTCCCCGCCCACCTGCGCTACACCGGCATCTCCCTGTGCTACCAGCTGTGCGGCACACTGCTCGGCGGCACGACCCCGATCATCGGCCAGTTCCTGCTCAACAAGACCGGGTCCATCACCGCGGTCATCGCCTACGCCCTGTTCCAGGTCGCGCTGACGCTGGGCTGCATGCTCCTCCTGCTCAAGCGCCCCAACCACGACGAACTGGCATGTGAAGCCCCGCTTGAGGACGAGAGCCGGCGGGGTCCGGGGCAGAGCCTCGCGACCGCAACCACGAACGGAGCCTGACCATGCCTCTGACCGTCCATGGCATCCCGGAGGTACTCCGCCTCGCCGGGCGCGATCTGGGGCACTCCGACTGGAAGGAGATCACCCAGGAGCTCATCGACGCGTACGCGTACGTCTCCGGGGACCACCAGTGGATCCACACCGACGTCGAGCGCGCCGCCTCCGGCCCGTACGGACGCACCATCGCCCACGGCTACATGGTGCTCAGCTGGGGCATCCCGATGTTCGGCGAACTGCTCCGGGTCGAGGGCGTCGGCCGGGCCCTCAACTACGGTGTCAACCGGGTCCGTTACCCGGCCCCCGTGCCCGTCGGCAGCCGCGTGCGGCTGCACGCCTCCGTCGCCGATGTGACGGAGGTGGCACGGGGCGGGGTGCAGATGACGCGGGCGTTCACCTTCGAGCTGGAGGGCTCCGAGAAGCCGGCGTGCGTGGCGGAGTCGCTCACGCACTTCTACCCGTAGGCCGGTCGGTGCCTCAGGGCCGGTCCAGCGGGGCCGGCCGCTTCACGGACGACAGCACCGTGAGCGCCCCGGACTCCGGGGACGCGAGGGACATCCGCTCCAGGACGTCCAGGACGTGGAAGGCGAACTCGCCGGACGCACGGTGCGGGCCGCCGTCCAGGTGCCGGGCCAGATCGAGGACACCGAGCCCGCGGAACGGGCCGGTCGCGGGCGCCTTCGCCGCGGTCACCGCCGGGAGTTCGCTCCACTCGGTGTCCCCCCGGCGCTTGATGCGCACCGGACGGTCGAAGGTGTTGGGGTCCGGCAGGGAGAGCGTGCCGCCGGTGCCGTAGATCTCCAGGTGCGGCAGCTCGGTGTCCCACACGTCGAAGGAGTACATCACCGTCGCCAGCACCCCCGAGTCGAAGCGGAGGATGGAGGTGGCGTGCGTGGGCACCTCCACCGGCACCGACTCGACGGTCCGCTCGGGAGCCGTCACCGCCAGCTCCCTCTCGGCCATGGCGTTGGCACCCATGACATCGCGCACCGGGCCCAACAGGTTGACCAGGGCGGCCACATGGTACGGCCCCCAGTCGAGGACGGGCCCGCCGCCGGCCCGGAAGAAGAAGCCGGGGCTCGGGTGCCACGACTGCACCCGGCTGGAGCGGACGAAGCTGGTCGCGGCGAACGGCGTCCCGATCAGGCCGTCGTCGATCGCGGCGCGCGCCGTCTGCCCGGCCGTGCCGAGGAACGTGTCGGGGGCACCGCCCAGCGTGCGGCCCGTCTCGGTCGCGGTGACGAGGTTGGCGCGCGCGAGTTCGGTGGTCGCGGCCAGCGGCTTCTCGGTGTAGACGTGCTTTCCGGCGCGCAGTGCGGCCTCGTTGAGGGGCGCGTGCACGGCGGGCGGGGTGATGTTGACGACGATCTCCACGTCGTCGTCGGCCAGCAGTTCCTCGGTGGTGCCCGCGGCCGGGATGCCGAACTCGGCGGCGGCCGTGCGGGCCCGCTCCAGGTCCACGTCGGCGACGCGGGTGACGGTCAGCTCGGGGAGGGTGGCGATGCCGGCGGCGTAGGCCCGGAAGATCGAACCGGTGCCGAGTATGCCGACGTTGACGCTGCGGCTCATGGGGTGTGACGTCCCTTCGCGCGGGGTGGGTTCGGGGGACGAGTCCTCCGCCGCGAAGTGCACGATCTCGCGACAATCAAACACCGGGGGTGGGGGATGTCAAGGGTGCGCGCGTCAACTCGTGGCGTCGGCAGTGCTCTTCGTGCTCCGCCCGAGCCTGCGCTCCATGAGGTCCACCACGCCGTCCGGTGACAGCACATGTTCCACGGCGAGGACCGTGCCGCCGACCCGCCCTGCCCGGTCGGCGAGGGTGCTGGGTTCGAGGACGAGCCTGCGGGTGGCCAGGGGGAGCGCCTGGCGGTAGACGACCGCGCGCACCCCGGCGAGCAGTTCGTCGCCCGCTCCTGCGAGGGCTCCGCCGAGGACCACACGGGCCGGGTTGTAGACGTGCAGCAGGAGGGCCACCACCTCGCCGATCCGCTCGGCGCCCGCACGCACGACGCGCAGTGCCTCGGGGTCGCCGTGCGCCACGAGGCGGGCCAGGTCGCCGGTGCCGCTCAGTTGCGAACCCGAAGCCGCGCGGGTCGCGTTGAGGTGGCGGGCCATCACCGCCGCCGAGGCGACCGCCTCCACGCAGCCGCTCTTCCCGCAGCGGCACACCACCTTCGAGGCGCCACCGGAGGTGACCGGCAGGTGTCCGATGTCGCCCGCCGCGCCGTCCGCCCCGCGGTGCAGTTCGCCGTCGGCCGAGACCAGGCCGCCGCCGATGCCGGTCGACACCTTCACGAACAGCAGCGGGAGCTGGTCCTCGGGCAGGCTGCGGGCCTCGCCCAGGGCCATCAGGTTCACGTCGTTGTCGACGAGGACCGCGCAGCCGAAGCGCTCCGCGAGCGCGTCGCCCACGGGATACCCGTCCCAGCCCGGCATGATCGGCGGCCGGACCGGCGCCCCGGCGGCGTGATCGACGGGGCCCGGAAGGCCGACCGCCACCGCGCACAGCGGGACGCTTCCGTCGGCCGCGGCGGCGAGCAGCTCGCGCAGGGCCGCCTCCACCTCGCCGAGCACCGCCCCGGGGCCCTGCGCCAGATCGACGGCTATGTGTCCTGTGGCCAGCGGGTTCTGCGAGAGGTCGGCGACGGCGAGGCGGGCGTCGCGGGCCCCGATGTCCGCCGCGGCCACGAGCCCCGCGCGCGGGTTGAGCGTCAGGAGCTGGGGCGGGCGCCCTCGTCCCGCGCGGGCGGCGCCTCCGCCCTCGGCGACCACCCCGGCCTCGATCAGCGCGTCCAGGTGCCGGGTGACCGTCGAGCGGGCCAGACCCGCGCGTTCCACCAGGTCGGCGCGGTGCACGGCGGTGCCGGACGCGATGAGGCGGGCCAGGGTGGAGTACAGCAGCCCGCCGCCGTCCCGGAACCGCAGGGTGGGCACGGAGAGGCGGGCGCGGGGGAGTGTCGAGGTGGACATGGCTGCACACCGTACGCGCTCCCCGCGATTTATGACTCTCAAGATGCAGTAACTTTCGCTTGTCAGGGCCAAATTGGATGTCCTACGTTCATGACCGGGACGAGTTACCTCCGCCGACGGTGTGCACGGCGTCATGTGTCGACGTCGAAAGGAGGGCGGCCTCGATGGCCCCGCCCGCACCACCCACACCTCGCTCCGCGATCGTCGGCGCGGGCATGATCGCCGAGGTGCACCGGCGCTCGATCCGCACATCGGGAGGCACCCTGACCGGTGTGCTCGCCTCCACCCCGGAGCGGTCCGTGCAGGTCGCCGCCGACTGGACGGCGCCCGGCCGACCCGTCGCCGCCTACGGCGACTTCGACGACCTCCTCGCCGACGGGGACGTCGACGTCGTACACATCTGCACCCCCAACCGCACCCACGCCGCGTACGCGGAACGCGCCCTCGCGGCGGGCAAGCACGTGGTGTGCGAGAAGCCCCTGGCGACCTCGGCGGCCGACGCCGAACGCCTGGTGCGTGCCGCCGACCGGGCCGGGACGGTCGCCGCCGTCCCGTTCGTGTACCGCTACCACCCCCTCGTACGGGAACTGCGCGACCGGGCCCGAGCAGGGGAGTTCGGCAACTGGCAGCTCCTGCACGGCAGTTACTTGCAGGACTGGATGCTCGACCCCGACGCGTCCGGCTGGCGCGTGGACCCGGGGGCCGGGGGAGACTCCCGGGCCTTCGCCGACATCGGCTCGCACTGGTGCGACCTCGTCGAATGGGTCACCGGCGAACGCTTCACGGAACTGACCGCGCACCGCACGGTCACCGTCCCCGAACGTCCCGGCACGGGCGCCAAGTCCTTCTCCGGGGCAGCCGGTTCGGGGGCGCGGGCCACCGTCACCACCGAGGACGCCGCCGCGCTGCTCCTGCGCACCGAGAACGGGACGCTCGCCTCGACCGTGGTGTCCCAGGTCTCCGCCGGCCGCAAGAACCGCCTCTGGTTCGAACTCGACGGCTCCGCCGGGAGCGCCGTCTTCGACCAGGAGAACCCCGACACCCTCTGGCTCGGCGGCGAGGACTCCTCCCGGATCCTGCACCGCGGCGCGGGCCGCACCTCTCCCGAGCAGCGGCGCCTCAACGTCGTGCCGCCCGGCCACCCGCAGGGCTACGTCGACTGCTTCGCCGCGTTCGTCACCGACGTGTACGCGGCCGTCACCACCGGCGAGGCACCCGAAGGGCTCCCGCTCTTCGCCGACGGGCTGCGCTCCGCACGCCTCGTCGACGCCTTCCTCACATCGTCCGCCAACGGCACCTGGACAAAGGTGAACTGACCATGAGTGAACTCACGTCGAGTCGGATCAAGCTCGGCATGCTCACCGCCTGCCTCCCCTCCTGGGACCTCGACAAGATCGCCGCATACGCGGCGGGCCGCGGCTACCAGGCCCTCGAAGTCGCCGTCTGGCCCGGCACGGGCGGCCGCGACTTCGAGGCCGCCCACCTGCCCGTCGCCACCTTCACCGGCGAGGACGAGGAACGCACCCGCGCCCTCCTCGACCGGCACGGCCTGGAGATCTCCGCGCTCGCCTACTACGAGAACCACCTCCACCCCGACCCCGCCCAGCGCGCCGCCTACGGCACCCACCTCAGGCACGCCATCGACACCGCGCAGCGCCTCGGCATCCCGTACGTGGGCACGTTCATCGGCCGCGACTGGACGAAGCCGGTCGCGGAGAACCTCGCCGAGGCCGAGCGCATCTTCCCGGAGCTGGTGGACTACGCGGGCGAGCGCGGCGTGCAGCTCATCATCGAGAACTGCGTGATGGAGGGCTGGCACCCCGACGGCTACCCCGGCAACCTCGCCTACTCCCCGGAGCTGTGGGAGTGGATGTTCGACCTGGGCCTGTACCTCAACTGGGACCCCTCGCACCTCACCTGGATCGGCATCGACCCGGTGGAGACCATCGCGCCGTACGCGGACCGGATCGTGCACGCCCAGGCCAAGGACGTCGAGCTGCGCCCGCACGACCGGCAGCGCTACGGCCACTTCGGGCCCGCACGCGACCGGTCCAAGAACGCCTGGGACATGGGCTGGTGGCGCTACCGCGTCCCCGGGCGCGGGCAGGTCGACTGGGGCACGGTGCTCGACCGGCTCTACGAGCACGGCTTCACCGGCACCCTCTCCGTCGAGCACGAGGACCCCGTCTGGGGCGGCACCCCGGAAAAGATCGTCCAGGGCCTCGACATCGCCCACAGCACGCTCCGCCCGCTGATCGTCGACTGACCGGAGGACCGACACACCATGGCCACCACCCCTCAGCCCACCGCCACCCTCGCCGTCCAGCTGTTCAGCCTCCGGGAGGACCTGGACAGGGACCGCCCCGGCACCCTCGCCCGCCTCGCCGACCTCGGCTACCGGCACGTCGAGCCCTTCGGCCTCGGCGACTGGCGCACCCCCGCGGAAGAGCGCCTGGCCAAGGCCCGTGCGCTCCGCGCCGACCTGGACGCGGCGGGCCTGTCCGTCTGCTCCCTGCACGCGTCGATCGCCGCCGACGGCCTCGCCACCCTCGCCGAGGAGTGCCGCGTCCTCGGCACCGACACCGTCTTCATCCCGATCCCCGGTCTCGTCGAGGGCTTCGACGGCGGGGACCACTTCGGCCGCGACGTGTTCGGCGACCTGGACACCCTGACCCGGTTCGCCGCCCGTGTCGACGAGGCCGCCACCGAACTGGCCGGGCACGGCATCCGCCTCGGCTACCACAACCACGAACTGGAGTGGACGACGCTGCCCGACGGCCGCAGCGGCTACGACGTGTTCTGGGAGCTGACCGGCGCGCAGGTCCTCGCCGAACTCGACGTGTACTGGGCGACCGTCGCGGGCCAGGACCCGGCGGCGGTGCTGCGCGCGCTCGACGGCCGCGTGGTGGCCGCACACCTCAAGGACGGCAAGGCGGTGCGCCAGGAGCCGCAGACCCCCATCGGCACGGGCGACGTCGACGTCCCCGGCGCCATCGAGGCGGGGGGCCCGTCCCTGGCCTGGCACATCGCCGAGATCGACACCACGGAGCTGGACCGCTTCGACCTCCTGAAGCGCAACAGGGACGCGCTGCTGGAGCACGGCCGCACGACGGCCTGACGGCTCCCACGAGCGCCCAGTGCGCTTCCGTCGGACGGGACACCGCCCCCACACACGCCTGCCCACGGTGTCCCGGCCCCGACGCCCCCCATCGGCCCAGGCTCGCAAGGAGGCGAACCATGGGATCCACCCCGCACGGCCCCGAGACCGCGCGATCCGCACCCCCGGGCGACAGCACGCACGTCGCCGCACCGGACACCGCGCCGGCCATACCGCCGCCCACACGCAAGGCCTCGCCCCGGCTTCTCGTCTTCCTGGCGATCGCCCAGGCCGGCCTCTACCTCGCGCTCCTCACGCCCGTCTACGTCAGCCTCACCCTCAAGCTCCAGACGCTCACCGTCGACGGCGACGCCATCACCGCCCTGGCGACCGTCTCCTCCGTCGGCGCGGTCGGCGCCTTCCTCGCCAACCCGGTCTTCGGCCGGATCAGCGATCTGACCACGGGTCGCTTCGGGCGCCGCCGCCCCTGGCTGGTGGCGGGCGCCGCCGGACTCACCTGCTGCCTGCTGGTGATCGCCCTGGCCCCCAACGTGGCCACCGTCGCGGTCGCCTGGTTCTGCGCCCAGGTGTGCGCCAACGCCGCACTCGCCGCCTACCTGGCCTCGGTCGCCGACCAGGTGCCCAGCCGCCAGCGCGGCAAGGTCTCAGGACTCATCGGCCTGATGCAGAACGCCGGCGTGCTGGGCGCCGCGTACGCCGGTCAACTCCTCGGCCGGGACATGCTGTTGCTGTTCATGGTGCCGGGCCTCGTGGGCCTCGCCGCCATGGTCCTGTACGCCGTGCTGCTCCCGGACGTCCCGCTGCGCGAGCGCCCGCGGACCGACGGCGGCTGGCGCACCGCGCTCAAGACGTTCTGGGTGAACCCGCGCCAACACCCCGACTTCGGCTGGGCGTTCGCCTCCCGGTTCTTGGTGATCCTGGCGTCGTACATGTTCACCACGTTCCGGCTCCTGTATCTGGAGCACCAGCTCGACCTGTCCGCGGGCGAGGCCACCGGTGCGATGGCCACCGGCATCCTCGTCTACACGGTCGCCCTGATGGTGGCCTCGCAGACCGCGGGATGGCTCTCGGACAAGACGGGCCGCCGCAAGGTGTTCGTGGGGGCGGCGACCCTGCTCTTCGGCATCGGTACGTACATGCTGGTGCACGTGGACACCGTGGGTGCCTTCTACTGGGCGGAGCTGGTGCTCGGGCTCGGCTACGGCATGTACATCGGCGTCGACATCGCCCTGGTCATGGACGTCCTGCCCGACCCGGACAACGCGGCGAAGGACCTCGGTGTCTTCAACGTCGCCAACGCGGGCCCCCAGGCCCTGGCCCCGGGCCTCGCCGGCTTCCTCGTCACCACGGTCGGCGGCGACGGCTACGCGACGATGCTGCACGTGGCCGCGGCGATCTGCGTGGTGGGCGCGCTGGTGGTGATTCCCATCAAGAAGGTCCGCTGACGGGACGGCCGGGGGCGTGGCGGGACACGGCAGTGGGTGTCCTCGCGGTCGGTGCCGGTACCTTGGCCCGATGGACGAGGCGTGGAGCGAGTTCCGTGAGCGGCTGCGGGCGGAAGTGGCCGGTATGCGCGAGAAGGACACCCTGGTGGTCTCCGAGCCCGATCCGGACCCGGAGCCGGTGTCCGACGCCCCGGGGCGGCGCTGGTGGCAGCGGCGCCCCAAGTCCCGGCAGGAGACGGGGCGTTACGTGCAGTTCATCAGGTGGGACGACGGGTTCGGCGCCGAATGCGTTTCGTCGGCGTACCGGAGGACGACCGAGGCACAGAAGCAGCGGCTCCTGGCGCTCGGCTGGTCCGACCCGGACACCCACCAGCGGCGCAGCGGGCGCTCGGAGAATCACGAGATGTGGTTCGGCCTCGACGAGGTCGACCTCCTCGCCCGGATCTCCACCGACGCGCTCCGCGTGCTGGGCGAGGAGCCGCCCGACGCGCGGTGGACCTGGCGCAAGGATCCGCCGGCGTGAGCGGCCGGACCTGGCGAAGGGCTACGGGGTGCGGGCCGCCACCGTGTCCCCGGCGCTCCCGCCCTCGGCGCCGCCGCGGTCGCCGTTGACGGCCTCGCCGAGTACGGCCAGCAGCCGCTGCTGGCTCACCACACCGGTCAGCACCTCGTCCTCGACGACGGCGACGGCCTCGGTGGTCCGCTGTGCGCACGGCGCGAACAGGTCGGCGAGCGGGGTGTCGGGGCCGACACGGGCGGGGGCCTTCGCGAGGAGTTCGGTGTCGGTGAGGTCCGGGCGGCCCGAACTCGCGCGCAGCGCGTCGGGGGACTCCATGACCGCACCGGCGGTCAGGACCCGCGAACGGTCCACGTCCTGGATGAAGTTGGCGACGTAGTCGTCGGCCGGGCGGACCAGGATGTCCTCCGGAGTGCCGTTCTGCACGATGCGGCCGTCGCGCATGACGGCGATTCGGTCGCCCAGGCGCATGGCCTCGTTCAGGTCGTGCGTGATGAAGACGACGGTCTTCTTGAGCTGCCTCTGCAGCACGAGCAGCTGGTCCTGCATGTCCCGCCGGATCAGCGGGTCGAGGGCACTGAACGACTCGTCCATCAGCAGCAGGTCGGCGTCCGTGGCCAGCGCGCGGGCCAGGCCGACGCGCTGCTGCATGCCGCCGGACAGCTCGTCGGGGAAGGACTTCTCCCAGCCCTTGAGGCCGGTCAGTTCGAGGGCCTCCGCCGCCCGCTCCTCGCGCTCCGGGCGCGGCACACCCTGCACGGCGAGGCCGTAGGCCGCGTTCTCCAGCACGCTGCGGTGCGGGAACAGCGCGAAGTGCTGGAACACCATGCTGATCTTGTGGGAACGAACCGCCCGCAGGTCCTTGGCGGTCAGGGCGGTCAGGTCCTGGCCGTCGAACTTCACGTGTCCCGAGGTCGGCTCGGACAGGCCGTTGAGCATCCGCAGCAGCGTCGACTTCCCCGAGCCGGACAGGCCCATGACGACGAAGATCTTGCCGGACTCCACCGAGAACGAGGCGTCGATCACGCCCGCGACGGTCCCTTCCGCCCGCAGTTCCTCGCGGTCGGCCCCGGTGCGCAGCCGCTCGACCGCTTCTGCCTGTCGTCTGCCGAACACCTTGTACAGGTTCTCGGCCTCAAGCCTCACCGACACATGGACCTCGATCTCTTCGACCCGGGAAAACTGCCGTACCAAGCATCGTCCGTTGGCCGAGGCACCTGCCCCGACGCGCGCGGCGTAAACGGCCGGCCTCCTCCCGGCCAGGTGCCGGTCGCCGTCCCTACCCCGTGCCGCGCGCCCCGAACGCCCGCGCCGCCTCGGCGAACGCCCGGTGCTGCGCGGTCTCGCCGGTGGTGCGCCACACCAGCGCCCACTCGGTCGCGGGCGCGTCCCGGACGGGCACGAACTCGACGCCGGGGTGGCGGTAATAGCGCAGGACGTGCGCGTTGAGCGGGCTGATCGCGGCGCGGGCGGCGACCTGGGTGAGAATCTCGTGGAAGGTGCGTACGCGGGGGCCGCGCGGGACCGCGCTCCCACTGGGCGTACGGGTGGGGAGCATGGCCTCGCTCCAGTCCCGCGGCACCTCGGGGCCGAGGTCGAAGACGGTGCGGCCCGCCAGATCCTCCATGGAGACGTCCGGGTGCCCGGACAGCTCGTGCCCCGCCCACACCGCGAGCACCCGGCCCTCCGTCAGCACCACGGGGCCCACGGTCACATCGGGCTCGACGACCGGCAGCCACAGCACCAGCATGTCGACCTCGCCGCTGCGCAGCGGCCCGTACGGATCGCTGAAGTGGATCTCCTGGAGCCGGACGTCGCACTCCGGGTACAGCTTGCCGAAGTGACCGATGTGGGAGCGCAGTTCATGGCCGAGCGCGCCCATCACCCCGAGCGTGAGCGTGCCGGAGACACCGCGGGCCGCGGCGGTGGCCTCCGCGATCGCGGCATTGATGGCCTCCTGCCCCTGGCGCAGGCCCTCGGTCAGGCGCCGCCCGATCGGCGTGAGCCGCACCGACCTGCTGGTCCGCTCGAACAGGGCAGCGCCGATGCGCCGCTCCTGTGTGCTGATCGCCTGGCTGACTCTGGCCGCCGAGACATGCAGCCGCTCGGCGGTGCGCCCGAAGTGCAGCTCGTCCGCGAGCGTCAGGATGATCTCGATCTCCCGCAGCTCCACTCCTGCGCCCTTCCTGATCGTTAACCCGAGGATTATCGCTCGTTACCGAGACGGCCGTTGATGCCTCCAGCGTCAGCGAGGACCCTTGGCTCGGGACGGCCTCCCTTCTTCTCTCTCTCCCCCCCCCGCCGCCGCACGCCTCATGTCCTGAAGGAGGACGCCCGCATGTCTACCACCACCGTCGTCACGGTCCTGACGGCCCTCTGGGTCGGCTTCTCCGGTGTCTCGCTGTTGCGCCGCGCCCCGTTCGTCGTGGAACCACTTGTCTCCTACGGGGTTCCCGACGCCTGGTGGACCCGGCTCGCCGCGGCCAAACTCCTCGGCGCGGCCGGCCTGTTGGTGGGGCTCGCCGTGCCGGCCATCGGGATCGCGGCTGCGATCGGACTGGCCTTGTACTTCCTCGGGGCGGTGATCACGGTGCTGCGTGTGCGTTCCTACAAGACGGTCGCGTTCCCAGTGCTGTATCTCGCGCCGGTCGTCGCGACGCTGGCGGTGGGTTGGTAGGTGAGCGCCGCCATGCCGTGCCGCCGCGGGCGATCCTCACGGCCGGCCGTCGGCCGCGTAGAAGTCCGGGCGCTTCGGGATGCCCATGGGGACGACCCGGCCCGAGACGCGGGACTCGACGGCGGCGTCGGTGATGACCGTCGCGGCGTAGCCGTCCCAGGCGGAGGGGCCCGTGGGGGCGCGGCCCGCGGCCAGGTTCGCGACCCACTCGCGGAACTCGGTGTCGAACGCGTCGGCGAACCGGCCCGTCCAGTCCGGCAGGATCGCCGTGCTGTGCGCGCCCGCCGTGCGCACGCCCACCGCCGCCGGGTCGGGCAGCCGCGCGAGTCCCTCCTCGCCGACCGCCTCGCACTGGATGTCGTAGCCGTAGCGGCAGTTGACGAAGACCTCCAGGTCGATACGGACGCCCCGCGCGGTCTCGAAGAGCATGAACTGGGGATCGGTGAGGTGCGCGTGCTTGTGCGTCGTCGAGCGCGGCACGATCACCTGGGCGGAGACGATCTCGTCGTCGAGGAGCCAGCGCAGCACGTCGATCTCGTGCACCGCCGTGTCGTGCGCGGCCATGTCGGAGGTGTACGACTCCACGGACGACGCGTTGCGGTGCGCGCAGTGCACCATCAGCGGGGTGCCGATCCGGCCCGCGTCGATGACCTCCTTCAGCTGGCGGTAGCCCTGGTCGAAGCGGCGCATGAAGCCCACCTGGACCAATCGGCTGCCGTGCGCCCGCTCCGCCTCGACGATCTTCAGACAGTCCTCGGGAGTGGTGGCGAGCGGCTTCTCGCAGAACACGGGCTTGCCCGCCGCGACGGCGTTCAGGACGTGCTCGGCGTGGGTCGGCCCCGACGAGGTGACGAGCACCGCGTCGACGTCCTCGGCGGCGATCAGCGAGGCGCCGTCCGGATGCACCCGCGCGCCCGGGTAGCGCGCCGCCTCCGCCGCGCGCTCCGCGTCGATGTCGCTCACCCCGGTGACCCGGGCCCCGACGATCACATCGGTGAGCCGCCGGATGTGCTCCTGTCCGATCCAGCCGGTGCCGATGACACCTATGCGCACGGTCTTCTCCTCAGACGTCACCGTTCACCTCGCGGAGCTTGTCGTCGACCTCTTCGGCGGTGGGCATGGCGTCCGAGCAGGCCAGCCGGCCCGCCACAAGGGCGCCCGCCGCGTTGGCGAACGCCACCGTCCGCGCCACGTCCCAGCCCGAGAGGAGCCCATGGCACAGCGCCCCGCCGAACGCGTCACCCGCGCCGAGCCCGTTGACCACGTCCACCGGCACCGGCGGCAGCTCGGCGACCGCGCCGTCGCGGCCGACCGCGAGCACACCTTTGGGACCCTGTTTCACGACGGCCAGTTCAACTCCCGCCGCCAGCAGGGCGGTTGCCGCCGCGTGCGGCTCCCGCTCGCCGGTCGCGATCTCGCACTCGTCGAGATTGCCGACGGCTACCGTGGTGTGGGCGAGCGCCTCGCGGTAGTACACGCGCGCCTGAGCGGTGTCCTCCCAGAACATGGGCCGCCAGTCCAGGTCGAAGACCGTCGTTCCCCGCGCGGCCCGGTGCTGGAGCGCCGCCAGCGTCGCCGACCGCGAGGGCTCCTCGCACAGTCCGGTCCCGGTCACCCAGAAGATCCGGGCCGCCGCCACCGCGTCCAGATCGAGGTCGTCGGGGCGGATGTCCAGGTCCGGTGCCTTGGGCAGGCGGTAGAAGTACAGCGGGAAGTCGTCCGGCGGGAAGATCTCGCAGAAGGTCACCGGCGTGGGTGCGACGTCCGACGTGCCGACGAACGAGGCGTCGACGCCGTAGCCCTCCAGAGCGGTGCGCACGAACGTGCCGAAGGGGTCGTCGCCGGTCTTCGTGATCACCGACGTACGCCGCCCGTAGCGGGCCGCCGCGACGGCGACGTTCGTCGGGCTGCCGCCGAGGTACTTCCCGAACGTCGACACCTCCGCAAGCCCTACGCCCGTCTGGAGCGGATACACGTCCACTCCGACGCGGCCCATGGTCAAAACATCGAACGGCATCTCGGTTGGCGTCCCTTCGCTCCGGGCTCATGGCGCGCTCTGGCCCGAGTACGATCGTCCTTGTTCAAATGTCCTGTCAATGGGTGGTCGGCCGCTCGGGCCGGCGCCGCATGCCCCAGAAAGGCCGACCGGTGACCGCGAACGTTCCCGCCGACCCGACCGCGCTGCACCCGATGCCCGAACAGCCGCGGGTCGTGCTCCTCAAGCCCCTGGTCACGTCGCCGCTCATCGAGGTGGGCGAGTTCTCGTACTACGACGACCCGGACGACCCGACCGCCTTCGAGACCCGCAATGTGCTGTACCACTACGGGCCGGAGAAGCTGGTCATCGGGAAGTTCTGTGCGCTGGGGGAGGGGGTCCGTTTCGTCATGAACGGCGCCAACCACCGGATGGACGGCCCCTCCACGTTCCCGTTCCCGATCATGGGCGGTTCCTGGAGCGAGCACTTCGACCTCATCACTGGGTTGCCGGGGCGGGGCGACACCGTGGTCGGCAACGATGTGTGGTTCGGCTACGGCGCGATGGTGATGCCCGGTGTCCGCATTGGGCACGGCGCGGTGATCGCTTCGGGGGCCGTGGTCGTCGACGATGTGCCCGACTACGGCATCGTCGGAGGCAATCCGGCCCGTGTCATCCGTCGCCGGTACAGCGACGCCGATATCGAGCGGCTGCTTCAAGTGGCGTGGTGGGACTGGCCGTTGGAGCACATCACCGCGCACGTACGGGCCATCATGTCGGGCAGCGTCGACGACCTGGAGCGGGCCGCGCCGAGGGACTGAGGCGGCCCGCCGGGCTCAGTGCAGGCAGAGGCAGAAGGGGTGTCCTGCCGGGTCCGCGTAGACCCGCCAGTTGGTGTCCGGGTGGATCTGGTCCGTCCGCTCCAGGAGCGTCGCGCCGAGGGCGAGCACCCGCTTCTCGTCCGCTTCGAGGTCGTCCACGTCGAAGTCGAGGTGGACCTGCTGCGGGCGCTCCTGGCCCGGCCACTGCGGCGGTCGGTACCCGTCCACTCGCTGGAAGGCCAGGCGCGTCCCCTCGAACCCCACCACGTCGACCCAGTCGGGGTCCTCGGGGTCCAGGACCACCCGGCCGCCGAGCAGCTCCGCGTAGAACTCGGCGAGCTGTACGGGGTCGGCACAGTCCAGCGCGACCGCCTGCAATTTCTTGATCACTTACGGCACTCCTCGCTCGTCCGCCGCTTCTGCGACATCCTGCACGGGAAGTGACGTACCCGCCACCGCGGCGGACACACCCGCCGCGGTGGCGCCCCGTCAGCCGCGACCGATCAAGTCCGGTGCGGGCTCCGACAGTTGCCCGGCGCCGGGAGTGGTGTGCGTGGCGATGTCCGGGTCCTCGCCGCCCGCCCGTCGCCACAGCGGCTTCAGGCGGTACGTGAACAGGTAGACGACGACCGCGACACCGGCCGCGACGATCATGCTGAGGTCGCCGGCGCCCGGGTGGGCCGCGGCGAAGGCGCCCGTGTAGATGTTGGACACCCAGAAGGGCACGGACGCCACGACACCGGCCGCCCAGGCCACCAGGCCCCAGTCGACGATCCGGGAGCGGTCGTACAGCTCGGCGATCCTGCGGGGGTCGCCGCGGCCGCCCAGGTAGAAGTCGATCAGGAGCACGGCGGCGAACGGCGCGATGAAGTACGCGGTCAGGTTGAGGAAGACCTTGAACTTGTCCTCCGTGCCGGAGGCGCCCCACAGGCTGATGCCGTAGGCGAGGACGCAGATCGCGGCCACCGCCTGGGTGCGGGTGACGGGGATCTTGAGGGTCTGGACGGAGATCGCGCCGCCGTAGACGTTGAGGAAGTTCTGGGCCAGCGCGGACAGGCCGACGGCGACGAGCGCGGGGACGGCGAACGGGCCCATCAGCTCGTGCAGCGCGGTGATGGTGTCCGAGCTGGAGGCGGAGGCGCCGACCACGACGCCGAGGATGCCGAGCCAGGCGATGGTGAGGAAGTTGCCGAGGGCGGTGTACCAGGTGGTGTGCCGGACGACCTTCGCGGTGTCGGGCAGGTAGCGCGAGTAGTCGGAGGCGAAGGGCATCCACGCCACGAGGAACGCCAGGAACCAGCCGCCCAGCGTGATCGAGCCGCCCGCCGCACCGACATACCCGTCCGCGTGCGGATTCGCCTCGAAGAGGCTGCCGCCGCGGACCACCGCCACGACCGTGATCAGCACGAACAGCGGGGTGAGGACGTACGTCAGCGCGCGCTGAAGGAAATTGATCATGTTGTAGCCGAAGATGGCCACGACGAGCTCGACCACGGTGAGCAGCAGGGCGCACAGCCAGTACGGCAGGTGGCTCAGCTCGGCGAAGGCCTTGCCGCCGAGGATGACCGTGACGGCCGCCCAGCCCACGCCGGAGAACACGTTGATGTAGGCGACCGGCACGAAGTTGCCGAAGAAGCCCAGCGGCCCCCTCGCCTGGATCTGCTGCGGCACACCGAGGCGGACGCCCATGCGGGACATGACGGCCATCAGCATGGCGCCGACACCGGCGCCGACGACGATCGCCGCGGCGGCGGTGGTGAAGCTGAGCCCGAAGTACGCGGCGCTGAAGCCGAGCAGGATGACCGGGAAGTTCAGTCCCGCGGCGAACCACACGAAGAACTGTGAACTCGGTTTACCGTGCCGCTCGCTGTCGGGGATGTGGTCGACGCCGAACGGCTCGACCTTCGTGACGGCGCTGCCGTAAACGGGCGGGCCCTGGGAATCATGGGTCATGGCGTGCTCCGGGGAACGAGGATGCGGGGGCGGACGCGAGTCACCACGGAAGGGGCGCCGTCTGCGAGATGTCGAAGAAGCCGCCGCCGCTGTAGACGAGCGGGGCGAGCTCGGAATGACCCGCCGACACTACACGTCCGGTGAAGACGGTGTGACTTCCGGCCTCCAGGCGCTCGCCGATCTCGACCTCCAGCTGGGCGGCGGAGCCCGCGAGGAGCGGGGCACCGTGCTCGCCGGGCGCCCAGTCGAGGGCGGCGAACTTGTCGGTGCCCTTGCTCGCGAACACCTTCGCCACGTCGAGCTGGTCGGCCGCGAGGATGTTGATGCCGATGTGCGTGGCACGGTGCAGCGCGGGGTGTGTCGAGGAGCTGCGCTGGACGCACACCAGGACCATCGGCGGGTCGAGCGAGATGCTGGAGAACGCGTTGACCGCGAGGCCCTTGGGGGTCCCGTCGTCGTCGGTGGTCACCACGGTGACACCGGTGATGAACTTGCGGTGCACCCCCTTGACCAGGTCGGCGTCGACGGCCGCCTCGTGTGCCGTCGTGATGATGCCGAGCGCCTCGAGGAGCTGCCGGGAGTCGAAGGTCACAGCCTCCTCGGTGACGGTGTCACCGTCGAAGCGGGCGAACGTGGCGCCCGACACCTCGACGGGCCTGCCGGTGGGCGGCACACCCATGAACGTGTCGGTGTGCCGGCCCGTGCTGCGCCAGCGGACGGCGAGCCGGTCCCCGTCGACGACCAGGTCCTCGATCTCGGTCCGCAGATCGGGGAACGCCGCGCGCACCGCGCTGATGCTCTCCTTGAACCCGGCGCGGTCCTGAGCGGTGCCTGCCGGCCCGCGGCGGCGCACGTAGCCGGGGCTCAACACGGCGTCCAGGGCGTCGACTTCACCCCGGTTCCAGGCCGCGTCCCAGGCGGCGCGGAGGCGGGCGGGGCGGTCGGTGACGTGTTCCAGGGTGAGTGACATGACGGCTCCATCGATCGGATCGGCCTGCTCTTGCATGGCAGATCTGTTGTATGGCAGTGGACCGTAGGAATCGGGCATCCACCATGTCAATGGTTCGGACGGAATTCGCTGCCGCCTAGGCCGTATTGCCAGGAACCCCTAGGTCAGGGCTGCCCTTTTCCCGGCAACCCTTGACGGCTCGCCGGGCCGCTCTTAGCCTCACTGCCATGGCACAGCAACCATCAGCAGGCCAACCGCTGTGGGCCACGCCCACACGAGGCAGACTGCGCAAGGTCGTGACCGTGGTGGACGAGGTCCTCCTGGAGCTCGGACGGCCGGTCGCCACCCCCGTACGCCGAGTCGCCGCGGCCGCCGTGATCGAGAACCCCTGGGCCGGGCGCGGATTCGTCGCCGACCTCCAGCCCGAGGTGGAGGAGATCGCGCCCGGCATCGGCCGCCTCCTCACCGACCGGCTGATCGAGACACTCGGCGGCGTGGAACATGTCGAGGCCTTCGGCAAGGCGGCCGTCGTCGGGCTCGACGGGGAGATCGAGCACGGCGGGGCATTGATTCACACCCCGTACTTCGGCAATGTGCTGCGGGAGCTGACCGAGGGCACCTCGATCATCGTGTTCAGCGACGACCGGCTCGCGGCCGGCGAGCCGCTGACCGTCCCGGTGTGGCACAAGACCGCCGCCGCCACCCGCTCCCACTACCAGACCGTCCAGATCCGGGTGCCGGACGCACCGCGCCCCGACGAGATCGTCGTCGTGGCCGCCGCCGCATCGGGGCCCCGCCCCAACGCCCGTATCGGAGACCGCCGCCAGGACCCCGTGGTCCGCCTCGCCGACTTGGAGACCGCCCGATGAACCTCCGCAAGATCGTGACCTACGTCGAAGACATCCACGCCGAGGGCGGCCGCCCCGTCGACTCGGTGGCCCGCACCGCCGTGGTGCTCGCCGTGATCGAGAACCCGTGGGCACGGCAGGGCTTCGTCGACGACCTGCTGCCCGGCATCGACGAGGTGGCACCCCAGCTCGGCGAGCTGCTCGCCCCGCGCGTCGTGGAAGCGCTCGGCGCCCCCGTCGAGGCGTACGGGAAGGCCGCCGTCGTGGGCCTCGACGGCGAGGTGGAGCACGGCAGCGCACTGATCCACACGCTGAAGTTCGGCGACCACTTCCGCAAGGCGGCGAACGCCACCACGCTGCTGCCCGCCGTGGAGAAGCGCGCGGTCGCCGGTGGTGTCTTCGACATCCCGCTCAAGCACATCACCGACGCCACCGTCCGCTCGCACCACCAGAGCATCGAGGTCCGGGTCCCGGACGGCCCGCGCGCCGACGAGATCGTCATTGGCCTCGCCGCCGCGTCCCAGGGCCGCCCGCAGGCCCGCCTCGCCCCGCTCTCCACCGAGCAGTAGGCACCGCCATGGACAAGCCGTCCCTCGTACTCCTGCACGGTGTCGGCCTCGACCGCACCATGTGGGAGCCCGTCACCGCGCTGCTGGCCGACCGCTTCACCGTCGTCGCGATCGACCTGCCCGGACACGGCGCCCGCCCGCCCGTGCGCGGCGACGTGACCCTCGCGGAACTCGCCGACGGGGTCGCCGGGCACATCCCCGCAGGCTCGCATGTGGTGGGCTTCTCGCTCGGCGCGCTGGTGGCCCAGCAAGTGGCGCTGCACCGGCCGGAGTTGACGCGCACGCTCACCTCGGTGAGCTCGGTCTGCCGTCGCACCCCCGACGAGCGGGCGGCCGTCCGGGCCCGGCTGCGGGCCGCCGAGAACGACTTCGCGGCGAGCACCGAGGCGTCCATCGAGCGCTGGTACGCGGGCACCACCGTGCCGGACGGGACCATCGACCGGACGCGGGCCGCACTGCGCGCCAACGACGTCGGCTCCTTCCTCGGCTGCTACCGGGTGTTCGCGAACGCCGACGCCGAGCTCGGCCCGCACCTCGGTGACATCACCGTGCCCTCCCTGGCGGTGACCGGGGAGAACGACCCCGGCTCCACCCCGCAGATGACACACCGGCTCGCCGCCGCGCTGCCCGACTGCCGGGCGGTGATCGTGCCCGGGGCGCGGCACATGCTGCCCGTCGAGCGCCCGGAGGCGTTCGCCGAGGCCCTCACCACATTCATCACGCAGAGCGCACAGCTCAACGACGAGAGCGCACCTGGAGACACCGCACATGTCTGAGCCCACCACGCTCACGACCTGGAAGCACTTCATCGGCGGCAGGTGGGTCGAGCCCGCCGCGGGCGAGTACTTCGACAGCACCGACCCGGCCACCGGCCGCACCCTCTACCGCGCCGCCCGCGGCACCGCCGCCGACATCGACAAGGCCGTCGCCGCCGCGCGCGCCGCCTTCCAGGACCCGGCCTGGCGCGACCTCAGCCAGACCAGGAGAGGACACCTCCTGCGCCGCCTCGGCGAGCTCATCGCCGAGAACGCCGAGGAACTCGCCCTCATGGAGTCGCGGGACAACGGCAAGCTGCTGCGCGAGATGCGCGGACAACTCGCCGCGCTGCCCGAGTACTTCCACTACTACGCGGGCCTCGCCGACAAGATCCACGGCGAGACCATCCCCACCTCCGACCGCGCCGTCCTCAACTACACGGCGCGCGAGCCCCTCGGTGTCGTCGGCGCGATCACCCCGTGGAACTCGCCGCTGACCCTGACCACCAGCAAGCTGGCCCCCGCCCTGTGCGCGGGGAACACGGTCGTCGTCAAGCCCTCCGAGTACACCTCGGCCAGTGGCCTGCGCCTGGCGGAGCTCGCCCTGGAGGCCGGCTTCCCGCCCGGCGTCGTCAACGTCGTCACCGGGTACGGCGCCGAGGCCGGTGCGCCCCTCGTCGACCACGAGGACCTCGCGAAGATCTCCTTCACCGGCTCCACGGCGACCGGATCGAGGATCGCCGCGGCGGCCGCGGGCCGCTTCATCGGCTCCACCCTCGAACTCGGCGGCAAGTCCCCGCAGATCGTCTTCGAGGACGCCGACGTGCCGAACGCCGCCATGGGTGTCATCGCCGGTGTCTTCGCCGCGGCCGGACAGACCTGCATCGCCGGCAGCCGCGTCTTCGCCCACCGCTCGGTCTACGACGAGTTGCTCGACCGGGTCTGCGAGCGCGCCAAGTCCATCCGCATCGGCGACCCCCTCGACGAGGCCACCGAACTCGGCCCGCTCGCCTTCGAGGCCCAGCGCGACAAGGTCGCCGCCTACGTCGACCTCGGCCGGGAGGAGGGCGCCCGCGTGCTGACCGGCGGCGCCGCCACCGACGGCGGCACGGGCGGCTGCTTCTACGAGCCGACCGTCCTGGTCGATGTCGACAACAGCATGCGCGTGGTCCGCGAGGAGATCTTCGGACCGGTCGTGGCGATCATGCCGTTCGACACCGAGGACGAGGTCGTCGGCCTCGCCAATGACACCCAGTACGGTCTGGCGGCCGGGATCTGGACCACCAACCTGTCCCGCGCCCACCGGGTGGCGGGCCGCCTCGACGCGGGCACGGTGTGGGTCAACACCTACCGGGCCATGTCACCGATGTCCCCGCGCCAGGGCTTCAAGGCCAGCGGCGTCGGCGTCGAGCACGGCACCGAGACCATCAAGGAGTACACCCGCCTCAAGAGCGTATGGATCAACACGAGCGAGGAGCCCGTGGCCGACCCGTTCACGATGCGGAGCTGATCGGCGTGCCCCAGATCACCGTCACGCTCGCCGAGGGCCGCACCCCCGAGCAGATCAGGACGTTGCAGCACGAGGTCCACGAGGCCGTGCTGCGCTCGGTCGACACCCGCCCCGAGTACATCCGGATCGTCGTCCACGAGGTCCCGGCCACGCACTGGTCCACCGGCGACACCACGATCGCCGAGATGCGCGCGGACCACACGCCCACTCCCACCGCAGAGAAGGAGCCGTCATGAGGTTTTCGCTGTTCGTGCACATGGAGCGCTGGGACGAGAGCACCACCCACCGCGAACTCTTCGAGAACCTCACCGAGCTGACGCAGATGGCCGAGGCCGGCGGGTTCAGCACGGTGTGGGTCGGCGAGCACCACGCCATGGAGTACACGATCTCGCCCAGCCCGATGCCGATCCTCGCGCACCTGGCGGCGAAGACCGACACCATCCGGCTCGGCGCGGGCACCATCATCGCCCCGTTCTGGCACCCGGTCCGGGCCGCGGGGGAGACCGCGCTGCTCGACGTGATCAGCAACGGCCGCGCCGAGGTGGGCCTCGCCCGCGGCGCGTACCAGATCGAGTTCGACCGCCTCGCGGACGGCCTGAAGGCCAGTGACGGCGGCAAGCACCTGCGCGAACTCGTCCCCGCCGTAAGGGCGTTGTGGCAGGGCGACTACGCGCACGACGGCGAGATCTGGCAGTTCCCGACGTCGACCAGCGTGCCCAAGCCGGTGCAGCGGCCCACCCCGCCGATGTGGATCGCCGCCCGCGACCCCGCCTCGCACGACTTCGCCGTCGCGCAGGGCTGCAACGTCATGGTGACCCCGCTGATGAAGGGCGACGAGGAGGTGGCCGCGCTCAAGGAGAAGTTCGACACCGCCGTGGCCAACCACCCCGAGGTGGAGCGCCGCCCCGACATCATGGTGCTGCGCCACACCCATGTGCACGCCCCGGAGGACCCGGAGGGCTGGCGCCCCGCGGCCGAGGGCATCAACAAGTTCTACCGGACCTTCGACGCCTGGTTCGGCAACAAGGAGACCCCGGTGGGCGGCTTCCTGGAGCCGAGCCCCGAGGACAAGTTCGCCGAGCGCCCCGAGTTCGCTCCCGAGGCCCTGCGCAGGACCGCGATGATCGGCACGCCCGCCGAGGTGATCGAGCGGCTGCGCGGCTACGAGGAGCTGGGCGTCGACGAATACAGCTTCTGGATCGACAACACGCTCTCGCACGAGGAGAAGCGCGAGTCGCTGAAGCTGTTCATCAAGGAGGTCGTCCCGGCCTTCCAGTAGGCCGCGCGGCCCACGGCGTTGCCCGCCTTCTTGCATGGCAATTCCGGGTTTCCCCGTCAATTGACGCCACGCGTCCCCGAAGACTAGGTTCTCGTGCCATGCAAGAGCCCAATAGCCTCGCACGCAGGCCGCTGACGCAGACCAGCATGCAGGCGAAGGTCGCCGAAGAGCTGCGCCGGATGATCATCAGTGGGGAGCTGCCACCGCGCTCCAGCCTCTCCGAGATGACGCTGTCGCAGACCTTCGGCGTCAGCCGCACCCCGATCCGCGAGGCCCTCAAGCAGCTCCAGATCGAGGGCCTGGTGGAGGTGCGCCCGCGGGTCGGCACGTTCGTCGCCGTGCCCTCGCGCCGCGAGATCACGGAGCTCTTCCAGATGAAGGAGCTCCTCGAAGGCGCGGCGGCCCGCCTCCTCGCCTTCCGCGGCAACGTCCCCGAGGTGGAGCGCCTCGCCGCCAACATGAGCGCCGCCGACGAGGCGGTGCGCGCCGGCGACTCGGAGCAGTACGAGAAGCTGGTGCACGACTTCCACGAGCTGATCATGGTCGGGGCCGACAACTCCAAGCTGGAGGCCCACTACCGCACCCTGATGAACCAGCTCGCCTACGCCCGCCTCGTCCGCACCTCCCTCTCCCAGCCGGGCCGCCTCACCGAGTCCGACCACGAGCACCACCGCGTCCTCGACCTCATCCGGGCCAAGGACGGCGACGGCGCGGAGCGCGTCATGCGCGAACACGTGCGGCGCAGCCATCAGGCGCTGATGGCGGGGATGGACGACGAGCGGTTCAAGGACTGAGCGGCGCCGCCGGAATTCGGATGCGGCGACGGGCTCTTGTGGTGTCTCATCGTCGCCATGGCCATCGAGTTGAGCACACCCGACGTCGACGAACTGGACGAGGCCGTCGACGCGTTGCGCGCCTGGCAGCACGACGCGGCGCCGATGCAGCTGCACCCCGGCGACCTGGGCTGGTACCGGCGCAGGGGCGCGGAGCGGGCCGCCGCTTCGGTGCGGACGTGGCGGCGCGACGGGCGGGTGCTCGCCGTCGGGCTGCTCGACGGTCCGACCCTGCTGCGCCTGACGCTTGAGCCCGGATCCCACCAGGACAAGGAACTGGCACAGCGATTGCTGGACGATGTGAGCGACCCGGGGCGCGGTGTGCTGCCCGAAGGGGCGGTCGACATCGAGGCTCCCAGCGGTGTCCTGCTGGACGACCTCCTGGACGGGGCCGGCTGGGGCACCGGTGAGGCGTGGACGCCGCTGACCCGCGATCTCGCCGAGCCGGTCGCGCCCCCGGCCGTACGCATCGAGGTGGCGGGGGAGGACCGGGCGGAGGCGTACGCGGCCGTGCACCGGGCGGCGTTCGACGGGTCGACGTTCGCCGCGGAGCAATGGCACGCGATGGCCGCCGGGTCGCCGCACGCGCGACCGCGATGTCTGCTCGCGTACGACGACGAGGGCGCGGCCGTGGCGGCGGTGACGGTCTGGTCGGCGGGGCCGGGGCGGCCCGGGCTGCTCGAACCGATGGGTGTGCACCGTGACCACCGCGGCCGTGGTCACGGGGCGGCGATCTGCGTCGCGGCGGCGGCCGCGCTCCGCGAACTCGGCGCGTCGAGCGCCCGCGTGGGCACACCGAGCGCCAACACCGCGGCCGTGGCCACCTACAGGGCGGCAGGCTTCCGGCCCATGCCCGAGGTCACGGACCGCTGCCGGAAGCCGGTGGACGGGGCCTAGGGTCCTTCTGACGGATCAGGCTGGATGCGGGAGGCCGTGGCCATTCGGCTCCGCGAGTGGGTTCTGGTGCGTGCAGCTGCAAGGCGGAGGAGGGCGTCAACGCGGAGCGTTGGCAACCGACGACAACGCCGCAGATGTGCGTGCAAGGGCCCACGGCCCCAGCAAGATCCGTCAGAAGGGCCCTAGTCACCCACCGTGCCGTCGGCCATCTCCCGCAGGACGTCGATGTGTCCGTTGTGGCGCGAGGTCTCCTCGATCAGGTGCATGAGGATCCAGCCGAGGGTGACATGTGTGCCGTCCCTGACCGGGCGCTTCGCCGTGGCCAGCAGGTCGGTCCCGGCGACGAGTTCGCGGTATCGCGCGCTCTGCTCCTCGTACTCGGCGACGAGTTGGGGGACGGGTGTCTGCGCGCCGAGCCGCATCTCGCGGTCCGGGTCCTCGTCCGTCCACGGGCCCGCGTCCTCCTCGCCGAGGAAGATCACCTGGATCCAGTGGTACTCGACCCACCGGAGATGGTTGATCAGGCCGCCCAGCGTCATGAGGGGCGAGCCGGGCAGCGGCGCCGCGCCCCCGTGCTCGGGCGCGAGGCCCGCGCACTTGGCGACGGCCGTGGCGCGCGCGTAGTCGAGGAAGGTCGTCAGCATCGTGCGCTCGTCCCAGGACGGCGGCATGTCGGTGCGGGTCATGGCGTGATCCTGGCACGTGCCGACAGGGCGCGACACCGGATTTCGCGGCCGGTGCGGGGGACCGGTTACGGGGCCCCGGACCCGTCGAGGCGCGCCCGCAGCGTGCCCGCGAACTCCTCGGCGCGGCCCAGCTGTTTGCGCAGGTCCGCGACGCGGTCGGCCGCCGCCTGCTCGAAGTGGCGTACGCGGTCCAGGAGTTGCTCGCGCTCCTCGCCCTCGGGCGGCGGAGTGGCGTCGAGGCGGTCCGTGGCGTCCAGGAGGTCCCGCATCTGGTCGAGGGTGAAGCCGAGCGGCTTCATGCGGCGGATCACCATCAGGCGGGCCACGTCGTTCTCGGTGTAGAGCCGGAAGCCGCCCTGGGAGCGGGCGGACGGGATGACGAGGCCCGTCTCCTCGTAGTGCCGGATGGTGCGCAACGACAGCTCGGTCCGCGTGGCGACCTCGCCGATCTGCATGTGCTCGCTGCTCACGCGGCGCCTCTCTCCGTGTCTGCGTGGTGTCACCGAGGCCACAGTCGGCGACACCCATCTCTACCCTAACGTCAGGGTAGAGTTGCTGGTCGTCAGGGTCGGCCGTGCGCCGCCCGTCCTTCCGTACGCACAGGCCGCGCGACGCCGGTGTGCCCGACCACGACAGGCTACTTTCCCTTGTCCCCCTCCTCAGCCCCTTCCGTCCCGTCCCCGGCCGCCCGGCTGCGGCGACTGCGCCCCGACTGGTGGTCCGACCCGAAGGTGTGGCGCACCGAGATCCTGGGCGGGCTCGTGGTGGGGCTCGCGCTGATCCCCGAGGCGATCTCGTTCTCGGTCATCGCGGGCGTCGATCCGCAGATCGGTCTCTTCGCCGCGTTCACCATGGCCGTGACCATCTCCGTCGTCGGCGGGCGGCGCGCCATGATCTCGGCCGCCACGGGCGCCGTCGCGCTGGTGATCGCGCCGCTCAACCGGGAGCACGGGTTCGGCTATCTGGTCGCCGCGGTGATCCTGGCCGGTGTGTTCCAGATCGTCCTCGGCGCGCTCGGGGTGGCGAAGCTGATGCGGTTCGTGCCGCGCAGCGTGATGGTCGGCTTCGTCAACGCCCTCGCGATCATGATCTTCATGGCGCAGCTGCCCGAGATGACGGACGTGCCGTGGGCCGTCTATCCGCTGATCGTCGCCGGGCTCGCGCTGATGGTGTTCCTCCCGAAGGTCACCAAGGCCGTCCCGGCCCCGCTCGTCTCCATCGTCATCCTGACCGTCATCACCGTCGCCGCCGGAATCGCCGTGCCGACCGTGGGGGACAAGGGCGAGCTGCCGTCCTCGCTGCCGGTGCCGGGGCTGCCGGACGTGCCGTTCACCTTCGAGACCCTGAAGATCATCGCCCCGTACGCGCTCGCCATGGCGCTCGTCGGGCTGATGGAATCCCTGATGACGGCCAAGCTGGTCGACGAGATCACCGACACCCGCTCGTCCAAGACCCGCGAGTCGATCGGCCAGGGCATCGCCAACATCGTCACCGGCTTCTTCGGCGGCATGGGCGGCTGCGCCATGATCGGCCAGACGATGATCAACGTGAAGGTGTCGGGGGCCAGGACCCGCCTCTCCACGTTCCTCGCGGGCGTGTTCCTGATGGTGTTGTGCGTGGTGTTCGGGCCCGTCGTCTCCGAGATCCCGATGGGTGCCCTGGTCGCCGTCATGGTGATGGTGTGCTTCGCGACGTTCGACTGGCACTCCATCGCGCCGAGGACGCTGAAGCGGATGCCGGCCGGCGAGATCGTCGTGATGGTGCTGACCGTCGTGGTCGTGGTCGCCACCAGCAACCTCGCGATCGGCGTCGTCGTCGGCTCGATCACCGCGATGGTCGTCTTCGCCCGCCGCGTCGCCCACGTCGCGAACGTCACCTCGGTCACCGACCCCGACGGCGGACAGGTCGTCTACTCCGTCACCGGTGAGCTGTTCTTCGCCTCGTCCAACGACCTGGTGACCCGGTTCGACTACACCGGCGACCCCGACAAGGTCGTCATCGACCTCTCCGCGACCCACGTCTGGGACGCGTCCTCGGTCGCCGCGCTCGACGCCATCGAGACGAAGTACGCGGAACGCGGCAAGAGCGTCGAGATCGTCGGCTTCAACCCGGACAGCGCGGCCCTGCACGGAAAGCTGAGCGGCGAACTCACCGGCAGCGGCTGACGCCTTCTGCGATAGCGTCGCTTCTCTTTGGGCGAGTGAGGGGCGCGACGTGCGGGTTCAGGTACGGGGGCGGGCGGCACTCCGGTGGGTCGTCATCGGGGTGTCGGTGTTCGGCGGGATCTTCCTGGTGGTCGGGCTGATCCTCGCCTGGTCGTCGGTCTCGCTGCTGCGGGAGGCGGACAGTGCGACGGGCACGGTGGTGTCCCTCCAGTGGCGCGACGAGGACATCGGCCCGTCCCGCAAGTCCCGGGACAGGCCCGCCGCCTATCCCGTCGTCGAGTTCGCCGCCGCGGACGGCACCCCGCACACTTTCCGCAGCTCGACGGGCTCCAACCCGCCCTCGTACGAGGAGGGGGAGCACGTCGAGGTGCTGTACCGGGCCGACGACCCCGAGGACGCGCGGATCAACGGGTTCCTGTCGCTGTGGCTGCTGCCGCTGATCTTCGGCGGGATCGGGCTGATCGCCGCCACGGTGGCGGCGATCATCGCGATGGTGTCCCGCCGACGCGCCTAGCGCGGGTTACTTGGGCTCGGTCGCGATCTGGATGAGGTTGCCGCAGGTGTCGTCGAGGACGGCGGTCGTGATCGGACCCATCTCGATCGGCTCCTGGGTGAAGTGCACGCCGAGCGCGGTCAGCCGCTCGTACTCGGCCTGCACGTCGTCGACGGCGAACTGGGCGAGCGGGATGCCGTCGGCGATCAGCGCGTCCCGGTAGGGCTTGACCGCCGGGTGGCCCGAGGGCTCCAGGAGCAGCTCGGCGGCGTCGGGCTCCTCGGAGGACACGACGGTGAGCCAGCGGGCCTCGCCCAGGTCCACGTCGTGCTTCTTCTTGAAGCCGAGGATCTCGGTGTAGAAGTGCGCCGCCTTGGCCTGGTCGTCGACGAAGACGCTGGTCATGTGGATCTTCATGGGGTGCTCTCTTCCGGGTCCTGTGCGGGGGCTGCTGGCGTGAGCCACCGCTCCGCTATCTCACGCAGCGGGGCGGTGTTCAGGTCATGGAACTTGTAGCGGCCCTCCCGCCTGGCCTCGACGAGTCCGGCCGCCTCCAGCACGGCGAGGTGCTGGGAGATGGCCTGCCGGGACAGGTTCAGCTGATGCTTCATGGTCAGCCGGGAGCAGATCTCGAACAGTGTCTGCCCCGACTTCTGCGTCAGCTCGTCGAGGATCGTGCGGCGGGTGGGGTCGGCCAAAGCTTTGAAAAGGTCATCGGCCACGACCCCAGCATAGGCAAGTGTCCGCTTGCCTATCAACCGGAAGGCGCCGTACGGGTTGGTCGTACGGGTTACTGGGTGCGCCCCGCCACCTTCTCCTCGAAGGCGGCGAGCGCCGCCGCGCCGACCGCCTTGTCCTGGTCCCCGTTGCCCCCGCTGACGCCGACGGCGCCGATGATCTGGCCCTCGTACACGATGGGGAAGCCGCCGACGAACGCGGCGAAGCGGCCGGGGTGCATGTGCTGGATGCCGAAGGCCTCGTTGCCGGGGAGGGCGGGGCCCTTCGGTGTCTCGTTGAAGAGGTGGGTGGCGCGCTGGTGGCCCGCCGCGGTGAACGCCTTGGCGATGGCGATCTCCACACCGGTCAGGCGGGCGCCGGTCATGCGGTGCAGGGCGATGGGGTGGGCGCCGTCGTCGGCGATGCAGATCGTCTGCTTCACGCCGACCCGTGCGGCCTCGGCCTCCGCGGCCTCCAGCATGATCACGGCGTCTTCGAGGGTGAGGCGGTGGATGGTGTGCATGAGGTCCCTCCCAGGGGCGTACGGGTACGTGGGTGTCAGCGGCCCGCGAGCGCGTCGCAGTAGACCGTCTTGGTGTCCGTCACGAAGTCGAGCGCGCCGCGCCCGCCCTCCGGGAACGCGCCGGAGCTGGAGGCGCCCCAGCCGCCGAACGGGGGCGCGACGCCGTTGCCGGTGGTGCGCTGGTTGACCTTGACGATGCCGTGCCGCGCGGCGCGCACGAAGCGGCCCGTCGTGCCCAGGTCGCGGGTGTGCACGGCGGTGACGAGGCGGTGGGCGTCGCCGTTGAGGGCGGTCAGCGCCTCGTCGGGTCCTGCCACCGGGACGACCGAGAGCAGCGGGCCGAAGATCTCCGCGGTGTTCACCGGGTGGTCGGCGGGGACGTCGACGAGGAGTGCCGGCAGCAGCCAGTGCCCTGACGGGTCCGCGCCGGGGGCCAGGCCGCCCTGCGCGACCGCCCGCGCGCCCGCCGCGAGCGCCGAGTCCAGGAGCCCGGCGACCCGGTCCCGCTGCGCCGCCGTGGCCGCCGGACCCATCGCCGCGGCCGGGTCGTCGCCGGGCCCGACGGTCAGCTTGTCCGTGCGCTCCGCCAGCAGTTCGGTGAACTCGGCCGCCACGGAACGGTCCACCAGGACCCGGTCCGTCGCCGTGCACACCTGCCCCGTGAGACCGAAGGCACCGGCCGCGACCTCCGTCGCCGCGTGTTCCAGATCGGCGTCGGCGCACACCAACGCCGCGTTGTGCCCGCCGAGTTCGAACTGCGTACGGACACCGGGGCGCACGGTGCGGTGCAGCAGCGCGCCCGTCCGGTCCGAGCCCGTGAAGCTGACGGCGCGGACCTCCGGCGCACCGACGAGCGCCGCCATCGCCTCCGGGTCGTCGCCCTGTACGACCCGCAGCGCCTCCTCGGGCACCCCGCCGCGATGGCAGGCCGCGGCGAGCCGGGCGCCGACACCAGGTGTCACCGGCGACGGCTTGAAGACCACCGTGTTGCCCGCCGCGAGCGCCGGGGCGAGCTTGCGGGCCGCGAGCGACAGCGGGAAGTTCCACGGTGTGACGGCGACGACGACACCGAGCGGAACGCGCTGTGTCCAGGCGGAGACGCCCGCGGACTCGGCCGGGTACGTGGTGCCCTCGACCATGAAGGCCAACTGCGCCGCGAGCCTGAACTGCTCGACGGTCTTGGCCACTTCGCCGCGCGCCGCGCCGAGGGTCTTGCCCTCTTCGGCGCAGATCAGGGCGGCGATCCCCGCGGCGTCCTCGGCGAGCGCGGCCGCCGCGCCGTGCAGCGCCTCCGCGCGCCGCCCGGCCGTGGCGTCGGCCCAGCGGGGGAAGGCGGCCGCGGCCGTGCGCACCGCCTCGGCCGCTTCGGCCGCGCTCGCGGCGGGTACCTCGGTGACCTGCCGGTGCGGTGCGGCCGGGTCGAAGGATGTCACCACCGCCGGTGGCAGGCTCCGGGAGATGGTCTGGTGCGCAAGTGGGTTCTGAGTCAAGATGACCTCCACGTTCTCGTCGGCCCCGACCGCGTCAACCGCGTCATTGATGTGTTCCCGTGCCCCCAGCATTCGTCGCGAAGGTGCCGGGCGGCTTCGTACATTCCGCACCTTCGCCGCAGGAGGATGTAGGCAGATGGCACACGACGTAGCGCACAAACGGGAGTTGACGGTCGAAAGGCTGCTCGCCGAGCCCGCCGTCGGAGGGCGGCTCCTCGGCGGGAAGGCGGGACTCCGGCAGACGGTGACCTGGTGTCTGCCGCTCGCCGAACTGCCGCCGGGGCCAGGCCCCGAGCGCCCCGCTGCGGGTGTGGACCTGGCCGGGATCGTGGTGTTCGCGCCGGTGGCCGAGCTGACCTGCGCGCCGGACTGCCGGCGGCTGCTCGCCGGGCTCGCCGCGCGCGGCGTCGCCGCCGTGCTCGCCCGCCCGCAGCCGCGCGCCGAACCGGACTTCGGGCCGCTGATGCGGGCGGCGGACGCCGCCGACCTGCCGCTGGTGCGGCTCGCGCCCGAGGCCACGTACCACCGCATCGGGCGGCTCGTGGCGACGAAGACGATCGCGGACAGTGCCCATGTCCTTGAGTACGGCGTGCGCGTGCACCGCACGCTGGGCGAGGTGTTCGCCTCCGGCTCGGGGCTGCCCGCGCTCGCCCGGTCCATGGCCACCCTGGCGGGTGCCTCCGTGCTCATCATGGACGAGACGGGAGGGTTGCTGTCCCGTGCCGAGCGGGAACGGACCGCCACGGACGCGCAGTGGCGGGAGCTCGCGGCCGCCGTGCACACCGAGCAGGGCCCGTTCGCGGCGGTGGCCCCGGGACACGGCCATGCCAGCGCCACCGACCTCGACGTGACCTGGGGCGAAGGGCGGGTGCACGTGGTGACCGCCCAGGTGCGGGTCGCGGGCGAGCCGTACGGGACGGTGGCCGTCGTCGAACCCGGTACGGAGGCCGCCGCGCACGACCTCGCCCAGCACCGGGTGATCGTCGAACAGGGCGCGCCCCTCGTCGCCTCCGAGATCCTGCGCCTGCGCTCGGTCGTCGAGGCGGAGGAACGCGCGCGCGACGACTTCCTCGACACCCTCGTGCACGGTCGCTTCACCGACGTGCACGAACTCGAGGCCAGGTCACGGCACTACCGCTTCGACACGGAGGCGGAGCACGCGGTGTTCGTCGCCTCGGTGCCGTACGCGGGTCCGGTCGGGGCGCAGTCGCTGCCGCGCGCGGTGGCCTCGCTGCGGGGCGGCTCCGGCTTCACGATGGCGGCGCTGATGGGGCAACTGCTCGTCGTGGTGGCCGAGTGCGGCGCCGATGCGGGCACGGGGGCGCAGGCGCGGTTCGGGCGCCAGCTCCAGCGGCTCGTCTCGGAGCGGATGTCGAGCGGGGTGCAGGTGACGTACGGGCGGGTCGCGCTCGGGGCGGCCGGTGTCGCGGCGAGCTACCGGGAGGCGCGGATCGCCCTGGAGCTGTCGGGGCGGGTGCGGGTGTCGGAGGTGTGCGGCTACGACGAGCTTCAGGTGTTCGCGGCGGTCGAGGCGGCGGCGAACTCGGCACAGGGCCGGGAGTTCGCCCACGAGGTGCTCGAACCGCTGCGCCGCGCCGACGGACAGACCGGGAACCTGGAGGAGGTGGTGCTCGCCTACATAGCCGAGTCCGGAAACCTCAACGCGGCGGCCCGCCGCCTCCAGCTGCACCGCAACACCATGCTCTACAAGCTGGAACGTGCCTCACGGGCCCTCGGCATGGACGTACGGATCGCGGAGACGCAGTTCACGGTGTGGCTCGCCCATCGGATCGAGACGCTGAACGACTCGCTGCGGGTGTTGCAGGCGGAGCTGGCGCCGCCGGCGTAGCCCTCGTCGCGCGCGTGCCGGTGTCCCGCCCGAGCGAGGCCACCACGACCCCGGCCGCCGCGAGCCCCGCACACACCATGAACACCCGCACCAGGCCCCCTGGTCGGGTGCCGAGCAGCGCCACGGACGCCGCACCCAGCGACGTCGCGCCGAAGCGGATCAGGCTGAACAGGCCGAGGCCCGCGCCCGTCCGCCCGGCCCGCGAACGCGAGGCGCCCGTGGCCGCCGGGGTCTGCACGAACGCGATGCCCGCCCCGGTCAGCACGAGCGCGCCCACCACCGGCCACACCCCCACGCCCACCCCGGCCCCGACCGCGAGCACCACCGCCCCGCCGAGCAGTGCCACGAGCCCCCACCGCATGACACCCCGGCCCCCGTACCGCTCCGTGCACCGCCCGGCCACCGGCGCCAGCGAGGCCATTGCCAACGGCAGCGCCAGGACGGCAAGCCCCGTACGGGACTGCGACAGGCTCTGCGTCCCGACGAGGTACGCGGGGGTGGCCAGGAGCACCGCGCCCAGGACGAACATCTGCGCCGCCGCCGCGAACGACGCACGCACATAGCGGAGTTCGGCCAGGTGGCGCGGGCGCAGGAAGGGCTCGGGCCGGCCGCGCTCGACCAGCGGGAACGCCCCGAGCGCGAGCACTCCGGCAGCCGCCGCGCCCCACACCACGGGCGCGCCCGCACCCTGCGAGGGCAGCGCCGAGGCCGCGACGAGCAGCAGCCCCGCCCCGCACGTCAGCGTCAGCGCTCCGGCCCCGTCCAGACGCGGCCGCGTCCGTGAGCGGTCGTCGCGGGGGAGCAGCAGCCATCCGCCGACCACGACGAGCACGGACAGCGGCACGATCTGCCAGAACACCGCACGCCAGCCGAGGAGTTCGGACAGCAGGCCGCCGGTGGTCGGACCCAGTGCCTGCCCCGCCCCGTTCGCCGCCGCCCACAACGACAGCGCCCTGCCGCGCCGTTCCTCGCCGAGCACCTGCACGACGAGGACCATCACCACCGGCAGCACCGGAGCCGCCGAAAGGCCCTGGAGCATGCGGAACGCCACGAGCAGCGGCAGGTTCGGGGCGAGCGCCGCACCCGCCGCGCCGAGGACCATCGAGGCCATCGACGCGCACAGCACCCGCCGGTGCCCGAACCGGTCGCCCAGCCACCCGGACAGCGGCATCAGCGCCGCGAGTGTCACCGGGAACGCCGTCGCGACCAGCACACCCCGGCCGAGCGGCGCGTGCAGATCGGCCAGGATCGCCGTCATGGGGACGTTCACCACGGTGTTCGCCATCGTCGTGGTCAACGTCGCGGTGAGCAGGGGGAGCAGACCAGGGCGGGTGGCGATCATGCCCGGAGTATGGCCCCGGCCGCCCGCCGCGGGCCACGTGCAAGGTGCCCCCGATTCCGGTGCGCGGCAGGGCACTTCGCACATGCGCGGCAGGCGGGTCACCGGCCCGAAATCCCTCGGAAACGGGAGGTGTCACGGACCCGCACACTGCACAAATAATGTCGCCGACAATGTGCATCGTCCCCCTGTGGCCTGGCAGCCGGGGTCGTCAGCATGCCCGTCAACCACCCGACAACCAACGGACTTCGGCCCCGCAGCGCCGGGCGCCGGGTAGGGAGTGCGGACGTGGAACTCACTGCTGCGCACTGGACGTATCTCGCGGGGGTAGTCGTCATCATCGGCGTGATGATCGCGCGCCGGAACATCGTCGTTCCGGCCGTCCTCGCCACCTTCCTGACGGCCTGGGCCTACAGCGGCGACCTCGTCAAGGGACTCGCCTCGATCTTCACCGCGAGCCTGACGGCCGCCGGTGAACTCTTCTCCATCTTCCTCATCATCGCCATCATCACCGCGCTGCTCGGCGGCCTGCGCGCGATGGGCGCCGAGCAGCGCATGGTGCGCCCGTTCCGCGGGCTCATGCGGGGCGGGCGGGCCGCGTTCCTGACCATCGCCGCCGCCACGTACTTCATCAGTCTCTTCTTCTGGCCGACGCCCGCCGTGCCCCTCATCGGCGCGATCCTGCTGCCCGCCGCGATCCGGGCCGGGCTGCCCGCGATGACGGCGGGCGCGGTGATGGCCGTCGCGGGGCAGGGCATGGCGCTCTCCAGCGACTACGTCATCCAGGTCGCGCCGGGGCTGTCCGCGAAGGCGGCCGGGGTGGGCACCGGCGCGGTCGCGGACCGGGCCATGGTGCTCTCGCTGATCACGGGCGCGGTGGCGCTGGTCTACCTGTACCTGCGCGGGCGGCGCTCCTTCCGGGTGGCCGGCGACGAGCACGAACTGCGCTGGCTCGCCCAGAAGAACGGGCTCGACGAGGGCGGTGAGGTGCAGCTCGGCGGCTCGCCCGGGGCGCGCGGCATCGGCAAGGGGGCGGCCGCCGCGGCCGCGACCCGCGCCGCCACCGACGCGGACACCGCCACGCAGGTCCTCGAACCCGCGCCGGAGGCGGCCGCGGCGCCGCCGAAGCCCGAACCGGTGCGCCGCTCACGGCTGTTCGCCGTGCTGGTCCCGGCCACCTTCGCCGCCAGCGTCGGCTACATGCTCCTCGGCAAGTTCACGAACGTGGTGGGCGAGGTGCAGGGCGACGAGGCGGCCGGGCTCGTCGGCGGTGTCGCGATGCTGCTGCTGTTCGCGGCGGTCTTCAGCATCGACGGCAGCCACGGACTGACCACGGCCGCGTCCCACGTCGTGGACGGCCTGGTGTTCGCGTTCAAGGCGATGGGGGTCGTGGTGCCCATCGCGGGCTTCTTCTTCCTGGGGAACGCCGAGTTCATCTCGCGGATCACGGGCGTGCACGACACCAAGCCCCCGGCGCTCCTCTTCGACCTGGTGGCCTCCGTCGACCAGCACATCCCCGACAACGGCTTCATGCTGTCGTTCGCCATCCTGGTCATCGGCATGATCACCGGCCTGGAGGGCTCCGGCTTCGCGGGCCTGCCGCTCACCGGCTCGCTCGCGGGCGCGCTCGGCCCGGCCGCGCACACCGACCCGGCGACACTTGCCGCCGTCGGCCAGATGGGCTCGGTGTGGACCGGCGGCGGCACCCTCATCGCCTGGTCCTCGCTGCTCGCCGTCGCCGGCGTGGCACGGGTGCCGGTGCAGGAACTCGTACGCCACTGCTTCCTGCCCGTGGTCGCGGGACTCGCGGCGGCGACGGCGCTCGCCACGGTGCTGTTCTGACGCGCGCGCGGATCCGTCCGGCACTGTGCACAGAGATCGCCGCGGGGCCTGTGCACAAACACCATCCACCCCTCAACCGGCCCCGCCTACTTTGGAGTCATCCGGAAAGCGGAAAGG
This sequence comes from Streptomyces anthophorae, assembly GCF_049310305.1. Lineage (NCBI taxonomy): Bacteria > Bacillati > Actinomycetota > Actinomycetes > Kitasatosporales > Streptomycetaceae > Streptomyces > Streptomyces anthophorae. The sequence goes on from NZ_JBLWQQ010000001.1 coordinate 8,225,603, forward strand.
ACGCCGCAACATGACCGAGCTTCTCTCCAGGGACGAATTCCGCAGCGCTCTCGAAGACGCCATCAAGGGCCGCGAGGCCAAGAACGCCTCGTTCAGCAGGGCGTGGGCGGACGGCGAACTCAAGCGGGAGCATTTCGCGCGCTGGGCCGAGAACCACTATCACTACGTCGGCCCCTTCGCCGACTACCTCGGCTACATCTACGGAAACACCCCGGACGAATTCACCGGCGCCAAGGACTTCACCCTCCAGAACATGTACGAGGAGGAGATCGCGGACATCCGCCACACCGACCTCCTCATCCGCTTCGCCGAGGCCTGCGGCACCACCCGCGAGCGCGTCGAGGACCCGTCCAACATGAACGCGGTCACCCGCGGACTCCAGTCCTGGTGCTACGCAGTGGCGATGCGCGAGCACTTCGTCGTCGCCACCGCCGCGCTCGTCGTCGGCCTCGAATCGCAGGTCCCCAGCATCTACAAGAAGCAGATCATTCCGCTGCGCGGCTCCTACGGATTCACCGAGGACGAGATCGAGTTCTTCGAACTCCACATCACCTCCGATGTCGTGCACGGCGAACGCGGCTACCAGATAGTGCTCGACCACGCCGACACCCCGCAATTGCAGCAGCGCTGCCTCCAATTCGTGCGCTGGGGCGCCGAGATGCGCTTCGCGTACACCAAGTCGCTGTACGACACGTACGTCAGCCCGGACCTGGAGCGGACCGCCGCCGCATAGCGCGAGGCCGAAAGGGGGCGGCCGGTGCCGCCCCCTTTCGTGGCCCACAACCCGGGACCGCAAGAACAGCAAAGAAAAGGGAGGGAGCCCATGTCCGACTGGGTGGACGTCGCCGAATTCGCCGATCTCAGCAGGCGCCGCAAGAAGCTCGTGACCGTCGGCGACACCCGTATCGCCCTCTTCCACGACGCCGGAGAGGTCTACGCGTTCGCCGACGCCTGCGTGCACAAGGGCAAGGCCCTGTCCCGCGGCACCGTGCTGGGCGGCCGCCTCATCTGCCCCGGCCACCAGTGGGCCTTCGACCTGCGTACCGGGGAGGCGGACGACCGGGACGAGTGCCAGCCCGGCTATCCGGTACGGGTGGTGGACGGCCGGGTCCAGGTGTACGCCGCGAACTCAGCGTCCCTCACCGCCGCCGCGGCGGCCCTGCCCGTACAGGAGTGAGCCCCATGCCCGAGCAGCCCGAGACACCCCGCAGCGTCGCCGTCGTCGGCGCGGGCCAGAGCGCGGCCGTCGCCGCCCGCACCCTGCGCCGCCGCGGCTTCACCGGAACCATCACGCTGATCGGCGACGAACCGTACGCCCCCTACCAGCGCCCGCCGCTCAGCAAGGAGCTCCTCGACGGCTCGCAGGGTCCCGAGGACGCGGCGCTGCTCTCCGAGGACTGGTGCCACGACAACGACATCACGCTCCGGCTCGGTGCCGAGGCCCGCCGCATCGACACCGCGGGCCGCGCCGTGGAACTCGCCGACGGTGCCCGCGTCCCCGCCGACCGCGTGCTCCTCGCCACCGGGGCCCGCGCCCGAAGGCTGCCGGGCGTCCCGGAGGACGACGAGCGGATCGTGCATCTGCGGGGCATGGCCGACGCGCTGCGCCTGCGCGACCTCCTGCGGCCCGGCGGGCGCGTCGTGATCGTCGGCGCCGGGTTCGTCGGCTCCGAGGTCGCCTCCTCCGCGCTCGCCCGCGGTGTCACCCCGGTCGTCCTCGAACAGGCGCAGGTGCCCCTTGCGGGTGTGCTCGGCGCGCGGCTCGGCGGATTCTGCGCGGACGTGCAGCGCGCCGGCGGGGTCGAGCTGCACACCGGCGAGACCGTGAGCACGGTGACCACGACACCGGACGCCGTCGTGGTGACCACGACGAGCGGTCTCGAGGTGTCCGGCGACGCCGTCGTCGTCGCGGTCGGCGCACTCCCCAACACGGAGGTGGCCCGCGCCTCGGGCCTGTCCGTCTCCAACGGCGTCCTCGTCGACGAGCACTGCCGCACCAGCGTGCCCGGCGTGTACGCGGCCGGCGACGTCGCCAACCACAAGCACCCCCTCTACGGCCGGTGGGTGCGCGTCGAGCACTTCGACAACGCCAACAAGCAGGCGATGGTGGCGGCGAAGAACATCCTCGGCCGCAGCGCGGTGCACGATGAGCCGCACTGGTTCTGGTCCGAGCAGTTCGGCCTCGATCTCCAGCATTGCGGGGACCCGCACGGCTGGGACCGCCTGGTGGTCCGGGGCTCGCTCGACGAGCGCGACTTCATCGCCTTCTACCTGGCCGACGGCGTCCTGCGGGCGGCCTTCGCCGCGGAGCGCGGCGGCGACGTGTACGCGGCGAAGGAACTCGTCGCACGCGGCGCCCGCCCCGACCCCGATCTCCTCGCCGACGAGGACGCGGACCTGACGGAACTCATGGAGAACGTGGAACACGCAGAGCTCGCGGAGCCGGTCGCCGACGTGGCCGGGACAGGGGGGAACTGACGGTGGAGACGGAACTCGAATACGTGAAGGTGGCCCGCTCGGGCCAGGTCCCCGAGGGCGTCGTGCGCCGCTTCTTCGTAGGCGACCTCGAACTCGCGGTGTCCCGCTTCGAAGGCGATGTCTACGTGAGCGCCAACTACTGCACCCACCTCGCCTGCCATCTGTCCGCCGGCAAGGTCACCGAGGACGGACTGCTCTGCTCCTGCCACGGCAGCGTCTTCGACTTCACCACCGGTGAGCCGTTGTCACCCCCCGCGGTGAAGCCGATCAAGGTCTATCCGGCGCGCGAGGAGAACGGCGAGATCCTCGTGGGAGGTCTGTAGCCGAAGCGTCCTCGAGCCGTGACCGAGCGTGGCCGCATCCGACGACACGGTGTCGTATGCGGCCACGCTCGGTGAGCGGACGACCCGTCAGATCCCGCCGTCCACATGGTGGACGCCCCAACTGTCCTCCACCGAACGAAACTTGGTGCGCGACACAACGCCCTATGTCGCATTTGCCCACATTTGGGCATTTAATGTGACGGGAGACGCCGCCCCACGCGTCAGTCCCAGCACCACAGAACGGGCGTCCCACGGATGAAAATCAGCTTTCTGCTCTTCAATGCCTACGGTATCGGCGGCACCATCCGCTCCACGATGAACCTCGCGGGTGCGCTCGCCGAGGCGGGCCACGAGGTGGAGATCGCGTCGGTCGTGCGATCCAGGGAACACCCCGCATTGCCCCCGGCACCCGGAGTGAGGATCCTCCCGCTCGTCGACGCGCGGCGCGGCTCCGCCGCCTTCGACCCCGAACACGATCCGGTGGCCTCTCCCTCGCGGCTCTACCTCCGCGCCGACGGCCCGTACGCCCACTCCAGCACCCTCACCGACAGACGCATCGTGGAGTGGCTGGGCAGAACCGACGCCGACGTGATCGTGGGGACCCGGCCGGGCATCAATGTGCTGCTCGCCGAGTACGGTCCCCGCTCCGCTCTGCGCATCGGGCAGGAACACCTGACGCACAGCATGCACAAGCCGGCCATCCAGTCGGCGCAGGACGAGGCCATCGCCGCCCTCGACGCCTTCACCACCGTCTCCTACGCCGACGCCGAGGCCTACCGCGAGGCCCTGCCCGGAGTCGACACCGAGATCCGCTGCATCCCCAACGGGGTCCCCGAACCGGACGTCGCCCCGTCGACCGGACGCAACAAGGTGGTCGTGGCCGCGGGCCGCCTCATTCCCGTGAAGAACTACTCCCTGCTCATCGAAGCCTTCGGCCACGTCGTGGCCAGGCGCCCCGACTGGTCGCTGCGCCTCTACGGCAGGGGCCGGCTCGCGGGGCGGCTGCGCGCTCAGGTCATGGCGGCGGGCCTGAGCAATCACGTGCGGCTCATGGGAGCCGCCGCACCCATCGAGCCCGAGTGGGCGAAGGGTTCCATCGCGGCGGTCTCCTCGAACGCCGAATCCTTCGGCATGACCCTCGTCGAGGCCATGCACGCGGGCCTGCCCGTGGTCGCCACCGACTGCCCGTACGGCCCCGGCGAGATCATCGACGACGGCCGCGACGGATACCTGGTGCAGCCCGGCGACCCGAAGGCGTTCGCCGACGCGCTGCTCGACCTGATCGAGGACGACGAGCGGCGCCGAGCGATGGCCGAGGCGGCCCGGGAGAAGGCACTCACCTTCACACCACGGACGGCAGCCGAACGCTTCCTCGCCCTGGTGTCGGACTTGGGCGGCCCCGAAGCCCCCGACCTGCCGGCGACACCGGTGCGCGTACGCCGACCCGTGGGCAGTGCGGTCCGCGAGCACGTCGGCACCGTCGCACGTCCCGTCCTGCGCGCGTCCCTGCGCAGCCCCGTCCTCGCCCCCGCCGTCCGGGCCCTGATGCCCCGGCGCGCCAAGCGCCTCACCCGCGTCCCCGGCTTCCACCCCACCGCCCGCACACGGGCCACGGCCGGGGGAGACATCGTGGTGGACATCGCGGGCGTGCACACACCCCGAGCCGCGCTCGTCCTGAAGCAGGGCGGTGAGGAGCTGCGCCTGCCACTCCACCCGCGGCCGGAATCCCTGCGCGCCCGCATCGGCCGGGACCAGGCGCTGGGCGAGGGGGAGTGGGGCGTGTACGTGGAGCGCACGGACGACGGCGTACGTCGCCGGGCCGCCTCCGTGGCCGTGGAGAGCGCGGAACTCGTGGGCCGGGCACCGGAGGTGACCGGCGACCGGGTGGTCTCCCGCCTCCCCTTCACCACGGACCGGGGACAGCTCGCCGTACGGGCCTGGTCCCGCCCCGCACACCTCGAGATCGGCACCGTGGACACGGCGGGGCCCGCCCTCATCGTGGAGGGCCGCACTTTCGGGCGGACGCTGGGTGACGACACCGTGGTGGTGGCATCGCGGCGCGGCGAGAACGCCGTCCGCTTCGAGTCGGCGGAGGTCGTGGTCTCCGGCGACCAGGTGTGGTTCTCGGTGCCGTACGCCGACTTCGCCGCGCGGTGCGGGGCGGCCGGTGAGGACCGCGAGCTCTGGGACCTGCACCTGCTCGACCGCGGCGCACGGATTCCGGTCGGCCGCATCGGCGGGGACGTCCCCCACCGCAAGGCCACCGACATCGTGCCTCCGGCCCTCCATGAGGAGGCCGGGGGTCAACAGGTGCGGATCGGCCCTTACTTCACCGCGAACAACAGTCTGGCGGTAACGGTCCGCGAGGTGACTCCGGCGAGGGCCGACCAGCCCCACGTGGCGGTGAACGCGCAGGGCTCGCGCAGGGGCGTGGGCGTGGGCGGCTGACGGAGGCAGTCGACGCACGGGGCCCCGTGCGTCGACATCAACGGGGCACGCCGGTCCGCGGCAGTGGTGCGTCCTTCCCGGAGTCGTCGGGTGCGGTGCCCGCCGGCTCCGGCAGCGTCCGGAACAGCAGCCAGCTCAGCAGTGGCATCAGGATGAGCGGTGTCAGGGCGGTGCGCAGCGACGTCTGGTCGGCGACGGTGCCGATGAGGGGGCTCGCCAGGCCGCCGATGCTCACCGTCAGGCCGAGCGTGATGCCGCTCGCCGTGCCGACGCGCGAGGGCAAGTAGTCCTGCCCGAGGGTGACTTGCAGCGAGAACGGGACGTACAGGCCGGTCGAAGTGAGCGCGAGGAAAACGTAGAGCGCAGGGCCCGGCACCCACACCACGCCCGCCACCGACGCGGCCGTCAGCAGGTACGACCAGCGCGAGACGGTGACCCGGTCCCAGCGGCCGGCAAAGGCGCCGCCCAGGACGCTGCCGACCGCGCCGCCCACGTAGAGCACGAACAACGCCGCCGTGCCCGCCGCCTTGCTGCCGCCCATGCGCTGCGTCGCGTACAGGGAGACGAAGGTGCTCAGGCCGGTGAAGACGATGGAGCGGCACACCACCGCGAGCGACAGGCGGACGAACGCCGGAACGTCGTCCCGGGCGGGGGCCCGCGTGGTGGCGGACGAGGTGTTCTCGCGCCGGCCCAGCGCGCGCAGCACCGGCAGGCAGAACGCGGCGCCGGCCGCCGCGGGCAGCGCCAGCAGGGGAGTGAACCGCAGCCCGCCCGCGGCGACCGCGGCGGCGACGAGCAGCGGGGCCAGCGCGAAACCAACGTTGCCGCCGAGCGAGAACCAGGCCATCGCGCTGTGACTGCCCCGGCTCGCGAGCCGGGCCACCCGCGCCGACTCCGGGTGATAGGCGGCCACCCCGATCCCGGACACCGCGACGACGGCGAGCGTGACCGCGTACGAATCGCTCACCCCGCTGAGAGCGATGCCCACGCCCGCGAGCAGCGTGCTCACCGGCAGCAGCCACGGCATGGCCCGGCGGTCGGTGAGCAGGCCGAAGACCGGCTGCGCCACCGACGACAGCAGCGAGGCCGCGAGGACGATGCCGGACACGGCGGCGTAGCTGTAGGCGCGTTCGGCGACGAAGTACGGCACGAGCGAGGCGACGGCGCCCTGATGGACGTCCACGCAGGCGTGCCCGACAGCGAGCAGAGAGATGGAGGTGTTCTTTCGCACCGGGACATCGTCGCGAGCGGGCCCGCTGTCCCGCTTCCGATAACCTGCCAGACAATGCCGAAGAACCGCCACGCCGTCCGGCACACCCCCGTGGCCCCCACGTACACGAGACACATGCCGCACGGCGCCGAGATCGACGCGCACCGGCACGACGACCACCAGATCGTCTACGCGGGCCGTGGCGTCGTCGCCGTCACCACCGACGCGGGGTCGTGGGTCGCGCCCGGCACCCGCGCCCTGTGGGTCCCCGCCGACACCGTGCACGCCCACCAGGCGCACGGCGATGTGGAGTTGCACTTCGTGGGCCTGCCCGCGAGCGAGAACCCGCTCGGCCTGGCGACCCCGGCGGTGCTCGCCGTGGGCCCGCTGCTCCGCGAACTGATCGTCGAGTACACGCGCACGCCCGAGGCCGAAGGCCCCGAACGGGCCCGGCTCCGTACGGTGTTGCTCGACCAGCTCAAGCTGTCACCGCAACAGCCACTGCACCTGCCGACGCCCACTGCGCCCCTGCTCCGCTCCGTGTGCGACCTCCTGCACGCGGACCCGGCCGACCGGCGCACCCTCGCCGAACTCGGCCGGGAGGTCGGAGCGAGCGACCGCACGCTGTCCCGGCTCTTCCGCTCCGACCTCGGCATGACGTTCCCGCAGTGGCGCACCCAACTGCGCCTGCACCACGCGCTGATCCTGCTCGCGGACCGGACACCGGTGACGACGGTGGCGAACCTGTGCGGCTGGTCCTCGACGAGCGCGTTCATCGACGTCTTCCGGCGCGCGTTCGGGCACACGCCGGGATCGCATTGAGGCCCGTCAGGGCCGCAGCGCGTCCGAGATCGACTTGACGCCGCCGTGGGCGGTGAGCCCGCCGTCGACCGGGATCTCGGCGCCGGTGATGAACGAGGCGGCGTCCGAGAGGAGGAACATCACGAGCGGGGCGACCTCGTCGACACCACCGGTGCGGCCGAGTGGTGTCTCACGGAGGTTCGCCTCGCGGAACGCGGGCGCGGCGGACGCCGTCATCTCCGTCTCGATGTAGCCGGGGTGGACGGTGTTGACCCGGATGCCGCGCGGCCCGAGTTCCAGTGCGGCGGCCTGCGAGAGGCCGCGCAGGCCCCATTTGCTGGCCGTGTACGCCACCGGATAGTGCGCCGTCAGCGCGGCCGACGAACCCACGTTGACGATCGCCGAACCCGGTGGCATGAACGGGCTCAGGTGCTGGATGCCGAGGAGCGGCCCGGTGACGTTGACGGCGTGCACCCGGTCGAAGTCTTCGGGCCGTACGTCCCCGAGCCGGGCGCGCCAGGTGATGCCCGCGTTGTTGACCAGCCCGTGCACCTCGCCGTAGGTGTCGTGCAGTTCGGTCGCCAGGGTGGCCCAGGCGCTCGGGTCGGTGACATCGAGGGCGCGGCAGCCCGCCGCTTCACGGATGTCGGTCGCGATGACGCGGGCGCCCGCGGCGGAGAGCGCTGTCACCTCGGCGGCGCCCTGCCCCTGTGCCGCGCCGGTCACCACGATCACCTTGTCGGCAAGGCCATATGGCGACGTGGACCCGGTCATGGACGCTCCCGCGGGCGGCGGCGCCCGGTCGGCAGCGGGAGCGGCGCGGCGCCGGCGGCCACGGTGTTCGTGACGGTGCCGATGCCCTCCACGGTCAGCGAGACGGTGTCCCCGGGCTTCAGCGGCGGCGGTGTCCGCTCACCCCGTACACCCCAGAGTTCGGCGAGGCAGCCGCCGTTGCCGCAGGTGCCGGAGCCGAGGAGGTCGCCGGGGACGACGCGGGTGCCGCGCGAGGCGTACGCCACCATCTCCTCGAAGGTCCAGCTCATGTTGGACAGCAGGTCCTTGCCGACGACCTCCCCGTTGACCTCGGCCGTGAGGGCGAGGCGCAGCAGACCCTCCTCGTCGCGGAACGGGTCCAGTTCATCGGCGGTCACCAGGTACGGGCCGAGCGTGGTCGCGGTGTCCTTGCCCTTGCAGGGGCCGAGGCCGACCTTCATCTCGGCGGACTGGAGGTCGCGGGCGGACCAGTCGTTGAACACCGTGTAACCGATGATGTGCTCGCGGGCCGCTTCGGGCGTGAGGTCGCGGCCCTCGCGGCCGATGACCGCGCCCACTTCCAGCTCGAAGTCGAGCACCGCGGATCCGGGCGGCATCGGGATGTCGTCGCCCGGCCCGTACACGGCGTGCGGGTTGGAGAAGTAGAACGTCGGCGCCGCGTACCACTGCTCGGGCACGCCCGACACCCCGTCCACGGAGCGGCGCACCCCCTCGACGTGCTCCTCGAACGTGACGAAGTCCCGTAGGGAGGGCGGCTGGAGAGGCGCGTGGAGGCGGACGTCGCGGACGTGCGGGCCGGGTGGTGTGTCGAGGGCCGCCTGCCCGAGGGCCAGCAGGTCGGGCAGGCCGGAACCCGCGGTGATGACCTCCGTCAGGGACCGTGTACCGGGGAGCGGGTGCAGGGTGCCGTCGTCATCGACGGCGGCGACATGTGTCTCGTGTTCGTAGGTGTAGGTGGCGAAGCGCATGGGGACTCCTGGAGACCGTGCGGGCGGCTCAGACCGGCGGGGCGACGAACACACCGCGGTCGGGGTCGTTGAACGACTCCTTGGCGATGAGCTCGTTCATCGCGTTGGCCGTGCCCCACTGGTCGGTGACCTCGGGCTTCGAGAAGTCGTAGACGTGCGGGTGCCAGGTGTCCTCGTCGAGCTCCTCCAGCTCCGTCGTGTACTCGACGGTGTTGCCGTGCGGGTCGAGGAAGTACGTGAACGTGTTGTCGCCCGCCATGTGGCGGCCGGGGCCCCAGATCTTCTTGAAGCCCGCCCGCATGACACGTCCCGAGCCCCTCATGTACTCGTCCAGGCCGCGCATCTCGAACGACACATGGTGCAGCGCGGTGTGCGGGCCCTGCGCGATCGCCATCGAGTGGTGCTGGTTGGAGATCCGCATGAAGTGCATGACCTCGCCCATGTGCGGCGACGACAGGGTGTCGGACAGGGCGAAGCCGAGGTGGCGCTCGTACCACTCCCGGGTCCTGTTCAGGTCGGGAGAGTTGAGGACGACGTGGGAGAGCTTGACCGGGATGGCCTCCTTCTCCTCGATCTTGCGGTGCTGTCGCACCTCGACGTCCGTGGAGACCTCGATGGTGCGACCGTCGACGTCGAAGAAGCGGAAGCCGTAGCCGCCGCCGGGCGTGTCCACCTTGCCCGGCTGGGAGATCAACTGAACGCCACCGGACAGGAGTTGCTCGGCGAGCGTGTCCACGTCGGCGGGGTTCGCCGCCCCGTACGAGACGAGGTCGAGGCGCTTCTCCTCGGCCTTGCGGAGCCGGACGACGTACTGCTCCGGGCTGCCCTCGGCGGCCAGGAACGAGATGCCGGCGTCCTCGGCGACCTTGGTGAGGCCCCAGACGCCGGAGTAGAAGTCGAGCTGCTTGTCGTAGTCGGGCACGGCCAGGTCGACATGGCGGAGATGGGTGAGCAGACGGGTCATGGCTGGTCAGTCCTTCCGGAGGAGGGCGGCCGCGGTGCCGCCCCGGATGGCGTCGAAGTCGGCGGCGGGCAGCTCGGCGGCGCGCAGGGCGCCGAGCGGGTCCTCGCTGCCCATGTCGAAGGGGTAGTCGGAGCCGAGCAGCACCCGGTCGGGACCGGCCGAGCGCACCAACTCCCGCAGTACGTACGGGTCGTGGACGAGCGAGTCGAAGTGCAGACGCCGCAGGTAGCTGCTGGGCCGCTGGGCGCAGCCCGCCGAGGCGTCCGCGCGCGCCGCCCACGCGTGGTCGGCGCGGCCGATGTGCGTGGGCAGATAGCCGCCGCCGTGCGCCGCGACGATCCGCAGGTCGGGGTGGCGGTCGAGGACGCCGGAGAAGATGAGGTGGGAGAGGGCGACCGCGTTCTCGGTCGGCTGGCCCACGCTGTTGGACAGATACCACTGGTCGAGCCGCTCGTCGAGCGTGCAGCCGAACGGGTGCAGGAACAGCAGCGCCCCCGTCTCGGCGGCCCGCGCCCACAGCGGCTCGTACGCGGGGTCGGAGAGCTCGCGGCCCGGTGCGTGGCTGGACAGCTCGACGCCCAGGAGCCCGGAAGCCAGGGCGTGGTCGAGGGCCTCGACCGCGAGGTCGGGGTGCTGGAGCGGCACAAGTCCGAGCCCGCGCAGGCGGGTTGGAGCCTGTGCGCAGTGCGCGGCGACCGACTCGTGCGCGAGGCGGTACACCTTCTCGGCGGTCTCCGCCCCTGCCCAGTAGTGGTAGTGCGAAGGAGACGGGCTGACCAGCTGGATGTCCACGCCCTGCTCGTCCATGACGGCGAGGCGGGCGGTGACATCGGTGAGCCGGGCGAACCGCTCGCGGATCATGGCGCCGCTCACGGCGAGCGCGTCCGGGCCGTTGCGGCGGGCGTCCAGCTCTCGCGCCCGCTCCACCCCCGCCTCGCCGGAGACGAGTTGCTCGATCTCGGGCAGGAGGATGTGGGCGTGCACGTCGATGGTGGGGTTCGGTGTCGTCACGGCAGCTCCCGCAGCATGGTCATGGTGCGGCCCATCAGGCCCGGCACGTCGGCGTCACGGACCCCGTCGAGCTGCCACTGACCGAGCTGCACGGACGCCTCCACGATGGGTCGTACGCGGGTGATCCGTCGCTCGTAGTAGGCCTGGAGGAGCGCGTCGTCCCAGGTGTCGGAGGCGGTCAGCATCTGGGTGAGCACCCAGGCGTCCTCCAGGGACAGGGCCGCGCCCTGGGCGAGGGTCGGCGGGCAGCAGTGGGCGGCATCGCCGACCAGCACCACGCGGCCGCGGTGCCAGGAGCCCTCGACGAGCATCCGGTCGAACCACGTGTAGTTGACCTGCGCCGGGTCGGTGATGTGCGCGGTGATCTCCGGCCAGTGGCCGCCGTACGCCGAGGCCAGGCGGCGCATCTCGTCCGCGTAGGAGTCCGCCGGGATCGTCGCGCGGTCGCGGCTGGCCTCCACGACGTACGCGTAGATCGTGGACTCGCTGGTCGGGCAGTAGCCCGCGATGTACGCGGGGCCGCCGTACGCGAGGTCGGTGCGCGTCAGCCCCTCCGGGCGCGGTGCGGCGACGCGCCAGATGGCCATGCCGGTGGGCTCCGGACGGTCCTGGATGCCGATGGCGGCGCGGGTCGCGGAACCCAGGCCGTCGGCGGCGATCACGAGGTCGTAGCGGTGCGTGCTGCCGTCGGTGAGACGGACGGTGACTCCGCCGGCGTCCTGTTCGATGGCTTCGGCGCGGACGCCGAGCCGCACGGTGGCGCCGCTCGCACGCACCGCGTCGATGAGGATGCTCTGCAACTGCGGGCGCTGCATGCCGACGGTCGCGGGCAGCTCGTCGCCGCCGGTGCGCAGGTCCTCGGCGACGTGCAGGACGGTGCCGTCGGGGGCGGTGATGCCGACCGCGCCGAATCCGTACCCGGACTTCTCCACCTGGTCCCACACACCCAGCTCGCGCAGCACGCGCAGCGCGTTGCCCTGGAGGGTGATGCCGGAGCCTGCGGTGGCGTTCCAGTCGTCCTTCGCCTCGATCAGGTCGACCGCGACCCCGGCGCGGCGCAGCAGGATCGTCGCCGCGTTGCCGGCCGCGCCGCCACCGATGACGAGGACGGTACCGGGTGTGCTCATAGGGGAACTCCTCTGTTCCTCAAGGCCGTTGAGGGTCACTTGACGGCGACGGGGTTGACCGGGGATCCCACCGCCCCGGTGATCGGCAGCGGTGGGGCGGTCAGCCAGAACTCGTACACACCGTCGCGCGCGCAGTCCTCCGCGAGCGCGTCCAGGTCCCACATCTCGCCGATCAGCAGGCCGATGTTGGGGATCGCGACCTGGTGCAGCGGCTGGAAGGCGTGCTCGAACTCGTTGGGCCGCACCTCGAAGCCCCAGGTGTCCGTGGCGATCGCGGCGATCTCCGTGCGGTGCAGCCAGCCCGCCGTGGTGAACGACAGACCGGGTGCCGGGCCGCCCGCGTAGTCGCCCCAGCCCTCGCGGCGGGCGCGGGCGAGCCGGCCGGTGCGCACGGCGACGATGTCGCCGCGGCCGACCGTCACACCGTGCGCCTCGGCCGTCGCGGTCAGATGCTCCTCGGTGATGGCGAATCCGTCGGGCAGCTCGCCGTCCTCACCGACGACACGGCCGACGTCCAGCAGCACTCCGCGTCCCGCGACGTGCGCGGCCATGTGCTCGATGCCGGTCACCAGGTCGCCGTCGGAGGTGACCGTGCGCGCCGCGTCGCGGCCGTTCCACGCCTTGCCGTGGTCGAAGATGTGGCCCAGCCCGTCCCACTGCGTCGAGCACTGGAGCGGCATCGCGATCACGTCGTCGGCGCCGCCCATCCCGTGCGGGAAGCCCTGGTTGGCGAGTGCGGCATCGGTGCCGGTGTCGAGCATGGTGTGCACCGGGTTGGTGCGGCGCCGCCAGCCCTTCTGCGGGCCGTCCATGTCGAAGCGCTGCGACAGTGAGAAGCTCGCGCCGCGCCGCACGAGCGCCGCGCCCTCGCGCCGCTTGCCCTCGTCGAGGAAGTTGAGTGTGCCCAGAACGTCGTCCTCGCCCCAACGCCCCCAGTTGGAGTACGACTTGGCGGCCTCGGCGATCGCGCCCTCGGGGTCGTTCCTGTCCAGGCTCACCGCGCCACCTCCGCGACACAGCGGGTGCGCTGGGCGCCGAGGCCGGTGATGGAGCCGTCCATCACGTCGCCGTCGCGCAGCAGCCGCCCCCAGTGCATGCCGTTGCCGGCGGGCGAGCCCGTCAACACCAGGTCGCCCGGGCGGAGTTCGACGCACTGCGAGGCGTAGGACACCATGCGGGCCACATTGAAGATCATGTCCTTGGTGGACTCGTCCTGCATGGTCTCGCCGTTCAGCTTCAGGGTGAGCTGAAGATCGGAGGTGTCACCGAGGGAGGACGCCGGCACGATCCACGGCCCGAGCGGGGTGAATCCGGGCGCGTTCTTGCTGCGCAGCCAGTCGGTGCCGATGGCGGGCATGTCGCGGCGGAAGACCGTGGCGCGGTCGGTCAGGTCGTTGGCGATGGTGTACCCGGCGACGTACTCCAGGGCCTCCTCGACCGACACCCGGTGTGCGGGGCGGCCGACGACGGCCGCCAACTCCAGCTCCCAGTCCGGCTTCTCGGCCCAGGCGGGCAGCGTGACGTCGTCGTACGGGCCGGTGATCGCGCCCGGCAGGCCGATGAACACGTACGGCAGGTCCTCGGCGGCCCGGCGGTCCATGATCTCGGCGGCCTCGGCGCGCCGTTCGTCCTCCGGACGTTCGTCACCCGGAGCCTTGTGCGCGACGTGCAGATCGATGACGTGCTGCCGGTAGTTGGCGCCCGACTGGAGCACCTGGCGGGGCACGATCGGGGCGTGCACGCGGAACGCGTCGACGGTGGGCCCGACCGCCGGGGCCTCGGCCGCGAGAGCGGTGAACCGCGGCTCCAACTCCTGCCACCGGTCGAGGACATCGAGCATGGTGAGGCGGGTGTCGTCGAGTGCGGCGCGCAGGTCGACGACCGCGCCGTCACCGCGGACGAGCGCCGGGAACGCGGGGCGTTCGGCGTCGGACAGGGTTCCCAGGGCGTAGGGGCCGGCGAAGAGCGGGTCGGCGGCTTCAGGTTTCACAGGTATGTCCTCCAGACGGCGTCAGGTCTAATCTGGCCCCTCCACCCCTGATCAGGGAAATAGATTGTGTGGATGCCCTGCATCCACCAGACGGATACCCGTCGTAGAGTGGCCGCAGCCGCCGTCGAGCCCCTTAGGACCCGCCGTGAACCTGTCCCGTCTGGACCTCAATCTCGTCGTCGCCCTGCGGGCCCTCCTCGAGGAACGCAACGTGACACGGGCAGGTCAGCGGGTCGGGCTCAGCCAGCCCGCCATGAGCGCGGCCCTGTCCCGGCTGCGCCGCCACTTCGGCGACGAGCTGCTCGCCCGCAACGGCGGCCAGTACGAACTCACCGCGCTCGGCCAGGTCCTCCTCGAACGCACCTCGACGGCGTACGACCTCCTGGAACGCCTCTTCAGCAGTCAGGCCGACTTCGACCCCGCCACCGAGAGCCGCACGTTCACGCTGATGGCCTCGGACTATGCCGTCGCCGTCTTCGGCACCGCCCTCGCCCGCCGCATCCACGCCGAGGCGCCGCACGTCAGGCTCCGTTTCACCCGGACACCGCCGACCGTCGTCGAGGATCTGGGTGTGCTGCTCAGCACCACCGACGGGCTGCTGATGCCGCACGGCGTCGTCAGCGACATGCCGCGCACCGACCTGTTCGCCGACGAGTGGGTCTTCCTGGTGGCCGACAGCAACGAGGAGGTCGGCGAGCGGCTGACCCCGGACGACCTCTCGCGACTGCCCTGGGTCACCTACCAGCGCACCTACGACGCCCCCGCCGTACGGCAGTTGGGCATGCTCGGCATCGAACCCCGCGTGGAGGTCTCCGTCGACCACTTCGCGATGCTGCCCTTCCTGGTCGCGGGCACCGACCGCATCGCGCTCGTCCAGCGCCGCCTCGCCGAGCTCCTCGGCTCGGCGGCCCCGGTCCGCATCATGGAGCCGCCCTACGATTCGGTGCCCCTCCAGGAGGCCCTGTGGTGGCACCCCGTGCACACGCACGACCCGACGCACATCTGGCTCAGGGAAGTGGCCGAGGAGGTCGGATCGGAAGTCGCCTCTTGACCCCCGCGTGGGTACGCGGATGATGGCCGGGTGAGGACACAGAGCGGCGAATCGGTGCTGTCCAGGGCTGTGCGGATCTTCGAGGCGTTCACGCCCGACGAACCCGCCCTGACCGTCTCGGTGCTCTCGCGGCGCACCGGCCTGCACGTGGCCACGGCGTCCCGCCTGGTCGCGGAGCTGGTGTCGCACGGATTCCTCGCCCGCGACGGCGACCGCCGCGTGCGGATCGGAATGCGCATGTGGGAACTGTCGACCCGGGCCTCGCCCGCCCTCTCGCTGCGGGACGCCGCGATGCCGTTCATGGAGGGTGTGCACGATGTCGTGGGCCATCACGTTCAGCTGGGTGTCCTCGACGGCGACGAGGTGCTGTTCCTGGAACGGCTGAGCGCGCCCGGAGGTGTCATCAACTACACGCGGATCGCGGGCCGGCTGCCGCTGAACGTCTCCTCCAGCGGCCTGGTGCTCCTTGCCCACGGCTCCGCCGACCTGCGGGAGCGGGTGTGCGCCGAACCTCTCCACCGGTACACCGCGAACACCCCGGGCACGGCCCCGGGACTGCGGGCCCTGCTCGCCGACATCCGCCGACAGGGCTTCGCCAGTTGCCCCGGCTACGTCCATCCCGGCGCGCTGGGCATCGCGGCACCGGTACGCGACGCCCAGGGCGACGTATGCGCCACCTTGTCGGTCATCGTGCCGAACGAGGAGGGCTCCGCCGCGGTCGTGCCGGTGGTGCGGACCGCGGCGCGGGGCATCTCCCGTGCGCTGGCGGCTCGTTCGCCTCTCACTGGTTGAGAAAGGCATCGCAGGCGGCGGCTTCGGACGCGCATCCTTCCTGTCGGCTCAGCCCAACGACGGGAGGCGACAGCGTGGTCGGAACTGGCGTGGTCACCGGCAAGGAACCCATCGCCGAGGGCGTGGTGTCACTGACCCTCGCGCACCCGGACGGGGCCCGGCTCCCGGACTGGACACCGGGCGCCCACATCGACCTGGTCCTTCCGGACGGCACGGTCCGGCAGTACTCCCTGTGCGGCGACCGCTGGGACCCGGGCCGCTATCGCGTCGCCGTCCTGCGGGAACCGGACGGCCGGGGAGGCTCCGCGTACGTGCACGAGCGGCTGAAGGTGGGGGACCGGGTCGGGATCGGCGGCCCGCGCAACAACTTCCCGCTCGCGCCGCTCGCGGACTCGGGGGCGTACCTCTTCATCGCCGGAGGCATCGGCATCACCCCGCTCCTCCCCATGATCCACCAGGCGGAACTGCTCGGCGTGGACTGGCAGTTGCTGTACGGCGGACGGACCCGGTCCTCGATGGCCTTTCGCGAGGAACTCACCGCGGCGTACGGCGGGCGCGTGCACGTCGTGCCGCAGGACGAGCGGGGGCTGCTCGACCTGGACGCGTGGCTGGGGGCGCCGCGGGCCGGCACCAAGGTGTACTGCTGCGGGCCCGCGCCACTGCTCGCCGCGGTGGAGGCGGCGTGCGCGGGCTGGGAACCGCACGCGCTCCGCACCGAGAGGTTCACCGCCGCTGAGCGCGGCGCGCCGGTCCGGGCTGCGGCCTTCGAGGTGGAGTTGAGGCGCAGCGCCCGGACCGTGCGCGTGGCCCCCGATGCGTCCGTGCTCCAGGCGGTGCGCGGGGCCGGGGCGGACGTGGTGTCGTCCTGCGAGCAGGGGACGTGCGGGACTTGTCTGACGCCCGTGCTCGACGGCGAGCCCGACCACATGGACTCCGTCCTCACGGACCACCAACGGGCCGCAGGCGACTGCATGTTGGTGTGCGTATCGCGGTCCTGCGGGGACCGCCTCGTACTCGACCTCTGATGCCCGCGGGCGCACAAAGGAGTGTGTGACATGACCGAGGCACCCGCGCGCGGCGCCGTGACCCCACCCGCCAGCGATGTCGACCCGTTCGCCCGAGACCACCTGCTGAACCCCGAGCCCCTGCACCGGACGCTCCGCTCGGCCGGGCCCGTCGTGCACCTGACCCGCTACGACGTGCACGCCCTCGCCCGCTACGAGCAGGTGCACGCCGCGCTCGTCGACTGGCAGCACTTCGAGTCCGGCTCAGGCGTCGGCCTCGCCAACTTCCGCCACGAGGAACCGTGGCGCAAGCCCAGCCTCCTCCTCGAAGCCGACCCGCCCCTGCACGACGCGCCCCGCCGTGTCCTGCGCGACATCCTCGCCCCGCCCGCCCTGCGCCGCCTGCGGCACACGTGGTCCGCGGCCGCCGATGAGCTGGTCGACCAAGTCCTCGCGGAGGGTGCGGAGTTCGACGCACTCACGGCCCTCGCGGTGGCCTTCCCCCTGCGGGTGTTCCCGGACGCCGTGGGGCTCGGCCCCGACGGGCGTGAGCACCTCCTGCCGTACGGGAACATGGCCTTCAACGCCTTCGGCCCGCGCAACGACCTCGTCGCCGCCGACGCTCACCGAGCCGCCGGCCTCGGCGCGTGGGTGGGCGCCCAGTGTGCGCGCGAGGCACTCGGCCCGGCCGGGTTCGGCGCCGACATCTGGGCGGCGGGCGACCGCGGCGACCTCACGTACGAGCAGGCACCGCTCGTCGTACGTTCCCTGCTCACCGCCGGAGTCGACACCACCGTGCACGGCCTCGCCGCCTGCCTCTACGCCTTCGCCACCCACCCGCGGGAGTGGCAACGGCTGCGCGGGCGGCCGGAGTTGGCGCGTGTCGCCTTCGAGGAGGCGGTTCGCTGGCAGTCGCCGGTGCAGACGTTCTTCCGGACCGCGACGGCCGATGTCACCGTCGCGGGCACCGTGATCCCCGAGGGCACGAAGATCCTCATGTTCCTCGGCGCCGCGAACCACGACCCGGAACGCTGGGCCGACCCCGAACGCTTCGACCTCACCCGCGACCCCTCCGGCCATGTCGGCTTCGGCATGGGCCTGCACCAGTGCGTCGGCCAGCACGTCGCCCGCCTGGAGGCGGAGGCGCTGCTCACGGCGCTCGCCCGACGGGTCGACTCCTTCGAGCTCACGGCCGAGCCCCGGCGGCACGCCAACAACACGCTGCGGGCCTGGGAATCGCTGCCCGTCCGGGTCCGGTCCACGGCCTGATGACAGGCCGGCTGCCTCACTACTGGCGTGGGGCGGAGGCCAGTTCGTCCCGCATCAGCGCGACCTCACCGACCTGGCCCGTGCGGTACGCGGCCCGTGCCACCAGATGGGCCGCGACCGCGCTGGTCAACAGCTGGAAGAAGGCGACAAGCGCGAGCGTGCCCAGGTCGACGCCCGAGCGCAGCCGCAGCGCGACGCCCGCCACGAGGAGCAGCATGCCGAGGGTCTGCGGATTGGTCGCGGCGTGGCTGCGGGTCAGTACATCGGGCAGCCGCAGCATGCCGATGACGCCGGTCAGACAGACCGCCGCGCCGAGGAACAGCAGCGCGGACCCGGCGAGATCGGTGACGTCGTGCCAGTTCACGGGCGCTCCTTGAATCCTTGGTCCTTCTGGAGGGGCTGGTCCTTCTTGAGGGAGATGATGCCGGATCTCGGTCTGACACCCGGCCGGTCGCGCGCCGCGATGAAGCGCGCGATGGCCACCGAACTCGTGAAGCCGAGGAAGGCGATCACCAGCATGATCGACAGGTAGTAACTGGTGCGTGTGATGGCGGCGTTGACCCCGATCCCGGCGATGATGAGCACCGCCGCGATGTCGACGGACACCGCCCGGTCCAGCATCGAGGGGCCCCGCCAGATCCGTACCAACAGCAGCGCGCCGGCCAGCACGATCAGCACCAGCGCGCCGTTGAGCAGGATGTCGTTGGCCAGCTTCATGCGTCGGGCGTCCTTCCTTCGGGCACGTCGGGCACGTCGGGTGTGTCGGGCGCGTCAGGTGTCTCCGGCGGCGTGGGCTCCGTGAGCCGGGCGATCTCCTCGCGCGTGCCGAAGGCCCGTACGACGAGGGTCTCCAGGCGCCGCACGTCGGCGCGGGCCCGGTCCACCGCCCTCGGGTCGTCGGCGTGCACCACGTGCAGGAACAGCGTGGCGGTCGAGCCGTTGACCTCCACGAGCGCGCCGCCCGGGACGCTGGACACGGCGACGGAGGTCGCCGCGATCATCAGATCGGTGCGGCAGCGCAGCGGCACCGCGATCACGGCCGCGGGCCCCGGCTTTCCGTGCAGCGTCTGCCAGGTCACGGTGACCGTGGACGAGGTCATGTCGTACAGGAGGTAGCCGGCGAGCCGGACGATGCCGACCGGGCGCAGGCGCAGGTCGAGTTCGACGGCGGGCAGCGGGAAGACGAGACAGAGCAGCACCGCGACCACCACGCCGCTGATGACGTTGCCCCAGCTCAGACCGGTCCACAGCAGTGTCCAGATCACCGTGAGCCAGGCGATCAGCGGCAGGTCGATGCGGCGCCAACGGGTCTTGAAGCCAGAGGAGTTCACTGGTTGAGCACCGCCTCCACGTAGGGCGTGCGGGAGAGGAGTTCGGCGGCCGAACGGTCCGCGAGGCCGGTCAGCGGGGTGGCCAGCAGGGTGTAGGAGAGGCCGAGCAGGACCGCGGCGGCCGTCGCCGCGGTCATGACGCGGGGGACCCGCATCGTGGTGCGTACGCACACGGCGGTCGCCACCGCGGTACCGCCGCCGCTGTCGTCCGGCGCCGAGTCCGGATCGTCGCTCTCCTCCAGCACGTCGTCCTCGGACGGCGGCCGGGCGGGGGCGGCCCGCCAGAACACCAGGTTCCACACCTTCGCCATCACGTACAGGGTCAGCAGGCTCGTCACGGCGGCCGCGGCGAGCAGTGTGTACGACCACGCGCCGCCGGCCGCCGCGCCCGCCCGCATCAGGCCCAGCTTGCCGAGGAACCCGGACAGCGGTGGGATCCCGGCGAGGTTCATGGCGGGCACGAACCAGAGCGCGGCGAGCAGCGGGGCCGAGCGCATCGCGCCGCCCAGGCGCGTCAACTCCGTCGTCCCATAACGCTTTTCGAGCAGTCCCGCCGCCAGGAACAGCGTCGTCTGTACGGTGATGTGGTGCGCCGTGTAGACGATGGCGCCGCCGATGCCGCCCCGGGTGCCGAGCGCGAGTCCGTACAGCATGAAGCCGATGTGGCTGACGAGGGTGAAGGACAGCAGGCGCTTGAGGTCGGTCTGGGCGACCGCGCCGAGGATCCCGATGATCATCGAGGCGAACGCCACGGCCATCAGCGCGCCGGAGAGCCGGTTGCCCGGGAAGAACAACGTGTCCGCGCGGATCATCGAGTACACGCCGACCTTGGTGAGAAGGCCGGCGAACACGGCCGTCACCGGGGCGGGCGCCGTCGGGTACGAGTCGGGCAGCCAGGCGGCGACGGGGAACGCCGCCGCCTTCACCCCGAACACCGTGAGCAGCAGCACTTCAGCCAACGTGCTGACCCCCAGCGGGAGTTCGGGCATGCGCTGCGCGAGCTGTGCGAAGTTGACGGTCCCCACCGCCGCGTAGGTCACGGCGATCCCGCACAGGAACACCAGGGACGAGACGAGTGAGACGACGACGTACGTCGAACCGGCCCGCACCCGTGGCTCCGTGGCGCCCACCGTGAGCAGCACGAAGCTGGCCATCAGCATGATCTCGAAGCCGACGTAGAGGTTCACGAGGTCGCCCGCGAGGAAGGTGAGTGACACCCCGGCCACCAGCACCAGATACGCCGGGTGGAACACGGCGATCGGCGCCCGCTCCTCGCGGTCGGCCATGCCCTGGCTCATCGCGTAGATCAGGACGATGAAGGTGACGGCGCCCGACACCAGGAGCATCAGCGCGGCCAGCCGGTCGGCGACCAGGGTGACGCCGAGCGGCGGCCCGAAGTCACCGAGGTGGACCACGAGCGGTCCGGTGCGGTCGGCCTCGACGAGCAGGACGACATCGACCGCGACGACCGCCGCGAGCACCCCGACGGTGATCAGCCGGTGCAGCCAGCGCAGCCGCGGCCCGATGAACAGGGTCAGTCCGCACACCACCAGGGGCAGCACGACGGGCAGCGGGACGAGGGAGTTCACCGGGTCTCCTCCGGGCGGGTCTCGGTGGGCTCGGCCGGGTCGGCGGCGCTCGACTCGGGCGGGTCCGCGCCGAGGACGTCGTCCCACAGGTCGCCGTCCGCGTCCCGGGCGCGCGCCTGGTAGGCCCGGTTGGCGCGCAGCCTGCGGCGCTGCTCGCGGCGCTCGTCGCGCCAGGCGCTCGGGCCCTCGCCGCGATGGAGCTCGCGCAACTCGGCCCGCTCGGCGGAGATCTCCGCGCGCAGCACCACCCGCCGGTCCGCGACGTCGTCCGGCACGAAGTCCGAACCGGTCAACTGGCTGCTGCGGTACGCCATCGCGAGCACGAACGCCGTGGTCGCGAGGGTGATGACGACGGCGGTGAGGATGATGGCCTGCGGCAGCGGATCGGTCACCCTGGCCGCGTCGACGCCCGGGTACAGCAGCGGAGGAAAGCCCGCGGCCCCCGTCGAGGCGAGGACGAAGAGATTGACGCCGTTGCCGCACACGATGATGCCGACCAGGACCCGGGTGAGACTGCGCGTGTGGATGAGGATCCCGCCTGCGCTGGTCAGCACGACCGCGCAGACCAGCAGGGTGAGACTGACGGTCACGAGTTCTGCGCCTCCCCGGCGAGCGCGAGACTCGCCCTGTACTCGGTCTGCTGGTCGATCTTCGAGCCGAGCGCTCGTACGACGTCCAGGACCACCCCGAGGACCAGCAGATACACCCCGAGGTCGAAGATGACGGCGGTGCTCGCGTGCCAGTCGCCGATCAGCGGCAGGTGCCCGTGCCAGGTCCAGCCGTGCAGCACCGTGCCGTCGGCGAGCCCGACGAGCGCGACCGTCGTCGAAAGTGTCAGGCCGAGCCCGGTGAAGAAGCCCGGGTGGACCGGCGCCGCCACCGCCAACTCGTGGCGCCCGCCCGCCAGGTAACGGATCGTCAGCGCGACCCCGGCGACGAGACCGCCGACGAAGCCGCCGCCCGGCAGATTCTCCGCGCACAGCAGCAGGTACACCGACAGCATCAGGATCGGGTGGAACACGAGCCGGGCGACCACCTCGAAGACCACCGAACGGTGTTCCGGCGCGAGCGTGTCGCCGGCCACCAGCCAGCTGCGTTCCGGGGCGCCCTGCTGGTACTTGGCAGGCACCTTCAGCCGCGACGTCGCCAGCGACCACGCGGTCACCCCGCCGGGCAGCCGGGGCGGCGGCGCGGTCGCCCGGCCCTGGCGGCGGTGCACGTACAGCAGGCTCGTGACACCGAGGACGGCGACGGCGAGGACGGCCGACTCGCCCATGGTGTCCCAGGCCCGGAAGTCCACGAGGATCGTGGCGACCACGTCCTTGAGGCCGTGGTGTGCCGTCTCCTCGATGTGCGCGGCGCCCGCGGGCTCGGCCGTGCGCGCGCCCGTCGCCAGCCACACCGCACACGCCACCGCCACGCTGCTGCCGAGCGCGAGCAGCATGCTCACACCCCAGCGCCAGGTCCGCTGCGTGTCGCCGAAGAACACCGGGAGGCGCCGCAGGACGAGGACGAGCACCACGGTCGACACCGTCTCCACACCGAACTGGGTGAGCGCCAGGTCGGGCGCGCCCTGCACGACGTACAGGAGCGCCGTGCCGTAGCCGGTCAGGCCCGCGAGCACCGCCGCCTTCATGCGCCGCTGCACCACCAGGCACATCAGGGCGCACGCACAGGTCAGCGCTCCGACGCCCGCCTGCATCGGGTGGTCCCACAGGCGGGGCGCGGGCGTGCCGTGCCAGGGCCGGTCGGTGGCGAGGACCGCGATGAGCCCGACGAACATGACGCCCAGGACCGTCGCCACGTACGAGGGCAGCGAGCCCTTCTGGACCGCGCCCGTGATCTGGAGGGCGGAGCGTTCGAGGCCGAGCACGGTGCGGCCGAACGCCTCGTCCGCCTTCGGCCAGGCGAACCGCCGCCCGAGCCGCACCACCGGCTCCCGCGCCAGGAACAGCACCGCGCCGCCTACCCACGCGAGCACGGACAGGCCGAGCGCCGTCCCGAACCCGTGCCACAGCGCCAGGTGGTAGGGGTGCGCGGGGACCGGGTACTGCTTCGCGTACTGCTCGAAGAGGTGTGCCGTCCAGCCGATGCCCGGACCGAGCAGCAGACCGGCGACAGCCAGCAGCGCGGGCGGCGCGAGGAAGGTGGCTCCGACGCGGTGCACAGGGGTGTCGGCGACCCCCGGCTTGCGGGCGAACGCGCCCCACAGGAAGCGCAGGGTGTACGCGGTGGTGAGCGCGGAGCCGACGACGATGCACGCGAGCACCCACCGCTCGCCGACGCTGCCGTGCAGCAGCGCGTCGAACGCGGCCTCCTTCGCGGCGAATCCGAGCAGCGGCGGAAGCGCCGCCATCGACGCGCCCGCGAGGACGGCGGTGCCGGCCACCCAGGGGAGCCGCCGTCCCACCCCCGAGAGCCGTCTGAGGTCACGGGTGCCGCTCGCGTGGTCGACGATGCCCGTCACCAGGAACAGCGGCGCCTTGAACAGTGCGTGCCCCAGGAGCATCGCGATGGCCGCGAGCGCGGCGTTGTACGTACCGTCTCCGGCCAGCACCATCAGGAAGCCGAGCTGGCTGACGGTCCCGTAGGCGAGCACCAGCTTGAGGTCGTTGAGCCGCAGCGCCCGCCAGCCGCCGAGCAGCATCGTCACCGTGCCGAGGATCAGCAGCACGGGCCGCCACGGCGCGACATGGGCGAAGGCAGGAGCGAACCGCGCCACCAGATAGACGCCCGCCTTCACCATCGCGGCGGCGTGCAGATAGGCGCTGACCGGAGTGGGCGCCGCCATCGCGTTCGGCAGCCACATGCTCAGCGGCCAGACCGCCGATTTGGCGAGCGCCCCGCACAGGATCAGGACGAGCGCGGCCGACAGCGTGCCGCTCGCCGCGGGCGGCGACTGAAGGATGTGCGAGATCCGGTACGTGCCCGCCAGGTGACCGAGCATCAGGAAGCCGACGAACATCGCGAGCCCGCCGACCGAGGTCACCGTCAGGGCCTGCAACGCGCAGCGGCGGCTGGCGCGTTTCTCGCTGTCGTAGCCGATGAGCAGGAAGGACAGGACGGTGGTGAGCTCCCAGAACAGGTAGAGCGTCATGAGGTCGTCGGCCAGGACGAGCCCGAGCATCGCGCCCGCGAACGCGAGGAGGTTGCCGCCGAACGAGCCCAACTGTCGAGCGCCGCCGTCGAAGTAGCGCACGCAGTACAGCAGTACGAGCGCCCCGATACCGGCCGCGAGCAGCACCATGACCAGGGACAGCGCGTCGAGCCTGAACGCGATCTCGACGTCGTAGTCCCTGATCCACCACCAGGCCTCTTCGCTCGCCCCGCCGCCGCTCACCTCGCCCCAGCGGGACAGCGCCCACCCGAGGGCGGCGGCCGGCGGCAGCGCGAGCAGCACGAACGCGCGGGACCCCATCCGGCGGATCAGCGGGGCAGCGCAGAGCGCGACGACGAAGTGTGCGAGGACCAGTGCGGTCATACACGATACATATCGGGTGAAAAGGCGTACGCCGGGTGGGGCGCGCCGGGAGAGCCCCACCCGGTCCACGACGGCATGCGACGACGCGCGGCGCCGTGCGTCGTGCGTCGTCAGCGCGGAAGCTGCCCCTGCTGCCCCTGCTGCCCCTGCTGCCCCTGCTGCCCCTGCTGCCCCTGCTGCCCTTCCGGCTTCAGGCGCACGGGGAGGGCGGTGTGCCCGTTGCTGATCAGCGTCGGGGACGGTGCCAGGTCCGCCACGGGAACGGCGAGCCCGATGCCGGGGAAGCGGTCGAACAGCATGCGCAGGGCGGTCTCGACCTCCAGGCGGGCGAGCGGGGCACCGAGGCAGAAGTGCACGCCGTGGCCGAACGCGAGGTGTTCCTTGGAGGGGCGGGTGGCGTCGAACTCGTCGGCGGTGTCGCCGTGCAGGTCCGGGTGGCGGTTGGCGGCGGCGTAGGACGCGAGGATCGCGTCACCGGTCCTGATCACCTGGCCGTCCGGGAGCGCGATGTCCTGGAGCGCGTAGCGCAGCGGGAGATGCTTGACCGCGGGTTCGTGGCGCAGCGTCTCCTCGACGATGTCGTGCCAGGTGCAGCGGCCCGTCCGGACATGGGCGAGCTGGGCCGGGTCGGCGAGCAGCGAGGTGACGGCCTGGTCGATGACGCTGACGGTCGTCTCGTAACCGGCGCTGATCATCAGCAGCAGCGTGTCGCGCAGTTCGCCGTCGGACAGCGTGCCGCCGTCGCCCTCCTCGTCGCGGGTGGCGATGAGCAGCGACGTCATGTCGTCCTCCGGCCGGGCCCGCTTGGAGGCGATCAGCTCGTCCAGGAGGTCGTAGACGGCGGCCGTGTTCTTCGCGGCCTCCTCGGCGGAGAGCGTGGTGGCGAACACCCGGTCCACCAGCGTGCGGAACTGCTCCCGTTGTTCCTCGGGCACCCCCATCAGACGGCTGACCACGGCGATCGGCAGTGGATAGGCCAGGCGCTCGCGCAGATCGACGACCGCGCCGGCGGGGAGGGCGTCGAGCGGGTCGAGGATGCCGGTGAGGAGCGTTTCGATGTCCGCCTGCAAGGCCGTGACGCGGCGGGCCGAGAAGGCGGGGGCGATCATGCGGCGCAGGCGGCGGTGATCGCTGCCGTACGCCGTGAACATGTTGTCGACGGCCACCCACAGCGCGAGTGGCCAGGTGGCGAGCGCGTCGGCGAATCCCGGCCAGTGGGCTCGGGCGTTCTTGGAGATGTGCGGGCTGGTCAGGAGCTCCTTCAGGAGCGCGGGATCGGAGACGGACCAGGCGGTCACCCCGAGCAGGTCGACGCGGCTTGCGGGGCCGCGGGCGCGCAGGGCGCGGTGTTCGGCGTGGTGGTCGGAGGCGGTGGGGTCGAGGACGAGAACCGGCCGGTCGGGCATGGTGGCTCCTTCGTGGGGGACGGTTCGTGGTTGAGCCTCCCGCCGGGGTGTCGCCGCGTCCAGGGGGTGTAATCGGCCATGAGCGGGGGCGTGACGGGCGTGATCAGGCGCCGTCTCGACGAGGCGCCACCGCGATCGCCCCGCCGTCGACCAGAAGATCGGTGCCGGTGACGAAGGAGGCGGCAGGGGAGAGCGGGAACGGCAGGCCGAGCAGCTCGTCGGCCGCCGCGGCGAGCAGCTCCCCGTCGAGGTCGGCGGCGACGAGCCGGGCCGCTGGAGCCCTGACGGCGGGCGATCCGCATCCCCATGCCGCCGACACCGATGACGACGACCACAGGCTCTGCCGGTATTGCGCTGGATTACGCTGCCCACGTGACGAACCCCTCCGACCCCTCCGAGCCAGACCGGGCCCGCCCGGCCAACCAAGGCCGACGGGTCGCCGCCCGCAATCGCGCCGCCCTCATCACCGCCGCCCGCGAGGTCTTCGCGGAGCAGGGGCTGAACGCGCCGCTGTCGACGGTCGCGCGCCGGGCCGGCGTCGGGCAGGGGAGTCTGTACCGGCACTTCGCCGACCGGATGGCCCTGGCCTCGGCGGTGCTCGACGAGAACGTGCGGCAGATCGAGACGGCCGCCGCCGAGCCGGACGCCACCCTCACATCCGTGCTCGGCGTCGTCACATGGCACATCACCCGCTCCACCGCCTTCGTCGACCTGCTGCGCGTACGCGGGGGCGACGAGCAGGGCCGGGAGCTGTCGGCGCGGGTGCGCGGCGTGCTCGACGGATGCACGCCCGCAGGTCATGGGCTGACCGCCGACGAGCTGATGCTCGCCATCGCGATGGTCTCCGGCGCCGTCGCGGGCCCCACCCTCGCCGAGCGCGAGCGCCTGGCACTCGCGGCCTGGGGGCTGCTCGGCGTCGAGGTGGGACCGCTGCGGTCCGTCGACCTGGCGGAGGACTGAGCGTCAGCCGCCGTTTGACAGAACGTCAGCCGCCGTTGGACAGGCGGATTCCCTTGGCCAGCGCGTCGAACTCGTAGACGTACCCGCCCTTCGGCCCGCTGACCGTCATGTACGCGGTCCGGCCGCCCGGCGTGATCGCGACATTCGTCGCCGACTGCAAGCCCTCGGCCTCCTTCGCGGGCACCTCCACCGTGCCGAGGCGCTCGCCGTACTTGCTGAAGACCGCCATGGCGGGGCGGCCGTGCAGCGCCTGGTAGAGATTGCCCTCGGCGTCCACGGAGATCGAGTCCGTCTGCGCGACGCCGCCGTCGACGTGGATGGCCTCGTGCTGCGTGGTCACGGTGCGCTTGTCGGCGTCGAGGAGCAGATACGAGACGGTGTCCTTGGCCAGCTCGCTGATCCACAGGCCCTTCTGTTCGGGGTCGAACATCACGCCGTTGGGGTGCGCGAGCCTGTCGGCGAGGACGGTGGTCCTGTCGCCGTCGCGGTCGATGCGCACGATGCGGCCCTCGGCCTCGCCCGTCTTCATGCCGTGCAGATCGCTGACGTAGAGGTTGCCGTCGTCGTCGAACGCGATGTCGTCGGGGTTCATCGGGGAACCGTCGACCTCGCCGGAGAAGAACGTCCGCGGGTCGGAGCCGTCCTGCGCGATGCTGACGACGTCGCCCGACTGGTACTCCGTCAGATACACCCGGCCGTCGTGCGGGCTGATCTGCGCGGAGGTGTAGGCGCCGGTCCTGTCGGTGTAGACACCCTTGTGGTCACCGGTCTTGACGTCGACGGAGATCACCTTGGGCTCGCCGGGCGGGGCGGTGACATCCACGAGTCGCAGGTCACCGTCCTTGGCGAGGACCGGACCTTCGACGAGTGTCATGCCGGTGGCTCGGTGCGGGGCGGTGACGTGGGAGAGCTGGGTGGCGCGGATGGTGTGTCCCTCGCCGGATGCGGGAGCGGCGGCTGGGCGTGGGTCCGAGGCGCCGGCCTTCTCGGTGCCGCAGGCGGTGAGGGCGAGGAGGCCGATGGTGGAGAGGACGGCGAGGGGATGTGTTCTGGTGGGCATGTGGGGGTGAACCTTCCTTGCTGGGATGGGGGGGGCAGGTTCGGTTGTTGGAGCCCCCGCGGCGATTGAGCGGGTCTTTTCAAGCCCTGCGGCGATTGAGCAGCGGGGCCCGGGGCAGCGCCCCGCGACCCCGGCCACGGTGGGCCGAGTGATCACGCCACCGACCAACCCCCGTCCGACGGCAAAACGACCCCGTTGAGGTTCACCGCATCCCGGCTGAGCAGGAACGTGATGGACGCGGCCAGCTCCTCCGCCATCGCTAGACCGGGTATCGCCACCCGCATCTTCGCGGTGCGCACCGAACCGAAGGGCGCGCCCGCCGGGACCTGAATCCCCGTGGCGACGGCCCCCGGCGCGACCGCGTTGACCTGAACCCCCGTGCCCGCGTACTGGTACGCCGAGGAATTCGTCAGCCCGACGAGCGCATGCTTCGACGTCGTGTACGCGGCGCCGGCCGCCGAGCCGCGCAGCGCCGCCTCGGACACGATGTTCACGATCCGGCCGCCGCCCGCCGCGAGCATGCCCGGCACGACGGCGCGCATCAGGTACATGGGCCCGTCGACGTTGATGCGCATGACGCGCTCCCAGATCTCGTCGTCGACCTCGTGCACGGCGGCGTCGTCGTCCATCACGCCCGCGACGTTCGCCAGCGCGTCGACGCGCCCGCCCGCCGCGGCGAGCACGGTGTCGGCCGCCGTGGGCTCGGTGATGTCCGCGGTGACGGGCACGAGCGCGCCGCCCAACTCGGCCGCCACGTCAGCCAGTTTGTCGCCCGACACGTCCACGGCGACGACCCGCCCGCCCTCGCGCACGACACGCGAGGCGACGGCCCTGCCGATGCCGGAGGCGGCGCCGGTGACCACGACGGTCTGGCCGGCGAACCGTCCGGAGGTCAGCTGCTCGGTCCACGGCTCGGGGGTGCCGATCTCGACGCCGAGATCCGGAGCCGAGGACGTGGGCGCGGCCGGGGGAGCGGTGGGCAGGCCCTCGGGGACCTCGCCGGTCTCGGCCGCTGTCACGAGCACGTCCACCAGCTCGGCGGGGAACTTGCCGCCCGACATCTTCACGAGCTGCTCCAGCGGCAGGCCGAGCGCGGGGGCCAGGGCCTCCTCGCTCTGCCCCTGGGAGACCAGCATGCCGCGCAGGATCTGCCCGGCGGCGGGGTCGGCGAGCCAGTCGCGCAGCGGGGAGGCGGGGGTGAGGTTCGACATCGAGGGCCTTTCGAGTCGGGATGCGTCGGGGGGTGTCGGGGTGGACCGGGAAGCGGCGGGTCACATCGGGGTCGGACCGCACCGATCCCGTACCGGACAATGCTGTCCGGTTGTTGGGTTACGGTACCCGTGACGATGCGGAAGTCCCAGCGAGGGCTTCCCTCCGCCGTATGTCCCCCCCCACGAGAGGAAGCCGTCGCATGACCCTGCCGCAGTGCGCCACGCCCCCCACCCCGCAGGAGACGGCGGAGCTGCGCGAGCGCTACCGCGCCGAACGCGAGCGCCGCGTCCGCCCCGATGCGACGGCCCAATACCGTTCCACCACCGCGGAGTTCGGCTACTTCGCCGCCGACCCGTACGCGGGCGAGATCCCCGAGCGCGCGCCGCTGCGCGACACGGTGGACGTCGCGGTCGTCGGCGGCGGGTTCGGCGGCATCCTGGCGGGCGCGCGGATGCGGCAGCAGGGCGTGGCGAAGGTCCGGGTGATCGAGCAGGGCGGCGACTTCGGCGGCACCTGGTACTGGAACCGCTACCCCGGCATCCACTGCGACATCGAGGCGCACGTCTACCTGCCGATGCTGGACGAGACCGGCTACGTACCCGAGTGGAAGTACGCGCCGGGCGACGAGATCCGACGCCACGCGGTGCGCATGGCCGAGCACTTCGACCTGTACGAGGACGCGCTTTTCTCGACGGCGGTCACCGCCCTGACGTGGGACGAGGCGGCACACCAATGGCTTGTCGCGACGGACAGGGGCGACGAGTTCCACGCCACGTACGTCGTCACCGCGACCGGCACCCTGTCCGAGCCCAAGCTGCCCGGAATCCCCGGCATCGAGGACTTCAAGGGCCACACCTTCCACACCTCGCGCTGGGACTACGGCTACACGGGTGGCGGCCCGGACGGCGGCATGACGGGCCTCGCGGACAAGCGGGTCGGCGTGGTGGGCACGGGCGCCACGGGGGTCCAGGCCATCCCCAAACTGGCCGAGGACGCACGGCAGTTGTACGTCTTCCAGCGCACACCGTCCGCCGTCGACACGCGCGGGCAGCGCCGCATGACGCCGCAGGACGTCGGCGCGGACAGGCCCGGCTGGGCGCGCGAACGCCGCGAGAACTTCCTTCGGATCGTGTCAGGCGAAGACGCGGAGGAGGACCTGGTCGCCGACCGCTGGACGGAATCAGCGGCCCTCCTCGAGAAACTCCTCCCCAGCTTCCGCCGCGACGGCGAACCTGACTTCGAGGCGGCGTACGAGGCCGCCGACCACGCCACGATGAACCAGATCCGCGACCGCGTCGCCGCGGAGGTCGCCGACCCGGCCACCGCCGAGGCCCTCAAGCCCTGGTACCGCTACGCCTGCAAGCGCCCGACGTTCTCCGACCTGTACCTCCCTGCCTTCAACCGCGAGAACGTCACGCTGGTCGACACCGCGGACACTCACGGCATCGAGCGCATGACGGAACGCGGGGTGGTCGTCGGCGGGGTCGAGTACGAGATCGACTGCCTGATCTTCGCGACGGGCTTCTCGGTAGGCGTCTCCGGAGTCACGTCAGGGAAGCTGCCCGTGACGGGCCGGGGTGGCACTCAACTCCTGGACTCCCTGGCCAAGTTCGGCCCCCGCACGCTGCACGGCTTCACTTTCCCCGGCTTCCCCAACCTGATCCAACTGGGCCCGATGCAGAACTCCGCCAGCGTCAACTTCAGCCACATCCTGGACGAACAGGCGGTCCACGCCGCGGCTTTGGTCGCCGCGGCGGAGCGCGAAGACGCACTCCTGGAACCAACCCGGGAAGCGGTCGCCGCCTGGCGCGCGACCTGCGCGGAGGGCGCCCCCAACCACGAGTGGTTCCACGCCGAATGCACCCCCGGCTACTACAACCGCGAGGGCCGCGGCCGCCCCAACGGCCCGAACGCCTACCCCCACGGCGCGGTCGCCTTCCACGAACTCCTGCGGAAGTGGCGGGAGGAGAGGGTGGGGGAGGTGCTGCGGAGGAAGGGGTGACGTGACGCCTTCCGGCCCGCCCTACAGCGTCTGCGGCCCCGAATCCATCAGCGGATTCGGGGCCGCGCTGCTTCTTGCCTACCTGCCGCCGGCCGTCAGAGCATCTCCCGCATGGCCTCGATGACCTCGTGGAGGGTGGGGCGTTCGGTCGGCTTGTAGGCGAGCATCTGCTCGACCAGCTCGCCGAACGGCCCCTCGATGTTCACTGGTCTCCGGTTTCCCTCGACGACGGCCCGGCGCTGTTCATCCCTGGGAGCGTCGTCGGGGTAGATGAGGGCACGCCGTTGCCGGGCGGCCATCAGCAGGCTCGCGCCGAGACCGTAGACGTCGCTCGCTTGGGTCGGTGATGCCTGCCCTTCTTCGAGTACCTGTCTCGACAGTTCGGGAGCCTCGTAGTGGACGAGGCAGCCCCGGTGCGGAAATTCGACCTCCTCGGGGATGGGCTTGCCCTGGGCCAGGGCGAGGTCGATGAGGTGGGTGCGCGAAGGGCCGATCAGGAAGTGCATCGGCTGTACGTCACCGTGCGCCCAGCCTTCAGCGTGGAGGCTGGCGAGAGCGCGGGCACATTCCAGGGCCGTCACCACGCTGGGCGCCGAGCCGTCCACGCGATGCCTCTCCCAGAGCTGTTGCAGATCGGGGCCCTCGTGCCACGGCTGGATGCACCATGTGCCCTTCTCCCAGCTGCCGCTGGGCACCGGGGCGCCCAGGCGGTAGAGGACGGCGGCTTCCCGGCCGGGCGCGAGCGCGGTCCACGGCCGGCCGGCGTGTTCGTTGGTCGCGGCGGTGGGGTACCCCAGCTTGACCGCGTAGCGAGCCATGCCGGTCCGGACGTCCCACAGTGTCGAGCCGCGCCGGTTGGCGACGGGTGTGGCCTCGACGATGGGAGGAAGCGCGTTCGTGATCTGGTCGGGAAGCTGCACGGAGGTGCGGTCCTTTCAGATGCCGTAGTCACGATCGTCGTCCGAGTCGCTCGCGACACCCATGTGGACCAGATGGCCGATCGCCCAAGGCGCGAGCCCCGCGTACAAGGTGATGCTTGACTCGACGGAGTGGAACTCTGTTTCACTGGCGCGCTGCACGAGGTGAAGGCATGGCAGCAGACAACGCGACGAGTATCTCTGAAGGCTTGGTTGTTTCAGTGCTTTCGGCTGTCATTGTCTCGGTACTCGGAGTCGCGAACCTCTGGTTCCAGGAGTGGCGGGCGCGACGGAATGAGCAGGCCAGACGCCGACAGCTGCTTGACGAAGCCCGGGCATATGTCGGATTTCTAACCGAGTGGATTGACGCCCGTGCAATGATCGCCCCGGGCGTTAACATCGTCTCTGCACAAGCACAGGCGGCAATAGTCCTGGATCAGCAACTACGCGACATTCACGCATCGTTCACTGTCACGCGCGCCCCGCAGCGTACTCCGCTCTGGACTCAGTTCAGGAGGCTCCTGCTGCTGTACCCTCTGCACTCCGTCGTCGGGTCGTTGGTGCGACTGGTGTTCTATCTGGTTGTAGTCATCGTGTTCAGTGTGACTCCCGGTCTCCTCCTCGACAGGCGAAGTGCCTGGGGAGACAGGGTTGGCGCGTCAGCGCTGCTGATCGTGACAGGTGGTGGCCTCCTCTATGGACTGTGGCGCCTGGCTAATCGGTTCTCACCGCGAGCAAGGGTGCTCAGCCGCACTGAAGGGGGTACGAATTCGTAACCACCTGAGCCGTTCGACTCATCCCTGGTCCGTTCCAGATCGTAAGGGGAATTAAGGGGACGCCGGGGAACCAGCCGGCGGGAGTTCGAAACGGCACAGGATCTAGGGCCTCCGTACCGGCTCCAGGTCAGCCCGGAACGAATGGTGGTCCGAGTACTCGCTCGGGTGGACCGCGTGGCGGCGCGGTTCGAAGCCGCGCAAGAAGATGTAGTCGAACTTGCTGGACCAGTCCGTGGTTGTCTCGCAGGCCGCGTCGGCCGCCGGGTGGCAGTCGGGGTCCGCGTCCTTTACCAAGGACCACATCGGGGCGAGCTCAGGAGCGTCCGGGGTCGCGTTGAAGTCGCCCAGGGCGATGGTGCGTTCGTGGTGGGCGGCCACCGACTTGGCGAGGAAGGTGATCTGGTTCTCGCGGAACGGCGCTTGTTGGCGTTGTGCGAGGTGGGTGTTGAAGATGCGGGCCGGGCGGCCGCCCACCGTCGTCGTCACCGCCAGGTAGCCGCGGTCCTCGGAGCCGCCGTCGGGGTACTCGACAGTGACGGGATCTGTGAGCGGCGTCGCCGAGAGGATGGCCTGGCCGAAGCCGCCCGGTCGCCACGGGAGGCCCCCGCAGCGGCTCCAGTTGCGCAGTACCGAGCCGTACTCGACGTGGTAGGTCAGGCCGTAGAAGGTCTTCAGGTAGGCGCGGATTTCCTCGACGTCGCGGACGCAGGCCTCCTGGAGGCCGATGACCTGTGGGGCGTACGTCGCGATGTCCGCCGCCCGGCCGAGGTTCTGGGTGCTGCCGCAGGGGTTGCAGATGTTCCACGTCATGACGCGGTTCGGAACGATCTCCTTCGCGGCGCCGACCGGCAGCGGGAGGGGTTCTGAGACGAGTGCGCCGCTGGGCGTGCTCGGGCCGATGAGTGCCACGCAGATCGCCGCTACGGCCACTGCCGCCCACCGTCTGCCCCGAACGAACACCGGCACCGCACCTCCTCAGAGGGATCCTGTCATCGCACCGTCGTCGTCTGGAGCAGTTCGCGGGCCATTTCCCGCGCGGGCGCCTCGGTTTGTTCGGCGATGCGGCGGAACGTCTCCTGGGCGCGGCGGGCCGGCCAGTCGTGCGGGAGGTGGCAGGACGGCAGCCGGGGGTCGGCCCGGATGGTGTCGAGCCACTCGCTGACGAGTCGCAGGCGGGTGCCGAGGGGGTCGGCGGACCCAGCGCCCACACGACCGCTCGGTCCGTCGCTCCACCGCTCCTCGAAGGACCGGTAGCGGGCCGCGATGCTCTCCAGGTCCCAGGTGTCGCGGATCATCTCCTCGATGTCCGTGGCCACCCCGGCCTCCCCGTGGAAGACCTTGACGTTCTTGGCGAGGTCGAGTTCCGCGACCACCGCCGATACGTCGACCTGCCCCGGCGCGATCCACAACCCGCTGTACAGCGTGCCGAACCCGGACCAGGCGAGGCGCGAACGCAGCTCGTGGCGCTGACGCTTCCAGGCGTCGGGGAGGGAGAAGGCGAGCAGGGTCCAGGTGCCGTCCCAGTCGTCGTTGACCGCGCCCTGTTTCCAGACCCGGGCACCGCCGTCGTACAGCACCCG
Organism: Streptomyces anthophorae; assembly: GCF_049310305.1. Lineage (NCBI taxonomy): Bacteria > Bacillati > Actinomycetota > Actinomycetes > Kitasatosporales > Streptomycetaceae > Streptomyces > Streptomyces anthophorae. The sequence goes on from NZ_JBLWQQ010000001.1 coordinate 8,260,127, forward strand.
CTTCGCCTGCTCCGTCAGACCGAAGTGCATGCGGCGGCCCTCGCGACGGCGCTCCAGCAGACCCCGGTTGACCATCCGGGTCAGCGTCGAGCGCACGGCCTGTTCGCCGACGCCGACCCGGCCGAGCACCTCGATGATGCTGCCCGAGTACACGTACAAGTCCCCGGCCTCCAGCACGTGGTTGCCGAAGAAGGCGAGCAGGAGCGACTGCGGGCGGGGTTGCGAGATGTCCGCCGCGTCGCTGGTCGGGTCGTCGTCGATGCCGGTGTCCTTCACGGCGCCAAGACTACGGGCGCCCACCGACAACGCGGCGGGCGCCCGTTCCCGATCACCGGCCATCGGCGGGATGCGCACGGTCGTACGGCCGGAGGTACTCGGTGGGGTGGTACGTGGCGTAGCGAGCAGGGTCGGCGGGGTTCGCCTTCGCGGCGCGCGCGTTGAGGGAGGCCGCGTCCGTGCCGTGCCATGCCCCGGTCGCGATGCGGTCCTCCAGCGTGTGCAGGGCGGCGAGTTGTTCCGCCGCGCTGAACGTGCAGTGCCCGGCGTTGTCGGTGTAGGCCTGCCGCAGCCGGGAGGAGGACCCGGCGGCGGTGACGGCGCGGCGCAGCGCGCTCTCCGTCTGTACGGGGACGAGCGGGTCGCCGGTGGTGTGCACGTCGAACTGCGGCTTGGCGAGCTTGCCGGTGAACGTGCTGGTGCGGCGCATCCAGGACACCGCGTCCGGGTCCGCGGTGATGCGCGGCGCCCGGTCGAGGGCGGCGAGGTCGGCGCGCAGGGAGAGCCCGGCCTTGCGGTACAGCTCGTCGACCTCCTTGCGCACGGAGGAGCGGGCGAGCAGCCGGGCGTAGTCGACACCGGTGTTCCAGGACGTGTTGCCGCCGGAGCGTGCCTCGGAGTCCTGGCGCCGGTTGAAGGCCGCCACCTTCAGGAGGCCCTTGACGGCCGTGTACTGGTTGGCCTGTTGGGCGTTCCAGTCGTCCGGCGCGGGGCGCGCCTGCGACTCCTGGTTCCAGCCGGGGATGTTGTGCAGGGCGGCGGCGAGCGCGATGCGGGCGCGCCCGGCGGGGGAGGCCTGCGCCTTGTCGACGGCGGCCACCATGGTGTCCGCCGCGCGCGTGGCCGTCCGCTGGTCCGGCAGGTTGACCAGGGGGACGTCGGAGCCCGGCGCGAGGAGGGTCTTGAGGGCGAAGACGGGGTCGAGCGTGTTGTTCCAGTTGGCGACGCCGCCGTGGACGAGGCCGCACAGGGAGAGCGAGCCGTCGATGCGCCCGGGGTGCCGCTCGGCGATCGCGGTGGTGACCATCCCGCCGTAACTGCGGCCCCAGGCGACGGTGCGCCGGGCCGCGCCGAACCGCTCCGTGAACGCCGACAGGGTCGCGAGCTGGTCGTCGACCGCACCCGGCATCGCCCAGCCCGTGGTCGCGTAGGAGGAGCCGATCAGGGCGTATCCCTGCTTCAGGAGAAGGGACTTGGTGGCGTCGTCCGGGGCGTTCTCGGCCGGGTTGGGCGTGCCGACGTCGTTGTAGCCGTGGCTGAAGAGCAGGACCGTGCCGTTCCAGGTGGCGGGTACGTCCATCACGTACGCGGCACCGGAGGCCAGAGCGCCCTCCACATGGCTGCTGTTCGGAGAGGCCGCGAGGGCCGGAGCGGGCAGCGCGGTGGCGGCAAGCGCGAGCACCGCGGCGCAGGCGATACGAGTCCGGGAACCGGGTGCTCTCATGCGGAGGCCTCCTTGGCGGGGGTGGCGGGCCGGTCGGTGGTGTGGGCGAGGGTGTCCTTGCCGGTCTCGCGGACGAACCACAGCGAGACCGCGGTGATCAGCGAACCGCCGCACATCAGCAGGGCGATGGGCGTGCCGTTGCCACTGCCTGCCACCAGCGCTCCGGCGATCATCGGAGAGAAGCCCGCGCCGATCAGAGTGGCGCCCTGGTAGCCGAGCGAAGCGCCGGTGTAGCGCACGCGCGTGCCGAACATTTCGCTGAACAGGGCGCCCAGGGGGCCGTACATCATCGACTGCGCGATGCCGTGCCCCAGCACCACGGCCAGGATCAGCAGTCCGGGCGAGCCGGTGTCCACGAGCGCGAGGACGGGGAAGGCGAGCGCCGCCGAGACGAGGGCGCCGGCGAGGACGACCGGGCGGCGGCCGATCCGGTCCGAGAGCGCCGAGGCGCAGGGCAGCACGACCAGCGCGACCGACGAGGACACCGTGAGCGCGGTGAGCGCCTGCGGGCGCGCGTAGCCGATGCCGGTGGCGTAGGAGATCAGGTAACTGGTCAGCAGGGACTGCGTGGTGAAGGCCCCGATGCCGACGCAGCACGCCAGCAGGACGGGGCGCGGGCGGCGCAGTACGTCCAGGATCGGCAGCCGGGCCGTGCCGCGCTCCTGCTTCACCTCGGCGAACAGCGGGCTCTCGACGACCTTCAGCCGTACGAACAGGCCGACGCCGAGCAGCACCACGCTCAGCAGGAACGGCACCCGCCAGCCCCACGACATGAACTCTTCTTTAGGAAGAGTGACGACGAGGGCGACCACGGCGGCGGACAGCAGGGAGCCGAGCGGCGCCCCCAACTGCGTGAAGCTGGACCACAGTCCGCGCCGCCGGGCTCCCGCGTGCTCGACCACCATGAGCGTGGCGCCGCCCCACTCGCCGCCGATGGCGATGCCCTGCACGACGCGCAGCGTGATCAGCAGCAGCGGCGCCCAGACGCCTACGGTGTCGTACGTCGGCAGCAGCCCGATGAGGAAGCTGGCGCCGCCCATCAGGCCCATCGTGAGCAGCAGCATCGACTTGCGGCCGAGCCGGTCGCCGAAGTGCCCGAAGACGATGCCGCCGAGCGGGCGGGCGACGTATCCGGCGGCGAAGGTGCCGAACGCGGCGATGGTGCCGACGGCCGGGTCGGCGCCGGGGAAGAACAGCTCACCGAAGGCGACGGCGGCGACGGTGCCGTAGACGAGGAAGTCGTAGAACTCGACGGCGGTCCCGAGCAGCCCGGAGAGGGCAACTCGTCTTAGTTGTTTGGTGCGTTGGGACATCGCGGGCTCCCTGGGGCGGGGGAAGGGTGCCCGTGAATGTATGCGTGTTGGTTACTGCGGTCAATAAAGTGCACAACATCAGGAGTGGGTGAACCGGTGAGCGGGTGGGTCGCCGGTCCGGCGGGTCAGTGAGTCAGTGAGTCAGTGAGTCAGTCCGGCAGTGGGCGGTTCGTCACGACGTTCTTCATCACCAGCGTGGAGTTGAGGCGCTGCACCCCCGGAAGGCGTGCGAGCTGCTGGTCGTACAGCTGTTGAAAGGCGGTCAGGTCGGCGGCGGCCACCCGCAGCAGATAGTCCGGATCGCCGAACAGGCGCTGCGCCTGGAGCACATGTGGCACCGCCGCCACCGCCTCCTCGAACGAGGCGACGGTGTCCCGGTCCTCCCAGCCCAGGGTCACGAAGACCAGCGCCTCGAAGTCCAGGCCGAGGGCGGACGGGTCGACGACGGCGCGGTAGCCGCGGATGGCCCCCGAACGTTCCAGGTCACGCAGCCGCCGGTGGCACGGCGAGACGCTCAGCTTCACTCGGGCGGCCAGCTCGGTGATGGTGAGACGGCCGTCCATCTGTAGCTCGGTAAGAATTTTCCGGTCCATGGCGTCCATGGGGAAGATTCTCCCTCATCTCTGCCGGTAGTGGAGTAAAGAAGGGAACACCTTCGGGCGGAATCCGCCTAGCCTTCCTCGCGTACAACTGCACGTGAGAGGGATCGACGACACATGGACACGACCACGCTGGCGGCATTTCTGGCCGTGGACCTTCTGCTGGTGTTCACACCGGGCGCGGACTGGGCCTACGCGATCTCGGCCGGACTGCGGGACCGCTCGGTCGTCCCGGCGGTGGCCGGGCTGATAACCGGCTACGTGGGATACACGCTGCTCGCCGTCGCGGGCCTGGCGGTGCTCGTGGCGAGTTCGGCGACCCTGCTCACGGCGCTGACCGTCGCCGGGGCCTGCTACCTGGTGTGGCTCGGCTGCAACGTGCTGCGGCAGCCCGCCGTGCTGACCGCCGCCGAGGAGCCCGTCGGAGCCTCCCGCCGCCAGGTCATGCTCAAGGGCATCGGCATCAGCGGCCTCAACCCCAAGGCGCTGCTGCTGTACCTCTCCCTCTTCCCGCAGTTCATCCACCCGGCGACGGGCTGGCCGGTGGCCGTGCAGACCGGGGTGCTCGGCACCCTCCACATGACCGCCTGCGCCGTCGTCTACCTCGGCGTCGGCGTGCTGGCGCGCACCGTCCTGAAGACGCGGCCCACGGCGGCCCGGGCCGTGACACGGGTGTCCGGGGTCATGATGATCGCGATCGGTGGTTTCCTGTTGGCGGAGCAACTTGCCTAGGCGGCGGGCCTGTTGCCCCGATGCCCTGCTGTTTTGCCGCAACCGGAGTGCGAGGAGTGTGCGTGAACGAGGTGTCCGCCTTCACCACCGGCCGGCTGGCCATGGTGCCGTTGCGCGTCGAGCACGCCGAGGAGATGGCCGAGGTGCTCGCCGACCCGGCGCTGCACACCTTCATCGGCGGGGCGCCGGACACGGTCGGTGAACTGCGGGCGCGCTATCGGAGGATGCTCGCGGGCTCACCGGACCCGGACGTCGCCTGGCTCAACTGGGTGGTCCAACTCCGGGTCGAGGAGCGCCTGGTGGGCACGGTGCAGGCCACGGTCGGCGGGGACCGCGTCGCGGAGATCGCGTGGGTCGTGGGCACGCCGTGGCAGGGGCGGGGGATCGCCACCGAGGCCGCGCGGGCGCTCGTCGCATGGCTCGGGGAGCGGGGCGTCGGGACGTTCGTCGCGCACATCCACCCCGAGCACCACGCCTCCGCCGCCGTCGCCACCGCCTGCGGGCTGGCGCCCACGGACGAGTGGCACGACGGCGAGGTGACGTGGGAACTCAGCGGAAGGCCGGAAGCCCCGTCAGGGTCTTGCCGATGACCAGCGAGTGGACCTCGCTCGTGCCCTCGTAGGTCAGCACCGACTCCAGGTTGTTGGCGTGCCGCAGCACCGGGTATTCGAGGGTGATGCCGTTCGCGCCGAGGATCGTGCGGCACTCGCGGGCGATCTTGATGGCCTCGCGCACGTTGTTGAGCTTGCCGACGCTGATCTGCTCCGGCGTGCCGCGGCCCTCGTCCTTGAGCCGGCCGAGACGCAGCGCGAGCAGCATGCCCTTGTCGAGTTCGAGGGTCATGTCGGCGAGCTTCTGCTGGGTGAGCTGGTACGAGGCCAGGGGGCGCTCGAAGACCGTGCGGTCACCGGCGTAGGAGATCGCCGCCTCCAGGCAGTCGCGGGCGGCGCCGATCGCGCCGAACACGATCCCGAAGCGGGCCTCGTTGAGGCAGCCGAGCGGGCCCGACAGGCCGCGCGCGTTCGGCAGCATCGCGTCGGCGGGCAGGCGTACGTCCTCCAGGACCAGCTCGCTGGTGACGCTGGCGCGCAGCGAGAGCTTGCGCTTGATCTCCGGCGCGGAGAAGCCGGGGGTGTCGGTCGGCACGACGAAGCCGCGCACACCCTCCTCGGTGCGGGCCCAGACGACGGCGACGTCCGCCACCGAACCGTTGGTGATCCACATCTTGGTGCCGTTGAGGACCCAGTCCGAACCGTCGCGCTTGGCGTTCGTACGCATCGAGCCGGGGTCGGAGCCCGCGTCGGGCTCGGTGAGGCCGAAGCAGCCGATCTTCTCGCCCGCCGCCATGCCCGGCAGCCACTGCTGCTTCTGCTCCTCGGAGCCGTACTTCCAGATCGCGTACATCGCGAGCGAACCCTGTACGGAGACGAGGCTGCGCAGGCCCGAGTCGACCGCCTCCAGCTCCATGCAGGCGAGCCCGTACGAGACGGCGCTGGTGCCCGCGCAGCCGTAGCCCTCCAGGTGCATGCCGAGGACGCCGAGGCCGCCCAGCTCGCGGGCGAGCTCGCGGGCGGGGATGGCGCCGGCCTCGAACCACTCGGCCACCTTCGGGCGCAGCTCGCGCTCGCCCATGGTGCGCACGGTGTCGCGGATGGCGCGCTCCTCGTCGCTCAGCATGCCGTCGATGTCGACAAGGTCGAAGGGGTGGAGGGGAGTTGAGGACGACGGCATCGCGGGCTCCTTGGCTGCTGACAAGTGCATGAGGTAACGCTAGGGTGCGGATATCGGATTTTGGATCCAACTTCTTCAGGTCCTCGGATCGTAGCCGCACGCCCACCGCTTGCCAAGGTTCCACCAAGGTTCCACAAGGAGAGCCGTATGCCGGCCACAAGGCCCGTCGCCCAGGGAGCCCTCTCGGGGCTCGTCGTCGCCGACTTCGGCCGGGTCCTCGCGGCCCCGTACCTCACGATGCTCCTCGCCGACCTCGGCGCGGAGGTCATCAAGGTCGAGCGCCCGGGAGCCGGCGACGAGACCCGTTCCTGGGGTCCGCCGTTCGCCGACGGCGAGGCCACCTACTTCCTCGGCGTCAACCGCAACAAGCGCTCCGTCGCCCTCGACCTCACCGAGGAGTCCGGCCGTGAGGCAGCCCGCGCCATCGCCGCCCGCGCCGACGTCCTCGTCGAGAACTTCCGGCCCGGCACCATGGACAGGCTCGGCCTCGGCTACGAGGAGCTGAGCGCGCTCAACCCGGGCCTCGTGTACTGCTCGGTCACCGGGTTCGGCACCGCCGAGGGCGCCGCGCTGCCCGGCTACGACCTCCTCGTACAGGCCATGGGCGGACTGATGAGCGTCACCGGGGAGCCCGGCGGCCAGGGCACCAAGGCGGGTGTCGCGCTCGTCGACGTCATCACGGGGATGCACGCGGGGCTCGGCGTCATGGCGGCGCTGCGCTACCGCGAGCGCACCGGCGAGGGGCAGAGGGTCGAGGTCTCCCTGCTCACCTCGCTGCTCTCCGCGCTCACCAACCAGGCCTCCGCCCATGTCGCCGGGGGAGTGGTGCCCCACGCGATGGGCAACAAGCACCCCAGCATCGCCCCGTACGAGGTGTTGGACGCCAAGGACCGGCCGCTGGCGCTCGCCGTCGGCAACGACCGGCAGTTCGGCTCGCTGTGCGCCGAGCTGGGGGTGCCCGCGCTCGCCGACGACCCGCGCTTCGCGAGCAACACCGCGCGCGTGGCGCACCGCGACGAACTCCTCGCCGAACTCACGGAACGGCTTCGCGAGCGCGGGGCCGACGAGTGGTTCGAGACGCTGACCGCCGTCGGCGTGCCCTGCGGCCCGATCAACGACCTGGGCGAGGCCTTCGCCTTCGCGGAACGGCTCGGCCTCGCCCCCCGCGTCGACATCGACGACCCGAACCGCGAGACCCCCGCTGCCCAGGTCGCCAACCCGATCCGGCTCAGCGCGGCCCCCGCCGCGTACGTCACGGCTCCGCCGCGCCTCGGCGAGCACACCGAGCAGATCCTCGCCGAGCTGGGGCTCTCGGGGATTTCCGCCGCAGGTGAGGCGGGCGATGTCAGTGACGCTCCGTAGGATGGGCGCCGTTCACCACGTGCTGCCGACGCCCGGCAGAGAGGACAAGGAGCCGCCATGACCACGCCCGCGAGCAGGCGGCGGCCCCCCACGGCGCAGCAGTTCGTCCTCGAGGAGCTGCGCCGCGCCATCACCAGCGGTGAGATCAAGCCGGGCATGCCGATCCGGCAGGACGCCCTCGCCGAACGGCTGGGCGTGAGCCGGGTGCCACTGCGCGAGGCGCTCAAGACGCTGGAGGGCCAGTCCCTCGTCGTCCACCACGCGCACCGCGGCTACTTCGTGGCCGAGCTGTCCCTGGCCGAGCTGCGCGAGGTGTACCGCATCCGGGAGATCCTGGAGGCCGAGGCCGTACGCGAGGCGGTGCGCGCGGGCGGCGCCGTCCTCGACGCCCTGGAGGAGGCCCAGGAGGAGGTGGAGGCGCAGGCCGCCGCCGCGGACGTCGCGGCGATGGCGGACGCCAACCGCAGATTCCACTTCGTCCTCTTCGAGGCGTCCGGCATGCACCGCCTGGTGGGCCTCATCGCCACCCTGTGGGACGCCACCGACGCCTACCGCTCCCTCTACTACGCGGACTCGGTCAGCCGCGAGCACGTCCTCGTCGAACACCGGGCGGTGCTCGACGCGCTGCGCGAGGGGCGCACGGAGGACGCGGTGCGGCTGCTGGACGGGCACCGCGAGCATGCGGTGGCGGCGTTGGAGGGGCTGCTCGGCGAGGGGGCAGGCGCGTAATTCGGTGGAGCCGCGGAGCCGGAGTGCCTACGGTGACCGGGTTCGCGATCCACGCGTTCCAGATGTTCCGGACGATCCAATGAGGTGTGCTTGATGACGGTCCGAGCTACGGCGGTCGACTCCGGTCGACTGTCCTTCGCGGAAGTCCTGACCTCATCGAACGTAAGGAACACCCCTCGTGGATCTGCCACGCATCTTCAGCATTCGCGAACGTAGCCACCGCATCCACAACCCGTTCACCCCGGGCAAGCTCGCCGACCTGGGACGGGCGCTGCGCCTGGCGCCCGGGACCCGCGTGCTCGACCTCGCCAGCGGTTCGGGCGAGATGCTGTGCACCTGGGCCCGCGACCATCAGGTCACCGGGACCGGAGTGGACATCAGCACGGTGTTCACCGAGGAGGCCCGCGCCCGCGCCGCCGAACTCGGTGTCGCCGACCGGGTCTCCTTCGTCCACGGCGACGCCTGCGGGCATGTCGCGGACGAGCCGGTCGATCTCGCCGCGTGCGTCGGCGCGACCTGGATCGGGAACGGCGTGCCCGGCACCGTCGACCTCCTCGCCCAGAGCCTGCGCCCCGGCGGCCTGATGCTCATCGGCGAGCCGTACTGGCGCCGCGAGGTGCCGGACGAGGAGACCGCCAAGGCCTGCCATGCCACCACCAAGGACGACTTCCTGCCGCTGCCGGAGCTGATCGAGAGCTTCGGCGACCTCGGGTACGACGTCGTGGAAATGGTGCTGGCCGACCAGGACAGCTGGGACCGGTACCAGGCGGCGCAGTGGCTCAACATGCGCCGCTGGCTCGACGAGAACCCCGGTGACGAACTGGCCGCCGAGGTACGGGCCGAGCTCACCACCGAGCCCGCCCGCTACACGCGCTACCAGCGCGAACATCTCGGCTGGGGAGTCTTCGCCCTGATGGCGCGCTGACGCACGTACGAAAGCGGGTCCAGGGGAGCACGCTCCCCTGGACCCGCTTTCCTCTTGCTGACTGTTTTCTGACGGTCCTACGGGATCAGCAGACGCTGTCCGACGGCTTCGGGTTGCCGAGGCCGAACAGCGGGCGCAGCCGCAGACCCGCCCACGTGCCGAGGATGGCGACGGCGCCCCAGATCCAGCCGTGCAGCGAACCGGAGACGATGCCCGCGAGGTACGCGCCGATGTTGCAGCCGCCCGCGAGGCGCGCGCCGATGCCCATCAGGATGCCGCCGAGGACCGCGGCGACGGCCGTACGGGCGGGGATGCCCCGGTGCAGCTTCCACACGCCGCCCGCCGCGGCGGCGACCGCCGCGCCGACCATGATGCCGATGTCGGTCAGGCTCGTCTTGTCGGCGAGGACCGGGCCCGCCAACTGCTCGGCGCTGCCGGGCTGCTGCCAGAACGCCCAGGTCTCGGGGGACCCGCCGAGCGCGCCCACCACCTTCGAGCCCCACAGCGAGAACGCGCTGGTCACGCCCCACGCGCCGCCGGACACGAGCAGCACGCCCGCGCCGAGCACGGCGAGCACGACCGCGCCCGCCGCCAGCGGCCAGGAGCCCCGGACCGTACGCAGCAGGGTGCCCTTCGCCGACGGCGGGGTGCCGACCGGCGGGGGATTGCGGCGGGCCTGCACGGCGCGCGCGACGAACCAGATGGCGGCGAGCACGACGATGGTGATCGCCCAGGAGCCGAACCAGCCGACGTGGTCGGACAGCAGGTACGGGTCGAGCGCGGGCAGATCGCCCCAGAGCCCGAACTGCCACGCGGCGAGGGTCGAACCGACGATGAACCCGAAGAGCGTGAGCACGATCGAGGTCTGCCCCGAGCCGACGGCGAACAGGGTTCCGGAGGCGCAGGCGCCACCGAGCTGCATGCCGACCGCGAAGACGAACGAGCCGACGATGAGCCCGATGCCGATCGGCCCGGCGCTCGGCGCGGGCACCGAACCGAACAGCCCGGTGCCGGTGCCGATGATCAGCGCGAAGAGCGTCGCCGTGCTGCCGAGCAGCAGGGTGTGCGCCCGCAGCCCGGTGCCGTTGCCGACGGCCACGAGCTGCCGCCAGGCGGAGGTGAAACCGAACCGCGAGTGGAACAGCGCGAAGCCGAGCCCGAGGCCGAGCAGCAGCAGGACGCCCGGCTTGGCGCCGTGCTGCACGAACACGTAGACGGCGAGCGCCGCGCCGATGATCCCGGAGCCGACGAGCGGCCCCCACCGGGTGGGCGGCGCGGCCTCGGCGACCGGGGCGGGCGAGGAGGTCGGGGAGGGGGTGAGCAGGGCGACGCGCGGCGGCGCCCCGGCGGGGGGAGCGGTGGTCACGGCAGATCTCCGGCAGGTGGAGTGGGAGTTGTTCGGGCGCGGTGGGAGAACGTCAGCGACGACAGAGCGCGTCGTCGACACTCCACGTCGTGGCCGCGAAGAGCGCGAGAGCCAGGTGACGAGCGGGTCCGAACATGTGCGCCACTTTAGGCTCCGCCGGGGGACCGGTGGAGGGTGTCTCATATTTCGGGCGGGCGGTCTCGTGTGATGGCCCATGTCCGGTGGTCCGGGGCTCGGGATGCGGGGCGCTGCCCCGGACCCCGCTGGCTCTCGTCCGAAAGGCGGGGCTGGAGTGGCTACGCCGGATACGCATGCGTCTGCGTCGCCTTCACCGTCGCCCACACCTCCGCCCCGAGGTGCAGCCCCAGCTCCGCCGCCGCCACCGTCGTGAGATCCGCGGCCAGCGGAAGCTCGCCGGACAGGGCCGCGCGGATCTGGTCGCCGTGTGTCTCCATGCCGCTCACCTCGCAGCGCCACAGGTTGCGCGCGCTGGAGCCCGTGGGCCGCTCCCGGTGCAAGGTCACCGCGCTCGGCGGGAACGCGACGAAGACCGGGCCGGACAGGTGCTCCGTCGTCGTGATCGCGGGTCCGTCCTCGTCCACGTGGACGGTGTGGCCCTCCGCCCGGCCCCGGTACAGGTTCAGGCCGACGAGTTGTGCGATGTAGTCCGTGCGCGGGCGGCGTGCGACGTCCGACGGTGCGCCCTCCTGGACGACGCTGCCGTGCTCGATGACGACGAGCCGGTCGGCGAGCACCATCGCGTCCAGCGGGTCGTGCGTGACCAGGACCGCGACCGCCTCGAACTCGGCGAGGTGGCGGCGGAGTTGGGCCCGTACGTCCAGGCGGGTGCGGGCGTCGAGCGCGGCGAGCGGCTCGTCGAGGAGCAGCAGCCGCGGCTGAGTGGCGAGGGCGCGGGCGAGTGCGACGCGCTGGGCCTGGCCGCCGGACAGGCGGCGCGGCTTCGCTCCGGCGTGCTCCGCGAGGCCCATCCGGTCGAGCCAGCCCTGCGCCCGCGTACGGGACTCGGCCTTCGTGGCGCCCTGGCAGCGCGGCCCGAAGGCCACGTTGTCGAGCGCGGTCAGGTGCGGAAAGAGGAGGTAGTCCTGGAACACCACGCCCACCGGGCGGGACTCGGGCGGCGTACCGTCGAGCGCCGCTCCGTCCAGCGTCAAGTGCCCGGCGTCCAGCGGTGTCAGGCCCGCCAGGGCGCGCAGCGCGGTCGTCTTCCCTGCCCCGTTCGGGCCGAGCAGCGCGACGACGTCACCGGGTTCGGCGGTGAGCGCGACGTCGAGCCGGAAGTCGCCGCGGTCCACGACGAGGTGGGCGTCGAGGCCGGCCCCCGTCACGTCCTTGGGGGCCACCGTCTTCTGAAGGTCGGTCATGAGGCGGTCATCCAGCGGTCGCGCAGCCCTGCGAGGACCGTGATCGACACGGCCAGCAGCACCAGGCTGAGGGAGATCGCCGCCGCCGGATCGCTCTGCATGGCGAGGTAGACGGCGAGCGGCATGGTCTGGGTGCGGCCGGGGAAGTTGCCGGCGAAGGTGATCGTCGCGCCGAACTCGCCGAGCGCCCGCGCCCACGCGAGCACCGCGCCGGCCGCGATACCGGGTGCGATCAGCGGCAGTGTCACCCGCCGGAACGCGGTGAACCGGGAGGCGCCGAGTGTCGTCGCCGCCTCCTCGTAGCGCGGGTCGGCCGCCCGCAGCGTGCCCTCGACGCTGATCACGAGGAACGGCATCGCCACGAACGCCTCCGCGATCACGACACCCGTCGTGGTGAACGGCAGCGTGATCCCGAACCACTGGTCCAGGTACTGCCCGACGACACCGTTCCTGCCGAGCGCCGTGAGCAGCGCGACGCCGCCCACCACGGGCGGCAGCACCAGCGGCAGCGTCACCAGGGCTCGCACGAGACCGCGCCCCGGGAACTCCGTACGTGCCAGCAGCCACGCCAGCGGCACCCCGAGCACCAGGCTCACCAGCGTCGCCAACGTGGCGCACACCAGTGACAGTTGGAGCGCCTGCCACACCTCGGGACTGGTCAGCTGCTCGGGCAGCTGCGCCCACGGGGCCCGTACGAGCAGTGCGACCAGCGGCACCACGAGGAACGCCAGGCCCACGAGCGCGGGTACCAGCAGGGGCAGCGGAGGGATGCGGCCACGGCGCCGCCGCGACCCGCCCTCCACGGTGTCCTGTGCCGCCACGGTCACGGCTTCAGGAACCCGGCATCGGTCAGCGCCTTCTGCCCGTCGGCCGACTTGACCAGCTCGATGAACGCCTTGCCCGCCGCGGCGTTCGGCGCCTTCTTCAGCGGGGCGATCGGGTAGTCGTTGATGGCGTCCTTGGACTCGGGGAATTCCACGCCCTCCACCTTGTCACCCGCCGCGTGCACATCGGTCTTGTACACGACCGCCGCGTCCGCCTCCTTCAGCTCCACCTTCGTCAGGGCGCTCTTCACGTCCTGCTCGTACGAGACCGGGGTGAGCTTGAGGCTGCTCGCGGCGAGGGCGGTCTGCGCGGCGGCACCGCACGGCACCTCCTTCGCACACAGCACGACCTTCTCGCCGGGCTTCGTGAGGTCCTTCAAAGAGGACACCTTGTGCGGGTTGCCGGGGAGGGTGGCGATCTCCAGCTGGTTGCGGACGAAGGTGCTCGGCGTGCCCTCGGCGTCACCGGCGTCGGTCACCGTCTTCATCGTCTTCGGGCTCGCGGCCGCGAACACATCGGCGGGTGCGCCGCCGGTGATGCCCGCGGCGAGGCTGTCGCTGCCGCCGAAGTTGAAGGTGACCTTGGTCCCGGGGTGCTCCTTCTCGAACTGCTTGCCCAGCTTCGTGAAGCTCTCCTTGAGGGAGGCGGCGGCGAACACGTTCACCGTCCCGGACAGCTTCTTGCCGCCGGAGCCGCCGCTGGAGGGGGAACCGGACGAGTCCGTGTCGGACGATCCGCACGCGCTGAGCGTCAGCACGGCCACCGCCCCGATGCCGGTCACCTGGAGCATGCGGCGGGTGGTGGTCCTGCGCGCGGAACGGGTTGTCACGGTTCAGCTCCCCTGCTGTGTCCTGGAACGCTTACGGCGACCATACTGCCGCACCTGCCAGGCGGAAGTCCCCTGTGGGTTCGCATGATCCCGGCAGGGGGGCGGTATGGGGGTGCATGTGCGTTCGTACGGGCGCGGCAGGGGAGAGGTCAGGTGCGGTCGACATGGACATTCGTCGACTTCACGCGGGCCGTGGCCTCCATGCCGACCTCCAGGCCGAGCTCCTCCACCGCCTCCCGCGTGAGCAGCGAGACCAGCCGGTGCGGCCCCGCCTGGATCTCCACCTGGGCGGCGACGTCGCCGAGCTTCACGGCGGTGACGATGCCGGGGAACGCGTTGCGAACCGAGGTGTACGAGGGGTGGTCGTCGGCGTCGTCGCCCGCGGCCAGTTCCACGGAGAACGCCGCGAGATCCTTGCCCTGGACGACCCGGCGCCCGCTCGCGTCGCGCTCCGTGGTGATCCGCCCGGCGTCCGCCCACCGCCGCGCGGTGTCGGGGCTGACGCCGAGCAGCCGTGCGGCCTGGCCGATTGTGTAGGACTGCATGCGGCAAAGATTAACTTCGGCCGCCGCGCGGGGATCTCCCGGCGCACCTGCCGTGGGCGGCGCCGTGCGACTCCTACAACTGCGCGAACAGCTCCTCCAAGGGCGCGGGCACGCGCCCGGCGTCACAGGCCGCCTCCGTCAGCAGCCGCCCGTAGCGGATCTTGCGGCCCGCCTTGGTGCCGAGAAAGCGGCGCAGGCGGCGGTGCGTGGTCCTGTCCTGCTGGGCGGGCTGGCGGGCGAAGGTCTGCCAGGGGTGCCACTCGCCGGCCTCCCGGATCAGCTCCTCGACGCGGACGACGCCGAGCGCGCGGATGAACTCGTCCTCCAGATCCGCGACGCACACGAAGACGGCGTCCGTGTCCGTGTCCGTGCCTGTGTCCGTGCCTGTGCCTGTGTTCGTGTCCGTCCCCAGCGCCCGGTCGTAGTACCGCCGCTCGCGCTCGTCGCACAGCCCGGTCAGTCGCAGCCCCAGCCCGGTCGGTCCGAGCAGCCGGGCGTACCGGCCGACGTTCATCGCGCCGCCCATGGACACGACGCACACGCCCTCGGCGGCGAGGTCGCGCCCGCGCCGCTCGGCGAGCGCGTCGACCGCGGCGGCATCGCTCAGCCCTTCGAGGAGTACCGCGCGGCGCACCCGCAGGCTCCCGGACAACGCGCGCGCCTGCTCGCCGGGGCCACCCGCGGCCCATTCGGTGACCGCCTCGTGGAACGCCTTCATGCCCGCTGTGTCCGTCGTCTCCGTCACGCGCTCAATCCTCTGCTGGAAGGGCCGGGAGTCCAACCGAGTATCACGGCGAGGAGGAAACTCGGTCGAACCGCTCCCGCGCCGCACCGCGCCGGTACTAGCCTCGAAGTCCGTTCAAAACGCCCATGGGTGCCATGGGCGCATACCGCGGGTCGTTTCTCCGGGCACGTACCGCGGCCCGTACAAGCCCACGCAAGCCCGTACAAGCCCACGCAAGCCCGGACAGGCCCATATAGGGCGACCCCCAGGGACCCGCATGGACGCCTCACCACCAGGACCCCGTCTCTTCGAGCGCGACCTCGAAATGGCCGCCGCGACACGGGCGTTGGACGCCCTGTGCGGTGCGCGGCGCACCGGCGGTGTCGTCGTCTACCGGGGTGAGGCGGGCGTCGGGAAGACCGCCCTGCTCACCCGGATCGCGGACGCCGCCCGCACCCGCTGCACCGTGTACGCGGCCCGGTCCGGCGAGTCCACCACGCATCAGCCCTTCCACCTCGTGCGACACCTGCTCGGCCCCGCGCTCGGCCCGGCCGCGCCACGGGCCGCGTACGGTCCCGCCCTCGACGTCGCGGGGCCCGCCCTCGGCCTCGCCGCGCCCGGCTCCCGCCCCGCCGACCCGCAAGGCGTTCGCGACGCGCTCGACACCCTCCTCGCCGAACTGGCCCGCGAGCGGATCGCCGCCCCGGACGGACCGAGGCCCCTCGTGCTGCTCGCCGACGACGCCCACTGGGCCGACGGCGAGAGCCTCACCTGGCTCGCCTCACTGGCGCCGCGCCTCGCCGGACTGCCGGTCCTGCTCGTCGTCGCACACCGCCCCGAGGAACTCGCGGACACCTCGCGCGAGGCCGCGGGGAACCTCGCCGCGCTCGCCGGCGCCGCCCGCCTGCACGTCACCCTCCAGTCCCTCACCCAGGAGGCCACCGGCGACCTGGTCCGGGGCGTGCTCGGTGAAACGGCCGACGACGTGTTCTGCCGCGAGGTGTGGGCGGTGACCACCGGAAACCCGTACGAGGCCGTGGAGTTGCTCGCCAAGTGCAGCGCCCGCGGGCTCGCCCCGACGCAGGACGCCGCCCCGGTGCTGCGCGCCTTCGGCACCACCGCACGCGGCGGCGGCATCGTGGCCCGGCTCGGCGAACTCGACCCGGACTGCAACCGGTTGGCGTGGGCCGCGGCGGTCCTCGGCACCGACATCACGTTCGCCTCCGCGGCCGGCCTCGCGGGCCTGCCGTCGGAGCGGGCCACCCGGTGCGTACAACTGCTGCGCGAGGCCCGCATCCTGGCGCCCGACGGGGCGCCGGGCGGCCCGCGCCCGCCCGCCTTCGGCGAGGTCCTCGACCCCTCCGAGCCGCTCGACTTCCAGCACCCGCTCGTCGGCACCGCCGTCTACCGCAGCGTGCCGCCCGCCACCCGCACCGCCCTGCACGGCCAGGCCGCCTGGTCGCTGACCCGCCGCGGTCACGGACCCGCGGCGATCTCCCGGCACCTCCTGGAGGTGCACCCCGACGACGACCACGAGGCGGTCCGCCTGCTGCGCGCGGCCGCCGTCGAACACCTCGCCGTCGGCGCGCCCGAAGCGGCCCGCCGCTGCCTGGAGCGCGCCCTGCGCGAACCGCCGTCCGTCGTCGACCGCGCCCAGGTGCTCTACGAACTCGGCTGCGCCTGCCTGCTCTCCTCGCCCGCCACCACCGTTCAAGCACCTGCGCGCCGCCCTCCAACTGCCCGGCCTGACACAGCAGTTGCGCATCGACGCCACCTTGCGCCTCGCCCAGGCCCTCGCGCACGGCAACGCCATGCGGGACGCGGCGCGCTGCGTCGCCGACGCGGCCGCCGTCACCCCGGCAGGCACCCAGCAACTGCGGCTGCTGGCCGCCCGGTTCATGTACGAGGCGTTCCTCGCCGAGGAGGACGAAGGTCCCGCACGCTCCGAGCAACTCGTCCTGCTCGCCGACGCGTTGCCCGGCGCCGACAACGCCGAGCGCGCCCTGCTGACCCTGCGCGCTTTCGACGCGATGCTGCGCGGCGAGCCCGCCGACCACATCTCGGACCTGTGCGACCGAGTCCTCGTCGACGGCCGGCTCCCGCCCGGCCTCGGCTGGACCGACACAGAGTGGGGCTTCGAGATCCCCGCCCTGCTCGGCATCACGCTCGCCTACATCGATCGGCTGCACGACGCGGAGGGTCTGTTCGGCGAGGCGTTGCGCACCTTCGAGCTCGGCGGCTGGAGCGGCGCCCACCTGGCGTTCGCGCACATCCTGTGCGGAGCCGTCGAGCGCAGGCGCGGCCGTCTCGTGGAGGCCGAGGCGTACCTGCGCGAAGGGCTGCGGCTCGCGGGGCGGATCGGCGACCGGGCCACCGTCCAGTGGGACGCGCTCTGCCTGCTGATCGACACCCTGCTCGCCCGCGGTCACGTCGACAAGGCCCACCAGCTCGCCGACGACCACGGGTTCTGCCCGCCCTACCCGGACGCCCTGATCCTCCCCGACGCCCGCTCGGTCCGCGCTCGCCTGCTGCTCGCGCTCGGCCGCACCAAGGAGGCCAAAGCCGAACTCGAGGGCACGGCCGCCTCGACGACGAAACGCGGCCGCCGCAACGTGCAATGGGCGCCCTGGCCCTACGACCTCGCGGACCTGGTCGCCGTCGACGAACCCGACCGCGCCGCCGGCCTGCTCGCCGACGCGCGGCACTGCGCGCGCGTGCTCGGCACCCACAGCGCCGTCGGCGAGTCCCTGCGCCGCGCGGCCGCCGCGGCACCACCGGAACAGGCACGCGCCCTGCTCACGGAGGCGGTCCGGGAACTCGCCGCGTCCCCGGCGGCGTACGAGGAGGCCGCCGCCCGCCTCGACCTGGCCGAGACCACGACCGACCCCCACCAGGCCCGCCGCGCCCTCACCCTCGCGGAAACCTGCGGGGCCGACGGCTTGGCGGAACGGGCGCGGATGCTGCTGGGGACGGTCTAGGTGCAATGACCACGAGCGTCGCCGCTCTTGAAGGCGTCGTTCCCCCGCGGCAATGTCTCGCCGAACGCCTGGCCGCCGACCGCTGCTCGTCCTTAGTCGGGGGAGGGCTCGGCCCGCCCGGGGGTGCGGTCGGGTTCGGCGGTGCGGCCCGCCAGGATGCGCAGGGCGTCTTCGGAGTCGCTGCCGGGCTCGGCGCCGTAGGTGAAGAGGATCAGGCCGTCGCCGGGGAGGTCGAGTGTCTCGTAGGAGAGGTGGAGGAGGCCGGCATCAGGGTGATGGATCGCCTTGGCGCCTTGGTGGAACTGGAGGATGCCATGGCCGGCCCAGCGTGTGCGGAACGCCTGGCTGTGGGTGGTCAGGTCCGCGATGAGATCCGTAAGGGCCTTGTCGTACGGATCGCGTCCGGCCTGGGCGTGCAGGAGGGCGACGAGGTTGTCCGCCGCGCTCTCCCAATCGCCCCAGAACTTGCGGGAGTCGGGGTCGAGAAAGGTGAACCGGGCGTGGTTGGGGGTGGCGCCCCCGGCAGACTCGATCATGGGGGCGTAGAGGATGCGGCCCACGGCGTTGGCGGCCAGCACATCACCACAGGCGTTCACGACGAAGGCCGGGCCGGTCATGGAGTCCAGAAGGTGCTGAACATTCGGGCGCACCGTGGCAGCGGGAGCCGGACGGCGCCGACGCCGGGCCCCCGTGCTGGCGGCGCGGGCGAGACCCTCCAGATGGGCGTGGTCGTGCTCGCTCAGCCGCAGCGCCCGCGCAAGGGCGTCCAGGACCTGGTCCGACACCCCGGACAGGTCGCCGCGCTCAAGGCGGGCGTAGTACGCGACGCTGATCCCGGCGAGCCGGGCGACCTCGGCGCGCCGTAGCCCCGGTACCCGGCGTGTGCCGTGGGCGGGCAGCCCCGCCTCCTGGGGGCTGATTCCGGCGCGGCGGGAGGTCAGAAACGCCCGGGTCTCGGCTGCATGGTCCACGGGAGCCAGATTAGGGGGATTCGACCGGTGGAGAGGGTGCGGAAGGGGCGCGGAGGGGTGCAATGCCAGTACACCCTTGACCAGTGGCTTCTCCCGAATCCGGAAGCTAGGTTCCTTACAGGAAGGGGGGATATCGGGCGATTTCGCCATGAGGCGGAAAGTGAAGGTGGAACTGTCATGGCCGACACCTCGGAAATGATCAATGGCCTGGTCGGCGGGATGTTCACCCACCCGGTCCGGACCCCGATCCTGCACACTCCGGACGAGTACGGGATGGCTTACGAGGACGTCACCTTCCCGTCCCTGGACGGCACCCCGCTGGAGGCGTGGTGGATCCCCGCCCCCGGCTCGGACAAGCTGATCGTCGCCAACCATCCGTTGCCCATGTGCCGCTACGGCTTCCCCTCGCACCTGGAGCCGTGGAAGTCGATGGTCCCCGGCGGCAACGACTTCGAGGTCAACTTCCTGCCGGAGTACAAGGCCCTGCACGACGCGGGCTACAACATCCTGACCTACGACGCCCGCAACCACGGCCACAGCGGTGCCGCCAACGGCGAGCTCTTCACCTGGGGCCTGTTCGAGTCCCGTGACGTCGCCGGCTCGCTCACGTACGTCAGGTCCCGGCCCGACACCGCCGGTATGACGCTCGGTCTGCTCAGCCGCTGCATGGGAGGCAACTCCACCTATGTGGCGATGGCCCGCCACCCCGAACTCTTCGAGGACGTCCGCTGCCTGGTCAACCCGCAGCCGGTCTCCCTGCGCGTGATGGCCGGGCAGGCCCTCGGCGCGATGGGCATCGCGGACCGGATCGACGACTTCGACCGGGCGTTTCAGCTGGTCACCAGCTTCACCATCGACCAGGTGTCGCCCATCGAGTACGCGAAGAGCTGCCAGGTGCCCACCTTCATCACCCAGGTCCGCGATGACGTACTGACCCGGCCCGAGGACGTACAGGCGATCTTCGACGCGATCCCCGTCACCGACAAGAAGCTGTTCTGGATCGAGGGCAGCACCGCACGCTGGTCCGGCTACACCTACTTCCCCGAACACCCCGAGCAGCTGCTCGACTGGTTCGACACGCACATGAACTGAACGGCATGCCCGCCTCCACGGTGCTCCGCGTGCCGGCAGCGCGCCACGAATCGGCAATCCAGGGCATCCATCGGTAGCCGATCGGATGACATGCCCGCCCCGGTGCCGCCCATAGCGTCGAGGACATGAACATCACTCGCCTCACCCGTCGTCCCGTTCTCACCGCATCCGCGATCGCGATCGCCGTGTCCGCCCTGGTGCCCGTCTCGGCGATGGCCGCCGAGGCGCCTGCCGCACCGGCGTCCGCGTCCGCGGCGGTGAAGGACGCGACTCCGTCCGACCTGCTCGCCTCGACCCCGTGGAAGACCACCAGCGCCGTCGACCAGGACGGCAACCGCGTCGCCCTCGACGACCCGGCCGTGTCGAACTTCGTGGGCTGGGCGTACTTCGACGCCGACGGCACCTACACCATGTACAACCTCGACGACAGCCCGAAGATGAACGGTGACTGGACCGTCGCCCCCGACGGCTCCGAGCGCTGGATCAACTCGAAGGACGCGAACGGCGACGTGCTCTTCGAGCGCACCGTTCCGATCACCCAGCTCGACAAGAACACGTTCACCTACCGCGTCGTCCCGAACGCCGACGAGCCGAACGTGTACTACGACATCGTGCACACCAAGACCAACCACGCCGAGCCCGGCACCGGCGACCGCGGCCCCGGCGCGAACGGCAACCAGGGCGGCAACGGCGAGTACCACTTCAACAACGGCAACGCCCACTGATCACGATCCGCTGAGTCAAACCGCTCCGGCGGCTCGGTCTGCCAGGGACCGGGCCGCCGGATTCATCCCGCCGCCGGCTCCGTCAAATGCCGCCACGTACGCACCAGTTGACTGAACTCCTTCACCTGCACCAGCACATGCTCACGCGCCGCCTCCTCCGCCCGCTCAGCTGCGCCGGAGGCAATCGCGTCGGCGATCGCCCGATGCTCCGCGAGCGAGCGCCGCATCCGGTCCGGCACCCGCAACTGAAGCCGCCGGTACGGCTGGAGGGCCCGCTTGAGGGCGTGGGCCTGCTGGCGCAGGTACTCGTTGCCGCACGAGTCGTAGACGATGGCGTGGAAGCGGGCGTTGGCGTAGTAGTAGGGGTCGGCGTCGCCCGCGCGCGCATGTTCCTCGCACTCCTTGAGCGCGTCCTCCAGCTCGGCGAGCGCCTCCCGCTCGATGCGCCGCGCCGAGAGCCGCGCCGCCATCCCCTCCAGCTCCGCCATGACCTCGAAGCGCTCGGCGAGTTCGGACACGCTCAGCTCGGTGACGTACGTGCCCTGCTTGGGGCGGATCTGCACGAGACCGGACCGCTCAAGAGCCTGCAACGCCTCGCGCACCGGCGTGCGCGAGCAGCCGAATTCGCGCTCCAGCTCCGCCGGGTCCAGGCGCTCGCCCGGCCGGTACCGGCCGTCCACGACCGCGTTCTCCAGGGCATCACGCACGCGCCTGGCCTCAGGGACTCGAGCCATCTCCACCTCCGACTGCCCAGATTATCGGCCCGCTCCAGGGGGTGGCGCGGGTGCTTCCCGTCCTCTACCGTGCGCTTGTTATATACATCACGGCCCACGATGCATATTCGGCTCTCGCGGATGGTCGCGTGGCCGGATGGCACATGGAGAAGCGTGGAGAGAGGAGCGGAGATGGAGCGGCACGACGGCTGGCTGCTGTCCGACCTGTACCGGGCCCTCGGGGAGCGCCGCACCGGCCGCCCGGAGCCCGACGCCCCGCTCGACCAGCTGCTCGCGGCCTGCGAAGTCCTGATGAGCGACGTCGGCGAGGCCTCCATGCGCGCCGTCGCGGCCCGCGCCCTCGCCGCGTACGACGCGCTCGACGACGCCGGCAGGATCGCCTTCTTCGCCCACATCACCAAGACCTACGACGCCGACGCCGACGAGGTCCGCGCCGCCTACCGCCGCTGGGAGGAGGCCCGCGCCACCGGCTCCCAGGGAGAGGCGGAACTCGTGGCCCTCTTCGACGTCGTCGAACCGGCCCGCCAGCAGCTCCTGCGCCGCATGAACCACGCGCCCGACGCCACCCTCGCCCTCGTCCACATGCGCGCCGACCTGCGCCGCCTGCTGCCCGCGCACCCCGAACTGCGGCCCCTGGACCACGACTTCCTGCACCTGCTCACGTCCTGGTTCAACCGCGGGTTCCTGCGCATGCAGGAGGTCACCGTGGACTCGCCACCAGAACTGCACCGCCATCTGCTGCGCGGCGAGCGGGTGCACCCGATGGCGAACGAGGCCGAACTGCGGCGCCGCATCGAGCCCGATGACCGCCGCGTCTACGCCTTCTTCCACCCGGCCACCGGCGACGTACCCCTGATCTTCGTCGAGGTCGCCCTCGTCCGCGGGCTGCCCGACAGCATCGCCCCGCTGCTCGACCCCGGCCCCGCGCTCAGCCCCGCGGACGCGGACACGGCGGCGCTCTACTCCATCAACAACGCGCTCGACGGCCTCGCCGGAGTCTCCTTCGGCAGCTTCCTCATCAAGCAGGTCATCGAGCAGGTCGGCGAACAGCTCCCGCACCTGACGCAGTTCGCGACGCTGTCACCGATCCCCGGCTTCCGGGCGTGGCTGGATGCTCAGGCCGAGAAGGAGCCCGAACTCGCCGCGCTGGCAGCGGAGTTGAATGCCGCGGACGTCGCCGCCGACCCCGAAGGTATCCGCCCCCGCCTCCTCCCGGTCCTCGCCCGCTACATCACCGCCGAGCGGCGACCCGACGGCCGCCCCCTCGACCCCGTCGCCCGTTTCCACCTCGGGAACGGCGCCGCCGCCTGGCAGCTCGACTGGCCCGCCAACGCCTCGTCCGACGCCTGGCGCCAGTCCTACGGCGCGATGATCAACTATCGCTACGAACCGGACCAGTTGGAGCGCCGTCACGAGGACTTCGTGCGTCGCGGCTCCGTCGCGGTCGGCGGGCCGCTCGCGAGCGGCCACACCCTCAAGAAAGGAACCACCCCGATGACCACCCCGACCAGCACGCGCGAGAGCGATCCGGCGGCGCCCTACCGCACCATCCACCGGTCCTTCGTCGAGCAGGCGGAACTCCGCCCGGACAAGGCGCTCTTCGAGCTGCCCGACGGGCGGTCCGTGACCTACCGCGAGACCGCGGACCTCGTGCGACGCATCGCCGCGCGCCTCGTCGCCGACGGTGTCACCCCCGGCGACCGCGTCGCCATGCAGGTCGACAAGTCGGTCGAGGCCATCGCGCTCTACCTGGCGACGTTGCAGATCGGTGGTGTGTTCCTGCCGCTCAACACGGCCTACACCGGCGCCGAGATCGACTACTTCATCGGTGACGCCGAGCCCCGCGTCCTCGTCTGCCCGCCCGGGCGCCGTGCCGACCACGCTCACCGCGAGGGCCCGGACCTCGTCGTCGAGACCCTCGGCACCGCGGGCGACGGCAGCCTCCTCGAAGGCGACGCCCACCACGACGACGTGCACGAGGCCGCCCCCGGCGACCCGGCGGCCATCCTCTACACCTCCGGTACCACCGGCCGCTCCAAGGGCGCGATCCTCACCCACCAGAACCTCGCGTCCAACTGCGAGGCGCTCCTCGGGAGTTGGCGGTTCACATCCGAGGACCGGCTGATCCACGCCCTGCCGATCTTCCACGTGCACGGCCTCTTCGTCGCCGCCAACATGGTGCTCGTCTCGGGCGCCTCCATGTTCTACCTCCCGAAGTTCGACGCCGACACCATCGCGGAACTGCTGCCGCGCGCCACCGTGCTCATGGGGGTGCCCACCTTCTACACGCGGCTCCTCAAGCACGAGAAGGTCACCCCGGAGACCTGCGCGTCCATGCGCCTGTTCGTCTCCGGCTCGGCGCCGCTGCTGGCCAGCGACCACGAGGCGTTCGAGGCCCGCACGGGCCACGCCATCCTGGAGCGCTACGGCATGACCGAGACGGGCATGAACACCACCAACCCGTACGAGGGCGGCCCCCGCAAGCCCGGCACCGTCGGCAAGGCGCTGCCCGGCACGGAGATCCGCGTGGTCGACGCCGAGACCGGAAAGCCGCTGCCCGACGGGGAGGTCGGCAGCGTCGAGGTCCGTGGCCCCAACGTCTTCGCCGGGTACTGGCAGATGCCCGAGAAGACCGCCTCCGAGTTCCGCGAGGACGGTTTCTTCATCACCGGTGACCTCGGCCTCATCGACGAGGACGGCTACCTCTGCATCTCCGGACGCGGCAAGGACCTGATCATCTCGGGCGGCTTCAACGTCTACCCCAAGGAGATCGAGAGCCTCCTCGACGCCCACCCCGCGGTCCTCGAATCCGCCGTGATCGGTGTTCCGCACCCGGACTTCGGCGAGACCGTCGTCGCCGTGGTCGTCGCCGCGCCCGGCCAGGAGCCGCAGGAGCGGGAGCTCATCGACTCCATCGCCGCCGACCTCGCCCGCTTCAAGCACCCGCGCGCCGTGCGCGTCGTGGATTCGCTGCCCCGCAACGTCATGGGCAAGGTCCAGAAGGCCGAACTGCGCAAGAACTACGCGGAGTTGTTCACGTCCGCCTGACCCTCACCCGCCCCCGATTTCTGTTCCACCCCCCACGTGCTCGCTTACTTACTTCCCGGTCTCTCAGTGTGGAGAAGACGATGGTCCTCTATGGAGTGGCAGCGCTGGCGGTGTGCATGCTCACGGGCACGCTCGTCGGTGAATACCTGGGCGAGGCGCTCGGCGTCGACGCCAATGTCGGCGGAGTCGGCTTCGCCATGATCATGCTTGTGTTCGCGACCCACTGGCTGCGCCAGAAGGGGAAGTTCCCCGAGGCCAGCGAACAGGGCGTGCTCTTCTGGAGCGCGATGTACATCCCCATCGTGATCGCGATGGCGTCGACGCAGAACGTCCACAAGGCCGTCACCGGGGGCCCGATGGCCCTCCTGGCCGGACTGCTCGCGCTCGTCGCGGGCTTCGCCCTGGTGCCGGTGATCGCGCGGATCGGAGGGCGCGGGGAGCCGCTCCCGCCGTTGACCGACACGGAGCCCGGCGCCGAGGCCGTCACCGCGAAGCAGGGAGTCTGACGTGGATACGTTCGTCTCCGTCTGCAAGGACAACGGGCTCATAGTCGCCTTCGCCCTGGTCGGCACGCTGATGCTGGTCTCGGCCTGGGCCTCCAAGAAGCTGACCCGAGGGCGGCTCCAGGGCTCCGCCATCGCCATCGTGCTCGGCCTCGCGCTCGCCTACTGGGGCGGCTCGGCGACCGGGGGAGAGGCGGGTGTCGCCGACATCGCCGCGCTCTCCGGGATGAGCCTGATGGGCGGGGCGATGCTCCGCGACTTCGCGATCGTCTCCACCGCGTACGGCGTTGACCTGAAGGAGATCAAGGGCGCGGGCCCCGCCGGGGCCCTGTCCATCCTGCTGGGCGTCGTCGTTTCGTTCGTCGCGGGCGCGCTCGTCGCCGCGCTCTTCGGCTACCGGGACGCGGCCTCGCTCGCGACCATCGGCGCGGGCGCGGCCACGTACATCGTGGGACCCGTCACGGGCACGGCGGTGGGCGCGAGTTCGGACGTGATCGCGCTGTCGGTCGCCGCAGGGCTGGTCAAGTCCGTGGTGGTGATGGTGGGTACGCCCTTCGCCGCGCGACTGATCGGCCTGAACAACGCCAAGTCGGCGATGGCCTTCGGCGGTCTGCTCGGCACCACGTCGGGCGTCGCCGGCGGCCTCGCGGCCACCGACAAGCGACTCGTGCCGTACGGGGCGATGACCGCGACCTTCTACACCGGCGTCGGCTGCCTCCTCGGACCTTCGCTCTTCTACGTGTCGCTGAGAGCGCTCGTCGGCGGCTGACGGAACAGCACACACAGTTCGGAACAGCGCAACGCAGCAAAAGCACAGCACAGCACCATCCAGACTCCCGTTCACTGGAAGCAGGTTGTGCACATGCCTCGACTTCGTACGCTCACGACCGTTACGGCCGCCGTCCTCGTCCTCGCGGGCGGCGGCCTCGCCACTGCCCAGCCCCCGGAGGAGGCGAGAACCGGGCACGAGGGCCAGGGCGGCGGCAGCGCCTGGTTCACCTCATGGGCGCAGTCCCAGCAGGACGCGGCGACGGACCCGCTGCGCGACCAGTCCGTCCGCACGGTCACCCACCTCAGCCAGGGCGGGGACGGCGTCCGCGTCCGCATCCAGAACACCTTCGGCAAGGCGCCGCTGGAGATCAGCGGCGCCACCGTCGGCCTGAGCGGCGACGGGGCGTCCATCAAGGGAGACACCCACCCCGTCCGCTTCGGCGGGAAAGCACATGTCACCGTCCCCGCCGGCGGCGAGGTGTGGAGCGACCCGGCCGGCCTCGCCACGGCCGCCCAGGACGACGTGGCCGTCTCCGTCGCGCTCAAGGGCGCCGCCACCCCCGGTCAGCACCGCACCGCGCTGCGCACCAACTACCTCACGCCCGAGGGCACCGGCGACCACACCGCGGACACCAGCGGCGCCGCGTACACCAGGACCGTCGATGCCACGTACCTGGTCAGCGCGGTCGACGTGCACAACCCGCGCCTCAGGGGCACCTCGGTCGCCTACGGCAGCTCGGTCGTCGACGGCGTCGGCAGCACCAACTGCGGCCCCGGCTGCACCGAGACCGGTACCAACCGCCGCTGGACCGACGACCTGGCACGCCGCGTGCACACCGAGCTCCCACGCACCGAACAGGTCGCCATCGCCAACGCCGGGATCAGCGGCACGACGAGCGCGGCCGACTGCCCCGGCACGCCGTCGAACGTCCAGGGCCTCGACGCCGCCACCCGCCTCAAGCGCGACGTCCTCGCGCTGCACGGCGTCACCTCGGTCCTGTACTACTACGGCACCAACGACCTCGCCTTCGGCTGCGACGGCAAGCAGATCCTGGCCAGTTACAAGAAGGTCTTCAAGGAACTCCGCGACGCAGGCGTCAAGATCTACGTCACGCCCATCACGCCGCGCCCCGGCTACAGCGACAAGAACAACCTGGACCGCCATACGGTCAACCTCCTGACGAAGAAGGCGAGTTCGTGTGACGGGTCCTGCGACGGCGTCATGGACTTCGACGAGGTCCTGAAGGACCCGCTGCACCCCAACAGCATCGAGCCTTCGTACGACAACGGCGACGGCGTCCACGCGAACATCGCCGGACAGCAGGCGATCGCCGACTCGATCTCGCCGCGGATGCTCACGGACGGGGCGGGTGCAGGGGCGCGGCCCGGTAACCGGTAACCGAAAGCCGATGCCCATTTGCCTAAAGACATTAGGCAGGTGCAGAATTGTTTTCGGTAACAGTGGCGGGGGCTGAGGGAGAGGGCGTACGGCCATGGCGCGTGCCGGATTGACCGCGGAGCGGCTGGCCCGGGCCGGTGCCGAGCTCGCGGACGAGGTCGGCTTCGAGCAGGTGACCGTCTCGGCCCTCGCCCGGCGGTTCGACGTCAAGGTCGCGAGCCTGTACTCGCACGTCAAGAGCTCGCACGACCTGAAGACGCGGATCGCCCTGATCGGCCTGCAAGAGATGGCCGACCGGGCCGCCGAAGCCCTCGCGGGGCGGTCCGGCAAGGACGCGCTCGTCGCCCTCGCCAACGTCTTCCGCGACTACGCCCGCGCACACCCGGGCCGCTACGCCGCCGCCCAGTACCGGCTCGACCCGGAGACGGCGGCGGCCAGCGCCGGCGTGCGGCACGCGCAGATGACACGGGCCGTGCTGCGGGGCTACGACCTCGCCGAACCCGACCAGACCCACGCCGTGCGACTCCTCGGCAGCGTCTTCCACGGCTACGTCAGCCTCGAACTGGCCGGCGGATTCAGCCACAGCGCGCCCGACTCGGGCGAGAGCTGGGCGCGGAGCCTGGACGCACTCGACGCGCTGCTGCGCAACTGGCCCGCGCAGGCGTGAGCCGCCGGGCCCCAGGGCCAGCCACTCCATCCGCACCCTTGATCAATGGATTGACACCATCATGCACACCTCTGACTCCATCCATGAATTGACCACCACGCCGCTGACGGACAACCTCGTCCACGGTGCGATCGACATCGAGCGCACCGCCCGCGGTCTCCTCCCGCACCGACTCCCCGCCTGGGCCCGCGCCCAGAACACGGACGGCCAGCTGGCCATGGCGGAGTCCCAGCCCTCCGGCGTCCGCCTCGCCTTCCGCACCCGCGCCACCGTCGTCGAACTCGACACGGTGCCGACCAAGCGCGTCTACGTAGGCGTGCCGCCGCGCCCCGACGGCCTCTACGACCTGCTGCTGGACGGCACGCTCGCCGCGCAGGGGAGTGTGACCGGTGGCGACACCCTCACCATCGACATGTCCCAGGGCACCTTCGAGCACGCGGCCGGACAGCCCGGCACGCTCCGCTTCGAGGGCCTGCCGGAAGACGCCAAGACCGTCGAGATCTGGCTGCCGCACAACGAGACCACCGAGCTCGTCGCCCTGCGCACCGACGCTCCCGTGGAGCCGGTCGCGCCCCTGGGGGAGTCCGGCCGCAAGGTGTGGCTGCACCACGGCAGCTCCATCAGCCACGGCTCCGACGCCGCGAGCCCGACCACGACCTGGCCCGCGCTCGCCGCGTCCCTCGGCGGCGTCGACCTGATCAACCTGGGCTTCGGCGGTGGCGCCCTGCTCGACCCGTTCACCGCGCGCACTCTGCGCGACACCCCGGCAGACCTGATCAGCGTCAAGATGGGGATCAATGTTGTCAATGCCGACCTGATGCGCATGCGGGCCTTCACCCCCGCCGTGCACGGCTTCCTCGACACCGTCCGCGAGGGCCACCCGGACACCCCGCTCCTCGTCGTCTCGCCGATCCTGTGCCCGATCCACGAGAAGACGCCGGGACCCGGCGCCCCCGACTTCAGCAGCATCGCCAGTGGTCAGCTGCGCTTCGTCGCCATGGGCGACCCGGCGGAGACGGCTCAGGGCAAGCTCACCCTCGAATCCATCCGCGAGGAGCTGGCCCGCATCGTCGCCCAGCGCGCGGCCGACGACCCGCACCTGCACTACCTCGACGGCCGTGAGCTGTACGGCGAGAAGGACCACGAGGAGCTGCCGCTGCCCGACTCGCTGCACCCCGACGCGGAGGCCCACCGCCGCATGGGTGAGCGCTTCGCGGACCTGGGAATCGGCCCCCTGATCGATCACCCGAATGGGCGGGTTACCATTTGAGCGCCGCCTAGCTCGAAAGAGACGCACGTGACTGTCAACGACGACTCGTTCACCAACTGGAAGCACCGCGAGGAGACCGCGGAGGCAATGATCCCGATCATCGGGAAGCTGCACCGCGAACGGGACGTGAACGTCCTGCTGCACAGCCGCTCCTTGGTGAACAAGTCGGTGGTCAGCCTGCTGAAGGCCCACCGATTCGCCCGCCAGATCGCCGGCGAGGAGCTCTCGGTCACCGAGACGATGCCCTTCCTGAAGGCTCTCGCCGAGCTCGACCTCGGGCCCTCCCAGATCGACCTCGGCATCCTCGCCATGACGTACAAGACCGACGACCGGGGCTTGAGCGTCGAGGAGTTCACCGCCGAGGCCGTCGCCGGTGCCACCGGCGCCCTGAAGCTGGAGCGCGGTGAGGGCCGTGACGTCGTCCTCTACGGCTTCGGCCGCATCGGCCGCCTCGTCGCCCGCCTGCTCATCGAGAAGGCGGGGTCCGGCAACGGTCTGCGCCTGCGCGCCATCGTCGTGCGCGGCGGCGGTGAGCGGGCCGCCGAGGACATCGTGAAGCGGGCCTCGCTGCTGCGCCGTGACTCGATCCATGGCCAGTTCCAGGGCACGATCACCGTTGACGAGGCGAACAGCACGATCAACGCCAACGGCAACGCGATCAAGGTGATCTACGCCAACGACCCGTCCGAGATCGACTACACGGCGTACGGCATCAAGGACGCCATCCTGATCGACAACACCGGCAAGTGGCGCGACCGCGCGGGCCTCTCCGAGCACCTGCGTCCCGGTATCGACAAGGTCGTCCTCACCGCGCCCGGCAAGGGCGACGTGCCGAACATCGTGCACGGCGTCAACCACGACACGATCAAGCCGGACGAGCAGATCCTGTCCTGCGCCTCCTGCACCACGAACGCGATCGTGCCGCCGCTCAAGGCGATGGCCGAGGAGTACGGCGTGGAGCGCGGTCACGTGGAGACCGTCCACTCGTTCACGAACGACCAGAACCTGCTGGACAACTACCACAAGGCCGACCGCCGCGGCCGCTCCGCGCCGCTCAACATGGTCATCACGGAGACCGGCGCCGCCTCCGCCGTCGCCAAGGCCCTGCCGGACCTCAAGGCGCCGATCACCGGCTCCTCGATCCGCGTGCCCGTCCCCGACGTCTCGATCGCGATCCTGAGCCTGCGCCTGGGCCGCGAGACGACCCGCGACGAGGTCCTCGACCACCTGCGCGACGTCTCGCTGAACTCGCCGCTGCGCCGCCAGATCGACTTCACGGACTCGCCGGACGCGGTCTCCAGCGACTTCCTCGGCTCCCGGCACGCCTCGATCGTCGACGCGGGCGCGACCAAGGTCGACGGCGACAACGCGATCCTCTACCTCTGGTACGACAACGAGTTCGGCTACTCGTGCCAGGTGATCCGCGTCGTCCAGCACGTCTCCGGCGTCGAGTACCCGACGTTCCCGGCGCCCACCGCCTGACGTACGGCACATGTCCCGAGGCCGGTCCCGCATCGTGCGGGGCCGGCCTCGCGGCACTTGACGGGATGATCAAGTGGGGCGCAGGATGGGGCACATGTTGACGTCTCGCACCCTCGCATCCGGAACGGCCCCCGTTCCGGACCGATGTGGTTGCGGGCGCAGCGGCTTGTAGCGGGTTCGTAGACCCCTCGCCGCCTTTCCCGTACGTCTCGTAGCAGCCGGCGCCCTGATGCAGGGCGGTGGCCACCCACGTTCCGCATGTACGGATCTCTCTCGCGTTCAGCGCGTTCCCTCGTCACCGCGTGCCTGTGGAGGCTCCCCTTGTCCGTGACCGAAATGCCCCCTTCTCTCTCGCTGCGCCCCGCCGAGATCCCCGCCGACGGCCTCTACGAGGGGCGCCGCGTGCTGCGCCGCACCCCCGAGGGCTGGCAGGACCGCCCCTACGAGCTGTTCGAGCTCGTCCCGCAGGGCGCCACCATCGGCGCCGAGATCCGCGGCCTCGACCTGAGCCGGCCGCTCTCCCCGGAGCTGCGCGAGGAGCTGAACCGGGCCCTGCTCGAATGGAAGGTCCTGTTCTTCCGCGCCCAGCACCTCACCAGCGAGAGCCAGCGCGACTTCGCCCGCAACTGGGGCGAGCTGGAGACCAACCCGCTCCTGGAGCGCGGCGACAGCGAGGACGTCGTCCGCTTCGACAAGGGCGCCGGCGGTGTCCCCAGCTACGAGAACGTGTGGCACACCGACGTCACCTTCCGCGAACGCCCCGCCCTCGGCGCCGTGCTCCAGCTCCGCGAGGTCCCGCCGTTCGGCGGCGACACCATGTGGGCCGACATGGCGGCCGCGTACGACAACCTCTCCGACGAGGTGAAAGCGCGCATCGAGGGCGCCGAGGCCGAGCACGACTTCCTGCCCGGCTTCCGCCGCTTCTACGGTCCCGAACGGCTCGCCCAGTGGCAGGAGTCGTTCCCGCCGGTCACCCACCCGGTGGTGCGCCGCCACCCCGAGACCGGGCGCCGCATGCTCTTCGTGAACACCTCCTTCACCACCCGGATCCTCGGCATGGAGCGCGCCGAGAGCGACCGGCTGCTGCGCCTGCTGTACCAGCAGGCCCATGTGCCGGAGTTCCAGGTCCGGTTCCACTGGCAGCCGGGCGACATCGCGTTCTGGGACAACCGCGCCACCCAGCACTACGCGGTGGCCGACTACGGCGACGCCCGCCGGGTCGCCGAACGCGTCGCCATCGCGGGGGACCGCCCCTTCTAGGCACACCGGTGCAGGCGGTGAACGCCGGTGCGGGCGGCCCGAAATCCCTCTCCCCGGTGAGGTGTTGACCGGGCCGCCCCTCGATACTGGCCCCGCGGAGCCACTGCCGCTCCGCTCAGGGACCAGGCCACGAGGAGCCGCACCATGCGTCTGCCGCGCCGCACCAGCCCGTACCTCGTCGACGGGACGCTGGCCGCCCTCGTCCTGTTCGCCGTCTCCCTGCAATTCCTCTTCCCCGACGAGGAGGGCGACCCGCTGTCCTGGCAGGGCTTCCTGCTGGGCGCGGCCACCGCGGTGCCGCTCATCTGGCGGCGCCGCGCACCGATCCTGTGCGCGGTCGCACTCTCCTGCGCGACCCCGGCCATGGCGCTCTACCACGCGCCGCCGCCCGACGTCCTGTACGGCGGGCTCGTCCTGCTCTACACGCTCGCCGCGTACGCGGAGCCGGTGCCGCGCCGCGTCATGCTCGTCGGCTGGGTGATCGGCGCGTCCGCGACGATGTCCGTGAAGGAGCACGCCGAACCCTTCGAGTACGCCTTCCACCTGCTCAGCCTCCTGAGCGCCTACGGATTCGGGCTCCTCGCCCGCACCCAGCGCGCGTACACCGCGGCTCTGGAGGAGCGGGCCCGCGCCCTGGAGCGCGAGCGGGAGGTCGACCGGGCCCGGGTGGTGGCCGGTGAGCGGGCCCGCATCGCCCGTGACATGCACGACGTGGTCGGTCACGCGGTCAGCCTGATGATCGTCCAGGCCGAGGCGGGCCCCGTCGTGGTGCGCAGCAACCCCGCGCGCGCCGAGGCGGCGTTCGACGCGATCGCGGGCGCGGGCCGCGAGGCGATGCAGCAACTCCGTCTGATCCTCGGGGTGTTGACGGACACGGGAAACGGTGAAGGCGGCCCGGAAGCCCCGGTCCCCGGCCTCGCCCGCCTCCCCGACCTGATCCGCCAGGTGTCCGCGACCACCGACGTGGCCGTCACCCTCCACACCACGGGCCGCCCCCGCCCCATCGGTGCCGAAACGGAGACCGCCGCGTACCGCATCGTCCAGGAAGCACTGACCAACACGGTCAAGCACGCGTACGCTGCCCGGGCGGACGTACAACTCGACTGGGGGGACGCGGAGTTGGCGATCACCGTGACGGACGACGGAACCGGCGGCGGGCAGGCGGCCGGTGCCGGACGCGGCCTCGTCGGCATCGAGGAGCGCGCCGCGGCCTGCGGCGGCAGCGCGCACAGCGGCCCAGGCCCGCACGGCGGATTCCGGGTGAGTGCCCGACTGCCCGCGGCGGCCCGACAGGTCACCGAAAGAGCGCCATGAGCATCCGCGTCGTGGTCGCCGACGACCAGGAACTGGTGCGCAGCGGTTTCACCATGATCCTCGACGCGCAGCCCGACATCGAGGTGGTCGCCGAGGCGGCCGACGGTGCCGAGGCCGTCACCGCCGTGCGCCGCCATGCCCCGGACGTCCTCCTCCTCGACATCCGCATGCCGCACATGGACGGCATCGAAGCGGCACGCCGCGTCTGCGAACAGTCAAGCTGCCGGGTCGTCATGCTGACGACGTTCGACCTCGACGAGTACGTCTACGAAGCCCTGTACGCGGGCGCCTCGGGCTTCCTCCTGAAAGACGTCCGCCGCGACGACCTCGTGCACGCGGTCCGCGTCGTGGCGGCGGGCGACTCCCTCCTCGCCCCGTCCGTGACCCGCCGTCTGGTGGCCGACATCACCCGCCGCAGGCCCAAGTCCCCGCGACTGCCCACCCTTTCGGCCCTCACGGCCCGCGAGACGGAAACCCTGCACCACCTCGCCCGCGGCCTCACCAACGCGGAGATCGCCGCGACCCTCCACGTCAGCGAACACACGGTCAAGACCCACGTCAGCAACGTCCTGAGCAAACTGCACCTGCGCGACCGCGTCCAGGCGGTCATCTGCGCGTACGAGTCGGGGTTGGTGGCACCGGGCTGAAGGTCAGCGTCGTACGGCCCTAGAGGGAGCCGTTCAGTCCCGGCCGGCCAGTCTCAGCCGATCAGCGTCCGCTTCGGGCGGACCACGCAGAACTCGTTGCCCTCCGGGTCGGCCAGCACCGTCCACGACTCGTCGCCGCTCTGGCCCACGTCCGCCCGGCGCGCGCCCAGCGCGAGGAGCCGCTCGATCTCGGCGTCACGCTCCTCGGCGGTGCAGGTCAGGTCCAGGTGGAGGCGGTTCTTGGTCGGCTTGCGCTCCGTCACGGGCATGAAGCAGAGCCCGACCGGGGCGTTCTCGTCCGGGCCGACCACCACCTCGTGCTCCCGCTCGGACAGGATCCGCCAGTGCAGCGCCGCGGCCCAGAACCGGGCCAGGGCGGGCAGGTCGTGGGTGTCGATGACGATGTGGTGCAGCGAGACAGGCATGCGGGTCAGTGTGCAGGGAGTGCCCGTCGACTGTCCCTCGCTCGCGCGACCCATGCCGCGGCCCCCGCCTCCCTCCCGCGCGGGAGCCGTGAACCGCCCGCACCGGCGATCCGCCGCACCCCGTGCGCGACGACGCTGACGGTGACCCATCGGAACCCTCCGAGGAGGCGCCGTGCTCAGCGCACTCGCCCGGGCGGCGACCCGCCGCCCCCGTACCGTGATCCTCACCTGGCTCGCCCTGATCGTGCTCGGTTTCGGGCTCGGCACCGGCGTCTTCGGCCGGCTCTCCGACTCGGTCCCCGACGTCCCGGGGACCGAGTCCGACCGCACCGCCGAACTCCTCGACGACATCGACCCGCGCGGCGAATCCCTCAGCGCCGTCGTCGAGGCACCGCGCGTGGCCGATCCGGCACTGCGCGCCCGCGTCGAGCGGGCCGTCACCGACCTGCGGCGCGTCCCCGGCGTCGCCGCCGTCCCCGACCCGTACGCCACCCGGGGCCTGGCTTCGAAGGATGGCCGCGCGCTCATCGTGCCCGTCACCCTCAAGGGAGGCCTCGACGACGACGCGGAGGACGGGACCGTCGACGCCGTCGCCGAACGTGTCAAGAAGATCGATGGCGCCGACATCCACGTCAGCGGCGGGCCGCTGCTCGGCCGACAGCTCGGTGAGCGGGCCCAAGAGGACGTCCAGCGCGCCGAGTTGATATCCCTGCCGGTGGTGCTCGGACTGCTTCTGCTGATCTTCGGCGGGCTGCGTGCGGCCGGCCTTCCGCTGCTCGTCGCGGTGAGTGGTGTGGCGGGTGCGTTCCTCGCCCTGTTCGGGTTCAGTCAGGTCACCGAGATTTCTGTGTACGTGATCCAGGTGACGACCATGCTCGGGCTCGGCCTCGCCGTGGACTACGCGCTGCTGATGGTGATGCGGTTCCGGGAGGAACGCCGCACGAGCGCGGACGTCACCGAGGCCGTGCACCGCACCGTCGAACGCGCGGGCCGCACCATCCTCTTCTCGGGGCTCACCGTCGCCGTCAGCCTCAGCGGACTGCTCGTCTTCCCGAGTCCGTTCCTGCGCAGCATGGGCCTGGCCGTGGCCGCCGTCGTGGTCGTCGACATGCTCGCCGCGCTGACGCTGCTGCCCGCGCTGCTCACCCGGTTCGGCGCGCGCATCGCCCCGTCCAAGCCGCGGGCACCCGGCGCGGAGGGTCGCGTCTTCGCCCGCCTCGCCCGGTTCGCGGCCCGCCGCCCCATCGCCGTGACGACGGTGAGCGTCCTCGCCCTGCTCGCGCTCGCGCTGCCGGTCGCGAACCTGCGCATCGACATCGGCGACGCCCGCCAACTCCCCGCCTCCACCGAGGCGCGACAGCTGTACGACACCGTGCGGGCGCACTACCCGGCGGGCGTCGGCGTCGACCCGGTCGTCGTCGTGGCACGACCCGGCACGGACCCCGCCTTCGAGACCCGCGTCAAGGCACTGGACGGCGTCGCGTCGTCCGAGACACAGACCCTCGACGACGGAACCCGCGTCCTGCACGTCACCCCGTCCGGCTCGGTCGACGGCGCCAAGGCCACTCGACTCGTCGAACAGGTACGAGAGTTGCGCGGTGACGATCCGGTGAGCGTGGCAGGTGTCGCCGCCCGGCTCGTCGACTTCCGGCAGATGCTCGCCGACCGCGCCCCCTGGGCCGCGCTCACCGTCCTCGCCGGCATCCTGGCCCTGCTCTTCGCCTTCACCGGCTCGCTCCTCATCCCGCTGCGCACGGTGCTCACCACCCTGCTCAGCCTGGGCGCCGCGCTCGGCGTGGTGGTCCTCGTCTTCCAGGACGGGCACGCCGCGTCCTGGCTCGGCGGCGAGGGCCTGGGCGCGCTGAGCCTGACCGCGCCCCCGCTCATCGTCGCCATCGCCTTCGGGCTCGCCATGGACTACGAGCTGTTCATCCTCGCCCGGATGCGCGAGGCCTGGCGCGCGACGGGGGATGCGCAGGAAGCGGTGGTGACCGGGCTGCGGCGCTCGGGCCGGGTCGTGAGCTGCGCGGCACTGCTTCTCGCCGTCGTCTTCGGCGCCTTCATGACGGGCGGCTTCGCCCCCATCCTGGAGATCGGCCTCGGTCTCACCCTGGCGGTCGTGATCGACGCGACGATCGTACGGATGCTGCTCGTGCCCGCGACGATGGCGCTGCTCGGCAAGCGCGCGTGGTGGGCGCCGCGGGCGCTGCGCAGGCTGCACGAGCGGATCGACGTGCGGGAGGACGAAGAGGCCCCGACGGCACACTTGGCGGCGCCGCGTCGGTAGTGATGGCGGCGGTGGCGGTGCGACCGTGCCCTCGCCGAATCGTGATCGTTGGGCGGGGCATGCACACCACGAAGCGCATCGCCGCCGCTCTGTTCCTGGCCGCCTCGGCGGCGTCCCTCGCCACCCCTGCCATGGCCGGTGACGTCCCTGACGGCGGCTTGGGCCTGGCGAGCCCGGACGCGGTCCCCGCGCAGTCCTCGACCGCTCCTGCCGCGGCCGACAACGCCACCGACGCGGACCCGGGTCTCGACCCCGAAAAGATCCTGACGACCGGCACGATCAGTTCGCAGGGGCCGCCGACCGAGCTTCTCGGCTGACGCCGCTGCCTCACCGGGCGGTGGCCCCGTCCCCCGTCGGGACATGAGGGAGCCCCGTCGCGACGGGGGAGACACGACGGGGCCCAACAAGGCGGGTGCCCCGATACGGGGTGGGTATGCACGGTCGACTCCGGCCTGTGGCACGTCGAAGACCACGAGGGCCCCGGACACGCGGTCCGGGGCCCTCGTACGACGTCAGGCGGTCGTGCGCCGTCAGACGACGGCGATCGACCGGCCCGCCCACTCCGGGGCGGGTTCCGTCAGCTCGGTGAAGCGGTCGCGGACCGCGGCCGGGAACTCGACCGCCTTCCCCGCCTCCTGGTCGACGTGGATCGCGAGCAGCTCGGTGGTCGCCACCGGGGCAGCGTCCTGGTCGGGCTCGCCCGCCTCGTCGTCGACCACGAACATCTCGTGCGTGAAGCGCGCCTTCTTCGACGCGGCGCCCAACACCCGCGTACGGATGGCGAGATGGGCGCCCTCGGGGACGTCACGCAGATAGCGGATGTGCGACTCGACCGTGTAGAGCGAACAGTGGGTGGACTCCCGGTACGTCGAGTCCAGGCCCGTCTCGATCATCATGGCGTCGGTGGCGTGCCCGAAGGCGAGGACGTAGAACGCCTCGCTCATGTGACCGTTGTAGTCGATCCACTCGGGACGGACCGTGCGGTGCAGAAGGGGCAGTGCGGTGGTTGCGGTACTCATCGCGGGTCCGCCTTCCCGCTGCCGTTCTTGTTCAACCTGCCTGTGGCACGCAGCACATCGATGACGCCCTGGTCGCGCTCGGCGACGAGCTCGGCGATGGAACGGCCGTCCGCGGCGACATCGCAGCCCGCGACCACGGAGTCGTACAGCTCCTTGTCCAGCTCCGGGGCCTCAAGGCGCGTCCACGGCGACTTCAGGGACGGGCCGAAGTGGTCGAGCATGTGCGCCATGCCGCCCTCGCCGCCCGCGAGCGCGAACGTCAGCATCGGGCCCATGAACGCCCAGCGCAGGCCGGGGCCCTCGGTGATCGAGTCGTCGATCTCCTTCACCGTCGCCTCGCCGTTGGCGACCATGTGCAGCGCCTCGCGCCACAGGGCCTCCTGGAGACGGTTGGCGATGAAGCCCGGCACCTCGCGGTCCATGCTGATGACCGACTTGCCCGCGACCTCGTAGAAGCGGGACGCCCAGGCGCTGGCGTCGGCGTCGGTCTTCTCGCCGCCGACGACCTCGACGAGCGGGATGAGGTACGGCGGGTTGAACGGGTGGCCGACGACCAGGCGCGCCGGGTTCGCGGCGGTGGTCTGCATGTCGGTCATCGGGTAGCCGGAGGTCGACGAGGCGATGACGACGCCCTCCGGGGCCGCCGCGTCCAGGCGGGCCAGCAGATCGCGCTTGAGGTCGAGGTCCTCGGGAGCGCTCTCCTGCACGAACTCGGCGTCGGCGACGGCCTCTTCGAGCGTCGGGGCGACCGTGAGGCGGTCGCGCGAGGCGCCGTCGGCGAGGCCCATCTCGGTGAGGGCGGGCCAGGCGGCGTCGACCAGGCGGCGCAGCTTCTGCTCGGCGTCGGGGGCGGGGTCCCAGGCCTTCACGTCGTAGCCGCGGGCGAGGAAGTGGGCGACCCAGCCGCCGCCGATGACGCCGGCTCCTACGCAGGCGACCCGGCGGACGTCCTCGGGAGCGGTGAGGGGGGAGGTCATGAGGGTGGTGTTGCCTTCCGGTGAAGCGGGAGCGGGGTTACGTGCGTGGGGGTTCAGGAACGCGGCTTGAGGCCGAGCATCGCGCGGGCCTCGTCCGGCGTCGCGACGCGCGAGCCGAGGGACTCCGTGATGGTCACGGCGCGCTCGACGAGCTGCGCGTTGGTCGCCTTGTTGCCCTTGCCGAGGTAGAGGTTGTCCTCCAGGCCCACGCGGGCGTGCCCGCCGAGCAGGATCGACTGCGCCACCCACGGCATCTGCATGCGGCCGAGCGCGAAGCTGGCGAACTGGGCGCCCTCCGGCAGCATGTTGACCATCGACTGGAGCACGCCCGGGTCGGCCGGGGCGCCCCAGGGGATGCCCATGCACAGCTGGAACACGGTCGGGTCGTCGAGCAGGCCCTCGGCGAGGAGCTGCTTGGCGAACCACAGCTGGCCGGTGTCGAAGATCTCCAGCTCGGGCCGCACCCCCAGCTCCTGGATGCGCTTGGCACCCTGGCGCAGCATGTCGGGCGTCGACACGTACAGGTTCGAGCCGTCGCCGAAGTTCAGCGAGCCGCAGTCGAGCGTGCAGATGTCGGGCAGCAGCTCCTCGACGTGCGGCAGCCGGTCGAGGCCGCTGACCAGGTCGGTGCCGGGCAGGTGGTTGAGCGGCTCGTCCGGGTCGATCACCAGGTCGCCGCCCATGCCGGCGGTCAGGTTGATGACGACGTCGGTGCCGGTCTCCTTGATCCGCTCGACGACCTCGCGGTACAGCTTCGTGTCGCGCGAGGGGTCACCGGTCTCGGGGTCGCGGACGTGGATGTGCACGACGGCGGCACCCGCGTCGGCCGCCTCCACGGCGTTCTTGGCGATCTGCTCCGGAGTGACGGGCACGTGCGGGCTGCGGCGCACGGTGTCGCCGGCGCCGGTGAGAGCGGCGGTGATGATGACGTTCTCGGTGGGCATAGGGGGACCTCCCATGTGTTTCAAACGGCTGGGCAATTGAGGCGGGTGGGTGATTCAAGCGGGTGGGCCGATAAAGCCCCTGCGGCGATTGAGCAGCGGGGTCCGGGGCAGAGCCCCGAGTCGTTGGCTACGGGTTCGTGATCACGCTGTCGACGTAGGAAACCAGCGCCGCATGCATCGCATCCGCCGCCGCCCCGAACGACTCCCGACTCACCGAAAGCACCTGCGTGGCAAGCCCGTCGATCAGCGCGGTCAGCGCGAACGCCGCCGCACCGGGGTCGACGGACGGCCGGAACACGCCCTGGTCGACCCCGCGGCGCAGAACGTCCGCCACGGTCTCCCGCCACTGCCGGTAGTACTCGGTGTGCAGCCGCCCCACCGTGGTGGAGCGCGCCGCCTCGGCCCACAGGTCGAGCCACACCTTCCACTGGCGCCGCTGCTGGTCGGTGCGCGGCGTCTGCAACTCGATGAGCTGGCGCAGCTCCGCCGCCGCGTCGTCGGCCTCCGCGAGGTGCGCGGCGCGGCGTGCGGTGTCCTCGTCCATGCACCAGCGCACGGAGGCCTCCAGGAGGTCCGCGCGGCCGGGGAAGTGGTAGTGGATCGCGGCGGTGCTGGTGGCGCAGGCGCGGGCGATGTCGGAGACCCGCACCGCGTGGAAGCCGTGCTCGGCGACCAGGCGGACCGTCTCCTGGACGATCTGGAGCGGGCGGCCTCCCTCCACGGGTGCCGGCGCCTCGGCCTCGGCCTCCAGGGGCCGCGCGCCGAGCAGCCAGCCCGCGTCGACGCGCCCCTCGTCGGCGATCCGCGCCAGCTCGGCCACCGTGAACCGGCGGGTGCCGCTCAGGGAGCGGGAGAGCTTCGACGGATCCATGACGATGCGGCGCGCGAACTCGCGCTGGCTGACACCGGCCGCCGTGATGACCTCACGGACTCGGGCGGCGGTGTCGGCAGGGGTTGCCTCGTTGCTGGATTCCACGGGACAGGACCCTAACCATGTGTTGAGAAGAACGCAACGCAATGGACGACGAAACACAGAAAGTGCTGGCGATTGAGCCTCTGACTTGCTCATCAGTCACCACCGCAACATGGAAGTCGGTGCGGGGGCCGGCCCGCTGTCGACGCCGTGCACGCCTGATGTCTTCGCGGAGGCGCGTACTCGTGGGAGCCGTCCGGCGGCATGCGGCATGCAGCAACGCGCCGCCATCGCCCGCACATTGGTGACTCAGGGCGGCGGTGGGCGGCGCAGGATAGGTGGTAACCCGCGGTTACCCTCAGGCGGGCGCCTTCGATTTCCCCGCCCCACCCCCGGATGCCTTAACGTGTGGCCGTGGACAGTCAGGGTGAGCGGGCGGTTCGGCTGCGCCTGACCGGGGCCGCGGCCCTCGCCGCAGTATCGGGCGCGGTGGGCGCGTGGGCGTACGCGCGCAGCGGCGCGTCCGCGGGCGATCTCGTGCGGGACCTCGCCGTGGGCTGGGCGTACGCGGTCGCCGGCATCCTCGCCTGGCGGCGCAGGCCCGCCAACCACACCGGGCGCCTGATGGTGCTCGAAGGCATCACCTGGTTCTTCGGCAACCTCCAGGGCACCGCGGTGCCCGCGCTCTTCGCCTTCGGTGCCTGGTGGGAGGCGCTGAACATGGCGGTCCTCCTGCACCTCGTCCTGTCGTTCCCCGAGGGGCGCCTCACCACCGTCCTCACGCGCCGCCTGGTGCAGGTCACGTACGGGCTCGTCGCCGTCGGCGGATTCGTGCGCACGCTCCTGTTCGACCCGGCGACGCAGACCGGCGCGACGTACCTGGACTGCCGCGACTGCGGGCCGAACCTGCTGCACGTGCCCGCATGGGACGGTCTCTTCGGCCCGTTCGACGCCGCCTATCACGCGTCGGGCTGGGTGATCTCGGCGATCGCCGCCGTCGCGATCGTGCTGCGCTGGCGGCACGCCTCCGCCGCCCGCAGGCGCGCCCTGCTGCCCGCCTGGATCGGCATCGGCGTCGCCATGGTGTTCCTCATGTGGGACATGCTGTTCTACGTGGTGCCGTGGTTCGGCGGCGTCGGCTCGCTCGCCGAACAGGCCGTCTACCTGCTGTCCGACCTCGCCCAGGTCGCCGTCCCCTTCGCCTTCCTCGCCGGGCTGCTGCGCATGCGCCTGCAACGGGCCGAGGTCAGCGGGCTCGTCATCGACATCGGCACCGACTCCGACCCGGCACGCCTGCGCGAGGCGCTGGTGCGCGTCCTCGGCGACCCGACGCTGCGGCTCGGCCTGTGGGACGAACGGCGCGGCGGCTACGTCGACGGCTCGGGCCGCGAGGTCGGCACGGGCGGGCCGGGCAGGACCCCGGTCGCCGCCACCGACGGCCGCCCGCTCGCCCTGCTCCACCACGACCCGGCGCTCGACGAGGACCCCGAACTCCTCCAGTCCGTGGCGGCCGCCCTGCGCCTCGCGCTGGAGAACGTCTGGCTGCGCACGCGCGCGAAGGACGTCGCCACCCGCATCGTGCAGGCCGCCGACGCCGAGCGCGGCCGCCTGGAGCGCGATCTGCACGACGGCGCGCAGACCCGCCTCGTCTTCGCCCTGATGTCCGTGCGTCGCATCCAGAAGGGTCTCGCGGACCACCCGGACGCGACGCTGCGCGAGGCGGCCGACGAGGCGGAGGCCAGCGTGCGGCACGCCATCGACGAACTGCGCGGCATCGCGCACGGCATCCACCCCGCCGTCCTCACCCGCGAGGGACTCGCCGCCGCGCTGAGCGAACTGGCCGAGGAGGCCACCGTGCCGGTCGTCGTGGCCGCCGAGTCCCGCCGCTACGACCCGGTCGTGGAATCCACCGCGTACTTCACCGTGTGCGAGGCGCTCACCAACGCGGCCAAGCACGCGGGGGCGCGGGCCGTCAGTGTCTCCGCCCGGCACCACGAAGGGCGGCTCGTGGTGGAGACCGTGGACGACGGCGTCGGCGGCGTCGACCTCGCGCGCGGCACCGGCCTGCGCGGCCTCGCCGACCGGCTCGCCGCCGTCGACGGCGTACTGCACATCGACAGCCCCGCAGGGGGCGGAACCAGAATCAGGGCGGAGCTTCCGTGCGGGTGATCGTCGCCGAGGACTCGGCACTCCTTCGGCTGGGGATCGTACGGCTGCTGACCGACGAGGGCGTCGAGGTGGTCGCCGAGTGCGCGGACACCGCGCCGCTGCTCGCCCTGGTCGCCGAGCACACCCCGGACGCGGTGCTGCTCGACATCCGTATGCCGCCAACCCATACCGACGAGGGCCTGGTCGCGGCGGCGGCCGTGCGCTCGGCGCACCCCGACATCGGCGTGCTGCTGCTGTCCCAGTACGTGGAGACGACCGCGAGCGTGCGCGCGCTCGCCCAGCGGCCCGAGGGCTTCGGCTATCTCCTCAAGGATCGCGTCGCCGACGCGGAGGAGCTGTGCGGGGCGCTGAAGCGGGTGGCCGCGGGGGAGACGGTCGTCGATCCGAGCGTGGTCTCCCGCCTCATGAACGTGCCGCGCCCGCCGGGTCCGCTCGACGATCTGACCGGCCGCGAGCGTGATGTGCTGGCGCTGATGGCCGAGGGGCGTTCCAACGAGGCCATCGCGAACAAGCTGGTCATCGGCGGCAAGACGGTAGAGACCCACGTCCGCAACGTCTTCGCCAAGCTGAACCTGGAGTCGGACCCCGCCGAGCACCGCCGCGTGATGGCGGTGCTGCGTTTCCTGCGCGGCTGAACCCGCGCGCCCCTGGTCGCCCTTGCAGGGCTTACCCCTGTGGGGAAGAGGTTCCGGCTACCCGCTCCGGCGGACGACGCGCTACCCCCGTAGCCCCCGTACTTCCCCCGTACGTCGTCCGCGGAGCGGTGCCGGACCTCCACAGTAGGCGGGCCGACCGGCGCGGACATCAGGGCCAGCCCTGAGATCCGGAAGTGACCCAGGGCACATACCGTCCGGTAGGGGTGCGGGCGTAGAGTCCCACCAGGAGGGTAAAACTAGCGTCGCTAATTAACTGCTGTGGCGCCCTCCCGACCTGGTCCACCGCCGCACCAGCAGTCAGTACGGAACGGAGCGCTACCCGATGGCCACTCTCTCGCTCGCCGCGATCCTCGCCGACAACGCCCGCCGGCACCCCGACAAGACGGCCCTCGTCGCGGGCGAACTGCGCAGCACCTTCGCCGAGCTGTGGCTCCAGGTCCGCAAGCAGGCCGCCGCCCTCACCGACCTCGGCGTCCGCCCCGGCGACAAGATCGCGCTGATGGCGCCCAACACCGCCGAGTTCCCACGCGCCTACTACGCGGCCATCGCGGCCGGCGCCGCCGTCGTCCCCGTCCATCTGCTCCTGTCGGCGCCCGAGGTCGAGCACGTCCTCAAGGACAGCGGCTCGACGCTCCTGCTGTGCCACCCGGCGCAGCTCGAGACCGGCCGGGCGGCCGCCGACGCCGTCGGCATCCGCACCGTCGCCCTCGGCGACGACAGCGAGCTGGAGAAGCTCACGCACGACGCCGAGCCCCTCGCCACGTACGCCACCCGCGACGCCGACGACCCGGCCGTAGTCTTCTACACGAGCGGCACCACCGGTGTCCCCAAGGGCGCCGTGCTCAGCCACCTCAACCTCGTGATGAACGCGACCGTCGAGGCCTTCGACTGCAAC
This sequence comes from Streptomyces anthophorae, assembly GCF_049310305.1. Taxonomy (NCBI): domain Bacteria; kingdom Bacillati; phylum Actinomycetota; class Actinomycetes; order Kitasatosporales; family Streptomycetaceae; genus Streptomyces; species Streptomyces anthophorae. The sequence continues at coordinate 8,304,055 of NZ_JBLWQQ010000001.1, forward strand.
GAGCACAGCCCGAACGACATCGTCCTCGGCGCCCTTCCGCTCTTCCACGCCTTCGGCCAGACCGCCTCCATGCACGCCACCTGGCGCGCCGGCAAGACGCTCGTCCTGATGCCGCGCTTCGACGCCGCCAAGGCCGTCGAGCTGATGGTCCGTGAGCGCGTCACCGTCTTCCAGGGTGTGCCCACCATGTACGTGCACCTGCTCACGGCGGCCGCGCAGGCGGTCGAGCAGGGGGCCGAACTGCCGCGCCTGCGCGTCGCGGTGTCCGGCGGCGCCTCGCTGCCCGTCGCCGTCCTCGAACGCTTCCAGGAGCTCTTCGGCGCCCCCGTCCACGAGGGCTACGGGCTGAGCGAGACCTCGCCCGTCGCCGCCGTCAACCAGCCCTGGTACGGCGCCAAGGCGGGCACCATCGGCCACTCCATCTGGGGCGTCGACGTCGAGGTCGCCCGCGCCGAACTCGACGACCGCATCGAACTCCTCCCCACCGGCGAACTCGGCGAGATCGTCGTCCGCGGCCACTGCGTGTTCTCCGGCTACCTGGGCCGTCCCGAACAGACCGCCGAGGCCCTCGTCGACGGCTGGTTCCGCACCGGCGACCTCGGCACCAAGGACGAGGACGGCTACCTGCGCATCGTCGACCGCAAGAAGGACGTCATCATCCGCGGCGGCTACAACGTCTACCCGCGCGAGGTCGAGGAAGTGCTCATGCGCCATCCCGGCATCGAGCACGTCGCCGTCATCGGCCTGCCCGACGAGGTGCACGGCGAGGAGGTCTGCGCCGTCGTCGTCGCCAAGCCGGACGTCGCTCTGGACGCCGCCGAACTCACCGCGTGGTCCAAGGAGAACCTCGGCAAGCACAAGTACCCGCGCCGCGTGGAGTTCACCGACCGGCTGCCGCTCGGCCCGAGCATGAAGGTCCTCAAGCGCGAGCTGCGGGACACGTACGCGGGCTGAGGCCCGGGAAGACCGGATCGCCGTGCGGCCGGGCGTCAGATGACCGTACGCAGCGCGATCGCCACCCCGGCCACGGCGACGGTGTCCCACGACGGCCGGTCCGCAAGGCGCAGCAGGGTGGCGGCGGTCAGGAAGTCGAGCAGCACGGCCAGCGCCCGTCGCACGGTGCGCGTCAGGCGCCAGGCCGCCGCCGCGGCGAAGAGGCCGAGCACGCCGACCAGCACGGCCGCCCGCGACGGCCACTCGCTCACGACGGCCGTCCCTCGGTGCCGGGCGCGGGCGCCGCGCCGCCCTGCTCGATCTCGGCCCGCTCCTGGGCGATCTCGCGTACGAGGACGTAGTTCAGCGCGGTCCGGATGGTCGCGATGGCCGCGAGCTGGCCGATCTCGGTGAAGCTCGGGGCGACCGCGGTGCGCAGCACGTCACTGGCGAGCTGGAACTCCAGGCCCAGGACGAGGAAGCGCCCCATGCCGAGCCTGATCCGGCCGAACTCCGCCACCTTGCGGTGCCTGCGCACACCGGCCCGGACGAACCGCGCGAACGCCCACACCGAACCGATGAAGATGATCAGCGCGCCCGCGGTCTCGACCAGTCTGACCAGCAGGTTGATGAGATCGTGCACGGTCGACTCGGGCAGCGCTTCCGCCAGCGGGGCCATGAGGGGAGGCTGGTCCTCCAACGGGCGGTGCGCAAGGACGAGTTCACGCCGCCGCAAAGGCCGGACGTCGCGCCCGCGGGCCTGCGGATTCGACGAAACGTAACCCGTATCACCATGTGGCGCCCCTGACGCCCGACAGGTAGTTGCGTCTAGCATCTGTTTTCGCCATGCACGACATATTCGGGATCACCCCCTGGGAGTTCTCCGCTCTGGCCGCCGCGGCCATGGTGGTGGGGTTCTCCAAGACCGCCGTCAGCGGCGCCAATACGGTCAGCCTCGCGGTCTTCGCCGCGATCCTGCCCGCCCGCGCCTCCACCGGGGTACTGCTCCCCATCCTGATCTGCGGCGACATCCTCGCCGTGCTCACCTACAGGCGGCACGCCCACTGGCCCACCCTGTGGCGTCTCTTCCCGGCGGTCGGCGCGGGCGTGGTCCTCGGCACCGTCTTCCTCGGCTTCGCGGGGGACGGGGCCGTACGGATGTCGATCGGCGTCATCCTGCTCGTCATGGCGGGGGTGACGCTCTGGCGCCGCAAACAGGCGGCCGCCGCCGAGGCCGAGTCGACGCAGAGCCGCGCGGCCCGCGTCAAGGCGGGCTCGTACGGGGTGCTCGGCGGTTTCACCACCATGGTCGCCAACGCGGGCGGCCCCGTGATGTCCATGTACCTGCTGTCGGCGGGCTTCAAGAAGCTGGGCTTCCTGGGCACCTCCGCGTGGTTCTTCCTCATCGTGAACTCCGCGAAGGTGCCGTTCAGCGTGGGCCTCGGCCTCATCGACGGCCGCTCGCTGCTCCTGGACGCCGCGCTCGCCGTGTTCGTCATCCCGGGGGCCGTCATCGGCAAGGCGTGCGTGAACCGCATCAACCAGCGACTCTTCGAGCAACTCGTCATCGCGGCGACGGTCCTGGGCGGCCTCCAACTCCTGCTGAACTGACGCCCTCTTGCTGAACCGACGCCGGCGGACCGCCCCTCCACCGTCTCCCTACATGGGCACGAGGGTGCGCTCCGAGCCCGACCTGCTCGTCGAACCGGTCGCCATGTCCTCGGCCAGCAGCCGCTTCGCGATCGAGTCGACCGCGGCGCGCAGCTCCGCGTCCGCGGGGCGGCCGACGTCGGCCTCGACCTTCGCGCTCAGCCAGTTGCCCCAGGCGCTGTTGATGACCTCGGACTCCCGGTGCCCCGCCTCGGTGTGCGAGAAGTACGCGCCGGTACGCGTCAGATAGCCCTCGTCGACCATCCGCTGGAACACCGGCACCAGCACCTCGGGCGGCAGCCTGCGGCGCGCCGCGATCATGCCGAGGCTCGCGTGGCCGACCATCCGCGTGAAGAAGTCCACCTGCATCACGGCCCACGCGCCCGCGATGTCGAGCCGGGTCTCGGACTTCTCCAGGATGTGCCGCGCGGTGTTGAGGTCCGTCTCCTTCACGAGGTTCGCCACGGCCCGCTCCAGGACATGCGCCGAGTCGCCGGTCGACGGCTGCGCGAAGCCCTCACCCATGTCGGCGGAGCCCGCGCGCGCGGTGTCGCGCAGCTCCACCTGCTTGAGGAACAGCGCGACCAGGAAGCCGATGACCGCGACCGGCACCGTGCACAGGAACACCGTGTGCAGCGAATCCGCGTACCCGTTGACGATGGGCTCGCGCGCCGCCTCCGGCAGGCTGTGCAGACCCTGCGGGCTCTGCGCGGCCTTGGCGAGGGCCTCCGGCGAGATCCCGGTGCCGGCCCGCGCGGCCTCCGCAACGCCCTGCTTCAGGTTCGGCTCCAGGCTGTTGGCGTAGATCGTGCCGAACACGGCGGTGCCGAACGAGCTGCCCAGCGTGCGGAAGAACGTGACACCGGAGGTCGCGGTGCCCAACTCCGCATAGTCGACCGTGTTCTGCACGGCGATCGTCAACACCTGCATGCACAGACCGATGCCGAGACCCAGGACGAACATGTACAGGGACTCGAGCCACGTGCTCGTGGTTCTGCCCATCAGGGACAGCAGATACAGGCCGAGCGCCATCACCAGGGCGCCCACGATCGGGAAGATCCGGTACTGCCCGGTCTTGCTGACCACGTTGCCGGAGAAGATGGACGCGATCAACAGACCGATCACCATGGGCAAGGTGCGTACACCCGAGATGGTGGCCGAGTCCCCGTCCACGTACTGCAGATACGTCGGCAGGAACGTCATCGCGCCGAGCATCGCGAAGCCCACGATGAAGCTGAGGATCGAGCAGACCGTGAACACCGGGTTCCGGAACAGATGCATCGGCAGCATCGGTTCCTTGGCCCGCGTCTCCACCCAGCAGAACAGCCCGAGCGCGACGAGGCCGCCGACGAAGAGCCCGATGATGACGCCCGAGCCCCACGCGTACTCGTTGCCGCCCCAACTGGTCCCCAGAATCAGGGCGCTCGCGCCGACGGCGACGAGCGCGATGCCCAGATAGTCGATGATCGGCCTCGCCGCCGACTTCACCACCGGGATCGTCCTGGCCGCCGCGATCACGACGACGATCGCGATCGGTACGTTGACGTAGAACGCCCAGCGCCACGTCAGGTGGTCGGTGAAAAGGCCGCCGAGGAGCGGCCCGATGACGGTCGAGACACCGAACACGGCGCCGATCGCACCCTGGTACTTGCCCCGTTCGCGCAGCGGGATGACGTCCGCGATGAGCGCCATCGCCGTCACCATCAGACCGCCGGCGCCGATGCCCTGCAACGCCCGCCAGGCGATGAGCAGCGACATGTTCGTGGACAGTCCGCACAGGAACGAGCCGGTGATGAAGATGATCGCCGAGAGCTGGAAGACGATCTTGCGCCCGAACATGTCGCCGAACTTGCCGACGAGGACCGTGGCGACCGTCTCCGCGAGCAGATAGGCCGTCACGACCCACGACATGTGCGCCGCGCCGCCCAGGTCCGAGACGATCGTCGGAAGCGCCGTACCGACGATCGTCTGGTCCAGGGCGGCCAGCAGCATGCCGAGCATGATCGTCCCGAAGACGACATTGCGGCGGCGTCTGTCGAGGACCGGTGGAGCCGTCTCGGCGGCCGGCGGCGGGGCTGCTTCTTCGGTGGTCGTCACCTTCGCAGGGTCACATCGGGGCCCGGACGGCGCATGCGGGTGGGGGCCGGACCGGTGACGTGCGGGTTTGGGGTCGGAGAGGGGTGTACGCGCTGGGGTGGAGTGGGCGTGCGCGGCTCGGGGCGGAGTGGGCGTGTGCGGCGCGGGTCGGAGGGAGGCGTGCGCGGCGCGGCGCCCGGTGTCAGGTGAGGCGCGGTGCGACGGAGGCGGCATCCACGGGTTCGGCGGCCCGTTCCACCTCATCGGCCAGCGCACGCGCCCAGTCCACCAGCGCGGCCGTGTCCAGCCCGGCCGGGGCAACGCCCTGCCACGCCGCGATGCCCTCCGCGCCCCGGCGCAGCAGCCGGGCGCCCCCGGTTGCGTTCCCACGTGCCGCGTGCGTGAGCCCCACGGCGGTCTGCGCGAGGGCCCGCCACAGCCCGCGCTCGCCCTCAGGCCCGGATTTCCAGGCGTCCTCGAACACCTCGTGGGCGTGGAACGGCCGCCCGGCATCCAGCAGTGCCTGCGCCTCCGCGACGCTCTCCGCGGCCGTCCGTACGACCCCTTCCGGCTGCCGCTCGACACCGGGCGTGCCGTAGGGGAGCGGCCGCCCGAGCCCGTCACGGGGCCGGGCATTGCGCGCCCGTCCCTCCTGGTCACGGTCCCGTTCACCGTTGCGCGAAGTGCTCATGCCCCGATTCTCGCGCAGCCGCCCGCGAGCCCGCAGATCCGGTTTCAAACCACCCCTGAGCTTGGGGTATTGTTCTTCTTGTCGCCGCCGACGGGACGGAAAACACCGGGCCGAAGGCAGTGGACATCGGGACGTGGCGCAGCTTGGTAGCGCACTTGACTGGGGGTCAAGGGGTCGCAGGTTCAAATCCTGTCGTCCCGACAGTTCGAACGATCGAACGTCGCAGGTGAAGGGCCGTTTACGAACGGCCCTTTTCTTGCGTTCAGGGGAGGTTGGGGGCGGGCCAGCCCCCTGGACTTCCCGGCCCGTCCGGCCGCCATGTACAACCGCTCTTGCTGGCGGGGGATTTGGGTGTGTTTCGGGGACGTGGGCGGAGGCGGCGTCCCCGGTTTCGGTCGAATGCCTGGGCTGCGCACCCCAGTTGGCGTCGACCCCAGCTGAGGCGCTGACCTAGGGGCGGGCGGCATCCATGAAGTCGGCTCCGGCGGCGACGGCGAGGTCCGGGCCGAGTGCTGCGGCCGGGGTGTGTGCGCCGGGCCGCCCCTCTCCCGCTGCGAGCCGGAGTGCGGTCTGTGCGGCCACAGCGGAGGTGAAGTCCATTGCGTCGCCGGCCTTCAACCAGCCTTCGCGGACGGTGCCGTCGGGCCAGGTGATGACGGCGTGGCCCCACGTGTGCGGGCGGGGGCGGGGTGCGGCCTTGGCCTTGATCCTGGACATCCGGCCGATCGCGAAGGACCGTACGGCGGGTACCCGCAGGATGGCCGACAGCAGCGGAAGGGCCGTTCGAACGGCGCGCGAGGCCGGGACGAGGCCGGAGGTCGCCGACACCGACGGGGCGCCGCTCACCCGGTGTGCGGCGACGAGTTCGCCGGAGGGGACGCCGACCGATGACATGCGTTCCCCGTCGGGCAGGGTCAGGTGATGGACCTCCCCGCCGAGGCGGGTCTTGACCGGTCGACCGCCTTCGTAGCGGCGGCCTCCCGTCGCGAAGCCGTCCACGATGCTGGCGGCCAGGGCCTCGCCGAGCACCCCTTCCTCGACGGCGACCGAGGCGAGGGCATCCACCCGGACGTGGCTCGGTGCAGGGCGGTTCTCGCACAGGCGGGCCACGATCGCCTCGGTTCCGGCGACGCCGAATCCCGCGCCGGTGACCAGGGTGCTGCCCGCGGCGGTGGCCTCGTCGTGCAGGGCGAACAGGCGGTGGAACGCGGTCGGATCGTTGGCCTGGTCGAGGTAATGCCCGCCCGGCATGCAGGCGCGGGCGAGCGGGACGGCGCTCGCGGCGTAGTCGCCGATGGTGTTGACGACGGCGGCGGGCCGCTGCCGGGTGATCTCGGCCGCCATGGCGTCCGTCCCCGACGCGACGACGATCTTCGTGTCGGCGTCGAGCCCGAGGTCGGCGGCCGTTGTGCGCAGTCGGCCGGCGTCGCGACCGACCAGCACGGGAACGGTCCCCGCCGCCACGATCCGCGCTGCGACGGCCCGGCCGACCCGACCGGTGGCCCCCAGAATCCAGATCTCGCTCCGTGTCATGACGCATTCGCCTCCGGTGATGTCTCACTGTGTCATCACCATGCTAGCAGTGATGACACAGTGAGACATGTGTGTGGGTAGGATGCGGGCATGGCACGTTGGGACCCAGGAGCACCGGAACGCCTGCGCCAGGCGGCGCTGGACCTGTTCGGCGAGCACGGCTACGACGCCGTGACGGTGACGCAGATCGCGGAGCGGGCGGGGCTGACCCGCCGGACCTTCCACCGGTACTTTCCGGACAAGCGGGAGATCCTTTTCGCCGGCTCCGAGCGGCTTCCACGCGCCGTGGCCGAGGCCGTCGTCGCTGCCGATCCCGAGCGCGGGCCGTTGCGGGCGGCGCTGTCGGGCCTGCGCGAGGTCGGCTCTCAGGTCAGTGCGACGGTCGCCGATTCCGGGCGGCGCAGAGCGATCATCGAGTCCAGTGCGGAGCTGAAGGAACGCGAGCGCAGCAAGTCGGCCGCGGTCACCGCCGCGCTGCAAGAGGCCCTCGAAGAGCGTGGGGTCGCGCCCGCCGAGGCGCACCTGGCCGCACGGGTGGCCTCAATCGTCTCCGAGGAGGCGTTCGGCCGCTGGACCGGCGGCGAGGGCCCCTTCCTCAGGTGTTTCGACGCCGCCGAGGCCGCGCTCAACGCGGTGCTGGCCGGGGACATGTGAGCCGAGCCGCTGCCTCCAGGTCATCGTGAACGGGGGCGTCGGCTCACCGGCAGCGACGCGGTGGACCTGCTCGGCGGGCAAGGGCCTGGCCTGGCCTGGTCTGGCACGGGATCCTGTCCGGCCCCCCCCGCATGGCGAGCACCAACATCGAACTCGCATACCGCCGCAGCAGGACCTGGAGGCCCGTCTCCGGGCCCTGGATGTCGCCCTTCCAATTGAGCGACGCGGCCCCCGGGGAGCGCCCGATGGCGCCAAGTTGGCAAATGGAATTGACGAGCACCCACCATTCGGAGGTCTGCCGGTGTAACGTCTTGCTCAGCTGTCATGGATCCGAAGTACTGGTCGCCCGTGAGTACGAGCTCACGGGCGTTCTGCTGTTCAGAGTCTCGGAGGACCAGGACGATCACCTCCGGCTCCCGCACAAAGCGGGACCGTTTTTCGAGTCTCTTGGAGGACAATATGGCCACCGGAACCGTGAAGTGGTTCAACGCGGAAAAGGGCTTCGGCTTCATCGAGCAGGACGGCGGAGGCCCCGACGTCTTCGCCCACTACTCCAACATCAACGCCTCGGGCTTCCGTGAGCTCCAGGAGGGCCAGAAGGTCAACTTCGACGTCACTCAGGGGCAGAAGGGCCCGCAGGCGGAGAACATCACCCCCGCCTGAGCCCGCAGCTCTTCGATGCCCGCCCCGGGCTTGGCCGGGGCGGGCATCGCCCGTTGGGGCCGCACGGCCGGCGATGCGGGCCAGGCGCACGAGCGTGAGAAGGGGGCATTGCCGATCTCTGTCGTCGGCGCGACAGCAGGGCCGAACTGCACCGACGTAATATTCGGCACCCACAACTGCCTGCAAGTCCCTGGTCGCCCCAACGTGCGGAGACCGCAGACCTAGTGCCCCGCGGGCTCCGCCGCCGCACCGGTGCCGGAACTTTCCTCGGTCCCAGTGGACTTGGAAAGCCTGTCCGTTCCGGTGTCTCCCTGGCCGTTGCTGCTTCCCGCGCGGAGCCGCAGCAGGGCCAGCGGGGTGAGGAGCACGGCCAGGAGGCCGCCGGCGAGGCCCAGCGCGGGGAAGCCGATGCCGGCCACCACCGCGCCGGAGGCCGCCCCGCCCGTGGCGCCCGCGAGGGAGATGCCGACGTCGACGACGCCCTGGGTGCGGGCCCGGGTGGCCACGGGGAGCGCGTCCGTGATGAGGGCGGTGCCGCTGACGAGGCCGAAGTTCCAGCCGAGGCCCAGCAGGACCAGGGCCGTGGCGAGCGCGGCGACGGAGTGCGGCGGCGCCAGAGCGGCGAGCGCCCCCGCCGCCAGCAGCGTCGTCCCGGAGGCCGCGGCCAGCCACAGCCGTCCGATGCGGTCGACGAGCAGCCCCGTGAGCGGCGACGGCAGATACATGGCGCCCACGTGCAGGGCGATGACCAGGCCCGTTGCCTGGGTGCCGTGCCCGTGGGCCTGCATGTGGACCGGCGTCATCGTCATGACAGCGATCATCACGAGCTGGGTGAGGACCATGACGGCGGTGCCGGTGGCCAGGCCGCGGGTGTCCGTACGTCCCGCGGTCCCGGCGGCCGACCCCGGCTCCGCCGTCGCCTCCTCCTCGGCGGCCCGCTCGCGCGCGAGCAGCAGCGGGTCCGGGCGCAGCAGGGCGGCCAGGGCCAGGGAGGCCGCACCGTACGCGGCCGTGGCGAGGAGGAAGGGGCCCGCGAGGCGCGGTATGCCCCAGGCGTGCGCCCAATGACCTGTCACGTGGACGAGGTTGGGGCCGATGACCGCCCCGAACGTCGTCGCGAACAGGACGGTGCTGACCGCCCGGCCGCGCCGCGCGGGCGAGGCGAGGTCGGCCCCGGCGTACCGGGCGAGGAGATTGGCGGCCGTGCCCGAGCCGTACACCAGCAGGGAGACGAACAGCAGCGGCACGCTGTCCGCGACCGCGGCGAGCACGACGCCGAGGCTGCCGACCGCGCCCGTCCCGTACCCCAGGGCGAGTCCGGGTCGGCGACCCCACCGCTGGCAGAGCCGCCCGATGCCCAACGAACCGAGCGCGGCGCCCCCGGTGAACAGTGCGCTGGGCAGCCCGGCGAGGCCCGTGGAGCCCAGCATCCGCTCGGCGAGCAACGCCCCCACGGTGATCCCGGCGGCGAGGCCGGCCCCGCTCAGGGCCTGGCAGAGGACGAGGACGGTCAACACACGCCGCTGCGCGGGGTGTTCGGGTTCGGGTGTCGGCCGTCCGGCCTGCGAGGGGCGTGCCGCAGAGGTCACGCCGCACCGATCGGCTCGGCGGGGGCGTTCGGCTCCATCGGTTCGAGCGCCGAGATCTCGTCCAGCGGCATGTCCATGTGCTGGTGCAGGTAGCGCACGATGGTCCAGTGCGGCAGCGCACCCTCGTCGAAGGGGCCGAACTCCCGGCAGTACAGCGGGATCCAGCGCAGCGCCTCCTCGGCGGCCTGCTCACGGCCCGGCTCCGCCTGGTAGTCCTCGTAGGCGATGCTGCGGTGGTGGATGAAGTACCGGCCCGGCAGGCGCTCCTCGCACAGGGCGACGTATTCGCGGGTCTGAAGGATCAGGTAGTGCCAGATCTCGTCGATGGCCTGCTCGACGGGGAGGAAGAGGCCGCTGAGCCGCTCGCGGTACTTCGACACGAGGTAGAGGTAGCGGAGGCACTCGGTCACCTGCCGCTCCACGTAGGCGCGTTCCTCGCCGGTCTCCTTCACGAAGTACGCGACCACCTCGCCGTGCAGGTCGTGGCCGAGCAGTTCGCGCAGGTCCTCGTCGGTGACGGTCGTGGTGGGCGCTTCGTGCGCCGCGTGCGGGTCCTGCGGGTTCTGCTGGTTGGCCATGTGGTTCTGGTCGTTCACGTCGTTCCCCTCGGATGCTTCCCTCGGTGCTGCCCCGGGTTGTCCCGGCCCTCGCTCCTTCTGGGGGCGGCTCCCATCAACTCCTCGCCAGCCAGGCGTACTTGCCGGAGACGCCGATGGGGATGTGGTCCCGGTGTTCGACGCGGCAGGCGCGCCCGGTCAGCGCGGAGACGGAGCGCCCCAGTGCTTCGGACTCGTCCGTGCCGAGCGGCTTGCCGTCGAAAGTGGTGCAGCGGAGCACGGCGGACGGTGACCCGTGCCCCTCCGTTTCGGCTTCCGGCAGCAGCAGTTGGTGCACGAAGACGCGGGGTGCGGCGGTGGCGACCCGCTCGTCCAGGTCGCCCGCCGCGACGGGCCCGTCCGGCCCGTCGAGGAGCTCCTTCTCCCGGCCGCAGAACGAGACGATCTTCTCGGGGTCCGGCGAGCCGTCCCGCGTACGGGCGCAGTCGCCGGAGCGGTAGCGGATCAGCGGCATGTGCGGGTTGCGGACGCTGGTGACGATGAGGGAGTAGAGGGTGCTGCCCGGGGCGACGGGGAGGAGTTCGACGCTCATCCCCTCCAGGTACGGGCGGTAACCGCCGGTGCGGTCGCTGTAGAAGAGGTAACCGAGCTCGGTGCTGCCGAAGAGGTCGACGACCGGGCAGTCGAACCGGCTCTCCAGGAAGCGGCGTACGTTGCGCGGCGTGTACTCGTACGCGGTGATGATGCTCGCCGGGCGCGGGAACGACTCCGGGTTCTCCCACAGTCCGGCGTCCTCGGCGTGGCGCACGAGGTGTGCCAGGTGGTAGCCGGAGCAGTCCAGGTGGTAGCGGCCCTCGGGGTGCGAGGCGGCGATGGCGCGCAGCTCGTCGAGCATGCGCTCGACATCGGCACGCTCCCACAGGGCGGGGTCGAGGCGCAGGTTGAGATAGACGGTGCGCTCGTCCAACCGCCGGTCCTCGAGGGAGGGTTCGGCGCCCGGGGTGCTTACGTCGCCGCTGGAGCTGGAGCTGGAGCTGGAGCTGTCGTCGGCGCTTCCGTCCCGCCCGCCGCCGCGTTTCTTCGCGTTCACGCGGGCCACGTGTTCGGTCGCCAGGACGGTGGTGAGGGAGGCGCGTCGGCAGCCGTCCCGCCAGGTGTGCGCGATGTCGGGGTGCTCGCTCCACAGCCGGTAGTAGGAGCGGAGCAGGAAGTACGGGGGGCGGATGAGCTGCATCCGCGCATGGTTGGTGCCGGTGGACAGGACGTACTCCGCCGCGCCGGCCGCGAGGGCGGCCTCCAGTCGCGGCGTCATCCAGTTGTCCGGGAATCCGCGGGCGATCTCGGGCTTCTCCAGCACCGGGAAGTGGCCGCGCGCGACGGAGTCGCGGTAGATCGGTATGTCCTTGACCTGCTCTATGACGTCGGCAGTCGGCTGACCGTCCATGGTCGTCCTCGAAGGATCGGGAGCGTGGGGGAGGGGGCGGGGCGCTCGCCGTCGCCCGTACGTCGCCTGGGGGCGGGCCGCGGCCGGTCCTGTCGGACCGGCCGCGGCCCGCCCTGGACCGCCGCTGTCACCCGGGTCGGTGCTCAGCCGCAGCCCTTGATCGTGCGACCGGGTGCGTCCTGCTTCAGGAGATGCAGCCGGTCTTCGGGGCGGCACTGATACAGCCCGCCTTGGGGGCGGCGCTGATGCAGCCGTCCTTGGCGGCGGTCGCCGAGTTGGCGGCGACCCAGCCCTGCCAGTTGGCGTCCTGAGCCATCTTCTTGACGAGCTTCTCCATGTCGACCTCCGCAAATGTGGTGGGGACAGCGGTACGAGGACCAAGATCCGTACCGCCCGATCGAGCGTAAAAGGACCCCCAAGACAATGTCAAAGGTCAGTAAAGTGAACTGGTCGAAGACTGGGTGGAATTGGCTCGAACTGATCGTTAACGGGTCGCCAGGACGGCAGGACGAGCCTCACCGTAGGGAGGGCCTGGCGTCGCGAGGCGGTACGCAGGTCCAAGAGGGGGCCTTCACCGAGGGCGTCCGCTCTGAAGCGGCGCACCGGCCCGAGCTATCCGTGGGGATACACCAGACAGTCGTCGGCCCGAAGATGCACCGTGGTGTCGGCCGCGGGCCGGTGGGTCGGGCTCTCTGCGAGGAGGGTGAGGTCGCCGACGGACAGCCGGTACTCGTAGTGGGCTCCGGTGTAGGCCCGGTCCACGATGCTCGCCTTCAGCACGCTGCCCTGGTCCTCGTCGACGACGGTCTCGTCCGCGAAGCGGACGCGTTCGGCGCGCAGGCCGACCGTCACACTTTGACCGTCGTGGAGGCCGTCGGCGCGGCGGACGCGCAGAGACTGATCGGTGCCGGAGAGGGACACCCGTACCGTCGTGGTGTCATCGGCCGTGATGTGCACGGTTCCCTCGAGGAGGTTGCAGCGGCCGATGAACGCGGCGACCTCGGGCGTCGCGGGTGTCTCGTAGATCTCGGCGGGAGTGCCGACCTGCTCCAGCCTTCCGCCCAGGAACACCGCGATGCGGTCACTGAGCGACATGGCCTCGACCTGGTCGTGTGTGACGTACACCGTGGTGATGCCCATCTCCCTCTGGAGGTCCTTGAGCCATGCTCGCGCCTGGTCGCGCATCTTGGCGTCCAGGTTGGAGAGCGGCTCGTCGAGGAGGAGCACGCCGGGGGAGTAGACGATGCCGCGGGCGAGGGCGACGCGTTGCTGCTGGCCGCCCGAGAGCTGATGCGGGTAGCGGTCCCTGAGTTCGAGCAGGCCGACCTTGTCGAGGGCCGCGTCGACCCGGCGGTCGCGTTCGTCCGCCGGGAGCTTGCGCAGCTTGAGGGGGAAGGCCAAATTGTCCGCGACCGTCATGTGGGGCCACAGGGCGTAGGACTGGAAGACGAGCCCGAGGTTGCGGCCCTCCGGTGGCACCGTGGTGTCGCGGTGCCCGTCGAAGAAGACGTCGTCGCCGACACGGATGGTGCCGGAGTCGGGGTCCTCCAGGCCCGCGACGCAGGCCAGGGTCGTGGACTTGCCGCAGCCACTGGGGCCGAGGAGGGTGAAGAACTCCCCCTCGGCGACGGTGAACTCGACGTCCGTGAGCACGGTGTTGCCCGAGAAGGACTTGCTGATGTTCTCGACGGCGAGCTCAGGCATGGGGCGCACCCTTCTTTTCCTTGACGAACAGGTTCACAAGACCTGCGGCGACGACGGTGACGGCGATCTGGATGGTGGAGAGTGCGGCGACGGATCCGGTTTCTCCCTGCGTCCACAGCTCGACGGCGGTGGTGCCGATGACCTGGGAGTCCGAACCCGCGAGGAACATCGCCGGCGCGTACTCGCGGATCATCTGCACCCAGATGAGCAGGAACGAGGCGACGAGCGCGGGAGCGATGAGACGCAGGAGCACGCGCGTGACGGTGCGCCACCAGTCGGCGCCGGCGACACGGGCGGCGTCGTCGAGTTCCTGTCCCAGCTGGAGTACCGCGGGCGAGATGGAGCCGAAGGCGGAGGGCAGGGCGCGGATGCCGAAGGCGATCACGACGGCGACGAGCGTTCCCTGGGCCGCGCTGATCGGGGACGGCGCGAGCGCGATGGCCCAGAACAGGCCGATGCCGATGATCAGTCCGGGGATCGCCTGCGGTGAGAGGGCCAGCACCTCGAGCCACCGACCGAGACGGAACCGGGACCGTCGTGCCGTGAGGACGACGAGCGCTCCGAGGAGGGTGACCGCGGCGGCCCCGGTGAGCGCGACGACGAGGCTGTTCGTGATCGACTGCGTGTACGGCTCATAGGCGAAGATCAGCCGGAAGTTGTTGAGGGTGAGCGTGGAGAACGGGGAGATGAGTGGCGACAGGAACCGGCTGAACGCCCGCAGTACCAGGGCCGCCATGGGCAGCAGGACACCGAAGCCGAGATAGAGGGCGACGAAGCCGAAGCCCAGCCAGCGCCAGGCGCCGATGTCCAGGCTGCCGCGGCGCGTGGCCTTGCCGCGCACGCTCACGTACCGCTGGGCGTGCTTGAGCAGGCGGATCTGAAGCAGCGACAGGCACACGGTCGCGGCGAGGATCAGCGTCGATGCGGCGCCGAGCAGCCCGTAGTCGGGACGCAGGGCCTCCATGCCGTGGGCGTAGAGAAAGCTGGAGAACATCTCGATGTCATTGGGCTCACCGAGGATCAGCGGGATCGACAGGGTCTCGACCGCGGTACCGAAGATCAGCAGACTCGCGTAGAGGACCGGTGGTCGCAGCATCGGCAGGACCGTCGAGCGCAGCACACGGACGGGCTTCGCACCGCAGACGCGGGCCGCCTGTTCGAGGGAGGCGTCCGACGATGAGAGGGCGTTGGCGCAGAACAGATAGGCGATGGGGGCCTGTGCGACGGCCTCCACGAAGGCCATGCCGGGCAGGCTGTACAGGTCCCAGGGGACGACACCGAGGGTGTTGTGCAGGGCGGCACTGACGAACCCGGCGGGTCCGTACATCACGATCCACCCGAAGGCGAGCACCAGCGGCGACAGGTAGATGGGCCACCGCACGACCTGCGCGAACAGCCGGGCCCCTGGGAAACGGGTCCGGGTGAGCAGCACGGCCATGGGGACCGCGATGGCAAGGGCGAACAGCGTGGTGAGCACCGCGAAGAGGAGCGTGTTGACGACCGTGTGTCCGAAGCCGGCCTCGGTGAACAGCCGGACGTAGTTGCCCAGGACGAAGGCGCCACCGCCCTCGTACAGGGGCCGGTCGCGCAACGACTGGTACAGGATGGGGACGACAGGTGCCAGGACAAGCACCGCTGTCAGGAGGAAGACGGCGTAGTGGATGCCGACTTCCCTGCCCGCGCCGCGCCAGCGTCGGTAGCGCGGCGGCCGGTCGTGCCCGGGGGGTGTGGGCGGGGTGGGCCGTGGCGGACTGGGTGCCAGGGCCGATGACTGCTGAGGCATGAGGGCTCTCCGGGACGGGCTGAGGGGCGAACGAGGGGTGGGCGGAGGCGAACCGCTACTTCCTGGCGCTGTCCCAGCGGCGCGCGTACGCCGCGTGCGCGCTTTCCCCGACGCCCTTGTACGAGGCGAGGAACACGCGGTCCTCGCCCAGGCGGCGGACCAGGCCCTGGTACGGCTCGATGCCACCGGCGCCCTCGGTGCCCTCGCGATAGGGGCCCAAGCCACCGGAGACCGCGTCCTGTTGGCCGGCCGCGGACAGCACGTAGTCGAGGAACAGCCGGGCGGCGTTGGGGTGGGGTGCGGTCTCGACGATGGAGAGGGCGCGGGGCACCGCCACCGTGCCTTCCTCGTAATAGGTCCAGCCGAGGAGGCCGCCGCTGCGCTCGGCGATCGGGATGGCGACGGTGCCGCCGGAGTGGACGGCGGCGTCGTACTCGCCGGAGATGACCTTCTCGGTCAGTGAGCCGGAGGAGTTCTCCGGGCGGCAGAAGGGCAACAGCCGGCGGAGATGGGACCAGCCGCCCGGTGCGTGTGCGGTGTAGGTGGCGTTGCTGGAGTAGCCGAAGGGGTTCGTCGTGTCGTAGATACCGATCTTGCCCCGGTACCTGGACGGGTGTGCCTCGCACAGGTCGGCCATGCTGCGCAGGCCCTTGGGGTACTGCGAGGCCGCGAGGGTCTTGCGGTTGTAGAGCACCACGTTCGGGTCGGTGGACAGCACGAAGACGCGCGGGAGGATCTGGGCGAAGTCCGGCAGTCTGCTCAGTTCCACGGACTCGTAGTCGAGGGCGACGCCCCGCTGCGCGTAGTCGGCCCAGTCGGTGGGTGAGATGGAGAGGAGCAGATCGACGGGGGAGCCGCCGGTCGCCCGCTCGCTGTAGTAGCGCTGGAAGACGGCCGAGCTGCTGAGGTTGGTGGCTCGTACCTTGCTGATCCAGGGGTAGCGGCGGGTGAAGCCGTCGAAGAGGGGCTGGAGCGCGGTCTGCGGCGCGTTGCTGTACAGGAGCAGTTCGTCCTCGCGGCGGGAGGCGTCCACCCACTGCGCGTAGTCGGCCGGGTAGTAGTCCGGAAGCGGGTGCGCCTCGGCGTTCTTGAGGTCCTCGGCCGTGCATCCCGTGAGAGGGGCACCGAGCCCGAGCAGGGCTCCAGATGCGAGGAGTCCCTGGAGCGCCCGTCGTCGGGGCGGGGCCGGACCCCTGTCCGGTGGGCGCTGCTCGGGGTGGGGATGGCGGGGCGGGTACATCGGTTCACCTCTGAAAGTGACGGCTCTGGCACCACGGTCTCTCGATCAACCCCCGCACCATGGCGTGCGCTTCTCTCGTAAAGCAAGACCTGTGGTCGAAAAAATCGAAGAAGCTCTCGCTAGATGAAAGTAGGTATTGCGTAGCGAGTGTTTCGGGTCTTAGATGGGTGCTCCCAGAGATTGAGGAGGTCTCCGTGCCCGATCCCCGGGTCCTAGTGACGACCCAGTACCTGAGCCCGGACGACGAGGTCGACGCGCTCCTGCGTGCCGAGGGCTGTCAGACCCTGCACAGCCCTTGGTCGGGCCACCGGGAACCCGGTGAGCTGGCGGACCTGCTCAGTGGCGTGGACGCCGCGATCGTGGGGTCGGACCCCCTCACGGCCGCGGTTCTGGCAGCGGCCCCGCGGTTGCGCGTGATCTCGCGCACCGGTGTGGGCTACGACGCGATCGACGTGGCCGCGGCCGCCGAGCTCGGCATCACGGTCTGCAACACACCGGGCGTGAACCGCAACAGCGTCGCCGAGACGACCCTCATGCTCATGCTCATGAGCGCCCGCCGGGCCGCGGAGAACCTCGAGGACGTACGCGTCGGCAACTGGCGCCGGCTGCCCGGCGTCGAACTGCGCGGGGCGACGCTGGGCCTGATCGGCTGCGGGCGCATCGGGCAGGCCGTCGCGGACCTCGCACTCGCCTTCGGCATGCGGGTCCTCGCCTACGACCCCTTTCCCGACCCGGACTTCGCCCGGCGCGCGGCGGTCGACTTCGTGTCCGCCGACGAGGTGGTCGAGCGCAGTGACTTCCTCAGCCTGCATCTCTTCCTGTCGGACGAGACCCGCCACTGGTTGAACGCGGAGCGCCTGGCGCGCATGAAGCCGACGGCCCATGTCATCAACACGGCCCGCGGCGGGGTCCTCGACGAGGCGGCGCTCGCCGCGGCGCTGGCCGAGGGGAAGCTGGCCGGCGCCGGTCTCGATGTCGTCGAGGGGGAGCCGCTCGCGGCCGACAGCCCGTTGCGGCAGACCTCCACCTGTGTCGTCACGCCGCACATCGGTGGGTCCACGGTCCAGGCCCGCGGGCGCAGCGGAATCGAGGCGGCACACAACGTGCTGCGTGTCCTGAAGGGGGAGTCTCCCCGCAACGTCGTCAATCCGCAGGTGCTCCAGCAGGCGGTCCCGTAGTCCGGCCGAAAGGGCCAGATAGTCTCTCGCCAGGTGAGAACAACTCTCCGCGAGGACAGTGATGAGGGGACCAACGGCGTGACCGACGAGACCACCCAGCCCGCAAGTGACAACAAGGGCGGCACCGCCAACCTGCGAGCGCTGGAACGAGCCCTGGACGTCCTGGAGACCTTCAACGACTCCAAGGCACCCCTGCGGCTCACGGACATCGCCAAGCGCACCAACCTGCACCTGGCCACGGCGCAACGCATCCTCACCGTGCTCGAACGGCGCGGGTACGTGAGCCGTGCGGACCGCGACTACCGCATGGGACTCGCACCGCTGCTGGCCGCACACACGTACCTGACGACCAGTCAACTGACCCTCGTCGCCACCCCGGTGCTGCAAGAACTCATGCTCGCCACCGGGCTCACGGCCTCCCTGTTCGTGCGCATCGACCATGCGCGCGTGGCCGTACAGCGCATCGAGGGGCCCACGCCCCTGCGCTACCAGCTGCCCATCGGGCAGCAACTGCCCCTGCACAAGGGCATCGGCAAGCTGCTCCTGGCCGACCTGGACGACGGCGAGGTCGAGGAACTCGTGGCGGCGTCCCTCGCCGCCACGCCGCCTGCCGAACGGGAGGACATCGCACTGTCCGCCCTCCTGGCCCAGCTGCCCGAACTGCGGGCGCAGGGCTACATCGTCGCCGCCAACGAGCGGGTGGCGGGCACCGCGGCGGTGGCCGCGCCCGTCATCAACAGCGCCGACGGCCGGTACATGGCCATCGCCTCCGTCACCGGCCTGTCGAAGGACATCGACGACGCACGTGCCGAAGCCCTCGTGGTCGAGGTGCGGCGCGCCGCCGACGCCATCTCCACCCGACTGAGCTGACCCACGTCGCACGGCGCGGGAGCTCATCAGACTCAAGGAAGCCACTTCAGTGACTGACTCTCCCGACATCCTGCGCCGTCTGGCCGCCCTTCCCGTCGCCAACGTCGGCGACGCCATGGACCGCCTGAACGTGTGCCAGTCCGTCCTGCGGACCATGTGCCCGGGGCTGACCCTGGCCGGCCCCGCCTACACCGTGCGCACCAGGCCCGGTGACAACCTCTACATCCACAAGGCTCTCGCCGAACTCCAGCCGGGACAGATCCTCGTCGTCTCGGGCGGCGGAGACATCGACCGCGCCCTCATCGGTGAACTCGTCGCCGGACGCGCGGTCGCCAAGGGCTGCGCCGGCATCGTCATCGACGGCGCGGTCCGCGACGTCGCCGTCCTCCAGGCCCTCGGTGTCCCCGTGTTCGCCCGGGCCATCACCCCCGCCGGCCCGTACAAGGACGGCCCCGGTGAACTGGACGTCCCGATCGCCGTGGCCGATGTCGTGGTCAAGCCCGGTGACTACGTGCTCGGCGACGACGACGGAGTGGTGGTCGTGCCGCAGGAACGCGCCGAGACCGTCGTCGAGCGAGCCGAGGACAAGCAGCGTCAAGAGGACGCCAAGCGCACCGAGATCGCAGCTCAGCTCGGACTCGAAGCCTTCCCCACCGGCGCCTGACACGGTCGGCGGCGCCCACCCCGGGCGCCGCTCCGTGGCACGACACAAAGCCCCCAAGGACGTGGTGCTTTCATGCAGTACCCCAACGCCGGGGCGGCCGGCGGACCCTCGTCCCCCGTGCACGCCCCCGTCCGGGAGGACTGGCTCGCGCTCGTCGACGAGCCCCTCGCGCTCCCGGACATCCCCGTCATCGACGCCCACCACCATCTGTGGGACCGCCCGAACCACACCTATCTCGCCGAGGAACACCTCCAGGACCTCGCCACCGTTCCCAACGTCGTGGCCACCGTCTACGTCCAGTGCCGGTCGTCGTACCGCACCGACGGGCCGGAGGAGCTCAAGCCGGCGGGAGAGGTGCGCTTCGCCCGGCGGATCGCCGAGGACATCCGCAGAACACACCCCTCGGCCCCCGACGTGTGCCGCGCCGTCGTCGCCGGAGCCGACCTGACCCTGGGGCACCGGCTGGCGGACGTCCTCGACGTCATGCGGGCCGAGGCCGGAGGCCGGCTGCGCGGCGTACGCAATCAGACCGCCTGGCACGCCGACCCCCGTGTCACCAGCTCCCCGTTCCCGCCCGCCGCCGACCGGCTCGTCGACCCCGCGTTCCAGGCCGGCGCACGGGCCCTGGCGCAGCGGGACCTGAGCCTGGACGTGTGGGCGTACCACAGTCAGCTCCCGCAGGTCCGTGACCTCGCGCGGGCCTGTCCCGACACCACCATCGTCGTCGACCACATGGGCGGCCCTCTCGGCGTCGGCCCCTACGCGCACCACCACGGCGAGGTCCTCGCCGAGTGGGACCGGGAGTTGGCGGAACTGGCCCGGTTCCCCAATGTGCGCATGAAGCTCTCCGGCGCAGGCCTGCGTGTCCTCGGGTTCGGCTTCGACGAGCGTCCCGCCCCGCCGACCTCCGAACGGCTCGCGTCCGAGATGACGCCCCTGATCGACACCTGCCTGCACCGGTTCGGTCCCGAGCGATGCATGTTCGCCAGCAACTTCCCTGTGGACAAGGGCATGTTCGGCTACCGCGTGCTGTGGAACGCCTTCGCCCGGACGGTCGCCGATCTGTCCCCCGTGGAACAGGCCCAGCTCTTCCACGAAACGGCCGAGTCGGTCTACCGGATGGATCCCTCGACGAACGCCCCCGCACTTCGCCCCTCTCAGGAGCAGCCCCATGACCAGCCTGCGTAAGAACCCCGCCGGGGATGCCTCTGAGATGGAGAAGGCCACCATCCGGCAGATATCGATCCGGCTGCTCCCCCTCCTCGTGCTCGGGTACCTGATCGCCTACATCGACCGGTCCAATGTCGGCTTCGCCGCCATCCACATGAACGACGACATCGGTCTGAGCTCCTCCCAGTTCGGCTTCGGGGCCTCGGTGTTCTTCTTGGCCTACGTGGCCCTGGAAGTCCCCAGCAACATGGCGCTCAACCGCTACGGCGCCCGCGTCTGGCTCGCCAGAATCATGATCACGTGGGGGCTCGTCGCCGCCGGTATGGCCTTCGTCGCCGGCCCCACGTCCTTCACCGTCATGCGTGTGCTGCTCGGTGCGGCCGAGGCCGGCTTCTTCCCCGGCGTCATCCTCTACCTGACCTTCTGGTACCCGCCGGCCCACCGGGGCCGGGTCATCGCCCTGTTCAGCATGGCCATTCCGCTGGCGAGCGTGCTGGGCTCCCCTCTCTCCGGCTACCTGCTGCGCCTCCAGGGCCTGCTCGGCCTGCACGGCTGGCAGTGGCTGTTCATCATCGAGGGCATCCCCGCAGCCGTTCTCGGGGTCGTCGCGCTCTTCGTGCTGCCCTCGCATCCGAACAACGCACGGTGGCTCACCGCGGAGCAGCGTGCCTGGCTGGAGAACGAACTCCGGGCGCAGGAGCCGGCCTCCGAGGTGCGCCATGTCCCGATGCTGAAGACCCTGCTGAACAAGCGAGTTCTGCTGCTGTCGCTGGTCTACGCGTCCACCGCCGCGATCAGTCAGGCGCTGTCCGTGTGGCAGCCCCAAATGGTGAAGGGCTTCGGACTCTCCGACACACAGGTCGGCTGGCTCAACGCCATCCCCTTCGCCATCGCCACGATCCTGATGATCCTCTGGGGCAGGGCCTCCGACCGCGGCAGCGGGCGGGTCCGCTTCACGGTGATCCCGATCGCCCTCTCCGCGGTGGCCCTCGCCTTCGTGCCGCTCGCCTACGCGTTGCCCGTGTTCCTGCTCGTCCTGTCCGCCGTCCTCGTGGGGACCTATGCCGCGAAGGGCCCTTTCTGGAGCCTGTCGACGCAGTGGCTGAGCCGACGCGAGGCCGTCGCGGGCGTAGCGGTGATCAACTCCCTGGGGTCGCTCGCGGCCTTCGGGGGGAACTGGCTCGTGGGCGGGATCAAGGACCGCACCGGCAGCTTCACGCTGGCGCTGATGCCGCTCATGGCCCTGGCCGCCGTCAGCGTCCTGGCCCTGATCGTCGCCGCGCGCGCCGAGCGCAGGAGTGACATCGGTGCCGCACCCGACCAGCAGGAACTGGGCGTGTAGCGGCCTGGGCAGGCGGGTCGTGAACCCATCGCTCCACGCAACCAACGAAGAGCTCTCTCTGGAACTGAGCAGGACGGTATGCCGCGCATCATTCCTTCGTCGGGATCGCACACCGACGACTCGCCCTCGTCGCCGCCCGGCCCGACCGGGCAACTGCCTCGCGTGCCCCGGCGCGTCTGGCAGGTCTCCCTGGCCGGCGGGGCCGGGTCCGCGATCGAGTACTACGACTTCAGCCTGTACGCCAACATGGCGATCTTCCTCTCGCCGCTGTTCTTCGCCGGGCTCGACGACACCGCGGCCATGCTCAACACCCTGGCCATCTTCGGATCGGGCTTCTTGATGCGCCCGGTCGGCGCGATCTTCTTCGGGTGGCTCGGGGACACCCGCGGGCGCAGGGTCGCGCTGCTCGGCAGCGTGCTGACCATGGGCGTGGCGAGTGCCGCGACCGGTCTGCTCCCGACCGCATCGAGCGCCGGGATCGTGGCACCCGCGTTGCTCACCCTCACCCGGCTCGTGCAGGGGTTCTGCGCCGGTGGGGAGGCGAGCGGGGCCTCGACGTACATCGCGGAGAACTCTCCCGCTCCCCTCCGCGGCTTCTTCGGGGCCTTCACCCCGGCCGGCATCGCGGTGGGAACGGCGCTCGCCGGAGGCCTGGCGGCGCTGTGTTCGTTCGTCCTCTCCGACGACCAGATGCACGCCTTCGGTTGGCGCATCCCGTTTCTGATGTCACTGCCCCTCGCGATCCTCTGCGTCGTCCTGCGCCGTTCCCTGCCGGAGGCGCCGCACACGGCCCCGGCCAGGGGGAGCCGGACGGTGAGCCCGCTCCGGCACGTCCTGACCAGTGAGCGCCCGGCCTTGCTCAAGGTCACCTGCATCGCCTTCGCGATCACCTGCACCGCGTACGTAGGACACGTCTACCTGAACGTGCACCTGACCACCGAGCTGGGACAGCCCGAGACGTTGTCGCTCACGCTGAACTCGTTGCTCACCGTGGGCTTCGCCTTCCTCATGCCGTTGGCCGCGTACGTCTCGGACCGCTGGGGCCGGCGCCGGGTCTTCGGCCTGGCGATGATCGGCTACATGGTTCTGACGCTGCCGATGTTCCTCTTGATGGCGGCGCCCAACGCGGTCGTGCTGGGCCTTGCCATGGCCGTCTCCTTCGTGCCGTGGGTCTTCGCCCAGGCCATCGGATATCCCTTGCTGACCGAACTCTTCAGCGGAACGGCGCGCTACACCGGTGTGGCATTCGGGTTCGGAATCGGCGCCATCCTCGGCGGAGGATTCGGCCCGTACGTGGCCAATTGGCTGACGGACGCCACGGGTTGGCCGCTGGCTCCGGCGCTGTACATGGTCGCGGCGGCGTTGTGCGGAATCGTGTCGCTGCGCTCCGTGGGGCCCTCCCGTATCGACGATCCCGAAAGGGGAGAGGGCGGTGAGTGAGTCGGCCACCGGAACCTTCGATCTTCATTGCCACCCGTCACCCGACATCTCGCCCCGGAGCCAGACCGACGAGGAGGTGGCCGAGGGCTGTCTGCGCTCCGGCCAGCGCGGGTTCGTGATCAAGTCCCATGTCGCGCCGACGGCCGACCGGGCGGTGTCGGTGCGCGCGCGGCATCCCGACGTCGAGGTCCTCGGGAGCATCACACTCAACCGTCCCGTCGGCGGGCTGAACGCGGCGGCCGTCGAGGTGGCGGCGCGCTCGGGTGCCCGCATGGTGTGGATGCCCACGCTGGACAGTCGCGCACAACGCGCGGATCAGCGTCTTCCGTCGGGCTACGCCGCTCCCGTCTGGAGCGGGGTGCATCAGGAGATGGCCGCCAAGCCGGGCTACGGGCCCCCGGTCGGCATCCTCGAGGGCGACCGGTTGTGCGCGCGGGCGCATGACGTCCTCGACGTGGTCGCCGAGTTCGACCTGGCCATCGGCACCGGTCATCTGGACGCCCAGGAGGTGTCGGTCCTCCTCGCGGAGCTTCGCCGGCGAAGGGTCCAACGGGTGATGGTGACGCACCCCGACCTTCCCCGGCAGGGGATCGGCATCAAGGAGCAGCAGGAGTTCGCCCGCCAGGGCGCGCTCATCGAGCGGTGCCTGTCCGTCGTGCAGGGAGGAAAGGTGACTGAGCAGGCGACACGGGAACGGATCCGGGCCTGCGGTGCGAGCCGTACGGTGGTCACGACGGACCTCGGCCAGCCCGGCGGTGACCTGATCTCCGACGGAATGGCGATCTGGCGACGCATGCTGGCGAGTTGGTCGTTTCCCGACGCCGACATCGTGTCGATGACGTCGACGACGCCGTTCCACCTTGTGTCCCCCTGAGTACCGGCGTACGGCTCCTCGAGGTTCGCCCCCTGCGCAACGAGCCGGCCTGACCGGTGCCGGGAGTGTCAATGACTGTTGACGGCAGAGACGACGCTCGCGACGGTGACGGTGTTGAAGACGAAGGCGATGACGGCATTGACCGTCACGGTGCGCCGCATCTCCGGTGACAGCACCTCGACATCGGTCGTGCCGAAGGTCGTCATGACGGACACGGCGAAGTAGACGTAGTCGGACCAGCAGGGTTCCCGGCCACCGGGGATGTCCAGACCCGGCTCGTCGTCGAGGAGATCGTCGGCCTGGAAGGTGACGGCGAACGACACGGCCACGGAGATCCAGGCGACGACGACCAGAGTGAGCGCCACCGCCGTGCGGGGGACCTGATCGAACGCGGAGGCGACGTGACCTGGCAGCCAGACGGTGGCCACGAGCAGGGCGGCCGCGGCGATCGGAATCCCGACGCCGGGGCCCGGCGCCGTGCCGAAGACATAGCGCTGGAGCACGGTGCCTCGCGCCTCACGGTGGGCCCAAGCGCGCACCTGGCCCCTGGACGCGGACGAGAAGGCCACCGACGTGATCAGTAGGTAGGGCAAGAGATAGGCGAGCAACGCGAAAGCGCCGGTGTCCGCAACGGAGATCTCTGCCCAGGTCCGATCGACGGCCAGCAGAGTGCCCGCGGTGGCCGCCGCGATGAGCATGCTCGTGGTCGAGCGCCGGCGTTCGGAGAGCCATGGGTGCACGGGACGAACTCCTGTTGTCGACGGAACGATCCTCGGCCGCACCTTGCCCGCGCGCGACGCAGCTGCGCCCCTGCGGGGTGTGCTTGCCGAAAACCTCATCCGTGCACGTTATGCGGCATATCGGCATTCATGGCGGATGCCGCCGATGCGGTTGCATCGGCGCATGCCGAGGCGGGCTGTTTCGTCCGTGCTAGCGCGCGGAGCCGTCTGCTCGTCCCACGTGGCCGATGGTCTGGCCGCCGTCGATCAGGAACTCGCCGCCGGTGGTGAAGGAGGCGTCGTCGCCGGCGAGGAAGAGAACCATGCGGGTGACCTCCTCGGGCTCGCCGATGCGCCGCAGCGGCTGATGCACGAAGAGGTCGGGCGAGGCGCCTTCTCCCATCGCGGTCCGGATGACGCCTGGGTGCACCGAGTTGATGCGTACTCCGGTGCCGGCCATGTCCAGGGCGGCGGCCTTGGTCATGCCCCGGATTCCCCACTTGCTCGCGACGTAGCCGACGCCGTCGGCGAAGCCCATGAGCCCGGCCGCCGACGATACGTTGACGACGGCTCCGCGGCCGCGCTCGCGCATGCGGGGCAGGACGGTGTGCATGCCGAGGAAGGTGCCCGTCAGGTTGACGTCGACGATCCGGCGGAACTGCGCGGGCGATTGTTGTTCCACACCGCCGAAGTGGATGATCCCCGCGTTGTTGACGAGGACGTCCACGGCCCCCAGCGCGTCCTCGACGGAGCGGACCACGGACGGCCATGCCCCCTCGTCGGTGACGTCGAGAGGGAAGTACGCGGCGCCGGGCAACTCCTCGGCCAGGGCCTTGCCCTCGTCGTCCAGCACGTCGCAGATGGCGACCCGGGCTCCCTCCGCGGCGAGACCGCGCACATGGGACGCGCCCATGCCCCGGGCTCCACCGGTGACGATCGCGACCTGTCCGTCGAAGCGCATGTGTGGCCCCTTCCGATCGGTACGTGTACGTGGGTCAGGCGGGCGGCGAGGTGTGTCAGTCCGGAACCAGTACGGCGCGGCCGCGCACCAGGCCCTGCCGGAGTCGCCGGAATGCCTCCGGCGCCGCCGACAGCGGGAACCGTTCCGTCTCGGCGTGGAGCGCGCCCGAGCGGGCCAGTTCCACGACGGCGGCGAGCTCGTGGCGGGTTCCCCAGAAGGGCAGGGAGAGCCGGAAGCCCGGTGGAAGCACACCCGGTTTGGCGACCGTCAGGCGGCCGCCGCCACTGCCGACGAGCGCGAGTTCGCCGCCCGGCCGCAGCACGTCGGCGGCGAGCTCCAGTGAGTCCCCGGTGCCCGCGAAGTCGAGCACGGCGTCCACTCCCGCCCCGCCCGTCCGGGCCCGCAGCACACGTGCCGTGTCCGCCCCTGCCAGGGTGGCGAACTCGGCGCCGCAGCGGTGCGCGAGAGCCAGCGCCTCCTCCCGCACGTCGACCGCGAGTACCCGGCTTGACGTGGTGGCGCGCAGGATCTGCACGGCCAGGTGGCCGAGACCGCCGACACCGATGACGAGAGCGGTGCCGCCCTCACCGAGCGCCGGCCGCAGCCCGGCCACGGCGTGGTACGAGGTCAGGCCCGCGTCCGAGAGCGGCGCAGCCTGGTCGGCTGGCACATCGCCGATCGGCACCAGGTGGTGGGCGGACGGGAGGAGTACGTACTCGGCCATGCCGCCGTCCCGGCCGAGCCCGACGCCGTGCCAGGAAAGGGAGGCGCGCCGGTCGCAATAGTTGGCCGCGCCCGCGACGCACCGGCCGCAGTCCCCGCAGCCCAACGGGGCGTACACCACGACGCGTTCACCCGCGGCAGCACCCTCGGCGTCGGGCCCGAGGGCGGCGACGTGTCCGGCGACCTCGTGGCCGAGGGTGAACGGGAGCCGGTAGGGCAGGGCTCCCGGCGCACTCTCGGCGACATGCAGGTCGGAGTGGCACAGGCCGGTGGCCTCCACCCGGACCAGCACTTCGGCACCCCGTGGCACGGGGCGTGCCACGTCCTCGGGAACCGGGGGATGCCCCCAACTCGTCAGCCGCAGAGCTTTCACGATCACCGTCCAGGGTCTTGCCAGCACCGTCGTCGGGACGTTAACAGATATGAAGTCAGTTCAATAGATGTGCTGTCGCTGCGGCAGTGCGGCCAAGGAGGCTCCGGATGGATACGTGGGCGGATGCGGGACGGTTCGCGGGCAAGGTGGCGCTGGTGACGGGCGCCGGATCCGGCGTGGGTGCGGCCGTCGCCCGGCAGTTGGCCGCCGAAGGGGCACGTGCCGTCGTGCTCGCCGACATCAACGGCGACAGTGCCGCGGAGGTCGCCCAGGAGCTGCCGAGCGGCCGGTCGTGCGCGCTCGACGTGGCGGACGCGGCCGACGTCGACGAGGCCGTCGCGGACGTGGTGCGCCGCCACGGGCGGCTCGACGTCCTGGTGCACGCGGCCGGTGTCGACGACCCGCAGGTCAAGCAGCGGATCGCGGACGCGCGGGAGGCCGGGCGGCCGATCGAGGTGACCGACTCGCTCGACGACGCCTCCTGGCGACGCGTCATGAGCGTGAACCTGGACGGCACCTTCCATCTCCTGCGCGCCGCGGTGCGCGCCATGCGGCCCGCCGGAACCGGCGCCATCGTGGTGATCGGCTCGTCGTCCGTGTTCGACACCCCCGTCGGCTACCCCCACTACGCCGCCTCCAAGGCGGGCGTGCACGCGCTCACCCAGGCCGTGGCCAAGGAGGTCATCGCCTCCGGGATCAGGGTCAACGCGGTCGCGCCCGGGCCCACCGACACGGGGATGGCGGCACGGACCCCCGCGGCGCTGCGCGCCGGCTTCGCCGACCCGCGGGTGCGCCCGTACGCGACGGCGGGGGAGATCGCCGACATCGCCCTGTTCCTGGCGAGCGACGCCGCGGCCAATCTCGTCGGCGCGGTGCTGCTGGCCAACGGCGGCCGCTTCACCGCGGCATGAGGATTGTCTGCCGAGTCCTTGTGCGTTGAAGTGGATTCGGTTTTGCTAAGGGGGCGGGCTCGCGGGACGGCGGGCCCGCGGGGCCGTACGGCTCAGGAGCCAAAAGGAGGGCGTATGGGCGACACGGAAGACGTCGATCTGCTGATCGTCGGGGCGGGCATGGCCGGGCTAACGGCCGGCGCCCGCGCCGCCCACAGCGGGCTGTCGGTCCTGGTGGTCGAGGCCGGGGAGGACATCGGCGGCTCCGCCCGCTTCGCCGGCTACGCATGGACCGCCCCCAGCCACGAGGTCATGGACCGGCACAATCCGCAGGGCGACCTCGCGCTCAGGCGAGCCCTGGTGGACCGGTTCGACGACGGCATCGACTGGATCCGCTCCACCGGCGTCGAGGCCAAGGACGCGCAGCGCATCCTCAGCTTCGGCAGCGGCCACCGGTTCGACACCAACCACTACGTCGACACGTGCCGCCGCATCGTCCTCGACGGCGGCGGCGAACTCCTGCTCCGGGCCCGCACCGAGCGGCTGACCGTCGAACGCGGCGCCGTCACCGGCGCCGAACTCCGCACGGCCGACGGCACCCCACGACACATACGGGCCCGCGCCACCCTCCTCGCGACCGGCGGCTTCCAGGGCGACCCCGAACTCCGCGCCGCCCATGTCCACCCGCACGCCGACCGCATGCAGTTGCGCTCCAACCCGCACAGCAGCGGGGCCGGTTACCGCCTCGCCGTCGAGGCGGGCGCCGACACCGGGCCCGACGACGCCGGCTTCTACGGTCACCTCGTCCCCAGCGGCATCCCGTTCGCCGACCCGGCCGACTTCGTCGACATGTCGCTCTACTACAGCGAACACGCCCTGCTGCTCAACCTGCGCGGCGAACGCTTCACCGACGAGACGCTCGGGGACCACCTCACCGCCATGGCCCTGCTCGACCAGCCCGAGAGCCGCGGCCTGCTCATCGCCGACGCGCGGGTGTTCCGCGACTGGATCGTCGGCGCCTACGTCGAGGGAGCCGTCGCGGTCGACAAATTCGCCCTCGCCGGCAGACGCGGCGGACGCGCCGGACTCGCCGAGGACCTCGACGAACTGGCCTGGCTCCCCGAGGAGTGGGGCTACGACGCGCACGCCGTGCGCGACGCCGTCCACCGCTTCAACGAACGCGCGACGGCGGGCCGTCACCAGGACCCCGGCCGACGCCTCGACCCCGCCCCGCTCGACGAACCCCCGTACTACGTCATCGAGACGAAGCCCGCGATCACCTTCCCGTTCCACGGCATCCGCATCGACGACCGGGCCCGCGTCCTCGGCCGGAACGGCCGGCCGATCGACGGGCTCCTCGCCGCGGGATCGGACACGGGCGGCCTGTGGCACCGCGCCTACGCGGGCGGCATCGCCTCCGCCCTCGTCTTCGGCCTCACCGCGGCCGGGACGGCGCGCGACCTCGCCGGCGATCAGGCGGCATGAACACGTCCCGAACAGCACCACGGGGCACCGTGTCGGCCACTGACGCCCCGCGCCAACCCGCCCAGCACCCACCCACGGAGACCTCATGCACCCCCGTCGCCCCGACATCGACCCCCACCTGCTGTCCGAGAGCGAGGAACAGCGCGAACTGCGCGCAGTCCTGCGGGACTTCTTCGCCGACGTCAGCGGACCCGACGACGTGCGCAAGCACCAGGCGACACCGCGCGGCCACGACGAGAGTCTGTGGGCGCGGCTGGCGGGTGAGATCGGCGTGCACGGCCTGGCGATCCCCGAGGAGTACGGCGGGGCCGGTTACGGTTTCGCCGAACTCGCCGTCGCGCTGGAGGAGTCGGGGCGGGCGCTGTGCACCGCGCCGCTCCTTTCGACGGTGGTCCTCGCCGCGCACACCCTCCTGGACAGCGGCGACCGGGAGGCCTGCGCACGCCATCTGCCGCGCATCGCGGCCGGGGCGCTGACGGCGACGGTGGCCGGGTTCGACGACGACGCCCCCACCGTCGGTGCCGAACGCGGTGCCACCGGCTGGGTGTTGCGCGGCGCCACCGACTTCGTGCTCGACGGCGCGGGCGCCGACCTGATCCTCGTACGTGCCCAAACACCGGACGGCCCAGGGGTGTTCGCGTGCGAACCGGCCGAGGACGGCTGCGTCCGCACCCCGCGCCGCGTCCTGGACGAGACCCGCCGCCAGGCCCACCTCGAATTCCGCGGCGCGCCCGCCACCCGGGTCGGCGAGTCCGCGGACGTGAGCGCCGCCCTCGACGCGGGGCGGGCCGCACTCGCCGCCGAGCAGGTCGGTGGCAGCGGCCACGCCCTCGACGCCACCGTCCAATTCGTCGCGCAGCGACACCAGTTCGGGCGGCCCATCGGCTCCTTCCAGGCCGTCAAGCACCGCCTCGCCGACGTCCTGGTCGCCCTCGAAGCGGCCCGCTCGGCCTCCTCGTACGCCACCGCGTGCGTCGCCACCGGTTCACCGCAACTGCCGATGGCCGCGAGCGCCGCCGCCGCGGTCTGTTCGGAGACGTTCCGCCTGGCGACGGCCGAGTACGTCCAACTGCACGGCGGCATCGGCTTCACCTGGGAACACCCCGCCCACCTGTACGTCCGTCGCGCCCGTAGCGGCGAGGTGCTGTTCGGCACCGCAGACCAGCACCGGGTGCGCCTCGCCGGGCTGATCGGTCTCAGTGCCGCCTGAGCCCGCGAAGGGGAGGACCCGCATGGCCGCACACGCCGACCGCACGCTCGCCGCGCCCTTCACGCTCGGCGGCCTGACCCTGCGCAACCGCCTCGTGGCCACCGCGCACGCCACGGCCGCCGTCGACGACGGCGCACCCGCCGAAACCGACGCGGCGTACTGGCGGCGCCTGGCGCGCGGCGGCCCAGGGATGGTGATCACCGGAGGGACCGCGGTCGCGCCCGAGTCGACACTGCCGCAGCGCTACCTCACCGAGGCCTGGCGGCCCGAGATCAAGGACGCGGTGCGCCGCCGCGCCGATGCCATCGCCGAGGGCGGCGCCGTCGCCATCGCCCAACTCGTCCACCTGGGAAGGGAAACGCTGGGAGCGGGCACCTACTACCCGCCCGTCTCCGCCGCGGCCGTCCGCTCCCCGAGGGAGGCGACCGCGCCCCACCCGCTGAGCACCGAGGAGGTACGTCGCGTCGTCGACGCCTTCCGTGTCTCGGCCGCCAACAGCGTCGACGCGGGTTTCCACGGCATCGAACTGCACGCCGGACACGGTTACCTCCTCGCCCAGTTCCTCTCCCGAGCCACCAACACCCGCGACGATGTCTACGGTGACCGGATCGCGCTGCTCACCGAGGTGATCGACGCGATCCGGGCCGAGATCGGTCAACTCCCGCTCGGCGTACGGGTATCGGTCGAGCCGGACGAGGACTCCGGGCTCGACCTGGACGGCCTCACCGAACTCCTCCCGCACCTGTACCGGGCCGCACCCTTCTCCTATGTGAATGTCACCACCGGTGTCCGCAACACCTACGTCCCCGGCATGGCCACCACCCGGCCGCCCCTGCTGTCGGCGGTGTCCCGGCTGCGTGCCGCCGTCGAGGCGCCGCTCCTGGTCAGCCAGGGATTCCGGTCGGTGCCCGACATCCGGCGGGCGCTGGAGGAGGGCGCCGACCTCGTCGGAATGGCTCGGCCGTTCATGGCCGACCCGGACTTCGCCCGCAAGGCCCTCGCGGGCGACGAGCGCTCCATCCGCCCCTGCACGGGCTGCAACGAGGGCTGCCGGACCTTCGAGCCCACCGGGTCCTGCTCGGTCAACCCCGCACTCGCCCCGCCGGGAGCCACGGCCCGCCCGGCCGTGCCACTCCTGCTCGGCCGTCACGGCGTGCGGGGCGGGGGCGACCCGGTCGCCGTCGTGGGTGCGGGACCGGCCGGCATGGAGTGCGCGCTGACACTGGCCGGCACCGGCGCCCGGGTGACCGTCTTCGACGGCGCCCCGGAGCCGGGCGGCCAGACCCGCCTCGCAGGCCGCGCGGCACACCGCTCCGGCTGGCTGAAGCTCATCGACTTCCAGCACGCCCAACTCGCGGACCTGGGCGTCAAGGTGAACCTCGGCACCGCACCGACCCCGGCCGAACTGGCGGCGTACCCCCACGTCGTGCTCGCCACCGGCGCGCAGGAGGCACCCGTCCCCGTGCCGGGCGAGCTGCCCACGCTGACCACCACGGACTTCCTCGACCGCTGCGCCGCCCTGGTGCCGAGCGCGCCCCGGATCGCGGTGCTCGACGACGGGTTCGGCTGGTGGCAGGGCATCAGCGCGGTCGAGAGCGCGCTCGCGGCCGGCGCGCGCGAGGTCACCCTCGTCACCCCCGGAGCCGGCTTCGCCGCGGGCCTCTCGGCGGAGAACCGCACACAGCTGATGCTCCGCCTGACCGGGGCGCCGGTGCGGGTCCTCGCGCTGACCACGGTGACCGCCACGACGGCCGAGGGCCTGCGGCTGCGCAACGTACTGGACGGACGGGAGAGCTCCCTCGCCGCCGACCTCCTGACAACCGTCGGCGAACGCCTCCCTCGCCGACCGGACTTCACCTCGTCCGACGGCCAGACCGTCCACGCGATCGGCGACTGCGTCGTCCCGCGCCGCGTGGCGCACGCCGTCGCGGAGGGCCGCGCGGCGGCCGAGGCCGTCGCCGGCGCGGCACGGTGACGCCCTCGGCGCCCGCCGGTGCGTTCTGTCTGATGCTGCGCCGCTGCGCTCCCGGAGAGCCCGCCCTCGACGGCACGTGGCGGCCCCCGGAGATCGAGAAGCTCTGGGCGACGGGGGACGGGAGCCAGACGCCCCGGGTGGCGGCGGGGCCCGGTGCGTAGATTCTCAGGACCAGTGCTGTAGCGGTCGAGTTCGTTCGCGTAGAGGTGTCCGGTGTCGGCGTGGTACAGCGTCACGCTCCAGAACGCGTGGTGGGGCGGGGGAGTGTCGAAGGACAGGGCGAACGGGCCCCGGCGCCCGTCCAGCGGGCGGCCGCGGGCGTCGGCATAGGTGTTGAACGAGGTGTTCTGCTCCGCCACGTTCGCCCCGAGGCTGACGTAGTTCATCGAACCCGGACGACCTCGACGACGCGACGGCCTCCGGCATGAAGGCCGGATTCACCACGGGCCTCTCGCTCGTGTCGCGTCCCGGGGGGAAGGAGTTGGCGCGCAACACCGCGTCGAGAGCGGTGAAGAACGCCTGCCAGCCGTGCTCGACCTCGGCGGGGTGGCGGACGGCGACGTCGGCCCCATGCACGCGCTCCAGGACCAGGTCGTGGTCGAATCGCACCTTCGGCCACGGACCGGGCCGCTACTGGCTGGTCCTGCCGGGCTGGGACGGCGAGGTGCCCGACGGTGTCACCCTGCGGTGGCTGATGTTGGAGGAGTTGCTGTACGCATCGATGATCTGCACGGTGAAGTACCGGCTTCCGAAGTCCGGAAGCCGCACCTCGACCGGGCCGCCCCGCAGATCGAGCCAGGCGTTCGAGTAGAGGGTGTCCACATTGGGGACACGGAACGCTGTGAACTCCGGCCCGGCCAGGGCTCGTTCGTGTGCGAAGCGGAACAGGGAAGCGGGGGCGTCGGCGGTCAGTGGCTGCGTGCACATCTGGGCGTACTGCCACACGGCACGTTCGCCCGCACCCGCGGGGGTCATGTCCGGTGCGCAGGAGCCGGCGTGCTGAGCCACCGCGTCCACGTCGTAGCCGACGTACTCCATGTGTCTGCGTTCGTTTGTCAGCCCCCGTGCCGCGTGGGGCTACAGCTGCGCACGTGATGTCTCCCGCAGCGTGGCCACCGCGGCGAGACCGATCAGGGTGGAGAAGATGATGTAGTAGGCGGGTGCCATGGCGCTCCCGGTGGCGTCGATGAGCCAGGTGACGGTGACCGCGTACAGGCCGGATCCGAGGACGCCGCCGATGTTGAACCCGAGGGACACACCGGTGTAGCGGACGCGCGTGGGGAAGAGCTCCGGGTAGACCGTGTACACGACGCCCTGTCCGATACCGAACGGCACGTTCAGGACGAGGGCCGCGACGACGGCCAGGGCCATGCTCCCCTGCTGCATGAGCCAGAAGCAGGGGACGGCGAGCAACGCGAAGCCGCCGAGCCCCATCACCAGTACGCGGCGCCGCCCTATCCGGTCCGACAGCGCTCCCGCCCAGGGGATGACGGCCAGCGGCATGAGCGTGATGAGGACCGTGAGCCACACCGTGCCCGACAGCGGGTAGTTCAGCACCGTCGTCAGATAGACGACGAGATACACCGAGCTGAGGCCGCCGGCGGTGCTGTGGCCGTAGCAGATCAGGATCACGCGCAGGGTCGACGGCCTGTGGTCGCGCAGCACCTCCTTGACGGGCGTCTTCGCCGGCGCGCTCTTGGCGAGCATCTCCTCGAACACCGGCGAGTCCTCGACCCGTTTGCGAAGCACGATCGCGGCGACGAGCAGGGGCGCGGCGATCAGGAACGGGACCCGCCAGCCCCAGGACGCCATCTGCTCGCTCGTGGTGACGGCCGTCATCAGCCCGACCACGGCCGAAGCGGACGCCATACCGATCGCGCAGCCGATCGACGTGGCCGAACCGAACAGGCCCCGGCGCCGCGACGGCGCGGACTCGACGGCCAGGGAGGACGCCCCGCCGATCTCGCCGCCCGCGGAGAAACCCTGCACGACACGGACGAGCGTCAGCAGGACCGGGGCGGCGACACCGGCGGTGGCGTAGGTGGGGATCAGGCCCGCGGCGAGGGTGGCGACTCCCATGACGATGAGCGTCACCATCAGGACCGCCCGGCGGCCGCGGCGGTCGCCGAGGCGCCCGAAGGCCATGCCGCCGAGCGGGCGGGCGAAGAAGCCGCTGCCGAAGACGGCGAGGGTTCCGAGCATGCTCGCCGTCTCGTTCTCGGCGGGGAAGAACAGCGGTGCGAGGACCACTGCCATGTAGCCGTAGATGGCGAGGTCGTAGTACTCGATCGCGGCGCCCACGCCCGCGGCGATGCTGGCTCGTCGCCCCAATCGGGCCGCGTCGGGAGGTGCTTGCTGCAACATCGGCAATCCTCTGCTCAGGCAGCGACAACGACGTCGATGCTCTGAGACCGGCACAGTAGTTTCAAACTGAGGTCAGTTCAATAAGTCTGTCAGGATGAGATGGGCGGCTTCGCGGGCGTCATACGTTGCGCCGATAGGCCCCGCCCACCTCGAAGAAGGCCTCCGTGATCTGTTGCAGCGAGCAGACGCGCGCCGCGTCCATCAGCACGGCGAAGGCGTTCTCGCCGCTGGTGGCGGCTTGTTTGAGGCGGGCGACGGCGGCCTGTGCCGCGGCGTCGTGGCGGGTGCGGAAGGCGCCCACGCGGTCGAGCTGGGACTGCTTCTCGGCCTCCGTGGCGCGGGCCAGCGCGACGGGGGCCGGGTCGGCCTCGTCGGCCCCGGGCCCGCGGAAGGTGTTGACGCCGATGACCGGCAGCGTTCCGTCGTGCTTGCGGTGCTCGTAGAGCATCGACTCGTCCTGGATGCGGCCGCGTTGATAGCCGGTCTCCATGGCGCCGAGCACCCCGCCGCGCTCGCTGATCCGGTCGAACTCGACGAGCACGGCCTCCTCCAGGAGATCGGTGAGCTCGTCGATGAGGTATGAGCCCTGAATCGGGTTCTCATTCATCGCGAGGCCCCACTCCCGGTTGATGATCAACTGGATGGCGAGGGCCCGGCGCACCGACTCCTCGGTGGGTGTGGTGACCGCCTCGTCGTAGGCGTTGGTGTGCAGGCTGTTGCAGTTGTCGTAGAGCGCGATCAGCGCCTGAAGGGTGGTGCGGATGTCGTTGAAGTCCATCTCCTGCGCGTGCAGGGAGCGCCCCGACGTCTGCACGTGGTACTTGAGTTTCTGGCTGCGCTCGTTCGCTCCGTAGCGCTCCCGCATGGCCACCGCCCAGATGCGCCGGGCGACCCGGCCGAGCACCGAGTACTCGGGATCCATGCCGTTGGAGAAGAAGAACGACAGGTTCGGCGCGAAGTCGTCGATGCGCATGCCGCGCGCCAAGTAGGCCTCCACGTACGTGAATCCGTTGGCCAGGGTGAAGGCGAGCTGGCTGATCGGGTTCGCGCCGGCCTCGGCGATGTGGTAGCCGGAGATGGACACGGAGTAGAAGTTGCGGACGCCCTGCTCGATGAACCACTCCTGGATGTCGGCCATCATGCGCAGGCTGAACTCGGTGGAGAACAGGCAGGTGTTCTGGCCCTGGTCCTCCTTGAGGATGTCGGCCTGTACGGTGCCGCGCGCGGTGCGCAGGACGTGCGAGCGGATGTCGTCGGCCTCCGCCGTGCTCGGCTCCCGGCCGTGTTCCTCGGTGAACGCGTCCAGTCGCTGGTCCATCGCCGTGTTGAGGTAGAAGGCCAGGACGGTGGGCGCCGGGCCGTTGATGGTCATCGAGACGGAGGTGGTCGGCGCCGTCAGGTCGAAGCCCGCGTACAGGGCCTTCATGTCGTCGAGCGTGGCCACGGAGACTCCCGACGTGCCGACCTTGCCGTAGACGTCGGGGCGGCGGTCGGGGTCGCGGCCGTACAGGGTGACCGAGTCGAAGGCGGTGGACAGGCGGGTCGCTTCATTGCCTTCGGCCAGCAGCTTGAAGCGGTGGTTCGTACGGAACGGGTCGCCCTCCCCGGCGAACATCCGCGCCGGGTCCTCGCCCTCGCGCTTGAACGGGAACACCCCGGCGGTGAACGGGAAACGGCCCGGCAGGTTCTCGGCGCGCAGGAACCGCAGGAGTTCACCGTGGTCCTCGTGGCGGGGGAGTGCCACGCGGGGGACGCGGGTGCCGGAGAGCGAGGTGCGCACCAGCGCGGTGCGCGTCCGCCTCCCGCCCGCCTCTGTCACCAACTCGTCGCGGCTGTACGCCGCCACGGTCTCCGGCCACTGGTCGAGGGCCCGCCGGGCGTCCGCGTCGAGGCGGGCACCCGCGGCGTCGAGGAGCCGGTCGACATCGCCCGTCGGGGCTCCGAAGGCCGCCAACTCGGCTCGGACCGCAGTGAGTTGTTGAAGGCGGCGGGCGGTGGCTGCCTGGTCGAGGGTGTGCGCGTGGTACGTACGGACCGTCTGTGCGATGTCGGCCAGGTAGCGCGACCGGGACGGCGGCACGATCTGCGCCGCACCGCTGGAGTGCCGCACGGACACCTCGGGCAGAGCCCCTGCCCCGGCCTGGAGTCCGCGTTCGGCGAGGAGCGTGCGCAGCCGCTGGTACAGCGCGGTGACACCGTCGTCGTTGAAGGTGGCGGCGCTGGTGCCGAAGACCGGCATGTCCTCCGGGGTGGATCCGAACGCCTCCCGGTTGCGCACCAGTTGGCGACCCACGTCGCGCAGCGCGTCCTGCGCTCCGCGGCGCTCGAACTTGTTGATGGCGACGACGTCGGCGAAGTCGAGCATGTCGATCTTCTCCAGCTGTGACGCCGCGCCGAACTCGGGCGTCATGACGTACAGCGACACGTCCGCGAACGGCACGATCGCCGCGTCGCCCTGGCCGATACCAGGGGTCTCGACGACGACGAGGTCGTACCCTGCGGCCCGGCACGCGGTGATCGATTCGGCGAGCCCGTCGGGGAGTTCACCGCTGCCGCGGGTCGCGAGCGAGCGGAAGAACACCCGCTCGCCGTCGAGCGCGTTCATCCGGATGCGGTCGCCGAGCAGGGCGCCGCCGCCGCGCCGACGGCTCGGATCGACGGCGAGCACCGCGACGCGCAGCGCGTCCCGCTGGTCGGTGCGGAGCCTGCGGACCAGTTCGTCGGTGAGCGAGGACTTGCCGGAGCCGCCCGTCCCGGTGATGCCGAGCACGGGCGCGCGGCCCGCGCCCGCCGCTTTCTCCAGGGTGCGCAGGTCGGCCGCGGGAACGGTCCCGGCGGCGGTGGCCGACAGCATCCGCGCCAGCGCGGGGCGTTCCCCGGCCAGGACCTCGTCGACGGCGGCCGGAGCGGTCAGCCAGGGGGCGGTGTCGCACTCCCGGATCATCGCCTCGATCATGCCGACGAGGCCGAGCCGCTGACCGTCGTCCGGCGAGAAGATACGTACGCCCGAGCGCCCGAGTCGCTCGATCTCTTCGGGCACGATCACCCCGCCGCCTCCGCCGAACACGCGCACGTGCCCGGCGCCGCGCTCGCGCAGCGACTCCACCAGATACTCGAAGTACTCGATGTGGCCGCCCTGGTAGGAGCTTACGGCCACTCCCTGCGCGTCCTCCTCAAGGGCGGCGTCCACCACCTCGGACACGGAACGGTTGTGCCCGAGGTGGATCACCTCGGCGCCCTGCGCCTGCAGGATGCGCCGCATGATGTTGATCGAGGCGTCATGGCCGTCGAAGAGGCTCGAAGCGGTCACGAAGCGGACGGGGTGCTGCGCGCGGTAGGGCCGCGCGGCGGCGTCGCCGACGGACATGTGCACTCCAGACTGCCCCGGCCGGTGCGGCGGGGGCGGATGTGAGGTGCCCCAATAGTGAACCGAAGTCGGTACGCCGCTCAAGAGTGGGCTTGAATCAGATTCGGTTCGATCATGCGTATTGGGGCCTCAACAGCGCAGTATTCGCTGTCCATTGACTGAAGTCGTGTGAGTGGAAGGGGTTGACAGCCCCGTGCAGTGTCCCCAAACTCAGAGTGAATTCAGTTCAGGTTCGGCTTCGAGAGGTGACTGAGATGGCAGTGGAAGACGAGATCCAGTTCGAGCGCGACGGCCACGTGGCCCGCGTCTGGCTCAACCGTCCGTGGAAGAAGAACTGCGTCACCGTGCCGATCCTGGACCGGCTCGACGAGATCATCACCGAGGTCGACGAGGACCCCGAGCTGCGCGTCCTCGTGGTCCGCGGCCGCGGCGGCACGTTCTGCTCCGGCTTCGACCTCGACAGCCTCAAGGAGAACTACGTCGGCAAGTCGAACGCCATCGACGTCGCCGTGAAGTCCGCGAAGGTCTGCGACCGGCTCTACTCCATGAAGACACCCTCCGTCGCCGTCCTGGAGGGACACGTCACCGCCGGCGGCTTCGAGATCATGATCTCCTGCGACTTCGCCATCGCCGCGGACGATGCCAAGATCGGCGACTTCCACATCCGCCGCGCGCTGTTCGGCGGGGCGGGACCGATCTACCGGGTGCCGCGCATGATCGGGATTCGTAAGACCAAGGAGCTGATGCTCACCGGCAAGCTGCTCTCCGGCGTCGAGGCCACCGAGTTCGGCCTGATCAACGACCACGCGCCGACCGAGAAGCTGGACGAGACGGTCGAGGAGTTCATCTCCCACCTCACCGACAAGAGCCCCTTCACCATGTGGCTCACCAAGATGACCATCGACCGCAGCCTCGACGCCGACACCCAGTCGCTGATGGTCATGGAGCACCTCGCCGTCGGAGTGGCGCTCAACTCCGAGGACGCCAACGAGGGTGTGTCGGCGTTCCTGGAGAAGCGCGAGCCCAAGTGGCAGGGGCGCTGAGCCCGATGGTGACACTTCCGCGGAGCCCGGCCGCGTCCGCCGGGCTCCAGGGGGCACGTTGCCCCGACTGCCCGGTCACGGTCCACCCCGCGGAGGATACGTGCCCGCGCTGCGGGGGACCGACCGAACCGGCGGCCCTCTCCGGCACGGGCACGCTGTGGACCTGGACGGTGCAGCGGCACGCACCCAAGTCCCCGCCCTACGAGGTCCCGGAAGGCGGCTTCTTGCCCTTCGCGGTCGGCTATGTGGAGCTGGCGGAGGGGGTGCGCGTCGCCGCCGTGATCGATGTCGACGACCCGGCGGACCTACGGATCGGCATGCCGCTCACCGTGCACGCGGGGGACGGCGTCCCCCGGGCCCGCCCCGTCCCCTTGTCCCGTGAGGCTCACTCGGCCCAGGAGGTGTCATGACCGACGACGTCCTGATCTGCGGCGCCGGACGCACCCCCTTCGGCCGCTCCGAGGCGAGCGGCCGGCAACTGGCCGTGAGCGCGGTGCGGGCCGCCCTCGCCGACGCGGGCGTCGAGTGGTCGCGGGTGCGCGCCGCGTTCGGCGGCAGCGACAGCGCGGGCCTCGCCGACACGCTCGTCGCCCAACTCGGCCTGATCGGACTGCCGTTCATCAACGTCAAGAACGGCTGCGCCACCGGCGGCAGCGCACTGATCTCCGCCGTCAACGCGATCCGCTCCGGCGCGGCGGACGTCGTCCTCGCCGTCGGATTCGACAAGCATCCGCGCGGCGCCTTCGACCCGCGCCCCGAGGACTGGGGCCTGGGCGAGGAGTACGGCCGGGACGGCCTGATGGTCACCACGCAGTTCTTCGGCATGAAGATCCAGCGCTACATGCACGACCACGGCATCCCCGCGGACACCCTCGGCAGGGTCGCGGAGAAGGCCTACCGCAACGGCGCACTGACCCCCGAGGCCTGGCGCCGCAAACCGCTCACGGCGGCGGAGGTCCTGGACTCGGGCATGGTCAGCGATCCGCTGACCCGCTACATGTTCTGCTCACCGGGAGCGGGCGCGGCGGCGCTCGTCCTGTGCTCGCCGAAGGTCGCCCGCACCTTGGAGGCCCCCGCGGTCACGCTGCGTTCGGCGGCCGTACGGACCCGCCGCTTTGGCTCGTTCGAGGTGTTCAGCCCGTGGATCGCGGGCGGCGACCTGTCGAGCGTCAGCCGTGACGCCTCGGCGGCCGCCTTCGAGCAGGCGGGCATCGCCCCCGGCGATGTCGACGTGTGCCAGCTCCAGGACACCGAGAGCGGCGCCGAGGTCATGCACCTCGCCGAGTGCGGCTTCTGCGAGGACGGCGAGCAGGAACGGCTGATCGCCGACGGCGTCACCGAGATCGACGGCCGGCTCCCGGTCAACACCGACGGCGGCTGCATCGCCAACGGCGAACCCATCGGAGCCTCCGGGCTGCGCCAGGTCTACGAAGTCGTCCAGCAGTTGCGCGGTCGGGCGGGCGACCGGCAGGTACCTGGCGGACCACGCATCGGATTCACCCACGTGTACGGCGCACCGGGCGTCAGCGCCTGCACGGTGCTGTCCCGCTGACCCGCGACCGGGTGACTCCCTCGACAGGAGGTGCAGGAAGATCATGAACGCCATCCCGGAACCCGACGCGTTCCGCGCCCAGGCCCGCGAGTGGCTCGCCGCCGTCGCCCGGCCGCGCGCCGTGGACGGCGGATGGGGCAGCGGCTCCGACTCCGTCGCGGTCTTCGAGAACTGGACCGAGGACCAGGAACGCGCGCACACCGACCGCACCCGGGACTGGGAGCGCACCCGCTACGACCAGGGCTGGGGCGCGCTCAACTGGCAGGCGGAGTACGGCGGCCGGGGCCTGCCCGCCTACTACGAGCAGCTCTACCGCGCCGAGGAAGCGGCCTTCGACGTGCCGCACCGCACCGAGATCTTCCCGGTCACCCAGCAGCTCGTCGCGCCCGCGATCGGCATCTGGGGCACCGAGGACCAGAAGGCGCGCTGGCTGCGGCCCATGCTGCGCACCGACGAACTGGCCTGTCAGCTGTTCTCGGAGACCGAGGCCGGGTCGGACCTGGCGGCGGTGCGCACGAAGGCGGTGCGCGAAGGCGACGACTGGGTGCTCGACGGACACAAGGTGTGGACGTCAGGGGCCGGCGTCGCGACCTGGGGCGTCGCCGTGTGCCGCACCGACCCGGACGTCCGCAAGCACGCCGGTATCACCGTGTTCCTGGTCCGCATGGACGCGCCCGGCGTCACCGTGCGCCCCATCCAGCAGATGACCGGCGGTGCCAGCTTCAACGAGGTCTACCTCGACGGCGTCGTCGTCCCCGACACCGACCGGCTCGGACCGGTCGGCGCGGGCTGGAAGGTCACGCTCAGCGTGCTCGCGGCGGAGCGCCTCGACTCCGGCGGCCTCGGCCTCGACAACGCCGACCGAGCCCTCGACCTGGCCGCCAACCTGCCGCGCCCCCTCACCGGCGGCGAACAACTGCACGCCGCCGACCTGCACATCCGCACCCTCGTGCAGCGGCTCATCGGGCTGCGGGTCACCGCCGCCCTGGTGGCCGGGCGGGAGCCCGGCGCGGAGGCCTCGGTCGGCAAGCTGTACGCCACCGGGACCATGCGCCGCACCAGCGACCTCGTCTCCGACCTGCTCGGACCGTCCCTCGTCGCCGACACAGGGGAGTGGGGCACTTTCGCCTGGACCGAGCATCTGCTCGGCGCGCCCGGCTACAGCATCGCGGGCGGCACCGACGAGATCCAGCACAACATCCTCGCCGAGCGCGTACTCGGACTGCCGAAGGAGACGACCGCCCGATGAGCACGGCCACCAGCGGCACCGACACCCTGTCCCGCCGGGTCCGGGAACGGCTCGGTGCGCTCCAACCAGACGTACCCGTAGGAGAGTTGACGACACTGCCCGGCGGCCACTCCGGGCTGACGTACTCGGTCGCGGCGGGCGGGTCACGCTACGTCGTCAAGGCCGTGCCGCCCGGACAGCGGCCCGTCGGGCGCAACGACGTGCTGCGGCAGGCCCGGGTGCTCGCGGCGCTCGCCGGGACGGACGTGCCGGTGCCGGGGGTCGTCGCCGTCGACGAGACGCAACCCGCCTGGTTCGCCATGGAGTTCGCCGACGGCGAGGCCGCCGAACCGGTCCTCGACACGCCGGAGGTCGACGCCGGGACGGCCCGCGCCCGCATGCTCGGCATCGCCCGCGTACTGCGCCGGCTGCACGCCACCGACACCCGCACGCCGGGCCTCGACGCGCCCGATCCCCTCGACGCGGCAGGCGAGTTGGAGCGCTGGAGCCGCACCATGCGGGCCGTCCCTGCCGAACTGCGCGAAGGCGGCGAGGAATTGCTCACGCGGCTCGCCTTCGACATCCCCCCGGACGTGCCGCCGACGCTGCTGCACGGCGACTTCCGGCTAGGCAACGTGCTGTGCGTCGAGGAACGCGCGGTGGCCGTCGTCGACTGGGAGATCTGGAGCGTCGGCGACCCGCGCATCGACCTCGGCTGGTTCCTGCTCTTCGCGGACCACCGCAACTTCCCGCAGCTGGGCCGCGCCGTACCGGGCCTGCCCACCGAGGCGGACCTCCTCGACGCCTACCTGGACGGGGCGCCCGGCCTGCCCGCCATGGACTGGTTCCGGGCCCTCGGCCGCATGAAGATGGCCGCGATCATGGGGCACAACCTGCGCCGGCACCGCGAGGGCAAGCACCACGACCCGGACCAGGAGCGGCTTCCGCCCACCATCACCGCCATGATCCGCACGGCCCGCGACATCCTCGGCTGACCTCTCAGCGCCCCACCCCCAGGAGTACTTGTGGATTTCGGATTCTCGCCGCGCGCGAGTGAACTCGCCGACCGCATAAGGTCGTTCATGGAAGCCCACGTCCTGCCCGCCGAGATGGTGTACGACCGCCAGCTCACCGAGGCGGCCGACCCGCACGCGCTGCCGCCGGTCCTCGCCGAGCTCCAGGACAAGGCCCGCGCCGAGGGCCTGTGGAACCTCTTCATGGCGCACGGCGACTGGGGAGCGGGCCTCACCAACCTCGAATACGCGCCGCTCGCCGAGCTGATGGGCCGCTCCATCATCGGCAACGAGGTCTTCAACTGCTCGGCGCCCGACACCGGCAACATGGAACTGCTCGCGCTCTACGGGACGGCCGCGCAGCAGGAACGCTGGCTGCGGCCCCTCCTGGACGGCGCCATCCGCTCCTGCTTCGCCATGACGGAACCCGAGGTCGCCAGCTCCGACGCGCGCAACATCCGCACGCGCATCACCCGCGACGGCGACAGCTACGTCGTCAACGGCCGCAAGTGGTACACCTCCGGGATCCTCGACCCCGACTGCAAACTCGTCGTCGTGATGGGCAAGACAGACCCGGACGCGCCCACCTACCGGCAGCAGAGCATGCTGCTCGTGCCGCGCGACACCCCCGGCGTCACCGTCGTGCGCGACCTGCCGATGTTCGGCTACACCGACCGCTGCGGGCACGGAGAAGTGCTCTTCGACGACGTCCGCGTGCCCGCCGAGAACATCCTCGGAGGCGAGGGGGAGGGCTTCGCGCTCGCCCAGGGGCGGCTCGGCCCCGGCCGTATGCACTACGCGATGCGGGCCGTCGGCTTCGCCGAACGCGCGCTCCAGCTGATGTGCGAACGCGTCACCGCGCGCACCGCCTTCGGCGGCCCCCTCGCCGACCAGGGCGTCGTACGCGAGTGGGTGGCCCGCAGCCGCATCGAGATCGAGCAACTGCGCCTGCTGGTACTGAAGTCGGCGTGGCTGATGGACACCGTCGGCAACGCCGCAGCCCGCACCGAGGTCGCCGCCATCAAGGTGGCGGCCCTCGACGTCGCCCACAAGGTGGTCGACCGCGCCGTCCAGGCGCACGGCGCGGCGGGCGTCAGCGACGACACCGTCCTCGCCCGGCTCTACGCCATCACACGGGCGCTGCGCATCGCCGACGGCCCCGACGAGGTGCACCTGCGCACCGTCGCCCGCCACGAACTCGCCAAGTACCAGGAAGGGGCGCGCACCGCGTGAGCACCGACACCCTCAAGGCAGAATCCCTGAAGGCCGAACCCCTCAAGGACAGGGTCGCCGTCATCACCGGCGGCTCCCGCGGCATCGGCCTCGGCATCGCGGGCGCCTACCGGGCGACCGGCGCACACGTGGTCGTCGCCGCGCGCAAACCGGCCGGACTCGCCGCGGCGCGCGAGGAGCTGCTGCGCGTGAAGGGCGACGGCGACGTCCACACCGTGGTCGCCAACGCCGGCGAACCCGACCAGGCCCAGGCCTGCGTCGACGAGA
This sequence comes from Streptomyces anthophorae, assembly GCF_049310305.1. Classification (NCBI taxonomy): domain Bacteria; kingdom Bacillati; phylum Actinomycetota; class Actinomycetes; order Kitasatosporales; family Streptomycetaceae; genus Streptomyces; species Streptomyces anthophorae. The sequence continues at coordinate 8,348,513 of NZ_JBLWQQ010000001.1, forward strand.
CCATGGAGCGTTTCGGACGCCTCGACATCATGGTCAACAATGCGGCCACCAACCCGTACAACGGCGACCTGCTCGACCTGGACCTGCCGCGCGCCGAGAAGACCGTGCGCGTCAACCAGTACGGCATGATCGCCTGGACCCGGTGTGCCTGGCGGGCCTGGATGGCCGAGCACGGCGGAGCGGTGATCAACATCGCCTCCGTCGGCGGCCTCGTCGTCGACCCGCACATCGGCTACTACAACGCCACCAAGGCCGCCATGCTGCACATGACCCGGCAGCTCGCCTACGAACTCGGCCCCCGCGCCCGCGTCAACGCCATCGCCCCCGGGCTCATCAAGACCGAGCTGGCGCGCGCCGTGTGGGAGGTGCGCGAGCCCCTCCTCACGGCCCAGCTGCCGCTGCGCCGCCTCGGCACCGTCGAGGACGTGGCGAACGCCGCGCTGTTCCTCGCCTCCGACGCCTCGTCCTGGATGACCGGTCAGACCCTGGTGCTCGACGGCGGCGCCACCGCCCTGCCGATCGGAGTGGCGGAGTGACCGCGGCCGCCGCACCGACTGCCGCCGAACTGTTCTCCCTCGAGGGGCGGACGGCCATCGTGACCGGCGCCTCCGCCGGACTCGGCGCCCGCTTCGCAGCCGTCCTCGCACAGGCGGGCGCCACCGTGTTCGCCGCCGCGCGCCGCATCGACCGGCTGAAGGAACTCGCCGACTCCGATGCCCGGATCCACCCCGTGGCCTGCGATGTCTCCCTGGAGGCCGACCGTGTGCGCCTCGTGGACACCGCCCTGGCCGGCACCGGACGCGGCGGTGTCGACATCCTCGTCAACAACGCCGCCTCGTCCGGCGAGACCCGCGCCGCGGACGAGACCCCGGACGCCTTCACCGACGTCCTCGGCGTCAATCTCACCGCCCCGTTCCACCTGGCCCGGCTCACCGCCGAGACCGAGCACCCCGTACGCAGCGTCATCAACGTCTCCTCCATCCTCGGCCTGGTCTCGGCCGCGCCCCTCGGCGGCGCGAGCTACTCCGCCTCCAAGGCCGGACTCATCGGCCTGACAAGGGAGTTGGCCGGACAGTGGGGCCGCACCGGCACCCGCGTCAACGCGCTCGCGCCCGGCTGGTTCCGCACCGAGATGACCGCGGATCTGTTCGGCGACGAACGCTCGCACCGCTGGGTCGAACGCAACACCCTGCTGCGCCGCGGCGGCGACGCCCACGAACTCGACGGCGCGCTGCTGTTCCTCGCCTCGGACGCCTCCTCGTACTGCACGGGCCAGGTGCTCACCGTCGACGGCGGCTGGACGGCACGATGAGCGGGCCCAGGGTCACCGCCGACCTCCGAGGCGACGGCCTCGCCCGCCTCACCCTGCGCCGCGGCGAGGCCGGGAACGCCATCGACCTCGCCATGGCCCGCGGCCTCCTCGACGCCGCACGCGCCTGCGACAAGGTCGGCGTACGGGCGATCCTGCTGAGCGCCGAGGGCAGGTCCTTCTGCGTGGGCGGCGACCTCCGCGAGTTCTCGACCCTCACCGGGGACGCGCTGGCCGAGCACCTCACGGCGGTGACCGAGGCGCTGCACGACGCGCTGCGCACCTTCGCCGCGCTCGACGCGCCGCTGGTGGCTGCCGTGCAGGGCGCGGTCGCCGGCGCGGGCATCGGGCTCGCCGCGGCCGCCGATGTCACCCTCGCCGCCGACGACGCCTCGTTCACCGCCGCGTACACCGGCATCGGCTACTCACCGGACGCCGGGGTCAGCCGGGCCCTGCCACGGCTGATCGGGCCCAAGCGGGCCCTGGACCTGCTCCTGACCAACCGCCGTGTCAGCGCCCCGGAGGCCGCCGAACTCGGCCTGGTCAGCAGGGTCGTCGCCGCGGACGCGCTGGCCGCGGAGGCCGCACGGACCGCCGAGACGCTGCGCCGCGGCCCCACCGCCGCCTACGGAGCCACCCGGCGGCTCGTCGACGCGGGGCTCACCGCGGAACTCGGCCCGCACCTGGACCGTGAGGCGGCGGCGCTCGCCGCGGCCGCCGCGTCCCCCGAGGGGCAGGAGGGCGTCGCCGCCTTCCTCGGCAAGCGCGCGCCCGCATACCCCCGCACCGCACCCCGAACCTGAATCCCTTGGAGTCACCGTGCCGGAAGCATTCATCGTCGGAGCCGTCCGCACCCCCGTCGGCCGCCGCAAGGGCGCCCTCAGCGGCGTGCACCCCGCCGACCTCGGCGCGCACGTGCTGCGCGCCCTGGTGGAGCGGACGGGCGTCGACGCCGGGGACGTCGACGACGTGATCCTCGGCTGTGTCAGCCAGATCGGTGCGCAGAGCGGAAACATCGCCCGCACCGCCTGGCTGTCCGCGGGCCTGCCGCAGCACGTCCCCGGCACCACCGTCGACCGGCAGTGCGGCTCCTCGCAGCAGGCCGTGCACTTCGCCGCCCAGGCGGTCGGGTCGGGGGCCGCGGACCTGGTCGTCGCCGGGGGAGTGGAGGTGATGAGCCTCGTGCCCATCGCCAGCCCGATGACCGTGGGCGAACAGGCGGGAACGGGCAGCCCGTTCACCGGCGACGGCTGGCACGAGCACTTCGGGGACCAGCAGGTCTCCCAGTTCCACGGCGCCGAGCTGATCGCCGAGAAATGGGGCATCTCCCGTACGGACATGGAGAGTTACGCCCTGAGCAGCCACCGGCGGTCCGTCGCCGCGCAGGCCGAGGGTGTCTTCGACGACGAGATCGTGCCGTCCTTCGGGCTCACCGTGGACGAGGGCCCGCGCGCCGACACCGGCATGGAGAAGATGGCGGGCCTGGGGCCCCTGACAGAGGGCGGGCGGCTGACCGCGGCGGTCGCCAGCCAGATCTCCGACGGCGCCGCCGCCCTGCTGATCGCGTCCGAGGACGCCGTGCGCCGCCACGGTCTGACCCCGCTGGCGCGCGTGCACGCCACGGCCGTCGTCGGCTCCGACCCGATCCTCATGCTGACGGGCCCGATCCCCGCCACCGAGAAGGTCCTCGAGCGGGCAGGGCTCGCCCTCGGCGACATGGACCTGATCGAGATCAACGAGGCCTTCGCCTCGGTCGTCCTGGCCTGGCGGAAGGAACTCGGCGCGGACCCGGAACGCACCAACGCCTTCGGAGGCGCCATCGCGCTCGGCCACCCGCTCGGCGCCACCGGCGCCCGGCTGATGACGACGCTCGTCCACCAGCTCCGCAGGACCGGTGGCCGGTACGGGCTCCAGACGATGTGCGAGGGTGGCGGCATGGCCAACGCGACCGTGCTCGAACGCCTCTGACCGGGCCCCTGCGCCCGGCGTCGTACCTGAGTAGTAACCGAGTTCAGGTTGGGGTTACTCTCTGGTGCACTGACACGGTGAGCTGCGGCCTGGAGAGAGTCATGACGAAGATCGTTGAACCGGAGGCGGGGCCGAGGTCCAAGCGGGCGGCCATCCTCACGGCCGCCGTGGACTGCTTCGGCGAGACCGGTTTCGAGGCCACGAAGTGGTCCACCGTGGCCGAACGCGTCGGCATCGGACAGACCGCGCTCTACCACTACTTCGAGTCGAAGACGCACTGCCTGCTCACGATCATGCGGCTCGAACTGGAGCGTTCCCACGACCGGTTCGCGCAGGCGACCGCCGATGCCGAGGACCCGGTCCAGGCGCTGCGGGCCGCGGTGCGCGCCGCGTACGACGTGTCCGAGCAGGAAGTGCTCCAGATGCGCATCCTGCAGAACCACATGGATCTGCTGTCGGGCCCGCGCAAGTCCAAGCGCGAGGAGGCGGAGCGGGTGGCGGCGCGCCAACTGGTCCAGGTCGTCGAGCGGGACTGGACGAACCTGCTGGTGAAGGGCATGTCCCAGGGTGCCTTTCCGCTGCGGGACGCCCAGCTCCTGGGGGCGAGCGTGCTCGGCCTGATCGTGAGTGTGTGGCGGTGGTACCGGCCGTCGGGGGCGACCCCTCTGGCGGAGGTCGGCGAGCTGATCGAGGGCGCCTGCGTACGCATGGTCGCGACGTGAGGCACTGAGCGCCTGGTCTTCGGCGAAGCCCCTGACGGATCTCCGTCAGGGGCTTCGCCGTGTCCGCATCCTCTCGGCCGCGGCGCCGGCGCATCACTGTGTGACGGGCTATTGCCAGCGGTGTTTCGGCGGGATTAGCATCCGAACTGAACTGAACTTGACTCAAGTTGATCTGAGGAAAGGGGTGTGCCGCGCGTCCGAGCGGACGCCCGCCCCTCTCCGGACGGCCGCGAGCTGAAGGATCCCACCCATGTCGTTGCGTGCATACCTGACCAGCATGGACAGTCCCCACCCCGAGCGAACGCTCGACCTGCTCGAACCCGACTTCCGCTTCCTCATCGCCCTGCCCGGCAAGGAGGCGGCCGGCACCAGCAGGGAGGACTTCGCCGGCTACCTCGCCGGACGCAATCCCGTGGACCGGGCGCACGAAGTCGTGCGCTACAGCCGGGACGGCGACCTGGAGACCGTGTACGGCGTGGTGACGGAGTCCGGGCAGTACGTCGGCTCGTTCCTGTCCGCCGCGGTCACCTCTCCCGGCGGGCTCCTGGCGCGCTACCAGTCCTTCTTCACCACCTCGTTCGAACTCGTCGACTGGGCCGGGCGGGTCCCGGCCGAGAGGAGCGGGGCATGACCGACACCTCGACCGCGGCGCCCTTCCTCACCGCGTGGTTCGCGATCCTCGACGGCGACGAGCCGTCGAAGATCCTCGACCTGATCAGCGACGACTTCTCGCTCTCCATCCTCTTCTCCACCGGCGACGGCAAGGCCACCGACTTCGCCGGCGGCCGCGACGCCCTGGTCGGCTATCTCGCACAGCGCGAGAAGGGGGCGCTCACCCACCACCTGCTCTCGGCGACCACCACCGGGAAGGACGAGCTCTTCCTGGGCGAGGTGCGGCGCGGGGGTGTCCCCGAGGCGAGCTTCGTCGCCGCCGGGCGGGTGGGCGACGACCACCGGCTGCAGCGCCTGCTGATCGGCCGTTCGTCGCAGATCCGCTTCCCCTGACCGCGTCCCGACCGCCCAGCCGTGGCCGCGGCGGACATCCGGCCGGCCACCCAACCGGGCACACCACCGGCCCTGTACGGAGGAACGTCATGTACAACCTCGTCCTGCTCGCAGCGCGGCCCCCCGAGTGGACCCACGAGCGGTTCATCACGTGGTGGCGCAAGGACCACGCGGAGCTGACCCGCCGACTGCCCGGACTGCGTGCCTGGCGGCACACCGAGATCGACGCCGCCCTGGAACCGCGCTCGGAGGGCTGGGACGGCATCTCGGTGCTCGGCTTCGACTCGCCGGACGACCTGAAGAAGGCCCTCAAGAGCGCCGCATGGGCCGAAGCCGTCGCCCAGGTCGGCGACATGAAGGGACGGCGCATCGCCGTGATGGGACACGAGGCGGAGATGTTCACCGGCTGACCGGTCCCGCCGGCCCGTCACCAGCGGCCACCGGAGCAACGTCGGTCGTCCGCCCAGCAGTTGAGAAAGCGTCAGTACACCGGAGTACGGCACATCGCAGCGAGGTAGCGGGAATGCGACAGGTAGTGCAGGGGTTCCAACAGAAGGCCGAGCAGGGCGACTTCGTCGCCGTGATCGACGACGCGGGCAGTCATACGGCGCGCGCACTGCTCGACGAGGCGGCACGGGTGGCCGCGGTGATGTCGTCGACGGCGGGCAGGACGGGCGGGACCGTCATGCTCCAGGCCGACAATTCGTGGCGCACCGTCGCCGCCGCCCTGGCCGTCGGTCTGACCGGCGGGGTGCTCGCCGTCGTCAACCGGCACACCACGCGCGACGAGTTCGCGGCAGCGCAGCAGGACATCCGGCCGGACTTCGTCATCGCCGAGCCTTCCGCGATGGACGAATGGGCCGTGCCCGAGCTGGTGCCGGGCCGTGCGGACACCGTGCTCGACGGCTGGAGCTGTCGGGCGGCGCCCGAGCAGCAGGACGCGTCGCGCTGGGCGGGCGGCGTCCTCATCGGCCTCACCTCCGGCTCCACGGGGCGGCCCAAGGGCGTGGTGCAGTCCGAACGGGCCCTGCGCTACGCCGCCGCCAGCACCATCGAGATCAACGGCCTTGAGCGGGGGGACGCGGTGGCCGCGATCGTGCCGCTGTCCTCCACCGCGTCGTACTGCTTCGGCATCTACGTCGCACTGCTCCTTCAGGGGCCGCTCGTACTGACCGCGAAGTGGGACCGGGCGCTCGCACTTCGGCGGATGGCCGAAGCCGATGTCCGCTGGACCATGTGTGTCCCGACGATGGCACTGCAAATGGGTGCGGAGGCGGCCGGGTCCCGGATCCTCGAGGGCGTCCGGGCGATCACCGTCGGGGGCGGGCCGATGGACCGCGGCGCCCTCGCCCGCGCCGAGCGCTCCCTGGGCACGAAGATCCTGCGGGTGTTCGGCATGTCCGAGTGCCTCGGACACACCTCGCCCGGGCCCGACGAGCCGGAGGACATCCGGCTCGGCAGGGACGGCCGCCCCTTCCCCGGCACCGACGTCCGCGCGCTCGACCCCGAGGGACGGCCGGTGGCCCCCGGCGTCGCCGGCCGGGCGCAGGTGCGGGGCCCCTCCCTCTTCCTCGGCTACGCGCAGGACGGCCGCGTGGAGCCGCCCGCCCTGACGGAGGACGGCTACTTCCCCACCGGTGACCTGCTGACGCGCCACGAGGACGGCACCATCAGCATCATGGGCCGCGAGAAGGACATCATCATCCGCGGCGGCCGCAACATCGACATCACGGAGATAGAGCGCGCGGTCGCCACCTACCCGCGGGTGGCCAGGGCCTGCGTCGCCGCCGTGCCCGACGAGGTGCTCGGCGAACGTGTCGCGCTGCTCGTCGTCACCGAGGACGGCGACGGCATCGACCTCGACGAGGTGACCCGACACCTCAAGGGCGTCGGCCTGGCCAAGACCAAATGGCCCGAGTACGTCTACACCATCACGGAACTTCCCCAGACCAAGGTCGGCAAGCTCGACCGCAGCGGGGCCCGTGACCTGGTCGGCAGGCTGCGCGCGCACGCCTGACGGCGGGATCCGAACCACAGTGCCACAGGAACAAGGGAGAGTCATGACAACGCGGTTCGACCAGGGCCCGTGGGCCGAAGCCGGAATCCAGACCGTGCAGCCCGGAGTGCACCGCGTTCCCCTGCCGCTCCCCAACGACGGCCTCCACGCCGTCAACGTGTACGTCCTCGAGGATCTCGCCGACGACGGCGGCCTCGTGATGATCGACGGCGGCTGGGCGATCCCCGAGGCCCGCAAGCGGCTCGAGGAGGCCCTCGCCGCCATCGGCCGCGACCTCGGCGACATCCGCCACATCCTCGCCACTCACATCCACCGCGACCACTACACGCAAGCGGTGGAGCTGCGCCGCCTGTTCGGCGCGCGCGTCCACCTCGGCGCCGGGGAACGCCCCGGCCTGGAGATGCTGCACCGTCTCGCCAGCGACGTACCGGCCGGCTCCCTCGACACGCTGCGCCGGGCCGGTGCCGGTGAACTGGCCGACCACATCAAAGAGTTGGACCACGGCGGCTACGACCCGGAGGTGTGGGAGGCGCCCGACCACTGGCTCGGCGCCGAGACCGTCCGCTTCGGCCGCGGCGAACTGACGGCCGTCCCGACGCCCGGTCACACCAAGGGGCACACGGTGTTCCTCGACGAGCGGCGCGGGCTGCTGTTCTCCGGGGACCACGTCCTGCCGCACATCACCCCGTCGATCGGCTTCGAACTCGCCGAGCCGGGCGGCGCGCCGCTCGCCGACTACCTGGACTCGTTGCGGCTGATGACCCGCTACGCCGACGCCCGCCTGCTGCCCGCGCACGGTCCGGTCACCGACAGCGCCCACGCCCGCGTCGCCGAACTCCTCGCCCACCACGACGACCGCCTCGCCGAGAGCCTCGCGGTCCTGGGCGAGCGCACCCTCGACGCCCACGCGGTGGCGCGGGGGCTCGGATGGACCCGCCGCAACGTGCCGTTCGCCGAGCTCAGCGCCTTCAACCAGATGCTCGCGGTCAACGAGACGGCGGCGCATCTGGACGTTCTCGTCCTGCGTGAGCAGGCCGTGGCGGTGGCGGCCGACGGCGTCGACCGGTACACGCGCACGCGGTGAACGGGGCCCGCGACCGAGGAGAAGGGCGAGCGATGACGAGCCGAGCCACGTCGGGGACCACCCTGGCCGGGACCCTAGACCGGCACGGGCGGGAGCGGCCGGACCACCGTGCCGTCACTGCGCCGACAGGCACACGTACCTACGGCGAACTCGCCGGCGACGCGGCGCGCATCGCCTCCCGGCTGAAGCAGGAGCGCGTCCGCCACGGATCCCGTATCGCGGTGATCGCCAGAAACGGCCTCGCGTATGTGCAGCTGGTGTACGCCGCCTCCTGGGCGGGCGCGCAGCTCGTCTGCGTGAACTGGCGCCTGGAGCCGGCCGAGAGCCGGGCCGTGCTCACCGACAGCGAACCGGAACTCGTCTTCGCGGAGCGGGAGTTCGCCCACCTGGTCGGCCCGCACCACCGCGTGGTCTGGCTCGACCCGGCCACGTTCGACGCCTGGTGCGCCGACGGCGACCCGCACATCCCGCCCGCGCCGCAGCAGGGCCCGGAGTCGGTGGTCCTGCTGCTGTACACCACCGGCACCACGGGCTCGCCGAAAGGCGTCCAACTGGTCGAGCGCAACCTCGCGCACACCTGCGCGCAGGCCACCCGGGCCTGGCGCATGCACCCCGACATGACCTTTCTGGCCTGCCTGCCGATGTTCCACATCAGTGCCATGAGCTCGGTCATGTGCTGCGTACACATGGGCGGTGAACTCGTCATCCCCGCCGGTGCCTCCGCGGCCGACGTGGGCCGGGCCGTCGAGGAACACGGGGTCACCCACACCGTCCTGGTGCCGACCGTACTGACCCGCCTCGTCGCCGAGAACGCGGCGGCACACCATGACTTGAGCACCCTTGAAGTGGTCATCTACGGCTCCGCACCCGCCGGCAGCACGCTCATCGAACAGGCCATGGCGATGCTCCCGCGCACCGGGTTCTCGCAGGGGTACGGGCTCACCGAAACCTGCGCCGGTGTCGCCATCGAGCCCCTGCGCAGGCACGGGGACACCGACGCGCACCCGGGCTCGGCCGGGGCGGTCGTGGACACCTGCGAGTGCCGCATCATCGATCCCCGCACCGGTGAGGACGTGACTCCGGGCGCCGACGGCGAAATCTGGCTGCGTACACCGCAGTTGACGATCGGCTACCTGAACAGGCCCGAGGAGACGGCGGCGGCGATCACCCCCGAAGGGTGGCTGCGCACCGGTGACATCGGCTGCCTCGACGGCGACGGGTTCCTCTACATCAAGGACCGGCTCAAGGACCTGATCATCTCCGGTGGAGAGAACATCTACTCGATCGAGGTGGAGAACGCGATCGTGGCCCATCCGGCGGTCCTGGAGGCGGCGGTTGTCGGCGTCCCCGACCCCGTGTGGGGCGAGCGGGTCAAGGCCGTCGTGGCCCTGCGCCGCGGGGAAGAGCTCGACGCCCGGACCCTTCGGGCCTGGCTCGACGGCCGCCTCGCCCGCTACAAGCGACCCCGGCTCATCGAGTTCGCGGACACCCTGCCGAAGACGTCCACCGGCAAGATCATGAAGGCGGCGCTGCGGCAGCCCCCGCGCGCCGCCGGGCCGAGCATCCCGTCCAGCGGGCGGACGACGTAGCTCTGGCGCCGCCCCGCGCCCTCGAGCCGCTTCCGTTACCGCCGGCCACCGGCCGCGACACCCACTGAACGTATCGAAGGAGATCCCGTGAACGACCGTCTCAGCGGACAGATCGCCCTCGTCACCGGCGCGACCGGCGGCATAGGCGACGCAGTCGTGCGCAGGCTGGCCGCCGAGGGCGCCGCTGTGGCCGTGACCGATGTGGACGCCGGACGCTGCGCGGCGCTGGCGAAGGAACTGACGGACGGCGGGGCGCGGGCAATCGGCCTGGCCCTCGATGTCAGTGACGAGGACGCGTGGCGCGACGTCGTCGAGCGGGTGACGGCCGAGTTCGGGAGCCTGACGGCGCTCGTCAACAACGCGGGCATCGCGGAGATGCGCACCGTGGAGAGCGAGACCCAGGAGTCCTGGGACAAGGTCATCTCGGTCACCCAGACCGGGGTCTGGCTGGGCATGAAGCACGGCGGCCCCGCGATCGAGCGCAGCGGTGGCGGCTCCCTCGTCAACGTCGCCTCGATCTTCGGTACGGTCGGCGGCTTCGGCAGCCAGTTCTCGTACCACGCGGCCAAGGGCGCGGTCCGGCTGATGACGAAGAACGCCGCACTGCACTGGGCCCAGCGCGGCGTCCGCGTCAACTCGATCCACCCCGGCTTCATCGAGACACCGCTCTCGCGCGAGCTGTGGGCGGGCACACCCCGGCGCGCCGCGATGGTCGAGGGCACCCCGATGGCACGCCTCGGCCGCCCCGACGAGGTCGCGGGTGCGGTGGCCTTCCTCGTGTCGGACGACGCCACCTTCATGACCGGTTCGGAGCTGTACGTGGATGGTGGCTGGACGGCGCGCTGACGTGGCCGGAGCGCTGGGCTGGTCTGCGGGCGCGTTCCTGCGCGGGCCGGGGCTCTTGGCACGGTGTCCCGACGCGGTCACCGGCGGGGGAGGAGGGCGCTTACGGTCTTGCCGTCCGCTTGGCGGTTCACGGCGGTGGCGCGGGCGAGGCGGTTGACCATGGGCCAGCCGAAGCCTCCGGTGTCGTCGTTGAGGTCGGGGGTGCGCATGTGTGGGGCCTGCGGGCTGGGGTCGTGCACGGTCACCTCGATGCTGTCCGGGTACGCGGTCAGTTCCAGGGTGCAGGTGCCGCCGCCGTGCCGCAGGGAGTTGGTGACGAGCTCCGAGACGACCAGGACCACCGTGTCGGCGGCCCCGGCTGAAATCGCCGGTACGAGCTCGTCGAGGAAGTCCCGGGTGCTCTCGCGTGTGTCGGCGACGGACGTCGCGGAGCGGAGGGTTGCGACGTTGACGCTCATCGTGTCCATCAGGTCCCCCTGGCTCTGGGTCTCTGGATCGTGATTGCCCGGTCCTGTGCGTTCGAGGCTTGTGCCCAGGCTGCGGCCCGTTAACCCGGCTTGTTCCAGCCCTCCGCCTCTGTTCGAGGTCGATTACCTCCCCGTCGAACACACGGAAATCTATGTCGCCCGGAGTAGACATTCGCCAGTGCCGTGGTTATGGTTTCTCTCGTAGCCGAGATCAACAGAGCCCGGCAGAGATGAACTGCCGGGCAGTAGTACCGCAGTTGCAGTGCGCAGGACGGTTCGGTGGTGGAGTTCCGAAGCCAGGGTTGTCGCAGGACGGCGACGGGACTGACGGCCGGACCGGGTGGCCCGCAGTGATCAGGGGCCGCCGTGAGCAGTACCGCAGTAGCAGTACCCGCAAGTGCAGTACCCCGCAGTGCAGTTGAGTGAGCAGCACCTCGGTGAAGGCGTCGGCTGCGGACGCGCGCACCGGGAAGTTCGACAGTGGGGTTCTAAGCCGGAGCAGATGCAGGACGGGCGACGGGGCTGGCTGTCGAAGAGTGGCGCTACCGCAGGCCACAGAGCAGTTCGCATCACCAGCATCACCAGCAGTAGGCAAGTGATTGATCCCAGAGGGAAGAACGGAGGAGCCGAGCGCCATCAGGATCGCCCGGGCGGACGTCTTGAGCCCGGGTACCGCAGGACATCGACAGTGAGGTGGTCTCCGGTCAAGCAACCGCGATCCCCGCATCCCCGACACCTTCCAGGTCGGGTCGGCGGATACAGAAGGCCGGCGCAGTATCAGGGCCGGCAGATGGTGTAACAGTTCCTTCGGGGCCCGGGTGCCGTACGGCACCCGGGCCCCTCGACGCGTTCCGAGGGCGGCCACCGGCGCTATTCCCGCTACCGGCCGCGCAACGCCGCGCGCGCCCGGGAGCTCGTCGACCAGGGCACGCCCGTCGAGACCGCCTGCCGCCGGGAATGGTCGACGCTGTGCCGGTCCAGGCGCATGACGGGCTCGCGCCTGCCGCGCCTGTCAGGCGGGTGCGGGGGCGCCCAGCATGACGGAAGCCCGTTGGAGCGGGGTGACGCCGAGCGAGGGCGCGGCCGCGGGTTGAGTCCGGCAGGTGAACCCGAGTCGGGCCATGGCCCGGAGGACTTCGCCCGCGCTGAAATCACGGCGGTCCTGGTGGGTGATGACCTGGCCGACCTGTTTGACGGGATAGTGGCGGCGCCCGATGATCACGGACTCGCCGGTTACCGACTCGGGCTTGACGCCCTTCATGGTTTCCAGCACCCCGCTCTTGGTCAGGTCGAACGGGAAGCGGGCGATGACACAGCGCATGAGACCTCACAGGAAGAAGGACGATCGTGGTGAGCTGGTTCAGCGGGCGAGGGTGAGGCCACCGTCGCCGAGGTCGCGCAGGCGGATCCGATCCGTGTATGCGCAGCCGTCACGGACAGCCGAGAGCTTTGCCCGGGTGACCAGACCGGTGCGTCGGCCGTCCTGGTCGCAGACGAGCAGGTGCCCGACGCGGGCGCCGGCCATCACGGACAGGGCGACCTCGACGGTCATGTCGTCCCAGACCCGTGGTCCGGCTTCCTCAAGGATGGGGGCAACGGTGTCACCCAAGGGCCCGCGCACGGGCTCGCCGCTCAGCGGGCGGGACTGCATCTGAACCAGCGTCAAAAGGTGCCTCCGGCAAAGGTTGGCCAGTGTTCTGATCACGAAGGTCTCTAGGCAGCCGCGTCGGCGGCGAACCGCTGTGGCGTGGAGGCGCGTCGCGCGGCGGAAGCGGGGCGGCGTCGGCCGCGGGAGGAGCCGCCGCGCTTGGGGCGTTCGGTGACCGGTGCGGCGATGACGACCGGGACGCCGGAGGGGGCCTGGGCGCCGGTGATGCGGTGCAGGGCCTCGTCGCCGGAGCGGACCGGGGTGGTCTGGGGCCGGATCCCGGCGTCCGACATGAGGCGGACCATGGACCGGCGCTGGTTCGGGGTGACGAGCGTGACGACGCTGCCGGACTCACCGGCACGGGCGGTGCGCCCGCCGCGGTGGAGGTAGTCCTTGTGGTCGGTCGGCGGGTCGACGTTGACGACGAGGTCCAGGTTGTCGACATGGATGCCGCGGGCGGCGACGTTGGTGGCGACGAGGACGCTGACGTCTCCCGTCTTGAACTGGGTCAGGGTGCGGGTGCGCTGCGGCTGGGACTTGCCGCCGTGCAGTGCGGCCGCCCGCACCCCGCTGTTGAGCAGGTCCCGGGTGAGCCGGTCGACGGCGTGCTTGGTGTCGAGGAACATGATCACGCGGCCGTCGCGGGCGGCGATCTGCGTGGTGGCGGCGTGCTTGTCGGCGCCGTGCACGTGCAGGACGTGGTGCTCCATCGTGGTGACCGCACCGGCCGACGGGTCGACCGAGTGCACGACCGGGTCGCTGAGGTAGCGGCGCACCAGCAGGTCGACATTGCGGTCCAAGGTGGCGGAGAACAGCATCCGCTGTCCCTCCGCACGCACCTGGTCGAGCAGCGCGGTGACCTGCGGCATGAATCCCATGTCGGCCATCTGGTCGGCCTCGTCGAGCACCGTGATGCCGACCTGCTCGAGGCGGCAGTCGCCACGGTCGATGAGGTCCTTGAGCCGGCCCGGGGTCGCGACGACGACCTCGGCCCCGCCGCGCAGCGCACTGGCCTGCCGGCCGATCGACATGCCGCCCACGACCGTGGCCAGCCGCAGCCTGACGGCGCGGGCGTACGGCGTGAGGGCGTCGGTCACCTGCTGGGCCAGCTCGCGCGTGGGCACCAGGATCAGTCCCAGCGGCCGGCGGGGCTCGGCACGCTGTCCGGCGGTGCGGGCCAGCAGCGCCAGCCCGAACGCCAGGGTCTTGCCGGAGCCGGTGCGCCCGCGCCCCAGGACGTCCCGGCCGGCCAGGGAGTTCGGCAGCGTCGCGCCCTGGATCGGGAACGGCGCACTGACCCCCTGCCGGCCGAGCTCGGCCAGCAACTGCTCCGGCATCCCGAGAGCGGCGAAACTCTCCACCGCGGGCAACGCCGCGGTGACCGTCTCGGGCAGCGCAAACTCACCCTGCACCGCGGCGGGCCGACGACCGTAGCCACCGGAGCGGGATGACCGACCGAACCTGCTCCGGTTTCCGGCGCCGGAATGTGCACCGCCGCCATTACGGGTGCGGGTGAATCGGTCGTTTGTACGTGTGCGGTTCATGCGGAACCTTTCCTTGATGCGGTGCACGTCAAGGAATTCTTCCGGCGATAAGCGGCACAGAGAATCACAAGAAATGGACCGGCAGTAAAAGAGAAAGCGGACCCGGCCGGCTGGTTAACCATGCGGGCGCAGGCGCTGAAAATCAGTGACGCGAAATGAGGATCTCGCTCGGGGCGTCGACTGTGGATATGGGAGGGAGTCGTCCCGATCGACCGCAGGTCGAATCACTGCGGGAAATGTTTGCAGCTGGGGCCCGCACCCCGAAGGATGCGGGCCCCAGCTGCAAGTGCGCGTTGGCGTCAGGCGGGAACGATGTTCTCGGCCATCGGGCCCTTCTGGCCCTGTGCGATGTCGAAGTTCACCTTCTGGCCCTCGAGCAGCTCGCGGAAGCCCTGGGCGGCGATGTTCGAGTAGTGGGCGAAGACGTCAGCGCCGCCGCCCTCCTGCTCGATGAAGCCGAAACCCTTTTCCGCGTTGAACCACTTCACGATGCCAGTGTTCATGTCGATCTCCTTTGGGGCAGTACAGCGGATATCCGCGGTGTTGCGGATGCCGTGTCGCCGCGATGATTACCCCGCCCGGAAATGACCGGTAATACAAAAGTGCCCCCACCGCAGTGTGCGGCCAGGAGCACTTGAAGTTTTCGGGAACCACAACTGCAACTGAGACGACAGTAGCACGCCATGGCGGCCCGTGGATACGAATTAATACCGCTCTGCTCATTGCGCTAAAAACCTTCCCCGCCCGGATTGTTAAACCCTCACTTCGCGAACACAGACATTGGTTCGCCGAGTGCGGCGTTTCGGAAGCGTGCGCCTGAGGGCCGCGCCAGTGTGGAGCGCGTGCGGGCAGTGACGGGTGGTCCTGAAGGCAACGGCATGGGGTCCGGGCGTGCCGTTCAGCTACGCCCCAGTTTCCTGGGCGCAACGCCGCCGAAACACCGTCTCCCTACCGTCACCCCCACACCGGTCATGGCTGCAACGGCCGGTGGGTGTCCGGGTGCGGGGCTTGTCCCGGGCGCTAACCAGCCGTCTTCCGCCGAGCTGTGAGGAGGAACGATGGCTGTAGTCGAGCATGCCGTCGCGCCCGCACACCAAGGACCCCACCCCGTCGACGTACGGCCGCCGTGGCGACGGCTCGTGCCGCTGAGCCTGCAACATCTGCTCGTCGCGTACGCGGGCATGGCCACGATGCCGCTGCTCGTGGGGACCGCGCTGCATCTGCCCGAGGACAGGATACGGCTGCTCATCAGCGCGAACCTGCTGGTCAGCGGGGTCGCTACCGTGTTGCAGTCGCTGGGTCTGAAGTGGTTCGGGGCGCGGTTGCCGATCGTGATGGGCTCCACGTTCACCGCGATCACCCCCGCCATCCTCATCGGGCAGGAGCACGGGCTCGCCGCGGTGTTCGGGGCGACCGTCGTGTCCGGCCTGGTGACGCTGGCCGTCGCTCCGTGGTTCGGGCGCTGTCTGCATCTGTTTCCGCCGCTGGTCACCGGGACGGTCATCGCTGTCATCGGGTTCTCGCTGGTGCCTTCGGCGGCCGGTCTCATCGCGGGGGAGGGGGCCGGCGGCAGCGGCGGCCGCGGGCTCGCCCTCGCCGCCGGGACCGTGCTTCTCGTGGTGGTCGTGGAGCGCCTCGCGCCGCCCGCGCTCGCCCGGTTCTCGGTGCTTCTCGCCATGGCCGTGGGCACTTTGGCCGCGTTGCCGCTGGGGCTGTTCGACGGGTCGGGGGTCGCGGACGCGCGCGTCGTCACGGCGCCCGACCCGACCGCCTTCGGGGCGCCCACGTTCGTGGTGCCCGCCATCGTGGCGATGCTCGTCGTGCAGCTCGTGAACATGGTGGAGTCCGTCGGCGACACCCTCGCGGTCGGCCAGATCGTCGGCCGCGGCGACGACGCGCCCACCGTCGTCCGGGCGCTGCGCGCGGACGGGGCCGCCACGGTGCTGTCGGGGGCGCTCGCCTCCTTCCCCATCGTGACGTTCGGGCAGTCGGTGGGCCTGGTGAGCGTGACGCGCGTGAAGAGCCGTCATGTGGTGGCCCTGTCCGGGGTGTTGATGGTGGTGCTCGCGTTCGTGCCCGTGCTCGGGGCCGCCGTCGCCGCCGTGCCGGGTCCTGTCCTCGGCGGGGTCTCGCTCGTCATGTTCGGGACCGTGGGCGCCGTCGGGCTGCGCATCCTCGCGCGCGCCGATCTGACGGAGCCGAGGAATCTGCTGACCGTCGCCCTCGCCTTCGCGCTCGGCATGATCCCGCTCGGCGCGCCGGACTTCTACGCGCCGCTGCCCTCGTACGTGCGCACCGTCCTGGACAGCGGCATCGCCGTCACCGGGATCGTGGCGTTCCTGCTCAATCTGCTGTTCCACCACACGGGCGCGGCCCGTCCCCCGAAGGAGCCCGCCCGATGACACTCGGCACGATCACGGACGTCACCGTCCACAGCGGAGGCCGCTGGCTGCCCGGCATGGATGTGCACATCGCCGACGGACGGGTTACAGCGCTCGTCGCGCACGGCGAACTCCCCTGCAATGGCGACGTGTTGGACGGACACGGCGGGCATCTGACGCCCGGCCTCGTCAACACCCACACCCACCTCTTCCAGGCGGGGCTGCGCGGCATCGGCGAGGGGCTCGGGCTGCTCGCGTGGCTGAGCGCCGTCGGTGAGGAGGCGGCGCAGCTCACGCCCGAGCGGGCCTACGCGACCGCTGCCGCCGCCGCGGCCGAGGCGCTGCGCAGTGGCACCACCACGCTCGTCGAGCACATGTGGCCGCATCCGTCGCCCGAGGTGCACGACGCGGTGCTGCGCGCCCTCAAGGACAGCGGCGTCCGGGCCGTGCTGTGCCGGGGCGTCGCCGACCGGGCCGACCCGAGCCGCAAATGGGGCTTCGATCCGCGCCTGATGCAGCCGCTCAAAGAGGCCCTCGCGCACACCGACGAACTGATCGCGCAGGCGCGCGGCAGCCGGGTGGACGTCGGTGTCGCCGTGCCCAATCCGCGGTGTCTGACGCCGGAGGGCATGGGCGCCGTGCGCGCGTACGCCGGGGAACGCGGGCTGCCCGTCTCGCTGCACCTGCTGGAGACCACGACGGACGACTCGATGTGCCGTGACCGTACGGGAGTCGGTGCCGTCGCGTATCTGGAGCGGGCCGGGTTCCTGTGGGATCGGCTGCTCGCCGTGCACTGCGTGGAGCTCGACGCCGAGGGGCGGGCCACCCTCGCCCGGCACGGCGTCGGTGTCTCGTACAACCCGCTGAGCAATATGCGGCTCGGCAGCGGGATCGCGCCGGTGCCCGAGATGCTGGAGGCAGGGCTGAGCGTCGGCCTCGGGGTCGACGGGGCCGCCAGCAACGACACGCAGGACATCCTGGAGGCGCTGCGCATCGGCGCGTATCTGCAACGGGCCGCGCACCGCAAGGCGGATCTGTTCGGGTTCCCCGAGATGTTCGCGATGGCGGCGGGCGGCGCGAACCGGGTGCTCGGGATCGAGGAGAACCCGGACGGCGGGGTGCGGGTGGGGGCGCGGGCCGATCTCGTCCTGCACCGCTTCGACCGGGACTACGCCTGCCTCCCGGTCCGCGATCCGGGGGCGACGCTGCTGACGTGTGCGGGCAGCAGGACCGTGGCGGCCGTCCTGGTCGACGGGGAGATCCTGGTACGCGACGGGGAGCATGTCCGGCTGCCATCAGGGGAGTTGGCGGCAGGCCTCGCACGTTCAAGCCCCTGCGGAGATTGAGCAGCGGGGTCCGGGGCAGAGCCCCGAGCCCGCGCCCAGGGGCACCGTGAGCTTTACGGCCGCGTAACAGCACGATCCCCACCGGTAACACACACCGTGCAGGCTGACCCCATCGCGTGCGGGCCCCGCCCAGGGGCCCGCGCCAGCCCACGGCGCCCGGGCCCACGAAGGGGTCCGCCGCGACCGTGCCCGCGGCCATCTGAGCGCCCGCGGAGGGGATCGCAGGGGCGGTGACTGCATCCCGTACGCAACTCCGTGTCCGAGGAGCGACAGCCGCGATGACGAACACCACGTACACACTCGACGAATTGGCCAAGGAGACCCGCATGGGCGGGGCCGGGACGGAGACGTCCGCCCGGGAGATCCGCCGCATCGACCTCTCCGACTTCGAGCACCGCAAGGCGGAGATCACCGAGGAGCTGTGGGCCGCCGCCACCGACATCGGCTTCTTCCAGCTGGTGAACCACGGCATCGAACCCGGCGCCGTGGACGGCGCGTTCGCCGACGCCGAGGCCTTCTTCGCGCTGCCGGAGGAGACCAAGGCGCGGCACGGCCTGAAGAAGGGGCTCAACTCCGGCTGGGAGTCGATGACTCAAGTGCGTCCCTCGATCGGGACGCCCGACCAGAAGGAGTCGTACCAGCTGACCCGCCCGCACATGGAAGGACTGTGGCCGGACGACGCGCTGCCCGGGTTCCGGGAGCGGACGCTGGCGTTCGAGGCGAGCTGCCGGGACCTGGCGATGCGGGTGCTGTCCTGCTTCGCGGACCGTCTCGGGCTGCCCGAGGGGTTCTTCGCGCGCGCCCACGACCCGGCGAGCCCGCAGTACCAGTCGACGCTGCGGATGCTGCACTACTTCGCCGTGCCCGAGGACGCCGTGATCCCCGAGAACGTGTGGCGGGCCGGGGCGCACACCGACTTCGACTGCCTGACGCTGCTGTTCCAGCGGGACGGGCAGGGCGGGCTTCAGGTGTGCCCGGGCAAGGAGGCCGAGGCGCAGGAGTGGACGCCGGTCGAGCCGGCGGACTCCGTGATCACCTGCAACATCGGGGACATGCTGATGCGGTGGAGCGACGACCGGCTCCCGTCGAACTTCCACCGGGTCAAGTCGCCGGGCCCTGACGACGACCGCGCGGCCCGCCACAGCATCGCGTTCTTCGCGCAGGCCGACCGTGACGTGGTGATCGAGGGCCCGGAGCGCCGCTACCCGCCGATCACCGCGGCCGACTACATCCAGCAGCGGATCGCTGCCAACTTCGCCCGATAGGCAGGTGATTGACGTGACGATGCCTGCGAAGGGCGGTCAGCGGGCCGGTTTCGGGCGGCTCGCGGTGCTGGGGCTCCAGCACGTGCTCGTGATGTACACGGGGTGTGTGACCGTGCCGCTGGTGTTCGGCGCCGCGGCGGGGCTTGACGCCGCGACGATCGCCGTTCTGATCAACGCCGATCTGCTCGTCGCGGGCGTCGTCACGATGATCCAGGGCGCCGGTGTCGGCCGCTTCCTCGGTGTGCGGATGCCGGTGATGGCGGGGGCCGCGTTCACCGCGGTGACGCCGATGATCCTGATCGCGGGGGAGTACGGCCTTCAGGCGGTGTACGGGTCGATGCTCGCGGCCGGTGTGTTCGGGCTGCTGATCGCCTATCCGTTCGCGAAGTTGGTCCGCTTCTTCCCGCCGCTGGTGAGCGGCGTGGTGATCACGGTGGTGGGGCTCGCGCTGATCGGCGTGGGCGTGAACCTGGTCGTCGGGAACGACCCGAAGGCGGCCGACCACGCGGCGCCCTCGCGGCTCGCGCTCGCCGCGTTCGTCGTCGTCGTGATCCTGCTGGTGGCGCGGTTCGGGCGCGGGTTCCTCGCTCAAACCGGCGTACTGCTGGGCTTGTTGGCGGGCACGGCGGTCGCCGTGCCGCTCGGCCTGGTGGACTTCTCGGCGGCGCGGACGGCGGACTGGATCGGGGTCAGCGCCCCGTTCCACTTCGGGGCGCCGGAGTTCCCCGCGGTCGCCGTGCTGTCGATGTGCGTGGTGATGCTGGTGCTGTTCGCCGAGTCGACGGCCGATCTGATCGCGGTCGCGGAGCTGACCGGGAAGCGCCTTACCACCGCGGACATGGCGCGCGGGCTGGCCGCGGACGGGCTCTCCGGGGTGCTGGGAGGCGTCATGAACGCGTTCCTGGACACGGTGTTCGCGCAGAACGTGGGCCTGGTGACGATGACGAAGGTGCGCAGCCGGCACGTCGCGACGGTCGCGGGCGGCATCCTCGTGGTCCTCGGCCTGGTGCCCAAACTCGGGGCGCTGGTCGCCGGGTTGCCGCAGCCGGTGGTCGGCGCGGCGGGGCTCGTGATGTTCGCGACGGTCGCCGCGGTCGGCATCAACACGCTCCGCAAGGTCGACTTCGACGGCACGCACAACCTGCTGATCGTCGCGGTGTCGATCGGCTTCGGCATGGCACCCGAGGTGGCCCCCGACCTGTACTCGCGCTTCCCCGAGGGCGTCGGCATCGTCCTCGGCTCACCGGTGACGAGCGCGACGCTGCTGGCGTTCGGCCTCAACCTGGCGTTCAACGGCGGGAGGTCAGGACGTGCCGCGGGGCTCGTACGGGCGCCGGTGGCGGAGATGCGACGCGAGGCGCCGACGGGGCGGACGGGAGCCTGACCACGGGCCCTGCCCGTTCATGCCCCAACTGCGTTCCGCCTCGTCGGCCGCACGCGCTTCTGACCTGTGACGATTCATCAAAGCCCTGGCCGAGAAGGGGCCTTGAGATCAAAGTTGCACCTGACTTACCATTTCCGGCGCGCAGGGGGAGCACCGCTGCGCTGCTCGATCCCCAGACCCCGGATCGGTGACCGAAGCCATTGAGCCGGCTGGAGCCGTATCGCCGACAAACGCGGCTCCGGCCGCTCCGCCGCGGCTGCGGTTCTCGGGGCGAACCTCCCGCACGCTCCTGGAACGCATGCCGCTGGGCGGAGCTGTGAGGCCGCGCGAGAAGGGGAGCCGCGCGGTCTCGCCGGCGGCCCTCGCTGATGTTCCCGGTGATTCCCGGCGGGGGCCGTTGTCGGCAGTCTTCCACCACTGGGCGCCCGATACGCCGGATCGGGCGAAAGCTCGGGGCTTCAGCGACGTGGCGGCAGCTGGGCGGCGGCGCACGGCGATCGACTGTCGCGGGTCCCAGGCTCAGGCAGCGTTCGGCTGAGGCCGCGGCGTGCCGGCCAGGCTCTGCTTCACCTGCCGGGTCAACTCGTCGGCGACGATCTCGGGGAGGCCCGCCTCGATGCCGTCGAGCGCCTGGGTGGCGACGTCGGAGGCGGAGACCTTCTGGTCGACGGGGACCTCGGCGGCCATGTCGGTGTCCATGTAGCCGACATGCAGCGCGGAGACGGCGATGCCGCGCGGCGCCAGCTCCTCGCGGCTCGCGCCGGTCAGCGCCCAGGCGGCGGCCTTCGAGGCGGCGTAGGAGCCGAGGCCCGCCGGGTGGTACCAGGACAGGACGGACAGGACGTTGAGCACGGCGCCGCCGCCGTTGCCCTCGATGGCCGGGGCGAAGGCGCGGGTCGCGGCGAGCGGGCCGAAGAAGTTGGTGTCCATCTCCCGGCGCACCTCGTCCAGGTCGCCGTCGACCAGGGTGGCGCCCGTGGAGATGCCCGCGTTGTTGATCAGCAGTGTCGCGTCGGAGGCGGTGCGGGCGGCCTGGCGGATCGACTCCTCGTCCGTGACGTCCAGGCGCAGCGGGGTGACACCCGGCAGATCGACCGTCTCGGGGCGGCGGGCCGCCGCGTAGACCTTCGCGCCGCGCTCCACGAGCTGAGCGGCGAGATGCCGTCCGAGGCCCCGGTTGGCGCCGGTGACGACCGCGACCGCGTTCTTGAGCTCCATGACTGACCCTGCTCCCGGTTGTGGCGGGCGCCGTCCGGCGATCCGCCTCCAGCTAGTTTAGATTACGACGGCAATCTAAACATCGGATTACGATAGATGCCAGTCGACATCCAAACCGGTTTCGCGCAGGAGGTGGCCATGGGCCGGGTATCGCAGGCGCAGGCGGAGGAGAACCGCAGACGGGTCGTGGACACGGCCTCCCGGCTCTTCAGGGAGCAGGGCACGCAGGTCAGCGTCGCCGACCTGATGAAGGCGGCCGGTCTGACCCACGGCGCCTTCTACAAGCAGTTCGCTTCCAAGGAAGCGCTGGTCGACGAGGCCACCGCCCACGCGATCGACGAGCTCGCCGAGCGGTACGCCGCCGGACCCGAGCAGGACGCCGGGCGGTACGCCGCCGGACCCGAGCAGGACGCCGGGCGGCGCGACACCGCGCAGCGCACGCTGATCGACACCTATCTCTCCGTCGAACACCGCGACAACGCGGCCGGCGGCTGCCCGATCGCCGCGCTCGCCTCCGACATCGCCCGCGCCCCCGACGGCCAGGAGGCCCGCCGCTCCTATGCCGAGGGGGTGGCCGAATTCGCCGACTTCCTCGGTGATGACGGCCAGGACGGCCTCGTCCGCCTGAGTACTCTGTTCGGCGCGCTCGTCCTGTCCCGCGCGACCAAGGGCTCCGAACTCTCCGAACGGATCTTGGGCGCCGCCCACCGGGCCCTGACCGACGGCACCGGCCGGCAGGCCGCCTCGTGAGCGCGGCCGGTGACCGGCTCCAGGACGCCGCCCGCCAGGCGGCCCTGGCCCTGCCCGGCGTCAGTCACGGATACCCCTTTACGCCCGCACTGGACGTGTACAAGGTCGCGGACAAGGTGTTCCTCATCGTCACCGACGACCCGGACGAGCAGATCATCACGGTCAAGTGCGACCCCGAACTCGCCCGCGCGCGCATGCACGCCCACACCTCGATCACCCCGGGCCGCTAGCTCGACAAACGCCACTGGATCTCGCTCGGCCCCGGCCCCGGCGTCACCGAGCGGCTGATCACCGACGCGGTCGAGGACTCCTACGACCTGATCGTCGAGCGGTTGCCGCGGCGCGACCGCCCCCGGGCCCGATGAGCACCGCAAGCGGCCCCACGAGCCGCTGAGCCCGCGGCTGTCAGTGCCCCGTGCAAGGCTTGCCGCGCCAGCACACCTCCGCCCGTGATCCGAGAGACCGATGGAACCGACCCTGCCGCTCTTCGACGAGGAGCCCACCCGGCCGCTCGCCGACCGTCTGCGCCCCACCCGGCTCGACGAGGTCGTCGGCCAGGACCACCTCCTGGCCCCGGACGCCCCGCTGGGCCGCATGGTCGCCCAGCAGCACCTGACCTCCGCCGTCCTGTGGGGCCCGCCCGGCGTCGGGAAGACGACCATCGCCCGGCTTCTCGCGGACGCCGACAACCTTGCCTTCGAGCCGGTGTCGGCCACCTTCTCCGGCGTCGCCGAGCTGCGGAAGGTCTTCGCCGCCGCCCGCAGCCGGCGCACCATCGGCCGGAGCACCCTGCTGTTCGTCGACGAGATCCACCGCTTCAACCGCGCGCAGCAGGACAGCTTCCTGCCCTACGTCGAGGACGGCACGGTCGTCCTGATCGGCGCCACCACGGAGAACCCCAGCTTCGAACTCAACGGCGCCCTGCTCTCCCGGACCCAGGTACTCGTCCTCAAACGCCTCGACGAAACCGCACTGTCCACGCTCCTCGACCGCGCCGAGCACCTCACCGGTCACCCGTTGCCCCTGGACGACGATGCCCGTCACGCCCTGATCGCCATGGCCGACGGCGACGGCCGCTACCTCCTCAACATGGCGGAACAGCTCCACGCCCTCCCGGCCGAAGAGACCGCCAGGGCACCTCTGGACACCGCCGCGCTCGCCCACCACATCCAGCAGCGCGCCCCGCTGTATGACAAGGCCCAGGAGGGCCACTACAACCTGATCTCCGCACTCCACAAGTCGATGCGCGGCTCCGACCCGGACGCGGCCCTGTACTGGCTCGCCCGCATGCTCGACGGCGGCGAGGACCCGCTGTTCGTGGCCCGCCGCCTGGTCCGCTTCGCGAGCGAGGACATCGGCATCGCGGACCCGCACGCCCTCCAGCAGGCGCTTGCCGCCTGGGACGTGTACGAGCGACTCGGCTCCCCGGAGGGCGAGTTGGCGATCGCCCAGGCCGTCGTCCACCTCGCCACCGCCCCCAAGTCCATCTCCATCTACCGGGGCTTCAACGCGGCACAGCGCGCCGCCCGCCGCACCGGCTCCCTCATGCCGCCCGCCCACATCCTCAACGCCCCGACCCGGCTGATGAAGAACCTCGGCTACGGCAAGGACTACGAGTACGACCCCGACACCGCCGACGGTTTCTCCGGCGCCGACTACTTCCCCGACGGCATGGACCGCGAGACGTACTACCAGCCCACCCGCAACGGCTACGAAGCCCAGATCGGCGAACGCCTGCGCCACTGGGCCGACCTGCGCAGGCAACGCCGAAACCCCGAGGGCGACTGACCCGCTCCGTGTGGGGGAGGGAAACCCGCTGCGCCAAGGAGCTGCCAGTCACGAGGTCAGTGGTGCCGGATGCCGAGCTGGTTCGCGGCGGCGTCCACGGTCTGCGCCAGCAGGACGGCGATGGTCATCGGCCCGACGCCGCCGGGCACCGGAGTGATCAAACGGGCGCGGGTGGAGGCGGTGTCGAAGTCCACGTCGCCGACGTTGCCCGCGTTGTATCCGGCGTCGATCACCACCGCGCCCGGCTTGATGTCCTCACCGCGGATCAGCCGGGGCCGCCCCACGGCCGCCACCACGACGTCCGCTTCCCCGACGATCGCCGACAGGTCCGTCGTGCGGGAGTGGCAGTACGTCACCGTGGCGTTCCTGGCCAGCAGGAGCATCCCGGCCGGCTTGCCGAGAATCGCGCTGCGGCCCACCACGACGGCGTGCTTGCCGGCCAGTTCGACGTCGTACGCCTCCAGCAGACGCATGATGCCGCCCGGAGTGCAGGACACGAAGCCCGGCAGCGCGAAGCTCATCGCGGCGAACGAATGCATCGTGACCCCGTCGACGTCCTTCTCCGGGGCGATCGCCTCGAACGCCGCTCGTTCGTCGATGTGCGGGCCGCAAGGATGCTGGAGCAGGATGCCGTGCACGTCCGGATCGCCGGACAGGCGGGCGAGGGTGTCGATCAGTTCGGCGGTCGTGGTGGTGGCAGGCAAGGCGATGTGCCGGGACCTGATGCCCGCCTTCGCACACCGGGCCTGCTTCATGCGGACATATGTGACCGACGCGGGGTCCTCTCCCACCAGCACCGTCGCCAGACAGGGGCTGGTTCCCCCACGCCGTGAAATCTCCGCCGCCTTGGCAGCGGCCTCTTCGATGATGCGTCGGGCGAGGCCGGTGCCATCCATGAGCTGGGCCGTCCGAGTAGCGGACATCGTCGCCTCCAGGCGTTACTGACCACTCGCCCAGGCGCACGGCAACGACGTCTCGTCAGACCGCTCCCCGGTGGTGCTCCACCTCAGCGCCAGTCACGGCCCACACCGCACTCTAGTAGAGACAGCACGCTCACACCGGGCTACGTTCTCGGTCGGGCCCGGTGAAAGGGATTCCCGATAGGTGCTTCGCCAATGCCTACTCGACCAGCGGGTCGTACACCTGGTTGAATCATGGTCATGTCCGACGAGCGGCAAGAACTCACACGGCGACGTCACGTCGACCTGTCCCGTGTTTCGAGTGCCGTCTGTCGTCGCGCCGTCGCCTAGGCCCTCCAGGCTGCCAATCCCGCGTGCTCGCCGCACGGATCGGTGTGCCGCCGTGCCCTGCCGTGCGCGGCGGGTGACGCCGGAGCCGAGAGGCTGATCCCGCCCGCTGCGCGGTCGCGCAGCGCGTTCCCACCCGTGTGCCCTCCTGCCCTGCGGCGCCGCCATGCGCCGCGGCCTGCCCCTGCGCGCCCGCCGACCCGCGCCCCGCCCACGTCCAAAGGCCCCGCCATGTCCTCACGCGTCCCACCATCCGTGCCCTCCGTCCCCTTCGTCGCCCCGCACGACCTCCTGGAGCGCATCCGCGGCGACGCCGCGCCCCTGGAAGCCGCGCGCGAACTGCCTTACAAGAGCGTCGACTTGATCCGTCGCAGCGGACTCGGCGCGCTGCGCGTGCCCCGCGAGTACGGCGGCGCGCAGGCCGCGCTCGTCGACCTGTTTCGACTCGTCGTCGATCTGGCCGAGGCCGACTCGAACGTGGCCCAGGCGCTGCGGCCGCACTTCGGGTTCGTGGAACTGCTGCTCAGCCATGGCACCGCTGCCGAGCGCGCCCGCTGGTTCCCCACGGTCGTGGCCGGTGAGCTGTTCGGGAACGCCGCCTCCGAGCGCGGCACCGCCCACCCCGGCGAGATCCGCACCCGCCTCACGCGCGACGGCGACACCTACCGCGTGGACGGCACCAAGTTCTACTCCACCGGAGCGCTCTTCGCCGACCGCATCGTGGTGACCGCGCTCGACGACGAGGAACACCGCGTCCGGGTTGTGCTGCCGCGCTCACGCGAGGGCGTCGAACTCCTCGACGACTGGGACGCACTCGGGCAGCGCACCACCGCGTCCGGCACGACGCGGCTGCGGCAGGTGGTCGCCCATGAGGACGAGGTCGCCATCGACACCACAGGCCGGCAGCGCCGCACCCACCTGGGGCCGTACTACCAGCTCTTCCTGGCCGCCGTGCACGCCGGGATCGCGAAGGCGGCCCTGGCCGACGCGGTGACGTACACCCGCGAGAAGGCACGCGCCGTACAACACGCCGGGGCCGAGCGGGCGGGGGACGACCCCCTCGTCCAGCACACCGTCGGTGACATCGCGGCAGGGGCGCTCGCCGCCGAGGCAGTGGTGCTGCACGCCGCCGGGGTGATCGACGCCGCGCTCGCGACGCCGTCCGAGGACGGTGTCACCGGGGACCCGGACGCCCTGAACGCGGCGGCCGCCGTCGTCGCCCAGGCCCAAGTCACCGCCGCACGTGCCGCATTGGGCGCCGGCGAGCGGCTCTACGACGTCGGCGGGGCGTCGGCCACTCTCCGCGAGCACCACCTGGACCGGCACTGGCGCAATGCCCGCACCGTCGCCTCGCACAACCCGATCGGACACAAGGCGCGGGTGGCAGGCGACTGGCTGCTCAACGGCACCCCGCCCCCGCTCAACGGCTTCTTCTGACCGCCCCCCTCATCCCGCCGGCCCCTCATCCCGGAGCCCCCGTGAAACCGCACTCCCGCTCCCACCGTGCCCGCTTCCTCCGCCACCTCCTCCTCGGCCTGCCGCTCCTGCTCCTGGCCACCGCCTGTGGCACCGGTGAAGCCGCCACCTCCCTCACCGCACGGCCCGCCGCAGGCGGCACCCTCACCTACGCCACCGACCGCGAGCCCACCTGCCTCGACCCGCACGTCGCCGGAGACATGCCGCAGGCCTACGTCGCCCAGCAGGTCCTCGACTCGCTCGTCGCCCTCGACGACCAGGGCAGGGCCAAGCCGTGGCTGGCCACGTCCTGGGACATCTCGAAGGACGGCCGCACCTACACCTTCCACCTCCGCGACGACGTCCGCTTCACCGACGGCACCCGCTTCGACGCGACGGCCGTCAAGGCCAACTTCGACCACATGGTCGACCCCGACACCCAGTCGGGCACAGCGGGCGGCTACCTGGCGCCCTATCAAAAGACCGATGTCATCGACGCGTTCACGGCCCGCGTGCACCTGGACCGCCCGTACTCGCCGTTCCTGAACATGCTCGCCCAGGCCTTCCTCGGCATGGAGTCACCCAAGGCGCTCGCCCGCAGCAAGGAGGCGAACTGCGCGGCGCCCGTCGGGACCGGCCCGTTCATCGTGAAGAAGTGGAACCGGCAGTCGGACGTCGTCCTCGTCCGCAACCCGCGCTACAACTCGCCGCCCCCGTACGCCAGGCACAAGGGCCCCGCCTATGCGCACAAGGTCGTCTGGCGGTTCATACCGGAGCCCGCGACCCGCTTCGCGGCCGTGCAGTCGGGGCAGGTCGACGTGATCGACGCGCTGCCGCCGGAGGACCAGCGCACCGCCGAGCACGACGAACGCCTGAAGGTGGTCGTCCGCGACCGCCCCGGCAACCCGACGAACCTCGCGCTGAACACCTCCCGCGCCCCCTTCGACGACCTGCGCGTGCGCAAGGCGTTCCTGTACTCGGCGGATGTCGCCGACGGCCTCAAGAGCGTCTTCTTCGGCCAGTACCGGCGGGCGGGCGGCCCGCTCAGCTATGTGACGCCGCACTACAAGAGCGCGTACGAGAACGCCTGGCCCTACGACCCGGCACGGGCCAACTCGCTGCTGAACAAGGCGGGATGGAACAGGCGCGACGGGGACGGATATCGCGTCAAGAACGGCAAGCGGCTGAGCGCCGAGGTGCTGCTCAAATCCGACATCAGCCCGAACCAGCTCGCCCTGCTGGAGCAGATCCAGGCCACCGCCAAGGAGGCCGGCTTCCAGCTGAAGCTGCTGCGGCTCGACGCGGCGACCGTCAACACCCGCTATCTGGCGGGCAAGTACGACCTGCGCGACGGCTACTGGAACACCAACACACCCGACGTGCTGCACACCGTCTTCGGCAGCGAGTACGCCGTCCAGGGCGGGATCCACTCCAATGCGTCCTACGCCAAGGACCCCGCTCTCGACCGGCTGTTCCGCGCCGCGCAGGCCACCACGGACCCGCAGAAGCAGCACAGGCTCTACGGCGCCGCGCAACGGCTGATCTCCGCGGGCGCCTATCAGCTGACCCTGTACCCGCAGACGACCCGGCTCGCCGCCCACGGTGCGTCGGTGCGCGGCGCCGCCCTCGAGCCGGCCCTTTCCCTGCCCTACCTCTACGACGCGTGGGTGAGCTCCCGATGAAGACAACTCTCTTGTACCGACGCGTCCTCGCAAGGGTGGCTGGCGCCGCGCTCGTGCTGTGGGCGGCGGCCACCGTCACCTTCCTCGCCCTGCACCTGGTGCCGGGCGACCCGGTGCTCGTCCTGCTCGGCGGCGGCTCCGGATCCAGTCCGACGCCGGAGACGATCGCCGCGACGCGCCACGCGTACGGCCTCGACCAGCCGCTGTACACGCAGTACGCGCAGCACATCGGCCGGCTGCTCACCGGTGACCTGGGGATGTCGACCTCCCTGAAGGAGTCCGTCGGTACCGTCATCACCGAGCAGCTGCCCTCCACACTCCAACTCACCGCCCTTGCCCTGCTGTTCGCGTGGCTCCTCGCCGCCGTCGTGGTGCTCCTGTCGACCGGCAGGGGCGCTCTCGGGCGGGCGCTCGGCTCGGGCCTGGAGACGGTCGCCGCGGGGCTTCCGCACTTCTGGCTCGGGGTCGTGCTGCTGTACGTGTTCGCGTTCCGCCTCGGCTGGTTCCCGGTCGCGGGCGGCACCGGACTCACCGGGCTCGTGCTGCCGGCGACGACCCTTGCCGTACCGCTCGCCGGGTATCTCGGCCAGGTGACACGCGGCGCGCTCCTGACCGCGCTCGACCAGCCGTTCATCACGTCGGCACGGCTGCGCGGCATGAGCCCGGGGGCGGTGCGTGCCCGGCGGGCCCTGCGGCACGCACTGCTGCCGCCGCTCACCCTGTCCGGCTGGGCGGTCGGCGCCCTGTTCTCCAGCGAGGTCGTCGTGGAGGCGGTCTTCGCACGCCAGGGCGTCGGCCGGGCGCTCCTGAACGCCGTGATCGCCCGAGACCTGCCGCTCGTCACCGGGATCGTGCTGCTCATCGCCACGGTCTACGTCCTCGTCAACCTCGCCGTCGACCTGCTGTACGCGGTGGTCGACCCGCGCGTCCGCACCTCCCGGGAGATCTGACCGTGACCGCCCTGACCACACCCCTGGCCCCGGCCCGCGCCCGGTCGCGGCTGCGCCCCGGCCTGCTCGCCGCGGGTCTCTTCCTGACCCTGGTCGTCGTCGCCGCGCTCGTCCCCGGCCTGCTCACCTCGTACGCCCCCGACGCCATCACGCCCGCCGACTTCTTCCAGCCGCCCTCCGCCGCACACTGGTTCGGCACCGACCAGAACGGCCGCGACGTGTACACCCGCGTCGTGTACGGCGCGGGCCAGTCCCTGCTCATCGGGCTCGGCGCCACCGCGATCTCGCTCGGCCTCGGCATCGTGCTCGGCCTGGGCGCGGCGCTCGGCGGGCGCCGCCTGGACTTCGCCGTCGGCCGTGTCCTCGAAGTCCTCTTCGGCTTCCCGGGGCTGCTGCTCGCCCTCCTGTTCATCGCCGTGTTCGGCACGGGCGCCGTGACCGCGGCGATCGCCGTCGGCATCGGCGAGGCCGCCGGATACGCGCGCCTCATCCGCTCCCAGGCCACCACGGTCGTCCGCTCCGGCTACGTCGAGGCGGCGCGCGGGCTCGGCCACTCGCCGGCGCGCGTCGCACGACGCACGGTGCTGCCCAACGTCCTGCGCCCGCTCGCCGCCCTCGCCACGCTCGGCATCGGCCAGTCCGTGGTGTGGGCGTCCTCGCTGTCCTTCCTCGGACTCGGCGCGCAGCCGCCGGCCGCCGAGTGGGGAGCGATGCTCGCGGACGGCCGCACCTTCCTCCAGTACGCCTGGTGGACCTCGTTCTTCCCGGGCCTGTTCATCGTCCTGACCACCTTGTCCACGACCGTCCTCGGCCGCCGTCTACAGGCCTGGCTCGACACGAGGAGCAGCTGATGACCACCCACACCACCGACGACACCGACGTACTGCTGTCCGTACGGAACCTGACCGTCGGCTTCGGCGACCGCACCGTCGTGCGCGATGTCTCCCTCACCCTGCGCCGCGGCGAGACCGTCGCCCTCGTCGGCGAGTCCGGATCCGGCAAGAGCGTGACCGCCCGCACCCTGGTCGGCCTCACCGGTGCCGGAGCCGCAGTGGCGGCCGACGAGCTGACCTGGCGGGGCGAGGACGTGCGCCGCTGGGGCGAACGACACTGGGGCCGGGTCCGCGGCCGCGACATCGGCTTCGTGCTCCAGGACGCACTCGTCTCGCTCGACCCGCTGCGTCCGGTCGGCAAGGAGATCGAGGACGGGCTGCGGCTGCACGGCCACGGCAACAGGACCGCGCGCCGGGCCCGCGTCCTGGACATCATGCGGCAGGTCGGCATCCCGGACCCCGAACTCCGCGCCGCCCAGCGCCCGCACGAGCTGTCCGGCGGCCTGCGCCAGCGCGCCCTGATCGCCGCCGCGCTCGCCCTCGACCCGCCGCTGCTCATCGCCGACGAGCCGACGACGGCCCTGGACGCGACGGTGCAGGCGCAGATCCTCGACCTGCTGGCGGCGGCCCGCCACCGGGAGCGGGGCCTGCTGTTCATCACGCACGACCTGGGGGTCGTACGGCGGCTCGCGGACCGGGTGGCGGTGATGCGCGGCGGCGAGATCGTGGAGCAGGGGAGCGTGGCGGACGTCCTGGAGAATCCCCAACACCCCTATACACGGGGCCTACTGGCGGCCGATCCGGCGCTCCACCCGAAGGGGGCACGTCTCACCGCGGCGCGCACGACGGCCCCGGCCCCCGCCCGGCGCCCGCACGAGGTCGTCCTCACCGCCGACGGGCTCCACAAGGCGTACGGCGGCCGGGACGCGGTGCGCGACGTGTCGTTCGCCCTGGCGGCGGGCCGCACCCTCGGCATCGTGGGGGAGTCCGGCTCGGGCAAGTCGACGACCGCCCGGATCGCGCTGGGGCTCACCCGCCCCGACGCGGGCACGGTGACCCTGCACGGCGCACCGTGGAGCGAGCTGCCCGAACGGGAACGCCGTCCACTGCGGCACGGCATCCAGCTCGTGCACCAGGACTCGCTGTCCGTGTTCGACCCGCGCTGGACCGTGCGCCGCTCGCTCATCGACGCCGTCCGACTGCGGCGACCCGGGCATCCCGTGCCGGCCCCCGACGAGGCCGGCCGCCGGGTGACGGAACTCGCCGCACGGGTCGGCCTCGCGGACGACCTCCTCGACCGGCATCCCCTGTCGCTGTCCGGAGGGCAGCGCCAACGGGCCGCGCTGGCCCGCGCCCTGGCTCCCCGACCGGCCGTCCTGGTTCTCGACGAACCGGTCTCCGCGCTCGACGTGTCCGTTCAGGCCCAGGTCCTCGACCTGCTCGCCGACCTCCAGGACTCCCTCGGCCTCGCCTACCTCTTCATCTCCCACGACCTCGGCGTCGTCCGGCACGTCAGCGACGACGTCCTCGTGATGTCCAACGGCCGGGTCGTGGAGTCGGGGCCCGCGGAGGAGCTGTTCGCCGCCCCGCGCCATCCCTACACGCGCACCTTGCTGGCCGCCGTCCACCCGCACCCCACCACCACCGGAGCCACCCGATGACCGCCGCCCCCAAGCCCCTGCGCTTCAACGCCTTCGCCATGAACTGCGTCTCCCACATCAACCACGGGCAGTGGGTGCGCGACGACACCAGCCAGACCTCCTACATCGACCTGGAGACCTGGACGGAGCTCGCCAGGACCCTGGAGCGCGGCTACTTCGACGCGCTCTTCCTCGCCGACGTCGTCGGCCCGTACGACACCTTCCGCGGGTCGCGCGACACAGCGGTCCGTGAAGGACTCCAGATCCCGGTCAACGACCCCGCGCTGCTCGTCGCGGCGATCGCCCACGCCACCGAACACCTCGGGCTCGCCTTCACGCAGTCGGTCCTCCAGGAACCCCCGTACAACTTCGCCCGCCGGCTTTCCACCCTCGACCACCTCACCAAGGGCCGCGTGGCATGGAACGTCGTCACGTCGTACCTGGAGTCGGCGGCGAAGGGGCTCGGCCTGGACGGGCTGCCGCTGCACGACGAGCGGTACGAGCGCGCCGAGGAGTACACGGACGTCCTCTACCAGCTCCTCGAGGGGAGCTGGGAGGACGACGCGGTCGTCCGTGACCGCGAGCGGCGCGTGTACGCCGAACCGTCCCGCATCCACGACGTGCACCACGAGGGCCGCTTCTACCGGGTGAACGGACCGCACCTGTCCGAACCGTCGCCGCAGCGCACCCCGATCCTCTTCCAGGCCGGATCGTCCGAGCGGGGCCGGGAGTTCGCGGCCCGCAACGCGGAGGCGGTCTTCCTCGGCGCCGTGTCGCCGCAGGGGGCGCGCACCCAGGTGGACGACGTGCGGGCGCGGGCGGTGGCGCACGGCAGGGACGCAGGCGACGTCCTCTTCTTCCAGGGGCTGACGCTCATCGTGGGCAGCACCGAGGAGGAGGCGGCCCGCAAACTCGCCGACTACCGGGAGCACACGAGCCTCGACGGATTCGCCGCGCACATGTCGGGCTCGCTGCAACTGGACCTTTCCCAGGTCGACTTCGACGCTCCGGTCGGCGAGATCGACACGAACGGGGTGCAGGGCTTCGTGCGCTCCCTGGTGGAGGGTGCGCCGGACAAGACATGGACGTTCGGCGAGGTGCTGCGGGCGCGCGCCTGGACGCGGCCGGTCGCCGGCGTGCCGGAACAGATCGCCGACGAGCTGGAGAAGTGGCGCGAGGCCGGCGTGGACGGCATCAACCTCGCGTACGTCACCAGCCCGGGAACCTTCGCGGACTTCGCGGACCATCTGGCGCCCGTGCTGCAAAAGCGGGGTCTTCTCAAGACGCAGTACGAAACGGGCACCCTGCGGCAGAAACTGTTCGGCCGCGGCGACCGGCTGCCCACCTCGCACCCGGCGGCCCGCCACCGGCGCTAGGGGCAGAGGGGCCCAACGGGCCCGGCCCCAGGAGCGCCGCGCTCCTGGGGCCGAGTCGTGTCCGAGTGATCGTGCGGCTACGAAGCGAACGGCACCGCCGCCGGTGTCAGGTCGAGGGACGACGCCTCCGGGTGCTGCCACAGCCCCCGCTCGGCGAGCACCGGAAGCACCCCCTCGCCGAACCAGTACGCCTCCTCGACATGCGGGTAGCCGGAGAGCACGAACTCCTCGATGCCCAGGGCGTGATACTCGGCGATCCGGTCGGCGATCTCGGTGTGCGAGCCGACCAGGGCGGTGCCCGCGCCGCCCCGCACGAGCCCGACACCCGCCCACAGGTTCGGGTAGATCTCCAGGTCGTCGGTGCTGCCGCCGTGCAGGGACAGCATCCGCTTCTGCCCCTCCGAGCCCGAACGGGCGAGACCCGCCTGGACGTCGGCGATCACCTGCGGGTCGATCCCGGACAGCAGCCGGTGCGCTTGCGCCCACGCGTCCGCGGCCGTGTCGCGGGCGATGACGTGCAGCCGTATCCCGAACCGCACCTCCCGGCCCTCGTCCTTGGCGAGGCCCCTGATCCAGCTGATCTTCTCGGCGACCTGCGCGGGCGGCTCGCCCCAGGTCAGATAGACATCGCTGTGACGGGCGGCGACGCCGCCCGCTGCCTTCGACGAGCCGCCGAAGTAGACCGGCGGCACCGGATCGGGCAGCCGGGCCAGGCGGGCCTCGGCGACCTGCTCGTACTTCCCCGTGAAGTCGACGGTCCCACCGCGCCACAGGGAGCGGGCAATGTGCAGGAACTCGTCGGTCCTGGCATAGCGGGCCTCCTTGTCGAGGAAGTCGCCGTAGGAACGCTGCTCGTGATCCTCACCGCCGGTGACGATGTTGAGCAGCAGCCGCCCGCCGGAGTGCCGCTGGTACGTGGCGGCCATCTGCGCGGCGAGCGCGGGGGCGACCAGACCGGGACGGAAGGCGACGAGGAACTTCAGCCGTTCGGTCTGCTCGACCAGCATGGCCGTGGTCAGCCAGGCGTCCTCGCACCAGGCGCCGGTCGGGGTCAGCGCGCCGTCGAAGCCCAACTGTTCGGCGGTACGGGCGACTTGGCCGAGGTAGGCGAGCGACGCGGGCCGGTCGCCCCCGGCGGAGCCGGTGGGCACGCCGTGCCCACCGCCGACGATGTGGCGGCTGTCACCGTTCGTGGGCAGGAACCAGTGGAAGGTCAAAGGCATGGGAGTCGTCCTTAGGGCGAAGCAGGGTGTCAGACCAGGCCGTTGGCGGGAGGAGGGGTGTCGTTGAGTTCCCAGCCGCCCAGGTAGCGCAGCTTGAGACGGCGGGGGTCGTGCAGGGTGTGCGTGCGGGCGTTGCGCCAGTGCCGGTCCAGGCCCAGGGCGCGATCGGCGGCGCGCGTGCCGATGAGTTCGAAGATGCCGCTCGACACCTTCAGCGAGACCTCGTCGCTGTGGGCGCGGGCCGCGGCGACGGCGGCCGAGGCCTCGGCCGCCGTACGGGTGTCGAGGTGTGCGTGGGCCGCGTCCACCGCCTCGCCCGCCTCGCGCAGCAGGGCCCGGGCGGTGCGCACCCGCAGCGCCAGCGCACCGAAGAGGTCGATGACCGCCTCCTCGTCGGCGGCCCGGTCCAGGCCGGTCTCCTTGCGGGGCCTGGCCAGTTCGCGGATGAGCCGCTTGCCGTCGCGCAGTGCGGAGACCGCGATGCCGGTGTCGATGGCGGCGTGCAGATACTGGCCGAACGCGCCGAACACCTCGGCCTTTTCGAAGATCGGATACACCGGCACGATCCGCTCGGCGGGGACCCGGACCTGCTCGAAGCGGACGGTGCCGCTGCCGGTGGTGCGCTGGCCCATGCCGTTCCAGTCGTCCTCGACGGTGACGCCGGGCTCGTCGGCGGGCACCCACGCCGCGTGCACCCGCCCCTCCTCGTCGGTGGCGTAGACGGGGATCCAGTGCGCGAACAGCGAGCCGGTGGCGTAGTACTTGGTGCCGTCCAGGATCCGGCCGCCGTCGGGCTGCGGCGCGAAGCCGATCTCGAAGTCGCGTGCGGTGCGTGAGCCGCGTTCGGACAGGGCGTTGGCGAAGTGGCGGCCGCGCAGGATCTCTTCGTAGAAGAAGGCCTGCTGCTGCGGTGTTCCGGCACAGGCCAGCACGTTGACGAAGAAGTAGTGGTTCTGCGGGATCTGTCCGATGCTGGCGTCGCCCGCGACCAGCTCGGTGAACACTTCACCGAGCGTACGCGTGGACAGGCCGGGCCCGCCGTACGCCTTCGGCACGGTCAGCGTGAACAGTCCGGACTCGCCCAGAGCCCGGATCTCGTCGTAGGGCAGGATCCGCTCGGCGTCGCGCCGGGCGTCGTCGGCGGCGAACCGGGCGGCCAGCCCCCGCACGGTCTCCAGCACTTCGGCATCCGTGGTGTCCGGGCCGAACGGAGTGACACGTGCGGTGTCGGTGGTACGGGTCATGGCGGGGGCCCTTCCGCGGAGTGAGGGACGGCGATGTGAAAGGGAAAGCCGATAGCCATGGGTCAGGCGACGGCGAGCCGGGAGCCGGTGGGCAGCGTGGCGCGGAACCGGGAGACGACCGGGGCGAGCGCGTCGTGCGCCTCCGGGGCGAGCGCGACGGAGTGCTCGTCCTCGACCACGATGTGCCGGTCGAGGACGAACCACCCCTGCGCGACGTCCGCGCCCATCGACGTGAGGACGGGGCGCAGCGCGTAGTCGACGGCGAGGACGTGCGCGGGCGAGCCGCCCGTGGCCAGCGGCAGTACGGCCTTGCCGCGCAGGGCGTACTGCGGCAGCAGATCGAGGAAGGCCTTGAGGACGCCCGAGTAGGCGGCCTTGTACACGGGGCTCGCGACGATCAGCGCATCGGCGCGCGCCACGAGTTCGACGGCCCGCGCGACCTCGGGATGGGCGGCATCGGCCGACAGCAGCGCCTCGGCCGGCAGGCTGCGCACGTCGAGGTGGCGGACCTCGTGGCCGTCCTCGGTGAACTCGCGTCCCAGGTGTGCGACGAGGCGGGCCGTACGGGAGGAGCCGGGGGAGGAGGCGCTGCCGGTGAGCGTGAGGAGAACAGACACGGTGAGTCCTTGAGGGAGGAGAGGGGCCGAGGCGGCGCGGCGGGTGGGGGCTGGGGGCGCCGACGGCTGGGCGACGGGCGCACGCCGGTTCGGCCTCGACCGCCGGGCAGGCGGGAGGAACGCGGGCGTGCGAGGGGAGCCGTGGGAAGGCTCAGCGGGGAAAACGGGAAAGCGGACAGGCGGCGCTGCTCACCCGCGCGAGGTCGACGTGACGTCGTCGCGTGAGTTCCTGTCGCCCTGCATCCATGCTCCGATTCAAGCAGCCGCCCCGCCGGTCCGTCGAGACGGTAAACACGAGCCCCTGATAGGGTTTCCCTTCTGCTCTGCCGGTAGTGAGGGGAAATCCGGGTGCGGACCGAACAGCTGGAGTACATCGAGGCGGTGACCCGCCTGGGCTCGCTGCGCCGCGCGGCGTCCGAACTCCACATCTCGCAACCGGCGTTGAGCGAGACCGTCCGCAACCTGGAGCGCGAGCTGGGCGTCGCGCTGCTGGACCGGCACCGCTCCGGAGCCAAGGTCAGCGACGAGGGGCGCGAGCTGCTGCCCCACATCATCGGCGTCCTGGAATCCGTGGACCGGCTGCGCAGCGCGGCGCACGACCAGCACCACAGCAGCCGGATGGTGCGCGTCGGCACGGTGAACGCGGCGACGGTCCCGCTCCTGGTGCCCGCCGTCCGTGACTTCCGCGCCGACCATCCGGCGACCCAGGTCGAAATGGTCGGGTCGCAACAGGACGACATCCACCGAGGGCTGCGCGAGGGCCGCTTCGACCTCGGCCTGGTCAACTACCTCGACGGCGACGACACCCCGCCCGACCTGGCGACGACCGAACTCCTGCGCGGCCGCCCGGTGGTGTGCCTGCGCACCGACAACCCGCTGGCCCGGCGGAGCGCTCTCGCCCCCGCCGACCTGGCGGGGGAGCCGCTGATCGGGATGCGCACGGGCTACGTCATGAACCGCTACACCCACCGTCTGTTCAGGGGCGCCGACCCGTCCTTCGCCTACTCCACGGACGGTGCCGAACTGGGCAAGGTCCTGGTCGCCGAGGGACTGGGCGTCACCCTGCTGCCCGATTTCAGCGTGGCGGGCGACCCCCTGGAGCGCGCGGGACTGATCACGTACCGCCCGCTCGTCGACGAGACCACGCACGTGCTGGTGGTGCTGCAATGCCGCACGGGCGCGGTCCCCAGTGCGGTGCGCGACCTGCACGCGGCACTGCGCGCCCGAGCGCACACCATCGGAGGTGCGCCCGGCGTCTGACCGGCGGCGCGGTGTACGCCGGTCGGCCGACGGTCGGCGCCTGCTCCGTCACGCAGCCGGCTCGGGCGCCGTGATCCGTCCCGCCAGGCTCTCGCGCAGGACGGTAAGTCTGGCGATCTCGGCGTCGATCGCGGCGATCCGCTGGTCCACGACCCCCTGTGCGGCGCCGGGTGCGGAGCACCGGCAGTCGGGCTCGGCGATCAGCAGGTCGATACGGTCGCCGCACGCCCGGACGTCCGCCACGGTCAGGCCGAGCGAGAGAAGCCGGCGCACCACGCGGATTCGGGCCACGTCCCTCTCGTTGTAGGTCCGTTGGCCCGATCCGGTGCGCCGCGGCGGTGGCAGAAGCCCCCGTTCCTCGTAGAAGCGCAGGGCGCGCGGTGTGGTGCCGGCGGCTGCCGCCGCGTCGCCGATCCGCATCCCGGCCTCCCTCTTCGCACCGTGTGCGATCAGACTTCCACTACCAGGGTGCCGACGTGCCGCCCCCGTTGCAGTTCCTGCAACGCCGAAGGGGCGCGTTCCATGCCCGGCAGCGCCGTGTACGGGAAGACGATCTGCCCGGCCCGCAGCCAGTCGGCGAACCGCTCGCGCCACTCCTTCTCCACTCCGGGGTGGTCGACGGCCTGATAGCCGACCAGCGACACGGACCGCTTCACCAGGACGAACGTGTCGATCATGGCCGGCGAACTCCCGCCCGGCAGTGCCGGATCGAACTGTCCGGACAGGGTGCCGACCACGACGACCCGTGCGCCGGGTCGCGTCAACTCCAGGGCATCGGTGAGCTGTTCGCCGCCCACGTTGTCGACGATCACGTCGTAGCCGTCAGGGGCGGCCTCGGCGAGTGAACGGGGCCCGTCGTTGCCGGGTACCACCACGGCGTCGTACCCGAGTTCCTGCCGCAGTCGCGCGGCCTTGTCCGGGCTGCGGGTGGTGCCGACGACCCGCGCGGCACCGAGCAGTCGCGCGATCTGCCCGGCGAGCGAACCGACCGCGCCGGCCGCACCGGTCACCAACACCGTCTCACCAGGCCGCAGTCGGGCCATCCGGGCCAGCGCCCCGTACGCGGACGACGCCATGGACAGCAACGCCACCGGGTCCGGATGCCCGTCCGGCACGGCACATACGGCATCCGCGCCGACCACCGCGTACTCCCGCCACCCCTGCATGTGGGTGACCAGGGCGCCGACCCGTACGTCGGTGACGTCCGGCCCCGCCGCCACCACCTCGCCCAGCGCCGGCCCGAACAGGGGCTCGCCGGGCTTCAGCGGCGGGAACGGGAAGCCCTTCGCTCCGGCGGAGACCAGCGTGCGCAGCCCCGGGAAGACCAGGAAGTGCCGGTTGCGGACGAGGAGTTGGCCGGACGTGAGGCGTGGGACGGGAGCTTCGGTGACCGTGAAGTGCTCCGGGCCTGGCAGGCCGGTGGGGACGGCGGCCAGTCGAACTTCACGGCCGGTGGACGGTGCGGGCATGGAGAACCTCCGGGAGCCGAAATTGTGGGGCAGGCCCGGACGCTAACTCTTGACGTGCGGGTGAGGGGCAAGCCGGGTGGACGGCTCCCGGGCCGCTCCCGGCGGTGTGATCGTCCGTCCGCCGGTCGCAGCCCTCACTCCCCATCCCGTCGCTCGCCCGGTGCCAGCAGCAGCACTTCCAGGGCCCGTGCGCACGCGCGGGTCCGTTCCAGGAACCACGGCAGGGATGCCGTGGTGATCAGGTCCGGGGTCGCCCGCAGCGCGAGGGCGAAGCGTGCGTGGCCCCCGCGGTCGAGGACCGGCACCGCGAGGGTGCGCACACCGTGCGCGGACTCGCCGTCGTTGAGGGCGTGACCGTCCTCGCGCACCCGGTCCAATTCCCCGCGCAGGGCGTCCCGTTCGACGATGGTGCGCTCGGTGAAGGCCGGCAGCGGGGGCAGCGACTCGGGGCCCGCGTCGCCGGGGCGCGGCCACGCCAGCAGCACCTTGCCGAGCGCCGTCGAGTGCAGCGGGCGGCGCAGCCCCACCTTCGGTGTCACCGAGCCACCCGCCACGATCACCGCGTACGGGCCGCTGCGCAGCGCCAAGTCGGCGGTGGCGCCCGTGCGTTCGGCCAGCGCCGTGAGTTCCGGTGTGGCCAGGTGCAGGCCGCGCTGGTGGTAGGAGAGCCTGCCCAGTTCGGTGACCGAGGGGCCGAGCCGGTAGCGGGACGTGCGGAAGTCCTGCTCCAGGAAGCCGGCCGCCAGCAGCGTGCGGGCCAGCCGGTGTGCCGTCGACACCGGCAGGTCCAGACGGCGGGCCAGCTCCGAGGCGCTCAGGTCGGGCCCGTTGTCGTGAAAGCAGTGCAGCAGGTCCAGCGCACGGCGCACCGCCTGGCTCCCGGAGGGCGCCCGCGCGGGGGCGGGCATGTCGACGGGGGCCGGGCGGTGGACGTCGGCGGCGGGGTCGGTCACGGTGGGCCCTCGAAGGTGGACGGCGGCTCGGTTCTCTCACATTACGGCAGGCCTGAACCCCCGAAACGAACCCCGAAATGGGCTCGCGCAACATGGTGTTCACACCCGTTCCCACATGGTGGTAAGCCGCTTGTCGGGCCATCGGAGGCGTGTCAGGGTGTGGCCACAGCACACCACCGTCGCCCGTACCGGAGAAGGGAGCCGCGCTATGAACCGTCGCACCGCCCGCATCGCGCCCGCCGCCCTCCCGGTCACGGCCGCCTTCACGCTGCGCCGCCACATCGACCTGGCCCGCGCGACCAGCGCCGCCTGTCGCCGCACCGGCGCCCGCGCCTGACGCGTCGCGCCACCGCGCCGCGCCTTCCCGTACGACTTCGCGCACCCCGGCAGCCACCCCCTCACGGCCTGCCCGCGCGCCCTTCGCCTCCTGAACCCCGGGACCCGCCATGCCTGCGCACACCCTGACCCGCGCCGCCCCCGACACCCTCTGGTTCACCCGCTGTCCGGTGCCCACGGCCACCGGCATCGCCGCCGACCGGCAGTGGCTGGCCGACGAGTTCGCCGCCGACGGCATCGCCGTACGCTCCTTGCAGGACGCGTCGTCCGACGTCGATCGGCAGACGCACTACACGCACGCCCTGCCCGGCCTGTTCCGCGAGGGCGGCAACGTGCCCGCCCTGTGGGCCAGGGCGCGC
Organism: Streptomyces anthophorae; assembly: GCF_049310305.1. NCBI lineage: Bacteria > Bacillati > Actinomycetota > Actinomycetes > Kitasatosporales > Streptomycetaceae > Streptomyces > Streptomyces anthophorae. Next base: position 8,389,488 of record NZ_JBLWQQ010000001.1, read on the forward strand.
GGCGAGCGGACCCGGCTGATCGGGCTGACCTGGATCGAGGAACGCCAGGCGATCCTCGTGCGGCCCGACAGCACGGTGCGCCGGGCCGAGGAGTTGCGGGGCCTGCGGGTGGCGGCACCCCGGCACACCATCGCGATCGACTTCTGGCGGGCCATGGCCCTGCGCGGCTTCGAGGGCGTCCTCGCCTCCGCCGACCTCACGCTCGACGACGTCCGCCTCGTCGACATCTCCGCCGACGGGTACCACGGCCAGTGGGGCGCCGAACTCGACGCGCTGCGGCACGGCGACGTCGACGCCGTCTACGTCAAGGGAGCGCTCGCCGTCGAGGCGGCCCGCCGCGCCGGGGCCCGCGTCGCCGTCGAACTCGACGAGCTGCCCGACCGCCGCTACCGCGTCAACAACGGCACCCCGCGACCCATCACCGTCCACCAGCAGCTCCTCGACGACCACCCGGACCTCGTCGACCGGTTCCTCGCCGTGCTGCTGCGCGCCGCCGGCTGGGCCGCGGGTCACCCCGACGACGTCGCCCGCATCCTCGGCGCCGAGACCGGGGCCGGCGCCGAAGGTGTCACCGGCGCCTACCGGCTCGGCACCCACCGCACCCTGCACCCGGACCTGTCCGCGGACCGCCTCGACCTACTCACCGTGCAGGAAGAACGGCTGCGCGCGCACGGCTTCCTGCCCGCCCCCGTCGACGTACGCCAGTGGGCCGACCCCGAGCCGCTGCGCCGCGCCCGCACACTCCATCCCACCCCTGAACGCCCGTGAGGACCCCCGCCATGCGCATACCGAAACCCGTCGCCGCCCTCGCCGCAGCCGCGGCGCTCAGCGTCCTCGCCTCCGGGTGCGGCACATCGGAGGCCGACGCAGGCAAGGGAGCGGGGGAGCAGATCACCGTCCGCATCCCCGACCCCGGCAACTCCGGTGTCCTCGCCGTGGGCAAGAAGGACGGCAGCCTCGACAAGGCCCTCGCCAAAGTGCACGCGAAGGTCGAGTGGACCGGCAGCGCGGGCCCGTTCGCGCCCGCCGCGCAGGCCATGAACGCCAATCAGCTCGACATCGCCACCGGCTCGATCACCTCCGGCATCACCTCGCTCACCCAGACCCCCGGCTTCACCTTCTTCTCGGCGACCGCCCCCGACGGCGCGGGCGAGGGCATCCTCGCCACGAAGGGCTCCGGCATCGACTCCGTCGAGGACCTGGTCGGCAGGAAGGTCGCCGTCAACCAGGGCGGAACCGGCGAGTACCTCCTCCTCAAGGCCCTCGCCGAGCACGACATCCCCGCCTCCAAGGTGAAGCGTGTCTACCTGAAGCCCGAACAGACCGCGGCCGTCTTCAACAGTGGCAAGGTCGACGCCTGGGCCGCCTGGGCGGCGAACTCGGTCGCCGAACTCGGCACCGGCAAGGCGAAGTTCATCGCCACCGGCAAGCAACTCGGCTCCGAAAACTACAGCCTCAACGCCGTCCGCACCGACTTCGCCGACCAGCACCCCGAGGTCGTCCGCGCCCTCTACGACTACCTGCACACCGCCAGCGCCAAGGCACAGCGGGACCCGGCCGCCTACCTCAACGTGAACACCGACGCCGGACCGCAAGCCCTCACCGGCGCCGCGAAGACCGCCCAGATCGCCATCACCCGGCAGGCAGGCACCGTCGAACCCATCACCCAGGACGACATCAAGCGGTTCAAGGAAGTCGCCCGGTTCTACGCCGCGCAGAAGGTCACCAGGACGACCGTGGACATCGCGGCCCACGTCCTGGACGTGGAGAAACTGTCATGACGACCCCCGGCACCACCCTGGTGGCACCCCGTCCGCCCCGCGTCAGCCCCCGCCGCCGCGGCCACGCCGCGCTCGTCCGGGCCCTCGGACCGCTCGGACTGCTCGCCGTGTGGTGGCTCGCGTCCGCGACCGGCCTCCTCACCAAGGACGTTCTCGCGTCCCCTGCGCAAGTCGTCTCCGCGGTGGGCGAGTTGTGGGGCAACGGCCAGCTGCCCGACGCGCTGGCCACGTCCCTCACCCGCTCCGGCATCGGCCTGGTCATCGGGCTCGCCGCCGGACTCACCCTCGGCGTCGTCACCGGCTTCACCCGCCTCGGCGACGAACTCCTCGACTCCTCCATCCAGACCCTGCGCACCATCCCGTTCCTCGCCCTGGTACCGCTGTTCATGGTCTGGTTCGGCATCAACGAGGCCGCCAAGATCCTCCTGATCGCCGTCGCCACCACCTTCCCCATGTACGTCGCCACCTACGGCGGTGTCCGCAACGCCGACCGCAAACTCGTCGGGGCCATGCGCAGCTTCGGCATGAGCCGCCTCGCCGTCGTCCGCGAGGTCGTGCTGCCCGGCGCGCTGCCCTCGCTCCTGTCGGGCCTGCGCCTGTCGATGACGCTCAGTGTGATCGCCCTGATCGCCGCCGAGGAGATCAACGCCACCGCCGGCATCGGCTATCTGATGGCCCAGGCCCAGAGCTACGCCCGCACCGACATCCTCGCGGTCTGCATCGTGGTCTACGGCCTGCTCGGCCTCACCGCCGACGCCGTCGTACGCCTGCTGGAACACCTCCTGATGCCCTGGCGTGCGGCCGCACAGGGGGCCGCACGATGACCGCCCCCACCGGCGACACAGCCGTCCACATCCACGGCCTGCGCCGCGTCTTCGGTGACCGCGCGGTCCTCGACGGCATCGAACTCACCATCCGGCGCGGCGAGTTCGTGGCACTGCTCGGCGCGAGCGGCAGCGGCAAGACGACCCTGCTGCGCATCCTCGGCGCGCTCGACGGCGCCGACGACGGCGAAGTGCTGGTGCCCCAGGCCCGCACCATCGTGTTCCAGGAGCCCCGCCTCGTCCCGTCCAAGAAGGTGCTTGCGAACGTCGCCGTCGCCCTGCCCCGCGGCCGCGCCACCCAGGACCGGGCCCGCACCGCGCTCACCGAGGTCGGCCTCGACGGGCACGCCGACGCCTGGCCCGGAACCCTCTCCGGCGGCGAGGCCCAGCGGGTGGCGCTGGCCCGCGCCCTGGTACGCGAACCCGAACTCCTGCTCCTGGACGAGCCGTTCGCCGCCCTCGACGCGCTCACCCGGCTGAAAATGCAGGACCTCGTCGGCGACCTGTGCCGCATCCACCGGCCCGCCGTCCTCCTGGTCACCCACGACGTCGACGAGGCCGTCCGCCTCGCCGACCGCGTCTGCGTCCTGCGCGACGGACGGCTCGTCACCGACGAGAGCGTCACCGTCGAGCGCCCCCGCGAACCGGGCGACCCCGCCTTCGCCGACCTGCGCCGCCGCCTCCTCGCCGACCTCGGCGTCCACCCCACCACCCGCACGCCCCTCCCGACAGGAGCCCCCTGAATGACCGTCACCATCGGTGTCCACAACAGCAATCCGACGCTCTACTACCTCTCCCGCCTGGACTACGCCCAGGAAGAACTCGCGGCACTCGGCGAGAGCGCCGCCTTCCACCCGTACACCAACGGCGTACGCACCGGAGAACTCCTGACCGACGGCGTCATCGACTTCGGCGGCACCGGCTCCACCCCGCCCATCACCGCCCAGGCCGCGGGCCACGACATCGTCTACACCGCCGCCTCCGCGCCCCGCCCCGACCACGGCGCACTGCTCGTCCTGGCCGACAGCCCGCACCAGAGCGCCGCCGACCTCAAGGGCACCACCGTGCACCTCGCGATCGGCTCCTGGCAGACCCACCTGGTGGCCAAGGCCCTCGACGAGGCCGGGCTCTCCTACGCCACCGACATCACCGCCGAACGCTCCGCCGACGACAGCGAACAGCGGCTGCGCGCGGGCGAGATCGACGCCTGGGTGGCACAGGGCCCCGACCTCGTCGCCGCGCTGCGCACCGGAGGCGTGCGCGTCCTGCTGCGCACCGCCGACGTCATCACGGACCGCTCCGTCTTCTTCGCCCGCCGTGACCTCGCCGAACAGCGCCCCGACATCATCGCCGCCCTGGTCCGCGCGCTGCGGCGGGCGGACGACTGGGCCAGGACGCACCCCCGCGAGGCCTCCGAGATCGCCGCAGACCACCAGGGCGGCGGCGTCGACGACTGGGAGACCGCCCTGAAGTCACTGCCCTGGCACATCGAGGACGTCACGGCGGCCTTCCTCGCCGAACAGCAGGAGGCGGCGGACATCTTCGTACGCACAGGGTTCATCGAGCGGGCCGTCGTAGTGGCGGACGCCGTCGCGGGCGCGGGGGAGCACCGGCCGTGACGACCACCGACGCCCCCGAAGTCCTCTGGTACATCATCCCCCGCGAGGGCGCGTACCCCTGGGAGCCGGACGGCCGCCGACCGGTCGACCTCGGCTACCTCCAGCAACTCGCCGGAACCGTCGAACGCCTCGGCTACAGCGGGGCCCTGCTCGCCACCGACCTCTACGACGTGTGGCCGCTGGGCAGCGCCCTGGCCGCCTCGACCAGCCCCGCCTTCCAGCCGCTGCTCGCGGTCCACCCGGGCCTGATCTCGCCGACCCTGCTCGCGAAGATGGCTCTCAGCTTCGACACCCTCTTCGGCGGCCGCCTGCGCTTCAACGTCGTCAATGGCTCCACCACGTCGCTGCGCGAGTACGGGCTGCACGTCGAGCACGACGAACGCTACGAGCTCAGCGCCGAATACTGGGGAGTCGTCAAACGCCTCACGGCGGGCGAGGTCTTCGACCACAAGGGCCGCTTCTACGACCTCAGAGACGCGGGCGCCTCCTTCCGCGACCTGAAGCCGGTGCAGACCCCGCACGTGCCGTTGTGGTTCGGCGGCTCCTCGGAGCCGGGCATCGAGATGGCGGCTGAACACGTCGACGTCTACCTCACCTGGGCCGAACCCCCGCACCTCCTCAGGGAAAAGCTCGACCGGGTCCGCGCCCGCGCCGCAGCGTACGGGCGGACCCTGCGCATCGGACTGCGCCTGCACCTCATCGTCCGCGACACGGAGGACGAGGCATGGGCCGCCGCCGACCGACTCCTCGACGTCACGAGCGAGGCCACGTACGCACGTCGGCTCGGTGCGAAGGACGGCGAGGACGGGACGGGCTGGCAGCGCCAGTTCCGCCAGCACGGCGGCCGCGTCCCCGCGCGCGCCCGCGAACTGGAGACCCACCCGAACCTGTGGCCGGGCATGAGCCTGTTCCGCCCGGGCCCCGGCACCGCCGTCGTCGGGTCGACGGCCCAAGTCATCGAGCGCCTGCGGGAGTTCAGGGGCCTGGGCGTCGACACCTTCATCCTCTCCGGAAACCCCCTCCTCGAAGAGGCCTATCGGGTGGCGGAGACGATTCTCCCCGCTCTGGGGGTGGGCGGACGAAGGTGACGGTCCGGCCTCCTCGCGACGCACCCGCGAGGAGGCCCTGTTGGTCGGCGTGAGCAGGCTGCCGGTGACCTGGTGGCGGACGCCGGACGCGACGCAGCGGGTGGGCCCGCCCAGTGTTCCGGTGAGGCACCCCGCCGCTCACCTGGCAGGCTGTTCTCCGCCGCCCTGGGCGGCGGACGGCGGAGCCTCCGCGGCGCCCGGTCCCGCGGGTGGCGTGGGCGTGGGAGTGGCCCTCCCCGGGATGAAGAAGGCCGCGACGATCATGACGAGCAGCGCCGCGACGACGGCCGTGTACGCGTGCTGGAACCCGGCGACGGGACGGTCCGGACCTGCGTTCTGCATGAGCAGCGCCACCAGAGCGATACCAAGTGACGCCCCGAGCTGATTGAGCATGTACAGCACGGAACTGCCCTGCGGGACGAGCGCGGGAGGCAGCGTCCGGTACGGAGCCGATGACCGGCGCTCCGGCCGAGCCCGTGCCGACACCGAGGGTGAACGCGGCCAGCAGCGGCCGGAACTGACCGGTCTCCGCGTCGAACCGGGAGAACGCCAGCGAACTGAGGAGCGCCGTCACCGCACCGGTCAGGGCCGGATTGCGCGAGCCCCAGCGGTCGGACAGCCGACCCGCCAGCGGATCACCAGCGCGGATCCGACGCCGAACGGGGCGAGTCGGAGACCGGCCTCCAACACGCCGGTGCCGCGCACCTGTTGGTAGTAGAGCGGGATCACGAAGATGCCGGCGAACGTGGCGAGGCCCAGGACGGCCGCGGCGACGACACTCGCGGTGAAGCTGGCGCGCTGGAACAGTCGCAGGTCGATCAGCGGTGGTGTCTCGCGCTTGCGCAGTGCGTGCACCGCGTAACCGGCCAGGAGCAGGACGGCGGCGGCCAGCGGCAGCAGCACCTGCCAGGTGGCGAACGTGCCGCGCAGCGCGACCTCCGACAGGGCGAGCACACCGACGGCGACACCCGGGCCGATGAGGGCGACCCCGACCACGTCGAGCCTGCCCACGGAGGCCTGCTCGCCGGGGGAGTCGGCGGGCAGATCGCGGCGGGCGAGCAGGAACGCGGCGATCACGATCGGCACGTTCACGAAGAACATCCAGCGCCAGTCGAGGCCCTGGAGGATGACACCGCCGACGATCGGGCCGAGGACGGGTCCTGTCGAGCTGACGACGCCCATCAGTCCCATCACCCGGCCGACCCGGGCAGGACCCGCGGCGCGCGCCAGCAGGGTGAGCATCAGCGGATCCAGGAGCCCGGCGCCGAAGCCCTGAAGGACACGGAAGGCGATGAGGCTCCCGATGTCCCAGGCGAACCCCGAGGCGACGGAGCCGACCATGAACAGCCCCAGGCCGGACAGCCACAGCTTCTTGCCGCCGACCCTGTCGACGGCCCAGGCCGTGCTGCGGGTCGGCGAGGCTCTGGCGGACCGGCTGTCCCGCCTCACCGTCTCGGGCCGACTGCGCCCCTGCGACCCCGAGTTCGCGGCCGAGCAGTTCCTCGCCCTGATCACCGGCCCGCTGGAAGTCCGCTCACGGCTCGGCACCCGCACGATCGGCCCCGCGGAACTGCGCGAGCTCGCCGACGCCGCGGTCGACACCTTCCTGCACGCCTACGGGGCCGAGACTCCCGCGGCGGACTGACCCATGGCTCTCTTCGGGCGATGGGCGTCAACTGAGGCGTAGGCAAGCGGAGATGGCGACGGCACAGCGGCGTTCGCGCTATGTCCGGGGCAGAGCCTTCGGTTCCGTCTGTGCCCGCCAGGCCCCGGGGGAGACGCCTTCGCGTTTGGCGAAGGCGCGGCTCAGCGAGGTTCCGGTGTCGTAGCCGACCCGGACGGCGATCTCCTGGATGCTCAGGTCCGTGTCGCGGAGCAGGACCTTCACCCGGTACATGCGCCATGCGGTGAGGTGGCCCAGCGGAGTGTCCCCCGTCTTCTCCTTGAACAGGGCGGCGAACGCCGAACGCGACATTCCTGCCGCGTGGGCGAGTTCCTCGACCGTCCAGGGGTGGGACAGGTCCGCGTGCAACTGCCGTACGGCGGACGCCAGGCGGGGATCGCGCAGCGCGGCGATCCAGCCGACGGTGCCGCTCCTGACATCCGCGCAACAGGTGCGCAGTGCCTGGACGAAGAGCACGTCGGACAGGCGACTCATGATGAAGCCACTGCCGAGGCCGTCCGCCGCGTTCTCTCGGGCGATCAGGTCGAAGGTCGTGTGCAGGAGCCGGCTCGCGGCGTCGTCCAGGTTCAGCCTGAACAGTGGTGGCAGGAGCGCGAAGAGGGGCTCGGCCGCCACCGCGTCGAAGGCGAACCGCGTGGACACGACGCGGGTCGGCTCGCCCTCGCCGCCGGCTCTCGCCGAGTGGCCCGACTCCTGGAAGGTGAGACCGTCGCAGTCGACGACCTCGCGGCCCGGAGCGTCCTGGAGTGTGAACCCCACACCGGCGCGAACCAGAATGCAGTCGTTCTTCTCCAGCCACTGAGGTTGATCCAGTGAGTCCGCTTCCAACAGGCACGAGCCGTCGGCGACCAGCACCAACCGTGCGAGGTGTCGCGGGGGAAACGAGATGCCCCACGGGGCGTGGGCGTCCACGCACACGTAGCGGGCGTCCTCGACCTTCATCGTGGCGAGGAGATCGTCGATCGGGTCCATCCGGCCGCCCTCCTGGACGATCTGCACTAAATGGCGGATCTCAAGATACAACGCGTCCAGCAACGCCCTTCTAGCCTGGTGATCATCACCGAACGAAAGGGTGGAGAAGGAAGATATGCGCTCCTTTCACATAAAAGCGGGCGGAGGGCTGATGGCCTCGGCCGAGCGCCCGACACCGCGTCCGTCGACGGGCCAGGTGCTCGTACGCGTGATGGCCACTTCCGTGAACGCACGCGATCGCCTCATCGTCGCGGGCACATACTCCGTCCCCGTGCCGACAGGACGCATCCCGCTCTCCGACGGCGCGGGCGTCGTGGAGGCCGTGGGCGAGGGGGCCACGCGGTTCCGGGTCGGGGACCGTGTCATGGGTACCTTCCATCCGGACTGGGTGCAGGGCCGGTTCCCGGGGTGGGGCGAGCTGCGTGGCACGCAACGTGACGGATGGCTGGCTCAGTACCTCGCGGTTGACGAGCAGAGTCTCGTGGCGGTGCCGGACCTGCTGTCCTTCGAGGAGGCGGCCACGCTGCCCTGCGCCGCCCTCACGGCGTGGTCGGCCGTGCGCGGTGTGGGTCCGGAGGACACATTGCTGGTCCAGGGTTCGGGGAACGTGTCGCTCTTCGCGCTGCAATTCGGCCGCTCGCAGGGCGCACGTGTGCTGGCCACGACGTCCAGCACCGAGAAGGCCCGCCGCCTCAGCGCCCTCGGCGCGTCCGATGTCGTCGACTACACAAGCACCCGGGAGTGGGGCGCGCGGGTGCACACGCTGACGGACGGCGGCGTCGACCGCATCGTCGAAATCGGCGGCGGCGCCGAAACCGTGGCGCAGTCCGTCGAGGCCATCGCCCACGGAGGGCAGATCGCCCTGGTCGGCAACCTCGCGTCGGGCGGCGGCATGGAACTGACACGCTTCTTTCGGCGCGCGGCGACTCTGAGGTCCGTCAGCGTCGGCAGCCGAAGCGAGTTCGAGCAGATGAACAGGGACATCTCCCGCCACCGCCTGACCCCGGTCATCGATCGCGTCTTCGCGTTCGACGAGGCGCCGGAGGCGTTCGCCCACGATGCGGAGCGGGGGCGGTTCGGCAAGGTTGTCATCAGCCACGGCTGATGCGGTGGCGGCGGCGCACTTGCGGCGGTGCCGGAGCCCTCGGGAGCGCTGCCGGTCGTCAGGAGCGCTGCCGGTCGTCGGCGCCATGGCCGTAACGGGCGAGCATCGTCGTGACCGCTTCGTCGACAGCCTGGTCGACGTCGGCAGGCGCGGGGCTCCAGTCGGCGAGCAGCATCCGCGGCCACAGGACGTAGTTGGCGATCATGCCGAGAAACTGGTTGGTGGCGCTCTCCGCGTCGGGTACCACCGCGGTGCCGGCGGCGTGCTGGGCCTCCAGGTAGTGCTGGACGGAGACGAAGTAGGGCAGCTTGCCCAGCTCGAACTGAGCCCGTCCCAGTTCCGGGAAGCGCGGCAGTTCGGCGATGACGATGCGGAAGAGGGCCGCCATCGCGGGCCGGCCGATCAGATCGGCGTACTGGCGGCCGATCGCGCTCAGGCCGGCGCGCAGGTCACCGGGCTGCGTCGCGGGCGCCGTCGGGTCGGGACCGCCCTTCCAGTACTCGGTGACGATGGCCTCGAAGAGCGCCGCCTTGGTGGGGAACTGCTTGAACAGCGTGGACTTCGAGACGACGGCTTCCTGCGCGATCTTCGCCAGCGAGGTCCCGTCGTAGCCCCGCTCCAGGAACAGCTTCGTGGCCGCTGCGGTGATCGCCTCGCGCTTGCGCTGAGCGAGTCGTTGATGGTGCGCGGAGAGTCCTGCGGTCATCGGCCCAGTATGCCCCATGGTGAGGCGAGTCACTTGACTCGCCACTGGGTGGGTGGTTACCTCGAAAGGGAGGCGAGTCGTGTGACTCGCCTCTGGTCGGCGGAAGCGCTCCCGCCCGGCGTCGTCCCGTTCCCCAAGGAGAAGCACTCATGGAGTCAGGCAAGGTCGCATTGGTGACCGGCGGCAATCGCGGCCTCGGCCGGGCCACGGCCCAGGCGCTGGCCCGGCACGGGCTGCGCGTCATCGTCACCTACCGCGGCGACGCGCAGGAGGCCGAGGAGACGGTCAAGAACGTTCAGGAAGCCGGCGCCACGGCCGCCGCGCTGCGGCTGGACATCAGCGACGTCGCGTCGTTCCCCGCCTTCGTCTCCCGCTTGGCCGCGCAACTGGAGCGCTGGGAGGCGACCCGGCTGGACGTCCTGGTCAACAACGCCGGGATCGGGCTGTTCGGACCGCTGGAAGCGGTCACGGTCGACGACTACGACGCGATCATGGACACCAACGTGCGCGGCACGTTCTTCCTCGTCCAGGCGCTCGCGCCCGTACTGGCCGACGGGGGCCGGATCATCAACGTCTCCTCATCCCTCAGCCGCCACACCAGTGCAGGCACCTCGGTCTACTCGGCCTCCAAGGCGGCGGTCGAGGCCCTCAGCCGGACCTTGGCCGTGGAGCTGGGGGCGCGCAAGATCCGCGTCAACGCCATCGCGCCGGGGCCGACCGCCACCGACTTCAACGGCGGTGCCATGCGCGACGACGCGCAGATGCGCGAGAGTCTGAGCGCGCAGACCGCGCTCGGCCGCGTCGGCGAACCGCAGGAGATCGGCGACGCCATCGCCGCGCTCGCCTCCGAGGACCTGCGGTGGGTCACCGCTCAGCGCCTCGAAGTATCGGGCGGCGCCTTGCTGTAGGGCCCCTGCCCACATCGTGTGCCGCGCCCGTCACCTGGCAGAAGCGGGAGAGGGAGCGGCACGCCGTGTGTCGCGCCCGTCATCTGGCAGAAGCGGGAGATGGAGCGGCACACCGTGTGTCGCGCCCGTCATCTGGCAGAAGTGGGAGAGGGGGCGTTTTCCTGGTCGACCGTGAGCACGATCTTGCCGCGGATGTGGCCCCGTGCGGCGCGCTCGTGTGCGGCTCGTGCGTCCGCCAGCGGGAAGGTGCTGTCGATCGCGACGCGGACGACGCCGGTGTCGAGCAGGTGCCCCAGCTGGGCGAGCTGCACGCCGCTCGACCGGACCTGGGCGGTGGAGACCGTGACGTCCAGGTTCGCGGTTTCTTCTGCGTCGAAGTCCCCGGGAAATACCTGGAATTGGGCGCCGCCGCGCTTGAGCGTGCGCAGGAAGCGGCTGCTGTGGGGTCCGCCGACGGTGTCCAGGACGAGGTCGAGGTCGTGTGTGAGTTCCTCGGGCCGGTTCTTGGTGTAGTCGATGAACCGGTCGGCGCCGAGATCCTTCAGGAACGGTTCGTGCGCGCCGGATGCCACCGCGATGACCTGCGCGCCCTTCCACTTGGCGAGCTGCACGGCGAAGTGCCCCACGCCGCCCGCGGCGCCGTTGATGAGGGCCGTGGTGTCGGCGTCGAGTGCCCTGGGACGATGCCGTGCCTCCTGGAAGGGTGAAGGGTGATCGTGGCCGAGTTCGATCAGGAACTGCCACGCGGTGAGGCCGGCCATGGGTGCCCCGGCGGCGTGCACGTGGTCGATGCCGGCCGGTTTGACGGCGAGGTCGGAGGCGGGGGCGGCGACGTATTCGGCGTAGGCGCTGCCGTTGAAGCTGGGAAAGCGCAGGAGGCCGAAGGCCTCGTCGCCCACGGAGAGGTTGTCCACGTCCGGGGCGACGGCCTCGACCACGCCCGACACGTCCGTTCCCGGAATCACCGGCAGGGTGACCGTCGAGTCCGGCTCGCCGGGCATCGTGGTCAGCCCGCCGCGCAGGTACCAGTCAGGAGGATTGACACCGATGGCGTGCACGCGGACGAGCACCTCGCCAGGGCCCGGCTCGGGAACGGGTACCTCGTCGTAGCGCAGAACTTCGGGGCCGCCGTGCTCGTGGAGCCGGACCGCCCGCATCGTGTGTGTCGACATCTTCTTCCCCTGCCTGGACCGCGGGATACGCTGATTCGGATCGGCGATCCACATAACTGGACCACTGATCCGAATATATGGACCACTGATCCGGATAGTCAAGAGGGACACATGCGGGCCGACGCCAGAAAGAACCGCGACCACCTGCTCGCCGTAGCGGGCGCCGCCATCACCGAGCAGGGTGTCGACGTGTCGCTGCGCGACATCGCCCGCAGGGCGGACGTCGGGCTCGCCACGCTGCTGCGGCACTTCCCGACCCGCGAGGCGCTGCTCGATGCCCTTCTCCGCACGAGCTTCGACGAGTTGACGGCCAAGGCGGACGAGCTGGAGAGGGTGAGCGACCCCCGGGAGGCTCTCGTCTCGTGGCTGCGCGACTGTGTCGCGTGGACGACCGAGTACCGGGGTGTGACCGTGCTGATGGCCGCGGCCATCGAGGACACCGAATCCGCGCTCCACGCCTCGTGTGTCACCCTGCGCGCGGCCGGCGCGCGACTCCTCACGCGCGCCCAGGCCGCGGGCGCGGCCCGCGCCGACATCGACGGCACCGATCTGTTCGCGCTGGTGGCGGCGCTCGCATGGCTCGGCGACCAGCCCTCGCTCGCGCCCCGCGCCGACCACCTCTTCGACGTGGTCGCGAGCGCGATCCTGGTCAAGGCGGAGGAGGCGGAGGCGGCGGAGGAGGCGGAGAAGGCGGAGAAGGTGGAGAAGGCGCAGGCGGCAGGGAACGGCGGTGCCGAAGCGGAACCTCGTCCCGCGCGGCACAGCTGAACGAACACGGCGCCAGTCTGGGCATCGGCGTCCACCCCGCCCAACGCCCGCCCGGCACCCAGGGGTTCACGAAGCCACCCCCAACTGGGGCGGAACCTGACCCGGGGTCAAGAACACAACACAGAGCGAAACACGTATCTCGCCCTCCTCGGCTCAGTTCTCCACCAGGTTCAGGCGGATGAGGCTGGTCGCGGTGTCGACGATCGTGGTTGATGTGTCGCGAGGCATCCAGCCGAAGACGGAGCGGGCCTTGCCGGTGTTCAGCACCGGGACGGAGGCCTTTTGGCCGCTCGGGAGCTCGCGGGCCGGGACCTTCGCCGCGGCTTCGCCCATGTTCGCAGCGAGGATTCTGGCCATCCGAAGGAGGCTGATGGCCTCGCCTCCGGCGGCGAGGAACCGCTCGCCCGCGGCGGCGGGATGCGTCATGGCCCGCACGTGGAGGTCGGCGAGGTCCCGCACATCGACCACGGCGAAGTACTGCTCGGGAACCGCCGGCATCGTGCCGTCCAGCATCGCCTTTACCAGGCCGGTGGAGGCGGACAGATGTGGTCCGAGGAGGGGACCGAAGATGCCGGTGGGGTTGATGACCGACAGCTCCATCCCGTTGCCCGCACGGGCGACGAATTCCCAGGCGGCACTCTCGGCGATGGTCTTGGAGCGGACGTAGGGGGTGTTGGGGGCCTCTGGGTCGGTCCAGTCGCTTTCGTCGTAGGGAGCGGCATCCGGTTTGGGGCTGTAGCCGATCGCGGCGAACGACGAGGTCAGCACGGTGCGCTTGACGCCGGCGCCGCAGGCCGCGCGCAGGACGCGGAGCGCACCGTCACGCGCTGGGGCGATCAGTTCATCGGGGTCGTCCGGTTGCGTGGCCGGGAACGGAGAGGCGACGTGCACGATGTGCGTGCAGCCCGCAACGGCGTCGGGCCAGCCCGCGTCCGCGGACAGGTCCGCAGTCACCACTTCCAGCCGGTCGGCGGTGTTTTGCGGCACCATCGCGCGGACATCGGCAGCCCGGTCCGGTGAGCGGACGGTCGTGCGCACCTGATGTCCCCGCGCGAGCAGGCTGGTGACCATGTGCGAGCCGAGATGGCCGCTGCCGCCCGTGACGAGGACGAGGCTGTTGTCCATGTTCATCTCCTGCGGGTTCAAGGGGTGGCTGCGCCGGTGAGGTCGGCGGTGATCGCCGTAAGGGCAGTGATGGCTCGGTCTTCGGCAGCGGTGTCGCCGCGGTCCCGTGCGTCCCACAGATCGGCTTTGAGGTCCAGATACTGCTGCCGGACGCGCATGCGATCGATCTCCTGGGTGACGCGCTCGGCGTTGACCCGGAAGAGCTCGCGCAGCCGGGGAGCGTCCCGGCTGTCGAGGTGAAGAAGGTAGGTGCGCATGTCACGCACGCTCATGCCGGTCGAGCGCAGGCAGGCCAGTGCCTCGATCGTCTCCACAACGGCGGACCCGTAGCGCCGGTGCCCACTGCTCTCGTCCCGGTCCACGGCATCGATCAGGCCGATCTTCTCGTAATAGCGCAGAGTGGGCTCCGAGAGTCCGCTCAGCCTCGACACTTGCTGAATCGTCAACTGGGAGCCGTCGGCCACCTGGTCCGTCGCTGTCATGACTCCAGCCTGCGACACTTCAAGCGCTTGAAGTCAAACCGTGCCGACGAGCCGGGCCAGGGGATCACGGGTGCCCCGGGGGAGCCGTGGGGCGGCGCCCGACGGTGGCTGAAATCGTGCGTGAAGCCGGGGTGCCCCGGTCAGGTCCGTACAGGGGGAGACGCCCCGGCTCGAGGTCCGGGGGAGGAGCACCGGTCCGGCGCCCGGGGTCAGCGGAAATGGCGGTAGCGATCCAGCGAGTGGAGCAGCACGGAGGCCGTCGTACTGCTCCCCGGCGTGGTCGAAAGCCTCGAGGGGCCGTCTCGGCCACCCCCGAGCCGTCAGCGCACGCCGACCAGGTCGCCACCACCAAGCCCTGACCGCAGCTTGGCGCGCCCGGTGCGGCGCGCCGCGGCCAGGTCGGGGTCGAGGGTGGGCACGGCGGCCAGCAGCTCCTTGGTGTAGGCGTCGCGGGGCGCGGCGTACACCTGGTCCACCGAGCCCTCCTCGACGATGCGGCCCTGGCGCATGACGGCGACCCGGTCGCTGACCTGGCGGACGACCGCGAGGTCGTGGGCGATGAAGACCAGGGCGAGGCCGAGCTCCTTCTGCAACTCGGCCAGCAGCGAGGTGACTTGGGCCTGCGTCGTGACGTCGAGTGCGGAGACGGCCTCGTCGCACACGAGGAGTTCCGGCTCGGCGGCCAGCGCCCGCGCGATGCCGACGCGCTGGCGCTGGCCGCCGCTGAACTCGTGCGGATAGCGCCCGTACTGCCCGGGGTCGAGGCCCACCCGGCGCAGCAGCTCCCCGACCCGCTCCCGGATCCTCGCCTCGTCGCGCCGGCCCGAGGCCCGGAGCGGATCGGCGACGGCCTCCCCGATCGAGCGGCGCGGGTTGAGCGAGGAGACGGGGTCCTGGAACACCATCTGCACACGGGCGTGGCGGGTGAGGGTGCCTGAGGTGGGGGCGAGGAGGCCGACGAGCATGCGGCCGAGGGTGGTCTTGCCACTTCCGCTCTCGCCGACGATGCCGAGTGTCTCGCCCCGCCGGACCGTGAGTGAGACACCGTCTACGGCCGCTACGGTGCGGCCGCCCCTGCCGAACACCTGCCGTACGTCGACAGCCTCGACGAGCGGCTCACCGGCGTCGGGCACCTCGGCCTCCCGCGGAGCCTCTCCGGCCGGCGCGCCGCCCGTGTCCGGGATGCGGGGCACCGCCGCCAACAGGGCGCGGGTGTACGGCTCCCGGGGAGCGCCCAGCACCTCGCAGACCGGCCCCCGTTCGACGGCCCGCCCCGACCGCATGACCAGCACATCGTCGACGGACTCGGCCGCGACGCCCACGTCGTGGGTGACCAGCAGCAGGCCCATCCCCGTCTCGCGGCGCAACTGGTGGAGCAGGTCCAGGATCTGGGCCTGCACCGTGACGTCCAGGGCGGTGGTCGGCTCGTCGGCGATGAGCAGCTGCGGCTCGCAGGCCAGCGCCATCGCGATCAGCGCCCGCTGCCGCATGCCGCCGGAGAACTCGTGCGGCCGCGCGCGGGAGCGCCGGGCCGCGTCGGGGATCCGGACCCGGTCGAGGACCTCGACGGCGCGGGCCCTGGCCGCCCGCCGGGAGACGCGGTGGTGCACCCGGTACACCTGGGCGATCTGGTCGCCGATCGCGTAGTACGGGTCGAGCGAGGACAGCGGGTCCTGGAAGACCATCGCGGCCTTCGCGCCCCGCAGGGCCCGCAGCTCCCGGTCGTCGGCGGCCTGCACGTCCACGCCCGCGACGTTGATCGATCCGGTGACCTCGGCACCGGTTCCCCGGTGGAGGCCGAGCAGTGCCTGGGCCGTGGCGCTCTTGCCGGATCCGGACTCGCCGACGACGCCGAGGGCGCGGCCGGGCTCCAGCGAGAACGACAGCCGGTCCACCGCCCGCACGGGGCCGAAGGAGAGGGAGAGATCGGTGACTTCGACCAGACTCATGCGAGCACCACCCGTCGGTCGGCCATCGCCTGGAGGACGTCCGCGACGGCATTGGCGAGGACGACGAAGAACCCGGTGACGAGCACAAGGCCGACGACGACCGGAAGGTCCACGTTCTTGACGGCCGCGACGAGTTCGCGGCACACCCCCGGGATCCCGAAGAGCGACTCGGTCAGCACGGCCCCGCCGAACATCGAGCCGATGTCCAGCGCGCCGAGCGCGATCACGGGAGCGAGGGCGCCGCGCAGGGCGTGCCGCCCGACCAGGGTGCGCTCGCCGACCCCGTACGCGCGGAAGGTGCGCACGTGGTCCTCGGCGAGGGTCTCCAGCATCGCCGAGCGCGTCATCCGCGCGTACGGGGCCGCGGAGACGAGGGCCAGCGAGATCCACGGCAGCAGCAGGTTCCAGGCCCACTGTTCGGGGTCGTCGGTGAGCGGCACGTAGTCCGGGAACGGCAGGATCTGAAGCGCCGTGACCAGGATGATGATGAGCAGCAGCCCGATCACGAAGACCGGCGTGGCGAGTCCCGCGAGGGTGATCCAGGTGAGGATCCGCTCGGTCGGCCGGCCACGCCGCCACACCGACAGCAGTCCGGTGCCGACGCCGAGCAGCATCCACAGCACGAAGGCGCCGGCGACGAGCGAGGCGGTGGCCGGGAGCTTCGTCAGGATCAGCGCGGTGACCTGCTGATCGCTCTGGTACGAGAGTCCGAGGCAGGGCGCGGGGCAGTGCAGGACGCCGGTGCCGGTGGAGTAGTCACGGCCGGCGAAGAGCGCCTCGACGAAGTGCGCGTACTGCACGTACAGCGGGTCGCCCAGGTGGAGTTGCGCGCTGACCTGGGCGACCTGCGCGGGTGAGCAGCGCGGGCCGCAGGCGATCTGCGCGACGTCGCCGGGAGCGACGTAGAAGGCCGTGTAGACGACGACGCTGAGCGCGAACAGGACGAAGAGCGCTCCTGCGGCGCGGCGGATCAGGAAACCTCTCATGCCTCGGTCTCCTCCTTGTTACCGGTACCGGCCCGTGCGCCGGTCTCGGCCTTGCGGCCGGTGCCGACCCGCAGCCGGGACTCGGCGCGCGGGTCGAGTGCGACGCGG
This sequence comes from Streptomyces anthophorae, assembly GCF_049310305.1. Taxonomy (NCBI): domain Bacteria; kingdom Bacillati; phylum Actinomycetota; class Actinomycetes; order Kitasatosporales; family Streptomycetaceae; genus Streptomyces; species Streptomyces anthophorae. The sequence goes on from NZ_JBLWQQ010000001.1 coordinate 8,406,765, forward strand.
ACGCCCTCGCCGAGGACGGTCAGGGCCAGCACGGTGCCGAAGAGCAGCACGGCGGGGATCAACAGATAGGTGGGGGCGGCCTGGTACCAGGTGTCTGCGTCGGTCAGCATCTGGCCCCACGACGGAGTGGGCGGCTTGATGCCGACGCCGAGGAACGACAGGGCGGCCTCGACGACGATGTTCGCCGGGAAGAGCAGGACGGCGTAGGTGATGACGGGCGCGGCGAGGCCGGGCAGCAGTTCGCGCCGGGCGACCTGCCAGGGGCTCCAGCCGCTGAGCCGCGCGGCGGCGACGTGGTCGAGGGACTTCAGGGCGAGTGTCTGGGCCCGCACGATCTTCGACGTGCCGGCCCAGCCGACCAGGCCGATGACGACGGCGATCAGGACCGGTCGCGGGAACCCGGCGGGGACGACGGCGAGCGCACCGAGCGCGATCACCATGATGGGCAGCGCCACCATGACGTCGGTGACCCGGCTGAGCACCTGGTCGACGTACCGGTTTCCGAGCCCGGCGGCGAGGCCGATGCCGACCCCGAGCACGACCTGGACCAGCGTCGCGGCGAGCGCGACACCGAGCGAGACCCGGGCCCCGTACACGACGCGGGCGAACAGGTCGCGACCGGTGAGGGGTTCCACGCCGAGCCAGTGGTCGGCGCTCATCCCGCCGAGGGAGCCGATCGGCACCCCGCCGGTGGCGGAGTCGACGAGGCCGGGGTGGTAGGTGGTGGGGTTCTGCCCTTCGAGGGCGGTGAGCAGCGGTGCGGCGAGCGCGACCAGGATCAGGAGTGCGACGAGGGCGGCGGCGACGAGGGCCGAGCGGCGGGCGCGCAACCGGCGCCAGAAGGGTCGGCCCCCGGAGGCAGGGGCGGCCGCGCCGGCCGCCCCCGCGTCCTTGGCCGCCTCGGTGAGGAGTGCTTCGGCCATGGCTACTTGACCGCGACCTGCGAGATGTCGAGGACGCCCGTCCAGTCGCTGATGACGACGTTCTTGACCGCACCGCCGACGAGCCGCTTGTAGACCGGGTGGAACAGCGGCACGGTCAGGGCCTGCTCGCCGACCTTCTTGTCGAGCGCGCCCCAGCGCTTCGCCGCGGCCTTCAGGTCGGTCAGCTTGTTGATGCCGTCGATCTCCTTGTTGACCGAGGAGTCGTTCAGCTGGCCGGTGTTGAAGTTGTAGCCGTCCTTGACGATCTGGCGCCCGTCGAAGATCGGCGCGAAGAACGGGCCGCCGGAGGGCCAGTCGGCTCCCCAACCGGAGAGGAAGAAGCCGGGCTCGCTCTTCACGTCGTGGATCGTGTCGTTGTAGTCGTTGTCCTCCAGGCCCTGGAGCTTGACGGTGATGCCCGCCTTCTTCAGCGCCTCCTGGAGCGCGGTGGCGATCTCCGGGCTGGTGGCGAAGTCCTTCGCGTTGGAGTGCGCGAGGGTGACGGTCAGACCCTTGGCGTAACCGGCCTCCTTGAGCAGCTTCTTCGCCTTCGCCGCGTTGCCGGACCTGCCCGCCGGGAAGTGGTCGTAGGGCGTATACCCGAAGGACTTCTGGTCGGGCAGGAAAGTGGTGGCGGGCTCGGCGAGGGAAGAGCCGCCGGCCGCGTTGACGACGGCGGAGCGGTCGACGGCGTAGGAGATCGCCTTGCGCACCCTCGGGTCGTCGAACGGCTTCACCTTCGGGTTGAAGGCGATGTAGTTGGTGTAGCCGAAGTGGCCGGTGCCGACGCGGGCGGCGAGGTCCTTGTCCCCGGCGACCTTGGCGAGTTCGGCCGGGCCGAGGTTGGTGTCGGTGGTGACGGCGGCGGCGTCGGCACCGCGTGAGGCGGAGAGCCGCTGGTTGATGACGGCGGAGTCGAGCCCGGAGCGGACGTCGATCCTGTCGGGGTAGGCCTTGCGCTCCTTGTCGGTGGCGGCAGACCAGTGCGGGTTGCGCGCCAGGACGAGCCGCTGGCCGTCGCTCTCGTTCCTGACGACCTTGTACGGGCCCGAGGAGACGGGGTGCTCCTCGTACTTGGTGCCCGTGTCCTTGGCCTTGGGTACCGGGGTCGTCTGGGTCTGCGTCGCCAGGTAGGGGAACTCGCCCTCCGGCTTGTTCAGGTGGAAGACGATGGTCTTCGCGTCGGGCGTCTCGATCGAGTCGAGGCCCTTCTTGTCCTTGTACGGGCCCTGGTAGTCGGCGCCGCCGATCAGCCAGTCCCGCAGGTACGGGGCGCCGCCGGACAGCTCGGCCGCGAACGAGCGCTCGATGCCGTACTTGATGTCGGCGCTCGTGATCTTCTCCCCGTCCTCGTACGTGAGGCCGTCCTTGAGCGTGTACGTCCACACGGTGGCGTTCTTGCTGGGTCTTCCCAGGTCGGTGGCCAGATCGGGCACCACCTTCGCGCCGGCCGCGCCGTCCTCCCGGTTGCGGGTGGTGAGCGTACGGAAGACGAGGGAGGGGACGTTGCCGCCGCCGGACGTGTAGAGCCGGGCGGGGTCGAAGTCCGACTGCGGTTCGCTGTTGAGGACGGAGAGCGTGCCGCCCTTCTTGGGCGCGCCCGCCGCTCCGGAGGCGCCGCCCTTGCCGTCCTCGGGTCCGCAGGCGGCGGCGCCGACGGCGAGGGCGGACACGGCCAGTGCCGCTGTCAGTCGGCGCGATATGACGGAGGGTTGACGCATCGGAAGGAGACCTCTCGGAGTGCTGCCTGGAACGGGAACTGCGCAGGCGGCGACATGAGCGATCACACGGGGCGGTCACGGAGTACGGGAACCGGCCGGAAAAAAGGATGCTGCCGCGCCTGCGGACGAAAATGCGCCCGGGCACGGCAGTTCGGTACGGGCCGGGGCCGCTGGATCGCGGAACTCGGCCGGTGCGTTCGCGTGCTCTCGGGCAAGCGTCAGCAACAGTGGATGTCGGCGACGCTGAGCCCGGTCACGCCGATGAGAGCCAACTCAATGGTGGCTCGCTCGGAGGTGACGGGGCTGCGTGACATGAGGGGGAGTATGGCCCGGTGACCAGCGGGAAGTCAACGCGGGCCCAGCCCGGGGGCGACCGCATTGGCGCGGGTGCCGCGCTTGAGGTGGGACGTGCACGGTGCCGGTGGTGGGACGTTCAGGCGTGCAGATCGCCGGCGCCGCCGGGAAGTCCAGGGTGATACCGCCCCCGCCCTCCGCGTCGGCTGACCGTGTGACGAGCACACCGTGCCAGCGGCTGCGGAACCGCACGGTGCCGCGGATCGCCCGCTCGGTGCGCAGCACATGGGCCGTGGCCAGGGTGGCGTGACCGCACAGCCGGGCCTCGACACGCGGGGTGAACCAGCGGATCGCCCAGTCGGACCCGGCGTCGTCGGGGGTGGGCAGCGCGAACGCCGTCTCCGCGTGGTTCACCTCGGCTGCGACCTGCTGCATCCAGGTGTCCGCCGGCCACACCGCCCCGGCGGGCAGCAGGCACACTCCGGCCGGGTTCCCGGCGAAGGGGCGGTCGGTGAACGCGTCGACGATGTGGATTCGCATGCCCGGACGGTAGGGGACGGCGGAGGAGGCCCACCAAGGCCAATCGCGGACTAGTGGATTGGCAGACCTGTGGATTGGTCGAGTCGCTACCACCAGAACCGCCCGAACAACCGCGCCACATCACGGAGTTCAACCTCAGCGGTGCGGGGTGACCGCGAGTGCCTACAGGGAGACGGAAGAGGGAAGACGTCACCAGTTCTCGGGCGTCAGGTCGGGGCCCAGGATGTGACCGTGCGAGTGGGCTGCGTCGTGCGTGAAATGAGCTGCGTACCAGAGCACGACATCCGTATTGAGCAGGGACTCGGCCGGTGTACGCAGAGTGTCGAGACGAGCCCGGGACAACTGCGGGTCGGTGGTGAAGTGCTGGCCGTCGTCGAGTTCGCTCGCCCGGTAGCGCAGTGCCCAGAGGTCACCGACGCCGAACGCGTCCTGGGTGCCGTCGGTGGCACCAGGCGTCAAGTGGTAGGCCTGGCCGCCGGCGGTGTTGCGCACGCGCCAGCGACGATGGCGTGCCGGATCGCGGGGACGGCGGATCTCCCAGATCTTGGTGTGCCAATTGTTCCCTCCGGGGTTCAACGGAGGATCGTTGAACTCCTCCACTGTGTTCGGTGCGGCTCCTCCCACGTCGAAGTCGAAGCGCCAGTACACATGGTGGCGGTGTTCCCGGCAGGTGCACGGGTTGTTCACCCCGGCAAAGCCGAACCGGGGACGGATGGTGCCGTTGGCGTGCAGCCGCCACTGGCTGACGTACCGGTACCAGCCCGCCATCAACTCACTGACCAGGACCACCTCCTGGCCGAGCAGGTAGATCGCCACGCCACGGAAGTTCCCTGAGTCCGAGCCGGTGTCGAGGATCGTGCGCGCGGGGCTGGGGCACAGTCGGAAACCCGGTGCGACGTTCTGACCGTTCGCTTGGAAGCATGCTTCCGAGTTCTGCCAGTCCCGGTAGGTCGGACCGCAGCCCGCCGCGGTGCCCGGGGTGTACTCGACATTGAGGATCGGGACATGGGCCCGGTACAGCACCGTCCGGCCCCGGTAGCGCACATGCCGCAGTTCCACCCCGGAACCGTTGGTGCCCGAGGACGCCGCGGGCCTGACCACCTGGAGCTGCCACAGCGTCTGCCCGCCTTGGGAGACGGTCAAGTTGACCTGTCCGACGCTGCCCGTGGCCGCACATCGGTCGTCGGGCGCCGTGGGCTCACAACGGGCCGCCCCATGGGGCAGCCGCTGGGTGAGATCGTGCAGGACGCGCCGCTCGGACATCAGTACCGCGACCACCTGCACATGCTCCTCATGGGTACGGAGCAACCCCACCCCCAATGTGCGCCTGGTCCGCCCGTCCAGATCTTCATGCGCCACGAGGGGTGGCATCGGGCGGAACGGAGTGACGAGGCCGGAGCGGATCTGATCGCCCAGCTGGGCGTCCTCACGAACGACGGCCACGGCCTCCGCGAACTCGTCGGTGGTGGGGTGAGGCTGCGCGGCGTAGGCGGTGATGCTCAGTTCGCCGGGGAGGTCAGGGTCTGCTGCTCGCAGGTCTCCTGTGACAGCGAGGACACGTTCCGCGTCGTAGTCGTAGATCTGTGCGGTGAACCGGTCGGACGGCAGCGGTTTCTCGGTCCTGCGGGGATCCGGTTCGGGGACGAGTGAGAGCAGACGGGCTCGTGCACTCCCCAATGCCTTGGCGATGGACGGGTGTTGGAGCAGACCTTCGCGAATCCGGGCGATGTCCTCTTCGTAGGGCGGGACCGGCTCTGCCTGGATCTCCAGGTCGAGGTCGGTGGTCATGATGACGGCCTCCTGTCGCCGACGAAGCCGAATATAGTGCGGAGTCGGCGCTTCGACCCTGCACCGATCGGCCTCGTCCCACCGACATTCCGGACGCAGGAAGCGGCGCCTCCTGCGTCCGGTCTCCGGGCCCTCCTCAGGAGGGAAGGTTCCACTTCTGGGTATCGAGCCCGTTGCAGTCGTAGATCTGCAGGCGGGTGCCGTTCGCCGTGGCACCCGCGGGTATGTCGAGGCAGCGGCCGGACTGCGGGTTGCGCAGGGATCCGTCGGCCTGGTGCTGCCAGCGCTGGCCACCGGAACCATTGCAGTTCCACAGCTGCACCTTGGTCCCGTTGGCCGTGCCGTTGGCGTCTATGTCCAGGCAGCGGCCGAACGCACGCACGGTGTCTCCCGGGGCGATCGACCAGCGTTGACCCGTCGCGATGCCGCAGTCCCACAGCTGTGCGGCATTGCCGTTGGTGTTGGTGTTGGTGTCCACGTCGAGGCACTTGCCGGACACCCAGGGTGTGGTGACCTGGCCGACGGGGCCACCCAGCTGTCCCGTGTTGAAGCGGACCTGGCACTGGTTGCCGGTGCTGAGCCAGGTGGCGGTCAGATAGAGGAAGCCGGTGCCGTCGGCGCGCGGGACGATCGGGGAGCTGTAGCCGGGGCAGGACGGCTCGCCGGTGTTGTAGCCGCCGGTCGGGTTGGTCTCCACGGGCGCTTCGATCTCGGTCCAGTCGCCCTTGCCGAGGCTGGTGTTGGCGAACAGGACCGTGCCGGATTCCGCCATGACGTCCTTGTTGCCGGTGGGGCCGGTCACCACGCGCTGGCCGGAGAGCAGCAGGGTGCCATTGGGGCCGCCACCCGATTGCCAGGCCAGGTACGGGGTGTGCAGGAGCTGGCGACCGTCACTGGTCTGCACGAGAGTGCCCGGATCGTCGGCCGGTCCCCAGTTGAGGCCGTCGGGACTCGTCTTCGTGTACACCGCGCAGGCGTGGTCGGCGTCGGTGGCATCCCGGCACATCTCATAGGCCATCATGAAGGTGCCGTTCGGCAGTGGGACGACGATCGACATGCCGGGCCGGGCCAGGTTGTCGGAGGGGAACGCCACGTCCTGCGTCAGGGACGCGCTCCAGCTGCGCCCGCCGTCGGTCGAGGTGTAGTGGCCGATGACCTGGTTGTTGGTCGGTGTGTTCGCCGGGCGTTCGTCGGAGATGAAGCAGGCGAGCGTGTTGTTCGGAGCCAGCAGGAACCACGGCTCCCAGATGCCGCTGCCGATGGTGTTCGGCATTCCGCTGCTCTGCGTGCAGTTGGACAGGTACTGCCAGCTCTGTCCGTGGTCCGTGCTCTTGAAGACCTCGATCTTCTGCGACGTGTAGTCACCGGCGCGCCAGGCGGTTCCGGCGGCGAGCAGGTCGCCGGCGTTCAGGCCGTTCGCGCTGCGGGGCACCTCGTACAGCACGGGGGCCTCCAAGTCCCAGCCGGCCGTGTGCGAGGTGATGGTGGAGAGGGGGGAAGTGCTCCAGCTCTGGCCTCCGTCGGTACTGCGGTGGATCGGAAGTGAGGAGGGACCGCCCTGGTTGCGGCGGGCGAAAGTGGACAGCATCGTCCGGCCCGCGGAACCGTCGTGGTCGAGGCGGACGGCCCGGGGATAGCTGTCGTCGCCCTGAGGATGGGCGGACAGGTCGGGCGAGGCGAGGATCTGGCCGGTCGGCGCCGCGAAGGCGGGCGCGGGCCACAGGGACATCAGTGCGGCCAACAGCGTGAGGACGCCGAGTAAGACCGGTGCCTTGTGTCTCAGGGTGGGCATGCGCACGGAACCACTCCTTCGTGAAGGGGAAGACGAATGGTGCACAGTCGGGCGTACGGTTGCCGAGATCACTCGCCCTGCCGGGCCACGGGATCGTCCCCGAGCTGCGGGGCGGTCCGGGTGTCCACGTCGAGTGCCGTGCGGGCCACGACGGCGCCCTGGTCCACCAGGGCAAGGTGCAGTCGGCCGCTGGTCCAGCCGTCGGGCAGCACCGCCGGGATGTTGACGGGCTCGCCGAGGACGAAGGGCTTGGCCTCGGCGCGGCAGCCGGGCACAGGTATGCCGGGGGAGGCGGGTGCGGCCGCGTACACGGGCGTCCAAACGGTGTGCACGGCGCCCTCGACGGGATCGTCGCCGTGGTGAGAGATCCGTAGGCCCACCGCGAACTCGCGGGCGGTGGTGAGCAGATCGCGTCCAGGGGCGATCGGCGTGACATCCAGAACGAGCGTAGTGGCAGCGTTCACATCGGCCGGGGTGACGCCCGCGAGGTCCTTGACCGAGCGGTGGAAGTCGAGCAACCCGGCGCTTTCGTGCTCGATGTCGTACAACTCGGTGTAGACGTACCCGGCGAGCCGGTCGTGGCGGCGCAGCTCCTGAGTCTGCCAGCGCAGGTGCCAGGCCCGCTCCAGGCCGGTGAAGCCGCCACCGTATTCGCTGTTGAGGTTGGGCAGGCCGCGCAGCGGCTGTCCGGGGACCGCGAGCTGCTTGTCGACGACCCAGTCCGGGCCGAGCTTCACGGGGAAGTCGTCGCGCCGCCCGCTGAGAAGTTCAGCGACCGTGGTGGCCCACGAGGCGGCGCTCTCGTCGTAGTAGTGCCAGTCCAGGAGGTCGGTTTTGACGTGCGTCCAGCCGGAGTTCTCGACCGCCGGCCGGGTCGGGTCGAGCGCCTTGAGCCGGTCGTAGGCGTCGATGGCCGCCCGCTGCTTCGCCGGGTCGCCGGGGATGTCCCAGTCCAGGCCCCACTCCTCGTTGTACAGGCCCCAGATGATGATGGCGGGGGAGTTGCCGTCGCGTGCCACCATCGGCTCGAGCTGTTCGACGAACCGGGCGGTGGACCGTGCGGAGAATCGTCCGGGAGAGGCGGGCTCGGCCCACAGCAGCATGCCGAGTGTGTCGGCGTGGTGCACGAAGCGCGGATCCTCCAGCTTCAGATGCTTGCGCACGAGGTTGTACCCGGCCCCCGCCGCGAGTTCCAGGTCCTTGCGAAGGGCCGCGTCGTCGGGGGCGGTGATCCCGGTGTCGGGCCAGTACCCCTGGTCCAGAACGCCGCGGACGAACAGTCGGCGTCCGTTGAGGTGGAGCGTCTCGCCGTCCACGGTGATCGAGCGCAGTCCGGTGTAGGCGGTGACGCGATCGATGCCGTGGGCGCCGGTCAACTCCGCGTCGACGTAATACAGGTGGGGGTTGTCCGGTGACCACAACTGCGGGTCGGGCAGCCGCAGTTCTGTAGTGACGCGGCCGTCGGGCCCTGTGCCCACGGTGGCGGCGGAGTCCTCACCGCGGACCCGCAGGCGCAGCACCGCGGCGTCGCTGTTCGGGCCCTGCACGGAGGCTTCCACCGTGATGCCCGTCAGGTCCCGGTTCGGGCGCAACTGGAGCGCGGTGAGGTGGGTGGCGGGGCGAGGCTCCAGCCAGACGCTCTGCCAGATGCCGGAGGACGGGGTGAAGCAGACGCCGTCGTAGTCGTCCCGGGGCATGCTGCGCTGCTTGCCGTGGACGATGTCCAGCTTGTCGGCGGGTGCGTGGACACGGACGACGAGCAGGTGCTCCTCCCGTCCGTCGAGGGCGTCGGTCACATCGGCACTGAACGGGGTGTAGCCGCCTTCGTGGCGGACCACTTCGGTGCCGTCGACCCATACGGTGGCCGCGTGGTGGACCGCGCCGAAGTGGAGTGCCAGGCGCTGACCGTCCCAGGCCGTCGGCACGGTGAACGTGCGGCGGTACCAGGCGGTCTCCAGCCAGTGCGCGGCGATGCCGGAGGCCGGGGTCTCCCAGGCGAACGGCACCGTGATCTGCTGGTCGTAGCCTGCGGTCTCGGCGGCAGTGTGTGCTTGGGCGGGATCGGCCCGGAAATCCCACGCGCCGTTCAGGCTCTGCCAGTTGTGCGAGCGGTCGAAGTGCGGGTTCGGGTATTCGGGGCGGGGAAGGGACATGCGTGGGTGTGCTCCAAATCGTGAGCCGAAGTGCTGATGGGAGGGTGGAACCGGTGGCGGACGGCCGTTGCCGCCGACGGTGGGGTGTCAGCCCTTGACGCTGCCCGCGAGGATCCCGTTGATGAAGTGCCGCTGCAGCAGGATGAAGAGCAGCAGCACGGGCAGCATCGCGATGCTGCCCGCGGCCAGCAGTTCACCCCACACGGTGCCGAAGTCGGCGCCGACGCGGTTGCCGGTGACGTTCTGGGCGAGGGTGGACAGGACGACCTGGAGGGTCTGGTGGCGCTCGTCGTTGACGGCGACGACCGGCCAGACGAAGTCGTTGTAGATGTTCATGGCGGTGAGTACGCCGAGTGCGGCGAGCCCCGGGCGGATGACGGGCACCACGATGCGGGCGAAGACCCCGAACTCGCTCGCTCCGTCCACCCGTCCCGCGTCGAGGAGTTCGTCCGGGACGGCGGCGATGGTCTGCCTCATCCAGAAGACGCCGAAGGCGTCGATGCTGCCCGGCAGGATCAGCGCCTGGTAGGTGTTGGTCCAGCCCAGCTGACTCATTTCCAGGAGCAGCGGAATGATCAGTACCAGGGTCGGCAGCATCAGCGTGAGCATGAGGACGCCGAAGAGCAGATCGCGGCCCGGGAAGCGGTACTTGGCGAAGGCGTAGCCGGCCAGTGGGCAGAAGCCCAGGGTGAGGGCTCCCTTGATCACGACAACCAGCATGGTGTTGAGGAACCCGGTCCCGATCGGCACGTCGTGGAGCATTGACGTGTAGTTGTCGAGAGTGGCGGAGCCGGGGGAGAAGGACAGCGGGGCGCGGACGATCTCGTTCGGCGGTTTCAGCGAGGAGCTGACCGCCCACCAGATGGGATAGACGAACAGCACGGCCAGGGCGCCCAGGACGAGGTACTGGAACGGGCCGGGCCCGGGCTGGGAGAGACTCTTGTGCTTCATATGCGTCACTTGTCTCGAGAGCGCAGCATGCGCACGGACAGCAGGGACAGGGCGAACACCAGCAGGACGAGCAGGAACGAGTTGGCCGCACCGGTCCCGAGGTCGGACGACGTGATGTGGTTGTACAGGTACAGGCCGCCGGTGGTGGTCGAGCCGTACGGCCCGCCCTGGGTGACGACGAAGGGTTCCGCGAACATCTGGAACACCGCGAGGGTCTGGATGACGACGAGGAAGGCGATGCTGCGACGGACCAGCGGAAGTGTCAGTGACCAGAACTGCCGTCGACGCGAGGCCCCGTCGAGCGCCGCGGCCTCGTACACGTCGGGCGGGACGGACTGAAGGCCCGCGAGCAGGATGATGATGGCGAATCCGGTGGTCTTCCACAGGAAGAGCAGCGCGAGCGTGGGCTTGGCCCAGGTGGTCGAGGTGAGCCAGGCGACCTCCGGCAGACCCACCAGGTGCAGGAGGTGATTGACGAGCCCGTAGTCGGTGTCGAAGACCACGATCCACACCTGGGCCATGGCCACCAGCGGAGTGACGAAGGGTGCGATGAACGCGACCCGGAACATGCCCCGCAGTCTCAGCCGGGCGTTGGCGAGCAGCACCGCAGCGGCGAGACCACCCACGATCTGCACGGGCACGATCAGCAGCCACATCATCGCGCTGTTGCCCAGGGACGACCAGAATTCGGGACTGGTCAGCAGGTAGGTGTAGTTGTCGAGGCCGATGAAGCGTGCCGCGCCGGTGCCCTTCCAATGGGTGAAGCTCAACTGCAGTGCGAAAATGAGTGGGTAGAGTCCGAACGCTGCGAACACGACGTAGAACGGGGCGACGAACAGATACGGCGTGAGGAAAAGCCGGCGGCGGGAACGAGGCGGCGCGGGCTTTTCGTGTGTCGCACGTCGTGGAGGAGTGAGGGTCGCCTGGGTCATGCGCGATCCACCAGGTTCCGCTGGATCTTGCGGGTGGAGTCGTCGATGACGTCGTCGGGCGTCATGTCCCCTTCCATCAGTCGCTGGAGATTGTTGCCGAGGTAGTCGACCGACTTGCTCCACCAGGCCGGGATCGGTGCGGCCGCCGGGACGGAAGCGGCGGCATCCACGGCGACCTTCCACAGGTCCTGGCCGCCGAGCGTCTCCACCGGCTTGAACAGCGGCCGGTCGGCCCTGCGGGCCGGTGTATAGCTGGGCACCGAGGTGTTGAGGCCGCCGGGGTACACGCTGCCCGGCCCGTACACCGCGGTGTACCCGGGCTTTTTGAAGCACAGGAACTCATAGAGCAGCCAAGCGAGTTCGGGGTTCTTCGCCTTGGCCGGAATGATGAAACTGCTGCCGCCCATCGCGCCGCTGCGCGCGCCGCCCGGTGTCCAGGCCGGCAGCTGGGTGGCCCGCCACCTGCCCTTGGTCTTCTTCAGCAATTGCTGGGGAGCGAACGACCACCACACCGCCCAGGGGACCAGCGCCTGTCGGCCGTCCTCCAGAGCGGCGATGTCGCCCTGCTTGAGGTACTCGGTGTGTGTCGTCAGCCCCTCGTGCACCGCCGAGCGGATCCAGGCGAGGGTGGAGCGGTACTCCTTGGAGTCGAGACGTACCTTGCCCTCGGCGTCCGCGAGGCTCGTGCCCTGCTGGTTGGCGAGCATCTCCAGCCACAACTGGGCGAGGAAAGGATCCTTGTCCAGGTGGATCGGGCCCGCCTTCGGGTTCTTCTCCTTCAACGCCCGTGCCGCGTCCAGCAGATCGTCGTACGTCGAGAGTCCCGCCGGGTCGACCCCCGCGTCCTCCAGCAGATCCTCGCGGTACCAGAGCAGTCCCGGGTCGAGGTCCCAGGGGACGCCGTAGATGCGGCCCCCCACCGTGTTGACCGACAGCTTGTACGCCGAAGTCTGCTTGCGGTACGGCTCGATCAGGTCGGTCAGATCGTAGAGGTGCTCAGCCTGACTGCCGATCTTCGCATCGTCCCAGAAGCTTCCGTCCGGCAGATCCGCCCCGCTGATCAGGGTGTTGGCGAGTTTGGCGTCGATGTCGACGGCCTGATGGTTCACCTTCACCCGCGGATACGCCGAGCGGAACTTGTCGATGGCCGAGTCGAAGACCTTGTACAGATCTCCCGAGCGGCTCCAGATGGTGATCTCACCCTTGGCCGAGGCGGTGGACGCCGACTTCAGCGCGCGTGGCTTGCTCAGGTCGGACCCTGGCGCGCAGGCGGCGAGCGGACCGACGCCGGCGGCGAGGGCGCCGGCGCCCAAGGCGCCGCGCAGAACACGGCGGCGCGGAACGGGTGGTCGGGTCATGGGCGCGGCTCCTCCGAGGGAAAGCGGTCACCGGGACAGGGGGCGGCACAGTCATCCGGCAGCGAACTCAGAGTCCGCGCCGAGACGTCACCACTGCGCGAACTGCAGTGTGCACAGCCCGGATTGCAACGATGCAGAGATGATGCTGCAGCTTTTGCATCGATGCAATACCTGGGTAACATTCGGCTTGCCGCCATGCAGAACAGCCAGGTGCAGGGGTGCTGTGGGCGGAACACCGACAGAGAGGGGCCTGTGGGATGGCCGGGTCAACCCTTCGCGACGTCGCCAGGCGCGCGGGAGTTTCCATCCGTACGGTGTCGAACGTGGTCAACGCGTCCGTGCCCGTCTCCGACGAACTGCGAACCCGCGTCGAAGTGGCGTTGGAGGAGCTGGACTACCGGCCCAACCTCGTCGCGCGCAACCTGCGCCACGGGCGCACGGGCATGCTCGCCCTCGTCGTACCGGAGCTGGACGTCCCCTACTTCGCCGAACTGGCCCGGGAGATCATCACCGCGGCGCGCGCGCACGGATATGTGGTGATGCTCGACCAGACCGACGGGGACGGCGAGCGTGAACGTGCGCTGCTCGGCCGCGAGTCGCGCGCCACCATGTTCGACGGACTGCTGCTCAGCCCACTGTCCATCTCCGAGGACGAACTGCAAACCCGCTCCAACCGGGTCCCCCTCGTCCTGCTCGGCGAGCACATCTTCAACGGCAGCTTTCACCACGTGGCCATCGACAACATCACGGCGGCGCGCGAAGCCACCGCACACCTCGCCGCCACAGGATGCCGACGCATCGCGGCCATCGGTGACCAGCCCTACAGCACCGGCGAAACCGCCCAACTGCGCACCTTGGGATACCGCCAGGCGTTGGAGCGGGCCGGCCTGCCCGTCGACGAGGACCTCATCGTCTCCACCCCGCACTTCCACCGAAAGTTCGGTGCTCAGGCGATGCGGCAGCTCCTCGCCCTGCCCGAGCCGCCCGATGCCGTCTTCTGCTACAACGACCTCCTTGCCATCGGTGCGATGCACGTACTCGCCGAGCGTGGTGTACGAGTGCCCGAGGACATCGCTGTCGTTGGTGTCGACGGCATCCAGGAAGGCGAGTACAGCTCACCGACACTCACCACCATCGCCCCCGACAAGGGGGCCCTCGCGCGCACCGCGGTGGGCACGCTGGTGGCCGTCATCGAGGGCACGGCGCCGCCACCGGCCGACGCGAAAGCGCCGTATCGGTTGGTGGTGAGAGGTAGTACGCGAAGTCGATGACCTCGAGGACGGGCGGTCGACAGGAGCGGAATGGGGACACGCGTGAAGCCCACCACGAGGGGCGGCTCGAAGGGCGCACGGTCGCCCTGATCGGAGGTGGCTCGGGCATCGGGCTGCGGGTCGCGCATCAAGCGGCCGCCGCCGGCGCCCGCGTCGTCCTGGGAGGCCGTACTCCCGAGCGCCTGGCGGCCGCGGCGGAGCAAGTGGGCCGTGCGGTGACGTGGCGGACCGTGGACGTCACGGACAGCTCCTCGCTCGTGGCAAGTTCTGGGGCCAGTACCACGCCGTGCGCCATGCCGCGCCCAAGCTGGCGGCGGACGGATCCGTGGTTCTGATGTCCGGTGCCGCTGGGGCCCGGCCCCCGGCGCCCGCACCCACCTACGCCGCGTGCGACGCGGCGATCGAGGGGCTCGGGCGAGGGCTGGCCCTCGAACACGCACCGGTCCGCGTCAACGTCGTCTCGCCCAGCACCATCGACGGCAACCTCTGGGCGCAGCGTCCGGCCCGGTCCTGCACCGGCTCGGCACCGAGGACGAGATCGCCCACGCCGTGCTGCTCCTGTTCACCAATGATGAAAGCCAGGCCCCGGGACGTCAGCCCACCCCGCCGTCCAGAAGGCGGCTGTAGCGCAGTCGCAGGGCCCGTTCCGTGCTTGCCGTCGCCGTGACGAGGGCGGCCGCGATGTTCATCCATGGCGACAGGTGCACCGGCGACGTGAACGTTCCGATGTGGTGGGCGATTTCGGGTGGACGCGTCAGCTTCTCGGCCAGTTGGGAGAGGAGCAGAGCGAGGGCCGCGGCCAGTGCCACCGTCGAGAGGACACCGAGCGCGCGGCTCAGTGTCGGATGCTTGCGGTCGAGGTTCGCGCGGTGGCCCTCGGCGGAGGCCGGGTCGGGCGTGAGCTGCTGCTCATGGCCCTCGGCGGTGACGTAGTGGCAGCGCTTGAGGCCGAAGGCGCTCGTCGCCACCTCGACGGTGCCGCCGGGGACGGGGAAGACGGCGGGGAGTTTGGACACGGCGAGTTGTGTGCCGTCGCGGTAGAGCTGCGCCTTGACGTTGCCGGAGCTCTGGTTCTGGCCGTGCCGCATCCACGGCGTAGCGGACCAGTCGGCCGGTGTCGCCGTCCGTCAGGTGGAGGTGGAACAGGGCTCGGGAGAGCCGCTGCCACCAGCGGAAGCGCTCCAGGTCCCGGCCGTCGCCGGGCTTCACCCGCCGCACCGCCCGGTCCCGTCGCCATTCCTTGAGCATGTCCGTACTCCCGTTCCCCGTGCCTGTTGTTGGTTCCGATCTCGGTGACGGTCGTCGCGCTATGTGGCCGGTTGCTCCGCCGGGCAGTCGACGTCCTTCGGCGGACGCTTCCCGGTGGTCAGATACGTCGTCACCGCGTCGTTCGCGCACCCGTTGGTGCCGGTCGGGTAGACGCCGTGGCCGCCCTGGTCGGCCGTCACCATCACGGCCCGGTGGCCGAAGGCCTGGCGCAGCTTCTCGGCGCCGGCCAGCGGTGTTCCCGGGTCCCGTTCGTTCTGCACCATGAGGACGTTCGACGGGCCCTTGGCGCCGATGCGTACGGGCGGCTCGGTCCGCTCGGTCGGCCAGAAGGCGCACGGGCCGATGCCGGCCGTGGAGCCGCCCAGTTTCGGGTAGCGGACGCGGTCGATCCCGGCGTTGCGCTGATACGCGGCGATCGATCGCGGCCAGCGGCTGTCGTTGCAGATGGTGTGGAAGCGGGCGGCCATGGCGTTCTCGAGGTCCGGCAGCGGCGGGTCGTCGGGCAGCGGCTTGTCGGTGTCGAGGGCCTGCCAGGTCTTGGCCAGCGTGGCCATGCCCGCATCCGTGTAGAGGCTGTCGAGCGTCTTCCCGCGGAACACCGTGCCGTCGTAGCCCTGGACCGGTTCGGCATCCAGTCGCTGCGCCAGCTCGTAGAACTTCGCCGTCACCTGCCCAGGTGTGGTGCCCAGGCCGTACTCGGGGTGTGCGGCGGCGAACTCCGCGAAGTCCGGGAACCGTTCCTCCATGCCGCGCGCGAACATCCGCATCGCCGTCACGTCGTAGCCGCCGGGGCCCAGGTTGCTGTCCAGCACGATCCGGTCGTCGCGCCGGGGGAACAGCGTCGTGTACACCGAACCGAGCTGGGTGCCGTAGGAGGCACCGAGGTACGAGATCCTCGGCTCGCCGAGCGCCGCCCTGATCCGGTCCATGTCGCGCGCGGCGTTCGCCGTGGTGACATGCGGCAGCATCCAGGACGACTTCGAGGTGGCGCACTGATCGGCGACCTTCCGCGCGTAAGGCGCCTCCTTGGCGACGTCGGCCGCGTCGTGCGTGTACGGCGGGATGTTGCCGTGAGCCTGCTGCTTCTCCGTGAGGTCGCAGGTCACCTGGGTGCTGCGGCCGACGCCTCGCGGATCGAAGCCGATGAGGTCGTACGAGTCCTGCACCTCCTGCGGCAGCCCGGTGGTGGCGAGGGCGTACGGGTAGCCGAGCGACGTGATGCCGGGGCCGCCCGGATTCACCAGCAGCACGCCGCGCCGCTTCGCGGGCTTCTCGCTCGCCAGCCGGGAGACGGCGATGTCGATCTGCCGGCCGTCCGGATCCCCGTAGTCCAGGGGGACTTGGAGCGTCGCGCACTCCATCCGGGAGGCAGGATCCTGGCCGGACCCAGTTGACTTCCTCGACTTCCGGGGCCCCTCTGGCCCCTTCGGGTTCTTGGCGCACGGACCCCACCGCAGAGTGTCTCCGGACGAAGCCTCGGCGGTGTCCGGCGTCGCCGTCAGTGACACTCCCGCGATGGTGGCAGTCACCACCGCGGTGGCGGCGAGGCCGAGGCAAAGGGGCTTCTTCCTTCTGCGCATGGTGTCTCCTCCGATACGAGGCGGCATTTGTCCGGCCGCATGTGAACGAGTCTGTTCAGCGGGCGCCGCCGGCACATCGGCCCGGCGTCCCGACCCGTCTTCGACCACGGTCGGGCGGCGGTTCGACCGGAGTAGGGGGTCTTGCCTACCTTGGTCGGCTGCGTCGGCCCGTGCCGTCTCGCGACAATGGCGGCATGAACACGGACGCGGCGCCGCCGCTCACACGGCGGGAGCAGGCCTGGAGGCTGGCGGCCGCGCTGGCGGCGGGTGTGCCCGTATGGCTTTTCGCGGGTGTGCTGATGCGGCCCGGAAAGGCGGCCGAGACCGGCTCCTGGTTCAGCACCGGGGAACCACTGGTGGCGCTCGGCTGTCTGGTGCTGCTGTTGTGGCGGCGCCGGTTCCCGCGCACCGTGACACTCACCGTCGTGGCCGCCTCGACCACCTCGGGGTTCGCCACCGGCGCCGCGCTCCTGGCCCTGGCCTCGCTCGCCACGCGCCGCCGCCGGGTGGAGATCGGTGCCGCCATCGTGCTCTACGTGGCCGCGTCCACGTTCGCCGCCCAGTTCTACCCGGTCGACGTCACGAATGGCCCGGTCTGGGCCCGACTGCTGTTTCCGGCCCTGACCGCGGGCATCGCGGTGGCCGTCGGCACAGCCGTCGGGGCGCGCCGGGCGGAGGTGCGGTCGCTGCGGGAGCGGGCCGCGAGCCTGGAGCGGGAACAGACGGCGCGCGCCGCGCAGGTGCGGGCCCAGGAGCGCAACCGCATTGCCCGCGAGATGCACGACGTGCTGGCCCACCGGATCTCCCTGGTCGCCATGCAGGCCGGAGTCCTCGACCACCGCGCCGACCTCGAACCCGAGGAGCACCGCATGCTGGTCCGCGGCATCGCCGACGGCTCCCACCACGCCCTGGAGGAGCTGCGGGACGTCCTCGGGGTGCTCCGCGCGGGACCGGATTCTCCGGAGGCACCGCAGCCCTCCCTCGACGGCGTCCCCGCACTCGTCGACGACGCCCGTACGTCGGGCCTCGATGTCACCCTCACCACCACCGTGACGGGCACACCGTCCGAGACCGTCGCACGCACCTGCTACCGCGTCGTGCAGGAGGGACTCACCAACGCGGCCAAACACGCCCCCGGCGCCGACGTGCACGTCACCATCGAAGGAACGGAAGGCGGCGAACTGCACGTCGGCATCCGCAATTCCCGGGGCTCGTCCCGCCCGGCCCGGACACCGTCCTCCGGGTTCGGCCTGCTCGGCCTCGGTGAGCGGGTCACCCTCGCCGGCGGACGACTCGACCACCGCCCGACACCGGACGGCGGGTATGTCCTCACCGCCCAACTACCTTGGCCGTACGCCCCCTACGAGAAATGAGCGCGCGTGGACAGCGAGCGGGAACCGGCGGGACGTGTCGTGCGCGTCGCCATCGTCGACGACGACCAGTTGGTGCGGATGGCGCTGCGCCTCATCATCGACGGCGAACCGGATCTGACGGTCGTCGCGGAGGCGGCCGACGGGGACGCCGCGATCGGCGCGGTGGACGAACACCGGCCCGACGTCGTGCTGATGGACGTACGGATGCCGGGCCGCGACGGTCTCAGCGCGACCCGGGAGGTCCTCGCAGGGGAGACACCTCCGCGGGTGCTCGTGCTCACCACGTTCGACTCCGACGACATGGTGCTCGGCGCACTGCGGGCCGGAGCGCTCGGCTTCGTCCTCAAGGACACCCCGCCCGCCCGGATCGCCGACGCGGTGCGCACGGTCGCGGACGGCAACCCCGTCCTGTCCCCGCAGGCCACCGCGCGGGTGATCGCCGCGGCGACCGGCCCGCGGTCCAGTGACACCCGCGGGGCGTCCCGCGAGGCCGCGCGCAAACGCCTGTCGGCCCTGACCGAACGCGAACTCGACACCGCGCGGGCCGTCGCGGACGGCCTCGGCAACCCGGAGATCGCCAAGCGGCTCCACATCAGCGTCGCGACCGTCAAGGCCCACATCGGCAGCCTGTTCACCAAGCTGGCCGTCGAGAACCGGGTGCAGATCGCGCTGCTGGTGCGCGACGCGGCCGAATGACCCGCTGTCCGTGACGGCCAGTCACCTGTGCGGTGCTCGGCTCACGACCGTGTCGCGGTGCCGCACTTCTCGTCCCCGGCGCCGCCCATCCGCTCGTCCATCGCGGTACTCCGGTCGTAAGGATCCACCACGGCGCCTTCGCCGGAGTCGCGGTCGTCGGTGAACGACGGGGTGAGGAAGCCGTTGTACGTCTCGCAGCCCGCGTTGGTGGTGCTCACGCGGTTCGAGACGACCGAGAAGGTGCCCGGCTCGGTGACGATCCTCGACGGGTCGGGCCAGTTCATCACCACTTCGCGGCGGACGATGACGCGCGTGACACGGTCGTCGCCGCCCGCCTCCGTGCTCATCACCGGGTACACGTACGTGACATCCGTCGTGACCTTCACTGCCCCCTTGTCGCCCTCGCCGTACGTGATGCGGCCGCGCGTCTTGACCACATCGCCGACCAGCTTCACCTTCGCGGTGTCGAAGCGGCTGAACAGCACGAGCGGGTTGTACTTCTCGCTCGGCGCGGTCAGCGAGGTGTTCAGGAAGGCGGCTTCCTTCGGCTGGTGGGGATTGATGAGGGCGATGGCCTCGGTGGGGCGTTCGCCGCGCAGGACGTCCGGGTCCAGGCTGGACGCGGTGAGGAAGTCACGGGAGCGGTCGAGGGTGCGAGCGACCTGCGATGTGCTCATCCACCCCGTGGCCCGTGCCACCGGCACGGAGATCCCGGCCGCCCCGGAGGCCCAGCGCGCCGCGGGTGAGCCCCTGAACGGCTCGTCCAGCGTGGGGCGCGCTGCCGACCCGTCCGGCGGCGGAGCCGTGGGGCGGGAGGTCTCCGCGGCCAGGGGTGCCGCGTCTGCGTCGGAGCCGCCGGTGAACCAGCCCGTCACTCGCCCCGGGTTGAGCGCCACGAGCGCCACGGCCACCGCCGCCACCACACCGAGCGCGTACCAGCCCTTGCGCCCGCGCGGCCGGGGCGGCTGGTGTGCGCGCCAGGGCTCGGCCCGCGCGTCCTCCTCCCGCAGGCGGCGCGTCACCATGCGGGCGCGCGCCGACGGTTCCTTGGGCGCGTCCCGTACGCCGTCCTCGGACTCCTGGAGGAAGCGCTCCCAATCCTCGTCCGACAGCGACGAACCGCTGTGCTCCCCACCCGAATTCACCTGTGAACTCCCCTTGTGCCGTGCGGTCTCCGTGGCGACCGGTCCCTCCCCAGGGCCGGTCGCCGTCGACGGATCATGGCACAGGCGCGAGCGCCGGGTGACACACAAGGAGGAGGCGGGACCGTTCGACAACGGCCCCGCCTCCCAGGCTCAGCGGACGATCACACGCGGTCCGCCGCGATCAGCAGGTACTGGAACGAGCCGTCCCTGTACGAGTTGATGAACGCGTCCTCGATGCCCGTGACCAGCGACGACGTGGCCCGCAGCTCCCAGTACGGGAGGGTGTCGGGGGTCAGGTCGATGACGGCCTGCGGCACGAGACGGTTGTCGGCCATCGCACGCAGGTACTCGCGGCGCGAGTGGATGTTGCACTCGAAGTGCGCGTTGATCTGGGACACCCACTTCGAGGGCTGCCCGTAGCGCGGGTTCCAGCAGCCCGTGATGGTGACGTAGCGGCCGCCGACCTCCAGGATGCGGGAGTGCTCGGCGAACAGGTCGTGCAGGTCGACGTACATGGTCGACTCGTTGTTCCACGACGCCGAGATCTGCCCGGTCTCGAAAGGGGTGTCCAGCATGTTGCAGACACGGGCCCTGACGTGGTCCTGGATGCCGAGCTCCTCGGCCCGGCCATTGGCGAAGTCGGCCTGCTTGGCCGAGAGTGTGACCCCCTCGACCTTGCTCCCGAAGTGCTGGTGCGCCATCACCATCGAGCCGCCGCGCCCGCAGCCGGCGTCCACGAGGGTGTCGTCGCGCCCGATGTCACCGAGGTGCCCGAGCAGGTACGCGGCCTGGGCGGACTCGAGGCGGTGCAGCTCGGCGATCAGCTTCTGCTCGCTCGCGTCGCCCGCCGGGTCGCCGAGCGCGGCATGGTCGACCGCGCCGATGCCGTAGTGGTGGTGGTACAGACCGTCGACATCGCCGAGTCGCAGATTGACCGGCCGGGCCTCGCCGTCCCAGTAGCGGGCGATGTCCCCCTGATAGGGGGTGGCCGGCTCGGGGATGAACGGGGTGGCGGTGCTGTGGGCCGTGGCGGTGAGTTCGGTGCTGGTCACTGATGAGTCCTATCTCTTACCAGAAGTCGGGCAGGCTGTAGCGGTAGGTGTTGTTCTGGTGCCATTGGTGGTTGCCGTCGACCCACGCCGCGACGCCCCGCAAGAAGCGCTGGACGTTCGGGAGCGGGCAGGCGGCGGCCAGGGCCGCGGCCTCTGTCTCGAAGGCGTGCATGAGTTCGTTGTGGACCTCGACCGACTTGAGGTAGGCCTCCTTGTCGGACAGGTCCTCGCGTTCGGCGATCACGACCGGCAGGTTCAAGTGCCGTCCGGGGGCGTCGAGTTCCTTCGTGTAGGAGTACAGGTCGTTGACGATGGTCGTCGCGTTCCCGGCGAGCGCGATGACCTTCTGCATGTCCGGCAGGGCGTGCAGATCCGCCGGCAGTTCGTAGCCGCCGACGGTGTCGGTGATGGTCGGGCAGGGGCGGAAGTTGTTGAACTGGCGCATCGCCAGGTACTCCCACACCTCGGGTACGTGGTCGTGCTCGGACCAGGCGGCCTCCGCGAGATAGCCCATGTGCAGGCGGGCCATGTCGTGCCGGTACCGGTCGGCCTGGGAGGGGCTGCTCGCCCGGACGAAGTACTCCATGGCCGAGCGGTACGCGCGCCGGGGCGCGTCCGCGTGGAGCGACTCGGCCCACTGCGGCTGGTACTCCTGCGTCGTGTACAGCGGGTCGAGGGTGGTGTGCGCCAGCAGGAGGCGGGAGCCGAGGCCGACAGGCGAGCCCCCGTGGTCCTCGCAGTAGCAGTCGTCCAGCGCGTTCTCCGCCATCATCAGCCGGGTGGCGATCATGACGTGGTCGACGGTGGGTGCGTCGGGGTGGCAGCCGACCATGTAGCTGCCCACGGAGAACCCGTCGAACTCCTCCTCCCAGTCGTCGGGGTACAGGTCGACCTCGTCCATCGCCCAGGCCTTGATCCTGCGGCTGACCTCCGCGACCCGTACGGGATCGGGCTCCGGCGCCGGGTGGTGGTACAGGCCGGGAACGGGCCGGCCCTTCGCGGAGACACCGGTCGGCGTCGCCGGTCGGTGTGTCGGCGGCTCCTCGCGCGGAGTCAGCCGCAGTCCCGCGGTGCCGAGGCCGCTGGGTCCGCGCAGCAGCCGCTCCAAGTCCGCGCTCACAGGCGGCACGTGGGGTGCCGGAACCTCGATGGCCGGGGCCTGCGCGGTCTGCGCGGGCACGCGCGGCGGACCGCCCGTGACGGCGCCGATGTCGCGGGCGCGGGCCGCGGCGTCGGCCAGGACCTGCGCCCCGAAGCGGGCGGCCGCTTCCGGCAGGGTCGACTGCGGAGGTGTCGGCTCAGGCGGGGGCATCCATGTCTCCTTGAGGGCTCCTCGGCGGGGTGGGCGGCTGCGGTCCTGGCCCGCTACCTGCTGGGCCAGCGGCCGATCTGCACGTTCTCCAGCACGCCGACCGCGTCCGGCACGAGGATCGCGGCGGAGTAGTAGGTGCTGACGAGGTACTTGGTGATGGCCTGGTCGTCGACGCCCATGAACCGGACCGACAGGCCCGGCTCGTACTCGTCCGGCAGACCCGTCTGGTGCAGGCCGATGACACCCTGGTTGTCCTCGCCGGTACGCATGCAGAGGATCGAGCTGGTCCGCTCCTTGGTGACCGGGATCTTGTTGCAGGGCAGGATCGGCACCCCGCGCCAGGCCGGGACCTGCTGGCCGCCGAGGTCGACGTGATCGGGGTACAGGCCGCGGGCGTTGAACTCGCGCCCCATCGCCGCGATCGTGCGCGGGTGCGCCAGGAAGAACTTCGAGCCGCGGCGGCGGCACAGCAGCTCGTCCAGGTCGTCCGGAGTGGGCGGCCCCGAGTGCGGCTGGAGGCGCTGCTTGAAGTCGGCGTTGTGGAGCAGGCCGAACTCCCGGTTGTTGACGAGCTCGTGCTCCTGGCGCTCGCGCAACGCCTCGATGGTGAGCCGCAGTTGCTCCTTGGTCTGGTTCATCGGCTCGTTGTAGAGGTCGGCGACCCGCGTGTGGACCCGCAGGATCGTCTGGGCGGCCGAGAGCTCGTACTCGCGTGGTTTCGCCTCGTAGTCGACGAAGGCGCCCGGCAGTTCGTGCTCACCGACGTGCCCCGCCGACATCGGGATCTCCGCCTCGCCCCGGTGGTTCTGGCCGCGGCCCGCGAGCGACTTGAACTCGTCGATGTGCTCCTGAAGGGGCGGCGCCGAGGACAGCACGGACGCGAAGTCGGCGCGCGAGAGGGTGAGCAGGGTGCCCGAGGTCTCGGCGACCACGGTCTGCTCCCAGCGGGCGTCCTCGTCGAGGAGCGCGTTGTCGCCGAAGCGGTCGCCGTCGGCGAGCACGTCGAGCGCGACCTCGTCGCCGTACTCGCCCTCGGAGAACTGGTTGATGCGGCCGTGGGCGATCAGATGGAGCTTGTCTGCCGGTGCCCCGCGCTCGACCAGTGTGTCGCCGGCCCGGAAGTCGCGCTGTACGCACCGGTCGGCGAGCGCGGTCAGCACCTCGACGTCGTCGAAGCCGCGCAGCAGGGCCAGTTCACCGAGTTCGCGGGGGATCACGCGGACGTCGCCGCCGTCCTGGATGAACTCGATGGTGCCGTCGCCGACGGTGTAGGTCAGGCGGCGGTTGACCCGGTAGACGCCGCCCTTGGTCTCCACCCAGGGCAGCATCCGCAGCAGCCACCGCGAGGTGATCTCCTGCATCTGCGGGGCGGACTTGGTGGTCGTGGCGAGATTACGGGCGGCCGCCGTGCCGAGGCTGGTCTGCTGCGGCGGCACCGACGCGGTGTCCGGGGTGGTCGAGTCAACGGTCATCGAGTGAGCTCTCCTTGGTCGGGCGAAAGCGCGCATGCCCGTAACTACGGGACAGAAGAAGGAAAGGTGGAATATTCGGAGGGAATGCGTCCAGAAGCAGCATCACCGTAAGGGCCGTCTCGGCCGCCCGGCCAAGGAAAGCCGGTGACATTAACTCGATACGATGATCAAGTCCGGTCGGTGTTTGCCCGGTGACCGACGGATCTCGGCCGGTTTTCCCGGTGTGCCGGAGCGGGTGCCGACCGCGATGTCACGCGGTGGGAGCGCGTCGCGACGCCGCGAAACCGACGGAAGTCGGCCAGCTGCCACAGAGCTCCGCATTGCCGGCGCTGTATCGCGCGAGGTACGGGCGGACGCGACGGAACCGGAACCCACCCGTGCGACACCGCGCGCCACCGCGTTACGCTGGCGGCCGTAACCGGACACGGGGTGCCCCGACCAGAGGGCTGAGAACACACCCGTCGAACCTGAACCAGTTCGTACTGGCGGAGGGATGTCTCATGCCTGTGACGCATGTTTCCACTGGCCTGCCTGCCGACCGCGGCAGCGGCGCCTTCGACGGGCGGATGCCCGCGGCACCCGGCGACCTCGGCATCGAGGGGCACGGCATCGAACCGGTCCCCGAAGCCAACCGCTACGGCGGCGCCGGGCGCCTGTTCACCGTGTGGTTCGCCCCGAACCTGACGATGACCGGCGTCTTCACCGGCACCGTCGGCATCGCGCTCGGCCTCGACTTCGCCACCGCGCTCGCCGCCGTCGTGCTCGGCACCCTGATCGGCGCGGTGCCGACCGCGTACCTGGGTACGTGGGGGAGCAGGACCGGAGCGGGTCAACTCCCGCTCGCCGGGCTCGCGTTCGGGCGCGGCGTCGCGCTGCCCGGCGTGCTCCAGTGGCTGTCGTCCATCGCCTGGGACGCGCTGATCGGCCTCTTCGGCGGCGACGCGCTGGCCCGGCTGCTCGGCTGGCCGTTCTGGGCCGGTGTCCTCGTCATGCTGCTCGCCCAGGGGCTGCTCGGTGTGTTCGGCTACGAGGCCATCCACCGGCTCCAGATCGTCATGACCTTCGTACTCGGCGCCGCCTTCGCGCTCATCGCCTGGCGGATGCTCGACGGCGTGCACCCCGCCGCCCACGGCTCCGCGCTGGGGGCCGACCGCGCCGGCGCCTTCGTCCTGACCAGTACCATCGCGCTCAGCCTCAGCCTGTCCTGGGCGCCGTACGCCAGCGACTTCAGCCGCTACCTGCCCGCAGCCACCTCCCGCACCCGGATGTTCTGGTACACGCTGCTCGGCCTGCTGGTGTCCTTCGTGGCCGTCCAGGCACTCGGCCTGTGGGGCGCCTCCGTGCTCACCGACCAGACCGCGGCCGGGGTCGACAAGATCCTCGGCGGGGGAGTGCTCGGCGCCTTCGGGCTGCTCGCCGTCGCGCTGGCAGCGCTGTGCAGCAACGCCATGAACGACTACAGCGGCTCGCTCGCCCTCCAGACCATCGGCGTGCGCATCCCGCGCCCGGTGGCCGCCGCCCTCGCCGCGGTCCTCGGCTTCCCGCTCGTGCTGTGGATGCACGCCGCCGACACCACCGCGCGGTTCCAGAACGTGCTGCTGTTCGTCGGGTACTGGATCCCCGGCTTCGTCGCGATCGTCCTCGTCGACTGGCGCGCCCGGGCCAGGGACCGGGCCTGCGCCCCGCTCGACCTCGCCGCCGAACGCGAGCGACGGCAGCCCGCCTGGCCCGCCCTGCTCGCTTTCGCGGCGGCCTTCGCCGCGGCGGTCCCGTTCATGGACACCAGCCTGTACGTGGGCCCGGTCGCCGAAGCCCTGCACGGCGCGGATGTGTCGTACTACGTGGCGTTCCTGGTGGCCGCCGCGGTGTACGCGCCACTGCGGCTGCGGCGACGCGGCTGACCTGCCCTTTTCCGCACGTACGAACCACGGCACCTTCCGTACTTGGAGCGACCCCATGCCCACGACGTCCACCCCTCGCACCGACCTCGTCGCCTTCGCGGCGCAGGCGCTCGGGCGCGTACAGCGCGAGTCACCGCTGGTGCAGTGCCTGACCAACGCGGTGGTCACCGGGTTCACCGCCAACGTCCTGCTCGCGGTGGGTGCCGCGCCCGCCATGGTCGACATCCCGGACGAGGCCGGGCCCTTCGCGCGCGTCGCCTCGGGCGTGCTGGTCAACCTCGGCACCCCGCGCGCCGAACAGCGCGCCGCGATGCCGGAGGCGGCGCGGGCCGCGGCCGAGGCGGGCACGCCGTGGGTCCTCGACCCGGTGGCGATCGGCGCGCTGCCCGTGCGCACGGCGCTCGCCGCCGACCTGCTGGCACTGCGGCCGACCGTGATCCGCGGCAACGCCTCCGAGATCATCGCGCTCGCGGGCGCGGGCGGCGGTGGCCGGGGCGTGGACTCCTCCCACGGTGTCGACGACGCCGAGGGCGCGGCGGCGGAACTCGCGCGCAGGGCGGGCAGCATCGTCGCGGTGTCGGGCCCCGTGGACCACGTCACCGACGGCACGCGCACCGCCCGGATCGCCAACGGGGACGCGCTGCTGACCCGAGTGACCGGTGGCGGCTGCGCGCTGGGCGCGGTGATGGCCGCGTTCGCCGCGGTGGACGAGGACCGGTTCGCGACGACGGTGGCGGCCGCCACCGCCTACACCGTCGCCGCCGAATCCGCGGCACGGGTGGCGGCCGGTCCCGGCAGCTTCGCCGTCGGCTTCCTGGACGCGCTCGCCGCGCTCACCCCGGAGGAGCTGGCCAAGCGGGCTGAGGTGTCATGACGGCACGTACCCGACCCGGGCACGCGGCTGTCGACCTGTCGGTGTACCTGGTCACCGACCCGGACCAGTGCGCGGCACGCGGACGCACCGTGGCCGAGACCGTCGCGCAGGCGGTGGCCGGAGGTGTCACCGCCGTGCAGATCCGGGAGAAGCACGCGAGCGGCCGGGAGTTCCTGCACACCGTCCTGGACGTCGCCGAGATCCTCCCCGACCATGTCGCGCTGATCGTCAACGACCGGGTCGACGTGTTCCTGGCCGCGCGGGCGAGCGGCGCCCGCGTCAGCGGTGTCCACGTGGGTCAGTCGGACCTGCCCGCGGCCTCCGTACGTCAACTCATCGGCGACGACGCCGTATTGGGCCTGAGCGCGGCGACCGTCTCCGAGCTGCACGCCGCCGCGACATCCGCCGCACGCGTCGACCACGTCGGTATCGGAGCTCTGCACGCCACAGCCACGAAGGCCGACGCCCCCGAACCGCTCGGCCACGACGGCTTCGCCGCACTGGCCCGGCTGAGCGAGCTGCCCGCCGTGGCCATCGGTGGTGTCACCCCCGGCGACCTGCCGCACCTGCGGGCCGCGGGGGCGGCGGGAGGCGCGATCGTGTCCGGAATCTGCGCGGCAGAGGACCCCCGCGCCGCGGCCCGCTCGTACGCCGACGCGTGGTCGAGCAGCCACCACTCCCGTATCCGAAAGGACGTCACCGTATGACCGGCACACCGCTCGCGGTCGCTCCGCCCCGCGTGCTGACCATCGCCGGATCCGACTCCGGTGGAGGCGCCGGGATCCAGGCCGACCTCAAGACCATGCTGGCCCTCGGCACGCACGGCATGAGCGTCCTCACCGCCGTGACGGCCCAGAACTCCCTTGGCGTGCAAGGCGCGTGGAGTCTTCCGCTGGAGGCCGTGCGCGCCCAGTACCGCAGCGTCGTCGACGACATCGGCGTCCAGGCGCTCAAGACCGGCATGCTCGCCGACCCCGACATGGTCGTCACGGTCGCCGAGCTGCTCGCCGAGGCGCCGGCCCCCGTCGTCGTCGACCCCGTCAGCGTCTCCAAGCACGGCGATCGGCTGCTCGCGGACGACGCCATCGACGCCGTACGGGACCGGTTGCTGCCGGTGGCGACGGTGGTGACACCCAACCTCGACGAGGTCGCCGAGATCACCGGCGTCGCGGTCGAGGCCGACACCGCGGAGGCCGACATGCGGCGCGCCGCCGAGCGCCTGCTCGCCTACGGGCCCCGCTGGGCGCTCATCAAGGGCGGTCACCTGCCCGGCGAGGCCGTCGACCTGCTCACCGACGGCACGGACGAGCACTGGCTGCGCTCGCCGCGCCACGACAACGCCCACACCCACGGCACCGGCTGCACCCTCGCCTCGGCGATCGCGGCCGGCCTCGCGCAGGGTCACGAGGTGCCGGAGGCGGTGCGCCGGGCCAAGGAGTACGTCACCGGGGCCATCGCGGCGGGATTCGCGCTGGGTGCCGGGATCGGGCCCGTCGACCATGGGTGGCGGTTCCGCGCGGTGTGATCACTTCCCTTCGGGGGTGTGCGCGGAGGCGGTCGCCGCCGAGCGGGAGCCGACCAGAAGCAGGCAGAGCACGGCGAACCCGGCGACGATCCCGGCCAGCACGAGCAGCGGGTCGAGCGGGCGGGCGGCGCCGACGGCCTCGGTCGCGGGGCTCTGCTCCGCTCGCGCCTCCGGCGTGGGGGACGCGGGGGCCGTTGGCGGCACGGCGGCCGCGCTGCTGCGGTCGTGAGACGGAGTGGGCGTCGAGGTGCGCGTGGGGCTCGCGCTCGATGTCTTGGTGGGGGCCGGGCCGTGCTGCTGCCCATGAGTGTGGGCGGCCGCCGGGGGCGGGGTGCTCGGCGCCGGGGCGCGGGTCGTCGCGGCGGCCTTGACGACGATGCCGCCGGTCATCCCGGGGTGCACGGTGCACACGTAGCCGTACGAGCCCGCCTTGGTGAACGTATGGCTCCAGGTGCCGCCCTTGTCGAGCATCGGCGAGTGGATCGACGCCGGGCCCGAGGTCGTCTTGACGTCGTGCGGAGCGGTGTCCTGGTTCACCCAGGTGACACTGTCGCCGACCGGGATCGTCAGCGTACGGGGCCCGAACTTGTAGTCAGACATGAGGACTTGGTGGCCCGCGGCGTGCGCGGCGGGGCCGGGCAGGAACACGACGGCGCCGGAGCTGAGCAGGGTGGCGAGCGCGAGGCGTCCGGCGCGGTGGGTCAGGCGGGGCATGTGAACTCCGCGGCGACGAGCAGACGCAGCTGGTCTGCGGGGCGGATGCGGGACAGGGCGAAGCCGGTGGTGCGGCGCAGGTCCGTGCAGGGGACGCGGGCGGTTCCGATGACGAGGAGGCTGTCGTCGGTGCGGGAGACGACGCGCAGGCGCAGCGTCGCGGGGACGCCGGGAACGGTCGGGTCGGCCGTGGCCAGTTCACCGTGGACGAGCAGCCGGGAGCCGTTCGCCGGCGGTTCGATGGCGGCACTGACGAAGGAGAGCTCGTCGCCGCCGAGTGCGTCACCGGTGAGCTTGAGGGTGAGTACGCAGTCGTCGGGCGACGGTGCGACGGTGAGCGTCGCTTCGTCGGCGGTGACGCGGCGGCGCAGAGTGGTCAACGGGCCGAGCAGGGTGGCGAGTTCGACGATGCAGCGGTCGCCGGATGCGCTGTATGCGCTGGGGTGCGGCAGGTAGGACGGATGGCCCGGCTCCGTGGGCGGGTCGTCCGGGGTGGGCAGAATCTGCGGAGTGGTGTGAGTACTCAGGGGTGTGCTCATCGCGGGCACCTCGGTTCACGGCGGAGGGGCATGGCATTGGGCGGGCCGTGCGGGCAAAATGGCGGCGGTGGCGGGCCGGCCGACTGCGACTCGGCCGGCCCGCCATCACACGCCTCGTCGGCGACCTCGGTTCAGCAGGAGGTCGAGACGTAGTTGATCGACGGCGCGAGAAGGTGCTCGGCCCAGACCGTGTGCATCTTGACGTACGCGTCGGGGTTGAGGATGTCCGCCACCTGCTGACCCGGTGACTCCTCCAGGTGGGCGGAGTTCACGTGCTGGAGCAGGACGCCGAGCGTGTCGTCGAGGACGGCGCCACCGCCTTCCACGGTGGGCGTGAGGATGGACTCGACCCAGACGGTGTGCATCTTGATGTAGCTGTCGAGCTTCAGCGCGTCCTGGACCTGCTGGCCGGGGGACTCCTCCAGGTGCGCCTTGTTGAGGTGCTGGAGGATGGGCAGGAGGACCTGCTGGACGTTGTGGCACTGCTCGGCGTCACCGCCGTCACCGTCACCGCCGCCGCTCGAACCGCCGGACGAGCCGCCACTGGCGCCGCCCATGGAGCCGCCGGACCCGTGGCCCCCGGACGAACCGTCGGACGAACCGCCGGACGAGCCCCCGGTCGAGCCGCCCGTGGATCCACCGCTGCCGCTGCCGCCGCCGCTCGTACCTCCGGAGCCGGAGCCGCCCGTGCTGCCCGAACCACCCGTGTCGGAACCGCCCGTCCCGCCCCCGGAGTCGTCAGGCACCACCGTGATCGAGGCGACCATGTCGGGGTGCACGGCGCAGTAGTACTCGTACGTGCCCGGCTTCGTGAAGGTGTACGACCAGCTGTCGCCCTTCTCCATCGTGCCCGAGTCGAACTTCGCGGGCCCCTTCGTCGCGGTGACCGTGTGCGGAGCGGTGTCCTCGTTGACCCACTTCACGGTCTCGCCGACCTTGACGGTCATCTTGCTCTGCGCGAACTTCATGTCCGCGATCTTCATGGTGTGATCGGCCGCCTTCTCGGCCGCCGCGGGCTGCTGTTCCTGTGTCCGGGCCATCGGGTGGGCCTCGGCGGCCGGTTGGGCCGCCGCGGCGGCGGGAGCCGCTGCCCCGTCGGCCGCCTGAAGGAGGCCGAGGCACCCCACGGACGCCAGGGCGGCGCCGAGCCCGGCCGCGAGCAGGACTCGATTGCCGCGCCGGGACGGCGGTCGCTGCCGCGCCTGTGTGTCGCGATCGGAAACGTCAGTGGTCATGAACGAACTTCTCCTCACGGATCCTTGCGGATCAGATCTCGAGCGGGTTGATCGTGGTGCGCGGGTCACTGACCGGGAGCGGCGGTGACCAGCAAACTCGTCGCGGCGAGTACGACGAGGACGAGCCCCGTCTCGGCCGCGACCGAGTAGACGAAGGGCCGTACCGTCGCGCGGTCACCGCGCAGCAGGACGGCGATGTCGAGCCGGGTGCGCACCCAGCCGCGACTGC
The DNA here is from genome assembly GCF_049310305.1 of Streptomyces anthophorae. Lineage (NCBI taxonomy): Bacteria > Bacillati > Actinomycetota > Actinomycetes > Kitasatosporales > Streptomycetaceae > Streptomyces > Streptomyces anthophorae. The sequence continues at coordinate 8,437,404 of NZ_JBLWQQ010000001.1, forward strand.
GTTGGGCGATGAGCAGCACCCCGGCCAGCAGGGCGAGTTTGACCAGCAGCAACTGCCCGTAGCCGGTGGAGAAGAGAGCGTCGAACGAGCCGACGACCTGCCAGGTGAGTACGGTGCCCGCTGCCGCGATCGCGGCGACGGACACACCGGCGAGCGCGGAGTAGCCGGAGACAGCGGCCGACATCTCGTCCGGGCGGCGGCGCGGCAGCACACCGGCAAGCAGCAGGGTGAGCCCGCCCAGCCACACCGAGATGCCGAGCAGATGCACCAGGTCGGCGACGGCGCCCCAACCCGGGTGGCCGCCCTCGGCGTTGTGCCCCGCCATGCCGGTCGTGCGCAGCAGTCCCAGGCAGACGACGGCCGCGCCGACCCGCCAGCCCGGCGACAGCGCGGCGCGCTCGCCGTTCTGCAGCAGCGCGGCGAGCACCACCGCCGCGAGCACCCACATCAGGGCCCGGCAGGCCAGCGCGACGCCGACCTCACTGCCCAGCAGGTCGACGTACGTGGAGGCCTTGAACGCGTCGCCGATCGAGCCCATGGCGCCGTAGGCCCCCTGCAATCCGGCCGCCGCCACGGTGGTGACGAGCCCGGCCGCCCAGGACGCGGCGAGGATGCGCCGGGTCCTGCGCTCCCGGGTGCCCTGGGGCCACAGCATCGCGAGGAACGCGAGCCCGCCGACGTACAGCGCCAGCGCGAGATATCCGACCCAACGGGCGACGGCCCAGGCGGCGCGGACCGTGCCGGACGGGGCGGCGGCGGGGGCCGCGGCGTCGTCCGCCGCAGAGGCATGGGAGCCGGACGAGCCGGTGGGTGCGGGCAGGGCGAAGGAGAGCGACCCGGAGGACGGATGCCCGTCCTCCTTGCTGCGTACATGCCAATCCAGAGTCAGGCGCTCACCCGCCTTCTTGGCCTCGCGCTGGGGGACGGAGACGGCCACGGTGTCGCGGCCCTTGTCCTGTGTGAGAGCCAACTCGTCCTTGCCCAAGGCGACATGGAGGTCGGCGAGGTCGACGGGCTCGCTGAAGGTGAGCGTGACGTCCTTGGGCGGCTCGGAGAGATGAGCTCCGTTCTTGGGGGAGGACGACTCCAGTTCGGTGTGCGCGGAGGCGGCGGGGGCCGTGAACAGGAGGGCAACGAGGGCGAGAGCGATGACGTACAGGGGGCGAGTTCTCACGGCGTCAACTCCGTGAGCAGGGCGGGGTCGGAGGCCAGGCCGACGCAGGGAGCGGATTCCTCGCCGGAGTCGGCCGCCGATGAGGAAGCCCCGTCACTGCCCTTGGTCAGGCCGTCCAGGAGCCCGGTCACCGGGGTGAGAGCGCCCTTCAGGAGCGGCTGTACGAGCCGGACTTCGCCGTCCTCGCACGACGGTGACGTGGAGGGGGAGGACGGCGAGGGGGACGGACTGGAGGACGGCGGCGACGAGGGGGTCGGCGACGAATGGCCGGAATGGCCTGAGTCATCGGGAAGGCCGGAGCCGCCGGGAAAACCGCCGGAATCGTCGTGCTCGTGGTCGCCCGCGGCTTCCCCCGTTCCTTCCGTGCCACCGGCGGGAATCCCGCCCACGGGCAGCGCTCCGGCGTTCCCGGTTCCTTCGCCCCCGGAATGCGAGTCGGGCGCTTCGGTCGGTGTCGGGTCCGGGCTGCTGGGCGTGGGCGGCGAGGCGGGTGCCTCGACGGACGGCGGCGCGGAACCGGTCGTGGTCTGTTCGGCCTGGGCGCCGATGCCGGACGCGTAGCCGAGGACGATGATCACGGCGGCGGCGAGCGCGCCGGCGACGAGCTCGTCACGGTGGTCTCCTGGCCAGGAAGCCCTGGCGAAGAAGGACATGAATTTCCTCCTGACGGCGGACCTGCAATGCCAAGGAGTGGACCGATGTCAGGAGTCCCGGTGGATACGCGTCCGTTAATGCGCCGTTTCATTACCTCATTTCTGCGACCAGGGCCGTTGTGAGAAAGGTCTTCGCCGCTGGAATGCACGCATTGCCGTACATGGGGAAATGGTGAATGAGAACAGGGTGCCCATCAATTCTTCACCGGATGCGCCCTCTTGCATATGCCCGATACTTTCGGCGCCGCCACGGGGCGGTCTCAGGCCCCTGCCTCGTGCACCACGTCCCCACCCACCACGACGACCTCCGCGACGGTCCCGGGGATGTCCTCCGGGGCGGCGCGGAGGATGTCGCGGGAGAGGACGGAGAAGTCCGCGACCTTGCCGACCGACAGTGAACCCCGCTCGTCCTCAAGGAAGTTGGCGTACGCCGAACCCATCGTGTACGCGTGCACGGCCGTCGTCACGTCGACCGTCTCCTCCGGCATCCACGACTGGCCTCCCGCCAGCGGCTTGCGGGTGATGGCCGTGTAGATGCCGACCATCGGGTCCATCTCCGCGACGTTCCAGTCGCTGGAGAAAGCGAGCGTCGCACCGGCCGCGTCGAGGGTGCGCATCGGCCATGCCTTGTGCCAGCGGCCCGCGCCGACGTTGGCCGCCCAGTCCTGTCCGGGGCCCGCGATCTCCGGTGCGCAGTGCCGCGGCTGCATGCAGGCCACGACGCCGAGTTCGGCGAAGCGCGGCGCGTCCGCCGGGTCCAGGCACTCGACGTGCACGACCTGGTGGCGGGCGTCGCGCGACCCGTTGACGGAGCGGGCCTGTTCGACGGCGTCCAGGACCGTGCGGATGCCCCGGTCGCCGGTGGCGTGCACGAAGCACTGGAAGCCGCGCGCGTCCAGCTTCGTCAGCAGGTCGGCGAACTCCTCGGCCGGGTAGAACGTCTCGCCCCGGTGGCCTGCGCAGCCGGTTGAGTAGGGTTCGAGGAGAGCGGCCGTGCGCGGCTCCACGACGTCGTCGATGTAGAGCTTGAGCGGGCCGAGCCGCATGTGCTCGTCGCGGTGCGCGCGGGTGGCGGCCTCGAAGTCGTCGAGGTCCGCGTCCGAGGTGCCCCGCGGGTGGAACAGGGCGGCGACGAGCCGCGAACGCAGCCGTCCCTCGGCCCTCGCCCGCTCGAACAGAGCCAGGTCGTCCAGGGAGTTCTGGGGCTCCACCACCGTGGTGATGCCGAACCGGATCGCGTCGTCGAGGGACTTCACGAGTCGCCCGTACTGCCGCTCGGGGGACGCCCACGGCACACCGAGCTCGCGCAGCGCCCGGTGGCCGTCGCGGGACAGTCCGCGCACGGCGAAGTCCCGTACGAAGCCGGTCGGTCGGCCCGTCGTCGCGTCGGTCTGCGCGATGCCGAAGGGGAGTTCCGTGCGGTCGGCGCGCACGCCGAGCCGGTCCAGGGCCGCCGTGTTGAGCCAGGCCGTGTGCACGTCGTAGCTGAGGACCATGGCCGGGGTGTCGCCGGTGGCCGGGTCGAGGTCGGCGGCCGTGGGCATCCGGCCGTCCGGCAGTGCCGAGTAGTCGAAGGCCTCGGCCTCGATCCAGGCGGCGTCCGGGTTGCGCTCGCGCCAGGCGGCGATGCGGTCGTGGATCTCCGACAGGCTTGTGGCGCCCGCGAGTTGGACGCAGGCGTCGTCCGAGCCGAGCCGGACGTGGTTGTGGGCGTCGATGAACCCGGGCAGCACGAGCCGCCCGCCCGCGTCGAGGACCCGGGTGCCCGGGCCCGTCCAGCCGTCCGCGTCCGCGTCGTCGCCGAGCCACACGATCCGCCCGTCACGCACGGCGAGCGCCTCGGCCTCGGGCAGTTCGGAGTCGACGGTGTGGATACGGGCGTGGCGCAGGACGAGCTCGGCGGGGGCCGGTTCGGGGGAGCGGTGCTGTACGGGTGCCATGGGAATGAGGCTCTTTCTCGTACGAGGGTGTGTCGGGGGAGGTGTGGTCACGGGGTGTGCGGGCGCGCGCGGCCGGTGTGCAGGGCCTCGGCGTCGTAGCGGCAGCGGCGCAGCGCCATGTCTTCTCCCGTCTCCCGTCGCAAGGGAACGACTTGAATGCCGTTCAAGAAACTTGAATGGCATTCAAGATGCGGCGAGGTGGCGCCCCACGTCAAGAGGTAGGCTGCGATCCGTACGAACAGCGGTGAGGGACGGTGCGCATGGCCGGGACGGCAGCGGCACGACCGGGGCGGTCGTCGGGCGGCGATCTGCGCACCCGCACGCTCCAGGAGGCGACGGCCGTCGTCGCCGAGCAGGGGCTCGCCTCCCTGACCATGGCCGCGCTCGCCAAGCGCCTCGGCACCAGCGGCGGCCACCTGCTCTACTACTTCCGCTCCAAGAACCTGCTGCTCGTCGAGGCCCTGCGCTACAGCGAGGCCGCGCTCACCGAGGAACGGGCGGCGCTGCTGGCCCGCCGGGTGACCCCGGCCCGTCGGCTCGACCTCTATCTGGACCTGTACCTGGCGGCCGGGCCCCGCGATCCGCGCTGGATGCTCTGGGTCGAGCTGTGGGCGCGCTCCGGCTCCGACGAAGAACTGCGAGCCGCGCAACAGGAGTTGGACCGGGGCTGGCAGCGCGACCTGGAGGCCGTCCTCGCCAAGGGGGTCGACCGGGGCGCCTTCGCGATCGACGACGTCCCCGGCCGGGCGGCGCAACTCCTGGCGCTCCTAGACGGGTTGAGCACCAGGGTCGTCCTCGGTCAACCGGGCGAACGTCCCCGGGCGCTGGCGGCGGCACGCGATGCGGCAGCCGCGCTGGTGCCGACGGGCGGCTGACCGGTCCAGGGCCCGCTGGTGGGCGCGGTCCGATCCGGCGGGCGCGTCTCCCTGAGGTGCCGGACCCGCCGAATGGTCAGCGGCCTGCCGCGGGCGCCCCGAACCGCGCCAGGTAGTGCCACACCTTCTTGACCGCCTGAGGGTCGTAGCGTCCGGTGCGTGCGGCATCCCCGACGATGCGGGGGTCGAGGACGTCGTCGACGGCGATCCGCGCGCCCAGGTCGACGTACTCCTGGCCGCGATAGGCGGGATGGCGGCGGAGTTCCCCGACCGTGAGCCGGAAGCCCTGGTGCCACTCCACCGCGCAGCCCACGCGCAGGGCCGATTCCTCGACGCTCGTGCCTCGGTAGCAGGGGTCCAGGACCAGTGCCTCCGCGTGGCGGCGCAGCCGCACCGGTCCGTGCACGTGTGCCTCGATGCAGTCGTCAAGAACGTCCTGATGGTCGGCCAGGGCGACTTCGATGAGCCCCATGCCGGCCGCGACGCCGAAGTCCGTGGGTTCGAGGGCGCTGTCCGGGTAGCAGAACGTGGTCCGGGCCAGTGCCTCGGCGGTCAGCCGGAAGTGGGCCGAGCCGAACCGTGCCGCGCCGCCGGTCGGCCTGCGTCGAAAGTTCAAGGCCCCGTACACCGGCCGCTCGTGGGCGGGCGCGGCGTCGTACGCCCCGCCGAACATCCTGCTCTCCCAGCGCCACCGGTCGCCGCCAGGGTGTGCCGTCAGGCCGCCGTTGCTGGTCCCCGTGACGAACTGCGAACGGTAGACGCCGTCGTCCGCCATGGCGTCCAGGATCGGCTTGCCGCGCAGCAGCCGGTCCGGGTGGAAGTTGAGGGTCACCCGCAGTGTCGGGTCGAGCGGAGGGCCCGATGCCAGTCCGGCGACATGGTCAAGGGCCCGTTCCTGTGCTGTCTGTTGGGCTGCGGAGCTCATCCGCACAGTGTTCGCCAAGCCGGTGGGCCGGCGCACGCGGATTGTCCGCCGACAGGCCCTCCGGCCGGACGTCGGTCGGGGCAGGCTCCAGGACCTGTCCGGCGGCCCCGGAGGAACGGCATGCCTGGCTCAGTTCGTGGTGGACCGATCGGCGTACCGCAAGATCCGCTCGATGTCCCAGGCGTGATGGGCGGCATCGTGGGCGTTGTTGCGCGCCACGTCCTCGGCCCGCTGCGCGCCACGGTCGGCATGCTCAAGCACCACGTCCTCCTCCAGCGCGGCGGACACCGACTCCGCCCAGGCGTCGACCGCCCGCTGAAGCGACCACAACGCACCTGCCAGCGGGACGTCGTTGTAGTGGCGGGCCTGCGCCAGAAGGTCTTGGTCGTAGCCGGGGACGTGCCGCACACCGGCGAGCCGTGCTCCAGCCAGTCGCTCGGCCCAGTTGCGCAGATTGTCGGTGACGTGGCTGGTGTAGGCCGCGACGTTCCAGGCCAGCTCCGGATGCCGTTCATCGCCCCGGCGGTCCCTCGTCAGGGCCGCGTACCGCGCAGGCAGCTCCTCGACCTGTCCGACGGCTTCGCGCGGGGTCGACGACCAGTCGAATCCGCAGTCCCGACAAGGGTTTCCGTAGAGGCGTGCTCCCCAAAGTTCCATGGGATGCCAATCTATCGAGCCCTCGACGGCTGCGGATCACCGGCCCGTCGGGATGGGCCCTCGGAGCGTTCGCCGGCCCTGCGCGGGGTTGACCGTCGGCCACCGGCGCGCTTTTATGAATGAACAGGCATTTATTAATTGATGGAGTCGTGATGGCGGGACGCCCCCGAGGGGTCGAGGATGCGGTGATCTTGCGTGCGGCGGCCGACGTGATCGGTCGGGTGGGCCCCGTGGGGCTGACGCTGGCCGTCGTGGCGCGTGAGGTGGGACTGGTGCCGGGCACGCTGGTGCAGCGGTTCGGGTCCAAGCGCGGGCTGCTCCTGGCGCTCGCCGAGCAGTCCGCGAAGGACGCCGACCTGCGGCCCGGGCGCGTGCGGGAGGACCACGAAACGGCACTCGAGGCTCTCGCGGAACTGATCGTGGAGCCGATGGCCCCCATGGCCACGCCGGAGACGTACGCCAACCATCTGGCGTTCCTGTGCATCGACCTCACGGACCCGGAGTTCCGCCGGCATGCCCTGTCCATCCACCGGGCCCAGGGGCGAGCCGTCGAGGAGCTGCTCAAGGAGGCCCTGGCCGCGGGTGAGCTCCGCGCGGAGACGGATGTCGCGGCCCTGACCTCGTCCGTGCAGGCGATCGCCGCCGGTGCGGGCCTGACCTGGGCCCTCGACCGCCGCGGCACCCTCGCGCAGCGGCTCCGGCAGGAGCTCGACAACCTGTTGTCCCCGCACCGTCCCTCTCGCCACGACCTGGAGGAATCATGACGAACGACGCACGGACGTTGACGGGGAAAGTGGCCCTGGTCGCAGGCGGCACCCGGGGAGGTGGGCGGGGCATCGCCGTCGAACTCGGGGCCGCCGGCGCGACGGTGTACGTCACCGGCCGCAGCAGCACCGCCGGACGCTCGGACATGGGCCGGCCGGAGACCATCGAGGAGACCGCCGACATGGTCACTGCCGCCGGAGGACTGGGTATCCCTGTCCGTACCGACCACAGTCGGCCGGACGAGGTTCGCGCCCTGGTCGACCGGATCGCGGCCGAGCAGGACGGGCGGCTCGACATCCTGGTCAACTCCGTATGGGGCGGCGACCCGTTGGCCGACTGGGAGCATCCGCTGTGGGAGCAGGACCTCGACACCGGCCTCCGGCTGCTCCGGCAGGCCGTGGAGACCCATGTGATCACCAGCCGGTTCGCGCTTCCACTGATGGTCGCTCGCGGCAGCGGTCTGGTCGTGGAGGTCACCGACGGCAACACCGCCCGCTATCGCGGCTCGTTCTTCTACGACCTCGCCAAGTCGGCGGTGATCCGTCTCGCGGTCGCCCAGGCCGCCGAACTGAGGCCGCACGGCATCGCGGCCGTGGCGATCACCCCCGGCTTCCTGCGCTCCGAGGCCATGCTGGAGGGCTTCGGCGTCACCGAGGCCAACTGGCGGGACGGCGCGGCCAAGGACCCGAACTTCGCCCGCTCCGAAACCCCGGCCTACCTGGGGCGGGCGGTCGCCGCGCTGGCCGCCGACCCCGACATCATGGACAAGTCCGGCCAGGCCTTGGCCACTTGGGGCCTGTACAAGGAATACGGCTTCACCGACGCCGACGGCAGGCAACCGGACTGGTCCGCCCATTGGGCCAAAACCCTGGAAGAGGAGTACGGGCCGCTCGGAGACCCGTTGTAAGGCCAGGGCTCGTCGTTCGGATCAGGCCCTAACGCCCGCCGGGCGCGCACGCGTACCGATGTTCCGGGCGTCCCGCGTCCCCGTACCGCAGGGAGAGTTGGAGGACGCCCTTGTCCTGGAGGTAGCGCAGGTAGCGTTGCGCCGTCGAGCGGCTGATGCCCGTGCGGGAGGCCACGTCGTGGGCGGACAAGGGGGTCTCCGCCGCCTCGATGACCTCGCAGATCAGGTCCACCGTGGGGCCCGACCAGCCCTTGGGCGGCGCCGGTGTGGAGCCACTCGTCGGGGTGCGCACCGCGCCGAAGATGCGGTCGATCTGCTGCTGGCCCGGTGTCGATGCGCTGACGGCGTCCCGCAGGGTGCGGCGCAGCTCCGCGTAGCCCGCGAGGCGGGCACGCAGGCCCTCGAACGTGAAGGGTTTGACGAGGTAGTTCAGCACGCCGTAGCGCAGCGCCGCCTCGACGACCTCGACGTCCTGCGCGGCCGTCACCATGATGACGTCGCTGCGCATGCCACGGCGGCGCAGGTCGCGCACGAGGTCGAGGCCCGTGCGGTCGGGCAGGTAGTGGTCGAGCAGCAGCAGGTCGACGTGGTGGCGCTCGAGGAGCTGCATGGTCTGGAGGGCGGTGTGGGCCGTTCCGACGACGTGGAAGCCCGCCACCTTCTCCACGTAGGCGGCGTTGATCTCCGCGACATGGAAGTCGTCGTCGACCACCAGAACGTCAATCACGGGGTGTCTCCTGGGTGTTGGAGTGCGGGGACGCGCGGCGCGGATCGCGACACGATGTCCGGGAGGACGACCGTGAACACCGCGCCGCCGCCGGCCCGCGCGGCGATGCGGGCGGTGCCGCCGTAGCGCTCGGCGAGGCTGCGGACCATGGCGAGGCCCAGGCCGCGGCCGCGATGGGCGGGGGACTCCTTCGTGCTCCAGCCCTCCTGGAAAATGGTGTCGCGCAGGTCGACGGGCACACCGGGCCCGTTGTCGCTGACGCGGAGCACCACCGTGTCGGCCTCCGCGAAGGCCTCGACCTCGATGGCGGGGCGGGCCGCACGCCCGCCGCCGACCACGTCGAGCGCGTTGTCGATCAGGTTGCCGAGGACGGTCACGATGTCCCGCGCCTCGATCAGGCCCGAGGGCAGGTGGGTGCGGTCCGAGAGCCGTAGTGTCACCCCGCGTTCCGAGGCGATCGCCGACTTCCCGGCCAGCAGCGCCGACACCATGGGCATCCGGATGCGCTCCGCGACCTCCTCGGCCGAGGCCCGCCGGGCGCTCGTGAGACCGGCGACGTAGGCGCGGGCCCGCTGCGACATGTCGAGGTCGAGATAGCCGAGCACGGTGTGCAGCCGGTTGGCGTGCTCGTGGTCCTGGGCGCGCAGCGCGTCCAACAGGCCCTTGATGGAGTCGAGTTCGCGGCCCAGGAGTTCGAGCTCGGTACGGTCCCGGAGGGTGACCACCGAACCGCCGTCGGGCGTCGGCATCCGGTTGGCGATCAGCACCCGGTTCTCCCGCACGGTCAGCAGGTCGCGGCCGGTGACCTGCCCGGTGATGACATCACGGGAACGGCCGGGCGGCAGCACGTCCCCCAGGTAGCGGCCCTCCGCGTCGTCCCCGAGCGCGAGCAGCCGCGCCGCCTCGTCGTTCACGAGCCGCACCCGCTCGTCCTCGTCGAGGGCGATGACACCTTCCCGTACGGCGTGCAGCATCGCCTCCCGCTCCGACAGCAGCGCCGAGATGTCACCGACCGAGACACCATGGGTGCGCTTGCGCAGGACGCGCGCCACCACGAACGCGGCGCAGGCCCCCGCCGCGAGCGCCGTGCCCGCGTAGCGCAGCAGCCCCGGCAGCGCGGCCATCAGGCGTTCCTGCACACCGGAGTACGCGATCCCCACCGACACCGCGCCGATCACCTCTCCGGCCCGGTCCCGCAGTGGCACCTTCGCCCGCGCCGACGTGCCCAGGGTGCCGCGGTCGATCTGGAGCACCACATGCCCGTGCAGGGCGAGGGAGGGGTCCGTCGACACATGGTGTCCCACCTTGCGCACGTCGGTGTGCGACCAGCGGGTCCCGTGCAGGTCCATGACCACGACGTACAGGGCGCCCGTGGCCTGCCGGGTGCGCTCGGCCTGCCGCTGCACAGGACCCCGCGGGTCGGGTTCGCTCGACAGCAGGCCGGAGGCGATGGCCGGATCGGCCGTCGTGGTCTGCGCGATGGCCAGGGCCTGATGCTCGGCCTGGTCGTCGAGCTGGGTGCGCAACGGTTGCAGGAACAGCCCCGTCAGCAACAGCAGGACGCCCGTGGTGATGAGCAGCTGCGCGAGCAGCACCTGCGCGAACACCTGCCGGGGCCAGCCGATGCGCATGCGGGCCACGATGACACCTGCTTTCGGGAACTCTCCCGCGTGATCGGACGTTTCGCGGGGCGAACGCACCGTAACCGCAGGTGTTTTGACCGGGGAAGGCCCCGGGCACAGGCTCGTGCGCGAGCCGTTGGCACAATGCGCAAAATCGCGGGCAACAGGCACAAGCGGCGGTTGCAGGCCAATACTTCCCAGGCCGCCGCGCCGTTCCTAACGTTCCGCGGCATGACAAGCGTGCCCAGCTCATCGAACGGCTCATCGAACGGCTCATCGAAAAGCTCACCGAACAGCCCATCCAGTCCGGCCATCGAACTGCGCGGCGTCTGCAAGGCCTTCAGCACCCCCTCCGGCGCCCTGCACACCGCGGTCCACGACCTCGACCTGACCGTCGAGCAGGGCGAGTTCGTCGCCGTCGTCGGTCCCACCGGCTGTGGCAAGTCCACCACCCTCACCCTGGTCAGCGGCCTGGAGGAGCCGACGGACGGCGAGGTCATGCTGTCCGGCTCGCCGGTGCGGGGCATCGACGAGCGGGTCGGCTTCGTCTTCCAGCAGGACGCCGTCTTCCCCTGGCGCACCGTCCTGTCGAACGTCATGGCGGGGCCCCGGTTCCGCGGTGTGCCCAAGGCCGAGGCCAAGGAGCGTGCCCGTGAGTGGCTGGCCCGCGTCGGCCTGACCTCCTTCGAGGACCGCTACCCGCACCAGCTGTCCGGCGGCCAGCGCAAGCGCGTCGCCCTCGCCTCCACCTTCGTCAACGACCCGTCCATCCTGCTCATGGACGAGCCCTTCTCCGCCCTCGACGTGCAGACCCGTGCCCTGATGTCGGACGAGCTGATGGAGCTGTGGGCGGGCACCGGCTCCTCGGTCGTCTTCGTCACGCACGACCTGGAGGAGTCCATCGCGCTCGCCGACCAGGTCGTCGTCATGACCGCGGGCCCGGCCACCGTCAAGGAGATCTTCACCATCGACCTGCCGAGGCCCCGCCGCGTCGAGTCGATCCGCCTGGAGCCGCGCTTCGTCGAGATCTACCGCGAGATCTGGTCCTCGCTGGGCGAAGAGGTCCGCATCACGCGGGAGAGGGGCGCGCAGAATGTCGCCTGACACCACCACCGCACCTGCCGCCGCGGTCGTCACCAAGCCGGGCCGCGCCGAGGAACGCGCCCGGGCCGCGCGCCGACGCCGCGCCGTCGTCCTCCTGTCGCGGGCCGCGCTGCTCGTCTTCGTCCTCGGTGTGTGGGAGTGGTTCTCCCGGGCCGGGATCATCGACCCGTTCAACTTCTCCATGCCCTCGAAGATCTGGGACCAGATCCAGCAGTGGGCCCTGCACGGCACTCCGCAGGGATCGCTCCTCGAACAGATCTGGTACACCCTCTACGAGGCGCTGCTCGGCTGGGTGATCGGTGTCATCGGCGGCGTCGTCCTGGGCATCGCGCTCGGCCGTGTCCGCTTCCTCGCCGACGTCATGGGCCCCTACATCAAGGTCCTCAACGCGCTGCCGCGCATCGTCCTCGCCCCGATCTTCCTCATCTGGTTCGGCCTCGGACCTGCCTCCAAGGTGGCCTCCGCCGTCGTCCTGGTCTTCTTCCCCGTCTTCTTCAACGCCTTCCAGGGAGCCCGCGAGGTCGACCGGCACCTCATCGACCACGCCCGCATCCTCGGCGCCCGCGACCGCCAGGTCACCTTCCAGGTCGTCATCCCCGCCGCCACCTCGTGGATCTTCACCAGCCTCCACGTCAGCTTCGGCTTCGCGCTCATCGGCGCCATCGTCGGCGAGTACATCGGTGCCACCAAGGGCATCGGCCTGCTCGTCTCCGCCTCTCAGGGCACCTTCAACTCCGCGGGCGTCTACGCGGCCATGGTCATCCTCGCCGTCGTCGCCCTGCTCGCCGAGGGCCTGCTCACCTTCCTGGAGAACCGGCTCTTCCGCTGGAAGCCGGCCAGTAACGACGCCCGCTGACCCTCCCCGTCCCCGCATCATCAGTCAGGAGCCGCACATGTCCCGTCGCACCCTCACCACCAGGATCACCGCCGCCACCGCGGCCCTCGCCGCACTGGCCGCCCTCAGCGGCTGCGCCGACGAGGTCTCCTCCAAGTCGGCCGACGCCGGCGGGGGAGGCGGCAAGGGCGGCAAGGTCAAGATCATGGTGGGTGGCATCGACAAGGTCATCTACCTGCCCGCGATGCTGGCCCAGCGCCTGGGCTACTTCAAGGACGAGGGCCTCAACGTCGAGTTGCTGAGCGAGCCCGCCGGCATCGACGCCACCACCTCGCTCGTCGCCGGAAACGTGCAGGGTGTCGTCGGCTTCTACGACCACACCCTGGACCTCCAGACCAAGGGCAAGCAGGTCGAGTCCGTCGTCCAGCTCGCCAGAACCCCCGGCGAGGTCGAGGTCGTTTCCAACAAGGCGGCCGCCGGGCTCAAGTCGCCCAAGGACTTCGCCGGGAAGAAGCTCGGTGTCACAGGACTCGGCTCGTCCACCGACTTCCTCACCAAGTACCTCGGCGTCCACGACGGTGTCTCCACCGACAAGTTCACCAACGTCGCCGTCGGCGCGGGGCAGACGTTCATCTCCGCCCTGAAGAAGGGCTCGATCGACGGCGGCATGACCACCGACCCCACCGTCGCCCAGATCCTGGACAAGAAGCTCGGCAGGGCCGTGGTCGACATGCGTACCCCGGAGGGTTCCAAGAAGGCGCTCGGCGGCCTGTACCCGTCCTCCAGCCTGTACATGAACACCGACTGGGTGAACGAGCACAAGGACACCGTCCAGAAGCTCGCCAAGGTCTTCGTGCGCACCCTCAAGTGGATGTCCTCGCACAGCGCCAAGGAGATCGCGGCCAAGATGCCGAGCGACTACGCGCAGGGCGGCGAGGGCCTGTACGCCCAGGCCATCGACAGCACCCTGCCCATGTTCACCAAGGACGGCAGGATGCCGGCCGACGGACCCGCCACCGTGCAGCGGGTCCTGAAGTCCTTCAACCCGAACCTGAAGAACGCCACCATCGACCTGAAGAAGACGTACACGACCGAGTTCGCCGACAAGGCCAACTGAGCGGCCCACCCACGCGAGGATGTGTGCGGGTCAGCCCCCGTACACGTCCTCCACGTACCGCCCCTCGGCCATCAGATCGGTGAGCCACTGCTCGGCCGCGGCCTCGTCGGCGCCCGGGGTGCGCTCGCGGTGCAGCGCACGGAACGCGGCGCGTACGCCGGGTGCCATCCGGGCGCCGTCCCCGCACACGTACACCCGTGCCCCGGCGTCGAGGAGGCGGCCGATCTCGGCGGCCTCGGCGGCGATGCGGTGCTGGACGAAGGCATGGCCGTCGACCGGGGCGTCGCTGAAGACGGGGCGCAGTGAGACCGCCCCGGCCGCGTCGGCGGCGCGCAGCTCGTCGGCGTGCACAAAGTCGAACTCGGGGTGGTCGCAGCCGAAGTACAGGAGCGCGGGCGGAAGTTGGGCGTTCCGTGCCGCTCGTTCGGCGACCACTCCGCGGAACGGGGCGAGGCCCGTCCCCGCCGCGATCATGATGACCGGCTCGGGGGTGTCAGGGGCGATACGGAAGGCGTCGCGGCACGGCTGGACCCGGCCGAGCACGGTGTCTCCGGGGCGCAGGGACGCCAGGTGGTGCGAGCCCGTGCCCCGGTAGCGGCCGGTGCCGGAGGCGGCGGGCGCGTCGAGGACGGACACCATCAGGTCGACGTGGCCCGGGAGTTGGGCCGGGCTGGACGAGATCGAGTAGTGGCGCGGGCGCAGCCGCGGCAGCAGCCCGAGCAGCAGGTCCCAGGTCAGGACCTCGCGCAGCGCCGGGTGGTCCTCGACAAGGTCCAGGAAGGTACGCGGGTCGTCGGCGGAAAGCTCCCGCAGCGCGGCGGCCTCCGGCGGGCAGGGGTTGGCGGCGGCGAGCGCTGCCACCTCGTCCGGGCCCGGCCGGTGCTGCAACTCGACGTGGAACGTGAGCAGTTCGCGTACGGTCACGGGCCGGTCGAGCGGCAGGGCGTCGCGTCGCGGACGGGCGTCACGGATGTCGAGCAGCACGTCGGGGTCGAGGCCGAGCGCCTTCAGCGCGCGCTCGACGAGCCCGTCCTCGTGCGCGGGCAGGACGGCGAGGTGGTCCCCGGTCCGGTACGACACACCCTCGGGCAGCGCGAGCCGCACGAACCGCTTGACGCGCGGGTGGCCGGGCGCCGTCAGATCGCGCGCCTCGGTCACGGTGAACGGAACGAGCCCGTGCCGGGCCGCCGCCGTGTCCAGCGGCCCGCCGCTGATCTCGCGGATCTCGTACGGGGCGGTGGGCCCGGCGGGGGCGTTCGCGGCGGTGGCCTCCGGGTCCCCGTACCGCTCCAGGAGGGCGGTGCGCAGGTCGGCGGTGAAGGTGCGGACGGTGCCGCCCAGGTCGCCGGAGGCGTCGGCGGCGGCCCGCTCGCACAGCCGCTCGGCGCCGAGCTCGGCCAGGCGCGCGTCGATGCGGGTGGGGAAGTGCTGGTAGGTGGCGGCCCAGTTGCGGTCGCCGATGCCGAGCACGGAGTAGGCGACACCCTCGGTGGGTGTGCCGGCGTCGAGGAGCCGGGCGGCGAACCGTCCTGCGTCATCGGTCGGCCGGCCGTTGTAGGAGGCGGCGACGATCACCACGGGGCGGTCGGTGGGAAGCCCGTCCGCGTACGCGTCCAGCGGGGCGACCTCGGTCTCGCAGCCGAGCGCGGCGGCCTCGTCGGCGAGCTGGGCGGCGAGACCGGTGCAGGTGCCGTAGTTGCTGCCGTGCAGGAACAGGGCCCGGGTGCCGGGCAGGACGCGCGTCGGCAGGGTGTCGGACACGAGGTCCTGCTCCGGCGTCGCGGCGACGCCGGGCAGCGGGGTGTGCCGGCGGTCGGCCGGGGTGCGCGGCGCGAGCGTGAGGGTGAAGCCGTCCGGCTTCAGCGTGAGGGTCTCCTTCACCGACAGCTCGTAGTCGGCGTGGTCGACCAGACGGTAGCGGTGCACGAGCATCGCGAGCAGCATCGTCGCCTCGTGCAGCGCGAACTGCCGCCCGATGCAGGCCCGTTCACCCGTACCGAAGGGCTTGAACGCGTGCGGGGAACGCTCCGCCTCCGCCTCCGGCGTGAACCGGTTCGGGTCGAAGCGCTCCGGGTTGTCGCCCCACACCGGTGTCCGGTGCAGCATCGGCGCGAGCACCGTCACAGCCTGCCCGGCGCGCAGCGGAATGCGGCCGCCGAGCAGCGTGTCCTCGCGGGCCTCCCGGCTGAACGCGGCGGCCGTCGGCCACAGGCGCAGCGCCTCGTTGAGGACCTGCCGGGTGTACGTGAGCCGGCCGACCTCGTCGAAGTCCGGCTCCGGGTCCGTGGTGTCACCCCACAGGGCGTCCACCTCGCGGCGTACGAGATCGAGGACGGCCGGGTTCTTGGCGAGGTAGTACAGGGCGAAGGACATCGCGCCCGACGTCGTCTCGTGCCCGGCGATCAGGAACGTGATGACCTGGTTGCGGATGTTGGCGGTGTCCAGCGTGGAGCCGTCCTGCGGATGCTCGGCCGTCAGCATCAGGCCGAGCAGGTCGTCGGTGTGCCGCTCGCCGCTCTCGACGCGCGCGGTGATGACCTCGTCGACGACCTGGGCGAGATAGTCGGCATCCGCGCGGAACGCCGCGTCGGCGGCCTCGTAGTCGCCGCCGGGCACCCGCGCCAGGCGCTTCATGCTCCACTCCAGGCAGCGCACCATCGCCTCCACGAACGGGTGCGGCTCGCTGCTGTCGAAGGAGGCGAAGTCGTAGCCGAACCCGGCGAGCCCGATGGTGTCGAGCGTCATCCGGGTCATGTCACCGGGCACGTCGACCGGACTGCCGTCACCCGCCGCCAGGTCCCAGGACTCGACGAGGCGGCGCGCCACCTTGTACATCACGGGGTGGTACGTCCGCATGGAGCCGAGCGCGAAGGCCGGCATCAGGATGTCGTGGGCGCGCGCCCAGTTCGGCTCGTCGTTGTAGGCGGTGAACAGACCGTCGGCGGCGAACTCGCGGACGTTGCGCAGCGCGGGCCCGATGCTCTTGGCGAACCGGGTCTCGTCGGCGAGCTCGGTGACGAGGTCGAGGTCGGAGACGAACAGGGCGTCCCGCCCGTGCACCCGCCGCACCAGCTGCGGACCGTGCTCCCGCATCAGGCCCATGATCTGCTGAAGCGGTCCGGGGCCGAGACCGGTGGCGGTGACATCGACGACGGGGACCCCGGCGGCGACGTAGGCGCTGTCGTCGGGCGTGGGGGAAGGGGCGGGCGCGGAGTCCGGCATGGTGGGGCGGTGCCTTTCGCGGAGGGGGATCCTGCTGTCGCGGAGTGGGGGAACTGCGGCTTCCAGCTTGGTCCGCTCCCCCTGCCGACCAGCCCAGCCCCACTACATGATTGTGTAGCGGCTGACGGTGCATCGGACTTGTGCGCGGGCGCCGTCCGTGGCACGGGCGACACTCACGGAGGCGATCAGCGCATGGACACCTCGGACGCGGTGCTGTGGCGCAATCGCGCGATGGTCCTGTTCGACCGGATCCCGATGCCGGTCGCGGTGTGCGACCCGTACGGAAACGTACGCCTTGTCAACGCCGCGTTCGCCCTGGAGTGGGGCACCACCGCGGGCCGCCTGAAGGGGCGCGCGATCCTCGACCTGTTCGTGCCGGTCGACGCCGCGCAGGTCGACCGGATCGCGCAGGCGCTGAAGGCGCGGCGCCGCTCGCGCTACACCGTCGCGGTGGCCTGGCGCGGCGGCGACGGGACAGGGCGCCGGGGCGAGTTGATCGTCGACACGGTGAGCGAGAGCGCGCACCGGGTGCCCGACCTGCTGGTGACGGTACGGGTGTACGACACAGCGGCCGCGCCCGAGCGGACCCCGTCCGCCTCCCCGCCGCCGCACCCGCAGGAGGCGCGCATCCTGGCCCTGCTCGCCGCGGGCGCCACGACGGCCCGCGCGGCCCGCGAGACCGGCCTGACGACCGACGGCGTCACCTACCACCTGCGCCAACTGTCGCGCCGCTGGGGCGCGTCGAACCGTACGGAACTGGTCGCCCGCGCGTACGCGGAGGGAGTGCTGGTGGCGGGGGAGTGGCCGCCCCGGCTCGCGGCGGAGGCACGGGAGGACGGCTCGTGACCAGGTGCCGCCGGGTCCCGCAACGGGTCAGCGCGGGGCGTCGGTGAGCTGCGTTCCGATGACGGCGAGCAGATCCAGCTTGTCGGCGCTGTCCGTGCCCAGGGCCGGAGTGAACCAGAGCAGCCGCTGCCTGCCGTCATCGCTGAAGAGATGGAGGCAGTTGACCTCAAGTGTGCCGAGCGCCGGGTGGTTGATGCGCTTGGTGTCACTGCGGCGGACCCTGACCTCGTGCTCGGCCCACAGGGCGGCGAACTCGGGAGAGCGGTCGTTCAACTCGGCGATCAGGGTGCGGGCCTCGGGATCCTTCGCGTCGCGGCGCGCCGCGACGGCCCGCAGGTCCGCCACGAACGTGCGGGACTGCGCGTCGTGATCGGCCTCGGGGTACAGGCGCCGCGCGTCGGGGTCCGTGAACCAGCGGTGGACGAAGCTCGCGTTCTTGCCGTGGAACCCCGACTGGTCACCGAGCAGCGCGACGGCGAGCGGGTTCTGCACGAGCGTGACGTGCAGGTCCGTGATGACCTGCGCCGGGGTCGAGGTCAGCCGCGCGAGCAGGTCCGTCATCCCCGGGTGCACATGCGCCTGCGGCCCGCCGGCGCTGGGCAGGGGGCGGTCGGCGAGGCGGTACAGGTAGTCCCGTTCGTCGGATGTCAGTCGCAGCGCGCGGGCCAGCGCGGCGAGCATCTGCTCCGACGGCTGT
This sequence comes from Streptomyces anthophorae, assembly GCF_049310305.1. NCBI lineage: Bacteria > Bacillati > Actinomycetota > Actinomycetes > Kitasatosporales > Streptomycetaceae > Streptomyces > Streptomyces anthophorae. The sequence continues at coordinate 8,455,470 of NZ_JBLWQQ010000001.1, forward strand.
GAGCCCGCGCCCCGTTCGATCTCGTTGTAGTAGTCGACCGAGGCGCCCGCGAGCTGCGCCACCTCTTCACGGCGCAGCCCCGGCACCCGGCGGCGCGGGCCTGCGACCAGACCGACGTCCTGCGGGCGGATGCGTTCGCGGCGCGAGCGCAGGAAGGCGCCCAGCTCGGTGTACTTGAGAGAACCCACGCACCCAGTCTGCGCGATGACGGCCCGCGGTGGTGCCGCCGAACCAGGGGATGCCGTCCCCTGGCACGGGCGCCGGACGCGGCGCACCGTGGGACACGACCCGTTCAGCCTCCGAGAGGAACACCTCGTGCCCTTCGCCAACCTCAAGGTTCCCGCCGACACCCTCACGGCGGAGTCGAAGAAGAAGCTCCGGGACGCCGTCACCGACGCGTTCGCCGACGTCTACGGAGAGCGCGCCCGCGCGAACACCCTCGTGATCCTCGAAGAGGTCGCGGACGGCGGCTGGAGCCTCGGCGGGACGCTTCTCAACGCCGAGATGCTGGGCCGCAGTTGAGCAGGGGCGGCGCCTTCGCCGGAACCGACTGAACGCTTCGGGCCCCGCCCCTCGACCTACGGCGCGGCCCGCGCGGACGCCGCCTCCTGCGGCGGGGCCGTGGACGCCCGTACGACCAGTTCCGTGGCGAGTTCGATGTGGTGGGACTCGACCCGCTCGCCGTTGGCGAGGCGCAGCGCCGTGCGCAGGGCGATGCCGCCCATCTCGCGCAGGGGCTGGCGCACGGTGGTCAGGGGTGGCGCCGCCATCCTGGCCAGGAGCGTGTCGTCGAAGCCGACCACGCTCAGGTCCTCGGGGATGCGCAGACCGCGGGCGCGGGTGGCCTCGATGACGCCGAGGGCGATCTCGTCGTTGCCGGCGAAGATCGCCGTCGGTGGTTCGTCCAGGTCGAGCAGTGCGGCGGCGCCGAGCCGGCCGGCCTCGTTCGTGAACGCTCCGTGGCGGACGTAGGCGGCAGGCGTGGCGGCGCCGGCCGCCTCCAGGGCGGCACGGTAGCCGTGCATTCGGGCCTGGTTGCACACGGCCAGGGTCGGTCCGCCGAGGTAGCCGATGCGGCGGTGGCCGAGGCCGAGCAGATGCTCGGTCGCGGCCAGGCCGCCGGCGAAGTTCGTCGCCCCGACGCTGTGCACCCGGCTGTGCGGCAGATGCAGCGGGTCGAGGACGACCAGCGGCAGCCCGGCCCTGGTCAGCTCCTTCACATGCGCGGCCGTGTACATGCTGGTGACCGCGATGAGGGCGCGCCGCCCCGCGGACGCGAGATCGCGCGCCCAGTGCGGGGCGGGCGACGACTTGCTGATCACGACGGAGGCGCCCAGTTCGGCCGCGGCGTCGATGATGCCCTCCAGCGCCTCGGCCGAGTACGTCTTCAGGTCGCCGTTGAACTGCACCTCGATGGTGGGGTTCTTCGCGGCCTCGGTGTGCCGGAACACGGGGGCCAGGTAGTCGTGCTCGCGCAGCAGCTCCTGCACCCGGGCGCGGGTCCGCGGCGCCACGTCACTGCGGTCGTTGACCACCTTCGACACGGTGGCCACGGAGACCCCCGCCTCGCGGGCGATGGTCGCCAGGGTGGTGCGTCTAGCGTGCGGTGGCATCTGCTTCTTCCAGGGTCACGTCCACCGGTGTGGTGAGCCGCCGGTCGTGGCCGATCACCCGGGTGGGGCCCGTCAATCGTACGACAGCGCGGCACGACAACTCCTGGGACGAGGCGCCGACCTGCACCTCGACCGCACCGGGCTCGACGATCCGGGTGAGGTCGCGGCCGGTGAACGCGGTCCGGTCGGCGTGCACCCGGAAGCTCACCCGTGCGCTCGCCCCCGGAGCGAGGTCCACCTGCGCGAAGCCCGTCAACTGCCGTACCGGGCGTGTCACTTGCGCGACGGGGTCACGCAGATACAGCTGGACGGTCTCGCGCCCCGGTCTGGCACCGGTGTTGCGCACCCGCGCCGACACCGTGAACTCGCCGTCGGTGGGGACGTCGTCCGCGCTCACGCGCAGGTCCCCGATCTCGAACGTCGTGTACGACCTGCCGTATCCGAACGGGAACAGCGGTGTCGGGTCGACGCTGCTGATGCCCTGCGTGTGCGCGCCCAGCGGCGGCTGAAGATAGGTGCCGGGCTGGCCGCCGGGGCGGCGCGGAATCTGTACCGGCAGCCTGCCCGCCGGCTGGACGCGTCCGGACAGCACACCCGCGATCGCCGCCGCGCCCTCCTGGCCCGGCATGAACGCCTGGACGAGGCCTGCGGCCCGCTGCTGCACCTCGCCGAGGGCGTAGGGGCGGCCGGAGAGCACGACCACGACCACGGGCGTCCCGGTGGCGAACAGCTCCGCGAGCAACTCGTCCTGGACGCCCGGCAGTCGCAGGTCCTCCACGTCGCAGCCCTCGCCCGACGTGCCGTTGCCGAACAGGCCCGCGCGGTCGCCCACCACCGCTACGCACAGCTCCGCCCCGCGCGCCGCGGCCGCCGCCGCGGCGAAGCCGGAACGGTCCTCCTCGCGCACGTCGCAGCCCGGCTCGAAGACGATCTCGGTGTCGGGGAGTTCGCCGCGCAGCGCCTCCACGACGGTCGGCGCCGAGATCCCCAGCGGCAGTCCCGGGTGGCGCGGCAGGACGTGGTTGGGGAAGGCGTAACAGCCCATGAGGGTGCGCGAGTCGGCCGCGCACGGCCCCACCACGGCGATGCGGCCCGGCGTCCGGCGCCCCGCCTCCGCGTCGAGCAGCGGCAGCGCGCTGCCCGCGTCGAGCAGAACGACGGACCGCTCGGCCAACTCGCGTGCCAGTTCCTGGTTCTCCGGCGAGTCCAGGTCCCTCGATGCGGCGGAGGCTGCCGAGTCCTCGGGCGTCCAGCCGGGGTCGAGCAGGCCCAGCTCGACCTTCTGGGTCAGCAGACGGCGCACCGCCCGGTCGAGCAGGGACTCCGCAAGCTCGCCCCGCCGGACCCGGTCTGCCAGGTGCGGGCCGAAGGTGAGCGTGTCCGGCAACTCCACGTCGATGCCCGCGCCGAGCGCCAGCACACCCGCCTCGTCGAAGTCGGCCGCGACCCCGTGCAGGCCGGCGAGGAACGCGAGCGACCCGTAGTCGGAGACGACCGTACCGGTGAACCCCCAGTCCTCGCGCAGCAGTTGGGTCAGCAGCCACGGGTCGGCGCCGGCCGGGACGCCGTCGATGTCGGAGTAGGAGTTCATCACGGACCGGGCGCCGCCCACCGCGATCGCCGTCTCGAACGGCGGCAGGATGACATCCATCAGTTCGCGGCGGCCCATCGGTACGGGGCCGTGGTTGCGGGCGCCACGGGCCGCCGAGTACCCGGCGAAGTGCTTCAGGGTGGCGATGACGCCCGCGCCCTCGAGCCCGCCGACGTACGCGGCGCCGAGCACCGACACCAGGTAGGGGTCCTCGCCCATGGTCTCCTCGACCCGGCCCCACCGGTAGTCCCGCACGACGTCCAGGACCGGAGCGAGCCCCTGGTGCACGCCGAGTGCCCGCATGTCCCGCCCGATGGTCCCGCCGAGGCGGCGCACCAGGTCCGGGTCGAAGGCCGCCGCCCACGCGAGCGGGGCCGGGTAGACGGTGGCGCCGTAGGTGTTGACCCCGGTGAGGCACTCCTCGTGGGCCAGGGCCGGGATGCCGAGCCGGGAGCCCTTGACGACGGTGTGCTGCTGCGCGACCAGGAGGTCCGCGCCCTCCCGCGCGCTCACCGGGCGGCTGCCGTACACCCGCGTGAGATGGCCGAGCCCGTCCCGCGCCGCCTCCTCGAGCGAGACGCCCCCCGCGTCCGCGAACAGGTCCTCCAGGGGCGCCACTTGAGGCTGCTCGGCCCGCCCGTCGCCGGCCTGCCCGGCCTGCCCGGCCGACTCGTCGGTGCCGGCTTCGTGCCCCATGACGTTGCCGAGCCAGCGGCTGCCGAGCTGCGCCACCTTCTCCGCCACCGTCATCTCGGCGAGCAGCGCCTCGACCCGCTCGGACACGGATAGTTCCGGGTCCTGCCAGCGGGGCGTGACCTGCCCCGTCCCGGCACGTGAATCAGCCGCGGACATCCGCATCCTCCTCTGCCCTCAGCCCGCAGCACTTCGAAACATTTTCGATGTCTGTCGCGGCTTCCACGAGTGTTGTGTCCGCCCGACGCTACGCATAAGTTCCGTGCGCCACAACGTTGTTGCAGATGTCTTGACAGCCCTGTAGCCGCTACCTAATTTGCATTCACAGAGCTGAACGTTGGCTGGTTTTCGAAAAGTTTTCACGGCGGCTCATGGGTAGCCGGTGGCTCTCGAGTGCGGAGAACAGACATGGAATTCCCTCTCTCACGACGGCCCGTCTCAAGACGGGCCGTGCTCGGTGTCGCCGCCGGCGTCCCGCTCTCGGCGGCGCTCGCGGCCTGCGGCTCTTCGGGGCCGACCAAGGACGGAGCGGGCGGCAAGGGGGCCACGTACTGGTACCTGAGCGGCCAGCCCGACGAAGGCGTCAGGGCCAATGCGGTGAAGGCCTTCAACAAGGCCCACCCCAAGAGCCAGATCGCCGGCACCGCGTTCCAGAACGACGCGTTCAAAACGAAGATCAAGACCGCGATCGGTGCCGGGAAGGCGCCCACCATCATCAAGAGCTGGGGCGGCGGGACGCTGCGCAGCTACGTGGAGGCGGGCCAGGTCGAGGATCTGACGCCGTTCTTCGAGCAGCACCCCGAGGTCAAGAAGAAGATCTTCCCCACCGCGTTCCCCGCGGCGACCGTGAAGGGCAAGATCTACGCGATGCCCGTCGAGCGGGTGCAGCCCATCTTCCTCTACTACAACAAGAAGGTCTTCGACAAGGTTGGTGTGAAGCCGCCGCAGTCGTGGGACGACATCATGGCGCTCGTGCCCAAGTTCAACGCCGAGGGCATCGCTCCGTTCTCCCTCGGCGGGCAGTCCCGGTGGACGAACATGATGTGGCTGGAGTTCCTCTTCGACCGCATCGGCGGCCCCGAGGTGTTCCAGGCCGTCTTCGACGGCGAGAAGAACGCCTGGTCCAACCCCGCCGCCATCAAGGCGCTCGGTATGGTGCAGGACCTGGTCAAGGCCAAGGGCTTCATCAAGGGCTTCTCGTCGATCACCGCGGACTCCAACGCCGACCAGGCCCTCCTGTACACCGGCAAGGCCGCGATGATGCTGCACGGCTCGTGGTCGTACGGCATCCAGAAGAGCGCCGGCGGTGACTTCGTCTCCAGCGGCGGCCTGGGCTACATGAACTTCCCGCCGGTCAAGGGCGGCAAGGGCGATCCGAGCAACACCGTCGGCAACCCCGGCGAGTACCTGTCCATCTCCTCGAAGGCCAGCGCCAAGGAGAAGAAGATCGCCGAGGAGTTCTTCGCCCAGGGCATGCTGCAGGACGCCGAGGTGAAGGCGTGGATCGACGGCGGCGGTGTCCCGGTCAAGCTGGGCACGGAGAAGCTGCTCGCCGCCTCCAAGGACGCCGACTTCCTTCAGTTCACCTACGACGTCGCCACCAAGGCGAAGTCGTTCAGCCAGTCCTGGGACCAGGCACTCAGCCCGACGGCGGCGGAGACACTGCTCGACAACATCGTCAAGCTGTTCCAACTGTCCATCTCGCCGAAGCAGTTCGCCGCCAACCTCAACGAGGTCATCGGGAAATGACCTCGCTCACCGCCCACCCGCCCCGTCGCGGTCAGCGCAGCATCCTGCCCTGGCTGACCGCGCCGGCGCTCGTGGTCTTCCTCGGGTTCGCCGTCGTCCCGCTCGTCGGTGTCTTCGTCCTGTCCTTCACCACCTGGGACGGAATCGGCGCCATTCACCCGTCGGGGCTGACCAGTTGGCGGGCGGTGCTCACCAACCCCGGCCTGCCGCACGCGGTCCTGGTGACCTTCGGAGTGATGATCGCGTCCTGGGCGTTCCAGACCCCGATCAGCATTCTGCTCGGCACGTTCATGGCGGGCCGCCAGCGCTACCGGGCGGTCCTCGGAGTCGTGTACTTCATCCCGCTGCTGCTCAGCTCCGCCGCGATCGCCGTCGCGTACAAGGCGCTGCTCAACCCCACCTTCGGGCTCGGCGCGGGACTCGGCATCGACTGGCTCAGCAAGGACTGGCTGGGACAGCCGGGACTCGCGTTCGGCGTCGTCATCTTCATCGTCTCCTGGCAGTTCGTCCCGTTCCACTCGCTGATCTACCAGGGCGGAGTGCAGCAGATCCCGAAGTCCCTCTACGAGGCAGCGGAGTTGGACGGGGCCGGACGGATCCGGCAGTTCTTCAGCGTCACGCTGCCCCAGCTGAAATACACCATCATCACCTCGTCGACGCTGATGGTGGTCGGCTCGCTGACCTTCTTCGACCTGATCTACGTCCTGACCGAGGGCGGGCCGGGGGACGCCACCCGGGTGCTCGCGCTCGACATGTACAAGCGGGGCTTCCAGGCCAACCTGATGGGCCCGGCCAGCGCCATCGCCGTCATCCTCGTCCTGGTGGGTCTCGCCCTCGCCCTGCTGCTGCGGCGGCTCGGGGGCCGGGACGCCAGTGAGAGCCAGCTCGAGGGGGCCTGACATGACCACCATGCTGACCAAGCCGCAACCGCAGAAGACCGACAGCCGCGAGCGGCGCCGTACCCGCTCGGTCACCGGGCGGCGCAACTGGGGCGGGGGCCTGGCCGGATGGCTCTGGCTCGCCGTCGTCGCCGTTCCCCTGTACTGGACGCTGATCACCAGCCTCAAGGAACAGAGCACCTACTACGCGGGCAACGCGCTGCTGCCGTCGGGCGACTCCACGCTGGCCAACTACCGGCTGGTCATCGAGTCCGACTTCGGCCAGTACTTCCTGAACAGTGTCCTGGTCGCCGTCGGAGCGGTGGTGCCCGCGGTCACGTTCTCCTTCATGGCCGCCTACGCGATCGTGCGCGGCTGGCGCCTGCGGTTCCTGCGCGCGGTCAACGGCCTCTTCCTCATGGGCCTCGCCATCCCGCTCCAGGCGACGGTCATCCCGATCTACCTGATCATCATCAGGCTGCATCTGTACGACAGCCTGCTTGCGCTCGTCCTCCCCTCGATCGCCTTCGCCATCCCGCTGTCCGTGCTGGTGCTGTCCAACTTCATCCGGGACGTGCCCAAGGAGCTGTTCGACTCGATGCGGGTCGACGGCGCCACCGAGTGGACGACCCTGTGGCGCCTGGCGGCGCCGCTCACCCGGCCCGCCATCGTCACCGTGTCCATCTACAACGGGCTGACCATCTGGAACGGCTTCCTGCTGCCCCTGATCCTCACCCAGAGCCCGGACAAGCGGACCCTGCCGCTCGCCGTGTGGACCTTGCAGGGCCAGTACCAGGCCAACGTCCCGGCCATCCTCGCCGCGGTCGTCCTCACCACGCTGCCGATCCTGATCCTCTACGCCATCGGCCGCCGCCAACTGCTCAGCGGCCTGACGGCCGGGTTCGGCAAGTGACGGCGCTTACGCGGGGCTCTCGCCCGCCTCCAGCTCCACATCCTTCGTCTCCTTGCTGCACAGCAGCGCGACGAGGGTGAGGACGGCCATCGCCGACAGGTAGACGCCGACCAGCCACGGCGAGCCGTCGCCGGCCTCCCACAGCGCCACCGCGATGAACGGGGCGACGGCCGCGCCGAGGACCGAGCTGACGTTGTACGAGATGCCGGAACCCGTGTAGCGGACCGACGTCGGGAACATCTCCGGGAGGAGCGCGCCCATCGGGCCGAAGGTGAGGCCCATCAGCGTGAAGCCGAGGACCAGCCACAGGACGACACCGAGCGTGCCGAGACCGATCAGCGGGACCCACACCAGGCCGAAGACGAAGATGCCCGCGGTGATCCAGGAGAGCGTCTTGCGGCGGCCGAACCTGTCCGCCAGCGGACCGGAGATGAGCGTGAACGCGGCGAAGAAGACCACGCCGAAGATCAGCATCAGGACGAAGGTGGTGTAGCCGTAGCCGAGGCCGGGCACGGCGGCGTCCGTCGCGGTGCGGCCGTAGCTCAGCGAGAACGTCGTCATCAGGTAGAAGAGCACGTACGTCGCCAGCATCGCGAAGGTGCCGAGGATCAGCTGCTTCCAGTGGTGCCGGAACACGGTCGCCAGCGGCAGCTTGCGGACCTGCTTGGTCTCCTGCGTCTTGGTGAAGACCTCCGCCTCGACCAGGCGCATCCGCACCCACAGGCCGATCGCGACCATCACGGCCGAGAACAGGAACGGGATCCGCCAGCCCCACGACAGGAACGCCTCGGAGGGCTGCGAGGGGTCGGCGCCCGCGGCGGACGGCAGCAGGGCCGCGATGACCAGGAACAGGCCGTTGCCGACGATGAATCCGAGCGGCGCGCCCAGCTGCGGGAACGTGCCCCACAGCGCCCGCTTGCCCGGCGGCGCGTTCTCCGTGGCGACCAGCGCCGCGCCGCTCCACTCGCCGCCGAGCGCGAAGCCCTGCGCGAGCCGCATCAGCACGAGGAGCGCGGTGGCGACCCATCCGATCGATCCGTACGTGGGCAGCACGCCGATCAGGAACGTGGCGATGCCCATCGTGAGCAGCGAGACGACCAGTGTCTTCTTGCGGCCGAGCCGGTCACCGAGGTGCCCGAAGAAGGCCGCGCCGATGGGGCGGGCCACCATCGCCGCGCCGAACACGGCGAACGACGACAGGAGCGCGGTGGTGGGGTCGCTGCTCGGGAAGAAGAGCGCGGGGAAGACGAGTACGGCCGCGGTCGCGTAGACGTAGAAGTCGTAGAACTCGATCGTCGTCCCGATGAGGCTGGCGATCAGGACCCGCGAACGCGGGTTGACCGGCGCGGCCGGGTTCGGGCCGGAGGCGGGTGACGGCGCTGCGGACGTGGCAGGGTCCTGGCCGGTGGCAGAAGCGGACATCTTCGGGTCAATCCCAGGGCGTGTTGCGGTGTGCGTCCACCGGCGCTCGAACGCCGGCGACCCTCGTACCGGTCGGACGGTACGAGGATCGCAACCCTTTCATGTGTCTCACTGACCGGTAATCGATGTTCGATATATGAGACACGTAAGGGGTGGGCGGCGCGGCTACGCCGTCATCCAGCGCTCCAAGCCCGCAGCGTCCAGCGGCAGTTCGGCGGACAGCACCTCCGAACCGGCCTCGGTCACCAGGATGTCGTCCTCGATGCGCGCCCCGATGCCGCGCAGCTCCGGCGGCACCGTCGTGTCATGGGCGTGGAAGTACAGCCCCGGCTCGACCGTGAGCACCATGCCCGGTGCCATACGGGCGCCCTGGTACGCCGCGTAGTCGGCGCGGGCGCAGTCGTGCACGTCGAGGCCGAGGTGGTGGCCGATGCCGCACACCAGATAGCGGCGGTGGTGCTGGCCCTTGGGGGAGAGCGCCTCGTCCACGGAGACCGGCAGCATCCCCCAGTCGTCCAGGCCGCGCGCCACGACCTCCATGGCCGCCGTGTGGAAGTCGGTCCACTCCCGCCCGGGGCCCACGGCGTCGAGCCCGGCCCGGTGCGCCCGCTCCACCAGGTCGTGCACGGAACGCTGGGCCTCGGTGAAGCGGCCGGAGGCCGGGAAGGTGCGGGTGACGTCGGCCGTGTAGTAGCTGCGCGTCTCGACGCCCATGTCCAGGAGCACCGCCGCGTCCTCCGCCACCGGCCCGTCGCAGCGCACCCAGTGCAGGGTCGCGGCATTGCGGCCGCTGCCCACGATGGTGGCGTAGCCGGGGCCGTTGCCGTACGTGCGGGCGTAGCGGTCGAAGGTGCCCTGCAACCAGCGCTCGCCGCCGCCGCGCACCGCCGCCGGGAACTCGCGCACCACGGCCCGGAACCCCTCGACCGTACGGTCCACGGCCTCGCGCAGCTGCCCGATCTCCCACGCGTCCTTGATCATGCGCAGTTCGGCGAGCGTGCGGCCGAGGTCGGCGGACGCGGCCAGGGAGTGGCGGCGGGCCGTCTCGGCATCGAGCGGCCCGGTGAGCAGCGGCCCCTGTGAGGCACACGCGGCCAGCGCCTCGTCGAGGGGACCCAGCGGAGCCGTCTCAAGTCCCAGCGCCGCGCGCCAGTCGGCGAGGCCCGGCGCGGGACCCACCCACAGCTCGCCGTGCGCGGCGTCCGCGAAGAAGCCGGGCTCGCCGGGGCGGGCCGGCGGCGGCAGATACAGCACCGCGTCATGACCACCGGGCGCGGGCCGCAGCACCAGAACGGCGCCCTCGATCGCGCACCCGGTCAGCCAGTAGAAGTCGCTGTCGGGCCGGAAGTCGTACGCGGTGTCGTTGCTGCGCACCGGCGCCCGCCCGGCGGCGACCACGAGCGGCCGCCCGGCGAACTCCGCACCGAGCCGCGCCCGGTGCGCGGCGGCGGCCTCGGCGACCCCCGGCACGGTCGGCGGCGTACGGTCGGCCTCGTCCCAGCCCTGCCCCATGTACGCGGTGAAGTCCGGCAGTTCGGCCAGCCGCGGCATGCGCGGGTCCGGGGTGCCGGGGCGGGGGACGGAGCTGCCGAGGGCCGTGTCGGTCATGCCGACTCCACTTCTTGCTGGTGCCGTTGCGTCTTCTGGCTGGTGCCGTTGCGTCGGCGTCGGGCACGAACGGGAAACTGTCCGGAACACCAAACGCTTCGTGCGGCATAGTGTTCGGCAAAGCGAACGCTGTCAAGGAAGCCAGGGAGAGGCTATGGACGTTCCTCAGGAGTCGGTCCGTGACATGGTGGCGGCCAATCTCCGCCGCGCGAGGACGCGGCGCGGCCTGTCGATCTCGGAGCTTTCGCGGCGCTCCAAGATCGGCAAGGCGACACTCTCCCAGCTCGAGTCGGGCACCGGAAACCCCACCATCGAGACGGTGTTCAGCCTCTCGCGCGCCCTGGAGATGCCCGTCTCCGACCTCCTGGAGACGCGGGCGCCCGGCGGCCTCACCGTCGTGCGCGCCAAGGAGGTCGAGGTGCTCAGGGGCGAGGGCGTCGACCTGCGGCCGCTGCGCCGGATGGACTTCGGCGACCTGGTCCTCGAGGTGTACGACCAGGTGGTTCGCGCCGACAGCAGGCAGGACTCGCTCGGCCACGTCGGCACCGAGCACACCGTCGTGCAGACCGGCAGGCTCCAGGTCCGCGTCGACGGCGACGAGGTGGAGCTCGGCCCCGGCGACTACGTCGGCTTCGACGCGACGCTCCCGCACTCCTACACGGCGCTCGACGGCGACGTGCACTCGGTGCTGCTGCTCCAGTACCGCCCGCACGAGCACGCCCACTTGGGAATCCCGCACCCCCGCCCCGGGGCCGCGGAGCCCGAAGGTGAATGACCCCCGCAAGCATTTTTCGATCACCCTCAGCACATCCGTTGACACTCCCTGAAGGGCCGTCCTAGCCTCCTCGCTGTTCGACGAAACGAACGGAGGCGGTTCGATGCACGGAACACGGGCGGTCATTCTCGGGGCCGGAATCGTCGGAGCCGCCTGTGCGCGGGAGTTGGCCCGCGAGGGCTGCGCCGTCACGGTCGTCGACCGGGGCCGCCCCGCCGCCGCGACCACCGCGCACGGCGAGGGCAACATCCTCGTGTCCGACAAAGGCCCGGGCCCCGAACTCGAGTTGGCGCAACTGTCCGGACGCCTGTGGCCCCGGATCGTCGACGAAATGTCGGAACGCGCCCCCGACGTACGCGAGTTGACGGAGTGGGACCCCAAGGGCGGCATCGTCGTCGCCACCACCGACGACGGCGCCCGCGAACTCACCCGGTTCGCCGCGTCCCAACGCGCGGCAGGCGTACGGGCGCAGGCCCTGGACGCCGCCTCCCTCGCCGCCGCCGAGCCGTACGTCACCCGCGAGCACACAGCCGCGATCCACTACCCCGAGGACGCCCAGGTCCAGCCCTCCGGCGCGGCCGCCGCCCTGCTCGCCGACGCGCTCCGCGCAGGCGCCACCCTGCGCACCCACTGCGAGATACAGGGCGCGGTCACCCGCTCCGGCCGCCTCACCGCCGTCCGCACGGCCGACGGTGACCTCATCGAGGCGGACCTCTTCCTCAACGCCGCAGGCCCCTGGGCGGGCGAACTGTCCACCCGCCTCGGCGCCCCCGTCGACGTACGCCCCCGCCGCGGCGACGTCCTCGTCACGACACCCCTGCCGCCCACCGTCTTCCACAAGGTCTACGACGCCGACTACGTGGGCGCCGTCGGCAGCAGCGCCGAGGACCTCCAGACCTCCGCCGTCGTCGAGGCCACCCGCGGGGGCAGCGTCCTCATCGGCTCCTCACGCCGCCGCGTCGGCTTCGACGACCGGCTCCGCCCCGACGCCCTCTCCGCGATCGCCGCCAAGGCGCTGCGGCTCTTCCCGACCCTCGCGGACGTACCGATCATGCGCGCCTACGGCGGCTTCCGCCCCTACGTGCCCGACCACCTGCCCGTCATCGGCCCCGACCCGCGCCTCGCCGGACTCTGGCACGCGGGCGGCCACGAAGGCGCGGGCATCGGCCTGTCCGTCGGCACCGCACGCCTCGTGCGGGACCTGATCCTGGACCGGCCCACCGAGATCGACGCGACGCCGTTCCGGGTCGACCGGCCGGCCGTCCTGGGGACCACGGAGAAGGGGAGGGCCGCATGAGCCCACGACGCGTACCGGCGGCCACGGACGCCGTCGGGCGGCGCGAGACACCGCTCACGATCACCGTCGACGGCGAGCCCGTCGCCGGGATCGAGGGCCAGTCCATCGCGGGCGTCCTGCTCGCCTCCGGCCGCCGCGCCTGGCGCACCGGCCGCTCCGGAGCGCCCCGCGGCGTGTTCTGCGGCATCGGCGCCTGCTTCGACTGCCTGGTCACGGTCGGCCCCGAACGCGACGTACGGGCCTGCCGCAGGCGGGCGCGGGACGGGGACGAGGTGCGGACGCAGACACGCGAGGCCGGGTCCGGGGCCGGTGGCGGGGCCGAGGAGCGACTGTGACACGCAATGACCACCGGACGGTCATCCCACGTCACAGTCCCCGAACCGACACACCCAACCCCACCCCGACGGAGGCCACATGACACGCCACGTAGTGGTCGTGGGCGCGGGGCCCGCAGGGCTCGCCGCCGCCGACGCCGCGCTCGGCGCGGGCGCCCGGGTCACCTTGATCGACGAGGCCGAACAGCCCGGCGGCCAGTACCACCGGATGCTCCCCGAGGCCTACGCCGCCGAACGGCCCGAGCGCCTCCACCACGGCTGGCGTGCCTTCGACGCACGCCGCCGCCGGGTCCTCGCCCACCCGCGCTGCGCCTGGTGGTCCGAGACCGCCGTATGGGCCCTGGAACGGCCCGGTCCGGCGGATCCGGGACCGCCGCGCGTGCACGTGCTGCGCGGGCCGGTCGACGGGGGCGGCCGGGAGCGCCAGGCGCTCGACCCCGACGCGCTGGTGCTCGCGGTCGGCGCCCACGACCGCGTACTGCCGTTCCCCGGTTGGGAGTTGCCCGGCGTGTTCACCGCGGGCGCCGCGCAGGCGCTGGCCAAGGGGGAGCGGGTGGTGGTCGGCGACCAGGTGGTCGTGGCCGGGAGCGGGCCGTTCCTGCTGCCGGTGGCCGCGTCGCTGATCGAGGCCGGGGCGCGGGTGCGTGAAGTGCTGGAGGCCAATACCTCAGGCACGCTCGCACGCGGTTGGGGGCGGCGGCCCTGGGAGCTGGCGGCGCAGGCCGGAAAGGCTGCCGAACTCGCCGAGTACGCAGGGCTGTTGGCCCGGGGGCGCGTGACGTGCCGCACCGGACGTACGGTCGTCGAGGCGCGCGGGGACGGGTGTGTGGAGGAGGTCGTCACCGCGCGGCTGCGCGCCGACTGGTCGGTCGTGCCGGGCAGTGAGCGCACCGTGGCCGTCGACGCCGTGTGCGTGTCGCACGGGTTCAGTCCACAGCTGGAGCTGCCGGTCGCTGCTGGGTGCGCGTTGCGCGCCACCCCGGCGGGGGAGTTCGTCGACGTCGATGGTGACCAGCGCACCACCTGTCCTGATGTGTTCGCGGCCGGAGAGATCACCGGCATCGCGGGTGCGCCCGCCGCGCGCGTGGAAGGGGCGCTCGCCGGGTGGCTGGCCGCGGGCGGAAACCGGAACACCGCCACGGTGCGTCGGCTGCGGACCAGCCGTGACCAGGGGCGCGCCTTCGCCGCCCGTCTTGCCCGCGCGCATCCCATCGGGGCGGGCTGGACCGGATGGATGCGGCCCGAGACCGTGGTGTGCCGGTGCGAGGAGACGGACTACGCCACCGTGTGCCGCGCCGCCGCCGACGAGTCCACCGCCGCCCCGCGCGCCGCCAAGCTCGCCACCCGCGCCGGACTCGGGCCCTGCCAGGCCCGGATGTGCGGGCCCACCGTCGCCGAGATCGGTGCGAGGCTGCGCGGGCCCGGGGGCGGCGACCGTGACATCGAAGGCCTGCCCCCGGCCAGCGAGCACCGGCGGCCCATCGCTCGGCCCGTCCGGCTGGGTGATCTGGCGGCCGCCGCGCCCACCGCAGCCCCCGTCAATACCCCCGAAACCACTCCCGAGAGCACTTTCACGGACCCCAGCAACTCCCCGACAGAAGAGAGTAGTTCATGAGTGACAGCAAGCAGCAGAAGAAGGACTCCACCACTGGTCCGGGTCTCGGTGGCGTCGTCGTCGCCACCGCCCTGCCCTACTCCGAGGACGCCTCCGCGCCCGCCGGGCTCGCCGTCGACTACGACCGGTACGCCGAGCACTGCCGTTGGCTCGTCGACAACGGGTGCCGCGGCGTCGGCCCGAACGGGTCGCTCGGCGAGTACTCGTCCCTCACGGACGAGGAGCGCCGGAAGGTCGCCCGTACCGCCATCGAGGCCGTCGGGGACGACGGTGTCGTCATCGTCGGTGTGCACGGTGTCGGGTCCCATCAGGCGAAGCACTGGGCCGAGGTCGCGGCCGAGGACGGCGCCGACGGTGTGCTGTGCCTGCCGCCCACCCTCTACCGTGCCAACTCCCGTGATGTCATCGACCACTTCGAAGCCGTTGCCTCGGTCGGGCTGCCGGTCATGGTCTACAACAACCCCTTCGACACGAAGGTCGATCTCACGCCGGATCTGCTCGCCGAGATCGCGCGGATCGACAACATCGTCGCCGTGAAGGAGTTCTCCGGTGATGTGCGGCGGGTGCTGGAGATCAAGGAGAAGGCCCCGTCGCTGGAGATCATCAGTGGGGCCGACGACGTGGTGCTCGAGAGCCTGCTGATGGGGGCCACCGGGTGGTTCGCCGGGTTCCCGAACGTGTTTCCCGCCGAGTCCGCCCGGCTCTACGACCTGGCGCTCGCGGGCAAGCTGGAGGAGGCACGGGCGCTGTACGAGCCGCTGGTCGCCGCCTTCCGCTGGGACTCGCGCACCGAGTTCGTGCAGGCCATCAAGTTGGGGATGGAGCAGGTCGGCCGGTTCGGCGGGCCCTGCCGGCCGCCGCGCGGTGCGCTGCTGCCCGAGATGAGGGAGCAGGTCGAGGCGGACATGGCCCGTGCCGTCGCCGCACTGGAGAAGGGGAACATCTGATGCGGTCCGTGCGCACGCTGAGCGCCGTCGACTCGCACACCGAGGGCATGCCCACCCGCGTCGTCACCGGCGGCGTGGGGCCCATCCCCGGTGACACCATGGCCGAGCGGCGTACGTATGCCATGGAACACCTCGACGAGCTGCGCCGGTTCCTCGTCGACGAGCCGCGTGGGCACTCCGCGATGAGCGGTGCCATCCTCCAGCCGCCGACCCGCCCCGACGCGGACTGGGGTGTCCTGTACATCGAGGTCAGCGGCTTCCTACCGATGTGCGGTCACGGCACCATCGGCGTCGCCACCGTGCTCGTGGAGACCGGGATGGTGGAAGTGAGCGAGCCGGAGACCGTCGTACGGCTCGAC
This sequence comes from Streptomyces anthophorae, assembly GCF_049310305.1. NCBI lineage: Bacteria > Bacillati > Actinomycetota > Actinomycetes > Kitasatosporales > Streptomycetaceae > Streptomyces > Streptomyces anthophorae. The sequence continues at coordinate 8,471,265 of NZ_JBLWQQ010000001.1, forward strand.
ACCCCCGCCGGACTCGTCGAGGCGCGGGTGGCTGTGCGTGACGGGGTCGCCGAGCAGGTCACCTTGCGCAATGTGGACTCCTTCGCGCTCGAACTCGACGCCACCGTGAAGGTGCCCGGCTACGGCGAGGTCCGCTACGACATGGCGTACGGCGGGAACTTCTACGCCATCACCGAACTCGACCAGCTCGGCCTGCCCTTCGACCGGGCCCGCAAGGACGACATCCTCAAGGCCGGGCTCGCCATCTCCGACGCCATCAACGAGCACAACCGGCCCCGGCATCCGCTCGACCCGGTCATCGGCGGATGCAAGCACGTGCAGTTCCTCGCCCCCGACTCGACCGCCCGGCACTCCCGCAACGCCATGGCGATCCAGCCCGGCTGGTTCGACCGCTCGCCGTGCGGCACCGGCACCTCGGCCCGCATGGCGCAGCTGCATGCGCGCGGAGAGCTGCCCCTGCACACCGAGTTCGTGAACGAGTCCTTCATCGGGACCCGGTTCACCGGGCGGCTCGTCGGCGATGCGACGGTCGGTCGACTGAACGCCGTCGTACCGGAGTTCTCCGGACGTGCCTGGATCACCGCCACGGCCAACTATCTCCTCGACCCGAGCGACCCGTTCCCGCACGGCTTCGTGCTCTGACACGCCAGGGCCGCGCACACCTCTCAGGAGTCACCGTGTCCCGTACGACAACCAACCCACCCCGCGACCCGGCCGGGCCCGACGGGGGACTCCTCTCGCGCGCCGGGATCTTCCGCCTCAAGCCCGTGGACGACTCGGAGGAGGAGACCAGCGGCGGACTGCGCCGCACCATGGGCCTGTGGCAGCTGGTCGCCCTCAGCCTCGGCGGCCTGGTCGGCGCGGGTGTCTTCTCGCTGGCCGGCGTCGTCGCCCATGAGGACGCCGGGCCCGGCGTGATGCTCTCGTTCCTCGTCGCCATCGTGGCCAGCGGCGCCGCCGCCCTCTGCTACGCCGAGTTCGCCGGCACCATCCCGAAGGCGGGCTCCGCCTACACCTACTCCTATGCCGCGCTCGGCGAGTTCGTCGGCTGGGCCATCGGCTGGGACCTGCTGCTCGAGTACACCGCGATCGTGGCCGTGGTCGCCATCGCGGTGTCCGGGTACTTCTCGTACATCCTGGAACATGTGGGCATCGACGTGCCGACCTGGATGCTCGGTGCCCCCGGCACCGGATCCGGGCATCGCGTCGACCTGTTCGCGCTGCTTCTGTGTCTGTTGCTCGCCTTCGTGCTGTCCCGGGGGACGAAGGAGTCGGCGCGGTTCGAGACCGTCCTCGTGGTCGTGAAGCTCGGCATCGTCGCGCTCGTGGTCGTCGCCGGGGCCTTTCACATCAAGTCCGGTAACTACACGCCTTTTCTGCCCTACGGGGTCGGCGGCGCGTTCACCGGGGCCGCCACCGCGTTCTTCGCCGTCTACGGGTACGACGCCATGAGCGCGGCCGCCGAGGAGAGCGCCGAGGCGAAGAAGGTGCTGCCGAAGGCCATCATCGTCTCGCTCGGCATCGCCGCGTTCATCTATCTCGCGGTGTGTGTGGTGCTGCTCGGGATGCAGAACTATCGGGACATCGATGTGGCCAGTCCGTTCTCCAGTGCGCTGGGGGCGGTGGGGCTCGGCGGGCTCGGGCTCGTCGTGGCGGTGGGTGCCGTCATCGGCATCACCACGTCGGCGTTCGCCAACATGCTGGCGGTGTCCCGGGTCTGGTACTCGATGAGCCGCGACGGGCTGCTGCCGCGCTACTTCGCGCGCAACCACCCGCGCAGGCACGTGCCCACGCGGGTGATCTGGCCGGTCGGGATCGGGTCCGCGCTGATCGCCGGGTTCCTGCCCATCCGGGAGGCCGCCGACCTCACCAACATCGGCATCCTGATGGCGTTCATCGTGGTGGCCATTGCCGTGGTCGTGCTGCGGAAGACCCGGCCCGATCTGCCGCGTTCCTTCCGTACGCCGCTGGTGCCGTGGGTTCCGGCGATCGGCGTCGCGTTCTCCGTGTGGCTGATCAGCAACCTGGACTGGGTGACCTGGGTCCGGTTCGCGGTGTGGATGCTGATCGGCGTAGGTGTCTACGCGGCGTACGGGTACCGGAACTCGGTCGAGCACCGGGAGGGTCAGCGCAGGTAGGCGAGGCCCGGATGTGCCTCCCGGTACGCGTCGACCAGGCGGCGCGCCACGTTCGCCGAGTCCACCAGCGGGTGCAGCGCGAACGCCTTCACCGCCGTCGCCCGCGACCCTGAGCGGGCGGCGGCGAGGATCTCACGCTCGACCGCCTTCACCGAGGTCACGAGACCCGTGGCGTGCCCCGGAAGCGGGTCGACGGCGACGGGGTGCGCCCCGTTGGCGTCGACCAGGCACGGCACCTCGATCACGGCGTCGGCGTCGAGGGCCGAAAGGGTCGTGCGGTTGCGGACGTTGAGGATCAGCGTGGTGCGCTCGTCGCGGGCGATGGCCCGCATCAGGTCGAGCGCCACCTTCTCGTAGCCGCCGGACTCGGTGAGGGACTGCTCGTCGCGCTCGCCCGCGCCCGCCGCCTCCCGGTTCTCCGCCATGTACGTGGCCTCGCGCTCGGCCCGCGTCGCGTCCCACGTCTTGAGCGGCGGGGCCGCCGGGTCGCGCATCCGGTCGTAGAAGCGGGACTGCTGCTCGTGCAGGAACGCGCCGCGGGTCGCCTCCGCCTCCTGGTAGGCGTGCACCGCCTCGCGGTTGAAGTAGTAGTAGTGCAGGTACTCGTTGGGGATCGAGCCGAGTTCGCGCAGCCATTCCGTGCCGAACAGCTTGCCCTCCTCGAAGGAGCCGAGGAGTGTGTCGTCGGCCAGGAGGCGGGGGAGTTCGTCGCGGCCGTTCACCTTCAACCCGCGCAGCCAGCCGAGGTGGTTGAGGCCCACGTAGTCGACCCACGCGTTCCGGGGGTCGGCACCGAGGGCGCGCGCCACGCGCTTGCCGAGACCGACGGGGGAGTCGCAGATGCCGATCACGCGGTCGCCGAGATGGTCCGCGAGCGCCTCCGTGACCAGGCCGGCGGGGTTGGTGAAGTTGATGAACCAGGCGTCCGGGGCGAGTTCCGCGACCCGCCGCGCGATCTCCTCGACGACCGGGAGCGTGCGCAGCCCGTACGCGAGTCCGCCCGCGCCGACCGTCTCCTGGCCAAGGACGTCCTCCGCGAGCGCGATCCGCTCGTCCGCCGCGCGCCCCTCCAGGCCGCCCACCCGGATCGCCGAGAACACGAAGTCGGTGCCGCGCACCGCCTCGTCGAGGTCGGTGGTGACGGTGACCTTCGGCGCGTCCGGCACCCCTTCGGCCTGCTCGGCAAGGACCCGGGAGATCGCGTCGAGGCGCTGCCCGTCGAGGTCGAACAGGGCGACCTCGGTGACGCGGCCCTCCGCGTGGTCGGTGAGCAGGGCCCCGTACACGAGCGGCACCCGGAATCCGCCGCCGCCGAGAATCGTCAGTTTCATACGTGCACTACTTTCACGCCGGCCTCCGTGAGCGCGGCGCACGTCGGCGCCGGGGCGGAGGAGTTGGTCACGAGGACGTCGAGGGAGTCGGGGCCGCACACCTTGGCCATGCCGGTGCCGGGGAACTTGGAGGAGTCGGCGAGGAGGACCGTGCGGTCGCTCGCCGCGATCATGGCCCGTTTGACCGGGACCTCCACCACGGTGGTGTCCATCACCTGCCCGTCCGGGCGGACGCCGCTGGTGCCGAGGAACAGCCAGTCGGCGTGCAGCTGGCGCAGGTTGTCCTCGGTGAGGAAGCCGACCAGGGAGCGGTACTCGCGGCGCACCATGCCACCGAGCAGCACCAGGTCGATGCCGGTGTCGTCGGCCAGCTCCTCGTACACCACGAGGTTGCTGGTGATGACGGTGAGGCGGCGGCCGTGCAGCCGCCGGGCGAGCCGGTACGCGGTCGTACCGATGTCGAGGAGGACGGACTGGCCGTCGGTTATCAGGGACGCCGCGTGCTCGGCGATGGTGTCCTTCTCGGCGACCCGTACCTGGGCGACCTCGGAGAAGGGCTGGTCGCCCTCTTCGACGACGGCGCCGCCGTGGACGCGGGTGAGGAGGCCGTCCTCCTCCAGTTTCACCAGGTCGCGGCGGATGGTCGCCGGGCTCGCGGTGAGCTGCTCGGCGAGCTCGGCGACGGACGCGGGCCCACCGGAGCGCAGCGCACGCAGGATCAGGTGGTGTCGTCGCTCTGCCAGCATGCGGCGCACACTACTCGTCACATTCAAGCAATTCCATGCTCACATTTGTCCAGAGCTTGATTGTGTGGTGCCGACATGAGTTCATCCGGTGCTCACCATCCGTACCGTCCGCACTCGTAGCGTCCCTGCGTACCGTCCGTCTTCGCCCTCGAACCCAGGAGTCGCCGACATGACCGATCCCCTTTCCCGCCCCGTGTCCCGGCGCCGTGCGCTCGCCCTCGGCGCGGGCGCGGTCGGCGCCGCGGCTGCCGGATCCCTGCTGCCGCCCTCGCTCCAGCGGGCCCTGGCCGCCGAGCCGCCGGCCGGCGGGCTCGACGCCATCGAGCACGTGGTGATCCTCATGCAGGAGAACCGGTCCTTCGACCACTACTTCGGCATGCTGCGCGGCGTCCGTGGCTTCGGCGACCGCAATGCCGTCCGACTCCCCGACGGCAAAACGGTGTTCGAGCAGCCGGACGGCCTGAAGAGAGTCCTGCCGTTCTCCGTGCGCGCGGCCGCCGAGGCACAGCAGCACGACCTTCAGTACATCGACGCCCTCAACCACGACTGGAACGGCGGCCACAAGGCCTGGAACAACGGCTGGATGAACCAGTGGGTCTCCGCCAAGACCGCGGCGACCATGGCGTATTACGACCGCTCCGACATCCCGCTCCAGTACGAGCTCGCCGACACCTTCACCATCTGCGACGCCTACCACTCCTCCATGCACAGCTCCACCAGCCCCAACCGCAACTACCTGTGGAGCGGCAACTCCGGCGACGAGCCGGGCGGCGGGCGCGCCATCGGCAACGGCGCCTACGACGAGGGGACCCACAAGGGCTACGACTGGCCCACGTATCCGGAACTCCTGGAGAAGGAGGGCCGCAGCTGGCAGACGTACACCGAGTGGGAGAACTTCACCGACAACCAGATCGAGTTCTACGCCTCCTTCAAGGCGGTCGCCCGCAAGGCGCTGGCCAGGACCGGCGGGCACACGTACATGGAGTCGTTCTACGCCCTGGTCCGCAAGGCGGACGACGCCGGGGACACGGCCGAGCGGGAGCGGCTGCTCGGACTCCTTGAGGAGGGGGTCGACGTCCTCACGGCGGCCGAGCGCAGCCTGTTCGAGCGGGCCCTGCGCCGGGTGCCCACCGGCACCCTGGCCGAGCGGTTCGCCGCCGACGTCGCCGCCGGGAAGCTGCCCGCCGTCTCCTACCTCGTGCCCTCCGCCGTCGACTCCGAGCACCCCAGCGTCTCCGTGCCCGCCGCGAGCGCCAGCGTCCCGTACAAGGTGCTCGACGCACTGGCCTCGCACCCCGACGTGTGGCGCAAGACCGTCGTGCTCATCAACTACGACGAGAACGACGGCTTCTTCGACCACGTCCCGCCGCCCGTGCCCGAGCCGGGCGACCCCGACGAGTGGTGGCAGGGACAGCCCACCGGGCTCGGCATACGCGTGCCGATGCTCGTGATCTCGCCCTGGTCGGTGGGCGGCTATGTGTGCTCCGAGCTGTTCGACCACACCTCCGTCAACCGCTTCCTGGAGAAGTGGACCGGCATCGAGGACCCGAACATCACACCGTGGCGCCGCCGCATCTGCGGCGACCTGACCTCAGCGTTCGACTTCGACACCGCCGAGAAGCAGCCCGCCGTGGAGTACCCGGGCCCGGTGCCGCCGGCGAGCGCCCGCTGGCGGCCGGTCCCGCCCGCCGACCAGAAGATGCCCGTGCAGGAGCCCGGCACCCGGCCCGCGCGCCCGCTGCCGTACCAGACCGACGCGTACGCACGCCTGAACGACGGCCACATCGAGGTCACCCTCTCCAACACCGGTGCGGCCAGCGCCCACTTCGCGCTCTACCCCTACGAGGGCGAGTTCGACGTACCGCAGCACCGGGACGTCTCCGGCACCCGCGCCCTGAGCGTGACACCGGCCAAGGACCGCTACCGGTTCACCGTCACCGGGCCCGGCGGCTTCCGCCGCGAGTTCGCGGGCCTCGCCGCGTCCACCGCCGAGGTCACCTCGTCCGTCCGTGCCAAGACCCGCGAACTGCGCATCACCCTGGCCAACCACGGCACCGAGCCCAAGGTGTTCACCGTCCGTCCGCAGGCCTACGTTCGCGCGGCCGACGCCGCACCGCTCACCCGCCAGGTCCGCGTCGCGCCCGGCGACAGCACCACCGTGACGCACCCCGCCGCGAAGTCCCACGGCTGGTACGACCTGATCGTGCGCTGCGAGGACGAGCCCGACTTCGCGCGCCGCCTGATGGGCCACATCGAGAACGGGCGGCCCTCGGTCTCCGGCTGACCCTCGGGAGACATGCGGGGAAAACCGATCGCCGGGCCGGGCGTGCGTGGCTACGCTCGGCCCGGCCAGGAAGTCCGTCCCCGCGAAAGGTGACCATGGGCGTTCGCAAGCTGCACCAGGACGAGCCGGACATCGACGAGGGCCTCGTCCGCGCGCTGGTCGACGAGCAGTTCCCGCGGTGGGCGGAGCTGCCCCTGAAGTACGTCGACTCGCACGGCACGCAGAACGTCCTGTACCGGCTCGGCGACGAGTGGGTGGTCCGGCTGCCGCGCGTGCCCGGCGTCGTGCCCGAACTGGCGGGCGCCCGGCAGTGGATGCCCTACCTCGCGGCCCGGCTGCCGGTGCCCGTGCCCGAGCAGGTGGCCGAGGGGGAGCCCGGACACGGCTTCCCGTGGCCGTGGGCGGTGCACCGCTGGCTGCCCGGCGAGAACCCGGCCGTGGGGCGGCCGGCCCGGCCCGCGGCGCTGGCCGAGGACCTGGCGGCCTTCGTCACGGCGATGCGCGCCATCGACACCACCGGCGCGCCGGAGTCCTACCGCGGCCGGCCCCTCGCCGAACGCGCCGACGGAACCCGCGAGGTGATCCGCCGTCTGGACGGGACGATCGACTCCGCGGCGGCCCTCGCGATCTGGGACGAGGCGGTACGCACCCCGGGCGCGGCCCGCGACGTATGGCTGCACGGGGACCTTCAGCCCGGCAACCTCCTGGTGTCGGACGACGGCCGGCTCGCCTCCGTCATCGACTTCGGGTGCATGGGCACCGGAGACCCGGCCGTCGACCTGATCACCGCCTGGTACGTCCTGGGCGGGCCGGAGCGGCACATCTTCCAGGAGGCCGCGGCGGTCGACGACGACGCGTGGGTGCGCGGGCGCGGCTGGGCGCTGACCATCGCGGTGCACGAGCTGGCGTACTACCGGGACTCCAACCCGTTCATGGTGCGGACGGCGTCCCGCGTGGTCGCTGAGATCCTCGCGGACGCGGCCCGCACCTGACGGGCCTACCGGGAGGGCGCGACCGGCGCGTCCCGCTGCTGCGGGATGACGACCGCCGGGCTGCCCTGCGTCAGCGCCACCGTCCGCGCGGGCGACGGAATGCGGATGCCCTCGTCGCGGAAGCGCGCGTGCAGCCGCTTGATGAACTCGTGCTTGATCCGGTACTGGTCGCTGAACTCGCCGACGCCCAGGATCACGTTGAAGCTGATCCGGGAGTCGCCGAAGGTGTGGAAGCGCACGAGCGGCTCGTGCTCGGGCACCGCGCCCTCGACTTCCTTCATCACCTCGGTGACGACCTCGACCGTCACCCGCTCCACTTCCTCCAGGTCGACGTCGTAGCCGACCCCGGCGAGCACGGTGAGGGTCATCTCCTGTTCCGGGCGGCTGAAGTTGGTCATGTTCGTGCCCGACAGCTGCGTGTTCGGGATGATCACGAGGTTGTTGGAGAGCTGCCGCACCACCGTGTTGCGCCAGTTGATGTCGACGACGTAGCCCTCCTCGCCGCTGCTCAGCCGGATGTAGTCACCGGGCTGCACCGTCTTGGAGGCCAGGATGTGCACGCCCGCGAACAGGTTGGCGAGGGTGTCCTGCAACGCGAGCGCCACCGCGAGACCCCCCACACCCAGGGCGGTGAGCAGCGGCGCGATGGAGATCCCGAGCGTCTGGAGCACCACCAGGAAGCCCATCGCGAGCACCACGACCCGCGTGATGTTCACGAAGATGGTCGCCGAACCGGCCACCGCCGCACGGGACTGCGCGACCGCCCGCACCAGACCCGTGATCACCCGCGCCGCCGTCAGCGTCGCCACGACGATGAGCAGCGCCGTGAGCGCCATGTTCACGTTCCGCCCCGTACGCGGGGTGAGCGGCAGCACCTCGGCGGCCACGGCGGCGCCCGCCGCGACCGCCGCCCACGGCACCAGCGTGCGCAGCGCGTCCACGATCACATCGTCACCGGCCCACCGCGTCTGCCCGGCGCGCACGCCGAGCCAGCGCAGCAGGGTGCGCAGCAGCAGCCCCGCCAGCAGGCCGCCGACGAGGGCGACACCGGCGAAAATCAGGTCGTGGAGTTCGATGCCGCGATTCATCGGGCACCTCCCGCACGAGGGCCGAACGCCGTGGTCGGGACGGATATGTGATGTGTGGTCACGTGGTACCTGCTCGGTCGGGGACAGGGGCGGGGGGCCGGAGCCTCACCTATTCTGCACAACTCTCTCGCACCCGGTCCCCAACTCCGTTGCCGCCCCCTTACGTGATGTCGACGACCCGCCCGGTGCGCGCCGACTCGTACGCCGCCGCGACGATCCGCACCGCGCGAAGACCGGCCGCGCCGTCGGTCACGTCCACCGGGCCCTCCCCGAACAGGAAGGACCGCAGCATCAGCGCGTCCAGGTCGACGCCGTACGGGAGTTCCACTGCCGCCCGCGCGCTCTCGCTGAAGCCGTACACCTTCTGGTCGAAGGCGTCCATCTCCAGCGCCGCCCGCTCCCCGACGACCTGCATCGAGAGCCCGCCCCACGCCGGATGGTGCTGCGGCTGGCTCCAGCTGCAATCGAGCGTGAGGACGGCCCCGTTGGCGTACGTCACGGTGAGCAGGCCGGCCGTCTCGACGTCGGCTCGTCCCTCGTACAGCAGATTGTTGGTCTGCGCGTAGACGGAGCGCGCGGGGGAGCCTTCGAAGAGGTCGTCGAGGAGGTCCGCGACGTGGACGGTGTGGTCCATCACGGCGCCGCCGCCGGAGAGTTCGGGATCGGTGAACCAGCGGCTCCTGTCTCCGGGCATGTAGCCGTTGTTGGCGCCCGCGACCGTGAGCACCTCACCCGTCGTGCCCGCCCGCACCGCCTCGCGCACCGCGAGATAGGCCGGGCTGAACCGCACCGGGTGCGCCACCGCGAGCCGCACCCCGGCGGCCCGGCAGGCCTCGACCATCGCCGCGCCGTCCTCGGGCGTCGTGGCGAGCGGCTTCTCGCACAGCACGTCGACGCCGTGCGCGGCGGCGCGTTCCACCAGCCCCCGGTGGCGCACGTTCTCCGAGCAGACCACGACCTTGTCGGGCCCCCACGCGAACAACTCCTCGTACGTATCGACGTGGTCGACGCCGATCCGCGACGCGAAGTCCTTGCCCCGCACCTCGCCCGGCGCCGCGAGATCCGTGTCCGGGTCGGCCGCGAGCACCTCCACCCCGTCGATGGCGGCGAGCTGCCGCGCGAACCCGCCCGCGTGCACATGCGCGAACGACAGCACACCCACCTTCATGTCCCGCCCGCCCTTCACAGCCCGGCCTCCTCGGTCACCTTCAGTTCGACGGGTGTGCCCGCGCGCGCGGACTCGGCGGCGGCGCACGCGATCCGCACCGCCTCGACGCCGTCGCGCGCCGTCACGCGGGGCGGCGGCCCGCCCTGGACGGCCGCGGCGAACTCCCGCAGCTCCGTCAGATAGGGGCTCTCCGTCATCCGGCTGCCCGGGATGCCCTCGCCGAGCGGGCGTGTCCCCTGCGCGAGGACCCGGAATCCGGGGTGGGCGGTCGAGTCGTGCTCCAGGATGCCGCCGGGCCCGGCGATCCGGAACGTCGTCCGGAATGGCAGGTCCGGCTGCCCCCACACACCGAGCACATGGCTGACCGCGCCGGAGGCGTGCGTGAGGACCGCGGTGCCGGTCGCGACGTCCCCCGCGACCGCGCCCGCGTCCTGCTTGCCGCGCACCTGCGCGTGCACCCGCACCACGTCACCGGCGAGCAGCCGCGCGAAGTCCAGGTCGTGGATCATCTGGTCGACGAGAATCCCGCCCGACAGCGCGGGGTCGGAGAACCACGGCGCCCACACCGGATAGCACCCGGACCGGGTGAACCGCAGCACCGCCGGGGCCCCGATGTCCCCGGCGGCGACCGCGCCGGCGAGTGCCGCGTACGCGGGGAAGTAGCGCACCACGTGAGCGGGGAACAGCAGCACACCGGCCGCCCGCGCCGCGTCGGCCATCTCCTGGGCCTCGCCGGCGTCGAGCGAGAGCGGCTTCTCGCACACCACGTGCTTGCCCGCGGCGACGGCTTCCAGGACGAGCCGCCGGTGCGTGTTCGTGGGGGTGCACACGTCGACGACGGCGCACCGGTCGAGCAGCTCGGCCAGGCTCTGCACCGCCGTCACGTCGAACTCGGAGTATGCGGCGGCCAGTTGCTCCGCGTTCCCGTCGGTGGACAGGATCGTGACGCGCGCGCCCAGGGCGGTCCAGGCGGGCAGATGGGCGCGGGCGATACCGCCTGCGCCGATCAGGCCCACGTCGAGGTGTGGCATGCAACTCCTTTGCTGAGGGGTGGTTCCGGGGGCCTTCGGGTCAGCCCTTCGTGCCGCTCTGGGCGATGCCCTGCACGAAGTGCCGCTGAAGGAAGAGATAGAGGACGATCATCGGCAGGCTCGCGATCAGCGAACCGGCCATCATCACCGGATAGTTGGTCTCAAACTGCCCCTCCAGGGAGGTCAGTCCGGCACTGATCGGCATCTTCGCCGGATCGGTGTTCACCACGAGCGGCCACAGCAGGTCGTTCCACGACCACATCGCGGTGATCACCGCGAGGGCGGCGAGGGCGGGACGGATCAGCGGCAGCATGATCGACCAGAAGATGCGGAAGGGGCCCGCGCCGTCGATGCGCGCCGCCTCCTCCAGCTCCCTGGGCAGGGAGAGGAAGAACTGCCGCAGCATGAAGGTCCCGAAGGCGCTGAACATCCCCGGAAGGAACAGCGCGGGCGGCGAGTTCAGCAGGCCGAGCCGCTGGATGATGTCGTACTGCGGCAGGATCAGCAGCGAGGACGGGACGAGCAGCACCGACAGGAACAGCGCGAACAGCACGTTCTTGCCCCGGAACCGCATCCGGGCGAACGCGTACGCGGCGAGCGAGCAGAATACGAGCTGCCCCGCGGTGCGCCCGATCGTGTTGATGAGGCTGTTGCCGAGCATCTCCCCGTAGGGCAGTGCGGTGAACACCTCCTTGAAGGAGCCCCAGTTCCACTGCTGCGGCAGGAACGTCGTCGGCACGTGCACCGCTTCCGGCAGCGTCTTGAGTGCCGTGAGCAGTTGCCAGAGGAACGGGAAGACCATCACGAGCGCGCCGAGCGAGAGGAGCGCGTGCGTGGCGACGGAGCCGCCGCTCACGCGGCGCAGCGAATCACGCATAGTGCACCCACTTCTTCTGGAGCCGGAACTGGAGGAACGTCAGGGCCGCCGTGAGCAGCATCAGGAGGAAGGCGAGGGCCGCCGCGGCGCCCTGGTTGTTCTGCTGGAAAGCCCACTGGTAGAAGAGGCTGACCACGGACTGCGTGGACCCGAGCGCCGGGTTCATGGGGCTCATCATCACGTAGATCAGGTCGAACATCTGGAGCGAATTGATGACGCAGATGACGGCCGCGAAGAAGATGCTCGGGCTCAGCAGCGGGATCGTGATGGTGAAGAACCGGCGCACGGGCCCCGCGCCGTCCAGCTCGGCGGCTTCGTAGTAGTCCTGCGGGATGCCCTTGATGCCCGCGATGAAGATGATCAAGTAGTAGCCGACGCTCTGCCACACCGAGACGACCCCGATGGCCCACAGCGCGGTCGACGGGTCGGAGGCCCAGAAGTGCCGTGCGACGCCGAACCACGACAGCACCTCGTTGAGAAGGCCGAAGTTGCCGTTGTAGAGCCAGTTCCACACCAGGCCCACCGCGACCGGGAGCGTCACGAACGGGATGAAGTACAGGGCCCGGTAGACGGCGACGCCGCGCAGGCCGCGCCGGTTCAGCAGGGCCGCGACGGCGATCGACAGGGGCAGCGTGAGCAGTCCGATCGCCCCGTACAGCAGCGTGTTGCCGATGGCCCGCCACACGGTGACGTCCTGCACCACCCGCGCGTAGTTCTCGCCGCCGGTCCAGGTGTTGCCGCCGAACGGTCCGAAGTGGGTGAAGCTGAAGCCGAAGGTCTGAAGCATCGGCCAGAGGTAGAACAGCAGGAAGCCGAGCCCGATCGGCGCGATGAAGACGTACGCGGACTTCTGCGTACGGGAGTTGGGGCCGCGTGCGCTGCCCTCGCGCCCCGCCTTGCTGTGCGGCTTCCTGATGCGGCCCTCCGCCTCCGCGGCGGCCGTCGAAGGGAACACGGCCATCAGTTGTCCTCCTCGTCGAGCGCCCGGTCCATCTGCTTCGCGAGCGTGCGGGCCGCGCCCTCGATGCCGCCCTTGCCGCTGAACGGCGCCCCGAGCAGCAGATACTCGAGGTCCTCCCAGACGGCCGTGTTCCGCGAACTCGGGTAGGGGGAGGCGTAGTCGACCATGTCGAGGAAGCACCGCAGGTCGAACTCGGGCATCGACTTCAGCCACGCGTCCTGCGTCCCCGTGTACGACGGGATGGTCACACCGCCCTGGGCCTGGATCTCGCCCGCCCGGCTCCGCGCCATGAAGTCCACGAACTTCCAGGCGGCCTCCTGTTTGCGGGACTTGGCGCTGACGCAGTTCGCGAGGCCGTGGATGACGGTCCCCCGCTCGCGCCCCTTGGGGAGGACCGCGACCCCGCCGTGGTCCTTGATGGCGGGCGTCCCGTACATGAACGAGGCCATCGAGGAAATGTCGTAGTTCATCGCCACCTGCTCGGACAGATACAGGTTGCGGGAGCGGACCTCCGACATGGCGCTCTGCGGTGGCGACCAGCCGCGGTCCACCAGATCCGTCCAGAAGCGCAGGCCCTCGATGGTGCGCGGATCGGCGAATCCGGAGCGGCCGTCGCGGAGCACGTACCCGCCGGCCTGGAAGATCGACGGGTAGAACTTGGCCTGCCGGTCCATCTCGGCGGCGATCCCGTAGACCCGCCGCCCAGGGTCCGTCAGCTCGCGCGCCGCGTCCCGCAGGTCGTCCCAGGTCCAGGAGGCATCGGGGTACTTGACGCCCGCCTTGTCGAAGAGCTCCTTGTTGTACCAGAGCCCGATGGTGTCGAAGTCCTTCGGCAGTCCGTACTGCCTGCCGCCGTACGTGTAGATGTCGACCAGCGCCTTCGGGTGCTTGCCGACGGGGGTGCGGGCGCGGGCGATGTGCTCGTCGAGCGGCACCAGTGTGCCGTTGGCCGCGTACAGCTTGATGTTCACGGCGTTCATCCAGAACACGTCGGGCGCCGTGCCGCCCCGCATCGCCGTGCGCAGCGTCGTCCAGTAGGAGTTCCACGGGGTCAGCTGGATCTCCACGGAGACGTCCGGGTGCGCGCGCTCGAAGGCCCGGATGATCCGCCGCATGCCGGGGACCTGGGCCGGGTCCCACATGCCGTACGAGAGTGCGGTGCGGCCCCCGCGGGCGGTGGCGGCGGTGGGATCGCCGCCACCCGCGCCGCAGCCCGCGGCGAGCGGGGCCGCCGCGAGAGCACCGGCGAGCAGGCTTCTCCTGCGCATGTGCGCCTCCGGTCGGTAGGTGTGCGGAGAGGGGAGTGTCAGGGGGCGGGGGACGGTGGGCGTGAGGGGCCCGCGCCGTCGAGGAGGTGGGTGTCCACGTCGTCCAGGGCGCGGCGCACCGCGCCGAGCGCCACGCTCTCGCGGCCGAGTGTGCTGACCGCGATGCGCGGGACGTGCAGGGTGAGGGGGGCGAGGTGTTCGGCGAGCAGTGGACCCAGCGGCTCGCCGACCGGGGCCAACGCGCCCGACAGGACGAGGAGTTCGGGGTCGAGGGCGAGGACGAGCGCGGCGATGCCGGGTGCGACCCCGGCCAGATAGCGTTCCAGGACGGCGAGTGCCTTGGGGTCCTTGGCGCGTACGGACCGTGCGAGCGCGTCGGTCTCCGACTCGCCGGGCAGCGGGTCTCCGTCCCAGCCGAGCGCGTCCCCGGCCTCGTTCAGGCCGAGTTGGGGCAGGATGCCCAGCTCGCCCGCGCCGCCGCGGCGGCCCCGGTGCAGGCGGCCGTCGATCATCACGCCGCACGAGATGCGCCGACCCACGAGCACGCACGCCACGTCGTCCGCGAGTTCCGCCGCACCCTGCCAGTGCTCGGCGAGCGTCGCGAGGTTCACGTCGTTCTCGACCAGGACCGGGCAGGGGAGTTCGTCCGCGAACCGGCGCGACAGGTCCAGGTCGGTCCACTCCGGAACGATCACCGAGCGGATCCGGCCGGTGTCGTCGACCATGCCCGGCACGCCGATGCCGACGGACCACACATCGTGCGGGCCGAGCCGCTGATCGGCGAGGAAGGCGCGCAGCCGGGTGCGCAGCAGCTCGATGCGCTCAGCGCCGGTCAGCTCCGCGGGGAACTCCTCCCGGTGCCGTGCGACGATCTCGCCGTCGAGGCGGGCCAGGAGCAGCACCAGCTTCCTGAGGCCGATGTCGACGCCGACGACATGCCCGGCCTCGGACCGGAACCGGAAGCGGCGCGCGGGCCGCCCCGGGGAGCGCACGGCCGGCGGCGCGGTCGTCTCGGCGATCCAGCCCTGCGCGGCCAGTTCTTCGACCAGGACCTCGACGGTCGGCCGGGACAGGCCGGTGGAGCCGGTGAGCCGGCTGACCGTCTGCGGGCTCTCCTGGCGCAACGACCGCAGCACCACGGCGGTGTTCAGTCCGCGAAGGGCCGCGAGATCGTGCCCGCGCGCCCGCTCGTGCCCCGCCATGGGCTGTGCCTCCGTCGCGTCGTCGGTCCGGTTGTGCAGGACTGTTGCATAACCTCACGGGCCTGGGAACCCTACGGGCGCGGGTATTTCGCAGAACTCCTGCGAATTGAGAGCCGAGCCCGGTTCCGGACGCCCCTACAGCCGCTCCACCGCACGGAACGCGGACAGCCGCGCGAGCAGTCGGCGGGCGGGTGGTGTCAGTTCGCCCACCGGCAGTGGCTCGCCGCCGTTCAAGCGGCCGATCAGGGCGGACAGTTCGCGTGTCGTCAGGCCGGTGCGGGTGATGTGCCCGCAGGCCGCGACCAGGCGGTGCCCTGCGGCCGACATCCACACCACGTGGTCCGTGGCCCGTACCGTGTCGTCGTCGGTGAAGTAGCCGGGCCGTGTGGGCGGCGGCACCGGGCGCAGGCCGCCGTCCGTGGCGTGCCGCAGCACCTCGTGGGCCAGGCGCCGGTGGAGCGGTGCTGGGCGCGTCTCCTGGCGCAGATGGTCGAGCGCGGCGGCGAGGGGCGGCGGGAGGGTGCCGGGCAGGTCGCCGACCCTCTCGGCGTCCGGTACGAGGGTGTCGGCCTCGCCCCAACTCCCCTGCGAGAAAGTCGGGGTGAGGTCGCGCGAGGGGGTGCGCGGCACGGAGATGTGCACGATCGTGGCGGGGGAGCGGGGCGGGTGGACGGTGTGTTCGTGGTCGGCGGGCCAGTAGAGCAGGTCGCCGGGGGCGGCCGTGGCCGACCAGTGCTGGTTCTCCGGTCCCGCGATGCGGATCCGCTGACGGCCCCGGAGGACGTAGAGGAACGTTGCTGCCCGGTGGCGGGACGGGGTGGTGTGCGGCGCGCCGGACGTCCCGTGGCACAGCGTCGTGCCGATGGGGGCGAGGGGCTGGCCGACCTCGGCCCACAGCGCGGTGAGGAAGGCCCGTTCTCTGGTCCACAGCGGATGGTGTCCCGCGTGCAGTTCCCGGACGACGAGGGCGAAGGGCGCGCCGCCCAGCTGCCGTTGGAGCCGGCGGTCGTAGGCGGCGAACGAGCCGTCCTCCGGTCGGGGCAGCAGATCGCCGGGGTCGGTGAGGCGGCGCGGCCCCACCGCGAACCGGACCCGTTCGCCGGACTCCGACGACGTGGTGTGGTGTGCGGCGGCGACGGCGCCCTCGAAGACCTCGTGGGGGTCGAAGGGCGCGGCGGCGTGGCCGGGGGTGCGGCTCGGGCGGAGCAGGACGGGCCGCCGGTCCCAGTGGTCCCGCGCGAGGCGTCGCCAGTCGACGGCCCGGTCGACGGGTCTGAGCACGTCGACCGGGGTGGCCGCGCCCGCCCTCATGGGTGCGGCTCCCGTGGTGTGGCGGCTGGTGTGACCGCGACGGCCCGAGCGCGGCACAGTTCGCGCAGCAGTCCGTGCAGGTGAGGGGAGCGGTCGGGGAGCCCCGACGCGCGGGCCAGGTCGGTGACGGTGGTGTCTTGATGTGTCGTGCGCAGACAGGCGAGTACGCGGTCGGCCGCACGGCCGTGCACCGGCCACACCAGCCCGTTCGCCGCCCACAGCGCGTCGTCCGGTCCGGTGGCGACCCGGATGATCTCGCTGACGCGCAGTAATCGGTGCCGGACGGTGAGGGGGACGGCGGGCCGTGGCGGCGGCGCCGGATCGAGGCCGGCCGCCGAGCGCAGCCCGGCCCAGCGGGCGAGCAGGTCGCCTTCGATGTCCGGGCCCGCGAGACGGTCCGTGAACAGGCTTGCCGCATCGGCGAGTTGGGCGGGGATCGTGAGTCGGCCGTCGGCCCGCGCGGGCAGCGGGTGGGGCAGGGCGGCCGGGGTGTCCGGGCGCGTGCCGCGTCTTCGTGCCGGCACACAGACCGCCTCCGTGACCAGCGGCAGCGCCGAGACGGCCCGGGCGGGCACGCTCACCCGCAGTGTCGTGCACGGCCCCGTACGGTGGTCGAGGTGCCGGCTCCCGGCGGGCCAGTGCATCAAGTCGCCTGCGGTGGCCCGGAGTTCGTACTCGGTGCCGGTGTGCTCGGGGCGCACCCGTACGGTCAGTTCGCCGTCGATGACCCAGGTGAGGGACGCGGAGCCGGGGTCGCCCGCCTCGGCGGCGGCCTGGTGCCGGTCGCCGACGGCCAGCTCCGCCGTCACCGGGACCGCGGGCCACCCGACGTACCGCCAGAGGCCCGCCAGCGCGTCCCGCACCCGCGACCAGGCCGAAAAGTCGCGGCACAGCGGGTCGGTGGCGGTCAGCAGCCATCCGTCGCCTTCGAGCGGTGCGGCGGAGGCGAGGCGTGCGACGTACCCGGCGAGGTCCCGGTCGGCCCGGCCGGGCAGCAGCGGTCCCGGCCGGTGCAGCACGCCGTCCGACGTGGTCAGGCGCAGAGGTTCGGGGTTCGGGCGCCCGGTCGTCGCGGTGTCCTCCGCCGTGGCCGCCGCGAGGAGGAGTGCGTGGGCGTCGGCCCGGTCGAGGCCCAGCGGTGGGGCGTCCGTGACGACGACCGGCTCTCTGGCCCAGTGTGTCTCGGCGAAGCGCCGCAGGGCGGGGCCGTGGGGCGCGGTCCTGCGGGCGGAGGGGGGCCTTGGCTTCATCGGGTGGGGGATCTCCTCGGTCCCACGTGGGGGTGGCGCCGGGTCGCGACCCTGCCAGAGGGCTTCCTGCTTCGTCAACGCTTTACGGAGAACCTGTGAACACCCGCGGGACGGGAGAGGTTGAGGGTGTCGTCCAGGGGGCGGTTGGCATCGAAAACGTGTGGATCCTGTGAAATGGCGGGTTCCGCCCTGCCGGAATACGGGCCTCCGTCCGATTTGGGCAGGCGGGGTGCATGGCATGGTGGGCGCGCTCGTTCAGATGTCCAAGAAAGGCCCCTCATGCCCCTCGCATTGTTCCGCCGGAAAGGCGCCGGTTCCGCAGGGCGTGGAGGAGGGCCCGTCCACTCCATGCCCGCGGGCGCCGGCGGCGTGCACTGTGAGGTGACCGACCCGTTCGGTCAGCCCATGCCGGGCGCCGAGGTCACCATCACGCACTCGCAGAGCGGGCGTGTCTCGGTGAAGGCCACGACCGACCCCTTCGGCCTGGTCTTCGTCACGCTGGAGCCTGGCCGCTACAGCGTGTTGATCGCGGCCGAGGGCCTGGAGCCGTTCCAGCAGACCGTCGAGGTCGCCGCGGGCGAGACCCTGCCGCTCACCGGCATCCAGCTGCACGTGGGCCGCTCGCCCGAGCTGCCGCAGCCCGGCACCTGGATGTTCGACCCGCCGCACACCGCGATCCGCTTCATCGCCAAGCACGTCGGCATGGCCCACGTCCACGGCCGCTTCACGCGCTTCGAGGGCGGCATCCAGATCGCGCCCGACATGGCGGACTCGCGCGTCGAGGTCCGCATCGACGCCTCGTCGATCACCACGGGCAACAACACCCGCGACAACCACCTGCGCTCCGCGGACTTCCTGGACGTCGAGAACTACCCCTACCTCCACTTCAGTTCGGACCGCTTCATCTACCGCGGCGGCTCCAAGTGGACCGTCCAGGGCGCCCTGACCATGCACGGTGTGAGCCGCACGGTCGACCTGGAGACCGGCTACCTCGGCGTCGTCAACGGCGGCTACGCGGAGGAGCTGCGCTGCGCCGCCCTCGCGACGGCGGAGCTGCACCGCGAGGACTACACCCTCAACTGGCGCACCATGCTGGCCAAGGGCATCGCCGTCGTCGGCCCCACGGTCAAGCTCGAAATGGACCTCCAGGCGATGTACCGCAGCGCGGACACGCCGACGCCGCCGGAGTAGGGGGGGCGGGGCTGCGCTTTCGGGGCCCGCTCTAGGCGTGGAATGTAGTGGTCGCCTCCAGTGCCGCCCGGCCTGCCGCGGCCCGGTTCACCGGTGCATTCTCGTCGGCGTAACCGAAGGAGATGCCCACGAGCAGCTTCCCCTCGTCCACTCCGAGGTGATCGCGGACGGTGTCGGCGTAGAAGCTGAGCAGGCCCTGCGGGCAACTGGCCACGCCGTAGCCGGTCATGGCCAGTAGCAGCGTCTGTAGGTAGGCGCCGACGTCGGCCGCCAGTCGAGGTCCGCCGTCGCCGGTGACGAACAGGAACGCGGCGTGGGGCGCCCCGTAGAAGCCCAGGCTCTCCGCGTCGTAGGCCGCGCGAGCCGGGTGGTCGTCGGGGCCGATGCCCAGCGCTCCGTACAGACCGGCGCCGAAGGCGGCCCGCCGTTCCTGGTGGACGGGGGCGTACATGTCCTCGGAGTAGGGGTAGTCGGCCGTGACGCGCCGCTCGGCGTGCGCCGTTCGCAGGGCGTCGGCCAGGCGGTCGCGCCGTGCGCCACCGACCACCTCGACCCGCCACGGCTGCGCGTTGGAATTGGACGGCGCGGCGCCGGCCAGGGAGAAGATCTCGCGCAGAGTGTCCTCGGGCACCGGGTCGGGACGGAACGCGCGGGTCGCGCGACGCCCGCGGATCAGCTGCTCGGCGTACTCCGACGTTCGCGTCCAGTCCGTCCGCGTCCCGCCGGTGGGCGCCTCGCTCGTGCGCGTCCGGGTGCAGGCCGGTCCGCTCATGGAACACTCCTCAGGATCGCTGAAGTAAACGCAATCGTTTACCTGGAGTCGCACTATAGGCAGTCACCCCCTCCGAAGTAAACGAGAACGTATACTTAAGTCATGACCACGGTGACGACGGCGACTCGGCGGCAGGGGCGCGGAGGGCGGGAGCGCATCCTGGCCGCCGCGGCCGGACTGTTCGCGGCCCAGGGGATCAACGCGACCGGCATGGAGCAGATCGCGGAGCGGGCGCCGGTGTCCAAGCGCACCCTCTACGCGCACTTCAGGACCAAGGACGAGCTGGTCCTCGCCCATCTCAAGGACCTCTCCTCGACGGGGCGCACCCTGGAGGGCGTGCTGGCACGCGAGGACATCCCTGCCAAGGAGCGAATCCTCGCGCTGTTCGACCCGCCCCCGACCGGCACGGATCCCGTGCGCGGATGCCCGTTCATCGACGCCGCCGCGGAGTTCCCCGACCCGCACAACGCGGTCCACTCCTACGCCCGCGAACAGAAGCTACTGATGGTGCGGCTGGTGATGGACCTGGTGGCGGAACTGGGCTGCCGCGAGCCCGCCGTCCTCGCCGAGCAACTCGTGACCCTCGCGGACGGCGCCGCCAGCCGCGCCATGGTGCTGGGCGATTCGAACTACGGGCGGCACGCGCGGGCAGCGGCGGAGACCCTCCTGGAAAACGCGCTGCCGACCGCGATCTGACAGGCCCCACCGGGTTGCTCGGTGTGCCTGGTACCCGATGCGAAGACAGCATGGAGCACGACACCGACGATGCCGGTGATGCGCATGCGTGTGCCCTCCCGCTCGGCGGGAGGGCACGGTGCGCGGGCGTCTACTTGTCGTCGTCGTTGCGCAGGGAGTCGCGGAGGCCTTCGGCCTTGTCGCGGACGTTCTCGACGCCTTCCTTGGCCTTGCCGCGGGCTTGGTCGGCCTGTCCTTCGGTCTTCATCCGGTCGTTGCCGGTGACCTTGCCGGTCATCTCCTTGGCCTTGCCCTTGGCCTTGTCCATGGCGCTGTTGTCGCCCATGACTGCTCCTTGCGTGGTCGAGCGGGGGATTGCTGCAACGGTATGAGCGCCCGGCGGGGGCCGCATCTTGTGCGGTCGCAGAGAGTGCGCCTACTCGAACACGACTTGCCGCTCGTTGAGCTCGTGGCCGTCGAGTTCCGGCTCAGCGGAACGCGGCGATGTTGCGAGCGACCCAGTCGCCGAAGGAGCGCGGAGCGCGGCCGAGGATCTGTTCCACCGCCGGGCTGGTGCGGAGTTCCGCGGGTGTCGGGGCCGAGATGATGTCCAGGGTGTCGTCCGCGAGTTCCGGTGGGACGGACCGGGTCATCGCGGTTTTGGCTTCCGCGCGGGTGAGTTCGTGGAAGCGGACCGGCGAGCCGAGTGCGTCGGCGATGGCCTGTGACTGCTGGCGGGGCGTGATCACCTCGGGGCCGGTCAGTTCGAAGATGCCGCCGGTGTGGCGGTCGTCCAGCAGGCAGGCCGCCGCGACCTCCGCGATGTCCGCCGGGTCGACGACCGGAACCCCGACGTCGCCGAAGGGTGCGGCGACCGTGCCGCGCGTGCGGACGGACTCCGCCCACGCGAGGGCGTTGGAGGCGAACCCGCCCGGTCGCAGGACGGCCCAGTCCGGGCCGGACCGGCCCAGCGCTTCCTCCAGCGCACGCATCGCGATCCGCGACGGGCCGAGCGGCCTGGTCGCCACGCCCTGCGAGGACAGCAGGACGACTCGGTGGACCCCACGGGCAGCGGCCAGGTCGATGATGTCCGCCGGCCTGGCCCCGGACGCGTGCAGGTCGCCCGACAGGAGGAGGAACAGCGCCTTGGCCCCGTTCAGGGCGGGGAGGAGGCTCTGTGGATCGGTCAAGTCCGCCGACGCGTGCCGGGCACCGTCCGGCACGGCCGCCGCTCGTCGTGACACCGCCGTCACCTGCTCGCCCGCCTCGACCAGCGCCTGCGTCAAAGGCCGGCCCACGTTCCCGGTAGCCCCGGTCACCACGATCATGTTCAGCTCCTAGTCCGTTGTGTGCTCAGGCAGTTGACGCTAGGAGGCGGGCTTACTTTTCGTAAGAACATACCTGGAGGTAAGCTCCGGCCATGAAGGTAGGCGCGCAGTTGACGCAGGCCGATTCGGGCAAGCGGTATGACGTGTTTCACACCGACTGCCCTGCCCGTGACGTGGTCGACCACGTGACCAGCAGGTGGGGCATCTGGGTGCTGATCTCCTTGCGGAGTGCCGACCTTCGGTTCCACGAGCTGCGCGACAGCATCCAGGGCATCAGCGAGAAGATGCTCGCTCAGACGCTGCGCGCACTCGTCCAGGACGACCTGGTCTGGCGGAAGGTCGAGCCGACGACCCCGCCCCAAGTCACGTACGGGCTGACCGGGTTCGGTCGGGACGTCGGCGCGCCGCTGACGGACTTGTTCGACCGCATCACGGAGCGGCTGGCCGCGGACGGGTCCGAGCGCCCGTAGAGGTGACCGTCGGATGCGCCTTGAATACGGAGCGCGACGTCGGAATACTGAGAATGTGGCAACCGATCCTCCAGATCGTTCCGCCTTCAGTGATGTCATCGGCCCCTGGGCGGACGCCGGAGCCGAGCGCGAGCGTCAGGCCGATGAGCGGGAGCGCCAGGCCGACGCGCGCGAGGAGGCCGCCGACGAGCGTGAGGCCACCGCTGACCAGCGCGAGGCCGGCGCCGACGAGCGCGAAAGGGATCTGAACGCCCGGGAGGCGCTCTCGGACCGGCAGGCCCGCATCGTCGGCGAGGCGGCCCCCAGCCTGCTCCAGCGTTCGCAGGAAGCGAGCGAAAGGGCGCGGGCCCTGCTCGCGGCGAGCCACGCCCGGATGGCGCGCGCCGACGCCAATGTCGCTCGCGCGGAGGCCCGCAAAGCTCGCGAGGACTGGGCGATCCAGCAGGAGATCGCCACGTCGGACCGGTTGCTCGACGTCGAGTCGGTGTCGCGCCAGGACAACCTGGACATCTATGTGCAGCAGCAGAACGCGCGGTACCTCACGGCCGCCGCCAGGCTGGCCGACGCGTACGACATGCTGGCCCGGCATCACGAGCGTCTCGCACAGAGTGACGGATCGGCCGCCGAGGAGCACCGCACCCGGTCCCGTCAAGCCCGCCAGATGGCGCTGCACATCCGTACCGCGGCCCACCGGGCCGCCTATCCGGAGCACGCTGCTCCGCCCCGTGAGCCGCCTCCCGACGCCCACCCCGCCCCGTGACGAGGAGGCGTCCGCCCCCGCGGCCCGAAGCGTGCGCGGCGGCCGGCGCGGCGCACGCTCCGGATCGCGGCCGGATGTCCTCTATGGAAGGGTTGTGGGTGAAACGCCCCACCCCTTCCCGGGAGGTCCCATGTCCTCGAAGCGTCGTCGGAAGAAGAAGGCGCGCCGCAAGCACGCGGCGAATCACGGCTCTCGTCCGCAGTCCTGACTGCGGGGACGGCCGGGAGGTGGGGTCACGCGCGCTGCGCGACCCCGCCGCCGATGGCGGCCGCCCACTCCGTGACCAGCGTCTCGTACTCGGCGCGGTCCTCGGGGTTCAGTTGCCCACCCGTGCGCGCCCACAGGTCACGAATCTGCTCGTTGACCACGTCGGCGGACCGTACGGTGCGTGGGGCTCGGATGGCGGACATGTGAAAGAGAGTAGGGGATCCGTACGCCTATTCGCTGCGGTCCGTCACGTGGCTATCGCCATGTGTGAGTTTCGTCATGCCTGTCGGCGTGATGACACCTGTCCCGCCCAAGTCGCCCGTACCCGTACGTCACTTCAGTTCTTGCGGCCCACCGCCCCGTACATCGGCACAGGGGAACCGTCCCGGTCCTCGTCGACGGCCAACTCCGGGTGCCAGTCGGGCAGCCAGACCACGCCGGGGTCCACGATCTCGAGTCCGGAGCCCGTGAAGAACTTCGTCATCTCCTCGTGCGTGCGCGGCGCGAGCGTGACCCCGCCGGCCGCGTACATGTCGATCGCCTGCTGGGTGCGCGAGGGATCGTAGTCCGCGGCCACATGGGACAGGACCAGATGACTGCCCGTAGGCAGGGCGTCCACGAACGTGCGCACGATGTCGTACGCGCCCTGGTCGTCCGGGATGAAGTGCAGCAGCGCGATCAGCGACACCGCGATCGGGCGCTCGAAGTCCAGGATCTCCCGCGCCAGTTCGATGATCCGGCCCGGTTCGCGGGCATCGGCCTGGACGTAACGGGTCACGCCCTCCGGAGTGCCGCGCAGCAGCGCCTCCGCGTGCCGCAGCACGATCGGGTCGTTGTCGACGTAGACGACGCTCGCCTCGGGGGCCGCGAGTTGGGCGATGCGGTGCAGGTTCGGCTCGGTCGGGATGCCGGTGCCGATGTCGAGGAACTGGGTGACGCCGCCGCGCGCCGCGAGCATCCGCGTCGCGCGGTGCATGAACCAGCGATTGTGCCGCGCCGCGTACTTGGCGGTCGCCTCCAGTGTGGTGATCTGGCGGCCGAGTTCCTCGTCCACCGGGTAGTTGTCCTTGCCGCCGAGGTACCAGTCGTACACGCGCGCCGGGTGCGGCCTGCTGGTGTCGATGCGCGGTGGAGTGGGGGACGTGTCGGGCGTCGAGGGCATGGGTGGCTGCAACTCCCTTGTCGACCGGGCATGTTCGATCGTGTGCACGAGCATCCTGCCGTATGTGGGCGAAGTGTGCGCCCGCTATCGGCGAGGATGGTGGGTCGTAGTGGAATCCGAGACTGGAGCACCGCGCATGAGTGACGTCCCCCAGCGTCCCGCACGCCTCGACATCTCCCGGGCCACGCTCGCCGACTGGCCGGTGATCCGCGGCTGGGCCGCCGACGAGGGCTGGAACCCCGGTGTGGCCGACGGGGTCAGCTTCTTCGCCCAGGATCCCGACGGGTTCTTCCTCGGCCGGATCGACGGCGAACCGGTGTCCGCCGTGTCCGTCGTCAACTACGGCGACGCGTACGCCTTCTTGGGCTGCTATCTCGTACGGCCCGACCTGCGCGGCCTCGGGTATGGGATCGCGACCTGGCAGGCGGGGCTCGCGCACGCGGGCGGGCGCACCGTCGGGCTCGACGGCGTCGTCGCCCAGCAGGGCAACTACCGCAAGTCGGGCTTCGAACTCGCCCACCGCACCGTCCGGTTCACCGGGGTCGCGAGCGGCGGCGCGGGCGCGCACGCCGACGGCGTCGTGCCCGTCGAAGGGGACCTCGCGCCCCTCCTCGCGTACGACGGCGGGTGCTGTCCGGCGGACCGGCCCCGTTTCCTGGAGTCCTGGCTGACCACGGAGGGGCATGTGGTCCGCGCCCGCGTCGTCGGCGGGCGCGTCACCGGGTACGGCGTGCTGCGCGAGGCGTACGACATGCCGCGGATCGGGCCGCTGTTCGCGGACACGCCCGAGGACGCGCGCGCCCTGTTCGACGCGCTCGCTCCGGTGGGGCGGCCGGTCGGCCTCGATGTGCCTGCGTCGAACCCGGCGGCCGTCGCCCTCGCCGAGGCGCGGGGCCTGGAGCCGGGGTTCGAGACGGCCCGGATGTACACGGGGCCCGTGCGCAAGTTCGCGGAGGAGCGGGTCTTCGGTGTGACGACTCTTGAGCTGGGGTGAGGCGGGGCAGTACGCGCCGATTCAGGGCCGTGCCTGCTCCGGCTAGGAATCCGGCTTCTGGTCCTCGAACGTCCCGTGCCGCCCCGCTCCCGCCGCGAACCGGCCCGCGCCCTCCAGCGCCCCGCCCAGTACGTCCATCCCGTAGCGGAGTTCGGTGTCCATCGCCGCCGCCTCGTCCCGGCCGTGCTGCTCGCGCAGGGACGCCCGGTCGCTGCGCAGACAGTCCTGCGGGAAGGCGGCGATCTGCGCGGCCAGTTCCTGCGCCGCCGCACGGGAACCACCGGGTGGGGCGAGACGGTTCGCGAGGCCGATCTCGTACGCCTCCCGCGCCTGGACGGGGCGGCCGGTCAGGATCAGGTCGCTCGCGCGGCTCTCGCCGATGAGGCGAGGGAGGCGGACCGTGCCGCCGTCGATGAGCGGCACGCCCCAGCGGCGGCAGAAGACGCCGAACACCGCGTCCTCCTCGGCGACCCGCAGATCGCACCAGAGGGCGAGTTCGAGGCCGCCCGCCACCGCGTGACCGGCCACGGCCGCGATCACCGGCTTGGTCAGGCGCAGGCGGGTCGGGCCCATCGGCCCGTCCCCGTCCTCCGCCACCCGGTTGCCCCGCTCCGTGCCGATCGCCTTGAGGTCGGCGCCCGCGCAGAACGTGCCGCCCTCGCCCCACAGGACGGCGACCCGCGCCGACTCGTCCGCCTCGAACGCGCGGAAGGCGTCGGCCAGTCGCTCCGCCGTCGGCCCGTCGACCGCGTTGCGGGCCTCGGGGCGGGACAGGACGACCGTGGTGACCGGACCTTCGCGTTCCACGCGGACGGGCGACGGCGACATGGAGGGAACCTTTCGTCTCGACGGGCCGGTGGGCCTGCCGCTAGCTGACGGTGAGCTTCAGCTTGGCATCCGCCGTCGAACTGTTCCCGACGTACAGCTCGAACGACCCCTCCTCGACGCGGAATTCGCCACGGGAGTCGTTCGTCCAGAAGCCCAGGTCCTCCGCGCCGAGCTGGAAACGGACGGTCGTCGACGCGCCCTTGTCCAGGGTGACCCGCTTGAACCCGCGCAGCCTGCGCACCGGTTGGGTCAGCGAGGCCGCCACGTCGCGCACGTACAGCTGCGCGACCTCGTCGCCGGAGCGCGAGCCCGTGTTGCGGACCTCCACCGACACCTCGAACGTGTCGCCCTTGCGCAGGGCGGCCGCCGGGATCGAGGAGCGGCTCAGCTTCGGCGTGCCGAACGCGAACGTGGTGTAGCTGAGGCCGTGGCCGAAGGGGAACTGCGGCGTGGGCGGCAGATCCAGGTACTTCGACGTGTACTTGTTGTCCTTGTCGTACGGGCGGCCCGTCGACTCGTGGTTGTAGTGGATCGGGATCTGGCCGGTCGTGCGCGGGAAGGACACCGGGAGCTTGCCGCCCGGGTTCACCGTGCCGAACAGGACGTCCGCGATCGCGTTGCCCGCCTCGATTCCGGGATGCCACGCCTCCAGGACGGCCGGCGCGCTGTCCAGCCAGTCGCCGACGGTGAACGGACGGCCGCCCACCAGGACCACGACGAACGGCTTGCCGGTATCGGCGATCGCCGCGATCAGCTTCTCCTGCGCGCCCGGCAGCGAGATGTCGCTGCGGGCCGCCGCCTCGCCGCTCATCGACGGCGGTTCGCCGACGACCACGACCGTGACGTCCGCCGCCTTCGCGGCGGCCACCGCGTCGGGGATGCCGCTGGTGTCCTTGCCCTCCGGGTCGACGCCGCGCGCGTACCTGACCTTGGCGCCGGGAGCCGCCTTCTTGACCGCGTCGAGCACCTTCACCGAGGGGAACTTCTCGGCCGACGCGGGCACCACCCACGTACCGAGCAGGTCCGAGGAGTCGCCGAACGGGCCCACCACGGCGATGGACGCGGCCGACTTCTTCAGCGGGAGCGCGCCCTGCTCGTTCTTCAGCAGCACCATCGAGCGGGACGCCGCCGTGCGCGCGGCCTCGCGGGCGTCGGCCGAGGGCTCGTCGATCGCCTTCGACTCCTGCACGTACGGGTCGTCGAACAGGCCGAGTTCGTACTTGAGGCGGAGCACGCGGGCCACCGCGTCGTCGATCCGGCGCTCCTCGATCCTCCCCGCGCGCACCAGCTTCTTGCCGTTGCTGAGGAGGTTGGTGCTGGTCATCTCCATGTCGACGCCGGCGTTGAGGGCGAGCCGCGCCGCGTCCGCGCCGTCCTCGGCGAAGCCGTGCGCGATCAGCTCCTGCACGCCCGTGTAGTCGCTGACGACCAGCCCGTCGAACGCCCACTCCTTCTTGAGGATGTCGGTGAGCGTGTGCGGATTGCCGTGCGCCGGGACGCCGCTGATGGTGTTGAAGGAGGCCATCACCGTGGCGACGCCCGCGTCCAACGCCGCCTTGAACGGCGGGAGATAGAGGTTGCGCAGGCGGGACTCGGAGACGTCGACCGTGTTGTAGTCGCGGCCGCCCTCCGCGCCCCCGTACGCCACGAAGTGCTTCGCGCACGCGGCGACGGTGTCCTTCGAGCCGTACCCGGAGCCCTGGTAGCCCTTGACCTTGGCCGCCGCGAACTTCGCGGTCAGGTACGGGTCCTCGCCGTTGCCCTCGGCGATGCGGCCCCAGCGCGGCTCGTGGGTGACGTCCATCATCGGGGCGAACGTCCAGTGCACGCCGTTGGAGCGGGCCTCCTTGGCCGACACCTCGGCGTCCGAGCGGGCCACGTCCGGGTCGAAGCTGGACGCCTGGGCGAGCGGGATCGGGAAGTTGGTCCAGAAGCCGTGGATGACGTCGAGGCCGAACAGCAGCGGGATGCCGAGCCGGGACTCCTCGACGGCGAGGCGCTGCAACTCGTTCGTGGTCTTGGCGCCGAAGATGCTGAACACCGAACCGACCCGGCCGGCGCGCGCCGCGTCCTCGACCGCCTTCGTCGTGCCGGAGCCCGGATTGAGGTCGTAGGACCAGGGGAGCTGCTGGAGCTGGCCCAGCTTCTCTTCGAGAGTCATACGCGCGAGGAGGCTTCGGACCTTGGCCTCGTGGCGCGCGGGCGGTGCGGCGGTGTCGGTCGTGGCCGCGTATGCGGTGGCGGTCTGGCTGGTGGTGATGGCGCCCGCGCCTGCGGTGACACCGATCGCGGACAGCAGGGTACGTCTGCGCAGCTCCGGCATGCCTTCGCTTCCCGATCGTACGGGGCCCACAACTCGTGTAATGGGCACAAGAATTGAAGCGAAGTTACGTTCCGGTTACTCAAGGGTCAAGAGGTGCGACCGGGGTGTCGGATCCATCTGCCGGAACTCCGCCACGCGCTCCGCCGCCCAGCTCTCGAAGGTGCGCCCGCGGCGGCCCAGGATGCGCTCCAGGTCGGGGGAGACGGGCGTCGGCGTCTCCACGCACGAGGCGAAGTAGCGCAGCAGGGAGTCGGCCATGTCCCTGGTCATCCACGGGCTGGCCAGCATGGCGTCGAGGGCGGCGGCGCGGGGGATCTCCTCGTAGTGCAGCGGGCGCCCGAGGGCGGCGCCGAGGATGCGGACCTGCTCCGCGAAGCTCAGTGGCTCGGGCCCGGTCAGCACCGGCGCCTCGCCTGAGGCGATCGCTCCGGTCAGGGCGCGGGCGGCGACGGCCGCGATGTCCTCCTCGTGGACGGGGGCGGTGACGGCGTCGGCGTAGGGGCCAACGACCGTGTCGCCGGTCCTGATCTGGCCGATCCACTGCCGGGCGTTGGCGGCGAAGGCGTCGGGCCGCAGATGGACGTACTCGGGGGCGGTGGACTCGGCGGCGGCCTCCAGCTCGCGGTGCCGGTTGGCGACGGCGTGCCGGCGGTCGCCGGACAGGACGGACGAGGAGGACAGCGTGACCACCCGTGTCACTCCCGCGCTCTTCGCGGCGTCGAGCAGGGACCGCCCGTCGTCCCACACGGCCGCCGGGTTCACGAACAGGGCAGTGACGCCGCTCAGGTCGGGATGTGCGCTGTCGCAGGGTTCGACGCCCGCGGGGAAGCGGGCGGTGTGCGGGGTGCGGGTGAGGGCGCGCACGGGGTGGCCGGTGGCGGCGAGCTCCGCCACGAGAGGGCGGCCCACGGTGCCGGTGGCTGCGGTGACGAGGATCAAGGTTCGCTCCGTTCGAGGTGAGGACCCCAGATTCAACCACCTGGATGAATATGTCAACCAACCGGTTGATTGACGCGGTGGCCTGCGTCGATACCCTGGTTCCCATGAACCAGCCCACCCGCCGCAGGGCCGCAGACACCGCACGTGCCGCCTCCGGTGACTCCCGGACCCGACTGCTGGAGTCCGCGAAGGACGTCTTCGCCGAGAAGGGGTACGCCGGGGCCCGGGTGCAGGAGATCGCCGACCGGGCGGGTGTCAACAAGCAGCTGATCAACTACTACTTCGGTGGCAAGAGCGGGATCTACGCCGAACTCGGCCGCGCGTGGCTGAGGAGCGAGGCCGAGCTCCAGGACCCCGGACTCCCGTACGACGAGCTCGTGCTGCGCTATCTGCGCGGCAACTTCGCGGACCCGCGGGGCGTACGCCTGGAGGCGTGGTCGGAGCTGACGGGGCGCCCCGATGTGCCCGAACTCGCCGAGGAGGACCTCTCCGACATCGAACGCAGGCAGGCCGAGGGCGAGCTGACCGACGCGCTCAGTCCGGCCATGGTCATGCTGCTGTCCCAGGCGCTGGTCATGGCCCCGCACCTGATGCCGGACACGGTGCGGCGGATCTTCGGCGGCGACCCGGCGGACCCGGACTTCCAGCGCGACTACGCCGAACAACTGGGGCGGGTGCTGCGCCTGTTGAGGGCGTGACACAAGGACGTCCTCGCCGATTCCTTGACCTCAAGATTGGTTGAGGTTCTAAC
The DNA here is from genome assembly GCF_049310305.1 of Streptomyces anthophorae. Lineage (NCBI taxonomy): Bacteria > Bacillati > Actinomycetota > Actinomycetes > Kitasatosporales > Streptomycetaceae > Streptomyces > Streptomyces anthophorae. The sequence goes on from NZ_JBLWQQ010000001.1 coordinate 8,501,312, forward strand.
GTCATCGGCATGAGCATGGAGACCACAGCCTGGACGCAGCTGCACAGCGTCATGAATGCCCAGGACGGCGGGCCCAAGGGCCGTCCCTTCGCCCGCGCGACCCTGCGCAGGATCGCCGCCTTCGCTCGGCCGCACCGGCGTCGCATCGCCCAGTTCGTGTTCCTGAGCATCCTCACCGCGCTGCTCGCCGTGGCGACGCCGATGCTCGCGGGCACGGTGGTCAACGCGATCGTCGGCGGCCACGACGAGGGCCACGTCATCCGGCTCGCCCTCCTCATCGCGGTCATCGCGCTCGCGGAGGCGGGCCTCGGGCTGCTGGCCCGCTGGCTCTCGGCGAACCTCGGCGAGAGCCTCATCCTCGACCTGCGCACGGCCGTCTTCGACCACGTGCAGCGCATGCCCGTCGCCTTCTTCACCAGGACCCGCACGGGAGCCCTGGTCAGCCGTCTCAACAACGACGTGATCGGCGCGCAGCGCGCCTTCAGCAACACGCTGTCCGGTGTGGTCGGGAACGTGGTCACGCTGATCCTGACCCTGGCCGTCATGCTGACGCTGTCCTGGCAGATCACGCTGCTCGCGCTCGTCCTCCTGCCGGTCTTCGTGCTCCCCGCCCGCCGCATGGGCTCCCGCATGGCCCGCCTCCAGCGCGAGGCCGCCGCGCACAACGCGGCCATGGGGACGCGGATGACCGAGCGGTTCTCCGCGCCGGGCGCCACGCTGATCAAGCTGTTCGGGCGGCCGGGCGACGAGTCGGCCGAGTTCGCGGAGCGCGCGCGGCGGGTCCGGGACATCGGCGTGCGCACCGCCATGGCGCAGTCGGCGTTCATCACCGCGCTCACCCTCGTCTCCGCCCTCGCGCTTGCCCTGGTGTACGGGCTCGGCGGCTACTTCGCGCTGACCGGCACCCTGAAGGCGGGCGCCGTCGTCTCCCTGGCGCTGCTGCTGACCCGCCTGTACGCGCCGCTGACCTCGCTCGCCGGTGCCCGCGTCGAGGTCATGAGCGCGCTCGTCAGCTTCGAGCGGGTCTTCGAAGTGCTGGATCTCAAGCCGCTCATCGAGGAGAAGCCCGACGCCCGGGAGATCCCGGAGGGCCCGGTCGCCGTCGAGTTCGACGACGTGCGCTTCGGCTACCCGTCCGCCGACAAGGTCTCGCTGGCCTCCCTGGAGGAGGTCGCCTCCCTCGACACCCGCGGCGGCGCCGAGGTGCTGCACGGCGTCTCCTTCCGGGCCGAACCCGGTCAGACGGTCGCGCTCGTCGGCTCGTCCGGAGCCGGCAAGTCCACCATCGCGTCGCTGCTGCCGCGGCTCTACGACACCGATGGCGGGGCCGTCCGCATCGGCGGCCTCGACGTACGCGACACCAGCGCTGCCTCGCTGCGCGCCACGCTCGGCATGGTCACCCAGGACGGGCACCTCTTCCACGACAGCATCCGCGCGAATCTGCTGCTCGCCCGCCCCGAAGCGAGCGAGAGCGACCTGTGGGACGTGCTGACCCGCGCCCGGCTCGACGCCCTCGTCCGCGAGCTGCCGGACGGCCTGGACACGGTCGTCGGCGAACGCGGCTACCGCCTCTCCGGCGGGGAGCGGCAGCGCATGACCATCGCCCGGCTGCTCCTGGCCCGCCAGCGCGTCGTCATCCTCGACGAGGCCACCGCGCACCTGGACAACACGTCGGAGGCGGCAGTGCAGGAGGCTCTCGCCGAGGCCCTGGAGGGGCGGACGGCGGTCGTCATCGCCCACCGTCTGTCCACGATCCGCTCCGCGGACCAGATCCTCGTGGTGGAGGACGGGCGGGTCGTGGAGCGGGGGACGCACGAGGAACTGGTGGTCCGGGACGGCCGCTATGCGGAGCTGTACCGAACGCAGTTCGGCGGAGTCGGGGACGAGGTCGCGGAAGCGGCGTGAGGGCCACGGTCACGGTTGCGCGGCACCGGGGGCCGCCTTGCCCACCCTGCCGCCCAAGGCTCGGTCGGCAATATCAAGCCCCGCCGGCGTTTGAGGCGCGGGGTCCGGGGCGGAGCCCCATGACGTAGGGACGGTGCCGGGTGAAGGCAACTCGACCGTGGCAACGGCCAGTTGACCGCTCCCGCCGCAACGTGACCGCGGGTTACCCTGATCGCATGCTGGTGGGTCGTACAGCGGAATGCGCGCGCCTCGCGGACCTCATCGACGGCGCGCGCACCGGTCACAGCGCCGCCCTGGTCGTCCGCGGCGAGGCGGGCATCGGGAAGACCAGCCTGCTCGAGTACGCCGAGTCCGTCGCCCACGATCTCACCCGGCTGCACACACAGGGCATCGAGGCCGAGAGCGAACTGCCGTACGTGGGGCTCGCGGACCTGTTCCGCCCGGTCACCGACCATCTGGACCGGATCCCCGAACGGCAGGCGGCCGCCCTGACCGGTGCGCTGGCCCTCGGTCCGGCCGTCGCGCAGGACCGGTTCGCGGTCGCCGCCGGAACGCTCAGCCTGCTGGGCGCGATCAGCGAGTCAGGTCCTGTCCTGGTCGTCGTCGACGACGCGCAGTGGCTCGACCCGTACTCCCTGGACGCCCTCGCCTTCGCGACCCGCCGCCTGGGCCGGGAGGGCGTGGTCGCCCTCTTCGCCACCCGTGACAGCGACGAGACCGCGTCCCGCCTCGCGCCCGTGGAATCCCTGAGCCTCCAGGGGCTCGACGCGGGGGCGGCCCGCGAACTCGTCGCCGAGGAGGCCGCCCAGCCGCTGGCGCCGCACGACGTCCAGTGGCTGCTTTCCGAGGCCCGCGGCAATCCGCTCGCCCTCGTCGAACTGCCCGCCCTCCTCGCCCACGGCGGCCACCGGCCCGACAGCGGCGCTCCACTGCCCATCGGCGACATCCTCGCCCGCACCTTCCACAGCGCCATCACCAGGCTCCCGGACGCCACCCGGGACGCCATGCTGCTGCTCGCCGTCCTCGGCCCCCGCCCGCTCGCCGGGACCGAACGGGTGCTGCGCGCCCACGAGTTGACCTACGCGGACCTCGAACCGGCCGAGCGGGCCGGCCTGATGACCGTGGAGGAAGGCGCGTACGTCTTCCGCCACCCGCTCGTCCGCTCCGGCGTCTATCACGGGGCGAGCGCCGTCCGCCGCTGGCGCGCCCACCGCACCGTCGCGCGGGCCCTCCAGGGTGCCCGCGCCCCCGCCGCGCTCGAACGCTACGCCTGGCACCTGTCCGAATCGGGCGCCGACCCCGACGAGGACGTCGCCGCCGCGCTCGCGAAGGCGGCCTCCGGCGGCCCCGCGAGCCTCACCTTCCCGCTCGCCGCCCGCCTGTACGCGCACGCCGCCCGCTTCACGCCCGACGACGAGGGCAAGGCGCGGCGCCTGCTCGCCGCCGCCCGCGCCGCCCAGGCCGCCGGTTCCCTGGACGAGGCCGCCGACCTTCTGGACCGCGCCCTGGAGCACGCCGCCCACGAGCGCACCCGCCTGGACCTGCGCCAACTGCGCTGCTACGTCGACATCCAGCGCGGCCGCCCCGCCCGCGCGCGCGAGCAGCTGCGGTCCGCCGTCGACGAGGCCCGGCGCGTCGACCCGGTGCTCGCCGCCGTCATGCTCGGCGGTATCACCCTGACCGAACTCGCCATCGGCGACCTCACGGCGGCCCGCGCCACCTCGGCGGAGTCGATGCAGCTCGTGGACGCGTTCGGCGACGCGGCGGCGGCCCTGCCCGTACGCCTGCTGCACGCGCTCGTCGAACTCCTCGGCGGCGACGCGGAAGAGGGCCGCGACCTGCTCCACGAGCTCGAAAAGCCGCTGGCCGCACCGGACCTGTCCTTCCCGTACCCGGTATCGGGTGTCGGCGGCCTGTGCTACCTGGCCACGGAGGAACTGGACCAGGGCCATGCCCTGCTCGACCGCGCGGTGCACGCCGCCCGCTCCTCCAGCACCGTCGGCCTGCTCGCCCATCTCCTCGGCACGCTCTCCGTCGTCGAGTTCTGGCGCGGCGAATGGAACGCCTCGCTCGCCCACGCCGACGAGTCCGCCCGGCTCGGCGAGGACACCGGACGCGTCATCGAGGTGTGCCGCGCACTGGCGGCGCAGGCCCGCACGGAAGCCGTCCTGGGCAGGGAGGCGGACTGCCGCACCCACGAGGCGCAGTGCCGCTCCCTGTCCGCGGCCGCCGAACTCCCCATGGACGCGGCGCGCGCGCGTGGCGCGCTCGGCCTCCTCGAACTCGGCCTCGGCCACTACGAGGAGGCGGCGTCCCACCTGGAAGAGGTGCGCGCCTTCTCCCTCGCCAACGGCCGCGGCGACGGCCTCTACCTCTCCTGGGCCGCCGACCTCGCCGAGGCCTACGTCCACCTGCACCGCACCGACGAGGCGTACGAGGTGCTGCGCGTCCTGGAGCACGAGGCGGGCCGCGGGAAGCGCCCCATCACGGCGGCCGCCGCCGCCCGCTGCCGGGGCATGCTCGAACCGGCCTATGTCGAACGGCACATGGACCGCGCGCTGGCCCATCTCGGCGACGTCCAGGCCCCGTTCGAGCGGGGCCGCACCGACTTCGCGTGCGGTGAGCTGCTGCGCCGGCTCGGCCGCCGCAGCGAGGCGCGGCGCCGGCTTCAGCGCGCCCTCACCACGTTCGAACGGCTCGGCGCGGCCGGCTGGGCGTCCCGCGCCGCCGCCGAACTGCACGCCGCGGGCGGCGACCGCGTCGATGCGGGCCCCACGCCCTTGGACGGACTGACACCTCAAGAACTCCGAGTGGCCCTGGCGGTCGGCCGCGGTGTCACCAACCACGAAGCGGCCGAGCAGCTCTTCCTCAGCGTCAAGACGGTCGAGTTCCACCTCGGCAACATCTACCGGAAGCTGGAGGGGGTGCACCGAAGGGCCCAACTCGTGCGCCTGCTCAGCGAGTCGGCGCATCCCTGAGGCGTTCGCGGGACGCGCACAGACAGTGGGGGTGCCCGCGCCGGGCACCCCCCGTCCCCCGTATCCCCCGTGGGTTCCCCGTTGTTCCCCCGTCGGATCCCCCGTGTCGAAAGCCCCCGTGTGCTTTCGTGTCTCCACGATGGACCCGGCCGGGCCCCTGGGCCACGGGGAAAACCCTGGGATCGGGGGCCAGGGGCCTACGACGAACGGTGTAGACGCGGCGAAGGCGCAGGTCACGCCGGGGCGGCCGAGGCGTCGTACCCGTAGATCCACCCACTGCGCAGCAGGGGGTCCGCGTCCCCGAGCGCCGCGTCCCGTGCCCGCTGCTCCGCTCCGTCGGGGAGGTGGTTGGACTCGGCGCGGGCGTGGCTCACCTGCTGGAGGCGGGTGGTGCGGGGGAGGCGTTCCGACTCGTAGTGGGCGAGGGCCAGGTCGAGGGCGTCGGTGTGCGCGGCGAGGCAGCGGGCCAGGACCGCCGCGTCCTCCAGCGCCTGTGCCGCGCCCTGGCCGTAGAACGGGAACATGGGATGCGCGGCGTCACCGAGCAGCGTCATCCGGCCGCGGGTCCACGTGGGCAGCGGCGGGCGGTCGTAGAGGGCCCAACGGCCCGGAACGGAACCGGAGGTGACGAGCGCGGTCACCCGCTCGTCCCAGTCGGCGAACTCCGCGTGGAACTCCTCGACCGTGGCTGTCGCGCTCCACGACTCCGCCGTGTCGTCCGTCGCCGGGGCGAACGCGACCACGTTGACCGCGGCGCCGCCGGAGATCGGGTAGTGCACGAGATGGTGATCGGGGCCGAGCCACAGCGTCTGCGCGCGGCGCAGGGCGAAGGCGGGGGCCGCGGACGCGGGGACCATCGCGCGGAAGGCGCACAGGCCGGAGAAACGGGGGCGTTCCGGTTCGGCGACCGCCTCGCGGACCACGGAGTGCATGCCGTCCGCGCCGATCACCAGGTCGGCGTCGGCGCGGGTCCCGTCGGCGAAGGTCAGCCGCACCCCGTCGGCGGTCGGCTCGACCCGCGTGCAGCGGGCGGCGAGGCGCACCGACGCGTCCGGCACCGCCGAGCGGAGGGCGTCGAGGAGCTGGGCGCGGTGCGTGGTGTACGTGCGCTCCCCGTAGAGGCGCTCGCACTCCCCGTCCAGACGCTCCACGGACAGTACGGTGCCGTCCTGCCAGCGGCGGAACTCCCAGCCCCAGTCGAGCGGTACGGCCCGGCGCAGCGCGGAGTCCGCCACGCCCAGCGCCCGCAGCGGCCGCACCGCGTTCGGGGCGAGGAGCAGACCGGCGCCGACCTCGGTGAGCGCGGCCGCCTGTTCGTGGACGGTCGCGGTCAGCCCCGCGCGGTGCAGGAAGGCCGCGGCGGCCATGCCGCCGATCCCGCCGCCCACGATCGCGATCCGCGGCCCCGTCCGCTGCCTGTCGCGCACTGGTTCCTCCCCGGACTGCGTCGCGTGCGTCGGCCGGGCTTCAGCATGGCGCGTCGGGGCGGTCCGCGGTCAGGTGTTCTGCTGGAGTGCCTTGAACTGCTCGAACCAGACGTTGCGGCCGAGGGTGCCGCCCGCGCCCGCCCGCACGGTCCGGTTGGCGTACAGCGGGTTGAGGATCCACGGCATCTTGCCGGCGCCCCAGCCCGTGGCCATCGACTCGATCTGTAGGCCACCGTAGGTCGCCACCGCCAGTTTCCCGGTGTCGCGGAAGGCCTTCATCTGCTCGGTGAGGTAGTTCCTGCTGCTGTCGAACCACTGGGTCATGGAGACGAAGTCGTTCCACTTCTGCTGCGGGAACGGCTGCTCGATGGCGGCTCCGATCACCTGCCAGACCTTGCGGGCCGGGTCCACGTCGTAGCGCTTGGCGAACGCGGGGGAGACCGGGTCGTTCATGTGCGCCTTCCAGAACTGCACCAGGGAGAACTCGGTGGCGAGGAACTTCTGGTCCGGACGCAGCGTGGGCACCACGTAGTTGACGTACTTGGCGGCGTTCTGCAACGACGTGACGTGCGGGTGGATGTCGACGCCCGCGATCTCGGGCGTCTTGTTGACGAACCGCAGCCACCGCTCGGTCGCGGGCGTGCGGCCCTCGGGGCTGTCGAGGTTGTTGAGCGCGCCCATGTAGAGGCTGGTTCCGGAGCCCGCGCCGCCGTGCTGCTCGCGGTAGTCGATGACGTGGCGGGCCAGCGTCTCGTAGAAGACGTTGAGGGTCTTGTCGCGCTCTTCCTTGAGCGTCTCCAGGAACGGCTCGTTGCCGATCGTGAGGATGTCGACCTTGCCGACGACGGCGGCGAGAACCCGGTCCACGAGGGCCAGCAGGTCCTTCAGCTCGGGGCTGCCCGGCGTGGGGAGCGGGCCCTTCGTAGGCCCGAGCGCGTAGGGGAACTTGAGCGAGAGGATCGTCTTGCGGCCGTCGCCGTGCGCGGTCAGCAGGGCCTTGATCGCGCGCTGCTGCGTGACGTCTCCGTCGAGGTCGCCGGGCGTCACCGGGACGAAGCCGCGCACCCAGGTGGCCGAGAGCGCTTGCAGTTGGGCGGCGCCGAGGCCCGTGGGGTCCTCGTTGAAGTTCACACCGAGGGCGCCGTCGGGCCCGCCGCCCGGGGTGTCGCCGGCGGCGGCCCTGCCCTCGACCGAGTCGGAGGCCGACTTCGACGGCGCGGCTTTCGCGTCCGACTTCTTGGCGCCGGATGATTTGGCATCGGTCGACGGCGAACACGCGGCGGTCAGGAGTGCGGCGCCCGAGACGCTCAGGAGCATGCGGCGGGAGGTGGTGTGGCGAGTCACTGCTGTCCGTTTCTGTGGGGGATCGCTGTCCACTGCCCGGCCACCGTAGACACGAATGTGTGAGCGATTGTGGCGCTGTGACAGCCCCGCGACATCATCCGGACACCACCAGAACCCCGTTCACACAAGTTTCAACAGATGTGACCGGGGTCCTGGCCGCGGGCGTGGTGTGCCTCAGGCGCGGGCCTCCACCGCCGGGGCCGAACCGGGCAGCGGGCGCCGCGCGGACTCCGCCGCGAAGTAGGCGGCCACGGCGCCGATGGCGCCCGCCGCCATCAGGTAGTACCCGGGCACATTGACGTCGCCGGTGGCCTCCACCAGCAGCGCGTTGACGACGGCGGTCGTGCCGCCGAACAGCGAGACCGAGATGTTGAACGCGATCGACAGACCGCCGTAGCGGATGTCCGTCGGGAACAGCGCCGGGAGCGTGGAGGGGATGGTGCTGTTGAAGCAGAGCAGCATCAGTGACATCAGGATCAGGCCGGAGAAGACCGACACCAGGGTGTTCTGCCTGATCAGCAGCACCGAAGGGACGCCGAGCACGATCAGCATGCCGCAGCCGAAGTACAGCACGGGCTTGCGCCCGATGCGGTCCGAGAGCCGGCCGACGAAGGTGATGAGCAGCATGCCGATCGCGAGGACCGATATCTCCAGGAGCTGCGCCCAGGTGGGGCTCACCGACGGGGCGAACGTGTCGATGTACTCCAGCATGTACGTCGTGAGCATGTAGTTGGTGACGTTGAAGACGAGCACCAGCCCCATGCAGATCAGCATCGGGCGCCAGTGGTCGGTGAAGACCCGCTTGATCTCCTTGAGCGTCTGCTTGCCCTCACGGCCCTCCTGCTTGGCGGCGGCGGCCTTGAACGCGGGGGTGTCCTCCAGCTTGAGGCGGAGGTAGAGCCCGATGATGCCGATCGGTCCTGAGATCAGGAACGGGATGCGCCAGCCCCAGGACAGCAGGTCCTCGTGCGACATGACGCCCGGCAGCTGGATGACGAGTCCTGCGATGCCGCCCAGGAGGTAGCCGGTGAGCGTGCCGAACTCCAGCCAGCTGCCGAGGAATCCGCGCTTCTTGTCGGGGGCGTACTCGGCGATGAACGTCATCGCGCCGCCGTACTCGCCGCCGGTCGAGAAGCCCTGGACGAGGCGGGCGAGCAGCATGAGCAGCGGGGCGGCGGGGCCCCACGTCGCGTAGCCGGGGATGAACGCGATCACGAACGTGCCGATGGCCATCATGATGACCGTGATCGACAGCACCTTGGTGCGGCCGATCCGGTCGCCGAGCGGGCCGAAGAACATGCCGCCGAGCGGGCGCACCAGGAAGGCGACCGCGAACAGGCCGAGGGTGCCGATGGTGCCGACGGTCCGGCTCGCGCCGGTGAAGAACACCGCGGTGAGTACAGGCGTCAGATTGGCGAAGACGCCGAAGTCGAACCACTCGGTGATGTTTCCGATGGCTGCGGCGCCGACGGCCCGCCTGGTCACCTTGGGGTCGGTCACCAATGTCTCGCCGGCCGGGCCCGCCTTGGTATCGGGAAGCTCGGAAACGGTGTGCGCGGCTGGCACGTACTACTCCTCAGGATTGCGCGGTACTGCGGGTGGGACGCCCGCACAGGGGCTTGGGGTCGATCCAGTGAACGGGGAGGTGCTGTCCGTGCCGGCGTGCGGTGCGGCGGGTCTCCAGGACGAGGCCGGCCGCCGGGAAGACGAGCAGGGCGAGCGCCGAGGCGACCAGGGCCGTCGCGGTCGCGGGGGAACTCACCGGCGCGAGCAGTGCCGTGGCGAGAACCGGGAGGCCGAGGCCCAGGCGGGTGGCGGCGGGAGTGTGCACGCCGAGGGCGGCGCTCGCTCCTGCGCGGCCGAGCCCGTGCCCGCATCCGGCGAAGGCGGCGGCGCCCAGCGTCGGCCAGCTCGACGTTCCCGCCGTCAGCGACAGCGCGGCCAGGCTCACCAGCAGCGCGGTGAGGCCGGCGAACCGCGCGCAGCGGCCGCCGACTTCGGCGGCGAGCGGCTGCGCGAGTGCCGAGCAGACGAGAACGGTTAGCGGTACACCGCAGACGACGGCCGGATCGCTCCGGCCCGAGACGATCAGGACGGCGGGAACGACGGCGAGAAACAGCCCCGCCGTGGCCCAGGCGAGAAAACGGACGGCCGAGACCGTGACGAGCAAGGCGCGCATCCCCGTCGGGATCCGCTGATTCCGGCGCAGGGAAGGACTCTTGGACAACACCCGGGAAGGGTGCCACCCATGACTCATCGACACAATTGCGCGATCTTGCACGGGACCGTGCAAGATGGTCGAATGATCGATCCCAAGCTCAAGGTGCTCCAGATGGTCGAGGAGCACGGCGGGGTGACCGCGGCCGCCGAGGCCATGGGGCTCAAGCCGTCGACCGTCTCGTACCAGCTGAGGCAGCTCGCCGCGCAGGTCGGCGTGGTGCTCATCGAGCCCGCGGGCCGGGGCATCAAGCTGACCGCCGCGGCTCGTACGCTGCTCCAGCACGCGGCCGTCCTGGAGGCCCAGTGGGAGCGGGCGCGCAGCGACCTCGCGGCGATGGCGGACGTGCAGACCGGCACGTTCACACTCTGCGGCTTCTCGACGGCCGCCACGCGCCTGCTGCCGTCCACCGCGGCGACCCTGCGCGAGCGCCACCCGCAGCTCGGGGTCCGCCTGGTGGAGGCCGAGCCCGCCCGCTGCTTCGAGCTGCTGCTCACCGGGGAGGCGGACCTCGGCCTGGTCGTCGTCACGGCCGACTCGCCGCCGCTGACCGACGAGCGCTTCGAGCAGCAGCCGCTCCTCGACGACCCGCTCGACCTGGTCGTCCCGGCCGACCATCCGCTGGCGGCGCGCGAGCGGGTGGTCCTCGCGGACGCGGCCCGCGAGACGTGGATCGTCGGCACACCGGGCACGACGTACCACGACCTGCTGGTCACGGCGTGCATGGCCGCCGGGTTCATGCCCGACATGGGCCACCAGTCCGACGAGTGGGACACCGGCACGGCGATGGTGGCGCACGGCCTCGGCGTGATCCTGGTGCCGCGCCTGGCCCGCATCAACACCGAATGGCCGGTGGCCCGCATCCCCCTCTCCGGCGAACCCGCCCCCGCCCGCCGCATCCTCGCCGCCACCCGCAAGGGCGGGGCACGGCATCCGGTGGTGGCGCAGGCACTGGACCTGATCAAGGAGTCGGCGTCCGACCTGGGCGCTGCTTCCCGATGATGACCTGGCGTCGCCTCACCGAGCACGACTTCCCGTTGCTGAAGTCCTGGCTGGAACAGCCGCACGTGGCCCGTTGGTGGAACCATGAGACCTCGCCCGAGGCGGTCTCACGGGACTTCGGCCCCGCCACCAGGGGCGAGGAACCATCGGAGGATCTGCTCGTCCACCTCGGGGACAGCCCGATCGGCCTGGTTCAGCGTTGTCGGCTGTCCGACTACCCCGACTATCTGGCCGAGCTCGCCACGGTGGTCGAAGTGCCGCCCGGGGCGATGACCATCGACTACCTGATCGGTGAGCCACAACAGATCGGCCGAGGGCTCGGGTCCCGGATGATCCGATCGGTCATCCAGGCGACCTGGAACGACCACCCCGACGCCCCTTGCGTCCTGGTGCCGGTGCCGACGGCCAACCGGGCATCCTGGCGGGCCCTGGAGAAGGCCGGACTGCAACGGGTCGCCGAGGGCGATCTGGAGCCGGACAACCCCGTCGACGACCGGGCCCACTGCCTCTACCGAATCGACCGGCCCGCGCGCTCGGCGAATCCACTCGGGCGGGCCCCCTCGGAATGCGACTCGTTGTAGGTTGTAGAAACAGCCCTTGACCTGCAAATAGGCAGGCAGGGAGCCGATTTCCAGGGAGTAGCGACATGCTGCGCACCATGCTCAAGTCCAAGATCCACCGCGCCACCGTCACCCACGCCGACCTGCACTACGTCGGCTCCGTGACCATCGACGCCGACCTGCTCGACGCCGCCGATCTGCTGCCCGGCGAGCTCGTGCACATCGTCGACATCGACAACGGCGCCCGTCTGGAGACGTACGTCATCGAGGGGGAGCGCGGGTCCGGTGTCGTCGGGATCAACGGGGCGGCCGCCCACCTCGTGCACCCGGGCGACCTCGTGATCATCATTGGTTACTGTCAGGCTGAGGACGCGGAAGCGCGTGCCCTGCGGCCCAGCATCGTGCACGTCGACCGGGACAACCGGATCGTGGCGCTCGGCGCCGACGCCTCCGAGCCGACCCCCGGCGGGCAGGTGACGCGCGGCCCGCACGCGGTACCCGCGGGCTGAGACCCGGTCAGGCCACGACGCAGGAGAGCCCATGAGCGACATCGAGATCCGCGACGACCGTGCCAAGGGCCTCCTGGAGGCCCGCTCCGGCGGTGAACTCGTCGGCCACATCCAGTACTTCGTGCTGGAGGAACCCGAGCGGGCACTCGTCGCGGTGCACACCGTCGTCGAGCCGGAGCACGAGGGCAAGGGCATCGCGGGCTCGCTCACCCGCGAGCTGTACGGCGTCGCCGCGGCCGAGTCGCTGGCCGTGGCGCCGCTGTGCCCCTTCGTGGTCCGCTGGGCCGAGCGGCACCCGGGCGAGGCGCCCCAGGCCTCCGCCGACCTGCTGCTGGCCGCCAAGGCGGCCCTCGAGGCCGACCCCGACAAGTGGTGAGACGGCCCTGCGCGCGGTGATCATCCGCGCCTATGGTCCGGTCATGAACCTGACGCTCCTGCACACCTCGCCCGTCCACGTGCCGGTCTTCGACGCCCTGCGCGACGCCGACCATCCCGGCCTGGAGCTGCGTCACGTCGTACGCGAGGAGCTGCTCGCGCGGGCCGGCGCCGAGGGGCCGGAGGCCGTCACCGACGAGGTCCGTGCGCTGCTCGCGGCGGCCGTCGCCGGCGGGGCGGACGCCGTGCTGTGCACGTGTTCCACGCTCGGCGCCGTCGCGGAGGGCCTCGCCGCGGAGGCCGGCGTGCCGGTGCTGCGGGTGGACCGGCCGATGGCGGCGCGGGCCGTCGCCGAGGGGGAGCGGATCGCCGTGGTCGCCACCGTGCGCAGCACCTTCGGGCCGACCCTCGACCTGATCGCGGAGGAGGCCGGGCGGGCCGGGCGCGCGGTGGACGTGCGGACCGTGTTCGTCGAGGGCGCCTGGGAGCTCTTCCTCGCCGGTGACCGGGACGGGTATCTCGCGCTCGTCGCCGAGGCCATCACCGGCATCGCGGGCGCCGACGTGATCGTCCTCGCCCAGGCCTCCCTCACCGACGCCGCCGAGCGCGCCCACACCGCCCTGCCCGTGCTCTCCAGCCCCCGCCCCGGACTCGCCGCGGCCGCCTCGGAATGCGCGGGCGCCAAGAGCGCTTAGGTTGAAGGAAGTTGTCCGCCCCGGTACGGCAGTCCCGGGCAGGAACCCCGAACAGGAGGCAGCGCAGATGACCGACCCCGACACCGACGTCGTCGTCAGCCCCAGCGGCTGGGTCGCCGAGCAGGCCCGCACCTACGAGGAGTCCGGCGGCACCAAGGGCACCACCATGCAGGGCGCCCCGTGCCTGCTCCTCGACTACCAGGGCCGCAAGAGCGGCCAGTGGCGGCGCACCGTCCTGATCTACGGCCGCGACGGCGACGACTACCTGATCGTGGCGTCGAAGGGCGGCGCGGACGAGCACCCGCTGTGGTACCTCAACCTTCAGGCCAATCCGGAGGTGCGGCTGCGGGTGGAGACCGAGCGGTTCACGGCCCGTGCCGAGACCCTTTCGGCGCAGGACAAGGCGCGGGTCTGGGACTCGCTGGTGGAGCTGTTCCCGCCGTACGCGGAGTACCAGAAGAAGACGAGCCGCGACATTCCCGTGGTCCGGCTGCGCCGCATCGACGGCTGAGGCCGGCCCGGACTTCTCCCGCCGTCCCGCCCGCCCGTGTCAGGGGATCGCGGCCTCGACCCGGGCGAGGTGGGCGGCGAGGATCTCGTCGAACGCGGCACCGCGGTCGGCCCCCAGGGGGCGGATCTCGCGGGCGAAGTGGGCCAGGGCGGGGAAGCGCTCGGGGTCGGCGCCAAGGACCGCGACGCGGAACTGCTCCATGCCCTGCTCGTACTCGTCGGGGGTGAGGCTGCCGATGCCCGCCTCAGAGGTGATCAGCGACGCGATGAGGATCACGATCCGGTGGTAGTGGTCCGGGATCTCCTCATCGGGCAGGCCCGAGGTCTGCAGGGCTTGTAGTACCTCCTCCATGACCAGCCGGGAGCCGGCGCCACCGGATGCGTAGCGTCCCCAGACCACGGCGAGTTGCGGGTGCTCTCCGAAGGACTCCCGCAGGCGCAGGGACACCGCGGCGACGCGCTGCTTCCAGTCGCCCTCGGGGCGGTAGCCCTCCATCGCAGCCAGCAGGATCCGATCGGCGACCGCGCGCAGCAGTTCGGTCTTGTTGCGGAAGTGCCGGTACAGGCTGGAGGAGTCCGTCCCGAGCGAGGTGGCGAGCTTGCGCACGCTGAACGATTCGGCGTCGCTCTTGCGCAGCAGCTCCGCTGCCGTGTCCAGGATCTCCTCGGTCGACCAGCGCCTTCGGCCTGCCATTTTTCCCCTCTCGTTTTCGTCGAGTCTAGCTCACGCACACGACTGTGCACTTGACGGTGCCTGCGATTGAGCGCACGTCATTGCTTCCATCAAAGCGCTTGCTGATGCACGCAGTGCGTGCATACTGAGGTCAGGCGCCTGCCGGGATGTCCGGCCGGGGGGAAGCGAAGAGGCGAAGGAGAGACGGGACATGAGGGAGACGATCACTGAGACCACGGTCGAGACCGCTGCTGTGGAACGGCCGCCGGAGCCGGACTTCTCGACGATCACGACCGAGGAACTCATCGCCTACCGGGAGGCGGAGAACCGCTTCAGGGCATCCGGAGTGGCCCGGGCGGTCCTCGGCGAGCCCGACGCCGCCGCGGTCATCGACTGGCAGGAATTGGCGCTGCCGGGCCGTGACCTCCCGGTCCGTGTGTACCGGCCGGCGTCGACGAAGGATGGTGGCCCAGCCGGTCTGCCGCTCGTGATCCATGTGCACGGAGGCGGTTTCGTGGGCACGGCGGCGCAGTGCGACTGGGCCAACAGTCACCTCGCCGCCCGGCTGCCTGCGCTCGTCGTGTCGGTCGAGCACCGACTCGTCGCACCGAGCATCGCGCTCCCGCATGCAGCCGACGACTGCTGGGACGTGCTGCGGCACATGGTGCGGCACGCCGAGCAGTGGGGCGTCGACCCGTCGCGCACGGCCGTCTTCGGTGAGAGCTTCGGCGGCCTGGTCAGTGCCCTGAGCGCGATCCGGGCCCGGGATGCAGGGCTGCAGCTGCGCGCACAGGTGCTGGTCAACCCCGCGGTCGACGTGACCGACACCATGGACGACCACCCCTCGGTGGCCGAGTACGCGTACCGCCCGACCCGTGCCCTGCCACAACTACGGCTCCTGCGACGACTGTCCGTCCCGCCGTGCACCGATGCCCGCGCGTACTCGCCGCTGTATGCGGAGGACCTGAACGGACTGGCCCCGGCGCTCGTGGTGGTGCCGACCCAGGACGCGGTGGCCGATCACGGCCGCCGCTACGCCGAGCGGCTGCGGGCGGCCGGGACGCCCGTGCGGCTCACCGAATACCCGGGAGCCAAGCACGCGTTCCTCTCCCTACCCGGTGTGGAACCGCAGGCCGAGGCCGCCCGCAGGGAGGTCCACGACTTCCTTCGTGCGGCCCTGGCGCAGTGACCGAGGTGCTGGGCGACCGGTCGGTCGCCCAGCACCGGCCTCGACGTGATCCCGCATTTATGGAGGAGGAGACAGTGCAGCGCATCGGCATCATCGGGGTGGGCGAGATCGGCCGCGCCGTCGTCACGGGTCTGCGTCACGAGGGTGGTGCTTCGCCGGAGGTGTTCCTCTCCACGCGGGGAGCCCGCACGGCCGCGACGCTGGCCGAGCAGTACGCGGGCGTCACCGTCTGCGCCGACAACCAGCAGGTGGTGGACCGCTCCGAGTTGGTGCTTCTCGCCGTGCGCCGCGAGGACTGGCGCGAGTCCCTGGCCGGAGTACGGATTGGTGAGGACAGGATCGTGGTCAACGTGATGGCCGGCGTCGGCACCGACGAACTGCGTCGAGCGCTCGGCACGGATGTCCCGCTGGTCCGCGCCATCCCCCTGCCGACCATCCGGGAGCGCCGATCCGTCACTGTCGTGCACCCCTCGCACCCGGAGGTGGATGCCTTCTTCGCACGGATGGGCGGCGCGCTGCCCGTCGCGGACGAGACCGCCTTCAATGTCCTCTCCGCGCTGACCGGCACGCTGACCACTCACTACGCGTATCTCGCGACGCTCGCCTCGTGGGCCGCCGACCACGGCATCGCCCCCGTCGACGCCGACCGCTATGTCCGCGGCCTCTTCCAGGGCGTCGGCCGCTCCCTGAGAGATGGGACCCGATCCCTGGACCGGCTCGCGGCTGATCACGAGACGCCGAACGGGAACAACGAACGCATCCGCACCACGTGGCTCGACCCGGCCAACGTCGAGGCCCTCACCAAGGCCCTCGACGAGCTTCTCGCCGCCCTCGGTCGGCCGGTCGACCGGCCGTAGGCGTGGACTCGGCGGGCGTGGGCACGCGAGCCGGGAGACAGTGGAAAGGTCCCCTCCGAACCGTTGGAGGAACCAACGATGACCCATCCGTTTCCCGATCCCGTCCCGCCGACCCCCACGCCGGGGCCGGGCCCCGGGCCCGACCGGCCGGATCCCGGCCCGATGCCGGACCCGTTCCCGACGCCGGTGCCCGAGCCCTCGCCGCGGCCCTCGCCGTCCCCGACGCCGCCGCTGCCGGACCCGGACCCCGATCCGCACCCGCCGGAGCCCGAGCCGTCACCCGCTTAGCGGTCAGGCGTCGACCTCGGAGCGGTCACCGCCCCACAGCGTGTGGAACGAGCCCTCCCGGTCGACCCTGCGGTACGTGTGCGCGCCGAAGTAGTCCCGCTGGCCCTGTGTGAGCGCGGCCGGCAGGCGCTCGGCGCGCAGCGCGTCGTAGTAGGCGAGCGCGGCCGCGAAGCCCGGCGTGGGCACGCCCTGGATGGTCGCCGCGACCAGGACGGAGCGCCAGTCGTCCTGCGCCGCGGCGATCTCGTCGGCGAAGCCCTTGTCGGACAGGAGCGAGACCAGGTTCGGCTCGGCCTCGTACGCGGCCGTGATCCGGTCCAGGAACGCGGCGCGGATGATGCAGCCGCCGCGCCAGATCCGGGCCACCGCGCCCGAGTCGATGTTCCAGTCGTACTCCTCGCTGCCCGCGGAGATCTCGTGGAAGCCCTGGGTGTACGACACGATCTTCGAGGCGTACAGGGCCTGTTCGACGCGGTCGGCGAAGGCGGCGGCCTCGGACTCGTTCAGCGCCACGGCCGTGGGGCCCGCCAACTCCCGTGACGCGCTGCGCAGTTCCGCGTGTCCTGACAGGGAGCGCGCGAACACCGCCTCCGCGATGCCGGACACCGGCACGCCCAGGTCGAGCGCGATCTGCACCGTCCAGCGGCCGGTGCCCTTCTGTTCGGCCTGGTCCTGGACGACGTCCACGAAGGGCTTCCCCGTCGCCTCGTCGACGTGCGAGAGGACCTCGGCGGTGATCTCGATCAGGTAGGAGTCGAGGCGGCCCGTGTTCCACGTGCGGAAGATGTCGGCGATCTGCGCGGGGGAGTACCCGGCCACGTCGCGCAGCAACTGGTAGGCCTCGCCGATGAGTTGCATGTCGGCGTACTCGATGCCGTTGTGCACCATCTTCACGAAGTGGCCCGCCCCGTCGGGGCCGACGTGCGTCACACAGGGCGCGCCGTCCTTCGCCTTGGCGGAGATCTTCTCCAGCATCGGGCCGAGCGAGGCGTAGGACTCGACGCTGCCGCCGGGCATGATGCTCGGCCCGTGCAGCGCGCCCTCCTCGCCACCCGAGACGCCGGTGCCGACGAAGTGGATGCCCTGCTCGCGCAGCTCCTTCTCGCGGCGCCGGGTGTCCGCGAAGTGCGCGTTGCCGCCATCGATGATCATGTCACCCTCTTCCATGAGGGGCGCGAACTCCTTGATGACCGCGTCGGTCGGGTCACCGGCCTTCACCATGATGACCAGGCGGCGCGGCCGTTCGAGCGCGGCCACGAACTCCTCCGCGGTCTCGGTCGGTACGAAGATGCCCTCCTCGCCGAACTCCTCGACCAGCGCGTGCGTGCGGGACGCCGTGCGGTTGTGGAGGGCGACCGTGTAGCCGTTGCGGGCGAAGTTCCGGGCGAGATTGCGCCCCATCACAGCGAGCCCCGTGACACCGATCTGGGCTGTAGTGCTCATGTCTGCCGCTCCTGTATGTGGAAGATGAAGGATTTTGTTCATTGCTGGTCGGCGGACGGGTTACGTTGTCGTCCGCCCCCACCGTGGACTCTCTACGAATTTGGAGCCGTGCGTGCCTCATTTCGACCTGTCGCTCGATGCGCTGCGTGCCTACCAGCCGGAGTTGACCGCCGCCGACGACTTCGACGCCTTCTGGGAGAAGACCCTCGTCGAGGCCAGGGAGCACGACCTGGACGCACGCTTCGAGCCCGTCGACGTCCCGTACACGGCCGTCGACGTGTTCGACGTTACGTACGCGGGCTTCGGCGGGCATCCCGTGAAGGGCTGGCTGGTCCTCCCGGCAGGCACGAACGAGCCTCTTCCGGCCGTCGTCGAGTACATCGGCTACGGGGGCGGCCGCGGCCTTGCGCACACCCACCTGCGCTGGGCGGCCGCCGGGTTCGCGCACTTCGTGATGGACACCCGCGGGCAGGGCAGCGGCGGCAGCGTCGGCGACACCCCCGACCCGGTCGGCTCCACGCCGTCCCAGCCGGGATTCATGACCAAGGGCATCCAGGACCCGCACGAGTACTACTACCGGCGCGTCTACACGGACGCCGTGCGCGCCGTCGACGCCGCCCGCTCGCACCCGCTGATCGACGCGTCACGGGTCGCCGTCACCGGCGGCAGCCAGGGCGGCGGCATCACCATCGCCGTGGCAGGCCTCGTGCCCGACCTCCGGGCCGCCGCCCCCGACGTGCCGTTCCTGTGCGACTTCCGGCGCGCCGCCACGCTCACCGAACGTCACCCGTACCGCGAGATCGCCCTCTACCTCAAGGCGCACATCGGCGAGGACGAGCGCGCCTTCCGCACGCTCTCCTACTTCGACGGCATCAACTTCGCGGCCCGCGCCACGGCTCCGACGCTGTTCTCCGCCGCCCTGGAGGATCTGACCTGCCCGCCGTCCACGGTCTTCGGCGCGTACAACCACTGGGCGGGCACCGAGAAGTCCATGGAGGTGTACGCCTTCAACGACCACGAGGGCGGCGGCCCCTTCCAGCAGGCCGCACAACTTCGGTGGATTCCTGGTCACTTGAGGGACTGAATCCCGCCAAGGTGGCTCGGGGCGCTCTTGTCGCCTTACGTAGGAGCGGCTAATTTGCCGCTCCTACGTAAGGCTGAGGGGGCATTCATGGCGTTACGCGGCCGGCACCGCCGGTACCAGCCGAGCAGGGTCAACCGGGCGTCGCTCACCGTGACCGTGGGCGGCGTGGGCATGGCGATCCCGATCGTCGGCGCGGGCACGGCGCAGGCCGCCGACGCGCACACGTGGCACAAGGTCGCCGCGTGCGAGTCCTCCGGGAACTGGAGCATCAACACCGGCAACGGATTCTTCGGCGGGCTCCAGTTCACCCGCTCCACCTGGGCCGCGTACGGCGGCACCGCCTACGCGGCGCGCGCCGACCTCGCCACGAAGGACCAGCAGATCGCCGTGGCGGAGAAGGTCCTCAAGGGGCAGGGCCCCGGCGCCTGGCCGGTGTGCTCGCAGCGTGCAGGGCTGACCCGCTCGGACGTGACACCGGACGTACGGCCGCAGACCACGCCGCAGTCACGGGCGGGACGCGCCCACATGTACCGCGTGGTCAGCGGGGACAGCCTCTCCGGCATCGCCTCCGAGCGGTCCGTGAAGGGCGGCTGGCGGGCGCTGTACGCGGCGAATCGCGCCACGATCGGCGCCGACCCGGACCTGATCACCCCCGGGCAGCGCCTGACGATGCCGGGCGGGAAGCAGCCGCAGGCCGGGAAGAAGGCCGCACCGAAGTCCACTCCCAAGGCCGCACCCAAACCCGCCGCCAAGAAGTCCGACACGGCGAAGGCCACCGCGCACAACGCCGTCGCCCCCGTCGCCGCCTCGCTCGGCACGCCCTACCGCGCCGCCGGTTCCTCCTGGTCGAAGGGCTACCACACGGGTGTCGACTTCGCGGTGCCCACCGGCACGTCCGTGAAGGCGGTCTCCGCGGGAAGCGTCGTTTCGGCGGGGTGGGGCGGCTCGTACGGCTACGAAGTGGTGATCCGGCACGCCGACGGCAAGTACAGCCAGTACGGGCATCTGTCGGCGCTGACGGTCAAGAGCGGCCAGCGCGTGGTCGCGGGCCAGCGCATCGCCCGCTCCGGCTCCACGGGCAACAGCACGGGCCCGCATCTGCACTTCGAGGTGCGGACGGGGCCCGGCTTCGGCAGCGACGTGGACCCGCTGGCGTATCTGCGGGCCCGCGGCGTCAGGATCTGAACCCGGTGGCCCGGTGCGGCAGGCCGGGCGTCAGGAGCGGATGTCCTCGGCCGTCCAGCCGCCGCACGGAGGCTCCTGCCGGGATTTCGGCGCGCGCGACGGCAGCGGTACCGAGTCGAGCCCGGCCGGGCTGTCCGGCACCACGGGTGGGATCGCCGACGGCCCCGCGTGCGCGACCACGGAGGCGCCCGCCCGGCGGCCGCGTCCGATGCGCTCCGTCGTCAGCAGGATCAGACCGCCCGCCGCCACGACACCGCAGCCGAGCGCGAGCACCGTGCCGATCGTGCCGTACCGGAACGATTCCCCGAACATGGTGAGGCCGATGGTCGCCGCCACCACCGGGTTCACGACCGTCGCGGTCGCCAGCGGCGCGGCGAGCCCCGCGCCCCGGTAGGAGGCCTGCGACAGCAGCATCCCGGTCACGGCCAGGCCCGCGATGGCCAGGAGC
Source organism: Streptomyces anthophorae (assembly GCF_049310305.1). NCBI lineage: Bacteria > Bacillati > Actinomycetota > Actinomycetes > Kitasatosporales > Streptomycetaceae > Streptomyces > Streptomyces anthophorae. Next base: position 8,522,002 of record NZ_JBLWQQ010000001.1, read on the forward strand.
GTGGCGAGCTGCTCCAGCGGCCGCCCGGTCCAGTTCTCGGTCACGGACTTCGTGAAAACCGACGCCATGCCGAACGCGCCACCGGCCGCCACGGCCAGGAGCACCGCGCGTACCACGGGGTGCCGGTGCGCCACGCGGGCCGACGACATGAGGGCCAGCACACCACCCGCCGTGATCAGGCCGACGAACAGGCGCTGCGTCGCGTCCAGCGACTGCTCGGTCGTCGCCCCGGTCAGGGACAGCAGCCCCGCGAGCCCGACCGTCGCCATGATCGCGCCGCGCCAGGCCGTCGCCCCGGCCCTGCGGCCCACCAGGAGCGCCGACATCGGCAGCGCCAGCACGATCGTCAGGGCGCCCAGCGGCTGCACGACGCTGAGCGGGCCGAAGGCGAGTGCCGCGACGTGCAGCACCGCGCCCAGGCCGTTCAGGCAGCCGGCGCCCCACCAGGCGGGCCTGCGCAAGGGGGCGTACGCCGCCGTGGGCGACGTCGCGGCCACGCGCTCCTGCACGATCGCCCCGCCCGCGTACGCGACGGCGGAGACGAGCGAGAGCAGCACGGAGAGCACCAGGTCGCTCATGTGGAGCCCCTGGAGGTGCGGCGTGGCACACGGTCGCTTCTCATACTCTCCACGATCGCTCTTTCCGGCCCTTCGCGTCGTCCGACTTGAGCACTCATTGAGTCCTACTCCCGTTGGAGTAGGTCGCATCCTGATTCATCCCCAGGGCGGGTGCCGCAGGGACGCGCGGGAGACTCGGGCACCGGTTGCCGTCCGCGCCCTTCCGTGCGGGCCCCTCCATGGGTGACCATGAGGTGCGCTTTCGAAACAGCGATCCAGGAGCGAGTGTCGCCGACCGACGACTACGGGGGCCGCGCGTGCGTGTGGGACTGCTGACCAGGGAGTACCCGCCGGATGTCTACGGCGGCGCCGGAGTGCACGTCGAGTTCCTGGCGCGCGAGCTGCGCCCCCTCGTCGACCTCGAGGTGCACACGTGGGGCGAGGGAGCGGCCGACGGCGTGCGCCGGCACCGGGCCTGGCCCGCGCTCGACGGGGCGAACGACGCACTGCGCACGCTCTCCGTGGACCTGGCCATCGCCGCGGCGCTGGAAGGCCGCGAGATCGCCCACTCCCACACCTGGTACACCAACCTCGCCGGGCACCTGGCGGCGCTGCACCTCGGGATACCGCACGTGATGACCGCGCACTCCCTGGAGCCGCTGCGCCCCTGGAAGGCGGAGCAGCTGGGCGGCGGTTACGCGCTGTCGGCGTGGGCGGAGCGGACCGCGATCGAGGCCGCCGACGGCGTGATCGCCGTGTCGCACGCGATGCGCAAGGACATCCTCGCCTGCTACCCGGCCCTGGAGCCGAAGAAGGTCCGTGTCGTGCACAACGGCATCGACGTCTCGCTCTACCACGCCGACGCCGGCACAGACGTGCTGCACCGCTACGACATCGACCCGCAGCGCCCCTACATCCTCTTCGTCGGCCGCATCACCCGGCAGAAGGGCGTGCCCCATCTGCTGCGCGCGGCAAAGGGGCTGACGAAGGACGTCCAGATCGTCCTGTGCGCGGGCGCGCCCGACACCCCGGAGATCGGGCGCGAATTCCGGGAACTGGTCGACGAGTTGAAGGCCACGCGGGACGGGGTGCGCTGGATCCCGTCCATGCTGCCGCGCACGGAGGTCATCCAACTGCTCACGCACGCCTCGGCGTTCGTGTGCCCCTCCGTGTACGAGCCGCTCGGCATCGTCAACCTGGAGGCGATGGCCTGCGGCACCGCGGTCGTCGCCTCGCGGGTCGGCGGCATCCCCGAGGTCGTCGCCGACGGCGAGACCGGGCTGCTCGTCCCGTACGAGGCCGCGGACCCGGACGGCTTCGAGGCGGGGCTCGCGGAGGCCCTGAACCGGGTCGTCGCCGACCCGGGCACGGCGCGGGAGATGGGCGAGGCGGGCCGGGAGCGGGCGGCGGCGGAGTTCGGCTGGGACGCGATCGCCCGGCGCACGGTCGACGTGTACGAGGAGATCCTCAACGGTACGTGAATCACAGGGGGGTTGGGATGCGTGGCGGACCTTCGGTGCTCGGGATCGTACTGGCAGGCGGGGAGGGCAAGCGGCTGATGCCGCTCACGGCGGACCGGGCGAAGCCCGCTGTGACCTTCGGCGGCACCTATCGCCTGGTCGACTTCGCCCTGTCCAATCTCGTCAACGGCGACATCCTGCGCATCTGCGTGCTGACGCAGTACAAGTCGCACTCGCTGGACCGGCACGTCACGACCACGTGGCGGATGTCGAGCCTGCTCGGCAACTACGTCACGCCGGTCCCGGCCCAGCAGCGGCTCGGCCCCCGCTGGTACTCGGGCAGCGCCGACGCGATCCTCCAGTCCCTCAACCTGGTCCACGACGAACAGCCCGACTACATCGCGGTGTTCGGCGCCGACCACGTGTACCGGATGGATCCGCGGCAGATGCTCGCCCAGCACCTGGAGTCGGGAGCGGGCGTCACGGTGGCGGGCATCCGGGTGCCGCGCGCGGAGGCCTCGTCCTTCGGCGTCATCACCCCGGCCCGCGACGGCACGCGCATCGACGCGTTCCTGGAGAAGCCGACCGACCCGCCGCCGCTGCCCGGCACCCCGAACCAGGTCTTCGCGTCGATGGGCAACTACCTCTTCACGACGAAGGTGTTGGTCGACGCGCTCCAGACCGACGCCGAGGACGACGACTCGGCCCACGACATGGGCGGTTCCATCGTGCCGATGCTCACCGAGCGCGGCGTCGCCCAGCTCTACGACTTCGACGGCAACCACGTGCCGGGGGAGACGGACCGCGACCACGGTTACTGGCGCGACGTCGGCACCCTCGACGCCTACTACGAGGCCCACATGGACCTCATCTCGGACACCCCGGTCTTCAACCTCGACAACCGGCGCTGGCCCATCTACACCCACCCGGGCCAGCTGCCGCCGGCCAAGTTCTGCGCGGGCGGCATCGCGTCGGAGTCCATCGTCAGCCCCGGCTGCGTCATCCGCGGCCAGGTCACCCGCTCCGTGCTCTCCCCGGGCGTCGTCGTCGAGGACGGCGCGGTCGTCCAGGGCTCGGTCCTGCACGACAACGTCCGGGTCGGCAGGGGAGCGGTCGTCCGCGGCGCCGTCCTCGACAAGAACGTCGAGGTCCCGGTCGGCGCCACCATCGGCGTCAACCCGAGCCGTGACGCGGAGCTCTACACGGTGTCGAAGTCGGGCGTGATCGCACTGGGCAAGGGGCAGGCGGTGCACTGAGCGCTATGACGGATCCGGGACCGGTGGTTCGCCCTTGAAGCCGTTGGCCCAGTAGCGGCCGCGCAGGGAGAGGTCGAGGAGCATGCGGGTGGCCTCCTCCGGGGACATCGGGCGGGGGTCCTCCTCCAGCCACCAGCTCAGGACGGCGAGTTGCTCGCCCACCCACGCGCGTGCGAGGACGTCGACGCTGATCCGGGGGGTGACGCCCTCGTGCTCGGCGCGGGCCCGGAAGACCCCTGCCGTCGCCTCCGCCTGCGCCCGCGTGAACTGGCGCAGCGCCCGGCCGTCGCCCTCGCCGCGCAGGATCATCCGGTAGGCGTCCCGCTCCTCGTCGGCGTGCCGGAAGATCTCGAGCGCCGGCTTGCCGGTGAAACCCACCGCGGAGGCCTGGACGAGGGGGCGCAGCCGGTCCTGCAACTCGTCGAGCAGATCGGTCACCACACGGTCGAGCAGGTCGTCCTTGTCGGTGTAGTGCTTGTAGAACGTGGCCCGGCCCAGGTCGGCCCGCTCCGTGATGTCTTCCACGGTCACGGTCGCGTACCCGCGCTCCAGGGACAGTGACACCAGCGCGTCGCGCAACAGGCGTCGGGTGCGGCGTACTCGGCGATCGCCCGCTTCCGGCGGCATGGTCCGGCTCCTCTCGCGTCCCCCGGTCGATTGCGGAAGCGTACACCCGATCATTGACACCCCGAAGGTTTGTAGACACGCTGTCTCCAACTGGTCGCCATGGCGATTTGAGCCGACGAGCGTGGGAGCAGTCCGTTGAACCTGGGCACGTACATCACTCGAAGCAGCACCTTCTGGCCCGAACGCGAGGCCCTGATCTGCGGGGAACGCAGGCTGACCTACGGAGAGCTGGAGCGGGTCACCAATCGCCTGGCCTCCGCCCTCATCGGGCGCGGCCTCGCGCCGGGGCAGGCCGTCGCCACCTACGCGGGCAACTGCGCGCAGGCCGTCGAGACCGAGATGGCGCTCTCCAAGAGCGGCCTCGTGCGGGTGCCGATCAGCCCGCGGCTCTCCGTCGACGAGGTCGCGCACATTCTCGACGACGCCAATGTGCGTGTGCTGTTCGTGGACGGTGAGCGCAGTGCCGTCGCCCGTGCCGCCCTGGAGCGCGCTTCCGTGGACTGTCTCCTGGTTGATTACGGGGAGCAAGATGCCCTCGGTTACGGGGAGTTGCTCGCCGAGGGTGCCGAAGACGCCGTCGCCGTCGAGGTCGACCAGCACGACGCCGCCGTCCTCAACTTCACCTCCGGGTCCACCGGCAAGCTGAAGGCCGCGGTGCAGACCCACGGCAACCGGCTCGCCAACATGCGCAAGCGGATGATGAGTTCGGACGGCAGTCCCTCGTCGCCGGAGTGCTATCTCGCCGCCGGGCCCATCACGCACGCCCCTGGCATGCCGCTGCTCGCGCTCCTCGCCTCCGGCGCCACCGTCGTCGTCCTGCCGCGCTGGGACGCCGAGTTGTTCCTGCGGACGGTGGAGGCCGAGGGCATCACGGCGACGTTCCTGGTACCGACCATGCTCGGCATGCTGCTCGCCCACCCGAAGACCGCCACGGCCGACCTGTCCAGCCTGCGGTCCCTGCACGTCGGCGGCGCGCCCGTCTCGCCGCAGCGGCTGCGCGAGGCCGTCGCGGCGTTCGGGCCGATCGTCATGCAGGGCTACGGGCAGGTCGAGACGACCAGCGGCATCACCGTGCTCACACGCGAGGACGTCCTCGCGGGCACCACCACCGACCCCGACCTGCTGCTGTCCTGCGGACGGCCGGTGTTCGACACCGAGATACGGGTCGTGGACGAGGCGGGCGCCACGCTGCCCGCCGGGAGCATCGGCGAGGTCGTCGCCCGCGGCCCCGACTGCGTCACCGCGTACTGGCACGAGCCCGAACTGTCCGCCGAGACCTTCAAGAACGGCTGGGTGCACACCGGTGACCTGGGCTATCTGCGCGAGGACGGCTACCTGTTCATCGTCGACCGCAAGAAAGACATGATCATCTCCGGTGGCTACAACGTCTATTGCAGCGAGGTCGAGGCCGTCCTGTACGCCCACCCCGCCCTCGCGGAGGCCTGCGTCGTCGGCGTCCCCGACGAGAAGTGGGGCGAGGCGGTCAAGGCGGTCGTCGTGCGCAGGCCCGGTGCCGAGGTCAGTGAGGACGAGGTCGTCGACTTCTGCGCCGAACGCCTCGCCCGCGTGAAGAAGCCGCGGACCGTGGAGTTCGTGGACGCGCTGCCCGTCAACCGCAACGGGAAGATCGACCGCCGCGCCGTCCGCGCGCGCCACTGGGCCGGCGCCGAACGCCGCGTCCACTGACAGGAGACGAGCACCACCATGACCTTCACCCTCACCCCCACGTACGAGGACAACCCGCGGCTCCAGGGCCTGGTGGGCCGACTGCGCGAGTACCTCGACGGCGAACTCGCCGACTACGAGCGCGAGTTGGGCCTCGCCCCGGAGAGCGGCTACACCCGCGCCCAGCTCGAACCCGTCTGGCGGCGCAGCCGCGAACTCGGCTTCTACGGCATCCACCTGCCCAAGGAGCACGGCGGCCAGGACCTCACGTACACCGAACTCGCCGCCCTCAAGGAGGAGGTCGGCGCCTCCGGGCGGATCCTCCAGCACAGCGTCCTCGGCGACATGGGCGGCCCGCTGCGTGCCGGATCCATCCTCCAGTACGCCACCGAGCGGCAGATCAAGACATACCTGGAACCGGTCATCCGCGGCGAGCGCGCCTGCTGCTTCTCGCTCACCGAGGCCGACGCGGGATCCGACGTGCGCGCCATGAGTACCCTCGCCACGCCCGAGGGCGACGGCTGGCGGATCACCGGGCACAAGGTGTTCTCGTCGGCCGGACCGTTCGCCGACTTCTCCGTCCTCATCGCGCGGATGGCGCCCGAGCCAGGCGCGCCCGAGGACGCCAAGCCGGTGTTCTCCGCGTTCCTCGTCGACCTCGATTCCCCCGGCTGCACGGTGCTGCCCGGCGAGACGCCGATGTCAGGCGAGCACATCGAGAGCGACATCGTGCTCGACAACTGCCGCGTGGAACCCGGGCAGTTGCTCGGCAAGGTCGGTGACGGGCTGCGCATCGGGCTCGGCCGCGTCACCACCAACCGGCTGCTGCACTGCCCGACCGTCCTCGGCCAGGCCCGCCGCGCCCTCGCCCTCACCGTCGACTTCGCCCGCACCCGGCAGGTCTTCGGCGCACCGCTCGGCGCCCTCCAGTCCATCCAGCACAAGCTCGCCGACATGGCCACCTCGTACTACGCGGCACGCAGCATGACCTACGACGCGCTCGCCGACCTCGACGCGGGCAGGGAACCGCGCACCGAGGCCTTCATGTGCAAGCTGTTCGTCGCCGAGAACGCCTTCCGGATCGCCGACGAGGCCGTGCAGATCCACGGCAAGGCGGGCCTCGTGCGCGGCGCCGAGGTCGAGGCCATCTTCCGAAAGCTGCGGATGTTCCGCGTGCTCACCGGATCCTCCGAGATCCAGAAGAACGGGATCGCCCGGCAACTGCTGATGCCCGGCTGACAGGCGCGGCACCACGGCGCCACCGCACGTCCCGCTGTGCTCACCCCATCAGGAGGTTTGTCCCGCATGTCGTCCGTCACCGCACCGTCGTACACCGAGCGCGCCCGCGACCTTCACCCCGAACTCGTCGCGCTGCGCCGCGCCCTGCACCGCGAACCCGAACTCGGCCTCCAGCTGCCCCGCACCCAGGAGAAGATCCTCGCCGCCCTCGACGGACTGCCCCTGGAGATCACCACCGGCAAGGACCTCAGCTCGGTCACCGCCGTCCTGCGCGGCGGCAGGCCCGGCGGCGCCGTCCTGCTGCGCGCCGACATGGACGCCCTGCCCATCATCGAGAACAGCGGCGTCGACTACGCCTCCCAGCTGCCCGGCGCCATGCACGCCTGCGGCCACGACCTGCACACCGCCGGACTCGTCGGCGCCGCACGGCTGCTGGCCGAGCGCCGCGAACACCTCGCGGGCGACGTCGTGTTCATGTTCCAGCCCGGCGAGGAGGGCTTCGGCGGCGCCCGCGTCGTGCTCGACGAGGGGCTCCTGAACGCGGCCGGAAAGCCCGTCGACGCGGCGTACGCGCTGCACGTCGCCGCCGACCGGCTGCCCGGCGGCATGGTGTCCAGCCGGGCCGGCACCGTCACCTCCGCCTCCGACGTCCTGAGCGTCACCGTCCGCGGACAGGGCGGCCACGGCTCCACCCCGTACGCCGCCAAGGACCCCATCGCCGTGGCCTGCGAGCTCGTCGGCGCGATCCAGACCTGGGTGACCCGCCGCTTCGACATCTTCGACCCGGCCGTCGTCACCGTCGGCACCTTCCACGCCGGTACGCAGCAGAACGTCATCCCCGAGACCGCGACGTTCGAGGCCACCGTGCGCAGCTACTCCGAGCCCGTCCACGCACGCCTCATCGAGGGCCTGCCCCGCCTGGTGCGCGGCATCGCCGAGGCGCACGGCGTCGAGGCCGAGGTGACGTACGACGTGCAGTACCCGGTCACCGTCAACGCGCCGGACGAGACCGCCTTCGCGCTCGACACCGCCCGCGAGCTGTTCGGCGCCGAGCAGGTCCACGAGTCGCCCAAGCCGGCCAACGGCTCCGAGGACTTCGCCTTCGTCCTCCAGCGCACCCCCGGCGCGATGCTGCTCGTCGGCGCCGCCCCCGAGGGCGCCGACCCGGCGCGCACCGCAGGGAACCACTCTCCGCGCGCCGTCTTCGACGACCGCGTCCTGCCCCGCCAGGCCGCGCTGCTCGCCGCGCTCGCCGAGGGCCGCCTCACCCGGGGAGCCGCCGCATGAGCGGGGCGACCGCACCGCCCGCGGGCGGCAAGGTGCGCGCCGTGGTCGGCCTGCTCATCGCCTTCGAGCTGATCAGCGGATTCCTCCAGGGCGCCGCCATCCCGCTGGTCCCCGAGCTCCAGCACTGGCAGGGCATCGGCACGGGACAGGCCCAGTGGATCACCTCCGTGCAGTATCTGGCCGCGGCCGTCAGCGTCCCCGCCCTCGGCCGCCTCGGCGACCTGTACGGACACCGGCGCATGATCAGGATCGCCCTCGCCACCATCGCCGTCGGCACCCTGCTCGTCGCCTGCGCCCCCAACCTCGGCGTACTGCTGCTCGGCCGCGCCCTGATGGGACCGCTCGCCGCGCTGCTGCCGCTGGAGATCGGCCTGGTGCGCGACCGGCTCAGCGTCGACGGCGGGCGCCGGGCCGTCGGCCTCCTCGTCGGCTCGCTCACCCTCGGCTCCGTCCTGGGCCACGCGCTGGCCGGACCGCTCCTCGCCCTCCTCGGCGAACTGCGGCCCACGCTGTTCGCGCTCGCCGGGCTGGCCGTCGCGTGCGTCGCCCTGTCGTTCATGGCGATCCCCGAGTCCCGCACCCGGGCGAAGGGCCGCATGGACTGGTCGGGGGCGGCCCTGCTGGCCGTGGCCCTCGTCCTGCTGCTCGGCACGGTCTCCCGGGGCTCCGGCTGGGGCTGGGCGTCGGCGCCCACGCTGGGCGGTCTCGCCGTGGCCGTGTCCCTGCTGTACGTCTGGGCCCGCCTCCAACTCCGCAACCCCGACGCCCTGGTGGACGTGCGCGCCCTCGGCCGCCGCGCGAGCGCCCCGTACTACGCCTCCGGGTTCGTGCTCGGCGCCGTCCTGCTGGGCGGCCAGACCGTCGCCGTCAGCTTCATGGCGACGGCGCCCAAGGAGACGGGCTACGGGTTCGGCCTCGCGGCCTGGCAGATCAGCCTGTGCGGGATCATCCCGCACGTCATGGCCTTCGTCGGCTCCTCGCTGTGCGCGAACCTCGCGGGACGGATCGGCTACCGCCGCCTCCTGCTGCTCGCCTTCACCCTGTTGACCTGCGGATACGGCGGGCTGATCGCGCTGCACACGGGTCTGGTGCCGTTCACCGTCGCCAACGCCCTGGTGGGCTTCGGCGTCGGCCTCGCGCTCGGCGGGCTGCCCACCGTGATCGTGGAGAGCAGCGCGGCCGACCGCACGGCGAGCGCCACCGCCGTCTACAACAACTTCAAGACACTCGGCGGCAGCGTCGGCGGAGCCGTGTTCGGTGTCGTCCTCGGCGCCCTCGTGATCGGCTCGACGACCACCCCGACCCTGTCGGCGTACGTGACGATCTGGACCTGCGCCGCGGTGGCCTGCCTGGCGGCGGTCGGCGTCCAACTCCTGGCGCGCCCGCCCCGCGCCACTCCCACGGAGCCCGCCGCCCCGCTCGCCTCGGCACCGCACCCGTCCGCCTGAGGCCCGCACCCGTGCCCTTGGCTAACCTGCACGGATGAGCACCGACCTGACCCTGCTGCCCCGCGTCGCCCATCGCGGGCAGGAGGTCACCGCGCCCCGGCTGCGCGGCCTGCTCGCCCTCCTCGCGAGCGAGCCGCGCACCGGGTGCAGCACGGAACGGCTCGTCGCGGGGCTGTGGCCCGAGGACCTGCCGCAGCGCCCCGGCAAGGCGGTACAGGTCCTCGTCGCACGGGCGCGCGCCCAGCTCGGCGCCGACCTCATCACGAGCACACCGACCGGCTACCGGCTCGCCCTCACCGAGGACCAGGTCGACAGCTCCGCGCTGCTGCGGAACGCCGCCGTGTGCGCACAGCGGGCCGGGGCAGGGGACCACGCCGGCGCGCTGGCCGCGGCCGAGGCCGGGCTCGCCCTGTGGGAGGGCGAACCGGAGGACGACGGCGGCACGGACGACCCCGTGGCCGCGCTGCGCGCCGAACGCGCCCCGGTCCACCGGGACCTCGCCCGCGCACGGGCCCTCGCACTCGCCCGGCTCGGCCGGTACGCGCAGGCGACGGGACCACTGGAGCGGACCCTCGCACGGCAGCCGCGCGACGAGGAGGTCCTCGCCGAACTGCTGCGCGCCGAGGCGGCCACGGCCGGACCACCCACGGCGCTGGCCCGCTACGAGACGTACCGCCGCGCGATCCGGGAGGAGCTGGGCGCCGAACCGGGCAGTCGCCTCCGCACCGTCCACGACGAGTTGCTGCGCGACGAACCAGCCGTCGTGCGGCACGGCGTCCCCCACGAACCGAACCGACTCATCGGCCGCGACCAGGACATCGCCGCGGTGGAGCGGCTGCTGGGCGACGCGCGGGCCGTCACCGTCGTCGGCCCCGGCGGACTCGGCAAGACCCGGCTCGCGTACGCGGTGACCCGCCGGGCGGACCAACGGATCGTGCACGCCGTGCCGTTGGCCGGCCTCCCCGCGGACGCGGACATCGCCGCGGCGGTCGCCTCCGCGCTGGGCGTGGGGGAGGGGCGCCACGGGGCCGTCGGCGGGCACGCTCCGGGCGACCCGGTGTCCGGCATCGTCGGGGCCCTCGGCGCCGGACCCGCGCTGCTGGTCCTCGACAACTGCGAGCACGTCGTCGCGGGCGTCGCCGACCTCGTCCAGGCGCTGCTGTCCCGCGCCCGCGACCTGCGCGTGCTCGCCACCAGCAGGTCGCCGTTGGGGTTGACCTCCGAGGCCGTGTACGCGCTGCCCGCACTGGGCCCCGACACCTCCGCCCAGCTGTTCGCCCAACGGGCCAGGGCCGCAAGGCCCGGCGCCGACCTGCCCCCGGCCGCGGTCGCCGAACTGTGCGGACACCTCGACGGGCTGCCGCTCGCCGTGGAACTGGCCGCCGCGCGCGTGCGATCCCTGTCCGTGCCCGAGATCGCGCGCCGTCTCGCCGACCGCTTCGCCCTGCTGCGCGGCGGCGTCCGCGACGTGCCCGAACGCCACCGCACCCTGCACGCCGTCGTCGAATGGAGCTGGAACCTGCTCGCCGACGAGGCCCGCGCCGCCATGCGCACGCTGTCCGTCTTCCCCGGCGGGTTCACCGCCGACGCGGCGGAACGGGTCATCGGCGACACCGCGCCGGATGTGCTGGAACAGCTCGTCGAACAGTCGCTGTTGACCGTCGCCGACACGGCGTCAGGGGTCCGGTTCCGGATGCTGGAGACCGTACGGGAGTTCAGCGCGGCCCGGCGCACGGAATCCGGCGAGGAGGAACGGTCCGTCGGCCAACTCTGCGCCTGGGCAAGAGAGTTCGGCGTCGCCCATCACGACACCCTCCTCGGTCCGCACTCCCCGGACACCCGGGACCTGATCAAGGCCGAGCAGGACAACCTCGTGCCCGCCCTCCGGTACGCCCTGGCCCGCGGGGAGGCAGCCACCACCGCCGCCGTCACCGCCGTGCTCGCCGCCCTGTGGTCCACCGACTCCGACTTCGCCCGCCTGTCCGCCCTCGCTGCCGACACCGGCGGCCCGCTCTCGCACTACCGTCCCGAACCCGAGTACGTCGAAGTGGCCCGCGCCGCGGCCGTGTTGTGCGCGGCGAGCCTCATGGTGGACCACGCTCCGCGCGTCCTGCGCCATCTCGTCACCCTGCGCCGACTGCCCCCGGCCCCACCGGACACGCTGCTGCGCGCCATCGCGGTGGTGCTGGTCGCCGTACCCGAGATGCTGCCTCCCCACTACGGCGTCCTGCGCGAACTCTGCGCCAGCGAGTACCCGTTGGTCGCCTCGGTCGCCGAGAGCGTCGCCACGTACGTCTGGGAGTACGAGCACGACATCGACCGCACGCTCGCCTCTGCCCGGCGGGCCGTCGAGGTCCTCGGGCCGGTCGACAGCCCGCCCCTGGAGGTCATGGGCCGCTCACGTCTGAGCCAGCTGTGCCTGACGACGGGGGACGGCGACGCCGCCTACCGGCATCTCGGGGCGGCCCGCGAGGCACTGCCCCGGTTCGGCGACGAGAACGACTACGTCGGCATCCGCTGGGGCTTCGCGCTCGCCTGCCTGCAACGCGGGGACCCGGACGAGGCCGAGGCCTGGCAGCGCCGCGCGGAGGCCGACGGTACCGCGCAGAAGGACCCCTTCTACAGCCCCGACCTGGGAGTACGCGCCGAGATCGCGCTCGCCCGCGGCGACACCGCGAGCGGGCTCGACCTGTGGCGCCGCGCCGTGGACCGGCTGCCCGTCGCCGGCGCACAGTACGACGGCGAGCTCTGGCACGACCCGTGGGCCCTCCAGATCCAGGCGACGGCGGTGACGGCGCACGCGTACGCGGGCCGCCTCGCACCGGTCGCCGACACGGTCGACCGGCTGCGCGAGGTGTTCGCCGGGCCGGCCGCCGCCCTCGTCGGCCTCCCGGTCCTCGGCACCGTGCTGCACGCGCTCGGCGCGGCCGGCCTCACGGACCGCGCCCGCACGTCCGCGCGGGCCCTCGCCCTGGCCGAACGCCTGTGGGTGCTCCGCGACTTCCAGCCCACGATGGCCCCCGACCGGGCCCGCCGCGCGGCCGAACACGCGGACCGGGCGGCGTACACGGCCGCGGTGGCCGAGTACGCCGCCCTGGGCCGCGACGAACTGTGGGAGGCGGCCCGAGCGACCACCGTGTAGGGCGGGTACGCCTTGAGCCGGGGACCGGTGACGCGTTGCCCCTACTTCGGATCGCGGTTGAACAGCGCCCGCGACCAGAGGAACCCGAGCGTGGTCAGGGCCAGGCACCAGGCGACCGCGAGCCACCCGTTGTGACCGATCTCCGAGCCGAGCAGCAGTCCGCGCAGCGTCTCGATCAGCGGTGTGAACGGCTGGTACTCGGCCACCGGCTGGAACCAGCCGGGCATCGCGTCGATGGGCACGAAGGCGCTGGAGATGAACGGGAGGATGATCAGCGGCATCGCGTTGTTGCCGGCCGCCTCGGCGTTCGGACTGGCCAGGCCGAGACCGACGGCCACCCAGCTCAGCGCCACGGCCACCAGCACCGTCAGGCCGAACGCCGCCAGCCACTCCAGGACCGTCGCGTCCGTGGAACGGAAACCGATGGCCACCGCCACCGCGCCGACGACCAGCACACCGGCGACCGCCTGCAACACGCTGCCCACGACGTGCCCGACCAGGACGGACCCGCGGTGGATGGCCATCGTACGGAAACGGGCCATGATCCCCTCCGTCATGTCCATCGTGACGGAGATCGCCGTCCCGGCCGGAACGGCGCCGATGGTCATGAGCAGGATGCCCGGCACGAGATAGCCGATGTACGCGGCGCGGTCGGCGGAGCCGCCGCCGATCCCCGCGCTCATCACGTCGCCGAAGACGTACACGAAGAGCAGCAGCAGGACGATGGGTGTCAGCAGGATGTTCAGGGTGAGCGAGGGGTAGCGGCGGGCGTGCAGGAGGTTGCGGCGCAGCATCGTGGACGAGTCGCGCACGGCGAGGGACAGGGCGGTACCGCTCATCGCAGGGCCCCCTCGGGCCGGGGAGTGTGCTCGACGTCGCCGGTCAGCGCGAAGAACACGTCGTCGAGGTCGGGGGTGTGCACGGACAGTTCGTCCGCCTCGACGCCCGCCGCGTCCAGCCAGTCGAGCACGGAGCGCAGCTCGCGCTGGGTGCCGTCGCTGGGGATCCGCACCGTCAGCGCCTCGTCGTCCGTGGTGACATCGCGCAGGACGGCGACGGCCGCCCGGTAGCCGCCCGGATCGGTGAACCGCAACCGCACATGGCCGCCCGGCACCAGCCGCTTCAGCTCCTCGGCGGAGCCGGTGGCGGCGATCCGGCCGTGGCTCAGCACGGCGATCCGGTCGGCCAGTTCATCGGCCTCGTCCAGGTACTGCGTGGTGAGGAAGACGGTGACCCCGTCGGCGACCAGCTCGCGGATCATGCGCCACATGGTGTGGCGGCTGCGCGGGTCCAGCCCGGTCGTCGGCTCGTCGAGGAAGAGGATCCGCGGGGAGCCGACCAGCGTCATGGCGATGTCGAGGCGGCGCGTCATGCCGCCGGAGTACGTCGACGCGGGCTTCTTCGCGGCCTCGGTGAGCTCGAAGCGGTCGAGGAGCGCGGCGGCCGCCCGACGGCCCTCGCGCCGGGGCAGATGGTGCAGATCCGCCATGAGGTGCATGTTCTCCTCGCCGGTGATCAGCCCGTCGACGGCCGAGAACTGCCCGGTCACACCGATCGCCGCGCGCACGGCCTGCGGGTCGGCGGCCAGATCGTGCCCGCCGACGGACAGCTCGCCCGCGTCGGCGGTGACGAGCGTGGAAAGGATCCGGACGGCGGTGGTCTTCCCCGCACCGTTCGGCCCGAGCAACGAGAACACGGAACCGGCGGGCACCGCGAGATCGATCCCGTCGAGAACGGTCTTGCCGCCGAAGGCCTTCCTCAGGCCGCGCGCTTCAATGGCGAGCGGTGGTGGGGAGGTGGGTGTCGTGGTGGTCATGCCGCAGATGCTGCGGCACGCCGCACTCAGCATGGCTTCAGCCCGGTTTCAGCGGTCTGGTGCTCATGAACGGGCCTGGGCATGCTGAGACGCAAGGACAACGGTGAAGGAGCCGCCATGCCCAGCGATTCCCGTGACGACGAAGCGGCCGCCCTCCGCCGGAAGGCGAAGAAGGCCGACGAGCTTCGCCGCCGCCGTCGGCAGGAGGAAGAGGCGAAGGCGGCCCAGCACCAGGCGCAGGACGACGCTGCGAGGGCCGCCCAGCAGCAGTGGGGCTGAGCCGCCCCCCGTTCCACCGTCTCCGTAGGGCCCACCGGGCGATCGTCCCGGTGGGCCCTACGTGCTGACGGGTGGCCTGAATCGGCACCCGCCACCTTGCTCCCGCAGTCTTGCCGGAAGCGCCTGCCCGTGCTGTGATGCCAACTGCCCCTCCAGGCAACAATGTTCAACGAAGTCCAACGCAATACACCGCAGTTGCACAGACCCGAGCGGCGAGCCGCCACTCTTCCTCGACGCGTTCCAGCACAGGAGGATCCGTGCGCACGAGAAGCTCCAGACGTTTCAGAACCCTCAGAAGTCCCGGAGAACCCCGAACGCTCAGGCGTCACGCAAGGCACCTGTCCCTGCTCCTCACCGCGGCCCTGGGCCTCAGCGCGCTCGCCGTGGCCCCGTCCGGCGCGGCCGCGGGCGCGGACGACGAGCCCGTCGTGCCGCACGGCCTGAAGGGCGAGTACTACACCCAGTCCGCCGCGGGCGCCTTCGACTTCGACCAGCTCAAGGCCACCGGCTTCGACCCGCAGATCGACTTCAACAGCCTGGAGTCCCGGCTCTCGTCGGCGACCGGGCGTGCGGACGACGCGAGCGTCCGCTGGACCGGAAAGCTGGTGCCGGAGAAGTCCGGGCCGACAACGTTGTCAATGATCGGTGACAACGGCTTCCGGCTCTGGGTCGACAACAAGCTGGTCATCGACCACTGGGTCGACGACTGGGACAAGGAACAGACCTCCCAGCCCGTCGACCTGACCGCGGGCAAGGCGGTCGACATTAAGGTCGAGTACTTCGAGCACTACGGCGGCTCCAACCTCCACCTGCGCTGGACCGAACCCGGCGCGCAGAAGGAGGCCATCCCGTCCTCCGCGTTCCGGCTGCCCGACGACTGGAAGTACGACGGCGCCATCGGCACCACCGTGCTCGGCGACGGCCGCACCCTGAAGCTGGACTTCGCGCAGAAGCTGGGCGCCGTCCCCGGTGACATCGACGGTCACCTCAAGGCCGTCATCGGCGGCGCCACCTGGCCGCTCGGCAAGGTCGAGGCCGACCCCGACGACCCGCGCGCGCTGCTCGTGGGCCTCGACGAGCCGGTCGTCGGCAACAAGGACGGCGAC
Source organism: Streptomyces anthophorae (assembly GCF_049310305.1). NCBI lineage: Bacteria > Bacillati > Actinomycetota > Actinomycetes > Kitasatosporales > Streptomycetaceae > Streptomyces > Streptomyces anthophorae. The sequence continues at coordinate 8,537,884 of NZ_JBLWQQ010000001.1, forward strand.
GCCCCCGGCCAGGCCGACGTCACGTACGACGGCAAGGGCGGTCTGACCGGCGGCGACGGCACGGCCGTCGGCTCCTTCTGGTCGAGCGGCCCGAACCACTCGACGCACGAGCTGACCACCAAGTGGGGCGACGACGTCACCCCGGCCAACGCCCACCGCGAGTACCCGCGCCCCCAGCTCACCCGCGACAAGTGGCAGAACCTCAACGGCAGTTGGCAGTTCGCCGCCGCCAAGGAGGGCGAGCAGCCGCCCGTCGGCAAGAACCTCGGCGAGAAGATCCTCGTGCCCTACCCGGTCGAGTCCCAGCTCTCCGGCATCGAGCGCCACGAGGACCGCATGTGGTACCGGCGCACCTTCACCGTGCCCGCCGACTGGAAGGTCGGCGACAAGCAGCGGCTGCGGCTCAACTTCGGCGCCGTGGACTGGAAGTCGGAGATCTACGTCAACGGCAAGAAGGTCGCCGATCACAAGGGCGGCTACGACAAGTTCAGCGCCGACGTCACCGACGCCCTCAAGCCGGGCCGCACCCAGGAGCTGATCGTCGGCGTCTACGACCCGACCGACGCCGACAACGCCGAGAACCCGCCCATGGGCAAGCAGCGCCTGGACCCCAGCGGCATCTGGTACACCCCGTCCTCGGGCATCTGGCAGACCGTGTGGATGGAGCCGGTCGCCGCCGACCACGCCGCCGACCTCAAGGTGACGCCGAACGTGAAGACGGGCGAAGTGGCCGTGTCCGCCACGGGAGTTCGTGACGGCGTTCCCGTCACGGCGACGGCGTACGCGGACGGCAAGAAGGTCGCCACCGCCACCGGCACCTCCGGCGGACCGGTCACCCTGAAGATCGCCAAGCCGCACCTGTGGTCGCCCGACGACCCGTTCCTCTACGACCTCAAGGTGAGCGTCGGAAGCGACAAGGTCGGCAGCTACTTCGGGATGCGCTCGATCTCCGTCGAGAAGGTGAACGGCACCCCGCGCACCCTGCTCAACGGCAAGCCGACGTTCCTGATGGCCACCCTCGACCAGGGGTTCTGGCCCGACGGCCTGCACACCGCACCCAGCGACGAGGCGCTCGCGTACGACCTGAAGATGCACAAGAAGATGGGCTTCAACTCGGTCCGCAAGCACATCAAGGTGGAACCCGACCGCTGGTTCTACTGGGCCGACAAGCTCGGCCTCATGGTCTGGCAGGACATGCCGGCGATGGAGGCTGGGAAGACCCCGTCCACCGAGGCGCGCGCCGAGTACGAGCGCGAGATGAAGACCATGATCGACCAGCACATCAACCACCCGTCGGTCGTCATGTGGGTCACCTTCAACGAGGGCTGGGGCCAGTACGACGAGGGCCGCATCGCCGAGCAGGCGAAGTCCTGGGACCCGACGCGGCTGATCAACGGCCAGTCGGGGCTCAACCTCGGACGTGACGGCGGCGCCGGCGACATCATGGACGAACACGGCTACCCGAGCCCCGCCCTGCCGCCGAAGCCCGACGGCGAACGTGCCCTGGTCGCGGGCGAGTACGGCGGCCTCGGCCTCGCGGTGCCAGGGCATGCCTGGTCGGTCCAGCAGTCCTACGTCGACGTGGACCCGGCGACGTACACGGACGACTACCTCAAGAAGCTGGACGAGGTGCACAAGCTGGCCTGCAAGGGCGGCAACGGCGCGGTCTACACGCAGATCTCCGACGTCGAGGGCGAGCTGAACGGCCTGCTCACCTACGACCGCCGCGTCGTCAAGCCCGACGTGAAGCGGGTCTCCGACGCCCAGCGGGCGCTGATCCGCGACGCCTCGCAGGACACCGTGGCGAACTGCTCCTGACCCGTACGCCCCCGGGGCGGGCCCGTACCTGTGGGCCCGCCCCTTTCTCGTAGGAGGCAGCTCATGACCGTGACGCGACGCGGCGTGCTACAGGCGGCGACGGTGGCCTGTGCGGCCACCGCGTGGGGCGGTGCGACGACAGCGACGGCCCGCGCGGACGCGACAGGGCCGTCGGCCGACGCGTTCACGCGCCTGCCGGTCGGCAGTGTCACCGCCGACGGCTGGCTCGCCGGCCAACTGCGTCTTGAACTGGCCGGGTTGTGCGGGCAGTACGAGAAGCGGTCGCACTTCCTGGACATGGACACCTGCGGCTGGATCCACCCGGAACTCGGCGGCTGGGAGGAAGTCCCGTACTGGCTGCGGGGGTTCGTGCCCCTCGCGATCGCCACGCGCGACGCCGACGCGCTCGCCACGTGCCGGCGCTGGATCGAGCCCATCCTCGCCACCCAGCAGTCCGACGGATTCTTCGGCCCGCGCTCCCTGCGGACCTCGCTCAACGGCGGCCCGGACTTCTGGCCGTTCCTGCCCCTGCTCATGGCGCTGCGCACGTGGCAGGAGTACACGCACGACGAGCGCATCGTGCCATTCCTGGCACGGTTCATGACCTACATGGCGGCCCAGGGCAAGGGCGCCTTCGACAGCAGTTGGGTCTCCGTGCGCTGGGGCGACGGCATCGACACCGCGCGCTGGCTGTACGAGCGCACCGGTGATGCCCACCTCCTCGGCCTCGTCGACAAGATGCACCGCTACGGCGCCGACTGGACGGGCGAGCTCCCCACCCCGCACAACGTCAACATCGCCCAGGGCTTCCGTGAACCCGCCCAGTACGCCCAGTGGGCCACCGAAGGGGAGGAGGAACTGCGCCGCGCCACCTACCGCACCTACGAGCACGTGCTCGCGGAGTACGGCCAGTTCCCCGGTGGTGGCATGGCGGGGGACGAGAACGCCAGGCCCGGCTTCGGCGACCCCCGCCAGGGCTTCGAGACCTGCGGCATCGTCGAGTTCATGGCCAGCCACGAGCTGCTGACCCGGATCACCGGCGATCCCGTGTGGGCGGACCGCTGCGAGGACCTCGCCTTCAACATGCTCCCGGCCGCCCTGGACCCGACCGGCAAGGGCATCCACTACATCACCAGCGCCAACGGCATCGATCTCGACAACACCCGCAAGACCAACGGGCAGTTCCAGAACGGCTTCGCCATGCAGTCCTATCAGCCAGGAGTCGACCAGTACCGGTGCTGCCCGCACAACTACGGCATGGGCTGGCCCTACTTCACCGAGGAGCTGTGGCTCGCGGCCCCCGGCGGCGGGCTCGTGGCCGCGATGTACGCGCCGTGCGAGGTGCGCACCGAGGTGGGCGACGGGGTCGAGGCCACGGTGCGGGAGGAGACGGACTACCCGTTCGACGAGACGGTGACCCTGCGGATCGGCGTGGAACGGGCGGTGGAGTTCCCGTTGCGGTTGCGCATTCCGGGGTGGTGCGAGGCGCCGCGCCTGACGGTCAACGGGCGTGCGGTGAAGGCCGCGAAGGGGCCCTCGTTCGCGGAGGTCCGCCGCACCTGGCGGGACGGCGACGAGGTGCGCCTGCGCCTGCCGCACAGGACGGCGCTGCGCACTTGGAGCGGCAACCACGACAGCGTCAGCGTCGACCGCGGCCCGCTCACGTACTCGCTGAGGATCGGTGAGCGGTATGTGCGCACGGGCGGCGACGACACCTTCCCCGAGTACGAGGTGCACGCCACCACCCCGTGGAACTACGGCCTGGTCCCCGGCGGTTCGATCACCGCACACCACAGGGAAGGGCCGCTCGCGGACAATCCCTTCACCCTCGACGGCACACCGCTCACGCTCACGGCGCGGGCCCGCCGCGTCCCCGAGTGGATCTCCGACGAGGAGGGCGTCGTCGCACCTCTCCAGCCGAGCCCCGCGCGCAGCCGCGCGGCGGCGGAGGACGTGACCCTGGTGCCGATGGGGGCTGCCCGGCTGCGGATCACCGCATTCCCGACGGCGACCCCGAACGGCAGGCCGTGGACACCGGAACCGCGCCATCACCGTGTGCTGAACCGGCACAGCGGAAAGGTCCTCGCGGTGGACGGCATGTCCACCGACAACGATGCGCGGGTCGTACAGTTCCGCAACTCCGGCACCGGCGACCACGCGTGGCAGCTCCTCGCGGCCGGCGGCGGTGGGCTGCGCATCCGCAACGGACAGAGCGGCAAGTACCTCGCGGTGAAGGGGAGTTCGACGGCCGACAGCGCCGTGGTCGTGCAGTACGAGGACGACGGCAGCAGCCGGGAGGACCTCATGTGGGAGCGGGAGGACCAGGGCGACGGCTGGTTCCTGCTGCGCAACCGGCACAGCGGCAAGGTGCTCGGCGTCGACGGCATGTCCACCGCCGACAGCGCGCAGGTCGTCCAGTTCTCCGACAACGGGACGGAGGATCATCTGTGGCGCCTTGAGTCTTGACGGGCCGTTGGGGCGCGCGAAGAATGACCAGCCATGCTGACAACGTTGTCGAGGGGTGCATGATGAGAAGGCGCAGAAGACCCGTCCACCGCACGCTGGGGGTGCTCGCCGGGGCAGTCGCGCTGCTCGGTGCCGGACTCGCGGCGCCCGCCGCGGCCTCCGCCCCGCCCGCGGGCGGCCAACTGACCGATCTGGTCAACCCGTTCATCGGCACCGAGAACGAGGGCAACACCTATCCGGGCGCCGCCGTGCCCTTCGGGATGGTGCAGCTCTCGCCCGACACCGGGCACAACACCGGCTACGACTACTCGGAGAACCACATCCGCGGGTTCTCCGCCGTCCATCTGTCCGGTGTGGGCTGCGGGTTGGGCGGCGATCTGCCGGTGCTGCCGACCGTGGGCGACATCGGGAGCACGGACTACGCGAAGTACGCGGCCGAGTTCAGCCACGACGACGAGCAGGCCTCGCCCGGCTACTACAAGGTGGGCCTGAAGTCCGGGGTCGACGCCGAGCTGAGCGCCACCAAGCGGACCGGCGTGCAGAAGTACACGTTCCCGGCCACCGGCAAGGCCAACGTGATGATCAACGCCGGCCAGTCGCTGCACAAGACCGTGCACACCAAGGTCGACATCCTCGACAGCAGGACCGTGCGCACCGCCATCACCGGCAGCGGCTTCTGCCAGGACACCAAGCAGTACACGCTCTACACGATCACCAGGTTCGACCGGCCCTTCACCAGTTCGGGCACCTGGAAGGGCGACACCGTCACCGCGGGCTCCAAGGCCTCGGCCGCGGACGCCGAGCGCAACGGCGCGTACGTCCGCTTCGACACCGGCAAGGACCGCACCGTCGAGGCGACCACCGCGATCTCCTACGTCGACGCGCACGGCGCCGCGCTCAACCTCGCCAAGGAGGGCGGCCGTTCCTTCGACTCGGTGCGCGGCGCGGCGCGGTCCGCGTGGGAGGACCGGCTCGACGACGTGAAGGCGCAGGGCGGCAGCGAGACGCTGCGCCGCACCTTCTACTCCTCGCTGTACCGCTCGTTCCTCGCGCCGAACATCGGCAGCGACGTGGACGGCCGCTACACCGGCTGGGACCAGAAGATCCACCGCGCCGACGGGTTCACGTACTACCAGAACTGGTCGCTCTGGGACACGTACCGCACCCAGGCGCAGCTTCTGTCCCTGCTCGCCCCGCGCGAGTCGCGGGACATGGCCCTGTCGGTGATCCGGATCGACAAGGACAGCGGCTGGCTGCCCAAGTGGGGCTACGGCACGGTCGAGACGAACATCATGACCGGCGACCCGGTCACCCCGTTCCTCACCAACGCCTATCAGCAGGGCCTGCTCAAGGGGCACGAGGAGGACGCCTACCGGGCGCTGAAGAAGAACGCCGACGGCGTGCCGCCGGCCGACTCCGCCCCCGTGGGCCGCGAGGCCAACAAGGAGTACCTCGCCGACGGTTTCGCGCCGTACATCAAGGACCGCGCACACGTGAAGCCCGGCGACTCCGATTACGACCACGGGGCCTCGGCCACCCTGGAGTACGCCCTGTCCGACGCCATGCTCGGCCAGATGGCGAAGGAGCTGGGCCACAAGGACGACGCGAAGCGGTACGCCGAGCGGGCGCAGAACTACCGGAAGATCTTCGACGACTCGACCGGATTCTTCCGTGCGCGCGACGCGTCCGGTGCCTTCACCGGGCCCGCCGACCCGGCCAAGAGCGAGGGCTTCCACGAGGGGACGTCCTGGCAGTACCAGTGGCTCGTGCCGCAGGACCTGCCCGGCATGGTCGGCCTGATCGGCGGAAAGGACGCCGCCAACAAGCGGCTCGACTCGTTCTTCGCCTACGACGAGCTGGTCAAGGACCCGGCGAAGACCGCCCGCGAGGTGTGGGTCAACGGGCCGTACGACTACTACAACGCCGACAAGTACAACCCGCAGAACGAGCCCGACCTGATCGCGCCGTACACGTATCTCTCCACCGGCCAGCCGTGGAAGACCACCGACGTGGTGCACGCCGCGCTGACCCTGTTCACCGACACCCCGACCGGCATGACCGGCAATGACGACCTGGGCACGATGTCGGCCTGGAACGTCCTGTCGTCGATCGGGATCTTCCCGGTGCAGCCCGGAACCGACACGTGGAGCCTGTCGACGCCCGTCTTCGAGCGGGTCGACGTCACGCTCGACCGGCGCTACTACCCGAAGGGCGCGCTGACCGTGCGGGCGCCCGGCACCTCGGAGGACAACCGCTACATCCAGTCGGCGCGGACGGACGGCGCCGCGTACGACAAGACGTATCTGACCACGGAGGATCTGCGGGGCCTGCGGAACCTGTCCTTCACCGTCGGCGGCGAGCCCTCGGTGTGGGGGACCGGTGCCGACGCGGCGCCGCCCGCTCTCAAGTGACGTAAAAGACACGTCACTTGAGTGGTCCACTGCGTCACATGAGGCCCGCCCCTCCCAGAGGGGCGGGTCTTCATCAGTTGTTAACGCAGAGTGGCGTGATCGTACTTGACCGTAATCGACTGGGAGAGGTTGACTGCCCTCTCCCGTTGTCGACGCGAGAGCCCTCCATGACCTCTCTGAGTTCGGACTTGCTCGCTCCACTCGACCTGACCTTCTGGAACATCGAGACCGCCGAACACCCCATGCACCTGGGGGCACTGGGCGTCTTCGAGGCCGAAGGACCCGGCGCCGCCCAGCACGCCTTCGAGCTGCTCGCCGCCCGCGCCGCGGGGGTGCCGGGCCTGCGCATGCGGATCGCCGGGGTGCTCGTGCCGGTCGGTGGCGCGGCCCGCGTGCCCGCCGCCGACTTCGACCCGCTCGACCACGTGTGGCTGACCGGTCCCGTGGAGGACTTCCACGCCGCCGCCGGCGCGCTCATGGAACACCCGCTCGACCGCGGCCGCCCGCCGTGGGAGGCGCACGTCCTGCCCGCCGCCGACGGCGCGTCGTTCGCCGTGCTCTTCAAGTTCCACCACGCCCTGGCCGACGGCCTGCGCGCCCTGACCCTCGCCGCCGGCGTCATGGACCCCATGGACCTGCCCACCGGACGCGCCCCGAAGGAGGCGCCCGCCCCGCGCCGCGGACTGCGCCTGCCGGTCCCCGGCATGCGCGAGATCACGCTCGGTGACCTCGACCCGCGCCGCTACGCCGACCACGTGCGCACGCTGGCGGCCACCGCCACGCAGGCCGTGTCCATCGGCGCCTCCGTCGCCCGCGCCACCTGGGGCGTGCGCACCTCGCCCGCGCTCACCTCGAAGGCCAGCGGCACCCGGCGCACCGCCGGGATCGTGCTCGACCTCGACGACGTGCACCGCATCCGCAAGACGGTCGGCGGCACGGTGAACGATGTGCTGATCGCCGTGGTCGCGGGGGCCGTGCGCCGCTGGCTCGACGAGCGCGGCGACGGCAGCGAAGGCGTCGAGCCCCGCGCCCTCGTCCCGGTCTCCCGCCGCAGGCCCCGCACCGCGAACCCGCAGGGCAACCGGCTCTCCGGCTACCTGGTCCGCCTCCCCGTCGCCGAGCCCGACCCGGTGGAGCGGCTGCGCGCCGTCCGCGCCTCCATGGACCGGCACAAGGACGCCGGGCCCTCGCGCGGCGCGGGCGCCGTCGCCCTGCTCGCCGACCATGTGCCGCCGCTCGGCCTCCGCCTCGGCGGCGGCCTCGTCGGCCAGAACGCACGCCTCCTGTTCGACCTGCTCGTCACCAGCGTCCCGCTGCCCAGCCTCGGCCTGAAACTGGGCGGCTGCCCGCTCACCGAGGTCTTCCCGCTGGCGCCGCTGGCCCAGGGCCAGTCCCTCGCCGTCGCCGTGTCGACGTACCGCGGTCGGGTCCACTACGGGCTCGTCGCCGACGCGGCCGCCGTGCCGGACCTCGACGTGCTGGCACGGGCCGTACGGGAGGAGGTCGCCGAGCTGGTCGCCGTCTGCGAGACGGGTGTGTGACACGCATGTGCGAGGCGCGGGTGTGAGGCATCCGTCCAGGGCGGAGTGACGCCCGTCATTTGGCCGGTCCCGATCCCGCCAGTATCCTCCGGATCTGGCGGGATCAACCGAGTGACCTGTAAGGTGCCGCCTTTTGGCAGCCGCGCGGCCCTCAAGGATTCCTCGCGGCACGAGCGACACGAGGAACAGCAGCGGCGATGACCGTGACAGAGGACAACAAGCCCGCCGACGGCACGGGGGCCGGCGAGAACGGCGACGTCGTCTACGGCCCCGGCATCGACCCCGAGCGGCTCGCCGTCTGCCTCAGCGTGCTGGAGGAGCTCGACGAGATCGACGTCGACCACCCCGACGCGATCACCGTCCGCCGCGCCACCGCCGGCATCTACCGGACCGTGAAGCAGCGCCGCCGCCAGGAGCGCCGCGCCGCCAAGACCGCCCACGACAAGGCGGTCACCGAGGCGACGGCGACCGGGTCCGCGCAGCGCATCGACGACGAGACCGAGGGCATCCTGCCGTCCTCGCAGACCGAGGAGGGGCGGCTCGCCGGGATACTCCAGCGCCCCCGCTCCTGCTACACCTGCAAGACCCGGTACGTGGAAGTCGACTACTTCTACCACCAGCTCTGTCCCGACTGCGCCCGCCTGAACCGCACCAAGCGCGACGCCCGCGCCGACCTCTCCGGCAAGCGCGCCCTGCTCACCGGCGGCCGCGCCAAGATCGGCATGTACATCGCGCTGCGCCTGCTGCGCGACGGCGCGCACACCACGATCACCACCCGGTTCCCCAAGGACGCCATCCGCCGCTTCAAGGCGATGGAGGACTCGGCGGACTGGATCCACCGCCTCGAGGTCGTCGGCATCGACCTGCGCGACCCGGGCCAGGCCGTCGCCCTCGCCGAGCAGGTGTCCGCCGCGGGCCCGCTCGACATCCTCATCAACAACGCGACGCAGACCGTGCGCCGGCTGCCCTCCGCCTACGCCGCCCTCGTCGACGGCGAGAGCGCGCCGCTGCCCGCGGGCGAGCTGCCGCCGCACACCGTCATCGGCGCCTTCAACTCGGGCTCCGTCGACGGCATCCAGGCGCTGCCCCTCGGCACCAGCGGCATCGACGCCCAGAAGGTCGCCGACCTCGCGCTGGTCGCGGGCAACGCGAGCGTCGAGCGGCACCTCGACGGCTCCGCGATCGACGCGGGCGGCCTCGTCCCCGACGTCGTCGAGTCCAACACCTGGGTGCAGACCATCGACCAGATCTCCCCGGTCGAGCTCCTCGAGACCCAGCTGTGCAACTACACGTCGCCGTTCATCCTGATCAGCGCGCTGCGCCCGGCCATGTCCGACGCCGCGAAGAAGGCGGAGAGCGGACGCGCGTACGTCGTGAACGTCTCGGCGATGGAGGGCGTGTTCGGCCGCGGCTACAAGGGCGCGGGCCACCCGAACACCAACGCCGCCAAGGCCGCGATGAACATGGTGACCCGCACCAGCGCGCAGGAGATGTTCCAGGCCGACGGCATCCTCATGACCTCCGTCGACACCGGCTGGATCACCGACGAGCGCCCGCACTACGACAAGCTGCGCCTCGCCGAGGAGGGCTTCCACGCCCCGCTCGACCTGGTCGACGGCGCGGCCCGCGTCTACGACCCCGTCGTGCGCGGCGAGGCCGGCGACGACGTGTACGGCGTCTTCCTGAAGGACTACGAGCCCGGCAAGTGGTGACGCAGCCGCTGGTGGACGGCGTCGTTCGCGGCGCCGCCCGCTGACGCGGCGCGCACCCGCGTGCCGCCGTCCACCAGGAGATCGGCGCCGGTGATCCAGGACGCCTCGTCCGACACCAGCCAGCGCACCGCGCGCGCCACGTCCTCCGGCTCCCCGATCCGCCCGGCCGGAAGCCCCGCCGCCACCGACTCCTCGGCCCGCTCCCATACGAAGCGGGCCATCTCGGTGCGCACCAGGCCGGGGGAGACGGAGTTCACCCGCACCAACGGGCCCATCTCGCCCGCCAGTTGAGCGGTCAGGTGCAAAAGCGCCGCCTTGCTGGTGCCGTACGCGCCGACGTTCGGGCCGACATGGCCCGCGCCCTCCGTGCACACATTGACGACGGCGCCGCCGTGCTCGCCCATCCACGCCCGCCACGCGCACTGCACAAGCCGCAGCGGCGCCTCGACGTTCACCGTGAACGCCGTGCGCCAGGCGTCCGGATCTGCGTCCATGAGCGGGCCGTACGGCTGGTTGGTCGCGGCGTTGTTCACGACGATGTCGACCCGTCCGAACTCCGCCATCGTCCGCTCCGTCACCTCCCACAGATGCGCCGGATCGGCCACGGAGCCGGGCACCCCCACGGCTTGCGCGCCGCGCGCCCGCAGCGCCGCGACGGCCTCCCGCACCCCGTGCGGATCCCGGGCGGTCACGCACAGCAGGGCGCCGCAGTCGGCGAGTTCCTCCGCGATCGCGCGGCCGATGCCGCGCGAGGCACCGGTCACGACGGCCGCCCTGCCGTCGAGCACACGCGGGTGATCCGTGGGAGCCATCGAGGACGCAGCCATGGGCGTACGGTCTCATGGGCGGCTCGTGCGTGACGATGTGTCAGCCGTGCACGGTTCGTGGGCCGTTTGTAGAGGTGGGGCTAGCGCACGTACGACGCGTTCGCGGCCGCCACGAGTTCGAGGACCGGGCGCCAGTCCTCCAGGACCCCCGCGTCCAGGCCCACGACCTTGCCCGCGTCGTCCGCCTGCCGCAGCGTCACCGCGTCCTCGGCGTGCGGGTCCGCCTCGAACGCCGCCACCTCCCACGGCGTCATCGGCCCGCCCTGAACGCCCAGCGTCAGCGCGCTCTGCGCGGACAGGCCGCGCCCCGGCTCGGTCGTCGCCAGATACCGCTTCGCCGGCACATGGAGCCGGACGAGCTGGGCCACCCGCTCGCCGAGCAGCCCGCGCACCGCGTCCGCCGCCCGGTCCGCGTGCCCCGCGTCGTCGCCCGGGCACAGCAGATGCCCGAGGTCGTGGACGAGCCCCGCGACCTGCAACTCCTTGTCGCTGGGCCGGGAGCGGCGCAGCAGCGCCGCCGTCTGGAGCGCGTGATCGTGCAGATCGACCGGGTCACCGCTGCGGTCCGGGGTGTCCCAGGCGCCCCGGCAGGCGTTCAACGAGGCCATCAGTTCCTCGACGGTGCGCAGTTCGACGCGTTCCATGGACGACTCCTCCCGAAGCTCTTCCGCAGCCTGCCCGGAAGCAGACCATGGCGAACCGAGGACCAGCCGACCCACCGGTCAACGGGACGTGAACGCTGTCCCTTTTCACCCATGGTGCAGAATTGCCCGCATGCGCCGCCTCACCCTCCCTGCTCTCCTGGTGACCCTCCTGGTCACCGTGGTGGGCGCGGCATGGGGCGGCGACTTCGGCGGCGCGCCCGTGAAACCGGCCCCGGCCCTCGCGTCCGTGCAGCAGGTGTCGGCGCCCGGCGGCACGACCGACTGCGACCCGCAGGGTCAGCACGCCCCCGACAGCCGTCAGGGTGTGCCCTCGCGCGGCACGAGCGCCCACGAACTGCTCGCCCCGCTCGCGTACGCGCACGGGCACGGCGTCACCGCGCCGCTCACCGGCATCGTGCCGCCGACCCCGGCGGGCCGCGGCCCGCCGCCGCCCAACGATCCGCCCACCCCGGTCGAACTGTCCGTCCTGCGCGTGTAGATGACGCCCCGCCCCACCCGTCATCACGCATTCCCCACGCACGCAAGGACTACTTCGTCATGCCCAAGAACACCACCACCACCCGCACCAAGCAGCGCCGCTCCGCCGCCATCGCCGCCGCGGTCGCGGTGGCCGCGATCCTCCTCGGCACCGTCTCGTACACCGCGACCAGGCCCGAGGCCCGTACCGACGTGGCGGACGTGTCCGATCAGCAGGCGGACGGTGCCGAGGCCAACGACGAGCTGACCGACAAGCTCACCAAGCTGGCCCGGCGCGACGCCAAGGACCCGCTCGCGCAGGGCCGTGCCGACGCGCCCGTGGTCCTCATCGAATACGCCGACTTCAAATGCGGCTACTGCGGCAAGTTCGCCCGCGACACCGAGCCCGACCTGGTGAAGAAGTACGTCGACGACGGCACGCTGCGCATCGAGTGGCGCAACTTCCCGATCTTCGGCGCCGACTCGCAGTCCGCCGCGCGCGCCGCCTGGGCGGCCGGGGAGCAGGGCCGCTTCTGGCAGTTCCACAAGGCGGCCTACGCCGACGGCGCCAAGGACAAGGGCTTCGGCGCCGACCGCCTCGACGCGCTCGCCCGCGAGGCCGGGGTGAAGGACCTCGACCGGTTCCGCACCGACCGCGAGGGCAAGGCGGCGCAGGCCGCGGTGAAGCAGGACAGCGACGAGGCGTACGCGCTCGGCGCCACCTCCACGCCGTCGTTCCTCATCAACGGGCAGCCCATCGCGGGCGCCCAGCCCGAGGCCGCGTTCGAGCAGGCCATCGAGGCGGCGAAGGCCCAGTCCGCCCCGGAGTCCGGCGGCGGCAAGTGAGCGACATCGGCTACTTCGCGGCGTTCCTCGGCGGCCTGCTCGCGCTGCTCAGCCCGTGCAGCGCGCTGTTGCTGCCCGCGTTCTTCGCGTACTCCATCGACAGCCCGACCCGGCTCGTCGCCCGCACCGGCGTCTTCTACCTGGGGCTCGCCACCACTCTGGTCCCGCTCGGCGCCGCCGGCTCGTACGCGGGCCGCTTCTTCTACGGCAACCGCGATCTGCTGGTCTCCGTCGGCGGCTGGCTGATCATCGCGCTCGGGGTGCTGCAAATCGCCGGACGCGGCTTCGCCTCGCGCCGCATGTCGGAGCTTTCCGGCCGTATCCGCCCCACCAACGCGGTCTCGGTGTACGCGCTCGGGGCGGTCTACGGCCTCGCCGGTTTCTGTGCGGGACCGATCCTCGGCAGCGTCCTGACGGTCGCGGCACTGGGCGGACACCCGGTGTACGGCGGGGCGCTGCTCGCCGTGTACGCCCTGGGCATGGCGGTGCCACTGTTCCTGCTCGCCCTGTTGTGGGAACGCTTCGACCTCGGCAAGAAGCGGTGGCTCCGCGGCCGCCCGGTCCGGATCGGCCGGTTCGAGACGCACTCGACGTCGCTCGCGTCCGGACTGTTCTTCCTGGCGCTCGGCACGCTGTTCCTCGTCTTCGACGGGACGACGGCGCTGCCCGGACTCCTCGACGTCGACAACTCGTTCGCCGCCGAGCAGTGGGCGCGGGGCATGGGGGACCGGGTGCCGGACCTGCTCGTCCCCGTCGTGGCCGTCGTGCTGGTGGGTGCGTACTTCGTCGTACGGGCCCTGCGCGGGCGCGCGGAGAGCGTGCCGGTCGAGGGCGAATAGCGTGCGCGGGCAGGGGGCGAGTTGACGCCAATCTCCCGCGTCGGCCGCCCCCGCCCCACACGCCCCGCCGGCCCCGGACGACGCTTCGGGCCGTGTCGCCACCGCGCGGCGACACGCCGCGATGTCCTGAAGTGCCCCCGTACGAGCGAAAACCTGTCGCGCCGGACCCGGTGGCCGTGGCTGAATGAACGCCAGGCGACCTCCGAAAGACCCAGAGATTTCAGCCCCAGTGAGCGGGCCCCCGCTCATATGGTTAGGCTGTAGCCGCACGGTTACCGCAAGTGGGTCCGACACCTTGACCCATGGTGGCCGTACAGGGCGAGACCGAGAACCACGGCCGACCCCACCAGCGACAACCGGCGCCACCGCGCCCGAACTGGCCCTCTACACAAGCCCATCGGGCGCCGGACCCCGCGCGACGCTGGGTCAGGCCGCCGGAGCGGGTTACCCGACACACAAGGAGTGCGCGGTGACACCAGAGAAGACGAATCGCGAACAGAGCCCCAAGGACCGGGCCGAGCGGGCCGGCCGGCGCAGGCCGGAGAAGCTCGGCAGTCTCGATGTCTGGGCGAGGTCGGCGCCGATCCGCCTCGCGGGGTACGAGGACGATTTGGCGGAGCCGCACATTCTGCCCAGCGTGGATTGAACCGGGTCCGGTTGCGCCGTGCCGTGGCTGGGGTCGCGGGGCTCTGCCCCGGGCCCCGCGCCTCAATCGCCGGCGGGGCTTGAAAGATAGACCCGCTGGCCTCCCACGAATGTCTGGGTGACCCTCGTCGAACCGATCTCCTCCGGCGGGCCGGCGAACGGGTCCCGGTTCAGGACGGTGAGGTCCGCCAGGTAACCCGCCGCGATCACCCCGGTCTCCGCGTCGAGATGGTTCACGTACGCGCTGCCGGAGGTGTACGCGGTCAGCGCGTCCGCAAGCCCGATCCGCTGTTCCGGAAGGAACACCGGCGTCCCGGCGGGCGCGTCCGTCAGCACCCGGTTCACCGCCACATGGATCCCCTGCAAGGGGTCCGGGCTGCTCACCGGCCAGTCGCTGCCCGCCGCGAGCGTCGCCCCGGCCCGCAGGAGCGACGCGAACGGGTACTGCCGCGCCGAGCGCTCCGTCCCCAGGAACGGGATCGTCAGGTCGTCCATCTGCGGCTCGTGCGCCGCCCACAGCGCCTGCATGTTCGCCGTCGCGCCCAGCTCCCGGAAGCGGCCGATGTCGTCGGGGTGCACCACCTGGAGATGCGCGAGGTGCGGGCGGGTGTCCGTCCAGCCATTGGCCTCCCGTGCCGCTTCGACGGCATCGAGTGCCTCACGGACGGCCCGGTCGCCGAGCGCGTGGAAGTGCACCTGGAATCCGTGCGCGTCCAGTTCGGTCACGTACTTCTTCAGCGCCTCGGGCGGTACGAAGCTGATCCCGCTGTTGTCCGAGCGGCAGCCGCAGCCGTCGAGATACGGGCCGAGCAGCGCCGCCGTGCCGTTCTCCGCGACCCCGTCCTGCATGATCTTCACGGTCGTCGAGCGGAGCCGGCCACGGGTCCCGGCCGTGCGCCGCGCGAGGAGTTCCTCGATCTGCTCGGTGCCGCGCGCCCGGTCCCACCACAGCGCGCCCACGACACGCGCGGTGAGCCGCCCGTCCTCGGCGCACGCCAGGTATGCGTCCGTGGGGTCGGTCAGGTTGGCGTGATCGCCGAGGATGGCGTCCTGCCAGGCCGTGACGCCGAGGGAGTGCAGGTGCTCCTGGGCGCGGAGCAAGCCCGCGATCCTCTCCTCGCGGGTGACCGGCGGGAGCAGCCGTCCGACGAGGTTCGCGGCGCCCTCCTGGAGCATCCCCGTCGGCGTGCCGTCCGCCTCGCGCTCGATGCGCCCGTCCGACGGGTCGGGGGTGCGGGCGTCGATCCCGGCGGCCCGCAGGGCGCGCGAGTTGACCCAGGCGCCGTGGTGGTCGCGGTTGACCAGGTACACCGGCCGGTCCGGCACCAGGGCGTCCAGCTCGGCAGCCGTCGGCAGGCCGCCCGGGAACGCCTCCATCGCCCAGCCGCCCCCGGTGATCCACTCGACGTCCGGGTGCGCGCTCGCGTACGCGGCGATCCGCTCCCGGTACTCGGCGAGCGTCGTCGAGCCGCTCAGGTCGCACTGGCCCATCTCCATGCCCGCCCCGACGGGGTGCGCGTGCGCGTCCTGGAAGCCGGGGACCAGCAACTTCCCCGCCAGGTCGACCACTTCGGTGCGCGGGCCGATGAACTCGCGCACCTCGTCGTGGCCGACGGCGACGATCCGCTCGCCCCGCACCGCGACGGTCGTGGCGCGTGAGCGGGAGGGCGAGCCGGTGTGGACGGGACCGCCGGTGAGGACGAGGTCGGCGGGTGCGGACATGGTCTCAACTCCTAGTGCAGGTAAGGGTGTTACGGGGTGTGGTCAGTTGGCCGTCGGCCCGGCCAGTTCGATGGCGTCGGCGTCCGTGCCGCGCCCGGTCCCGAAGTACGGGGAGCGGCGCCCGAACTTGGCGACGGCGGCCATCGCCAGGCCGGTCAGGACGATGGTCGCGGGCACCGCCAGCATGAACCAGCCGTTGTCCGGTGACAGTACGAAGTGGTCGCTCATCGTCGCGTAGGAGTACGCCAGGTACGCCCCGATGCCGAGCAGCGCGAGGGCGCTGAGTCCGGGCACGAGGACCGCCCGCACCGCCTCCCGGGGCGCGGTGCGCAGCAGCGAGCGGAAGCGGACCGCGCAGGCGAGGGCCGTGAGGCCGTAGTAGAGGGCGACGGTGAGCCCTATGGAGTTCACGGCGGCGAGGATCATCTCGTTCAGCTTCGGTATCGCCAGGGCGAGCAGGGCGACCGCCGCCGCGATCGACATCACGACGACGGTGCCTGCGGCCGGGGAACCGTAACGGGGGCTCACCCGCGTCCAGATCTGCCCCATCGTGCGGTCCCGGCCCATCGCGAGCAGTCCGCGCGCCGTCGGGATCACACTGGCCTGGAGGGACGCGACCGCCGAGAAGAGCAGCGCGAGCAGCGGCAGGCTGGCCACCGGCTCGTCGGCGAGCTTCGCGCCGAGATAGGTGAGGGCCTGGGGGCCCTGCTCGACCAGTTCGGGCAGTGACATCTCGCGCTGGAAGGCCACGGAACCGTAGAGGAAGAGGCCGAGCATCGCGAACAGGGCGATCAGTCCGCCGCGCCCCGCGTCCCGGACGTCCTTCGTCTCCTCGGTGACGGTGAACGCGGCGTCCCAGCCCCAGTAGAAGAACACCGCGAGGACCAGCCCCTGTGCGAAGGCCGTGCCGTCATGGATGTCGAAGGGGTTGAACCACGACCACTGGAAGGCGTGCGGGCCGGTGACCAGGGACCAGCCGCAGAAGCCGAGCAGCACGGCGTATTCGAAGACGAGCAGCCACGCCTGGAGGCGGGTCGCCTTGCGGACGCCGGTGACCGCGGTGACGGTGACGGCGGTGAGGACGAGCAGGCCGACGACGGTCGAGAGAGCCGTCGAGTTCGGATCGAGGCCGAGCCCGAACAGGGTGTGCAGATCGGCCTTGTTGGCGAACTGGAGGAAGACCGAGCCCGTCACCGCGCTCGTGTACGCCATGAAGACCAGTGTGCCGACGAGGGTGACCCAGCCAGTGAGGAAGCCCAGCCAGGGACCCAGCGAGCGGCCCACCCAGACGTAGCCGCTGCCCATGTTCGGCTCCTGCCGGTTCAGGCGCGCGTAGGCCACCGCGATCCCCAGGATCGGCAGGAACGCCACCAGCAGGACCGCCGGCGCGTGCAGCCCGACCGTCGCGGCCAGGGACCCCATCCCGATGCCGATGCTGGTGGTCGCGGCGGTGCTGGACGCGGCGATGGCGATGCCGTCGACGACGCCGAGGGAGCGGCGCAGGCCCGGTGGTTCGCTTCTCATGATCGATCTCCTGACGGCAGGGGAGGCAGGGGAGAGAAAGGTGCGTGAGGGGCGGTGATCGCGATGCGGTGATCGCGATCAAATCGGCCTTGTCAGCTTGCGTCAATGGTGTTGTCATAAGCCGGAAGCGCTGGGCGAGGGAGGGAGAGCGGCCATGACCGAAGGGCGGATCCCGGTGGAGCGGCGGCGCCGCAAGCCGACGAAGTCGGGGGTGCTGCTGTCCGAGGACGTGATCGTCGACTGTGCGTTGCGCCTGGTCGGGCAGCACGGCCCCGACGCGCTGAGCGTGCGCCGCCTCGGCGCGGCACTGGGCTGCGATCCGAGCGCCCTGTACCGCTACTTCCACAGCACGGACGACCTGCTGCTCGCCGTCTCCGACCGGATCATCGGCGAGGCCATGGACGGCTTCGAGCCCGGGCGGATGGCCTGGCGCGACGGGCTGCGCGAGTTCGGCATGCGCATCCACCGCGGGTATCGCGCGCACCCGCGGGTGGCGGCGCTCGCGGCGTACCGGGTGACGCGGCGCGCGCACGAGTTCCGGGCCGTCGACGCGGGCATCGGCCTGCTCAGACGCGCCGGTTTCGGAGCGGAGGACGCGGTGCGTCACTACTCCGCCTTCGTGGACACCGTCCTGGGCCACGCGGCCCTGGACGCCGCGTACTTGGCACTGCCCGCGGAGCGGCGGGAGGCGGACGACCGGGCGTGGACGGGGGAGTACGCGAACCTGCCGGCGGAATCACACCCTCAACTCGGGGCGGCGCGGGAGTACTTGCCGTTGATGGCGGGGAGCTCGTTCGAGGTGGCGCTGGAACTGCTGCTCACGGCGGTGGAGGTGGCGGCGTCGGAGTGAGGATGCGGCAAGGGCTTACGCCTGTGGCGAGCGTGGTCACGGCCAGGAGGAATGAACGTACAGACAAGCTGTCCATCCGGGGCGCGCGCGAGTAGCCTGTTCAGGAGTCCGTGGAATATGCGCGCCGTCAGCGCGGCGCAGCACTTCCGGCGACCTTCGGGCCAGATGGAAGGCCTCCCCACGCCAGCGGCTGCTTATCGCGGGAATCCGACCCGCATCACAGAACTGCTCGCCGCGTGGATCGTTCCGACCGCGGTCGGCCACCCCGCTCCACGAGCAGTGCACTCCGCTTGGGGCGCCCCATGCCTGGCTTCTTCGTAGACGAACTCCTCCTGATCGCTCCCCTTCGACAGAGCGCGGGCGTGCGCCTGTACGGCGAAGTCGTCGGAGCGCACAAGGCGCCCCTGACGGTTGCCGTGACCGAACATGCTCAGATGACCGAAGAGATCACCGTTGATCTCAGGCGCGTGGATTACCTCGCCAACAGCGTGCTGGAAACCTTTGTGGCGCTCGCGCGTCACCTGAACCCGCCCCAGTGCCTGTGTCTGGTGGCAGGGCCCGAACTCGCCCTCGCCGAGCGGCTGGCCCAGCATGGATGGGACGAGATCGACACCCTGCGGGTGGCCACCTCGTGAGCTCGCCGGCGCGGGGGCGTCAGTCCAACTGCCCCCGCAGCCACTCCTCCACCTCACCGACATGCGCCGCGGCAGCGGCCCGCGCGGCCTCCGGGTCGTGGGCGGTCAGGGCGCGAAGGATACGGGCGTGCTCACGGCGGGTGCGCTCGAAGGCGCCCTCCTGCTCGTAACCGCGCCACACGCGGGCCCGGAACGTCCGGGAGGACAGGCCCTCCAGGATCGCCGCCATCGTGTCGTTGCCCGCGGCCGCGGCGATCGTCCGGTGGAACGCCAGGTCGTGGGAGAGGATCTCCTCCGGGTCGTCGGTCGCCTCCATCGCCGCCAAGTGGTCCGCCACATCGTCCAGTTGGGCCCGTGTGATGCGTGCGGCAGCGAGCGCCGTGGCCGTCGACTCCAGGATGCGGCGCACCTCCAGGAGCTCCACGAGGCCGGGTCCCCGCGACAGGTCGGCGACCACCCCGAACGTCTCCAGGAGGTCGCCGGCCTCCAACTGCGTGACGTAGATGCCTGATCCGTGCCGCGCCTCCAGGGCGCCCAGCACCGTGAGCGCCCGGATCGCCTCCCGCATGGAACTGCGCGAGATGCCCAGCTGTGTCGCCAGATCCCGCTCTGTGGGCAGCCGTTGACCCGGTTGCAGCTCTCCGCTGCCGATCATCGCCTTGAGCTGTTCAATGGCCCGCTGGGTGACGGTGGCCTTCTGCATGCCGCGCAGTGTAACCAGCCAGGTGGTCGGACCACTACCAGGAAAGTCGGACCTCTTCCGCGCACCGGCACCAGTAAATACCGAGAAAACTTGGGTACGAAGGGTGTTGGGGCGCCGAAGTGGTCTGATAAATATCTCGGCGCGGGCCGGATCCGGAGGGGTGGAGACCGGCCGTGCCCATGACTTCAGGAGCCGAGGAGCAGTCCGATGACTGGCACCACGATGGACTCGAAGGGGACGACCAGGGGGAACGGGGCGGCGCGCGCCCGGAGTTCCCGGAGGCGAGGGCTGAGCGCGGTCGCCCTGCTCGGCTGCGCCGCGCTCGCCCTCGCCGCCTGCGGCAGCACCAAGGACACCGCGGCGGGAGCGGGTGGTGGCGGCGGTGGAGGCGGCGACGGCAAGGGCAAGGTGGGCGTCGTCCTGCCGCTGCTGACCTCGCCGTTCTGGCAGTCGTACAACGACTACGTGCCGAAGATGGCGAAGTCCGAGGGTGTCGACGCGCTGAAGACCGTCAATTCCAACAGCGACCCCTCGCAGCAGATCACGGACATCAACAACCAGCTCAACCAGGGCGTGAAGGGCCTCGTCGTGGCGCCCCTCGACAGCGCCGCCATCGGCGCGGGACTCGACCAGGCGGAGCGCAAGGGCGTCCCGGTCGTCGCCGTGGACGTCGCGCCCGACAAGGGCAAGGTCGCCATGGTCGTCCGCGCCAACAACGTCGCGTACGGCAAGAAGGCCTGCGCCTACCTCGGCGACCACGTGAAGTCCGGAAAGGTCGTCCAGATCATGGGTGACCTCGCCTCCGTGAACGGGCGCGAGCGGTCCAAGGCCTTCCGGGACTGCGTGAAGAAGGAGTACCCGAAGCTCAAGGTCCTGGAGATCCCCGCGAAGTGGGAGTCCGACACCGCCGCCTCCAAGCTCGACACCCTCCTGAACGCCAACCCCGACATCAAGGGCATCTACATGCAGGCGGGCGGCGTCTATCTCGCGCCGACCCTCCAGACCCTCAAGTCCAAGGGAATGCTGGAGAAGGCGGGGTCCGCCAAGCACATCACGATCGTGTCGAACGACGGCATCCCGCAGGAGTTCGACGCCATCCGCAAGGGCCAGATCGACGCGACGGTCTCGCAGCCCGCCGACACCTACGCCAAGTACGGCATGTACTACATCAAGGCCGCGATGCAGGGGAAGAAGTTCGAGCCGGGACCGACCGACCACGGCTCGAAGATCGTGAAGCTGCCCAGCGGCACCCTGGAGGACCAGCTGCCCGCCCCGCTGGTCACCAAGAAGAACGTCGACGACCCCGAGCTGTGGGGAAACACGGTCAAGTGAGCGCCGCCACCCCGCCCTTGGTCGAGGCCCGCGGCATCGTCAAGCGCTACGGGCCCACGGTCGCCCTCGCCGACGGCCGGCTCACCGTGCACGCGGGCGAGTCCCACGCGCTCGTCGGGCGCAACGGCGCGGGCAAGTCCACGCTCGTCCAGATCCTCACCGGCCTTCAGGCCGCCGACGCGGGCACGCTCACCTTCGACGGGGAGCCCGCGCCGCCGCTCGGCGACCGCGAGGCGTGGCGCGCCAAGGTCGCCTGCGTCTACCAAAAGCCCACCGTCATACCCGAGTTGACCGTCGCGGAGAACCTGTTCCTGAACCGGCAGCCGGGCGCCCGGCGCGGCTTCTTCAGCTGGAAGAGGCTCGACGCCGAGGCCCGCGAACTGCTCGACACCTGGGACGTCCGCGTCGACCCCGGCGCGCGCACCGCCGACCTCAAGGTCGAGGACCGGCAAATGGTCGAGATCGCGCGGGCGTTGAGCGGCGGCGCCCGTTTCATCGTGCTCGACGAGCCGACCGCACAGCTCGACAACCGCGAGATCGAGCGCCTCTTCGCCCGCATGCGCGCCCTCCAGGACTCCGGCGTCACCTTCCTGTTCATCTCGCACCACCTCCAGGAGGTGTACGAGGTGTGCCAGACGGTCACCGTGCTCCGCGACGCCCGCTGGATCACCACCGCCCCGGTCGCCGAACTGCCCCGGCCCGCCCTCGTCGAGGCCATGGCGGGGGAGGCGGTCGCGGAACAGGCGGCGGCAGCTGCCGAGGCGGTCGTCGAGCAGGCGGCCGAGGAGGCCGTCGAGCCCGTCGTGCTCGAGGTCGCGGGCCTCGCCTCGGAGACGTACGAGGACGTGGACCTGACCGTGCGGCGCGGAGAGGTCCTCGGGCTCGCGGGCTCCAGCGGCAGCGGCAAGATCGCCCTCGCGGAGTCCCTCGCCGGGCTGCACACGCCCACCTCCGGCACCGCCCGGCTCGACGGGCGCCCGCTGCCCTTCGGGGACGTGTCCGCCGCGCTCGCCGCGGGTGTGGGGTGCGTGCCGCGCGACCGGCACGACCAGGGCCTCGTCACCGGGATGTCCATCGGCGACAACTCCACGCTGTCGGTGCTCGGGCGGCTCGGCCGGCACGGATTCATCGGCACCGAGAACCGCCGGCGGTTCGCCCGTGAGCTGATCGAGCGGCTCGACATCCATGCGGAGGGGCCCGACCAGCCGGTGTCCGACCTCTCCGGCGGCAACGCGCAGAAGGTGGTGATGGCCCGTGCGCTGGCCTCCGACCCGCGGCTGCTCGTGCTCATCAACCCGACCGCCGGCGTCGATGTGAAGTCGAAGGAGTCGCTGCTGAGGAGGGTCGACAGCGCGCGCGACGACGGTACGGCGGTCCTCGTCGTCTCGGACGAGCTCGACGATCTGCGGCGCTGCGACCGGGTGCTTGTGCTGTTCCACGGACGCGTCGTCGCGGAACACGCGGCGGGGTGGGCCGACCATGCGTTGATCGCGTCGATCGAGGGGGTTTCCAGTGACGTCCACCCGTAAGGTTGCGGTCACTCCGGTGCCCAGGCCTCGGGGCTCCGCCCCGGACCCCGCTGCTCAAACGCCGCAGGGGCTTGAAAGCGCCAAGAACGTCCTGTTGCGCCGCGCACGCGAACTCGCCCTCGTGCCCGCCCTGTTGCTGCTCCTGATCCTCGGGGCCGTGCTCAACGACTCGTTCCTGACCGAGCAGAACATCATCTCCATCCTCGGCTCCTCCGCCGCCCTCGCGATGGTGGTGCTCGCCGAGTCGCTCGTGCTCATCAGCGGAAAGTTCGACCTGTCGCTCGAATCGGTCGTCGGTATCGCGCCCGCCTTCGGCGCACTGCTCGTGCTGCCCGTCGCGCAGTCCGGGTTCGGGACCGAATTCCCCGTCGCCGTCTCGCTGTTGGCGGTACTCGTGGCCGGGGCGTGCATCGGCGCCTTCAACGGTGTGCTCGTCGTCAAGCTGAAGCTCAACGCGTTCATCGTGACGCTCGCGATGCTGATCGTGCTGCGCGGGCTGCTCGTCGGAGCCACCAAGGGCAAGACGCTGTTCGGGATGCCCGACGCGTTCTTCGCGCTCGCCACCTCCACGTTCCTGCGCATCCCGATGTCGGTGTGGTTCGCCGCCGTCGCGTTCGGGATCGCGGGGCTCGTCCTCAAGTACCACCGTGTGGGCCGCGCCCTGTACGCGATCGGCGGCAACGCCGAGGCCGCGCGCGCCGCCGGAATCCGCGTCGAGCGCGTCATGCTCGGTGTCTTCGTGGTCGCGGGTGTCCTCGCCTCCGTCGGAGGCATCATGCAGACCGGATACGTGGGTGCCATCAGCGCCAACCAGGGCAACAACATGATCTTCACGGTGTTCGCCGCCGCGGTCATCGGAGGCATCAGCCTGGACGGCGGCAAGGGCACCATGTTCGGCGCCCTGACCGGCGTACTGCTGCTCGGTGTCGTGCAGAACATGCTGACCCTCGCCCAGGTGCCGTCCTTCTGGATCCAGGCCATCTACGGCGGGATCATCCTGCTCGCCCTCATGGTCGCCCGTGTCACCACCGGCCGCGCCCAGGACTGACACCGCCCGACCACGCCCCCGCCCGAAAGGCAGCACGTGTCTTCCACTCCGCCCCGTGTCACCGCCGTCGACACGTACGACATCCGGTTCCCGACCTCCAGGGAGCTGGACGGCTCCGACGCCATGAACCCGGATCCCGACTACTCCGCCGCGTACGTCGTGCTGCGCACCGACGACCCGGACGGGCACGAGGGGCACGGCTTCACCTTCACCATCGGACGCGGCAACGACGTGCAGGTCGCCGCGATCCGCGCGCTGAGCCAGCACGTCGTGGGCCGACCGCTCGACGTGCTGTGCGCCGACCCGGGAAGTCTCAATCGCGACCTGATCGGCGACAGCCAACTGCGGTGGCTCGGGCCCGAGAAGGGCGTGATGCACATGGCGATCGGCGCCGTCGTCAACGCCGCCTGGGACCTCGCCGCCAAGCGTGCCGCCAAGCCGCTGTGGCGGCTGCTCGCCGAGGCGGACCCCGCGTGGCTGGTGTCCCAGGTCGACTTCCGCTACATCGCCGACGCGCTCACCCCCGAAGAGGCACTGGAGCTGCTGGAGGCGGGGCGGCAGGGCGCCGCCGACCGCACCGCGCGCCTCGTCGAGCGCGGCTATCCCGGCTACACCACCTCGCCCGGCTGGCTCGGCTACAGCGACGAGAAGCTCACCCGCCTCGCCCGGCAGGCCGTCGCCGACGGCTTCACCCAGATCAAGCTGAAGGTCGGCGCCGACCTCGAAGACGACATCCGCCGCTGCCGCACCGCCCGCGCGGTCGTCGGCCCCGACATCCGCATGGCCGTCGACGCCAACCAGCGCTGGAACGTCGGCGACGCCGTCCAATGGACCAACGCGCTGGCCGAGTTCGCGCCCTACTGGGTGGAGGAGCCCACCAGCCCCGACGACATCCTGGGCCACGCGGCCATCCGTGAGGGTGTCGCCCCGGTGAAGGTCGCCACCGGCGAACACGTGCAGAACCGCGTCGTGTTCAAGCAGCTCCTCCAGGCCGGTGCCATCGACGTCCTTCAGATCGACGCCGCGCGCGTCGGCGGTGTCAACGAGAACCTGGCGATCCTGCTGCTCGCCGCGAAGTTCGGCGTCCCCGTGTGCCCGCACGCGGGCGGCGTCGGCCTGTGCGAACTCGTCCAGCACCTGTCGATGTTCGACTACGTCGCGCTGTCCGGCACCACCGAGGACCGCGTCATCGAGTACGTCGACCATCTGCACGAACACTTCGTCGACCCGGTCGTCGTCCGCAAGGGCCACTACGCCGCCCCGACCGCCCCCGGCTTCTCCGCCACCATGCACGCCTCGTCCATCGCCGAATTCACCTACCCGGACGGCGAGTTCTGGGCGCGTGACCTCGCCACCGAACCGAACGGAGCCGCCGCATGAGCGACACCCCTGTCCGCAGTGTTCAGGACTTCGCCGGCCTGAAGGCCCTCGTCACCGGCGGCGCCTCCGGCATCGGCCGGGCCACCGCCGAGCTGCTCGCCGCGCGCGGCGCCGACGTCGCCGTGCTCGACCGGGACATCACCGACGTGGAGAAGCCGCTGCGCGGGTACGCCGCCGATGTCACCGACGACGCCGCCGTGCGGGCCGCCGTGGCCGCGGCCGTCGGCGACCTGGGCGGACTCGACGTACTCGTCAACAACGCGGGCATCGGCGCCCAGGGCACCGTCGCCGACAACGACGACGCCGAATGGCACCGCGTCCTCGACGTCAACGTCGTCGGGATGGTCCGCGTGGCACGGGCCGCGCTCCCCGCGCTGAGGGACTCCGCGCACGCCGCGATCGTCAACACCTGCTCCATCGCCGCCACGGCGGGACTCCCGCAGCGGGCCCTGTACGCGGCGTCCAAGGGTGCCGTCCTCTCCCTCACGCTCGCCATGGCCGCCGACCACATCCGCGAGGGCATCCGCGTCAACTGCGTGAACCCCGGCACCGCCGACACCCCCTGGGTCGGCCGGCTCCTCGACAAGGCCGACGACCCGGCCGCCGAACGCGCCGCCCTCGAAGCCCGCCAGCCCACCGGGCGCCTGGTCTCCGCCGCCGAAGTCGCGGGCGCCATAGCCCACTTGGCGAGCCCGCTGTCCGGCGCGACGACCGGCACGTCCATCGCCGTGGACGGCGGCATGCAGGGGCTGCGCCTTCGCCCCGTGGACCAGTGACCCGCATGCGTACCAGCACGCTCGGCCGCACCGACGTCCCGGTCACCGCGCTCGGCTTCGGCGGCGCGGCCATCGGCAACCTCTACACACCGGTCCGCGACGACGAGGCCCACCTCGCCCTGGACGCCGCGTGGGAGGCGGGCCTGCGCTACTTCGACACGGCGCCGCACTACGGCCTCGGGCTTTCCGAGCGCCGGATCGGCGAGTACCTGCGCAGCCGGCCCACGGGCGCGTACACCGTGTCCACGAAGGTCGGCAGGCTCCTCGAACCGTACGAGGGTGGCGGCGATGACAGCGCCCACGGCTTCGCCGTTCCCGCCACGGCGCGCCGGGTGTGGGACTTCAGCGCGGCCGGGGTGCGCCGCTCCATCGAGGAGAGCCTCGGGCGGCTCGGTCTCGACCGCATCGACGTCGCCTACCTCCACGACCCCGACGACCACGCCAAGGAGGCCTTCGCGGAGGCCTACCCCGAGCTGGAGCGGCTGCGCGGCGAAGGGCTCGTCGGCGCCATCGGCGCGGGCATGAACCAGTCCGCGATGCTGACCCGTTTCGTCCGCGACACCGACGTGGACGTGGTGCTGTGCGCCGGCCGCTACTCGCTGCTCGACCAGCGCGCCCTGAAGACGTTGCTGCCCGCCGCCGCCGAACGCGGTGTGTCCGTCGTCATCGGCGGCGTCTTCAACTCCGGGCTGCTCGCCGACCCCACACAGGGCGGCACGTTCGACTACGCCCTCGCCTCGCCCGAGGTCCTCTCCCGCGCCCGCCGCTTCCAGGACCTCGCCGAACGCCACGGCACGACCTTGCGCGCCGCCGCGCTCGCCTTCCCGTTCGGTCACCCGGGCGTCACCAGCGTGCTCGTCGGCACCCGCTCGGCAGCCGAAGTCACGGACATGGAGCGGCAGTTCACCGCGCAGGTGCCCGCCGCTCTCTGGAAAGAGGCCCGCGACCTGCACCTCCTCCCGGCCGAGGTCCCCATCCCCGCTGAACAGGAGCCGCACGCGTGAGAATCGCCCTGCACACCAAGGTCCGCGCCGATCTCATCGACGCGTACGAGGCCGCCCACCGCGAGGTGCCGGACGAACTCGTCGCCGCGATCCGCGCGGCGGGCGCCCGCCAGTGGACGATCTGGCGCAGCGGCACCGACCTGTTCCACGTCATCGAGTGCGAGGACTACGCCCGCATGCTCGCCGAACTCGACAAGCTGCCCGTGAACATCGCCTGGCAGGCCCGCATGGACGAACTCCTCGACGTCACCCACGACTACTCCGCCGCAGGCGCGGACGCCGGGCTTCCCGTCGTGTGGGAGCTGCCGTGACCCCCGGGATCGTCGACGCGCACCACCACGTCTGGGACCTGTCCGTACGCGACCAGGACTGGATCACCGGGCCCGAACTCGCCCCGATCCGACGCACGTTCACCCTCGACGAGTTGGCCCCCGAGCTGCGGGCGGCCGGTGTCGAGGCGACCGTGCTCGTGCAGACGGTGACCGTCGCCGAGGAGACGCCCGAGCTCCTGGCGCTCGCCGAGCGCAGCGACCTCGTCGCCGGGGTCGTCGGCTGGACCGATCTGACCAGGCCCGACGTCCGCGACACCGTGGACCGGCTGCGGGAGCTGCCGGGCGGACGGCACCTGGTGGGGATCCGGCACCAGGTGCAGGGCGAGAGCGACCCCGGCTGGCTGCTGCGGCCCGACGTACGGCGCGGGCTCGCCGCCGTCGCGGACGCCGGGCTCGTCTACGACCTGGTGGTCCTGCCGCACCAGCTGCCGGCCTGCGTCAAGGTCGCGGCAGAACACCCAGGACTCACCTTCGTCCTCGACCACTTGGGCAAGCCGTCGATCGCGGCGGGGGAGCTCGTCCCCTGGCGGGACGACGTCCGCGCGCTCGCCGCGCTGCCCAACACCGTCTGCAAACTCTCCGGCATGGTCACCGAGGCCGACTGGACGGGCTGGACCGTGGACCAGCTGCGGCCCTACGCGGACACGGTCATCGACGCCTTCGGGCCCGCCCGTGTGATGTTCGGCTCCGACTGGCCGGTGTGCACGCTCGCGGCCACGTACCAGCACGTCGTGGACACGGCACGGGAGTTGGTGGGCGGCGCGGATCCGCACGTCTTCGGGGAGACCGCCCGCCGCGTCTACCTCAACCGGGTCGGCGGCAGGAACTCCCGTACGTAGGTCCGCTCCCACCACGCCCCCGTCTCCCGCAGCTCCCGCCACGACGTGAAGCGGTAGCGGTACACGCGCGCCCGGATGTGCACGGGCGGCGCGTCGGCCGGGAAGGGGGAGTGGCGCAGCAGCCGCAGCGTGTCCCGGTCGCCCTCCAGGAGGCGCTCGACCAGCACCTCGAACCAGGACCGGGCGTACGCGGGGGACAACGCGGCGAACCACATCATCCAGTCGAGCCGCAGATGGTAGGGCGCGAACTGGCGCGGCAGGCGGCGCGGATCACCCGGCTTGCCCTTGAACTCGTAGGCCAGCCAGCCCGATTCGGGGCGCGGCACCTCGTCCGCCGTGCCCTCGATCACGATCTCCTGGCGCACCCGGCCGACCGAGCCGAACGCCCCGTACGTGTTGACCAGGTGCAGGGAGTCGTAGGAGCGGTTCATGGACTGGCGGCGCGAGAGCAGATTGCGCACCGGCCGGTAGCTGAGCCCCGCGACCGCCGCCGTCAGGACGATGACCATCACCTCGTACCAGAGGGGAGCCCCGGGAAGCGCCGGTGGTGTGTGCAGGGAGGACAGGTCGAGGGCGGAGGCGGCCAGGACGATCGCGAGCCAGTTCAGCCACGCGAAGTTGCCCGAGGCGACCAGCCACAGCTGGGTGACGATCATGAGGGCGGCCGCCCAGCCGGCGACCGGCTGCGGGGTGAAGAGCAGGAAGGGGACCGCCAACTGGGTGACGTGGTTGGCCGCGACCTCCACCCGGTGCAGCGGACGCGGCAGATGGTGGAAGAACCAGCTCAGCGGGCCCGGCATCGGCTGCGTCTCGTGGTGGAAGTCGAGACAGGTCAGCTTCCGCCAGCACTCGTCGCCGCGCAGCTTGATCAGTCCGGCCCCGAATTCGAGGCGGAACAGCACCCAGCGCAGCAGGAACAGCACCAGGACCGGCGGCGCCACCTCGTCGTTGCCGAGGAACACCGCAAGGAAGCCGACCTCCAGGAGCAGCGACTCCCAGCCGAAGCCGTACCAGGTCTGCCCGACGTTCACGATCGACAGATACAGCGCCCACGGCACCAGCCACAGCGCCATCGCCGCCCACAGCGGCAGCAGCCCGTCCACCCCGGCCAGCAGCCCGGCCGCCACCGCCGCGCCGCCCCACGCGCACCCGGCGAAGAACCGGTCCGAGTAGTGCAGCCGGAACAGCGAGGGCGCGGCCCGCCACGGCACACGCGCCACGAACCGGGGGACCGGCGTCATCCCCCGCTCCCCGAGCAGCGCACGGAACTGGAGCGCCGCCGCCACGAACGCGACGAGGTACAGCGCCGCGAGCCCGCGCTGGAACACCAGGCGGGCGAGCCAGAGGTCCGAATCGCCGAGCCAGTCCATCCCTCCAGTGTGTCCCCGCTTCCGCACCAAGGTCACGACGTGCGGGCACAGGGGGCTCGGCCTAGCGTGGGGCCCATGGGCGCGGGTGGCAGGGGCGGCGAGGAGCCCGGGAACGCCCCAGGCGGGGAGGGCCCGGAGGACACCTCACGCGGATTTCTGGAGGCCTACGGCCGCGGCCTGCGCATGGGCAGCTTCGACTGGGACCTCGACACCGGCCTCATGGCCATGGACGCCCAGGCCCACGAGGTCTTCGACCTGCGCCCCGACGAGTACGACGACCACCCCGGGACCCTCGCCCGGCGGGTGCCGCCCAGCGAGGGCGGGCGGCTCGACGAGCTCGTGGCGCGGGCCCTGAAGAGCGGCGAGGAGACCTACGGAACGTACTTCCGCATCCGCACCCGCACGGGCGACATGCGCTGGACCCACACCCGCGGCTACATCCGGCGGGACGAGCGCGGCCGCCCGCGCCGCATCGTGGGCATCGTCCGCGATGCCACCGACGAGCTGAACGACGCCACCGTGCACGCCGAGCGCGAGGCCCGGCGGGCCCTGCGCAGCGGCGACACCGGCGTCGTGCAGTACACCACGGCCGCCCTCGCGCACGCCCGCACCGTCCAGGACGTCATCGACGTGCTGCGCGACACCCACGGCGTCGACGAGCGCGGCTCGGCCAGCTTCGTCATGGGCCTGGTCAGGGCCGGGCGCATTCACCTCGTCGCCGAGGGACCCCAGGGCACGTTCGTGCCGGGCATCCACACCACCCGCGTCGACGACCCGTATCCGATGAGCGAGGCCGTGCGCACTCTCCAGCCCCGCTTCATCGAGTCGCCGCAGGAGTTCGCCGCCGACTACCCCGAGCTGTGGCCGCGGCTCGCCCACATGGAGATCACCTCGGCCGCCTACCTGCCGCTCATCGCGCAGGCCAAGCCCATCGGCGTGGTCGGCCTGCTCTTCCACGACCGGCAGGGCTTCACGGACTCCGAGCGCAATGTCATGGTCGCGCTCGGCAGCAGCATCGCGCAGAGCCTCCAGCGCGCCATGTTCTACGAGCAGGAGAAGGACCTCGCCCAGGGCCTCCAGCAGGCCATGCTGCCCCGGACCATCCCCGACGTGCCGGGCGCCGACCTGGCTGTCCGCTACCGCGCCGCCTCCGTGGGCCGGGACATCGGCGGGGACTGGTACGACGTGATCCCGCTGCCCGGCGGCCGGGTCGGCGCGGTCATCGGCGACGTCCAGGGACACGACACGCACGCCGCCGCCGTCATGGGCCAGCTGCGCATCGTGCTGCGCGCCTACGCCGCCGAGGGCCACACGCCCGCCACCGTCATGGCCCGCGCCTCCTCCTTCCTGCACGAACTCGACACCGACCGCTTCGCGACCTGCCTGTACGCGGAGGCCGACCTGTCGACCGGCGTCGTCCAGCTCGTGCGGGCCGGACACCTCGACCCGCTGCTGCGCCTGATGGACGGGAACTGCCGCAGGCTCGCGGTCGCGGGCGGGCTCCCGCTCGGCCTGTCCGCCGAGTTCGGGCGCCTCGAGTACCCGGTGACCACCGCCGAACTCGACCCCGGTGAGGCGCTGGTGCTGTGCACCGACGGCCTCGTCGAGAAGCCCGGCACCGACCTCGACGACGGGCTCCAGACCCTCACCACGCTCATCGGCACGGGCCCCGACGACCTCGACCAGCTGGCGGACCGGCTCGTCGCCTCGGTCGAGGACCGCGACACCGAGGACGACGTGGCACTGCTGCTCCTGCGCCGCCGCGGCGCGGGCGCCGTGCAGAGCGGCGGCCGGCTCACCGAGCACGTGCCGCCCGGAGACCCGGACGCGCTGAGGGCGGCCCGCCACATGATCCGGCACGCCGTCCGCGCCTGGGGAGCGCGGGACAACGCCGACGAGATCGAGCTCGTCGCCGACGAGATGATCACCAACGCCCTCATGCACACCGAAGGACCCGCCATCGTCACCCTGCGCGTCCTGACCGGCGCCGACCGAAGGCTCAGGGTCGACGTGGAGGACACGTCGAGCGCCCTGCCGCGCCGCCGCGAGGCGGGCGAGGACGGCGTCTCGGGGCGCGGCCTGTTCCTCGTCGACCAGCTCGCCGACGTGTGGGGCGTGGAGGCGCGTGGCGTCGGCAAGTGCGTCTGGTGCGAATTCGTGGTGCCCGCGCGCGAGTGAGAGGCTGGTGGGCATGCCGGAGCTCCCTGAGGTCGAAGCGCTCAAGGACTTCCTCACCGGGCACCTGGTGGGGCACGACATCGTGCGCGTCCTGCCGGTGGCGGTGAGCGTCCTGAAGACGTACGACCCGCCGCTCACCGCCCT
The DNA here is from genome assembly GCF_049310305.1 of Streptomyces anthophorae. Taxonomy (NCBI): domain Bacteria; kingdom Bacillati; phylum Actinomycetota; class Actinomycetes; order Kitasatosporales; family Streptomycetaceae; genus Streptomyces; species Streptomyces anthophorae. Next base: position 8,569,476 of record NZ_JBLWQQ010000001.1, read on the forward strand.
GGAGGGCCGCACGGTCACGTCCGTGGCACGGCACGGCAAGTTCCTCGACCTGAGCACCGAGGACGGGCCCCACCTGGTCACGCACCTGGCCCGCGCCGGCTGGCTGCAATGGAAGGACCGGCTGCCCGACGGCCCGCCCAAACCCGGCAAGGGCCCCCTCGCCCTGCGCGTCGCCCTGGAGACCGGCGAGGGCTTCGACCTCACCGAGGCCGGCACCACGAAGAAGCTCGCGGTGTACGTGGTCCGGGACCCCGGCGAGGTGCCGGGCGTCGCCCGCCTCGGCCCCGACCCGCTGGCGGACGACTTCGACGAGGCGGCGTTCGCCCGGCTCCTCAAGGGGGAGCGGCGCCAGATCAAGGGCGCCCTGCGCGACCAGTCGCTCATCGCGGGCATCGGCAACGCCTACAGCGACGAGATCCTGCACGCCGCCCGCATGTCCCCGTTCAAGCCGACGTCCGGGCTGAACGCCGACGACGTGCACACGCTGTACGAGGCGATGCGCACGACGCTGACCGAAGCCGTCGAACGCTCGCGCGGGGTCGCCGCAGGCAAGCTCAAGGCCGAGAAGAAGAGCGGCCTTCGCGTGCACGGACGGGCCGGGGAGGCGTGCCCCGTGTGCGGGGACACGGTCCGCGAGGTCAGCTTCAGCGACAGCGCGTTGCAGTACTGCCCGACGTGCCAGACGGGCGGCAAGCCGCTCGCCGACCGGCGGATGTCGCGGCTGCTGAAGTAGCCGGTCACCGCAGGGGGAGCGTCAGCAGCGGAACTCCGTCCGCCGCCCGCACCTCGAACCGCGCGAGATCCGCGGGCCGCGCCGCCGCCCCGCCGTCCAGCGCCACCGCGTCCCCGCGCACGGTCCACGTCGCCACGGTCTGCTCCGAACCGTCCCGCCCGACCGCGACCAGCTCGCACACCCGGGGCCCGCCCGAGTCCCGTACGTCCAGACCCACTTGGGTGCCCCAGTCCCGGTCGTCCGCGGTCACGGTCGCCGCCACGCCGGTCGAGGCATCGTGCCCGCTCAGGGTCGCCGTGTGCCCGGGAGGACCGGTACCGCCCCCGGTCAGCATCGCGACCCCCTGCCCCGTCGCGGCGAGCACCAGCGCCGCCGCGACGGCCGCGCCCCACAACCGGCGCCGCGCCCTGCGGTGCAGCGCCCCGAGCCGGTCCACCGCGCGGTCGAGGAAGGTCGGGGCCGGGCGCGCGAGCACCTCCACGCACGGCGGCGTCGCCCGCGCGTACAGCGCCAGCGCGCCCGTCGTGGGCGCCAGTTCGCCGACCAGGGACGCGCACGCGGCGCACTCGGGCAGATGGTCCTCGAAGCGGAAGCGTTCCGCGGGGTCGAGAACCCCCAGCGCGTAGGCGCCTACGTCGCGATGCCGTTCCAGGGACCACATGCCTTCCTCCGTCTGTCGCCCACCGGTACGCAGGAGGCGGCTGATTCATTCAAGCGACCGCGCGATTACACTCCGCCGCATGTTGCGCGTACTGGCCGTCGACGACGAGGAACCCGCCCTCGCCGAACTCCTGTACCTCCTGCGGGCCGACCCGCGCGTGCGCAGCGCCGAGGGCGCCACCGACGCCAACGAGGCGCTGCGCCGCATCGGCCGGGCCCTGGAGGGCGGCGACGGCGCCATCGACGTCCTCTTCCTCGACATCCAGATGGCGGGCCTGACCGGCCTCGACGTGGCGCGCCTCCTCGCGGGCTTCGCCAACCCGCCGCTCGTCGTGTTCGTCACCGCCCACGAGGACTTCGCTGTCAAGGCCTTCGACCTGAAGGCCGTCGACTACGTCCTCAAACCGGTGCGCCGCGAGCGCCTCGCGGAGGCCGTCGGCCGGGTCGCCGAACGCGTCGCGAGCAGCGCGCCGCCGGCCACCGTCGCCGACCGCATCCCCGTCGAACTCGGCGGCATCACCCGGCTCGTGGCCGTCGCCGACATCACCTACGCCGAGGCCCAGGGCGACTACGCCCGCCTGCACACCCAGGACGGCGTCAGCCACCTGGTGCGGATACCGCTCAGCACCCTGGAGGAACGCTGGCAGGAACTCGGCTTCGTCCGCGTCCACCGCAGCCACCTCGTCGCCCTCCACCGCATCGACGAACTCCGCCTCGACGGCGCGGGAATGACGGTCCGGGTCGGCGAGGCGGAAATCGCGGTGAGCCGCAGACACGCAAGCCGAGTACGAGAACTGCTGATGCGCAGACCGTGAGCTGTCCGCTTGCCGCTCAAGCCCCGGCGCCGGTCGAGCAAATCACGGCTGAGCAATTCAAGCCCCGCCGGCGATTGAGGCGCGGGGCCCGGGGCAGAGCCCCGCGACCGCAACCCCGCCCCACCGCACCCAGACCCTTCCCCCAGCCCACCCGACCTGCTTAAACTCCGCCACGTGTCCGATCACCCGCAACGCGAAACCGTGACCGGCGAACCCCGCCGGGTCCCCGGCCCGGAGGGCCTCCGTACGCAGTGGGAGATCGACGAACAGACCACCCTCGGCGCCGCCTACGTCCGCTCCCTCATGCGCGGCCAACTCCGCGCCGGCATCACCGCGTTCATGCTCCTCGCGGTCCCCGTCGCCGTCCTGCCCCTGTTCTTCGGCGCCCTGCGCAACGCGCCCGTCCAATGGCTCGTCCTCGGCTTCGGCTGCTACCCGTTCCTCGTGCTGATCGCCTGGTGGTACGTGCGCCGCGCCGAGCGCAACGAACGCGACTTCGCCGACCTGGTGCGCGGCCGCCCCGCCGACCACGGAGCGCCGTGAACGAGGCGTACGCGATCCCGGCGGTGGCCGTCGTCGTCCTCGCCACCGTCCTCATCGGCGGCTTCGGCCTGCGCGTCTCCCGCACGACGTCCGACTTCTACGTCGCCTCCCGCACAGTGGGCCCCCGGCTCAACGCGGCGGCGATCAGCGGCGAGTACCTCTCGGCCGCCTCCTTCCTCGGTATCGCCGGGCTGCTCCTCATCCACGGCCCGGACATGCTGTGGTACCCGGTCGGCTACACGGCGGGCTACCTCGTCCTCCTGGTCTTCGTCGCGGCGCCGCTGCGCCGCTCGGGCGCGTACACGCTGCCCGACTTCGCCGAGGGGCGGCTCGAGTCCCGCCAGGTGCGACGCGTGGTCAGTCTGTTCGTCGTCGGGGCGGGCTGGCTCTACCTGCTGCCCCAGCTCCAGGGCGCGGGGCTCACGCTTCAGATCCTCACCGGCGCTCCCCGCTGGTTCGGGGCGACGCTCGTCGCCGCCGTCGTGGTGCTCGCGGTCGCGGCGGGCGGCATGCGCTCGATCACCTTCGTCCAGGCCTTCCAGTACTGGCTCAAGCTCACCGCCCTCCTGGTGCCCGCCTTCTTCCTCCTGCTGGCCTGGCGCGGCAACGGCGCCCCGCCGCCGGAGACCGCGACCCTCGCCCCGCCGTCCGCCGGGGTCGGCGCGGGCCGGCCGCTCGCCACCAGCCGCGCCGACCACCCGCTCTACGCCACGTACGGCCTGATCGTGGCCACGTTCCTGGGCACGATGGGCCTGCCGCACGTCGTCGTCCGCTTCTACACCAGTCCCAACGGCCGCGCGGCCCGCCGCACCACCGTCGTGGTCCTCGCCCTGATCGGCCTCTTCTACCTGCTGCCGCCCGTGTACGGCTGGCTGGGCCGTCTGTACGCGCCCGAACTCACCGCCACCCAGGACGCCGACGCCACCGTGCTGCTGCTGCCGGGGCGGGTCTTCGACGGGGTGGCGGGCGACCTCCTGGGCGCGCTCGTCGCGGGCGGCGCGTTCGCGGCGTTCCTGTCCACGGCCTCGGGGCTGACGATGGCGGTGGCCGGGGTCGTCAGCCAGGACGTGTTGCAGGCGCGCGGCGTACGGCACTTCCGGCTCGCCGTGCTGCTCGCGATCGCGATGCCGCTCGGCGGTGCGCTCCTAGTGGACGGGGTGCCCGTCGCGGACGCGGTCGGCATGGCGTTCGCGGTGTCGGCCTCCTCGTTCTGCCCGCTGCTCATCCTGGGCATCTGGTGGCGCCGCCTCACCCCGCCGGGCGCCCTTGCGGGCCTGTTCCTCGGCGGCGGCTCGGCCCTGGTGGCGGTGACGCTGACGGTGGCCGGGCCGGTCACCTCGGGCTGGCTGCACACGCTGCTCGCCTGGCCCGCCGTGTGGTCGGTGCCGGTCGGCTTCCTCGCGATGATCCTGGTGTCCCTGGCCACGCGGGACGCGATCCCGCCGCACACGACCGCGACGATGACGCGCCTGCACCTGCCGGAGTCGCTGAAGGCGTCCGCGCGGGGCCTGAAGCCGCCGCGGGCGCGTGCGGGGGAGACGGGAGGCGGTCCCGAGTGAGCGGCACCGTCACCGCGGTCCTCATCGCCCTGTGCCCCCTCCTGCTCGGCGCCGGGTTCCTGCTCGGGCGGCGCACCGCCCATCCCGACGGGCGCAGCGACGTCGGCACGCCCGTGGAGCGCGCCACCTTCGAGACCCTGCACACCGCCTCGCTGGCCGCCCCGGCGCTGCGCGCGGGCCTCACCGAGGACACCGCCCGCAAGTCCGCCCGCCGCCTGCGCACGCTGCTCGGCACCGACGCGCTCGCCGTCACCAACCGCTCCGCGGTCCTCGCCTGGGACGGGACGGGCGAACACGCCCACGCCGCGCATGTGATGGAGCGGGTGGAGCCCGTGCTCACCGGGGGCCGCAGCGCCGCGTTCGGCTGCGGCTGCCCGAACGACGACTGCCCGCTGCGGTGGGCGGTGGCCGCGCCCGTGGTCGCGGACGGCCGGGTGCTCGGCGCCGTCGTCGCCTACGCGGCCCGGGAGTCCGCGGTCCTCGCCCGCGCCACCGACGAGGTCGCCCGCTGGGTCTCCGTCCAGCTCGAACTGGCCGAGCTCGACCGCTCCCGCACCCGCCTCATCGAGGCGGAGATCAAGGCGCTGCGCGCGCAGATCTCACCGCACTTCATCTTCAACTCGCTCGCGGCGATCGCCTCGTTCGTCCGCACCGACCCCGAGCGGGCCCGCGAACTCCTCCTCGAATTCGCCGACTTCACCCGCTACTCGTTCCGCCGCCACGGCGACTTCACCACGCTGGCCGACGAACTCCACTCCATCGACCAGTACCTGGCGCTTGTACGCGCCCGCTTCGGCGACCGGCTCTCCGTGACGTTGCAGATCGCCCCGGAGGTCCTCCCGGTCACACTGCCGTTCCTGTGCCTCCAGCCGCTCGTCGAGAACGCGGTCAAGCACGGCCTGGAGGGCGCCGTCACCCGCAGCCGCATCTCCATCGGCGCCACCGACGCGGGCGCCGAGGCCGAGGTCGTCATCGAGGACGACGGCGTCGGCATGAATCCCGGCGAACTCCGCGCGATCCTGCGCGGCGAGGGCGGCCACGGGCGCGGCATCGGCCTGTCGAACGTCGACGAACGCCTGCGCCAGGTCTTCGGCGACGCCTACGGCCTGGTGATCGAGACTGCGGAGGGCGCCGGCATGAAGATCACCATCCGCATCCCGAAGTACCGGGCGGGCGTGTACGCGCCGTAGGACCCGCGGCCCGCTCAGAACAGCGAGATCGCCAAGTGGCCGAGCGGTAACCCCAGTTGCCAGGCGGGCGTCCACACCTGCGGCCCGTCCTCCTCGTCCGGCACGGGCACCGCGTCCAGGTCGGGGGCGAGCAGCTCGGTCTCCTCCAGCCATCTCCAGGCGGCCTCGGCGAGCAGCAGATCGGGCGAGGGACGCCGTGCCCGGGCGTCCTGGTCGAGCCGCTCCGAGAAGCGGTCCCGCACCCACGCCTGCCACGGCTGGTCGTACGCCGTGAGCGACAGCCAGTTCTCCAGCTGGGACACGACGCGGATCCCGGAGAGCTCGTCGCCCGCGTCGGACAGGAAGATCGTCAGCGCGAGTGCGTCACGGCCCGCCTTGAACTCGAAGGACGTGGGCGGCATCAGGTCGCCCGTGCGCAGCAACTCGTCCGCGATGTACTCCGCGTACAACCACGCCATGGGGACGACGAGTCCGTCGCCCGGTCCGCTCTCGGCGCCGGACGTGCCGTCCGTGCCCTCATCGCTCCCGTACCGCATCGCCTTCCTGCCTTCCTCCGGTCCGTGTGCTGCTTCGGCCCCCGGACCCACCCGTCTCAACTCACCGGGGAGGACAGCGGATTACTCAACCGAGGAAAGGGTGTGCGGAGCAAGGCGCTTTACCGATGCTTGACCCGGCCTCCGGTTTCACCGCAGGTCGGGTGCGTAACCCGGAAGGACACGACGCAACGCCCGCAACGCGTAGTACGCACGGGACTTGACCGTACCGGGGGGAATGCCGAGTGTGTCTGCGGCCTCAGCCACACTAGCGCCCCTGAAGTAGACCTCGAGCAGAACCGCGCGGTGTTCGGGTGTGAGGGTCGCCACGGCGTCCCGGACGTCGAGCGCGGCCGCCGAGCGCTCCGCGTGGTCCGCGGACACCCGGGCGTTCTCCAGGACGGCGTCGCCGACCTCCGCGGGCCGCGAGAGCCGCGCCCTGCGTGCGTCGATGGCGAGCCGCCGCCCGACCGTGAACAGCCAGGGCCGCACCGACTCGTAGCGCGGGTCGAGGGCCTCCGGATGCTGCCAGGCGCGTACGTACGTCTCCTGGACCAGGTCCTCCGCCCGCTGGGCGTCGCCGTCGCACAGGCGCAGCAGGAACGAGAACAGCGGGCCGCCGTGCTCCCGCTGGACCTGGGCGAGGTCCTCCTCCGTGGTCGTGGGTGCCGTGAACGCCGTCGTCATGGGCGTCATGGCAGCGCAGGCCGCCCCGCGCGCCCAGGGGACGCGCGGGGCTCTGCGGCGGGCGGGGCGAAGCCCTCGACGAGCGGTGCGGTGAGCGGGACGGACGGGGCCCCGGCGGCCAGTGCGGAATCAGCCGAATCAGTCGGAGGTGCGGGCCAATTCGGACTTCCTGTAGGAGTAGCCGAAGTAGATGACCAGACCGATCAGGAACCACACGGCGAACCGCACCCACGTCTGCCACTGGAGGAACGTGATGAGCCAGATCGAGAAGACGATGCCGATCGCGGGCACGAACGGCATGGCGGGCGTGCGGAAGGTGCGCGGCAGCTCCGGCTGACGGTAGCGCAGCACGATCACCGCGACGCAGACCACGACGAACGCCAACAGGATGCCGATGTTGGTGAGTTCGGCGGCCTCGCCGATGGGCAGGAAGCCGGCGATGAGCGCGGAGCAGACGCCGACGATCCACGTCACGCGGGTCGGCACGTGCCGTGTCGGGTGGGTCTTCGCGAACCACTTCGGCAGCAGGCCGTCGCGCGACATGGCGAACCACACGCGCGTGACGCCCAGCATGAACGTGAACATCACGGTGAGGATGCCGATGATCGCGCCCACCGCGATCACGTCCGCGAGGCCGCTGAGGCCCACCGACTTGAACGCGGTCGAGAAGCCGCTCTCCGGGTCGATGTCCTTGTAGTTCTGCATGCCGGTCAGGACGAGGCAGGCGAGCACGTACAGGATCATCGAGATGATCAGCGAGTAGATGATCGCCTTCGGCATGTGGCGCTGCGCGTCCTTCGACTCCTCGGCCGCCGTCGACATGGCGTCGTAGCCGAAGACCGCGAAGAAGACCGTGGCCGCGCCGGTGAACGCGCCGCTGACGCCGAACGGGAAGAACGGCGTGTAGTTGTCCGAGTTGATGTGGAAGACGCCGACGCCGATGACGAGCAGCACCACGAGGACCTTGAGCACGACCACGAAGGTCTCGAAGCGGGCCGCGTTCTTCATGCCCATGTTCAGGAGCCAGGCGATGAGCAGACACAGCGCGGCGGCGAACAGGTCGACCTTGTGCCCGCTGCCGGTGCCCGGCGCGCCCAGCATCCAGCTGGGCAGGTCGAGACCCATCTCGCCCAGCAGGAAGCTGAAGTAGCCGGAGATGCCGATCGCGACGACCGCGACGATCGCCGTGTACTCCAGGAGCAGGTCCCAGCCGATGAACCAGCCGACGAGCTCACCGAGCACGGCGTAGCCGTACGTGTACGCGGACCCGGCCTTCGGGATGAGCCCGGCGAACTCCGCGTACGACAGGGCGGCCGCGGCGCTCGCGACGCCCGCGATGAGGAACGAGATGAGGACCGCGGGCCCGGCCGTGCCGTTGGCGACGGTGCCGGCGAGGGTGAAGATGCCGGCGCCGATGATGCCGCCGACGCCGATCGCGGTGAGCTGCCACAGACCGAGGGAGCGGGTGAGTTTCCCGCCCGACTCCGTGTCGTCGATCTGCTCGATGGGCTTGCGGCGCAGAACGCCCTGCCCTCTCGAGATCTTCGGGGGGACGGACATGGGACCTCACCTCTTGGCTGCTGCGAAGACGGCTGACGGCCGATCATGATGCCCCTGGGACAGCGGGTTCGGAAGACAGCAGCGCCGTAGGCACCCCCACGTAATTCTTTACGGGACGACCGTCACCGGCCAGCGCCCCGCCTTCACCAGGCGTACCGCGACCGAGCCGACGATGCGGTGGCCCGCCTGCTCCGAGGCGCCGACCACCACCGCGTCCGCCTTCAGCTCGTCGGCGGCCGTGACCAGGCCGTTGAACGGGTCGCCGCGGAAGGTGTGGAACTCCCAGCGCACGTCGTATATGCCCTTGACCCGAGCGGCCGAGGCGCGGATCTCCTTGATGAGTCCCTCGGCGATCTCGTCCGTCGTCTCCGCGACCGGCACCCCGAGCGCCGCCCCGCCCGTCATCACGGGCTGCACGTAGACCACGGCGAGCAGCGCGTGCTGCCTGCGGGCCAGGCCCCCCGCGTAGGCGGCCGCGCGGAACGAGGAATCGGAGCCGTCGACACCGACGACGATCACTTTCGGTCCGTCGGTGCCACGTTCGAACTGATGGGGCTGCTCTTCGGTCACGCGGCAGAGGTTAACGGAGAAGCCGCCGATCAGGTGCTTTCCCGCGTCCCATCCGGTGGTTCCGCGCGCGGCAGCCGCGTGCCGTGTCACGCATTAATCATGACAAAGCATCAGGGCACCACGGGACGTCGCGCGTTGCTGCGCGGCTTCACCGCCGTCGGCCTGGCCGGGCTCACCGGATGCACCGGGGCCGGCCGGCAGGACGCCGCCCCGGCCCCCGCGGGCGGGGCGGCCCGGCCCGTGCGCGAGCCGTCCACGTACCGGCTGCGCCCGCTGTCCGGACCCGGCGGCCCGCGCCGCGCCGCGCCGACGGTGCGCAAGGCGCCCGTCCTGAGGCTCGACACCGCACCAGGCGACCGCGCCATGGCGCTCACCTTCGACGACGGCCCCGACCCCGCGTACACCCCCGAGATCCTGCGCCTCCTGCGCGCACACGACGTGCGCGCGACGTTCCTCGTGTGCGGGAACCGGGCGCGGGAGAGCCCCGACCTGCTGCGCAGAATGGCCGACGAGGGGCATGTCATCGGCAACCACACCTGGACGCATCCGCTGCTGCTCAAGCTGGACAGGACCCGGATCCGCGCCGAGATCGAGCGCACCAGCGAGCTGATCGCGCGCACCGTCGGCGAGCCGCCGCTCTGGTTCCGGGCGCCCTACGGCGCATGGAACCGCCACGTGTTCGAGCTGGGCACCGAACTCGGCATGGAGCCGCTGGCCTGGACCGTGGACTCGCTCGACTGGGACAACCCCGGCGCCCCCACGGTGATCACCCGGGTCGTGAACCGGGCGGCGCCCGGCGTGATCGTCCTCAACCACGACGCGGGAGGCGACCGCTCCCAGACGCTCACCGCCGTACGCGGCTATCTGCCACGCCTGCTCGACGCCGGGTACCGGATGACGGTGCCGCGCCCCTTCGGCGTGTGACGAGGCACCGGGGGCAGGCGCGAGGTCAGCGTGTCGACACCAGGCGTGCGAACGCCACGACGTTGCCCTCGTAGCCCTCGCGCTTCGAGAAGCGGCCGCCGCAGGTGATGAGCCGCAGCTCCGGTGTGCCGTGCGAGCGGTAGACCTTGCGGCCCGGGAAGCGGGACTTGGCGAACACCTCGACCCCGTAGACCCGGAAGACGGCCGTCCTGCCGTCCCTGCGGCGGATCTCCACGTGGTGGCCCTCGCGCAGCGAGCCCAGGCCGTAGAAGACGGCGGGGCCGCGCGCGTTGTCGACGTGGCCCACGACGACGGCGGTGCCGCGCTCGCCGGGCGCCGCCGCGCCCGTGAACCAGCCCGCCAGGTTCGCCTCCTTCGGCGGCGGCGCGTCGATCCAGCCGTCCGGGTCGAGGCCGACCGGCGTCACCGGGGCGTCCACCCGGATCGCCGGTATCCGCACGCGGTCGACCGGCGAGAAGGGCAGCGGGCGGGCCGCCTTCGCCGCGGCCGGTTCCGGTGAGCGCCGCTCGACGGAGGCGGGCTGCGGCGGACCCGTGTCGAATTCCCCCGAACCGCTGCGGACGAGGGCGAGCCCGGTGAGCAGCACCAGCGCGAGCACGCCCCACGGGGCGCGCCGCCTCGGCCGTTCCTCGTCCGCGAAGCGCCACATCGACATGGGCAGGCGGGGCGACTCAGGCGCTCTTGTCGCCGGTACGGCGGCGCGCCACGACGTACGCGGTGCCGAGCGCACCCGCGATCAGGGCGCCGCCGAGGGCGACCTCCTGAAGGTCGAACCCGCCGGCACTGCCGCCGATCCCGGCCTTGACGCCCTGGGGGACGGGGCTGGGGGAGGAGTCCGGGCGGCCTGTGGCGATGGTCAGGTCGGCCCTGCGGGGCTGGCCGCCGTCGCAGATGAACGTGACGGTGTAGGCGGCGCCCTGCTTCGCGTCCCAGTCGACGGGGACGGTGCGGGGGCCCTCGCCGGGCGCGATCGTGACGGAGTCGAAGATCCCGGCCGTCACCTCGGTCTTCCCCTTGCAGCCGCTGGCCGACAGGGTCACCTTGCCGCCCGCGGCGATGGTGGTGGGCGAGATGCTCGGCCTGAAGCCGTCCTCGGCGGCGGCCGACGGCGCCGTCAGGGCCAGCGCGGTGAGCGAGAGAGCGGCGGCGGATGCGGCGCGTATCGCGTGCATGGGGTTCCTCCGGGGTTCACGAGGAGCGGCAGCGGAGCGGTTCCGCCCGTGGGGGACAGCCACCTCGATGCCCGACACGCTAGGGACGCCCCCGTACGGCCGCGATCCGTGTCGTACGAACGGGGCACACATGTGGGCCGGTCAGGTGGCTTCCGGGCCGTGCTGATGCTCCGTCGGGCCCCCGGCGTGCCACACGTGCGGACCCGCGCCGCGCCACTCCACGAGGTGCGGGTCGTCGAGCGTCACGTCCGACGCGCCGAACCCGGCGCGGCGCAGGAGTTCGGTCAGGTCCGTGTCGTTGTGCGCCAGGCCGAGCGCCTGGCCGCGCACGGAGACATGCCGCCCACCCGCCGGTGCGGGCGGGTGGACGACGATCGGTGCGTGCCATCGGGTCATGCACCACAGAGTGCTGCGCGCCGGGGCGGAGCGCAGCACGAAGCGGTCAATGGGCGCCCGGGAACAGCGTCAGGAACGGTTCCGCCGTGGCCGCGACGCCCCGGCTGTAGGGCGCGTCGAGGTCCCAGATCAGGAAGAGCAGGAACGCGATCAGGGACGAGAAGAGCCCGGCGAGGACCAGCTCGCGCGCGGTGCGCCTGATTTGCAGCGCGAAGATCATGCCGATGGTGACCAGGGCGCCGACGATCAGACCGAACCAGACGACGCCCGGCATCGTGGCACTCGTCGAGTCCTCGCGGGCGCCGCGCGCCTCGTCGGCGGCGGTCACCTGGTCGAGCAGCGGCTGGTAGGCCTGCGCCTGGAAGTCGTTCTTCGGCTCGAAGTCCGTGACGTCCTCGCGCACCTTCTGCAAGAGCGCGTCGCCCTTGGCGGTCAGCTCGCCTTTGTTGCGCATCGAGTCCCACTCGGTGGTGACGACATGGCTGACATACCTGTCGACATCGGCGCGAATGTCGTCCCGCACCTCCGCCGGATAGACCCGGACGCGTTCATGGATCTCGTGCAGCGCCTGCGCCTCGTTGCGTACGTGGTCCTCGGCGGCGCTGCGGCCCTCCCAGACGCCCGCGATGGCGAGACCGAGGACGATCGCGTAGACCACGCCGATCATCATCGTCATGTACTCGATGACGTCGGGGGTCTCGGACGGGTCGTCGTCATCGCCGATCCTGCGCTGTTGCAGGACCTGGACGACGAGGACGACACCGCAGACCGCGAGCATCGCGAGGGCGAGAACAAGCCATTCCGACATCGAAAGCTCCACAAGGGTTCAACAGGATCAGCGGGGGCGCAGTGCGGCGACGGCGAGCACCGCGGGCGCGGTGATGAGCAGCGTGAGCGTGACCAGGGACGGTCCGCCGCGCGGCGGGGCGCGGTGGGCGGTGGGGCGGTAGGCCGGGTAGTGCACCGGCTTGGGGCTCGGTGGGGGCTTCGTATGGGTCGGGGTCGGCTTCGGCTCGGGCTTCGGGGGCGGTTCGGGGGCCGGTGGTGGAGGCGGGGGAGGCGTCGGTGTGGGCGTCGGGGGAGGCGGAGGCGGCGGTGGTGGAGGGGGTGGAGGCGGCGGCGGGGGTGCCGGTTTGGGGGGCGGGGGCTTCGGCGCGGGCTTCTTCGGCGGGGGTGTGCTGGGGCCCGCGCGGCAGATCACGCCGCTGCCGGAGACCGCCACCGCGTCGCCCGACGAGCCGCCGTCGACGGAGGCGTAGGCGCAGCTGTCGGCCGGGAGGACGAGCGGTGCGGCGATGGCGGCCGCGCTCGGCGCGCCGCACAGCCAGGCGGTGGCGAGCACCGCGATGACGCGGGTGACCAGGCTTGACCCGGGGCGCTTGGTTCGATGCACGACCATGATCCTCGGCAGCGGCGGGCCCCGGCACGCCGACCCGGGCGCGGAATGGTCCGATGGTGGGGCGCGGGAGCATTCGGGTTTGCCCGCGTGCGCGGACCTGCTACCGGACCCGCGCCCCCGGCGCACGTCACTGCGGCACCCGAAGAAATCTTCCCCCGCATTGAACACAGCCGTCACCGCCGCGCGTACCTAGGGCCATGTGCGGCCCGCCCGGGTTCGCACAACACCCAAGCAATGTGCGGGAGTTGAGATGAAGACCTCCTGGCGGAGCGCCTCGCTCGTAGCGACAGCTGCGGCCCTGCTGGCGCTGACGACGGCGTGCGGTCAGGATCAGGGAGACCAGGCTGCGACGGGGCAGAACGTGGGCAGCGCGGCCGACGCGCAGGGCGGTTACGGGTCCTCCGACGGCTATGGATCGGGCTCCGACGGCTACGGATCGTCGGGCGCCGACAAGAGCGCGGCGAAGTCCAAGTCCGCGGGGCAGCTCGCTTCGTGGGACAGCAAGGAACTCGGCAAGGTGCTCACCGACAGCGACGGGATGACCCTGTACCGCTTCGACAAGGACACCGCGCAGCCGCCCAAGTCGAACTGCGACGCGGCCTGCCTCAAGGCGTGGCCCGCCGTCCCGGCGAGCGGCGCCAAGGCCGCGCCCGGGGTCGACAAGTCGCTGCTCGGCGAGGTGACGGCCGCCGACGGCACGAAGCAGCTGACGGTCGACGGCTGGCCCATGTACCACTACGCGATGGACAAGAAGGCCGGTGACGTCAAGGGCCAGGGCGTGGGCGGCACTTGGTGGGCCGCGGCCCCCGACGGCAAGAAGGCCAACAAGAAGGCCGAGGAGGAGGCCGGGGCCCAGCCCGCCGACCTCGCGGGCCTGTCCACGCGCAAGGACCCGAAGCTCGGTGAGATCGTCGTCGACAAGAACGGCATGACGGTCTACCGCTTCCTCAAGGACTCGGCGTGGCCCATCAAGTCGAACTGCGTCGGCGCCTGCGCCGAGAAGTGGCCGGCGCTGGCTCCGGTTGCGAAGAACGACACGCAGAACATTCCACTGAAGGGATACATGACCTTCACAAGGCCCGACGGAACCAAGCAGCAGACCCTGAACTGCTGGCCCGTCTACACCTTCTCGGGCGACAAAAAGCCAGGTGACACGAACGGTCAGGGTGTAGGAGGCACTTGGTACGCGGCGGCTCCGAATGGAAAGCCGGTAGGCGCCCCCAAGTAACAACTGGGAGGGTCCAGTGCGCCCGGTGAGGCGCTCACAGTAGAGTCGTCAACGGAATTGGCTCGTCGCCGGTCCGTTCCCCGCATGGCCAGGTCAGGCCGTGTGGAGGGAGCGGGCCGGTTCTTTTCGTCGGGGAAAGAGAAGGTTTCGGGATGGTTTCGGATCGTTGCCGATTGGCACGTGACGGAGGCAGTGACCGGGAACGGACGGTCAATTTCCGTTTTGACTCGCTCCTTTGGCGGTGGATCAGTAGCCTCGGCTCGAACACCGGCACTCCTACGCCATGGAGACCTTGATGCAGCGTCCCGCCTGGGCCCCTCAGGGCATCGACATCTCGGTGCCCAGTGTGTCCCGAATCTACGACTTCTACCTGGGCGGTTCGCACAATTTCGAGGTCGACCGGGAGGCCGCCCGCAAGGCCATGGAGTTCCTGCCGGGGCTCCCGAAGATCATGCAGGCGAACCGGGCGTTCATGCGCCGCGCCGTGCGGTACGCCGCCGGGGCCGGCATCACGCAGTTCCTCGACATCGGCTCCGGCATCCCGACCTTCGGCAACGTCCACGAGGTGGCCCAGCAGGAGAGCCCCGGAGCGAGCGTGGTGTACGTCGACCACGACCCGGTCGCGGTCGCGCACAGCAGGGCGGTCCTCGAGGGCGTCCCGCGCACCGGGGTCGTCACGGCGGACCTCCGCAGGCCGCGGGAGATCCTGGAGAGCCCCGAAGTCACCGAACTGCTCGACCTGGAACGGCCGGTGGCGCTGCTCCTCGTCGCCGTACTGCACTTCATCGAGGAGGCCGACGATCCGTACGCGGCCGTGGCCGAACTCAGTGAGGCGCTGGCACCGGGCAGCCTGCTCATCGTGACGCATGCCTCCAATGAGGGCATGTCCATAGAGACGGAGCGGGCGGACGGGATGGTCGACGTCTACCGAAACGATGTCCGCAATCCGCTGATCATGCGGAACCGCGATGAGGTCAAACGGTTCTTCAAGGGGTACGAGGTGGTCGCACCGGGCATCGTGGCGATGCCGGTGTGGCGGCCCGACACCGCCCCTGAGGACGAGGACCCGTACACCTTCGCGGGCTATGTGGGAGTGGGGCGCAAGGCGTGACTGCTGCATCCTCCCGGGGGACGAACCCCGGGCCCCGGGCCGGGAAATCCGGCCGGACGGACAGGTCGGCACGGACCGACGACGGTATCGGCGGTGATGCGTCGGCCGGGCCGGAAGACAGAGTGCGCGGCTTCGCCACGCTCTGGAGCCGGGAGATCTTCCCGCTCACCGCGACCTCGCTGACCCGGCACGAGTTCGAGGCGGAACTCGTGCCGCTCGTGCGCCGGCTGCGCACCGTGCTCGTCGCGCAGGCCCTCGACCGGGCGGAGGCACAGGCCGTCGGCGCGGCCCTGGTCGACGCCCACTGCACCGACCCGGAGGCGCTCACCCAGACCCTCGACGTGGTGGAGACACACCTCGTCGGGCACTGCGGCGAAGCGGCGCCCACCGCCGAGCGCGCGGAGGAACTGCGCTCGCGCTGCACCCGCATCCAGCACGCGATGGCCGCCGGGTTCGCGGCCGCGCTCCGGGAGCGCACCCGCACCGAACAGGAGGCCATATCGCGCGCCGCCCTCGACGCCCGCAGCGCCGTCGCCGAGGCCCTGCACGCGAGCGAGGCCAAGTTCCGCGCGGTGTTCCACGGCGCGGCCATCGGCATCGGGATCGCCGACCTCGACGGCACCATCCTCGAGGTCAACGAGACGATGGTGCGGATGTTCGGCGGCAGCAGGCAGCAGCTGCTCAAGCGCAAGGCCCACCAGCTGACCCACCCCGAGGACGCCCCGCACATCTGGCGCATGTACCACGAGCTGGTGCAGGGGGAGCGCGAGCACTACCGGGTGGAGAAGGCCTACTCGCGCCCGGACGGCACGGCCCTGTGGACGAACCTCACGGTCTCGCTGCTGCGCGACGCGGACGGCGCCCCGCAGTACCAGCTGGCGCTCATGGAGGACGTGACCGAGCGCCGCCTGCTGAACCTGCGGCTGCGCTACGAGGCCACCCACGACGCGCTCACCGGGCTGCCCAACCGCACCCTGTTCTTCGAGCGCCTGGAGAAGGTGCTCAGCGCGGGCAACGGGATGCGCTTCGGGCTGTGCTACCTGGACCTCGACGGCTTCAAGACCATCAACGACAGCCTCGGCCACGCGGCCGGCGACCGGCTCCTCGTCGAGGTCGCGGACCGCCTCCAGGCCTGCGCCACCGCGCCCGGCGAGATGGTCGCACGGCTCGGCGGCGACGAATTCGTGGCCCTGACCACCGGCAAGGACACCGAGGCCGAGGTCGACGAGCTGGCAGGGCGCATCATGCACGCCCTGGCCACACCCATCCGCATCGACGGGCGCGAGCTGACCGTGCGCGGATCGGTCGGCATCGTCGAGGGCCCGGCGGCCGAGCGCAGCCCCGCGGAGGTGCTGCGCAGCGCCGACATCACGATGTACCGGGCCAAGTCCGCGGGCGGCAACCGCTACGAGCTGGCCGACCCCGAGGCCGACGCCCGCGCCATCACCCGGCACGGCCTGACGACGGCGCTGCCCGCCGCCCTGGACCGCGGCGAGTTCTTCATCGAGTACCAGCCCCTGGTGCACCTCGGCGACGGCAGCGTGCGTGGCGCCGAGGCCCTGGTGCGCTGGCTGCATCCGCAGCACGGCGTGCTCGGCCCCGACCGCTTCATCCCGCTCGCCGAGCACACGGGCCTGATCGTGCCGCTCGGCCGCTGGGTCCTGGAGGAATCGGTCCGGCAGGCGCGGGTGTGGCAGGACCGGTACGAGGAGGCGGGCCCGTTCCGCATCAACGTCAACCTGTCCCCGATGCAGCTGACCCACCCCGGTCTGGTCGCGGACACCGTCGACATCCTGGAGCGCTTCGGCCTCGAACCGGACGCGCTGTGCCTCGAGGTCACGGAGTCGGCCCTGATCGGCGCGGACGACGACCTCCTCAAGCCGCTGCGCAATCTCTCCGAGATGGGCGTCGACATCGCCCTCGACGACTTCGGCACCGGCTACTCGAACCTCGCGAACCTGCGGCGCCTGCCCGTGAACGTCCTCAAGCTGGACCGCTCCTTCACGCAGGGCATGCAGCAGTTCCCCGCGGACCCCGTCGACCTGAAGATCGTCGAGGGCATCGTCTCGCTGGCCCACAGCCTCGACCTGTCGGTCACGGTCGAGGGCGTCGAGACCGGGGCCCAGGCGGAGCAGCTGCGCCACCTGGGCTGCGACACGGCGCAGGGCTGGTACTACGCCCGCCCCGGCCCGCCGGACCGCCTCCACGAACTGGCCCTGGCGGACGCGACGGGGTGAGCACCCGGTGATCCGCTGGACGTACGCCTTCCCCGACCGGCCCCACGCGGCCCTGGACGCGGCGTACGCCTGCCGGGCGGCGCCCACGGGCTGGCCGGAGGGCCCGTGCGAAAGCCCGCAGTTCCGCCTCCTGAAGGCCGCACAGACCCGGCCGCGGTCCGCGCGCGCCACGAGTCGCTCGGCGCGAACCTCCTCGTGACCCGTAGCCGCCGGGTTGCGCGGTCGAGAGTGCTCAGGAGCCCCATGTCCGGCCCGTGGGACGGCTCTTGACCGGGATCCGGCGGGCTGTTTCGATCAACCTCGTGCATCCGCGACCCGATCTCACCCGACGTCTCCACGTCGATCTCGTGCGCGTCGCCGGTGCCTGTTGTCGCCCGAGCTGACGGTCGGCATCCAGCGCTGAGTCCCGCGCGCCGATCCCCCTCCTGCTCCTTTCCCTGCCGCGCCCCGCGCGGTACGCCGTCGTCCGTGCCCGGCGCGCTCCCTCTCCCCGCCCTGGAGACCTCATGTCTTCCCGCAGAACCGCGGGCGCCTCCGTCGCGCTTGCCGCCGTCCTTCTCGCCGCCTCCGCTCTCGGTCTGCCGCCCGCAGCGGCCGCCGCCTCCGCGTATCTGCCGGCCCCGCCGCACAACCCGTACGCGGGCCCCGACGGCACCGCCACCATGCACGGTGACACCGGTTCCTCCGACCTGACTCCGCTGGCCGGACCCGGCGCGGGCGGCCTCACCGCCGAGCGCACCGCACTGGCCTCGGCCTGCCCGACCGTGCTCATCGGCTCGGACGGCTATCCGGTGGCCCTGTGCACACCGATCTTCGGGCAGGTCCCTACGGTGCATCTGCTCGATCCGGAAACCGGGGACTCGCTTGCCGAACTCGCCCTGACCAAGGGGTCGTTGCTCGGCGGTGTCTACGCGTACATCGACGACCGCGACCGGCTCACCGTCGTCGACGGCAGCCGTTCCCTGCTGCGCGTCGGACACCACCGCGACGCCGACGGCGAGTGGCGGCTGACGATCGACCAGAGCCTGTCGCTGGCCTCCGCGATCCCGGAGGACGACGCCGTCACCGGCCTGTCCCCGGACTGGCGGGGCCGGGTCTGGTTCGCCACCGGCGGAGGCGTCGTCGGTACGGCGGACGACCGCACCGGCACGGTGCGGGCGCTGACGCTGCCCGCGGGCGAGCGCGTCTCCAACAGCATCTCCACCGCTCCACAGGGCACCGCCGTCACCTCCACCCACGCCACCTACCTGCTCACCGCCGCCGCCGACGGCACCCCGCACATCACCTGGCGCCGCTCCTACGACCGCGGGCAGGCCCGCAAACCGGGCCAGCTGAGCTGGGGCAGCGGCTCCACTCCCACGTTCTTCGGGCCGAAGACCGGCACCGAGTACCTGACCGTCGTCGACAACGCCGACACCAGCGTCAGCCTCCAGGTGTACGCCACCGCCACTGGCGCCCCCGTCTGCTCCGTGCCGGTTCTGCTCGCCGGCGGCTCCGGCAGCGAGAACTCCCCGGTCGGGGCGGGACGCAGTGTCTTCGTGGCCAGTACGTACGGCTACCCGTACCCGGCCGTGCCCGCCGACGCGGGTGACTCCGTCCCGTCCTCGGCGGCGTTCAAGGGCGGGCTCAGCCGCGTCGACGTACGCGCCGACGGCTCCGGCTGCGACCTGGTCTGGGACAACACGCTGCGCTCCGCCGCCGTGCCCCGCCTGTCCACCGCCGACGGGCGGCTGCGGACGGTGCTGCGCGACCCGGTGATCCCCGGCACCGACTCCACCGGACTCCTCGACCCGTACCGGTACGCCGAGATCGATCCCGCGACCGGCGAGGTGACCCGCAGCAAGCGGATCGGCATCGGCTCCCTCTTCGACAGCCTCCAGATGGCCGGCACGATCGGCCCGGACGGCACCTACTACCAGGGCACGATCACCGGGGTGGTCCGGGTGAGGGCACATTGAAGCCCCGCCGGCGATTGAGGCGCGGGGCCCGGGACAGCGCCCCGCGACCGCAACGCCGGCTAACCGCCGGAGCTCCGCCCCGGACCCCGCTCCTCAAACGCCGGAGGGGCTGGGCTGTCCTTCGAACAACATCCGCTGAAGCTCGCGCGCCGCACGGGGCGGCGCCACGTCGGAGCGGTGCGCGAGCGCGATCGTGCGGCTGAGTCCGGGCTTGGCCAGCGGAGTGACCCGCAGGTCCGCCCCGGCCCGGTGTGCCACCATCCACGGCACCACCGCCACCCCGAGTCCGGCCCGCACGAACCCGAGGACCGCGTCCATCTCGCCGCCCTCCACCGCGAAGTCCGGCTCGAAGCCCTCGCCACGGCACGCGGCGACGGTCAGCTCCCGCAGGTCGTACCCGTGCCGGAACATGACGAGCCGCTCGCCCTCCAGGTCGGAGATGCGCACGGACCTGCGGCCCCGCCCCGGCGCGGGCGCGTCCTTCGACGACACGACCACCAGCTCCTCGCGCAGCAGCTCCACCGTCGTCAGGGCGGGCGCGGGCGCCGGCAGCGGGAGGACGACCAGCGCGAGGTCGAGGGCACCGCGCGCCAGCTCCCGTACGAGGTCGTGGGAGCCGCCCTCCTCGATCATCAGCTGGATGCCGGGGTAGCGGTCGTGGAAGGAGCGCAGCACGTCCGGCAGCAGGCCCGTGCACAGCGACGGCGTCGCGCCGAGCCGGACCCGCCCGCGCTTGAGCTGAGCCAGTTCCTGCACCTCGTGCCGCGCCGTGTCCGCGTCGGCGAGGATCCGGCGGGCGAGCGGCAGCAGTGCCTCCCCGGCGTCGGTCAGCGAGATGTTGCCGCGGGCCCGCAGGAAAAGATCGACGCCGAGTTCCCGCTCAAGTGCCCGGATCTGCTGGGACAGCGAGGGCTGCGCGACATGCACCAGCTCGGCGGCGCGCGTGAAGTGCCGGGTCTCCGCGACCGCGACGAAGTACTGGAGCTGCTGGAACTGCATGACGACCACCCTAGCCCCTCGATAGCGAATGCCTATCGAAATGAGGCGGACCATGTCTTGGACCGATCGGGCCCTCGGGCTCTAGCGTCTTGACCCATGGCTCTGGCAACGCGGACGGATCGACGGCCGTCCATGGCACGTACTGTCTGGGACAGTTCCGTCGGCAAGAAGACAGTGATGGCGGTGAGCGGGCTCGTCATGCTGCTCTACCTGGTCGCGCACATGATCGGGAACCTCAAGATCTTCTTCGGTCCCGAGGAGATCAACCACTACGCCGCCTGGCTGCGCACCATGGGATCCCCGGTGCTGCACTACGAGTGGGGCCTGTGGATCGCCCGCGTGGTGCTGGTCGTCGCCGTCGTCGCGCACGCCACCTCCGCGTACCAGCTGAGCCGACGCGGCCAGAAGGCACGCCCCAGCAAGTACGTGCACAAGAAGCCGCGCGCCGACTACGCCACCCGCACCATGCGCTGGGGCGGCATCATCCTCGGCCTGTTCATCGTCTGGCACATCCTCGACCTGACGACCGGCACGGTGCACCCGGGCGGCTACGAGCACCTGCGCCCGTACCAGAACATCATCGACACGTTCTCGACCTGGTACGGCAACGTCATCTACATCGTCGCGATGCTCGCCCTCGGCTTCCACATCCAGCACGGGTTCTGGAGCGCCGCGCAGACTCTCGGCGTCGGCAGCCGCACCCGCGACCGCGTCCTGAAGACCGTCGGCAACGTACTCGCCGTGGTGCTCACGCTCGGCTTCGTCGCCGTGCCCGTGGGCGTCATGACCGGATTGGTGAGCTGAGGAACAACATGAGCACCTACGCGGACTACTCCACCGGCGAACCCGTCGTCGACACCAAGGCCCCGGCAGGACCCGTCAACGAGCGCTGGGACACCCGCCGCTTCGAGGCCAAGCTGGTCAACCCGGCCAACCGCCGCAAGCACACCGTCATCGTCGTCGGCACCGGCCTCGCCGGCGGCTCGGCGGGCGCCACGCTCGCCGAACAGGGATACCACGTCGTCCAGTTCTGCTACCAGGACTCCCCGCGCCGCGCCCACTCGATCGCCGCGCAGGGCGGCATCAACGCCGCGAAGAACTACCGCAACGACGGCGACTCGGTGCACCGCCTCTTCTACGACACCGTCAAGGGCGGCGACTTCCGCGCCCGCGAGTCCAACGTGCACCGCCTCGCGCAGATCTCCGTCGAGATCATCGACCAGTGTGTCGCGCAGGGTGTGCCCTTCGCCCGCGAGTACGGCGGCCTCCTCGACACCCGCTCCTTCGGCGGCGTGCAGGTGTCGCGCACGTTCTACGCCCGCGGCCAGACGGGCCAGCAGCTCCTCCTCGGCGCGTACCAGGCGCTCAGCCGCCAGGTCGCCGCAGGCAACATCGAGCTGCACCCGCGCACCGAGATGCTCGACCTCGTCATCGTCGACGGCAAGGCCCGCGGCATCGTCGCCCGCGACCTGATCACCGGCAAGATCGACACGTACTTCGCGGACGCCGTCGTGCTCGCCTCCGGCGGCTACGGCAACGTCTTCTACCTGTCGACCAATGCCATGAACTCCAACGCGACCGCCGTCTGGCGTGCCCACCGGCGCGGCGCCTACTTCGCGAACCCCTGCTTCACGCAGATCCACCCCACCTGCATCCCGCGCACCGGCGACCACCAGTCGAAGCTGACGCTGATGAGTGAGTCACTGCGCAACGACGGGCGTATCTGGGTGCCGAAGGCGAAGGGTGACACCCGGCCGGCGAACGAGATCCCCGAGGACGAGCGCGACTACTACCTGGAGCGCATCTACCCGGCGTTCGGCAACCTCGTGCCCCGTGACATCGCCTCGCGCGCCGCGAAGAACGTGTGCGACGAGGGCAGGGGAGTGGGCCCCGGCGGCCAGGGTGTGTACCTCGACTTCGCCGACGCCATCAAGCGCATGGGCAAGAAGGCCGTCGAGGCCAAGTACGGCAACCTCTTCGACATGTACGCGCGGATCACCGACGAGGACCCGTACAGGACGCCCATGCGGATCTACCCCGCCGTCCACTACACGATGGGCGGACTGTGGGTCGACTACGACCTTCAGACCACCATCCCCGGCCTCTTCGCGATCGGCGAGGCCAACTTCTCCGACCACGGCGCCAACCGGCTCGGCGCCTCCGCGCTGATGCAGGGCCTGGCGGACGGCTACTTCGTCCTGCCGGCCACCATCAACGATTACCTCGCCAAGCACCCGCACACCGACGAGGTGAACGCCGAGCACCCGGCCACCGTCGAGGTCGTGCGCGAGACCGAGGAGCGGCTCGCCAAGCTGCTCGCCGTCGACGGGGACCGCACACCCGACTCCTTCCACCGTGAACTCGGCGAGCTCATGTGGGAGTTCTGCGGCATGGCCCGCACCGAGGAGGGCCTGCGCAAGGCCCTCGACCGGATCCCGCAGATCCGCGAGGAGTTCTGGCGCCGCATCAAGGTGCCCGGCACGGGCGAGGAGTTCAACCAGTCCCTGGAGAAGGCCAACCGCATCGTCGACTACATCGAGCTCGCCGAGCTGATGTGCCTCGACGCCCTGCACCGCGCCGAGTCCTGCGGCGGCCACTTCCGCGAGGAGTCGCAGACCCCCGACGGCGAGGCCGCCCGCGTCGACGAGGAGTTCTCCTACGCCGCCGCCTGGGAGTTCACCGGCACCGGCGCGGCCCCCACCCTGCACAAGGAAGACCTCGTCTTCGAGTACGTCCACCCCACTCAGCGGAGCTACGCATGAAGCTCACCCTGCGCGTCTGGCGCCAGAAGAACGCCGACGCCGACGGCGCCATGTCCACGTACGAGGTGGACGGGATCAGCCAGGACATGTCGTTCCTGGAGATGCTCGACACCCTCAACGAGGAGCTCATCCTCAAGGGCGACGACCCGGTCGCCTTCGACCACGACTGCCGCGAGGGCATCTGCGGCGCCTGCTCGCTCGTCATCAACGGCGACGCGCACGGCCCGGAGCGCACCACCACCTGTCAGCTGCACATGCGGTCCTTCAAGGACGGCGACACGATCGACATCGAACCGTGGCGCGCCTCGGCGTTCCCGGTCGTGAAGGACCTGGTCGTGGACCGCTCGGCCTTCGACCGGATCATCCAGGCCGGCGGCTACATCACGGCCCCGACGGGCGCCGCGCCCGAGGCGCACTCCACCCCGGTGCCCAAGCCGGACGCGGACTTCTCCTTCGAGCACGCCGAGTGCATCGGCTGCGGCGCGTGTGTCGCCGCGTGCCCGAACGGCGCGGCGATGCTGTTCACCTCGGCGAAGATCAACCACCTCAACGTGCTGCCGCAGGGCGCGCCCGAGCGCGAGACCCGCGTCCTCGACATGGTGGGCCAGATGGACGAGGAGGGCTTCGGCGGCTGCACGCTCACCGGTGAGTGCGCGACGGCCTGCCCGAAGGGCATCCCGCTGTTCTCCATCACCAGCATGAACAAGGAGTGGCTGCGCGCGAACCGGAAGGTCAGTCGCTGACCCTTTCACAAACGTCCCGCGAAAAGCGCGGGGTGGGCGGGACCGGATGTGGTGCTCAACCCCCGGTCCCGTCATCGTTTTCCGGGCCACGCCGGGTCACGCCGGGCGCGCGGCGTGCCACCCCGGGCATTCAACCTCCCCACATCCGCGCACGACACGCTGGTCACGTACACGCCAACCGGGATCGGAAGAACTGAGGCGGAAGGCCGCACCACGTCGGCCCCCCCATTCCGCCGACAGGCACGTGACCAGGAGCCAGTCATGACCGGCGCACGTACGCTCGACCGCCCCGCACGATCCGTCGCCCCCACCCGCTACACCGTCACTCTCGCCCGGGACGAGGCCGACGTCCGCGCCGCCCAACGGCTGCGCCACGAGGTGTTCGCCCTCGAAATGGGCGCCCTGCTCGACACCCCGCGACCCGGACTCGACGTCGACACGTTCGACGACCACTGCGACCACCTGCTCGTGCGCGAGGTGCCCACCGGACAGGTGGTCGGCACCTACCGCCTGCTGCCTCCCGAGCGCGCTGCCGGGCTCGGGAGGCTGTACTCCGAGGGCGAGTTCGACCTCAGGTCGCTCGCCGCGATCCGCCCGGACCTCGTCGAGGTCGGGCGTTCCTGCGTGCACCGCGACCACCGCGACGGCGCCGTCATCGGCCTGATCTGGGCGGGCGTCGCCCGCTACATGATCGCCCGCGGCCACGAATGGCTCGCGGGCTGCTGCTCGATCCCGCTCGCCGACGGTGGCGCGCTCGCCGCGGCGACCTGGGACCGGGCGCGCGCCGACCACCTCGCGCCCGAGGAGTACCGGGTGACCCCGCTGCGCGCCTGGCGCCCGGACGACGTCGCCCGCCCCGCCGGACGCACCCCGCTCCCGGCCCTGCTGCGCGGCTACACGCGGCTCGGCGCCTGGGTGTGCGGGGCGCCCGCGCACGACCCGGACTTCGGGGTCGCCGACCTGTACGTGCTCCTGTCGATGCGCCGGATGAACCCGCGCTACCTGAACCACTTCCTCTCGCTCGCCCCGGCCCGATGAGCATCTGGCTGCCCACCGCGCCCTGTTCCAGCGCGTGCGTGGGGGACGAGAGCGCGGGTGTGCGGGTGCCGCGTGCGGTGCTGCGGCTCGCGGCGCTCCTCGCCGTGCTGGTCGTGGGCGTCGTGTTCCTGCCGTTCGGCCGGTGGGTGCCCGCGCGCGGGGTGCGCCTGTTCGCCAGGGCCGTCGTCCGCGCCACCGGGGTGCGCCTGCGCCTGACCGGCGCGGCGCCGCCCGCCGGTGGAGTGCTGGTGGTCGCCAACCACATCTCGTGGCTCGACATCCCGCTGCTCGCGGCCGTCCGCCCGGCCCGCATGGTGGCCAAGAAGGAGATCAGGCGGTGGCCGGTCGCGGGTTTCCTGGCGGCGCGGGCCGGCGTCGTCTTCATCGACCGCGACCGGCTGCGGGCGCTGCCCGGCACGGTGGCCTCGCTCGCCGCGGTCCTCGGGCGGGGCGGCGCGGTGGCGGTGTTCCCTGAGGGCAGCACCTGGTGCGGCCGGGCCCGGGGGACCTTCCGCCGGGCCGCGTTCCAGGCCGCCCTGGACGCGGGCACACCGGTGCAGCCGGTGCGGCTCGGCTACCGCCTGCCGGACGGGACGGTCAGCACCGCCCCCGCGTTCGTCGGCGACGACACCCTGCTCGCGGCCCTGTGGCGGGTGGTGTCGGCGCGGCGGATCGTGGCCCACGTGGAGATCCGCCCGGTGCTCGCCGCGGGCCGCCACGCGGACCGCAGATCGCTGGCCGAGGCGGCACAGGACGCCTCGGGGAGGCGCGCACCGCACGGGCCGCCGGCCCGCACCCTCGCTGAGGCCTCCAGCAGGCGCCTCGGCGCTCAGGACCCCAGCAGGCGCCCCAGGTAGCCGCCGGTCCGGCTCGTGGTCTCGGCGGCCACGGCGGCGGGCGGCCCCGCGACCACCACCTGTCCGCCCGCGGCCCCGCCACCGGGCCCCATGTCGACGACCCAGTCCGCCCCGGCGACCACCGACATGTCGTGCTCGACCACGACCACGGAGTGCCCGGCGTCCACCAGGCCGTTCAGCTGCCGCATCAGTACCTCGACGTCCGCGGGGTGCAGCCCGGTCGTCGGCTCGTCGAGGAGGTACAGGGTGTGCCCGCGCCGCACCCGCTGCAACTCGCTGGCCAGCTTGATGCGTTGGGCCTCGCCGCCCGACAGCTCGGTGGCCGGCTGCCCCAGCCGCAGATAGCCGAGGCCGACATCAAGGAGTGTCCGCAGGCTGCGCAGCACCGGGCGGGCCGCGTCGTCGTCCGCCGCCTCGAAGAACTCCGCCGCCGACTCCACCGTCAGATCGAGGACCTCGGCGATGTTCCGCCCCCGGTAGGCCACTTCGAGCGTCTCGGGGTTGTAGCGGGCGCCCGCGCAGTCCGGGCACGGTGTGTACGTGCTCGGCAGGAACAGCAGCTCGACGCTGACGAAACCCTCGCCCTGACAGGTCTCGCAGCGCCCGCCGGTGACATTGAACGAGAAGCGGCCGACGCCGTACCCGCGCGCCTTCGCCTCGTCGGTGGCGGCGAACACCTTGCGGACGACGTCGAACAGGCCCGTGTACGTGGCCAGGTTGGAGCGCGGTGTGCGCCCGATCGGCTTCTGGTCGACGACCACCAGCCGCCCGACCCCCTCGACCTCCTCGGTGATCTCGCCGATCAGCGTCGACTTGCCGGAACCGGAGACACCCGTGACGGCGGTGAAGGCGCCCAGCGGGAACGCGGCCGTCACCTCGCGCAGGTTGTGCCGGGTGACGGGTCCGACCTTCAACCATCCGGTGGGCGTGCGGACGTGGCGCTCCGGAGCCGGCTCGTCGTCGAAGAGGTAGCGGGCCGTCGCCGACTCCGCGACCTCGCGCAGCCCGTCGACCGGGCCGCTGTGCAGCACGCGGCCGCCGTGCTCCCCGGCCTGCGGACCGACGTCGACCAGCCAGTCGGCGTGCCGCATGACATCCAGGTGGTGCTCGACCACGAAGACGGAGTTGCCGGACGCCTTCAGCCGGTCGAGGACGGTGAGCAGGGCCTCGGTGTCGGCCGGGTGGAGCCCGGCCGACGGCTCGTCGAGTACGTACACGACACCGAACAGCCCCGACCTCAACTGAGTGGCCAGGCGCAGCCGTTGGAGCTCGCCCGCCGACAGCGTGGGTGTCGAGCGGTCGAGGCTCAGATAGCCGAGGCCGAGCTCCGTGACCGTGGCGATGCGGGCCCGCAGATCCTCGGTGAGCACGCGCGCCGTCTCGGACGTGTCGCCCTCGGCGGCAAGGAGGTCGGCGAGGTCCGCGAGCGGGACACCGGCGAGGTCCGCGATCGTACGCCCCGCGAAGGTGACGGCCAGGGCCTCGGCCCGCAGCCGGGCGCCCCCGCAGACCGGGCACGGCGTGCTCTCCAGGAACTTCTCGGCCTTCGCGCGCAGCGACTGGCTCTTGGAGTCCGAGAACGTCTTGAGCACATAGCGGTTCGCGCTCATGTACGTGCCCTGGTAGGGGCGGTGGATGCGGCCCGCGTCCCGCACCGGGTGCACGGTCACCACCGGCTGCTCGTCCGTGAACAGGATCCAGTCCCGTTCCTCCTGCGCCAGCTCCCGCCAGGGCCGGTCGACGTCATGGCCCAGCGCGTCGAGGACGTCGCGCAGGTTCTTGCCCTGCCAGGCGCCCGGCCAGGCGGCGATGGCGCCCTCGCGGATCGACAGCGAGGGGTCGGGCACCAGCAGTTCCTCGGTGGTGCGGTGCACCTGACCGAGGCCGTGGCACGAGGGGCACGCCCCGGCCGCCGTGTTCGAGGAGAAGGCGTCCGAGTCGAGGCGCTCGGCGCCCTCCGGATAGGTGCCGGCACGCGAGAACAGCATCCGCAGCGAGTTCGACAGCGTCGTCACCGTGCCGACCGAGGAGCGCGAGGTCGGCGCCGAACGGCTCTGCTGAAGCGACACCGCGGGCGGCAGCCCGCTGATCTCGCCCACCTTCGGCGCGCCGACCTGGTGGATGAGCCGGCGCGCGTACGGGGCGACCGACTCGAAGTAGCGGCGCTGCGCCTCCGCGTAGATCGTCCCGAAGGCGAGCGAGGACTTGCCCGAGCCCGACACCCCCGTGAAGACCGCGAGGACGTCGCGCGGGATGTCCACGTCGACGCCCTTGAGGTTGTGCTCGCGGGCGCCGCGCACCCGCACGAGACCGTCGTGGCGGGGGTCGGGCGAGGTGGGGTGGTGCATGGGGCGGGCTCCCGGTCGTGCGGCTGTCGCTGCTGCGT
This sequence comes from Streptomyces anthophorae, assembly GCF_049310305.1. Classification (NCBI taxonomy): domain Bacteria; kingdom Bacillati; phylum Actinomycetota; class Actinomycetes; order Kitasatosporales; family Streptomycetaceae; genus Streptomyces; species Streptomyces anthophorae. The sequence continues at coordinate 8,597,557 of NZ_JBLWQQ010000001.1, forward strand.
ACTCCATGATCCACCACCGGCGCGCCGGAGGCGGCACGGAGAACGCCCGATGAATGATGTGCACACGCCTTGACTGGTGGTCATGGAATCACCCACGGTTACGGAGGTCGTCATTCGAGCAGTGGGGGGTTCGTGAACGGCAGACTTCTCGGCGTGGGCGCGGCCTTGTGCGCCCTCGCCCTCGTGGGCGCGACACCGGCACCGGCCACCTCCTCCGGGGCCCGGCCCGGCGGGCTGCCGCTCGGCGCCTCCGATCTGTCCGAGACCCGCACCACGCGCACCCTCCAGCCGGGCGTGACGCTCACCCGGATCGTGCGCGGCGCGGATGCCCCGGCCATGGCGTGGACCGTGGAGGTGTCCATTCCCGGTGGCGCCGGATCGCCCGACCCGGATGCGCCGCCGACCGCTCTGAAGGACGAGGCCAGCGCCGCCGAACTCGCCTCCGCCCTGCGCGCGGACGGCTTCGACGCCCGCTCGGAGAAGGTCACCACGGCGGCGACCGCCGACTACGCGGGCGGCACGCTCGGCTGGCGGGTCCGTGTCGGCACGTTCCCGACCGAGGCCGCCGCCACCGCCGAACGCACCCGCCTGCGCGCCGCCGGATACACCGGTTCCGCCTGGTACACCGGCTGGGACGGGAACGCGGGGGACCGCGGCCCCTGGCGCGTGGACGTCCTCACGATCGACCCGAAGAAGTTCGACGGCGACCTCAAGGCGTCGTACGGGCCCGACCTGGAGAACCGCGAGACCACCAGCGCGCTCGCCGCGGCGGAGGGCGCGACGGCCGGGGTCAACGCGGGCTTCTTCGTCCTCGACCCCAAGGCGGGCGCCCCCGGCGACCCGGCCGGCGTCGGTGTCTACGACGGCCGCCTGCTCAGCGAGGCGGTCAACGGACGCCCCGGCCTCGTCGTCCACGACTCGGCGCGCGGCACTGGGGTGGAGCGGTTCACCTGGCGCGGGAGCGTCCGCGCCGGCGGGACGAAGCTGCCGCTCGACGGCATCGACCGCGTCCCCGGCCTGATCCGCAACTGCGGCGGCACCTCCGACGACACTCCGACCGCCCGCCCGCTGCACGACACCACCTGCACCGACCCCGACGAACTCGTCGCGTTCACCCCGGAGTTCGGTAAGCAGACGCCGAAGGGTGAAGGCGCCGAAGCGGTCCTCGACCGGACCGGGCGGGTCGTCGAGGTGCGCTCCCCGCGCGGCGGCGCCCTGCCCGCCGGGGGCCGCAGCGTCCAGGCCACGGGAGCGTACGCGGCACAACTGACCGCCCTCGCGAAGGTGGGCCAACCCCTGCGCATCCAGAGCGGGTTGAAGGACGCCAAGGGCCGCGCCGTCACGCCCTCCCGCTCGACCGGCATCCTCAACGGCGGCCCCGAACTCGTCCGCGACGGCCGCCGCCACGTCACCCCGGCCACCGACGGCATGGTGCAGCCGGGCAACCCGAGCTTCTACTACGGCTGGGTGCACAAGCGGAACCCGCGCACCCTCGCGGGCATGGACGGCGCGGGCCGCACCGTCCTCGTCACCGCCGACGGCCGCGGGACCGGCTCACTCGGCCTGAGCATCAACGAGAGCGCCGATGTCGCGAGGTCCCTCGGCCTGCGGGACGCCATCAACCTCGACGGCGGCGGCTCGACCACGATGGTTGTCGACGGCCAGGTGATCAACGACCCGTCGGACGCGACCGGTGAACGCCCGGTCGGGGACGCCCTGTTGGTGCTCCCCGGCACCCACTGACCGCAAGCGCCGGACGACCCGAGGGAGCCGCCATGACCGCCGCCCCGACCCGCCGCACCAGACGCCTGCTGCTCGTCCTCGCCGCCCTGCTGCTCACCCTTGGCTCGGCCCCGTCGGCCGTCGCCGCCACACGGGCGAAACCTGCCGCGGAGGTCGTCGACGTCACCCAGGTCGCCGACCGCCAGGTGGACCTCTCCGTACGGGCATCGGCCCTCGGCGGGCGCACCGTCAAGGTCCGGCTGCTCACCCCCGACGGCTGGAACCCGAACGACCGCGCCAGGCACTGGCCCACCCTGTGGCTGCTGCACGGCTGCTGCGGCGACTACACGTCCTGGACGAACATGACGGACGTCGCCTCCGCCGACGGTCTGCGCGACGTCCTCGTCGTGATGCCCGAGGCGGGCTGGAACGGCTGGTACAGCGACTGGTGGAATTACGGCGAGGGCGGCGACCCGGCCTGGGACACCTTCCACACCCGTGACCTGCGCCGCCTGTTGGAGAGCGACTGGGGCGCGGGCTCCCGCCGCGTCGTCGCGGGCCTGTCGATGGGCGGACAGGGCGCGCTCCTGTACGCGGCCCGGCACCCGGGCATGTTCAAGGCCGCCGCGGCCTACTCCGGCTCCGCGCACCCGCTCCTGAACGACGAGTCCACGAGCCGGATCATGGGCTTCTTCGCGGGCCAGGGCAACGACCCTCTGCGCGTGTGGGGCGACCCCGTCGCCCAGCGCGACATCTGGGCCGCCCACGACCCGTACCACCTGGCCAAGCGCCTCAAGTCGGTCCCGGTGTACCTCTCGTGCGGCGACGGCACCGCGGGCCCCCTCGACCCGCCCGGCGCCACCAATGCCCTGGAGGCCGACTTCAACCGCCAGAACCACGCGCTGGCCGCCCAGTTGAGGAAGGTGGGCGCCAAACACCTCACCACCAACTTCTACGGCCCCGGCACCCACACCTGGCCGTACTGGCAGCGCGAACTGCACGCGTCGCTGCCGATGCTGCTGCGCGGTCTCGGGCTGGAATAGGGGAGGGGCTAGCGGGGCGTCAGGCGCGCGATCCTGGCCAGCCGGCGGAACGACTCCAGCAGCGCCTCGCGGTCGTACGTGCTGGTCGTCACCAGTACCTCCTGCGCCCCGCTCTCCTTGATCACCGTCTCCAGCTCGTCGGTGACCTGCTGCTCCGTGCCCGAGATGTGGCCGCGCAGCCCGGACTCGTACAGCTCCCGCTCCTTGTCGGTCATCTCGAAACCCCCGATGCGTTCGACGGGCGGCAGCGGCGGGAACGTGCCGTGCGTGCGCGAGTGCGCCATCGACCAGGCCTCGGGGGCGAGGATGCGGCGCGCCTCCGGCTCACTGCCCGCCACGGCGACCGTCCCCGAGATCACGACGTACGGCTCGGCGGCCCAGGGGGAGGGGCGGAACTCGGTGCGGTAGCGGTCGATGCCGCGCAGCATCTTCTCGCGGGAGCGGAGATCGCCGATCACCATCGGCAGACCGGCGCGGGCGGCGATCGTGGCACCCGAGCCCATCGCGAGCACGAACGGCGGCACGGCCAGGCCCTCGGAGGGGCGGGCGTGCACGCCCGTGGCCGAGGTGCCGGTGAAGAACGCCAGGAGTTCGTCGAGCTGCGCCGCGAAGTCGTCGGCGTCGTCCTTGTTCCGGCCGAGCGCTTTGCGCACCCCGCCCGTGAACCCGACGGAACGTCCGAGCCCCATGTCGATGCGGCCCGGGAAGAGCGACTCCAGGACCCCGAACTGCTCGGCCACGACCAGCGGCTGGTGGTTGGGCAGCATCACGCCGCCGGTGCCGACGCGGATGGTGCGGGTCGCCGCGGCGACGGCCGCCGCGAGCACGGTCGGCGCGGAACCGGCGACACCCGGCACACCGTGGTGCTCGGACACCCACAGGCGGTGGTATCCGAGCCGCTCCAGGTCCTGGGCCAGGGCGACGGTGTCGCGCAGCGCGTCCTGGTCGGAGTGGTCCGCGCGGGTGCGGGAACGGTCGAGGACGGAGAAGCGGGTCGATTCGATCACGGTGCTCACACCTTGGTTCAACGCCGTGGCGCCGCAGGGATTCCCGGGGCGGGAGGTCTTCCGTGCAGGCTGTCCACCACTGAAGGATGCCCAGGAGCGCGAGGGGCGGAGCCGAGGCGGTGGAGGCTCAGGTGTCGTCGTCCTCCAGGCGGAAGCCGAGCTTCAGGCCCACCTGCCAGTGCTCGACCTGTCCTTCGACGATCTGCCCCCTGACCTGCGTGACCTCGAACCAGTCGAGGTTGCGAACGGTCTGCGAGGCGCGCGCGATCCCATTGCGGACCGCCTCGTCCACGCCTTCGTGGGAGGTGCCGACGATCTCGGTGACGCGATACGTGTGGTTCGACATGGTTCCACCGTGCCCCAGCGGGGCGTGACCCGCCATCCGTATGGCATCCCCCTTGACCCTTCCGTTGGTCTATACCAAACTCCCTGAACGCCCGTAAGAGCCGCGCGCTCATCCCCCACGTCGGGCCGACCTTCCCTGTCCGCAGGCAGAAAGTGACCGACGTGAACTCCCGCCGCCTTGCCCTGACTTTCGCTTCCCTCCTCGCCACCGGCACGCTGCTCACCGCGTGCGGAGCCCTGCCGGGCACGGGGGAGGAGAAGGGGCCGGTCACTGTCTGGCTGATGCGGGGCAGCGCATCCGAGGACTTCCTCAAGCGGTTCACGGAGGACTTCGAGGCCCGGCACGACGGCCTCACCCTCGACATCCGCATCCAGGACTGGACCGGCATCGGCGCCAAGGTCACCAAGGCGCTCGACGAGCGGCGCGGCGGCGAGTCCGGCGCACCGGACGTCATCGAGGTGGGCAACACCCAGGTACCGGGCTACGTCGAGCAGGACGGCCTGCTCGACCTCTCCCTGGAGTCCGCGCGCGACCTCGGCATGCACGACTGGCTGCCCGGCCTCGCCGAGCCCGGCGTCGACTCCTCCCGCCAGTACGGCATCCCCTGGTACGCGGCGAACCGCGTCGTCATCTACAACAAGGACCTCTTCCGGCAGGCGGGCATCGACAGGCCGCCCACCACGCGCGCCGACTGGCTCGACGCGACACGGACCCTGAACTCCGGCGGCACCCAGGGCATCTACCTCGCGGGGCAGGACTGGTACACGCTCTCCGGCTTCATCTGGGACGAGGGCGGCCACCTCGCCAAGCAGACCTCCGGCGTCTGGTCCGGGACCCTGGACACGCCCGCCGCGCTGCGCGGCATGGCCTTCTACCGCCAACTCCAGGCGCTCGGCGGCGGGCCCAGGGACGCCGACGAGGAACACCCGCCGCAGGCCGAGGAGTTCGCCCGCGGCGACATCGCGCAGATCATCTCGGTGCCGGGCGCCAGCCAGCGCATCCTCCAGAAGAACCCGGAGCTGAAGGGCAAGCTGGGCTACTTCCCGATCCCCGGCAAGACCTCACGCAGGCCGGGCACGGTGTTCACCGGCGGCTCCGACCTGGTCGTGCCGGCGAACACCGACGACCGCGACGGCGCCGTCGAGGTCGTGAAGGCGCTGGCCGGCGAGAAGTGGAACACCGACCTGGCCCGCACCATGAACTACGTCCCGAACAAGACCACCCTCGCGGGCGCGGTCGCGGGCGAGCCGGGCGTGGCCGCGATGGCCGTCGGCGCCGCCCACGGCAAGGCGACGCCCGGCTCCCCGCTGTGGCCGAACGTGGAGTCCGGCTCCAATCCCATCAAGGAGTACATGTCCAAGGTCCTCGCGGGCGGCGACCCCTCGACCGAGGCGAAGCGGGCCTCCCGCGAGATCACCCGCCGACTCGACGAGCGGAGCTAGGCGCTTTCCACCAACGACGCGACCAGGCGCTTCATGGCGGGTCGCGGGTCGGGAGCGCCCGGCCAGCCGGTCATCAGCAGGTGGTGCGCGGTGCCGACGACGGCCAGGGCCACCGTGTCCGCGTCCAGGGTCCGTGGCACCCGGCCCAGACCTCGCTCGGCCTTCAGGTACGCGGTGATGGCCTCCTGGATCGCCGTGAAGCCGGGCGCCCCGCCCTCCAGGGCCTCGCGCACGCGCAGCGCGGCGGCGGGGCGGGTCATGGCGAGGCCCGAGATCGCGGGGCCGCCGGAGTCGAACAGCGCGAGGGCGACCGCCTCGACGTTGCCCGCCACCGTGCTCTGCCCCGCGAGCCCCGCCAGCGCCCGCGCCTTCGCCGCGGTCCGCGCGAACCGGTCGAGGCAGAGCTCGGCCACGAACTCGTCGAGCCCCGTGAAGTGTGTGTGCAGCAGCCCCTTGGCGCAGCCGGCCTCCGTGGTGACGGACCGGCTGGTGAGCGCGCCGGGGCCGTCTCTCTGCACGACGCGCTCGGCGGCCGCGAACAGCCGCTCGCGCACGTCCGGCGTCGCCACTCCGCGCGGTGACATGGGCCCCTCTTCCGTTCCGTCCTCGCTGCCCGCCAGGGCACAACACCTCGGATCGTAGCCGGGGATTGCCAGTTTGGGCACACGCCCATACTGTTTGGGCAAGCGCCCATACTCCGCTCCGCACCCCAGGGGGACTCGTGCAGGACATCGTCAACACCGAGCAGGCGCAGGCGTGGAACGGCCCCGAAGGCGTCCACTGGGCCCGCTACCAGGACCGCTGGAACGCCGTCAACGAGGGCTTCAACGAGCCGCTCCTGGACGCCGCGGCCATCACCGGAGCCGACCGGATCCTCGACCTCGGCTGCGGCTCCGGGCAGACCACCCGGCTCGCCGCGCTCCGGGCACCCCGGGGCCACGCGCTGGGGCTCGACCTGTCGGAACCCATGCTGGCCGAGGCTCGGGCCCGCGCCGAACGGGAGGGCGTCGCCAACGCCTCCTTCACGCAGGGCGACGCACAGGCGCACCCCTTCGAGGCGGCCGCCTTCGACGCCGCGATCAGCCGCTACGGGGTGATGTTCTACGCCGACCCCGTAGCGGCCTTCGCCAACGTCGGGCGGGCCCTGCGCCCCGGCGGCCGCCTGGCCTTCGTCTGCCCGGCCGACGCCGCGCTCAACGACTGGGTCGCGGCGATGGCGTCCCTGCGCGAGTTCCTGCCGGTCGGCGATTTCGGGCGGCCGGGACTCCCCGGCATGTTCTCCCTGGCCTCGCCGGACCGCATCCGCGAAGTCCTCGCCGCGGCCGGGTTCACCGGCGTCACCGTCCAGCGGACGCAGGCATACGGAACGTGGGGGAGCGGGGCCAAGGACGCGGCGGACTTCCTGCTGGGGACGGGGCCAGGCCGCCACCTGATGGAGCAGGCCGAAGCGGACGCCCGGGAGCGCGCCCGCCGCGCCCTGACCGACCACCTGCGCGGACACGAGACGGCGGCCGGCACGGTCCGGCTGCGCAGCACCTGCTGGCTGGTCACCGCCGACCGCCCGGCCGCCGCCTCGGCCTCCGCCTAGGGCAGTCCCGCCGACGCCCTGCTGAGCGACAGCGCGAACCGGCCCTCGGTGTCCGTCCACCAGTGCGCCAACTCAAGGCCCACATCATGCAGTTCCGCCTTCACGACCTCCTGGCGGAACTTCGCCGAGACCTCCGTGCGCACCTCCTCGCCCGCCGCGAAGTCGACCTCGAGGTCGAGGGCCGGGATCTTGACGGTCTGCGCGGTGGTGGCGCGCAGCCGCATCTCGATCCACTCGCACTCGGCGTTCCACAGGGCGACGTGCTCGAACGCGTCGGGGTGGAAGTCGGCGCCCAGCTCGCGGTCCATCACGGTCAGCACGTTCTTGTTGAACGCGGCCGTGACACCCGCCGCGTCGTCGTACGCCGCGACCAGCGTCGCCTCGTCCTTCACCAGGTCCGTGCCGAGCAGGAAGAAGTCGCCGGGCGACAGCAGGCCCCGCACCGCCGTCAGGAAGGCGGCCCGCTCGTCCGGCAGCAGATTGCCGATCGTGCCGCCGAGGAAGGCGACCAGGCGCGGCCCGGGTGTCTCCGGCAGGTCGAACGCGATGGTGAAGTCCGTGACCATGGCGTGGATGTCGAGCGCGGGCCGCTCGGCGAGCAGCGTGTCCGCCGCGCCGCGCAGCGCGCTCTCGCTCACGTCCACGGGCACGTACGTCGTCAGGTCGGTCAGCGCGTCGAGGAGGTGGCGCGTCTTGTCGGACGAGCCGGAGCCCAGCTCGACGAGGGTGCGCGCACCGGTCGCCCCGGCGATCTCGTGGGCGCGCGCGATGAGGATCTCCCGCTCGGCGCGGGTCGGGTAGTACTCGGGCAACCGGGTGATCTCGTCGAAGAGTTCGCTGCCGCGCGCGTCGTAGAACCATTTCGGCGGCAGGGTTTTGGGGTCGTGTGTCAGGCCGTGCAGGACGTCGGACCGGAGTGCCGCGTCGGTGGCGTCCTCGGGCAGGGTGCGGGTCATGCGGAACGGGCTCACGCGGAGGGCTCCTTGAGCGGGGTCAACAGGACGTCGGTACGGCTCGCCGCGAGCAGCGTGCGGTCGGGGACCTCGATCCAGTGCGGATCGTCGTCGTACGGTTCGGACGCGACGACGACGGAGCGGCCCGGCTCGGTGCGGTACCACAGGGTGTCGCCCCAGGCCGTGGCCGTGATCGTCTCGCCGTTGGTGAGCAGGAAGTTGAGGCGGGCGGTGGGCGCCGCCTCGGCGATCTCCAGGGTGGTGTCGGCGAGCGCCTGAGCCTCCTCGTCGCCCGAGCGCAGCCGGTGCAGGACCAGCGCCCACAGGAATGCCGCGTCGCAGCGGGCCTCCAGGGAGAGCAGGTCCGTCGGCGGCAGCGTGGGCGTCAGGGAGGTCAGGGACTGCGGCCACCCCGGCACCGCGCCGTTGTGGCTGAACAGCCAGGGGCCCGTCGCGTACGGGGCCGCTGCCGCCTCCCCGTCCGCCCCGGCGAGTGTCGCGTCGCGGACCGCCGCGAGCAGCGCCCCGGAACGGACCACGCGCGCCAGGTCCTGGTAGGCCGCGTCGCCCCAGATGGGTCCCGCGCGGCGGTAGCGCGCGGGCACCGGATCGTCGTCCGCGTACCAACCCACCCCGAAACCATCCGCGTTGACCGTGCCGTGCTGTTGTCTGCGCGGCGCCCAGGACTGCCGGAACAGGCTGTGCGGCGGCCGGTCGACGACCTCGCCGAGCGGTACGGGCGGCCCCAGATAGGCCAGGTGACGGCACATCAGGCACGCTCCAGGGGTTCGGCGTCACGGGCCGTGCGGAACCCGGAGAAGATCTGCCGCCGGATCGGATGGTCCCAGTTGCGGAACGTGCCCCGGCAGGCCACCGCGTCCACGGCGAACGCACCACCGCGCAACACCTTGTAGTCGCCCCCGAAGAACACCTCCGAGTACTCGCGGTACGGATACGCCACGAACCCCGGATAGGGCAGGAAGTCGCTGGACGTCCACTCCCATACGTCGCCCATCAACTGCCGTACGCCCAAAGGGGATTCGCCCAGCGGGTAGCTGCCCGCCGGAGCCGGTCGCAGATGCCGCTGGCCCAGGTTCGCGCGGTCCGGCGTCGGGTCCGCGTCGCCCCAGGGGTAGCGCATCGACCGCCCGGTGGCAGGGTCGTGGCGCGCCGCCTTCTCCCACTCCTCCTCGCTCGGCAGGCGCCGCCCCGCCCACCGCGCGTAGGCGTCGGCCTCGTACCAGCTCACATGCAGCACCGGCTCGTCCGGCGGTACGGGCTCGGTCACCCCGAACCGCCTGCGCAGCCACTGCCCGCCCTCGCGACGCCAGAACAGCGGCGCCTCAAGGCCGTGTTCGCGCACCATCGCCCAGCCGTCCGGAGCCCACCAGCGTTCCTGGCGGTAGCCGCCCTCCTCGACGAACTCCAGGTACGCGGCGTTCGTCACCGGCGTCGTGTCGATGTGGAACGGCGGCACAAGGCGGGTGTGCGCGGGCCGCTCGTTGTCCAGGGCCCACGGCTCCGCCGTCGTGCCCATCGTGAACGGGCCGCCGGGGACGAGCACCTCGGCGGGACCGTCGTACGGCCGCGCCAGGGGTTCGGGATCGGGCGCCGTGAGGGCCGCGCCGCCCTTCCTGAGCTGGTGAGTGATCAGCATCGTCTCGTCGTGCTGCTGCTCGTGCTGGGCGATCATCCCGAAGGCGAAGCCCGAGCGGGTCAGGCGCTCCGTCCCCTCCGCCTCGAACGAGGCCTTCTCCAGCACGTCGAAGGCCCGGCCGCGGACGTCCGCCGCATAGCCGCGGGCCTCCCCGGGCGCGAGCAGCGGCAGGCTCGGGCGCTCCGAGCGCGGGTGCTCGAAGGCGTCGTACAGCGGGTCGATCTCGGGGCGGATCGCCTCCTGGCCGGCGACCGCGCGCAGCAGCCACTGCTCCTCCTGGTTCCCGATGTGCGCGAGATCCCAGACGAGCGGCGACATCAACGGCGAGTGCTGGGCGGTGAGTTCGCCCTCGTCGACGCAGCTCGTCAGCAGCGTCGTGCGGCGCCGCGCGGCCTCCAGGGCCTTTGCGGCGCGGCCACGGAGCGCCTCCGGGTCCGTGGTGACGTTCTCCTCGGCGGTCATGATCGGACGGTCCTCCCCTGGGCGGGTTCTCGCGTGAGCTGATCGAGCACGTCGTCGGCGGGACAGCGGCCGCGCATGACATAGCGGTGGGTGAAGTCGGCGACCGCCTGCCGCACGTCGGCATCCGCGCCGAGTCGCGGCAGCGCCTCCAGCGCCGTCGTGAAACAGGCCGTGGCGGCCTCGCGCAGCTCGGGATCGGCGAGGCCGAGCCGGGCCGCGTCGCGCCACAGCGGATTGTGCGGAGCCGGCAGCGGACCCGCCCGCTCCGCAAGCGGCTTGACCGCGCGGTACGCGGTCTCGGCGGCCTGCGCGTCGTCGAACAGGGCGGTCGTCACGGCGAGCGGCACCAGCCACCCGTCGTCGCCCGGCTGCGCGTCGATCATGCGCAGTTCGAGGTGCCCGCGCGGGCGCACGGGCGGGAAGAGGGTGGTCAGGTGGTAGTCGAGGTCCGATCGGGTCGGCGGGCGCGGCGCGCCGGTGCGCGCCCACTCGCGGAAGGACAGCCCGTCCGGAACCTGCCAGGGGCCGTCGTCGGCGCGTATGCACATCACGGGCGCGTCGAGCACGTGCCGCGCCCACGCCTCGCGCGGGTCGAAGTCGAGGGGCACGCCGCCCGAGCGGCCCACGTCGATCCGCTCCCACAGCAGCTGCCGCGTGGAGCGCCAGCCGGTCGGGCGCCCGGACAGCATCGGTGAGTTGGCGAACGCGGCCACCAGGACCGCGCCCAGCAGATGCGCGAGCCGCCAGCGCCGGCCGAGCCCCTGCGGTCCCGGCTCCTCGTGCCCCGCGTCCAGGCACACCTGCACGGACGCGGACGAGCACATCATGGAGCGCCCGGCGCGCCCGGCCCGGTCGAGCGAGGCCTCCAGGGCGTCGTAACGGGGCTGATGGAGAACACGTCGCGGCGGCAGCCAGGGGTCGGTGCCGTGCCCGGAGAGGACGAGTCCGTGGCCGCGGAGCGCGGAGCGGACGGCGGCCAGATCGGCCCGCATGGCCGAGACGCATTCGGTGAGGGTGGCGGCGGGGAGCGAACTGAGTTCCAGCTGCCCGCCGGGTTCCACGGTGAGCGCCGAGCGCAGGGGCAGGGCGCGCAGTGCGACGTATGCCGCATCCAGTCGTTCTGGCGGTAAGGGGAGCCACGGCTTCGGCAGCGGGCGCGGCTCGTGGACGATCCATTCCAGCTCGACCCCGACCTTGCGGGGTGGTCCGGTCTTGAAGCAGATGCCCCGTACCAGGGCCTCCGCCTCGGCCTCGGTGACCAGGTCACCGAGCGCCGTACAGTCTCCCTCGCTCATGGGGGGATTCCTCCTGGTTCGCACGTCTCCATGGTCCCCGGTGGGGGCCATCCCGTCGATTCGGCCGGGCGCCGACAAACAGCCCCTTCCGGGCGACGCAGACCCTCCACCCAAGACGGTTCGGGCGGCTCGCACAAGAGTGCCTCTGGACATCCGCGCGACTTCGTCGAAGAGGACAAAAACCTGTTGCCCGCTCGGTCACTGTGCGTACACGATGGATTCATGAACACGACGGGGGAGACGGCGGGGGACGCGGCGTGAGCGCGCGATTGCGCGAGCTCGCGCGGAGCACGGAGCGGATCGTCGACTCGGGGGAGTACGCGGGCGACGGGGGCCGCGTGGTGACGATCGGCGCCGCGGTGGCACGGGCGCGGGCGGGCACCAGGATGTACGGGCCCGACCCGGTGCCCGTGCCGCCGATCTCGCCGGTGGACCGGAGGGACATCGAGGTCACGGGCGAGAGCAGCCTGGAGGTGGCGCGCCGCATGACGGGGGAGCGACCGCGGCCGGTCGCCGTCCTGAACTTCGCCTCGGCCCGCAACCCGGGCGGCGGCTACCTGAACGGGGCGCAGGCCCAGGAAGAGGCCCTCTGCCGCTGCTCCGCGCTGTACGCGTGCCTGACCGGGGTGCCCGAGTTCTACGCCCACCACCGCGAGCACCGCGACGCCTTCTACACCGACCGTGTCATCCACGCGCCGGCCGTCCCGGTGTTCCGTGACGACCAGGGCCGGCTGCTCGACACACCGTTCGAGGCGGGATTCCTGACGTCGGCCGCGCCGAACGCGGGAGTGATCGCGCAGCGCACCCCGGAGCGGGTGCCCGGGATACCCGCTGCCCTCGCCTCGCGCGCCGAGCGCGTGCTGGAGGTCGCCGCGGCCGAGGGATACCGCAGGCTCGTCCTCGGAGCCTGGGGCTGCGGGGTGTTCCGCAATGATCCGGGACAGGTCGCCGAGGCCTTCCGCACCTTGCTCGAAGGGCGTTTCGCACACCACTTCGAGCAGGTGGTGTGCGCCGTCCTCGACCGTGCGAAGGGCGCGCCCACCCGCTCCGCGTTCGAGCGCGCCTTCGACCGGGCGGATCAGCGCCAGCCGTAGCGCTCCCGCAGCCGAAGCACCACCGTGTTGAACCGGCCGCGGTCGAGCGCACAGGCCTCGCGGCGCATCCCCTTCTCGTGCACGCGCAGCACCCGGTCCAGGTCCACCCACGAATCCCGGCCGTCCCGGTCCCAGGGCCCCGAACCGAGCGCCACCCACTCGCGGTCGCCGTCGTGCCGCTTGCTGGACAGCTGCACCGCCAGCAGCGTGCCGCCCGCCTCCCGGGCGACCACGAGCACCGGGCGGTCCTTGCCGCGCCCGTCGTTCTCCTCGTACGGCACCCAGGTCCACACGATCTCGCCGGGATCCGGGTCGCCGTCGTGCGCGGGCGCGTACTCGGTGCGCACCCTGCCGACCCGTGTCGGCTCGGCCTCCACCGTGGCCGTCGCGCCGCCGCGGCCGGGGTGCTCGTACGCTTGGTCATCCGTATAGGCAGTCACGCGGGTCACGTTAGACGCCGACCGGCCCAATCCCTGCGGCGGGTACGCCGGATGGGCCGCAGGCTCGCCCCATGAACCGACGTCACCGCACCGCCCTCTGCGTCCTCACCGGGACCCTCGCCCTCACCGCCGCGGCGCCCGCGGGCCCCGCCGCCTCCGAGGCCGCACCCCCGCGCACCGTCTCCGCGTGGCTCCCGTACTGGGACCAGGAGGCCGCCTACCAGAACGCCCTCGACCACGCCGCACAGATCCGGACCATCAGCCCCTTCTGGTACCAGACGAAATCCGCGGACCGGGTCGCAGGCCACACCGGCGCGGGCGAGCGCCGCATCATCAACGGACTGCACGCCCGCGGCATCCAGGTCGTCCCCACCGTCATGGAAACGATGAAGCCGGGTGCCCTGGCCAAGGTCCTCAACGACCCGAAGTCCCGCACCCGCCACATCGACGCCCTGCTCGACGTCGCCCGCAGCCGCGCCTACGACGGACTCGACATCGACTACGAGACGATCGCCACCGCCCCCGACGACAAGTACCGCGCGGTGCGCGCCGGTTACACCGCCTTCGCCACCGAGCTGTGCGCACGCCTGCACGCCTCCGGCAAGAAGTGCTTCCTGACCGTGATGCCCAAGACCCGTTCGACGGGCCGCATCTGGGACTACAAGAAGCTGGGGGCCGCCGCCGACCGCATGCGCATCATGGCGTACAACCTGCACTCCGCGGAGGGCAGGCCGGGACCGCTGGCCTCACCCCAGTGGTACGACGAGATCCTCTCCCGCGCGACTGCCCAAGTCCCGCGCGCCAAACTGGAGATGGGCCTGCCCGCGTACGGCTGGAACTGGAAGGTGGGCGGCGCCCGCGGCGACGGAAAGAAGGAGCGCGCGCGGCACGTCACGTCCAAGTCCGCCGAGGAACTGCGCCGCAAGGTCGGCGCGCGCTACGCCCTCGACCCCGAGTCCCGCACCCCCCACTTCACGTACACCGAGGGCAAGGGCAAGAAGGCCACCCGCCGCACGGTCTGGTACCAGGACGCCGCCGGCACCGCCGCACACCTCCCCGTCCTGCGCAAATACGGCGTACGCGACACGGTCCTGTGGGCGCTGAACTTCGAGGACCCCAAGCTGTGGAAGACCCTGGCACGGGGGTAGGCGCATCCGGCCGACGCCGTCTGCAAGGATGCCGTACGTCATGGTGCAGATACCGAAGCAGCAGTCCGCCCAGCCGTCCGTGCCGACCCGGCCCGAGTCCGGCGCCCTGCCCACGAGCGCCGACGTCGCGCGTCTCGCCGGGGTCTCGCGCGCCACCGTCAGCTACGTCCTCAACAACACGAGCGCGGTCCGCATCAGCGAGCCGACCCGGCGGCGCGTCCACGAGGCCGCCAAGGAACTCGGCTACGTCCCGCACGCCGCCGCCCGCAGCCTGCGCGCGGGACACACCCGGATCGTCCTCGTGCCGACCCCCGACGTGCCGATCGGGCCCCTGTACAGCGCCTTCCTCAATGAACTCCAGTGGGCGCTGAGCCGCCTCGACTACACCGTCGTGCAGTACGGCAGCGTGGGCCTGGACGGCGACGCCGCCGCCCGCGCCTGGGCCGAGCTGCGCCCGGTCGCCGTCCTTGGCCCGGTAGGCCTGGGTGCCGACGGCATCGCCGTGCTCCGCCGTTCCGGCGCCCGCGCCGTCATCACGCTCGGCCCGGAGCCGGTCGAGGGCGCGCACGCCCTGCTCACGGACCACCGGCAGGTCGGCCGTGCCGCCGCCGCACACCTCCTGGCCCGCGGCCATCGGCGCATCGGCGTGGTCATGCCGAAGGAGCCGGGACTCGACGTCTTCTCGGTGCCGCGCCTGGAGGGCGTGCGCCGGGCGGGCGCGGAAGCGGTGCCGCTGCCGCTCGCCTACGACGAGCAGGATGCGGCCCAAGTCGCCGCACAGGTGGGGGAGTTGGGGCTCGGCTCCGTATTCGCGTACAACGACGAGTACGCCATGCTGCTGATGCGCGCGCTCCAGGACGCGGGCGTCGACATCCCCGGCGACGTGGCCGTGATGGGCGCCGACGACCTGATGCTCGGACGGCTGCTGCGTCCCCGGCTGAGCACGGTGCGGCTCGACCTGCCGTCGGGGCGGGAGCTGGCGGAACTGGTCGACCGCCTGGTCAGGGACCCGGACCGGGACGGGGAGCCGGCGCGGCGGGAGGCGCTTGCGGTGACGGTGGTGGCGCGCGACTCGGCCTGAGGCGCGCCTCAGGACCGGGGCGAGTCTCAGGACCGGGGCCGGAATGCCACGAGGCGGTCGCCCTCATCAGAGGGCGACCGCCTCGCGTGCATTCGAGTGACGGGGGGGGGAGGCTCAGCCCTCCTGGCCCGGCCCCTGCCCTTGGCCCTCCTGCTCGGCCTTCGCCTGCTGCTCGGCGACCGACGCGCGGACCTCGTCCATGTCCAGCTTGCGGGCCTGGCCGATGACGTCCTCGAGCGCCTCCTTGGGCAGCGCGCCGGGCTGCGCGAACACAGCCACCTGGTCACGCACGATCATGAGGGTCGGGATCGACTGGATCCCGAAAGCGGCGGCCAGCTCCGGCTGGGCCTCGGTGTCGACCTTGCCGAACACCAGGTCCGGGTTGGCCTCTGCGGCCTGCTCGTAGACCGGGGCGAACTGCTTGCAAGGCCCGCACCAGTCAGCCCAGAAGTCGATCAGTACGAACTCGTTCTCCGTAACCGTCTGATCGAAGTTCTCCTTGGTCAGCTCCGTGGTGGTGCTGCTCATGGTGTTTTTCCCTCTTCCTGCTTCCGGGGTTCGGGGCGAAGCCGTAGGGGGCAAAGCCGCTGTGCACAACCGTCCGGATGTCGGACGTATTCCGCGCTCGTACCCATGTGCTCGGCACGCACACATCCGACCACACTGAGAGACTGGGGCGCATGACGGAAGCCAACACGTACGACGTCGTGGTGCTCGGAGCGGGACCCGTCGGCGAGAACGTCGCCGACCGCGCGCGGGCCGGGGGACTGAGCGCCGCCATCGTGGAGAGCGAGCTCGTCGGAGGCGAGTGCTCTTACTGGGCGTGCATGCCCAGCAAGGCGCTGCTCCGCCCGGTGATCGCCCGCGCCGACGCCCGCCGGGTGCCCGGCCTGCGCCAGGCGGTCCAGGGCCCGCTCGACGCCCAGGCGGTCCTCGCGCACCGCGACGACTACACCTCGCACTGGAAGGACGACGGCCAGGTCGGCTGGCTGGAGTCCATCGGCATCGACCTGTACCGCGGCCACGGCCGCCTCGACGGACCGCGCCGCGTCACGGTCACCGCCGAGGACGGCACGGTGACCACCCTCACGGCACGCCACGCGGTCGCCGTCTGCACGGGCACGCGCGCGGCCCTGCCGCCGCTCCCGGGCCTGGACGCGGTCAAACCATGGACCAGCCGGGAGGCGACGAGCGCGGACCACGTTCCCGGCCGCCTCATCGTCGTCGGCGGCGGCGTGGTCGCCACGGAGATGGCCACGGCCTGGCAGGCGCTGGGCTCGCAGGTCACCGTGCTCGTACGCGGCGGCGGCCTGCTGGAGCGGATGGAACCGTTCGCGGGCGAGCTGGTGGCGGACGCGCTGCGCGAGGCGGGCGCGGACCTGCGCACGGGTGTCTCGGTGAAATCGGTGGAACGCTCCGCCTCCGGCTCGGTGGTGGCGACCCTCGACGACGGCACGACCCTCGAAGCCGACGAGATCCTCTTCGCGACCGGCCGCGCGCCGCGCACGGAGGACATCGGCCTGGAGACGGTGGGCCTGAAGCCCGGCTCCTGGCTCGACGTCGACGACTCCCTCCGTGTCACGGACTCCACCTGGCTCTACGCGGTCGGCGACGCCAACCACCGCGCGCTCCTCACCCACCAGGGCAAGTACCAGGCGCGCATCGCGGGCGCCGCGATCACGGCCCGCGCGCAGGGCGTCCCGCTCCTGGAGACCGACCGCTGGGGCGCCCACGCCGCGACGGCCGACCACGACGCGGTCCCGCAGGTCGTCTTCACCGACCCCGAGGCCGCGAGCGCGGGACTCACCCTCGCCGAGGCCCAGGTTGCTGGCCACCGCGTCCGCGCGGTCGACTACGACATGGCGAACGTCGCCGGCACCGGCCTCTACGCCGACGGCTACACGGGCCGCGCCCGCATGATCGTCGACCTCGACCGGGAGATCCTCCTGGGCGTCACCTTCGTCGGCCCGGGCGTCGGCGAACTCATCCACTCGGCGACGATCGCGATCGCGGGCGAGGTCCCCATCGACCGACTGTGGCATGCGGTACCGGCGTATCCGACGATCAGCGAGGTGTGGTTGAGGTTGCTGGAGACGTATCGGGGCTAGGCAGCCCAGTCGAGCACCACCAGCGGAAGCGGCCCGGCCGGAGACACGCGCCGGGCCGCGAAGGTCAGTTGTCACGGCAGGCGTCGAGGAACGCCCTCGCCGCGGCAAGGAGCTCCGGTTCGGTCACATCGCCGGGATCCCGCGCATCGACATCCGGCACGAAGTCCTCGACGACGTAGAACAGTTCGTTGAGTACGGCGAAGTCCGTGTCCGAGATTTCCTGCAAGCTGCTGAACAGCTCCCAGAACCGCGAATCGAACTGCGGCGCGTTGATCCGTCTGGAGACGAAGAGTTCAGCCAGGCGAACGTAGGGTGCGAGTGCGCTCGAAGGCGTCGCACTGTGCCCCCTCACAAGGTCCATTCGACGACCCACCTGCCCTCGTCGAAGAACTGCTGCAACGAGGCGAAGTCCTCCACCCACTCGTCGCCCCCGGCCACCTTCAAGTCTGGGTCGGCGGCAGTCAGCACCAAGTAGCTCGGAGGGTCGTCCGGGAGTTCCTGGATGTATACGTAACGCCCTTGTTCATCGCCCGAAGCGATCCTGCCCAGCGTTTCCACCTGGATCATTTCGTTTCCTGGGGACTCTTGCCCCGGAGGCCATGGCGTTGATTGGCGCACATGCCTTCCTCCAGCTCGTGGATGTCCCGATCGCCGGATCCGACGCAGGTCCAGCGGACCGGATCCTCGTACTCCCAGCTGGCCGGGTCCGCCAAGAGGTCGTCGAGGGCCTGTCCGGTCACCTCTTCACTGGTGAGGTGCGCGGGCCATTCGTCCGACTGGAACACCTTGATGAAGCCGAGGCGCTGCCAGCACCGGATCAGACATGTGAAGCGCGGAATGTGCGTACGCCACTCCTCCTCGTCCTCGGTCTCCGAGAAGTCGGCCAGCAGCGCCCAGAGGTCCGACCCCTCGCCTCCGTTGATGAAGAGGCAGTACTCGTCGTCCTCCCACTCCTTCATGGGGTGCGCTCCATCCTCGGCTCACTCGCCCTGTTTCTTGATGTCTTGGGCGTACGGCTCGCCCATCATGCCCGGGTGCGCCCACCAGGGCGAGGCCATGACGTGCGCCCCAGCAGTCAACCCGTCGGCCGGCGTCCGCAGTTCGTGGCCACCCCCTTCCGTCACTTCATGAACTAAGTTCCGCGGCACCCCTTGACGCCGCATTCACAACCCTGAAACATGCGTCGCCAAGAGAGCGCTCCCACACCCCCCACTCGTTCATTTCCTGAACCAGGAGAGCCGCTGTGACTCGCTTCCCCCTGTCCTTGTCGCGCCGCAGAGTACTCGGAGCGGCCGCCGCCGTCGGCGCCGCGCTGCCCGTGCTCGGGGCCACGTCGGCGCCGGCCGCGCCCGCCCCCTCGCCCGCACGCCGCAAGCGCCTCGCCGCAGGCGGTGACCTCGGGCCCAATGTGATCGTGTTCGACCCGTCCACGCCCGGCATCCAGGCCAAGCTCGACGAGATCTTCAAGCAGCAGGAGTCCGCCCAGTTCGGCGCCGGGCGCTACCAATTGCTGTTCAAGCCGGGCACCTACAACGGGCTCAACGCGCAACTCGGCTTCTACACCTCGATATCAGGCCTCGGGTTGTCCCCGGATGACACCGTCATCAACGGCGATGTCACCGTCGACGCCGGGTGGTTCGACGGCAACGCCACGCAGAACTTCTGGCGCAGCGCCGAGAACCTCGCGCTGGTGCCGGTCAACGGGACGAACCGGTGGGCGGTCGCCCAGGCCGCCCCCTTCCGGCGCATGCACGTGCGCGGCGGCCTCAACCTCTCCCCGGACGGCTACGGCTGGGCCAGCGGTGGCTACATCGCCGACAGCCGCATCGACGGCACCGTAGGCCCGTACTCGCAGCAGCAGTGGTACACCCGCGACTCCTCGGTGGGCGGATGGCAGAACGCCGTCTGGAACATGGTGTTCTCCGGCGTCGAGGGCGCACCCGCGCAGAGCTTTCCCGACCCGCCGTACACCACCCTCGACACCACCCCCGTCTCCCGCGAGAAGCCCTTCCTGTACCTGGACGGCGCGGACTACAAGGTGTTCCTGCCGGAGAAGCGGACCAACGCGCGCGGCACGACCTGGGGCAGCGGGACACCACGCGGCACCTCGCTCCCCTTGAGTCAGTTCTACGTCGCCCAGCCCGGCGCCGACGCGAGCACCCTCAACGCCGCCCTCGATCAGGGGCTCAATCTGCTTCTCACACCCGGCATCTACCACCTGGACGCGCCCGTGGAGGTGAAGCGCGCGGGCACCGTCGTCCTCGGTCTCGGCTACGCCACCCTCGTCCCGGACGGCGGTGTCACGGCGCTGAAGGTGGCGGACGTCGACGGAGTGCGGCTCGCCGGGTTCCTGGTGGACGCGGGGACCGTCAACTCTCCCACCCTCGTCGAGATCGGGCCGCAGGGCGCCTCCGCGGACCACTCCAGCGACCCGATCACCATGCAGGACGTGTTCGTCCGCATCGGTGGCGCCGGTGCCGGCAAGGCCACCACCAGCCTTGTCGTCAACGCCCGGCACACCATCGTCGACCACACGTGGGTGTGGCGCGCCGACCACGGAGAGGGCGTGGGCTGGGACACCAACCGGGCCGACTACGGCGTCGTCGTCAACGGCGACGACGTGCTGATGACCGGCCTGTTCGTCGAGCACTTCAACAAGTACGACGTCCAGTGGAACGGCGAGCGCGGGCGCACGATCTTCTTCCAGAACGAGAAGGCGTACGACGCCCCGAACCAGGCGGCCATCCAGAACGGCGACATGAAGGGATTCGCCGCCTACAAGGTCGCCGACTCCGTGACGAGCCACGAGGGTTGGGGCCTCGGCTCGTACTGCTTCTACAACGTCGACCCGACCATCGTGCAGCACCACGGCTTCTCCGCTCCGAACGCGCCGGGCGTGAAGTTCCACGACCTGCTCGTGGTGTCACTGGGCGGCAAGGGGCAGTACGAACACGTCATCAACGACACCGGTGCCGCCACCTCGGGCAGCGACACCGTCCCCTCGACGGTCGTCTCCTACCCCTGACGGGTGCCATGCGGGCCCCGGACGGTCGGCCGCCACGGCACCGGCCGGCCGTCCGGGGGTCTTCCGCACGCGCGTAGACCCTGGCACGATCTGGGCCGATCCACCTGCACCACAGCTGTCACATCCCGCTCAGGACTCAGGACTCAGGCACTGGCAGGAAGGCCGCGATCCCCATGCGTATCCGCTCCGCGCTCACCGCGCTCGCCCTCACCACGGGCGCTCTCGTCGCCCCCGGCTTCGGCGTGCTGACGACCTCGACCGACGCGTTCGCCGCCACGAAGATCTCGCATGCGACGGCGACGTCGATGTTCCGCTCGGTCGGGATCACCTGGTCGTCCTCCGGCGGCTGTTCCGACCGGAACGTGTCCACGTGCACGTCGTTCGAGCAGCTCAATCTCGCCACCGCCCAGGGCGCCCAGACGCTGAAGAAGGCCAGCGCGTGCGCGCTCAACATCACGGGCGGCACCGAGACCGGCCACGCGAGCGGCACGTACTCGCACTGGAACGGCTACAAGCTCGACTTCGGCAAGAACACCTGCGTCACCAGCTACGTCAAGAACCACTTCACCTACATCGGCCTGCGCGGCGACGGCGCCCCGCAGTACAAGGCCGGGTCCGGCAACGTGTACGCGGACGAGGGCAACCACTGGGACGTGACGTTCTACAACTGCGGCGGCTGCTGACCACCCCCGCAACATCCAATGTCCGTAGGTGAGTTGAAAAAGGTGTCGTCATGAGTCATGAGCCCGCGCGTCCCTCGATCCCGCCCGCCCGGCGTGCCGTTCTCGGTGGGACGCTCGCCGTCGCCGCAGCAGCTCTGGTGCCGGGTGTCGCCAGTGCGGCTCCACGGCGCGGAGCGCAGGTCACCGACGCCACGTACGCCAACGACGCCGAGACGTCCGGCGGCGACCCCTACGTGTTGTTCGACGAGCCCAGCGGCTACTACTACGCGTACTGCACGGGCGGTTCGGACGACGGCCACTTCTTCGGGGTGCACCGCTCGCCCGACCTGTCGACGTGGGAGCGGCTGCCGGGTGGCGCGTTGCGCGCGGACGACCCGAAGCGGTGGGGCAAGGACTGGTTCTGGGCTCCGGAGGTCTACCGCAACCCGGACACCGGCCTGTACTTCCTGTTCTACGCGGCCCGCATGGGCAGCGCCATGGGCGAACAGTACTTCGGCTACGCGGACTTCGAGGAGCCGTGCTCGATCGGTGTCGCGGTGTCCCGCACGCCCGAGGGCCCGTTCCGCAACATCGCCGACCGGCCGATCGACTACCACCCGTACAAACCGGACTACCACGACGTCAACCTCATCATGGGCGACGACCAGCTCACCCCGCCCGCCACCGAGGAGGAGGGGCGCACCGCGCCGCTGGGCTCGTACATCCCGATGATCGACGCGAACCTGCTCTTCGACGAAGGGCGGATCTATCTCTACTTCTCCAGCAACGCCTACCGGAACTGGGTGTGGGACACCCGCCTCGGCAAGTACATCGAGGAGTCCAACATCGCCGCCGTCGAGCTGACCACGCGCTGGTGGCGGGACCCCGAGGGCGCCACCATGCCGACCATTCACCCCCGTTACGTCGACGCCAACGCGCGGGCCGGCACCTCCGAGGCGCGGCGCCGGGACGGGTTCGTGCCGATCCTCACCTACGCGGCCGACCCGCAGCCCTGGGAGGACGCACACGTCAACGACCATGCGAAGTCCGGCGGTTCGAAGAAGGACCGCCGCTGGGAAGAGGGCTCAACGGCCTGGCGGCACGACTACGTCCACGCCGGTGAGCGGCGCACCCTGTACTACCTGACCTACTCGGCCAACAACTTCGAGAACCAGTACTACGGCGTGGGCTACGCCGTCGCGGAGCACCCGCTGGGCCCGTGGCGCAAGTACCCGGACAACCCCGTTCTCTCGCAGAACCCCGACGTCGGGATGTACTCCACCGGCCACGGCAGCCTGACGACCTCGCCCGACGGCAGCGAGCTGTACTACGTGCACCACGGCCGTACGTCACCCACCTCGCCCGACCGCGTCGTCTACACCGAGCGGCTGCGTATCGACGACCGCGCGGCCGGCTTCCCGCGCCTCACCATCGACCAGTCCACCGGCGACGAACCCGTGCCGTCCGGGACCGCCCCGTTCACGTTCACCGCCCGGCCGGTCGCGGTGCGGGTGGGCGGGACGGCGGACACCGTCTGCGCGGTGCGCAGCGCCGCGGGCGCCGCGTTCGACCTGACGGCACCGGAGAACCGGCTGCGGGCCGAACTGCGTCCGGCCGGCCCGGCGTCGGTGAGCGTCGAGGACGGCAGGGTGACACTCCGCGGGCTGCGCAGGGGCACGGCACGCCTCACGCTGGTGTACCAGCGGCGCCGGGCGGACGGTTCGTACCGCGACGTGCACCAGGCGCGCCGCGGGGGACGACCGGAGGCGGTGACGGTGACCGTGCCGGTCGTGGTGCGCTGAGATCCGTGCCGCCGCCGGAGGTGACCTCGGTGACGGCGCCACGGCCTCGAACCCGCATGGCCTCAACTGGCCAGACCCGGCGGCATGTTCACCCGCATGGCCCGCCCATGGGTGCCGTACCGGCCCGTTCCCCGGATCCTCGGAACAGCAGGTACCGGCCGCACATCAGGGGACGTCGTCGTGGAACATCCAGGAACGCTGATCCTCATCATGGCCGCGGCGGTGCTCGCGCCCTTGCTGGCACACGGCCTCGGCCGCTGGGTCCGGGTGCCCCTGGTCATCTTCGAGATCGTCCTCGGCATCGTCATGGGCCCCGACGTCCTCGGATGGGCGCACTCCGAGGAGCTCACCGACGTGCTCGCCGACCTCGGCCTGTCCCTGCTGATCTTTCTCGCGGGCTACGAGATCCAGTTCGACGCCATCCGCGGTGACACCCTGCGGCGCGCCGTGTGGGCCTGGGTGATCTCGCTGGTGGCAGGGCTCGCGGCGGCGCTGGCACTGACCGGGCTCGACCTTCCGCGCAGCGTGATCATCGGTACCGCCCTCACCAGCACGGCCCTGGGCACGGTGGTGCCCGTGCTGCGGGACAGTGGCGATCTCCAGGGCCGGTTCGGCACCGTCACCATGGCGTTCGGCGCGGTCGGCGAGTTCGGGCCCATCATCGCCATGTCCGTCCTGCTCAGCGGGCGGGATCCCGGCCTGTCGACGGTCATCCTGGCCGTGTTCGCCGCCATCACCGCCGGCGCCGTGTACTGGGCGCTGCGCCCGCGGCCGCCCTGGTTCACCCGCGTCATCCAGACCACGCTGCACACCAGCGGCCAGTTCGGGGTCCGCTTCGTCATGCTGCTGCTCGTCTCGATGCTCGCCCTGTCGGAGGCCTTCGGCCTCGACGTGCTGCTCGGGGCCTTCGCCGCCGGGCTGCTGACCCGGCTGGTGTTGCAGGGCGCGGCGCCGGAGGCGGGCGAGGACGTCCTCCGGAAGATCGAGGGCTTGGGGTTCGGCTTTCTCGTGCCGCTGTTCTTCATCGTGACGGGCATCCAGTTCGACCTGTCCTCGCTCCTGGACGGCGGGCGCCCGCTCGTCCTACTGCCCGTCTTCCTGGTCCTCTTCCTGCTGGTCAGAGGAGGCCCGGTGTACGCGCTCGCCCCACGCGACCTCTCTCCGCCCGGCCGCAGGGCCCTGACCCTGCACTCGGCCACCTGTCTGCCACTGGTCGTCGCCATCACCACGATCGGGCTCGACGAGGAGCTCCTCGGCAGGAGCGAGGCCGCGGCCATGGTGGGCGCCGCCATGCTCTCCGTCCTCGTCTTTCCGCTCTTCGGCCTCCGCCTGCGGAACAAGGAACGCAAGGTGGCACGCGTGCGGGCCGGGGCCGGGGCAGGCGAGTCCGAGACGTGGTGAGTGCGACGGGACCCCTCAGGGTGTGCCGATGAGTTCGCCGAGCCGCGGGGCGAGCCACGGCCTGCGGCCACCCGCGCGCATGCGGCCGCTCGCGACCGCCTTCCAGACCGGGATCCGCCGGAACGACACCAGCAGGAACGTGGCCGGGGCGGCCGTGATCCGGCAGTCGTAGCGGCGCGCCGGAGCGTCCCGGGTGACGGTCGCCGCGCCGTCCTCGACGACCACGGCGAGCCGGGGGCCGCCCTTGATGGCGAGGTCGAAGGCGATGCGTACGCCACGTGCCTTCGCCGTGTCCACCGTCATGGGCATCATCGTCGGCATCAACTGGCCGAGGACAAGAGCGGCTTCGTCCGGCCCGATCGGCCAGGGCGCCCCCGTGCCGCGGGCGAGATCGAGGCCGTGCACAAGGCTCTCGCTCAGCATCAGCCCGGTCACGGCCGCCAGGGTGAGCGTCACACCGGGGCCGTACCAGGGCGTTGGGACGGGGGTGTCCGGGGCCAGGCCCTCGGTCCCGCGCAGGAAGGCCGCGCCGCGCTCGGCGAGCAGGTCGGCGAGCGACGCCCGCCCCGCCGGGTCGAGCAGCCCGACGGACCGGGCGTTCAGCGTGGTGATCCGTTCGACGAGCGGCCCGTCGCCCCGCGGCAGCACGTCGTCCCAGGGCACGGGCTCGTCCGACCAGTGCGCGCCGCAGGCCAGATGGACCGCGGCGAGGTGTGCGCCGACGTCACCGACCGTCCAGCCGGGAAGACCCGAGGCCGCGTCCTGGTCGGGCGCCTCCCGCACCGTACGGACGAGGCGGACGAGGACGGACTCCAGCGCGGCCCGGGTTCTCGCGTGCTCGGTGCCGGGATCGAATCCCATGACGGTGCCCATGCCCTTCCCTCTGGGGTGTCGGACGGGCTCGAACATTACCGTCGAGTAGCGGGCGCGGGCAGGGGATTCGAGGCACGGGTGCGCCCGTCAGGGAGTGACAGGAGCGACGGGTCGGTCAGCGTGCCTCGGCCTCTTCCTTGGCGTAGCGGTACAGGTCCTGGGACGTGTCGATGAGTTCCTTCTGTTCCTCCTTCGAGCCGACCATCGGCTGGGAGCCGTTCAGCGGCAGTTGTGCGCTCTCCGGGAGGAACTTGACGGTCACCAGGCCGATGACACCGGCCACCATCAGGTAGTAGGCGGGGATCAGTTTGTCGCCGGTCGCGTTGACCAGGGCCTCCGTCACCAGGGGTGTGGTGCCGCCGAACGCCGCCACGGCGAAGTTGAAGCCGATGCCCATCGCCGCGTACCGCACCGCTGTCGGGAACAGCGCAGGCAGCGTGGCGGCGCTCGGTGCGGCGAAGCACGCCAGGAGCGTGGACAGGATCAGCACACCGAAGATGGGCGGCCAGGTGCCCTCCGACTTGATGAGGAGGAACGCGGGGATGGCCAGGAGGATCATGGCGATGGCCCCGCCCGCGTACAGGGGACGCCTGCCGATGTGGTCGCTGAGACGCCCCAGGAAGGTGATGAGGAGGACGATCCACACCATGCCGATGAGCACCAGGATGTCCGCCGAGCCGCTGGAGCGGCCGAGCGCTTCCGTCTGATAGCTCGGCAGATAGCCGGTGACCATGTAGTTCGTGACGTTGTAGAGCAGGACCAGGCCCATGCACACCAGCAGCGGACGCCAGTGCTCGCGGACGATGGTCCTGAACTCACTGCCGACCGATTTCTGGGCGAGGCTCTTCTCGTGTTCGTCGAGCTGCTGCTGGAAGGCGGGGGACTCCTCCAGCTTGAGCCGCATGTACAGGCCGATGACACCCAGCGGGCCCGCGATCAGGAACGGCAGGCGCCAGCCCCAGGACAGCATCTGATCGTCAGTGAGGGCGATGTTCAGCACGGTGACCAGCGCGGAGCCCAGGGCGTAGCCGACGAAGGTGCCGAAGTCGAGCCAGCTGGACAGGAAGCCGCGCCGTCGGTCCGGTGAGTACTCGGCGACGAACGTGGTGGCGCCGCCGTATTCGCCACCGGTCGAGAAGCCCTGCACCATTCGGGCGATCAGGAGGAGAACGGGAGCGGCCATGCCGATGGTCTCGTAGCTCGGGATGAGGCCGATCGAGAACGTTCCGGCCGCCATCATGATCATGGTGGTGGCGAGCACCTTCTGCCGCCCGATGCGGTCGCCGAGCGGGCCGAACACCAGGCCGCCGAGCGGTCGCACCACGAACGCGGCAGCAAAAGTCGCGAACGACGAGATCAGCTGGGCGCCGGGGGAGGCGCCGGGAAAGAAGACCTTGCCGATGGTGGCGGCGAGATAGCTGTAGACACCGAAGTCGAACCACTCCATGCAGTTGCCGAGCGCCGACGCCCCGACAGCCCGCTTGAGCAGGGGTTTCTCGACGACCTGGACGTCCTGCTTGCGATAGCCCCGCTTGGTGCGGCGCAGCCGGCGAACCAGTTCCTCGCGCACATGCTGGGGAAGGCCCGCGACCGTCTCCGGCATGCGCTTGCGGCCTCTGGTGGTCGGGCCGTCAGAAGGTGTGTGGGCCACGTGCCGATGCCACCTCTCGCTGTCGTCCTCTTCTCTGCGCGTCAGGGCCGAGTCTCCGCACATTGATCACTCGGCGCACTTCGGGGACGACTTCCCGGCATGTGCTTCGGCACACCACGCTCGGCGATCGCGCTGACGGCGGTGGCCAGAAGGGCGACGCCGGCGCCCCCGGCGACGGCGACAGCGGGCGATGCCGCGCTCAGCACCACCGCGGACAGCACGGCGGTGAGGCCGTAGCCGATGCCCCCGGCCGCGTACATGACGGAGTAGGCGCCGGCGTGCGCGTGCTCGGGCAGGCGTTCACGCAGGCTGAGACTTCGGGTGATCATGACGCCCGACTGGAAGAGGCCCGCGAGGAGGAGTCCGGCGGCGATACCGGGCAGGCCCGGCAGGACCGCGATGAGCCCCACGCACCCGGCGGTGACCGTGAGCAGGACCAGGCTCTGGGTCCGCGCGGAGCCACGCCAGGACCGCGAGCCGTAACAGAGCGCCCCGGCCGCCCCCGCCAGCGCGAAACCGGCGAGCAGCGGACCGGCCCAGCCGACGGCCACCTGTCGGTCCTCAAGGAGCGCGGGCAGCACGAGTTCCGCCGTGGCCAGCATCGTCATGGCGGCCGCGCTGGTGAGGTGGACCGGCCAGGCGGACAGCAGGACCCGGCCCGCCGCTGTTCCGGAGCGCCCTGCGGGCCCGGCGGCGGGGTGTTCGGGCAGACGCAAGAGCAGCAGGGAGCCGGTGGCCGCGAGGGCGCCGCCCAGCAGCAGCGGTGCCCCGGCGTCGATCTCCAGGGCGAGGAGGACCACGAGGCCGGGCGACACGGCCCAGATGACCTGGGTCAGCGTGGCCTCCACGCTCAACGCGCGCGGTACGGCGGTGTCCTTCACCATGCGCGTGAGCAGGACGCGCGCCCCACCGGGACAGGCGGCCGGTGCCGCGCCGGCCAGGAAGGCGAGGCCGATCGGTACGGGCAGCGGGGCGGAACGCGCGAACGGCAGGGCCAGGAAGGCGCACGCCCCGACCGCCAGGCCGCCGGCCAACTGCCGCCGTATGCGGGCTCCGCGCAGGCGCGCCCCGAGCAGTGGCGCGCCGGTCACCTCGCCCAGGACGTAGGCGGAGGCCAGAACGGCCCCCGAGGCGTAACCGCCCGCGCCGTGCCGACTGAGGAACACCAGGGCCAGCGGCGCCATGGCCACGGGTGTCCTGCTCGCCAGCGAGACGAGCGACCAGACGATGAACTCACCGCTCATCGGGATCCGGTGGCCTGACGGATCGGCGGACACGGCGATCAGCCCCTCACCTGCTCGATCCCAGGAGCCACCTGCTCGACCCCCAGAAGCGTTCCAGCCGGCCCGCGTCGAGGCAACGCCCCTTCAAGGGCAACCGTCGGGTCGCCGCCGCGGACCGGCCGCCGTCACCGCCGCTTCAGCAGCTCAGGTTCGCACCCGGGTCGACGCCCAGGATCTGGCTGAACTTCTTGTAGTTGTCGATACGGCTCTGGACCTGGCCGGGGTTGGCGCCGTTGCACTCCAGGGTGCCGTTGATGCTGCGGATGGTCTCGCCGAACCCGGCCCCGTTGACCATGGCGTCGTGCGGGGTCATGGTGCCCGGGCCGCTCTGGGTGTTCCAATACCACAGGCCGGTCTTCCAGGCGACGGCCGCGTCGTTCTGCACGAGGTCGGGATTGTGCAGCAGGTCGATGCCGAGCGCGTCGCCCGCCGCCTTGTAGTTGAAGTTCCAGCTGAGCTGGATCGGGCCGCGCCCGTAGTACTTGTCGGTGCCCGCAGGACAGCCGTACGGCTGCGAACTGTCGCAGTAGTGCGGGTAGTTGGCGGTGTTCTGCTCGACGACGTACACCAGGCCGCCGGTCTCGTGGCTCACGTTGGCGAGGAAGGCCGCGGCCTCCTGCTTGCGCACGGTGTCGCTGCCCGTCCCGGTGAACTCCGGGTAGGCGCTGAGCGCGGCCGTCAGGCCCTCGTACGTGTAGAAGGAGTTCCGGCCCGGAAACATCTGGTCGAACTGGCTCTGGCTGACGACGAAGTCGGCCTGCGCGCCGACCTTTTCGGCGGATGCGGGGCCGGCCAGGGTCAGTGACCCGAGGACGGCGGCGCATGCGGTGGCGGTCAGCAGGGTGGGTGTGCGGAGGCGCATGGTGAAGCACTCCGATCGAAGGGGAGTGGTGGGGGGTGTGGGGGTGGTGTGCGGCGCCGCGGGCCGTGACAGGCCGGGAAGCCCGCCGTGGGGGAAGGTCCGCGGCGCCGCCGTACCGAAGTACTCGCTCAGCCGCCGACGTTCACGTCGATGCAGGCGTAGAACGCGTTCGACGTGTCGGCGATGTTCCAGACGGCCAGCACCTTCTGCTTGCCCGTCAGCGAGCCGAAGTCCACGTCATGGGTGACCGTTGCGCCCGGCTTCGCGCCGTTGTCGTTGAACTCGGCGATCTCCTGGCCGCCGACGTAGTACTGCCAGGTGCTGGTGGCGTGCTGCGCCGTCAGCTTCCACTCGAAGGTGGCGTTGCGGGAGACCGGGGTGGCGACCCAGCCCTTGGAGTCGTCGTCGAGCTCGGCGAACCGGCTGTTGCCGCCGCTACAGCTCGTCAGCCCCTTGGGGCCTTCGACGCTCTGCGGTTCGTAGGTGATGTCACCGCAGGAGACGGTGCCCGCCGCGCACTGCGCCTGTCGGCTGGGCGGGGAGGAGATGTAGCCGTGCGCGCTCGCCGAACCGGCGGGAAGGCTGACGGCGATGACGGGGGCGAGGGCCGCGCCGATGAGCGCGGCGGTCTTCCTTCTGGCGTTCATGCGTACTCCTTCACTTCAGGTCTTCCCGGGGCGTGCGTGAAGTGGGGGCGCACGCTCGGGTCGGCCTCTCGAGGGTGGGGACCAAGAGGCGCGAAGGGGGCAGGAGGGGTCCACCCGACGCGTGGCGCGGGTGAACTCCCTTGAGCAGAACGGCCGTTGCTTGGACTAGACCATACAAGTGGTCGTGAGCGTGTCAAGGTCTTCGTGGGGAACGAGGGGCCGCCGCGGACCGGTGAATTCCGGCCGCCCGGCGGGCTGTGGCCTGGCCGGGCGTGTGCGGCGCCAACTCCGTGGTAACCGGCGGTACATGGAAAACGAATCCCGTACGCGGCGGTACTCGTGGAGTCGGCGGCTGGTCCGGGCCTTCGTGATGGCGGTCGGTTTCGTCTGCATGGTGGCCTTCGCCGTGGCGCTGGCGAGGGCCACCCTCGTCCCCTCGCCAGGGTCGGAATCGCTGACGCACACCAACCTGCACCCGGGCCGGTCGATCGGCCTGTACTTCGACCAGCCCGACTGGCGCGACACGATCAAGCAGGTCGGCGGCAACGTCCTCCTCGGGGTGCCGTTCGGGGTGCTGCTGCCGGTGCTCTTCCCGCGCACCCGGGGCTTCGTCCGGGTGGTGCTCATGACGGCGCTCGTGATGCTGACGGTCGAGATCGCCCAGGGGCTCCTGGTGGCGGGCAGGGCGTTCGACATCGACGACGTGATCCTCAACGCGGGGGGCGCCTTCCTCGGATACCTCGTCGCCGGGCGTCGGCTCGGCCGGGCGCTGCACCCGCGCCGCGCCCACTGGTGGCGGCCGCTGAGCAAGCCGACCCGGACACCTGGCGGCTGACACACGTGTGCCCCCGAGGTCACGACCCCAGGGGCACAGGCGGTGGTGCGAGGTGAGGGGTCAGAGCCCCATGGAGGCCCGGAACTCCTCGAACGAGACCTTGCGGTCACCGTCGCTGTCGATGGTGTCGATGAGCTCCTGCGCGGCCTCCGCCGTGACACCCGTGTCACCGAGCTCCGCGACGACCTGCCGGTACTCTTCGGCAGTCAACTGCCCGTCCCCGTCGACGTCGTACCGGTCGAAGACCTTCCGCGCCGCGGCTGCCATGTCGACCACTTGATCCTCATTTCCTTGCTGTTCCAAGACCGCCCCCACTCTAGGACCTCCGGGCACCCACCCCGACCCGGCCCATGTGATGCGGGAAATCCCCGACCCCGCACCGGGATTCCAGGGATGGCCGGCCGAGTGGGGCGTGGCTAGCCTCTGAACTCGTTGATCCGGTTCAACTCGCCGGTACCCGCGGCCCAGTTGGCCGCCCCGGTCCACCGGCTCCGCTCCCTGGCCGCCAGCTGCATCTCGTACCGGGCACCACCCCACCCAGACCCGATGAGGCGCCGTCCCATGACCGAGCAGTCCCAGCTGTCCGAAATCCATCTCGACCCCGGCCCCCGGATGTCCGAGCGGTACAAGAACTACATCGTCGGCATCTGCACGGCCGCCTACGTCCTGTCCTTCGTGGACCGCCAGGCCCTGTCGCTGATGATCGAGCCCATCAAACGGGACCTGAGCCTGACGGACACCCAGTTCAGCCTCCTGAGCGGGCTCGCCTTCTCCGTCCTGTACTCGGTGATGGGGCTGCCCATCGCGGCGCTCGCCGACCGCCGCTCGCGTCCCGTGATCATCTCGATCGGCATCGCGCTGTGGAGCCTGGCCACCGCGCTGTCCGGGCTGAGCAAGGGGTTCGCCCACATGTTCCTGGCCCGGGTCGGGGTGGGGGTCGGCGAGGCCTCGCTGACCCCGTCCGCGTACTCGATGTTCAGCGACATGTTCCCCAAGAGCAGGCTCGGCCGGGCGGCCGGAATCTACTCGCTCGGCTCGTTCATCGGAGGCAGCGCCGCGTTCTTCATCGGCGGGTACGTCATCGGACTGCTCAAGGACGTCGACAGCGTCGCCGTCCCGCTCGTGGGCGAAGTGCGCGCCTGGCAGCTGACGTTCTTCATCATCGGCCTGCCCGGACTGCTCGTCGCGCTCGTCTTCCTGCTGACGGTCCGCGACCCGGTGCGGCGCGGCCTGGCACGGGACGCCGCGGGCGCCGTGCGCAAGGTGGCCATGCGCGACGTGTTCACCTTCCTGCGCGGCCACGCCCGTACGTTCCTCTGCCACTACGTGGGCTTCTCCTGCTACGCGATGGTGCTGCTCGGCCTCATGGCCTGGGTGCCGGCCTTCTACATGCGCGCCTTCGGGCTGACCCCGACCGAGGTCGGCTACGTACTCGGTGGCGTCGTGCTGCTGGCCAACGGCTCTGGCGTGCTGTTCGGCGGGTGGCTCGTCGACCGGCTCACCAAGCTCGGCCACCCGGACGGGGCGATGCGCGCAGGTGTCATCGGCGCCGTCGGCATGCTCGTCCCGGTCATCGTCTTCCCGCACGTCAGGCCCCTGTGGCTGTCGCTGGTGCTGCTCGCGGTCACGATGTTCTTCGCCTCGTTCCCGATGCCCGCGTCCACGGCCGCCATGCAGGTGCTCAGCCCGAACCAGATGCGGGCCCAGGTCTCCGCCGTCTTCCTGCTCATCTCGAACCTGTCCGCCGTGGGCCTCGGCACGACGCTGGTCGCGCTGGTCACCGACGAGCTGCTCGGATCGAGCCGGCGCATCGGCACGTCCCTGTCGCTGGTGTACGGCATCGCCTCGGTCGGCAGCATCGTGCTGCTGTGGCGCGGGTGCGCCCACTTCCGCAGGAGCCTCGCCCGCGAGGAACGGCTCGCCGCGCGGACGCCGGACGCCGCCGTCAGCTGACCGGGACCCGCGCACCGCGCTTCGTACGCTCAACTCAAGGGAACGGAAGAGCACATGGACATCACGATCCTCGGCGGCGGGCACGGCTGCTTCGCCGCGGCGGCGGAACTCGCGGAGAACGGCCACACCGTGCGCTGGTGGCGGCGGGACACCAAGGCCCTGGACGGCCTGCGCGAGCTCGGCACCCTCACCGTCCGCGACCACCGCGGCACCAGGCACGTCACCGTGGGCGACACCGCACGCGCCGGGACGATCCACCCCGTCGCGGACCTCGCCGATGCCGTACGCGGCGCGCGCCTCGTCGTCGTCCCCCTGCCGGCGACCGTGCACGAGGACCTGGCGGCCAAGGTGGCACCGCTGCTGCGGAACGGTCAGGTGGTGTTCCTCCCGCCGGGCACCTTCGGCACGGTGCTCTTCGCCAAGGCGATGGCCGAGGCGGGCAACACGGCGGACGTCGCGTTCGCCGAGACCGGGACACTGCCGTATCTGGCGCGTACGCACGGACCCCACGAGGTGGTGGTGAGCGGGTACGCGACGCGCCTGCCCACCGGT
The DNA here is from genome assembly GCF_049310305.1 of Streptomyces anthophorae. Lineage (NCBI taxonomy): Bacteria > Bacillati > Actinomycetota > Actinomycetes > Kitasatosporales > Streptomycetaceae > Streptomyces > Streptomyces anthophorae. The sequence continues at coordinate 8,630,489 of NZ_JBLWQQ010000001.1, forward strand.
GTCCTGCCCGCGCGCTCGTCCGACGCCGCGTTCCGCGTGCTGCGGGAGGCCTACCCGTCGATCGAGCCGGTCGAGGACGCCCTCAGCGGCGCGCTCATGAACGCGGGACCGGTGATCCATCCGCCGCTCATCCTCATGAACGCCGGTCCGCTGGAGCACAGTTCGGCCTGGGACATCCACAACGAGGGCACCCAGCCGGCGATCCGCCGGGTCACCGACACCCTCGACGCCGAACGGATCGCGGTCCGCGAGGCACTCGGCTACGCGGCACCCCACTTCCCGCTCGCCGACCATTACGCGGCGGACGGCGACGAGTGGATGTACGGCCGCGCCGCCCACGAACGGCTCACGGACAGCGGCGACTGGCGGGAGAAGATCGACCTCCTCTGCCACCGCTACATGCTGGAGGACACCCGCCTCGGCCTGTCCTTCCTGGTCTCGGTGGGACGCTGGGCCGACGTCCCCACGCCGGTCGCGCAGGGCCTGTTGAGCCTCGCGTCCGCCGTCACCGGCACGGATCTGTACGCCGACGGGCGCACGCTGGAGTCCCTCGGCCTGGCCCGCCTCTCCCGCCCCGAACTGACCAAGCTGCTGCACGAAGGGTTGCCCGCATGACGGAGACGGAACGCACCGACGTGGTGGTGGTGGGCGCCGGGCGCATGGGCCAGGGCATCGCCCGCGCCTTCCTGGCCGCGGGGATGGATGTCACCCTCGCGGACATCAAGGAGACGGACGAGGACCGCGCGGGGTACCGCAAGGCGGCCGAGCAACAGATCCTGGACCGCCTGCGTACCGCTGCCGTCTCCGGCCGGACGCCCCGACTCCTCCTCTGCGACCGCGAGTCCGCACAGCCCCGGCTCGCCGCCGCGGGCGTCGTCTTCGAGGCCGTGCCCGAGGTCATCGAGGTCAAGCGGGACACCCTGTCATGGGTCGACACACATGTGTCCGCCGACGCGGTCATCGCCTCGACGACGTCGACCTTCCTCGTCACGGAGATCGCCGACCTGGTGGCCGACCCGAGCCGCGTCCTGAACGCGCACTGGCTGAACCCCGCCGACCTCATGCCCCTCGTCGAGGTCAGCCGCAGCGACCGCACCGACCCCGCGCAGGTGGAGCGCATGACCGGCCTGCTGCGCCGCATCGGCAAGATACCCGTCGTCTGCGGCCCGGCGGCCGGCTACATCGTCCCCCGCCTCCAGGCCCTCGTCATGAACGAGGCGGCCCGCATGGTCGAGGAGGGTGTCGCGACCGCCACCGACATCGACCTGGCGGTCCGCGCCGGACTCGGCACACGCTTCTCCGTCCTCGGCCCGCTCGAATTCATCGACTGGGGCGGCGGAGACATCCTCTACTACGCCTCCCGCTACCTCACCGCCCGGCTGGGCGACCGCTTCCGCGCCCCGGCCGTGGTCGAGGACAACATGACGACCCACCGCCGCGGCCTCCAGGACCACACCGGCTTCTACGAGTACGACCCCGAGAGCATCGCCGCGTACCAGGCGGGTCGCATGCGGGAATTCGAGGACCTGCTGCGGCTGCGGGGGCCGGAACTGCGGGCGGCGCCGGTGCTGTCGGAGCGTCCGGATCCGCGTCCGGACGGTGACTGAGCGGAGCTGACCGCCGCGGCCGTCCGTGGGCGCTCCTGGGGCGACGGTGGAGCGTAAAATTGATGCGACGGGTCCAGCGGGTCCATCCACCTTGGAGGCGGCTATGGCGTCCCTCAACCGCCCCTACGTCCTGACCAGCGACGAGGGTCAGGCGGTGTGGTTCCTCGGCAACCTCGTCACGGTCAAGGCCGCGGGAGCGCAGACCCGGGGCCGGGTGACCGTCGCGGAGTTCCTCAACCCGGCCGGCTTCGCTCCGCCCCTGCACCGGCACCTGGAAGAGGACGAGATGTTCTACGTCCTGTCGGGCACGGCCCGCTTCCTGTGCGACGGGGAAGAACTGGCCGCGGGGGCAGGAGACTTCGTGCTTCTTCCCGTGGGGCTGCCGCACACCTTCGTCGTCGGATCCGAGGAACCCCTGCGCTGTCTTCAGGTCACCACGCCGTCCGGCTTCGAAGAGTTCGCCATGGACGTCGGAGACCCGGCTCCCGAGCGTCGACTGCCCACCCCGGGGCCGGTCGACCCCGCGGCCCTGGGCCATGCCGCGGCCCGCCACCACATCGAGATCCTCGGGCCGCCTCCGAACTCCGGCACGGAGGCATAGGCCTTCTATGCCACAGGCCTGAGGGTGTGCCCGCTCAGTCGCCGGACGGCTTCCCCCGGCCCGGCGACGAGGTCGTCCTCGCGGCCTCCGCCTCCGCCTTCGCGTTGTTCACCGCGGCGGCGGCCTGCTTGGCAACCTCGTCGGCCGCCGCCGCGGCGGTGGTCCGTGGGACCGGTTCGATCTCCGGGGTACCGGTGTCGTCCGGGGAGCCGGTGTCGGCGTCCGTGTCATCGGAGGCGGACTCCTCCGGCTGCTGCGCGTTCTTGGGCAGGCCCATCGTCGAGTGGTCCCCGAAGGCGCTGGAGACGGAGCGGACCGCCTCCGTCAGCTCTCCCGGGATCACCCAGAACGTGTTGTTCTCGCTCTTCGCCAGGTGCGGCAGCGTCTCGAGGTACTTGTAGGCGAGGATCTTCGGGTCGGCGTTGTTGCGGTGCACGGCCTGGAAGACGCGCTCGACCGCCTTCGCCTCGCCGTCGGCCCGCAGGATCATGGCCTGCTGCGTGCCCTGGGCCTCCAGGATGTCCTTCTGCTTCGTGCCCTCAGCGGTGAGGATCTTGGCCTGTCGCTCGCCCTCGGCGTGCAGGATCGCCGCACGCTTGTCCCGCTCGGCCCGCATCTGCTTCTCCATCGCCTCCTTGATGGTGTTCGGCGGGTCGATGGCCTTGATCTCGACGCGGTTGACGCGGATGCCCCACTTGCCGGTGGCGTCGTCGAGGACGGTGCGCAGCCGGGTGTTGATCTCCTCGCGCGAGGTGAGCGTCTCCTCCAGGTCCATGCTGCCGATCACGTTGCGCAGCGTGGTCACGGTGAGCTGGTCGATCGCCTGGAGGTAGTCGGAGACCTCGTAGGCCGCCGCCCGCGGGTCGGTGATCTGGTAGTAGAGCACGGTGTCGATGTTCACCACGAGGTTGTCCTCGGTGATGACCGGCCGGGGGTCGGACGAGTACACCTGCTCACGCACATCGAGCTTGGTGTTGACGCGGTCGGCCACCGGCACCACGAGGTTCAGGCCGGGCTGGAGTGTCCGGCGATAGCGTCCGAACCGCTCGATGTTGTAGCGGCGGGCCTGCGGGACGATCCGCACGGAGGTGGCCACGAGAAAGATGACGACGATGATCGCCACCAGAATCGGGATGAGAATGGCGTCCACGCTTCCTCCGTTGCTGGATGGTCAGCAGTGCGGTGCAGTGCAGGTTCAGGGCAGGAGCTCCCGGGGGTAGACGACGGCCGTCGCGCCTTGGATCTCCATGACGTCGACCAGCGCCCCCACGGGGATCACCTGGCTCTCGTCGAGGGCGCGAGCGGACCATTCCTCCCCGGACAGCTTGATCAGGCCGCGGGTCGCGGTGACCTCCTGCATGACCTCCGCATGCTTGCCGATCAACGCGTCGCTGCCGTCGCGGGACAGGGGTGTCTGGGCCAGATGGCGCATGACGACTGGCCGTACGAGGACGAGACCCGCCGCCGCCGTGACCCCGAGCGCCACCAGCTGCCCGAGCAGACCGACGCCCACACCGGCGACCACCGCCGTCACCAGGGCCGCACCCGCGAACAGCCCGAAGACCAGCGTCAGCGTGAAGAACTCCGCGGCGCCCAGCCCCGCGGCGGCAAGCAGCCAGAAGTACCACGGCATGGCGATCAGCCTCCGTCAAGCGACCTCTCGTCAAAGCTACCGTCTGGAACACCGGACAGAACAGACGTAACCGGCGTGTTTCTGGCGTGGTGCGAGCTCAGCGGGCGACACGAAGCGGAGCCGGCCAGTGTCCGGTCGATTCACCGAGGTGCGGATCAGCGGTGACCTGTACGAGGTCGTGTGGCCTCGCCGCACGGGGTGCGGTGATCGTCGGCGACGTACAGGGCGGGGGGCTTGCCGCCGTGATGGTGACCGACGCCCGCGATGCGGAAGGCGCGCTCTTCCCGCTCGATGACCGGGCCCGCTTGCTCATAGCCCCCGAGGCCGAGGACGCCCTCGAGGCCGAGTGGCGGGGCTGCGCTGCGTCGGCGCTCGTATCGACTTGAGGCCGTTGAGTCGCACCTCGGGAGCGAAGCGGTCAGGCGGGGTCCGACTCGGCGGTCAGTTCGTGGATGCGCCGGAGATAGCGCAGGTGGCCGGCGATCTTGAGGCGCAGCAGCCAGGGCCCCACGGGCTTGACGAGGAGGTCGGCGACGCCGATCTCGTAGGCCTCTTCGGTGAGCTGCGAGTGGCCGACCATACCCGTCATGAGGATCACAGGGATGTGCCGGGTCTGGTCGAGGCGTTGGAGGTGGCGGGCGAGCTCCAAGCCGGTGATTCCGGGCATGACGACATCGAGCACGACGAGATCGATGCCGCCGCGCAGCACCGCCTTGAGCGCCTGCTCCCCGCTCTGGGCCGTCTCGATGCGGCAGGGCAGTGGGGTCAGTGCGCCTTCGAGGGCGACGAGGGTCTCGCGGTGGTTGTCCACGAGGAGCACCGTGATGCCGCACATGGTCCCGCTCCTTACTGAGGCGCGCTTCACCGTACGCCCGGGAGGCAGTGGCGCGTTGGGCCATCGGGGTACATGGAACAGTCTTTGCCGTGATCGGCATGTGCTGTCGCACCTGATGAAACGTGGAGCGGAGACGGTCGTCCCTGAACCGACGCGAGCACCGGCCTCGCCGCCCGCCGCGCGAGGGTGACTGACCAGCCTCAAATGTCAGGGACCTTCGGCCCTCCTGCTGGAGGCCCACAGGCCCCGGCGAACTCATCGTCCGGGGGGAGACATTGGCACTTAAGGCGCGGTCGTCAGTTCCTGGGAGGTTCGCACATGTCTCGCACCGTCATCGTCGGTCTGGACGGCACCGCGGAGAGCCGGGCCGCGGCCGACTGGGGCGCCCGGGAGGCCCGCCTGCGGTCTCTCGACCTGACGCTGGTCCACGCGCGCAACTGGCAGCCCTACGTCTACGCGCCGCTGGCCGGGATGAGTCTGCCGCCGGACGCTCGTGAGCTGGAACGGAACGGTCCGGAGAAGTTGCTGGCTGATGTCGGATCCGCTCTCCGACGCAGCTACCCCGACTTGGAGGTCAGCAGCCGTGTCGTCTCTGATGAGCCCGTTTCCGCGTTGCTCAATGAGGCCGCCCGGGCCGAGCTGCTCGTGTTGGGTTCGCGTGGCCTGAGCGGCATCACCGGCTTCATCGTCGGCTCCGTCGCGCATGGCGTCGCCGCCCGGGCGGCAGGGCCGGTCGTCTTCGTGCGGGGGCGCGAACACGCCTCGGACGAGCACGGGCAGCACGCGCAGGGGAGGGCGTCGGCCGCCACCCCGTACCGGGACGTCGTGCTCGGGCTCGACTGCGCGCACCCCGATGCCGCCGTGCTCGGGTTCGCCTTCGACGCCGCTGTCCGCCGCGACGTGCGGCTGCGCGTTGTGCACGTCTGGAACGTTCCGCCGTACTACTACGGATACGGGGGCGTGAACGTACCGGGCTTGAAAGGGCAGTTGGAGTCGCGCGTCCGCCAGGACGTGGCCGACGTCGTGCGGCCGTGGCGGGCGAAATTCCCTGGTGTCGAGGTGGTGGAGGAAGCGCTCGTCGGCAGTGCGGGTCTCTCTCTTGTGGCGGAGTCGCGGAACGCGTCCTTGGTGGTGGTGGGGCGCCGCAAGCGCCGTGCGCCGGTCGGTGGTCACATCGGGCCGGTGACGCAGGCCGTCCTGCATCACTGTGCGGCACCTGTCGCGGTGGTCCCGCACGACTGAAGCGGTAGCAGATTGGGCCGAAAACCCCTCGACGGCCTCGGTGGAGTGCCCTAGTTTCACCCCATGGCGTCCCGGACCCCGGCGCATCGGTGTGAGCGTCGGCCGCAGGGGTGTCGAACTGGCCCCGTCCCTGCGGTCTGCGCCCCTGTTCGAACTCTGGCCGGGCGCCGACGAGTTGACCATCCCGATGGGCGCGCCAGGCAGGCCAGGGGCGGCCGGGCGGGCCGTGTCCGGCCGGCGCTGAGAGAGGGGGCGCCGGTCGGGCATCCGGTGCGGTTGTCGTGCTCCTGGGGAAGTGCCCGCGAGGGGCGACCCGTCGAGCGGGCACGCGTCCGCCTCTGCTCCCGCGCTTCGCGGACGCCACCCCGGCGCCCCGGCTTGCCGGGGTGTTCCCGGCGCGGGCCGTCGGGGGAGCCCTCCCGCGCCACCTTCACCGTCGCGCACGGCATGGGCCTCTGGCGTGACTCGACCGGCCCCGAATCGAGGGCGGTCGGCCCCGTGCGTCTCCAGGCATCAGGTGCAACCCGGCGTCCGTTCCAGGGCGCCGGCTTCATTGCGGGCCGGGGCGAACGGAGGGCCGGACGGCACTCACCGTGTCCCGGCCGGCCCTGGGGCGCCCGGCTCCGGCGCCGGATGCTGAAGGTGGTCGCCAGTGGCGTGGGCGGCTTTCCTGAGCGAGGGAGGAGGGCCCCATGGAGGGCAAACGGAGGGCGTGGCGATGGCGCGGCAACACCCTTCGGCGGCGGTCCGACGTAGTGGAGGGGTGGGCGGTTCTCGTGCTCGGGGCCGCTGTGGCCGTCGGGGCGCCCGCTGCCGGGCTCGCCACCGGGGCGGCCGCGCACTCCGATGCGCGGGAGACCGCCGCGGCCCAGCGGCACGAGCGGCACCGGGCCCGCGCCGAGGTCGTCGGCCAGGTTCCGTCCCACGGGATGTGGGCCGGGCCCGGCGTACAGACGACGTACTGGACCCCGGTGCGCTGGACCACGGCCGCGGGGCAGGCGCGTACGGGGACGGTCCGGGTCCACGTGGGTACGCGACAGGGCGAGCGCACTGACATCTGGCTGGATCGTCGGGATCGCCTGGCCGGTGAGCCGCTGAGCGATTCGGACGTATGGACGCGCACGCTGACCACGGGCTTGGGGACCGGCGCCGGGGTCGCGGGGACGGCAGGCCTGGTGGGCTGGTGCCTGCGGCGCCGGCTCGACCGGTCCCGCCTCGCCGAATGGGAGCGGGAGTGGGCTCTGTGGGACGGGCCCGAGCGAGGGCGCAGGGCGGCCTGAGTCACCTGCGACGGACCGCGCGCCCGCGCCGACGCTCAGCTCTCCAGGGCCAGTTCACACGTGTCGCCGGGCCGGACCGTCACAGCACGGTCCGGCAGTTCGACGGTGATGGGGGAGCGGTCGGAGGCCGGCACGGTGATGCGCAGGCGGTCGGGAAGAATACGCAGCCGGATCCCCCAGTGGCCCAGGTAGCGGAGGGCGAATCCGTAAGAGGACCCCGTCAGTTCGGGGAGCGGGGCCGGATCCAGACGCAGCGCGTCGCCGCGGGTCTCCAGGCCGGTGAGGCCACGCTGGACGAGGTCCACCGTGCCGGCCATCGCGCCGAGGTGGATGCCTTCGCCCGTGGTGCCGCCCTGGACGTCCGCGATGTCCCCGACCAGTGCTTCGTGCGCGAACCGCCATGCGTCGGCGCGGCGGGCGCGAGCGAGCACCCAGCCGTGCACGAGTCCGCTCAGGGTGGAGCCGTGGCTGGTGCGGCGCAGGTAGTGGTCGACCGTGCGCTGCCAGGCGACGTCGTCGAGCCGGTGGCCCAACTGGGCGAACAGGGCGGAGAGTTCCGCGGGCGGGAAGAGGTAACCGAGCATCAGGGCGTCCGCCTGCTTGGATGCCTGGTACCGGTTGACGCTGTCGCCCTCGGCCTCCAGGATCCGGTCCAGGCGGCGGATGTCCCCGTACTTGTTCGTGTACGCCTCCCAGTCCAGTTCGGTCAGCAGCTCGTATCCGGCGAACTGGCTGATCACCCCGTCGTGGAAGGGGACGTGGAGCGACCGTGAGACGTCGCGCCACAGTTCCGCCTCGCCACCGTCGAATCCGATTCGCTCCGCCAGCTCCTGGCGGCGTGGCGGGGGCAGCAGGTCGAGCAGGTCGAGGGCGCGGGTCAGCACCCAGGCCGCCGTCACGTTCGTGTACGCGTTGTCGTCGATGCCCGGCCGGTCGGCGTCCGGGTACGCGTCGTGGTACTCGTCGGGGCCGACGACGCCGCGGATCCGGTAGCGGGCCAGGCCGGCGTCGTAGGTGGCCGTGTCCGCCCAGAAGCGGGCGATCTGCAGCAGCATCTCGGCGCCCTTGGTGTGCAGGAACTCGGCGTCGCCGGTGGCCTCCCAGTAGCGCCAGATGTTGTACGCGACCGCCGAACCGACGTGATGCTGCAGATGGGTATGGTCGGGCAGCCAGCGTCCGGAGTTCGGGTTGAGGTGCAGCTGCTGGGTCTCCTCGCGGCCGTCGCTGCTGCTCTGCCACGGGTACAGGGCGCCCTGGCGTTCGGCGTCCTGGGCGGCGCGGCAAGCCCGTTCCAGACGCCGGTGACGATAGGTGAGCAGCGCGCGGGAGACCTCGGGGAAGTGCAGGTTCAGATAGGGCAGGACGAACAGTTCGTCCCAGAAGACGTGGCCGCGGTAGGCCTCGCCGTGCAGTCCGCGTGCGGGCACCCCGACGTCCAGGTCGGCCGTGTGGGGCGACAGTGTCTGGAGTACATGGAAGAGGTGCAGCCGCAGGATGCGGCCCGCCGCGCCGGGCACGTCGAGCTCGGCCCGCCGCCACAGCTGGTCCCACGCGGTGAGGTGGGAGTCGAGCAGATCGTCGAAGGACGGGGCCCGTCGCGCCCGGTCCACGGCCGCTTGGAGCGGGTCGCTGATGGCGGGGTCGCGGGAGGTGTGCAGGGCGACCACCTTGTCCACGGTCACGGTGCGGCCCGGCGCCATCGGCAGGTGCAGCAGCTGTGCCGCGCGGCGGTCGGTGTGATTGCTGTACGTCTGTGCGGCATCGGGGCAGGTGGTGCGAGCCGCGAGGGCGATGCGGACGTCGGAGGCGCGGGTGCGGCAGCGCAGCCAGAACAGGTCGGGCGCCGCGGTGCCACTGTGACCGTGCACGAGATGGCGGTCGGCCAGGTCGCGGTAGCGCGCCACGCCCGCGTTCCGGACGGCACCGTCCAGGGCGGACTCGACCTCGAGCTCGCCCGTCCAGTTCCGTGCGGTGAACTCCGTTCGCAGCGCCGCGAGATGAGGGTCGGCCATGTGCACCAGCCGGAGCTGGCGCACGGTGACGCGTCGTCCCACGGCATCCTCGTAGACGGTGCGGCGCTCCAGCAGGCCGCTGCTGAGGAGGAGGCTCTGGCGATGCTCCAGGACCTGGGCGGTGTCCGGGTGCAGCCACGGCCCGACGCCCTCCTCGCTCAGGCAACGGAAGCGCAGCGGCAGCCAGTTGGGCACGTTGACGAGATCCTCGTTGCCGACCTCGCGGCCTGCCACCATGGACGTGAGGCGGTCGTAGCAGCCCGCGACGTAGGTTCCCGGGTAGTGGATCTCGTCCGCCTCGCACTCGGGGAGGGCGCCGCGCGTGGCGAAGTAGCCGTTGCCCAGCGTGCACAGCGACTCGCGGAGGCGTTCCTCGGGCGGAACGTAGCCGTCGTAACTCCATGTCGCGTCGGTCACGTGACCGCTCCCTCCTTGAGGAGTTCGCCGAGATCGGTGATCACCAGGTCGGCGCCATGGCGCAGGAGTTCGGGGGTGCGCTTGCGCCCCGCGGTACGGTCGACCCCGATCACGAGGGCGAACCCGCCGCGCCTGCCTGCCTCCACACCGGCCAGCGCGTCCTCCACGACCGCCGCGTCGGCGGGATCGGTACGCAGCCGGCGAGCCGCTTCGAGGAACAGGTCGGGAGCGGGCTTGCCCCGCAGCTCCAGGCGCGCCGCCTCCTTGCCGTCCACCACGGCGTCGAAGAGGTCCAGCACATGGGCACGGGTGAGCAGCTCACGGGCGTGCAGTGACGCGGACGCGGCGGCCAGCAGCTTCCCGGAGCCCAGCAGCGCGTGCAGCAGACTCACGGTGCCGGCGTAAGCGGGCACGGTCGCTCCGCGGTGCAGTCGTTCCGTGTACCGGCGGTCTTTTTCGGCGGCCACCGCCTCGATCGTCGCCGGGGCCGGGTACACACCCCGCGAGGCGAGGAAGGCGGCCGCGCCGTCGCGGCGCGCCTTTCCGTCCACGTATCGCGGATAGTCGACGCCGAGGTCGAACGGCCTTCGATCCGTGGCCTGTCGCGGTGGGTGTTCTTGCAGGAAGCCGTCGAAAACGGCCTTCCATGCCTCCGCGTGCAGCTGGGCGGAGTCGGTGATCACGCCGTCGGTGTCGAGGACGACGGCGCGGACGGTCCGCAGGGGTGGGGCGAGGTCACGCACGACAACTCCTCACGAGGTCCTTCAGGGTCCGTGCTGTGGCACCACGGCCACCGGGCAGTCCGCGTGGTGCAGAACGGCGTGGCCGACCCGGCCGAGTTGCAGGCCGAAGTGGCCGTGACGCCTGCGCGCGCCGACGATCAGGAGGTCCGCGGCGGCCGAGCGGTCGATCAGGACTCTGCGGGCCGGCCCTTCGACGGTGACCGGGCGCACCGGCACGTCGGGCTCGGCGCGGGAGGGGCCGCGCAGTGCATCGGACATCAAGTGCCGTGCCCTCTGAGCCAGTTGATATGGGGTGTCGCCGGTGAGGAGCGGATGGTCGGTCGGGCGTCGTGCGGGCGCCCGCCAGGCCCGGACCGCGTCGAGCACGCAGTGACGGGCGGCGGCCTCCGCGAACGCGAAACGGACCGCCGAGCCCGCGGAGTCGGGATCGCCCACGCCCAGGAGGACGCGCTGGTGCGTGCCCTCGATCCCTGCCTCGCTGCCCCGCACCACGATCACCGGGCACTGCGCGTGTGCGGCCACGGCCAGGCTGACCGAGCCGAGCAGCAGCTCCTGCACGGGCCCCCGGCCGCGCCGCCCCGTCACCACGGCCACGGCGTTCCGCGACGCATGCAGCAACATCGTCCGGGGGTCCTCGGCCAGCCCCTCGGTGCGGACCTTCACCTCCGGCTGCCGTACGGCGGCGCGGGTGGCGGCGGCCCGGAGGATCTGCTCGGTCATGTCGTGCTGGTCGGACCCGGCATCGAGCGGCACGGCGGGTTCGTCCCCCTCGTACTTCTCCCAGAGCGACGCGTGCACCAACCGCAGGTCGTAGCCGCGCAACGCGGCCTCCTGGGCGGCCCAGTCCACCGCCCTGAGGCTGGACTCGGACCCGTCGACCCCCACGACCAAGGGAAGCGCCATTGCGTCCACCACCTTTCCCCGAGCGAACGGCTCTCCCTGTACAGCACCGTGGCACGGGCGACCAGCCGCAAGGAGGGGCCGGTCCGGCCAGGGGCGAGGACGTTCGGCCTGTGGTCACCGGCCGCGCAGTACTTCGGTGGCCGGGCGCCGTGGCGTTGGAACATCGGGGACCGCGCGGCCGATGCGGAGGATCATCTGCGGGAACTCCCCGAAGAGAATCGCCGCCCGCACCTGGGAGCGCAGCCGCGGGAACTCCAGCGGTTGAGTGTGAAAGGCGACCGCGGCATCGTGATCGGTGGCGTGCAGAAGGACCCGCTGGAGGGCCTGCCCCGCGCGCAGCCAGTCCAGACGGCTGTCGTGCCGTGTGGTGAGCACCGCGACGAGGCCGGTGCGTGCGGGCCAGACCTCGGGTGCTCTCGGCAGGGCGGAAGTCAGGCCGACGAAGTCGCGCCCGGCGAGTGTGACGCAGTCGGGGTGGTACGAGCAGGCGGCCAGCGGAACCCCGTCGAGCCGTGAACCATTGAACTCCTGGGTCCAGCGCACCAGTTCCGCGCGGTGCGCGGGGTCGCCCCGCTGGGCGGCCTCGCCGGCACGGACGAGGTCGGCGATGCGAGCCCGCTGCTGCTTGGACTCCATGACATGCATGTCGGCGCCTTCGGCGCGCGCGTGCTCGCGCAGCTCGTCCACGAGTTGCTGGGGGATCTGGGGCAGCGGGAACGGGCCACGGTGGGTGTGTCGCTTGCGCAGGGCGCGGTACATCCGGTTCTCCGCCGGGCTCGCTCTGTCGTGGGCACCCCAGGAGACCCGTGCCAGGTGCTCGGGCTTGCACGGACTCGGGTAGGGGTGGACAGCAGGGCGGAAGCCGAGCTGCCGCATGGCGACACGCAGGTTGAAGAGTGCCGCGCCACAACTGACGACGAGTTCTCTGCCGCTCGGATCGGCCAGCCGGACGTGCCGTGCGGGGTCGGCGAACAAGTCGACTCCCGAGGCGTCGTACGTGAAGAGCCACGGTTGGGAGTTGTGGAGCGAGGGAGCGCTGACAGCCGCGCGCACCACATGGTGTGCCGCGTGGCGGGCCGTGCCGTAGCGAAGGTCCTTCGTCCGGGACATGGTCATGGCGCCCCTCGCTCACATTCGCAGTCGGTGCGCCGCGCCGTTGCCGACGCGTTCAGGGGTGCGGCACGAAGGCGACGGGGCAGGCGACATGGTGGATCACCGCGTGGGTGACCGCTCCCGCGTGCGGCCCGAGCCCGGGGCGGTGGTGCGGCCTGCGCCCCAGCACCAACAGACCGGCGCCCTCCGAGGCGTGGACGATCTCATGAGGGGTGCGGGCGTGAACGGTGGCGGCCGTCACAGGGACCGTCGGGTACTTCTCCTGCCACGGTCGCAGCATCTCCTCGAGCGTGGACCGCTCCGAGCCGTGCTCGCCGGGAACGGACGTGATCGGCAGGTGCCGGATGTGCACGGCACGCAGCGCGGCGCCGCGCCTGGAGGCCTCGTCGAAGGCGAACGACAGCGGTTCGTCACAGGGCCTGCCGAACTCGACGGCCACCACGACGTCCCGATGCGGGGTGAGCCCGGAAGCGGCGCCGGAGTCGTCGCGCGCGTGTTCGTCCGAGGCCGTGAAGCCTGCCCGCACGAGCACGACGGGAAGCGGCGCATGGGCCACGACCGACAGGGCCACGGTTCCCGAGAACAGCCCGCCGATTCCACCGAGGCCCTCGTTCCCGATGACCAGCAGCTCGGCATCCTCGGCCTCGGCCAGCAGGGCCTGCTGTGGGGGCCTGTGTACTTGCTCCGCGCTGATGTAGAGCCGCGGATACCGTTCGCTGATGTGCTCCATGGCACCGCGCAGCACCCGCCGTGCCCAGTACTGCGGGACCGCGTGACCGGGCGGGCATGTCTCGGCGGTGTCATGGCCGGGCACGTTTTCCCAGGCGTGGACGAGCCGCAGGGGCAGCCCGCGGCGCAGGGCCGTGCGCGCGGCCCAGTCGGCCGCGGCGAGACTCTGGCGTGATCCGTCGACACCGACGACGACCGGCTTGGTCATGATCTTCGCCTCCCCGGGAATGCGGTTGCCGCGACGAGCCTTACGGCTCCTGCATCCATCGTCCTTCCCCAGGGGCCGGGCGGGACAGGGCACTTGGGGCCTCGCCGGGTGGCCGGACGGCCCTCGTCCCGCGGGACCGCCACCATCGCCGGCTCAGCCGCTGAGTGCCTCGGCGATGCCGTCCGCCCACGCGTCGACCTGTGCCCAGTCGCGGTAGTCCCCGTAGCGGCAGCCGAGCAGCCGGAACAGGAGTCGGCCGCGCCGGTCCAGGTGCTCCCGCCGGATCACTCCGGAGAAGCGCCGGTACCCGCGCGGATGAAGCAACCGGACGACGCCGGCGATCGGCCCTGGTTCCCTTCGTGCGGCCAGTCGCCGCAGAGGGCCCGGCAGGGCGGCCGCCATCCCGACGCTGAACAGCCACACCTGCCGGGCGGTCAGAGCCTCGTGGCGGCGTCGGACGTACGCCGCCGCCTCGGGCAGCCAGGCGCCGCTGTGCACGGCGCTGCCCAGGACGACCCCTCGGTACGGGGCGAGCTCCGGGTCGGGGCCGAGCGGTGCCACGACCACCTCGAGCCCGCGGCCGGAGAGGCGGGCCGCGATGCATTCCGCGACCGTCCGGGTGGAGCCGTGCGCACTGGCGTAGGCGACCAGTGCGGTCACGGGGACCACCAGGCCGGGAGGTCTCGTCGCACCGTGTCAACGGGACCCGCCAGCTCCACGAGGTCGTCGACCGCGACGTCGTGCACACGCAGGGCCAGGTCCTCGAGGGCGCGGCCGGCGGCGAGTTCGTCACCGATCTCCGGCACGGGCCGGTCGATCGGATTGCGGCGGGCGGTTCCGTGGCCGAGGACCTTCATGGACGACCCGGGTGCGGTGAGTTCCGCGCGGGCGCGGGTCACCGTGCCGTCCTCGACGAGGTGAATACGAACGGTCCACTCCTTGGTGGCCATGACGAGTACCTTCTTGTTCGGGCGACGTGTACTCGGACTGCCGGACGGCCGGTCGGTACCCGTCCGGTGCACGGCGCGCGCACCACAGATGGAGAGCGTCGGCTGCGGCGGTGAGCGCGAGGATCAGCAGCATCGAGGTGGCCAGCAGCGCTGCGAACATCCACCAGAACTCGGCCGGCAGGATCGTACGCATCGGGATCATCCCCTTGGGGCCGTACCTCCGTGATGGGTCAACTCGCCGGTCGGATGTCGGAGATGAGCCGAGTGGCGAGGTCGGACCGAACGGTCAGGCTGGTGTGGTGTGTGTGGTGACCCCGGCCCTTCCAGGTCAGGGTGACAGTCGACCAGCAGTGGCCCATGCCGCTGTCGTGATAGTCGACCCGCCACTCCACCGGAGTCGCGTTGGACCGCAGCACACCGTCCCTGCGGTGCGTGGTCTCCCAGCGCGAGAGGGTCCGCTGCAGGTTGTGTGTCAGGTAGTGGGCCCGCAGCGAGTGGGACAGGGGGCCGTGCCCGGAGTCGTACAGGATGTCGATGTAGCTGCCGTAGAAGTCCGCGACCCGGTCGACGGCGGAGGCCGGTGCGCCGCTGCGGCCGGTGTCGCGGACGGCGACGGTGGTCGACGTCGGTGCCGGTGCGGTGGAAGTGGCCGGGGTGTGGGCGACTGCCGAGCCCGCCGCTCCCATCACGAGTACGGCAGCGCAGGCTACCGCGCGACGTACCTGACGGGGCACTTGTTGTGGTGTGGCCATGATGTTCCCTCCCAACCATGAGGAAGAGCAACGCCCTTCACTCTTCATTGCACGCCGGGAGCCCCCGCCCGGCGCGGGGCCATAGGTGCAGCCCTCAGGGCCTGACGCCCCCGGTTCCGCTCAGGACGGACAGACGGCGCCGATACTCGTCCTCGTCGATCTCGCCGCGCGCGAAGCGTTCGGCGAGCACGTCCTCGGGCCGGAACGACGCGCCGCGGGACGTCGTCCCGGTGTCTTCCGCACGGGACAGGACACGGAAGAGCAGCACACCGACCGCGATGAGCAACACCCAGAAGAGGACCATGCCGGCCGACATGGCGAACCAGTCCCATCCGCTGAGGTCGTGGTCATACCTGAACATCACGTTCGCCCCCTTCGGCGGAGACCGTGCGAGGCGCGGGACGGAGCCCGCTTCTTTCCCGCGGTCCCGTCTTCACCGTCGTCCCGGCAGAGCGGGGAGTCTTGGGCCGATGGGGCCAAGGTTGCCGGCCATGGGACACATGCTCCGCGTGCCTGCCGTCCGACGCCGGTGACCGCGGCCGCCGCGGCGCTGGGCCCATGGGAGGACTCAGGCACCATGACGACGGGGCAGGGTGCCCGGCGCATGCACTCGCGGGCCACCGTGCCGAGCGCCGGCCAAGCGGGATCGTCGCGCAGGCGGCGTCCAAGGACCAGCAGGAGGGCCTGTTCGGCACGGGCGATGAGGACGGGCACGGGAGGGCCCTCGGCGAGGAGGAGCCTCAGACGCATGCCGCTTTCGGTGTCGAGAGCGTGGGACACGGCGTCGCGCAGCAAGCGGTCCGCGATGCTCCGGTCGTCCGCCGCCGTGGGGCTGCCGACGACCGGGGCATAGGGCGCGCGCAGCGCTCCGCTGGGCTGCCACGCGTGGACCGCGACGACATCGGTCCGGAGCAGGCGGGCCTGCCCGACCGACCAACGGAGTGCCGCCAGTGCGCCCGGGGAGCCGTCGACTCCCACGACGAGCGGCCCGGAACGACGGTCCATTGTCCTCTTTCTCCTCTCAAGTGCTGTGTGTGCAGGCCGACTTCACGCGACGCGACGCAGCGGTGGGCGGCCTGAGCCACGGCGAGCACGGCGAGGCCGAGCAGTGCGAGCATCGCGAACGCGTACATGGAGCGCCGTCCTTTCACGGTCTCCGCTGTCTTCCGCTGGATTCCCTTTCTGCCACCACCATGTCTCGCCCGTTGCCTCCGCGGGAGGAGGCCGCCCGGCCCCCATAGGGGCCATGGGGCCCATCCGCGAGGGCGCGGGCGCGCGGGAGCATGCCGCCAGGAGGGAGCGTTCCGGATGGAGGGTGGGTGGCCATGCTGTTGCACAGGAAGGGACGGCCTGGTCGTGACCCGCGGCCCGACGGCGAAGGACGGTCACGGACACGGACCCTGCCCCTGTTGCGTGCACGGCTCAGCGGCTCGGGGGCCGGGGCGCGCACCCCGGTCTTTGTCGACGCCACCGGCCGGCGCGGACGAGTCGTCCGGCGTCTCGTGTACGCGGCCGCCGCGCTGTGTGCCGGGTACGTGCTCGTGCTGGTACTGAGTCTCATGGGAGCGACTCCGTTCGCGCCGCGATCGGTGCTTCCGGTGCCCGGTGTGCCGTCCAGGGAGCCCGGGACGGTTCAGCACCATTCGACGCCTCCCGAACGCCTGCGCAGCCCGGTGCCGCCGTCCGTGACACCCTCCGCGTCACCGGCTCCGCATCCACCCGCGCCGAGTCCGTCGGAGTCGGGTACCGCGCCCTCCGGCAGTGTCGTCCCGCCGCCGGCGCATCCCACGACCGGTTCGCCGACCGCGCCGACGTCGGCGCCGCCCACCAGCCCGGAGCCGTCGAGCCCCACGAGTACCGGCCCGACCGGTGGCGGCGGCACATCATCGCCCACCACCGGCGCCACCACCGCCACTCCTGACCAGTCCTCCGCGTCCTCCGCCGGGTCGTGAGGCCGCCACGCGGCGGTTGCGGGAGAGCGACGAGAGGAACGCGGCCAGGATGAAAGCGACTCCGACTCCGCTGGTGACGGCCTGGGGCACGGCGTAACGGATCGTCAGCAGGAGAATCAGGGCGAGTGCTCCGATCGCGTAGTGGGCGCCGTGCTCCAGGTAGACGTAGTCGTCGAGTACACCCTTGCGCACCAGCTGGACGGTCAGCGAACGGATGAACATGGCGCCGATCCCCAGACCGAGGGCGATCTGGAAGACGTTCTGGCTGATGGCGAACGCGCCGACGACGCCGTCGAACGAGAAGGACGCGTCGAGCACTTCGAGGTACAGGAAGAGGAAGAGGCCGGCGCGGCCGGCGGCCGACGCGCCCCCGCCGTCGCGCTGTTCGAAGTGTGCGGACAGGCCACGGACCACCAGGTAGCTCAGCAACCCCAGCAGACCGCTGACGAGCACGGTCGTTACGGCGTCCCCCGCCAGTGCCATGGCCGCGACTGCCAGCACACTCAGCGCGACCAGCACCGCGAGCCTGTCGAACCGCCCTAGTCGCGCGAGGGGTTGCTCAAAGGGCTTCAGCCAGCGGATCTCGCGTGGAGCGAGGAAGAAGTCGAGGGCGATCATCAGCAGGAACATCCCGCCGAACGAGGCGATGGCAGGGTGCGCCCGATGGAGGTGCTCGGCGTACGCGGCGGGTTCGCTGATCGCGAGATCGAGGACGGCCCCTGGACCGAGTCGTGTGGCCGCCGCGACGACCAGCAGAGGCAGTACGAGTCGCATCCCGAAGACGGCGATCAGGATGCCCACGGTCAGGAACATCCGCTGCCAGAAGGCGTTCATGCGCCGCAGCACCGTGGCATTGATGACCGCGTTGTCGAATGACAACGAGACCTCCAGGACACCGAGGACAGCCACGGAGCCCAGGCCTTGCGGGCCCCACGACAACAGGGCGGCGGCCAGAACCGTCACCGTGACGCCGATGGACCAGCCGAAGGTGCGCAGGACGCTCATCAGCGGCCGCCCCGGTCGTACGTCAGCACGTCTCGACGGTGATCCGGGGCGGGCTCCCCAGAGTGTTGTGGACCGTGCAGTGGGACGCGACGGCGCGCAGGCCCTCCAGACGCGCCGCGCTCAGGCCGTCCGGCGGACGGATCCGCAGATCCACGGAGGCGACGCGCGCCGGCCGGTCCGCGGCCATGACGAAGTCGGCGTCGACCCGCAGGTCTTCGTACGGCAGCTGGTGACGCTGAAGGAAACGACCGGCGTAGTAGGCGACGCAGGAGGCGAGCGACGCGACGAACAGTTCCACCGGAGTGGGGCCCTCGTCCCGGCCGCCCGACGTCACGGGCTGATCGACGGTGACCTCGTGTCCGCGCACCTGGGCGGTGTACGCCTCCAGCGTGCGATGCACGACTTCCACGTGCCCGGAGGGTGCGGGGCCGGCCGAAGCGAGGCGCGTGGCAGGGGTGGGGTCGGCGGGGTTCATGACATGTCCTGACGTTGATGTGGGCGCCGACGCCGTGCCGTCGTGCGGCAGGACCACGACGCGGCGGTGGGCGTTCGGTCCGGTGCGCCTGTCGCACGGTGGCGAGTGTGCTCCGGCGTGCGGGCACGGGCCAGGGGCGGGCGGTCCGGGGTTCGGGGCCGACCGGCCCCATGCCGCGAGGGCTTCCACCGCGCACCATGCGGTTGTGCGTCTTCCCAAGTGGCCGTAATCGCAGGGAGGTTGGCATGGAGAACGTCCTCTGGCGCCGGTTCCGTCGGACGCGGTCCGACATGCTCCGGTTGCGGTACGCGAGGCGCACGGTGGGCGTCGAGGCGGTGCGGTGGCTGCCGAGCGTGATGGTGCTCGCGGTCGAGGATGCCTGCACCCGCTTCGCGTACGAGGACTGGCGCAGGCGCCAGCCGTCACGCCGACGGATCTGGGCGCGACGGCGCTGGCTCGAGGAAGGGGCGTTCCTGCGGGAGAAGTCCGCTCGGCTGCGAGAGCTGGCCCGTGAGTGCCTCGACAGTGCCGAATGAGGTCCGGCCGGCCCCCTGTTCGGGGTCGTTCGGCCCGCGCAGGCCCCCGGCGTCCGGGCGGAGGGTCGGAGCAGGAGCCGCAGTCAAAGGGAGGGGCCGTCATGCCGTGGCAGACCATCCACAAGCCGACGGAGGCAACAGCGTTCCGTGCGGCACCGAACCTGGCCGACTACGAGCGGGAGCGCCGCTGGTTCACCTGGTCCAACGCGCGCGGGCAGCTGCACGGCCTGCCGGGCGGGTGCGGCCTGAACATGGCGTACGAGGCGGTCGACCGGCATGTCGACGCGGGGCACGGTGAGACGGCGGCGCTGCGCTGCGTCGGACGCGACGACGCCCTCACCACCGTCACCTACGCCGCACTCGCCCGGCGCTCCGACCGGTTCGCGAACGTCCTGCGTTCATTGAGCATCGGCCGCGGTGACCGCGTGTGCACGCTCATGGGGCGCGGGCCCGACCTGTTCACCGTCGTCCTCGGCACGCTGAAGAACACCAGCGTCCTGTGCCCGCTGTTCTCCGCGTTCGGCCCGGAACCAGTACGTCAGCGCCTCGCGCTGAGCGAGGCGAGGGTCCTGGTCACCACTGCTGCCCTCTACCGGCGCAAGGTCGCCGGCATCCGGGACGCTCTCCCCGGTCTGTGGCACGTGCTGATTGTGGGGGAGGGGGCGGAGGACCTGCCCGGCACGCAGTCCTTCGACGAGCTGATGGCCGCGGCCCCGCCCGAGTTCACCATCCCGCCGACGAGCGGCGAGGACATGGCCCTCCTGCACTTCACCAGTGGCACGACCGCTGCCCCCAAGGGGGCCGTGCACGTTCATGAAGCCGTGCTCGCACACCATGTGAGCGCCGCCTATGCGCTGGACCTGCACCATGACGACGTGTTCTGGTGCACCGCCGACCCCGGCTGGGTGACCGGCATGTCGTACGGGGTCATCGCCCCGCTCACCCACGGCCTGACCCTGATCGTGGACGAGGGCGACTTCGACGCCCGGCGCTGGTACCGGATCCTGGCCGAGCAGCACGTGAGCGTCTGGTACACCGCTCCCACGGCGCTGCGCATGCTCATGCGCACCACGCCGCGCCAGGGGGACCACAGCCTCCCGCGCTCCTTCGACCTGTCGGCCCTGCGCTTCATCGCCTCCGTGGGCGAGCCCCTCAACCCCGAGGCCGTGGTGTGGGGGCAGGAGGTCCTCGGACTGCCCGTGCACGACAACTGGTGGCAGACCGAGACGGGTTCCATCATGATCGCCAACTTCGCGGCCTGCGAGATCCGGCCTGGATCGATGGGACGGCCGCTGCCCGGTGTCAGCGCGGCCGTGCTCGAACAGGACGCCGACGGACGGGCGAGGGTCGGCCCCGACGGGCACGTACACGTTCTTGAAACGCCGGACGTCGAGGGCGAGTTGGCGCTGCGCTCCGATTCGCCCTCGATGTTCCGTGGCTACCTCCATGACAAGGCGCGCTACGAAGAGGCCTTCGTGGACGGCTGGTACCTCACGGGGGACCTGGTGCGCCGGGACGCCGACGGCTGGTACTGGTTCGTCGGCCGGGCGGACGACGTGATCAAGTCGTCGGGTCACCTCATCGGGCCGTTCGAGGTCGAGAGCGTCCTCATGGAGCATCCGGCCGTCGCGGAGGCCGGGGTCGTGGGGCGCCCCGATCCGGTGGCCGGGAACATCGTCAAGGCCTTCGTGTCGCTCAGGCCCGGTCACGAGCAAGGGCCGGAGCTCGAAAGGGAGTTGCTCGCCTTCGCGCGACGCAGGCTCGGCCCCGCCGTTGCCCCGCGCGAGCTCGCCTTCGACGAGCGGCTGCCGCACACCCGCAGCGGAAAGGTCATGCGACGACTGCTGAGGGCCCGTGAACAGGGACTGCCCGAAGGAGACCTCTCGACCCTGGAGGGGCCGGAGGAGGCGTCATGACCACCAAGCGCACCACGCGCGCCGCAGGCGCGTCGAACCAGCGGGCCGCGGCTCAGAAGGCGCGTACGGAACACGGGCAGAAGCTGCTGGAGTCCATGCTGCGCATCCGGCGCTTCGAGGAACGCTGCGTGGAGCTGTACAGCGCCGCCCGCATCCGCGGCTTCGTCCACCTCTACATCGGGGAGGAGGCCGTCGCCGTCGGTGTCAATGAGGCGTTGTCCCTGGACGACGCGATCGTGTCGACGTACAGGGAGCACGGGCACGCGCTCGCGCGCGGACTCACCACGGAAGCCGTGATGGCCGAGATGTTCGGCAAGAGCACCGGATGCAGCCACGGACGCGGAGGCTCGATGCACCTCTTCGACGCGAACCGGCGCTTCTACGGCGGCAACGCGATCGTCGGGGGCGGCCTCCCGCTGGCCGCGGGACTCGCCCTCGCCGACCGGATGAACGGCCGCTCCCGCGTGACCTGTTGCTTCTTCGGGGACGGGGCGGTGGCCGAGGGCGAGTTCCACGAGACCGCCAACCTGGCCGCCCTGTGGGGACTGCCGCTGCTCTTCGTCTGCGAGAACAACCAGTACGCGATGGGGACCGCGCTCGACCGGGCCCAGGCACAGACCGATCTGGCGCTGCGGGCGTCCTCCTACGGCATGGTCGCCTGGGGAGTCGACGGCATGGACGTCGAGGCCGTCGAAACCGCCGCGCGGCGGGCCACCGAGGCGATCCGCGCGGGCGGCGGCCCGCACTTCCTGGAACTGCGGACCTACCGCTTCCGGGCCCACTCGATGTACGACCCCGACCGCTACCGCGACAAGAGCGAGATCGAACGGTGGAAGAAGCGGGATCCCCTCGTCACGTTCGCCGACCGGTTGCGCCGCGAACACGCGTTGCCCGCGGCGCGTCTGCAGGCCATCGAGACGCGGGTGAACGCCGAGATCGAGCGCGCGGTCGAGGCCGCCGATCTGGCCGCGGCCGAACCCGTCGAGGACCTGCTGCTGCACGTCACCAGCGGGGCGGGCAAGGAGCCGGAGAAGGAGGAGGCGCGGTCATGACCGCCGAGAGTGTGCACGACCCGACGGCGCCGGAGACGAGTGCGAAGGCCACGTCGAGCGACGCGTCCGCCGCCGAACACAAGACCACCTACCGGGAGGCGCTTCGGGAGGCGATGCGCGACGCGTTGCGTGCGGACGAGCGGGTGTTCCTCATGGGCGAGGACGTGGGTGCGTACGGCGGCTGCTTCGGGGTCAGCCTCGGCCTGCTGGAGGAGTTCGGCCCCGAGCGCATCCGGGACACGCCACTGTCGGAGTCGGCGTTCGTCGGCGCGGGGATCGGCGCGGCGCTGGCCGGGATGCGGCCGATCGTCGAGATCATGACGGTCAACTTCAGCCTGCTGGCCCTCGATCAGATCCTCAACAACGCAGCCACTCTGCTGCACATGTCGGGCGGTCAGCTGCCCGTGCCGCTGGTGATCAGGATGACGACGGGAGCCGGCCGGCAGCTCGCCGCGCAGCACTCCCACAGCCTGGAGGGCTGGTACGCGCACATTCCGGGCCTTAGGGTGCTCGCGCCCGCGACGATCGAGGACGCCCGGCACATGCTGGGCCCGGCGCTCGCCGACCCCGACCCGGTCCTGATCTTCGAGCACGGCACGCTCTACAACGCCTCCGGAGAACTCGATCCGGCAGCCGAGCCGCTGCCACTGGACCGGGCGGTGATCCGTCGCCCCGGAACGGACGTCAGTCTCATCACGTACGGAGGGTGCCTGCCCAAGACCCTGGCAGCCGCGGACGAGCTCGCCGCGGTGGGTGTCTCGGCGGAGGTCGTGGACCTGCGAAGCCTGCGCCCCCTCGACGACACCACGATCATCGAATCGGTGTTCCGCACCCACAGGGCCGTGGTCGTCGACGAGGCGTGGCGCACCGGCTCCCTGGCCGCCGAGGTCTCGGCGCGGATCGCTGAACAGGCCTTCTACGCGCTCGACGCCTGCGTGCGGCGGGTGTGCAGTGCGGAGGTCCCGATCCCCTACGCGCGTCAGCTGGAGGCCGCGGCGCTGCCCCAGATCGCCGACATCGTGAAGGCCGCACGGGAGGCGGTGGGCTGAGATGGCCGAGTTCACCATGCCGTCGCTGGGCGCCGACATGGACGAGGGCACAGTGCAGGAGTGGCTGGTCGCGCCGGGAGCACGGGTGGCGAAGGGGGACGTGGTCGCGGTCGTCGAGACGGACAAGGCGACCATCGAGGTGGAGTGCTTCGAGAGCGGCACCGTGGGCGCCCTGCTGGTCGAGCCGGGCACTCGGGTGCCCGTGGGGACCCCTCTCGCTGTGATCGAGGCGGCGGGCGGGCAGGCCGCGGCGAACGATCGGCACGCGCCCGCCGCTGTCCTCGCGGGCCCTGCCGAGGAGACCGTGGCGCGAACCGTCGAGCCGGCGACCAGGGTTCCGGTCGCCGTTCAGCCCGCCACCGGCCCCCTGGTGCGGCATCTTGCGAAGGACAAGCACCTGGACCTCGCCAGGATGAGGGGCACGGGGCGCGGCGGGCGCGTCACCCGCCACGACGTCGAGCGCGCGACGTCCTTGGGGACCGTACGCGTGCGGGCCACCCCGTACGCACGGAAGGTCGCCGAGGAGCTGAGCATCGATCTCACCGCGCTCACGGGAACGGGCGAACTGGGCGCCGTACGCGCGGCGGACGTGCGCGCAGCCGCGACGTCCTCGCCCGCGACCGGCTCACGGCCGGCACCGGCGGCCCGCACATCCGACGACCACGGCGACGGTACGGCCATGCGCCGCAGCATCGCCCGCCTGATGGCCCGCTCGAAGCGCGAGATCCCCCACTACTACCTCTCCACCACCGTCGACCTCGCCACGGCGCTCGCCTGGCTGCACACCAGCAACCGCCGGCGTCCCGTGGCCGAGCGGGTGCTGCCCGCGGCGCTGCTCCTCAAAGCCGCGGCTCGTTCGGCACGGCAGGTCCCCGATCTCAACGGCTTCTGGCGTGACGACCACTTCGAAGCGGGTGACGGCGTCCATCTCGGCATGGCCGTGTCGCTGCGCGGCGGTGGCCTGTTGACTCCCGTCCTGCGGGGCGCGGACGAGCTCGAACTCGCCGCGCTCATGGCCGAGGTGAAGGACCTGGCGGGCCGGGCCCGCACCGGCCGGCTGCGGGCGAGCGAACTGACCGGTGCGACGCTCACCGTGACCAACCTCGGCGACCAGAGCGTCGAGACCGTGTTCGGCGTCATCCACCCGCCCCAGGTCGCCCTCGTCGGCTTCGGTGCCGTCACCGACCGCCCGTGCGCGGTGAACGGACTGCTCGGCGTGCACCCTTCGGTGACCGTGACGCTCAGCGCCGACCACCGGGCGTCCGACGGCGTGGTGGGAGCCCGCTACCTCACGACAGTCGACCGCCTGCTGCAACATCCGGAGGAGCTATGACCCACGAACAGGCACTCGGCCTCGTCACGGAGGCACTCAACGGCGTCGTACCGGACGCCGAACTCGCTTCGCTCGGCCCCGACGAGAAGTTCCGCGAGGTCCTCGAGGTGGACTCGCTCGATTTCCTGCGATTCGTCGAGGCACTGTCCGGACTGACGGGGGTCCGTCTCGACGAGGACGACTACCAGGACCTGACCACGCTCGCCGACGGCGCCCGCCTGGTCGCCGCCCGGGCCGGAGTGTGACCGGGCGGGAACCGCGCCGCCGGTTCCCGCCGGCGGCAGGAGAGGGCCATGAGCGCGCAGCAGTCCCGGGCCAGAACGAGTCGGCGCCGCGCTCGCGGCCCGGGGCCGTGGCCTGCGCTCCTGCTGTTCGCGCTGGCGATGGCTGTCGGGGTACTGCTCCTGCACGGCTATGTCCACGGAGAGTTCGGCGCGGACCACCGCGCGCACCGGCCTGTCGCGTCCGACCGCGTCCCCCGTGAAGTGTTGCGGGGCGGCCCGGTCGTGGACTTCAGCGGCTCCCGACCGCGCGGCCACCGCATGCCGGACCACGTGGTCGCCCTCACCTTCGACGACGGACCCGATCCGACGTGGACGCCACGCGTGCAGCGGGTACTGGACCGCAACCACGTCGACGGCACGTTCTTTGTCATCGGGGCGGCGACCGCGCGGCAACCCGGGATCGTGCGGAACCTGGCCGCGTCCGGGCACGAGATCGGGATCCACACCTTCACCCACCCCGAACTCGTGCACAGCACGCAGGCCCGGCTCGACCGTGAACTGGCCCAGACGCAGCTGGCGTTGGCGGGCGCGGCGGGTGCGCACAGCACGCTGGTGCGCCCGCCGTACTCCTCCAGGGCGGCGGATCTGGACAATCGGTCCTGGCCCGTGGTGCGGCGGCTCGGCGACAAGGGCTATCTCACCGTCTTCGAGGACGTGGACAGCGAGGACTGGCGGCGGCCGGGGGCCGACGCGATCGTCGATCATGTCACGCGGCCGCTGTACGGCCGCGGCGCCGTCGTCCTGCTGCACGACTCCGGAGGGGACCGTTCCCAGACGGTCCGCGCACTCGAGCGGATCGTGCCGGAGCTCAAGCAGCGCGGCTACCGGTTCGCCACGGTCAGCGAGGCGCTCGGTGCCGACGGCGCGCAACAGCCCGTTCGTGGAACGGAGTTGTGGAGCGGCCGGGTCCTCGTCCTCGCGGTCGTCACCGCGGACCAGGTCGTGCCCTTCCTGGCCGTGCTGCTCGTGGTGGTCGGCGCACTGCTGCTCCTGCGCCTGATGGCGATGCTCTTCCTGGCCCACCACCACGCCCATCTGCGCGCCCGTCCAGGCTTCGCCTGGGGGCCAGAGGTCACGGAACCGGTCAGTGTGATCATCCCGGCCTACAACGAGAGCGCGTGCATCGCCCAGACGCTCTTGTCGGTGACCGGCAGCACGCACCCCGTCGAAGTCGTCGTGGTGGACGACGGCTCCACCGACGACACGGCCGCCGTCGTGAAATCGCTCGGCCTGCCGGGCGTCGTGCTGATTCGACAGCCCAATCAGGGAAAGGCGGCCGCCCTCAACACAGGGATCGCCCGCGCCTCCCACGACCTGCTCGTCATGATGGACGGCGACACCGTCTTCGAACCCGACACGGTGCACCGCCTCGTCCAGCCGTTCGCACGCGCCCGGATCGGCGCCGTCGCGGGAAACACCAAGGTCGGCAACCGCTCCCGCCTGCTGGGGACGTGGCAGCACCTCGAGTACGTGATGGGCCTCAACCTCGACCGGCGGATGTACGACCTGCTCCGCTGCATCCCGACCGTGCCCGGGGCCGTCGGTGCCTTCCGCCGCTCCGCTCTTCGGAACGTCGGCGGACTCAGCGGTGACACCCTCGCCGAGGACACCGACCTCACCATGGCGCTGCACCGCGGCGGTTGGGACGTCGTCTACGAGGAGCGCGCCCGCGGCTGGACCGAAGCACCCGGAAGCCTCGGCCAGCTCTGGCGGCAGCGCTACCGCTGGAGCTACGGCACGCTCCAGTCGATGTGGAAACACCGCCATGCCGTCGTGGAGCGCGGCCACGCCGGCCATTTCGGACGCTACGGTCTCGTCCTCGTCGTGCTGTTCACAGCGGTCACCCCGCTGCTCGCACCGCTTGTCGACCTGTTCCTGCTGTACGGCCTGCTGTTCCAGGACCCTCGGCGCACGCTCCTCGTATGGGGCGGACTGCTCGCCCTGCAGACGCTGTGCGCCGGCTACGCACTGCACCTCGACGGGGAGAAGCTGCGGTCCCTGTGGGCCCTGCCGCTCCAGCAGATCGTCTACCGGCAACTGCTCTACCTGGTACTGCTGCAGTCGTGCGCCACCGCGGTGACCGGGGCCCGGCTGCGCTGGCACAAGCTGCGCCGCACGGGACGGGTGACGGCGCCCGCACTGCCCTGGGGGCCCGCGCCGGCCACGTCCTCCGTTCCCGTACCGGGAACGCCGTCGGCGCGGGGCCGGAAGGCACCCCGCAATCTCTACCTGGACTTCCTGCGCGCCCTCGCCCTGGTGCGGGTGGTCACATACCACACCTTCAACTGGGCCTGGCTGACCTTCGCCTTCCCTGCCATGGGAGTGATGTTCGCGTTGGCCGGTTCGCTGATGGCCCGCTCCCTCGACCGACGCGACCGCAGCGCGCCGGCCGTCGTACGGGCCCGGATGCGCAGGCTGCTGCCGCCGCTGTGGCTGTTCGCCGTGTGCGTGGTCACCGCGATGTTCGTCTCGGGCTGGAGGCCCGCACGCAGCGGGAGTGTCGATCTGCTGTGGTGGATCGTGCCGTTGAACGATCCCGCCGCGGCCGACAGCGACTGGGCCCAGCAGATCGCCGCACCCATCTGGTACATCCGCGCCTACCTTCTCTTCGTCGTGCTCTCCCCGCTCCTGCTGCGGCTCTTCCGCCGTCGGCCGTGGTGGTGCCTGACCGCGTTCCTCGCGCTCGCCGCCCTCGCCCAGAGTGGGCGTATGCCGACGCCCGAGCGTCTGGAGGGGCCCGTCACCGACCTGGTCACGTTCGCGGCCTGCTGGCTGCTGGGCTTCGCGCACCGTGACCGGCTCCTGGATCGGCTGCCGCTCGGCCGGGTGGTCCTGCTGACGGCACTCGCCATGGCACTCGGCGGCTGGTTCGCCCTCGCGCACGGAGGCGACGTCGGGTACGACCTCGGCGAGATCCCGCTGGCACAGGCCCTGTGGTCCTTCGGCTTCGTCCTTCTCCTGTTGCGTCTGTCCCCGAGCGGCGACCAGTGGGTACGACGCCTGCGGCCTGTGCACGCCACAGTGGTCCTGCTCAACGCGCGGGCCGTCACCGTCTATCTGTGGCACGAGGTGGCCCTGGTCCTCGGCGTGGTCCTCATCGACCGGATGTGGCAGGTGCCCGCACTGGAGAAGGCTCTCCCGCTCGGCTCCCAGTGGTTCCTGTTCCTGATCGTCTGGCCGCTCATCGGCGCGGCGATCGTGCTCGCCGGCTGGGTCGAGGACCTCGCCGCCAAACGTCCGGTACGGCTGTGGCCGTTGCCCGCCCGGGGCGGGCGCGCAGGACCGTGAGCCGGTGACGGGGCGCCGCGTGCCACGCTCACGGAGTGTGGTCCACCGGGGCGCCCGGCTCCGCTCCGCCCATGTCGAGACGGAACGGTGGGTAGACGTCGGTCATCAGGGCGACGTAGGCGGCCACGCGCAGTACCCACCGATTGAGTCCGACGACCAGGTCGAACAGGCCCTTGGGGTACTTGGCGGTGCACGCGAGTGCCACCCCGGCGATCAGCGTCAGTACGGAGATCAGGCCCCCGTCCCATCCTCCCAGGTGGTATCCGCCGAGGAAGAGCCCGACGACGAGGTAGTGCGGGATCGCCAGCAGCCACCATTTCACCAGGACCAGACCGCGGGACAAGCGTGGCGGGCGGTCGATGGCGAGGCGGGTCGGGTAGCCGGATTCCTCACCGAGGCTGAAGGGCGGGTACCGGTCGGTGCCCAGCGCGCCGTACGAGTAGTAGGCCACGCGCCAACTCCAGCGCAGCACACCCAGGTTGAAGTCGAACAGGGGCCGCGGGTAGTGCGCCGTGAACAGGATGGAGAAGAACGCGATCACGGTCGTGACGGTGAACGCGATCCAGAGGAAGAAGAGAACGATGTAGTGGGGGATCAGCAGCAGCCACTTCACCAGCCACAGCCAGCGGGACAGAGGCAGATCGAGTTCGGCTTCGACGCGTACGGGCATCTTCGGTCACCTCCGAGAGGACGGGGCGAACGGGTCCTGGGCATCCACGGTGGCGCAGTGCCCGAGGGGGCGGCGAGATCTGTTGGGCCTCGACCGTGGGCCGAACGGCCCCTGCCCGGGCGTCCGGGCGAGGGCCCATGGCTTCGAGAGGCTGCTCCCCGTCGTCGATCCGCATCAGGTCGGCATGTGGTTCCCCCGAGGAGCCCCCGAGGAGCGGGGCAATGACATCTCGACCATTCGTGGAGCCCGCCATACGCTCGGCAGCATGAGGTGGGGGGACCTGGCGGCTGTGTGGCAAACGCTGATCTACACCTTTGCCACACTTGTTCCGCCGACTGCTGCCTGGTTGAGGAGACGCGTCAGGAACAGGCGGGACGATGACGGGACCGATCCGGGCTCCGTGCGTCGCGTCGACCGCCGTGCGGTTGTCAGAGGGTTCGCTCTCGCCGGCGCGGGTGCGGGCGTCGCGGTTGTCGTCTTGTTGCTCGTTCCGTCGTTGATCTCCGCGAGCCGGGGAGGACAACCGGAAAACGAGACCCCGCCCGGCAAATGGAAGATGTCGTCCGAGCTGCGAACCGGCGAGTGCTTCGAGGCGAAGGGGATTCGAGGGGCGGAATACAAGGGGCTTCCCGATCCCGTCCGAGTGGTGTCCTGCGAAGTCGAGCACGAAGCCGAAGTGTTCTGGGCCGGCACGACATGGCCCGCCGCTGCTCCCTTCCCCGGGGACCGCAAGGCGAAAGCGACGTTCGACGAAGTCTGCGAGCGGAAGTTCGAGACCTACGTGGGAATCGAATACCGGCGTTCGGTCTTGGATTTTCTCGGCTATTACCCGTCGAAGGGCACCTGGACCGACGGCGATCGCGATGTCGTGTGCGTCGCGTTCCATACGAAGGAGACGCTTCGGGGGAGCGTCGCGGACAGCCATATGTAGACCACCAGACCCCCACGGAACCACCGGAGTTGAGCACGGACGGGGTGGGTGGGTCGACGCCGCTGGCGCTTTCCCTCCCAGCCCGCGTCCACGCCGACGACGAGGTGCGGGTGATGCCGATCGAAGTGTTCGGGACGATTCACGACCACCACCGGATGTCTCCTCCGGCGGGGCGCGACGGGCGGAAGCCGACAGCTACTTCACGTCGGCGGCGTGATCCGGCACGAACGTCTGGAGATCCCGCGGCGGGCGCTGGTAGCCCGTGGCGGGCGGTCGCGCCGGGAGTTCGAGCTGGGGCGGCGGGACGTCCCGGTAGGGGATCGTCGACAACAGGTGCGCGATCATGTTGATGCGCGCGCTGCGCTTGTTGTCGCTCTCGACGACGTACCAGGGCGCCTCCGGGATGTCGGTGTGCACCAGCATCTCGTCCTTGGCCCGCGAGTACGCCTCCCAGCGGGTGATCGACTCGATGTCCAACGGGGACAGCTTCCAGCGCCGGGTGGGATCTTCTAGGCGGCGGTGGAACCGCTGTTCCTGTACGGCGTCGCTCACCGAGAACCAGTACTTGCGCAACAGGACCCCGTCCTCCACCAGCAGCCGCTCGAAGATGGGGCACTGATGGAGGAAGCGCCGGTGCTCGGTCGGTGTGCAGAACCCCATCACGTGCTCCACGCCCGCCCGGTTGTACCAGCTGCGGTCGAACAGGACGATCTCGCCGGCGGCCGGCAGGTGTTCCACGTACCGCTGGAAGTACCACTGCGTGCGTTCCCGCTCGGTCGGGGCGGGCAGGGCGACGATCCGGGCGACCCGCGGATTGAGGTGCTCGGCGACCCGTTTGATGGTGCCGCCCTTGCCCGCGGCGTCGCGCCCCTCGAAGACCACGACCAGCCGGGCGCCCTCCGCGCGCACCCAGCTCTGGAGCTTCACCAGCTCCGTCTGCAACCGGTACAGCTCCTGCTCGTAGCGGTCCTTGTTCACCGGTCCTCGCCTCTTTCGCCGTGCACCGCGTTCGTCGAGCGGGCGTCCGTGCATCGACATTACGGACGAGCCGGCTCGCGGGGTCAAGCACGGGGCGCGACCGGCATGGGCCGAACGGCCCTCCCCGGGGACCGGCGGCCCCTCCTGGAGCCGCACCCCCGGCGCAACGATGAACTCGGACGGAGCAACCGACCTCACGGAGGGTGCCGCGCCATGCTGCGAGCTGTGGTCGCCGGAGTGGACGAGTCGCCCGAGAGCAGGACCGCCGCGCGGTGGGCGGCCAGGGAAGCGGCCCTGCGTGAAAGGCCGTTGAGGCTGGTGCACGCCTGGAACTGGAGCCCGCACCCCACGTCGGACGTGCCTGCCGGCGTCTTCCAGGCCAGTGCCGCCCAGCGGGAGCGGGCGCGTTCGACGCTGGGCGCGGCGGAAGCAGGCGTGCGTGCCGCCTTCCCGGACCTGAGCGTGACCGCCGATGCCGTGGAGGGGCCGGCTTCGAGCGCGTTGATCCGGGCCGGTGGGCAGGCCGAGTTGCTGGTTCTCGGGTCGCGAGGGCTGGGCGCCATCGGCGGCGTGGTCGCGGGATCCGTCGCGCAGCACGTCGCGGCCGCCGCGACCGTGCCGGTGGTGCTCGTCCGGGCCGGTGCGTCCGAGCGGCCCCGTACGGCCGCTGAGGAGGTGGTGCTGGGGCTCGATCTCGCCGACCCGTGCGACGAGGTGATCGCGTTCGGCTTCGCGGCGGCCGCCCTGCATGGTGTGCCGTTGCGCGTCGTGTCCGCCTGGCACGGTCCCGCCTTCTACACGCTGGGTCCGGGCGAGCTCGCCCTCGCCGAGGGCCCGCGGCGGGCGGACGAGTGGCACGGCTTCCAGCAGGCCGTACTGGAGTCGTGGCGCGGCAAGTTCCCCGGCGTCGAGGTGAGCGCCGCGGTCGTCGAAGGGCGGGCCGCTGGGCCGCTGCTGGACGCGACGGAGGGGGCGGGCCTCGTCGTGGTCGGGCGGCGCACGCGCGAAAGTCATCTGCCCGGCCACCGCAACGGTCCGGTCACCCACGCGGTGATCCACCACGCCCGCTGCCCCGTCGCCGTCGTGCCGCACTCCTGAAGGGGATGCCATGAGCAAGCCCAAGCAGTACGTGTACGCCTTCGCCGACGGCGGCCGCGACATGGCCGACCTGCTCGGCGGCAAGGGAGCGGGTCTCGCCGAGATGAGCCGCCTGGGACTGCCCGTTCCTCCTGGCTTCACGGTGACCACCGAGGCGTGCCGGGCGTTCTTGACCACCGGCTCGGAACCGACGGACCTGGGCGTCGAGGTGGCGCAGCACCTGGCGGCTCTCGAACGCGCCGTGGGGCGCACCCTGGGGGCCGCGGAGAATCCGCTGCTCGTGTCGGTGCGTTCCGGCGGCAGGTTCTCCATGCCGGGGATGATGGAGACGATCCTGGACATCGGCCTGGCGGACGCGGGCGTCGAGGGTCTGGCCCGCGCCACCGGGCAGGAGCGGTTCGCCTGGGACTCGTACCGGCGGCTGTTGCAGATGTTCGGGCACACGGTCATGGGCGTCGACGCGGAGCTGTTCGAGAACCTCATCGACGACCACAAACGGGCGTGCGCCGTCAAGGACGACAGCGAACTGGACGCCGTTCAACTGGGGGACCTGGTCGCGGAGTTCAAGGCGCTGATCCGGCGGGAGAGCGGATCGGACTTCCCCCAGGACCCCGTCGAGCAGCTCCAGCGGGCCGTGCGGGCCGTCTTCACCTCCTGGAACAGCGAACGCGCCCGGATCTACCGGACCCGCGAGCACATCCCGGAGGACCTCGGCACCGCCGTCAACGTCCAGGCCATGGTGTTCGGCAACCTCGGGCCGGACTCCGGCACCGGCGTCGCCTTCACCCGGGACCCCGCGACCGGAGCCCCCGGCCTGTACGGCGACTACCTCCCCAATGCCCAGGGCGAGGACGTCGTCTCCGGGGTGCGCGACGCACTGCCACTCGACGCGCTGCGCCGGGATCGGCCGGACGTGTACGCCGAACTCGCCGAGCACCTGCGGACGTTGGAGCGGCACTACCGCGACATGTGCGACGTCGAGTTCACCGTCGAGCGCGGCACCCTGTGGATCCTGCAGACCCGGATCGGCAAGCGGACGGCGGAGGCGGCCTTCCGCATCGCGTACGACCTGGTCGACGAGCGGCGCGTCACCGAGGACGCGGCGCTGAAGCGCGTCGACGGCACGGCCCTGAACCGGCTGATGTTCCCGCGCTTCGCCCGGCGGTCCTCCGACGTGCCGCTCGCCCGCGGCGTGCCCGCGTCGCCCGGCGCGGCGGTGGGCGCGGTCGTCTTCGACTCGCAGAGCGCGGTACGTCGGCACAAGGCCGGTGAACGGGTCGTCCTCGTGCGGCGCGAGACCACGCCGGACGACCTGCCCGGCATGATCGTCGCGGAGGCCGTGCTCACCAGTCGCGGCGGGAAGACCAGCCATGCCGCGGTGGTGGCCCGCGGAATGGGCAAGGTCTGTGTCTGCGGCGCCGACACCCTCACCGTCGACACCGCGGCCCGTCGGCTGACCGCGCCCTCGGGCGTGGTGGTCCACGAGGGCGACACCGTCTCCGTCGACGGCACCGAGGGAACGGTCCACCTCGGGGCGCTGCCCCTGGTGGACTCCGAGGTCCGGGAAACCGTCGAAACCGGGGTGCACAGGGGAGCGTTGGACGCGGCGGTGCTGCGCGCCCTCACGCACGCCGACGCGGCCGCCCGCCTCGAGGTCAGGGCGAACGCCGACACCCCGGCGGACGCGGCACTCGCCCGGCGTCTGGGAGCGCGGGGGATCGGGCTGTGCCGCACCGAGCACATGTTCCTCGGGGAACGCCGCGTCCTGGTCGAGGATATGATCCTGGCGCGCGACGACGCGTCCCGCCGCTCTGCGGCCCTGGACGCGCTGCTGCCCCTTCAGCGGGACGACTTCACCGGCATCCTGCGGGCCATGGACGGGCTGCCGGTCACCATCAGGCTGCTCGACCCCCCGCTGCACGAATTCCTGCCCGACCTGACGGAGTTGTCGGTCCGGGTCGCGACGGACGAACGGGTGGATCCCCGCACCCGCGAACTGTTGGCAGCCGTACGGGCACTGCACGAGCAGAACCCGATGCTCGGTCTGCGCGGCGTACGTCTGGGGCTCGCGGTCCCCGGGCTGTTCGCCACGCAGGTCCGCGCCATTGCCGAGGCGGTCGCCCGGCGCCTGCGGGACGGAGGGGAGCCGCGCGCCGAGATCATGATCCCCCTGGTGGCCGACGCCGCCGAGCTCCGGCTGACCCGGGCCGAGGCGGAACGAGTGATCGAGGACGTGTCACGCGCGACGAAACGCCGCATCCGCTGCCCGATCGGCACGATGATCGAGCTGCCCCGCGCCGCCCTCACGGCCGGCCGCATCGCACCGCACGCCGACTACTTCTCCTTCGGCACCAACGACCTCACGCAGACCGTCTGGGGCATGTCGCGCGACGACGCCGAGGCCTCCTTCTTCCCGCTCTATCTGGACCGCGGCATCTTCGCCGTGTCGCCCTTCGAGAGCCTCGACGAGGAGGGGGTGGGCGCGCTGGTGACGCGGGCGGTGTCCGCGGGACGCGCCGCCAACCCGGGCCTGGAGACCGGAGTGTGCGGCGAACACGGCGGTGACCCCGCCTCCATCCACTTCTTCCACCGGGCCGGCCTCGACTACGTCTCGTGCTCGCCGTTCCGGGTCCCGGCGGCGCGGCTCGAAGCGGGTCGGGCGGCACTCGGTCCGGTGGACGAGAGCGACACCCGGTGAGGGTGCCCGCGCCGCGCATCCGAGAGCGAGAGCGAGAGGGGGACGGACATGGTCAAGCCGATCGTCGTCGGGGTCGACGGCTCGCGTGAGAGCACCGCCGCCGCGCACTGGGCGGCCAGGGAGGCGCTCCGCCGCGGCCTGCCCCTGCGTCTGGTCCACGCCTGGGAAGGACTCCCCGAGCCGGGCGCGGAGGTGACGCTGCCCGAGCTGCGTGCGCCGCAGTACTGGGCCCGCAGGGCACTGCGTTCCGTGAGTGCTCAACTTCTCGGCAGTTACCCCAAGTTGTACGTGTCCACCGAACAGGTCAAATTGTCGCCCGTCCCGGCGCTCCTGGACGAGTCGGCAGCGGCCGAGCTGCTGGTGCTGGGCAGCCAGGGGCTGGGGAGCGTGAGCGGGGTGCTCGCGGGTTCGGTGGCCCTGGCGGCCGCGGCCCGGACGGAGTGCCCGTTGGTACTCGTGCGGGCCGCGTACACGCAGGACAGTGAGCGCCTGCCGTTCGGCGGTGCCGCGGGCGCGCGCGGCCCGTCGCGCGACGTGATGCTGGCCCTGGATCTTCGGCAGCCGAGCGGCACGGTGGCCGAATTCGCCTTTCACGCAGCGGAGTTGCGGAACGCGCCGCTGCGGGTGGTGCATGTGTGGCACGTTCCGTTGCGGCAAGGGCTGGTGGGCCGGGACGAGCGCGCGGCGGCCAAGGAGCGTGCGGAGAGCGGGTTGGCGGCCGCGATGGGCGTGTGGCGCTCCAAGTTCCCGAAGGTGCCGGTCAATGAGGTCGTGGTGGAGGGCAGGCCCGCCCACCACGTGCCCAGGGCGGCGGCCGGCGCGGGACTGCTCGTCGTCGGCCGACGGCCGCGACCGGCCGCGCCCGGGCCGCACTCGGGGGCGGTGACCCATGCGGCGATCCACCACGTGGGGTGCCCGGTGGCGGTGGTGCCGCATGGGTGACACCGCGAACCACGGGTGACACCGCGAACGGGGATCTGGTGCCCGCCGTCAGTCGTGCGGCACGACCGCGACCGGGCAGGCCGCATGGTGCAGCACCGCGTGGCCGACCGGACCGAGTTGGAGACCGACCGAGCTGCGGCGGCGATGGGCTCCGACGACCAGGAGGTCCGAGAGCGCGGACGCCTCGACCAGGACGTCACGCGCCCGGCCTTCGCGGGGTTCGGCGTGCTCCCGCACCGAGCCGTGGGCCTCGCGGGGGTCGTGCAGCGCGGTCGTCAACTCGTTCTCGGCGCGCACCACATGGGCCTCGCTGTCGTCCGTCGGGTAGTCGGGCAGCTCATGGGCGGGGCAGCGCCAGGCGCGCAGGGCGAGCACCTCCGCCCGCCTCAGTTCCGCCTCGCGGAAGGCGAACTCCGCGGCCGCGGAGGCCCGTTCGGGGTCGCCGACGCCGAGGACGATCTGCCCGAAGCCTCCGTGCACGTTCTTGTCGTTCCCCCGCACCACGATCACCGGGCACTCCGCGTGGGCGGCCACGGGCAGGCTCACCGAGCCGAGCAGCAGGCCGGTGAACGTGCCGCGGCCGCGGCTGCCCACCACCAGGACGCCCGCCTCGCGCGAGGCTTCGACGAGCGCGGCCGACGGGTCCTTCTCCGCGATGTGGCTGGAGACCCGTGCCTGCGGGGCACGCTTCTGGGCTCGCTCGACGGCCTGTGCCACAAGATGTTCCGCGTGCTGGCGCAGACCGCTCCGGGTGAGACCGGAGGACGGCTGGAGCGCTTCGTACCGCTCCCAGCGCGAGGCGTGCACGATCCGCAGATCGGTGTTCCGCAGGACGGCCTCGTCGACCGCCCAGTCCAGGGCCTGCAGGCTCGGGTCCGAGCCGTCGATGCCCACGATCATCTCTCGGTCCACTGTTCCCGCCTCCTTCGGGCCGGGCCCGCCTCCGGGGCCCGTCGTTCTCACGCTGCCACCCGGCCGGGCCGGCGAGCAGGGCCCGATCGGCATGCGCGTATGGGACGTCCGGCCCATTCCGGTCCGCCGCCCCGATGCGCACCCTGGGCGAAGAGGCCCTCGCACGCCCCGGGTTGGGAGGTGGTGGTGATGATCACCACGCCATTGAACGCATCGCTTCTGGAGGGCTGGCTGTCGGCGGCGGTCGCGGCACCGTCCATCTTCAACACACAGCCGTGGCGGTTCCGCCTCGACATCGACACCACGTCCGTGGAGGTGCGCGCCGCACCGGACCGGGGCCTGCGGGAGGCGGACCCCACCGGCCGGGCGCTGCACCTGTCGGTCGGCGCGGCCGTCTTCAACCTCCGTGTCGCGGTGGCCCATGACGGCTGGACGCCGGTGACGCGCCTGCTGCCCGACCCCGACGACCCGGAACTGCTGGCCAGTGTCCGCACGGTCCAGGCGCCGCAGCGGCGTGTCCAGGGCCATCGGACCGACCTGTACGACGCCATATGGCGCCGCCACAGTTCGCGTTTCCCGTTCGCGAACCGCCCGCTGAGCGCGGACGTCTGCGCCGAGCTGATCGAAGCGGCGCACATGAGCGGGGGCGTGCTGACGTTCCCGACGTCGGCCGAGAAGGCCTTCCTGCTGGATGTCACGCGGGAGGCAGAGGAGCGCAACCGCCGCGACCCCGACCGTGCGTCCGAGAGCCGTCGCTGGGTGCACCGGGACGAGTACGAGCATGGCGCGGCCGGAATGCCGCGTGCGACCCTCGGAGTGCAGGACGCCCATGAGCAGCTCCCCATGCGGGACTTCACCGCGCAGCGGCACGTGGCGCGGCTGTCGGCCCAGGAGTTCGAGCGGCACCCGGTGATCGCCGTGCTGAGCACCGCGCACGACCGCCGGGCCGACTGGGTGCGGGCCGGGCAGGCTCTCCAGCACGTGCTGCTCGTGGCGACGGCCCACGGCCTGCGGTCCTCGCTGCTCCATCAGGCGATGGAGTGGCCCGACCTGCGCAGGACCCTGCGCCCCGAACCCGAGCACACGGGGCACGTCCACATGCTGGTGCGCCTGGGGTACGGCCCGGAGGGCGCGGCCAGCCCACGCTCGGCGTCCAGCGAGAGCCTGCTCACGTCCGCGCGCGGCGCGTAGGCGATGAGGAAGCGGTCAAGAGCCCCGCACGTCTTGCGCGGGCGTCGGCCCCAGTGGCACGGACCATTCGAGCAGGGTGCCGGTGGGGCTGCCCGCGGAGACGGCGAAGGCGCCGCCGAGGCTCTCGGCGCGCGTACGCATATTGGTGAGTCCGCTGCGGCGGGTGACCGAAGGGTCGAGGCCGCGGCCGTTGTCCGAGACCCGCAGCCGCAGCAGGTCCGGGGACGCGTCGACCGAGACCTCGACGACGGTCGCCGCTGCGTGCCGCGTCACGTTGGAGAGCGCTTCGTGCAGGACCGCCAGCACGTGCTCGGCATGCTGTTCGGGAACGACCGTGTCCAGCAGGCCGCTCATCCGCAACGCCGGCGCGAAGCCGAGTGCCTCGGCCGAGCGCGCCACCTGGGCGACCAGACGACCCCGGAGACCGGCCGTCTCCGCCCGCTCGGTGTGGCGCAGCGCGTAGATGGTGGACCGGATCACCTTGATCGTCCCGTCCAGGTCCTCCACCACGCGCCGCACCCGCTGGGCGGCTTCGGGCCGGTCCGTGAGCCGGTTGAGAACGGACTGCAGGCTCAGACCGCTGGCGAAGAGGCGTTGGATGGCCAGATCGTGCAGGTCCCGGGCGATCCGGTCGCGATCGTTGGCGACGAGCAACTGCTCCGCGTCACGGCGGTGTTCGGCGATCTCCAGTGCGAGGGCCGCATGGCCCGCGAAACCGGTGATCATCGCGATGGTCGCGTCGGGAAAGACCCGGCCGTTCTCCCGGTTGGCCACCTGGAGAACTCCCCGCACCTGTTCGTGGGTGCCGAGGGGGATCAGGAACGCGGAGCCCAGCCGGGGCTCCTCCGCCGCGCCCTCCGACTCCGCCCGCGCGTCCTCGCTCAGCGCCGTACTCACGATCGTCTCGCCGGAGCCGAACACCTTGGCCGCCAGGCTCGTACCGCCGGGCAGGGCCAGTCCGTGCAGGCGCTCCGCGCCGAGGCCGACCGCCGCCTCGACCACGAGGTCATCGGTTCCGCCCACCGGGACCGCCAGAGTCACCAGGTCCGCCTCGGAGAGCTCGCGCACGGAGGCGATGAACGACTGGAGTGCTTCGGTGGGGTCGGCCCCGGAGAGCAGGGTGCGGGCGAGCTCGCTGCTCGCGGCGAGCCAGCGTTCGCGGCGGCGGGCGTCGTCGTACAGGCGTGCGTTGTCGATCGCCACGCCGGCGGCGGTGCCGAGGGCGCGCAGCACCGCCTCGTCGTCCGCGTCGAACTCCCGGCCGTCGTTCCGCTCGGTGAGATAGAGGTTGCCGAAGACCCGGTCGCGGAGCTGGACCGGGGTGCCGAGAAAGGTGGTCATCGGAGGGTGACCGGGCGGGAATCCCACGGAGTCGGGATGATCGCTCAGGACCGGGAGCCGCAGCGGACGCGGATCGCGGATGAGCAGGCCGAGGATGCCCTCGCCGCGGGGGTGGTGACCGATGCGCCTGATGGTCTCCTCGTCGATGCCGTGGGTGATGAACTGCTTGATGCCGCCCTCGTCGTCGACCACGCCGAGCGCGCCGTAGCGGCAGTCGACCAACTGGACGGCCGACTCGACGATCTGGTGCAGCATCACGTCCAGATCCAGATCGCTGCCGATGGCGAGCACCGCCTCAAGGAGCGTGTTCACCCGGTTCTGGGTGGTGCGTACGCGCTGAACCTGGTCCTGGAGGTCCTCCATGAGCCTGTCCAGGCGCGACTGAGGCGTCGGCGCCGCGGCGCGAGCAGGCTCGCGTGGGTCGTGTGCGTGCTGTTCCATCCCGCCCCCTCGGCGATTCACCCGGCTGTCCTGTTCGATTCTCCTTCACACGTGTCGAGTTCCTGTGACCGGAACAAGCAGGATCACGCCGCTGTGGCCCCCGCGACCCGCCGGAGCCCTGGGAACGGGACGTTCGACATCGAGTGAGCGGATTCCCGGGCGTACTAGGGCCGACCGGCCCTGGACCCCGGGCGCGCGATCGCGAAGGATCGGGAGGCGCGAGGAGCGCCCGACAGCCTTCGCCCGGGCGGCTGTTGACTCCGCCCGTGAGAGAGCGACACCCAGGAACAGGAGCCGTCCATGCAGGACAGCCAGCACCTTGCCCCGAAGCCGCCGACCCGGGTGTTCCTCCTCGACGACCACGAGGTGGTGCGCCGCGGTGTGCACGATCTGCTGGAGGACGAGCAGGACATCACGGTCGTCGGCGAGGCCGCGTCGGCCGAACAGGCCCTGGTACGCATACCGGCGCTGCGCCCTGACGTCGCCGTGCTCGACATCCGGCTCCCCGACGGCGACGGTGTGACGGTGTGCAGAGAGCTGCGCTCGCGCATGCCCGACCTCGCCTGCCTCATGCTCACGTCCTTCGACGACGAGGAGGCGCTGCTCGACTCGATCATGGCCGGCGCCGCGGGCTACGTACTGAAGCAGATCGAGGGCGCGAACCTGGTCACGGCCGTGCGCACGGTGGCGTCCGGCCAGTCGCTGCTCGACGCGAGCGCCACCACGAAACTCATGGCGCGGCTGCGCGGCGAGCCCACGAAGGCCGTGGAGCCGGACGAGTTGGCGCAGCTGACGAAACGCGAGCGGGAGATCCTCGACCTGATCGGCGAGGGCCTCACCAACCGGCAGATCGGACAGCGGCTCTACCTCGCCGAGAAGACGGTCAAGAACCACATCTCACGGCTGCTGAACAAGCTCGGTGTGGAACGCCGCATCCAGGCAGCGGTCATCGCCACGCAGACCCATGAGCGGCACCGGCAGGACGGAGCCTGAGGCCGTCAGGGAGGGCCGAACGTCCCTGTCCCGCGCCCCGGGCGGCCCATGCCGGCCTCGCGGGTGGGCCAGCAGGCTGGCAGCACAGGCGCATCGAGACGACCCGGAGGGCGGGGAACGTGAGCGTACGTGTGGGGATCAACGGCTTCGGCCGCATCGGACGCAACTACCTGCGCTGCGTGCTGGAGCGCGCGGAGGGCAAGGACGGCACATCGGTCGACGTCGTCGCCGTCAACGACATCACCTCGCCGGCGGCGCTCGCGCACCTGCTGGAGTACGACTCCACGTACGGCAGGCTGCGCCGCACCGTCACCCACGACGGCGCCGCGCTGACGGTGGACGGCAGGCGCGTCGCCGTGACCGCCGAACGCGATCCGGGCGCCGTGCCCTGGGACGCGTACGGGGTGGACATCGTCATCGAGTCGACCGGCCGTTTCCGGGGCCGCGAGGACGCCGGGGCGCACCTCAAGTCGGGGGTGCGCAAGGTACTCCTGTCCGTGCCGGGCAGGGGAGTCGACGCCACCGTGGTCATGGGCGTCAACGAGGAGACCTACGACCCGGACCGGGACCATGTGATCTCCAACGCCTCGTGCACCACCAACTGCGTCGCCCCGATGGTGAAGGTGCTCGACGAGCGGTTCGGCATCGCCGCCGGGCTCATGACCACCATCCACGGCTACACGAACGACCAGGTCGTCCTCGACGGCCCGCACAAGGACCCGCGCCGGGGCCGCACCGCCGCCGTGAACATCATCCCCACCAGCACCGGGGCGGCCCGCGCCGTGGGCGTGGTGCTGCCGGAGCTGGCGGGGACGCTGGACGGGCTCGCCGTGCGCGTACCGGTGGAGGACGGATCGCTGACGGATCTGACCGTGCTTCTTGAACGGTCCGCGACGGCGGACGAGGTCAACGCGGCCTACCGCGAGGCGGCCGACGGCTCCTTGAAGGGCATCCTGCGGGTGTCCGACGCCCCGATCGTCTCGCGCGACGTGGTCGGCGACCCCGCCTCGTGCGTCCTGGACGCCCCGCTCACCCAGGTCAACGGAGAACTGGTCAAGGTATTCGGCTGGTACGACAACGAGTGGGGCTACACCAACCGCCTCCTCGACCTCACGGAACATGTCGCCGCACGTCTGACGTGACCCCGCGGCGACCGGCGGAGGGAGTGGCCATGGCCGCGCGAACCCGTATCGCGGTGATCGGTGTGGGCAACGAGTTCCGGCGCGACGACGGTGTCGGCTGGGCCGTCGTCGACCGCCTGCGCGAGCACGCCGTTCGGCGGCCGCTGCCCGCCGGGACGGTGCTCGCCACGTGCGACGGCGACCCGGGCCGGCTGATCGGGCTGTGGGAAGGGGCGGCTCTTGCGGTTCTCGTCGACGCCGCGCACGCCCACCCCGGGCAGCCCGGCCGGGTGCACCGCATCGAGCTCGACGCCGAGCGGCTGAATCAGCCGCCCACGACCAGCTCGCACGGCCTCGGCCTGGGCGAGGCCGTCGAACTCGCCCGGGTGCTGGGCCGGTTGCCGGGACGCCTCGTCGTGTACGCGGTCGAGGGTGGCGACAGTTCGCTCGGCACGCACATGTCGGGGGCCGTGGCCGCGGTGGTCGACCCGCTCGCCGCCTCGGTCGAGGACGAGATCGTCCGCCACCGTGACGCCGCAGCCCGCGGGTGACCGCATGAGCCGCGTCGTGCGGGACTTCGAGGCCGCGGGCACCGTCCAGGGCGTGGGCTTCCGACCGTTCGTGCACCGCACCGCGACGGCCCTCGGCCTCGACGGCTGGGTCGCCAACGTGGACGGACACGTCGCGGGCACGATCGCCGGACCGCCGCGCGCCGTCGAGGAGTTCGGCCGTCTGCTCGCTCATGCCGCGCCGCCGCTGGCCCGGGTCCGCTCGGTCCGGATGTCCGAAGGGGCGGCCGCCGCCCCCACGCCGGGCAGCGGATTCGCCGTGCGCGCCAGCGCGGGCCCGCGCTGCGTCCCGGCCGTCGCGCGCGAGATCCCGCCCGACGCGGCCACCTGTCCGGCATGCCTGGCAGAGCTGTTCGACCCGTGGGACCGGCGTCACCGCTACCCGTTCGTCAACTGCACCGACTGCGGCCCGCGCGCCACCATCATCGAGGCACTGCCCTACGACCGGGTCCGCACGACGATGCGCCGGTTCCCGATGTGCGGGGCGTGCGCAGCCGAATACGGCGACCCGCGAGACCGGCGCTTCCACGCCGAACCGATCGCCTGCCCCGACTGCGGGCCCACCCTGTCCTGGGAGGACTTCCGAGGAGAGGAGGCACTGCGGGCGGCGGTCAAGACGGTTGCGGCGGGCGGCATCGTCGCGGTGAAGGGCCTCGGCGGCTATCAACTGGTGTGCGACGCCACCGACGAGGCCGCCCTCGCGCGGCTT
Source organism: Streptomyces anthophorae (assembly GCF_049310305.1). NCBI lineage: Bacteria > Bacillati > Actinomycetota > Actinomycetes > Kitasatosporales > Streptomycetaceae > Streptomyces > Streptomyces anthophorae. The sequence continues at coordinate 8,672,998 of NZ_JBLWQQ010000001.1, forward strand.
CGGCAGCGCAAGCACCGCCCCGTCAAACCGTTCGCCGTGATGGTGCGCGACCTGGACGAGGCGGGGCGCCTGGCCCGCGTCGGAGCGGCGGCACGCGCGGCGCTCACGACGCCCGTCCGGCCGGTGGTGCTGCTTCCCGCTGGAGGCCCCCGTCTGCCGGACGCCGTCCATCCCGGCACCGACCAGGTCGGGCTGTTCCTGCCGACCACCGGACTCCACCACCTGCTGCTGCGCGAGTTCGCCGGTCCCCTCGTCGTCACCAGCGGCAACGGCGTCGACGAGCCCATCGCCGTGGGCGACGCGGCGGCACGGCGGTCCCTCGGGGCGATCGCGGACGGCTTCCTCGGCCACGACAGGCCCGTGCGCGCCCGCTACGACGACTCGGTGGTCCAGGTGGCGGGCCGCAGCGTCCTCACGGTGCGCAGGGCCCGCGGGCTGGCGCCTGCGCCCCTGCGGCTGTCCCCGCGGGCCCCGTCACCGCTGATGGGCGCCGGCGCCCAGCTCAAGCACACCTTCACGCTCGCCGACGGTGACCGGGCCCATCTGTCGGCGCACATCGGCGACCTGGCGGGCCGCGCGACGTACGACGCCTTCGAGACCGCGTACCGCGACCTGAGCGCGCTGACGGGCATCGTTCCGCGGGCCGTCGCCCACGATCTGCACCCCGGATACCTGTCCACCCAGTGGGCGCGCGCCCGGGCGCTGCCGCTCGTCCCGGTCCAGCACCACCACGCGCACCTTGCCGCCTGCGCGGCCGAGCACGGGCTGACCCGGCCGTTCACCGGGGTCGCCTACGACGGCCTCGGACTCGGCGCCGACGGCACCCTGTGGGGCGGAGAGATCATGGTCGCCGACCTCACCTCGTACCGGCGCGTGGGCCGCTTCGCCACCGCCGCGCTGCCCGGCGGGGACGCGGCCGTACGCAACCCGTGGCGGGCCGCGCTCGGCTGTCTGCTCGGCACCGAGGCGCTCGGATCGCCGCTCCCCGCACCGGAGTTGATCCGCACCCTGACCGCGCGTCTCGCACCCGGAGACGTCGCCACCGTGAGCGCCATGATCGGGCGGCGGTTCAACTGTCCGCCCGCCTCCAGCGCGGGCCGCCTCTTCGACGCGGCGGCGAGCCTGCTCGGTCTCGTCGACAGCGTGACGTACGAGGGCGAGGCGGCCGTCGCCCTGGAGGCCGCGGCGGGCAGGCGGCGCGCCGTACCGCTCGCCCACCGCCTCGTGCGGGTCCAGGACCTGTGGGTGTACGACCCGCTGCCCACCCTCACCGACCTCCTGGCCCGCCGCGCGGACGGCGAACCGGAGTCCGTGCTCGCCGCGGCCTTCCACACCACTCTCGCCGAGGTCACCGCCGAACTCGTCGGCAGAGCCGTCGAGTCGGGCGCCCCGCGCACCGTCTGCCTGGCCGGTGGATGCTTCGTCAACCGGCGGCTGCTCGCCGACGTGCGACGCCTTCTGCGCGCCCAGGGGCTGCGGGTCCTCGTGGGACGGGAGGTGCCGGTCGGGGACGGCGGCATCAGCTACGGGCAGGCGGCCGTCGCCGCCGCCCGACTCAACAGCACGAAGGAGTGAGCGCGCGTCATGTGCCTCGGAATCCCCGGACGGATCACGGAAGTTCACGACAGCGCCGGACTGCCCATGGCGACCGTCGACTTCGGCGGGGTGCGCCGCGAGGTGTGCCTGGCCTACACGCCGGAGGCCGGCACGGGGACGTACGTCATCGTGCACGTCGGCTTCGCCATCACCACCGTCGACGAGGCCGAGGCGCGCCGCACCCTCGACGTGCTGCGCGCCATGGCAGGCGCGGTCGAGGGGGAGCTCGGCGAGGCGCTGCCCGCGGCCGGGCCCGACGGCGCGGCGGCAAGGGCCGTACGGCCCAACGGCGATGCCCGCCCGGCACCTGGGGAGCTGGGCACGGGCGCCGGACCCTCGAAGTGACCGTGGCCGACTCCGCGCCGGCCCGCGAAGGACAGGGGAGAGGCCGTGGCCGAGACACACGCACTGCTCACCGACGGTACGACCGTCCGGATCCGGCCCGCCCGGGGTTCGGACCACGACGCGGTGCAGGGACTGTACGAGGAGATGTCGGACCAGAACCTGCGGCTGCGCTTCTTCGGCCTCAGCCGGAACTCGGCGCGGATGGCCGCGGACCGCATGTGCGCGACCCCGCGGCCGCCCGGTCACCGGGGCCTGCTCGCCGAGGTGCACGAACAGCTCGTGGGTGTCGCCGAGTACGAGCAGACCGCCGACTCGGACCTCGCGGAGATCGCACTGGCGGTGTCCGACGCCTGGCACCACCGGGGCGTGGGCACGCTGCTCCTTGAGCACCTGGCCGCCGCCGCGCGCGCCGAAGGCATCACCGCGTTCACCGCCGACGCCCTCGCGGAGAACCACGAGATGCTGAAGGTCTTCGCCGACCTGGGGATGCGCACAGCCCGCCGCTTCGACGGCCCCGAGGTGCACTGCACCGTACAACTCACCCAGGACGACAACTACTTGACGTCCGTGGAGGAGCGCGGCCGTGCGGCTGACGTGGCGAGCCTCGTGCCCCTGCTGCGGCCCCGCTCGGTGGCGGTGATCGGCGCAGGCCGCAAGCCCGGATCCGTCGGCAGGGCCATCCTGCGCAACCTGTGCTCCGGCGGATACACGGGACGCATCCACGTCGTCCACCCCCGGGCCACCACCATCCTCGGCGTGCACGCGAGCCCGTCGGTCGCCGCCCTGCCCACGCCACCGGACCTCGCCGTCGTGGCGGTCCCCGCCGCCGAGGTCGGTCCCGTGGCCGAGGAGTGCGGCAAGGCCGGAGTGCGCTCCCTGCTGGTCGTCACCGCCGGGCTCGACGCCGCGCAGGCCGCCGCGCTGCTGGCGACGTGCCGCGCGCACGGAATGCGCTGCGCCGGCCCCAACTGCCTGGGACTCGCCAACACCGAGCCGGGCCTGAGCCTCGACGCCACCTTCGCCGCCACGCACCCGCGCCCCGGCACCGCCGGCGTCGCGGTGCAGTCCGGAGGCGTCGGCATCGCGCTCCTGAGCGGCCTGGAACGACTCGGCATCGGGGTCTCCAGCTTCGTCTCCCTCGGCGACAAGTACGACGTCAGCGGCAACGATCTGTTGCAGTGGTGGGAGAGCGACGGCCGCACCGATCTGGCACTGCTGCACCTGGAGTCCTTCGGCAACCCGCGGGCGTTCTCCCGCACCGCGCGCCGGATCACCCGGCGGATGCCCGTGCTGACCGTGGACGCGGGACGCACCGAGGCCGGCCGGCGCGCGGCGGCCTCGCACACGGCCGCGGCGGCCACCCGCACCATGACACGCCAGGCCCTGTTCACCCAGGCCGGGATCACCGCGACCCGCACCATCCGCGAACTCCTGGACACCGCGGCCCTGTTGCACACCCAGCCGCTGCCGAGCGGGAGCCGGGTCGCCGTCGTGACCAACGCGGGAGGCGCGGGCGTACTCGCCGCCGATGCCTGCGCCGAGGCCGGGCTCGACCTGCCGGAGCTGCCCCCCGAACTCGCCGGGGACCTGCTGGCGGTCCTGCCCTCGGGCGCCACGGCCGCCAACCCCGTCGACGCCACGGCCGCCGTGTCCGAGGACGAGCTGCGGGCCTGCCTCGACCGGCTCGCCGACACCGGCGCGGTCGACGCCGTCCTGGTGGCCCTGGTGCCGACGGCGGTCGCCGCGGCCACCGGCGACGACCTCGTCCGCTCGCTGGCCCCCGCCCCGGGGGCCTGCGCACCGCGCGGCTCCCGAACGACCGCCGCGGTCCTCCTCGACCAGGGCGCCCCCGTACGCCTGCTGCCCGCCGGCGACGGACACGTCCCCGCGTACGCGGACCCGCAGTCCGCTGCCCGCGCCCTCGCGCACGCGGTGACCCGTGCCCGCCAACTCGCCCGGCCGCGCGGCACGGTGCCCGAGATCGCCGGCACCGACCGGGTTCGCGCCGAGGCGGTCGTGACCCAGTACCTCGCCGCGAACGAGGAGGGCGGCTGGCTCGACCCGCGCACCTGCGCCGAACTCCTCGGCTGCTACGGCATCCCGCAACTGCCCTGGGCCTGGGCCGAGACGGAGGACGACGCGGTGCTCGCGGCCGAACGCGTCAAGGGGCCCGGCGGCCTCGTCGTCCTCAAGGCCCACTGGCCCGGCCTGCTGCACAAGACGCAGGAGCACGCCGTCCACCTCGACCTGCGCGGTGATGCGCAGGTCCGCGCGGCCTGGCGGGACCTGGAGACCCGGTTCGCCGGACTCATGACCGGAGTGCTGGTGCAGCCGCTGGCCCAGCGCGGCACCGAACTGTTCGCCGGAGTCGTGCAGGACGCCGTGTTCGGCCCGCTGGTCCTGTTCGGGCTCGGCGGCACCGCGACCGATGTCCTCGCCGACCACGCGGCCCGCCTGGCCCCGCTCACCGACCACGATGTGCACGACCTGATCACCGCCCCGCGCTGTGCCCCACTGCTCTTCGGGCACGGCGGCGAGGGGCCGGTCGACCTGGAGGAGCTTGAGCGGCTCCTGCTGCGCCTGTCCACGATGGCGGGCGACCTTCCACAGCTGGCCGAGGCCGACCTCAACCCGGTGCTCGCCCGGAGCGACGGCGTGACGGTCCTGGACGCGCGGGTGCGGCTGACACCGGCCCGTCCCCAGGACCCGTATCTGCGTCGGCTGCGCTGACCGGCTCCGCACGATCCCGAAGGAGGCAAGAGGATGAAACACAGCAAGGTCGGCACCGTCATGGTGAGCGACGTCGTCCGGGCCACGTACGGCACCTCGTTCAAGGAAGTGGCACGCCTGCTCAGCGGCCACCGCATCAGCGGTCTCCCGGTCGTCGACGAGGACTCCCACGTCATCGGCGTCATCTCGGAGACCGACCTGTTGGCCAGGCAGGTACGGGCCGATGACGGCACGTACGGTCGTGCGCGCCGCATCCGGCTTCCCGCGCTCCACCGCGCCGCCCGCAAGGAGGCGCGCAGGGCGACCGCGCGCACCGCGGGCGCGCTGATGTCACAGCCGCCCGTCACGGTGCACGCCGAGGACACCATCGCCGAGGCCGCCCGCACCATGGCCCATCACAAGGTGGAGCGGCTGCCCGTGGTGGACGAGGAGGAACGCCTCGTCGGCATCGTCACCCGCCGTGATCTGCTCCAGACGTTCCTGCGGGCCGACTCGGACATCCGCCGCGAGGTGATCGACGAAGTGCTCGTGCGCAGCCTGTGGCTGTCACCACAGACCCTCTCCGTCCAGGTGCACGAGGGCGTCGTCACCCTGTCCGGACAGGTGGAGCGGATCAGCGAGAAGGAGATCGCGGCCCGCATGGCCGGCCACATCGACGGCGTCGTCGGCGTGGTGGACAAGCTGACGTACCGCCTCGACGACTCGCACCTGCGACCGGACAGCGACGCCCTGCACGGCATCGCGGACGACTGGCTGCGCAAGCTCTGAAGGAGGATGAGGACCATGGCGGATGCGACCCCCGCGGTGCTGGTCGCCTACGGGACGAAGAACGGCTCCACCGCCGAGATCGCCCGGCACATCGGTGACGTACTGAAGAAGGCGGGCTGCGCCGTCACGGTGCGTCCGGCGAACGACACACGGACGAAGGCCGAGGAGTACGACGCGGTGGTCCTCGGCGGCGGACTCTACGCGGGGCGGTGGCACCGCCACGCCCGCGCCTTCGCGCGCCGCAACTCCCGTGCGCTGGAGGGGCGCCCTGTGTGGCTGTTCAGCAGCGGTCCCCTGGACGCCTCGGCGGTGGAACGGGACATCCCGCCGACGCCCGGGGTGCGTCGCGTGGCGGACCGTATCGACGCGCGCGGGCACGTCACCTTCGGCGGACGCCTCGACGAGACCGCCCGGGGCCGCATGGCCCGGATGATCGTCAAGTCCGGCAAGGGCGGTGACTTCCGCGACTTCGAGCAGATCACCGCCTGGGCGGAGGGGATCGCCCGGGAGCTCGTCGAGCGGTCGGGCCAAAACGGCCGGTGACAGGGACCTTCGGCCCAGGACACGGGTTCCTGCGAGGTGGATTCTGATGGTGAGGGGCCTCGGGGCCTTGTCCCCGAGGCCCGCAGGGAGGAGGCACGGCATGTTCGCCATGTTGCTTCTGCTCGGAGCGGTGATCCTCGGGGCCGGTCTGGTGTTCGGCTTCCACGCCCCGATCATCGGCCTGATTCTGATGGCCGGCGGAATCATCGGTCTGACCACGCTCACGGGGGTGCGCCGGCTGCCGGGCGAGCGCGGGAAAGTCGTCGAGGAGCGGCACTACATCGGGGGCCCCGATCGCCGCGACGGCTACTGGCGCTGACCGACGACATCGGCTCGGCCGGGGAGGGCCCGGTGGCCGCATGAGGGCCGCTTGGCCCATATCCCCGAAGGACCCGGTGGCCGACGGTGGACACGGACCGGACACCCGACCAAGGAGGCGGCCATGGAGGCCACCGGAGCCACGTCCCTGCCCGACACCGGCGCCACCGCGGTCCTCGACCGGCACGGACTCGACGCCCTCGTCGCGGCCCTGATCGCCGACGGGCGCACCGTCGTCGGACCCACCGTGCGCGACGGCGCCGTGGTGCTCGCCGAGCTCGACGGCGCCCAGGCACTGCCCTGGGGGTGGGGGACCGAACTGGACGCCGGCCGCTACCGGTTGGTGCGCAGGGAGGACGGCTCGGCCTTCGCGCACACCTCGGGGCCCCAGTCCTGGAAGAGCTTCCTGCACCCGCAGCGCGAGAAGCAGTGGGACGCGGACCGCGACCCCGAAAGCGGCCGGCTGACCGTACGGCCGTCCGGTGCGGAGCAGCCCGCCTACGCCTTCCTCGGTGTCCGGCCCTGCGATCTGCGGGCCATCGCCATCCAGGACCGCGTCCTGGCCGGCGGGCACTTCAAGGACGACGGCTACGCGGCGCGGCGCGGGAAGGCGTTCCTCGTGGCCGTCGAGTGCACCGAGCCCGGCGAGACGTGCTTCTGCGTGTCGATGGGGAGCGGCCCCGGCGCCGACGCGGGGTTCGACCTCGCCCTGACCGAACTCGTCGACGGCGACCGCCACCGCTTCCTCGTACGCGTCGGAAGCGCGGACGGTGCCCGGATCCTGTCCCAAGTCCCGTGCACCGAGGCGGACATGGCCTCGACCGAGTCCGCCCGCTCCGCCGTCGACGCCGCCCGCGACCGGATGGGCCGGGCCATGCCCCCGGTCGACCTGCGGGCCCTGCTCGGCGCGAACCCGGACGCGGACCGCTGGGACGACGTCGCCGCACGCTGTCTGACCTGCGGCAACTGCACCATGGTCTGCCCCACCTGCTTCTGCACCACCACGGAGGAGGTCACCGACCTCACCGGTGACCACGCCGAGCGCTGGCAGCGCTGGGACTCCTGCTTCGACCTCGACTTCTCCCGGCTCCACGAAGGCCCGGTCCGCGCGACCCCGCGCAGCCGCTACCGGCAGTGGCTCACCCACAAACTCTCCACCTGGTACGACCAGTTCGACTCCACCGGCTGTGTGGGCTGCGGGCGCTGCATCACCTGGTGCCCCGTCGGCATCGACATCACCGAGGAAGTCGCGGCCATCGCAGAGGAGGCCCCACGATGATCGCAACGACGACACCCCGCATGGTCCAGGCACTCTCCGGCATCCACCGGGCCCGTCTCATGGGACTGGCACGGCAGGTCAACTTCCCCGAGGGGGCCCGGATCCTGGAGGAGGGCGCACACGCCGACCACTTCTGGATCATCCGCACCGGGACCGTCGCTCTCGACATGCACGTCCCCGGACGCCGTCCGGCCGTCATCGAATCCCTGGGATTCGGCGAACTCGTCGGCTGGTCCTGGCTCTTCGAACCGCACGTGTGGCAGCTGGGCGCCCAGACGATGAGCCCGGTGCGCGCCTACGAGTTCGACGCCGCGAAGGTCCGGGAGCTGTGCGCGAGCGACGCCGACTTCGGCCGGGAGGTCGAGCACTGGGTGGGCGAGGTCCTCGCCCACCGGCTGCTCGCCGCGCGCACCCGCCTCCTCGACCTGTACGCCCCGCACGGCAGCGGGCTGCCGCGATGAGCGCGGTCCCCGCTCCGTACCGGGTGGTCGAGCGGTGGGAGGAGACACGGGACACGGTCACCCTGCGCCTGGTCCCGACGGACGCGCCCCTGCCGCGCTTCACCCCGGGCCAGTTCGCCATGGTGTACGCGTTCGGGGTGGGGGAGATCCCGGTCTCGGTCAGTGTGATCGCCGAGTCCGGGGACGGTCTCGCCCACACGATCCGTGCCGTCGGCGCCGTGTCGGCGGCGCTGTGCGGCAAGCAGGTCGGTGACATCGTCGGGTTGCGCGGCCCCTTCGGCACCTCCTGGGAGGTGGAGAAGGCCCTCGGCCAGGACCTCGTGGTGGTCGCGGGAGGCATCGGGCTCGCGCCGCTGCGGCCGCTGATCCGGCACGCCGTCGCCGACCCGGGCGGCTACGGGCGCACGAACGTGCTCATCGGCGCCCGCACCCCGTCCGACCTCATCTGCCGTACGGAGACGGGGGAGTGGGCCACGGCGTACACCGGTGTCACCGTCGACCACCCCGAGACCTCCTGGCGCGGCGAGATCGGTCTGGTCACACGGCTCCTGGACGGCGCCCGCTTCGACCCGGCGCACACCACCGCGTTCGTGTGCGGGCCCGAGCCGATGATCCGGGCCACCGGCCGCGACCTCGTCCACCGGGGTGTGGCACCCGAGCGGATCCGCGTCTCCCTGGAACGCAACATGCGCTGCGCCACCGGACACTGCGGGCACTGCCAGCTCGGCCCGGTCCTGCTGTGCCGCGACGGCCCCGTCCTCGGCTACGACCGGGCCGCACCCCTCATGGCCGTCAGGGAGCTGTGACGACGATGACCGAGACCCCGACGCTCGCCGTGTTCAAGCTGGCCTCCTGCGACGGCTGTCAGCTCACCCTCCTGGACTGCGAGGACGAACTCCTCGCCCTCGCGGGCAAGGTCCGCGTCGCACACTTCCTGGAGGCGTCCAGTCAGGTGCTACCCGGTCCGTACGACCTCACGCTCGTCGAGGGCTCGATCACGACCGCCGCCGACGCCGCCCGCATCCGGGACATCCGCGAGGCCTCCCGCCACCTCGTCACCATCGGGGCCTGCGCGACAGCGGGCGGCATCCAGGCACTGCGCAACTTCGCCGATGTCGAGGAGTTCCGGCGCACCGTCTACGCGCGCCCCGACTACATCGAGACCCTGGCCACCTCCACCCCGGTCTCCGCCCATGTCGACGTCGACTTCGAACTGCGCGGCTGCCCCATCGACCGCCGTCAACTCATCGAGGTCAGCACGGCGTTCCTGGCCGGCCGCAAGCCCGACGTCCCCGACCACAGCGTGTGCTTCGAGTGCAAACGGCGCGGCACGGTGTGCGTCACCGTCGCCCACGGCACACCCTGCCTGGGGCCCGTCACCCACGCCGGATGCGGCGCGATCTGCCCCGCGTACGGGCGCGGCTGCTACGGCTGCTTCGGCCCCTCGGGATCGGTGAACCTGCCCGCACTCATCCCCGTGCTGCACCGCGACGGACTCGACGACCGGGACACCGAACGACTCCTGCACACCTTCAACGCCGCCGCGTTCGCCGCCTTCGACGAGGAGCCCAGGCCGTGACCCACCGTGGAACCCGTGTGCTGCACGTCGGCTCCCTCGCCCGCGTGGAGGGAGAAGGCGCCCTGCACCTCACCGTGGACGGCGAGGCGGTCACCGCGGCCCGGCTGCGGATCTACGAGCCCCCGCGCTTCTTCGAGGCGTTCCTGCGCGGCCGCGCCCACACCGAGCCGCCCGACATCACGGCCCGGGTGTGCGGCATCTGCCCGGTCGCCTACCAGATGAGCGCCTGCGCGGCGATCGAGGACGCCTGCGGCGTCCAAGTGCCTTACGAGATACAGGAGCTGCGACGGCTGCTGTACTGCGGCGAGTGGATCGAGAGCCAGACGCTGCACATTTATCTGTTGCACGCCCCCGACTTCCTCGGTCGCGACGGCGCCATCGACCTCGCCCGCACCCACCGCACCGACGTCGAGCGCGGACTGCGCCTGAAGCAGGCGGGCAACGCCCTGCTGGAGCTGCTCGGCGGGCGGGCGATCCACCCCGTCAACGTCCGCGTCGGAGGTTTCCATCGCGCCCCGGCCAAGGGCGAACTGCGCCCGCTCGCCGAGCAGTTGCGCCGCGCGCTCGACGACGCGTGGGCGACGGTGCGGTGGGTGACGGGATTCGACTTCCCCGACGCGACGAGCCCGTACGACCTCCTGGCCCTGTCCGAGCCGGACCGGTACGCCATCGACACGGGCACGCCCACCGTCCTCGCCCACGGCACCGACCGCACCCGCCGGTTCGCCCTCGCCGACTTCACCCACGAGGTCGTCGAGACACAGGTCCAGCACTCCACGGCCCTGCACGCCGCACTGCGCGGCCGGCGCCACCTCACCGGCTCCCTCGCGCGCTACGCGATCAACGGCGGGCTTCTGTCCCCCGCCGCGCTGGAAGCGGCACGGGAGGCCGGACTCGGGGACCCGCGCGCAGGGGACGTGTGCCGCAACCCGTTCCGCAGCATCCTCGTCCGGGCCGTGGAGGTCGTGTACGCCGTCGAGGAGGCCCTGCGCATCATCGACACCTACGAACCGCCCGCACGCCCCTGCGTCGAGGTGCCGCCGCGCGCGGGCGCCGGCCACGGAGCCACCGAGGCGCCCCGGGGTCTCCTCTACCACCGCTACGTACTCGACGCGGACGGCACCGTCACCGACGCCCGCCTCGTGCCGCCCACCTCCCAGAACCAGGGCGCGATCGAAGAGGACCTGCGCCGCATCGCCGAGGACGCCCTGGCACAAAACCACTGCGACGACGCGGAGTTGACGCACCTGTGCGAGCGCGCCATCCGCAACCACGACCCGTGCATCTCCTGCTCCACCCACTTCCTCGACCTCACCGTCGAGCGCGTGCCCGCCCCGTAGGAGGCTCCCGTGAACCACAGCCCGCACATCGTCAGTGACGTGATGACCCACACCGTGGTCGCGGTCGGGCGCGACGCCCCCTTCAAGGAGGTCGTCGAGCTGATGGAGCAGTGGAAGGTCAGCGCCGTCCCCGTCCTGGAGGGCGAGAGCCGGGTCGTCGGCGTCGTCTCCGAGGCGGACCTGCTGCCCAAGGAGGAGTTCCGGGACGCCGACCCGACCCGCTACGACCAGTTGCGCCGGCTGTCCGACCTGGCCAAGGCGGGCGCCGTGAGCGCGGGCGAGCTCATGTCCAGTCCCGCCGTCTGCGTGCGGGCCGACGCCACCCTCGCCGAGGCCGCCCGCATCATGGCCCACCGCAAGGTCAAGCGGCTGCCGGTCGTCAACGCCGAAGGCATGCTCGAAGGCGTCGTCAGCCGCTCCGACCTGCTGAAGGTCTTCCTGCGCAGCGACACCGACATCGAGGAGGAGGTGCGGCGCACGGTCGCCGCGTACCTGTTCCCGGACCAGCCGGTGACCGTCACGGTCACCGAGGGCGTCGTCACCTTCGGAGGAACGCTGGCCAACCGCAATCTGGTGCCCGTGGCCGCCCGGCTCGCCCGGGCCGTCGAAGGAGTGGTGGACATCCGCATGGACTTCACCGACCCGTCCTCGAAGCCGCGATGAAGTACCTGGACGAGTACCGCGATCCCGCCCTGGCCCGGCGGCTGCTCGCCGAACTGACGGCCGCGGCGAGCAGGCCCTGGCGGATCATGGAGGTGTGCGGCGGCCAGACGCACACCCTCGTCCGCCAGGGCATCGATGAACTGCTGCCCGCGGGCATCCGGATGATCCACGGACCTGGCTGCCCGGTCTGCGTCACCCCGCTGGAGACCCTGGACCGGGCCATGTCCATCGCCGCCCGCCCCGGTGTCGTGTTCACGAGCTTCGGCGACATGCTGCGCGTGCCCGGGTCGACGACGGACCTGCTGTCGCTGCGGGCCCGGGGCGCGGACGTCCGCGTCGTCTACAGTCCGATGGAGGCCGTCCGCCTCGCCGCCGAACACCCGGACAGCGAGGTCGTGTTCCTCGCGGTCGGCTTCGAGACGACCGCCCCCGCCAACGCCATGGCCGTGCTCCAGGCGGAGCGGCTCGGCCTGGCGAACTTCTCGCTCCTGGTCAGCCACGTCCTCGTACCGCCCGCCATGACGGCTCTGCTCGACGACCCCGACTGCGAGGTGCAGGCCTTCCTCGCCGCCGGGCACGTCTGCGCGGTCATGGGCTGGAGGGCGTACGAACCGATCGCCGCCCGTTACGAGGTGCCCATCGTCGTCACCGGGTTCGAGCCGCTCGACCTCCTGGAGGGCGTCCTCATGGCCGTGCGGCAGCTGGAGCGCGGGCGGCACACCGTCGAGAACCAGTACGCGCGCGCCGTACGCCGCGACGGAAACACCGCGGCTCAGCAGGCGGTGTCCCGCGTCTTCCGCGTCACCGACCGCGCCTGGCGCGGCATCGGCGTCCTGCCCGCCAGCGGACTCGAACTCGCCGCGTCCTACGAGCGGTTCGATGCCGCCCGCCGCTTCGACGTCGCGGACCTGCGCCCGGTCGAGGACCCCGTCTGCATCGCGGGCGCCATCCTGACCGGTGCGGCACTGCCCACCGATTGCCCCGCGTACGGCACCCGTTGCACACCCCGTACCCCGCTCGGCGCCCCGATGGTGTCCACGGAAGGCACCTGCGCGGCCTTCCACACCGCCGGCCGCACCCGGGCCGAGTCCACCACGAGGAGCACACCATGACCCCGGCCTGCCCCGCGCCGCACCACGACGAGGAGACCTTGCTGCTGGGCCACGGCGCGGGTGGGCGGCTGACCGCCGAGCTCCTCGGCGAGGTGGTGCTGCCCGCCCTCGGTGCTCCGCCGGACGGGATCCTGGAGGACGCGGCCCCGCTGCCCGGCGACGGTCAACTGGTGCTGTCCACAGACGGGTTCGTGGTCGACCCCCTGGTCTTCCCCGGCGGCGACATCGGCTCGCTCGCCGTCCACGGCACCGTCAACGACCTCGCCATGCGCGGGGCGCTGCCGGTCGCCCTCGCCCTCGCGGTCATCGCCGAGGAGGGGCTCCCGCTCGCCGAACTGCGGGCCGTCCTGCACTCCGCGGGCAAGGCGGCGCGCGATGCCGACGTCCCGGTGATCACCGGTGACACCAAGGTCGTCGGACGAGGTGCGGCGGACCGTCTCTTCCTGACGACCACCGGCGTCGGGCGCCGGATCCCCGGCCTCCAGCCGTCCGCCGCCCGCGCCAGGCCCGGCGACCAGGTCCTCGTCTCGGGCCCCATAGGGCTGCACGGAACGGCCGTGCTCTCCACCCGCGAGGGATTCGGCTTCGAGACCGCCATCGCATCCGACACCCGACCGCTGCACCGGCTGGTCGCCGCGCTCGCCCCCTTGGGCCCCGACGTCCACGTGCTGCGCGACCCGACCCGCGGCGGACTCGCCGCCGTGCTGAACGAGATCGCCCGGGACGCCCGGGTCGGCGTCGAGATCGAGGAGAGCGTGCTGCCCGTGCCGACCGAAGTGGCGGCGGCCTGCGACCTGTTGGGCCTCGACCCCCTGGTCGTCGCCAACGAGGGCTGCTTCGTCGCGTTCGTGGCGCGGAGCTCGGCCGAGGCGGCGCTGGAGGCGCTGCGCGGGCTGCCGGAGGGCTGGAACGCCACCTGGATCGGGCAGGCGGTCGCGGACCGGCCCGAAAAGGTGACCCTGCGCACCCTCGTCGGCTCGCAGCGCATCGTGGACATGCCGTTGGGGGAGCAACTGCCGCGTATTTGCTGAGGGGTGTACTCGCCGGGGCCCGGTCAAGCGGTGACGGCGTGTTCGGTGAAGCGACCGCAGGTGCGGAATCCCAGCCTGCGGTAGACGGGCTCGCCGTCCCGCGACGCTTGCAGGACCGCGATCCTGTGGTCGCGGTCGCGGGCGGTGTGGAGCGCGGCGAGCGTCATGGCACCGCCGTAGCCGCGCCGGCGGTGGGCGGTCAGGGTGCTGATGTTGTAGATCCCGGCCACCGCGGCATGCCGGAACACCTCGGCCGAGCAGACCGCACGGCCGTCCACGTAGCCGACCAGATAGCGGGCCGGGCTGTGCGCGGCGAGGGCCTGCGGGGCGGCTTGGGCGAAGAAGCGGCGGACCGTGTCGGCGGGCGGGTCCCAGTTCGCGGCGAGGACGGTGGCGTAGTCGGCGAGCTGCTCGGGCGTGGCCACCGCCCGGATGTCAAGGCCGGGCGCGGCGGGGAGCGGCAGGCTGTCGTCCAGCTCGGCCCACATCGCCGTCTCGCGCTCGGCCACCGGCAGGCCCGCCGCCGTCAGGCGGTCGCTGAGGTCCGGCGGCGTGGAGGCGGGCCCGACCCACCAGGAGAACGGGCGCCCGGTGCGCGCCAGCGCCCGTGATGTCTCGGCGATGCGGGTCGTCGCCGTGCCGTCGGTGAAGCGGGCCGCGGCCACGATGTTGAAGGTGTCGTCGTGCAGGCCGCTGTCGGCGAGCAGGAGGTCTTCGGCCTCCGTGACGGTCGCACCGGCCATGCTCCGGTGCAGGTGGCAGGCGTGCTCCGCCAGATTCCGCTCCATCTTGTCCATCAGGTCCGCGGGCTCGAGGCAATCGTCGTTCACAAGGAACGACCCCAACATGTCCGGGTGCAGAACGCACGTGAATTCACTCCGGCACCACGGCCACCGCCGCACGCGTCCCGGCGAGGAGCCGCGTGGTCGCCGGGCCGAGCCGCTGCCCGCGCCGGCCGACCACCAGCAGCCGGGCCCGCTCGGACGCCAGGAGCAGCGCGCGCTCCGGCGGAAGCAGCACGACGTCCTCCAGGACACGGACCTCCGGATACTTCTCCTCCCAGGGGCGCAGGGTGTCGGACAGCGACTGCACCTCCTGGTCCTCCCATGTGGCCCGGTCCGCCTCCAACGGAGGCAGCGGGCCGGTCGGCACCGGCGGCTTCCACGCCCGGATCGCGCGCAGCCCGGTAGCCCGGTCCCGGGCGCGCTCGAAGGCGAACTCCAGCGCCCGTTCGGCCGGGTGCGGGGCGTCCACCCCCACGGCGATCCGGCCCATGAGGCGGGACGCCTCCGCCGAGGGCCGAACCGGCACGAGCACGACGGGGCCCGGGCACCTCTCGGCCACGGCGCGGGCGACGGACCCCGCGCGGAGCCCGGCGCCGTGCACACCGAGGACGAGCAGGTCCGCGTCGCGTGCCTGCTCCAGGAGCCGCCGGACGGGCGGGCCGTCGGTGTGCACGGGGTCGACCGCCGGCGCAGGGTGGGTCGCCGACAGCTTACGAACCGTGCGGGCACTCTGGTCGGCGGCGCCGGGCATTCCCGCATGCACCACCCGCAGCACCGCCCGGGTGAGCAGTGCCTCTTCGGCCGCCCACTCGGCGGCGGCATCGGCATGCACCGAACCGTCGACCCCGACCACAACGCACCGCACGGTCATCGCCGTCCCTTTCCTGCTTGCTACTCGGCCACCTCGGCGTGGTGACAGACGTCGCACGTCAGGTGACGTGCGAGGGCATGGCTCTCGCTGAGCCCCGTGCCTGCCGTCCGCGGGACGGAGACATGGCCGACGTGCGCGTGCTGAACGCAGATGCCTGCCCCGCAACGTCGGCACACCGCCACAGCGGACACCGATGTGTCCGCTGCGGCGCAGTCGTAGCAGTTCATGGACATCCTCTCCGTGTGAGGGACCCCGGGCTCAGCCGCTCGCGGGGCGCACGGGAATCGTCCGGGTGTCGGCCTTCGCGGTCTGGGCCAGGGGAACGGTCACCATGAGGATGCCGTCCTTGTACTCGGCCTTCGCCTCCTCCCAACGCGTTCCCGAGGGGAGCCGCACGGCGCGGGCGTAACTGCCGTAGCGGAATTCCGTGTGGCGCTTCTGTGCCGTCTGGGCCGTGCGCTCCGCGCGCAGCGTCAGGACATCGCCGGTGACACTGATCTCGATGTCCTTCTCCGGGTCGAGGCCCGGCAGTTCGGCGGACAAGGTGTACCCGTCGTCCGTGAGCTGCTCCTCGATGCGGATGCCGTGCAGCGAGGGAGCGGCACGGTGCGCGGGCAGGCCGCCGAGCCCCGATTCGATCCAGTCGAACAGATCGGGCAGCATCGGAGGCCGCCATTCGAGCATGCCGGTCATGTGGAACCTCCCATCCGGTTCAGTACCGGTTCACTGGGCCGGTCACCTTCAGGGTCCCGCCGACGGCGCCGTCGGCCCAGGGCCGTATCGGCCCGAATGCGGGACGTGTGGCCCCTCCCGCGAGGGCCCTTCCCGCGAGCCGACAGGTCAGGGAGCGCAGGGAGCCGGGCCGCGTGTCGCCCAGGTCGCGCCGGACGTCGTGACCGCGAAGGCCGTGACTCCGGGAAGCCGCTCCAGCCACTCCTGTGCTTGAACTCCCCGTGCGTACGCGGCCGTTGCGAGGACGTCCGCGTCGGTGAGGGACTCGCACACCACGGTGAGCGAGGCGAGTGTGCCGGTGACCGGTTCCCGGGTGCTCGGGTCGACGATGTGGCAGCCGCGTTCGGCGGGGCCCGAGGTGGCGATGGCGAGTGGGCCCGCGGCGGACTCGATGTGTGCGGCGATCTTCCCCGAAATCAGGGGGTGACTGATCCCGATGCGCCAGGGCCCGCCGTGCAGTTGGACGTCCCCTCCGCCGTTGAGGCAGACGTTCTCGGCGCCCGCTTCCCGCAGCAGCCGCACCGCGCGCTCCACCGCCCAGCCCTTGACCACGCCGCTGGGATCGAAGACGCCCGAATGCCACGCGGAGAACCAGCCGTCGGTACGACGGTGGGCGTCCTCGCACAGGGACAGGACCTCGTTCAGCTCGTCCCGCCACGCCTCGGGCACCGGCTCTCCCCGCCGGACCCGGCACACCGCGCTGTCCTCCCGGAACGGGGAGAAGGCCGCGTCGATGTGGTGAAGCAGCGCCTCGGCCTCGTCGAGGGCGCGCGTGAGCCGGGGTGTCGGTGCCGCGCGCACGGCGCAGGAGAAGACCGTGCCCATGGTGTGCACCACCCGGTGGAGCGTGTCGCTGTCACGCATGGGCCTGGTCCAGCGCGCTCTGAAGGGAGTTGATGTAGCCCTCGCTGGTGTAGGTGGCTCCGGACACCGCGTCGATCCGGGCGCTCTGGGCGTCGAGGGTCTCCTGTACGAGGGTCGGTACCGCGGACACGTTGATCTGCCGGCTGTGCGGATCGCCGCTCGGCTGCTGCACGGCCCGGGCCGCCGTGATCTTCGAACCGTCGAGTGTCAGCTCCACCTGCACGGGACCGTAGCGGGTCCGGACGGTGGGACCGGTGACCGTGCGCGTACCGGAGGAGCCCGAGGAACCAGAGGATCCGGACGAGCTGCTCGTGGAGGGTGCGGAGGCGGACGGCGTGGTCGCCGAAGCCGGGTGGTGCGGCTTGAGGGACAGGGCGAGAACCGTCACGGCGACCGTGGACACGCAGGTCAGGACCGTGCGGCGGACGGAATGGGCGCGCATGCGGGCCTCACAGTTCGAAGGACTCGTAGTGGATGCGCCCGGCCGGGACCCCGGCGGCGCGCAGGGCGTCGTACGCGGCGAGCGACATGCCGCGCGGCCCGCACAGGTACACGTCGTGCCGGGCCAGGTCCGGCAGCAGGGCTCGCAGCCGCTCGGCGGTGATCGGGGTGCGCGCGCCGTCCGGGCCGTTGAGGGCGTACACGAGGCGGGCCCGGCGCGTCGCCGCGATGGCCTCCAGCTCACCGCGCAGCGCCAGCTCCTCGGCGGTGCGCGCCCGGTAGAGCAGCGTCAGGTCGCCGGGCGCCGCGGGCAGCGTCTCGAACAGGGTGCGCAGTGGGGTGATGCCGGTGCCGCCCGCGATCAGCAGCACCTTGCCGCGGCTGCGGCGGCCCGCGGTCAGTGCCCCGTAGGGGCCCTCCGCCCAGACGCGGGTGCCGCGCCGCAGCGTGGCGACGGCCCCGCTGTGGTCGCCGAGCGCCTTGACCGTGATCCGCAGGTGGTCGGGGTTCGGCACCGCCGACAGCGAGTACGGATGGCAGGCGCCCCACATGCCGGGGGAGAGGAACCGCCAACGCAGGAACTGCCCCGGCACGGCGCCGAGTTGGTCGAGTCGATGTCCGCGCAGCCACACCGAGTAGACGTCGGGTGCCTCGCGGACGACGGCCTCCACGCGTATCCGGTGGCGAAGATTCAGCCGCAGGGGCGTCAGGACGCGGAACCACAACACCAGGCAGGCCGCCGCGCCGTACAGCATGTACCAGGCCGCACGGGCGGGCGCGCTCGCCACGAAGTCCGCGCCAAGGGCGAGTTGGTGCCAGAAGGCGAGGAACACGGCGGCATAGGTGAGCAGGTGCAGGTAGTACCAGGTCTCGTAGCGCATCCGGCGGCGCACGGCCCGCACCGAGGTGTAGCCGACGGCGAGCAGGATCACCGCGCCCGCCGTGCCCTTCAGCATCTCCGGCAGGTCGAGGACGATCGTGCCGAGCTCCCGCAGCGGGTTCAGGTGGGCCTGGGCCGCGTAACCGAGGGTGATCAGCACGATGTGGGCCAGCAGCAGGCCGATCGTCCAGCGGCCGGCCGAGGCGTGCCAGCGGGCCGTGCGGTCGCTGCCGACCCCCCGCTCCAGCCACGGCACCCGGGCCATCAGCATGATCAGCAGGGCGCACATGTAGCCGCAGAGCAGTCCGGTGATCCGGCCCGCGCCGTTCAGCCAGCCCGCCTGGCCCAGCACCGAGCCGGTGTCGTGCCACCACAGGGCCAGTACGGCGCATCCCCCCGCCCAGGCCGCCGCGAGCAGCGGTACGGCGGGGGAGCGGTGACGGCGCGGGGCGGACAGCCGGTGCCGCACCGGCGGTGGACTGTGGGTGGTGGCCATGGGCTGCTCCTCACGGGCGGTGGGCTGCCCACTGTGGTGCGCGAACCTCTGAGCCGGCTCTGAACGGCGGACACGCGCGGCAGGCTCAGAGGAAACTCAGAGGGAACCGAGAGATGCTGGAGCGGCCATGACCTCACGCCCAGCGGCACTGACCCGCCCCGACGGCACGCCCGTGCGTGTCCTCGTCGTCGACGACGAGCCCGACCTCGCGGAGGTCGTCTCCGGTGCCCTGCGCTACGAGGGCTGGGAGGTGCGCACAGCGGCCACCGCCCGTGCGGCCGAGCGCGAGGCCCGGGACTTCCTGCCGGACGCCGTCGTCCTCGACATCATGCTGCCCGACCGCGACGGCCTGTCCGTGCTGCGCGACCTGCGCGCCGTGCAGCCCCATGTGTGCGTGCTGTTCCTGACCGCGCGCGACACCGTCGAGGACCGCATCGCGGGGATCACCGCGGGCGGCGACGACTACGTGACCAAGCCGTTCAGCCTCGGCGAACTGGTCGCCCGGCTGCGCGGACTGCTGCGCCGGGCGGGGATGACCCGGGAGCGGGCCAGCTCTTCGCTGCTGGTGGTCGGCGACCTGGAGATGGACGAGGACGCGCACGAGGTCACCCGCGGCGGCGCTCCCGTCGACCTGTCGCCAACGGAGTTCGAGCTGCTGCGCTGTCTCATGCGCCACCCGCGCCGCGTCCTGAGCAAGCCGCAGCTGCTCGACCTCGTGTGGTCCTACGACTTCGGGGGCCAGGCCCATGTCGTGGAGCTGTACATCTCGTATCTGCGCAAGAAGGTGGACGCGGGTCGCGAGCCGATGATCCATACGGTGCGCGGAGCGGGGTACGTCCTGAAGCCGGCGGACGGCCGGTGAGGTACCCGCGGCTGCGCACCCTGCGGGCCAGGTTCACCGCCGCGCTGCTTGTGCTGCTGGCCGTCGGCTCCGCCGCCGTGGGCCTCGCCGCGGTCCTGGAACTCGGCGGTTTCCTCACGGACCGGCTCGACCAGCAGCTCTCCGACACCGGCAGCGCCTTCCCCGCGAGCCTCGAACACCCGGTCTCCGGACACGACGACCACGACGGCGACGAGCACGGCGACACCCGCCGCCAGGCCTCCGGCACCCTCGGCATCCGCCTGGTCGACGGCGCCGTCACCAACGCCGCCGTGGTCCGCCAGGGCAGCGACACCAGCGACCTCGTCGCCGTCGACCTCGACACCGGTGACGAACGGGCGCTTGCCGCCGTCCCCGTGGACGGGCGCGGCCACAGCGTGGAGCTGTCCTCGCTCGACGACTACCGGGTGATGGCCTGGACCGGACGGGACGGCGACGTGCTGCTCACCGGCCTCCCGCTGGAACCGGTGGAGGCCGCCGTGCACCGCCTCGAACTCGTGGCGGGCAGCGTCTTCGGCCTGGTCCTCGTCGGCGCGGGCGTCGCGGGCGCGCTGTGGGTGCGCTGGTCGCTGCGCCCGCTCAGCCGCATCGCCTCGACCGCGACCCACATCAGCGAACTCCCGCTGGCCAGCGGCGAGGTGGCGCTGCCCGCCCGGGCCCCGGACACCCGGCCCCGCAGCACCGAGGTCGACCAGGTCACCCTCGCGTTCAACCGCATGCTGGGCCACGTCGAGAACGCCCTCACCGAACGCCAGCGCAGCGAGGAGCGGCTGCGCACCTTCTCCGCCGACGCCAGCCACGAACTGCGCACCCCGGTCGCCTCCGTGCGGGGCCACGCGGAACTCGCCCTGCTCCACCGGGGCCCCGTTCCGCCCGAGGTCACCCACGCGCTGGAACGCATCGCCGCGCAGTCGGGCCGGATGGGCGCCATGGTCGACGACCTGCTGCTGCTCGCCCGCCTCGACGCGGGACGCCCCCTGGAACGCGAACCGGTGGACCTCACCCGGCTCGTCCTCGACGCCGTCACCGACGCACGGGCGGCGGGCCCCGGCCACCGCTGGCTCCTCGACCTCCCCGAGGAGCCCGTGACCGTGGTCGGGGACGCCCACCGCCTCCAGCAGATCCTCGCCAACCTGCTCACCAACGCCCGCCGACACACCCCGCCCGGTTCGGAGGTCACCTCCGGTCTGGCCGTCACCGGAGACACCGTCGAGCTGACGGTCTCCGACAACGGCCCCGGCATCCCCGCCGAGCTGCGCCCCCACCTCTTCGAACGGTTCGTGCACGGCGAAGGACCGCGCGAGGACACGGCGGGTACGGCGGGCACCGGCCTGGGGCTCTCCATCGTCGCGGCGGTGGTGGCCGCGCACGACGGGTCGGTCGCGGTGGAGAGCGAGCCGGGCGCGACGACGTTCACGGTGCGACTGCCGCGGAGCGTGCGCGACCACGGGCGACCCGACTGAGGTTCGCCCTCGACGGCGCCCTACCGGAGTGACTCCTCGCCCGGCTCCAACGCCGGTGCGCAGACGCCGAGATGGGACCGGCACTGCGGGCGGGGAGCGTCCGCCAGGCGCGGGCGCACCGCCCGTGGCCGGATGAACAGGGCCGCGGTGGCCGCACCCAGCACGAACAGCGAAGCGCAGCCGACCGCCGCCCGGTGGAACGACGTGTCCACCGCCTCGGGCCGCGTATAGGCATCGCCCGACAGGCCGACGGCCAGCGGCAGCGCCGCGACCACCAGCAACTGCG
The DNA here is from genome assembly GCF_049310305.1 of Streptomyces anthophorae. Lineage (NCBI taxonomy): Bacteria > Bacillati > Actinomycetota > Actinomycetes > Kitasatosporales > Streptomycetaceae > Streptomyces > Streptomyces anthophorae. Next base: position 8,694,461 of record NZ_JBLWQQ010000001.1, read on the forward strand.
CCACCCGCGCCGCGGTGTTGTTGACCCCGCTCGCGAGACCGGCGTGCTCCGGTTCCACCGACGCGAGGACCGTCGTGGTGAGCGGGGCCACGAAGAGGCTCATGCCGAGCCCGAGAACGGCGACCGCGGGCAGCACATCGGCCGCGTACGACGACCCGGGGCCGATCCGCAGCATCAGCAGCACCCCGACCGCGGCGACGGCGGGCCCCACGACCAGCGGAGGCGTCGGCCCCACCCGGCGCGCCAGATCGCCGGCCCTGGGGGAGAGCAGCAGCATCAGCGCGGTTTCCGGCAACGTGGCCACCCCCGCCTCCAACGCGTCGTACCCCAGGGCGACTTGAAGCTGGACCGGCAGCAGGAACAGGATGCCGCCGATCCCCGCGTACAGGCACAGCGTCATCCCGTTCGCGGCGCTGAACAGGCGCGAGCGGAACAGTGACAGCGGCAGCATCGGAGCGGCCCGCCGCCGCTCCACGGCCACGAAGGCGGCACCGGCGGCCAGGCCGACGAGCGCGGGCACTCCGGTGGACACTGCGGACGCGCCACCGCCCGACGATCCGATCAGCGCGTAGCTCACCCCGGCCAGACACACCGCCGCCAGCACGGCGCCCAGCTGGTCGAAGGGGGCATCCGCCGCCGCGGCGTCCCGGCTCTCGGGGACGTACCGCACGGCGATGACCAGTACGACGGCGGCGATCGGCACATTGATGAGGAAGATCCACCGCCACCCGGGCCCGTCGATCAGCCACCCGCCGAGAAACGGTCCGAGCGCGCCCGCGACACCGGTGAGCCCCGACCAGGCGCCCACCGCGCGGGCCTGGTCGTCGGGATGGAACACCGACCGCACGAGCGCGAGCGACCCGGGAGTCAGCAGCGCCCCGCCGACCCCCTGGAGCGCCCGCGCCGCGATCAACGTGCCCTCGTTCGGGGCGAGTCCGCACGCCGCGGAGGCGACAGCGAACCACGCCACCCCCAGTACGAGCGCCCGCCGCCGCCCGATCCGGTCGCCCATCGCGCCGCCCCACAGGAGCAGCGCCGACAGGGTCAGCATGTAGGCGTTGACGACCCATTGCAGCGCGGACAGGGAGGCACCGAGGTCGCGCCCCATGGTCGGCAGCGCGACGTTCACGACGGTGCCGTCGAGCATGGCCATCCCGGACGCCAGCACCACGCAGGCGAGGATCCACCGCCCGCGCGCCGACGAGAGCCGGACGCCGGGGGCGGTGTCGGGTGGAGGACCGGCCGTCGCTGCCATGGCGCACATTCTCGCCGAGCCACCGTCCGTACGCGACTGTCGGTATCCCCTCCGGCGGCGTACGCCTCCCAGGCGCGGCGAGGAGCCCGCTGCTAGCTTTGTCCTGAAATGTGCCAGCCGTATCCGCACGTGTCGCCGGTTTCGCCGGCACCCGCCGGGAACCTGGGAACAGGAGCGTGACCGACCCCATGGCCAGGACCCGCCGACTGATCCTGAGCTCGCCCGCCGAGGTCTGGGCGCTGCTCTCGGACGGCTATCGCTACGGGGAGTGGGTGACGGGCACCAAGCGGGTGCTCGACGTCGACCCCGCCTGGCCGGACGTGGGCACCGCGCTGAAGGTGCGGGTCGGCCTCGGCCCGCTGACCCTCGACGACACCAGTACGGTCCGGATCTGCGAGCCGGAACACCGCCTCGAACTGGAGGCGAAGGCGGACCCGTTCGGTGCCGCCCGCATCGCGATGAACCTCATCCCGTGGGCCGAACACACCCTCTTCGTCCTCGACTGGCACCCGCTGAGGGGGCCGGGCACACGGATGCACGGGCTCCCGGTCGACTACCTCGTCGCGGTCCGCAACGGGATGATGCTGACGAAGCTGGCGCGGATCGCGGTGGAGGAACACGCGAACGCGCCGCGCACCGCCTTCTAGCGCCGACTCCGGGCGGCGGCGCCGCTGTCGGCATGGGTATCGGCACCGGTATCGCAATCGGCCGCCGGGCGTCCGGCCTCCCAGGCGGCCTCGACCATCCGGAAGATCTCGTCGAGCGCGGAATCCGGTTCGGCCGCCTCGCGGGCCAGCGCGAACGCATCGATCACGAACCTCGCGATCGTCCGGCAGGCCGTCGCGGTGTGCCGCAGGCCGGGGTCGGCGGCGATGGCCGCGGCCAGCGACTCCGCGTGGCGCAGCCGCATCGACTCCTCGTACTTCCGCAGGGCCGCGGAAGACTCGATCATCTGCCAGATCGGTACGGAGCCGTCCGCCGTGCAGTGCCGGACAAGCGCCTCGATCTCGCGGCGCAGTGCGGGGATCAGCGGTTCGTCGGGACCCCGGTCGGAGACCGCCCGCGTGAGCCGCTGCTCGAAGTCCTGGTCCTGCTCGAACACCAGGGCCTCTTTCGAGGCGAAGTGGGAGAAGACCGTGGTGACGGCCACGTCGGCCTCGGCCGCCACGTCGCGGATCCCCACCGCGTCGTACCCGCGCTCCAGGAAGAGCCGCAGAGCGGTCTCGGCGATCTTCTGGCGGGTCGCGGCCTTCTTGCGCTCGCGACGTCCGGGCTGCGGCTCGTTCATGCGCGAACGCTAGCAGATCCAAAAGAACAACAACTCTGAAAACTTAACCGTCATGAAAAGCTAACGGTTAGTGCTACGGTCGGCCGCATGGAGAACGCAACGGCCATGAAGGCCACGAAGACCATGAAAAAAGTGAACTTCGACGAGTTCGGCGGCCCGGACGTGCTGCACCTGATCGATGCGGAGAAGCCCCGTACGGGCCCCGGCCGGATACGCATCGCCGTGCGTGCGGCCGGTGTGAACCCCGTTGATTGGCGGATCCGCGAAGGGCAGGTCCTCGGGGCCCACCCGACCCAGCTGCCCTCAGGGCTCGGGCTGGACGCCGCTGGGATCGTGGACGAGGTCGGCGAGGGCGTCGCAGGAGTCGAGATCGGGGACCGGGTCTTCGGTGAAGGCATCGACACCTACGCGGAGTTCGCCGTGCTGACGGCCTGGGCCCACATGCCGGAGGGGCTGACGTTCGAGGAGGCCGCCGGGTACCCCTCCGTGGTGGAGACCGCGCTGCGCCTCATCAGCGAGGTCGGTGTCGAGCCGGGGCAGACGCTGCTCGTCAGCGGCGCGTCCGGGGGAGTGGGCTCCGCGGTGCTCCAGATCGCCCGCGATCGGGGCGTCGAGGTGATCGGTACGGCCGGGGCCGCGAACCAGGACTACCTGCGGGGCCTCGGCGCCCGTGCCACGACGTACGGAGAGGGCTGGGTCGAGCGGGTACGGCAGCTCGGCCAGGTCGACGCGGCGCTCGACCTGGCCGGCTCGGGCGTGATCCGCGAACTCGTCGAACTGACCGGTGACCCGCAGAAGGTGATCACCATCGCCGACCTGGGAGCACCCGAGTTCGGGGTCCGGTTCTCCGGCGTGGCCGGGAGCGTGCCGGAAGCCCTCGCCGAGGCCGTGGCCCTCATCTCGCGGGGAAAGCTGCACATCCCGGTCGAGACGTCGTACACACTGGCCGAGGCCCCGGCGGCACACGTCGACAGCCACGCCGGTCACACGCGCGGGCGCCGGGTCCTGGTCGTCTGAGTGGTTTTCCCCTAGTGGGACTTTGTTAGGTGGCTGATCGCTCGGTGGCCCAGGAACGCCGACGAGCTGGTCAAGTACTGGCTCCCCAGCCTGCTGCCGGTGACCACGGCCCACCTGTTCCTGCCCGACCTGCCACCACCCCGCACCCTGGCAGCCCTACGACACCACCTGCCAAAGTCCTCCCAGGGGGCGGGATCGGACCCGAGCGGGAAGAGTGGCGACGCGTCCGACGGCGGCAGGAACTCGGTTCCTGACCATTCCCGCCGATCGGCAGGTACGGCTCGACGAACTCCCATTCGTTGTCGGCCAGTTGCACTCGCGTCACGTAAGAAGATCTGGCATCCCGGCATGAGCCACCGCCCACGGAGAACGCACCCCCGGAGTCTTGAACGGCCTTCGGAGCGGGGTGGGGTGCCGGCCGTCGGGAAGAGGAACGGCGAGCCAGGGCCTGGGGTTCGGACCGTGGTCCGTATGAGACCGCCTGCGGGCGTCAGCCCGCCGACGTGCGTGCCGTGCCCCTGGTGCGGATGTGCTGACTGAGGAAGAGAGCGGCGCGGTCCAGTGCCTCGTCGGCCTCGTCCAGGATGCCTGTGAACGCCTGGAAGACATGTGGAACGTCAGCGGTGATGTCAAGGATGACGTCCACTCCGGCTTCCCTCGCGCGCGTGGCCATGCGTACGGAGTCGTCCAGGAGTATTTCGTTGGTGCCCGCCTGCAGAAGCATCGGAGGGAAGCCGGTCAGGTCGGCGAGGGCGGCGGGGCTGAGCATGGGCTGATGCGGATCCTGTCCCGCGAGGTACATGGTCGCGGTGTGTTCCAGGCCCTCACGCGTGAAGAACGGGTCGATGCCCGCCTTGGTGTCCATGCTCTCGCCCGTCCTGGTCATGTCGAGTCCGGGGGAGAACGCCACGATTGCGGCGGGCATGGGCAGGCCCGCATCGCGGGCGGCGAGGCAGGTGGTAACGGTGAGGCCGCCACCGGCGGAGTCCCCGGCGAACGCGATCGCCGAAGGGTCTTCGCCGCTGTCGAGAAGTGCGCGGTAGGCGCTCACTCCATCCTCGATCGCGGCCGGGAACGGATACTCAGGGGCGAGCCGGTAATCCAGGGAGAACGCCCTGAACCCTGTTTTGGTCACCAGGTTCCCCGTCAGCGACATCGCCGTCTCCGGTGAACCGACCACGTAAGAGCCGCCGTGAAAGTAGAGGATCATCCCGGCCTTCGGAGTGCCGGGCGGCTCGACGAGCACCGCGGGGCGATCGCCGAGCGTCGCAGTCCGGGTACGGATCCCAGCCGGGACGATCATTTCCCCCATCATCGCCCTGAACCCGGCGCGGATCTCCTCCACCGACCGAAGGGCCTCCGGCTGAGGCCGTCGGACCATCGCGTCGATCTCCGCGCGCTGCTGCCTGCTCATTGTCGCCCCCATCGCGAGTGCATGCCAAGGAACTATATGCCTAGGCATGTAGGTTAGAATATATGCCATGGCATCTAAGTCAAGCCGTGGCCCGATCGACCTCCCGGGCTTCTTCGCCGATCTCGTCCGCTGCGAGACACGCCTCTACAACGCGCTGAACGACCGCCTTCGCGAGCGGCACGGGATCGTCACCTCGCAGTTCGAGTTCCTGCGCTTCCTGCGCGACCACCCCGGGTCCCGGATCGCGGACCTCGCCACCGAATTCGCCATCGGGATCGGCGCGACCAGCAAGGGCATCGACCGCCTGGAGAAGCAGGCATGGGTCATACGGCGAACTAATCCATCGGATCGCCGCTCATCACTGCTGGACCTGACCGCCGGAGGCCTGCAACTCGTCGAGGCGGCGGAGGCGACCTTCACCAAAACACTGACCGAGCTGACCGCAGACGTCCTGAGTGGTCCCTCAGGACTGGCCGCCGCACAGATCTTCTCGGAGTTGCGCTCTGTACTCGAACGCGACCAGATCGGCCTGCCCACAGGCTGACCGGCATGCGCATCCAGTGCGACTGCCCCTAGCCGCGTGAGCAGCGTTCGTCACGAGGGTGAATCCCTCGGACTGATCACGACGCGATACGCGCCCCAGTGCTCCCGAACAGCACACCTAGTGCTGCTGCGGCTTCTGCGGAGTGGCCTCGCTGGGGCGTACGACCACGAACCCCTCGCCCTCGAGCATCAGTTGCACGGCCTCTCCGGATCCGCCCCGGATCATCGAGCCCAGCGACTGCGAACGGTGCAGCGAGGTACGGAGGTTGGCGCTCCAGCCGACGACCGCGTCCGTGTCCACGTACACCGGCTGCTGCGGAGAGACGGGGAAGACGAGCGGGTTGCCCTCGCAGACAAGGCCGAGCCGCCCCTGCCCGGTGAACACACTGTTGAACAGTCCGCCGCCGCTGATCCCGGCGCCCTTCACCGTCTTGATCTCGTACGACAGTGAGGCGTCGAAGCACAGCACGTTGCGGCCGTTGACGGTGAACACGTCGCCGGGTTCGAGATCCACGACGAACACGTTCTGGGCCTCCTGCGCGAACCAGGCCTCACCCTGCCCGCGCACCTTCATCACGGGAAGCCCCTCCCCGGTGACGGCCCGCTTCAGCATGCCGCCGACGCCCTGCCCCTTCCGTTCGAACTGCAGATTCCCCCGGTAGGCGACCATCGCCCCCTGCCGGGCCAGCATCTCGCCGTCGATCACATACCGGATCGACTTGGCGTTCTGCACGGTCATGCCCGGCGCCGCGGCGGGCTGCACCATGTGCTCACTCGCGAAAAGATCACCCTTCATGCGGGCATCGTGGCCCGGAGGGAATCATTCCTACAAGAGTGGGGGCGGGCTGATGAGGGCCGGCTGACCCCGGCACCGCCCGACCGGCGTGCGCCGGGAGAAATGATCGAGCCCCCTGCCCGGTCGGCAGGGGGCTCGGTGCTGCGATCAGAGGGAGCCGTTGATGCTGATCTGGTGCGGCTGGGCGAAGGCGTTCTGCGCCTGGGCGGCGGCGCCGAGGGCGGTGCCCTGCGCCAGGCCGATCAGGTCGGCGGTGCCGACGGTCTTGTCGTCGATGGTGATGCTGCCTTCGGGGCTCAGGCCGCCGGAGACGCCGTCCAGGTCGGCGTCGGAGATCTCGAGGGCCTGAATCTGCTGAGCGGAGTTCATGGGGGAGTCCTTCGTACGGGGGGTTCATAGGGGAGTGGCGCGGGCGATCACACCACAGAGCGCGCCAGGCGGCCAGTCAAGGGCCGGTCCCACCGGGGCAGTTGATGAAACCGAGCCGACCATCATGTGGAGGCGCGCACGAAATCGGGTCGGTTCCTCCACCTCGCGTCCCGCACAGTGCGGATCACAGGCATTGCCTCCGGCGTACCAAGGGCGACATTTCCCAACCGGGGATACGAAGCGCCTCAGGAGTTGCGCACACTCTGTGCAAGTTCTGCGGCGCCACCACAAAGGGTGGGGCCGGGCCGGCGCCGACAGCATTGACGGTCCCCTCCCGGCCACGGGAAAATCCGCCGACATCGGGCGTTGCCCAGCGGATCGGGGGTCGCGGTGAGCGAGGAACGCAGGGGAGATTTCTCCGACGCGGACATCGACCGGGAGTTCGCCGCCATCGTCCGGCAGGGGGTACGGGACACGGCGGCTGACGCGGGACCCGAAGAAGACCCGGTCGACCGTGTTCGGCATGCGACGGCCGCGAACGTCGGGAAGCCGGCGTGGTACCTCGTCCCGTTGCGCATTCTGTGCTCGATGACCTTCTTCATGACCCTGTGGCTGTACATCGCGGTCCATGGCGGCGTCATGAACCACGCGCGCTGGGGCACCGCCACGCTGATCAGTTTCTGCGTGGCGGTCGGGAGCGGTGTCTGTCGAGGCGTCGCCAGGGCGAGGTACGACCGGCGAGCCCGGTAGCCGTCGCCCGTGTGCCGGTCCGCTGCCGCCCGGACGCCGGGGGCTGCCGCTGCACGTGCGGCGGGGGCAGTGTAGAGAGGAGGCATGTCGCAAGGTCACGACGTGCCTGGCCCGCCGGTGCGAGCGGGGCGGGCGCTGGTCGCCGTCCCGGTCGCCTGGATCGTCCTCGTGTCCGTCGTCGATGTGCTCGCACCGCCCCATATCCACCTGGGGCCGCTGCTCGTCGCGGCACCGGCGATCACACCGCTGTTCGGCGGGCCCCGAACGGTGGGTCTGGTGGCCGCGCTCGCGGTTGTCGCGCAGACGGTCATAGGCATCCTGCGGGACCCCGACGAGCTGCTCTCCGCCAATCACGAGGCGCAGATCGTCGCGCTGCTGGTGGTCGGGATCAGCCTCGTCGTCTTCTGCGTGCTGCGCGAGCGCCGCGCGAAGGAGCTGTCGCAGGTGCGGTACGTCTCCGAAGCCGCCCAGCGGGTGGTCCTTCCACCGCTGCCCCGGCAGCTCGGCCCCCTGCGAGCCGCCTCCTTCTACCTCGCCGCGGAGGCCGAGGCCCGGATCGGCGGGGACCTGTACGCGGCGGTGCGCACCACGACCGGCACCCGGTTGATCGTCGGCGACGTGCGCGGCAAGGGCATGACCGCGGTCGGCGACGCCGCGCTGCTGCTCGGGGCGTTCCGCGGCGCGGCCCACCGCCAGGCCGGCCTGGGGGAACTGGTGGCCTACCTCGAGCGGAGCGTGTGCTGGGGCCTGATGGAGCCGGGGGAGGCGGGCCGCTACGCGGAAACGTTCATCACCGCCACCGTCCTCGACATCCCGGACGGGGACGGCCCGGTGCACATGGTGTCCTGCGGTCACCCACCGCCGGTGGTCCTCCGCGACGGCAAGCCGATGACGGTGGACGCGAAGCATCCCGCCCCTCCGCTGGGCCTCGGAGAACTCACGGACCCGAGCCGCCACGTCGAGAGCTTCGACTTCGAGCCGGGAGACCTCCTGCTGCTGTACACGGACGGGGTCACCGAGGCCCGCGACACCGCGGGCGCCTTCTACCCGCTCGCCGAGCGCATCACCGGCTGGACCGGCCATGACTCCGACGCCTTCCTCGACCGCTTCCGGCGCGACCTGCTGCGCCATGTCGGCGGCGAGCTGGACGACGACGCGGTCATGATCGCGATAGAGCGCCCGGCGCTGCCCTCGGCGTGAACAGCGGCGCCCGTGACCGCCGGGCCCGAGAAGGCCGGCGCCCGCGAAGCGCGTGATCTACTACCGGGCATGCCGCTGATGCTGCTCGACCTGGACAACACCCTCGTCGACCGGGACGCGGCCTTCCGCGCCGCCGTCGTCGACTTCCTTGCGGAGCACGGCCTGGCGAGCGCCGATGCCGACTGGCTGATGGGCGTGGACGAGGGTGGATACGCGACGCGCCAGGATGTCGCCGCAGCAATGATTCATCGATATGGCGACAAGGTGCCTCCCGCTGCCGTCCAGGGCCTTCTTCGCGAAGGCGGCGCCGACCGCGTCGCCCTGACGAAGCCGACCCGCGAGGCGCTGGCCAGGGCTCGGTCGGACGGCTGGACCTGCGCCGTCGTCACCAACGGCCGCACCGCCCAGCAGAACGCGAAGATGCGCACCAGCGGACTCGACCGCATCGTCGACGGATGGGTGGTCTCCGAGGCGGTCGGCCACAAGAAGCCGGAACCGGAGATCTTCCGGGCGGCGGCCGCGGCCGTCGGTGCCCCGCTGGACGGCGCATGGGTCATCGGCGACTCACCGCACGCCGACATCGCGGGTGCCGACGCCCTGGGGCTGCGCAGCGTGTGGGTCTCGAACGGGCGACGCCGACCGTTCGACGGCTTCCGGCCCACCCATGTCGCCGTCGACGTCGCGGCCGCGATCGACCACGTACTGGCGCGGACCGAGGCGTGTTCCGGCACACCTGACGTGCCGGGTCACGCCTGAACGCCTTCAGGGGCGCCGGCCGCGTGCCTCTCGCTTGACCGCCTTCAGAATCACGAACTTGGCGTTGCTGGCGACGAGTTGACTGTTGCCGAACAGGCGGCGCAGCTTCACGTGGTAGCCGAGGTGACGGTTGCCCACCACCCACAGTTCGCCGCCGGGGCGGAGCGCCGCACGGGCCTGGCTGAACATGCGGTGTGCCGTCGCGTCCGTCGTGGCCTGGTGGCTGTGGAACGGGGGGTTGTTGAGGACCAGGTCGACCGAGCCGGGAGGTGTGTCGGCGAGGCCGTCGGCGACGCGGAACTCGGCCTTGCCGGGGCGGTCACCGGCGTTCTCCTCGTACGTGGCCCGCGCCGACGCCACCGCCTGGTGCGACTCGTCCGTGAACAGGACGTCCGCGTCGGGGTGGGTGAGCGCGGCGCTCGTGCCGACGACGCCGTTGCCGCAGCCCAGGTCCACGATCGTGCGGGCGTCCGTTCCCCGCGGGAGGTGCTGGAGGAGGAAGCGGGTGCCGATGTCGAGGTGCTCGGCACAGAACACCCCCGCGTGGTTGACGACCGGTCGGCCGGACAACGGTCCGATGTCGGACGGGAGCCGATAGGTGTGCGGCCACGGATTCGGAACGGAGCCGGGGTCGACCGCCGGGCTCGGCTCGCTGAAGATCAGACGGGCCTTCTTCTCCGCCAGCGACGTACGCGTCGGGCCGATGATCCGCTCGAACAGGTTCAGCGTCGAGGTGTGGATCTCCTTCACCATGCCGGTGCCGACCACCACCGTGTTCTCGTGCACGGCGCGACGCAGCCGGTGCAGCTGGTCCTCAAGGAGGGCGAGGCTCTTCGGGACGCGGACGAGCAGTACGTCGATGCGCGCGGGCGGGGCGTCCTGCGTGGTGAACAGGCGCGCGCCCGTGTGCCCGTTCCGCGTCAGGTTCGCGGCCGTCGCCCGTTGGCCGAGGTACGAGTCCGAGATCACGGTCGGCGAACAGCCGGGCACCCCGGTGAGCGCCGCGGCCAGCGCGCCCCAACGGTCGCCCACCACCGTCACCGCACCGGTCAGGTCCGTGCCGGCTTCGGCGAGGTGCCGCAGCAGGTACGTGTCCGCGGCGTCCCACGCGCGCAGCTGGTCGCGGGGGTTCTCCGGGAAACGGGTGAGGCCGAGGTCTCCCCAGGGAGTGGTCAGGAGAGGGGCCGAAGCGGGCTGATCTGTGCGGTTCATCGTGCAGCAAGGCTAGCGGAGACGCAGCTCAGTGGAGTGCGGCCGGTCCTTCGAAGTACGGGGCGGCTGCGGATCGCCGCCTTGGTGGTGGCGTAGACGCCCGGGCCCGGGGCGGCGCTGCGGCTACTCCGTCGAGTCGACTTTGGGCGGGGGAGCGAAGAGGCAGAACTCGTTGCCTTCCGGGTCGGCGGCGACGATCCAGCGGAAGCCGTGTTCGCTCTGTTCCGGTGAGATGCGCCGGGCGCCGAGTTCTTGGAGGCGCTCGGCCTCCGTGCCCAGGTCCCCGGTGTCGAAGTCGAGGTCGAGGTGCATGCGGTTCTTGGCCTGCTTCGCTTCCGGGACCTGTTGCAGGAGCAGGGTGGGTGCGGGGGCGGGAGCGACCAGGCTCAGATACGGCGGTCCTTCGAAGCCGCGCCGGTAGTTCAGCGGGGCGAGCGCGGCCAGCCAGAATTCCGCCTGCGCCTCGATGTCGACACAGTCCAGCGTCACGACGATCTGCATGACGGAACGGTAGGGGACCCGGCCCGCCGTGACGAACCGATTTTGGCGGCGCGGACCAGTGGCTCGACGTACGGCCCCCGGACGCGACGCCCCAGTCGGCTACAGGTCAACCGTCCCCGCCGAAGGTCCGCCCGAAGGGCCCTGGGCGGCCGTGGAATCGTCCCCGGTCGGCACCTTGTAGCCGGGCACCGAGGGCCAGCGGACCGTCAGGACCACCGACTCCTCCTCCGCGAACCAGGAGTGGTCGACGCCATGGCCCCACACGACGTAGTCCCCCTGCTCGGCCAGGAGGACGCTGCGGCCGGGAAGTTCCACTCGGAAGCGGCCGCTGATGAGGACCAGCAGGGCGGTGCGTTCTTCGCCGGTCACCCACTGGGCCCGCTCGTCGCCCGGCGGGTGGACGCCCCACTTGATCTCCACGTCCTCGCTGTGCCGAGGGTCGGAGGCGTCCTTGAAATGTCCCAGCAGCCAGCCCCGGTCCAGTGCCGCGTCCTTGCCGGCGTTGCCCACGTATACGTTGTCGATCACGGCCCGGAAGGTAGCAGGTAACCCCCACGGGGACGGTCATTCCCCATCGGCGTGCGACATCGTATGAAGTTCCCGGCCGGTGAACGGCAGGCGCGGGCGGTGCCCATGTCGAGCGAGGGGAGGGCATGTGACGGCAGACGTGGGGTGCGGGCTGGGTACCTACGCCGCCGCCCTGGCCCGGCGGGGGTACGACGTACTCGCGGTGGACTGGGCGGCCTCCGCGGTGTCCGCCGTCCGTGACCGCTATCAGGGGCTCCTGCCCAACCTGAGTACCCGGCGTCTGGACTTCACCGACGAGCAGGCCGTGCGCACGCTCGGCGTCGACGTCTTCGACGTGGTGACGATGCGGCTCGTCCACCCGTTCTTCGCGGACAAGCAGCAAGTGGCCGAACACGTACGGCGGTTGCTGCGACCGGGCGGCGCCTGGGTCGTGACGACACCTCTGGTCGAGCGGCTGTCCTCGCGCAGGCACATCGCGTTGTCCGCGGTCGAGGTGGGGGAGTTGATGTCGGGCTGGGGCAGCGGCGCTTGGGTGGACTTGGAGCCGGATGGGCTCCGGTGCATCGTGCTTCGCCGGTAGCCGTTCAGGGGTTGTGTCTCAACATGGCCCAGCGCGGGCGCGGTTGATGGGCCGGTACGAAAAGGCCCCGCCCGGCGACGGTGCTGCCGGGCGGGGGCTCGTTCATCCTCGGCGCCGTCCTCGGGACGCCCCGAAGTGGCCCGGCCTCAGCCGCCGATCGGGCCCGGGTTGTTGTTGTCGGCGTCCTGGCACTGCTTGATGCGCGCCTGGATCGCCCGCGCCTTCGCGCGCTCCTTCGCCGCCGACTTGTGGTAGCCGAGCGCGTCCAACTTGGCGGCCTTGGACTTCAAGTTGTCGGCCTGCTTGCGCATCTTGGGGATGTTGCAGGTGATCGGGCCACGGGCCGACACACCGGCCTGGTCGGCAGTGGGGGCGGCCTGCGCGGGGACGGCCGAGAACAGGACGCCGCCCGCGATGGCGGCGGACGCGGCGAGTGTGGCGAAACGTCGAAGCAAGGGTGTCCCTCTCCAAGTGGCGGGCCGTTCGGCCCATTTGGGGTGGTTCATAGCGGTCTGTCACTGTATACGAAGAGATCGACTTCTCAGGTGTCAATCGCTCGCGCGTGTGCCCTGGAGGATGGGATCGCTGCGGTTTCGGTTCAGTGCCCACAGCGAAAGCCCCCTCTGCCGTCGCTTCGCGGCAGAGGGGGCTTCTGTTGCGTCAGTCGTTGGAGCCGGTGTTGCCCGTGGCGTCGACGAGGACACGCACCGGCGCCTGACGGGCACTCACAGATCCGCCTCGCCCGTTTCTCGGCGGAGTCGGTTCGGGCGGCCCTTCCGCGCGTCCACCGCCTGTGACAGCGCGTCGAGAGTCACGTCCACGATGGCCCGGAGCTGCGTCGGCCTCGTACCGGCTCTGCTCATGACGGCGAGCGACTGGTTCACGGCGGCCACGTGCACGGCGAAGGACTCGGCGTGCTGGTCGGGCAGTCGGCCGGCCTTCAGCGCGGCGTGCAGTCGCCGGCGCTGGAGGCCGAGTGACTGCGTGGCGTGCGTCGCGACGTTCGGGCTCAGTACGGGGATCGCCATGGTCGACTGGGCGATCAGGCAGCCATCGGGCACTTCGGGATCGGAGATGCGCTCGAGCGTGACGTCGAAGAAGGCGCGAACGGCCGCGACGGGGTCCGACGCCGCGCACGACAGGGCGGCGTCGTACTTCTCGCCGTAGCGCGCGGCGTAGCGGTCCAGGCAGCGCAGGAAGAGCGTGTCCTTGTCGCCGAGGGAGGAGTAGATGGAGCTGCGGTTCAGGCCGGTCGCCCGGGACAGGTCGTCCAGCGAGGTGTCGGCATAGCCGGAGCGCCAGAACTGGATCATCGCGGCGTCGAGCGCCGCGTCCATGTCGAACTGCTTCTTGCCTGCCACGCGGTACTTCCTCGTTTCCTGGTTGGTGTGCCGGTGTGCCGGTGTGCCGGTGTCTCGAAGGTTCGGGCTGTGCTGTGCGCCATCTTATCTTGAACTGATCAGTCCAAGATGTGTTAGCTTTCCGGCGTGGGCTGCACAGGCCCCACCGCACACCCCTCACACCGACGGAGGACCCCGTGACCGGCCTGCCCCTGAAGCACCTGGATGGATTCACTCACCGCTGGGTCGACGCCGACGGGGTCCGCCTTCATGCCGTCGAGGGCGGCCGGCCGGGCGGTCCGGTCGTCGTCCTGCTCGCCGGATTTCCGCAGACCTGGTGGGCCTGGCGGAAGGTGATGCCCGGCCTCGCGGGCCGGTTCCGTGTCATCGCGATCGACCTGCCGGGGCAGGGGCACTCCGAGGGTCCGGAGCGCGGCTACGACACCCACACGGTCGCCGCGCACGTCCACGCCGCCGTGCAGGCGCTCGGGGTGTCGACCTACACCCTGGTCGCCCACGACGTCGGTGCCTGGGTCGCCTTCTCCCTCGCCCTCACCTTCGAAGGCGACCTGAACGGGGTCGCCCTGCTCGACGCCGGAATTCCCGGCATCACGCTCCCGGAGACGATCCCCACCGACCCGGAACGTGCGTGGAAGACCTGGCATTTCGCGTTCCACACCGTGCCCGACCTGCCCGAGACGCTGCTCGCCGGACGGGAGCGCGAGTACGTCGGCTGGTTCCTGAAGGCGAAGGCCCTGTCGCCCGACACGTTCGACGACGCCGAGATCGACCACTATGCGGCGGCCCAGGCCGCCGACGGTGGCCTGCGCGCCTCCCTCGCCTACTACCGGGACGCCGCGGAATCGGCGCGCAAGAACCGCGAGGCGCTCGAGCGGCGACGCCTGTCCGTGCCCGTCCTCGGGATGTCCAGCAGCCACGGCTCCATTCCGGACATGGCCGCCTCCATCGGCCCGTGGGCCGACAACGCCACCGGGATCGTCGTGCCAGGCGCCGGACACTTCATCCCGGACGAGCAGCCGGAGGCTGTCGCCGCCGCGATCACGGACTTCGTCGCCCGCCAGGGGTGACGCCCGTCTGTCGAGCTGACGCCCCTCTGTCGAGTCGCAAACGGCAGCGGGTCCCGCCCAGAAGGCGGGACCCGCGTGTCTCGTGCTCGGTGTCCGGTCCGGTTACTCGAAGTCGCCCGCGAGCGCCGACGCCATCCGCAGATGCGGCGCCGCCTCGTCGTGCCGACCCTGGCGCTCCAGCGTGCGGCCGAGCATCAGGCGGGCGTAGTGCTCCACCGGGTCGCGCTCCACGATCGTGCGCAACTCGGTCTCCGCGCGGCGCAGTTGGGCGGAGTGGTAGTACGAACGGGCCAGGAGGAGGCGGGGGCCGACCTGCTCGGGAACCTCCTCGACGAGGCCGTCGAGGATCCGGGCGGCGTTCGCGTACTCCTTCGCCTCGAAGAACATCTGGGCACGGTCCCAGCGCTCCGCGGCCGTCCCGTGCGTGTAGTACTGCTGCTCCACTGTTGCCTCCTTGCTCGACGCCTTCAACGGGGGCAAGGGGTGGGGTATTCCCAGGTGGTGCGCGGCGGGCAGGCCCGGGTCGTACGGGCCCGGTCTTCCGGTGTCCGCGCAGGTCACCGCCTCAGGGCTGGGTGCTCGAAGGCTGTGTGCCCGGCGGCTGCGCGCGCAGCGCCGCCTCCAGCTCGAAGCGGGCGTCGGGATCGGTCAGGGCCGGGCCGAAGAGGCGTTGCAGGTGGTGCAGGCGCTGGCGGGCCGTCTGCGGGTGGATGGCCAGGCGCGCGGCCAGCTCGGGTGCGCTGCCGTGCGGGCTCTGGAGGTGGGCGAGGAGGGTGTGGGCCAGGCGGCTGCGCTGCTTCGGGGTGAGTCCCGCGAGGGGCGCGAGGCGGCGCGCGGCCATCAGGCGGACGAGCGCGGGATCGGCGAGCAGCAGCAGGTCCGTGAGGTGTCGCCCCGCCTCCAGTGGCCTTGCTTCCGGCTGCCCCATTTCCATGCCGGCGCCTGCGGGTCCGTGCTCGCGCAGGGCGCGCGCCCAGCGCAGTGAATCGGCGGCCTGTGCGAGGGGGACGACGGGGCCGATGACGCCCGACCGCTCGTCCAGGAGCCGACGCAGGCGTGGGTCGGTGAGCCGTGTGCCGGGGTCGGGGACGAGCAGGCAGGGGGCGGGTCCATCGAGATCGGCGAGCACGGCCTCGGGCAGCGGCTTGCGGACCGGGGACACGCCTTCCCCGACACGTCCCGAGGCTCGCGCCGTGGCGGAGGCCGCGGGGCTCGCCCTCCCCGGTCCGGAAGCCGCGCCCCATGACCGTCCGCCCCCGGCGCCTTTCACGGCCCCGGTGCCTTCCACGGTCCCGGCGCCTCCCGCGGCTTTGGGATCCTCCGCTCCCCGAGGCCCCAGCGCCACCGCGGCCACCAGCTCCGGCAGTTCCCACTCCGCTTCCTGCGCCGCCTGTTCCAGCGCCACGGGCCCGAGAGGTGCGGGAGCGACCAGGAGGGCGAGGAGGCGGTGACGGCGGCGGCCGAGGGTGCCCGCGGCGTCGGCCTGGGCGCGCGCGTACGCGGTGACGGACGCCGCCGCGATCTCCTCGATGTGCGTGAACGCGGCCTCGGCGAGCCGGGCCAGCGCGTCCGTGCTCAGGGACAGGCGCCGTGCCACCCGTACGTAGCGCCGCCAGGCGACCCGGCCGCCGAGCCGGTACGCGGCTTGCAGCGCGTCCAGGCTGCGCCCCTCCGCCAACTCGCCTCGGCCGAGCGCCCGGTAGATCGGAAGGCGCCGCGCGTCGAGTTCCCCGCCACCATTGCCGACCCGATCCACGAATTCCGCGAGAGTGGATTCCACGCCGCTTTGAATGGACATTCCGAACTGCCCGGACAACGGTCGGGAGAATTCAGGGATCTGCCGCCGGATTTCGTGGATGATCTCGGCCGCGAGGGTCGGGTTCTCTCTGCGCAGCTCGTCCGGGAGTCGCTGCGGAAAAGCTGCCCACGCGCCCCCGGAACTCGGCGTGCCGATCGTGCCGGAACCGTTCATCCCCTCGCTCCCAGGTCCGTCCGTCCGCCGAGTATGGGCCGGGGTTACTCGCCGGTCAAGGTGTTGACACGAAGTCAACTACCAGTGCTAGTCGGTCTTTCACCAGCGGTATTGCGGACCACCGGGGGTGTGTGGACGGTGAAGCGCTCACCTTCGTGACACTTTCGTCCGGCCCGCGCGAGAAATCCTGGCACCGTTCTGCGCGCCCGAAGCGCCACCGCGTCCACATCATTGCCGGGCGCCCCGGAGTTCTCCTAGCTTCACGCCGTCCGACGCCGCTCAGCACGCGGCATTCCAGAACAAGGGACGGTACTGGAAAATGAGACGCAGGATTCTCGGCGCGGCAGCCGCGGGCGCCCTCGGAATCGCGGGACTTGTCTCGCTCGGCACCCCGCATGCGACCGCCACGGAGGAACAGCGGCCGGTCGAGTACAACTTCACCAAGGGATTCCTGGCCGGATTCTTCAAGGCCGGCGAGGCGCCGCCCGGTGCGAACGACTGGGGCTGCAAGCCGAGCGCCGAGCATCCGAGGCCCGTCGTCCTCGTCCACGGCACGCTCGAGAACATGAACGACAACTGGCGAGGCGCGGCGCCGCTCCTCGCGAACAACGGATACTGCGTCTTCGCCTTCAACTACGGCGCGGACAAGGCGACATCGCCGATCCAGGGCACCGCCCACATGAAGGACAGCGCGGCGCAGCTCGGTGCCTTCGTGGACAAGGTGCGCGGTGCGACGGGTACGGCCGAGGTCGATCTCGTCGGCCACTCGCAGGGCGGCGGGCCGCTGCCCCGCACCTATCTCAAGGACGACCCGAGCGCCGCTGGCAAGGTCGGCAAGCTCATCGGCATCACCCCCTCCAACCACGGCACCACCCTGTCCGGCATCACCGAACTCGGCCGTCAGCTGCACCTGTTGGAGCCGGCGAACGGGTTCCTCGACAAGACCGCCCCGGCCCTCGTCGAGCAGGAGGTCGGCTCGGACTTCAACAAGGCCCTCGACGCCGGCGGCGACACCGTGCCGGGCGTCGGCTACACCGTCATCGCCACCAAGTACGACGAGGTGGTCTCGCCCTACACCAACGCCTTCCTCAAGGCGGGCCCCGGCGCGAGCGTGCGCAACATCCGGCTCCAGGACACGTGCGCCAAGGACTACACCGACCACCTCGAGGCCCCGTACGACCCGGTCACCCTCACCCATGTGCTCAACGCGCTCAACCCCGAGCACCCCCGCGCGGTGAAGTGCCGGACGGTGCTCCCGCTCACCGGGCCCACCGGGCCGGTCGAGCAGTAACCACCCGGCAGCCCGAGCGACGAGCGGCCCGCCGCCCTCACCCCGGCGGGCCGCTTCCGTGTGTTCGTCGGCCGGTTCGCGCCGTCGGCCATGTTGACTCACTGCGGGTGCCACGTATGTTGCTGTGCGTTCCCTGTTCGACTCGCGCACAGTTCGGTCCCGCACGACCCATGGGTCCCCTCGGCCTCGTGGGTCCACACGCCCTCCGTGCAATGGGAGTCTCATGGACAACACCCCCGTCACCGCCACCCCCAGCGACACGCCCCTCCTCGGCCCCTCCGTCACCCGCCGCCGCTTCCTTCAGACCACCACCGTCACGGCGGGAGCCCTCGCGGCGGGCGCCGGAGCCCTCCTCGAACCGGCGACAGCGGCGACAGCGGCCGCCGCCGGGAACGCCCCCGCCTCCCTCTCCTTCACCGCCGCCACCAACGGCGCCGCCACCCTCGCCCCGTCCGGCGACCGCTTCGTCGCCGAGATCCAGAACATCCTGTGGTCGATCCCGCGCAAGGGCGGCACCGCCAGACCGCTCACTACCCCCGAACTGGAGCCCACCCGCCCCGAGTTCGCCCCGGACGGGAGACGGCTCGTCGTCTGCGCCTACCAGGGCGGCGGCTTCCACCTGTGGCTCCTGGACGCCGACGGCGGCACACCGAAGCGGCTCACCGACGGGCCGTGGGACGACCGCGGCCCCGCCTGGTCCCCGGACGGCCACCGGATCGCCTTCGCCTCCGAGCGCGGCGGCGACCCCGAGCACGCCGCCCCGTACCGCATCTGGACCATCGACGTACGCGACGGAACCCTCACCCGCCTCACCGGCGCTCCCGGCCAGGACGGCCCCGGGCAGGGCGGCGCCTGGGAGGACTTCGACCCCACCTGGTCGGCCGACGGCACCCGCGTGCTCTTCGTACGGGGAATGGTCACCGACGCGGGAACCCTCCAGGCGTCCACCGTCGCCTCGGTCGCCGCCGACGGCACCGGAGCCGTCACCGCCGAACACACCGACGACTCCGGCGCCCAGGTCATGACCCCCGCCGTCGCCCCGCGCGCGAAGGGGGCACTGGCCTACCTGCGGACCACCGCCGCCATCAATGGGGCCGCCACCTGCACCCTCGTCGTCGACGGGAAACCGGTCGACGTGCCCGGCGACGTCGCCCCCGTGCCGCCCCGCTGGACCGGGCCCGACACCCTGCTGCTCACCGTCGACGGCCGCTTCCGACTCGTGCGCCCCGCCGCCCCGAGCGAGGGAGAACAGATCGCGTTCACCGCGAAGCTCCCCGTCGACCGGCCGCGCTACCGCGTCAAGCGCTACGACTTCGAGGCCGGGGGAGTCCGCCCGGTCCGCTCCCCGCACCTGCCCGCCCTGTCGCCCGACGGCGAGCAGGTCGCCTTCGCCGCCCTCAACTCGCTGTGGGTCGGCGGCACTTCGGGCGGTCGCGCCCCACGCCAGGTCGTACAGGCCCCACGGACCCGCTACGTCCTCGCCCCGACCTGGACGCCCGACGGCAAGTCACTCGTCTACGCCGACGACCGGGCGGGTCTGTTCTCCGTGCGCCGCCACGACCTGGACAGCGGCAAGGAGACGGTGCTCGCCGAGGGCGGCCGGGTGTTCCCCGCGCTCTCGCCCGACGGTCAGCGCCTGGCGTGCATCGACATGTCCGGCAACCTCGTCCTGCGCGAGCCGGCCGCAGGCACCGAACGCGTCCTCGCCGCGCCCATGGGCAGCGGCGGACTGCCCGGCAGACCCTGCTGGTCCCCGGACGGCAGATACGTGGCGCTGTGCGACCGCGGCCGCCTCAACCAGCGCTTCCGCGAGGGCTACAACCTCATCCGCGTCGTCGACACCAAGACCGGCAAGGCGGTCGTGCACGCCGTCGCCCCGCACGTCTCGATCGCCGACCGCTACGACTCCGGGCCCGCCTGGTCGCCCGACGGCCGCACCATGGCGGTGGTCGTCGAGTCCGCGCTGTGGCTGCTGCCCGTCCGCCCCGACGGCACCCCGGACGGCGAGCCCCGCCAGGTCACCGACGAGGCCGCCGACCACCCGAGCTGGTCCGCCGACAGCCGCCGGCTCCTGTACCTGAGCGCGGGCAGGCTCCGCCTCCTCGACGTCGCGAAGGGCACCGCCCGTACGGTCAGGATCCCGCTCGACCACCGCCGCCCCCGCCCCGCCGACACCGTCGTGCACGCCGGTCGGTTCTGGGACGGCACGGGGTCCGAGGTGCGCGACGACGTGGACCTCACCGTCGAGGGCGGCCGCATCACCGCCGTCGCCCCGCACCGAGCGGGTGGCCGGGCGTCCGTCAAGCGCATCGACGCCTCCGACAGGACCGTGCTCCCGGGCCTCTTCGACGCCCACACCCACCCCTGGCAGTCCACCTACGGCGGCCGCCAGACCGCGCTCCAACTCGCGTACGGCATCACCACCGCGGTCTCCCTCGGCGGCTTCGCCTACGAGCAGGCCCGCATCAGGGAAGCGGTGTACGCGGGCGCACTGGCAGGGCCGCGGCTGCTCGCCACCGGGGAACTGCTCGACGGTCCGCGCGTCGCCTACAGCATGGGCCGCGCCCACCGCACCCGCGCCGGACTGCGCCGCTCGCTCGACCGGGCGGCCGAGCTGGACTGGGACTTCGTCAAGACCTATGTACGGGCGCCGGGTTGGGTGATGAAGGAAGCGGCCACCTTCGCGCACGAGCGGCTCGGCGTACGCAGCGGAAGCCACCTGTGCACACCGGGAATCCAGCTCGGCCAGGACCTGACGACCCATCTGCAAGCCACGCAGCGCCTGGAGTTCGGGCACGCGACGACGGCGACCGGGCACTCCGGCCAGGACGTCCAGGAGATCTACTCGAAGACCGGCGACTTCCACCTCATCGCCACGCCGTTCACCGCGCAGCCGCTGATCGGCGCCGACCCGGCCATCGCCGAGGACCCGCGCGTGACGCGGCTGATGCCGCCGTGGGACACCGCCGCCGTGGAGAAGCTGGCCAAGACCCCGCCCACGGCCGCCCAGCTCGTCACCTTGGACACGGAGCTCGCGGTCTACCGGCGCATCCTCGCCGCAGGCGGACACATCGCGCTCGGCACCGACCAGCCGCTCGTCCCGGTCGGCCTGCACCTCCACCTCGCACTGCGCGCCCTGCACCGCGGCGGACTCTCCCCGGCCCAGGCCCTGCACACGGCGACGCTGATGCCCGCCCGGGTCTTCGGGGCGGACGCGGACCTGGGCACCCTGGAGGAGGGCAAGCTCGCCGACCTCACGATCGTCGACGGCGATCCGTTCACCGACTTCGACGACCTGATCCGTACGACGGCGGTGCTGCGCGGCGGCGTCCCCTTCCAGCAGGCCGACCTGGTCGGTTCGTTCGAACCGGTGGCCTCCAGATCACTGAAGGCCACCGGTGACGACTGGCTGGAAGTGGGCCGCCTCATGCGCCGCGAGGGCTGCTGCGACGCGGGAATCTAGGCCTGAGCCTTCGTTCCCCGTGGCGCGAGCCGGTTGCCGACGGCCCCGAAGAGGCCGTCGGCAACCAGCGCGAGGACCGCCACCCACAGCGCCGCCGCGATGACCCCCGACAGGCCGTACGACACCTGGTTGAGGATGATGTCACCGAGCCCACCACCGCCGGCGACGGCGGCCAGGGTCGCGCTGGAGATCACGTAGACGACGGCGATCCGGATGCCGGTGAACAACACCGGGAGCGCGAGGGGCAGTTCGACCCGCCACAGGATCTGCCACTGCGTCAGCCCCATGCCGCGTGCCGCACGCACCAGATCGGCGTCCACCTGCTCCACGCCCAGGTACGCGTGGGTGAGCACCGGCGGGATCGCCATGATGACCAGCGCCGTCATCACGTTCACGAACCCGATGCCGAGCAGCCCCAGGAAGATCGCGATGAGCGCGAGCGAGGGCAGCGCCCGGCCGATGTTGGAGATGCTCACGGTGAGGAACGAGCCCTTGCCGCGGTGCCCGAGCCACACACCGAGCGGCACCGCGATCACCAGAGCCACGGCGACACCGGCCGCCGAGAGCAGCAGATGGTCGACGGTCCGGCTGAGCAGCAGGCCGAAGTGGTCGGCCATGAAAGAGAAACTCGCGAGGAAGGTGTGCATCAGACGGTCCTCCGCGTCCTGGCCCACGGCGTGAGCACCCGGCCGAGCAGCACGAGCAGTCCGTCGGCGGCGAGCGCGAGCGCCACGGCGAGCAGCCCCGCCCCGATGAACTGTGTGTTGAACGGCGACTGGAGGCCCTGGATGATCGGCGAACCGAGCCCCTGGTCGATGATGAACGCGGCGATCTCGACCACGCTGATCGTGGTCACGGTCGCCACCCGAAGACCGCTGATCACGGCGGGCAGGGCGAGCGGCAGCTCGATGCGCCACAGGACCTCGCGCCGGGTAAGGCCCATGCCGACCCCGGCACGGCGCACGTCCTCCGGCACCTCGCCGAGCCCGGTGACCGTCGACTTGAACAGCACCATCAGTGTGTACCCGACCAGCGCGATCTCGGCGGTGAGCACGGACAGGCCCGTCACCGGGACGAGCAGCGTGAACAGCGCCATCGGCGGGATCGTGTACAGGAACGACGTAAGGCCGCCCAGCGGGCGGACCAGCCACCTGCGGAAATGTGCGAGCAGCGCCAGCGGGAACGCGATCAGGAAACCGATCCCGACCGCGATCACCGTGAGCCGTACATGCTGCACGAGGGCGGGCCCGAACACACTGGAGAAGTTCGCGGTGAACCAGTCGACGCAGAACACCCCGTTGTCGCGCACGCACGAACTGGCCGTGCCGAAGTCGGGGATCACGGGGTCGGAGCCGGCCGCCAAGGGCCCGGCTGCCAGGGACCCGGCCGCGAGGGACAGCAGGCCGCTCACGCCGCCTCCCGTATGAGCGCGACGGTGACGGAGCCGACCGGCTTGCCGGCCTCGTCCGCGACCGAGAGCCGCTCGGCACCACCGGCCATCAGCGCCGACAGGGCGGTGCGCAGGGTGTCGCTCGTGCGCAGGGAACCCTCGGCGCCGTCGTCCGCCGCGTCCAGCTTCAGATCGCCGAGCGTGCGCAGTGTCAGTGCCTTCAGGCCCCGGTCCGTGCCGACAAAGCGGGCCACGTAGTCGTCGGCGGGCTCGCGCAGGATCCGCTCCGGGGTGTCGTACTGGAGCAGCTTGCCGCCCTTGGCCAGGATCGCGATGCGGTCGCCCATGCGGACGGCCTCGTCGATGTCGTGGCTGACGAACAGCGTCGTCTTCTGCACCTGCTCCTGAAGCCTCAGGAACTCGTCCTGCACGTGCTCGCGCGTCACCGGGTCGAGCGCGCCGAACGGCTCGTCCATCAGCATGATGGGCGGGTCGGCCGCCAACGCCCGTGCGATGCCGACGCGTTGGCGCTGACCGCCGGAGAGCTGCGAGGGGTAGCGGTGGGCGTACTCCTTGTGCGGGAGGCCGACCAGTTCGAGCAGCTCGCGCGAGCGCTCCGCGATTCTCGGCTTCTTCCAGCCGAGCACCTGCGGCACCGTCGCGACGTTCTCCTCGATCGTCAAGTGCGGGAAGAGACCGGCCTGTTGGATGACGTAGCCGATGCCGCGGCGCAGTTCGATGACGTCCTGCTCGCGGATGCTGCTGCCGCCGATCCGGATGTCGCCGCTCGTCAGCTCGGTGAGCCGGTTGACGAGGGTCAGCGCGGTCGTCTTGCCGCACCCGGAGGCGCCCAGCAGGACGCAGATCTCGCCCGCGGGAACCGTCAGGGACAGTGCGTCGACGGCAGCCTCGTCCGTTCCGTCGTACGTCTTGGTGGCCGCGTCGAAGACGATGTCTGCTGCGGCGCCGGCGGTCTGCATCGTGGAATGCTCCTCGGTCACGGTCATATCAGGTCGTTCGCTCTCAGGAACCGGTCGGCGACCTTCGCCGGGCTGAGCCGCATCATCGCGGCGGCCTCGTTCAGGGCCTGCATGGCTTCCTCCGTGAGCAGTTCGTCGACGGCGTTCAGCGGTTCGGTGAGCCGCTCGCCGTACTTCTCGACGAGGGAGGTGCGCACCACGGGGGAGACGTTCTGGAACCCGAAGATGGCCTGGTCGTCGTCGAGGATGGTGAAGTCGTAGCGGCGCAGCTGCGGGTCGGTGGTGAACACGTCGGCCGCGTCCACGTCCCCGTTCTTCAGCGCCGGGTACTGGAGGCCGATGTTGAGCGGCCGCACCTTCATGTCGTGCAGGTCGTACGCCTTGACGATGGCGTCGAAGCCGAGCGGGCCCGTGATGTTGTCGGGGTACTCGGCGTACGAGATCTTGCCCAGCTTCTTCAGGTCGCCGACGGTCTTGAGGCCGTGCTTGCGGGCGTCCGCGGTGCGCACGGCGACGGCGTTGCGGTTCTGGAACGGGGTCGGCGGCAGCAGTGAGATGCCGCGCCCCGCCTCGAACTTCTTCGCCGCCTCGTATGTGCCGCGCGCCGTCGTCGGCATGTGCTTGGGCATCGCGAACGTCTGGAGGATGACGCCCGTGTACTCGGGGTACAGGTCGATCTGCCCGTTGCGCAGCGCGCGGTCGATGAGGTCGGCGCTGCCGACGTTGGACTTGAGGACGACGTCGAAGCCGCGCTCGCGCAGGATCTGGGCGTACAGCTCGCCCATCACCCACGACTCGGTGAACTGCTTCGAGCCGACCGTGATCACGGGCCCGGTGCCGGCCGCCGACCCGGTGGCCGTGGCCACCCCGGCGGCCGCGACGACACCGAGCGAGCCGGTGAGGAACGTGCGTCTGCGCATGCTCAGACTCCCTGCCGGGGAATCACTGCGTCCGTGGTGCGATGGAAGACGCGGGTGTCCCCTTCGTAGGCGGTGAGGGTGTTGACGACGGTGAACGAGGTGGCGTCGGAGGTCATCCTGCTGTGCGTGACGACCTTCCAGTGCCACTCGCCGCGCCCGCCCTCCTCGGTGCGCTCGCACTCCACGACGGCGGAGGAGGGGTCGCCCTCGGTGAGCGAGAAGCGGTCGACGGCGTCGCCGGACTTCCACAGGCCGTCGCTGAGGTCCTTGAAGTCGCCGTCGTTGACGACGAGTTCGACGGTGGTGCGGCCGGTGACCGGGTCGTGCTCGATGCGCCGCGAGGAGCCGTCGCCGGACGTGGAAAGGTCGACGGGCAGGTCCGGCTGCGGCTCCCCGTAGGGGCGCAGCTCGGCGTCCGCGTCCTGCGGCGGACGTACGGGGAGGTGGAGCGCGGCGGCGGGGGAGGGGTGCAGGGTGACCGTGACCGGTTCGGGGGACGGCCAGGCCAGCGGCCAGTACGAGGACGAGACCGCGACGCGGATGCGGTGTCCGGGCGCGAAGGCGTGCGCGGTCGCCACCAGCGGCACGGTCACGTCGTAGGCCTGCCCGGGCTCCAGCGGCAGCGTCTCCTCGTGGCCCTCGCGGTGTGTGAGGTTGAGCAGTCCGCGCGTGACGAGCCGCGAACTGCCGTCCGGGGCCACGTCGTTCAGGCGCACCGCGAGCTGTGCGGCGGGCCGGTCGGCGCTCACCCGCAGCGTCACCGACGGCGCGCCGAGGATCTCCGCGCGCTCGTCCAGCGGTGTGGTGGTGAAGCAGTGCGCGAACCCGTCGTCGCCGCCCTGCGGCCCGAACTGCCCGGCCGCGTCGCCGAACTGGAGCCAGCTGCCGCCCGCCGTGCCGAGCACCCGTGTGCTGTCGAGGTGTGCGTCGCGAAAGCGCAGCGGGTCGTGCCCGACGGCCTCGCCCGTCGACTCGCCGGCCAGCGCGAACTCCTGCCGCTCGACGCGCTCGGAGGGCCACCGCTCCTCGGCCACCCACCGGCCGGGCCGCTCGTCCCGGTCACCACCGGGCGCCGCCCACTCCGGCAGCCACGCCCGCAGCGCCGGATCCTCCAGGGCGCCGGTGTCCTTGCCGCGCAGGAACTGATCGAACCAGCGCACCACTTCACCGTGGAAGTCGATAGCGGGACCGGGAGCCGCCTGGTGCGGATAGGTGTGCGCCCATGGCCCGATGAGCGCGCGCACGGGAGCGTTGTCGATGCCTTCAAGGAGCCGCAGCACGGCCCCGCAGTACGGGTCGTACCAGCCGCCCACCGCGAGCACCGGGGCCTCGATGGCCGAGAAGTCCTCACACACCGAGCCGTGCTTCCAGAAGGCGTCGCGGGTCTGGTGCCGCAGCCACTCCTCCACGTACACGGGGGTGTCGGCCATCCGCTGAAGCCACCGCTCGCGCCATTCGTCGCCGACGACGGCCGGGTCGGCGGGCCGTGCGTTGTAGGCGAGCATCGTCGATGCCCACGGCAGCATCTCCGAGGCGATCAGCGAACCGCCCGTGTAGTGCACGTCGTCGGCGTACCGGTCGTCCGTCGAGCAGACCGTCACGATCGCCTTCAGGGCTGCCGGGCGCAGGGCCGCGATCTGGAGGCCGTTGAAGCCGCCCCACGACTTGCCGATCATGCCGACGGTGCCGTCGCACCACTCCTGCGCGGCGAGCCACGCGATGACCTCGACGCCGTCGTCCAGCTCTTGCTGCGCGTACTCGTCGAGCATCAGCCCGTCGGAGTCGCCGCTGCCGCGCAGGTCGACGCGGACGGCGGCGTAGCCGTTCGCGGCGAAGCGGGCGTGCAGGCTGTTGTCGCGGTCGGCCGTACCGTCGTTCTTGCGGTACGGGATGTACTCGAGGATCGCGGGTGCCGGGCGGGCGGCACCCTCCGGGAGCCAGACGCGGGCGGCAAGGCGGGTGCCGTCGGCGAGCGGAATCCACAGATGACGCACGAGTTCTGAAGGTGCTTCGGGCAAGGTGAGGTACTCCTGTCGCGCTCCAGCTACTCACTGTCCATTCAGTAGTAGCGGACCGCTCCCTACCCCGCGCCCACACCTCGAAACCACGTGTCCCAGAAAGTGGACGGGGTGGGAGAGTGGGGCGCATGGACACCTCGGACTCCGCGGACACTTCAGTACAGGACGGCGCCGGCACTCCGCCCTACCGGCTGCACCCCGGCGACCCGACCTCCCCGGTGCTCCTGCACGTACCGCACGCCTCTCGCGCGATCCCGGCGCACGTACGCGAAGGTCTGCTGCTCCAAGGGGAGGCACTCGCCCACGAACTGGACCTCATCACCGACGCGCACACCGAGGTCATCGCGGAACGTGCAGCGCGGGCCGCGTCCGTCACACCCTGGCGGTTCGTCAACGAGCGCTCGCGCCTGGTCGTCGACCCGGAGCGGTTCCCCGGCGAACGCGAGGAGATGCGGGCCGTCGGCATGGGCGCGGTCTACACCCGCACCACACACCGCGAGCCCCTGCGCCCGGAACCCCCTGCGGACGAGGGCACCCTGCTGGACACGTACTTCCACCCCTACGCGCAGGCCATGACAGGGGCCGTGACGGACCGCCTGGCCGCGACCGGCCGGGCGGTCGTCATCGACGTCCACTCCTACCCGAGTCACGCCCTGCCCTATGAACTCCACGGCAGCGACCCGCGCCCACCGGTCTGCCTGGGCGTCGACCCGTTCCACACCCCGGACGCGCTCCTCGCCGCGGCCCGTGAGGCATTCGCCCCCTACGGGGGGACGGCGCAGAACACACCCTTCGCGGGCACATACGTCCCACTCGCGTACTACGGCCAGGAACCTCGCGTCACGGCCCTGATGCTGGAGCTGCGGCGCGACCACTACCTCGACGAACCGGTCACCCCGCACGACGGTCTGGCGAAGGCCGCCGACGCGCTCGCGCACCTGGTCGACGCGGTGACGCGCGCGATCGCGGGCTCAGCCCAGCGTGACCAGTGACTCGGGCGTGAGATCCGCCAGCGTCGGATAGCCGTCCACCGCCATGATCAGGTCGGCCTCGGCGAGCAGGGAACGCAGGACGTGCACGAGCCCGTCGACGCCGCCGACCGCGAGACCGTACGCGTACGGGCGGCCGACTCCCACCGCCGTGGCACCCAGCGCGAGCGCCTTGATGATGTCGGCGCCCGAACGCACCCCGGAGTCGAAGAGCACCGGCATGCCGTCCGCCGCCTCGACGACCCCCGGCAGCGCGGCGAGCGCGGGCAGACCGCCGTTGGCCTGGCGGCCACCGTGGTTGGAGCAGTAGATGCCGTCCACGCCGCCGTCCCTGGCACGGCGCACCTCCTCCGGGTGGCAGATGCCCTTGAGGATCAGCGGCAGATCGGTGAGCGAGCGCAGCCACGGCAGGTCGTCCCAGGTGAGCGGGTTGCCGAACAGGCCGACCCAGGAACGGACGAGGTCCGTGGGGTCGGTGCTCGCCGCGATCTCCTGGAAGCGCGGGTCGGACGAGTAGTTGGCGAGGCAGTGGCCACGCAGCTGCGGGAAGTTGGACGTCGACAGGTCGCGCGGGCGCCAGCCGGTGACCCAGGTGTCGAGCGTGACGACGATGCCCTTGTAGCCGGCCGCCTCCGCCCGCTTGACCAGACTCTCGGCGAGCGCACGGTCGGTGGGTGTGTACAGCTGGAAGAAGCCGGGTGTGTCACCGAACTCGGCCGCCACGTCCTCCATCGGATCGACCGTCAGCGTCGACGCCACCATGGGCACGCCCGTGCGCGCCGCGGCCCGCGCCGTCGCCAGGTCCCCGTGCCCGTCCTGCGCGCACAGCCCGATGACACCGACCGGCGCCATGAACAGCGGCGAGGCGAGCCGCATCCCGAACAGGTCCACGGACATGTCCCGCTGCGTGGCGCCCACCATCATCCGGGGCACGAGCCCGTACCGCTCGAAGGCCCGCACATTGGCGCGCTGCGTGTGCTCGTCGCCCGCGCCCCCGGCGACGTAGGACCACACGGAGGGGGAGAGGGCCGCCTGGGCCCGCTGTTCGAGGGTGGCGTAGTCCATCGGCTGCGTGGGCGTGACGCCGCGCAGTCCGTCGAGGTAGATCTCGAATTGGTAGTCACCGAACTGCGGGCTCATCACGTACCTCTTCACCAGGGGGCAGGGGCACCCCAATCTGCCAGGTGGGCGGTGCCGAGCAAAGGGGTGGTCAGGTGTGCTGTCGTACGAAGTCCAGGGACGCGGTGAAGATCCGTGTCACCTCGTCCTCGGTCGCGCCGTGCCAGCCGTGGTCGGCGCCCGGTATCGCCCGCAGCTCGACCGGCACCTCGGTTGCCCGCAGCGCGTCCGCCAGGTCGCGGCCGTGCGAGCACGGCACCATCGTGTCGGCCTCACCGTGTACGACGAGGAAGGCCGGGGCGCCCGCGTGCACCCGCTTCAACGGGCTCGCCGCCGCCGCGAGTTCCGGCACCGAAGCCGGCGCGCCGCCCAGCAGCAGGGCCTCCGGGGTCGCCGCGTCCGCCGGGTCGAAGGGCGGCCGGTGCGAGGTCAGGTCCGCCGGGCCGTACCAGATCACCGCCCCCGCGAGCCGCGGCTCGTCGTGCGTGAGGGCGAGCAGCGAGGCCAGATGGCCGCCCGCCGACTCGCCCCACACGACGGTGCGTTCGGGGTCGAGCCCCAGCTCATCGGCGCGCAGCCCCAGCCACCGCAGCGCCGAGCGCAGATCCTCCAGCGGCGCGGGGAATATCGCCTCGCCGCTCAGCCGGTAGTCCACGCAGGCCACCGCGAGGCCCGCCGCCGCGAGCCGCTCGAACGGGCCGGGCGTCCACCCTCGCGTACGCACACCCATGTCGTCGCGTCGGCCGCGCCGCCACGCCCCACCGTGCACGAACAGCACCAGTGGGGCGGGGGCCGCCGACGCGGGCAGCCACAGGTCGAGTTCCAGCGGGCGGGCGCCCTCCACGTCCGCGTACGGGACGCCGCGCAGCGCCCGCACGCCGTGCGCGTACGACGTCGCCCGGGGCAGCGGTGCAATGTCCGGGTGCGGCGCGGCGATCAACTGCCGCAACTCGCCCGGCGTCACGAGGTCCGCCACTGGTGGTCGGCCAGGAAGCGCACGTCGTACTGCTGCGGCACCGTGCCGAACTTGCTCGGCTCGGGGACGAACGGCTGGGCCGGCAGACCCATGCCCTCCACCGGAGTGCCCAGCGTCTCGAAGAACCGCTCGAAGGTGCCGCCGGGGCCCGCGGCGACTCCGACGACCTGTGAGTGGTGGCGCTCCATGCGGTAGGCGTGCGCGCAGTTCTTCGGCACGAACCCGAAGTCGCCCGGTGTGAGCAGCCGTTCCAGCTGCTCGCCCTCGGGGTCCTCGGCGAAGAGCCGGACCGCGCCCTGCGTCACGTAGAACACCTCGTGGGTGTCCGCGTGCACATGTGCCGGGATGATGTCGCCCTTGGGGCCCTCGACCGTGAAGAAGTTGAAGGTGTTGTCGGTCTGCTCGCCGCCCGCGTAGACGGTGACGAGATCACCGAAGAGGTGGGCCCGGTCGCCCTCACCCTTCTCGATCACGTACGGCTTCGACGGGTCGGCAGGTATGCGGGAGGCGCTGCGGTAACGCGTCGCGAATTCCATGGTCATGGTGTCGTCCTCACTGTGTCAGGGTGCCTGACGATTCATGTCAGGTAGCCTGACACGGTGAGCGGCCGGGAGGCAAGGGGCCGTGACGAGACCCACCCGGAAGGACGGACACAGTGACGAGCTCGCCCCGACGTGATCTGCCGCAACTGCTCGGCGAGGCCCGCCGCTGGTTCGAGGACGGTCTGCTCGCGACCCTCGAGGCGGAGGGCATCGCGCCGATAACGCCCACCCAGGTGCAGCTCTTCGCGATGCTCGACGCGGACGGCACCACCGTCGCGGAGCTGGCCCGCCGCATGGGCGTGACCCGGCAGACCGTCCACCAGGCCGTGCGGACGCTGATCGAGGACGGACTGTTGCAGCAGGTGCCCGATCCGGCGTCGGCCAGGCAGCGCCTGGTGCGCCGCACCGTGCAGGGGCGCCGCGCCCATGAGCGGGCGCGGCGCGCGCTGGACGGATTGGAGGCGCGGCTCGCGGAGCGGATCGGCGAGGACGCGCTCGGCGCGCTGCGTACGGCGCTGGAGGCGCCGTGGGGCGGGCCGGTCGACGAGCGGCCCGCCGCGGCCGTCAGTCGTCGACCGCGTCCGTGACCGTTCCCAGGTCGACGAACTTGAAGTTGGTGGACGGGCGGTCCGGGTCGCCCGGCGCGTCGTGGCCGTCCTGCACGACCAGAAGGCCGTTCGGGTAGCGCCGGCCGAGCGGCTCGTTCAGGGCGGCGGCGCCGTCGCACTCCTCGGAGCCGTCGAGCCCGGCCGAGGCGGGCGTGACGCGGAAGCCGCCCTCGTGCGCGTTGGCGTCGGACACCTCGCGGTCGTAGGCGGCGAAGGTGTTGTCGCCCTGGCTGGAGGCGAGCAGCAGGCCGTCGCCGTCCTCCTCGTCGACCAGGGTCAGGCCCTCGACGTCCGCGGTGAGGTGCTTGCCGCCGAAGCCCGGGTCGGCGCCCGCGACACACTCCTCGCTCGCCTCGTCGTAGGTGCCGGGAACCCCGTACTCCTTCACCTTGTCGATCAGCTTCGGGGTGCCGCCGAGGTCGGCGCGCAGCCGCCAGATGCCGACGTCCTCCTGCCCTGCGTAGAGCGTGCCGGTCGCCGGATCCACCACCATGCCCTCGACCTGCGGCAGTTCGCCGGGCTCGCCGCACGGTGACCAGGAACTGCCGTTCGGGAGGCGGAAGGAGGACGGCAGTTCGAGGGTGCGGACCTTGGTGTAGCCGACCGTCCCGTCGGCGTTCGCCTTGAGCTCCAGGAGTGCGAGGCGGGTGCGCTCGCGCTGGCTGACCACGGCGTACGAGCGGCCGCTCGCCGGGTCCGTCCAGGTGGCAAGGCCGTACGCCGTGCGCTGCTCGTTGATCTCGTCCTGCGAGGCGGAGAAGACCGGGGCCGCCTTCGGGTCGGTGACATCGGTGAGCGGGCCGCCGGAGCGGTCGCGGTCGATGCGGTACAGGCGCAGCCGGTCGTTGCCGCGGTCCGAGGTGACGGCCAGGTCACCGAGGCCCGCGCTGTGGACCAGGTCGACGTTGTTGAAGCGGCCGGGCGCGTCGTCGGCGCCGGGACCCGCGGGGGCCGGGAGCGACTGCACCTCGCGCGCGTCGAGGTCGTAGACGCGCAGGCCGCCCTGCTTGGCCGTGGCGACGACGAGGCTGCGGTCGGGGTCCGCGGGATTGCGCCAGATCGCCGGGTCGTCGGCGTCCGCGTCGCCGCCCGCGTCGTCGTCGTGCAGGGCGGCGGTCTCGGCGCGCGGCGGGACGGCGGGCAGTGCCCGGGAGGCGGCCTGCGCCGGGCCCGTCGCGGTGACGGCGAGCGCGGCGACGGCGATGGCGAGGGTCGGCAGGGAGGTCCGTGGAATGCCCACGTGAAAGCTCCTTCATGTCGCGTACATGGCATCCGCATTCTGTGATCTTGGCGTGAGGGGCGAGGGGGTGACGCACGAAGCGGAGGCGTACGCGGGGTGAACGCGCGGCGCGGGATCGCTCGCCTGAGCGTCGACGCGCACTCACTCAGGGAGGGTGGATTCCGGGAGAAGCTCGTCCGGACTCCGGGGCGGGCCGACGCTCAGCGGGGGAGGGCCCCGGCGACGGCCGATGTGACCACCCGGCGGACATCCGCGTCGCTGGGTGAGCCGTCCTCCCCGCTCGCGTACAGCAGGTGGCCCGAGCCGATCAGGGTGAGGCCCAGGGAGTCGATGTCGGTGTCGGGGGCCAACCGGCCCGCCCGCCGCTCCGCTTCGAGGTACGAGCGGAGCATCGCGGTGGCGTCCGACAGGACCGTGACGCCGGGGCGGCCCGCCGCCCGCAGCCGGGCGCGCAGGCCGTCGCGGAAGGTGAGCAGGCCGACCATGGCGACGACGACCGGAGTGAACAGGTCCGTCAGGGCGTCCGTGAGGAGGTCGACGACCGGGCGGGTGCCGGCGGACGCGACGAGCGCGGCGGCCCGTTCCTCCATGCGGCCAGCGCGGTCGATGACGAGGTCGGCCAAGAAGGCGTCGAAGTCCGCGAAGTGGCGGTGCAGCACGCCCTTGGCGCAGCCGGCCTCCGTGGTGACCGCCCGGCTGGTGAGCGCGGCGGCTCCGTCCCGCATGAGGACGCGCTCGGCCGCGTCGAAGAGCTGCTCGCGCGCATCTCGTATGGCCACACCGGTCGGCACCTGCGCGTCTCCTTTGCCGGTCCTGGATTCGGGTTCGGCCCAGGGTAGAAGAGTGGGCGAGTGCCCACTATGGTGGGCGCATGCCCACTCGTGAGTCCAAGCAGCCCGGAACCGCCCCGAACGAACCGCACAAGGCCCGCGCCATGGCCGAGTCCTTCGGCACCGATCCCGAGCGCTACGACCGGACTCGGCCCCGCTACCCCGACGCCCTGGTGTCCAGGATCGCCGCCGCGGCTCCCGGCCCGGACGTCCTCGACGTCGGCTGCGGAACCGGCATCGTGTCCCGCCAGTTCCGCGCGGCGGGCAGCACCGTTCTCGGCGTCGACGTCGACGCGCGCATGGCGGAGTACGCGCGCGGCCTCGGACTCGACGTGGAAGTCGGCAGGTTCGAGACCTGGGACGCGCGGGGCCGCACCTTCGACGCGGTCGTCGCGGGCCAGACCTGGCACTGGGTCGACCCCGTCGCGGGCGCCGCGAAAG
Organism: Streptomyces anthophorae; assembly: GCF_049310305.1. NCBI lineage: Bacteria > Bacillati > Actinomycetota > Actinomycetes > Kitasatosporales > Streptomycetaceae > Streptomyces > Streptomyces anthophorae. The sequence continues at coordinate 8,727,877 of NZ_JBLWQQ010000001.1, forward strand.
CCGCCGAGGTGCTGCGGCCCGGCGGACGCCTCGCGCTCATCTGGAACGTCTTCCGCCCCGGCCCGGAACTCGCGGACGCCTTCGCCGCCGCCCACCGCTCGGCCCTGCCCGACTCCCCGCGCAACCCCTGGGCCCGCCCCACCCTCGACGCGTACGGCGCGATCCTCGCCAAGGTCGCCGACGGCCTGAGCGACACCGCCTTGTTCGGCGAACCCGAGGAGTGGCACGTCGACTGGACGGCCACGTACACGCGCGACGCGTGGCTGGAGCAGATGCGCACCAGTGGGGAGGCGGGCACGTACCGGCCCGAGCAGCTGGAGGACCTGCTCGCGCGCACGGGGGCCGCGATCGACGCGCTGGGCGGCGGATTCACGCTGCCGTACACGGCGGTGGCGGTCACCGCGAAGCGGGCCGGCGCCGCCTGACGGCGCTCAGTGCACCGCCGAATCCGGCTCCTCCTCCGAACAGACGCCGACGGCCCCCGATTGTCAGTGGCGGGTGCTTACCTGGAGTCGTAGCGGAAGGGGAAGCGGCAGTCATGACAGAGGAGATCCGGCGTCGGCAGCCCGGTCGGGACCTGTGTGTCCGGCGGCATCCGGACACACAGGTGGAGTGCGTGCTGCCCGATACGCACTATCCGCGCCCGCACCACGCCTTGGACGGGACGACGTGGCACGACGGGCTGTGCGGTGCCTGCCATGGGAACGGGAGGCGTGAGGGGGAGGTGTGTGCTGAATGCCGTGGCGGCGGATTCTGTCTGCTGGAGGAACAGGAGTGAGCGAGGGGGACATACGGGAGGGGGTGCTCAGGGGCTACGCCGGGCCTGAGCAGCAGTCGTCGTCCTCCTCTTTGGGGTCGGCTGTCTCCAGACGGCAGTAGCACGACGAGCGGACCGGGACGTCCGCCACCGCGAGTGCCGTCGTCAGTTGCGGGGCGATGATCCGGGCCTCCGCGGTGCGGCCGAGACGGAGCAGGCACTCGTGATAGCCGTGCAGCGCCCACACGTTGTTCGGGTGGCGCAGCGAGCGGGGGAGGGTGTCGTGCAAGCCCAGGTCGGCGGCGTAGACGTCGGCGGCCTCCGCGACCCTGCCCTGCTCCAGGAGCAGTGCGCCGTACGCGTGCCGGGTGGGCTGCATCCAGCCCCACGGTTCGTCGTAGGGGAGGGCGTCGTCGAGGGCGATGGCGCGGCGCAGGTCGGCGAAGGCCTGGTCGAAGTCGCCCGAGCGGTAGGCGAGTTCGCCGTCGAGCATGGCGGCGGCGAGGGCGAGGAGGTCGAGGCAGGTGTTGTTGAAGAGGGTGCGGGTCTCCGGTACCCGTTCGACGGCCGCCGTGAAGCGCGCGCGTTCGGCCTCCGCCTCCCGGGTGCGGCCCGTCGCGGCGAGGGCGAGGCCCCGGCCGTAGTGGGTCATCGCCGTGGTCACGCAGTACAGCTGCGGGTCGCCGGGCAGCGGCAGGTCGATCAGGTCCTGCCAGCGGCCGAAGCGGACCAGGGCGTGCACCCGCATGCCGCGGAAGCCCTCCAGCCAGTCCGCCATGGGCGGGGAGTCGACGCGCAGCAGCTCCTCGGGGACGGCCGCCTCCAGGCGGTCCACGGAGTCGAAGGCCACCTCCGCCTGGCCCGCGAACATCGCGGCGTAGAGCCGGAAGTGGAGGTTGTGGCAGCGGTAGAGCGTGTAGAAGTTCATGGCGCCGTCGCGGGCCAGCGCCTTCTCGTCCGCCTCGATGGCGCGGGTGTTGGCGGCGATGGTGCGCCGGTAGTCGCCGCACAACACGTCGATGTGCGAGGGCATGTGGTGCAGATGGCCCGCGTCAGGGACCAGGCCCCGGAGCCGGTCGGCGACCGGCAGCGCCTGCTCCGGCGTCGGGGACATCTCCATGAGGTGGATGTAGAGGTGCAGCAGGCCGGGGTGGTCACGGCCCTCCGGTCGCGCGAGTGCGCGTTCCAGTGCCTCGCGCGCCTCGACCGTGCGGGCGCCGTCGGCGGGGCGGCCGGTGGGCAGGTCCCACAGCTGCCAGGGCGTGAGGTTCATCAGGGCGTCGGCGTACAGCGCGGCGACGTCGGGATCGGCCCCGTGGTTCGCGTAGACCTTGCCCATGGCCTGCGCGTACTCCTCGTTCCACACCGACTGGTCGGGCGCCGGACCGGCCGACGGGTAGCGGGATCCGAGGGCGTCGATCAGCGCCCGCTCGGCCGGTGTCGCACGGGCGGCGGCGAGCGCGGCCCGCTGGACGGCGTGGTGCGTGCGCTCGACGGTCGACGTCAGATCGCGCGCGTCGAACGCCTCCCAGGGCTTGTTGTAGTTGGGGCCCAAGGCGTAGGCGAGGCCCCAGTGGGCCATGGCGCACTGCTCGTCCGCCGCGACGGCCCGCTCGAAACAGACGGCGGCCTCCTCGTGGTGGAAGCCGTACACCCACAACAGGCCGCGGTCGAACCAGAGTTGGGCCGCGGGGGAGGAGGTCGTGATCTCGCGGTGGAAGGATCCCAGGTCGTAATAGCCGTCGTCGTTCACGGGCGCCGCCTTCGACAAGTGTGCCGGGTCCGTCCCGGTGCGGGTCGGATCCGGCACATTGTCCCGCCGCGGTCGGCGCCGCACCATGGGCGGCGCCGCGGGCGGTTCAGCCCTGCAGCCGGGACCGCAGGAGCTGCTTGCCCATCTCGGCGCCCTTGCGGCTGTCGGCCTGCGCCTTGCGGAACAGCTCGGCGAGTTCCTTGTCCTGGGTGCGCTCCGCGTCGTGGATGTACTTCTCCAGGCGCAGCGCGTTGCTGAGGCAGGACTCGACGAACCAGACGAGGTTGTAGTCCTTGTCCAGCGTGCCGGTGACGTCACCGGTCTCGACGGATGTCGTCATGGTGCTTGTCCTCCGTGTCGTCGTCTCGTCTCGGTGGACTTCGGTAGCGGCGGCCGGGTACCCGGCCGCCGCCGGCGTACGCACGCGGAAACAGGCCTACGGCCGACGCTTCGTGTCGTGCGCCCGCTCCAGGCGCACGAACGGGATCTGCCGCCCGGCCTCCCGGAAGGACTTCTCGCTGCCGTCGGTCTCGAAGCCCATGAAGGAGCACAGTTTGCGGGCGGTGCGCGGGTGTTCGGGGGCGTAGCGGGCCATGACGGAGGCGCCCTCGTCGGGGTCGAGGAAGTGCGCGTCGACGACGTACCGGTGGGTGCCGTGCTGGATCAGGGTGCGCGGGGTGTGCCGCAGGTTCTGGTACCAGGCGGACTTGGGGCCGAAGCCGGAGGCGAGCGTCCAGGTGCCGCGCTCGGCGTCGTGCGCGACGACCTCCAGGACCACCCGCCGGTGCTGCCCGGACACGCGGCCCTTGTGGTGCAGCAGCAGGAGCCGCTTGCCGAGGAGGGGGCCGAGGCCCGCGCGGTACAGGCCGATGGGGAGGCGGGCCAGGCGCCGCTGGAGCCCGGTGGGCAGGGCCGGTCGTCCTTCGGGCGTGCGGGGCAGGGGCATGGCCGGCGCCTTTCGGTGGGCTTCGTCGGGTCGGGCTCGCGCGGTGACCGAGGCAGAGAGGTCCACGATGTCACGCGCGTCCGCGTGGAAGCCGGAGGTGCGTGCGAACATGGCCTCTTCGTAGAGGAGGGTGCATGGCTGAGAGCGGGGACGGGACCCGGGCCGAGGGCCGGGACGACGTGGACGCGGTGACTCGCGCGGTGCTCACCGCGTCGCGGCTGCTCGTCGCCGTGTCGGCCCGGTCGCTCGCGGAGGTCGAGGACCGGGTGACGCTCGCTCAGTTCCGGATGCTGGTGGTGCTCTCGACGCGCGGCGACACCAAACTCGTCACGCTCGCCGAGCAGTTGCACGTGGCGCCGTCGACCGCGATGCGGATGGTGGACCGGCTGATCGCGGCGGGGCTCGCGGACCGCCGCGCGAACCCCGCCAACCGCCGCGAGACGCTTCTCCAGCTCACCGACGAGGGGCGCCGCACCGTCGAGAACGTGACCGCGCGGCGCCGCGAGGACATCGCCGGGATCGTGGAGCGCCTCGACCCGGAGCAGCGCGCGTCACTGATCGGCGCGCTGGACGCGTTCAACGAGGCCGGCGGCGAGCCCTCGGCGCCCGGCAACCCGGATCCGACCCTGCACCCGCTGGGCTGGGCCGACCTGCCGACGGGCCCCGCGGGCTGACCCTACGCGGGCTGCTCCTGTACGGGCCCGGCCTGCGTGGGCACCGGCGGCTGGTGCAGCGCCCGCAGCGCCCCCTGGTGGCTGAGCCAGCCCACCGGCTCGTCCCCGTCCGTGCGCATCACCGGAAGGCCCGTGCCGGGCGCCGCGAGAAGCGTGTGCAGCGCCGCCGCGAGCGGCTGGTCCGTGGTGACGCGGGGCGTGCGCAGGGCGAGCTCGCCCACCGTGGCCGGCGCCCCGTCCTGCTGCTCCGCCAGCACCTCGGCCACTGTCTGCGCCGTGACGACGCCGAGATGAGCGCCCGAGGCGTCGTGCACCGGCAGGGCGCCGTGGCCCGAGCGGCTCAACAGGTCGGCCGCGTCCGCCAGTTGGAGCGTTGCGGGCAGGGGAGCGGGCAGTGGCTCCAGGACGGCGCCGACCCGCTGGTCGCCGATCGGCGCCCCGGGCGCGGGGCCGTCCAGGTCGATGCCGCGGCGGCGCAGCTTGAGCGTGTAGATCGTGTCGCGTGTGAGCAGGCGGCTGGTGGCGGTGGCGAGCACGATCGCCAGCATCATCGGCAGGATGATCGAGTACTCGCCGGTCAGCTCGAAGAGGATCACCACGGCGGTGATCGGCGCCCGGGACGAGCCCGCGAAGACGGCGCCCATGCCCACCAGCGCGTACGCCCCGACGGCTCCCGCCGTGCCGGGCAGCAGCGCGTGGGCGCCCGCGCCGAACGCGGCGCCCAGCATCGCCCCGATGAACAGGCTCGGCGCGAACACCCCGCCCGAGCCGCCGATCCCGATGGTCAGGCTCGTGGCGATCATCTTGCCGACGAGCAGGAGCAGCAGGAAGCCGACGGCGTACCCGCCCTCCGTCGCCTTCTCCAGGACCGGGTACCCGACCCCGTACATCTCGGGGAGTGCGAGCAGGACCAGGCCGAGCGCGAGGCCGCCGACCGCGGGGCGCAGCCATTCGGGGCCGCGCCACAGCCAGTCGCAGGCGTCCTCGATCGCGTACAGGACGCGCGAGAAGCTGACGCCGACCGCGCCCGCGACCACGCCGAGCACGGCGAACAGGGCGTACTGGACGAGGTGCTGGACGGGGAAGTCGGGCAGGCTGAGGAAGGCCACGTCGCCGAACGCGGCCCGGCCGATGACGCTCGCGGTCACGCTCGCGAGGACCGTCGCGCCGAACGCCTCGACGGTGAACGCCCGCAGGATCAGCTCCATCGCGAAGAACACACCGGCCAGCGGGGCGTTGAACGTCGCCGCGATGCCGCCCGCCGCGCCGCACGCCACGAGCAGCTTGAGCCGCTCCTCGGTCAGGCCCGTGACACGACCGAGCGTGGAGCCGAGCGCCGAGCCGATCTGCACGATCGGCCCCTCGCGGCCCACCGAACCGCCCGAGCCGATGGTCAGCGCCGAGGCCAGCGTCTTCACGACGGCCACCTTCGGGCTGATCCGGCCGCCGCGCTTGGCGACCGCGAGCATCACCTCCGGCACGCCGTGCCCGCGCGCCTCCTTGGCGAAGCGGTTGACCAGCGGGCCGTAGAGCAGACCGCCGACGACGGGCGTGACGAGGACGAAGAAGGGGCCGAGCCAGGGCACGTGCGGGTTGGCGCTGCCGGGGGCCGCCGCGTAGTCGCCGTGCCCGGACAGCAGCCGCGTGAACGTCTGGATGCACCAGCGGAAGACGATCGAGCCGAGCCCCGCCCCGGCGCCGACGAGCACCGCGAGGACCATCGTCGAACCCCGGCCGCCGAGCGCCGACCGCATGGCCCGCAGGCCGCCTCCTGTGCCGCTCACGCTGTTTCCCACCTCACGTTTTGCATAATGCAAAATACCGACCTTTGCATTATGCAAAACGTGTCAAGGGGGCCCGGGGGCGGGGCGCGCGCAGTGGTGCTCTACCGGCCGGCCGTGTCTTACGGAGTCATGACGCATCGGCCCGTTGCCGTGGTGTGCCGGGTCGCGGGACCTAGCGTGGCGGCATGCGAGTACTGGTCACCGGCGGTGCCGGGTTCATCGGGTCCCATGTCGTCGAGGCGCTGACCGCGCGCGGGCACGAGCCCGTCGTGTTCGACGTACGGGAGGACCCCGCCGCCGATGTGCGCGACGCCGACGCGGTCGCCCGCGCCCTGGTGGGTGTCGACGCCGTGTGTCATCAGGCGGCCATGGTCGGGCTCGGCAATGGTGTCGCCGACGCCGCCGAGTACGTGTCCCGGAACGACCTCGGCACGGCCGTGCTGCTCGCCGCCATGGCCGAGGCCGGGGTGCCGCGGCTCGTGCTCGCCGGATCGATGGTGGTCTACGGCGAGGGGCGCTACGCCTGCCCGCACCACGGCGTCGTACGGCCCGGGCCGCGCGCCGCAGCCGACCTGGACGCGGGGCGGTTCGAGCCCCGGTGTCCCGACTGCGGCGCCGAGCTGGCCCCCGGTCTCGTCGGCGAGGACGCCCCCGCCGACCCGCGCAACGTGTACGCCGCGACCAAGCTCGCGCAGGAACATCTGGCCGCCGCCTGGGCGCGTTCCACCGGCGGTACGGCGGTCTCGCTGCGCTACCACAACGTGTACGGGCCCCGGATGCCCCGCGACACCCCGTACGCCGGAGTCGCCTCCTTCTTCCGCTCCGCGCTCGCCCGCGGAGAGGCACCCCGCGTGTTCGAGGACGGCCGCCAGCGGCGCGACTTCGTGCACGTACGGGACGTCGCCGAGGCCAACGCCGTGGCCCTTGAGGCCGATGCCGGGCCGGGCGCGCTGCGCGCCTACAACACCGGCAGCGGCACGCCGCACACCGTCGGCGAGATGGCGTCTGCGCTCGCGGCGGCGTACGGCGGGCCCGACCCCGTCGTGACGGGGGAGTACCGGCTCGGCGACGTCCGGCACATCACCGCGGACTCGGCGCGGCTCCGCGCCGACCTTGGCTGGAAGCCCGAGGTGGAATTCGACGACGGCGTACGGGAGTTCGCGCACGCCGCGATGGATCGCTGAGCCCCGGTCAGCCGGGCAGCAGGTGCTCGCGCCCGAACATCGCCGCCGCGGCGCGCGCGGTCGGGGTGCCGGCGTCGAGGTCCGCACCCGCATCCAGCAGCACCGCGACCACGTCGTCCGCCCCCTTGAACAGGGCGCCTGCGACGGGCGACTGGTCGCGGGCGTTGCGCAGGTCCGGGTCGGCGCCGAGGCGGAGCAGAGCGCGCACCGTGTCGGCATGACCGTGGTAGGCCGCCAGCATCAGCAGGCTGTTGTCCTGCGCGTCCGTGACATCGACGGGCAGCCCGTGCTCCACGAACTCCACGAGTTCCGCCGTGCTGCCCTCCCGTGTCAGATCCTGGGCGAGGGCGACGACCCGCTCGGTCTGCTCGGGCGTCAGTGCGCGGTCGTTCCGGGGTTCGGTCATGGGCTCAGAGTTCGCCCGCTGCCAGGGCCTCGATCGCCTTGCGGACGCCCTCGCCGTAGGCCGGGTCGGCCTGCGTGCAGTTGGCGATGTGCCGCTCGACGGTGGCCTGCGACGCGCCGTTGATCGCGCGCGCCGTGTTCGCGAACAGGGACTGCTGCTGCTCGGCGTTCATCAGCCGGAACAGATTGCCCGGCTGCTCGAAGTAGTTGTCGTCGTCCTCGCGGAAGTCGAACCGGTCGGCGACGGCACCCACGGCCTGGGCCGGCTCGCGGTAGGCGGGCTGCTCGCGCCAGCGGCCGTACGAGTTGGGCTCGATGCCGGGGGTGGCCCCCTGGTTGCCGTCGACGCGCATGGCGCCGTCGCGGTGGTAGGAGTTCACCGGGTTCTTCGGCGCGTTGACCGGGATCTGATGGTGGTTCACGCCGAGCCGGTAGCGCTGCGCGTCACCGTAGGAGAACAGCCGGCCCTGGAGCATCTTGTCGGGCGAGAAGCTGATGCCCGGCACCACGTTGGCCGGGGTGAAGGCGGCCTGCTCCACGTCCGCGAAGTAGTTGTCGGGGTTGCGGTTGAGCTCCCACTCGCCGACCTCGATCAGCGGGTAGTCCTTCTTCGACCAGACCTTGGTGAGGTCGAAGGGGTGGAAGCGGTAGTTGGCCGCGTCGGCCTCCGGCATGACCTGGATGAACAGCTTCCACTTCGGGAAGTCGCCGTTCTCGATCGAGTCGAACAGGTCGCGCTGGTGCGACTCGCGGTCCTTGCCGATCAGGGCCTCGGCCTCGGCGTCGGTGAGGTTCTTGATGCCCTGCTGGGTGCGGTGGTGGAACTTCACCCAGAACCGCTCGCCCTCGGCGTTGATCAGGCTGTACGTGTGCGAGCCGAAGCCGTGCATGTGCCGGTACGAGGCGGGGATGCCGCGCTCCGACATCACGATGGTGACCTGGTGCAGGGCCTCGGGGAGGTTGGTCCAGAAGTCCCAGTTGTTCTCCGGGTCGCGCATGTTCGTGCGCGGGTCGCGCTTCACCGCGTGGTTGAGGTCCGGGAACTTCAGCGGGTCGCGGAAGAAGAACACCGGGGTGTTGTTGCCGACCAGGTCCCAGTTGCCCTCGTCCGTGTAGAACTTCAGGGCGAACCCGCGGATGTCGCGCTCGGCGTCGGCCGCGCCGCGCTCGCCCGCGACGGTGGAGAACCGGGCGAACATGTCGGTCTTCTTGCCGACCTCGGAGAAGATCTTCGCGTTCGTGTACCGCGTGATGTCGTGCGTGACCGTGAAGGTGCCGAACGCGCCGGAGCCCTTGGCATGCATACGGCGTTCGGGGATGACCTCGCGGTCGAAGTGCGCGAGTTTCTCCAGGAACCACACGTCCTGGAGCAGCATCGGGCCGCGCGACCCGGCGGTCACGGAGTTCTGGTTGTCGGGAACCGGCGCTCCGGCGACCGTGGTCAGCGGCTTCTGGTTGTTCTCGGGCAAGGCTGGCTCCTTACGTCGCGCCGGGGCCTGCTCCCGGTCCCGGGAGCAGGCCCAGTTACGTATCGAATCCTAACTTGGACTTTGTCCAAGTCAAGTGCGGATCCAAGCCATGCCGCTCGGTGCCCGTCACTGTGCGGCGGCGCTCGGCAGCGTGACCTCGAAGCGGCAGCCGCCGGGGATGTTGTGGACCGTGGCCCGGCCCGCGTGCGCCTCGACGATGCCGCGCACGATCGCGAGGCCGAGGCCCGCGCCCGCCGGGGGAGTACGCGCATGGGTGCCGCGCCACCCGGTGTCGAAGACGCGCGGCAGGTCCTCCTCCGGGATGCCGCCGCAGGCGTCCGAGACCGACACCACGACGCCCTCCGGCGAGCGGTGCGCGGCGACGGCGACCGTGCCGTCCGCCGGGGTGCGCCGGATCGCGTTGACGAGGAGATTGCCCAGGACCCGGCTCATCTCCTTGCCGTCGACCTCCACCGGCACCGGCTCCACCTGCTCGCCGACGAGCCGCACCCCGTGCTCGCGGGCCAGTGGGTCCGCGCCCGCCAGCGCGTCGCTGACCAGGTCGTACAGGGACATGCGGGCCGGGGCGAGCGGCAGCGCGCCCGCGTGGATGCGGGACAGTTCGAAGAGGTCGCCCACCATGTCGTTGAGCCGCTCGACGTCCGTGCGCATCTGCCGCAGATAGCGGTCGGGGTCGGCGGCGACGCCGTCCTCCAGCGCCTCCGCCATGGCGCGCAGCCCCGCGAGCGGGGTGCGCAGATCGTGCGAGATCCAGGCGACCAGCTCGCGCCGCGAGGTCTCCAGCGCGCGTTCGCGCTCCCGGGAGGCGGCGAGCTTGGCGCTGGTCGCCGCCAGCTCCCGGCTCAGCTCCTCCAGTTCGGCGGTGGCCGGGGCGTCGGGCGCGGCGAAGTCGCCGCCGTCGCCGAACGAGCGTGCGGCATCGGCCAGCTCGCGGCTGCGCGCCACCACCCAGCGGCCGAGGAGCAGCGCGGTCGCCAGTGACACGGCCGCCGCCATCGCGACGACCAGCGTCACCACGGTCAGGTCGTGAGCCGACAGGAACATCGCCCACGCCACGGCGAGCGTGCCCGCGAGCATCGCCGCCACGCCGACGCTCGCGACCACGGCGATCGAGGCAGTCAGTGAGCGCCGCCGCAGCAGCCGCAGCGCGCCCGCCCCCGCCAGGCCCGTGGCGGCGGCGCCCGCGAAGGCGTACAGAGCGATGAGGAGGGTGTCGTGCACGGACACGGTCAGGCCTCCTGATCGGCGGGCTCGGGGGCCGTCGCGGGCTCGAAGCGGTAGCCCACGCCCCACACCGTCTGGATCAGGCGCGGGCGCGCCGGGTCGTCCTCGACCTTGCCGCGCAGTCGGCGGATGTGGACGGTGACCGTCGACAGGTCGCCGAACTCCCAGCCCCACACCTCGCGCATCAGGTCCTCCCGGCTGTACGCCCGCCCCGGATTGCGCAGGAAGAAGACGAGGAGGTCGAACTCGCGCAGGGTCAGGGCCAGTTCGACGCCGTCCCGTGTGACGCGGCGCGCCGCCGGGTCGACCGTGAGGCCCGCCGCGTACAGTGGGCGCTGCCGGGCGGTGGCCGGGCGGGCGCGGCGCAGTACGGAATCCACGCGCAGCACCAGCTCGCGCGGGCTGAACGGCTTCGTCACGTAGTCGTCCGCGCCGACCTCCAGGCCGAGGATCCGGTCGTCCTCGTCGCCGCGCGCGGTGAGCATGATGACCGGGACGGGTCCGCGTTCACGCATTCGGCGGCACACCTCCAGACCGTCCATGCCGGGCAGCATCAGATCGAGCACCACCAGGTCAGGACGGTGCGCGGCGGCGCGCGCGAGGGCCGCGGGGCCGTCGTCGGCGCGGTCCACGCGGTAGCCCGCGCGGTCCAGGTATCCCGCCACCACCTCGGCGACGGTCGGGTCGTCGTCGACGACCAGGACGCGGGCCGCGGCGCCGTCGGGGCCTGCCGCCGTGGGCTCGTATGACTGCTGCATGCCACCAGCCTCGCACCGCGGCGCGCGGACGAGGTGTCCTGGCCGGGGCCGAGCGGTCGACGTCCGTGTTTCGTAAGGATCTCTCGCCCGAAATGTCGTAATCGGGCTCGTAGGGTGAGACCCGTGACAAGCCCACCCACCACCGTCGACGTGGTCCTTCCCTGCCTCAACGAGGCCGAGGCCCTGCCCTGGGTCCTCGACCGGATCCCGCCGCACTGGCGCGCCCTGGTCGTCGACAACGGTTCCACCGACGGCTCCGCCGGGATCGCCCGCTCGCTGGGCGCCCAGGTCGTGCGCGAGGAGCGGCGCGGATTCGGCGCCGCCTGCCACGCGGGCCTGACCGCGTCCGACGCCGACATCGTGTGCTTCTGCGACTGCGACGCCTCCCTCGACCCGAGCCACCTCGTCCCCTTCGTGCGCGAGGTGGAGGAGGGCGGGGCCGACCTGGTCCTCGGCCGCCGCCGCCCGACGGAGCGCGGCGCCTGGCCCGCGCACGCCCGCGCGGGCAACCTCGCGCTCGCCCGCATGCTGCGCCGCAGGACCGGCCTGCGCCTGCACGACCTCGGCCCGCTGCGCGCCGCCCGCCGCGAGGCCCTGCTCGGACTCGACCTCACCGACCGGCGCAGCGGTTACCCGCTCCAGATGGTGGTGCGCGCCGCCGACGCCGGCTGGCGCATCGCCGAACACGACGTGCCGTACCTGCCGCGCACCGGAGCCTCCAAGGTGACCGGCACCTGGCGCGGAACCTGGCACGCGGTGCGCGACATGAGCCGGGTGCTGAACGAGGCGCCGGTGCGGGAAGGGAGCGTCCGGTGAGCGCCTTGCTGAACGAGACACCCGTACGAGGAGGGGGCGCCCGGTGAGCGACCCGCACGACATCCTGGTCATCGCCAAGGAGCCGCGCCCCGGCCGGGTCAAGACCCGGCTCACCCCGCCGTTCACGCCCCAGGAGGCGGCGGAACTCGCCGAGGCCGCGCTCGCCGACACCCTCGAATCCGTCGCGCGGACCCCGGCCGCCCGCCGCGTCCTCGTCCTCGACGGCGCGCCCGGACCCTGGCTGCCGCCCGGCTTCGAGGTCGTGCCGCAGTGCGCGGGCGGCCTCGACGAGCGGCTCGCCGCCGCCTTCGCGCGCTGCGAGGGGCCCGCGCTCCTCATCGGCATGGACACCCCACAGGTCCGCCCGGACCTGCTCACCGTCGACTTCACCGAATGCGACGCCTGGTTCGGCCCGGCGCTCGACGGCGGCTTCTGGGCGCTCGGCCTGGCCGAGCCCGACCCGCGGCTGCTGCGCGGCGTGCCCATGTCCACCGCGCACACCGGCGCCGCACAGCGCGCCCGGCTCGTCGACGCGGGCCTGAGGGTGCGCGACCTGCCGCCGCTGCGCGACGTGGACACCGCCGAGGACGCCGCGGCCGTGGCCGCCGAGGCACCGCACGGCCGGTTCGCCGCGCGCCTGACTCGATGTACGACGGGAGCGCACCGATGAGAGCGTCGATAGGCCCCACGGTGAGCACGCCCACCGCCCCCTGGGCGGGTGCCGACCCGTACTCCGCCGCCCTGCGCGCCGGCCGCGGCCCCCTCTTCCTGCGCCGCACCGATGGCTGGCTGCTGCCCCTGGAGGTCGAACGCTGGTGCGCCCGGGCCGACGCCGTCGACCGGCAGGTGCTCGACCGCTGCGAGGGCGCCGTGCTCGACGTCGGCTGCGGGCCGGGACGGCTCGTCGCGGAACTCGCCGCGCGCGGCCGCACCGCGCTCGGCGTCGACGTCAGCGAGGCCGCCGTCACCCACAGCCGGGGCCTCGGCGGCCAGGCACTGTGCCGCTCCGTGTTCGACCCGCTGCCCGGCGAGGGCCGCTGGAACACCGTGCTGCTGATGGACGGCAACATCGGGATCGGCGGCGAACCGCACACTCTGCTCGCCCGCGTCTCCCAACTGCTGGCCCCCGGTGGTCTGTTGGTGGCCGAGACGGCACCCGTCGACGTGGACGAACGCGCCAGCGTGCAGGTCACCGACTCACCGGGACAGCCCGGGCAGCCCGGCGGCCACCCCTTCCCGTGGGCCCGGCTCGGCACCCCCGCCCTGCTCCGCTACGCGGCGGGGGTCGGCCTGCGCCCCGTCGATCAGTGGTCCGTGGGCGGCCGCTGCTTCGCCGCGCTGCGCACCCGCACCGCGAGCAGCAGCGCGGAACCCGCGAACAGCGCGGCCGTGACCAGCAGCCAGTGACCTAGGTACACGTCGGCGGAGCGGCCGGTCGCCGACCGGAAGCGCTCGTCCACCGCCCCGCTGATCAGCGGAAACCAGACGAGCAGCAGCAGCCCCGACAGGGCGGCGGGCACCCGCACGTACCCCACCCGTTCCCGCCGCCCGGCCGCCGCGAACCCGCGCACGAGCAGCCGGTCCACCCCCGCGTACAGCGGCACCAGCACGAGGTCGTGCACGAGGGCGGCCCCCACGAACCACAGCGCCACCCCGAACCAGTCGTCGGCCAGCAGCCGCACCCCCGCATACCCGGCGAGCGCGAACGAGCAGAGCAGCAGCAGGAGTTGAAGCGGGCTGCCCAGCGGCACGCGACGGCGGCTCAAGACAGACATCACGGTCACACCTTTCCGAAGGTGAGCCGAGCCACCCACTTGGTATTGAGGACACCCGGCGCGGCCGGCACGATCACGCGCGCCGGATAGCCGTGGTCGGCGGAGAGGGGCTCCCCGTTGACGTACAGGGCGAGCAGCGAGCGCGGATCGGCGACCTGGTTGGCGCGCAGCGCGGCGTGCCGGAAGGCGCCGCGCCGTTGCAGCGACTCCACGAGCACATCCGGCGGATCGCCGTCGTGCCCCACCAGTGCCGCGAGGTCCCGCAGCCGTACGCCGCGCCACCACTGGTCGGACGTCGACCAGCCCTCGACGCAGGCGATGGGCAACGCCGAGCTGTGCAACGTGAGTTGGGCGAGTTCGGCGCGGCCGAGACGCACCGTGCGGCCGGCGCGACCCACCACGACGAGGCGCCACGCGTCCTCCGCCGTCTCGGCGCGGTCGATCCCCGCGTGGGCGGCGGTCTTGTTGATCTGGAAGCCGTTCGGGCCACGGCCCGGGTCGGCGCCGCCGTGCGGGGCGAGCAGCGCGGTGCGGCGCAGCGGCCCGTCGAAGCTCTGCCCCGCCGTCGTACCGAACAACAGCAGCGAGCCGCCGCCGACGAACCACAGCGCACCACGCCGCGACACGGTCGGCGGATCGGGTCGCGGAGCCACCAACTCGCCCTCCTCGCGCGCCTTTCGCACGTTCCGCATCGCCGCCGGAACCTTCAGCACCGCGTGCGCCACGAACGCGGCGAAGAACACCCACGCCCCGTAGAAGTGCAGCGGATAGAACGAGCCGGGGAAGAGGTAGTCGAGCTGAACGTTCAACACCCCCGTGACGAACTCGAAGAGGCCGCCGCCGACCAGGAGCAGCAGCGAGACACGTTCGAGCGCGTGCGTCAGCGAACGGGCCGGCGGCAGCGCGAACAGCTTCGGCACCACCGACCACAGCTTCGCAAGGAGTACGGGGATCAGGGTGACACCGAGCGTGACATGCACGCCCTGCGTGAGCCGGTACAGCCAGTGCGGATTCGTCGGCCAGGCGAAGAGGTAGAAGCCGAGGATCCCCTTGTCCGGGGTCTTGTCGTTGACCGGGGCGAGGCCCGGGTTGTAGGCCGCGTACGAGACGAGGCCCGTCACGAACAGCACCGTGATGCCGACGAGCAGCACCAGACCCAGTACCGAGGTGAGCCAGGGGCCACGCAGCGGGCTGCGCCAGAATGAGGGTGAGGCGGGGGTGTCGGGCATGTCTCGACCGTAGGCCGAGCGGACCGTCCATCGGGGTGCGCGACTCATGACGAAACGCTGACATCAGGGCCGGTCGGCGCAGTGCGGGACGCCTCTCGGCCTAGCGTTCCTGTGTGACCCCCCGCAGCAACCCCCGCACCGAACCGCGCGGCACCCGCCGCGACCTGTACGCCGCCGCGGCCGCCCTGCTCCTCGTGGCGGCCGCCGCACTCATCGGCCGCCACATCGAGGACACCTACGGCACCCTGCACGTCGGCGCGCCCCCGCTGTACGGCCGGTGGCTCCCGCACCTCGGCCCCGGCACACCCGCCGCCCTCGCCCTGGCCGCCGCCGTGGTCGCGTACGGGCCCTTGCTCGCGGCCCGGCTGCGCTGGCGCGCGCTGCTGGCCACGGCATGGGCCACCGCGACCGCCTGGATCCTCTCCCTCGCCCTGATCGACGGCTGGCACCGCGGCATCGCGAAGCGACTCACCACCAAGTACGAGTACCTCCAGGTCATCGACCGCTTCCACGACATCCCGGCGACCCTGCGCACCTACACGCGGCACATCCTCATCGACGCCCCCGACCACTGGCCCGCCCACACGGCAGGCCATCCGCCCGCCGCCCCGCTCACCTTCGTCCTGCTCGACCGGATCGGGCTCGGCGGCGGGGGCTGGGCGGGCCTGTGGTGCATCGTCACCGGCGCGACGGCATGCGTGGCCGTGCTCGTCGCCGTGCGCGCCCTCGCCGGGGAGGAGCCGGCGCGCCGCGCCGCCCCGTTCCTCGTCGTCGTGCCGGGGGCGGTGTGGATGGGGGCCTCGGCCGACGCGTACTTCGCCGCCGTCGCCGCATGGGCGGTCGCCCTGCTCGCGCTCGCGGTGAGCGGCCGTTCGGTGCTGTGGGCGGCGGGGGCGGGGCTGCTGTTCGGGCTGACCTGCTATCTCTCGTACGGGCTCACGCTGTTCGCGCTGATCGGCCTCGCGGTCCTTTTCCTCGGGCGGGGGAGAGTGCGGGAGCGGCCGGGGGCGCTCGCTGTGCTGTTCTGCGCCGGGCTGGCGGTCGTGCCCACCGCGTTCACCCTCGCCGGGTTCAACTGGTGGGAGGCGTACCACCTGCTGACGACCCGGTACTACCAGGGAGCGGGCGGCATCCGGCCCTACGGCTACTGGGTGTGGGCCAATCTCGCGTGCACGGTCCTGGTCGTCGGCGTGGCGACCGTGGCGGGGCTGCGGCGAACGGTCGGGCTCCTGGTCCGCCCGGACGACAGGGAGAGCGGGCAGGCCCGGCTCGCGCTCCTCGCGGGAGCCGCGCTCCTCGCCCTGCTCGCCGCCGACCTGTCCGGCATGAGCAAGGCGGAGACCGAACGCATCTGGCTGCCCTTCGCCCTGTGGCTCGTCCCCGCCTGTGCCTTCCTGCCCCGGTCAAGGCCCTGGCTCGCCGCGCAGGTGGTGCTCGCCCTGCTGGTCAACCATCTGGTGCTCACCGGGTGGTGACTCCCGGTGCGGTTCAGCCGCGGCGCCCGCTCTTCTCGTGGCGCCCCTCATGGGCGCGGAACGTGGTCAGCACGTCCATCACCTCCGCGTCCGAGACCTGCGGGAACCGGTCGTAGCCCTCGCTCACGGCGTGGAAGTCCGGCGGCTGGTCGAGGCAGATCACGTCGCCCGTGTGCCCGCGCAGGTCCGCCACGGTCTGCGGGCTGCCGACGGGGGCCGCGAGGACGACACCTGCCGGGCCCCGGCGGCGCAGCGAGAAGAGGGCGGCGGTGGCGGTGAGGCCGGTGGCGAGGCCGTCGTCGACCACGATGACCGTCCGGTCCTCGACCGGCGGCGCGGGGCGCCCGGCGCGGTACAGGTGGTCACGGCGGCGCAGTTCGTCCCTGGCCTGCACGACATCGGGGCCGAGCCCGTCCTCGCTCAGGCCCAGGAGTTCGAGGGCCACCCGGTCGAACAGTGGGGGCTCCTCGCCGACGACGGCGCCGATGGCGGTCTCGCGCCGGCCCGGCACGCCGACCTTGCGGGCGACGAGGACGTCGAGCGGCGCGTGCAGCGCGTGCGCGACGGGCGCCGCCACGGGGACGCCGCCCCGTGGCAGCGCGAGCACGAGCGGGTCCACAAGGTCACTGGAGTCGGCCCATTCCAGCATGCGCAGGGCGAGCTCCTCACCGGCGTGCGTACGGTCACGGAAGGGCACGGGGCCTCCTCTGTGGTCCTCAGGTGTCTCGGTGGGGGTGGGTGCGGGCGGTCCGGGTCACGCCCGGTGACCGAGCAACTCCCGTACGCCCTCGCCGTTGAGCGTCAGGGCGTCCGGCGAACCCGCGTCGATCGTCATCGACAGCTCCGTCGGCCAGCTCGAGGCGAGCGCGCCCAGCGGGACCGTCGTGCAGCGCGAGATGGACGGAAGCAGTTCCGACATGCGCAGCTCGGACGTGAACAACGGGACGAGCTGCTCGCCGCCGGGCTGCTCGATGACCGGCAGGGACAGTGCGGTGGAGTCCGGATCCTGTTCCGCGCCCGGCTCGTCGGGCACGGGCACGAGAACCTCGCACTCGGCGAGCTTGTCGAGCGCGCCCTGGTCCTCCGTGTTCAGGCTGAGGGCGCTGAGCGCCTGCTGCGCGGGCGAGGGGCCGTTCTGCGGGATGGAGTTCTCGTGCATGGTCGAAGTCCCCTCTGGAGTACGTGCGGATGGCGCCCCGCGTACCCAAGAGGTGTCGGTCCATGCAAGGGGATCCGGAGCCGACGGCGGCCGGTTCAGGCCGCCGCCCGTCTCGCCCAGGCCCGGCCCCACCGTCCCATCATGTGCGGGCACAGTGGCCGTCCGTGCAGCAGCTCCACACCCTCCGTCGCGCCCGTGGCGACGAAGAAACGGCGGCCCATCGACGACTGCAATGTGGTGGTCCAGCGGAAACCGTCACCGACGGCCATCGCGCCGCGCAGCAGCTCGTGCCCTATGCCTTCGCGGCGCCACAATTCGTCGACCCAGATCGCCTGTATCCGGCCGACCGCGCACTGTTCGCACAGCCGGAACCTGACCTCGGCGATCTGCCGGCCGGCCTGGGTGCGGGCGGTGATCCGCCACTGGCCGTCGGCGCCGGGGGGCTGTTCGGCGAGCATCACCACGGTTCCGTCACCGGTCGTGAACAGCCCGCCCGTCCTCCTACGCATGCGGGCCTCCTGCGGGCGTGCTGTGTCGGAGTTGTGCCCGCGCATCCTTTCACGCGGCGGGGGCGTGACGACAGGGGGAGGAGGTCAATGAACGCCCGGAGGCCGCACGCCGTATTCCAAACCGCTGTCACGGCTCCGCCGAATGTCATGGGAAGAGTGCCACCCGCGTTCCGATCCGATCCGGAGGAACCGTCATGTACGTCTACCGCGCGAACAGGGCGAGCGAGCAGAGCACCGCGGTCGGCGGGCAGCTGCTGCCCGAATACGCCGAACGCTCCCGCCCGTTGCTGACCTGGAACCAGTCCGTCGAACTCGCCGCCGCGCAGGCCCGCGAGCGGGTGCGGCAGGCGCTCGACGGATACGCCGTCGACCCGCGTGCCGTCGACGCGGCCGTCCTCGTCGCCAGCGAACTCGTCGCCAACGCCTGCGAACACGCCCGCGGCCCCTATCAGTTGCGTCTCACCGTGAGCCGGACCCTGTGCCTGGAGGTCCTCGACCGCGGCCCCGGTCTGCCCGCCGCCGTCCTGGGCCACTCGCCCGCCGCGCCGGATTCCGTCGAGCGCGGCCGGGGACTGCTGCTGGTGGACCGGCTCGCCGGTGGGGCGTGGGGCAGCCGGAGGCTTCCGGTCGGACACTGCGTGTGGGCGGAGGTCCCGACGCACTGAGGGGCCGGCTCCCGTGGCACCCGCTTGTGGTGCGCTGCCGCGTCAGAAGTGGTCGGGGAGTGGCAGCGGCCGCTTGACTCGGCGGCCCAGCCGCCGGTCGATCCAGGCGAACAGCCAGGCCAGCACGCCCGCGACCACGAGCACCCCGGCGATGTTCCGCAGGGCGAGCCCGTATCCGCGCGCGTGCACGTCGAGGAACGGGTACGGGTACCAGTCCGTGACCGCGCCGTGCACGAGCGTGTACGCGATCCACAGCGCCGGCCACACGAACGCCCACCCCACGCTCACGCCGTCGATCCGCCCGCGCGGCCCGAACAGCAGCCAGCCGACGAGCGTCATCGGCGGCGCGACGTAGTGCAGCCCCACGGTGATCCACAGTGAGATGCCTTCGAGGTGGATCTGCGGTGCGAGGACGATCGCGAAGACCAGGCCGGTGATCGTGATGCCGAGCAGTGTGTCGAGCCGCAGCACCCGCCAGACGGGGCCGTCCCGGCCGGGGCGCAGCACCAGGGACAGGGAGCAGATCAGGACGAGGATGTTGCTCTGGATCGTGAAGTAACTGAGCATGCGCACCAGCCGGGTCAGCGCGCCGGCGTCGTCCCCCGTCGTGTCCCCGGCCCCGGCGGCGGACCCACCGCTGAACAAGAGCACGAGCTGAGTGATCAGCGCCGCCGCGACGACGACGGCCAACACGCCGTGCCACGGCCGGGAGAGGCCGGAGGTGCGGTCAACGGCTGCGCTGGGCGCGGGTCCTGTGATGGCGATGACGGACTCCTCGATCTGCGGCGTTGTGCATGTTTCATCGAGTATGACCGATATGGGGGTTGTGGTGAAGGCGGGGGTGGGGTGAGGGAAGGTGGCGCTCCGTCAGGCGCCGCCCCCGTTCGACGGTGCGGGTGCGGGTGCGGGATCCGAGGCCTGCCCGCGTGAGTTCACGAACGGCGGGAGGAGCAGGTGCGCCGGAGGGGTCTCCCAGGTGTCGAACTCCGGGGGAGCTCCGAGGTGGTCCCGGTCGGCGCCGGACAGGTCGACCTCTCCTCCTGTGAAACGTGCGCCGTGGAACGAGACCTGGGCGCCGTTGAACTCGGCTCCGTTGAACGAGACCTGTCCCCTGCTGAAGGATGCGCGCGCGAAGGTGACCCGGCCGTCGGCGAAGTCCGCACCCCCGAAAGTCACCCGGCTGCCGCTGAAGTGGGCATCGTCGAAGGAGGCCCATCCGCCGGTGAAGCGCACCAGACTGAACGAGACGCGCCCGCCCGAGAAGCGCGCGCCGCTGAAATCCGCCGCACGCAGAACGGCGCGGGTGAAGTCGAGGTCATGACCCTCCCAGCTCGTCGGGGCTCCTTCGCGCAGGTGCTCGGCGATGATCCTGGTGAGGGAGAGGCGGATCTCCGATTCCTCGTCGTGGTACCACGGCGCGTCGGAGGGCGTATGGGGCATGCGCAGATAGGCACAGAGCACGTTGATGCAGACCTGGCGCTGCTCGGGCCAGTCGTCGGCGAGCCCGGCCAGGGCGTGGATCCCGGCGAGCCGGACCATCGGCAGCTCGTGCCCGAGCTGAGAACTCGCGGTGACGAAACGCTCGTTCAGCAGCCGGGCGTCCTCCCTCCGGTCGGCCGCTTCGGAGAGGCGCTGCTTGCGATAGGCGACGACCAGGGCCAGCACGCCGCCGACGCCGGCGACCACCGACAGCGAGATCTTGATGAGGTCGAACTTCTTGTCGGTCGCCAGTGCTCGCGGGCCCGTGAGCGCCGGAAAGCCAAGGGCGGCCCACACCAGGCAGGCGCTCAGCAGGAACAGGGCGATGCCGAGAACGAGCACGACCGCGATGTGCCCAGGCAGCGCCCACATCCGAGCGTCCCGACCGTGCGGGCGAACGTCCCTTGCTTCACTGCGAGTTGGAAGTGGCATGGTCACAGGGTGCCAGCGTGCGCACGACGTCGAACTCGTTGCCCTCGGGGTCGGCCATGACCACCCAGCTGCGGCCGGGGTCCTGGCCCACGTCCACCTTCGTGGCGCCAAGAGCGAGCAGCCGGTTCGCCTCGTCCTCCGTGCCGCGGTCGATCGGGCTGACGTCCAGGTGCAGCCGGTTCTTCACGGTCTTGCCCTCGGGGACCCGGACGAACATCAGGGTGGGCGGCATCTGGCGGGCCCTGACCTCCTCGACGGTCGGCTCCCAGGAACCGATCTCGACCTTGCCCTCACTGCGGTCGATCACCTTGAAGCCGAGGACCGCGCACCAGAACCCCGCGAGCCCCTCCGGGTCGTGACAGTCGACGACCAACTCGGTGAATCTACTGGTCACTTGGTCTCCCGGGTGGTGTGGGCGGGCGCTCAGCCTAGCCGGGCGCCGAAGCGTGCCACGTGCCGCCGGCCGTCACTTCGACCGGCGCCGCAGTGTCACCCGCGGCGGTACCCGGCCCAGCACCGGCCGCCCGCCGCCTCCAGAATCTCGCCCACCACGTCGCCGAAGCGGCCCGCCTCGTCGACGGAGCCGGACATGGCCGCCGCCGCGCCGTCCGTCAGCCGCTTGTGCAGGCCCGGGTCCGCGTCCGCCAGCCGCCGCGAGAGCCACTTCCCGCTGCCGAGCCAGTGGCCGCCCGCGAGCAGCGCGAGTTCCGAGGCGCGGCCCAGCAGGTGTGCGACCAGGTGAGTGCGTTCCAGGGGGTCGGCGCAGCCCTCGAGGTCGTCGAGGGTGTCGGTGAGGGCGTAGCGCCTGTCCTCCAACTCGCTCTCCGAGGGCGGCGGAGGGCCGGCCGCCCACCGCTGCCGGGCCTCGGTCCGCAGCGCCGAGCCGATCCCGTCCGCGTCGGACAGCAGCAGGCCCTCCGCGCACATGGCCAGCAGTGGGGAGCGGCGCTCCGCGGTCTCCCGCTCGACGAAGCGGTGCCAGTCGGCCTCGGTCTGCACGAACAGTTCCACCGGCCAGCCCTCGTGGTGGAGGCTCTCGCGACAGGGCGCGGGCGGACCGGACAGCAGGACCACGATGTCCAGGTCGGAGCGCGGGGTGCGGCGTTCCGTCAGGACGCTGCCCGCGAGGAAGGCGGCGCGGGCGTCCGGGAAGCGGTCGCGTACCAGTCGCTCGGCGGTGCTCACATGATCCATGCGGGCAGTGTGCCGCCACCGGCGGGCTCTGGGCATGCGGTTTTCCCCGCCCCCGCGTTCGCCGTGCCGGTGCGCCCGAATGCGAGCTGTGTCCACAGGCGTGATCCTGGAGGTCAGGACAGGCCCACCAGGAGGTAGCAATGTCTGCGTTCGACAAGCTCAAGCAGATGATCAAGGGGCACGAGTCCCAGGCCGGCAAGGGCATCGACATGGCGGGTGACGCCGTGGACAAGAAGACCGGGGGGAAGTACAGCTCCCAGGTCGACTCCGCCCAGGACCAGGCCAGGAAGCACCTCGGCATGGACCAGGACAAGGGGCAGGACGAGTCGCAGAAGTAACAGGCGGTCGGGGACTGTCCCGGCGCGGCCTGGGAAGGCCAGTGGTGCGGGAGGGGTGGGTCGACACGCGACACCGCCCTCGCCCCGAGCGGACGTGCCACGAGGAGGCCCACCGATGTACCGGATGACCGTCATCTACGATCACCCCGCCGACCCCGAGAAGTTCCTGAAGCACTACCGCGAGGTGCACGCGCCGCTGGCGTCGCAGACGCCGGGGCTGCGGTCGTTCCAGTGGAGCGTGTCCGAGATGCCCGACGGCTCGCGGCCCCCGCACTTCGTGGTGGCCGCGCTCGACTGGGACTCCAAGGAGGAGGCGCTCGCCGCGCTCGCCACACCGGCCGGGCAGGCGGGCGCCGAGGACATCGCCAACTTCGTCGCGCCGGGTGCGGTCAGTGTGAGCTTCTCGGAGGTCATCACCTTCCCGCTCTGAGGGTGGGACCGACTCGGCGACACCGCTGCGGGGTGACGGCCCGTAGGGTGCCGCCGAGTGCGCCCTCGGTCAGTGCCCGAAGGAGAACCAGTTCACGTTCACGAAGTCGGCCGGCTGGCCGCTCGTGAAGGTGAGATACACGTCGTGCGTGCCGGTCACCGAGCTGATGTTGGCCGGAACCGTCCGCCAGGACTGCCAGCCGCCGGTGTTGGCGAGCGCGAAGCTGCCGATCGGCGCGCTGGTGCGGCTGTCGAGGCGCACCTCCACCAGGCCGCTCACCCCGCCCGCCGCACCGCTCGCCACCCGGGCCTTGAACTGCGTGGCCGCCGTGGAACCGAAGTTGACGCCCTTGTAGAGGGCCCAGTCACCGCCTGCCAGGTTGCTCAGGTTCTGGCCGCCGCCGGAGTCCGTGGTGCTCTCGGTGGCGACTCCGGACTGGCCGTCGTACGACTCCGCCTGGATCGAGCCGTAGGCGTCACGGCTGCCGGACGGCGGGGGAGTGGTGCCGCCCCCGTCGGCCGACAGGACCTGGACGTAGTCCACGACCATCGGCCTGCCGGGCTGGGTGTCGCCGTCGAGGCCGCCGCCGAAGGCGTCGGGGAAGCCGCCGCCCATCGCCACGTTCAGGATCAGGAAGAAGCCGTGGTTCGTGGCGTTGGCCCAGGTCGTCGCGTCCACCTGATTGGCCGTGACCGTGTGGTAGTTGACGTCGTCGACGGAGAAGCGGATCGCCTCGGGGCTGACCGAGCGGTCCCACTCCATGGCGTACGTGTGGAAGCCGGACTGGCAGGTGCTGCCGGGGCAGGCGGTCGAACTGCCGATGCCCGTGGTCTCGTTGCAGGGGCCGCCGGGGCTGGTGCCGCAGTGCATCGTCGCCCAGACCTTGTTCAGGCCTTGCACGTTCTCCATGATGTCCAGCTCGCCGACTCCGGGCCAGTTCTGGTAGTTGCCGCGGTACGGGGCGCCCAGGGCCCAGAACGCCGGCCAGTAGCCCTCGGCCGCGGTGCCGGTGACGTTGGGCATCTGGATGCGCGCCGAGACGCGCAGCTTGCCGCCCGCCGGCGGCTGGAAGTCCGTGCGCCTGGTCTCGATGCGGCCCGACGTCCAGCGTCCTGAGGAGTCGCGCAGCGGGGTGATGCGCAGGTTGCCGCTGCCGTCGAGGGAGACGTTGCTCGTGCTGCTGGTCATCGTCTCGACC
The DNA here is from genome assembly GCF_049310305.1 of Streptomyces anthophorae. NCBI lineage: Bacteria > Bacillati > Actinomycetota > Actinomycetes > Kitasatosporales > Streptomycetaceae > Streptomyces > Streptomyces anthophorae. The sequence goes on from NZ_JBLWQQ010000001.1 coordinate 8,751,551, forward strand.
TCGCCGGTGCCCCAGTTCGCGGGGCCGCCCGGGTAGGAAGTCCCGGTGTCGTACTGCCAGTTGGAGGTGTTGACGCCGGTGCCGGCGGAGCCGTTGAAATCGTCGAGGAAGACCTGGTTCCAGCCCGACGGGGGAGGCGGGGCGGCGGCGCCCGCGGACTGGGTGGTGGCGGTCGTGGCGGCCGCCACCAGCCCGAGGGTGGCGGCCACCGAGGCCAGGGTCCGCCGGAGCACGTGCTGTCCGCGACGGCGACGCGTGCGTGTGCGTGGGTGTGTGCCGGGTCTCTCGTGCATGGGGGGTGCCTCCAGGGATCGGTGGGGTGCGAGCTGGACAGCCGGCTGCCTGGAACTTTCTGGGAGCGCTCCCAGAGCGGTCTCAATGTGCTCTCGACCGCCCAGTGCGTCAAGAGTTGAAACAGGCGAAGTTCCTTCGTGGCTGGTGAGTTCACCCCATGAAGGCGCGGCGAGGTCGTGACCGGCCGTCGCCGACGTACGAGGATCAGTGCCCGGCGAGCAGCTTCACGGAGACCACACCCAGGCCGATCGCGGCGTTCAGCGCGGAGGTCACCACGGCGTGCAGGGCTCCGGCCCCGGCCCGGCGGCCGCCGACGAAACCCCACACGGCGAGCGTGAGGACCTCGCTGCCCGCGGCGATCCACAGCGCCGTCGTGAGGTCCACGGCCCCGAGCGCGGACACACCGATCAGCAGCAGCGGCCCGATGGCTGTCGTCAGCAGCGGGCTGCTGGTGAACAGCTCGTGCTTGATCTCGTGCAGGGTGGGCCGCCTGCCGTGCACGACCGGGTGGGCCTGCATGTCCGCCACCAGGGTCGCCAGCCACAGGCCGAGCGCGGTGGCCGCCACCGCCACCGTCGCCCCCTTGTGGCTGCTGTGCCCGCCCTGCGCGAGGCCCACCAGGACGGCGAGCAGGGTCAGGGAGGCGTAGATGCGCTCCTTCAGGCGCTCACCGAGCACCGCGGCGCGATCGTACGGGGCGGCCTCCGGCGGGGTGCTTTCACTCATGATCGAACCCTATAGCGGCGGGGCGAACGGGCCTCGGCGATGCGCCCTGCGGGAAGGCCGGTTCAGCGCAGCGCGGCCACGAACTTGCCCAGCCGCGCCATGCCCTCGCGGAGTTCGCCGGACGACGCCGCGTACGACAGGCGTACGTGGGTGTCCGCCGTGTGGGTCCCGAAGTCGCGGCCCGGGGTGAGGGCGACGTGGGCGTCCCGCAGGGCCCGTTCGCAGAACTCCCAGGAGGTCAGACCGGTACCGGCGACGTCGAAGTAGACGTAGAAGGCGCCGTCGGGCGGGACCGGGACCGGCAGCCCGATCCGGTGCAGTCCTTCGAGGACGAGCGCGCGCCGCTCGGTGAACTCGGCACGGCGTTCCTCGCAGATCGCCAGGGACGCCGGGGTGAAGCACTCCAGAGCGGCCAGCTGGGCGGGGGCCGAGGCGCACAGGAAGTAGTTCTGGGCGAGCCGTTCCATCGCGGCGACGAGCGGTTCCGGCGCGATGCACCAGCCGAGCCGCCAGCCGGTCATGCCGAAGTACTTCGAGAAGCTGTTGATGACGACGGCGTCGGGGTCGACCGACAGTGCGCTGCGCGGCGGCCTGCCCTGCTCGTCGTGGTCGCCGAGGTCGAGGTAGATCTCGTCGACGAGCCGCCACGCGCCGCGCTCGCGCGCGAACCGGCAGATCGCGTCGAGCTCGTCGAGGGGCACGGAGGTCCCGGTCGGGTTCGAGGGCGTGGCGACCATGACACCCGACGTCCGGTCCGTCCAGTGCTCGCGCACCGATGCCGTGTCCAGCTGGAAGCGGGTGGCCGCGTCCGTGGGGACGAGGGTGACGTCGGCGCCGAAGCTCTCGACGATCTGCCGGTTGCACGGGTACGAGGGGTCCGCGATGAGCACCTCGTCGCCTTGGTCGACGAGGGCCGCGGTGGCCAGCACCAGCGCGGCGGAGGCGCCGGCGGTCACGACGACGCGGGACGGGTCGACCTCGACGTCGTGCCGCTCCTTGTAGAAGCCGGCGATGGCTTCCCTGAGCGCGGGCAGGCCCAGCGCGGCCGTGTAGGCCAGCGGCCGCCCGTCCATGGCGGCGCGCATCGCCTCCCGGACCGCGGGCGGCGCACCGGAGTCCGGCTCGCCGAGGTTGAGCTTGACGACGTGGTGGCCCTCGGCCTCCAGCGCAGCGGCCTGCTTGGCGAACTCCATGGCGTAGAACGGGGCGACGTTCTGCGCCCGCTGGGAGATCTTGACGGCAGGCGTGGACTCGGTCGTGTCGGGCATGGCGCGATCCTATTTCAGCGGGTCGGTGTGCGGTCCAGGTGCCTCCCCGGCGCCTCGGCAGCCGCGCGGCCGCCGACCGGCAAGGCGGCGCGCGCGGTCCCGGCGAGGGCCTTCCGGCCCGGTCCGCGAGGGACCATGGACTCCTGTGCGAGGTCCGACGCGCCGCGGAAAATGTGGGTGAGCGCCGAGGAGGAACCATGCCGAAGCCCCCGCCGGTCCGCGCCACCGTCTCCGCACTCGTCGACGCCGCGGCCGCCGCACCCTCCATGCACAACGCCCAGCCGTGGCAGTTCCAGTACGACACCGCCACCGGGACGCTGCGGCTCACCGTCGACACGGACCGGGTCATGCCGGCGGCCGACCCCGACCTGCGGGCCGTCCATCTGGGATGCGGCGCCGCACTGTTCAATCTGCGCGTGGCGGCCGCCCACGCGGACTGGTTCCCGCGGGTCCGCCTGGTGCCGGATCCCGCGGATCCGACCCTGTTGGCGGCCGTCGACTTCGCCGCGGCCGGGCCCGTGGACGAGGGCCTGGAGGAGCTGAGTCCCGCGATCCGGCAGCGGCACATGAGCCGTTGGCCCTTCGCGGCCAAGGAGATCCCCGGGTCGGCCCGCAGCGCGCTCGGCGACGCCGCCGACCGCGAGGGCGCCCGCCTGTGGTTCGCCGGTCAGTGGCACGCGAACCTGCTCCAGGACCTCGTCCGCGACGCCGAGGGCCGCGACGGCAGCGACCCGGAGCGCCGGGCCGACGTGGAGCGCTGGACCCGGCGCGGAGACGAGGCGGACGCGAGCCACGACGGCGTCCCCGAGTACGCCTTCGGCCCGCGCGCACGGTCCGGCGCCGCGCCCATGAGGGACTTCGCCGGCCGGCACCCCGTCTCCGGCCCGGGGACGGCCGCGTTCGAGGACGAGCCGAACCTGGCCCTGCTCGGAACGGCCGGCGACGGACCGACGGACTGGCTGCGCGCGGGCCAGGCCATGGAGCGGGTCCTCCTCGTCGCGACGGTGCACGGCCTGGCCGCCTCCGTCACCTCGCACGCCCTGGAGTGGCCGGATCTGCGGGGTCTCGCCCGCGACCCGCTGTCCGACCTGGGGCGGGTCCAGATGGTGATCCGGCTCGGATACGGCCCGATGGGGCCCGTGACTCCGCGTCGGCCGCTGGGGGAGATCCTCAGCTTCGTGTAGCCGCGCGGCACCGGTCAGGACCGTCCTGACCTCAGGGCACGCGGACGGCGGCGCTTCTCGATCCGACCGGCACCCGTTCCGCCCGCGCCGCGACCGCCTCACTCGTACATCACGTACGCCGGGCGCGGGCGCAGGCCGAGGACCTGGTCGGGGGTCATCATGTGGGTGCCGCCCTCGGTGTCCTCCTCGAGGAACAGCTTGAAGCCGGTGTGGAGTTGGTCGGGCATCCGGTCGACCAGGCGGTCCCAGGTGTGGCGTTTGAGCTGAGGGCTGCCTATGCCGTCGGCGCTCTTGATGACGGCGACGCCCTCCGGGACGTCGAGCGCCCCTTCGTCGTGGACGACCGACTCGGCGACCTGGTGGTAGACGAACGGCTTCTCCGGCAGGTCGTGCTCCTTCACGAGCGAGCCGAGATGATCGGCGATGCGGGTCAGTTCGGGGCCGCTGGTGTGTCCGTAGGTGTCGCCGGGGATCTGGCCGGGATCCATCTCCCACTCGGGGTCGAGGGCGATGCCCACGTCCGGCCGGACGAGCCACTTCTCCAGGGCCTTCACCTCGTCGAGGGGGTCCGCGCGGCCGGGCTGGATGTTGAGGAGCAGCAGTGCCTTGTGGCGGCGGGCGGCCTCGTGGAAGGTGCGGATCGTCGCGTCGGGCGTGCGGGTGCGGTACGTGCCGTCGGGGCCCGGGCCGGGGTTGGCGACGGTGCTGAGCAGCTCCAGGACGGGCAGCACACGGCGGCCGTCGGCGTAGGCGCGCCCGCGCCGTTCGAGCTCCGTGACGCGGTCGTCGAGGTCACCCGTGCCGAGCCGACCGAGTGCCGTCGCGCCCGGCAGCCCGCAGTAGCCGACGAGCCGGTGCTCGGGGAACAACCGGCGCCCGCCGCGCGGCAGTTCGGGGCGCCTGCGGGTGGGGCTCGGCGAGGGGGAGCGGGCGGGTTTCGAGGGGCGGCGTGCCGCCCGCTCGGTTCCGGAGGGCCGGTCGTCGGCCCCGGACGTGCCGCATCCGCCGATGAGCGCGGCGGCGGACGTGACCCCCGCGGCGATGAGCGCTCGCCGCCGCGAACCGCCCGCTCCGGGGTCCGTGTTGTCGTCGCGGCCGGCGCCGTGACCGACTGTCCGCATCTGGCCTCCCCACGAAGTGATCATCGTCCGTGGGGTGCCTTGCCGACGTGTGCGGGGCGAAACGTGGGCGGGGGCCGGGAGGGGTGCTGATCAGCCACATGACCCCGGGTGTGGCTACGCCGACGCCTCGCGCGGTCGCAGCGCGTCCATCACCAGGTCGAGCAGCGGGCGGACCCGGTCCCCGCGGTCGCCCGCCGTCGTCGAGAGGAACACGCCGAGCAGCATGGTGATCACGTCGTCGGCGGGCACGTCGTCGCGCAGCGTGCCCGTGCGCGCCCCGGCGTCGAGGAACGCGGCGACCGAGGCGGTCAGCCGCTCGCGGGTGTTCGCCGTGACGCCGCGCCCGGAGGCCGGGGCGAGGCTGAGGCTGCCGGCCATCGCGCGCTTGGCCGTGACGAGCTCCGCGTACCGGTCCAGCCACGCGCGCAGTGCCTCGTGCGGCGGCAGCTCGCTGAGCAGGGGCTCGACGGCGGAGGTCACGGCGTCAAGCTCGGCGGAGTAGACGGCCTCGACGAGGGCCTCGCGGGTGGGGAAGTGCCGGTAGAGGGTGCCGATGCCGACCCCCGCCTCGCGGGCGACCGCCTCCAGGGCGACCGTCGTGTCGTCCCGGGTGAAGGCGGTGCGGGCGGCGGCGAGGAGTCGTTCCCGGTTGCGGCGCGCGTCCGCGCGGGCGGGGCGGTCGGCCTTGCCCGCGCCGGGGTTCGGATTCTGGTCGGATGGGGACGCAGGCAAAGCGGAGGCTCCTCCGGTAGTGCTACCTTCGGTGTAACGGAGGCTCCTCCGTTTCCTCTATCTTCGCACGAGGTGGCATTCCCATGACCTCTTCCGCGTCTTCTTCGGCTTCTTCTGCTTCTGCCGGCCCCGCGGTCACCGCGAACGGCACCCCGCGCCCCGGCGGCGCCGGACGGCTCCTCGGCCGGGACGTCTCACGCGTCGGATTCGGCGCGATGCAGCTGGAGCGACTGGCCCCGGACCGCGCCACGGCCGTCGCGCTGCTGCGCCGCGCCGTCGAGCTGGGCGTCGACCACATCGACACCGCCCAGTTCTACGGGGACGGCTTCTCCAACGAGATCATTCGTGAGGCGCTGCGCCCCGAGGACGACGTCCTCGTCGTCAGCAAGGTCGGCGCCACCCCCGACTCCGGCGGTCCGCTGCCACTGCGGCTCGCCCAACGGCCCGAGGAACTGCGGGTCGGCGTCGAGGACAACCTCAAGAGCCTCGGCGTCGACCAGGTCCCGCTCGTCAACCTGCGCCGCGCCCAGACGGGCCCCGGACTGCGGGCGGAGGGCGACCAGGTCGTCGACATCGACGACCAGCTCGCCGTCATGACCGCCCTGCGCGACGAGGGCAAGATCGGCGCCATCGGGCTCAGCAACGTCGGCCTCGACGAACTGCGCCGCGGCCTGCCCGCCGGGATCGCCTGCGTACAGAACGCGTACAGCCTCGTGGCCCGCGACGACGAGCGGCTGCTGGACATCTGCCGCGCCGAGGACATCGCCTGGGTGCCCTACTTCCCGCTGGGCAGCGCCTTCCCCGGCATGCCCAAGGTCACCGACGAGCCCGCCGTCGTCGCGGCCGCCGGGGCGCTGGGCGCGACACCGGCCCAGGTCGGCCTCGCCTGGCTGCTGCACCACGCCCCGAACGTCCTCCTGATCCCGGGCACCGCCAATGCCGACCACCTCGCGGCGAACGTCGCGGCGGGCGCGCTCGCCCTCGACGCGGCGACCCTGACGGAGCTGGACGCGGTGCCGACGCGCTCGGGCGACATCCGGGTCGAGGGCCACGAGTGAGGGAAGCGCGGCGGTCCTGACCGCCACCGCACGAGCGGGGCGCTCACCGGCGCCCCGCCGTGCGAAGGGCCGCCCGTCGGGTCAGTCTGGACAGTGGGGACACGCAGTCAGGACGGCAGCACCGACGAAGGAGCGCACACATGGCGGGCCACGTGCTGGTCGGAACCGACGGTTCGGATTCGAGCCTGGAGGCGGTCGCGGTCGCCGCGCACGAGGCGCGGCGGCGCGGGCTCGGCGTGCGCATCGTGAACGCGTTCACCTGGCCGATGCTGAAGATCCGGCACGGCTCGACGTCCGGGGAGACCGCGGAGCCGGCCATGCGCCGCCGGGCCGAGGAGACCGTGGCCGCGGCCGTCGACCGGGTGCGGATCGAGGAACCGGACCTGGCCCCGGTCGAGGGCGAGGTCGTCACGGGCGAAGCACTCACCGTCCTCGCCACCCGTTCGCGCGACGCCGCCCTGGTCGTCGTCGGCAGCCGCGGCCTGGGCGCCTTCTCCGGACTGCTGATCGGCTCGGTCGCCGTGCACCTCGCCGCGCACGCGGAGTGCCCCGTCCTCGTCGTACGCGGCCGAGAGCGGCCGGAAGGCCCCGTGGCGGTCGCGGTCGACGGCTCGGACGCCGCGAAGGCGGCGGTCGAGGAGGCCTTCGACGATGCCGCGCGCCGCGGGAGCGGTCTGCTGGCCGTGCATGTGTGGAACACCTGGAGCGGCACGGGGCCCGCGGGTCCCGGCGGACCCGCCCCGCTCTGGTTCGACACGGACAAGCTGCGCGAGGACAGCGAGGCGGCGCTTGCCGGTGCGCTGGCCGCGGGTCGGGGCCGCCACCCGGATGTCGAGGTCGAGGCGCGCTCGGTGCACGGCCGGGTGCGCCCGAGCCTGATCGAGACCTCGCAGGAGGCGAGCCTCCTCGTGGTCGGCGCGCGCGGCCGGGGCGGCTTCCAGGGGCTGCTGCTCGGCTCGGTCAGCCAGGCGCTGCTGCACCACGCGGAGTGCCCGGTCCTCGTCACGCGCCGCTGACACGGCATCAGGGACGGCGGTGGCCCCTTCGGTGAACACCCCTGCCGTGTCCCGGAATTGATCACGGGTCTGGACAGGCCCGCACCCGCCCTCGTAGCTTAACGATTGTTCAATGCGGGGTGGGTGGGGCCGAGCCGTGCCGGGCGGAGCGGTCGTCGGTCGCTCCGTCGCAGCGTACGCAGTCCGCGACCCACTCCGGGAGCCACGCATGACCGACGCCGTGCTCAGCGAATTCCGTGCCGACGGGATCACCGTCATCACGCTCAACCGCCCCGAGGCCCGCAACGCGGTCAACCGGGTCGTCGCCGAAGGCGTGGCCGCCGCGCTCGACGAACTCGACCGCAGGGACGACCAGGTGGTCGGCGTCATCACCGGCGCGGGCGGCAGCTTCTGCTCCGGGATGGACCTCAAGGCGTTCCTCAAGGGCGAGACCCCGACCATCGAGGGGCGCGGCCTCGCCGGCATCACCGAAGCGCCGCCGCGCAAGCCGGTCATCGCCGCCGTCGAGGGATACGCCCTGGCCGGCGGCTGCGAGATCGCGCTCGCCTGCGACATGGTCGTGGCAGCCCGGGACGCCAGGTTCGGGATCCCCGAGGTCAAGCGGGGGCTCGTCGCCGCGGCGGGCGGGCTGCTGCGGCTGCCGCGGCGCATCCCGTACTCCGTCGCCCTGGAGATCGCCCTGACCGGCGACTTCCTCGACGCCGAACGTGCCCACACCTACGGCCTCGTCAACCGGGTCACCGAACCCGGCGCCGCCCTCGACGGCGCGCTCGCGCTCGCCCGCGCCATCGCCGCCAACGGCCCGCTCGCCGTCCGCGCCACCAAGGAGATCGTCGCCAACGCGCCGAACTGGTCCGCCGACGAGGAGTGGCAGCGCATGCGGGAGATCGCGGGCCCGGTGATGCAGTCCGACGACGCGCGGGAAGGCGCCCGCGCCTTCGCGGAGAAGCGCGCGCCGCGCTGGACCGGCCGGTGAGCGCCGGGCCGCTCACCGGGATACGGGTCGTGGAGCTGGGCGGCATCGGACCCGCCCCGTTCTGCGGCATGCTGCTCGCCGACCTCGGCGCCGAGGTCATCCGCGTCGACCGCCCCGCCGAGGCGGGCAAGGACAGCCCTCACCCCGTCATCCTGCGCGGCCGCAGCTCGGTCGCCGTGAACCTCAAGGACCCCGAAGGCGCCGCCCTCGTGTGGGAGTTGATCGCGCGCTCGGACGCCGTCATCGAGGGGTTCAGGCCCGGCGTCGCCGAACGGCTCGGCCTCGGCCCCGACGTCCTGCTCGCCGCGAACCCCCGGCTCGTGTACGGGCGGATGACCGGCTGGGGTCAGGACGGGCCGCTCGCCCAGGAACCGGGCCACGACATCAACTACATCGCCGTGGCCGGGGCGTTGCACACCATGGGCCCCGCCGACGGGGACCCCGTGCCGCCGCTCAACCTGGTGGGCGACTTCGGCGGGGGCGGCATGCTGCTCGCACTCGGCCTCGTCAGCGCGCTGCTGCACGCCCGCACCAGCGGCGAGGGACAGGTCGTCGACGCCGCCATGACCGACGGCACCGCGCTGCTGCTCGCCATGACGTACGGGTTCCTGGCCAAGGGCGGATGGCAGGACCGGCGCGGCGTCAACATGCTCGACGGCGGCGCCCCCTTCTACACGGTGTACCGCTGCGCCGACGACCGGCACGTCGCCGTCGGCGCCATCGAGCCGCAGTTCTACGCGGCGCTGCTGCGCGTCCTGGACCTCGAAGGCGACGAGCGGTTCGCGCGCCAGCACGACCGCGCCAACTGGCCGGTCATGAAGGGCGAGTTGACGCGCCTGTTCGCCACCCGCACCCGCGACGAGTGGGCGCGCTCCTTCGATGGAGAGGGCGCCTGCGTGTCCCCGGTCCTGTCGCTGAACGAGGCGCCCGAGCATCCCCACAACAGCGCGCGCTCCACGTACCGGCGCGGCCCCCACGGCGGCCCCGAACCCTCGCCCGCGCCACGCTTCACCACCACGCCACCCGGCGAGCCCACCCCCGCCCCGCGCGTCGGCGCCGACACCACGGAGGTCCTCACCACGCTGGCCGGACTCGGCCCCGACGACATCGACACACTCCGCGAGAAGGGAATCGTCGGTTGACGACGCGCTACGTGCCCCCGGGCATGCCCCAGAGCCTCGACTACCCGGACGCCGCCGTCGGCGACCTGCTCGCCGGAACCGCCCACCACCACCCCGGCCGCACCGCCCTGCGCGACGGCGAACTCACCTTCACCTACCGCGAGTTGTACGACACCGCGCTGCGGATCGCCGCCGGGCTGCGCGCACGGGGCATCGGCAAGGGGGACGCCGTCGCGCTGCACCAGCCCAACTCGGCCTGGTTCACCGTCTCTTACTACGCGGTACTGCTGGCCGGAGCGGTCGTCGTCCCCCTCAACCCGGCCCTGCCGCCGAAGGCGCTGCGTGAGCAGCTCGACGAGGCGCGCGCCGTCGCCGCACTCACCCACCCGGGCACCGCGCCCGCGCTCACGAAGGCCGCCGCACCGGGCGTCCGCCTGACCGTCCTCGTCCCGGCGACGGCCACCGCGCCCGCCCCCGAGGGCGCCGAACCCGACGGCGTACCGCTTGAGGAGCTGCTGGCCGGCGACCCGGGGGAGCGGGCGGACGTCAGCGGGGACGATCTGGCACACCTCGCCTTCACCGGAGGCACCACAGGCCGCTCCAAGGCGGTCCGCGTGCTGCACCGCAACGTCCTGGCCAACGCCCTTCAGATGGCCTGCTGGCGCGGCGCCGCCGTGCCCGTCACCGACGACGAAGGCCGGGTGGCGCTCGACTCCGTGCCCGCGGCCCGGACCGCGCACACACTGGACCTGGGTGCGTCGACCGCCGTGGCGCTCGCCCCGCTCTTCCACGCCATGGGCCTGGTCGGCCAGTCCGTCAGCGTGGCGGTGGCCAGCACCGTCGTGATGGCGGGCCGCTTCGAACCCCGCCGCTTCGTGCGGCTCATCGAGGAGCACGGCGTCACCTCCGTGCCCGGCTCGCCCGCCCTCTTCCACGCCCTGCTCGCGCTCCCCGGCGTCGAGGAACTCGACCTCTCCTCGGTGCGCAGCGTCAACTCCGGCGCCGCGCCCGTCGACACGGACACCATGCGCCGCCTCGCCGCCCTCTTCCCGAACGCCACGATCGTCGAGGGATACGGGCTCACCGAGGCCACCATGGCGCTCGCCGCGCACCCGCTGGTGGACGACAACCCCGTGCCCGAGGGCAGCGTCGGCGCCCCCGTCTTCGACACCGAGATCGAGATCAGGGACCTCGGCTGCGGACCCGCCCTGCCCGTCGGCGAGACCGGCGAGGTGTGGGCGCGCGGCCCGCAGATCACCGACGGCTACCAGGGCCACCCCGACCTGACGGCCGAGCAGTTCCAGGACGGCTGGCTGCGCACCGGCGACCTGGGACGCGTCGACGAGGACGGCTGGCTGTACCTGGTCGGGCGGGCCAAGGACATGCTGATCTACAAGGGGTACAACGTCTATCCGACGCCGCTCGAGGACCTGCTGCACCGGCACCCCGCGGTGGCCGGAGCCAGCGTCATCGGTGCGCCGAGGGCCGAGGTCGGCGAGATCCCCGTCGCGTACGTCGTGCCGCGCGCCGGACATGTGCCGGGACCCGAACTCGCCGAGAAACTCATGGCGTTCGTGGCCGAGCGCGTCGCCCCGTACCAGCGGCTGCGGGAGATCCACTTCCTGGAGGCGCTGCCGGTCTCGGCCGCCGGGAAGATCCTCAAGACGGACCTGCGGCAGCGCCACGCGGCCGCCGACGAAGCGGGAGTGACACACACGTGAGCGGTGGCATGGTCGACGAGGCGACGGCCCGGGACGCGCACCGGGAGACGGACGGCGCACCCCGGGCCCCTCTCGGCGAACTCGGCCAGGGGCGACACATCCGGGTCGAGGCGGCCGACGACGGCGCGTTCCACGGGTACTGCCACTCCGGCCGCGCGGCCGCCCGCAGCTACGGCGGCGCCGTCCTCGCCCAGGCCCTCGACGCCGCACACCGCACCGTGGACGACGACCGGGTCGTGCACTCGCTGCACGCCTACTTCCTGCGCGCTCTGTCGCCGGAACGGCCCGTGCGCTACGAGCCCGAGGTCGTCCGCGACGGCCGCAGCTACTCGATGCGACAGGTCACCGCGTTCCAGGACGGCAAGGAGTCGCTCACCATGAGCGTCTCGTTCAAGCGGCCGCAGAGCGGCGGGAGTTGGCGCCAGCCCGGCATGCCCGACGTACCGGGCCCCGAGGGCCTGGGCAACGGCTGGGCGCACCGTCCGCAGGACCATCCGCTGAGCACCTCCGTCGAGTACCGCGAGGTGCCCCTGGAGCGGGACCCGGACGCGGGCCGCATCGACCGCTACGCCTGGATGCGGACCACCGGCGCCATGCCCGACGAACCGGGCCCGCACGCCGGCGTCCTCGCCTACATCTGCGACGCCCCGCTCGCCCCCACCGCCCTGGTGGCCTACGGGGAGCCGCGCCCACGCGGCATCTCGCTCGCCTCCCTCGACCACGCCATGTGGTTCCACCGGCCCGTCCGCACCGACGCATGGCTGCTCTTCGCGTGCCACAGCGTCGTCGCCGGGGACGGACGGACCCTGGCGCACGGCGAATTCTGGAGCAGGGAAGGCGAGTTGGTCGCCTCCGTCACCCAGGAGGCGCTGCTCCACGTGCCCGCGGCCCGGTGACCTCCGCGAGGGTTGTCAGGGCGCGGCACGCCGACGTAGCTTAACGATCGTTCTACACAGGCAGAAGGGGCCGCTGTGCGCCGTACGCTGTTCAACGAGGACCATGAGGCGTTCCGCCGGATGCTGCGGGACTTCATCGCCAAGGAAGTCACCCCCGTCCACCAGGAGTGGGAGGAGCAGGGGCATCCGCCGCGCGACTTCTACCGCAGGCTCGGCGAGCTGGGCGTGCTCGGCATCCAGGTGCCCGAGGAGTTCGGCGGCGCGGGCGAGCCCAGCCTCAAGTTCGCGGCCGTCGCCGTCGAGGAGACGACACGCGCCGGTGTCACCTTCGGCAACTACTCCGTGCACTCGAACCTGATCCTGCCGTACCTGATGCGGTACGCCACGCAGGAGCAGAAGGAGCGCTGGCTGCCCGGCTTCGTCTCAGGCGACCTCATGACGGCGATCGCCATGACCGAACCCGGCACAGGGTCCGACCTCGCCAACATCCAGACCAGGGCCGAACGCTCCGCCGACGGCACGCACTACGTGCTCAACGGCGCCAAGACGTTCATCACCGGCGGCGCCCTCGCCGACCTGGTCCTCGTCGTCGCCCGCACCGCGCCCTACGACCCCGAGGACCGCCGCGGCGGACTCTCCATCCTCGTCGTGGAGTCCGCGAGCGAGGGCTTCTCCGTCGGCCGCAAGCTCCAGAAGATCGGCCTCAAGGCCTCCGACACCGCCGAACTCGCCTTCGTGGACGTCAGGGTGCCGGCCGAGAACCTGCTCGGCGAGGAGGGCGAGGGCTTCTCCTACCTGTCCCACAACCTCGCCCAGGAACGCCTGATGATCGCCCTCGGCGGCTCGGGCACGGCAGCGGCGGCGCTGCGCTTCGCGACCGACTACGTGAAGGAGCGCACGGTCTTCGGCAAGCCCGTCGCCCACTTCCAGAACACCAAGTTCGTGCTCGCCGAGTGCGCCACCGAGGTCGAGGCCGCGCAGCTGATGGCCGACCGCGCCCTCGAACTGCACGACGAGGGCGAACTCTCCGTCGCCGACGCCGCGAAGGCGAAGCTGTTCTGCACCGAGGTCGCGGGCCGCGTCATCGACAAGTGCCTTCAGCTGCACGGCGGTTACGGCTACGTCACCGAGTACCCGATCGCCCGCCTGTACGCCGACACCCGCGTCTCCCGGATCTACGGCGGCACCAACGAAGTAATGAAGACCATCATCGCCAAGTCGCTCGGCCTCTGACTCCCCTCCCACCACCGGCCCTCAGAAGGGACCTGCCATGCAGCTCGACGCCCAGTCCTCCGCCCTCGTCACCGGCGGCGCCTCCGGCCTCGGCCGCGCCACCGCCGAGCGGCTCGCCGCCACGGGCGCCAAGGTCGTCATCTTCGACCTGCCCACCTCCGACGGTGGACACGTCGCCAAGGAGCTCGGCGCCACCTTCGTCGCCGGTGACGTCACCAGCGAGGCGGATGCCACCGCCGCCGTCGAGGCCGCCGTCGCGCTCGCCCCGCTGCGCGTCGCCGTCAACTGCGCGGGCATCGGCTCCGCCGGGCGCACCGTCGGCAAGGAGGGCCCGTACGTCCTCGACACCTTCCGCAAGGTCGTCGAGATCAACCTGATCGGCACCTTCAACGTCATCCGCCTCGCCGCCCAGGCCATGACCGGCAACGAACCGGTCGAGGGCGAGCGGGGCGTCATCGTCAACACCGCCTCCGTGGCCGCCTTCGACGGGCAGATCGGCCAGTGCGCGTACTCGGCGTCCAAGGGCGGCATCGTCGGCATGACCCTGCCGATCGCCCGCGACCTCGCGCGCATGAACATCCGCGTGATGACCATCGCGCCGGGCCTGTTCGAGACCCCGCTGCTCGGCCGCCTTCCGCAGGAGGCCAAGGACTCGCTCGGCGCCCAGGTCCCGCACCCGGCCCGCCTCGGGCAGCCCGCCGAGTACGCGCACATGGTCGACTCCATCGTCACCAACCCGATGCTCAACGGCGAGACCATCCGCCTCGACGGCGCGATCCGCATGGCCCCGAAGTAGACCGGGCGCGACGCCAACCCTCGTATCTCACCAAGGAGTTCAGCATGCGTGACGCAGTCGTCGTCGACGCCGTACGCACCCCCGTGGGCAAGGGAAAGCCCGGTGGCGCGCTCTCGGACATCCACCCCGTCGACCTCTCCGCCCACGTCCTCAACGCGCTCGCCGAGCGCAACCACCTCGACCCGGCCACCGTCGACGACGTCATCTGGGGCTGCGTGTCCCAGGTCGGCGAGCAGGCGGGCGGCGTCGGCCGGTTCGCGGTGCTCGCCGCGGGCTGGCCCGAGTCCGTGCCGGGCCTGACCATCGACCGCCAGTGCGGCTCCTCGCAGCAGTCCGTGCACCAGGCGGCCGCCGGAGTCATCGCCGGGCAGTACGACATCGCCATCGCGGGCGGCGTCGAGTCCATGTCCCGCGTCCCCATGGGCTCCACGCGCGCGGGCGGCCAGGTCGGCAAGCCGTTCGGCCCCCTCGTCGGCGAGCGCTACGACCACGTCGTCTTCAACCAGGGCGTCGGCGCCGAGATGATCGCCGAGGAGTTCGGCCTCACCCGCGCCGAGCTCGACCAGCACGCAGCCGACTCGCACGAGAAGGCCGCCCGCGCCATCGACGAGGGCCGCTTCAAGAACCAGATCACCCCGGTCACCCTCGCCGACGGCACCCTCTTCGACACCGACGAGGGCGTACGGCGCGGCACGACGGCCGAGAAGCTGGCCGGGCTGAAGACACCGTTCAAGGAGGACGGCGTCATCTCGGCGGGCAACGCCTCACAGATCTCCGACGGCGCCGCCGCCCTCCTCGTCACCACCTCCGAGGTGGCCGCGCGCAACGGCTGGACGCCACTGGCCCGCTTCCACACCGGCACCGTCACCGGCGTCGACCCGATCACCATGCTCAAGGGCCCGATCCCGGCCACCGCCAAGGTCCTTCAGCGCGCGGGTCTCTCACTCGACGACATCGGTACGTACGAGATCAACGAGGCGTTCGCCTCCGTCTCGCTCGGCTGGCAGCGCCAGACCGGCGCCGACTACGCGCGCCTGAACCCCAACGGCGGCGCCATGGCGCTCGGCCACCCGCTCGGCGGCTCCGGCGCCCGCCTCATGACCACGCTGGTGCACCACATGAAGGACAACGGCATCCGCTACGGCCTCCAGGCCATGTGCGAGGGCGGCGGCATGGCCAACGCGACGGTGCTCGAGCTGCTCTGACACCGCCCCGGCCCCGGAAGCACCTCCAGCGGGCGTTGCGCGAGCGGCCGGACGGGGGAGGAGGCACCTCATGACCGATCACACAGCCCCCGCCCCCGATTCCGCCGGCGCACGTCCGCCGCTTCCGCCGTTCACGCGCGAGACGGCCGTGCGGAAGGTCCGGCTCGCGGAGGACGCCTGGAACACCCGTGACCCGCAGCGCGTCGCGCTCGCCTACACGCCCGACAGCCAGTGGCGCAATCGCGCCGAGTTCCCCGCCGGGCGCGCCGAGATCGTCGCCTTCCTCACCCGCAAGTGGAACCAGGAGCTCGACTACCGGCTGATCAAGGAGCTGTGGGCGTTCGACGGCGACCGCATCGCGGTCCGCTTCGCGTACGAGTGCCATGACGACGCGGGCAACTGGAAGCGCGCGTACGGCAACGAGAACTGGGAGTTCGACGAGAACGGGCTGATGCGCAGGCGCCACGCCTCCATCAACGACCTGCCGATCGCCGAGGCGGACCGCAGGTTCCACTGGCCGCAGGGCCGCCGCCCCGACGACCACCCGGGCCTCAGCGACCTCGGTCTGTAGCGACGCTGCGGCTGCGCCCCCGGAACTCGGCGATCACCGACTCCCCGCGCGTCACCCGCACGTCGTACAGGCCGCTGCGGCCGAAGCGGGTGACCTCGTGGGCGGTGGCCTCCAGCACGTCGCCCTCGTGCGCGGGGGCGACGAAGGTGACATCGGCGCCGGAGGCCACGGTGACGGGGCCCTCGCTGTTGCAGGCACAGGCGAAGGCCGTGTCGGCGAAGAGGAAGACGTAGCCGCCGTGCGCGATGCCGTGACCGTTGACCATGGACGGCGTCACCTTCATCCGGAGCCGGGCATGTCCCGCGCCGTGCTCCAGGAGTTCGATGCCGAGGAGCTGGGAGGCCAGGTCCGCGGCGAACATGCGCTCCGCGGGGCCCGGTTCGGCGGCTTCACTCACGCTGCTTCCTCCCACTCGGCCTACCGACCGATCATTCGGTGTGTGGTGGAGCCAAGCAATCAAGGGGCGCACTGCTTGTCAAGGGTGTCCGGGAGGGCCGCATCGCTCGGGATGTCCCGCGAGCGACATCCGGATGAACACGGAAACCGGGCAAAGCGCCCCCTCGCCACAGCCGTGTAACGGCGCCCGTACCGCGGACAACTCCCGCCCCACCCCGTCCATCGAACCGTGTGTGATGCACACACGCGCCGCGGCGGGACCGGTACCGTCCGGTGCAACTCCTCATGAACTGAACGAACTTGGAGTTGAACCGTGTCCGGAAACACCCTTCTGAAGCGTCCCGCCGCCCTCGCGGCGCTGCTGCTCGCCGCGGGCGTCCTGTCCGCGCCCGCCGCCGCGGCGCAGAGCGCGGACGCCGCACCCGGCGACGCCTACGTCCTGCACGTGACCACCAACCCCACGAGCACCGACTACGACGACCGGCGGGTCGACGTCACCGGCACCGTCACCAAGGCCGACGGCACCCCGGCGCCCAACATCCCCGTCACCGTCAAGGAGGTTGTCCGCTTCACCACCTGGAACCCCTGGGGCGACCCGATCGACCCGAACTACTACGAGCCGCGCGAACTGGGCACACCGGTGAGCGATGCCGACGGGAAGTTCACCGTCCCGGACGTCAACATCGACCACGTGGGCGCAGGCAGCCTGCTCAACGCCGAGCACGAGGTGGAGATCTCGGCCGCCTACGACGAGGACGGCGACCCCGACACCCCGCAGGACGGCTACTTCGCGGACACCACCGTGGGCGTCCAGACCCGGTCCAGCTCCGTCAGCTACCAGGTGAACAAGCGGAAGGTGAAGGCCGGGGACATCCTCACCGTCCAGGGCCGCGTCACCATGCCCGAGGGGGTCGACCCCTACGACACCGAGGTCTTCCTGCAGACGTACTGGGAGAGCCAGTACGACGTCAGGACGACCACCGAGCAGGACGGCTTCTTCGTCATGTCCGTGCGGGTCGACAGAGACGACACCAAGTTCGTGCTGCGCACGGCCCCGCGCGATCTCTACGTGACGGGAGCGGAGAGGACGCTGCCGGTCACCAACACCTCGGCCACCAGCGGCTGACACGCCCCGAGGCCCGCCCGCCCCGACCGCGACAGGTTCCGGCCGGGGCGGGCATGGCAGGCTAGGTTCGGCACCCGGAACGTACCCACCCCGAAGTCGAGGAGCGCGGCATGGAATGGCGTGAGTTCGCTCTGAACATGGCGTCCATGGCGCGCGAGCTACTGGCGCAGCAGTCCGTGGACGCGACGCTGCACAAGATCACCACTTGGTCCGTCGACCAGGTCGAGGGCTGCGACGCGGCCGGCATCCTCGTCCTGCGCAAGGGGCAGGTGGAAACGCTCGCCGCCACCAGTGACCTCGTCGTCGAGAGCGACCGGCTCCAGGGCGACGTCCGCGAGGGACCGTGCTTCGACGCGGCCCGCACCGGGCATCCCGTGTTCCGCATCAAGGACCTCTCGACCGAGACGACGCGCTGGCGCTCGTACGCCCCGCGCGCCCACGAGCTCGGCATCGGTAGCATGATGGGCTTCCTGCTCTACACCGAGGAGGAGGGCGACCTCGGCGCCCTCAACCTCTACTCAGCCCAGCCCGGCGCGTTCACGGAGGGCAGCGAGACCGCGGGCTGGCTGCTCGCCTCGCACGCCGCCGTGGCCTTCTCCAGCGCCCGCGAACACGCCTCCCTGCACCGTGCGGTGGAGACCCGCCACGTCATCGGTGAGGCGATGGGCATCCTGATGGCCGGCCACGATCTGAGCGAGGCCGACGCCTTCGCCGTGCTGCGCCGCTACTCGCAGGAGCACAACATCAAACTCCGGGAGGTGGCCCGCTTGGTGAGTGAACGGGGCGGCCTGTGAGTCTCCAGCGCCCGCCCCGTCCCGCCCCCGCTCGCAGTGCTCAGTAGTCAGCGTCGGTGTAGCGGACCACGCCGCGCAGGTTCTTGCCGTCCCGCATGTCCTGGTAGCCCTGGTTGATCTCCTCAAGGCGGTAGGTGCGCGTGGTGAGTTCGTCCAGCTTGAGCAGACCTGCACGGTACTGCTCGAGCAGGCGCGGGATCTGCGTGCGCGGGCTGATGCCGCCGAAGATGGCGCCCTGGATCCGCTTCTGCATCAGCGTCAGGTCGAACAGGTTGACCTTGGCATCGATCTGCTGCATGTCCGCGAGGGCCGTCGCGATGACCTGGCCGCCCTTGGCGGTCATCGCGAGCGCCGGGGCCAGTTGGTCGCCCTGGAGTTCGCCGACGGTCAGGATGACGGTGTGTGCCTTCGCACCCCAGGTCAGCTCCGTGACCGGCCCCTCGGCCTCCTCCATGGAGGCGAAGGTGTGCGTGGCGCCGAACTCACGTGCCTTGTCCCGCTTGAACTCGACCGGGTCCACCGCGACCACGAAGCGCGCGCCGGCCGCCGCCGCGCCCTGCACCGCGTTGATGCCGATGCCGCCGACACCGACGACCACGACGGTGTCTCCCGGGCGGGTGTTGCCGATGGAGACGGCGGAGCCCCAGCCCGTGGAGACGCCGCAGCCGAGCAGCGCGGCCGTCTCCAGCGGCACATCCTTCTCGATCTTGATGACGGACGACTGGTTCACGGTCACGTACGGGGCGAACGTGCCCAGCAGACACATCGGTGTGACCGGATCGCCGCCCGCGGTGCGCGTGCGGTAGGTGTTGTCGGCGATGGACTGCCCGGTCAGCAGGTTGGCGCCCTGGTCGCACAGGTTCTGCAGGCCCTGCGAACAGGGGCGGCACACGCCGCAGGCCGGGATGAAGGCGAGGATCGCGTGGTCGCCCTCCTCGACACCGGTGACGCCGGGGCCGACCTTGGTCACCACGCCCGCCCCCTCGTGCCCGCCGAGCAGCGGGTAGCTGGCGGCGAGGCTGGCGCCGACGCGGAAGTGTTCGTCCGAGTGGCACAGGCCCGAGGCGGCCAGGCGCAGTTGGACCTCGCCCGCGACCGGGTCGCCGACCTCGATCGGCTCGACCGTCCAGTCCTCGCCGGGCTTGTGGAGCAGGGCTCCCTTGGTCTGCATGCGCGTCCTCCAAGCTTGGGCAACACGGCCGCGCCCGACCGCGCCCTCGTCACGAACGCCGGACGGCCGGACGGGGCCGGACACACTTGTCTCAAGCTATGGCGGCCCACCGGCGTGCCTCCATGACCAAAGCGGACAACGCCGGGACAGATTCGGACACGCAGCCGGGTTGTGGCCGCCGAGAAGCCCGTGCTGTCATGAATTCCCCTGACGGATACGGGCGTTGGCAACGTGAACGGCGGGAAACGGAGGGCCGGTCATGACCGTGTCGGTGGACACGGCTGCCGCGCAGCCGGAGGTCATCGCCGAGGGCTTCACCGACTGGGACTTCCCGCGCGCCGCATCGGGCGTCGTCCTGCTGCTCGACTTCGCCGCGGAACGCGGACTGGCCGCGGCCGACTGCCTCGCGGGCTCGGGCGTCGACGCCGCCGCGCTCGGCGACCCGCACCATCTCGTCGAGGCCTCCCAGGAGATCGCCGTCGTCCGCAATCTGCTGCACGGCCTCGGCGACCGCCCGGGGCTCGGCATCGAGGTCGGGGCCCGCTACCACGCCACCACGTTCGGCCTGTTCGGCTACGCGCTGCTCAGTGCCCCGACGA
Organism: Streptomyces anthophorae; assembly: GCF_049310305.1. Taxonomy (NCBI): domain Bacteria; kingdom Bacillati; phylum Actinomycetota; class Actinomycetes; order Kitasatosporales; family Streptomycetaceae; genus Streptomyces; species Streptomyces anthophorae. The sequence goes on from NZ_JBLWQQ010000001.1 coordinate 8,771,555, forward strand.
TGCGCGAGATGTTCCGTTGCGGGCTGCGGTACTCGGCGCTGACCTTCGGCTTCGCCCGGCACAGCGTGGTGGTGGACGCGGCGGGCGGCGTCGTGCACCGCATGGACGGCGGCCGGATCCCCGCCGACGTACGCCGCTTCCTCGTCGAACGGGACTGCGCGGCCAATATCGTCCTCGGCCGCCAGGTGTTCGCGGGCGGGCCCGCCGTCCCGCTGCGCCGCGTCGACCTCGCCTTCCCCGAGCCGCCGGGCGGCGCGTCCGACACCGTCCTGGACGCGCCGGTGCGCTACGGCACCGGGACCACGGCCCTCGTCTACGACCACGACTTCCTCGACAGCCCGCTGCCGCACGGCAACCCGCACACCGCGCAGATCTGCGAGGAGCTGTGCGAGCGCCTCGTGGCGCAGCGGGCGAGCGGCAGCGGCGCGGCCCGCACGGTGCGCCGGAGCCTGCTGGCGGGCGGTGGCCCCGATCCCGGCATCGAGCACATCGCCCGCCGCATGAACATCACCTCGCGCACCCTGCGCCGCAAGCTCGCCGCCGAGGGCACCACCTACCGGCGCCTGCTCGACGACGTGCGGCTCACCCTCGTCCAGGACGGTCTGCGGCACGAGCGGCTGTCCGCCGCCGAGCTGGCGCACCGGCTCGGCTACTCGGAGCCGTCGAGCTTCATGCGGGCCTTCCGCCGTTGGACCGCGGCGGATTCCCGGCGGACCGACGGGAGTTGAACCAGGTCCGCCCGCCCTGAACGAACGATCAATTCATCGCGTCCTACGTCTTGCTGCCGCCTCGCGGGGTGACTTAGAAAGAGTCCACGGCCACCCACCGGCGTCCACGTCCATGCGAAAGGCGTCCCGTGTATCCAGGTGCCCACGCGCTCCAGTCCCCGCAGCGCCCCGCCGTCGTCATGGCGTCGACCGGCGAACAGCTGACATACGGGGAGCTGGACGAACGCTCCGTCCGGCTCGCCCATGTGTTCCGGGAGGCGGGTCTGCGCCGCGGCGACGTGGTCGCCCTCCTCACCGACAACTCGATCCACACCTACGAGGTCTACTGGGCGGCGGTCCGCTCCGGTTTCTACATCACCCTCGTCAACCACCATCTGTCCGCGGCCGAGATCGCGTACATCGTGGCCGACTCCGGCGCCGCCGCTCTGGTCGTCTCGGGCGTCCTCGCCGATCTGGCGCGGGACGTCGCGGCGCAGATCCCGGCGACCGCGCGCGTGCGGCTCGCCTACGGCGGGAGCGTCGACGGGTACGAGGACTACGCGGCCGCGCTCGCCGGGGCGTCCGCCGAGCCGCCCGCCGACCAGCCGCGCGGCGCCGACCTGCTCTACTCCTCCGGAACCACCGGCCGCCCCAAAGGAATCCGCCCCGAGCTCCCGGACCGCCAGGTCGGCGAGCCGGGCGACACGCTCGTCGAACTCCTGCGCCTGTTCTACGGCTTCGACGAGCACGCCGTGTATCTGTCGCCCGCGCCCGTCTACCACGCGGCGCCGCTGCGCTACGGCGCCTCCGTGCACGCGCTCGGCGGCACGGTCGTCATGATGGAGCGCTTCGACCCCGAGGACGCGCTGCGCGCCATCGAGCGCTATCGCATCACGCACAGCCAGTGGGTGCCGACCCACTTCATCCGCCTGCTGCGGCTGCCCGAGAAGGTCCGCACCGCCTACGACCTCTCCAGCCACAAGGTCGTCGTGCACGCCGCCGCGCCGTGCCCGCCGGACGTCAAGCGCGCGATGATCGACTGGTGGGGTCCGAAGCTGTACGAGTACTACTCCGCGACCGAGGGCATCGGCATGACACTGATCACCTCCGAGGAGTGGCTCACGAAACCGGGTTCGGTCGGCCGGCCCATCCTCGGACAGCCGAGGATCTGCGACGACGAGGGGCGCGTGCTGCCGGCGGGGGAGACCGGCACGGTCTACTTCGCGCGCGAGGGCGACGGCACCTTCGAGTACCTCGGCGACCCCGACAAGACCAAGGGCGCCCAGCACCCGGAGCACGCGGACTGGGTGACGCTCGGCGACGTCGGCCACCTCGACGAGGACGGCTACCTCTTCCTCACCGACCGCCGCACTTTCATGATCATCTCTGGTGGGGTGAACATCTACCCGCAGGAGATCGAGAACGTCCTCGCCCTCCACCCCGACCTCACCGACGTCGCGGTGATCGGCGTCCCCGACCCGGAGATGGGAGAAGCGGTCAAGGCGGTGGCACAGCCCGCGCCGGGCGTGACACCGGGCCCCGACCTGGAGGAGCGCCTGATCGCCTACGTACGCGAGCGCATCGCCCACTACAAGGCGCCCCGCAGCGTCGACTTCGTGGACGAACTCCCGCGCACGCCGACCGGCAAGCTGGTCAAGGGAAGACTCAAGGCACGCTACGCCCAGCCGGGACCGGCATGACGAGCGGCGTCGGACCCGCGGTCGACGCCTGGCTCGCCGCACACGTCCCCGGCATCGCGCCGCCGCTCACCTTCGACCTGGTCTCCGGAGGCCGCTCCAACCTCACCTACCGGGTCACCGACGCGAGCGGCACCGTCCGGGCGCTGCGCAGGCCGCCCACCGGCGGAGTCCTCAGCACGGCACACGACATGAGCCGCGAATGGCGCTTCCTGACAGCCCTGGCGCCCACCGAGGTGCCGGTGCCCGAACCGCTCGCCTACTGCGCCGACACCGCGGTGAGCGGGGCGGAGTTCTACGTCATGGACTTCGTCGAGGGCGCCGTGGGCGCGGACCGGGACGCCGTCGCGGACTGGCCGCAGGACGCGCGGCGCCGGGCGGGCGCGAGCCTGGTGGAGGTGCTCGCGGCGCTGCACCGCCTCGACCCCGCCGACGTCGGCCTCGGTGACATGGCGCGCCCGCGCGGCTACGTCGAACGCCAACTGCACCGCTGGCAGCGCCAGGTGCACCGCTCCGGCGCCCCCGACCTGACGCTCCTCGACACGGTCCACGACGCGCTGCTCGCCGACGTACCCCCGCAGTCGACGGGCATCGTCCACGGCGACTTCCGCCCGGGCAACCTCTCCTTCGCCCCCGACGGCACGGTGGTCGCCGTCTTCGACTGGGAACTGGCCACGCTGGGCGACCCCTTGGCGGACCTCGGCTGGCTCGTCTCCACCTGGGAACAACCGGGCGACACGGTCCCGCCCACGACAGCGGGCCCGAGCGCGGCCCCCGGCTTCTGCACCCGCACCGACCTGATCGACGCCTACGCGAAGGCCTCCGGCCTCGACGTCTCGCACCTGCCGTACTACGTGGCGTTCTCCCGCTGGCGCTCGGCGTGCATCGGCGCCGGCGTCGCGGCCCGTTTCGCGGCGGGCGTGATGGGCGAGAACGAACTGCCGGTCGAGGAACTGGAGCGGCAGGTGCTGCGGCAGAGCGAGGCGGCGTACGAGGCGGTGGAGGCGCTGGGCCGTCCGTAATGGGCAGCGCCGCACTGCCTGACATCGAGGGGTGACGAAGTGCCGGTCACGGGTCAACATGCGGCCGTCCCGGCGGATGCCCTGGATCGCCTCCAGCGAGTCGTCGCGGCCGAGCTGTGGCACTACACGACGGCGCCGGTGGCGAAGCGGTACTACGTGCGCGGGTGCATCCCGGACCTCGACGGGGCGAGGGTGACGGTCGCGCTGTGGGCCGGCCCTTCGGCGAGGGAGAAGACGAACCTCTTGTTGTCCGTCCCTCTCCTGGCCGACGGGCCGCCTCTCGCGGCCACGCAGGTCGTCGTGGGCCTCTTGGGTCTTGGCCGGGGAACCCATGTGTTCGGCTTCACGGGCCGCCGGTTCGACGGGAAGCGCGTCGTCGACGGCCGCAGGCTGGTGGAGCGGGGCCCACCCGGCCCCTGCCGGCCGACTCTGCTGGTCGGCAGGGGGCGAGAGGCTTCTACTTTGAGCGGCCCGGGCAGCTGAAGCGGTACTGAGGGAGCCGGCCGCGGCCGGCCGCGCTCATCGGACGTCCTGCGGTGGCTCGGGCCATGACGGGAGGGTGTTCTCGTGGTCGGCGAGGGTTGCCGGGAACTTCGCCGGGCGCTTCTCCAGGAAGGACATGACGCCCTCGGCGGCGTCCGGGCCCTGGCCGAGCTTGTACATGGCCGCCGAGTCGAAGCGGTGCGCGTCCCACGGCGAGGCGGCGCCGAGCATCGACCACATCAGGCGGCGCGAGTGGGCGACCGAGACGGCGGAGGTGTTCTCGGCGATCTCGGCGGCCAGCGCGTACGCGGTCGGCAGGAGGTGCTCGTCGGGGACCACGCGCGAGACCAGGCGTCCGGCGAGGGCCTCCGCCGCGTCGAAGAGCCGGCCCGTCGCCACCCACTCCATCGCCTGCGAGATCCCCACGACCCGTGGCAGGAACCAGCTCGACGCCGCCTCCGGCACCAGTCCTCGGCGCGCGAAGACGAAGCCGAAACGGGCCGACTCGGCGGCGATCCGGACGTCGGCGGGCAACGTCATCGTCGAACCGACGCCCACCGCGGGGCCGTTGACCGCCACGACGACCGGTTTCACGCTCGCGGCGATGCGCAGCGCCACACACCCGCCGCCGTCGCGCGGGATCCCGTCGATGGTGCCGAAGTCCGTGCGCCCGCCGGCCCGGCCCACGGCCTCGTGGTCGAACGTGGCGGCGCCGCCCGCCAGGTCCGCGCCCGCGCAGAAGCCGCGCCCCGAACCGGTCAGGACCACGGCCCGCACGTCGTCGTCGGCGTCGGTGGCATCGAACGCGGCGATGAGTTCGGCGGCCATGGTGTGCGTGAAGGCGTTCAGGCGCTCGGGCCGGTGCAGGGTAATGGTGGCGATGTGGTCGGCGACCCGGTACCGGATCTCCGTGAAGTCGGTTTCCGTGGGGGCCTGTTGGGCGTCGCTCATGCGTGGGTCCTCAAGCTCTCTGTGCCGTACGGGAAAGTGTCAGATGTCCGTGAAGCGGGGCGCCCGTTTTCCGAAGCGGGCCGCCACCGCCTCGACCTGGTTCGGGCTGCCGATCAGTGCGCCGATCTCCTTCTGCTCCTCGGCGAAGCCGGTCGCCAGGTCGGTGCGGCCCGCGAGGTCGAGGAGCCGTTTGGACGCGCGGACGGCGTGCGGGCTCTGTGCCGCGATCCGGGCCGCCGTCTCCAGCGCGGCGGCCAGCGGATCGTCCGCCGTGTACGTGGCCAGGCCGATGCGCGCGGCCTCTTCACCGCCCACGATCCGGGCGGTGAAGGTCAGTTCCTTCGCCACGTCGCGGCCGACGAGCTCCGGCAGCAGTTGCGTGCCGGTCATGTCGGGGACGAGCCCCCACGCCACCTCGAACACGCTGAGGCGGGCATCCGGCGCCACGATGCGGATGTCGGCGCCGAGCGCGACCTGGAGCCCACCGCCGAGCGCGTTGCCGCGCAGCGCGGCGATCACCGGCATCGGCAGCTCCGCCCACACGTAGGCGGCGCGCTGCCCGGCCGCCTGCGCGGGACCGTCCGACGGCGGCAGCGCGGCGAGCCCGGACAGCCGCTCTCCGTCCCGCATCGCCTCGAAGGAGGTGAAGTCGAGCCCGGCGCAGAAGTCCGGCCCCGCACCGGACAGCACCACGCACCGGACGCCCTCCTCGGTTTTCAGCCGCTCGCCCGTGGCGACGAGCGCCTCGAACATGGCCGGGTCCAGGGCGTTGCGCTTGTCGGGCCGGTTGAGCCGGACGTCGGCGACGCCGTCGGTCACGGTGACCGTCACCCGCTGGGGTGCCTCGCCTGCGGCCTCTGTGCTGGTCATGCGCGTGCTCCCTCGGTTCTTGTTCCTACGGGTTCGGGGGTGGCGGTCACCGTGCCGGTTGCGCCGCGTACGCCGGGTTGGCGACCGCGAGGCGGTCCGTGACACCGCCTCGTACGGCTTCGAGGACGGCCGGATCGCCGGGCTCCGCCGTGCCGTCGCGGACGGCCTCGGCGAGGGCGCGGTCGTCGGCGAGGCCGAGCGCGGCCAGGCGGCGGGCGTGGGCCTCGGCCTGGGACGGTGCGAGCAGCGCCTCGCGGCGGGCGACGGCCACGGCGTTCGCCGCCACCTTCGACAGGAACCGCAGCCGCTGATCGCCCGCCGCCTCCTCGGTGAGGAAGGACTGCACGGAACGCAGCAGCGCGTCGGCGCCGGGCCGGTCGTGCGGGGAAGCGGCGGCGGTGTCGTCGCGGCCGGCGAGGACATCGGGCACGGTGCGGGGGTCGGCGACGCCGAGCGCGAGCAGCACGTCGTACTCCTGCTCGCAGACCTTGCGGCCGAGGACGGCGTACTCGACGGACTGTTCGGCGCCGGACAGGAAGCGCTCGGCCTGCATCCGGCACAGCACCGCCCAGCGGAGCGTGCCGTACACCTCCCACCAGTGCAGTTCGTCCTCGCCCGGACGGGTCCCGGCGATCTCGGCGTACCCGGCGAGCAGCTCCTCGCGCGGGCCGAAACCGCCCACCGGCTCGGCCGCGCCGAACCGCCAGGCCTTCACGCACAGCCAGCCCAGGTCCTCGACCGGATCGCCGAGGTGGGCGAGCTCCCAGTCGAGGACGGCGCGCACGCCCGTCCCGTCGACCATGAGGTTGCCGTTGCGGAAGTCGCCGTGCACCACGCGGGCCGGGTGAGTGGTCGGCGGGCGGTGCTCGGCGAGCCGGCGCAAGCCCAGTTCCAGGGCCGGGCGCGGCTCGTCGAACTGGCGGTAGAGGGCGGTGAGGTGGTCCAGCGGGTCGGGCTCGGGCAGGCCCGGGACGGACGCGGCCGGGATCGCGTGGATGCGCGCGAGGATCCGCCCGAGGTCGCGCGCCAGCTTCGGGCGCACCGCCGCGAACCGCTCGTCGCGCAGCAGGCGGCGCGGGATCGTCTCGCCCCCGACCCGCTCCATGAGCAGGTGGGCGCGCCCGAGGACCGTGCCGTGGTCGACGAGTCGGGGCACGGGCACCCCCGCGTCGGCCGCTGCCGCGAGGGCCGCGGCCTCCCGCGCCATCACCTCGGGGTCCGGCCTGACCGGTGGGTCGCAGCGCAGGATCAGGGGGTGCGAGGTGCCGTCGGGTGCCGTGGCGTCGAGGGAGAAGGTGTCCCGGCTGGCGCCGCCGGAAAGGCGCCGCCAGCCCTCGACGGTCACGGGGCCGCCCCACAACCCGGCCAGCCGGTCCCGCAGTTCCTCCCGCAGCGGATCGCTCACGCGGGCAGCCCCGCCCACGGCGCCCTGTCGACGTCGGCGAGCAGTTTGCGCGCGACGACCATGCGGTGCACCTCGTCGGGCCCGTCGTAGATGCGGGCGTAGCGGGCGCGCCGGTACATGGCCTCCAGCGGGGTGTCGGCGGTGACACCGAGCGCGCCGTGCACCTGGATGGCGCGGTCGACGACGTTGTGCAGCACCTGCGCGCCCCAGAACTTCACCATGCTGATCTCCAGGCGGGCCTGCCCGTCCTGGTCGTAGCGGCGCGCCGCGTCAAGGGTCATCAGGCGGGCGGCCTGGATCTCGGCGGCCGACTCGGCGATGTAGCGCCGGATCTCGCCCTTCTCGGCGAGCAAAGAGCCATGTGCGTAACGGGTGTTGGCGCGCTCGACCATCAACTCGAAAGCGCGCTGGGCCTGTCCGAGCCAGCGCATGCAGTGGAAGATGCGGCCGGGCCCGAGGCGGCGTTGCGCGATGGTGAATCCCTGGCCGCGCTCGCCGAGGAGATGGTCGGCGGGGACCCGGACGTCGGTCAGGCGCAGTTCGCAGTGGTCGCCCTCGGTGTCGCCCATCGTCTCCAGGACGCGGGAGATCTCCAGGCCCGGGGTGCCGGCCGGGACGATGATCGCGGACACGGCGGCGTGCGGGCTCGCGGCGTCCTCGTCGGTACGGGCGAAGACCGTGGTGAACGCGGCCCGGCTGGCCCCGGTGGTGAACCACTTGTGGCCGTTGAGCACCCACTCGTCGCCGTCGAGCACCGCGGTCGTCGCGATCCGGGTGGGGTCGGAGCCGGCCACCTCCGGTTCGGTGAGCCCGACGCTCGGGCTGATCTCGGCGTTGACCAGCGGCGTGAGCCAGCGCTCGCGCTGCGCCCGGGAGGCGTAGAGATCGAGCATGATCGAGTCCTGCATGGTGTACGTTCCGACGGCGAGCTGGCCGTACTCGGAACGCCCGATGATCTCGTTGACCAGCGCGAAGTCGTACAACGGCAGTCCCTTGCCGCCGAGTTCGGCCGGGTGGCCGAGGATCCACAGGTCCAGCTTCTTCGCCCGCTCCTGGAGCGCGGCGAGCGTGGCGCGGGCCTCGGGGGTGCGGCCGCCGAGCACCTTCTCGGCGGGGATCACCTCGTCGTTGATGAACGCGGCCATCCGGGCGCGCAGTTCCGTCAGGTCGTGGTGTGTCGCGTCAGGCATGCGGATCCGTTCGGTCGGAGGCGTCGGGGGAGTCCTGTCAGTCGCGGGCGGCCTCGCGCAGCCGCACCTTGAGGACCTTCCCGGCGGCGTTGCGCGGGAGCGCCTCGATGACGACGACCGAGGTCGGCTTCTTGTACGAGGCGAGCAGTTCGCGGCAGTGGTCGATGATGTCGGCCTCGGTGGGCGGGTCGGCGGGGTCCCTCGGCACGACGTACGCGCGCGGGGTCTCCACCCACTCGGGGTGCGGCACGCCCACGACGGCCACCTCGGCGACCTTGGGGTGCTGGTCGATGACGGCCTCGACCTCGGCGGAGTAGATGTTCTCGCCGCCCGAGATGATCATGTCCTTCTTGCGGTCGACGACGTAGATGTAGCCCTCGTCGTCCATGCGGCACAGGTCGCCGGAGTGGAACCAGCCGCCCTCGAAGGCCGCGGCGGTGGCCTCTGGATTGTTCCAGTAGCCCAGCATGAGGTTGCCGCCGCGGTAGACGATCTCGCCGACCTCGCCCACCGGCACGTCCCGCATCTCCTCGTCCACGATCCGCGCGTCGACGTGTCGCACCGGCTTGCCGACGGAGCCGAGCTTGCGCACCGCGTCCTCGCCGTCGAGGTAACAGGTCACCGAGGCCATCTCCGTCTGGCCGAAGGCGCTCCTGATGACGACGCCGGGGAACGTGTCGTTCATCGCCTTCAGGACGGAGGGCGGGGCGGCCGACGCGCCCCAACTCAGGCTGTTCAGGACGAGCTTGCGGTCCCGGATGCCGGGCACCTCGCAGATCGCCTTCCACTGGCTGGGCACCAGGAAGCAGCCGGTGATCCGCTCCCGCTCCAGCAGGTCGACCGTCTCGGCGGCGTCGAAGCCGACGGTGGCGCCGATGACCGTGCAGGTGCCGTAGAGCATGGAGGCGACGATCGAGTCGACGCCCGCGATGTGGAACATCGGAATGTTCAACAGGCCCCGGTCGGTGGGCTTCGGCGGCTGCACCTCCACCATGTGCAGGGTGTTCACGACCAGGTTGAGGTGGCTGAGCACGGCGCCCTTGGAACGGCCGGTGGTGCCCGAGGTGTACATCAGGAACGCCGGGTCGTTCTCGTCGACGTCGCCCTCGACGGGCCCGTCGTCGTACGCGTCACGCACCGTGGTGAGGCTTTCGGTGCCGTCCGGGGCCTCGCCGTCCCCGAGGTGCAGCACCCGGCAGTCGGAGCCGGCAAGGCGCCGCGCCTCCAGGCCGAGTCGTGTCAGCGGCGCGTCGACCACGAAGACGGTCGGCGCGCAGTCGCGGAGGACGTGCGCGACTTCGGCGGGCACCAGACGGAAGTTGATCGGCACGGCGATCGCGCCGAGCCGCAGCGCGGCGAACCAGACCTCCACCGTCTCCATCCGGTTGGTGGTCAGCGCGGCGACCCGGTCGCCGGGTCCTACGCCCCGCGCGGCGTAGGCGCGCGCGAGCCGGTTCACGCGCGCGTCGAGGACCGCGTACGTGATCTCCCGGTCCCGGTGGCGCAGGGCCGGGGCGGTGGGCGTACGCCGGGCCTGGCGCGCCAGTTGGTGGGCGAGCGAGAGGCGGCGCCCGGCCCGCAGGGACACGTCGGGCGAGGGGGCGGGCGGTGCGGGGGGACCGGATGCGTCAGTTGCGTCGGGCACGAAGGACACGGGGCTCCCGTCGACGGCTGCCGGACGGCCCGGGTCACCCCGACCGTGGCGGTCTGTGCGGGGACCCGATCCAGGACTGATCGAACGTTAAGAGGCCCGCGGTCCCACGACAACCCCCGCGGCGTGAAACGGGGTTGTTCCGGCCGGGTCCGCCGTCCCCGCGGACGGAGGTGCTGATCGGTCGTTAAGGAGCCGGGGGCGGCGTCGAGGTGCGCCGCAGGACGAGGAGTGTCGCATCATCGGAGCGGTGCGGTCCGTCGAGTTCGCCGACGATGCGCTCGGCGTACGCGTTGAGCGCCTCGTGCCCCGTGGCGGGGGCGTCGCCGCGCAGGCACCGCTTCGCCGCGTCGAGAAAGCGTTGCGTGTCGAGGTCGGGGTCGCTGTCGCGGCGCTCGGTCAGTCCGTCGGAGTACATCAGGACGATGTCACCCATGCGCAGCGCCGCGTCCGCCGCCGTGTACCGCACCCCCGACAGGACGCCCAGCGGTGGACCGGGTCCGCCCTCGGGGTCCGGCAGTTGGCTGGCGACCCCGTCCCGTACGAGGACGGGGCGCGGGTGGCCCGCGCAGGTCCAGCGCAGCAGCCCCTGCTCCGGGTGGTAGCTGGCGATGATCGCGGTCGCGGTGGACTCGGCGCCGTCGGCGCAGGCCAACTCGTTGAGCCACTGGGTGAGTTGCTCGACGCGCTGTTCGGTGTAGGCGAGGCCCGCCAGCGCGTAGCGGAGTTTCGCCATGAGGGTGACCGCGGCCAGGCCGTGCCCGCGGGCGTCGCCGAGCGCGACGAGGAGGCGGCCGCCGGGGAGCCTGCGCGCCTTGTACCAGTCGCCACCGACCCCGGCCTCCCGGGCATCGGGCCGGTACACGGCGGTGGCATCGAGGCCCGAGGCGGCCAGTTCGCCCTGGAAGTGGGGGAGGACCGCCTCGCGCAGGACACCGGCGACCTCGGCGACGGCCTCGGCGCGCTCGCGCTGGCGCCGCGCCTCGCGTTCCGCGTGCTCGGCCGTCGCACGGCGGCGCCGTTCGGCGGTCACATCGGTGAGCACGGCGCGCAGCGCCCACACCAGGCCGCCGGGGGCGATCCGCACGGGTTCGGCGGTCATCCGGACCACCCGGGACCCGGCTCCGTTCAGGCGCAGCTCACAGATGCCCGTGCGTTTGCGCAGGATGACGTCGTACAGCGTCCGGTACAGCTCGGGCAGGCTCTCCGGGGTCACGGCCGCCGCCAGTTCGGACAGGGTGGGGACGTCCGCGTGGCCGTCGAGGCCCAGCACCCGGCGGAAGCCGCGGGACGGGTCGACCCCGCCGTCGGCCAGGTTCCACTCCGCCCAGCAGGTGCGCACCAGCTGCTGGGCGGCGGCCGCCATGTGCAGGCGGTGGCCGCGCTCCCAGGTGATCAGGAGGTGCTCGCCGCACGGCGCGACACGGACGTGGTCGTTGATCCGCGCCGGTCCGTTCGTCGTGTTCACGACCCATTCGATCAGCGTGGGCCCCTGCGGGGCGCGCTCGCCCAGCGCGCCGGCCAGCATGTCGGGCAGCGGCGTCCCGGTCAGCGAGGGGAACCGCTCGAACAGCGACACCGGGCCCTCCCAGCGCGGCAGGCTGCCGTGCGGGAGACGCTCGGCGGCATAGGTGCGGGCCGCCGCGTTCTGGGCGACGTAGAGGGCGTCCTGGACGCGGCCGTCGTCGTCCAGGAGCGGGGCGACCAGGAGCGCGGGCGTGGGCAGGGCGTCGAGGACCTCCCGGCTGGAGGGCGCGGGCGGCAGCGTCGAGGACGAGACGGTGGTGGTCGGCGCGCCCTGGGGCCGGCCGGGGTCCTGGTACGACTCGGTGTACTGCCTGATCCGCCGCCGCTGGGCCGCCAGCAGCTCCCTGATCGACCGGAGCGCCAGGTGGGTGCGGGCGTCGGGCACCGCTGAGGTGGCGTCCATACGGGGGAGTGCCTCCTGTGCGCGACGTGGCCGGTGCCCATCAGCCTCGGTGGCCGGGCCGGTGCGGGCCAGTCCGCCTACGCCACACGGTGGCGCGCCACCCGCCGTGCGCCGTTCAGGCGGCGACCGACAGCGGGCGCTCGATCACCGAGTCCAGGAAGAGCAGCACCGTGAGCAGGGCGCCGCTGGCCGCCGGGCAGATCCCGTAGTGGATCATCTCCTCGTCGAGCTCGGACAGCAGCCGGCGGCCCTCGTCGGTCCCTGAGCCGCCCGCGGCCAGGACGGCGGCGGCGTCCTGCCGGATCAGGCGGACGGCCAGCGGGCCCTTCTCCTGCGCGACGCGGACGTCGTCGACGGACGCGATCAGCGTGAGGAGCGCGTCGAGCTGCGCGGTCTCCTCGGGGACGCCGCGCGCCCGCGCCGAGCGCAGGCCCGGCAGGGCGGCGAGGGCGGTCGTGAGATGGCGCCGCTTCTCCTCGACGGGAAGAGCGCGATACCCGTCGCGGAAGTCCCCGGTGGGCTCGACCCGCGCGTCGAGTTCCAGGGCGCGGCGGCAGGCGTCGTCGGCGCTCTCCGCGCCCTGCGCCCAGGCCGCCGCCAGCAGGCACAGCGAGCGGGCGGCGACGTCGAGGCCGTTGAGCGAGGCGACGTAGGGCACCTGGCGCTGCGCGTCGGCGCAGGCCTGCGCGAGCCGCTCCAGATCGCCCCCGGCGCGCGCGGCGGCGTGGAACGAACCGTGCAGTGCGACACCCGCGTCGACGAGGGAGGAGAACACGGTGTTGGCGGGGCTCTGCGCGGTCCGGCAGTCCGGTAGCCCCGGCTTCGGCGTCAGGAACACCTCGCGGGTGAAGGCGGCGACGGCGAGGTCGGCGAGACGGTCGGCGGAGACGTTCGGATCGCTGGCGAGCATGCTGTGTCGCTTCCACTGGACGGCTGGACACGGGCGTCCTGCCCGGGTCGAGACGGGCAAACCGGGACCAAGGTCCTGCGGGCGGGAGGTCGTGAGGCCCTGGATGACCGGCCGGTGAGGAGCGGCGACGCTACGTCGCCGTTCCCGACCCGAAGTCGAAGTCCTCCACGAAATAGCTGTCGTGCCGGACGCGGAACTCCTTGAGCTCATCGGGGCCGCGCTGCGACATCTCGGCGACCCGCTCGAAGTACTCCTCGCGCGGAGCGCCGGGAGCGAAGAGCATGAGCATCGACACCGGGTCGTCGGTCACGTTCCTGAAGGCGTGCAGACCGCCAGCCGGGACGTACAGGAAGTCCCCCTCGCGGCCCGTCGTCCACTTCTCGCCGTCGTAGAGTTCGAGTTCGCCGGACAGGACGTAGAACGACTCCGACATCGCTCGGTGGAAGTGCTCCTTCGCCCCGGCGGAGCGCGGCCCCAACACGCCCTTGTAGAGCCCGAATTCACCTCCGGTCGACTCCTGTGTGGCGAGGTAGCTGGTGGACCCGCCGGGCGAGGTCACCTCCGGTGGTGTGTCGGCCGACCGGAAGGACGCGCTCACCTCGCCCTTGTCGCCGTGGTAGCGGGGCTCCGGGTACCGCATGTTCTCGAAGTACGACATCGTGCGCTCCTTGTCGGCGGATGGGCGGATGGGCGGATGGGCTGGTGGGCCACAAGACTGCCCGGACGGGCCCGGCGCGGCATCGGGCCCGTGAATGATTGACGTGGACCCCCCGGAGGAGGTCCCAGGGCCTAGGTCGCCGACGGCCCTGGTGCACCGGCACACCCATCGGCACTGGTCACCCCGCCGTCCTGCGCACCGAGCGATGAATTCGGGAGGCGGGGCGGGTCTTCCCTGGTATGACCACTGTGAAAGTCAATGACATCGTCCTGGGCATCGAGTCGTTCGGCGCCGAGGGCGCGCCCCCGGTCCTGCTCGTGGGCGGGACGACGATGCTGTCCTGGCCCGACGCGCTGTGCGAGCGCCTCGCGGCGGGCGGGCGCCGGGTGGTGCGCTACGACCTGCGCGACAGCGGAGAGTCCACGGCCGGGGACCCGGAGGCGCCCGACTACACGCTGCGCGACCTCGCCGCCGACGCGGCGGCCCTGGCCGGGGCGCTCGGCGGCGGTCCCGCGCACCTCGCGGGGATCGGCGTCGGCGGGATGGTCGCGCAGGTGGCCGCACTCGACCACCCGGGGGCGTTCTCGGCACTCACCCTGATCGGCACCCGCGCGGTCGCCCCCGGCCCGGTCGACGACGACCTCCCCGATCACGACGGGGCGACGATGGGCCGGCTGTTCTCGAGCCCGATGCCCGACTGGGCCGACCGTGAGGCGGTCGCGGAGTTCGCGGCGGCGGGCGCGGAGGTCATGGGCAACGACCCCGGCGCCGCGCGCTCGGTCGCGGCGCGCGTCTGGGACCGCACGCCCGGCACCGACCCCCAGGTCCAGATGGCCAACCAGCTGGGGATGGTGTTCTCGCGGCTCGACTGCGCACCCCGCTGGCGCGAGCGGCTGCCCGAGATCGGTGTCCCCACCCTCGTGGTCCACGGCCGGCGCGACCCGTTCTTCCCCGTGGGCAACGGCGAGGCGATCGCGAGGGAGGTCCCCGGGGCGCGGCTGCTCGTCCTCGACGAGGCCTCCACCGCGATCCGCGACGCGGACGTCGGCGAGATCGCAGAGGCGATGCTGGTGTTGTGATGGCGGGGTGACGCCCGCCCCGTGCGACATGCAGCAACACCCGCTCCCCTCCAGCGGGTGCTGCCACGTTCATGGACCGCCGGGTGGCCCCGCGGTCCTCGTCATCGTAGGAGAAGCATCAAGTGCCGCACAGTTCCGCCCAGTTGTTGCGACGGAATGGCCGCCGAGGGTGTAGAGGGGCGTTTGGGCCGCGGGAGCCGTCGCAGGGGCGTCGTGTGTGTCAAACGGCTCTGAAGTCAGGGAAGTTGAAGAAGTCCGCTGCCTTCGTGAGGGATCATCGGTGGCATGGCGATCGACGACCTGAGGCGTCAGTACGACGACAGTGTCCGCACGCTGGGCGAGGATCATCCGCAAACGCTCGCCGCGTGCGGAGAGCTGGCCCACGCGTACTACCGGGAACGGAGCTACGTCGAGGCGTTCGGGCTCCAGGAGAGGCTGCTCGCGGGAGTGGTCCGGGTCGTGGGCGCCGACGACCGCGCCACCGTCTCCACGCTCGCCAACCTCGCCTCCATCTGGTTCGCCGGATGGCTCGCGGACGACCGGCCCGAACTCGCCGTACCGCTCCATGAGTTGGCCGTGGCGGAGTGCCGGCGGGTCGCCGGTGCCGAGGAACCCGGCACGCTCTCCGCGCGCAACGACCTCGCCACCGCGTACCTGACGTCCGGGCAGGCAAAGCGTGCCGCCGCGACCTTCGGACACGCACTCGCCGACTGCCGGCGCGTGCTCGGCGAGGGGCACGCACTGACCGGGACGGTGCGGGACAACCTCGCGTCCCTCGCCGCCCTGCCGCTCGGGCGCGAGCGGGACGACGCCGCGCTGGCCCAGGAGATCGCGACGGCGTTCGAGGAGGTCCTCGGTCTGCGGCCCACCGTGGAGGGCGGGCGGGTGAGCGTCGGGATACCGGCGATCGGCGAGACGCTCAGCCTTCCGGTCTGCGACGTCAAACGCGTCACGAGGAGCCGCACGCCCATGGGCGACGCGGCGCTCGAGTTCGTGATGACCGACGGCGACGACGTCACGCCGCTGATCGTCCTCACCGACGACGTGGTGTTCGCCCCCGAGGATCCCGTGCGGGTCCTCCAGTCGCCGATCCCGGTGGTGATCTCGGACGCGCCGCCGCTGATCAGCCTGGCCGAGACCGTCGCCGCCGCCGAGCGCTTCGCGACGAGTGCCACGGAGCCGGGCGCGAACCTCGACACCGTCTCGGCGAAGGGGCTGCTGGTGCGCTGCCAGATCGCGGGCGCGCTGCGGTTCGGCCTGCGGTCACTGGCGGCCGTCGCGTGGTGGCAGCGCGGCTGGGAGGCGTGCGCGGACGACTGGAGCCTGCCGCCCTTCCCGACGGACCCCGTCTGGAACCACTTGGTGCGCTGCGCCTCCGGCCTTGCCCTGCACCCCACCGCCGGCGCGCCGCACGCCAGGGACACGGAAGCCGTCCGGCGGTCCGTCGCCGCGCTCACGGTCGCGGACTTCGCGTCGTTGGAACCGCGGCTGATCGTCGGCCGGTTGGACGAGGAATTCGTCGGGATCTGGAAGTCGCTGGTGCCCATCACCCCGGCGATGTTCACCGAGCTGCTCCTGGACCGGCTGACCGGGGCGCAGGCGGAGGTCGTGCTCTATCCGGAGGGGGCGGGCAGCGTCGACCTGGTGCTGCGGGACGGCGGGGAGAACCGGGCCGTGCTCCAGCTCCGGTTCGACTTCAAGGAGAAGGAGATCACCATGGACGAGGTCCGCATCGCGGCGGACGCGCGGGGGAGCGGTCTGTTCCAGCGCCTTCAGTTCAACACCGAGCGGCTCGCCGGAGCCCTCGGCCTCGACGCGATCCGGATCCTGGCCACCGGCACGGGCAGCCTGGCCTTCGCCAGGGCGGGCTTCCCGCGGGACCGCGAGCTGTACGAGAAGGTGAACAAGCCGGCGAATACTAGGCGGGGGTCCGGCCAGACCTAGTGGCGCGCTGCTTCGGCACCAGTTGCCTGCGCAGCCGCGCCATCGCCTCCGGCCCCACGGCCTCCTGGACGGCGTCCACGAGCTGCCGGCACAGCGCTGCCGCCCGCGCGAGTTCGTCCTTGGCGTCGGCCAGCTCGTCCCTGACGGCGGACGCGTGGCGCGTCGCCGCGGCGCGGCCGAGGTCGCGCACTTCCTGGGCGCGTGCGGCACGCAGGCCGTCGCCGACCGCCAGCAGGTAGTCCGTGCGGTCGATGGCGAGGCCGTCCCGGGTGGCGTGGGACCTGCCGACGGAGAGGGCCTCCTCCAACGCCGCCCGCGGCAGGAAGAACAGGGTCGTCGACGACAGCGCGCTCATCGTGGCCTGCTGCTGCCAGCGCGTCAGCAGACCGGACTTCGCGTCGAGGAACGGCGCCAGTTCCACATAGACCCCCGCGTCGACGGTGGCCAGCAGCTCCTGACACTCGACGAGGGTGCCGCGCACCGCTTCGACCGCCTGTGCCTGTACGCGCACCAGGCCCACGAACTCCTGCGCCGTTCCCGGCCGTTGGGGGCCGTCGACCAGATCTGAGGCAAGGGCCAGCAGCCGCTCCCCGCGTACGCACAGGTCCTGGAGCGCCACCGCGCAGCGCAGCAGCGCGGCCGCCACATCGGTGTCCTGCGCGGTGCGCCGCAGCGTGACGAGCCCGGTGCCGAACTGGGCGAGCAACTCCGCGAGCTTGGACAGCAATCCGAACACGGTCCGGTCCCCTTCCCCGACGCCACGACGGTCCGCGCCCCATCGTCGTGGATGTCCGGCGGCCGTGGGGCCGCATCGCCTCATCGGGGCTCGTGGGGTGCCCGCAACTCCACCGCGTCGAGCAGCAGCCCGAGGACCGTCTCGAACTGGTCGTCCTCATCCGCGGCGGCCAGGTGCGGCGCGACCGACGCGAGGTGCGGATAGGCGGTCGGCGACACGGCCAGGTACTCGCGCCGCCAGGCCAGCCGGTCGCCTTCCCGCGCCGCGCCGTCCAGCGCGGCGAGGGCGGCCTCCTGGGCGCCCATGGCGAGGGCGGTGTCGGCGAGCGCGCGGTAGTAGCGGGCGGCCTCCCGGTCGCCGAAACCGGCCTGCTTGAGCGCGCCGATGACGAGGTCGGCGCCCCGGAACTCGGCGTCGCGCCGCGAGACCCGCCCTGCCACGACGGCGGCGACCTGCGGATGGGTGAGGCAGGCGCTGCGGACGCGGCGGGCCAGACCGGCCAGGGTCTCGCGCCAGGAGTCGGTCGGCTCGTACCCCGTGACCGCCTCCTCGATCAGCTGCTCGGCGAGCCCGAGGAGGATGTCCTCCTTGCCGGAGAAGTGGCGCAGCACGGCGGTGTGGTTGGAGCCGAGTTCGGCGCCGAGGCGGCGCAGGGTGAGGGCGTCGGGTCCCTCGCGTTCGACGAGGGTGCGGGCGGCGTCCAGGATCCGGTCCCGGTTCAGCGCGGTGGACGGCGGCCGGCCGCGCCGGGCGGGGGCGGCGGCACGGGCGGCCGGTGCGGAGGCGCTGCCGCCGTGGACGCCGTGGTCTGTCATGGCGTCAATCCTATGCACCGGCCCGCCCCGTCACTCCGCCTCGGAGAGGTGCTCGACCAGGGCCGAAAGCGCCGCCACGGTCTCGGCGTCCCGGTCCGGATCCTCGGCCACGGGCCAGGCGCTGGTCTTCACCACGACGACGTCCGCCACCGGATCGACCCAGAGGAACTGCCCGTAGATGCCGAGCCCCGTGAAGGCGCGGTGCTCGCCGCCGAGCGTCCACCACTGGTTCGCGTAGCCGTAGTGCGCCGGGTAGAGCTCGCTGAGCGCTCCCGGCCGCAGGAACTCCTTGCCGCTGCCGCGTCCGCGCTCGACCCATGCCTCGGGCACGATCCGCTCGCCGTCGACGGCGCCGCCGCGCGCCATGAGCAGCCCCACCCGGGCCATGTCCCGCACCGTCGCGTTGAACGATCCGCCGCCGACGGCGGTCCGCGGACGTCCGCGGGTGAGCCCGTAGTACGCGTCCGTCTCCGCGCCGATCCTGCTCCACAGCCGCTCGGCGGCGTACCGCGCCAGCGGCATGCCGGTGGCGCTCTCGAGGACCCAGCCGAGGACCTGCGTGTCGAGCGTCGAGTAGTTGAAGAACGTGCCGGGATCCGCGCCCGGGTCGACGGAGCGGACCACGTCGAGCACCGAGCCACGGCCGGCCACGGCCCGCATCAGACGGTTGACCGGGGCCTGCGGGTCCTCGTAGTCCTCGACACCGCCTGCGCCGCTCGTCATGTCGAGCAGATCCGCGACCGTCGGCCCGTCGTAGGCCGACCCGGCCAGCTCGGGGCAGTACGTCACCACCTTGTCGTCGGGCGAGCCGAGGGCGCCCTCCGCCAGGGCGATGCCGAGCAGCACCGAGGTCACCGACTTGGTGAGCGAGAAGAGCTGGAAGCGGCGGGCGGGCCCGCCGAACCGGCCCGGGTAGCTCTCGTGCACGAGCCGCCCGCGGTGCAGGACGGCGAACCCGGTGGTGTGCGTGCGCGCGTGCAGCTCCTCCAGGGTGCGGCGCGAGCCCCGGAACTCGTACGTGAACCCGGGCGGCAGCTCGCCCTGGGGCAGCGGGCGCTCGTGCGCGGCGGCGGGCACGGGCGCCACCGGCAGCACCGTCGACATGTGCGTGAACGTCCACTCGTTGACGGGTCGCCGGAACGCGACCTCCTCCTGGTGCCGCCACAGCCAGGCCATCCCCGCCCCGGCGGCGGCGACCGCCGTTCCGCCTGCCATCCATCGCGCCGTGCGTGCCATGCGTGTGCTCCCGAGGGCTCTCCAGCGATTTATGAACCAATGGTGACACCGGTGGTTCGTCGAGGGCAATGGGCTGTCGACGGTGAGGAGGGAGAACGCGGCGCGAGGGCTCGCCGTGCGCCGCCCGGCGGACCGGGTCAGTCTTGAACCGGGCCGCACGGGCGGCCGAGGACGGTGCCGGGATCGACAGGGAGCGCGCGCATGGCAGGCCATGTACTGGTCGGGGCCGACGGATCCGATTCGAGCCTGGAGGCGGTGGCGATCGCGGCCCGGGAGGCGCGGGCGCGTGGCCTCGGACTGCGGATCGTGCATGCCTTCATCTGGCCCATGATGCGCGCCGCCGGATTCGCGGCGGCCGCCGATGCGCTGCGCGGACAGGCCGATGCCGTGGTCGCGTCGGCCGTCGAGCACGCCCGCGCCGCGGAACCGGAGCTCGCGGACATCGAGGGCGAGGTCGTCACGGGTGAGCCGCTGACCATCCTGACGGTCCGCTCGGCGGAGGCGGACCTGGTCGTCGTCGGCAGCCGGGGGCTCGGGGCCTTCACCGGGCTCCTGATCGGCTCGGTCGCGGTGTATCTGGCCGCGCACGCCGAGTGCCCCGTGCTCGTCGTCCGGAGCCGGGCCGACGCGGGCGGCCTCGTCGCCGTCGCCGTCGACTCCTCCGGGGACGCGCAGGCCGCGGTCGAGGCCGCGTTCGGCGAGGCCGAGCGCCACGGCACCGGACTGCTCGCCCTGCACGTCTGGAACACCTGGTCCGCCGAGGGCCCCGAACGCCCCGGCGCCCTGACCCCGCTCGTCTCCAACTTCAGCGAGCTGCGCAAGGCGGCCGGGCAGACCCTCACCGACGCCCTCGCCCCGGGCCTGGTCGCCCACCCGCACATCTCCGTGGAGCGGCGGCTGCTGGAGGGCCGGGTGCGCCCCACCCTGATCGAGGCGTCCAAGGAGGCCAGGATGATCGTCGTGGGCGCCCGCGGCCGGGGCGGCTTCAGGGGCCTGATCATGGGCTCGGTCAGCCAGGCCCTGCTCCACCACGCGCACTGCCCGGTCCTCGTCGTCCGGGACGGCCGCGAGGACGACGCGTGAGCGGTCCGCGGCCGCACCCCGCTCGGCTGCGGACTCTTCCAGGGTGTACGCGAACCGCGCCGACGCAAGCGGCACCCGCTGCCCGCCGACGCCGGGTTCGCGGAGGTCGACCGGGCGCTGTGGGACCTGATTCGGCGACCTCCGCTCACTGTCCGTGACGTCGCGGTTGGACACTGCCCGGCAGCGTCTGGCAAGGTCGCCGGTCCGATCCCGTGAAGACCCGATGGGAGGGGCGCGATGACCGAAGTGAACACCATCAGCGTCGAGGAAGCGACAGCCGTCGCGCGGCTGCGCATGAACACCACGACGCTCGACATCCCCAAGGACTTCGACCGCTGGTCGCCCGACGACATGTCGGACTGGCTCGAACAGACCGAGGACGACCCGAACGTCTCCGACGAAGACTTCTACGAGGCCCGCACGACCGTGAACAGAGTGCTGGGCGTCGAGGACGCCTGACCTCAGCCGCGCTCGCCGTAGGCCGCCGCGATCTCCTGCGGCGACGCCCACCGGCTGTACGTCGGTGACTTGGGCCAACCCGCGGGGGAGTCCTGCCACTCCTCCTGCCGGCCGTACGGCAGCAGGTCGACGAGGCCGAACAGATAACTCAGCTGCTCGGTGCCGCGGCCGTCGGTGTGCCAGGTTCGGTACACCGTGTCGCCGTCGCGCAGGAACACGTTGACCGCGAACCCGGCGTTCGGCGGCGCGCCGAGGTCGGCGCCGAACGGGCTGTTCGCGGTGGAGTACCAGGTCATCGTGTTGCCGACCTTGCGCCGGTACGCGAGCGCCTCGTCGATCGGCCCCTGCGTGACGATCACGAAGCGGGCGTCGAACTTCTCGAGCCCCGCGAGCCGGGTGAACTGGGACGTGAAGCCGGTGCAGCCGCCGCACTGCCACTCCGCGCCCGCGTGCCACATGTGGTGGTAGACGATCAACTGCGGGTGCTCACCGAAGACTTCGGCGAGCCGCACCGGGCCGTCCTCCCCCTCCAGCACGTAGTCGGGCATCTCGACCATCGGCAGCCGGCGCCGCTGCGCGGCGATGGCGTCGAGCTCCCGAGTGGCGGCCTTCTCGCGGACCCGCAGCGCCGCCAGTTCCTTCTCCCACGTGGCGCGGTCGACGACGGGCGGCAGGGCGTTCCCGGTGGTGGTCATGGTGCCTCCGGACGGTGAGGTGCGGTGCGCGCGCGGCGCGTTCTGCCTTACGTGGGTGGGGACCGCCGCGGGCACGGAAAGTCATCGGTGGGCGCCGCGTCTCCTCAAGATCCCTTCCGGCCGGACCTCACCCGTTCGGCCCAGCCCCGATGGTCCGGCCCCAGGCGTGGCCAGAGGCTGGGGCACCAGGGCCCGTGGCGGCGGGACCCGCGCAAGGGGCGGGACCGTGGCCGGTGCGGAGCCCCGGTACCTGAGGAGGGACCCGATGCCCGCGCACGATCTGCCTCCGGACGACGGAAGCGACGCGGCGGACGCCGACAAGGGGTTCGTGGCGGCCCTGGAGCCCGGCGTCGTCAAGAACGCCGACGGTGTGACCGTCTGGAACAGCGACGCCTTCGCGTACCTGAGGGAGCGCCCGGAGCCCGCGGACACCGTCGACCCGAGCCTGTGGCGGCAGGCCGCACTCTGCGCGCGGCAGGGTCTCTACGAGGTCACCGACGGCGTGTACCAGGTGCGCGGCCTCGACCTGTCGAACATGTCGCTGATCGAGGGCGCGCGCGGCGTCGTCGTCGTGGACCCGCTGGTGTCCGCCGAGACGGCCGCCGCGGCGCTCGGCCTGTACCGGGCGCACCGCGGGGACCGGCCGGTGACCGCGGTGATCTACACGCACCCGCACTTCGACCACTTCGGCGGCGTGATGGGCGTGATCAGCCCGGACTCCGACGTGCCGGTCGTGGCGCCCGAGCACTTCATGGAGCACGCGGTCTCCGAGAACGTCTACGCGGGCACCGCGATGATCCGGCGCGGCATGTACTTCTCCGCCTTCGGCACCCCGGTCGGGCCCACCGGGCAGGTCAACATGGGGCTCGGGATGGCCACGTCGTCGGGCTCGGTGGGCCTGATCCCGCCGAGCGTGACCATCACCAGAACCGGTCAGGAAGAGGTCCTGGACGGCGTGAAGTTCGTCTTCCAGATGACCCCGGGCACCGAGGCGCCCGCCGAGATGAACTTCTACCTGCCCGACCGGCGCGCCCTGTGCATGGCCGAGAACGCCTGCCACACCCTCCACAACCTGCTCACCCTGCGCGGCGCCCAGGTCCGCGACGCCCGCATGTGGTCGCGCTATCTGAACGAGGCCCTCGAACTCTTCGGCCACGAGGCCGAGGTCGTCTACGCCTCCCACCACTGGCCGACCTGGGGCACGGACCGCATCGCCCATTTCCTGAGCCAACAGCGCGACCTGTACGGCTACTTGCACGACCAGACGCTGCGCCTGATGAACTCCGGACACACCGGCATCGAGATCGCCGAGGAGATGCAGCTCCCGCCCGGCCTGGAGAAGGCCTGGCACACGCGTGGGTACTACGGTTCCGTCTCCCACGACGTAAGGGCCATCTACCAGCGCTACATGGGCTGGTTCGACGGCAACCCCGCCCATCTGTGGCAGCACCCGCCGCAGGCCCAGGGCGAGCGGTACGTGCGCGCGCTCGGCGGCGCCGACCGGGCCGTCGCGACCGCCCGCTCCTTCGCCGACGAGGGCGACCTGCGCTTCGCCGCGGAACTCGCCTCCCATGTCGTCTTCGGCGCCCCCGACCACACCGGCGCCAGGGAACTGCTCGCCGATGTGCTGACCCGGCTCGGGTACGGCGCCGAGTGCGCGACGTGGCGCAACTTCTTCCTCGAAGGGGCGCACGAGCTGACGGAGGGCGTCCCGAAGACCCCGATCGCGCTCGCGTCGAGCATGGCCTCCGCCCTCTCGGTGACGCAGATCTTCGACTCGCTCGCCATCCGCGTCAACGGGCCGCGCGCCTGGGACGTGCAGCTCAGCATCGTGTGGAAGGTGATCGACCTCGCGGAGACGCACCGCATGGAACTCTCCAACGGAGCGCTCGTCCACTTCCCCGAGCCCCGCGACACCGAGGCCGACCTGACCGTGACACTCACCAAGGCCCAACTCCTCGGCATCCTGGCGGGCCACGGCCTCGACGGCATCGGCCAGCAGGGCGACGCGGCGGCCCTGGCCCGGCTGTTCGGCCTCCTGGACGAGCCGGACCCGAACTTCGCCATCGTGACGCCTTGAGACGACCGGCCATCCGGCGCACGGTCCGGCCGCGGGCGGCCGACCCTTCCACGCCGTGTCCGGATCGGCACAAGGAGGGGTGGTGGCGGATGGGTGCGGCGAGGCGCGGCGGTCCGAAGGCGTGGCTGCGCGGTCTCGGGCGCCCCAGCTCCGCCGACGTGGCCGGCGGCGCGGTGACCGGACTGTTCTCCATCCCGGAGGGCATGGCGTACGCGGCCATCGCCGGCTTCAACCCGGTGGCGGGCCTGTACGCGGGCGTCGTGCCCGCGATCGTCGGCTCGCTGACCTCCCGTACGGTCCTGATGGTCACCACGCTCACCAGCGCCATCGCCCTGACCTCGCAGAGCGTGCTCTCCGACGCCGGGCTCGACCCGAAGAGCGCGGGCAACATCGCGATGCTGACCGTGCTCGTCGGCGTCGTCATGCTGCTGATGGGTGTGCTGCGGCTCGGCGTCGTGATGAGCTTTGTGTCGAACGCCGTCATGACCGGCTTCGCCACCGGGATCGCTCTCCAGATCATCGTCGGAGTCCTCAAGGACGCCACCGGCTACACCCCGCGGGGCCACAACAAGCTGTACCAGGTGGGGGACTGGCTGGCGCACGCCGGCGACTGGCAGGGCGCGGCGACCCTCGTCGCCGTTGTCACGGTCGCGGTGTGGGCGGCGACCCGCGCGGTGCGGCGCCTGGAGTCGGTGGCGCTGCTGGTGGCGATGGTGGTCGTCAGCGTCGGGGTGGCCGTGGCGGGCACGGACGTCGAACTGGTGCGGGACATCGCACACATCCCCGGCGCCCTGCCCTCGTTCACCGCCCCCGATCTGTCGGCGCTCCCGGACCTGCTCACCGGCGCCTGCTCCGTCGCCCTGGTCGCCCTCGCGCAGGCCGCGGGCATCTCCCCGTCCATGCCGAACCCCGACGGCTCCCGCTCCGACGTCGACGCCGACTTCCGCTCGCAGGGCTGCGCCAACGTCCTCGGCGGCCTCTTCCAGGCGCTGCCCAGCGGCGGTTCGATGTCACGGACCGGCGTCGCGGTGAGCGCGGGCGCCCGCACCCGCTGGGCCGGCGTGATCTCCGGCGTCTTCCTCGCCCTGGTCGTCCTGGTCTGCGGATCGCTCGCCGAACGCATCCCCATGCCGGTCATCGGCGGCCTGATCCTGGTGGTCGGCGGCGAACTGATCTGGGGCAAGCGCCGCGACATCGCGCTCGTGCTGCGCACCTCAAGGATGTCGTCGGCCGCGATGATCCTGACCTTCCTGGCCACCACCCAGCTCCCGCTCCAGCAGGCCATCGTCATCGGCGCGGTCCTGTCCCTGCTCCTGTACTGCGCCCAGGCCGCCCGCCAGGCGAGACTCATCGCCCTGACCCGCGGGCCGGACGGCACCTGGCACACCGGGACGCCGCCGAAGCGGCTGCCCGCCGGCGAGGTCACGGTCCTCGACTACGCGGGAACGTCCTTCTTCGCCGAACTCCCGCACATCGAGAACGAGTTGCCGTCGCCCGACGGGGCCCGCGACGCGGTCCTCGTCCTCGTCGTCCGCACCCTCCCCGACGTCCCGTCCTCCGCGGTGATCAAACTCCTCGACCGTTACGCCCGCTCCCTCGACAAGGCCGGCGCCCGCCTGATCCTCGCGGGCGCGCGACCCTCCCTCGTCCGCGTCCTGAAGTCGACGGGCCTGAGCGAACGTCTCGGCATCGTCCCGGCCGCCCCCGAACTCCTCGGCCCGCTGGCGGCGGCGGAAGCGGAGGCGCGGGAGTGGATCGAGGGGCGGCGGGAGGAAGGTCCCGCGCCCGTCACGGAGTGACCAGCGGGAATTCCGGGCCGAGGCAGTCGCGGAGCCCCCGTGCGGGGGAGGCCGATGTCACCGAAGGTGTCTCGTAGGGTGCCTTCACGGGACCCGTCGACCAGCGGGGCCGGTGAAGGACCGAGCACGGGGGAGTGGCAATGCGGCGGATACGCGGACAGGGCCGGCGCTTCGGGGCGCGGGCGGCGGCGCTGGTGACAGGGACGCTGCTGGCCGTGACCGGGGCGGTGGTTCCGGCTCTGGCGCAGGACCAGGTCCGGCTCACCCTCGATGTCCCCGAGGCATCCGGACTCTACGACCCCGACGAGGGCGCCGAGGCACGCTTCGACGCCCCCAGGATGCTGGTGCAGCCGCACGGCGGCGTGGCCCGCAATGTCGAGATCACCGTGGACGCCCGTGAGCTGAAGACCGTCGGGACCATGACACCGGGGCACCGCTGCACCGGGGACGACGACGTGTTCCGCTGCCGCTTCGACCCGCGCTCATTGCGGTACGCGTCCCACTTCAGCCCGTTCCACCTGCGTGGCAAGGACGGTGTCGACCCGGGGGACGGCGGCACCGTGCACCTCACCGCACGGGCCGACAATGCCGCGGACGTACGCGCGGACATGCGGATGGATGTCCAGCCGCCCGACCTGACACCGGCCGGTGCGGAGCGAGTGCCCGGCCTGGTCGAGCCGAAGGAGCCGGTCGAGCTCCGGCCGGGCCTCGCCAACGAGAGCCGCTGGCCGGTCGAGAGGTTCGGGCTGCGGATGTCCTCATACGGCCGTCATCTGACGGTGGACCAGAAGTACCGCAACTGCTGGTACCCCGACACCGAGGACGACGCCTCCGACGCGGGGCTGGCGGGGACCGAACTCGCCTGGTGCGAGTTCGACACACCATTGCCCGCGCACACCGCCTGGCGGATCGTCCGGCCGATGATCGGGCACCTGGATGCGGACATGCCCGCGGAGAGCGTCCGCTATCAACTGCTCTACGAGGCACGGGACAAGGCGGCCTACCCGCACCGGGGAAGCGGTCCGGAGCTGAAACTCGAACGCGTTCCCACCGGTGACATCAAGAAGAGCCGCAACGCCTGGGGCTCACTGATCGTGCGCGGCACCGCGCAGGTCGACTACGCCCCGGTCGTCGAGGGGCCCGTCCGCGGCAAGGTCGGGCAGACCGTGTCGGTGCGCATCGGCGCGCGCAACGTCAACGGGGGCAAGCTGCCCGGCATCAACCCGGACCGCTTCGAGATCGTCCCGCCCGAGGGCACCACGATCACCGGCACGCCGTACACGGTGGACGGCGACCCGATGGACAACGCGTGCAAGCGCCCGGCGAAGGGCTCCCGCGCGTGGCGGTGCGGCCTGGGCAGCGACGCGTTCGAGCAGATAGACGGCCGCAAGGGCGCCCGCACCACCGTGACCGTGCGCGTCCGCATCGACGACAACGTGCCCGGTGCGCGCGGCACGGTCCGCGTCGTCGGCACGTACGACCGCACGCACGACAACGACAGCGCCGCGCTCGCGACCGACATCAGCGGTCGCGAGCGGACCTCTCCGCTCGCCATCGGCGGGGCGGCCGCGGGTGCCCTCGTGGTCGTGGCGGGAGGCGTGGTGCTCACCCGCCGTTGTCTGAGGAGCAGGCGGAGCTGAGGACTCCGGCCCCGCCCGCGCCCGCTCAGTGCTTGATGCCCACGCCCGCAAGCAGGCTGATCTCGGCGTCCGCGATCTCCGTCCCGTCCTCGGGGTTGTCGCGGCGCCAGCGGTGGCAGCAGATGATGCCGGGCTCGATCAGGTCGAGACCGTCGAAGAAGCGGCGGACGTCGCTGTGCGAGCGGAACTGCACCGGCGTCCCGGAGTTGGTGTACGCCTCCGCCACCCCGTTCCACGTCTCGGGGTCGAAGTCGGGCGTGCAGTGGTTCATCGCGAGGGCGCTGCCCGGCGGGAGCGGCTCGAGCAGCCGGCGCACGATCGCGTACGGGTCGTGCGGGTCCGTGACGAAGTGCATCAGGGCGTTGAGGGAGAGCGCGATGGGCTTGTCGAAGTCCAGGACCTCGGCGTCCTGCACGGCGTCGAGCAGCGACTCGGGGTCGGTGACCGTGGCCTCGATGTAGGCCGTACGTCCCTGGGTGGTGCTGCGCATGAGGCGCTCGGCGTACTTGAGGACCAGCGGGTCGTTGTCGGCGTAGACGACGCGGGCCTCGGGCACGAGGGACTGGGCGACCTGGTGCAGATTCGGCTCGGTGGGGATGCCCGTGCCGATGTCGAGCCACTGGCGGATGCCGTGCTCCTGCGCCAGGACGCGGGTGGCCCGGTGCATGAACGCGCGGTTCTCGCGGGCGGTGACAGGCAGGCCGGGGTGGGCCTTGGCGGCGACCATGGCCGCCTCCTTGTCGACCTCGAAGTGGTCCTTGCCACCGAGGAAGTAGTCGTACATCCGGGCCGAGTGGGCCTTGCTGGTGTCGAGGTCCCGGCCGGACTGCCTGGTGGTCATGTGCTCCCCTTCATCGGTGTGACTGTCGGTCCACAGGCCGGGAACGCTAGCGGTGTCGGCGCCCCTCCCGCAGGCCACCGGCTCAACCGGCGGCCAAGTGATCGGCCATGCCCTGCTTCACGCCGCGCACGAACGCGGCGATCTCCTCCGGTGTGTAGATCAGCGCGGGACCCGCCGGGTCGGTCGACTGCCGCACGGCCACGCGGCCGTCGGCCAGCAGCTTCGTCTCGACGCACTGTCCACCGTTGGGCCCGCTCCAGGGACGCTCCCAGCCCTGCTCCCCGAGGTTGCGGGCCGGCATCCCGTTGTAGACGCCCTCTTCGACTTCGACCACCGTCATGTTGAGTACTCCTTGCGCATACGGTTCAAGAGCGCCCTGCTGTCATCCGACGACGTCAGCAACGCCAAACGCGAATGCGCCTCTAGATGGGCGACCACGTCCGCGCGCTGGTCCAAATAGACGGATGCGGACAGAAGTTCGCTGTAGACGATGTCGGGCAGCTCGGGTTCCTCGAACCGGAAGTACGTGAACGGGGCGCACGCCCCGACATGCGCGCCCGCGGAGAACGGCACGATGTCCAGGCTGATGTGCGGTAGCTCGGACACGTCCAGGAGGCGCTCGATCTGCTCCCGCATCACGTCGGGGCTGCCCACCTCCTTGTGCAGGACCGCCTCCTCCATGACCACCCACAAGGTGGGGGCGTCCTCCTTCTCCAGGAGGCCCTGGCGGCGCAGGCGCAGCGCCACGCGGCGCTCGAGGTCCTCCTCGCTGCCGTTCGGCAGCCCGCCGCGCAGCACCGCGCGTGCGTAGTCGGGGGTCTGCAAGAGGCCCGTGACGTACTGGGGTTCGTAGGTGCGCAGGGTCTTGGCGTCGGTCTCCAGGCTGACGTAGGCGGTGAACCAGCTGGGGACGGCGTCCCGGTAGGAGTGCCACCAGCCCGGCTCGTTGGCCTGCTCGGCGAGGTCGACGAACTCGTCGATCTCCTGCCGGCCCGCGCCGAAGGTCTCCAGGAGCTTCTCCACATAGAGAGGCTTCAGCGCCACTTCGGCCTTTTCCAGCCGCCTGATCGTCAGGGTCTTCACGCGCAGTGCCTTCGCCGCGTCCTCCAGCGAGGCACCGGCAGCCAGACGCATGTCCTGCAGCCGACGGCCGAGGATCATGCGCAGCACTGTCGGCGCGCTGGTAGCAGAACGGGCCTCACTCACGCCCAACCTCCTGAGGATTCATCAACAAGAGCATTCTTGCAGTGACTTGATGATGACGCCAGGGTGATACCCCGCTTGCTGAAATTATCAGGGAGTCGGTTGCAGGGTGAGCACGATCACGCGCATAGTTGCACTGTGAGCGGTCACGTCGCGGCTCTGACGCGGCATCAGGCCCCCTGGGGGTCCGTGATGCCCGGCTTGGTCTGTGCCTCTCACGGCTCGAGCTGTAGCCCGCACCCCCACACCGCGCCCGCCCCGCGGAAGGCACTGGAAGGCGACATTCGTGACTCTCCCCACGCCCCTGGCCCCGGCTGCGTCCCCCGCTTTAGCGACCGCGCCCGGCCGGGAGTTCTGGTTCGGCCTGCCCGCGCTGCGCACGAGCGCGAGATCCGCCCGCGACACCGTGCGCGAGCGGCTCCGATCCTGGGAGGTGCCGGGCGACACCTGTTGCGACGCGGTGCTCCTTGTGTCCGAGCTGACCACGAATGCGCTGCTGCACACCGAGAGCGATCAGGTCCTGTGCGGCCTCACGCTGACCGACGACGAGCGCAGCCTGCGCATCGAACTCCACGACGAGGGAGTCACTCCGGTGCGTCCGCCCGAGCACCGTGCCGGGCCGGGCGAGGAGGGCGGGCGCGGCCTCTTCCTCGTTCAGCAGCTCGCCGACCGCTGGGGCTCCGCGCGCTCGACGCGGGCCGAAGGAAAGGTCGTCTGGGCGGAGTTGACGGCCTTCTCCTGAGCCCACGGAGATCGACCGCCCCCGCTCCTCACCCTTCGCGCGACGAGGAATCCATTCTCCTCGATCCAACCATCAGGAGGCGCCCATGACCCCCCACGGCGACACCGCTTCACCCGCCGTGCTGTACGTATGCGCCGACCGGGCCCCGGGCGCGACCGGGCCGGCCACGCAGTGCGCGCAGACCGAAGGCCGCGCGTTCGCCCAGGAACGCGGGCTGACGATCGCCGAGGTCGTCACCGACACCTACGGTGAGCCCGACCCGGCCCGGCGCACGGGCTGGCGGCGGGTGCGACAGCTCGTGCAGACCGGCGACGTCACCGCGGTCCTCGTCCGCTGGCCCTCCGCCATCGCGCCGGAGTCCGCGCACGAACTGCGGCACAGAGAGACCAGCTGGCTGCGGGACCACGGCGTGCGCGTCCGCTACACCTGGGCTCCCCTCACGAGTCCAGGCCCCCTCGCTTGACGAGCTGAGCCGCGATCACGTTCCGCTGGATCTCGTTCGTCCCCTCGCCGACGATCATCAGTGGCGCGTCACGGAAGTAGCGTTCGACGTCGTACTCGGTGGAGTAGCCGTAACCGCCGTGAATGCGGACGGCGTTGAGGGCGATCTCCATCGCCGTCTCGGACGCGTACAGCTTCGCCATCCCCGCCTCCATGTCGACCCGCCGGCCCGCGTCGTACTCCCGGGCCGCGTGCAGGGTCAGCTGGCGGGCCGCGGTGAGCTTGGTGGCCATGTCGGCGAGGTAGTGGCCGATCGCCTGGTGCTGCCAGATCGGCTTGCCGAACGACTCCCGCTCCTGCGCGTACGCGAGCGAGTCCTCCAGGGCGGCCCGGCCGACGCCGAGGGCGCGCGAGGCGACCTGTAGACGACCGGTCTCCAGGCCCTTCATCATCTGGCCGAACCCCTTGCCCTCCGCCCCGCCGAGGACACTGCCGGCGGCGGCGACGTACCCGTCGAAGGACAGCTCGCAGCTCTCGACGCCCTTGTAGCCCAGCTTGGGCAGGTCGCGGGAGACGGTGAGGCCGGGACCGTGCTCGACGAGGAGGATCGAGATGCCCCGGTGGGTGGGCGTCGCGTCCGGATCGGTCTTGCACAGCAGCGCGATGAGCCCGGAGCGGCGGGAGTTGGTGATCCACGTCTTGGAGCCGTTGACGACATACGTGCCGTCGTCCCGGCGGCGGGCCGAGGTGCGCATCGCCTGTAGGTCGCTGCCGCCGCCCGGCTCGGTCAGGGCCATCGTCGCGCGCAGCTCACCGGTCGCCATCCGGGGCAGATACGCCGCCTTCTGCTCCTCGGTCCCGTAGAGGGTGAGCAGCTTGGCGACGACCGTGTGGCCGCCCATGGCGCCCGCGAGGCTCATCCAGCCGCGCGCGAGCTCCTCGGTGATCAGGACGTACGCGGGCATCGAGACCGGGGTGCCGCCGAACTCCTCCGGGACGGCGAGCCCGTAGATGCCCATCTCCTTCATCTGCTCGATGAGGGCTTCCGGGTAGGTGTTGGAGTGCTCCAACTCCTGTGCGACCGGCTTGACGTGCTTGTCCACGAAGTCGTGCACGGTCTCGACGACGAACCGCTCGTCGGCGTCCAGGGCGTCCAGGGTGCTCACGGGGCCTTCTCCTCTGCTTGCTGTCGTGTGGCGATGTCCGGGGGAGGGGGAGTGGAGCGGGGTGTCAGATCGCGCCCGCCGCGCGCAGGCTCGCGATCTGCTCGGGGGTGCGTCCGCGTTCCGCCAGGAGGCGTTCGGTGTGCTCGCCGAGGGCGGGCACCGGGTCCATCCGGGGATCGATTCCGGCCAGGTCGGCCGGGGGCCGCAGCGCCTGGACGGGGCCGCCGGGCGTGCCGACCTCGTGCCAGCGCCCGCGGCCCGCGAGCACCGGGTGGTCGAGGAATTCGGCGACGTCGTTGACCCCGGCGTTCGCGATGCCCGCCGCGTCGAGCACCTTGGCGGCATCGGCTCCGTCGTGCGCCAGGAAGCGCTCGGCGATGACGGCGTTCAGCTCCTCGCGGTGGGCGACGCGGGCGGAGCCGGTCGCGAAGCGCGGATCCGAGGCCAACGCGGGCCGTTCGAGGAACTGTTCGCACAGTGCGCGCCACTCGCGTTCGTTCTGTACGGAGATCAGGATCTGCTTGCCGTCACGGGCCGGGTAGGCGCCGTACGGGGCGATGGTGGCGTGCTGGGTGCCGAGGCGCGGCGGCTGGGCGCCGCCGTAGCGGGTGTAGTTGGCGGGCTGGCCCATCCACTCGGCGAGCGCCTCGAACAGCGACACCTCCACCGCATGCGCGACACCGGTGGTGGCACGGGTGAACAGGGCGGTGAGGATGCCGCTGTAGGCGTACATCCCGGCGGCGATGTCGGCGATCGACACACCTGCCCGCGCGGTCTCTTCCGCAGTACCGGTGAGCGAGACGAGACCGGTCTGGCACTGCACCAGCATGTCGTACGCCTTGCGGTCGGCCCACGGGCCGTCGGTGCCGTAGCCGGAGACGGTGCACGGGATCAGACGCGGGTGCTTCGCGGTCAGTGTCGCGGCGTCCAGGCCGAGGCGTGCGGCGGCGCCGGGCCCGAGGTTCTGCACGAACACATCGGCGTCCGCGAGGAGTTCGTCGAGGAGCTCGCGTCCTGCCGGGGATTTCACGTCGAGCGTCAGGGACTCCTTGCCGCGGTTCAGCCAGACGAAATAGCTCGACTCGCCGTGCACCGTGGTGTCGTAGCGGCGGGCGAAGTCGCCGCCGTCGGGCCGCTCCACCTTGATGACGCGGGCGCCGAGGTCGGCCAGCTGCCGGGTGGCGTAGGGCGCGGCCACGGCCTGTTCGAGGCTGACGACGGTGATCCCGGACAGCGGGTGCGCCGGGGGCGCGGCGGCACGATCGGTCGTCCCGGTCATGCGGTGACCTCCAGGTGCGGGGGTGGTCGTGTGGGGTGCGCGGGGCGGCCTGCGGGCGGCCTCCCCGTGACGACTAACATCATGGGTCTTCATGGCAATGCCCGTGAAATAGCAAATCGTGATGCCGCCATGCGCGGCGCGGATGGCAGGGCGAGGGGCGGGGCGCGATGGACATCAAACAGCTGAAGGCGCTGGTGACGGTCGCCGAAGTGGGCAGCGTGACGCGGGCCGCGACGGTCCTGCACCTCGTGCAGCCCGCCGTCACCCGCCAGATCCGCACCCTGGAGGAGGAACTGGGCGTCCCCCTCTTCGAACGGACCCGGCAGGGCATGCGGCCCACCGAGGCCGGGGCGGCCGTGGTCGAGCGGGCCCGGCGGGCGCTGCACGAGCTGGAGCGGGCCCGCGCGGAGGTGCGGCCCACGCCCGGCGAGGTGTCCGGCATCGTCACCGTCGGCCTGCTGGAGAGCACGCTCGAACTGCTCGCGGAGCCCCTGGTGACGGCCATGCGCAAGGCCCACCCCGGTGTGCGGCTGCGCGTGATGACCGCCTACTCGGGCCACCTTCAGCAGTGGCTCGACGACGGCGACCTCGACCTGTCACTGCTCTACAACCTCGGCAGCACGCCCTCCTTGAACGTACGCCCGCTGGTGCGCGAGCGGCTGTGGGTGGCGGCGCCGCCGGAGGCCGGGCTCCGCGCCGACACGCCCGTCCCGTTCGCCGAGGCGGCGGCGCGCCCCCTCGTCATGCCGACGTCCGGGCACGCACTGCGCGCGCTCATCGAGTCGGCGGCGGCCCGCGCGGGGGCTCGCATCGAGGTGGCGGCGCAGACCAACTCGATGCCCGTACAGAAGCAGCTCGCGCGAGCCGGACACGGCTGGACCGTACTGCCCGGCGTGGGACTCGCCGAGGACGTCGCCGCGGGCTCGCTCAGCGCCGCGCCCCTGTGCGAGCCCGCCGCCTGGCGCTCCATCGTCCTGGGCGCACCCCGCACCGGCCGCACCCCGCCCGCCGTGAACGTCGTCGCACAGGAGCTGGTGCGCCAGGTCAACGCCGCCGTGGAGAGCGGCAGATGGCCCTCGGCGCGGCTCCCCGACACGGACGACGAGGGTGGCGCTGATGAGTGAGAAGAAGCTCCAAGGGATGATCGAGAACGTGTACACCGAAGAAGGCACCACCACGGCCCCCGACGGCACCACCCTCGCCTATCAGACTCGCGGCACCGGACACCCGCTCGTCCTGCTCGCCGGGCAGGCCAACAGCCACCACTGGTGGGACACGGTGCGCGACGACTTCCATCCGGCCCGCCGCACGATCACCGTCGACTACCGGGGCACGGGCGCCAGCGGCAGGCCCGAGGCCCAGGAGGGCTACTCGACCTGGCAGTTCGCGGACGACGTGATCACCGTGCTCGACGCCCTGGGCATCGAGCGCGCCGACCTGTACGGCACCTCCATGGGCGGGCGCGTCGCCCAGTGGGCCGCCGCGCGCCATCCCGGACGGATCCGCCGCCTCGTCCTCGGCTGCACCTCACCCGGCGGCCAGTACGCCGTGGAGCGCGATGCCGAGGTGCGCCACGCCCTCGCGCGGACCGAACCGGGCGCCGCCGAGGAAGCGCTGACCGACCTCATGTACACCCCCGCCTGGCGCGCCGCCCACCCGGGCCCGTACGGCACGCTGGGCGATCCCTCCATGCCGCCGCACGCCCGCCGCGGTCACCTGCGTGCCAGCAGTGGGCACGACGCCTGGGACGCGCTGCCGTACATCATGGCGCCCACCCTCATCCTCCACGGCGACCAGGACCGGCTCACCCCGCCCGACAACGTGCCGCTGCTCGCCTCCCGCATCCCCGATGCCATGACGCTGGTGTTCCCCGGCGCGCGCCACGCGTACTTCGAGGAGTGCCGCGCCGAGGCCGGGACGGCGGTCGTCCGGTTCCTCAAGGGGGCGCCGCTGTAGGGCGGGGCGCGGGGGAATCGTGTCCGGCATCCATGCCCGCGACGCATGGACACATCACCGATTTCTATTGTTCCGCATCCCGCATCAGCGCTCATGATGAGTGGCGTTCCGAGCCGCCCGACCAACGCCGATCGAGCACTGAGTACGGAGACGCCACCGATGCCACGGATGAGCAAGACACCCGCCACCAGCCCACCCTCCCGCGTCACCGCGAACGTCGTGCGCGGCTGCCTGGGCAACCTCATCGAGTGGTACGACTGGTTCGCCTACGCCACCTTCAGCGTCTACTTCGCACCGGTGTTCTTCCCGGAAGGCAGCCAGACCGCCCAACTCCTGTCCACGGCAGTGGTGTTCGCGGTCGGCTTCCTGATGCGCCCGCTCGGCGGCTGGCTGCTCGGCGGCTACGCCGACCGGTTCGGCCGCCGGCAGGCACTGACCCTCTCCGTGCTGCTGATGAGCGCCGGGTCGCTCGTCATCGCCCTGTCCCCGGGACATGACGTCATCGGCCTGTGGGCGCCCGCCCTCCTCGTCGTGGCGCGTCTGGCCCAGGGATTGTCGGTGGGCGGCGAGTTCGGCTCGAGCGCCTCCTACCTCTCCGAGGTGGCACCGCCCGGACGGCGCGGCTTCTACTCCAGCTTCCAGTACGTGTCCATCGTGCTCGGCCAGCTCTCCGCGCTGCTCGTGGCGATCGTCCTTCAGAACGTGCTCACCGAGGCCCAGCTCGCGAGCTGGGGCTGGCGCATCCCGTTCGTCGTCGGGGCGGTGGCCGGGCTCACCGTCATGTACCTGCGGCGCACCATGGAGGAGTCCGAGCACTTCCAGAAGGAGCGGGCCCGCGCCACCGAGGGCGAACGCAAGGGCCTCGTCGCCCTGTTCAAGGAGTACCCGCGCCAACTGCTCGCCGTGTTCGGTCTCGCCATCGGCGGCACCGTCGCCTTCTACACGTACACCACCTATCTGCAGAAGTACCTCGTGAACACCGCGGGCATCCCCAAGTCGACCGTCACGGTCATCGGCTTCGCCGCCCTGTTCGTGTACATGCTGCTGCAACCACTGGTCGGCGCGCTGTCCGACCGGGTGGGCCGCCGCCCCGTCATGTTCGGCTTCTCCATCGGCTGCATGGTGCTCACGGTCCCGGTGATGACCTTCCTCGGACACACCGGCAACCCGTGGGTGGCCTTCCTCCTGATGACCCTCGCCCTCGCGTTCGTCACCGGATACTCGGCCCTCGCCGCCATCGTCAAGGCCGAGATGTTCCCCACGAAGGTGCGCGCCCTGGGCGTCGGCCTCCCGCACGCCCTCGTCACCGCCACCTTCGGCGGACTGACCGAACCGGTCGCCCTGGCCCTCAAGCAGAACGGTCACGAGACCGTGTTCTTCTGGTACGTGACCGGCTGCGTCGGCCTCACGCTGCTGGCCACGCTCCTCGTGCGCGAACCGTCCCGCGACTCCCACCTGGAGACCGAACCGGGCGCCGCGCCCCGCGCCGCCGAGGCCGACGCCACGACCCCCGCGTGACACCCGCCCCTCGACGGAAGGCAAGCACCTCCATGGCACCCGCCGCCTCCACCCCGTCCCTCGCCTCCTACGTGGAGTCCTGGGCGCCCTCCGTGACCACCGACGAGGACGCCCTGCCGCCGGGCCCCGCCGCCGCCCTCTCGGCCGTCCTCGACCTGCCCGAACCGGCCGCGAAGGCGGGCGATCCCCTGCCCCCGCTGTGGCAGTGGCTGTACTTCCTCGAGTGGCCCGCCCAGAGCGAGCTCGGCCCCGACGGACACCTCGCCGACGCCCGCTTCCTGCCCCCGATCCCCGACCGGCAGCGCATGTTCGCCGGCGGGCGCGTGCACGTCGAGGAGCCGCTGCGCCTCGGCGAACCCGCCGAACGCGTGTGCAGTCTCGCCTCCGTCACCCCCAAGAGCGGCCGCAGCGGCGAACTGCTCTTCGTCACCGAACGCCGCGAGTTCCGTCAGGCGGGCCGCACCTGCCTCGTCGAGGAACAGGACATCGTCTACCGCTCGGGACGCAGCGCGGCGGCGGCCCACCCCGCCACGCTCGACACCGCGGCCCTCCCGCACGCCGAGGACCCCTGGCAGCTGCGGGCCCGGCCCGACGAGCGCCTGCTGTTCCGGGTCAGCGCACTGACCGCCAACGCGCACCGCATCCACTACGACGCCCCGTACTGCCGCGACGTCGAGGGCTACCCCGGCCTCGTCGTCCACGGCCCGCTGCTGGCGCTGCTGATGCTGGACCTCGTACGCCGCAACTCACCCGAACGGCAGGTGAGTTCGCTCTCCTACCGGCTGCACAGGCCCGCCTTCGCCGGGGAACACCTGCTGGCCACCGGGACACCCGCGGACGACGGGCGGGGCGCCCGGCTCGGCGTCGCCACCCACCGTGAGACGCGGCACGCCTCCGCGGAGGTGACGTTCGCATGACCGACGCACCCGATGCCGCCGAGCGGATCGCCGCCGCGCGCAGCCTCCTCTTCGTGCCCGGCGACCGCCCCGACCGCTACGCCAAGGCGCACGCCGTTGGCGCCGACCTCGTCATCATCGACCTGGAGGACGCCGTCGCCCCGGCCGGCAAGGGCGAGGCGCGTACGCACGTCGCCGCCTGGCTGGCCGCGGGGCACCGGCCGGTCGTGCGGATCAACGCCCCCGGCACCCCCTGGGCCGAGGCCGACCTCGCGATCGCGGCGGAACACGGCTGTCCGGTGATGGTCCCCAAGTCCGAGGATCCGGAGGCCCTTTCGGGGCTGGCGGCACGGACGGCGGGGCGCTGCCCGCTCATCGCCCTGATCGAGACGGCGCGCGGGGTGCTGCGCGCCCACCAGGTGGCCGAAGCGCCGGGCGTGGTGCGTCTCGCCTTCGGCAATGTGGACCTCGCGGCCGACCTCGGGGTCGCGCACGACGACCACCTCGCGCTGACCCACGCCCGGTCCCAGGTGGTGCTCGCCTCGGCCGCCGCGGGCCTGTGCCCTCCGCTCGACGGTGTCACCACCGCCGTACGGGACACGGCCGCCCTCACCGCCGATGTCACGCACGGCCGCCGCCTCGGCTTCGCGGGCAAGTTGTGCGTCCACCCCGCGCAACTCGGGCCCGTGGCAGCGGGATTCGCCCCCACCGACTCCGAACTGGGCTGGGCGCGCTCCGTGCTCGCCGCGGGCGACGCGGTCACCACGGTCGACGGCCAGATGGTCGACAAGCCGGTCCTGGACCGGGCCCGACGCCTCCTGGCCCAGGCGGACCGGGCGGGCTGAGTCACGGCAGCTCGTGGGCCTGCTTGATGTGCTCGACGCCGTAGTAGGTGGCGATGCACGAAGCGGGCCACTTCGCCTTCCCGCCATGGCGGAACGGCTCGGTCATCTTGCTCTGGGGAAGCCGCTTGTACGGCAGCGTCCGCGCTCCGGCCGCCGCCTGCGCGCTCATCCAGCGGTCCTGGCGGTCCCAGTCCTGGGCGTGCGCCTGCATCGTTGAGCCGAGGCCCGTGAGCGAAGCCGTCAGGGCGACGCACACGAGGGCGTACAGCACACCGCCGGCGGCCAGGACCGGCACCGTGTGCCGCACGCGCGCCCGTACGGCGTGCCCGGCGAGCGCGCCGACGAAGACGAGGAACAGCAGGTACAGCAGCAGGTAGTCGTTCCACAGCCGGGTCGACGACACCACATGGTGCTTGAAGACGGGGTACGTGATGACCGTGCACACGTAACCGGAGACGAGCAGCGCGCAGGCACCCGCGAAGAGCACCGGAACGTACTTCTTCCTGAGGGAGCCGCGGCCCACGAGGCCGGGTGCCACCACGCCGAGGATCACACCCACCACGACGGCTCCGAGGTACCACCAGGTCGTGAGCACCGTGGCGGCGATCTCGGCGAACCCGTGCAGGGCGCCGAGCAGCGAGTCGGAGCTGAACATCGTCGACGCGTGCTTGCGCTCGCGCCGTCGCGCGGCGCCGGGGGAGGTGTACAGGATCAGTGTGCCGAGCACGAGGCTGCCGATGCCGGCCGTGCAGCACAGCCGCAGGAATCGCCGCCGTGCCGCCGGGAAGACAGGGCCGCTGATCAGCAGCGCGCACGCCAGGACGGTCGCCGCGACGACCGTCGTCTCCTCCGACAGGAGCCCCAGCGACACCCCCGTGAGGACCACGGTGCCCAGCGCGAGGAGCCTGCCCCGCCGCGAAGCCGCCCACAGCACGGGGACGGCCGCCGCGCAGGCGAACACCGGGGGCAGGGTGTGCGAGACGGAGGCGGCCGGCCAGTAGAACGTCTTGTAGGTGTTCGGCGATCCGAAGAGGAACAGGACCGTCACCATTGACGCGGCCAGCAGCGGCACACCCCGGGGAACCCGCAGCCGCGCCGCGTGCAGTACGGCGACGGCGAAGGCCCACAGCAGCGCGAGGACGAGCACACCGGACACCGGCGCGAACCACTGCTGGCCCGCCTCGCCGAACCGCGCATACGCCCACACCGCCACGGCGTTGACGATCCGGCCGTTGTCGTGGAGGTAGAACTTCCCCACCATCGCGGGCAGTCCGCCGTCGTGGACCACCGGAAGGAAGCACCAGTCGTCACCGCCGGTACGCACCAGGCGGGCGTTCCACGCGGCGTAGCCGAACACGGCGAGCGGCAGGAGTGTGAGCAGCGCCAGGGGTGCGGCCGTCCGCCACCATGTCCTCCGCGGTCGGGGACCGACGTCGGTGTGCTGGTCTCGAACAGCCTTCTCCGGTGCGTGCACCACAGGCCGCCCCCTTCTCGATCGGTGCCGGCGGAACGGAATTCTCCGCGACACGAAAATACGGTTTGCAGTGTGCTGACGTTCGGTTCCGCAGGTCAGCCTGATCGAAAGATAACGCGGCTGGGATGACTCTCGACGCGTTCGGCCCAGCCTTCTTACCGTTGTCTTGACCTGATGCGTCATGGTGGTGGCCGTAGTCACAAATGTTGAACTCACACCTGCTGGGGTGGCGAATGGAAGCGTGTCAGATCTCCGTTGTTGTTCCATGCTTCAACGAGGAAGAAGTGATCAACACATTTCACCTTGCGTTGATGGAAGTCCTGGAGGACACGGGACGCTCCTTCGAGATCTGTTACGTCGACGACGGCAGCCGCGACACCACCCGGGCCCAGTTGCGCGCTCTGGCCGCCGAGGACGAGCGGGTCCGCTACACGTCCTTCAGCCGCAACTTCGGCAAGGAAGCGGCCATGCTCGCGGGCCTTCGGATGTCGCGCGGCGCGTCCGTCGCCCTCATGGACGCCGATCTGCAACACCCGCCGGGACTGCTGCACCGGATGCTGGAACTGCGCCGGCACGGCTACGACCAGGTCGTCGCCCGCCGGGACCGCTCCGGCGAGGGGCTGCTGCGCAGGACCGTCAGCTCGGCGTACTACCAGGCCATGGGGCGCTGCATGGACGTCGACGTCGTCGACGGAGAGGGGGACTTCCGGCTGCTGTCGCGCCGCGCCGTCGACGCGGTGCTCGCCCTGCCCGAGGCCAACCGGTTCTCCAAGGGAATCTTCTCCTGGATCGGCTTCGACACCGTCAGTTTCACTTATCACAATGTCAATCGGGCGGCGGGACGGTCGAAATGGGGTGGTCGGCGTCTCCTCAACTACGGGATCGACGGGCTGATCTCCTTCAACAGCCGCCCGCTGCGCCTGGTCATCTACGCGGGCCTCGGTCTCGCATTCGCGGCATTCGCGTATGCGCTGTGGATCGCCGCCGACGTCGTCATCCACGGAGTGGACGTTCCCGGATTCGCCACGTTGCTGATCGCCATCGCGGCCCTGGGCGGAATCCAGCTGGCCACGCTGGGCGTCATCGGTGAATACGTTGGCCGAATCTACAGCGAGACGAAGCGCCGGCCCCCCTATGTGGTGCGCGAGACCGAGGCGAGCGCGGAGCGGGGCGCTGCCGTGCCCGCTCCCGGGACCGAGCCCCAACTCACCGTGGACGCGATCGTGCGGTCCAAGGAGGGGGTCGGCGACAAGAGCGCCCTGCGCACCTTTCGGCAGTTCGTCGTCTTCGGCCTGATCGGCATCGTCAACACGGCCGTGTACATGTCCGTGTACGTGTCGCTGAACCGGTGGATCCCGTATCTGATCGCGCACGTCATCGGGTTCTCGGTCAGTGTCGTCGGTTCCTTCCTGCTGAACAGCTACATCACCTGCCGCACGCGGCCGACCTGGCGGGGCTTCTTCCGCTTCCCGCTGTCGAGCCTCGTGAACATGGTGTTCAGCGGCGCGCTCCTCTTCCTGGGCGTGCACTCCCTGGGGATGGGCAAGGACATCACGGCGCTGATCGCGGGAGTCCTCGCCACGCCCCTCTCGTTCGTGATCGCCCGCTGGGCCATCACGTCCGGCACCGCGCACACCCCGCAGAGGGAGCCCAACTGGGCGCCGGTGTCCGAGAGTTCGGCGGATGCGCTGAGGCAGAAGGAGCATCAGAGTCTGTGAGACACGCGTAATCGACGCGCGGGCCCATGGGGGGACGCGCCCGGCGGACGAGGGTGTGGGGGCATGGTGGCTCATGAGGCGATGCGGGGTGCGCGGTATGCGGTGACCCGACGGCAGGTGCTCGCGGGCGGCGTCGGCGCCC
Organism: Streptomyces anthophorae; assembly: GCF_049310305.1. Classification (NCBI taxonomy): domain Bacteria; kingdom Bacillati; phylum Actinomycetota; class Actinomycetes; order Kitasatosporales; family Streptomycetaceae; genus Streptomyces; species Streptomyces anthophorae. The sequence continues at coordinate 8,812,816 of NZ_JBLWQQ010000001.1, forward strand.
TCGCGTCCGCTCTGGTCGTCGCGGGCGACTCCAGCGGGCGCGAAGGTGTCGCGCCGGCGCCGGTCCGCGCCGTGAATCCCCGAGCCACCGGCTCCTTCGCGGTGGCGGGCAAGAGCCTGCTGCTCCAGGTCATCGCCCACCCGGACGACGACCTGTTCTTCATGAACCCCCAGTGCCGCCAACTGCTCACCTCCGGGGTGCCGGTGGTCACCGTCGTCGTCACGGCCGGGGACGCCACCGGCCGCAACCGCGTACCTCACGAGCTCACGCCTGTGCTCTCCAACCGGGCGGGGTACTCCGGCGCCCGCCAGCAGGGCATGCGCCAGGCCTACGCCGAAATGCTCGGCCTGGACCGCTTCACCCGCTGGGAACGCTCGGTCCTGCTGCTGCCGCATCGGGTCGCGGCCGAGACGGACGGCCTCGCGGCGGGGGAGCGCCGGGCACGCCTGATCTTCCTCAACATCGCCATGCGGTGCACGGGCGACGTCCGGCTGCCCGAGCTGTGGAACGTTCCGGGCACGGTGATGCGCACCGTGCCGGCGACCGACTCGCTGGTGTCCCGGCCCTGCACGTACCAGCATCAGACCCTGGTCGACGTCCTCGCCCGGCTCATGGACCACTACCGGCCAACCGTCATCCACACCCTGGACCCCGACCCGGACTTCCAGATGCACGACGCCGCCCACCCGAAGGGCAACGACCAGGCGCACTTCTCCGACCACCGCGACCACACCCCCACGGCCCTGTTCACGTGGAAGGCGATGTCCCAGTGGGTGGCCGACACCGACCGGCGCGACGGGCACGCCCCGCGCTTCACGACCACGGCCTTCCGCGGCTACTACAACCAGCGCTGGCCGCACAATCTGCCGCCCGACGTGCTCGCGCGGAAGGTCCGCTACATCGCCGCGTACGGCGGCAGCCCGCGCTGGGCGTGCGAGGATCCGGCCGGCTGCGGCGACTACAGCCAGGGCGGCACCCACGCACTGACCAGCCACAAGGGGTGGGCGCGCAGCACCCATCCGCGCCACCCGGGCGCCTCGCCCGCGCCCACCGTCGACCGCACCGGCCGGATCGTCGCCTACGGCGTGCTGGGCACCCAGGCCGTCCGCTGGCGCGAGACCGTACCCGGCGGCGGACGCTTCGGCGCCCCGGTCAACCTCGGCGGCGGACCGCTGGCGCCGGTCCTGTCCGTCGTGACCGATGCCGAAGGCCGGCACACCGTGTTCGCGCTGCGCTTCTCCGCGCTGGAGGGCCAGGGCCGCGCCGACACCCGGGAGATCGTCGTCCTCGAACAACCCCGCGCGGGCGGCCCGTTCGCCCCGTGGCTCCCTCTCGGTACACCTGACCTCGGCTCCGAGCGGGCACGCCGGGTCGGCTGCCCGGTGGCCGTGGCCGCCCCGGACCGCCGCATCCACCTCTTCGCCCGCACCGCCGCGCAGGGCCTGGCCACGCGCACCCGCGAGCCCTCCGGTGTGTGGGGGCCCTGGCGGCAGTTGGGCGGGCGGCAGGTCCAGGACGGACTGACCGTGATCCTCGACCGGGCGGGACGCGTCCACGTCTACGCCGCGGGCCACGACACCGTGCACCACTGGGCCCAGGACCGTGTCGGCGGCCCGATCGCCCTCCGCCCGCCGACGGCCCTGCCCGCCCCGGACGGGCCGCCCGCCGCCGTCCTCGGCCCGGACGGCCGCATCACGCTGATCTACCGCACCCCGGCCGCTCCCGCACCGCTCGCCTACGACGCCGCCCGCAGCGAAATCGGCGTCCTCCAGCCGCACTTCATCGGCTACGGGGCGCTCGGCGCGGCCCGCACCGCAAGCGCGACACCGGTGCTGCTGGGCCTGACCGACGACGGTGGCGTCCAGATCCAGTACGGAGTGTCGGGGGACACCGCCCCGCTGACCGCGCCGGACCGCCCGGTCCCCGTGGGCGTCCCGTCACTGCTGGCCCGGCGCGGGCACCCCATGTCGGTCGTGGGGATGTCACCCGACGCGACGCCCTGGATCTGGCGGCCGGGCGGCGCGGTGTGACGGGGCGCCACCCAGCGGGGCTGCTCCGGGCACGGGCCAGCCGGTCCCGCGCCCGCGGGCTCAGTCCGACACCGCCTCGCGGGCGGTGAAGCCGATCACCGCGCCGCCGCCGTCCCGCCGGGCCGCGAACGGGACGCCGCCGTGGGCCGCCGCCACCTCGCGCACGATGGACAGCCCGAGCCCCGAGCCGGGGCTGCTGCGGGCGGCCGGAGCCCGGTAGAAGCGGTCGAAGATGCGCTCCGTGTCGACCTCGGCGAGGCCGGGGCCCCGGTCGAGGACCTCCAGGCGGACCCCGGAGCCCGGGATGCGGGTGACGGTGATCTCGATGGGGGCGGTGCCTTCGGCGTCGAACTTGGCGGCGTTCTCCACCAGGTTGGTCAGGGCGCGCTGCAACTGCGCGGGGCGGCCGGTGATCGTCGTGTCCGGGTCCGAGCGGACCGTGATCGTCCGGCCGGTGCGGCGGCGGGCCAGGACGGCGACATCCTCGGCGATCTCGGCGAGCGCCACGTCGGCGGGCGATTCGTCGTCCTGGTGGCCCGCCGCGAGGTTCACCAACTCGTTGACCAGATCGGTCAGTTCGCGGGACTCGTCGCTGAGGTCGGCCACCAGCTCGGCGCGGGACGCGGGCGGCAGCTCGTCGATGCGGCGAAGCAGCGAGATGTTCGTGCGCAGCGAGGTGAGCGGCGTGCGCAGCTCGTGTCCGGCGTCCTGGGCCAGCCGGCGCTGGTCGTCCTTGGAGCGGGCGAGCCGGCCCAGCATCCGGTCGAAGGAACGGCCGAGGCTGCCCACCTCGTCGCGGCCGGCGACCGGGACCGCGACATCCAGCCGCCCGGTCGACGCCACGCGTTCGGCGGTCTCGGCGAGCCGGACGAGGCGCGAGGTGATGCGGCGCGCCAGCCACCAGCCGAACAGGCCCGCGGCGAGAACGACCAGGGCCGCGAACAGCAGCGTGCGCTTCTGAAGCTCCCGCAGCAGGTCCTCGGTGTCGCTGAACTCCTGCGCCACCTGGACCGCGCCGCGCCCGTCGCCGAGGGCCACCGTCGCCATCCGGTACTCGTTGCCGCCGACCGGTACGTCGTGGTCCTCGTCGACGGTGCCCGCGGTGTCCGCGTCGGCGATGCGGCGGGCGTCGGCGTCGACAGGGAGCGGCGGGCTGCCCTTGTCGATCATCGTGCCGCCGGGGCCGAGGACCTGGACGTCGGTGCCGACGGGGCGGGTCAGGTCGTCGCGCGGGCCGTCGTGGTCGGGGTCGCCGGAGGTGAAGTCGTCGGGGGTGAGGGTCTGCTGGCGCACCTGGACGCGCAGGTCGTGCACGACCTCGTCGAAGACGGCCTCCTGATCGACGCGGACGAGCCGGGCGGCGGAGTCGTAGGACAGGACGCCCACCAGCGCGGTGACCCCGGCAGCGACGAGGGCGAACGCTATGGCGAGCGTCGTGCGCAGGCTGCGGGCCCGCCACCGCTTGGGGCGCCTGCCGTCCGGCACGGCTCTCTCCCCGGTGTCTTGGTGATCGCGCATCTCACGTGTCCCGCAGGACGTATCCGACGCCCCGGACGGTGTGAATGAGGGGCGGTCCCTCGGGCTCGTCGACCTTGCGGCGCAGATAGCCCACGTACACCGCGAGGTTCTTCGAGCCGGGGCCGAAGTCGTAGCCCCAGATGCGGTCGTAGATGGTGGTGTGGTCGAGGACGATGCCGCTGTTGCGGGCGAGGAGTTCGAGGAGGTCGAACTCGGTGCGGGTCAGTTCGAGCTCGCGGGTGCCGCGCCAGGCGCGCCGGGCGGCGGGGTCGATGCGCAGGTCGGCGGCGGTGATCTGGTGGTCGTCGGGCTCGTCGGCCGGCGGCGCGGTGCGGCGCAGCAGGGCGCGCAGACGGGCGAAGACCTCCTCGACGTCGAAGGGTTTCGCCACGTAGTCGTCGGCGCCCGCGTCGAGGCCCGCGATCCGGTCGGGGGTCTCGACCAGGGCCGTGAGCATGAGGATCGGGGTGCGGTCTCCCTCGGCGCGCAGGACGCGGCAGACCTGAAGGCCGTCGATGCCCGGCATCATCACGTCCAGGACGAGGATGTCGGGCCGGTGCCGGTGCGCGGCGGCCAGGGCCTCGACACCGTCGGAGACGGCCGTGACGGTGTAGCCCTCCAGGGTCAGGGCGCGCTCCAGCGCGTGCCGGATCGCCCGGTCGTCCTCGGCGAGCAGCACGGTGGGCGCGGGCGTCTCGGGCGGTCGGGCGGCTGGTGAAACGGCTTGTTGCGACACATCACCCAGTCTGCCCCCGCGGCCTGTCCGGATCGACCGCTCGACCGCCGACCGGAGGCCTTCTTACCCGCCTCTCACCGGCGGGCGAGGGGTCCCTTACCCCCGGCCCGCACGCTGTCGGCGACGGTACGGGCCCACACCGTGCGCCCGCCGAGGAAGGCATTGCACATGAAGATCGCGTTCCTGCTGCACAACGCGTACGCCATAGGCGGAACGGTGCGCACCACGCTCAACCTCGCCGCCGCGCTCGTCGAGCACGGCGGCCACGAGGTGGAGATCGTCTCGATGTCCCGGCACCGGGCGAACCCCCGCTTCGCCGTCGACCCGCGGATCACCCTCGTACCGCTGGTGGACACGCGGGCGGACAGCGAGGACACCCGCCTGGCCGCGTACGGCAGCCCTGCGCGGGACTTCCCGGCCGCCGAGAAGCGCCACAAGCAGTACACGCTCCTGCACGACCAGCGGGCACGGGAGTACCTGGAGCAGCACTGCGACGCGGACGTCGTCATCGGCACCCGTCCGGGCATCAACGTGTACCTGTCCCTGTGGGGCCCGAAGCGGGCGCTGCGGATCGCGCAGGAGCACCTGCGCCACGACGCGCACAGCAAGAAGCTGCGGGCCGAGCTGCGCCGGCACTACCGCTCGCTCGACGCGGTGGTGACGATGACGGAGGCGGACGCGCAGGTGTACCGGAAGCGGATGCCGCTGCCCGGTGTCGCCGTCCGCTGCGTGCCGAACATCGTGCCGTCGGTGCCCGTCCCGCACTCGGACGGCACGTCGAAGGTGATCGCGGCGGCGGGCCGGCTCGCGCCGGGCAAGCGCTACGACCTGCTCCTGGAGGCCTTCGCCCAGGTGTCGCGGCGGGCGCCGGGCTGGGAGCTGCGGATCTACGGCGCCGGGGGAGAGGAGCAGCGGCTGCGCGAGCTGGTCGCCGCCCTCGGGCTCGGCGGCCGGGCCCGCCTGATGGGCGCGGTCGCACCGATAGAGCCCGAGTTCGCCCGGGCCTCGCTGGTCGTGAGCGCATCCGACGCGGAGTCGTTCGGGATGACACTGGTGGAGGCCATGCGCTGCGGCATCCCCGTCGTGAGCACGGACGCGCCGCTGGGGCCCGCCGAGATCATCACGGACGGCGTGGACGGTCGGCTCGTGCCCGTCGGGAACGCGCGGGCGCTCGCCGCGGCGATGCTCGACCTGATCGAGGACGAGGCGGGCCGCAAGGAGATGAGCGCGGCCGCCCTCCAGTCGGCGCACCGCTACGACCCCGAGCCGGTCGTGGCCCGCTACGACACCCTCTTCGAGGACCTGCGGGCCTCCCGGCGCGCCCGGGCCTGGCAGCGGTTCAGCGACCGGGCGGCCAACTGGGCGCGCAGGAAGGTCCGTTCGGTACGCGGCGCGCCGCCGGACGTCCCCCTTGGCGGCCGTCGCCCCACCGGCCACCAGAGCGCCGCGCGGCCCCGGCTGCCGTAGCGCTCTTCGAGCCGCTCGCGCCACCGAGCCCGCCCTCCCCCGCGTGCCGGTGGTGCGAGCCTCCGCGGGGCGGGTGGCGGTCCGGCTTGTCGGCGGCGGTCCGCCACCCGCCCCGCACCCATGGCGATGTCAGTGCCCCCGCGCGGCCGCCTGCGCGGAGCCGTGCGGCTTCGAGCGGGGGATGGTGTCCTGCGGGAACGTCAGCTGCCCGCCCAGCCACTCCATCGCCGGGCCGATCTCCCGCCGCCAGGTCGTGAAGTGGTGGCTGCCGCGCGGCAGGACGATGCGCGCCGACGTCATGGGCGGCCGCACGGCCTCGAGGAACGTCATCGTCGGCCCGTAGTCCGGCTCGCCCTGCCGGGAACTCGCGACCAGGACCGACACCCGCGGCACCGGCAGATGCCGCAGCCGCCACACCAGGTCGTGCCCCCGCCGCCTGCGCGCCGCGGCGGGACCGGTGCCGAAGAGACCGCCCGTGGTCAGGTCCTCGCGCACCCGGTAGTCGGCGGACAGCGCGGCCGCCGCCGGATACACCTTCGGTTCGCGGAGGGCGAGTTGGAGTGCGCAGGAGCCACCGGAGGAGTAGCCGAGGGCGCCCCACGCGCTGGGGTCGTGCCCCACCCGGTAGGCCGACTCGACCGCCTCGGGCAGGTCCCGGGTGAAGAACGTCTCGGCCCGCGGACCGCCCGGCACGTCCACGCACTCGGTGTCGCGCGGCGGCGCGATGGTGGGCCGCACCATCACCACCACGGTCGGCTGCATGCGCCCCGACGCCTCCAACCGGGCGGCGGTCTGCGGGACGCGCAGGAATTGGGCGAGGTTCATGATGCCGCCCGGATAGCCGCTGATCGCCACGACGACCGGGAAGCGCTGCCGGTGGTACTGGTGCTGGAAGTACTGCGGCGGCAGATACACGAACGCCGGATTCACGGCATGCGTGCGCCGTCCGACGATGCGCACCGACTCGACCCGCCCCGCCTTCGCGGGCGGCCCCGAGGGCAGCCCCTGCACCTGGTCAAGCCCCTGCGGCCCCGCCGTCCGCACGAGGCCGCCGCGCGACGCGTCCCCGTGGAGCCCGCCGCCCGCGTCCTCGACATGTGCCGGCGTGGTGGGCGGCCGGCCGAGCAGCTCGCCCCAGGAGCCGTAGAAATCGAAGTGCGCGTTCACCGAGACGGCACACGTCGCCAGCAGCGCCAGCTGAGTCACCATGAGGGCTCCGAGCCTGCCGAGCACCGCCACCGGGCCGCGCCGGGCCAGCCGCGGCCAGGCCCGCACCGTGACCCCCACGCACACCAGCGCCAGCAGCGCCGTCGTGTACTCCAGCGCACGGCTCGCAGGGCCCATGGTTCCTCCACCTCTCGCTCTCGCGGCGGGCGCGCGGGTGCCGCCCCCGCGGCAGCCTCCACCGGACAAGAGGCCCGGACGGGGAGCCGGGTTGGCGGCGCCGCGCTTTCTTACCCTTCTCCTCACCAGCCCTTACTCCACTGGTGACCGGCGGCCCTACGCTCAGCGGCCGTGAAGCCACGCCCCGCCGCCATCGCCGGTCACACCTGCCTGCTCATCGGGCTCGTCGACATCGCGACGGCCGTCTCCCCGCACATGCGCGCCAGCCGCATCGAACGCCTCGCGCCCTACGTTCCCGGCCTCACCGAGGACGTGGCACGCGCCGCCGCCCTGGTCTCCGGAGTCCTCCTCGTCCTCCTCGCGCGCGGCCTGCGGCGCGGCAAACGGCGTGCCTGGGAGGCGGCCGTCGCGCTCCTCGCCGTGAGCGCGCTCGTACAGGGCCTGCGCCACCACGCGTTCGTCGCGGCCGCCGTGTCCGCGCTGCTGTGCGCCGGACTCGTCCTGCTGCGGGGCGAGTTCCGGGCCCTGAGCGATCCACGCGGCAGGGCCCGCGCCCTGGGGAACCTGCTGCTGCTCGGCACCATCAGCGTCGGCCTCGGGCTCCTCATCGTCGGGGTGCGCGCCGACCACGAGGCCGGCCAGGGCATCTCCTTCGTCGACCGGATCAAACAGGTCGCGTACGGACTCGTGGGCATGGCGGGCCCGTTGACGTACGACAGCGACCGGATCGGCGACGCCGTGAACATGTCGCTGCTCGCCCTCGGACTGCTCACCGCCTCGACCACGGTCTACCTGGCGCTGCGCCCCGTCCGGCTCGCACCGGACGACAGCGAAGCGCGGGTGCGCGCCCTGCTGGGCCGGGAGGGGCGACGTGACTCGCTCGGCTACTTCGCGCTCCGCGGCGACAAGGCCGTCCTGTTCTCGGCCACGGGGAAGGCGGCCGTCGCCTACCGCATCGTCTCCGGGGTCGCGGTCGTCGGCGGCGACCCCCTCGGTGACCCGGAGGCCTGGCCGGGAGCCATCAAGGAGTTCCTCGACCGGTGCGCGCGGCACGCCTGGACGCCCGCCGTCATGGGATGCAGCGAACTCGGCGCCCAGATCTGGACGCGCGAAGGCGGCCTGAAGGCCCTGGAACTCGGGGACGAGGCGATCGTCGACACCGCCGACTTCAGCCTCTCGGGCCGCGCCATGCGCAACGTGCGCCAGATGGTCAACCGCATTGAGCGCAGCGGCTATTCATGCCGGGTGCGCCGCGTGCGCGACCTCGCCGACGAGGAGAAGCGGCAGCTGCGGGAGGCCGCGGCGGCCTGGCGGGGGAGCGCCACCGAACGCGGGTTCTCCATGGCCCTCGGCCGGTTCGGTGACCCGGACGACAGCGACTGCGTCGTCGTCACCGCCCACCAGGAGGACGCCGACGGCAGCCGGCACGTCCGCGCGCTGCTGCACTTCGTGCCCTGGGGCGAGGACGGCCTCTCCCTCGACCTGATGCGCCGCGACCGCACCGCCGAACCCGGCCTCAACGAACTCCTCATCGTCGCCGCGCTGCGCGCCGCGCCCGGTCTCGGCATCGCCCGTGTCTCGCTCAACTTCGCGGTGTTCCGGGCGGCGTTGGCGCGCGGCGAGCGGATCGGCGCGGGGCCCGTCCTCAAGGGGTGGCGCGCACTGCTCGTGTTCCTGTCGCGCTGGTTCCAGATCGAGTCGCTGTACCGCTTCAACGCCAAGTTCCACCCGCAGTGGCAGCCCCGCTTCGTCGTCTACCCGACCGCCCGTGACCTGCCCCGTATCAGCTGGGCGTGCCTCCAGGCCGAGGCGTTCGTGGTGCTGCCGAGGCCCGCGGAGCGGCTGCGGCAGTGGGCGGTACACCACCGCGCGGCGGAAGAGAGGCTCCTCGGCCGCCGACTGCCGAGGAGCCCCTCTTGGTGACAGCGCCGAAAGTCCGATGCGTGTTACACGCACGTCGGCTTCGATCGCGTCGGCCGAAAACCTGCGGACATCGGGGAAGCGGGCACGCTAGCGTCGCTGCGCATGGCCCCTTCACTTGAACGCCCACCGTTCCAGGCCGACGAGCGCACGGCACTCATCGGATGGCTGGACCTCCAGCGCCAGATCCTGCGATGGAAGTGCGAAGGACTGAGCGACGAGGACGCGCGCCGCAGCGTCGTCCCGACCTCCCCGGCGATGACGATGGCCGGACTCGTCAGCCACATGCGCTGGGTTGAACACTCCTGGCTGGAAGTGCTGTTCCTCGGCGGCGACGAGACGGTGAACCCGTCCTTCGACGAGTCGGACGACGAGGACGCCGACTGGCGCACCGAAGGCATCCCCCTCGAACAACTGCTGATCGACTACGAGTCCCAGTGCGCCCGCAGCAACGAGATCGTGGCCGCGGCCTCCCTCGACGACACCGGCCGACACCCCAAGTACGGCGCCGGCAAGGTCGATCTGCGCTGGATGCTGATCCACCTCATCGAGGAGACCGGCCGGCACGCGGGCCACGCGGACATCGTGCGGGAGCTGATCGACGGGTCGAAGGGCTACTACTGAGGCGTACTGCTGGGGCGTACCACGGGGGCGTACTGCCAAGGCGCACATGTCACGGTGTGCCCAGCCAGGTGAGCGCCGCGACCGTGAGCGCCTCCACACCCGTGCTCAGCGTCGGCTCGATCTCCGGGGCGAAGTGCGGGGAGTGGTTGGCCGGCAGGTCGTCGAGCTTGCCGGCCCCCAGTGCGGCCAGGACGGTGTCGGTGTCGAGGCCGCCCCAGAACCAGAAGACGGTCGGCACCCCGATCGCATCGCCGAACACGCCCACGTCCTCACTGGCGTTGACCGGCGGCATGGGAATGATGCGCTGCTCTCCGAAGTGCCCGGCGAACGCGGCCAGCGTGGTGGCGGTGGCGTCCGGGTCGCTGACCAGGGCGGGAACGCTCCCGGTCCACGTCAGTTCGGGATCGCGCGTGGCACCGCCCGCCGCGGCCTCGGCGCGGACGACGCGTTCGGTCGCCGACCGCAGCAGGTCGCGGGTGGCGGCCGTCGTGGAGCGGATATTGATGCCCAGCTCGGCGTCGTCGGGAATGATGTTGTCCTTGGTGCCGGCCTGCATACGGCCCACCGTCACGACCGCCGTCTCGGACGGTGGCACCTCACGGGCGACGACACCTTGCAGCCGGGTCACCACATGGGCGGCCATCAGTACCGGGTCGATGGCGGCCTCGGGCCGTGAGCCGTGCCCGCCGCGACCGTGCAGGGTGACATCGAGGGAGTCCGATGCGGCCATCACCGGGCCGCTGCCGTGGCCGATGAACCCGGCGGGCAGCGGCCCCACATGCTGGCCCAGCACGACCTCCGGAGTGGGGAAGCGCTCGAACAGCCCGTCGTCCACCATGCCGCGGGCCCCGCACCCGAGTTCCTCCGCGGGCTGGAACACCAGCAGCAGCGTGCCCCGCCACTGCTCGCGCGCCCCGGCCAGCAGGGTCGCCGCCCCGACCAGGCAGGCCGCGTGCATGTCGTGCCCGCACGCGTGCATCACGGGCACGTCCTTGCCCTCGTGGTCCACCGCGCGGGCGACGCTGGCGTAGGGCAGCCCGGTCTTCTCCTCCACCGGCAGCGCGTCGAAGTCGGCGCGCAGCATGACGACAGGTCCTTCGCCGTTGCGCACCACACCGACCACGCCGGTCGTGCCGACACCTTCGACGACCTCGTCGACACCGGCGGCCCGCAGCCGCCGCGCGAGCAGGCCGGCCGACCGGGTCTCTTGGAGTGACAATTCCGGGTGCTCGTGAAGGTCCCGGTAGAGGTCGGCCAGGTCGTCCCGGATTCCGTCAAGGCCTGCGACAACAACCGTGTGTGTCATGATCCAACCTCTCTCCTGCGTATGGTCGGTTCAGTGTCACCCACGAGAGGCGCGAAATTGGGTGGCCCGGTTCCGGCGCGGCGTGCGAGGGTCCGGGCATGCCGAGCGAGTCCGAGTCACCCGAGTCCGTCCTCGGGCGTGTCACATCAGTCGAGTCCACCGACGGGACGGCCATCGCCTACCGTACGTTCGGCTCCGGCCCACCGGTGCTCATGGTTCCCCCGTCAGGCGGTGGGCTGCACTCCTGGCAGCCGGTGGCCGAACGCCTCGCCGACCGCTACGAGCTGTGGCTGCCCGCGCGCCGCGGCTACGCCCCGAGCGGGCCGGCCCGCTCGCCCAAGCGCTTCGCCGACGAGGTGGCGGATCTCGGGTCACTCATCGCCACGATCGGCCGCCCCGTGCACCTGGCCGGCATGTCCTACGGCGCGAACGTCGCCCTGCACGCGGCGGCGGCCGGTCTGCCGGTGCGCTCACTGGTGCTGTGGGAGCCGCCGCTGTACGCGGTGGGCGCCGAACTGGCCCCCGTACTGGAGGAGTTCAAGGAACTGACCGCGAAGGGCGACCGGCGGCGCGCCGACCGGCTGCTGGCGGAGAAGGTGGCCCGCGTCCCGGCGGCGCTCTTGGACCTGATGGATTCCGGTGAGCCCGGCGAGAGCGACCCCGAGGAGGCGCGGGGCTGGTGCCGCGACCTCGAATCGCTGATCGCCGACTCGGCGGACGTGGAGCGCTGGTCCGGCGTCACCGCCCCGACCCTGCTGATGCGGGGCGCCGACACCTGGGACCCGATGCCGTCGACCCTCGACCGCCTCGCGGCCGCGCTGCCCAAGGTCACGTACACGACGTTCCCCGGGCAGATGCATTTCGCGCCCTCACTCGTCCCCGACGCGGTGGCGGCGGAGATCGCCGACTTCTTGCCGCACGCCTGAGGCGACCCTCCCTTTCACGCCCCGATCCGCACTGCGAGGTCCGCCAGTCCGTCGACGTAGAAGTCGAACCGGTCGGAGGCGGCGGGCGGGTCGCCGACAGGTCGGGCGACATAGGCCGTACGCAGACCCACGGCCTGGGCCGCGCGCAGGTCCCAGGCGTGGGCGGCGACCATCAGGAGCCGCTCCGGCGGCCGTCCGGACACGTCGACGGCCAGCCGGTAGACCGCCGGGTCCGGCTTGTACGCCCGGGCGTCCTCGGCGGACAGGGCCTGGTGCCAGCGCAGCCCGGCGTGGGCGTTGAGGCCGAGCAGCGCCGTCCGGCTCGCGTTGGACAGCCCGATCAACGGGTACCGCTCGCCGAGCCGGGCCAGCCCCGCCACCGTGTCCGGCCACGGCGGAAGCCTGCGTCCCGCCAGGGCCAACTCCGTTACGGCGCCCGGATCCCCGACCCCCGCGGCATCGGCGACGAGCCGCGCGGCCTCCAGGTCGATGACGTCGCTTGCGGCGTAGGCCCGGCCATCGTCGAGTACGCGCTGCTGCTCACGCTCGACGTGCTGCTGCCACAGCGCGAGAAGCTTCTCGACGCTGAAGTCGTCCAGGTCCGGCACGAGTTGGCGAATTCCGGAGCGGATCCCGGCGGGCTCGTCGACGAGCGTGCCCAGCACGTCGAACACGAGGGCATCGATCTCTGGCACGGACGTGGGCTCGGTCATGAGATGTCTCCCGGAGGAAGCGGAGGTAGTGGAGGAGGCAGGGGATGCTGGCGGCCATTGATCCAACGCCATCGGCAGCCGCCCGGATTCCCGCATCGCACGGGCCGCCGTAGCGGAAGCTATGGGAAGCTCCCCTCCTCCTCCGGCAGATACGTCACCTGTGGCCGCCGCGTGCGCGGATGCACGGCGACCTCGGCGTTCACCTCGTAGACCTCGGAGAGGAGCCGCGGGGTGAGCACCTCCTCCGGTGGGCCCGACGCGACGACCGACCCTCCCCGCAGGACGTACAGGCGGTCGCAGTAGTGGGCCGCCAGGTTGAGGTCGTGGAGGGCGACCAGGACCGTCGCGGGCAGGCGGCGCAGGGCCGACAGGATCTCCAACTGGTGCCGGATGTCGAGGTGGTTGGTGGGCTCGTCGAGGACCAGGAGGGACGGTTGCTGGGCCAGGGCGCGGGCGATGAGCACGCGCTGGCGTTCGCCGCCGGAGAGGTGGGCGAAGGGCCGGTCGGCGAGGTCGGCGGCATCCACGGAGGTCAGCGACGCCTCGATCAGGGCGGCGTCCTCCGCCGTGTCGCCCGCCAGTAGCCGCTTGTGCGGGGCGCGGCCCATCGCGACCACCTCGCTCACCGTGAGTTCCACGTCGGCCCCCGCGTCCTGCACGGCGGCGGCCACCGTGCGGGCCAGTCGGCGCACCGGCAGCGACCACGCGTCGGCGCCGTCCACGCGCACCGTCCCCGCGTCCGGGCGCAGCACGCGGTAGACGGCCCGCAGCAGCGTGGACTTGCCGCTGCCGTTGGGGCCGACGAGGCCGATGGTCTCGCCCGGGCGGGCGGTCAGCGAGACCTCGTCGACCAGTCGTCGTGCGCCCGCCGTGAGCGTGAGGTTCTCGACATGGAGGTCGGCGGGCTTCGTCATCCGACACCTCCCGTGTTCCGGCGCCGCGCGTCCCGTCGCATCAGCCACAGGAAGAACGGGCCGCCGCACAGCGCCGTGAGCACACCGACCGGGATCTCCATCGGCGCGGCGACCGTGCGCGCCGCGATGTCCGCCCAGACGAGGAACACGGCACCGCCCAGGGAGGCCGTCGGCAGTACCCGCCGGTGGTCGCCGCCGACGAGCAGGCGCACGATGTGCGGCAGCATCAGGCCGACGAAGCCGATCGGCCCGGCCGCCGCGACCAGCACACCCGTGACGAGCGAGACCAGCACGAACATCCGGGCGCGGAAGCGGGCCACGTCCAGGCCCATCGTCGTGGCGGCCTCCTCGCCCGCCAGCAGCAGGTTCAGATTCGGCGCCTGCACCATGAGCACACCGATCCCGAGGAGCAGGCCGAGTCCCGGCAGCCACAGCGAGTTCCAGGACACCCCGCCCAGGCCGCCGAGCGTCCAGGCGAGGACCGTACGTGCCTCGTTGCCGCGATCCGTGGTCAGCAGCAGCAGGTTGAGCAGTGCGCTGAGGATCGACGCGACCGCCACACCCGACAGGATCAGGCGGCCGGACGTGATGCTGCCGCCGGTGCGCGCGGTGGCGTAGACGAGGACGAGGGCGCCGAGCGCGCCCGCGAACGCCGCCGCCGACAGGGACATCGCGCCGAACACACCGACCCCGAACACGAGGACCGCGACCGCGCCGAGCGAGGCACCGGACGAGACACCGAGGAGGTACGGCTCGGCGAGCGGATTGCGCACCAGGGCCTGCAAGGCCGTGCCGACGACCGCGAGTCCTGCGCCGGTCATGGCCCCGAGCAGGACACGTGGTGCCCGCACGTCGAGCACGATCGTCTCCCGCGCCCGCGACCAGTCCGCGGCCCCCCACCAGTCGGCGCCCAGCGCGTGCGTCACGATGCCCCACACCTGACCGGGCGGCACACGTACCGAGCCGATGGCGAGTCCGGCCGTGAGCGAGACGAGGAGCAGCGCGGCGAGCACGACCAGCGTGGCGGTGAGCCGTGCCCCCTGGCCGATGTGCCGCTCCCGCACCCCGGCCGACCTCTGCTTGTCGGCCACCGCGGGCGCCGTCACTTGAAGCTCTCCGGGTGCAGTCCGCGCGCAAGACCCTCCACCGCGTACGCCGACCGGACCCCGACCAGCGTCGCGGTCAACGGCAGCACCACGAACCGCTTGTGCTTGATGGCGGGTACGTCGGCGAGCGCGGGCTGCGCGAGGAGGTACCGCTTGTTCTGCTCGACGCTCTTGTCGCCCGCGTAGTCGTAGATCGCGATCACCTCGGGCTTGCGGTCGACGACCTGTTCCCACGAGACATCGCCGAACACATCGTCGAGATCGGCGAACACATTGCGGCCGCCCGCCCGGTGGATCAGCTGCGTGCCCAGTCCCTTGCCGCCCGCGGTGAAGGCGGACTTGTCGCCGCTGTCGTACACGAACACGGGGACGTCGGGCCTGTCCCGGACGGCGGCGCTCGCCTTCCCGACCCGTCGGCGCAGGTCGGAGACGAGCGCGTCGGCGCGGTCGGAGACCCCGAAGATCTTGCCGATGGTGCGTATCTCGGCGTAGGTGTCCCGCATGGTCACGTTCTTCTCGCCGCAGTACTCGCGATTGAGGTACGTGTCGATGCCCGCGTCGGCGAACGCCGTGCGCGAGCGGCCCTCCTTCTCGTCGAACGCGCTGGAGTAGCCGCCGTAGACGAAGTCGGGTTCGGCTTCGAGGACCTTTTCGAACGAGGGCGCCTTCGCGGCGAGCTCCGGCACCGACGCGTAGTCCTCGCGCAGTCTCGGCAGGACGGCGGAGTCGGGGAACGCCGTGCCGACCATGCGGTCCTTCAGGCCGAGGGAGAGCAGGAGTTCGGCGGGGTGCTGATGGATGCTCACCACGCGGGACGGGGGCCTGTCGTACGTCGTCGTGACGCCGCAGTTGTCGATGGTGACGGGGAAACCCTTGGCGGTCGACGACTGCCGGCCGGTGTCGCCCGCGTGGTCGGATCGGGACGGGCCGCAGCCCGCGGTGAGCAGCGTCGCCGACAGCGCGGCGAGGATGGCCGCGACACGCACGACGGGGCGTCGTCGTACACGGGAGAGGGGAAGGGCATGGGGACGGCAAGGACCGTCGTACACGTGAAGCCTCCTACGGAGTCCGCGCTCCTCGGAATGAGCCCGCGACGGGCCAGTGACCTGACTCCCGGGGCGCGGTGACGCGCGCTGCCCGGTCACAGTGGCGGGACCGTGCCGGATTCGCACCGGCTTCCTGTCTCCCGTCGCGGCGATGACCCCGCGATCCTACGCTGCCGTTACGGTGCGCATACCGGGTTGTGAACCTGCCGGTGCGCACGGGGGTGCGGATGCCAAGATGGGTCGGACATGACCACACGCCGGGACGCTCGCGCTGGACGGGCCGCGCTGTTCGCGGCCGTCTGCGTGCTGCTCACGGCGCTCGCGCACACGCTCATGTCCGGTGACACCGTGCCGTGGTGGGCATGGGCCGCCGGATTCGCGGCCACCGGTGGAGCGGTGTGTGTGACCGCAGGCCGTGAGCGCGGAGTCCTGCCGGTCGTGGGCCTGGCGGTGGCCGCGCAGGCGACGCTGCACCTCTTCTTCTCGTGGGCGCAGGTCATCGCGCACCCGGCCGCGCCGGGCGGTTCCGTCGCCGGGCAGTGGCTGGACCATGTGTTGTGCCGCGCGCCCATGGCGTCAATGGGGTCCATGAAGCCCGGGGGCGACATGCCCATGGGCTCCCTGCCGGCCGACGCGATGGGCGGCATGGACCCGACGGCCCCCGCGGGCGGCATGCACGACATGGCCCATGCCGGTCATGACATGGGCGGCATGTCTCCCACCGGCATGCTCCTGGCCCACCTGCTGGCCGCCGTGCTGAGCGGGCTCTGGCTGGCGTACGGCGAGCAGGCCGCGTTCCGCCTCGCGAGGTGCGTCGTCGGCCGGATCGTGGCTCCTCTGAGGCTCCTGTTCCGGATTCCGGCTCCGCCGCACCGCCCGCGTATCCACGTCCGCAGGACCCGGCGCGACCGCACGCCGCGCGAGCTGCTCCTCGCGGACCCCATCACCTCCAGGGGCCCACCCGCAGGGAACGCTGTCGCCTGACGACAGCCGGTTCACCCGAGGCTGCGCCGCACCCTCGGGCGCCGGCCGTGCGCACGCCCGGAGCGGGCCCGCGCGGCCGAGTCCCCTTGCAACGCACCGGATCCGGATGTGTCCAGGGCCGCCGCGGAGCGGCCCGCGCCCGGACTCCGTGCTGCCCGAACCTGGAGGACCACGTTGTCCCTCACCTCCGAGACGTCAGACACCTCTGACTCCCGCCCGGCAGAAGAAGGCCGGCACGCGCCGCCCGCCGACCGGTCGGCGTGGGCGTCACTTCGCCCGCTGGTGCTTCGACTGCACTTCTACGCCGGGGTGTTCGTCGCCCCGTTCCTGTTCGTCGCCGCGGTCACGGGCCTGCTCTACGCGGGCTCGTTCCAGGCCGAGAAGCTCGTGTACGCCCATGAGTTGAACGTCCCCGTGGGCACGTCCGAGCTGCCCATCGCCGAACAGGTCGCCGCCGCCCGCAAGGCCCATCCGGACGGAGACATCAGCGCCGTGCGGCCCTCGCCCGAGGCGGGCGCGACGACACGCGTCATGCTCTCCGGCGTCGCGGGCGTCGACGCCGACCACACGCTCGCGGTGTTCGTGGACCCGTACAACGGAGAGGTCCGCGGCGCCCTGGAACAGTACGGGTCGACCGGCGCGCTGCCCCTGCGCACCTGGATCGACGAGCTCCACCGCGACCTGCACCTCGGCCAAGTGGGCCGTCTCTACAGCGAGTTCGCGGCCAGCTGGATGTGGGTGATCGCGGGCGGCGGCCTCGTCCTCTGGTTCGGTCGGCGCCGCTCCCGTCGGGCAATCCGCGGGACGACCGGCCGCAGGCGCACCCTGTCGCTGCACGGGTCGGTGGGTGTCTGGGCGGCGCTCGGACTCTTCTTCCTGTCGGCGACGGGCCTGACCTGGTCGACGTACGCGGGCGCGAGCATCACCGATCTGCGTGCCGCGCTCGGCCAGACCACACCGACGGTCTCCGCGTCCGCGGCCCCGGCCTCCGGTGGTGAACACGCAGGGCACGGCATGGGCGGATCGGGTGCCCCGGCAGGTGACGGCGGCGTCGGCCTGAACGCGGTGCTGGAGGCGGCCCGCGCCGAAGGCCTCTCGAACCCGGTGGAGATCGTCCCGCCCGCCGACACCTCCTCGGCGTACACCGTGCAGCAGATCCAGCGGAGTTGGCCGGAGAAGCAGGACGCCGTCGCGGTCGACCCGGCGAGCGGTCAGGTCACGGACGTGGTGCGGTTCGCCGATTATCCGGTGCTCGCCAAGCTGTCCCGCTGGGGCATCGACCTGCACACCGGCAACCTGTTCGGGCTCGTGAACCAGATCGCCCTCGCCGCTCTCGCCCTGGCGGTGGTGCTCCTCATCGTGTGGGGGTACCGGATGTGGTGGCAGCGCGGGCGCGGTTCCGCCTTCGGGCGGCCGGTTCCGCGCGGGGCCTGGCAGCAGGTGCCGCCGTACGTCGTGGTGCCGGCGATGGTGGTGATCGCCGTGCTGGGCTACTTCGTGCCGCTGCTCGGCCTGCCGCTCGCGGCGTTCATGCTCTGCGACATCGTGCTCGGCGAGATCGCGTACAGGCGGGGCAGGCGCACGGACGCGCCCGTCGCCTGATGTAGACCGGTGGGTGCCCCGCCCCTGGTGCCGGAGTTGCCGACATCAGGGGCGGGGCCGGATGGCATGATGGCCGGGAACACGGGCGACGGCGGCCCGAGGAAACCGGTGCGAATCCGGTGCGGTACCGCCACTGTGATCGGCGAGCGGATCCCGGGAGGCCACTGCCCCGCGAGGGCGGGAAGGCCGGGACGAGCACGGACCCGAGAGCCAGGAGACTCACGTCGTCGCCCCCTCGAAGCGATCCGGGGCGGAACTCCCCGGCCAGAGGGAGGATGCTCCATGCCCCGACGACGACGCGCCGAAGTGCCGGCACCCGCGGCGGGCCGGGCGGTTCCGTGCCGCCTGGTCGTGTGCCGCGACTGCTGCTGCGGCACCGTCAAGGTCAGCGGCGACCACGCGGCACAGACGGCGCGGTTGCGGGAGATCGCCCCGCTGCGGATCTCCGAGTGCCTCGACGTCTGCGAACAGGCCAACGTCATCGTCGTACAGCCCTCCGCCGCCGGGCGTGCGGCCGGAGCGCGGCCGGTGTGGCTCGGCCTGGTCAACGACCGTGACGCCACCGAGGACATCGCGGAGTGGGTGCGGGCCGGCGGACCGGGAGTGGCACCGTGCCCGGAGATCCTGGAGTTCTACGTGATCAAGCCGCCGCGCCGGGCCTCGATCTCATGACCGCGGTGCCGTCGGAACAGGTCGCCGGGGCGCTGGACGACGTGGCAGCACGGCTCGGCGGCTTCTTCGCCCTCGACACGACGCCGGCGAGACAACCGGCCGGCACACCGCTCGTGCTCGCCGGCCTCGCCGAACGCGCCCAGGCCGTCAACGACCACTACGACACCGCCGCCGAACCCCGTATCGGCGCCTCCATCGCCCACTTGGGCCTCGCGGCACGCCTGTGGTCACCGGTCCTCGCCTGCGCGCTCGTCCACGGGATCGTGCCGACCATGAGCACGGTGGAGTGGTCGGGGGAGGGCTCGGCCCTCCGCCTGCCCGGACCCGAGGGACACCGCGCACCGGAGCCCCCGGCACTCGCCGACGCGGTGTACGCGGAGGTCGACCAGGTGCTGGAGCAGGTCGAGAGCGGCCTCACCATCAAGGTGGCGCCGCGCCTGCTGGCGGGCAACTCCGCCTCGGCGCTCGTCGGATCGGCGGCGCAACTGCTGCGGATCCGGCCGGACCTGCGTCCCGAACTCACGGGTCTGACAGGCGAGTTGCTGGAGACGGGCAGGCTGCGGGGAACGGGCCGGATCACCGGCCCGGGGCCGACGTTCCGCCGCCGCAGCTGCTGTCTCTTCTACCGGGCCCCGAACGGCGGCAAGTGCGGAGACTGCTGTCTGGCGGGATGACGACGACACGGTGGGGGAGGGGGCCGAATTGGCGCGTACAACCAGGAACTGCCCGCTCTTTCTGATGTCCTGCATGGCGACAGCCGTCGTTCTTCGCATGCGAGAGAGAGCCGCGATTCATGTTGATCACCGCCGCGCGTGTCCTGGCCGGACCTGATCGTCACGTCGTCGCCGACGGGGCGGTCCTCGTACGCGAGGGCGTTCTCGCCGCCGTCGGCCCGCGCGAAGAGGTCGAGCGCCGGGCGCGGCCCGACGAGCCGCGGCTCGACTTCCCGGCCGGGACGGTCCTCCCGGGCCTGATCGACGCCCACGTGCACCTCTGCTTCGACGCGGGATCGGACCCCGTGTCCACGCTCCAGGAACAGGACGACGAGGCGCTGTTCACCGAGATGGCGGTCCGGGCACGGCAGCTATTGGCCGTCGGCGTCACGACGGCCCGCGACCTCGGCGACCGCAACGGCCTCGCGGTGCGACTCGCGCAGCACATCGCACAGGGTTCGGCTGCCGGACCGCGGGTGGCCTCCGCGACGACACCCGTCACTCCGCCCGGCGGTCACTGCTGGTTCCTCGGCGGCGAGGCCTGCGGCCCCGACGAGGTCCGTCGGCTGGTGCGGGGCAACGCCGAGTCCGGCGCCCGGGTCATCAAGGTGATGGCGACCGGTGGCGGGCTCACCAAGGGTGGGGCCGCGAGCTGGGAGTCCCAGTTCTCCGAGGAGGAGCTGGCGGCGCTCGTCGACGAGGCGCACCGCGCGGGACTGCCGGTCGCCGCGCACGCGCACGGCGCGGACGGCATCACCGCCGCGGTCGCGGCGGGCGTCGACACCATCGAGCACTGCACGTGGATGACGGCCGACGGATTCGAGGTCCGCGAGGACGTGCTCGATCAGATCGTCCAGCAGAACATCTACGTCTGCCCCACGGTCAGCCCGAACTGGCGGATGCTGCCGAAGTTCTTCGGCGCAGAACGCGCCGAGGCCATGTTCGACGTGATCCGACGGATGGCGGAGGCCGGGGCCCGGCTGATCGCGGGCACCGACGCGGGCGTCCAGCGCGCCGGGTTCGACGGCCTGCCCGCCGCCCTCACGTTCTACGAGCACCTGGGCCTGCCCAACGACCGCGTCCTCGGGATGGCGACGACGGAGGCCGCTCTCGCGCTGGGCCTCGACGAGACCACCGGCCAACTCACCCCCGGCTACAGCGCGGACGTCCTGGTGGTGGACGGCGACCCGCTCGCGGATCTGGGCGCGCTGCGGTCGGTCGAGACCGTGATCGCGGCGGGCAAGCGGTACGAGGCGGGTACCAACACGTAGGAGAGGAAGGGGAGTTGTTCAGCTCCCCGCGCACGGGTTCTCGCCCTCGGCCAGTGGCCGGGTGTCGGCCGCGAGACAGGAGGAGTACACGCGGGAGGGCGTGGGGTGCGGCTCCGGTTCCGATGTCGCGGCCATGGTGATGGTCAACCCGGCAGCGACAGCGACCAGCACGGCGAAGCCGACAAGCCACACGGCGCGCGTCACCAGTCACCGCCGAAGTGATCGCTGAGCGCATCGTGGCAATCGTCCTCATCGGCGCTCCACATGTGCGAGAAGGCCACCACTCCGTCCCGCTTCCCGTCCCCTTCGTCCTTGGCCAACTGCTTCTCGACGGAGGCGATCAGCTCGGCGCACCGGGCACTGACCGGCTCCTCGGGCTGCGGGTCGGGCTTCGAGGAGGTGTTCAACGCGCAGGTGGCGGCGAGCCCGGCCGCGCACACCCCCGCCCATGTGGCAATCCAGGCGCGACGCCCGGTCGGTATCGGTCTTGGCACCCCGGCATCCTACGAGCTGGCTCCGTGCGGTTGCCGTGGAACCGAAGTTCACCCCGCAGGCGGCGCGAGGTGCCGGTCCGCGGTCCAGGGCCGGTCACCCATGAGCGTCGCCAACTGGACCAGATCTCCCGCCACCAGGTCCCAGTCCCCGTCGGGTGCCAGGTCCTTCGCCTGCGCGGGCCCGTACTCGGTGGGCCGCGCGATGAACGCGGTCCGAAGGCCCGCGTCCCGAGCGGCCCGCAGGTCTTCGTTGTGTGCCGCGGCGAGCATGACCTGTTCCGGACGGAGCCCGAGGAACGAGGCCGCCCGCTCGTAGGCCTCTCGCTGCGGTTTGTACGCGCGGGTGACGTCGGAGGCGACGATCACGTCCCAGGGGAGGCCCGCGTGTTTGGCCAGGCGGGTCAGGAGCGCGAGGTTGCCGTTGGACAGTGCTCCGACCGTGACGCCGCGGGCGAGTTGCGCCAGGCCAGGTGCCGAATCCGGCCAGGCGGGCAGCCGGTGCCACGCCTCGTTGAGCCACCTCAGCCCGACCTCGTCGAAGGCGGCGGGGTCAACTCCGTGCTCGGCGAGCACGATCCGCAGGTTCTCCGCGTGGAGGACGTCGAGCGGGGTGAAGTCCCGTTCGCCGGTGCGTACGGGTTCCATCGCCGGCTGGTAGAGCTCCCGCCAGCGCATGGCGAACGCCGTCCCGTCGAGCGCCAGCCCGTGACGTGCGGCGAAGTCGTCGACGGCGGCCGCGACCCCGGTCCGCCAGTCGACGACCGTGCCGAAGGTGTCGAACAGCACGGCCTCGACCTGTCGGAGTTGCCCCTCCACTGGAATCGACCCTTCGTAGGCGGCGCGGACGGCCGCGCGCGGCGGCACGAAAGATCAGGATGCTCTCCGGGTGCGGGCACGGTAAAGGCACACGTCGCGCGAGTGGCGCGAACCGTGGCACCCCGACGGCCCCGCCCGCGAGCGGCGCCTCCGTCGAACCCTTGCCCGCGGACCGGCCCGTATGCAATCTTGAAGTCATCCACTTCATGGAAACGTTTCCATGAAATCCACGAGGAAGTGGAGCCACGGATGGCCACCATCAAGGACGTCGCCGCGCGCGCCGGAGTCGCGCTCGGGACGGCGTCGCGCGTGCTCAGCGGGAGCAGCCAGACCTCGGCCGACTCGCGGCGGCGGGTGCTCGCGGCCGCCGCCGAGTTGGGCTACGTCGCCAACGGGCCCGCCCGCGCGCTGCGCCGTGCACGGACCGACGTGCTGGGGCTGCTCGTCTCGGACATCCGCAACCCGTTCTTCTCCGAACTGGCGCACGCCGCCGAGCAGGAGGCCCGCCGGCACGGCTACACCGTGCTGCTGGCCAACGCCAACGAGGACGCCGACCAGGCCGACGCCTACCTCCAGACCTTCGCCTCGCAGCGCATCGACGGACTGCTGTTCGCGCCGCAGAGCACCGTCTCGCCGCAGCTCGCAGCCACCTTCGCCTCCGGCCTCCCGCTCGTCTTCCTCAACCGCACCATCGACGGCATCGACGCGCCGATGTACGGGACGGACAACGCCCAGGGCGTCGGGCAGGTGCTCGACTGGCTGCGGCGGCGCGGGCATCGCGACGTCGCCTTCGTCGGCGGCCCCGACACCATCTCCACCGGCGCCGAACGACGCGCCGCCTACCTCGCGGGCCGCGAGCGGCACGGCATCAGCACCGACGACGCACTCCTGGACGCCGGCGACTTCCTCGCCGAAGGGGCCGCCAAGGCGATGCACCGGATCCTCGACCGCGGCGTCCCGTTCACCGCCGTCTTCGGCGCGAACGGCCCGACCACGCTCGGCGCCGTACGTGCGCTGCGCGAGCGGCTCGGCACCGAACAGGCGGCCCGCATCGAGGTGGTGTCCGTCGACGACCTCGACTGGTTCGAGTTCGCCTCGCCGCCCGTCAGCGCGGTCCGTCAGGACGCCGCCGAGATCGGCCGGCTCGGCGTGCGCGGGGTCGTGGACCTCATCGCCGGGCGCGCGGCCACCGGTCAGCGCGTCCCCACGACCTTCGTCGACCGGTCGCCCAAGCCCCAACGGTGAGCGCCCGTACGGCAGTTGTGCACAAGGAATCCCGAAAGGCAGGACAACACATGAGGGTCGCCCTCGGCGCGGACCACGCCGGTTTCGCACTCAAGGACACCGTCCGGCAGGCCATCGAGGCGCTCGGCCACGAGGTCGTGGACTGCGGCACGCACGGCAGCGAACCCGTCGACTTCCCCGACATCACCCGTGACACCTGCGAGCCCGTGCTCTCCGGTGCCGCCGAACGCGCCGTGCTCGTGTGCGGCACCGGGCAGGGCGCCGTCATGGCGGCCAACAAGCTCCCCGGCATCCGCTGCGGCCTCGCCCACGAGCCGTACTCCGCCCACCAGTCCGTCGAGCACGACGACGCCAACGCCATCGCCATGGGTGCCTGGCTCGTCCCGCACGCGCTCGTGCCCGACATCGTCCGCGAGTTCCTGGACGCCACCTTCGACGACGACGCGGACACCCGCCGCCGCGTCGCGAAGCTCAATGCCCTCGACGACCTGACGACCACGACCGCCTGACACACCCACCCCGCTGCAACACCCTCTCCTTCTCCGCTCGCACCGACGCCCCTCCCTCCCCGCGCCCGCGCACACACCGCGCCGCGCGTCCCCTCGGCGTACCCGCACGTGCCCCGAACCCGCAGGAGATCCCCATGTCCACCCGCACCCCCGCCGGACAGCCGAGCGTGCTCGGCTCCAAGGACCGCGTCAAAACCGCCGTCGCCGCCGCCTTCGGCACCAGCGTCGAGAACTACGACTTCATCGCCTACGGCACCGCGTCCGCCCTCTACTTCGGCGCCGTCTTCTTCCCCGAAAGCGACCGCTTCGTCGGCACGCTGCTCTCTTTCGCCACGCTCGCGGTCGGCTTCGTCATGCGCCCGCTCGGTGGCGCCGTCGGCGGCTACTTCGCCGACAGGTTCGGCCGCAAGCCCGTCCTCGTCGCGGCGATGATCGTGATGGGTGCGGCCACCTTCCTCATCGGGGCGCTCCCCACGTACGGGCAGGTGGGCGCGCTCGCCCCGATCCTGCTGACCGTGATCCGCATGATCCAGGGCCTCGCGTTCGGCGCCGAATGGGGCGGGGCGATCACCATGGCGTACGAGCACGCGCCCTGGCACCGGCGCGGCATGTTCGCCGCGATACCCCAGTCGGGCAACCCGCTCGGCATCGCCCTGGCCAGTGGTGTGTTCGCCTGGAGCGCCACGCTGGAGGGGAGTTGGCAGTGGCGGACCCCGTTCCTGGTGAGTGCCGTCCTCGTGGTCGCCGCGCTGATCGTGCGTTCGCGGCTGTCCGAGTCCCCGGAGTTCCAGGAGGCCAAGGCCGGCGGCAGGACGGAGCGGAACCCGTTCCTGGCGACGCTCGCGGGGGACTGGCGGGGCATCCTGCGGGTCATCGCGCTGCGCGTCGTCGAGTCCTTCGCGTACTACTCCACCGCGACGTTCCTGCTCAGCTATATCACCGACCACCACCCCGACCTGCGGCCCGTCGCCCTGGGCGCGATCACCGTCGCCAGTGTCCTGGCCATCGGTGTCACGTTCCTGGCCGGCGTGCTCACCGACCGCATCGGGCGCCGACCCCTCTACATCGCCGGGTGCACGGCGGCCATCCTCTTCGCGTTCCCCATGTACCTTCTCACCAACTCCGCCCAACCCGCCCTGGTCGTCGCGGTGTTCATCATCGGCATCGGCCTCATCCACGCCTCGCTCACCGGCACCCAGGGCTCCCTGCTGACCGAGCAGTTCCGCACCGCGACACGTACGTCGGGCGCCTCGCTCGGCTATCAGGTCGCGGCCGCCATCGGTGGCTTCGCACCGCTCCTCGCCGCCGCCCTGGTGGGAGCCTTCGGATGGCCGGGGGCCGCGCTGCTCTACCTCGGCGCGGCGGTGATCGGCCTCGTCGGCATCCTGGTGACCAAGGAGACCTGGGGGCGCGCCGAGCGTGAGCGCGTACGCGGTCTCGTCGAGGAGGAGCTCCGGGCGGCTCCGGCCACCGGGGTCGCGGCGACGCGGTAAGAGATCAGCCCGGCCCCGGCGCGGGCGCCTCCAACTGGGCGAGCCACGAGGCCAGAAGGTGTTCCAGCGCCGCCGCCTCGGACGGTGGCAGCGCGGCGAGGAGCCGGTGCTCGTTGCGGATGTGGTCGGTGAAGGCCCGGTCGAAGAGGGCGCGGCCCGCGTCGGTGAGCGCGACGACCCGGCCGCGTCCGTCGCCCGTGGCGCGGCGCCGCGCGACCAGGCCCGCCCGCTCCAGGCGGTCGATGCGCTTGGAGATGGCGCCGGTGGTGACCATGGTGTGTGCGGCCAGCTCGCCGGGAGCCCGCTCGAAGGGGGCACCCGCGCGGCGCAGCGCGGCCAGCACGTCGAACTCGCCCTCGCTGAGGTCGTACCGGCCGTACACCGTGCACAGCTCCTGTGTGAGCAGCGTCGCGATCCGGTGCAGCCGGCCGATGACACCCTGCGGCGCGACGTCGAGGTCGGGGCGTTCCTGCCGCCAGGCGGCCTGGATGCGGGCGACGTGATCCAGGTCCGCGTGGTCCTTGTCCGTGCTGGACGGAACATCTCGCCTACTGGACGGGGTATCTTCCATGGAAGTTATATTACCTTCCATGGAAACTATGTACCGGTGGGGCGCCGTCGCGGCGCTCGCCCCGGTGGCCTGGGGTGCCAATTACTTCGTCACCCATGAGTACCTCCCGTCCGGCAGCCCTTGGTGGGGCGCCGCCCTGCGGGCCCTGCCGGCCGGTCTCCTGCTGCTGGCCCTGTCCCGCAAGCTTCCGCGCGGCGCCTGGTGGTGGCGCTCCGCCGTGCTCGGCCTGCTCAACACCAGCGCGTTCTTCCTGCTCGTCTACCTCGCCGCCCATCTGCTGACCACCGCGACCGCCTCGACGCTGATGGCGCTGTCGCCGGCCGCCCTGATGCTCAGCGCGTGGGCCCTGCTGTCCGAACGGCCGCGGGTGGCGCCGCTGGCCGGAGCCGCGATCGGCCTGGGCGGTGTGGTGCTGATGCTGGCCGGGCAGGCCGGCGCGCCCAGCGTCCCCGGCCTGCTCGCGTCGGCGGGGGCCCTCGCCACGTCCTCGGTCGGCTACGCCCTGTCCAAGCGCTGGGGCAACGAGGCCGGGGTCCTGGCCAGTACGGCCTGGCAACTCACCTTCGGGGGAGTGCTGTTGGTCGTCGCCGCGGTGGTCTTCGAGGGCGGACCGCCGGCGTTCACCGCCCCCGGCGCGGCAGCCCTTGCCTACACGGCGGTGATCGCCACGGCCCTCGCGTTCGTCGCCTGGTTCACCGGGCTGCGCCACCTGCCCGCCGCCACGGTCGGCCTGGTCGGCCTGCTCAATCCGCTCACCGGGGTGGCCCTCGGCGTCGCGCTCGGGGGAGAGGCGCTCACCCTGCGGCAGGCGGCGGGCATGGCCCTGGTCCTGCTCGGCATCGCGCTGGGGCGGCCGACTGTGCCGAAGGGTGAGGGCCGCGCGTTTGGCGGTGCGGCGGTGACGGGCCGACCGGAAGCCGGCCGCCCCAACTCCTCTCCTACGACTCGGTGATCGCGACCAGGGCCGCCGTGAAAGGGGTCGGGTCGACATCGCCCCGCACCGCGAGCTGCTGGCTGTACCCCTGGCAGACGGCCACGAAGGCCTCGGCGATCCGGGCCGCGTGGGCGGGCTCGTGGCCCGGCAGCAGTGCGGCGACCGCCGCGCGCAGTTCCCCGAGCTGGCGGTCGACGAGGGCGGCAAGGTCCGCCGAGACCGCAGCCTCCGCGTAGATCTGGGCGACCAGCCGGGCGTGCCCCTCCTCGCGGGCCAGGGTGCGAATGTGCTCAAGGAAGTCGCGTACGGCCTCGGCGGTCAGTTCCGCGGGGAGCGCCTGGCTCGACTCTTCGCAGATGGCGGCGACGATCTCGTCCTTGCCCTTGAAGTAGCGGTAGATCGCGCCGGTGGAGAGTCCGGAGGCGCGGACGATGTCGGGCATGGACGTCCGCGCGAAGCCGACCTCGGCGAAACGGGCGCGGGCGGCGTCGATGATCTGCTGACGGCGGGCGTCGAGGTGGGACTGGCTGACCTTCGGCATAAAAGAATGACCATTCGTTTTACGTGCTAGTGTCGTCGACCGTACCGCAGATCCTGTCCCTGAGGAGGCACCCATGCGCTACCAGACCTTCGGACGACACAGCGGGCTTCGGGTGTCGGAGTACGTGCTGGGCACGGCCAACTTCGGCTCGGCCCCGGCCGCGGCGGGCCTGGCGGGGGCCAGGGCGATCTTCGACTCGTTCGTAGCGGCGGGCGGGACCACCTTCGATGTCTCGAACATCTACCAGGACGGTGAGGCCGAGACCGTCCTCGGCGAGCTGATGGGTCGCGAGCGCGACGACTACGTGGTGATCACCAAGTACAGCGGCAGCCGGAGCGCGCAGATCCGCCCCGGCACCACGGGCAACAGCCGCAAGACCATGATCCGGTCCCTGGAGGAGAGCCTGCGGCGCCTCGGGACCGACTACGTCGATGTCTTCATGCCGCACCTTCCCGACGGTGTCACCCCGCTGCCGGAGATCCTGGCCGCCTTCGAGGACCTGATCCGGGCGGGCAAGGTCCGCCACGCCGGACTGTCGAACTTCCCGGCCTGGCGGGTGGCCGGTGCCGCCGTACGATCGGAGCTGGGCGGCCGCATGACGTTGGCCGGCATGCAGACCGAGTACAGCCTCGCCGAGCGCTCCGCGGAGCGCGAGCTCCTGCCCATGGCCGAGGCGCACGGCCTCGGCGTCGTCCTCTACTCCCCGCTGGCCGGCGGCCTGTTGACCGGAAAGTACCGCCGCGGCGAGCAGGGGCGACTCAGTGCACGCGCCGCGACCGACGGCGAGGGCGGCGAGCAGCGCACCGCCGTGCTCGACGCCGTCCTCGCGGTGGCCGAAGAGCTGGGCACCGGCCCCGTCCAGGTCGCACTGGCCTGGCTGCGTGAGCGCGCGGCGCGGTCCGCCACCTCGCTGATCCCCATCGTCGGCCCCCGCACCCCCGCCCATCTGGCGGGCTACCTCGACGCCCTGAACGTCGAACTCGCCCCGCACCACTACGAGAAGCTGGATGAGATCAGCGCGATCCGCCTCGGCGCCCCGCACGAGGCCGTGGCCGCCGCGCTGGCCCACGGCGTCGACGGGGACCGGAGCCTGCTCGACGAGCCCCTCGTCCCGGTCGCCTGACGCGTCGGCCAACGACCCGAGAGGCAAGGAGTTTCCGGGCGTGAGGGCGGCCGCGCCCTACGCCGTCCCGCGCACCACCAGCTGGTGAGGAACCGTCAGATCCTGTGCGGGCACGGCATTGTCGGGGCTGTATATGCGGTCGGCCAGGCACTGGAGGGACCGCAGGGCGATCTGGTGCTTGTCCGGGGCGATCGTGGTCAGCGGCGGATGGCTGTAGCGCCCGTCCTCGATGTCGTCGAAGCCGACGATCGCGATGTCCTCCGGTACCCGTAGTCCTCGCTCGTGCGCCATGTGCAGGGCGCCCAGGGCGAGTTCGTCGCTGAAGGCGAACACGGCGTCCGGGGGCTCGGGCCCGTCGAGCAGTTCGGTCATGGCGCGGGCGCCGTCCGCCCGATGGAGCGCGGCGACGGTCCGCTGAAGGGCGTCGGAGGGGCGGGGGAGGCCGGCCCGCTCCAGCGCCTGGTGGTAGCCCTGCGCGCGCTGCTGCGCCGTGCCGTTCTGAAGGTGCGGCTGGAGGCCGATGGCGGCGATGCGGCGTCGCCCGATGCGGACGAGGTGCGTGGTGGCCTCGTCCGCGGCGGCGATGTTGTCGACGGCGACCCGGTCCAGGGCGCCGCGCGGGCTGCGCTCGCCCAGAAGGACGAGCGGGACCGCCGGGGCGGCCGTGGCGGCGAGTTCGGTCAGCTCGGCCGGATCGAGTGCCCAGGGGCTGATGATGAGTCCGTCGACCACGCGCCCGCCGCTGCGCGTGAGCAGCCGCCGCTCGGCGTCGGCGTCGCCGCGTGTCTGGTCGATCACCACGGTCCAGGAGCGGCGTTGGGCCTCCTCCACGAGTAGGCCCGCGAGTTCGCCGAAGTAGGGCGAGTGCAGTTCGGGGATGGCCAGGCCGATGATCCCGGTGCGGCCCGCCCGCAGGCTGCGCGCGGCCAGATTGGGCCGGTAGCCCAGTGCGTCGATGGCTTCCTGTACACGCTGTCGGGTCTCGGCGGCCACCGCGGCGGACCCGCTGACGACGTTCGACACCGTACGCACGGAGACCCCGGCCCGTGCGGCCACATCCTTCAGACGGCTGCTCACCGGTTCATCCTTTCACGCGGTCCGTGCGGTCCCGGAGGCGCGTGGCCCGCGCCTCGCCGGCATCCGCACCTGGGTGGACCGCCGTCTCGAAACTCCTCACGAGAAGGGTATTGCAACGTTGCATGCATCGATGCAAACCTGTCCGCGGAAGTTCTGCTTGCAAGGAGGCAAGGATGGCTGTGCACGCTTCTACCGGTGTTGCGTCCACTGGTGGCGCATTTCCCGGTGTCGTTCCCGCCGAGCTCGACATCGACGTGTCGGGGGATGTCGAGAACCTGTACACCGACGGCATCACGGCGCGGAAGGGCGCCTTCACCGTCGAGTGGGCAGACCGGCTGCGCGAGGACATCGAAACGGCCTACGAAGAGGCGCGCGCCCGGCCCGGCGGCGCCGTGGGCCGCGGACCGAACCGCTACTACGTCGAGATCCACCCCGAGCAGCTGCGCGGCTTCGTCGACCTGGTCGACCACCCCTGGGTGCGCTCGGTGGCCACCGCCGTTCTCGGCCCCGACTACCGCATCGTCGAACTCGGCTTCGACGTGCCGCTGGAGGGTGCCGTCAACCAGCCCTGGCACCGCGACTTCCCCATCCCGGAAGAGACCCGCACCGAACGCCGCCTGACCTCCCTCGCGTTCAACGTCACCGGCGTCGACACCAAGGAGGACATGGGCCCCTTCGAGATCGCCCCCGGCACGCAGTGGGACGACGAGCCCGACTTCGAGCACGGCATGTTCCCGCCCCGCGAGCACTACGCCCGCTACGAGGAGCGCGCCGTGCGCAAGTACCCGCAGCGCGGCGACATCTCGGCCCGCACCGCGCTCACCATCCACCGCGGCACCAAGAACGAATCGGCCGTCTCCCGGCCGGTGCTGATCCTCGGCATCGACGGTCCTGAAGCCACCAACGGCGACCGGCACGACACCGCCGTCACCCGCGCCTACTGGGAGGCGCTGCCCGAGCGTGTGCGCCGCCACCTCGACTGCCCGGTCGTCGACGCACTGACGCCGGTCACGCAGAAGCACACCATCGAGGGTCTGGTCATGGGCGATGCCTGAGCCGACCGCGGTGACCGCGCGACCACCGGACCAGGACGGCGGCAAGGGGGCTGGGCGGACCCCCGCCCTCGTCTACGCCGTCGCCGCCGTCTCGGCGCTGGGCGGCCTGCTCTTCGGCTACGACACCGGCATCATCTCGGGCGCTCTGCTCCACCTGCGCGACGACCTCGACCTGACCTCGCGCGAACAGGAGATCGTGGTCAGCGTCATCCTCCTCGGCGCGATGGTCGGAGCCGTCGTCTCGGGCCGCGCCGCCGTCCGGCACGGGCGCCGCAGGGTGGTCGCCGCCGTCGCGGTGATCTTCGCCCTGGGGGCGGTCGCGGCAGCGCTGGCGCCCGGCGTGGGGACACTGATCGCCGCCCGCTTCGTGCTGGGCCTCGCGGTGGGCGGCGCGTCCAACATGGTGCCCGTCTACATCGCCGAACTGTCCCCGCCCGCGATCCGCGGCCGCCTGATGGTCGTCTTCCAGCTCATGGTCGCCATCGGCCAGCTCATCGCCTACGTATGCGGCTGGGCACTGAACGACAGCGGAGGCTGGCGGGTGATGTTCGGCCTCGCCGTCGTCCCGGCCGCGGCCCTCGCGATCGGCATGGCCTTCCTGCCCGAAAGCCCCCGCTGGCTGATCGAGAACGGCCGGACCGACGTCGCGCTGCGCACGCTCGGACGGCTGCGCCCCGCGGGCACGGACGTCGCGGCCGAGGCCGCGGAGATCACGGCCGTCACGGCAGCCGCCCCTTCGCACGGCGGCAGTTGGCGGAGCCTGGGGCAGCGCTGGCTGCGCCCGGCGCTGCTGATCGCCGTGGGCATCGCGGCCTTCTCCCAGCTCACCGGCATCAACGCGATCGTCTACTACGCGCCCACGATCCTGGCCGACGCCGGTTTCGGGGACTCGGTGGCCCTGCTCACGGGAATCGGCATCGGCACGATGCTGGTCGTGGCCGGCGTGGTGGGTGCCATCGCCGTCGACAAGACGGGCCGGCGCCGCACGATCCTGTGGTTCCTGCCCGGTTCCGCCCTGGCGATGACCGTCCTCGCGCTCGCCTTCGGCGTCCTCGGCGACTCCTCCACGCAGCGCTGGACCGTGATCATCGCGCTGTTCGCCTACATCCTGTTCAACGGTGTCGGCATGCAGGCCGTCGTCTGGCTCATCGGCCCGGAGATCCTGCCCCTGAGCGTCCGCGGCCAGGCCACCAGCCTGGCAACGGTCTGCCTGTGGGGCTTCGACCTGCTCATCGCCATGACCGCCCTGACCGCGATCAACACCATCGGCCGCTCTGGCACGTTCCTCTTCTATGCGCTGATGAACGTGGCCTGCATCGCGTTCGTCGCCCTCAAGGTGCCGGAGACCAAGGGCCGTTCACTGGAACGGATCGAACAGGCACTGCACAGCCCGCTGCCGTTCCGGAAGGCGCTGGAGGAACGCTGAGACATGGGCGGCCCGCGGTCGCGGGCCGCTCATCCCGTCAGCGCGGACGTGGCGCAGGTGCGAAGGACCGAGGGTGTGACCATTAGGTGAGGGCGGGATAACGGTTCGGACAGGTGCGCGTCCGAGTCCGGCGCAGTGTCGTTTCCCCGGTATGAGCGACATCGTGCGCGCCGAGGAACAGGCCGAGCTTTCCGACCCGTACTGGCTGGATTCACCCGTGCTCGGGCACGGGCGGACCGTCTGCGCGTGTGACGGATCCGAGGTGTCACGGAACCGGGCGATGGCGCTGCGGTTGGTGCTCGTCGGAGTGGCGAGCGGGCTGATCGTCGTGGCGCTCGCGGTTTCCTTGATGGAGTAGGGGCCGCGCTTCGCTCACGTCGCGCTGCGCTCGCCGGCCTCGCGGTACTCGCGTGAAACGGCCCGCGCGTACTTTTCCGCGGGGCTTCCCGTACGGAGGAGTTCGCGCCACTGCTCGACGCTCCAGTCGCCGGGAGTGGTGGTGGCGATGAACTCCTCCAGAAGCCGGACGAATCGTACGGGGTCGGTGTGGTGCGGGAAGTGCCCGGCGCCCGGGAAGATTTCGAGCCGGCTGCCCGGCATCGCCTCGTGCGCGGTGAAGGCGTGCGCCACGGGCAGCACACTGTCGCGATCGCCCCAGACGAGGAGGGTGGGGACACCCCGGGCCAGATAGCAGCGGTCCAGCATGGTGACCACCTGGCCGCGCCAGTCCACGACGGCCCGCAGCGTCCGCGTGAAGGCGTCGCGGGACTTCTGGTCGGGCAGGGCGTCGACGACATTGACGAGGTCGGGCGCGTCCACGCCGAGACCGGTGTCCAGGAACTGGAGGGCGCGGACCGCCGTGGTGACCGGCAGGCGCGCCCCGGCCACCTTCAGCAGGCCGAGCGCGAGCCCCGCGCCGGGCAGGGTCGCGGCCCGCAGGATGGGGGTGACCTGGCGGCCGACCCCACCCGTGGAGATCAGGACGAGCCGGTCGACACGCTCGGGGAACTGGTACGCGAACTGCATCGCGACCCCGCCGCCGAAGGAGTGCCCGACAAGGGTGACGCGGTCGATGCCGAGCACACCGAGCAGGTCGCGCAGGCCGTTCGCGTACGCGGCGACCGAGTAGTCGGCGCGCGGCTTCGCCGAATGGCCGTGCCCCAGCAGGTCGGGGGCGATGACCGTGTGCCGGCGCGCGA
The DNA here is from genome assembly GCF_049310305.1 of Streptomyces anthophorae. Classification (NCBI taxonomy): domain Bacteria; kingdom Bacillati; phylum Actinomycetota; class Actinomycetes; order Kitasatosporales; family Streptomycetaceae; genus Streptomyces; species Streptomyces anthophorae. Next base: position 8,846,191 of record NZ_JBLWQQ010000001.1, read on the forward strand.
GTGTGTCGATGCAGTCCTCCCAGTGCGCGCAGGAGGCCCCGACGCCGTGGATCAGCAGGACGGCCGGGCCCTCGCCCGCGATCCGGTAGGCGCGGCGGTAGCCGTGGACGGTGGCGAAGGCGAGCGCGCTGCCGGCCTGCGGCGCGCGTGCGGTGGGCTTGCGGATCGGAATGACGTGCGCCATGGCCCTTCTCCCCGTGCCGGTCCTGTACGGGCGCGTGCCGGATCCCGGGGCCCGGGACCGGTACGGCGAGCGTACGGAGCGCGGCGCGGCGGAGGGTTTCGTGCCGGTTGCGGCTGGATTCCGTTTCCCCGGCGGGCACGGGCGTGGTGTGCCTCATGGGCGATGCGGGGCCGGTCCGCTGCGCGCCGGGACGGACGGACGTGTCCTCACACCCCGCCCCACACCTCTTCCGCCGTCTCCACGATGAGGCGCAGCTTGGCCATCTGGTCCTCCACGGTGAGTTTGTTGCCCTCCACGGTGGAGGAGAAACCGCACTGCGGGGACAGGCTCAGCTGATCGATGTCGATGTACCGCGAGGCCTCCTCGATACGCCGCTTGAGGGTGTCCTTGTCCTCCAGTTGCGGCCGCTTGGTGGTGACGAGGCCGAGGACGACCTGCTTGCCCTTGGGGACGTGGCGCAGAGGGGCGAAGCCGCCGGAGCGCTCGTCGTCGTACTCCAGGAAGAAGCCGTCGACGTCGAGGTCGCCGAAGACGGCCTCGGCGATGAAGTCGTAGCTGCCCGAAGCGGCCCAGGAGGAGGCGAAGTTGCCACGGCACATGTGGGTGGTGACACGCAGGTCGTCGGGGCGGCCGGCGAGCGCCCGGTTGATGTTCGCGATGTACGTCTCGTGCTGGTGCTCCGCGTCGCCGCCGATGGACGCCACGTAGGAACGCTGCTCGGGGTCGTTCAGATACGCGAGCGAGGTGTCGTCCAACTGGAGGTAGCGGCAGCCCAGTTCGTACACGCCGCGGATCTGGGCCGCGTAGGTGTCGGTGAGGTCGGACCAGAAGGTGTCGAGGTCGGGGTAGACGGACGTGTCGATCGCGGCGCGGCCGCCGCGGTAGTGGACCATGCTCGGCGAGGGGATGGTCAGCTTCGGGGTGACGCCCTCGGCGACGGTGTCGCGCAGGAAGGTGAAGGCGTCCGCGAAGACGGTGCGTTCCAGTGTCACCTTGCCGTCGATGCGCGCGGAGGGCGGCGCGAACTCGATGTCGCCGTCCTCGTTGTGGAAGCGCACGTGCAGCGACTCGTCCTCGACGCGCCGGACGCCGCCGAGCGCGTAGATGAAGTCCATGTGCCAGGAGGCGCGGCGGAACTCGCCGTCGGTGGCGCTGCGCAGTCCCGCTTCCTTCTGCATCGAGACGACTTCGCGCACCGCCGCGTCCTCGGCGGTGGCGAGCGCGGCGTCGTCGATCTTCCCTGCGGCGTGCTGCTCGCGGGCCCGCAGGAGCGCGGGCGGGCGCAGCAGGCTGCCGACGTGGTCGGCGCGGAACGGGGGCTGAGTGGTGGCGGCCATGGCGGGCATCCTTTCCTCGGCTACGGCCAACACCCTCACCCGAATCATTGCGCTCCTCAACCACTTTGACCGGGGCGCCTGGACAGTGGCCAGATTCTTTCACCCCATGACCGTCTGGCCACTGACGCCGTACGAGGGTCGGGGCGCACGCTCGAGGCATGAACATTCTTTGGGTCTTCGCCCACCCCGAACAGCGTTCCCTCAACGGTTCCCTGATGGCCGACGCGCTCGAGGCCCTCGACGGTCTCGGGCACGCGTACCAGGTGTCCGACCTGTACGCGATGAAGTGGAAGGCGGTCCTCGATGCCGACGACTTCGGCTGCGGGGCGTCCAGCAGTGAGCGGCTGTTCGTCGGCTCCGAGCAGGAACGGGCCTATGCGGCAGGGGAGTTGAGCGCCGACATCCGGGGCGAGATCGAGAAGCTGGTCCGGGCCGATGTCGTGGTACTGCACTTCCCGCTGTGGTGGTTCGGGCCTCCGGCGATCCTCAAGGGCTGGTTCGACCGGGTGTTGGTGCAGGGGCTCGGGTTCGGCGTGAAGGCGCCGGACGGGCACACCCGCCGGTACGGCGACGGCGGTCTGGCCGGAAAGCGGGCCCTGGTCGTCACGTCGGTGGGGGCCAGGCCGTCCGGGTTCGGGCCGCGCGGGATCCACGGGCAGGCGGACCAGGTGCTGTTCCCGCTGCTGCACGGCACGTTCTGGTACACGGGGATGGCGCCGCTCGCGCCGTTCGTGACATACGGCGCGGACCGGCACGACGCGGCGGACTACGCCCGTACCTCCGCCGCGCTGAAGGAGCGGCTGCGTACGCTTCCCGACGAGGAGCCGCTGGCGTACCGGCCCGAGGCCGGCGGTGAGTACGACGAGGAACTCGTCCTGTGCCCCGACCTCGCGGCGGGCCACGAAGGGCTCGGGGTCCACCGGCGGTGAGGGGCCGTGCAGGCCGGGCGTGTCAGGCCTGTTTGCCGCCGAAGCTGATCTCGTTGCCGTCCGCGTCCCGGTAGATCACCTTCGTGACGCCGCCGTCGAACGTCTCGCGCTTCGCGGGCTCCAGGCCGCGTTCCGCGATCTCGGCGATGCGGGTGTCGAGGTCGTCCACGAAGGACAGGGTCAGCGCGTTCCCCGCGCGTTCCGGGTCCTCCACGATGTAGACGTAGCGGTGCTCGGCCACCTCCCACACCGCCTCGATGTCGTTCGGCAGGAACGACGGTTTCGCGCCGAAGAACCGCTCGTACCAGGCGAGCGCCGCGGCGTAGTCGGTGACGGGGATGCCGGCGAAGAGGTCCAGGGGCATGGCGTTCTCCGTGGGGAGTCGAGACGCTGGCAGTGGCTGCCTGTTGTGTGTACTGACCGCCCCCGCGTCGAAAAGTCATCGCGACGGGGTCGTGTGCTCTGGCCTAGGCCGACGGCGCCCGCGTCGCCCCGCCGACCCGCCGCGTCAGCTCCCGCGCCGTCTGCGCCACATGGCCCGCTATCCGCCGCTGCTCCGCCTCGTCCACCGTCTCGTCGGGGAACGTCACGGCGATTCCGGCGATCGGGTGGGCGTGGTGGTCGAGGACCGGCGCGGCGACCGAGGACAGGCCGGGGGTGACTTCGCCCTCCTCCGTCGCGTAGCCGCGGCGGCGGGCCTGGGTGAGCAGCGTGCGCAGGGCGGTCAGCGTCGCCGGGCCCGCGCTGTGACGCTGCACGAACGCCGAGCGGTCGGGGAAGAGGGCGCGCACCTGGGCGGGCGGCAGCAGGGCCAGGATCGCGCGCCCGCTCGCCGTGAGGTGCGCGGGCAGGCGCACGCCCACCTCGCTGACCAGCGGCGGCCGGCCCGGCGCGCGCTCCTCGATGACGTAGATGACCTCGCGGCCGTGCAGCACGGCGAGGTTCGCGTTGTGACCGGTGCGGTCGACGAGCGCGGCGAGCGGGGCCCGGGCCAGGCGCTGGAACGGGGCTTGGCGCTCGTAGCCCGAGGCGAGTTCGAAGGCGCTGACCCCGAGCCCGTAGCGCCGCTCCTCCGGCAGATGGACCACGAAGCCGTCCGCCGCCAGGGTGTCGAGCAGGTGGTACGTCGTCGAGCGTGGCAGCCCCACGTCACGGCTGATGGCGGCCGCGGGCACGGGAGCGGCCTGGCGGGCCAGATAGCGCAGGACGGCCAGGACCTGGGCCGCGGCCGGGACGATGCTCATGGGGCGAGCGTAGACCAGGGACGTCGCAAACCATCTGTCTGGGTACCCAGACACAGCGTCTTGGATCCCAGACACAAGACGTGTCGCACGACTCGCGAACCCTTGCCCGGCTGCGGCTTGATAGGGGCATGAACGTTGTTGTTGGTGTCGGTGCCCTCGCAGCCGACGAAGTTGTTTCCGTTGCCCGTCACGGCGCCCAGGTGGCCCTCGCCCCCGAGGCCCTCCAGGAGATCGCCCGCAGTCGCGAGGTCATCAAGGCCCTCGCCGACGACGTCAAGCCCCACTACGGCGTCTCGACGGGCTTCGGCGCCCTGGCCACCCGTCACATCCCCACCGAGCTGCGCGCCCAGCTCCAGCGCAGCCTCGTGCGCTCCCACGCGGCGGGTTCGGGCCCCGAGGTCGAGCGCGAGGTCGTGCGCGCCCTCATGCTGCTGCGTCTTTCCACCCTCGCCACCGGCCGCACCGGTGTGCGCACCGAGACCGCCGAGGCCTACGCCGCGCTCCTGAACGCCGGGATCACCCCGGTCGTCCACGAGTACGGCTCGCTCGGCTGCTCCGGCGACCTGGCCCCGCTCGCGCACTGCGCGCTCGCCGTCATGGGCGAGGGCGTCGTGCGCACCGCCGACGGTGAGAAGAAGCCCGCGGGCGAGGCCCTCGCCGCCGCCGGCATCACCCCGGTCGTCCTGGAGGAGAAGGAGGGCCTCGCCCTCATCAACGGCACCGACGGCATGCTCGGCATGCTCGTCCTCGCCGCCCACGAACTGCGCAAGCTGCTGCGCACCGCCGACATCGCCGCCGCCATGAGCGTCGAGGGCCAGCTCGGCACCGACGCCGTGTTCGCCGCCGACCTCCAGGCCATGCGCCCGCACCCCGGCCAGGGCGACTCCGCCGGCAACCTGCGCTCCCTGCTCGCCGACTCGGCGATCATCGCAAGCCACGCGGGCCCGGACTGCACCTACGTGCAGGACGCCTACTCGCTGCGCTGCACCCCGCAGGTCCACGGCACCGCCCGCGACACCCTCGGCCACGCCGAACTCGTCGCCTCCCGCGAGCTCGCCAGCGCCGTCGACAACCCGGTCGTCACCCTCGATGGCCGCGTCGAGTCCAACGGCAACTTCCACGGCGCCCCTGTCGCCGCCGTGCTCGACTTCCTCGCGATCACCGTCGCCGACGTCGCCTCGATCTCCGAGCGCCGCACCGACCGCTTCCTCGACCCGGCCCGCAACCGCGGCCTGAACGCCTTCCTGGCCGACGACCCGGGCGTCGACTCCGGCCACATGATCGCCCAGTACACGCAGGCCGCGATCGTCTCCGAGCTCAAGCGGCTCGCCACCCCGGCCTCCGTCGACTCGATCCCCTCCAGCGCCATGCAGGAGGACCACGTCTCCATGGGCTGGTCGGCCGCCCGCAAGCTGCGCCGTGCCATCGACGGCCTGAACCGCGTCCTCGCCGTCGAGCTCTACACGGCCGCCCGCGCCCTGGACCTGCGCGCCCCGCTCACCCCCGCTCCGGCCACCGCGGCCGTGCGCGACGGGCTGCGCGAGACCGTCGAGGGCCCCGGCACCGACCGCTGGCTCGCCCCGGAGATCGAAGAGGCCGTCCAGTACGTCGCCTCCGGCCGCGCCGTGGCCGCCGCGGAGTCCGTCACCGGCTCGCTCGTCTGACCCGGACGCATCCCGTCCCTCACACCTCCCGGCCCCGGCGGGAACCGGGAGGTGTGCCGGGCCCCTACCGGCCCTTCCCCTCGCACGTCCCTCAACGTGCCGAAGGGAAGGGCCGGTCAGGACCCGGCGCAACCGGCAAGGCCCCGGCCCGCTGCCACCCACGCCACGCCCCACCCTCTTCGTGCCCTCCCCGTCCGCGGCGCGGCCGGGCAGCCCTCAGAAGGAGCTCCTTCCCGGTGAATGACCTGCCGACGGCCACGGTGCACAACAGCGTCGGGCAACTGCGCGCCGACGCCTGGAGCTCCCTGACGGACCTCACCCACCGCCTCGCCACGCAGGGCGCGGACGGTCACCCGCACACCGTCGCGGGCATCGAGGAACTCATCGACCTCCTTACGCCCATCGAGCACTGCTGGGCCTTCCCCGGCATCCCCGCCCTCACGGAACTCGCCGCCCTGCTCGACGAGGGCGACCACCGCCATCTCGCCCAGCGCGCCGACGAGTTGAACCGCGCGCTCGCGGGCCACCGGCACCGCGGCACCGCCCCGCACACCGCCGCCACCCCCAGCCCCGCGCCCGACGACACCGCCGACGGCGCACACACCCTGCCCGCGCCCACCACCCCGTACTTCGAGGTCCTCGTCGTCGGCGACCTCGACGCCGCCGAGGAACAGGCCCTGCGCGCCGAACTGCGCCGACTGCGCCGCCCCGACGACGAGTTCGCCTACGAGATCGTCGTCGCCCCCAGCTTCGAGGACGCGGTCATCACCTCGCTGGTCAACTCCAGCCTCCAGGCCGTCGTCATCCGCGACCGCTTCACCGACCGCTCCCGGCACGACCTCAGCGTCGTGCGCCGCTTCTTCGACGAGTCGGCCGACGCGGCCTCCGCGAGCCCCGGCGGCAGTGAGGAACAGGTCAGCACGCTCGGCGACCGGCTCCTCGCCCTGCGCCCCGAACTCGACCTCTACCTCGTGTCCGAACGGGCCGTCGAGTCCACCGCGGGCCGGCTGAGCCGCCGCTTCCGGCGCGTCTTCCACGCCCGCGACGGCCTCCTCGAACTCCACCTGTCGATCCTGCACGGCATCACCGAACGCCACCGCGCCCCGTTCTTCACCGCGCTGCGCGCCCACAGCCGCAAGCCCACCGGCGTCTTCCACGCGCTGCCCGTCTCCCGCGGCGCCTCGGTGCTCAACTCGCCCTGGATACCGGAGATCGCCGACTTCTACGGCCTCAACATCTTCCTCGCCGAGACCTCCGCCACGTCCGGCGGTCTCGACTCGCTGCTCGCCCCCACGGGCCCGCTGCGCGAGGCCCAGGACCTGGCCGCCGAGGCCTTCGGCGCCCGCCAGACCTACTTCGTCACCAACGGCACCTCGACCGCCAACAAGATCGTCGTGCAGGCGATGGTGCGGCCCGGCGACATCGTGCTCGTCGACCGCAACTGCCACAAGTCGCACCACTACGGGCTCGTGCTGGCCGGCGCCCACGTCGTCTACCTCGACGCGTATCCCCTCGACGAGTACGGCATGTACGGCGCCGTCCCCGTCGAGGAGATCAAGCGCAAGCTGCTGATGTTGGGCCGTGAGGGCGTCCTGCACCGCGTCAAGCTGCTGATGCTCACCAACTGCACCTTCGACGGCATCGTCTACAACCCCTCGCGCGTCATGGAGGAGTGCCTGGCGCTCAAGCCGGACCTGGCGTTCCTGTGGGACGAGGCGTGGTTCGCCTTCGCCCGCTTCCACCCCGTGTACCGCCGCCGCACCGCGATGGCCTCCGCCCGGACGCTCACCGACCGCTACCGCGACCCCGCGTACGCGGACACGTACGCCGCCCACCGCGAGAGCCTCGGCGAGGACCCGGACGACGAGACCCTCGCCACCACCCGGCTGATGCCCGACCCCGAGCAGGTCCGCGTCCGCGTCTACGCCACCCAGTCCACGCACAAGACGCTCACCTCGATGCGCCAGGGCTCCATGGTCCACGTCTTCGACCAGGACTTCCGGCACAAGGTCGCCGAGGTGTTCCACGAGGCGTACATGACGCACACCTCGACCTCGCCCAACTACCAGATCCTCGCCTCCATGGACCTGGGTCGCCGACAGGCCGTCCTGGAGGGGTACGCCCTCGTCCAGAAGCAGCTCGAACAGGCCGGAGTGCTCCGCGACGCCGTCGACCAGCACCCGCTGCTCAGCCGCTACCTGCACATCCTCACCACCCCCGAACTCGTCCCGCCCCGCTTCCGCTCCTCCGGCATCGACCAGCCGCTGCCCGCGGGCCTCGCAAGGATGGAACGGGCCTGGGAGGAGGACGAGTTCGTGCTCGACCCCACCCGGGCCACCATGCACATCGGCCGCACCGGGATCGACGGGGACACCTTCAAGCACGACCTCCTCATGGACCGGCACGGCGTCCAGGTCAACAAGACCACCCGCAACACGCTCCTGTTCATGACGAACATCGGCACCACCCGCAGCTCCGTCGCCTACCTCATCGAGGTGCTCGTGCGGATCGCCGAGGACCTGGAGGAGAGCGTCGGCGAGATGGGTCCGCACGACCGCTCCGCGCACCGGGATGCCGTCAGCGCCCTCGACGCGGGCTCCGCCGCGCTGCCCGACTTCAGCGCGTTCCACCCGGTGTTCAGGCCGAGCCCGCACACCCCCGAGGGCGACATGCGCGCCGCGTTCTTCCTCGCCTACGACGACACCGAGTGCGAGCACCTCACGGTGGACGCCATCACCGACGCGATGGCACGAGGACGTACCGTCGTCTCCGCCACGTTCGTCACGCCGTATCCGCCGGGCTTCCCGGTCCTCGTCCCCGGACAGGTCGTCAGCAAGGACGTCCTGACGTACATGGCGGCCCTCGACACCCGCGAGATCCACGGCTACGACCCGGAGGCCGGCTACCGCGTCTTCACCGAAGCCGCCCTCGCATCACGGCACACGGCCGAGCGTTAGGCTCGGCCCTGTGCCGTCCGTACGAAGACAAGGACAACTCACCGTCATGGCCCCCCAGATCCTCCGCGCCGACGAACGCACTCCCGCCCCCTGGAAGAACGGCGGAGGCATCACCACCGAGGTCCTGGCCCACCCCGAGGGGTCGGGCACGGACGACTTCGCGTGGCGCATCAGCCTCGCCGACGTGGCGACCGCGGGTCCGTTCTCCGCGTTCGAGGGCGTCGACCGGATCATCACCGTCGTCGAGGGTCCTGGCATGGCCCTCACGGTCGACGGCACGGAACACATCATCGACACCCGCTACACCCCTTTCCCCTTCTCCGGCGACGCCACGACCGACTGCCGTCTCCTCGGCGGCCCCCTGGTCGACTTCAACGTCATGACCCGCCGCACCGAGGCGAAGGCCGACGTCCGCATCGAGCGCGGCCCGACCGTCCTCGCACCGTCCCCGGGCACCCGCGTCCTGGCCCTCGTCCTGGACGGCACGGCGACGCTGGACTCCGTCCGCCTGAACCGCCTGGACGCGGTGCTGCTCCAGGACGACGAGACCCCCGTCGACGTGGACGTCGCAGGGGTCCTGGCGGTCGTGAGCCTGACCGAGGTCGGCTGAGCCCGTCGAGGGGAGCCCATGGTGGAGCTGCTGTCGGACGACGATCCGCTGGGCGGCGTGCGGCCGATGCTGGACGCGGACGAGGCCCTCTTGGGACATGAGCCCCAAGAGGGGTTCGCGGACCGTTGCTGGGTCCTGCACACCGTCACGGTGGGAGGGGAACCGGTCCGGTGGAACGACGTGCTGGCGCACGCCGGCAAACATCTGACGGACTGGCGGTTCACGCCCTCCTTCCGCGTGTTCGAGGGTCTCGACCTGCCCGCGGACCTCGGGACGCCGGACCTGGGCGAGATCGACCGCCGCACCCTGGCGCGCCTCGTCGACATCCTCGCCCGGCACAGCCCCGACGGGCCCCGCACCGAGTGCTACTGGGCCCAGGCGGCGATCGAGGACATCGGCCGACCGGTCCCCGCCCGCCGGGGCCGCCTGGACGAAGCCCTGGCCCACCACGACGCCTGCGCAGGGCCCGACCGGGCCACAGGGATCCAGTTCCCCGCGCACTGGTGGCCCGTGGAGGGTTCGTGGTTCGTTCTGACCGACTGGGACCTGAGCGCCACGGAGGTGTTCGGGCCCGCGCCCCTGATCGCTGAACTCCTCGCCGACGACGGGCTGGACGCCGTGCGGCATCCAAGCATCGCCGAGGTGCAGGGCGGTTCCGCGCGATGGCGCGCGAGCATGGACTGAGACTGAGTCGGACCATCGCGGGAACGCCGCAGCCGCCAGGCCGCGGCGTTCTTGCCGGGCGACCTGGCGGCCTGTTCGTGGGGGAGCGGTGTCAGGACCGGCCGGACGCGATGCGGTGGGCCGGGTGGACGGCCGCTCGGGCCGTGCGGGTGTCGACATCGAACTCCCGGTTCAGCTCCACGACATCGCACACCACGACCTTTCCGCCGGCCGCGACCCGCGCCATGTCCAGCACCCCGCGCTCGGTGTCCGGCAGGTTCTACACCCCGAGCGACCCCGCGGTGCAGAACAGCGCCTCCGTGTTCACGGCCCGACTGGTGCCGAGCACCGAGTAGTCGAGGTCACGGCAGTGCCGGGCCTCGTCCCTGGCCATGTGCAGGAACGGAGCGCCCGAGCTGGGCCGCGCGTCGTCGGACGGGTCGAAGTGCGCGTCGAGGTTCAGCAGCGCCGAGCCGTCCGCCGGCGCCGAGCCGTTCCTGGCCCGCCTCAAGGGCGTCCCCGTCGACCACCACGTCACCCGCGTCGAGCGCCCGCAGCGGCTTCGGCAGCGCCATCGGGGCAAGGGCACGGCGCAGCGCGTCCGGGCCCTGTGCGGCGCCCTGGCGCCCCTTGTTGCGGCGCACACCCTCGTCGCTCGCGAAGCCGACGAACGCCACTTCACCCGGCTGTGCCGATGCCGCATCGAGCCCGACGACGTGGTGCCAGCGCAGGTTCTCCGCGCCAGGACCGTCGTCCCGGCCCGACCATGGCCGGGCCGGAACGTCGGCGACCGGGAGAGCGCCCTCCCGGAACTCGTGGGACGTACTCAGGCGGAGTCGCCCTCGCCCTCCGTCATCGGAACGCGCACGCCGCGCTCCTTGGCCACCGAGGAGGCGTGCTCGTACCCGGCGTCGACGTGCCGGATGACACCCATGCCGGGGTCGTTCGTGAGCACGCGCTCCAGCTTGCGGGCGGCGAGCTCGGTGCCGTCCGCGATGCACACCTGGCCCGCGTGGATGGAGCGGCCCATGCCGACGCCGCCGCCGTGGTGGATGGACACCCAGGAGGCACCGGACGAGGTGTTCACCAGGGCGTTGAGCAGCGGCCAGTCGGCGACGGCGTCCGAGCCGTCGAGCATCGACTCGGTCTCGCGGTACGGGGAGGCGACCGAGCCCGAGTCGAGGTGGTCGCGGCCGATGGCGACAGGAGCGGAGAGTTCGCCGCTGGCGACCATCTCGTTGAACTTGAGGCCCGCCAGGTGGCGTTCGCCGTAGCCGAGCCAGCAGATGCGCGCCGGGAGGCCCTCGAACGCGACACGCTCACCGGCCATGTCGAGCCAGCGGTGCAGGTGCTTGTTCTCCGGGAACAGCTCCTTGATCGCCTTGTCGGTGGCCGCGATGTCCTTCGGGTCGCCCGAGAGCGCCGCCCAGCGGAACGGGCCGAGGCCCTCCTCGAACAGTGGCCGGATGTGCGCCGGGACGAAGCCGGGGAACGCGAACGCCCGGTCGTAGCCGGCCTTGCGGGCCTCGTCGCGGATCGAGTTGCCGTAGTCGAAGACCTCGGCGCCCTTGTCGAGGAAGCCGACCATGGCCTCGACGTGCAGGCGCATCGACTGCCGGGCCTTCTCGGTGAACCCGGCCGGGTCCGCCTCGCGCTCCTTGTGCCAGTCCGCGACGGAGATGCCGACCGGCAGGTACGCGAGCGGGTCGTGCGCGGAGGTCTGGTCCGTGACGATGTCGATCGGCGCGTCCCGCTCCAGGAGCTCCGGGAAGATCTCGGCCGCGTTGCCGACGACGCCGATGGACAGGCCGCGGCGCTCGTCGCGCGCCTGGACGGCCAGTTCGAGCGCGTGGTCGAGGTTGTCGGCCTTCACGTCCAGGTAGCGGGTGCCGATGCGGCGGTCGATGCGCGTCTCGTCGACGTCGACGCAGATCGCGACACCGTCGTTCATGGTGACCGCGAGCGGCTGGGCGCCGCCCATGCCGCCCATGCCGGCGGTGAGCGTGATGGTCCCGGCCAGCGTGCCGTCGAACTTCTTGCGGGCGACCGCGCCGAAGGTCTCGTAGGTGCCCTGGAGGATGCCCTGCGAGCCGATGTAGATCCACGAGCCGGCCGTCATCTGGCCGTACATCATGAGGCCCTCGGCCTCCAGCTTGCGGAAGTCCTCCCAGTTCGCCCAGTCACCCACGAGGTTGGAGTTCGCGAGCAGGACCCGCGGCGCCCACTCGTTCGTCCGCATCACGCCGACCGGCTTGCCGGACTGCACGAGAAGCGTCTCGTCGGCCTCAAGGGTCTTGAGCGTGCGCACGATCGCGTCGTACGCGGCGTGGTTGCGGGCGGCCTTCCCGGTGCCGCCGTAGACGACGAGGTCCTCGGGGTGCTCGGCGACCTCGGGGTCGAGGTTGTTCATGAGCATCCGCAGGGCGCCCTCCTGCTGCCACCCCAGGGTGTTGAGCCCGGTGCCGCGCGGGGCCCGGACGACGCCCGGCGTTTCGGGGGAAGGGCTGGTCATGTGTGCTCCTCAAGGGGATCGAGCCGTTGTGCACCGTCATCACACGCGAGCCGGGAAGCCGGGACCAGCGGGGCCGCCGGTATTTCTCGGATCCGAGACGCTTCCCGTGAGCGGGACCATCGGCCCGTCCGTCGCGGGCGCCGCCCCCATAGGATTCGATGTACGCAGCAGTAGCCGGTAGCGGGGGAGCGGATGGCGAGGACAGTGGGCGACATGACGGTGGAGCCGGCCGAGCTGGCCCGGTGGTACGAGGAGGGCGCGAGCAGCGCCGTGCCCGCGTACCAGCGCGTCAAGGAGCTCGTCGAGCGGCAGATCAGGGACGGCCGCTGGCGGGAGGACGACGCCCTGCCCTCGGAGAGCCAGTTCGTCGACGCGCTCGGCCTGTCCCGGATGACGGTCAACCGCGCGCTGCGCGAACTCGCCTCCGACGGGGTCATCCGGCGCGTCATGGGCGTCGGCAGCTTCGTCGCCGAACGCAAGGCCAGCTCCGCGCTCCTCGAGGTCCACAACATCGCCGACGAGGTGCTCCGGCGCGGCCACCGCTACTCGGCCCGCGTGCTGTCCCTGGGTGAGGAGAAGGCCGACGAGCGGACCGGCGCGCACCTCGGCCTCGGCAAGGGACAACCGGTCTTCCGCTCCCAGGTCGTGCACTACGAGGACGGCGTGCCGCTCCAGCTGGAGGACCGGTACGTGAACCCGGCCTTCGCGCCCGGCTACCTGGAGCAGGACTTCACGCTTCAGACACCGTTCACGTTCCTGTCGAAGGTGGCTCCGCTCGGCCGCGGCGAGCACATCGTCGAGGCGGTCCTGGCCTCGCCGGAGGAGTGCGCGATCCTCGACGTGGGCCCGGCCGAGCCGTGTCTGCTGATCCAACGCCGCACCTGGTCGCGGGACGCCCTCGTGAGCATCGCCCGGCTTCTGCACCCGGGTACCCGCTACCGGCTCGAGGGTGCGTTCGCCACGCACTGAGCACGGGCCGGGCTCAGGATGATGCCTGGCCGGCACCCGGCGCCGGGATGTGTCCCGAGAGCGCCGTGGTCAGGCGCGCCGCGCCCTGGGCGAGTGCCTCGCGGACGTCCTCGGTGTCGTGCCGGCCGTGGTGGCGGCGCCAGGTGGTGCTGATCGCGGCCACCGGGCGTTCGTTGTGGTCGAAGGCGGCCGCGCCCATCGAGCAGAAGCCCGGTGACACCAGCTCCACCTCCTGCGACCAGCCGCGCTCCCGCTCCTTGCCGAGTTCGGCGGTCAGCTCCGCGAGCGAACGCGCACCGCGCCCGGTGCGGGTGGTGAGACCGCCCGGCCGGGAGAACAGCACGCGCAGCTGCGCCTCGGAGGTGTGCGCGAGGATGGCGCGCCCGTTGGCCGTCAGGTGTGCGGGCAGCCGCACACCCACATCCGTCACGAGTGCGATGTCGATGTCACCGGCACGGGCCGGAGGACGCTCCTTGAGGAGATAGACCGTCTCCGCGCCGTGCAGGATCCCGAGGTGCACGGTCTGGCCGAGACGGCTCGCGATCGTGCGCAGGACGGGCCGGGCAAGACGCTCCAGCGGCTCGTGACGCAGGTACGCCGAGCCCACCTCGAAGGACGAGACACCAAGTCCGTAGGCCTGCTCCGAAGGTACGTAGGTGACGAAGCCGCGGTCGGCCAGGACGGTGAGGATGTGGTAGGCCGACGAACGTGGAATGCCCAGGTCACGGGCTAGAGTAGCGGCTTGCACCAGGCCAGGTCGGCCGGCGAGGTACAGCAATATGTCCAGGGCGCGTCCCACGGCCGGGGACGCGCTCGACGCGGTTCCGGGGGGTCGCTCCGGGCCGTTCGTGCGCTCACTCATCGGACCACCTCTTGACGCACCTGTATAGACAGGAATATACAGGCTGCCGTTCGTCATAGGGAGCCCGGACATCAGGTCCCCCGGAACGTCCGTTGGCCCCACCCCGAAGAGGGAGACACTCGTTTGCGTACCGAAAAGGCCGGCCTGAGCCGAGGGCTCAACTCACGGCACATCCGCTTCATCGCGCTCGGCTCGGCCATCGGCACGGGGCTGTTCTACGGCTCCTCCGAGTCCATACAGGCGGGCGGCCCGGCCGTCCTGCTCGCCTATCTGATCGGCGGCGCCGCCGTCTTCCTCGTCCTCAGGTCGCTGGGCGAGATGGCCGTGGCATCGCCGACCGCCGGCTCCTTCGGCGAGTACGCGAACCGGTATCTGGGCCCGCTGGCCGGCTTCGTGACCGGCTGGACGTACGCCTTCGAGATGGTCATCGTGGCCGTCGCCGATGTCACCGCCATCGGCGTCTACATGGGCTTCTGGTTCCCCGACGTGCCCCGCTGGATCTGGGTCCTCGCCGCCGTCGTCATCGTCGGCGCGCTCAACCTCGTCAGCGTGAAGGTCTTCGGCGAGCTGGAGTTCTGGCTCTCCCTCGTGAAGATCGTCGCCATCGTCGCGATGATCCTCGTCGGCATCGCGGTCATCGCCTTCGGTCTCGGCAGCGGCCACGTGCACGTCGGCCTGGACAACCTGTGGAGCCACGGCGGCTTCTTCGCGGGCGGCATCGACGGCTTCGTGATCTCCTTCGCCATCGTCATGTTCGCCTTCGGCGGCACCGAGATCATCGGTGTCACGGCGGGCGAGGCGCAGTCCCCGGAGAAGACGATCCCGGGCGCGGTCAACACCATCCCGATGCGGATCATCCTGTTCTACGTCCTGACCCTCGCCGTGATCATGTCGATCACCCCGTGGCAGCAGATCGACGACTCGGGCAGCCCGTTCGTGCAGATCTTCGCCGGGGTCGGCCTCAAGTCCGCGGCCGCCGTCCTCAACGTCGTCGTCCTGACCGCCGCCCTGTCGGCCATCAACAGTGACATCTTCGCCGCCGGACGCACGATGTACGGCCTCGCCGAACGCGGCCACGGGCCCGCGGCCATGCGCCGTACGACCCGCAACGGTGTGCCGTGGGTGACCACCCTCGTCATGATCGGCGCGCTGCTCTTCGGTGTCGTGATGAACGCCGTCGTGCCCGGCGAGATCTTCCTGATCATCTCCTCGATCGCCACGTTCGCGACGGTCTTCGTCTGGGTGATGATCATGCTGACCCACGTGAAGGCCCGCCGCTCGATGTCTGCCGAGGAGACCGCGGCCCTGAAGTTCCCGGCCCCGTTCTGGCCCTACGGCCAGATCATCACGCTCGTCTTCATGGCCGCCGTCCTGGTCCTGCTCGGCTTCCACGAGGACACCCGCGTGGCGCTCGAGGTCGGCGCGGTCTGGCTGGCGCTGCTCACGGTGGTCTACGTCCTCGCGGTGCGCCGCAAGACCGGTGCGGGCCCGCAGTCCGCACCGGCCGGGGCCGAGGCCGAGTCCGGTGCGGCCGCGGAGGAGCGGGCCGAGGTCGCCGGCTGACCTGACGGAGAGAGTCCCTGCGGCCCGGACCGCGACGCCGACCGTGTAAGCGGCGTCGCGATCCGGGCCGCGGTGTGTCCGGGCCGTGACGTGTCCGGGCCGCGGTGTGTCGGGTCGCAGTGTGTCGGAGACCTGTCGGCGACATGTCGGTAGGTCTTGTCATTCTGAGCGCACGGCTGCTCCCCAAGTCCCTGAGCACGCCGCCCCAGAGCGCAAGGAGCCCGACACCGTGTCTTCCGCAACCCGGCACCGGCCGTGGGACGTTCACCGCCTGCCGCCCGCCGAGGGCAGCACCTTCCTGGTCACCGGTGGCAACGCCGGGATCGGCTATTTCACCGCCGAGCAACTCGCCGCCACCGGCGCACACGTCGTCCTCGGCTGCCGGGACCGCGGCAAGGCCGACACGGCGATGGCCTCGATCCGCTCGCGTGTCCCCGACGCACGGGTGAGTCACCTCCGCCTCGACCTTGCCGACCTGACGTCCCTGAAGGCGTCCGTGGCCGGCCTCGGCCTCGACCGTCTCGACGCGGTGGTCCACAACGCGGGCGTCGCGCTCGACGACCCGCCCCGCCGGGCGACCGCCGACGGCCACGAGCTGATGTTCGCCACCAACCACCTCGGCCACTTCGCCCTGACCCGGTGGCTGGCACCCCTGCTCTCCGCGGCGCCCGCGGGCCGAGTCGTGACGGTGGGAAGCTTCGCGGCACGCTCCGAGCGACTGGACCTCGACGATCTCCAGTCGACCCGGGACTACCGGCCCAAGCGCACCTACGGCCGCTCGAAACTCGCCCAGATGTCCTTCGGCTTCGAACTCGACCGCCGGCTCCGTGCCATCGACAGCACCGTCCTCAGCGTGGTCGCCCACCCCGGCGGCGCGCTCGACTCCCTCACCCCGTCCCGCCCGCCGATCCGCGTGACGAGGCCCGGCGAACGGCTGCGCGCCCTGCCCGCCGCGCTCCTGGTGCAGGGCAAGGAGGCCGGGGCCCGGCCCGTCGTACGTGCCGTGCTCGATCCGCAGGTACGGGGAGGCGACCTGTGGGGGCCGCGGGTCTTCGGGCTCCGGGGGACGCCGCGGCGGGAGCAGATTCCCGCGCACATGGCGGACGCGGACGTGGCCGCACGACTGTGGGCCGCCAGCGGGGAGTTGACCGGCACGGAATCGGACCTCGGCTTCCGGTAGGCGCGAGGCAGGTTTTGGCGAGGGCATGACGGCGTATTCCTTCGAGGAGGCACAGGAGTACGAGCGGCACGCGGCGTGCGAGGAGGGGGCGAGGAGCGAGAGCGGCACGAGGAGCGCACGAACGTCGAGTACGTCATTACGGAGATCACCGGTGACCTGCGCGCCGGGGGAGGACGGTGGCATGACGGACGCGGTTGCCCGGAAGATCGAGGGTGCGGGACCCGGGGTGACGCTCGACCGGCTCGGCCTGGGGAGCGGGCGCCTCGCCGCGGCCCACGCGGTGATGGGCGAGTCCGAAGCGGTCGCCCTGGCCCGCGCGCGATGGCCCCTCGACGTCGTCGCCGCGACCCGGCTGGCGACGGAGAAGGACGACACCTTCCGCCTCGACACCTCGGGCGGCGAATCCTTCGTCGTGAAGATCTCCCACCCCGACGAGGACGACGGCGAAGTCGACTTCGAGACCGAGCTGATGCGGCACGTGCACGAATCCGGGTACCGGGTGCCGGTCCCCGAACTGCTGCCCTCGCGCGGCGGCCGACTGCTCGAACCGGTGCGGGACGGGTCCGGCCGGCACCGCCTGGCACGCGTCATGACCTTCGCCGCCGGCACACCGCTCGACACGACGGGGACCTCCGCGCCGGAACGGGAACGCGTGGGGGAGATGCTGGCCCGACTGCGGCACGCCACCGCCGACTTCCGGCACCCGGCGGACGGCAGGGTGTGCGCCTGGGACGTCCGCCACCTCCCGGCGCTGCGCCCCCTGCTCGACGAAGTCCCGGACGCCGCGCAACGCCGGGCCCTGGCCGAGGGCCTGTCGCGCTACACGGACGTGGTCGTGCCCCAACTTCCCTCCCTGCGCAGCCAGGTGCTGCACAACGACTTCAGCACGTCCAACCTCCTCGTCGACCACGGCGCCCCCGCATTCGTCACCGGTGTCATCGACTTCGGCGACGCCGTGCACACCGCGATCGCGGTGGACGTCGCCACCGCGCTGCTCAACCAGCTGCCCCGGGACGCCACGCGGCGACCGGTGCCGGACCTGTTCGCCGAGGCCCGCGACGTGCTGCGCGGCTACCTTCGCGACGCCGACCTCACCGAGACGGAACTGGCGCTGCTCCCGCACCTCGTGATGGGCCGGGTGGTCGCCCGGGCGCTCATCACCCTGCACCGGGCGTCGCTGATCCCGGGGAACACCACGTACATCCTGCGCAACACCCGCCCGGGCTGGGGTCAGTTGGCGTGGTTCCTCGACCGTACGCCCGACGAGATCTCCGCGACGTTCCTCTGACCGGGCCGCCCACCGCACACACCACCACGAAGGACGAGCATGAGCACCCCTGAGACCGGCACCAAGGCCCGCGGAAAGATGAACAACGCGTTCGACCCGAGCGCGGCGGAAGGTCTCTCGCCGGCCTCCCGCCATCTGGTCGAACGCCGCGCGAAGTTGCTGGGCCCGGCCTACCGCCTCTTCTACCAGCAGCCGCTGCACATCGTGCGCGGCAAGGGCTGTCGCCTGTGGGACGACGAGGGCAACGAGTACCTCGACGCCTACAACAACGTGGTCTCGGTCGGCCACGCCCACCCGCACGTCGTCGAGGCCGTGCACGCGCAGATGCAGACACTGTGCACGCACACCCGCTACCTCCAGGAAGGCGTCCTGGACTACGCGGAGGACCTGCTGACGACCCTCACCGGGCCGGTCGCGGACGGCCACGCGATGTTCACCTGCACCGGCTCGGAGGCCAACGACCTCGCGCTGCGCATCGCCAAGTACCGCACCGGCAACCAGGGCGTCATCATCACCTCGGAGGCGTACCACGGCAATTCCGAGCAGGTGGCGGGGATCTCACCGGCGATGGGCGAGAACGCGCTGCTGGGCACGTGGGTGCGCCGTGTGCCGACCCCGGACTCGTACCGCGTCCCCCGGGATGGCATGGCGGAGTGGTTCGCCGACCATGTGCGCGAGCAGATAAGCGAGTTGGAGCGCCACGGGGTGGGCGTGGCGGCCTTCGTCGTCGACTCCCTCTTCAGCTCCGACGGCCTGTACGCCCAGCCGACGGATCTGCTCGGCCCGGCCGTCAAGGCGGTGCAGGACGCGGGCGGACTGTTCATCGCGGACGAGGTGCAGTGCGGTTTCGCCCGCTCCGGCGAGCGGATGTGGGGCCATCAGCGGCACGACGTGCACCCCGACATCGTCACGATGGGCAAGCCCATGGGGAACGGCTACCCCGTCGCGGGCATCGCCGTCACCCACGACGCCGTCGCCGAATTCGGCCACGACATGCGGTACTTCAACACCTTCGGCGGCAACACGGTGGCCATCGCCGCGGCCCAGGCGACCCTCGACGTCATCCGCGACGAGAACCTCCTCGACAACTCCCGGCGGGTCGGCGAACTCCTGCGCACGGGCCTCACCGACCTGAGCGCCCGCCACCCCGCCATCGGCGACGTCCGCGGGGCGGGCCTGTACGTGGGCGTGGAACTGGTCACGGACCGCGACACCAAGACCCCGGACCAGGCCCTGGCGACCGCAGTGGTCAACGGCCTCCGCGAACGCAAGGTCCTGATCTCGGCGACCGGGGCGGAAGGCAACGTCCTGAAGATCCGCCCACCCCTGATCTTCGACGCGAACGACGCGGACCGGCTGTTGAGCGTCCTGGACGAGGTTCTCGGCGCCAGCGGGAAGTAGCACGCTTGGTCTTGGTATTTCCTTCGCTGTCCTAGGGCTTCTCCCGTGAAGAGGGAAGCCCTAGCTTGGTTTCATGGACGCTGACGAAGAGGACTTGGTCACCGCTGAGCAACTGCGCTGGGGCGTCTCGCGCCTGGCGTCCCGGCTGCGGGCGGAGCATCCGGGAAATGCCGAGCCCCTGACCCGGCTGTCGGCCTCGGTGCTGTCGAACCTCAAGCACCGTGGCCCGCTGGCGATCAGCGAGTTGGCGGCGATCGAGGGCGTCCAGGCGCAGTCGCTGACGCGCGTGGTGCAGGACCTTGAGCGACAGGGGCGGGTGGCGCGGAGCCGGAGCACCGTGGACAAGCGGCGGCAGGACATCGTGGTCACCGAGGACGGTGTGGAGGCGCTGCGGGATCATGTCCGGGACGGGAACGCCTGGTTGGCGTCCGCCCTGGCACGCACCCTGACGCCGGCCGAGCGTGGACTCCTGCGCCTGGCGGGCGACCTGATGCAGCAACTCGCCCTGGTCGACCTGGAATTGGACGACAGAGGAGATTCCGCTGACGGGGCACCGGGACGACCGAGGTGATCGCCGGCCGGGAGGGAACGAGGCGGAGCCGCCGAGCCCGGGCAGGGACCCGCGGTGGTTCACGGGTGCTGCTCCTGGCGGTGCTGGCCGGGCTCGGGGCCGCGAGCCCCTTGGCCACGGACATGTACGTGCCCGGCCTGCCGGACATGGCGCAGTCGCTGGACACGAGCAGCGCGGGGACGCAGGTGACGCTCACGGCGTTCCTGCTCGGTGTCATCGTCGGGCAGCTCGTCCTGGGGCCGCTGAGCGACATGGTGGGCCGCAGACCCGTCCTGCTGCTGGGTACGGCGGCGTTCGCCCTGTTCGGACTGGGGTGCGCGCTCGCGCCGACGATCGAGGCGATGACCGCATTGCGCTTCGGTCAGGGTGCCTCGGGTGCCGCGGGCCTGGTGGTCGGGCGGGCCGTGGTCGTCGACCTGTTCCACGGGGCCGAACTGGCTCGTGTGTACGGGACGTTGTCGGGGATCGGGGCGCTGGGTCCGGTACTGGCGCCGGTGTTGGGCGGGGCTCTGCTGGCGGTCGCGCCGTGGCGGTTCGTGTTCGTGGCGCTCGGGATCGTCGGGGTCGTCCTGGTGGTGGGTCTTGCGCGCGGCGTGCCCGAGTCGCTGCCGCCGCAACGGCGCCTCGGGGGCGGGGCCGGAGGCGCCCTGCGCGCGACGACCCGTCTCCTGGCGCGGCCCGCCGTACTGGCGCCGGTACTGACCATGGGCTGCATGGGCGCTGCGGTCTTCGCCTACGTGGCCGGGGCCACGTTCGTGCTGCACGACCTGCTGCGCCTTTCGCCCGCGGCGAGCAGCCTCGTCTACGGGGTGAACGCGCTCGGGAACCTGGGGGCCTCGCTGTTGTACGGGCGCCTGGCCCGCCGGTTCGGCCCGGAGTCGCTGATGCTGGCGGGAGCCGCGGTCGGCCTCGCGGGCCAGGTCGCACTCCTGCTGTTCACCGCCGCGGGCGGTGCTGGCCTGTGGCCGGTCTGGCTGTGCCTGTTCGTGTCGGTGGCGTCGTTCGGTTTCCTGTTCCCCGCCCTGACCACGGTGGGCCAGGGGCGAGGACGGGAGGCCCCCGGCGCGATGTCCGCACTGCTGGGCGCGGCCCAGTTCACCTTCGGTGCCGCGGCTTCACCACTGGTCGGCCTGTTCGGTACGCGCAGTGCCGCCCCGATGGCGCTGGTGATGGGAGGGTTTCTGGCGCTGGCGACGGTCGGGGCGGTTGTGTGCCGTCGACAGGGTGGTGCGGTGGCGTGAACCATCAGAAGAATTGCAGAAGTTCGGTCAGGGAGCCGATGGACGGGACATCGGAACCGGTCGCGTCGCGGCACAACGCACGGCCCGCGTAACCGAGTTGGACGGCCGCGGCGACCAGATCGGGATCGTCGTCCACGAACAGGCACTGCGACGGCGCGAGGCCCAGCGCGGTGCTGGCGTGGTGGTACATGCGCGGGTCCGGCTTTTCGCAGCCGAGGACCGCGGAGATCGCGTACGCCTCGAAGTACCGGGCGATGCCCAGTCCGGCGTGGAGGTCGGGCAGGTTGGGCCAGGCGTCCGACACGACGGCCATCCGGACGCCTCGGCGGCTCAGCTCTTCCAGGGTCTCCTCGACGTCCGGGTACGTCTCCAGGAAGACCGACGGGGACACGTCGCGGCGCAAGTCGGCCAGGAGGCGCGAGGTCGGCTCCACGCCGAGGTGGCGGAGCATCAGCCGGTGGTAGTCGTCGTAGTCGGGCGTCGACGAATCAGTCGCGAAGAACTCGTCGCCCGCGTCGATGGCCGCTGCGAACTGGTCCGAGGTGATCGACGGGACGTGGTCGAGGACGGTTCGCTCGAAGTCCGCTCGTGGGTTCCAGCGGCCACCGATCGGCCGCATGAGCACACCGCCCGAGTCGAAGAGGACGGCCTGGAGGGTGTCGGGGGAGTCCGGTGGTGCCGTCACCCGGTCAGCATGGCGGACGATGAGTCCCGGGCCCGGAATCGGTCCACCTTCCGAACCGAACCGGTCTGGAGGAGTGGTGCAGGTGGATCTGTACAGCGTGATGTGTGTGAGCGACCGGACCAAGGCGGTGGAGTGGTACGCGGTGTTCTTCGGGCGTCCGGCCGATGAGGTCATCGGAGAGGAGCGCCTGTGGCAGGTCGGCGCGGACGCGTGGGTCGTCGTCGACGACCGGGACGTCCGCGCCGCGCGCGTGGGTGGCGCCATGGTCACGCTCGGCGTGAACGGCCTGGACGAGATCCTGGCCCGGCTGGCGGCACACGGTGTCGACCACGAGCCGGTCGAGACCTACGGCAACGGCGTACGCCATGTCGTCGTGCTGGACCCCGACGGCAACAGCCTCTCCCTCGCCGAGGCACCCACGGCGTGAGACCGGCCCCGGGGCGCGCGGCGGCACGCTCCGAGGCCGTCCGCGTCAGTGGCGCGTCGTCGCGCCCAGGGCCGAGCCGAAGCGGGCCTTGACCGCCGGGTGGTCCAGGTCCTCCGGGGTGAAGAGGATCGAGCCCTTGCCGGTCGGGCCGTCCGCCGAGCCGGGGATGACGCTGACCGCGCCGGTGCCGAGGTACTTGCCGGGGGCGCCCACGGTGAGGTCGGCCGTGCCGTCCGCGTCGTAGTCGCCCGCGGCCACCGCCGAGCCGAACAGGTCGTTGCCCTCGCTGGAGCCGGTCACGCCGGGCGTGGCCAGGGTGATGGTGTGCGCGCCCTGCGCGTCGAGGCCGGAGTCGGCGCCCGGGACGACCGTCACCGCGCCCGCGTTGTTGAAGCCGTCCGGATCGGTGGCGGTGGTGTCGGAGGTGACCAGGTCGGCGTGGCCGTCGCCGTCGAGGTCGGCGAGGACGCCGGCGCGGCCGGGCTGCGCCTCGCCCCCGTAGGCGACGCCCTTGCCCATGCCCGAGGCGGTGCCCGGGAACATGCGCATCAGGAAGTCGTCGGGGCCGTCCGAGAACGTGGTGTCCACGACGATGTCGTCCTTGCCGTCGCCCGTGACATCACCGGCGACGATGCTGTAACCCGCGAACGGCAGGCCCGTCTTGCCGAGCGTCGTACCGGTGAGGCCGGTGGCCGATCCGGCCAGGACACCGAGGGTGCCCTCGTCCGCCGCGTCGTCGGAGTAGGCGACGGTGGCGAGGTCCTTGTAGCCGTCGCCGTTGACGTCGGCCGCCGCGATCTGGCCGGTTCCGGCGCCGCCGCCCGGCGGGGTGAGGGCCTTCATGGCCGGCTTCGGGGTGTCGCGCAGCTTGGCGGCCCCCTTCACCACCTGCACCTTCGTCCCGGCCGCGACCGCGATGTCGGCGCGCCCGTCGTGGTCGAAGTCGCCGACGGCCAGCTTGTTGCCGAAGGCCTGCCGGGCCGTGGGCGTCGGGGCGTGGAAGGCGATGGCGTCCGCGCTGAGGCCGCCCTTCGCGCCGAAGACGACGGTGACCGAACCGGCCCCCTTCACGGAGCCGATCGCCTCGCCGCCCGCCCCGATGACCAGGTCCGCGTACCCGTCGCCGTCCACGTCCCCGACGGCCGTCGCCGAACCGAACCGGTCGCCCGCCTCCGGGGTGCCCGGGATGCCCGCGGTGCGCTGGGTGATGCCCTTGTGCCGGGTCGTGCGCACACCCTGCGAGGTGCCGTACGCCACCGAGACGTAGCCCGCCTTCGAGAACCCGGCGATCGTCCCCTCAGGGGCGCCCACCGCCAGATCACCGAAGCCGTCGCCGTCGAAGTCACCCGCGGGCGAGGCCGCCGCCCGGGGCTCGGCCTGCGCGGGTGTCGTCACCAGGAGGACTCCACCCGTCACCGCCAGGGCCGTCGCACACGCCGCGAGCAACCGTTGCCGTCTCATGCCGTTCACACGCACTCCCGTTTCGTCCTGTCGCCGTGGTGCCGATGCGCGGCGGTTCCCCGCGGAACGCGGCGCATCGTCATCACAGCAGACCCCCGAGGAGGGCGACTGGTTGTACACGCCGGGGTGGAAGTGGTGTGAACGGCGGGGGTCTTTGCGGTGGCGCCGATGACAGCCGATGACAGGTGACGGAGAGGTCCGGAGGGCCCTCCGGCTGTGAGCCCACCCATATGAGCCACGGCACATGCTAAGGACGGTAGTAATTCCGGCCGGCGTGGAACCCCGCCGCCCGACCCTGGTCCGAAGTGCCCGATCTGCCGGTTCTGCGTACTCGGGTAGTACGTCACACCTTTGCGTCCGGCCACCGCGCGCCGCTACCCCTGATGGAGTCCCGAGCAGCCGGGAGCGGCCGGAGAGCACCGGCACCGGCTCGCGCCGCACGACGCACTTCGTGCACCACCCCGTTGGAGAGGCACCCCCTCATGCTGATGCCCTTTGCCCCGATGCCGGCCCGCACCGCCGACCGCACCGACCGCATGCGCCGGATCTCCGCCGCCGGTATCGCCACGGCGGCGGCCGCCGCCGCGGCCCTCACCCTGGTGCCCTCCTCGCCGGCGCAGGCGGCGGAGCACACCGCCCCGGCCAAGGCCTCCACCGCCAAGGCCGCCACCGCCCCGGCCAAGCCCGCGGCGCCCGCCAAGACGTACTCGAACAACCTCGACGGCTGGATCCGCGAGTCCCTCGACATCATGAAGGCCAAGGGCATCCCCGGCTCGTACGAGGGCCTGCACCGCAACATCATGCGCGAGTCCTCCGGCAACCCGAACGCCGAGAACGGCTGGGACGTCAACGCCCAGAACGGCGTCCCGTCCAAGGGCCTGCTCCAGGTGATCCAGCCCACCTTCGACACGTACCACGTCTCCGGTACGTCGAACAGCATCACGGACCCGGTCGCCAACATCACCGCGGCCGCGAACTACGCCGCCGACCGCTACGGCTCCATCGACAACGTCGACTCGGCGTACTGAGCCGCGCCCCGGCGCAGACGAGCACGTAGCACCAGCAGCACCCAGCAGTACCCAGCAGTAAGGAAGCCCTCCCCATGCCGCACGAGAGCGGGAACGAGCACCAGCCGCACCCGGCCGATGAGCCCGCGGCGCCCACGGTGCCCGCCTACGGCCCCGCACGGTTGCGCCGCTCCCGGCACCGCAGGCGCAAGCGCGCCCTGCGCTGGATGGCGGGCGGCGCCCTCGGCCTGACCCTGGTCGGCGGCGGCGGTGTGGCCTACGCCTGGCAGCACCTCAACGGCAACATCAAGGGCACGGACGTGGACGCCGCCCTCGGAGCCAACCGGCCCCACGACCAGCACGACGGAGCGATGAACATCCTCCTGCTCGGCTCCGACTCCCGGGCGGGAACCCACGGCGAGTACGGCAGCGGCGTCCTCGGCGCCCGCGCCGACACGGCGATGGTCCTGCACGTCGACAAGACCCACAAGAAGGCCTCCGTCGTCAGCATCCCGCGCGACACCGAGGTCGACCGCCCCACCTGCAAGACCTCGCACGGCGACGTCCAGGCGGCCCACAAGGCGGTGTTCAACTCCTCGTACGCGCTGGGCGGGCCCGCCTGCACCGTGAAGACGGTGGAGAAGATGTCGGGCGTCCGCATGGACCACTACCTCGAAGTCGACTTCAAGGGCTTCCAGAAGCTGATCGACGAGCTCGGCGGCGTGGACATCACCACGCGCAACGCCATCCACGACAGCAACAGCGGCCTCTCCCTGGACACCGGAAAGCACCGCCTGAAGGGCAAGGACGCGCTCGCGCTCGTTCGTACCCGGCACGGCGTGGGCGACGGCAGTGACCTGGGCCGCATCCAGCTCCAGCAGGCGTTCGTCAAGGCCCTGATCCACCGCGCCGACACCGTCGACCCGCTCGGCAGCCCGAGCAAGTCCTACGCCCTGGCCGACACCGCGACGAAGACCATCAGCGCGGACTCCGAGCTGGCGTCCGCCGACAAGCTCCTCGGCCTCGCCAAGGAGCTGAAGGGCATCAGCCCCGACCGGACCGACATGGTCACGCTCCCGGTCACCTACGACGCCCAGGACGCGGGCCGCGTCCTGCCCCTGGAGAAGGCCTCCCACCAGGTCTGGAAGTCCCTGCGCCACGACCGGCCGATCCCGAAGAAGGCCACACAGGGCTCGGTCGGCGACCGGACGGACTCGCCGGTGGTGTCGGGCGCGGGGGTCTGACGAGGGTGGAGCAGTCCCCCGCCACCCGGGCCGCGCCTCCCTGACCTGCGTTCATCGACGACACCTGTGGGGTCACCCAAAGGTTCTGTTACCCGGCGCCCGGAATGTCCTCCTAGCCTCGACCGTGAGACACCAACGGATCGAACACCGGCAGGACGCGAGGGAGTGCTGAGCATGACCGAGTACACGCTGCGCGACAAGGTCGCCGTCATCGGCGGAGGAGAGAAGAACCTGGGCGGACTGACCAGCAGGACGTTCGCCGAGGCGGGAGCGAAGGTCGTCGTCCACTTCCACACCGGTGAGGACGACGCCGAGCAGACGGTGAAGGCGATCAGGGAAGCGGGCGGCCAGGCGGTCGCCGTCCAGGGCGACCTGACCCGGGTGGCGGACGTGCGGCGCCTCTTCGACGTCGCCGTGGACACCTACGGCGGGGTCGACATCGCCGTGAACACCACCGGAATGGTGCTGCGCAAGCCGATCCTGGAAACCACCGAGGACGAGTACGACCGCATGTTCGGCATCAACGCCAAGGCGGCCTACTTCTTCATCCAGGAGGCCGGGCGACGCCTGAACGACCATGGCAAGATCGTCAGCCTGGGGACGTCGCTGCTGGCCGCGTACACCGACGGCTACTCGACGTACGCCGGCGGCAAGGCGCCCCTGGAGCACTTCACCCGGGCGGCCTCCAAGGAGTTCGCCGACCGGCACATCTCGGTGAACACGGTGGCTCCCGGGCCGATGGACACCCCGTTCTTCTACCCGCAGGAGACCCCGGAGCGCGTCGAGTTCCACAAGTCGCAGGCGATGGGCAACCAGCTCACCCACATCGAGGACATCGTCCCGCTCATCACCTTCCTGGCCACGGCCGGCTGGTGGATCACCGGGCAGACCCTGTTCGCCAACGGCGGCTACACCACCCGCTGAACCATCCCCAGGAGGAAGCGATGACCGCTCAATCGACGGACCCGGCGGTGGCCGCGTTCATCTCCGCGGTGAACTCCGGTGACAAGGACGCGTTCTTCGCCGCGCTCAGCGACGACGCCACGATGTCCGACGACGGCACGGAACGCGACCTGGCCGCATGGGTGGACCGCGAGATCTTCTCGGCCGACGGACGCATGGACGTCGACGACGTGTCGGACGACGGCAGAACCCTGACCGCCGTCTTCACCAACAGCACGTGGGGCAGCATGCGTACGCGATGGACCTTCACCGTGACCGACGGCCGGGTCGGCCGCTTCGAGACGGGCCAGGCCTGAACAATCCACGCGGTCGACACCGCCATGCCGTAGGACAGTGACATGGCCCTGGACCTGAACAAGCTCGAGCACCTGGTCGCTGTCGTGGAGGAAGGCAGTGTCACCCGCGCCGCGGCCCGACTGCACCTGTCGCAGCAGGCCGTGTCGACGTCCATCCGCGTCCTCGAACGCGAGGTGGGAGTACCCCTGTTGGAGCGCGGCAGCGCCGGCATCACCGTCCTGCCCGCCGGGCAGGCGCTCGTCGAGGACGCCCGTGTGCTGAACGGCGCGGTGCGCTCCGCCCTGCGCCGCGCCCGGCACATCGGGCGCGGCGACACCGAACCGCTGCGCATCGGATACACCCCGGCGGTGACCGGCGAGGAGGTGGTCACCCTGCTCGCCCCGCTGACCGACGCCCACCCGGACGTCGTCCCCGAGGTGCACCAGCGCTACCCCGACGAGCTGACGACCGCGCTGCTCGCCGGGGACCTCGACATCGGGCTGTGCCGGGGCATGGCTCCGGCACACGGCCTTACCCGTACGACCCTGGGGGAGCAGCGGCTGCACATCGCCGTCGCCGCCGACCACCCCCTCGCCGAGCGGACCACCGTGAGCCTGCCCGACCTTGCGGGCGAGCACTTCATGATGTGGGGGACACCCGGCCGGTCCGGCTACACGGACCTGCTCGTCGCCCACTGCCGCCACGCCGGGTTCGACCCGCGCGTCGAGCGCACCGACCGCCAGGGCACGCCGCCGGTCACCGCGGTCATCGGCACCCGCCGCCTCGCCTTCGTCACCGCACCACCCGGCGTCGTCGCAGGCGGCAAGGCGCAGGTCATCGCCCTGGAGCCGCCGGTCCACGCGCCGCTGCACGCGTTGTACCCGGGCACGACGACCTGCCCGGGCCGCGACCTGTTCCTCCGCGGGGTGACACTTCCGTAGGCGCACACTGCGTGCGGCGGAGGTGTCAGGCCGGCTCCCGGATCGCATCCAGCCGCTCCCGCACCCACGTGTCCACATCGGTGACATGCCGGTGGGCCGCCGCGAAGGCGCTCAGGGAGTCGTGGGCGCGCAGCGCGCGGTAGATGTCCAGGTGCTGCTCGTGCGTCCACGTGACGACGTCGCACTTGACCAGGGCCCGCCAGATGCGGGCCCTGGCGGTGCGCTGGGCGACCGTCTCCAGGAGGGAGACCAGCGTGGCGTTGCCCGTGGCCGCCACGATGTCGGTGTGGAACGCCAGGTCCTCGCGGACGAGTTCCTCGGCGTCCTGGAGGGTGCGCATCCGCTCGATGCGTTCCTGGAGCCGGTCCAGGGTGGCGGTGTCGATGCGGGTCGCCGCCAGGGCGGTGGCACCCGGTTCCATGACCTTGCGGCACTCCAGCATCTCGTCGAGCCCGGTGTCGCCCGCGAGGTCGAGGAAGCCGACCGCCGCCCGTACGAGACGGTCCGGGCGCAGATCGGTGACGAACGTGCCGTCGCCGCGCCGCACTTCGAGCACTCCGGCCATGGCGAGGGCCCGTACCGCCTCGCGCAGGGACGGGCGGGACAGCTCCAGCTCGTGGGCGAGGACGGTCTCCGGCGGGAGCCGGTGCCCGGGGCTGAACTCGCCCGTCTCGATGCGCTTCTTCAGGCGGTGGATCGCCACGTCGACGACACTGCCCGCGGCGTCACCGGAGCTGTCCGCTGCCGCTGTGGTGGGTGTGATGGGCATGGGCTCAGGATGCCATCCGGGGGCCGCTCCACCGCGGGCCGTCGGGGAAGCGGTACTCGGCCAGCGTCTCGCGGCGGATCTGCGCGCTGTAGCCGGGGGCCTCGGGCACCAGGTAGCGGGAGCCGCGGATGCGGACCGGGTCGTGGAAGTGCTCGTGGAGGTGGTCGACGTACTCCACCACGCGGTCGTTCATGGAGCCGCTGACCGCCACGTAGTCGAAGATCGACAGGTGCTGGACCAGCTCGCACAGGCCGACGCCGCCCGCGTGCGGGCAGACCGGGACGTCGTGCGCCGCGGCCAGCAGCAGCGCGGCGACCGCCTCGTTGACGCCGCCGAGCCGACAGGCGTCGATCTGGCAGATGCCGATCGCGTCGGCCTGCAGGAACTGCTTGAACATCACGGCGTTGTGGGCGTGTTCGCCGGTGGCCACGTGCGTGGGCGCGATGGCGCGGGCGATGGCGGCGTGGCCGAGGATGTCGTCGGGGCTGGTCGGCTCCTCGAACCACCAGATGTCGAACTGGGCGAGCGCCTTGGCCCATTCGACCGCCTCGGCGACGCCCAGGGTCTGGTTGGCGTCGATCATCAGGCGCCGGTCCGGGCCGATGATGTCGCGGGCGATCCGGCAGCGCCGCACGTCGTCGTCAAGGTCGGCGCCGACCTTGAGCTTCACGGAGTCCCAGCCCGCGTCGACGGCCTCCTGGCACAGTCGGGCGAGCTTGGCGTCGTCGTAGCCGAGCCAGCCCGCGCTCGTGGTGTACGCGGGGTAGCCCAACTCCCTAACCTGGGCCTCGCGTTCGGCGCGGCCGGCGGCCCGCGACTCCAGCAGGGCGAGCGCCGCCTCGGGTGTCAGGGCGTCCTTGAGGTAGCGCCAGTCGACCAGGTCCACGATCTGCCGCGGTGACATGTCGGCCAGCAGCTTCCACACCGGCTTGCCCGCCAGCTTGCCGGCCAGATCCCAGGCGGCGTTGACGACCGCGGCCGTACCCAGGTGGATGGCGCCCTTGTCCGGGCCGAGCCAGCGCAGTTGGCTGTCGCCGAGCAGATGGCGGGAGAAGGCGCCCAGATCGCCGACGATCTCGTCCACGGACATCCCGACCGCCCGTTCGCCGATCGCCCGCGCGGCGTGCACGGCGAGGTCGTTGCCGCGCCCGATGGTGAACGTGAACCCGTGCCCCTCAAGGGAGTTGGTGCGCTCGTCCCCGCCGTCCACGCGCAGCACCACGTAGGCCGCGGAGTAGTCCGGCGCGTCGTTCATCGCGTCCGAGCCGTCGAGCGACGCGGAGGTCGGGAAACGGACGTCGATCGTCTCGACGTCGACGATACGGGCGGTCATCGGCAATCACTCCTGTCAGAGCACGGGAGAGCCGCGGTCGGCAGCCGCGGCCACGGCCCCAACATGTCAGATGTCTGCGTCAGTGACCAGACGTTTCGGCGAGGTCAATTTCTTAAATCCCAGGTATTGCAAGGAAGTTGCCCGATCACTACGGTCCACGGGTCAGATGTCTGGCCACGTTGGCGGCATCCGGCATCCCACCGTCTCTGGATCGCAGGAGGTCCGATGAGTACAGCGACCACCGTGCAGGGGGTGCGCCGCAAGGTGTCACGGCGCCTGCTGCCACCGCTGTTCGTGATGTTCGTGCTGAGCTTCCTCGACCGCACGAACGTGGCGCTGGTCAAGAGCCACCTGGAGACGGACGTCGGCATCGACGCGGCCGCCTTCGGCCTCGGCGCCGGCATCTTCTTCGTCGGCTACGCGGTCCTCGGCGTGCCCTCGAACCTCGCCCTGCACCGCATCGGAGCGCGCCGCTGGCTCGCCGGACTCATGTTCGTCTGGGGCCTGTTGTCCTGCGCCATGGCCCTGGTCAGCAGCCCGACCACGTTCTACGTCCTGCGTTTCCTGCTCGGCGCCGCGGAGGCCGGCTTCTTCCCCGGCGTGATCCTCTACATCACGTACTGGTTCGCGGGCCCGGACCGCGGGAAGGCCACCGGTGTGTTCCAGTCGGCCGTCGCCGTGTCCAGCATCATCGGCAACCCGCTGGGCGGCTATCTCATCGGGCTGCACGGCCTCGCCGGGATCGACGGCTGGAAGTGGATGTTCCTCCTGGAGGGTGCGCCGACGGTGGTGATGGCGCTGGCCATCCCGTGGCTGCTCACCGACCGCCCGGAGCAGGCGACATGGCTGACCGACGAGGAGCGCCGGCTGCTCGTCGACCGGATCGCCGCCGACCGCCCGGCCGAGGGCGCCGGCACCCCGCAGCGGGCGGTCGAAATCCTGCGCGACAGCCGCGTCCTGCGCCTGATGTTCGTGTACTTCGCGATCCAGATCAGCGTGTACGGGGTGACGTTCTGGCTGCCCGCACTGGTCGGCCGCATCGACGGCCTGGGCGATGTCGGTATCGGTTTCGTGTCCGCCCTGCCCTGGGTCTTCGCGCTCGCCGGGGTGCTGATCCTGCCCTGGTGGTCGGACCGGACCGGCGACCGGCGCGGCCCGCTGCGCCTCGCGCTGCTCCTCACGGTCGTCGGCCTGCTCGGCGGCGTCCTGCTGCCGCCGGTGCCCGCCGTGGCCGCCCTGTGCGTGGCCGCCTTCGGATTCCTGGGCGCCCAGCCGGTGTTCTGGACGGTGCCGCCGACGATCCTCGCCGGGGTACAGATAGCCGGAACCATCCCGCTGATCTCGGGCTTCGGGAACCTCGGCGGATTCGTGGGCCCGTACGCGATGGGCGCGGTCGAAGCGGGCACGGGCTCGCAGACCGGCGGCCTGTACCTCATCGCGGTGCTCGCCGCCGCGGGTGCGCTGGTCGCGGCGACCTTCCACTGGGTGGGACAGAAGAACAACACAACGACTGAAGAAGGGACGGCCGATGACACACATCGTGCGCTTCGCTGACGAGAACGGCACCGTACGCACCGGGATCACCGATGAGGCGGGCACCGTACGGGCCTTCACGGGAGGACCCCGGATCGCGGACCTGCTGCGACTGCCGCTCGACGACCTGCGGGCCCGCGTCGAGGGCCCCACGGAGACGGTGGTGGGCCCGGTGCTGCTCCTGCCGCCGATGGACGGCCTGATGGAACTGTGGGCGGCAGGCGTCACGTACGAACGCTCACGCGACGCCCGGGTGGAGGAGAGCAGCGAACAGTCGGTGTACGAGCGGGTCTACGACGCGGAGCGCCCCGAGCTGTTCTTCAAGTCGCAGCCGTGGCGCGTGGTCACGGACGGCGAACCCATCGCCGTGCGCGACGACTCCGAGCTGAACGTCCCCGAGCCGGAACTCGGCCTCGTCCTCAACCGCCAGGCGCAGACGGTCGGTTACGTCGTCGTGAACGACGTCAGCTCACGCTCCATCGAGGGCGACAACCCCCTCTACCTCCCGCAGGCGAAGATCTACGCCGGTGCCTCCGCGGTGTCCGCGGGCATCGTCCCGGCATGGGAGGTCCAGGACGCCGCCGCGCTGAAGATCGGCATGCAGATACGGCGGGACGGGGGAGTGGCCTTCGAGGGCACGACCACCACGGCCGCCTTCCACCGCCCCCTCCAGGACCTGGTCGACCACCTGTGGCACTGCCAGCCCTTCCCCGAGGGCGCGGTGCTGTCGACGGGCACCGGCATCGTGCCGGGCCTCGACGTCACCCTGACCGAAGGCGACACGGTATCGATCACCATCGAGGGCGTCGGCACGCTCACCAACCCCGTACGCACCGGACAGGCCGCCCTCGACTGGCTGGTGCCGGCGCTGGACGACCCGGGGGCGCGGCGGGCGCACAGGGTGACGACATGACGCGGTGACGCGAGGGCGCGGCTCCTGGCCCCGGCCTCAGTCCGTGTACACCTCCGCCCGGTCCACGCTCACGAACGCGCCCGAGGAGTCCGCGTTGTGGTCGCCGGTCACCCGGATCCTCAGGGTGTGCGGGCCGTTGGTGAGGCGGGGGCTGAGGTACTGGAGGGTCTCGCCGGTGCGGATCGGGCCGTGGAAGTCGACGCGCTGCTCGGGGCCGCCGTCGACGCTGATCGCGGCGATGCCGTTGCCGGTGTCCTTCACGGAGAGCAGGGCGATCCGGGTGCCGGTGAAGGAGTACGTCGCCGTGTTGCCCGCCTTGTCGCTCCAGTGGTCGTCGCTCCAGAAGCACTGGGTCCCGCAGCCCGTACCGGAGTTCCATGTGCCGGTGTACTTCACGGAGCCGGAACCGCTGGAGCGGCCGTCGTCGTTGATCCAGTGGTTGCCGGAGCCGGGGTCGCCGGAGGGCAGGTTCTGGGTGGCGCCGAGGGCGAGCGGGGTGCCGAGGTTCGGGCTGCCGTCGGCGTTCCAGCCGATCTTCTGGGCGCGGGTCGTGCGGTTGCTGTAGGTGTTCGTCGACGTGGTCTTGGCGTGGTAGATCAGCCAGTCCTCCTTGCCGTCGGGCGACTTGAAGAAGGCGTGGTGGCCGGGGCCGAACACACCCCGGTCGTCCGCGCGCTTGAAGACCGGTCCGTCGTGCTGCTTCCAGTTGCCGGGCACGAGCGGGTTCGCCCCGTCCGCGAGCGACATCATCCACACCTGGTAGTCGGGCTTGCCCGTGTCGCAGGTCGAATACGTCATCCACGTACGGCCGTTGCGGTTGAGGAACTCCGGGCCCTCGCGGACCTGGGGGCAGCCGCCCGCGCCGTCGATGGCGACCGCGTCGCCCGAGACGGTGTAGGGGTTGGACATCGGCGCGATGTTGAGGCCGTTGTGCTGGTACGGGTTGAGACCGCTGTAGGCGAGGTACAGCTTGCCGTCGTGCTGGAGGATGCCCGGGTCGATGGCGAAGTCGTTCGCGTGGTTGGGCGGCGTGAGCTTCGCCTTGAAGTGGTACGGGCCGGTCGGGTCGTCGCCCTGCGACTCCAGGACATAGAGGCGGTGGTGCTCGTCCGTGCCGTCGTCGGCCGTGTAGTACATGTACCAGCGCTCGCCGAAGCGGTAGAACTCCGGCGCCCAGATGTGCTGGTTGCGCGAGGCGTCGCTGTCCGTCCACACCGTCTTCGGGTCGGCGTCGAGCAGTGTGGCCAGGGAGGGCGAGCTCCACATCTTGATGCTGCCGCCCTGGGTGGTGGTGAGGTGGTAGGCGCCGTTCGCGTGGGAGAGGAACGGGTCAGGACCGGAGTTGAGCGGATTGCGGAAGTTGCTCGATGCGGCCGCTGCCGAGGTGGGTTTGCGCGCGGAGGCCGGTGCCGACTTCTCCGTGGTGGACTGCGTCGCGCTGACCAGACCGGCGAACAGCGCGATCAACGCGGCGGCCAGACCGGCGACGAGAGCGGCACGGTGGCGTGCGCGCATGAGCGACTCCTTACATCGATGTAAGTCCTCAGGCTTCTGGACGGTAGGGAAGGGGCACAAGCGTGTCAACGCGGCGACTGTGACGGCGAGTCGGCCAACGGGAGTGGCGGTGCGGATACGCTCACGGGCGGCGGACGGAAGGGGTGAGTGGCATGGTGGCCAGGCCCAGGATCAAGGACGTTGCGGAGTACGCGGGTGTCTCGCCCAAGACCGTCTCCAACGTGATCAACGACTTCGAGCAGGTGTCGGACCGGACCCGCGAGGCGGTGAAGGAGGCCATCGACGCGCTCGGCTACCGCGTCAACATCGCGGGCCGCCAGCTGCGCCAGGGCCGCACCGGCATGATCACCCTGGCCGTGCCCGAGCTCGACGTCGCGTACTTCGCCGAACTGGCGGGGCTCGTCATGGCCGAGGCGGACCGGCGCGGACTGACCGTGCTGCTGCACAGGACCGGCGGGGTGCGCGAGCGTGAACTGGACGCGCTGCGCGGCTTCGACGCCCGGTTCACCGATGGTGTCGTGCTCAGCCCGCTCGCCCTGCACCCAGGCGACCTCGCGGGACGCGACCGTGGTTTCCCCGTGGTCCTGCTCGGTGAGCGGCCCGTCGAGGGCGGCACGGACCATGTCGCCCTCGACAACGTGGCGGCCGCACGCGAGGCCACCGCGCACCTGCTCTCCCGGGGCCGCCGCCGTATCGCCGTCATCGGCGGCAGAGTGCGCGGCCCGCAGGGCACGGACCGGCTGCGCACCGACGGCTGTCGCGAGGCCCTGAAGGGGGCCGGAATCCCCTTCGACGCCCGCCTGGTCGTTCCGGTGGACGCCTTCCAGTGGCGCGACGGCGCCCGCGCCGCGACCACGCTGCTCGACTCGGAGCTGCGCCCCGACGCCCTGCTCTGCCTCAACGACCACCTCGCCCTGGGCGCACTCCGGGCCCTGCACGAGCGGCGGGTGAGCGTCCCGGGCACCCTCGACGTGGTCGGCTTCGACGACATCGAGGCCTCACGCTTCAGCGTGCCGAGCCTGACGACGGTGGCCCCCGACAAGAAGGAGATCGCCCGCGCGGCCGTGGCCCTGCTCCTCGACCGCATCGCCGGCCCGGCCGGGGCTCCGCCGCGCGATCACGTCGTCGGGCACGAGCTCATCGTCCGGGAGAGCACGGGCGGTTGAGGGCCCTCGGGGCCGTGTGGAGGGCCGTCGACACCTACGCGGCCCAAGCGTGCTCCAGCAGCGTACGGAAGTCGGTCGGCGCGCGGCCTATCAGCTCGGCGAGCGTCGGGTCGACGGTGCTGAACTCCCCGCCTCGCGCCGCCTCGAAGACGCTCAGCATCAGGTCGGCGACCGGGGCCGGGGCACCCTGCGAGAGCGCCTGCTCGCGGAAGGTGTCGTCGGGGACGACGGTGCGGGTGAAGGGACGGCCTTCGGCCCCGGCCGCGAGCTCCGCGATGGCGTCGAAGTCGAGCGCCGCGGGCCCGGTCAGCGCCGGGGTGGGGCCTTCGAACCGGCCCTCGTCGGTGAGGATCGCGGCGGTGGCCTCGGCGAGGTCGTCATGTCCCGTCCAGGCGACGGGGCCGTCCGCGGGCAGGGCCGCGTCTCCGCTGTGGCGTGAGGACTCGAGGAACTGGAGGGCGCTGGCGGCGTAGAAGCCGTTGCGCAGCGAGGTCCAGGGTAGGCCGGTGGCGCGCAGGAGGTCCTCGGTCCTGGCGTGGTCGCGGCACGGCTGGAAGCGCGAGTCGTGTGCGGCGCCCATCTGGCTGGTGTAGAGGATGCGGCCGACGCCGGCCTTCACCGCGGCGTCGATGGCGGTCCGATGGCCCGCGACGCACTCCTCGCCGGCGCGGTCGAGGGAGACGAGAAGCAGCTGCTCGGCGCCCTCGAAGGCGTGCACCAGGGAGCCGGGGTCGTCGAAGCTGCCCTGCCGTACGCGCACGCCGCGGTCGGCGAGGTCCTGGGCCTTGCGGGGGTCGCGCACGCTGACGCCGACGCGGTCGGCGGGCATCCGCTGAAGGAGGTGCTCGACGACGCGGCTGCCGAGCTTGCCGGTGGCTCCGGTCACGATGATCACGGGGTTCTCCGAACGTTGTTGCCGATGTTTCCGATGGAATCAGAACAACGATAACACTGGAACTAACAATGGAACCAAAAAATCGATATCATCGATACATGCCTACCCGTGACACCGCAGAGAGCCCCCGCCGCCGCATCGTCGAAGCGGCCGTCGAGCTGCTGGAGGCCGGAGGGCCCGACGCCGTGAGCACCCGCGCGGTCGCCGCCGCGGCCGGGATGCAGCCGCCGGCGATCTACCGACTCTTCGGGGACAAGGACGGACTCCTGGAAGCGGTCGCCGAGCACGGCTATGCGCAGTTCCTGGAGAGCAAGCGGGCCCAGCTCGACCCCGCGCCGGAGGACCCGGTGGAGGAACTGCGCCGCGGCTGGGACATGGTCGTGGAGTTCGGGGTCTCGCGCCCCGAACTGTTCGCGGTGATGAACAGGTCCACCGGCCGGGACGCGGACGTGGCGCACCGCGCGGGTCTGGAGATCCTGCGGGGCCGGGTGCGCCGGCTGGCGGCCGGAGGGTGGCTGCGGGTCGACGAGGAGCTGGCCGCCCAGATCATTCAGGCCACGGGGCAGGGCGCGGTCATCACGTGGCACGCCACTCCGTGGGAGCGCCGCGATCCGGCGCTGCTGACCGTCCTGCGCGAGTCCATGGTCGGCGCCGTCACCCGTGCCGAACCCACCTTCTCCGCCACGGAGTCCGGCCCCGCACCGGCGGCCCGCGCCCTGCGCGCCGCGCTGCCCGACCACGCGGACGTCCTCAGCGAGGCCGAGCAGATCCTGCTGCGCGAGTGGCTCACGCGGCTGGCGGAGGACGGTGCGGCGGACGGGGGTTCCTGACCGTCAGTTCGGCTCCGGCACGGCCGGTCGGTCGGCGTCGGGCGCCGGGCGGTGGGGGAGGTGTTCGTACTGTTCCGCCTGGAGGCGGTACATGTGCGCGTACCGGCTCGTGGGCTCGGCGGCGAACAGGTCCGTGTGGCTGCCCTGTTCGATCAGGCGGCCCTCGTGCAGGACGAAGATGCGGTCGGCGTGCCGGACCGCCGCCATGCGGTGCGTGACCAGGACGATGATGCGGTCGGGGCCCGCCAGTCCGAGGATCTGGTCGAAGGCGCGCTGCTCGGCGTCCGGGTCGAGCGCGGACGTCGGCTCGTCCACGATGATCATGCAGGCGTCCCGAAAGTGCGCGCGGGCAAGCCCGATCTTCTGCCACTGGCCGCCCGACAGGTCGCTCCCGCCGCGGAACTGTTTGCCCAGCAGGGTGTTCATGCCGCGGGGGAGCGCCGCGATGTCACCGTCCGCGCCCGCGTACTCGGCGGAGATGTGCAGCTCGTCGTCGGTGGCCTCCCGGCCGGGCTGGCCGATACGGATGTTGGCCGCGGCCGTGAACGGCCAGCGTTCGAAGCTCTGCGTGAGCAGGCTGACGTGAGCGAACAGCTGGTGCCGGTCGGCCTCGGCGATGTCGACCCCGTCCCAGTGGATGTGGCCCTCGCCGGGCAGGTGCAGCCCGCACAGCAGCCGCACCAGCGTCGACTTGCCCGAGCCGTTGGGCCCGACCAGGGCGATGACACTGCCGAGCGGGATGGTGAAGGAGACGTCCTTCACCGCCGGTTCGTCGCGGCCGGGGTAGCGGAAGCTCACCTTGTGCAGACGGATGCTCCCGGGCCGCTCGGGCAGCGGGAGCCCGCCCTGCGGGATGGCCCAGTCGTCGGCCTTCACGAGGAAGTCGGCCAGATCGTGCACGTACAGGGACTGCTCGTGGAGCTGGCTCATGGTGCTGACCAGGGCGCCGATCCCGGCGGAGCCCGAGTTGAGCGCCATCGCGGCGGTGCCGAAGGCGGCCACGCTCATGTGTCCCGACAGGCACAGCCCGATCATCAGCAGGAACGTCAGCAGATAGCCGACCCCTTGCAGGGCGGACGCGGCCAGTTCCGTACGCGCCTTGTCCTTCGCCAGGCGCTCCTGCTCGGACTCCGCGGTGTGCGACATCCGGTGGAAGTGGCGCAGCAGAAAGCCGCCCACACCGTGCACACGTACCTCAAGCGCGGCCGTGACCGAGGTCAGGAGGCTGGACAGCACGCGGCTCGCCCGCAGATGCTCGATCCACGTCATGGTCGAGAAGTACCGCTGCTGGGCCACCCGCATCACGCCCCAGCCGCGCGGCGCCACGATGAGGATCAGCATCGGCAGCAGCACCGGGTTGAGCGCGAGCAGCACCCCGCCGGAGGCGATCAGCGAGAACACACTGTTGATCGCCGAGACACTCGATCCGATCATGTGCCGCGCCTCGTTCGCCCCGTACTGTGCCCGGTCGATCAACTCGCGGAACGCGCCGTCCTCGATCGCCGCCATCTCGACGCGCTCGCAGGCCGCCAAGTACTGCTCGGACGCGGCGCGTTCGACCTTCGGCTCCAGGCTCCCCGCCGCCGAGGTGGACCAGGACGCCAGGATGGCGTTGACGCTGTTGACCGCCACGAGGACGGCTCCCGCCGGCAGTGCGTGCCGCAGGCCGCGCACATCGGTTCCGGCCGCGAGCACCGCGTGCAGGGCGGCGTTGACCGCGAGCAGCTTCAGCGCGGCCGCGATGCCCTGGCCCACCTCGGTGGCGCCCACGACGAGCAGTGAGCGCCGGTCGGTGTGCCAGGCGAGGGCGATGGTGTGTCCCACCAGGCGTGGCAGGGACTTCAGGGCACCCCAGAGCGTGAGGTCGAGGCGGGCGTACTCGTGTTTGCTCCAGCCCATGTCGTAGCGCAACGGGCCACCGAACAGCTCCAGTTCGGAGGTGGAGACCTTCGGCTCCTCCATCCGTGGTCGCCGAAGAATCCTCACGCGTCCGCCACCTCCGTCGAAGCCGCACTCGTCCACGGTGAGGCCGGAGTGCGGGTGGAGCAGCTGGTTCGCCGAAAAACGGAACACCAGTGACGAACGAGGCGCGGACGTCGGTGGCGAACCCGCCTTGCGTGATACATGGCCCGCGCTTGACGACCGAGACTCGGGAAACTAGTTTCCTCTCAGGAAACAAGTTCTGCTGGCGCACATCGATGGAGGGTGTCCCATGACCGAGTCCCACGAGCCCACAGCGCACGAGCCCACGGCATACGAAGCTGCGGCGGCGGCCCAGGCCCTGCGGGGCATCGAGCAGCGCCGCGCCCAGTCCCGCGACGGAACCGGCACGGCACGCTGGGTGGACGTGGTGTTCGGCGTCCTGAGCTTCGTGGTGCTTGCCGCCCCCGACTTCTTCGGCCCCGGCGTCACCGCCTGGACCACACCCGTGTTCTCGGCCCTTGCCATCGGCTACGTCCTCCTCCTGAACACCCGCCGCGGCTCGGCGGTGCTCGGACAGCGCGCACGGCTGCGCAGGAGCGAGATCAACGGGCGCTGGGCCCTCGTCTCCCGCCTGGTGATCCTCGCGTTCGCCGCGGCGGGCATCGCGTTCGCCCTGCTCCAGCCGGACCTCGGCATCCATGTGCCGTACTGGCGAACGGCGTTGGGTGTGCTGCTGGGCGGCGCGCTGATCCTCTTCGGCGGCCGGATGCAGCGCGCGCTGGCCTCGTCGGCGACACGCGAACGACACACCACGGGAAGCGCCCTCCATGGCCACATTTGAGTACGACGCCGTCCTCCTCGACCCGACGCGGCTGACGCTCGTATCGCTGCTCGCGGGCGTGGAATGGGCCGAGTTCGGCTGGCTCCGCGACGAGGCCGGTGTCTCGGCGTCCGCCCTGTCCAAGCAGGTCAGCACCCTGGAGTCGAAGGGCTACGTCGAGGTCAAGAAGGGGTACGTCGGCAAGCGGCCGCGCACCTGGGTGAGTCTGAGCGATGCGGGCCGGGGCGCCCTGGAGAACCATGTCGCCGCCCTGCAACAAGTGGTGGAGACATCACGGCGCCGCGCCGACGACAGTTGAGCGCGACACACTTCGGCCGTCTCCGGGGCTATAAGGACACCTGATACCCCCCTCGCGGATTCCCGTCTTCCGCCGCCGTGAGCAGCGTGGTTCCCTCACGTGGACTCACGCCGTGGTGAGAGGAATCCCCGTGACAGCTCTGCACACCGCGATCGCCATCCTGGTGGTCGTCCTGCTCATTCTGGTGCCCAAGGTGGAACCGGTGATCGCCCTGGTCATCGGCTCGCTCTATCTCGGCATCGCGACCGGCCTCGGTTTCGAGGGCACCATCAAGACGATCGTCGACGGCTTCGGCGACATCATGGCCGAGGTGGGGCTGCTGATCGGATTCGGCGTGCTGCTCGGCTCACTGCTGAACTCCATGGGGATGCTCCAGAAACTGGTCGAGAAGCTGATGCGCGTCCTCGGACCAGGAAAGCTCCCCTACGCCCTCGCAGGCGCCCTGAGCGCCGTTTTCCCGTCGATCTACGTGGACGTCCAACTCGTCCTCGCCGCCCCGCTGGCCAAGTCGGCCGCGCCGCGCATGGGCCGCCACGGGCTGCCGATGATGGGTGGCGCCCTGAGCGCCGGAATCCTCGTCGGCTACGTGTTCGTCGTGCCGGGCCTCGGCACCCTGGCGGTCGCCGGCCTGCTGCACGTGCCGCTCAGCACGATGCTGGTGTACGGCTTCGTCCTCGGCCCGCTCGCCGCGCTGCTGACGACGTTCCTCTACGGGCGGCTGCTGCGCGTCGGCTTCTGGAACGCGGACACCGACGAAATCCCCGCCGACACCGAGCCGACCGATCCGGTCGATTCCACCGAGCCCACCGGGGCGCCTGCGTCCGAGGACGAGCGGACCCATGCCCGCCGCCCAATGCCGCCGCTCTACCTGTCTCTGCTGCCGATCGTCGTCCCCCTGCTGCTCATCGCCACCGGCGCCATCGCCGACGCCGCGGGCGTGAAGTCCGACCTGCTCGCCTTCCTCGGCAACCCGGCGTTCGCCCTGTTCGCGGGCCTGGTCGGCGCGTACGCCCTCGCGAAGCGGGTGCTCAGCAACGAGCGGGTGGAGCAGGCGGTGACCGAGGGCTTCCACAGCACCGGGCAGATCCTGCTCGTCACCGGCGTGGGCGGATCGCTCGGGGCCGTCATCGGCAAGACCGGCCTCGACAAGGTGCTCTCCGGGATCTTCTCCGCCGACGCGGGCATGTCCACCGTGGTGACGATCCTGCTGGTGTGGCTCGTCGCGGCGCTGCTGCACCTGGCCATCGGTTCCATCGGCGTCGCCGCCATCGCCGCGGCCGGGATCATCGCCCCGATCATGGGCGACCTCGCCGTGCCGCCCGCGGTCCTCGCACTGGCCATCGGTTCAGGATCGCTCTTCGCCTTGCAGGTCAACAGCAACTTCTTCTGGATGTTCCAACCGCTCCTCGGGGTGACCACCCGGGGCGCCCTCAAGGCACTCACCTTCGTGACCGCGATGGCATCGGTCGTGTCACTGGTGCTGGTCATCGCCGTGAGCTTCGTGGTGTGAGACCCGCGCGCCGCCCCACAAGCACGTACGAAAGAAAGAAGCACATGCAACCCCTCCGCGACATCACCGTCGTCTCGCTCGAGCAGGCCATCGCCGCTCCGTACGCCACCCGCCAGCTCGCCGACCTCGGCGCCCGTGTGATCAAGGTGGAGCGGCCGGGCGCCGGTGACTTCGCCCGTGCCTACGACAGCCGGGTACGCGGGCTCAGCTCGCACTTCGTGTGGGTCAACCGCAACAAGGAGTCGCTCACCCTCGACATCAAGGATCCGCAGGGCATGGACGTGCTGCGTCGACTCCTCGCCGAGGCCGACGTCTTCGTACAGAACCTGGCACCCGGGGCCGCCGAGCGGGCAGGACTCGGCTGGGACGAACTGCACGCCGCACACCCGAAGTTGACCGTCTGCGACATCTCCGGCTACGGCACCCCGGGCCCGTACGCCAACGCGAAGGCGTACGACCTGATGGTGCAGAGCGAATCCGGGCTCCTCTCGGTGACCGGCAGCGCCGAGGAGATGGCGAAGGTGGGCATTTCCGTGTCCGACATCGCCGCCGGGATGTACGCCTACAGCGGCATCCTCGCCGCCCTGCTGGAACGCGGCCGCACCGGCGAGGGCTCACATGTCGACGTATCGATGCTGGAGGCCACCGTGGAGTGGCTCGGCTTCCCGCTGTACTACGCGTACGACGGCGCCGAGCCGCCGCCCCGGGCGGGCGCGGCGCACGCGACCATCTACCCGTACGGCCCCTTCACCGCCGGGGACGGCAAGGTCGTCATGATGTGCATCCAGAACGAGCGCGAGTGGGCGGCCTTCTGCGAGCGCTTCCTGGGCCAGCCGGAGCTGGCGACGCACCCGGACTACGCGGGCAATGCCGCCCGCAACGCGCACCGGGAGGCCCTCGGCGCGATCATCGCGGCGCGGTTCTCCG
Source organism: Streptomyces anthophorae (assembly GCF_049310305.1). NCBI lineage: Bacteria > Bacillati > Actinomycetota > Actinomycetes > Kitasatosporales > Streptomycetaceae > Streptomyces > Streptomyces anthophorae. The sequence goes on from NZ_JBLWQQ010000001.1 coordinate 8,888,823, forward strand.
AACTCACCGCCGCCGAGGCCGACGAACTCCTCGCCGCCGTCCCGGTCGCGCACGCCCGCGTCAACTCGCTGGCCGAGGTGTGGCAGCACCCGCAGCTCACCGCCCGCGAGCGCTGGCACCAGGTGCAGACCCCGGCGGGCCCGATCCCCGCACTCGCCCCGCCCGGACTGGTCGACGCCGCCCCGCGTATGGACCCGGTGCCCGGCCTCGGCGAGCACACTCGGGACATCCTCGCCGAGGTGGGCCTGACCCCCACCGAGATCGACGAACTCACCGACCGAGGCGCCGTATGACCGATACGACCGACCCGACCGACCCGCTGGCCACGGCGGTGACCTGGCTGTTCGTACCGGCCTCCCGCCCCGACCGGTTCGCGAAGGCGGTCGCCGGCGGAGCCGACGCCGTCGTCATCGATCTGGAGGACGCCGTGGCGGCGGGCGACAAGGCGACCGCCCGCGAGCAGTTGCGCGCCGCCTGGCCCGGGGACGCAGGCATCCCCGTGGTTGTACGGGTCAACGGCCCCCGGACCGCCGAGTACGCGGACGACCTGGCCGCCTGCCGCGCCCTGTCGCCCGCGGCCGTCGTGCTCCCGAAGACCGAGTCCGCGGCGCAGGTGCGGGACGCGGCCGAGGGGAGCGGCACCCGCGTACTCCCGCTGATCGAGACCGCGCGCGGACTCGTCGACCTCGACCGCATCACGGCCGAACCCGCCTGCGCCCGGGTGCTCTTCGGCAGCATCGACCTCGCGCTCGACCTGGACGTGTCCGACGACAGGGCGCTGGACTCCGCCCGCGCCGACCTGGTCCGCTGGTCGGTGGTGAACGAACGGCCCGCACCCGTGGACGGAGTGACCACGGCCGTCCACGACGAGGCCGCCGTGACCCGGGCGGCCACCCGCGCCCGGGCCTGGGGCTTCGGCGGCAAGCTCTGCATCCATCCGGCGCAACTCGCGCACGTGCGCACGGCCTTCGCTCCCGCCGAGGACGAGGTGAACTGGGCCCGACGTGTCCTCGCCGCGGGCCACGAAGCGGCGGCGACCGTGGACGGTGAGATGATCGACCGGCCTGTCGTCGAACGAGCTCGCCGCATCGCGCACCGCGCCGAACTCGCCGCACGGCATACGGAGACGTAGACCGACACGTAGACCGACACCTCAGAGCCGGAAGGCGGCCGCGAACACCACCGTGGACATCGCCCAGCTACGCGACTTCATCGCGGTCGTCGACGCCGGAAGCCTGTCCCGGGCCGCCGGCGTGCTGCACGTGTCGCAGCCCGCGGTCAGCCAGCGCATGGCCCAGCTCGAGACCCATCTCGGCGTCCGCCTCCTCGACCGCGGCCCGCGCGGCGTACGGCCGACGGCCGAGGGGCTGGCGCTCTACCGGGACGCGCAACAACTGGTGCGGCAGTTCGACCGGCTCGCGCAGGACGTCACCGGCGGCCGCCAGCCGGTGCACGGACCGGTCGCGATCGGCCTGCCCACCACGGTGACCGCGCCGCTCGCCCCCGCCCTCTTCTCCTGGGTGCGCGCCCACTATCCCGGCATCCACCTTCAGCTCTTCGAATCGATGAGCGGCTACGTCCACGAGCTGCTGCTCGCCGGACGCCTCGACCTGGCCGCGGTCTTCCGCGAGGACGACGCGCCGCGCTCCGCTGCACTCCCCCTGTACTCCGAGGAGTTGTACCTCATCGGCCACCCGGCCCCCGCCCCGGAGAGCCCGGACGAGGTGTCCCTGCACGGTCTGCGGCAGGTTCCGCTGGTGACGCCGGGGGCGCGCAGCAACCTGCGGGCCCTGGTCGACCGGGCGTTCGCCGCCCACGGTCTGGTGCCCAGGAACGTCGGCGACGTGGAATCGCTCGGCACGCTGATCCGTATCGCGGAGAGCGGTGAGGCCTGCACGATCCTGCCGCGCTCGGTGGTCGCGGTCCACGGAACCCGGCACGACCTCGAGGTCCGTCGCATCGTCGACCCAGTGCTGCGCCGCCACATCGCGGTGCGCACGGCGACGGACGGCTACGAGCCGCGTGACGCGGTGGTGGCGGTACGGCGCGGCATCGTCGAGGTCACCAAGGAGCTGGCCGCGACGGGCCGGTGGCCGGGCATCCGGCTGTCTCGGACCGCCCCACAGGACGGCCTTGGCGCGAAGACGGCTGCCACGGAAAGGAGTTGAAGTTCGAACCGGGGGCATTCGGCTGTCATGACAGCTATTGGATCGGCGAGGACACGAGGACTGGGACGGGCACGCAGCGCGGCGAAGAGCCCAGCGATCGCGATGGCGGCCCGGGCGGGCTTCGTCGGGCGCGGTGTCATCTACCTCCTGATCGGATTCCTCGCCCTCCGCATCGCCTTCGCCGACGGCGGCGGCAGGCAGGCGGACCGCAGTGGTGCGGTGGCGGAGATCGCCGAGAAACCCTTCGGCATGGCCCTGCTGTGGCTGCTCGGCATCGCGCTGGCCGGAATGGCCCTGTGGCGGTTGTCCGAGGCGGTCTTCGGCCAGGCCGGTCCTGACGGCAGGAAGGCGAGCAAACGGGCGATGGCGGCCGGCCGCTGCGTCTTCTACGGCTTCGTCGCGTACTCCGTGCTGTCCTTCGCCGCCGGCGAGAAGTCGAGCGGCGGCGGTTCCGACAAGAGTTCCAAGGACGTCACGGCGAAGGCACTGGACTGGCCGCACGGACAGTGGATCGTCGGCGCAGCCGGGTGCGCCGTCGCCGCGGCGGGCCTGTGGATCGCCGTACGGGCGCTCCTGCGCAAGTTCCGCAAGCACCTGAAGATGTCCGCACTCTCCTCTCGCGCCCGCAAGTACGTCGACTTCCTCGGGGTGTTCGGCGGCACGGCCCGCGGCGTGGTCTTCACCGCCGCGGGAGCCTTCGCCGTCACGGCGGCGGTGCGGCACGAGCCGGGCCGGGCCAAGGGGATGGACGACACGCTGCGTTCCTTCACCGACACCCCGGCCGGCCCGTGGCTGCTCGTCCTGATCGCGGTGGGCCTCGTGGCCTTCGGACTCTTCTCGTGGGCCAACGCCAAGTGGCGCAAGGTCTGACGTGACGTGACGTCACGCTCGAAGTCGGCTTCGTGGTGCACAATGCGGCGATGGACGAACCCAAGTTGGAACTCGCGCTCCAGCGGTACCAGGACGCCACCGCCGCCCTCGACGCGGCCCGCACGGACCTGGAGGTCGAGGCGGCCGCGGTCCTTCGGTCGAGCGAGGCGACGCCCGAGGACTGGGCGCATGTGTCGCAACTGACCGGCTGGACGAAGGAGGAACTGCGGCGCCTTGTCGACGCGGCACAGAAGGTCGACCTGCCGTAAAGCCGCGAACCGTGGTTTGTGAAAGGCGAACCAGAGCACTCGGTGGCCAGGAGGTAATGACAATGGTTCCCCTGCTTCTGGTACTTCTTCTGGCCCTGCTCCTCTTCGGTGCGGGCTTCGCACTGAAGGCCTTGTGGTGGGTCGCTGTGATCGTGCTCGTCGTGTGGCTGCTCGGCTTCGTGGTCCGCCCCGCGTCGGGCGGCGCCCGCAAGGGACGCTGGTACCGATGGTGAGGCGGCCCTGAGCGGCGCGCCGAACGAGCAGGATGGGCCCGGCCTTTCACGGTCGGGCCCATCCTTTTGCTCTGATGCACACGAAGGGGCACACAGAAAGGAAAGGCAGAGTACGTGCTGGACCGGATCCGAGGCTGGGAGCAGTGGTGGGCGCGGGCGTTGCGCTCGTCCGGGCACGAACGCGACACCGTGCTGTTCGTCGGCAAATGCGCGCTGGCCGCGACACTGGCGTGGTGGGTCGCACACGACCTCATGAAAGCGATGTCGCCGGCGTTCGCACCGTTCTCCGCGGCGCTCACCATGAACACCACGATCCACGCATCGGTATGGCAGGCGCTCCGCTACGCCGGTGCCGTCACGGTCGGAGTGGCGGTACAGGCCGCGATCGGCTTCACCGTGGGACCCGATCTCGTCGCCTTCGTCCTGGTCGCCCTGATCGCTCTGGTCGTCGCGCAGTGGCCGGCGCTGGGCGAACAGCGGTCCCAGGTCCCGACGGCCGCGTTCTTCGCCTTCTCCACCTACGCCGCCGCCACCTCCACGGCGGACAAGGCGAGCCAACTCGGGCAGATCATCCTGCTGGTTCTCGTCGGCTGCGGCATCGGCCTGATCGTGCACCTGTGCATCGTGCCGCCGCTGCGCTACCGCAGTGCGGAACACGGTTTGCACGCCCTGGCCGCCGAGATCGAGACCCTGCTCGACGATGTGGCGGACGGCCTGGGCAGCGGCGACGTGGACGCCGACCGGGCCGAGCACTGGCGCACCACCGGCGGCCGCCTTCAGGACGCGGTCGAGAACGCGCGGAGCGGGCTCAGCGTGGCCGAGCACAGTCTGCCCTTCAATCCGCGACGCCTGCTGCCCGCTCACCGGGGCTACCTGTCGTTCGAACGCTACCGGGACACGCTGGACGCGCTGGAGCGCGCGGTCTACCAACTCGGCTCGCTGACCCGCAGTCTCGGCACGTGGCGCGAGAAGGAGAGCACGTACACCTACGCCCCGGTCCTGGAGAGGTACGCGGACTTCGCACGCCGACTGCGCGACATCGCCCATGTCGTCGCCGAGATCGACAGCGACACCCTCGCGGAGCAGGCCGACGAGATGTGCAGGCTGGCGGACACGGCGCAGATGGCGCGGGAGCGGATCACGGAGTCGGCGAAGGAGCACGACCTGCCGCTGGCCGACTCCACCCGCCCCTACGGCGTCCTCGTCGTCGAGGCGACCCGCTTGATGGAGGAGTTCCAGCACACGTGCGACGTCCTCAAGGTCACCGCCGACGAGTGAGGAGGGCCGCGTACGTGGAGGGGGCAGCACCGTGATCACTCGGCACGCCGATCCGTATCGCGGAGAGCGGCGAGGGCTGCGTCTCACGTAGCCCGCGCGAACGTACGCCTTCTCGCCTGGGCAGGTGATCCTGCCCGCCGCCCCGCACCCAGGCGGCGCACCGCATCGTTCACCGGGCATGAAGAAGATCATCAGCGCCGCCGGCCTCGCCCTTGCCCTCACGGGACTCGCCGCACCGGCCCAGGCCGCCAACGGCAGCAACCTCGGCTCCGGAGTCGGCATCGCGGACGACGTGAACGCCGCCGACGCGGCCACCTGCCTCCAGGAGGTCGCCGTCACCCCGGCGCTCGGAGGCGGCCACATGGGCGAGCACACCGAGCACTGCAAGGGCGGCAGCCTGATCACGCACGGCAAGTAGTAAGCGAGCCGGGGAGCACCGGTTCGCCCGTCCGCTCACTCGGTGTGCGGACCTTCTCGTCGGGCCTTGCCGGGAAATCCGGCCGACCTCGGCGGGGGCCGCCCCTCCTCTTTCCGCGTCGAGGAGCCGCACCAGGACGTCGTCCCCGTCGAACCCGATGACCTTCACCCTTCGTACGGGTCCCGGCCCGAGCCGGTGGACCAAGGACTGAAGGCGCGGGTCGGGGTCGGGCTCGGACATGAGGAGGAGGCTATGCGGCTCCGCCCGGCATGCGCCGTGCCGCATAGACCGTCGCCGTCATCGGGGCGGTCACCGGGCCGGTGCCCAGGGCGTCCGTCATGGCCCGGATGACGGTGTCCCGGACCGCCGCCGCGTCCGGTCGAAGGGCGAGCGCTGCGCTCACCGGTGTGCCGGTCAGGAATCCGGTGGCCACGGAGGCGGCCGACTCCGCGACGCCCTCCAGTGTCACTTCCTCGGCGGCGTCCAGGGCGAGCCCCGCCGCCGCGAGGTCCTCGGCCACCACCGCCGGGTCGGTGTAGCCGTGCGGAATGTCGCGGAGGAAGGTCGGCGCGCCCTCGGGGATCGCGGCCTCCAGGGCGTCCTGGAAGGCCGCACCGAATCCGTGCGAGGCCACGGGCCCCCAACTGCTGAACAGGAAGCGCCCTTCCGGCGCGAGGACCCTGCGCACCTCCGCGTAGGTACCGGGCCTGTCGGGGAAGAACATGGCGCCGAACTGGCACAGGACGAGGTCGAACGATTCGTCCTCGAACGGCAGCTTCTGCGCGTCCGCCTGCCGCCATTGCGCGCGCGGCTCCTGGGCCGAACCGCGGGTCACCATCGCGTCGTTGAGGTCGGTCGCCAGGACCTGGGTGTCCGGTGCCGCGTCGAGCAGCGCGGTGGTGAGGGCCCCGGTGCCCGCGGCGAGTTCGAGCACCCGGTGAGGGCGCAGGGCCGCCGCCCGCGCCGCGAGATCGGCCGCGAAGGGCCGGAAGAACACCGGCACGAGGTGGCGCTCGTAGGCATCCGGCATGGACTGCGTCCACCGCCGGTTCGCATCGTTTCCGTTCACACCATCGACGGTACCCGCGCCCCACTGAAGCGTCTCAGGATAGGCGGCGGAGCAGCGGCAGCGCCGTGCGGGCCCGGGCGGAGGTTCCCGCACGGCGCCGCTTCCCGGACCTCGCGCCCGGGGTCACACGGCCAGGGGGACGGCGTGAATCTCGTCGGCCTTGTGCCCTGCCCGCTCGTGGATGCGCTGGACCGCGTCCGCCGAGGGGGCCTCGGACAGGCAGTAGACCGTGCCGGACTGCGGGTCCGCCCATGCCTTCTCGAAGTGGACGCCTTCTTCCTTCTCGATCGCGAGATCGGCCTGGTGCGCCTTCATCAGGTCGTCGGCCGTGAGGCCTTTCATTCCGTGGTGGACGTCCATGAACTGCGACATGACGTCGCACCTCCTCTCTCAGTCGGCCCGTCGGTCAGATCTGACTGCTCACCGGCCGACCCCTTACCCTCCATCCTCCTCCGCCGCCACTCGGGCGGCGACAGGAGCGGGGTGTCCGGATACCCACCCAGGAGATGTGAGGAATCAGCAGCTTTTGTCAGAGACACTCAGCCCGCGGCTATGTGGGCCGCCGCACTCTTGAGCGCGCTCGACATGGACGGCAGTAGTTCGCGGGACCAGCGGGCGGACGGCATGGACAGGGAGATCGCGGCGGGCGGGTAGCCGGCCGTGCCGGTGGGCAGGGCGACGCCGAGCGCGGTGAGTCCGGTTTCGGTGGCCTCCTGGTTGAGGGCGTGGCCCTCGCGGCGGGCGCGCTGGATGGCACGCCGGTGTGTGCCGCGCTGCTCCGGGGCGAGGCCGCAGCGCTCCAGGACCGCTTCCACAGCTTCGTCGTCGTACCGGGCGAGCAGGGCACGGCCGCCGGAGGCGGCGTAGGCGGGCAGGATGCGGCCGGTGCGGTCGCCGACGCGGAGCACTTGGTCGGCCTCCTCGGTGGCGAGGAAGCGGACGCCGGTGCCTCCTTCGTCCAGCAGCAGAAGGTTGGCGGTCTCGTGCCAGTGGTCGCGCAGCGCGCGCAGGTGCGGACCGGCGGCCTCGCGCAGCCGGGCCACGGGTGCGCGGGTGGGGGCCTGGCCCAGCTGTGGGCCGGCGTCGTAGCGGCGGTCGGGCAACTGCACGGCGAAGTCGCGGTGCACGAGCGTGGCGAGCAGCCGGTGTGCGGTCGAGACGGACACCCCGACCCGCTGCGCGGCATCGGTGACCCGCAGCGGGCCCTCCTGGCGCAGCACGATCGCCAGCAGCAGGGCGGAGTCCACGGAGCCGACGGCGTAGGCAGGTTTGTTCCGCATGGCAGAAAAGTCTATCCCTCATGGTGGGACGTGCGGAGAATCGTGGCGTCATCCGCCCTTTCCCTGCCTGCCCAGGAGTTCGCATCGTGCAGTTCCATCTCGACGGATACCGTCCCGGCGACCCTTCGGTGAAGGAGGCGCATCCCGCCGCCCAGGCCCCGGAGGCCGGCCTGCCCGAGACCGCCGATGTGCTGATCGTCGGTTGCGGCCCGGCCGGCCTGGTCCTGGCGGCGCAACTGGCGGCCTTCCCCGGGATCCGGACGGTGCTGGTGGATCGCAAGGACGGTCCGCTGCTGGTGGGGCAGGCCGACGGGGTCGCCTGCCGCACCGTGGAGATGTTCGAGGCCTTCGGCCTGGCCGAGCAGCTGAAGCAAGAGGCGTACCAGGTCAACGAGGTGACCTTCTGGACGCCCGGTCCCCGCGACGGCTCGGACAGCTCCACGATCGTCCGTACCGGCCGGATCGACGACGTCGAGGAGGGCATCTCCGAGATGCCGCACCTGATCGTGAACCAGGCCCGCATGATGGACTTCCTGCGCGAGCACATGGCCCGCTCGGCCGCCCGCATCGCCCCGCACTACTCCTTGAACGCCACCGCCGTGGACATCGCCCAGGGCGCGGACGCGGGGGAGTACCCGGTCACCGTGACCCTGGAGCACGAGAGCGGCGGCACGTCAGTGGTGCGCGCCAAGTACCTGGTCGGCACCGACGGGGCGCGCAGCTCGGTGCGCAAGGCGATCGGCCGGCGGCTCGAGGGCGACGCGCTGAACCAAACGTGGGGCGTCCTGGACGTCCTGGTGGACACCGACTTCCCCGACATCCGCCTGAAGTCCGTGATCCAGTCCGAGGCCGGATCACTGCTGATCATCCCGCGTGAGGGCGGCTACCTGGTGCGGCTCTACATCGAGCTGGACGCCGAGCGGTACGGGGACCTGCTGAGGGAGAAGGCCGTCACCCCCGAGGTCCTCGCCGGGGCCGCGAACCGGATCCTGCGGCCCTACCGGGTCGAGGTGAAGGACGTCGGCTGGTGGGCGGTGTACGAGGTCGGCCAGCGTCTGTGCGCGAAGTTCGACGACGTACCGCAGGAGGAGACGGGCGACCGGCTGCCCCGCGTCTTCATCGCGGGCGACGCCTGCCACACCCACAGCGCCAAGGCCGGACAGGGCATGAACGTCTCGATGGCCGACGCCTTCAACCTCGGCTGGAAGCTGGCCGCCGTACTGACCGGCACGGCGGCCCCCGAACTGCTGCACACCTACTCCGCCGAGCGGCAGCGGGTCGCCCAGGACCTCATCGACTTCGACCGCGACTTCGCCTCCAAGATGGCCGCGGGAGGGGGCAACAAGACGGCCGCGCCAGAGGGCGAACGGGAGGAGTTCTCCGACTACTTCCGCGCCCAGGGCCTCTACACCGCCGGTCTGTCCGTCCGTTACAAGCCGTCGATGATCACGGGTACCGGTGAGCACCAGCACCTCGCGAAGGGCTTCCCGATCGGGATGCGCTTCCACTCCGCGCCGGTGGTGCGCCTCGCCGATGCCCGCCCCGTACAGCTGGGGCATGCCGCCCGGGCCGACGGCGCCTGGAGGCTCTACCTCTTCGCCGACCGGATGGGGCCGCAGGCCGCCGATGGCCCGTTCCGCCGACTCTGCGACCATCTCGCCTCTGCGGCCTCCCCGTTGGCCCGCTTCACCCCCGCGGGCGCCGAACCGGACGCGGTCCTCGACGTCCGCGCGATCCTTCAGCAGCCGCATCGCACCCTCGAGCCGACCGCGCTGCCTGCGGTGCTGCGCCCCCGCAAGGGCCGCTTCGCTCTGGTGGACCACGAGAAGGCATTCTGCCCCGACCCGCGGCAGGCGGACATCTTCGACCTGCGAGGAATCGACCGGGACCGGGGCTGCATGGTGCTGGTCCGTCCCGACCAGTACGTCGCCCACATCCTGCCGCTGGACGCCACCGCGCAGCTGTCCGACTTCCTCCAGGGCCTCCTGCGCGAGGTGAACTGAGGGCGATACAACGACCAGTTCACCCGGCACCTTCGCCCCGGCAGGCCCTCCGCCGAGCCTGCCGCGATGGTCTTCCCGCAGGTCTCACGCAGCCCGTCCCGCTGGTTGGGGCGCAGCGCGGAGGGATCCGAGGTGGTGCCGTTCCCGGGAATGGCATGCAACCACGTCGGGGAGATCTTGGCGGCCTCAAGGGGCACCGCGCCGCGGACGGACCGCAGGATTCGGTAGCCGTAGGAGGCGACGCCCCAGCGCGGCCGCGGCGTGAAGACCCCAACGAACCTCACCCGGGCACAGGACTATCCGGCGTAGGGGTTGCCGCCGAGCCAGGTGTTGCCGTCGATCAGTTCGCGTGCCGCGTCCAGGTGCCCGGTGTGGCAGGCGACTTCGGTGAGCACATGGATCAGGATGTGCCGCACATCGGGCAGCCGCCAGGTCGGCCAGATCTCCACGGGCCAGGCGGCGGGCTCCTGTTCGGGCGTGACGGCGCCGAGCACGGCGTCGGCACGCGCGATGGCCGACCGGTAGTCGGCGAAGACCTCGTCGGTGGTCATCCCCTCGGGCACGTACCAGTGCGCCTCGGCGCCTGCCGTGAGTTGTCCGGCCACATTCGGCTCGCCCGCGATCACCCCGGCGAACCAGAAGCGTTCGACGTCCAGGGTGAGGTGGCGCAGCAGGGCCAGACAGCTCCAGCCGCTGGGCAGTATCGGCCGCCGCAGGTCCTCATCGGAGAGCCCCTCCAGTGCTCCGAGGACGTGCCCGCGCTGGCCGTCCAAAGCGCCCTTGAGGGCGTCGAGTTCGGCGTTCACCGGGCGGCGCACAGTTCGGCGAGGCGTTCCAGGGTGCTTTCCATCTGTGTGTGCCACCAGGCGCGGCCGCTGTCCGGGTGCCGTCCGGGGTCGGCCAGGGTCCGGAAGAGGTCCTCCGCTGGGGCCTCGATGCGCAGGCCCACCGCCACCGCGGCCTGGCCTGTCGTACTCGTCATCCGTGCGCCTCCGTCAACCGCAGAGCATGAGCCCGACTTCGCCCTGGACGCTACACCGGGGGTACGACAACGCCTCGCCGGGGACGCAGCACATGCCGTCGGTTGGTGCGGCGCGGCATCGTCGAGGTCACCAACGAGCCGGCCGCGACGGGCCGGAGGCCGGGCATCCGCCTCGCGTGACCGGCGCATCCCTGGCCAAAGCGCGAATTGCATGACGCACCGCTCTCCATCCACCCGCGCTGGTTCGTTGTCACCGACTCCCTGCACGGATTCTTCGAAACGGTCCAGGAGGGCATCGCCGAATCGCTCGACTGGTACTACATCCTCGTGGTCGGCTGTTTCCTCGTATTCGTGATCTGGCTCGGTGCGAGCCGCTTCGGCCGGATCCGCCTCGGACCGCCCGACAGTCGGCCGAAGAACCGCTACCTCACGTGGTTCGCGATGCTGTTCACCGCGGGCATGGGGGATCGGATTGGTGTTCTGCTCGGTTGCCGAGCCCTTGTCGCACCTCGCCGACCCGCCGATGGCGCAGCCGGGGTAGCCGCCGCGCGCACGGAGGCGATGCGCTTCACGTTCTCCCGCTGTCGATCCGCAGTGCGCTGTACCCGCTGCTCGGCAAGCGCATCCACGGCCGTATCGGTGACGCGGTCGACACCCTGGCGGTCTTCGGGACGATGTTCGGCATCGCCACCTCGCCGGCGTTCGGCGTTCTGCAGGTGAATGCCGGGCTCGCGAGCCGACGAGCTGCCGCTGGCGAAGGCGGCCGACCGTACTCGCGACGGTGCTCGTGGCGCTGTACTCCGTGACGTCGTCGGATTCGGCATCCCTGGTCATCGATCTGCTGACCTCGGGAGGCAACGTCGATGCGCCGAAGATCCAGCGTGTCTTCTGGTCCGTGCTCGAGGGCGCCGCCGCGGCGGTCCTGCTGCTCGTGGGCTCCGGCGGGCTCGTGGCGCTGCAAACGGCCTCGATCACGACCGCGTTGCCGTTCAGCGTGGTGATGATCGTGATGTGCTACGGGCTGGTGCGCGCGCTGTACGCGGACGACCGCCGGTTGCCGCTCGACCGCGTCACCCTCTCGGATCCGAAGCACGAGCGCGTCCCCGAATGCGTGGACCCGAAGAACAGCCCGTTCCGGGACAAGGTGCAGGGCGCGCCCTGAGCGAGCGAGACGGCGCCGGCGGCGTGCACGACACCACGGTGTCGCCGACCCGCCGCAGGAACTCCACGACCTCCTGATCGGAGTGCGCGAGGCCGAGGATCTGTCCGTGCGTCGCTCAGGGCAGCACGCGATAGGTCACGTGTGTGACGGAGTTCGCTGCTCGCGACTCCACCTGTTCAAGATTCATAGACGGCACGCCGTCGAACAGCCGCGTACCGGCGCCGAGCGTGAACGGCACAATGTGCAGCCGCAGCTCGTCGATCAAGCCTGCGGCGAGGTACTGGTTGATGGTGGTCGCGCCCCCGTGGATCGACACGTTGCGGTCCCCTGCCGCGTCGCGCGCCTGCCGCAGCGCGGATTCAATGCCGTCGGTGACGAAGTGGAACGTGGTGCCGCCGTCCATCGGTTGCGGGCCGCGCGGGTGGTGGGTGAGCACGAAGACCGCTGCGTGGTACGGCGGATTGTCGCCCCACCAGCCCTTCCACTGTCGATCCCATGCGCCGCGTACGGGGCCGAACATGTTGCGCCCCATGATGAAGGCGCCGACCTCCGTCAGCCGGTCGAGCTCAGCCTGTCGCTGCTCTGGGGTTTCGAACATCCAGCCGTGCAGCCTGTCGCCCCAGCCGTCACCGGCGTCGTCGCCGAACGGGCGTTTCTCGGTCTGGTTGAGCCCGGCCGAGTACCCGTCGACGGAGATCGAGAGGTCGCAGGTCACCCTGCCTGAACGTTGGGTCACAGTGCCGTCCCCTTCGTGGCGATGTTCCGTGTTTTCGCGGTGAGCAGTCCGATCCGTTCTCACTGGGGTGGACTGTTCCGGGCCTGCCAACTCATCGCGGTCTCCTGCGGCGGCGAGGCGCTCGATCACCTAACGTAACGGGGGCCAATTCGAGCGGATCACGGCGGATGTACACGTACGCCCTGAGAGGCTTCCACTACGGCGGCGGGCCGGTCTCGAACTGGGTGGGATACCTCTGCTGGTCCTGATGGCCGCTGTCTGCGTCTGGGCCCTCTGGCCGCGCAAGTGACCGCCCTGGCATACGGGCGTGGGACGGGCAGACTGCTGAGCGCGCTGATCCCCGACTGGCTGGAAATTCCGCTCCTGATCGTGTTCCTGGCCGCGATAGCCGTGGGGTGGGTCGCGAGCATCCGCACCCTCATCGTCGGGTTCACGCCCATCAGCCGCACTGGCTCCGTCACGACGTGGGGCGTTGTGATCAAGCGCCCCCGCGCATGAGGCATACGGGCATCGCCTGCCCCAGCAGTTGCTGAGGGCAGCGGCGACCAGGAACAGGACGAACAGCAGCGAGCCCGAGCAGCTGCCGGTGCGGCCCGCGGCGTGGACCTTGCCCACGCCGTTTCAGGTCTTGCGGAGGTTGTGGGTCCGGTGGGAGTCGGCAGGGTCGGTGGTGATCGTCATCCCTTCTTGGGCCCCCGCCCTCGGATTGTTCTTGGCGTTGGTGTTGGTGCTCTCACCTGCGGCAACAACGCCAACGCCGGCGTCGGTTGAAGTCGGTCTCGGGGCGGGCACGTCCGTCGTGTTGATGCCGGACCCGTAGCCGCCCGGGGGCGCACCCCTGAGCGGACCGGGATGTCGGCCGCGGCGAGCAGCCCGCGGACGGCCTTCGTGTCGGCCACGCGGAGGGGCCCCGGCGAGGACGCCCCACGCGATCCACGTCCGGTAGTGGGCGGTCGAGTACACGGCGACGACAGCGCCGCCGAGACCGCCCCCCGGAGTGGCCGACGAGCCGCAGCACCATGGCGCGGGAGTCGCGACCGAGGCGGGCCAGGACGTCGAGGAACGCGCGGGCTCGCGCGGCGAGACGTTGCGGGCGGTCGTGCTGAAGTTGCGGGCAGGAGTCGCCGGTGTCGTACCGGAAGATCGCGGCCGCACTAGGGGTGTCACTGCGGACAGTGCGGGACTTCAGGGCGCTACCAGGGAGGAGGGTTGGGTCGTCCGGTCCCGTCTCCTTCGTCCGTCGATGTCTTGGGGCTGCGCTGGAGGTTCCGACGTGCCGCCGCGTTCTGCCGTGCATGCCCCGTTTACGATCCAGTCGTGGAGCTACCTGACGACTTGATCGAATTGCAGCGTGCGGCCGACGATGAAGGTCGGAAGCTGGAGCATCTGGACAATGATGAGCGCGAGAAGCAGCGCGAGGTCTGGTTCGAAGCCGTGGCGATGGCTCAGGCCGCGGTCGTCAAGTTCGCGCAGGACAACGACCTCAACCGGTACGACGTCGAGAAGCAGCTCCGGCAGGTCACCCGACACCCGCAGCCGCCGCAGGGTTAGTGCGTCCCGGAGCGGCCTCGGCGGGAGCGCAGCTCGTTTGCCCCGTCAGGTTGGGGCGGGCGGGCCCTCTGCTTTGCTACCAGTTCATGTGGCTGGGCACATCGCAGGGCATGGGGCCGGGCGTTGGAGGGCAGTCGCCGAGGCCGAGCCAGACCAGCACCCCGGCGAGCGCCACCACGGCGAGACCGATCACCAGGCCGGCAGGGGTGACCACAGGGACACGGCCCGGCCGGACTGCAGCCACACCCACTGGACCATGGAGCGGAACACGGCAAAGGTCATTGCCGTGTAGATCATCCAAGTCCATTCGCCCCACGTGCCGGTGATGAGCCCCAGGAGGCCAAAGGCGACGATGGCCGCGACGGCGGTCGCCGCGATCTCCGCCCGGCCGGTCAGCTGCTTCGGCGGCTCCGCGTGACGCGCCCTCACGAACGCCGGCCGCAACTTCTCGCGGCGGTTCATCGGTTCAGATCCGACATGCGGTCCACGTCACGGATGCCCTTGACGATGTAGACGATCGTCAGGGCGAGGACAACGCCCAGGACGGCGCACAGCCACCACGCCATGGGAGCGCCGCCCCTCTCGCCGAGGAGACTCCCACCGCCTCCGCCGAAACCGACAGCAGCACCACCAGGCGTCACACCGATCTTCTTCAGGTGCTTCTTCATCGCCACTTCCTGCTGCGGCTCATCTTGACGAGGGTGTGGATCAGGTCGCCCCACCCCTCGCCCCTCGCGCGGCGCGTCTTGTTGAGGCTGAGGATGATGACGATCCACGCCACGGCCAGTGCGCCGAGGAACACGATCCCGAGCGGCATTTCCAGCCAGTCGGGGACCAGCGCGTCGAAGAGTTTCCCGCGCCCGTATGCCAGGGAGGTCATCGCCGCCTCACCTCGTCGCGCAGGAGGCGGTCGAAGTGGGTCAGCCATTCTTGGCGCCGGGCGCGGCGCTTGCGGCGGTCCCGGCGCAGTTGCCAGCTCAGAGAGCCCATGGCGAACAGGCCGAGGGCCACCCAGAACACGCGAGCCCAACCGGTGTAGTTGACGAGCTGACTGGCAGTGGACACGGCCATCCCGCCCAGGGCGACGACGAGCCACTTGTCTTCGCGCGTCATCACTTGCGACTCCGGAACATGTAGACAGCGACCCCGACGACGATGGCGGCCCCCACGATCAGGACCACGAGCCCTTGGTCGTGCGTCAGCGGCGGGGTGACCATCACGTTCACCTGCCTTGCCAGTAGCGGTAGGCGAGGTAGGCGCCACCCACGACGATGATCGTGATGAACAGCCAGTTCGGCATCGAATCGCCGCTGCCGTAGCCGTAGTGGCTTCTCAGGGCCAAGGTCCGGTGGGTCATTGTCTTGCTCCGCTCGATTAGCCCCCCGGCTGTCGATATGTCCGGGGGACGCTAGGCGGAGGGGTGGAGCGGAGGAAAGTTGATCACGAGGGTTCGTTGCATGACTCACACGGTTAGGAAGTCGAGCGCCTCGCGGCCGTGTGCCGGCGTGCTCCTCGTGCTCGCGCTGGAGCCCATCGAATTTCCGGTCGGCGGTGTCGGAGGTGTCCCACCAGCCGTCCAAGATGCGCGCACCATCGCGGTCGAGGGCGACGTGATACTGGCCAGGGGATGTCGCTCACAGGTCTCCGCCGCAGTGCGGGCGCATGCGCCGGCGTCTCCAGCCGCGCGTGCGGATGTCGATACCGCGGGCGCGCATCTTCTTGAGCTGGAGGCTGATCGTCGACGGGGTGATGCCGACCGCGTCGGCCGGCTCGGGCACGCTCGGCTCGCCGTCGAGCGTCAGCCCCAGCTCGCGGTGGGCCCGCTCGATGCCGGCCTGTCGGATGTCGGCGGGCTGCGAGTGGATGGTGCGAGGCTAGGTCACCCCCGGTCTCGGCGATCACTTCCTACTTACTAGAGCATGCGTTCGATTATCTAGGCAACGAGACACGCACCTCGATGAGCGTTACCCCAGGTAGGCGAGGTGATCGGCGCGGCCGTGCCGTCACGCGCTGGCTCTCGTTCACTCGGACATGAAGAAGATCATCAGCGTCTCCGCTCTCGCCCTCGCCGCTGTCGGCATCGCAGCCCCGGCCCACGCCGACAGTGACTCCAACTTCGGAGGCGGGATCAACGCCGCGAACAACTGGAACTTCACCGCCGCCTCGGTCTGCTTCCAGGAGCTGGCCGTTGTGCCGGCCGGTGGCGCGTCGGTGGGGGACGTGGCCAACCACTGCGTGAACGGCAACGTGCTCGACCCCAAGTAGCCCACGCCCGGCTGCGCGAAGACCGAGTCAGCCACACGATGGCGGCATGTCTTCTGCGCAGCCAGTCGTGATCTGTCCACCCGACGAGGATGGTGGCCGGCGCGTCCGTATTGACGGGGCGATCCTCGGCCGGGCGTCGTCCGTGAAGGATGTGGCCGCGATCTTGCAGGAGGCCGGGCTAAGGGCTTTCGACGAGACGCGCGTCGCCTACTCGGCGCTGATCGAGTGGCGCGGCGGCGGCCCTGACCGTTGGACGCCCTGACGGTTACGCAGTCAAGGCCTTTCACCGGGGGCCCGCACGCCACGGCACGGTCTGCGTATCAGGCTCACGACGGCGAACTCGTCCTGGTCGCGTCCGGACGGACACATCGGACTGCGCGCCCGGGACGCAGCCGCCGTCACCGCGTACCTGGCCGCCGTGACGGCAAGCTGAGCGGCAACTCGGTCACTTCACACAAGAGGTCATAGCCACTCGTTGATGGCAGCGATGAGGGCGGTCGCCTCATGGCGGACCGCGAGCTCTTCGTATCGCATCGCGACAGCGCGGTTCCGTTTGAGACGGTTGATCCCGCACTCCACCGCATGAAGCTCGCGGCAGTCGACCGGGTCGAAGCGCGGTGGACGTCCATCGAGGGGTCCGAGCTTCCGGCGGTTGCGTGCTTGGTCAGCCTTGTCTGGGATGGTGCAGCGGATTCCGCGGCACCGATCGCCAGACACCGGCACGGACTCTCCTGACGGGTCGTCAACTGAGCCGGCAGTGAGCCAGCATCTGTCTGGCTGGACCTAGTCGCACCTGACGGTGCTTGTACGCAGTTGAAAGCCGAACTCGTGGCCGATGAGGCGTTGACCGACAGGGCGCCTCACCCGCCCTTCGGAGTGCACTCCGAAGGGCGGGTGAGTTCACCTGTACTGCACAGGCAAAACCGCTGCTCAGCGGACGCGACCCCGTGGTTTCAAGGGCACAGGCGGAAGCTCAGGCGCCGGCAACGGATCTCCGTCGTACCCCTTCACCTCACCGAACCGAGTCCCGGTCATCCAGTCCTCACGAGCCTGCGTGATCTCGTCCTGCGACCTGCCGATGAAGTTCCAGAACATCACCAGCTCCTCCTCGAACGGCTCCCCGCCAAGCAACATCAGCCCCGCGTCCGACTCCGCGCGCAGCGGGAGTTCGGTGCGGCCGCAGCCGAGGTAGAGCATGGAGCCGGGGAGCAGGGGGACGTCGTCGACGTGGGCCTCGCCGGACATCGACAGGACCGCGTACTCGAAGTCCGGGTTCAGGGGGAGGCGGGTCTCCGTGCCGTGGGTGAGGGACAGGTCCGCGCCCACGATCGGGGTGTACGTCGTGCCGGGGGACGCCGCGCCGTCGAGCGAGCCGAGGATGACCGTGGCCGTCAGGCCGGGCGCCGTCGCCGTCGGCAGCGCGCCGTGGTGCTCGAAGTGCGGGTCCACGTGGCGGTGGGAGTCGGGGAGCGCCACCCAGAGCTGTGCGCCGTGCAGGAAGCGGGCGTGCGACTTGGGGCTCTCCTCGGAGTGGGAGATCGCCCGGCCCGAGGTCATGAGGCCCAGCTCGCGGGGGCGGATCGTCTGGAGGCTGCCCGTCGAGTCCCGGTGCAGGACCTCACCGTCGTGCAGCCAGCTCACCGTCTGGAGACCCATGTGCGGGTGCGGCGGCACCTGCATGCCGGGCTCGTCCGCGATGTCGTCCGGGCCGTAGTGGTCGACGAACGCCCAGGCCCCGACCATGCGGCGGCCCAGGTTGGGCAGGAGCCGACGCACCTCCGTGGAGCCGCCGAGGCGCACGCGGCGCGGGCTGAGGAGTTCGCGCACCGGTTCCGCCACGACGAAGCCGCGTCCGCCGCACACCGAGGGCACTGGTTCGCGGTCAAGATTGCTCATGACGCAGACCCTAGCCCTGGCGCAGCGCCACGTCAGGTGTGTGGGCCGGGGAACGCGGAGTGCCGCCCGTACGGGTCACCCGGCGCGCAGAGCTTGGGCCGAGCCACTGGAATGGTCGGGTGCGCCTCGTGAACGGTGGGTCCGGCACCGCGCCGCCCGACGACTGCCTCGCCCGCAACGACTGGATCTGCGGCGAGTACCTGAGCACGCGTCGGCACATGCTCGTCGACGCCACCGTGCAGCATCTGGAGATCACGCTCGTCGCCGTGGCCATCGCGGTCGTCATCGCCGTGCCGCTCGCGCTGCTCGCGCGGCGGTGGGGGTGGGCCGCCGGGCCGGTGCTCGCGCTGACGACCGTGCTCTACACGATCCCATCGCTCGCGATGTTCTCCCTGCTGCTGCCCGTGTACGGCCTGTCCGCCACGCTGGTCATCGCCGGGCTCGTGCTCTACTCGCTGACCCTCCTCGTACGGAACATCCTCGCCGGGCTGCGCTCCGTGCCCGAGGAGACCCGGCAGGCCGCGCGCGGCATGGGGTACGGGCCGATCCGGCTGCTGCTCACGGTCGAACTGCCGCTCGCACTGCCCGCCGCGCTCGCCGGTCTGCGCATCGCCACCGTGTCCGCCGTCTCGCTCGTGACCGTCGGCGCCATCGTCGGCTACGGCGGTCTCGGGAATCTGATCTACAGCGGCATGAACACGTACTTCAAGGCGCAAGTCCTCACCGCCTCCGTGCTGTGTGTCGTCATTGCGCTCGTCGCTGATGTCGTGCTCCTTGCCATCGGACGGGTGCTCACCCCCTGGACGAGAGCGAGTCGCGCGTGAAGCTGCTCTCCGACTCCTGGAACTGGCTGGCCGACTCCGCGCACTGGGCCGGTGACAACGGCGTCTGGCACCGGCTCGCCCAGCACGTGACGTTGACCGTCGTCTGTCTCGTCATCAGCTGTCTCATCGCGCTGCCGATCGCCCTTGTGCTCGGGCATCTCGGCAAGGGCGGGGCGCTCGCCGTCAACATCGCCAACGTGGGGCGTGCCGTGCCCACCTTTGCCGTGCTCGTGCTGTTGCTGCTCACGCCGCTCGGGCAGTACAGCGAGGGGCCCACCGTCGTCGCCCTCGTGCTGTTCGCGGTGCCGCCGCTGCTCACCAACGCGTACGTCGGGATGCGCGGCGTCGACCGGGAGGTCGTGCGGGCCGCGCGGGGCATGGGGATGACGGGGCGGCAGATGCTGTTGAGGGTCGAGGCGCCGCTCGCGCTGCCGATGATCCTCAACGGGGTGCGGATCGCCGCCGTGCAGCTCGTCGCCACGGCCACCATCGCCGCCATTGCAGGTGGCGGCGGGCTCGGGCGGATCATCACCGCCGGGTTCAATCTCGCCAGTACGCCGCAGGTCGTCGCGGGCGCCGTGCTCGTCGCCGTCTTCGCGCTGATCGTCGAGGGGCTGTTCGAGCTCGTCGAGCGGTTCGGTCCCGGATGGCTGCGGGGGAGGAGGACCGGATGGTGAGCAAGGTGCTGCGTCGGGTCGCGCTGCTTCTCGGGCTCCTGCTGTTCGCCGGTGGCTGTGCCACTGGGCCCTCGCTGGAGGACCGGGGCGAAGTGACCGCGCCGCCAGGTGACAGCAAGAATCTCGTCATCGGGTCCGCCGGATTCACCGAGAGCGATCTGCTGGCCAACATGTACGCGCTGCTGCTGAAGCAGGCGGGGTACGGGACCGAGCTGCTGTCCGTCGGCAACCGCGAGCTGTACGAACCCGCCCTGGAGTCCGGGCAGATCGACGTCGTGCCCGAGTACGCCGCCACCTTCGCCGACTGGCTCAACGCCAAGGCCCATGGCGCCGACGCGAAACCCGTCGGCTCGCCCGATCTCGACGCCACCATGAAGAGCCTGCGGGCGCTCGCCAAGCCCCGCGGGCTCGACGTGCTCGACGCGGGGAGGGCCGTCGACCAGAACGCGTTCGCGGTGACCGAGGCCTACGCGAAGAAGCACGACCTCAAGACACTCAGCGACCTCGGCGCCTCCGGCCTGAAGGTGCGCATCGCCGCCGGGGACGAGTGCGTACAGCGGCCCTACTGCCAGCCAGGCCTCGAAAAGGTCTACGGCATCGACGTCACCGGCATCGACCCCAAGGGCGTCGGCACCACGCAGGCCAAGAACGCCGTGCAGAACGGGCAGGACCAGATGGTGCTCACCACGACCACCGACGCCACCCTCGGCGACTTCGGGCTCGTCCTGCTCGACGACGACAAGAAGCTCCAGAACGCCGACTACCTCGTGCCCGTCGTCAACCGCTCGCGGGCCGGCAACGAGAAGGTCGCGAAGGCGCTCGGCGCGCTCAACTCCGTCCTCACCACCGCCGACCTCGCCTCCATGAACCAGCAGGTCGACAGCTGGCGAAGGCTTCCCGAGGACGTCGTGCGGACCTACCTGGAGGACAAGGGGCTGTTGCGGCGGGGTGGTTGACAGGTGTGTTTCGCGGTTCGGTGGGCAACCGGGGGACTGACCCATCGCCGCGACAGGAACACGTACAGGAAGCCGCATGAATCGAGCCGTCGTCGTCGGAGCGGGCGTGCTGGGCGCCTGCGTCGCCTACCACCTCGCCCGCGCGGGAGTCGAAGTCGTCGTCCTGGAGGAGGCGGGACCCGCCTCGGGCACCTCCAGCGCCACCTTCGCCGCCGACGTCACCCACCTGAAGACCCCGCACGCCTACTACCGCCTCAACCGCCAGGGCTCCGACGGCCACCGTGCCCTCGCCGAGGAACTCGACGGCCCCACCTGGCGGCATCCGGTGCCGCTCGTGCAGTGGGCCGACACCGACGACGCACAGCGCACACTGCGCGAACGTGCTTCACGCGTACGGGAGTGGGGCCACGACTGCCGCACCGCCCCGGCCTCCGCGCTGCGCGAACTCGCGCCCGCCGCCGACCCGGCCGCCTGTACCGCCGAAGAGATCGTCGTGCACACCGGCACCGCATGGTTCGACGCCCCTCGCCTGGTGCGCACCCTGCTGGACGCGGCCGTCCGCAGGCACGGCGCCGAGACGCACTACGGCACCCGCGTCACCGGCCTGCTCCGCCGCGGCTCACGGGTCGTCGGGGCGGAGGCGGGGGAGCGCAGCTGGGGCGCGGACACCGTCGTGAACTGTGCGGGGCCCGCCGCCGACCAGATCGCCGCGCTCGCCGGGGAACGCCTTCCGCTGCGGCACGTGCCCGGACTCGTCGCCGAGAGCGCGCCACTGGCAGAGGAGCCGCTGACCGCGATCCTCTCGGCACCCGGCATCGACCTGCGGCCCACGGCGGACGGCGGCGTGCTCGCGCTGTCGTGGGAGGTCGACGCGCGCTTGGAGGGCACGGCCGCCGACGGCCTGCCGTCGGAGCTGCACCGGCGCGCGAGCACGGTGGTGCCGGGCCTCGACGGCGCGCGGATCGCCGACGCGCGCATCGGCGTACGACCCGTGCCACTGGACGGGCTGCCGCTGGTCGGCGAGGCGGAGTCGGCGCCCGGCCTGTACCACCTGGTGTCGCACAGCGCGGTGACGCTCGCGCCGGTGCTCGGCCGGCTCGCCGCACAGGAGATCACGAGTGAGAAGGCGACCGAGGAACTGGAGGCGTACCGCCCCGGCCGGGAGATCGACGGAGACGTACAGGACGAGAATCTGCGCGCGATGAACCAGCACGGGACAGACTCTCAACCTCAACTTTAGGGTTACGTTCGCGAGTGTCCGCGTGTCCTTGTAGCTCGATCAGGCGTCCGCCACCGAGTCGAACTCGACCTCGTCGCGCGCCACGCCCTGCGCGTCCGCGTCCACCGACCGCCGCAGCGCCTCGTGCAGCTTCGCCGGAGTCAGGACGCCGAGGAAACGGGCGCCGTCGAGCACCGCGACCCAACCCGCGTCGTGCTGGAGCATCACGCCGAACGCCTGCTTGAGCGGCGCGCCGACCGGCACCCACGCACGCATCCGGTGCGCCAGATCGCCCACCCGGCCACCGGGACCGGCCAGCGACGCTTCATCGACGCCGACCCAACCGTGCAGGTCACCGCCCTCGTCGAGGACCACCGCCCACCGCACCCCGTCCTCCCGCATCTGAGCGGCCGCCCGCGCGGGCGGCTCCTCGAAGCGGACCACCGACGGCTGCTCCAGGTCGTCCGGCTCGATCTCGGTGACCGAAAGGCGCTTCAGGCCCCGGTCCGCGCCGACGAACTCGGCGACGTACGGGGTGGCCGGCGAGCCGAGCACCGCCCCCGGTGTGTCGTACTGCTCGATGCGGCCCTGCCCGTACACCGCGATGCGGTCGCCGAGCCGGACCGCCTCCTCGATGTCGTGCGTGACAAGGAGAACCGTCTTGCGCACGGCCGCCTGCATCTTCAGGAACTCGTCCTGCAACTGCTCGCGTACCACCGGGTCGACGGCCCCGAAGGGCTCGTCCATGAGGAGAACCGGCGGGTCGGCGGCGAGCGCGCGGGCTACCCCGACGCGCTGGCGCTGACCGCCCGACAGCTGTTCCGGGTAGCGGCTCCCGTACGTGGCCGGGTCCAGGCCCACCAGATCGAGCAGCTCCGCGGCGCGCGCCCTGGCCTTCGCCTTCTTCCAGCCGATGAGCGCGGGCACGGTCGCCGTGTTGTCGAGGATCGTGCGGTGCGGGAAGAGGCCGACCTGCTGAATCACGTACCCGATGCGGCGGCGCAGCTGCACCGGGTCGACGGACGAGATGTCTTGGCCCTCGACGTGGATGTGACCCGACGTCGGCTCGATCAGCCGGTTCACCATCATCATCGTGGTGGTCTTGCCGCAGCCGGAAGGGCCGACGAGCGTGACCAGTTCGCCCTCGTTCACCTCGAACGAGAGGTCGTCCACCGCCGTCGTGCCGTCCGCGTACCGCTTGGTGACATGGTCGAACCGGATCATGCCACCAACGCTAGCCGCGCCTGTGCGCCGCCGCCCTTCAGCCGCCGCCCATCAGGCGCTCACCAGGATGACCTCGAGGGTGCGGGGGCCGTGGACGCCTTCGACGCGGTCGAGTTCGATGTCGCTGGTGGCGGACGGTCCGGAGATCCAGGTGAGGGGGCGGGTGGGGTCGAGGCGTTCGAGGGCCTGGGGGACGGAGGAGACGACCTGGTCGGGGACGTTCACGACGCAGATGTGGTGGTCGGGGACGAGGGTGATGCGGCGGCGTCCCTGGTCGGGGGAGCCGTCGAGGACGATGGTGCCGGTCTCGGCGACGGCGACGGCGCAGGCGGTGACGACGCTGTCGACCTCGTCGAGTTCGGCCGGGGTGTTCTCGGCGCGGTCGTGGATGCGGACCGGGTCGGCGGCCTTCATCCAGTGCGGCGGCAGGCCGGGAGGCACCACGACGTTGCGTGATCCGTGTTCGGCGAGCAGCCGCATGACCACCTCCGGCAGCTCTTCAGAGGTACAGCGGTGCACGATGGCCCGGTAGTCCGCGAGGTTCTCCGCGAGGAGTTCCACCGTCTGCTCGGTGGTGCGGGAGCCGTGTTCGCGCAGGTAGCTGCGGTCGATGTCCTTGGCGTACGTGTCCGGGGCCTCGACCGGGCCGCCGAGGGCGCGGCGGACCCGGCCCAGGATGACGTCTCTGCTGCTCACTTCGGGGTGTCCTTTCCGCCGTTCGTACGCTTCCACCAGTCGCGGAAGGGTTCCGCGGGCACCGTGGGCAGGTCGCGGCTGTCCGTCCAGGCCTTGCCGGGGCCGGGCATGGTGCGCGGGTGGAAGCGGCGGGTGCGCGAGGCCAGGCGCTGGCCGGTGGCCAGGGCGCCCGGGTGGGTGAACGCCCAGGTGGCGGCGCGCATCGCGGCGCGTTCGGCGGCGTGCCCCTTGGCCGGGCGGAGCATGACCTTGTTGCCGTTGCGGGTGGCGGGGCCGCCGGCCACGACCCGTTCACGCAGGTGGACGAGGACCTCGGGGATGTCGATGGCGACGGGACACACCTCGTAACAGGCGCCGCACAACGACGACGCGTACGGGAGGGAGGCGTCGATCTCGCTTCCCGTGCCGCGCAGTTGCGGGCTGAGGATCGCGCCGATCGGGCCCGGGTAGACCGAGCCGTACGCATGCCCTCCCGCTCGCTCGTAGACGGGGCAGACATTCAGGCAGGCGGAGCAGCGGATGCAGCGCAGGGCCTGACGGCCGACCTCGTCGGCGAGGGTGTCGGTGCGGCCGTTGTCGATCAGGACGAGGTGGAAGGTCTGGGGGCCGTCGGAGTCGGTGGTGCCCGTCCAGGTCGACGTGTACGGGTTCATCCGCTCGGCCGTGGAGGAACGCGGCAGTGTCTGGAGAAACACCTCCAGGTCCTGCCACGTCGGCACGATCTTCTCGATGCCGACGACCGAGATCAGTGTCTCGGGCAGGGTCAGACACATGCGGCCGTTGCCCTCGGACTCCACCACGACGAGCGTGCCGGTCTCGGCGACCATGAAGTTGGCGCCCGAGATGCCGACCTTGGCGCGCAGGAACTTCTCCCGCAGGTGCAGGCGGGCCGCCTCGGCCAGTTCGGCCGGGGTGTCGGTCAGGCCTTCCGGGGCCGGACGCCCCCAACTGCCCATCTCCTTGCGGAAGATGTCGCGGATCTCGCCGCGGTTGCGGTGGATCGCGGGGACCAGGATGTGCGAGGGCCGGTCGTCGCCGAGCTGGACGATGAGCTCGGCGAGGTCGGTCTCGTAGGCGTGGATGCCCTCGGCCTCGAGGTGCTCGTTGAGGCCGATCTCCTGCGTGGCCATCGACTTGACCTTCACGACCTCGGACTCGCCGGTCTCGCGGACGAGGCCGGTGACGATGCGGTTGGCCTCGTCGGCGTCGCGCGCCCAGTGCACGGTGCCGCCGGCCGCCGTCACCGACTCCTCCAACTGGACGAGATAGTGCTCCAGGTGGTGGAGGGTGTGGTCCTTGATCTCCTTGCCGGCCTGGCGAAGGCGCGCCCAGTCGTCCAGCTCCGCCACCGCGCGTTCGCGTTTGTCGCGGATGGTGTGGGTGGCGTGCTTCAGGTTGGCGCGCAGGGTGGTGTCGCGTACGGCGTCGTGCGCGGCCTTCGGGAAGGCCGGCATCCCGACAAACGTTCCGCCGCTCATACCAGGGCCTCCTCGTCCTCGGTGCCGGCCAGGATCTCCGCGATGTGGACGGGGCGCATGCCGACCTTCAGGCGGGACATGGTGCCGCCGATGTGCATCAGGCAGGAGTTGTCGGCGGCGCACAGCACGTCCGCGCCGGTGGACTCGGCGTTGCGGACCTTGTCGGTGCCCATCGCCGTCGACACGTCCGCGTTCTTCACCGCGAACGTGCCGCCGAAGCCGCAGCACTCGGTCGCGCCCGGCAGCTCGGCCAGCTCAAGTCCCTTGACCTTGCTGAGCAGTTGAATGGGGCGGTCGCCGAGCCCGAGGGAACGCAGACCGTGACAGGTGGGGTGGTAGGTCACCTTGTGCGGGTAATAGGCACCGACGTCCGTCACCTTGAGTACGTCGACGAGGAACTCGGTCAGCTCGTACGTCTTCGGGATCACCGGTGCGAGGGTCGTGGTGAGGGTGTCGCCGCGGCCCTCCGCGCGCGCCCGTTCGCCCATCCGCGGATACAGCTCACGCACCATCGCCGCGCACGATCCGGACGGCGTGATGATTGCGTCGTAATCACCCGAGGCGAGGCCGGGGCCGAAGGTGTCGGCGTAGTGGGTGGCCAGTGGCTCGGCCTCGCGGCGGTAGCCGGTGTTGTAGTGCGGCTGGCCGCAGCAGGTCTGTGCCGCCGGGAAGTCGACGTCCACGCCGAGCCGGTTCAGAAGCTTCACGACGGCGCGGCCCGTGTCCGGGTACAGCGTGCCGTTGACACAGGTCAGGAAGAGCGCGACACGCATGGGGCCCCTTCGGTCGGTCGGATTCGGTTGGCACGGCCGGTCTGTGAGTGATCATCGGACGGGTGCAGCGTACGTCGTGAACGGTGGCTGGTCACGGGGTGCGGACGCGTGCCGCCGCCGCGTCCCACGCGCCACGGTCGCCGCTCGGCTCGTAGCGCCCGAGCGGCTGGGTGTCGGCGACGAGCCGGCGCATCGCGGCGCGGTCGCCGACGACGCCATCGGCCCGCGCCTGAACGAGTACGTTGCCCAGCGCGGCGCCCTCGGCGGGCCCCGCCACGACCGGCAGGCCACAGGCGTCGGCCGTGAGTTGGCACAGCAGAGCGCCGCGGGCGCCGCCGCCGACGATGTGCACCACGTCGACCGGGCGGTCGGCCAGGCGGGAGGCGTCCTCGATGGCGCGGCGGTGGGCGAGGGCGAGCGAGTCGAGGATGCAGCGGGTGATCTCGGCGCGGGTGCGGGGTTCCGGCTGGCCGGTGGCGCGGCAGGCGGCGGCGATCCGGTCGGGCATGCCGCCGGGCGGCAGGAACGTGGGGTCGCCCGCGTCGACGACCGAGCGCAGCGGGGTCGCCTTCGCGGCCTCGTCGAGGAGGGCGGTCAAGTCCGGTTGATTCCAGGCGCGTTGGCACTCCTGGAGGAGCCACAGGCCCATGATGTTGCGGAGGTAGCGGACCGTGCCGTCGATGCCGAGCTCGTTCGTGAAGTTCGCGGCGCGGCTCTCCTCCGTGAGGACGGGCGCGTCCAGTTCGAGGCCGGCGAGGGACCAGGTGCCGGTGCAGATGTACGCGAAGTTCTCCTCGGTCGCCGGGACGGCGGCCACGGCGGACGCGGTGTCGTGCGAGGCGACGGTGGTGACCGGGACGGGGCCGGTGAGGCCGGTCTCGTCGAGCACGTGCGGAAGGAGTTCGCCCGCCGGGGCGCCGGGGTGGCGGATCGGGGCGAACAGGTTCACGTCGATGCCGGCGCGGGCGGCGATGTCGTGGGCCCAGTCGCCGGAGCGGGGGTCGATGAGCTGGGTGGTGGAGGCGTTGGTCAGCTCGGTGCCCTGCTGTCCCGTCAGCCAGTACGTGAGAAGGTCGGGGATGAGCAACAGGCGGCGGGAGGCGTCGAGTTGCGCGGTGCCGCGGGCTGCCGTGAGCTGGTAGATCGTGTTGAACGGGACGTACTGGAGGCCGGTGGCCGCGTACAGCTCCTGCGGCGGGATCGTCGCCCACAGCTTCTCGGCGGTGTGGTCCGTGCGGGTGTCGCGGTAGTGGTACGGGTTGCCGAGGAGGGTGCCGTCCGCGTCGAGGAGGCCGTAGTCGACGGCCCAGCTGTCGATGCCGATGGAGCGGACCGGGCCGGCTTTGCGGAGGCCCTCCAGGATGCCGGCGTAGAGCCCGAGGATGTCCCAGTGCAGGCCGTCGGGGGTGCGGACGGGGGTGTTCGGGAAGCGGTGGGCTTCGGTGAGGGCGAGGGTGTCCGGGGTGACGCGGGCCGTCATGACCCGGCCGCTGGAGGCGCCCAGGTCTATCGCGGCGTAGGGGGTGGTGGGCATGAGGTTGGCCTTCGTGAGTGTGCGGTGTGGTGGGCGGCGGGGGAGTGGAATCGCCCCTGCCGCCCCTTCCCGTCCCAAACCGGGGCGGGCCCCGGACCCCGCGCGCGGTTGGCGCCCGCGCCCTGTTGCGCAGCACCGGGGCGCCGCCTTGCCCACCCTGCCGCCCCGGGCGGCAGACTGCCCAAGGCGGCGGGCGGGGGTGTGTATGTGGAGCCCCTGCGGCGATTGAGCAGCGGGGTCCGGGGCGGAGCCCCGTGCGGGTGGGCGCGCCGAGGCGTACTGGGCGTGCCCACGACGGGTCAGCGGAGGAACGCCGCCGCGACACCCGCGTCGACCGGAACATGCAACCCCGTCGTATGCGTAAGGTCCCCGCCGGTCAACGCGAAGACCGCGTTCGCGACATGCTCCGGAAGCACCTCCCGCTTCAAAAGGGTCCGCTGCGCGTAGAACTCGCCCAGCTTCTCCTCCTCCACCCCGTACACCGCGGCACGCTTCGCCCCCCAGCCCCCGGCGAAGATCCCGGACCCGCGCACCACGCCATCCGGGTTGACCCCGTTGACCCGGATCCCGTCCCCACCCAACTCGGCCGCCAGCAGCCGCACTTGGTGGGCCTGGTCCGCCTTCGTCGCCGAGTACGCCACATTGTTGGGCCCGGCGAACACCGCGTTCTTGGAGGCGATGTAGACGATGTCGCCGCCCATGTCCTGCGCCCGCATCACCCGCGCCGCCTCCCGCGAGACGAGGAACGAGCCGCGCGCCATGATGTCGTGCTGAAGGTCCCAGTCCTCGGTCGTGGTCTCCAAGAGCGGCTTCGAGATGGAGATGCCCGCGTTGTTGACGACCAGGTCGACCCCGCCGAAGGCGAGCGCCGCCGCCCGGAACGCGTCCGCGATCTGCTCCTCGGACGTGACGTCGACCGTCACGGCGACCGCCTTGTCGGGGCCGCCCAACTCCTCGGCCACCGCCGCCGCCCCGTCCGCGTTCAGGTCGGCGACGACCACGCACGCGCCCTCCGCGACGAGCCGGTGCGCGATGGCCCTGCCGATGCCCGAGCCCGCGCCGGTCACCAGCGCCACCCGCGTGGCGAGCGGCTTCGGCTTCGGCATCCGCCGGAGCTTGGCCTCCTCGAGGGCCCAGTACTCGATGCGGAACTTCTCCGACTCCTCGATCGGCGCATACGTCGACACGGCCTCCGCGCCGCGCATCACGTTGATGGCGTTGAGGTAGAACTCGCCCGCCACGCGCGCCGTCTGCTTGTCCTTGCCGAACGAGAACATGCCGACACCCGGCACCAGCACGATCGCCGGGTCCGCGCCGCGCATCGCGGGGGAGTCGGGGCTCGTGTGCCGCTCGTAGTACGCCGCGTACTCGGTGCGGTACTCGGCGTGCAGCTCCTTCAACCGCTCGGCCACGACGTCGAGTTCGGCCGTCGGCGGCAGGTCGAGGGCGAGCGGGCGGACCTTCGTACGCAGGAAGTGGTCCGGGCACGAGGTGCCGAGCGCGGCGAGGCGCGGGTGCTCGGCGGACGCCAGGAAGTCCAGGACGGGGCCCGAGTCGTCGAAGTGGCCGACCTGCGGGCGGTCCGTGGAGGCCAGGCCCCGGATGAGCGGGGCGAGTTCGGCGGCCCGCGCCCGGCGCTCGGCCGCGCCGAGCGCCGCGTAGCCCTCGACGACCGGGCCGAACGGCTCCTCCTTGCCGCGCTCGGCGAGGAAGGTCTCGGCGGTGCGGATCATGTACAGCGAGTTGGCCTCGCACTCCTCGGCCGTGTCGCCCCACGCCGTGATGCCGTGGCCGCCGAGGATGCAGCCGATCGCGTCCGGGTTCGAGGTCTTGATCTCCGCGATGTCCAGGCCGAGTTGAAAGCCGGGGCGCCGCCACGGCACCCACACGACCTTGTCGCCGAAGCACTCGGCCGTCAGCTTCTCGCCGTCGGCCGCGCAGGCGAGCGCGATGCCTGAGTCCGGGTGCAGGTGGTCGACGTGCGCCGCGTCCACCAGGCCGTGCATGGCCGTGTCGATGGACGGCGCGGCGCCGCCCTTGCCGTGCAAGCAGTAGTCGAACGCGGCGACCATCTCGTCCTCGCGCTCCACGCCCGGGTACACCTCGGTCAGCGCCTTGAGGCGGTCCACGCGCAGGACGGCGAGCCCGGCCTCCTTGAGCGTGCCCAGGTCGCCGCCCGAGCCCTTGACCCACATCAGCTCGACGTCGCCGCCGGTGACCGGGTCCGTCCCGGTGGCCTTGGCGGAGGTGTTCCCGCCGGCGTAGTTGGTGTTGCGGGGGTCGGCGCCGAGCCGGTTCGAACGGTCGATGAGGGCGGCGACCTGAGGGTGCGTAGCCATGAAAGGTCCTAAATTCCAAGGGAGTTGATTGCGGAGGACTGCGGGGAGGTGGTTACGCGCCCCACCCCGCCTGCTCCCCGCCGACCCGCTCGGCCACGATCCGCTCCTGCCACCCGGAGGCGGCGTACGCGGCGACGGGATCGGCCGCGAGTCCCTGCTCCTCGCGCCACTCTGCGAGCAGCGGCCGCACATCGGTGTTGTACGCGTCCATGATCACGGAGTTCGCGGTCAGGACGTCGCCCGCCGCCTGCGCGGTGCTCAGCGCCTCGCGGTCCACGAGCAGCGCCTTCGCGGTGGCCTCCTGCACATTCATCACGGAGCGGATGACCGCCGGGATCTTCGCCTCGATGTTGTGGCACTGGTCGAGCATGAACGCCACATTCGTGGCCGGGTCGAAGCCGCCGTTCTTCGCCACCTCATGCAGGATGCGGAAGAGTTGGAACGGGTCGGCGGCACCCACCATCAGGTCGTCGTCCGCGTAGAAGCGGGAGTTGAAGTCGAAGCCGCCGAGCTTCTTCTCGCGCAGCAGCAGCGCCACGATGAACTCGATGTTCGTGCCAGGTGCGTGGTGGCCGGTGTCCACCACGACCTGCGCCTTGTCGCCCAGCTTCATGCACTGCATGTACGAGGTGCCCCAGTCCGGCACATCGGTCGTGTAGAAGGCCGGCTCGAAGAACTTGTACTCCAGGAGGAGGCGCTGGCCGTCGCCGAGCCGCTCGTAGACGGCGGCGAGGGACTCGGCGAGGCGGTCCTGGCGGGCCACGATGTCGTCCTGGCCCGGGTAGTTGGTGCCGTCGGCGAGCCAGATCTTCAGGTCCTTGGAACCCGTGGCGTCCATGATGTCGACGCAGTCCAGGAGGTGGTCGAGCGCCTTGCGGCGGACCTTCGGGTCCGGGTGGCAGACACTGCCGAACTTGTAGTCGTCGTCCTGGAAGGTGTTGGAGTTGATCGTGCCGAGATCGACGCCGCGCTCCTTCGCGTACGCCGACAGGGCCGCATAGTCGTCGACCTTGTCCCACGGGATGTGCAGCGCGACCTTCGGGGCGATGCCGGTGAACTCGTGCACTTTCGCCGCGTCGTCGAGCTTCTCGTGGGGTGTGCGGGGCACACCGGCCTGGGCGAACACCTTGAACCGGGTGCCGGAGTTGCCGTAGCCCCAGGACGGCGTCTCGATCCGCTGGTTGGCGAGTGCGGCCTTCACGGCAGCGATGTCAGGCATGTCCACCTCTGAGTACACGGGTCTGCGAGCCGTCCGATGAATCGTCTGCACAATGAATCCTCTGTGAATCGATTCATTGTGCAGCGAAGCTAGTCCCCCTGGTGGGGTGCGTCAAGGGGGTGTGCGAGGACTTCCGTGCGTTACGGAATCGTTTCGTACGACGGCGTATTCGAGCCGACCAGACCCCTTGACCGGGGCGCCGGGGCGTGGCTAGCTTCCGGAACGTTTCACTGAAACATTTCACGTCGGGTGCCCTTCGACCCCTGGAGACCTGTCATGACGCCACCTGAACCGGAGACGACTCCGGTGCTCGCCCTGGAGGGGGTGAGCAAGTCCTTCGGCGCCGTGCGCGCCCTGCGCGGTGTGTCACTGAGCCTGCACGCCGGTGAGGCGCACGCCCTCGCCGGTGAGAACGGCGCCGGAAAGTCGACGCTCATCAAGGCCCTCGCCGGGGTGCACCGCCCGGACACCGGGACGGTGCTGCTCGACGGCTCCCCGGTCGAGTTCCACGGCCCCGCCGACGCCCGCGACGCCGGTGTCGCCGTCATCTACCAGGAGCCGACGCTCTTCCCCGACCTGTCCATCGCCGAGAACATCTTCATGGGCCGCCAGCCGCGCCGCTCCTTCGGTCGCGTCGACCACGCCACGGTCAAGGAGTCCACCGCCGCCCTGTTCAAGCGGCTCGGCGTGGAGCTCGACCCGGACCAGCCGGCCCGCGGCCTGTCCATCGCCGACCAGCAGCTCGTCGAGATCGCCAAGGCGCTCTCCTTCGACGCCCGCGTGCTGATCATGGACGAGCCGACCGCCGCGCTGACCGGCAGCGAGGTGGCCCGCCTGTTCGGCGTCGTACGGACACTGCGCGAGCAGGGCGCCGCCGTACTGTTCATCTCGCACCGCCTGGAGGAGATCTTCGAGCTGTGCCAGCGCGTGACGACGCTGCGCGACGGGGCGTGGGTGGCGAGCGAACCGGTCGACGGGCTCACCGAGGACGACCTCGTGCGCCGCATGGTCGGACGCGACCTCGACGAGCTGTACCCCAAGCAGGACACCGAACTCGGCGAAGTCGCCCTCAAGGTGAGCCGGTTGACCCGCGAAGGTGTGTTCACCGACGTGTCCTTCGAGGTGCGGCGCGGCGAGATCGTCGGCCTCGCCGGGCTCGTCGGCGCGGGCCGCAGCGAGGTGGCCCGCGCCGTGTTCGGCGTCGACCGCTTCGACGGCGGCGAGGTGGAGGTCCTCGGACAGAAGCTCAAGCCCGGCGCTCCGAGCCTCGCCATGCACGCGGGCCTCGCGCTCGTCCCCGAAGACCGGCGGGCCCAGGGCCTCGTGATGGACATGTCCATCGAGCGCAACATCGGGCTCACCGGCTTCGCCGACACCTCCCGCGCGGGCCTCATGAACCGCAAGGCGGAACGCAGCCGGTCCCTGGACTGGTCGGTGAAGCTCCAGGTCAAGTACGCGCGCCTCGCCGACGTCGTCGGCACGCTCTCCGGCGGCAACCAGCAGAAGGTCGTCCTCGCCAAGTGGCTCGCCACGGGCCCCCAGGTGCTCATCGTCGACGAGCCCACGCGCGGCATCGACGTCGGCACCAAGGCCGAGGTGCACCGCCTGCTGTCCTCCCTCGCGGCCGACGGCGTCGCCGTCCTGATGATCTCCTCCGACCTGCCCGAGATCCTCGGCATGGCCGACCGGGTGCTCGTGATGCACGAGGGCCGGCTCTCCGCGGAGCTGCCGCGCGCCGAGGCGAACGAGGAGTCCGTGATGGCGGCGGCGACGGGGAGGGCGGCATGAGCCTCGCCCCCTTCGGGCCCGTCGCCCGCACCGCAAGGAGCACCCCATGACCATCACCGCACCACCCGTCCGCGAGGACGCCGCGCCGCCGCCCACCGCCGGGCGGCGGCTGCTCGACAAGGTGTTCAAGGCGCGCGAACTCGCCGTCGCCGCCGTGCTCGTGGTGATGCTGCTCGCCACGCAGGTCTCCAACACCGAGTTCCTGTCGCAGCAGGGCGTCAAGGACCTCCTCCTGAACGCCACCATCCTCGTCCTCGTCGCCACCGGACAGGCGATCGTCGTCATCACCCGCAACGTCGACCTGTCCGTCGGCTCGGTGCTCGGCATCTCCGCCTTCGCCGCCGGTGACTACCTTCAGGGTGGCGGCAGTTCACTGATCGCCGTCGTGTACGCCGTCGCCATCGGCACCGTCTTCGGTGTCCTGAACGGCGCGCTCGTCAGCCTCGGCAGGGTGCCCGCCCTCGTCGTCACCCTTGGCACGCTCTACGTGGTGCGCGGCATCGACTCCATCTGGGTCGGCTCGCAGCAGATCGTCGCCGCCGACCTGCCCGACGCCTTCGTCGACTTCGGCCACGACGGCGTCTGGATCGTGCCCTACCTCGCGCTGCTCGCCGTCGCCGTCCTGCTCTGCGTCGGCTACTACCTGCGCAGCTACCGCAGCGGCCGCGAGATGTACGCGCTCGGCTCGAGCCCCGAGGCCGCGAACCTCGCCGGCATCCCCGTCCGCAAGCGGATCATGACCGCGTACGTGCTGTGCGGCGCGCTCGCCGGCCTCGCCGGCGCCCTGTACCTGGCGCGCTTCGGCAACGTCGACTCCGGCACCGGAAACGGCTACGAACTCACCGTCGTCAGCGCCGTCGTCGTCGGCGGCGTCGCCTTCACCGGAGGCGCGGGCACCGTCTACGGCGCCGCCCTCGGTGCCCTGCTGCTGACCTCCATCAACAGCGTGCTTCCCGCCATCGGCGTCAGCTCCGTCTGGGTCACCGCGATCAACGGAATCCTGCTGCTGCTCGCCATCGCCGTCGACCGGATCGTCGCGCTGCGCGTCGCCGCCGTGCTGCGCAAGCAGGCCGCACAAATGAGGAGCGCCCGCCATGCCTGATTCGTTGAAGCACTCGGTGCGCTGGGACACCGCCGTCGGCGCCCTGCTCGTCGTACTGCTGCTCTGCTCCTTCGCGTTCGTCGACAATTTCGGCAACGCGCTGAACCTGTCGTTCCTGATCGGCAACACCCTGCCCATCGCGATCATCGCGCTGCCGATGACGATGCTGGTCATCTCCGGCGAGGTCGACCTGTCGGTCGGCTCCACGGTCGGCCTGTCCGGCGCGGTGATGGGCGCGCTGTGGAACAACGGCATGGCCATCGAGACGATCATCCCGTTGTGCCTGCTGCTCGGCGTCGTCTGCGGCCTGGTCAACGGGCTGCTCGTCACCCGCCTCGGCCTGCCGTCCCTCGCCGTCACCATCGGCACCATGGCCGCCTACCGCGGCATCGCCCAGATCGTCCTCGGCTCCGACTCGGTCACCGACTTCCCCTCCCAGTACCTGGACTTCGGCGCGAACCGGATCGGTGACACCTTCGTCCCGTACGCCGCCCTGCCCTTCGTCGTCCTCCTCGCCATCGCGATCGTCGTGCTGCACGCCACTCGCATGGGCCGTTCCCTCTTCGCGATCGGTGCGAACGAGGAGGCCGCCCGGTTCGCGGGCGTGCGCGTCAAGCGGCTCAAGCTGTCGATGTTCGTCACGACGGGCGTGCTCTCCGCGCTCACCGGTGTCTTCTGGGCCCTGCACTACGCGAGCGCCCGCTACGACAACGCCACCGGGCTCGAACTCTCCGTCATCGCGGCCGTGCTGCTCGGCGGCATCGACTTCGACGGCGGCAAGGGCACCCTCGGCGGTGCCATCGCCGGTGTGTTCCTGCTCGGCTCGCTCCAGAACGTGATGAGCCTGCTCAACGTCTCCGCGCAGTCCCAGATCGTCGTCACCGGCGTCCTGCTCGTCATCTCCGTGCTGGCGCCGCGCGTCGGCCGCCAGGTCGCGCAGGCGAGGTCCCGCAAGAAGACGGCCACAGCCGCCCCCGTCGCTCCGTAGCCCCACGTCCCGTAAGGAAACGCCATGAACGCACGCACCCGCCGGCTGTCCGCCGCGCTCGCCGTCTCCACCGCCCTCATGGTGGCCGCCACCGCCTGCGGCGGCACCACCAAGTCGGACTCCAACAAGGAGGACGCCAAGTCCGCCGCCGCGGGCAAGGCCGACCCGAACGCCGAGACCAAGAAGGGCCTCACGGTCGCCTTCCTGCCCAAGCAGGTCAACAACCCGTACTTCACGACCTCCGACAACGGCGGCAAGAAGGCGGTGCAGCAGCTCGGTTCCACGTACAAGGAGGTCGGCACCAGCTCCGGCACCGACACCTCAGGACAGGTCTCCTACGTCAACACCCTCACCCAGCAGCAGGCCGACGCCATCGCGGTGTCCGCGCAGGACCCGGGCGCGCTGTGCACAGCGCTCAAGCAGGCGATGAAGAGCGGCGTCAGCATCGTCACGTACGACTCCGACACCAAGGTCGACTGCCGCAACGCCTTCGTCTCGCAGGCCTCCGCCGAGGACCTCGGCCGCACCCAGGTGCAGCAGATCGCCAAGCAGATCGGCAACAAGGGCGAGATCGCGATTCTGTCGGCGGCCCAGACGGCCACCAACCAGAACACGTGGATCAAGTACATGAAGGACGAGCTGAAGAAGCCCGCCTACAAGGACATCAAGCTCGTCACGACCGCGTACGGGGACGACGACGCGCAGAAGTCGTTCCAGCAGACGCAGGGCCTCCTCCAGGAGCACCCGAAGCTGAAGGGGATCATCTCCCCGACCACCGTCGGCATCAAGGCGGCCGCCCAGTACCTCTCCGGCTCCAAGTACAAGGGCAAGGTCAAGCTGACCGGCCTCGGCACCCCCAACGACATGCGCGCCTACGTCAAGAACGGCACGGTCGACGCGTTCGAGCTGTGGGACCCGGCGAAGCTCGGCGCGCTCGCGGCGCACACCGCGGTGGCCCTGGAGTCCGGGCAGATCACCGGCAAGGCGGGGGAGAAGTTCAAGGCCGGCGACATGGGCGAGTACACGATCGAGAAGGACGGCGTCGTCACCCTCGGCAAGCCGACCGTCTTCGACAAGAAGAACATCGACGACTACAAGTTCTGAGCGGGAAGCGACACATGAGGGACATGCAACGGGTCTGCTTCCTGCTCAAGGTCAAGTCGGACCGCATCGACGAGTACCGCGAACGCCACGCGCACGTATGGCAGGAGATGCGGGACGCCCTGACGGCCACCGGCTGGCACAACTACTCGCTCTTCCTGCGCGAGGACGGACTGCTCGTCGGCTACCTGGAGACCGAGGACTTCGACAAGGCGCGCGCGGCGATGGACGCCACCGACGTGAACGCGCGCTGGCAGGCCGAGATGGGCGAGTTCTTCGAGGCGTTGGACGGGCAGGCGCCCGACGTCGCGATGCGCCCGCTCACCGAGGTCTTCCACCTTGCCTGAGCGCTCCGCGGTGGGCATCAAGGACGTGGCCAGGGAGGCCGGTGTCTCGGTCGGCACCGTCTCCAACGTCCTCAACCAGCCCGACCGGGTCTCCGGACCCACCCGCCGGCATGTCCAGCAGGTCATCGCCCGGCTCGGCTACGTCCGCAGCGAGTACGCCCGCCAACTGCGGGCCGGGCAGAGCCGGATCGTGTCGCTGCTCGTCCTCGACATGGGCAACCCGTTCTTCGTGGACCTCGCACGCGGCGCCGAACGCGCCGCGCGCGAGGCCGGGCTCGGCGTGATGGTGTGCAACAGCGCCCAGAGCCCGTCCGTGGAGGCCGAATACCTCTCCATGTTCGCCGAACAACGGGTACGCGGCGCCCTCATCACCCCGGCGGACCCCAGCGGCGCCACCCTCCGGGCCTTCCGCCGCCACGGCATCCCGTACGTCGTCGTGGACCGGGTCGCGGGCGACGAACCGGGCTGCTCGGTGGCGGTCGACGACGTGGCGGGCGGCTCACTCGCCCTCCGCCACCTCCTCGACACGGGTCACCGCTCCCTCGCCTACGTGAGCGGCCCGCCCCACCTCAAACAGGTCCAAGACCGCCGCGAGGGCGCCCACAAGGCCCTGGCGGAAACAGGGCTGCCTACGTCTCTGCTCCACGAACTCCCCACGGACCGCCTCGACGTGGCGGCAGGCCGCGACGCGGGCGCCCGCTTCCTGGGCCTGGCCCACCGCCCCACGGCCGTCTTCTGCGCCAACGACCTCCTGGCCCTCGGCGTCCTGCAATCCCTCTACGCGGCCGGTATCCGCGTCCCCGGCGACATCTCCCTGGTCGGCTACGACGACATCGAATTCGCCTCGGCGGCCGCGGTCCCCCTCACCTCAATCCGCCAACCGGCCACAAGCCTCGGCACCATCGCCGCCCACCTCCTCCTCCAGGAAACAGGCCCCCACGCGTCGGACCACCACCACGAACACATCGTGCTGAGGCCGGAGTTGGTGGTACGGGGGTCGAGCCGGAGCCCCCGCTGAGTGCCCGGCTGGTATCTACTCGACCGCCCGCTGCACGCCAGTGCAAGCAACAAGAGATTCCGCATCCTCGCTGAGGAAGAGCATGAAGGCCCAGGCGCCGTCGGCGGCGACGATATGCCCGAGACACACGGACCCGTGATGCTCGCGGAGCAGCTGGACCGCACGCTCAAGACCCAAGGTGCGCGTTCCTCTGCGCTGCGTGTGCCGGAGCCGGCGGGCATAGATGTGGGCATACGCCTCGGACGAAGAAGCTCCACCCCACACCACGTAGGTGGCGCCACCGCGAAGAGCCGCCATCGCCGCGGCGGCCGTGGCGGGTTCCGCCTCGTGAGCGGCCAATAGCCGCGCCAGTACGTCGCGCTCCACAGCCTTCCCTTCGGAGCTCCCTGAACCACCGAGCCCGCGAGCCGCACGACCTCCTCAGCGTGCCCACCAACAAACCAGCCGTCAACGTCAAACCTAACGCCCCTCTCAGAGCGCCCACTGTCACCGGCTTGCACTCGTGCGTCATCATGCTTCTTGCAACGGTCTGGGCTGGGGCAGGGGGCGAGTGTGCGAGGACAACTCCTCGGGGGGCGTTACCAGTTGCGTCGGCAACTGGGCGAGGGAGGCATGGGCGAGGTATGGGAGGCCCAGGACGAGACCTTGAACCGGCTGGTCGCGGTGAAGGTGATTTCGCTGCTCGCCGGAGCCGGCCGTGCCGGCGACGAAGCGCGCGCCCGGTTCTTGCGTGAGGCGCAGATCACCGCACGTCTCCAGCAGGCCAACATTGTGACAGTGCACGACCTGGGGCAGACGGGGACGGGAGCGGACGCGATGCCGTTCCTGGTCATGGAACTCGTCCAGGGAGTGGGGCTCGACGAGAGGCTGCGCCAAGGTGCCGTATCAGCGCGTGACGCGGCGCAGTGGGGCGCACAGATATGTGATGCGCTCGCTCATGCCCACGCTCTTGGCGTTATGCACCGGGACATCAAACCGTCCAACATCCTCGTCCCGCACGCGGGCGGCGGAGCAAAAGTGCTCGACTTTGGCATCGCCCGCGCCGTCGCCCCTGACAAGAGCGCTGACCGGCTCACTCACACCGGGTACGTCGTGGGGACACCTGCGTACATGGCTCCCGAGCAGGCACGCGGCCGTCCCGAGCCCCGCAGCGACCTTTACGCACTCGGCTGCCTGCTGTTCGAACTGATCACCAGCCGCCTGCCCTTTCAGGCCCCCGACGCCGTGGGCTATCTCTCTGCACATCTGACCGAAGAGCCGCCGGCCCCCAGTACCGTGCGCCCGGGTGTCGGCGCCGCGTGGGACGACCTGGTGCTCACGCTCCTGAGCAAAGACCCCGACAAGCGATACGCCTCGGCGGACGCCGTCGCCCAGGCGCTGCGACCCCTCGGCCAATCGCACCATCGAACCCAGACGGGCCTGACGACCTCGTCGTCTTCGACGATGGGCACTACTTCGCAGTCCGGCCCCGCTCGGGATGCCCCATTCACCATGTCGTGGACCGGTACCGACCCGCTGGAGACGTACGGCGCACAGATGCGCGCGCCGTTCGACGGTCGGCGGCAGACAGCCAAGGTAGGGATCGCAGCGACGGCGGCGGCCGTGGGCTTCTACCTGTCTCTCGGATTGAATTACGGAGCTGTCTCCGGTGAGCAATTCACCGGTTGGGCTGCTGTCTGCTTGCTCTCCGCGCTCATGTCTTTCTACTCCCTCGGGGTGCTGGTGCACACGGCGTGGGACCGTCGCATGCGGCGGCTCCACACGGGGCATCGAGGCTGGACGCTGGAGGTCGGGCCTCATGGCATCACCACCACGAGCAGTGTCGGACGGCGAGAGTTCGGGTGGGACACGATCCAGCGCATCGAAATCGGCTCGATCCGGTCCGACGCACCGTATGCGCACAACGGCATTCTGCTGACACCACGCGGAAACTCACGGCCGAGGCGGAGAGACTGCCCTGCCGGCTGGCCCTACCGTGTACCGCCCATGCGAGACGGCGGCGAGCCCCTTGTCGCCTGCGTCCTGGGCCCCCTCACCTCACGCCAGCGCACCACGCTCGTCCAGGCACTCGCCCGCTTCGGCGGCAAACGCTGGCAGAAGCCGTGATGACCGTGGCGACTGCTTCACAGTGCGCCTCGATTGATGTCCGCCGCAGGGGCAAGCGTGCGCAATTGCTTTGATCAAGAGGCAGAAGGGGGGAACTCGTCGTGGGACGCGAGGTGAGGTGGTTCACGCCTCAGGACGGTCGCGCGATCCATGACGTGATCTCGCGGGCTTACCGGCTCGGTATGAAATGGACTCCCGGCAGGAAGTAGCCCGCTGACGGAATTCCTGGGCGGGCTACGACCGTCTTCAGTTCTGCCTCCTCGCGTCAGCGCACCGAACTCGTCACCCGATACCTCCCCGGCGACAGCCGATACGTCGCCACCTTGTCCGTGAAGTTCTCGAAGCGGACTCCGGCGGTCTTCGCCAGTGGGGTCCGGCCCTCGCGGACCGTGTCCGCTGAGACCGCCGGGAGGGCGAGGGTCGCCTCGGTGTTGGGTGGGACCACGGCCTCGTACGTGAGGGTGCCGTCGGGGGACAGGGACCAGGTGCTCGTGATCTCGCCGTAGGGGGAGAGGTGGCGGGCCTCGACCTCGGTGATCCTGCCCGTTGGGTCCAGGTGGGGCTAGAGGCGGAAGCGGCGGAAGCCGGGGTGGTCGGGGTCGGTGGCGATGCCGGCCATGTACGCGTACATCCATTCCATGATCGCGCCGTACGAGTAGTGGTTGAAGGAGTTCATCTCGACCGGGCCGAAGCCGTCCTCCTTGGAGTAGGAGTTCCAGCGTTCCCAGATCGTCGTCGCGCCGTTCTTCACCGAGTAGAGCCAGGAGGGCATGGCGTCCTGGTGGAGGAGTTCGTACGCCAGGTCGGGGCGGCCCTCGTCGGTGAGGACCGGGGCGAGGACGTTCGCGCCGAGGAAGCCGACGGAGAGGGTGTTCTCGGCGTAGTCGACGCGGGCGCTGTCGGGGTGGGCCGCCTTGTACGCCGCGTCGTTGCCGATGTTGTCCGCCAACAGGCCGACCAGGGCGCGGCGTTGGGCCTGCGTGTCGTAAAAGCCGAGCTTGAGGACCCAGAGGAGGGCCGACTGGCTGTTGTCCTCCGGGTCGCCGCCCATGGGCGGCTTGCCGCCGAGGCTGGAGCGGACGGTGATCCTGTCGCCGTCGACCGCGATGTACTTCGCCATGAAGGCGCGGCGGATGTGGGTGAAGAGGGCGTCGTATGACTTGGACTCCGTGGACCGGCCCGTCGCGCGTGCCATCTGTGCCATCAGGCGGACGCTGTACGCGTAGTAGACGTCGCTCATCAACTGCGTGCCGGTGTTCTGGAAGGCGAGCCAGTCGGCGAAGATCGCGCCCTGCCCGGCGTAGCTGTCGCCGCCCTTCTTCTTGATCCAGTCGATGTACGCGACCATCGCGTCCCAGCTGCGGTCGACGACCGTCCGGTCGCCGCTCATCTGCCACACCGTCCACGGCACGACGACCCCGCAGTCCGCCCAACCGCTGCACGGCTGCGCCGCGTTGTACCGGTTGCCGGGTGCCACCGCCGTGAACTGCGCGCCGTCGACGCCATACGTCTTCTGCGACTCGATCAGGATGTCCTCGAAGTGGCTGAGGAAGGCGACCGAGTCCGTGTTGTAGAGGCCGGTGCGGGAGAACACCTGGGTGTCGCCGGTCCAGCCGAGCCGCTCGTCGCGCTGCGGGCAGTCGGTGGGCACCCACAGGTAGTTGCCGCGCTGTCCCCAATGGACGTTGCTGATCAGCTGGTTGACGTCTTCGTCGTTGGTCCGGACGCTGCCGGTCTCGCGGATCGCGGAGGTGGCGACCCTTCCGGTGAGGCCGGAGACCGTGACCTCGGCGTCCTTCGTGGTCACCGCCACCGACACGTAGCGGAAGCCGTAGAAGGTGAGCGTGTCCTCGTGGGTCTCGCCCTCGCCGCCGGTGCCCTTGAGGATGTACGTGCTCGTGGCCTTCGCCGAGCGGAGATTGGCCCGGTACAGGGAGCCGACGGGACCGTCCGCGCCCTTGCTGTCGTCGTTGAGCATCTCGCCGAACCTGACGACGACTTCGGCTCCGGCCGGGC
Source organism: Streptomyces anthophorae (assembly GCF_049310305.1). Classification (NCBI taxonomy): domain Bacteria; kingdom Bacillati; phylum Actinomycetota; class Actinomycetes; order Kitasatosporales; family Streptomycetaceae; genus Streptomyces; species Streptomyces anthophorae. The sequence goes on from NZ_JBLWQQ010000001.1 coordinate 8,930,408, forward strand.
CGCGCAGCGTGTAGCGGGGGACGCCGACCATGTTCTGGCCGAGGTCGAAGACGGCGGTGTCACCGGGGCGCAGGGTGACGGGGCCCGGCTTGCCGCTGGTGGAGCGGGCGGGGTCGGGGACGATGTGGCCCTTGCCGTTGGCGCTCGACTCCTCGCCCGTGACCTCGGAGTAGACCGTCAACGACTGCGGCGTGCGGTCCCACTTCGCCATCAGGCGGGCCGTCTCGCCGGGGTAGGCGGTCAGTTTGGCGTCCGGGTACTTCGCGGCGTAGCCGACCTCCTCGACGTCCGACCAAGCCGACGTGTCGAAGCCGCTCGCCGTCCAGCCGGGGAGTTCCTTGCGGGCGTCGTAGGTCTGGCCGTCGTAGATGTCGTCGGCGCGATAGGGGCCGGTGTCGGTGGCCTTCCAGGCGGCGCCGGGTTTCGTGACGATGCTCTGCGTGCTGCCGTCGGCGTACCGGACGAGCAGCTTGGCCTTGAGGGCGAGCGGGTTGCCGTCCTTGGAGTAGTACGTGCTGCCCTCGGAGACGCGGGCATTGTACCAGCCGTTGCCGAGCACGGCGGCGAGCGTCACGTCGCGGCCGCCGCCCCGTGTGACCAGGTCCGTGACGTCGTACGTCATGTAGTTGACGCTCGTGTCGTAGTTGGTCCAGCCCGGGGTGAGGAGTTCGGCCGTGCGGCCCTCGCCCTCGGGGACCGTGACGCGCTCGCCGTTGACGTACGCCTCGTAGACGCCGAGCGCCGTGACGTACAGGCGCGCCTCGCGGACCCGGCCGCCCTTGCGCAGCGCGGTCTGGCCGCGCAGCAGCGGCGCGCCCGCCGAGTTGGGCTTCTTGCCCTTCATGCCGATCCACTGGGCGCCGTCCCAGCGGGTGACGCCGTCGCTGCTGAGCAGGGCCGTCTCGAAGCGGGCGGCGGGGGAGGTGCCGACCTCGCGGCCGTCCGCGTCCCACACCGTCACGGACCAGAAGTAGCCGGTGGACGGCCGCAGTTCGGGCCCGTCGTAGCGCACGGCCACCGAGTCGGACGATGTCACGCGGCCGCTGTCCCACACGTCCGCGCGGGCGAGCCGCTCCGCGCTGGAAGCCACCCGGATCCGGTACGCGCCCTGCGCCAGGCCGCGCTTCTGGGAGCCGAGCCGCCACCCGAAGCGGGGGCGGGTGGCATCGGTGCCGAGGGGGTCGACGCGGTGCTCGGTGGTGAGGCCGGTGACCGCGCCGCCCGGGGGCGTCGGGAGAGCGGCGGCTTTCATGGGGGCCGCGGCGGCGGGCGGGGCCGCTGCCGCGATGACGGGCACCGCGCCCGCGCTCGCGGCGAGGACGGTTCTGCGACGTATGTCGCTGCGCATCTCGGGGTGTCCCTTCGTCGGTGAAGGTGTTCCGGTTCAAACGATTCAGGTCCGCGCCGCGAGAGGCAAGAGGCGTGCACGAGGTATGCGTGAGGTGTATTGGGCTTACTAGTACGGCAGATCGCGCGTATGGAGGTGCGGCGGGTGGCGTCCCCGCTGGTCCGGACCCCCGGACTGACCGAAACGATTCACCCGATCGTCCGGCGTATCGAACACCGACCGGCCCCCGCCACGTACACTCCGACTGCCGCACCAGCTCACCAGGAGGACCACACCCGATGGGACAGTCCGTGGGGATCAAGGACGTCGCCCGTGAAGCGGGGGTGTCCGTGGGCACGGTCTCGAATGTGATCAACCGGCCCGAGGCCGTGGCCGACGCGACGCGTGCCCGCGTCCAGGCCGCCATCGAGCGGCTCGGCTACGTCCGCAGCGAGTCCGCCCGCCAGCTGCGTGCCGGACGCAGCCGCATCATGGGCCTGCTCGTCCTCGACATGGGCAACCCCTTCTTCGTGGATGTCGCACGCGGCGCCGAGCGTGCCGCCCGCGACGCCGGGCTCGGGGTGATGGTGTGCAACAGCGCGCAGAGCCCCGCAGAGGAGGCCGACTACCTGTCGCTCTTCGCCGAGCAGCGGGTGCGCGGGGTGCTGCTGACGCCCGCAGAGGCGACCGGCCCCACCGTGGAGGCCTTCCGCAGGCACGACATCCCGTTCGTGCTGGTCGACCGGGTCGCGGAGGGCGCCACCGAGTGCTCGGTCTCGGTCGACGACGTCAACGGAGGCGCGCTCGCCGTGCGCCACCTCGTCGACGCGGGCCACCGTTCCATCGCGTACGTCAGCGGACCGCCCACCCTCAATCAGGTCGCGGACCGCCGCCAGGGCGCCCTGCGCGCGCTGAAGGAGGCCGGCCTCCCGTCCTCCGTGCTGCGCGAACTCCCGACCGACCGCCTCGACGTGGCCGCGGGCCGCGACGCGGGCGCCCGTCTCCTCGGCCTCACCGAGCGCCCCACCGCCGTCTTCTGCGCCAACGACCTCCTCGCGCTCGGTGTCCTCCAGTCCCTGTACGCGGCCGGGGTCCGGGTCCCCGAGGACATCGCGATCGTCGGCTACGACGACATCGAGTTCGCGTCGGCGGCGGCGGTCCCGCTCACGTCGGTGCGCCAGCCCGCGGTGCACATGGGCGCGCTTGCCGCGGACCTGCTCCTGGAGGAGATCGAGGCGGCGGACGACCCGGAGAGCGCGCACGAGCATCGGCGGGTCGTGCTGCAACCGGAGTTGGTGGTGCGCGGATCGAGCCTGGGCGCGCGCTGAGCGTCAGCGGACCGTTCGGCCCTACCGGGCGCGGTCGCCCGCGGTTAGCGTGCTGCGCAACCGCCGCCGAACCGTGCGTGGGGAGGCCGCCATGCCGACCGGGGACCGTACGAAAGCGCCGTGGCTGCCGCCGCGCTGGTTCATCCGCCTGGCCTGGTCGGTGCACCGGGGCGCGTACCGGGCCTTCGGCGGCCGGATCGGACTCTGGAAGCCGCGCCCCGGCAAATGGGGCACCCTGCGCCTGACCATCACGGGCCGCCGCACCGGCCGCCCGCGCGGCGTCATCGTCGCCTACGTCGAGGACGGCCCGCACCTGGTCACGCTGGCGATGAACGGCTGGGGCGAGGGCGAGCCCGCCTGGTGGCTCAACCTCCAGGCACACCCCGAGGCGAGCGTCCACCTGGTCACCGGGCGGCGGACGGTACGCGCGCGTGCCGCGACGGGCGAGGAGCGGGCGCGGCTGTGGGACCGCTGGCGCGCGATCGAGACGAACCTGGACGCGTACGCGGCGAAGCGGTCGTTCGAGACCACGGTGGTGGTCCTCGAACCACTTTCTTGAACCGCTGTCAGGAGACCGGCCCACGGACTTCCCGTAGCCGCGTGGCGAACTCCCGCGCCGCGGCGAGATCCGCGTCGTTCGGCCGGTGTTTATTGATGCCTCCGACGACCTTGAAGGGCGCCCAGGTGTCGAACGCCCGGCACGAGAAGGACCCGTCCACCACGAAGCCCTTGCTCTCCAGGAGACGGACCAAGGGGCGCGCGAAACGCGTCACAGGTGTCTCGGGAAGCCCGCTGGTGGCGAACACGAAGGCCCGGCCGCGAGTGGTGGGTAGCAGTGACCCGGCGAACTCGGTCAGAAGCGGGTGCAGCTTGGTGTGGAAGACGCCGGAGCCGAATCCCACGAGGTCGGCCTCCGCGAGCTCCGTGGGGTCGGCCTCGTCGGGGCCGAGGACCTTCGCGTCCAGTACCTCGGCCATGGCGTCGGCGACACGGCGCGTATTGCCGTGCGACACGGAGTGGCACACGATGACGGCTTTCATCGGGACGATCCTTTCTGTGGCTCCTGAGCTTTCAAAAGGGAGAACCGGTCAGGAGCCCCGGATGTGACAACCGGATGTGGCAGAAGGTGTCGATCATGGGGGTGGGAGACTGGCCGGACGCACCACCCGCACCACCGCCCACCGCACAGGAGCCGCATTGAGCGCCGCCACCTACCGCCAGGCCGGGGTCGTCCTGACCGACCGCCGGTTCTCCGTCCCCCTGGACCACGACGTCCCCGACGGAGAGCGCATCGAGCTCTTCGCGCGCGAGGCCGTCGCCCCGGGGCGCGCGCACGAGAACCTGCCGTGGCTGCTCTACCTCCAGGGCGGTCCCGGCTTCGGTGCCAACCGCTTCTCCGGCCCGGCGGCCTGGCTCGGCCGGGCCCTGAAGGACTACCGGGTCCTCCTGCTCGACCAGCGCGGCACCGGCGCCTCCGCCACCGTGAACCGCCAGACGCTCCCCCTGCGCGGCGACGCGGAACAGCAGGCCGCGTACGTGGGCCACTTCCGCGCCGACTCGATCGTGCGCGACTGCGAGTACATCCGCCGCGAGGTCACCGGCGGCGCGCCCTGGACGATCCTCGGGCAGAGCTTCGGCGGCTTCTGCGCCGTCCGCTATCTGTCGTCCGCGCCGGAGGGCCTGGAGACCGCGATCATCACGGGCGGCCTGCCGACGCTCGACGGCCACGCCGACGACGTCTACCGCGCCGCGTACCCGCGCGTCGAGCGCAAGGTCCGGGCGCACTACGCCCGTTACCCGATGGACGTCGAGCGGGCGAAGGAGATCGCCGCGTACGTCCAGGAGCACGAGCCGGTCCTTCCGAACGGCTACCGCCTGACCGTCCCCGCCTTCCAGTCGCTCGGCATCTGGCTCGGCGCGGGCGACGGCAGCGACCGGCTGCACTACCTCCTTGAGGAGGCGTTCGTGCGGACCCCGGGTGGGCGGGAGCTGTCCGACGCGTTCCAGGAACAGCTCGCGGGCGCGCTCTCGTACCGCCCCCACCCCTTGTACGCGGTCCTTCACGAGGCGATCTACGCGCAGGGCGGGCGGGCCACCGACTGGTCAGCGGAGCGCGTGCGCGGGGAATTCCCGCAGTTCGACGGGGAGAAGGCGCTCGCGGACGGCGGGCCGCTCCTGTTCACCGGCGAGACCATCCACCCGTGGCAGTTCGACTGCGACCCGGCGCTGCGCCCGCTGCGCGAGGTCGCCGAGCGGGTCGCGGCGCGCACCGACTGGGCGCCGCTGTACGACCCGACCCGGCTCGCCGCGAACGAGGTCCCGGCGGTCGCCGCCGTCTACCACGACGACATGTACGTCGACACGGAGCACGCCCTGCGCACCGCCCGCACCATCCGCAGCCTGCGCCCCTGGGTGACGAACGAGTTCGAGCACGACGGCCTGCGGGCGGGCGGCCCGCGCGTCCTCGACCGCTTGCTGGCGATGGTGCGCGGAGAGGTGTGAGCCTTCGGGCGGAGTCATAGGCTTGCCCGCATGACCCTGCCCGATTCGAACGCCCAAGTCCCGCTGAAGCCCATGCCGGAGGACTGGCAGCGGGCCCTTGCCGTCGTCGCCCACCCGGACGACCTGGAGTACGGCTGCTCCGCCGCCATCGCGGCCTGGACCGACGCGGGCCGCGAGGTCACCTACGTACTCGCCACCCGCGGCGAGGCCGGCATCGACACCGTCGAACCCGCCAAGTGCGGCCCGCTGCGCGAACAGGAGCAGCGGGCCGGCGCGGCCGTCGTGGGTGTGGAGACGGTCGAGTTCCTCGACCACCAGGACGGTGTCATCGAGTACGGCATCGCGCTGCGCCGCGACATCGCCGCCGCCATCCGCCGGCACCGTCCGGAACTCGTCATCACCCTCAACCACCGTGACACCTGGGGCGGCGTCGCCTGGAACACGCCCGACCACGTCGCCGTCGGCCGGGCCACGCTCGACGCGGCGGGCGACGCGGGCAACCGGTGGATCTTCCCCGAGCTCACCGAACAGGGACTTGAGCCGTGGAACGGGGTGCGGTGGGTCGCCATCGCCGGTTCCGCGCAGCCCACGCACGCCGTCGACGCCACGGTCGGCCTGGAGCGCTCCATCGCCTCGCTCCTCGAACACCGTACGTACATCGAGGTGTTGACCGACGAGGACCCGGAGACGTACTGCCGCACCTTCCTCACGGGGAACGCGCAGGCGGCGGCGGAGCGCTTCGGCGGGAAACCGGCGGTGCCGTTCGAGGTGTTCGGGCGGTAGGGCCCGCGCGCCGGGTGGGGCCCCGCCGCTCATAGGGCGCTGCTCCGCGCCGAGTTGACCCGGCACGTGGGCCAGTGCCGGGCGCCGCGCGACACGAACCCTTCGGCGCAGCACGCGGTGTAGAGCTCGGCGAACGCGTCCGCGGACAGCATGCAGCCCTTGCCATGGGCGTAGCCGCCCGAGAGGTGCGCGAGGCGACAGCACTCGACGGCTGTGTCGAGCTCCTCGACGATCGCCGCATGCCGGGCCCGCTCGCATTCGGAGAGGAGTGTCTGGTGCTCGGCGTAGGACCGCAGCGCGGACCGGACGAGCACCGCGGCCAAGCACAGGCCGGGCAAGCAGTGCCACGGGGCTTCGGTCATGCCGATGTGGACGGCACCGACGGTGAGCGCGGCCGCGGCGAAGAGGTGGGCGCGGGCGGTGCGGAGTGCGCGGGTCATGATCAGTCCTCACAGGCGCGACGTTCGAAGCAGTGGCATTCGCGGGCGCAACGGTGGGAGAGCTCGTAGGGGCAGGGTGGGCAGCAGCGGTGTTCGTGGCAGTCGTGGCGGAGGGTGCCGGTGCAATCTTCGTGTTGCATCGTGTTGCTTCTCGGGGGCCGAGGTGGAGGGTTCTGGTGAGGATGGCCGGATCGACTCCGCAGTGGTTGAACAAGGGCGCGCCCTTGCTCGCCCGGTGGTGAGCAGGAGCGCGCAGGCAGGCGGCCGGACGGGCAGCGCGTCGTCGAGGTGCCGGCCGTGTCGGACGGCTTCGCCCGTGTGGCTGGTGTCGGCCACGGGCGGGTGGCGGCCGCTTCCGGGACCACGGAGACGGCCGTCCTCGACGTCGAGGACGGCCGGTCGGGGGTGGACGGCGCCGAGGGATCGCGCTCGTCCGCCTCAGCGCCGCAGACGGAGCGCGGAGACGAGGAAGAACACACCGCCGAGGAAGGCGTATCCGGCCAGGTTGGTCAGCGACGCGCCGTCCTTCGCCGCCTGGGCGACGAACGAGGCTCCGGCGAGGGCGGAGATGCCGCCGCTGGCGATCATCGGCCACTGTCCGCCCATGCCGCGCCGCAGGACACCGACGGCCAGTTGGACGAGGCCCGCGGTGATGGCCCAGGCGCCCCACACGCGCAGCACGGACGGGATGCCGGAGGAGACGGCCGCGATCAGCCCCGCGGTGGTCAGGACGCTGAGCGCGATGTTCGCGTAGAGGCCCAGCACCGGCCCGCGGTCGGCCCTGGCCGAGCGGACGTCGACGATCGCGCAGGCCACGTCGAACAGGGGATAGAGCACCAGCAGCGTCTTGCTGAGGGGCCCCAGGCTGTCCGCGCTCGCGAACAGCAGGCCGGCCCATACGGCGGCGAAGGCGAAGCGGAGCAGGTACAGGCGGCGCAGCGACGCGACGGGGTTCGTCGTGGGGGCGGGCGTGGAGACGACGGTTTCCATGAGGATCCCTTTCGGAGGGCGGAGAACAAGCGGAGGAAAGCGGAGAAGGAGGCGTGGCACGCCCGCGGCGTTCGACCGAGGGAGAACGTTCGGTCTCTTTCCTCTTCTCATCTAAAGCCGTCCACGGCCCGTCGTCAAGACCGAACGTTCTCCCTCGTATGCCTGGTACGGTGGCGCCATGAGCGCGAGCACGACAGGCGGCAGGACGTCCGAGGCGCGGACGCGGCTGCTCTCCACGGCGACCCGCATCTTCTACACCGAGGGGATCCACTCGGTCGGCGTGGACCGGATCATCGAAGAGGCCCAGGTCACCCGGGCCACGCTGTACCGGCACTTCAAAGGCAAGGAAGACCTTGTTCTCGCCTACCTGCAACAGGCCGACCAGGGCATCCGCGGCCAGGTCGAGGCCGTCCGCGCCCAGGAGCTGCCCGCCCCCGACACGGTCCGCGCCGTCGCCCGCACGATCACCGAGGGCATCCGGTCCACGGGCTTTCGCGGCTGCGCCTTCCTGAACGCCGCGGCCGAGTACCCCGACCCGTCCCACCCGGTCCACCAGGCCGTGCTCGCGCACCGGCAGTGGTTCCTGGAAACCGCCGTCGAACTGCTCGACCAGGCCGGTTGCGCGCCCGCGGACGCGGCAGGGCGGCACTTCGTGATGCTCCGGGACGGCGCCATGGCCGCCGGCTGCCTCTTCGACCCCGGGCTCATCTCCGAGACGTTCCTGCACGGGGTGGAAGGCATCCTGCGCCCTGCGTCCTGAACGGGGCGCGCCGCCGTGTGTCGGCCCACGCATGCCACGATGGCGGCATGAGTCACGACGAAGGCGTGAGTGGCGTGGGTGACGAGCGCCGCGGCCTGCTCGCCGACAAGACGCCCTTCCCCGAAGGCCTCGACGACCGGCTGCGGGACCAACTCACCTTCCTCGTCGAGGTGGATCAGCTCAAGACCGTCCTCCGGCAGTCGCCGCTGGCCGCGGCGGAGCGCCGCGAGAACGACGCGGAGCACTCGTGGCACCTGGCGATGATGGTGCTCGTCCTCGCCGAGCACTCCGACCGTCCCATCGATGTCGGGCACACCGTCCAACTGGTGCTCCTGCACGACCTGGTGGAGATCTACGCCGGCGACACGCCCCTGTACGACAGCGCCGCGGGCCGCGACCAGGAGGAGCGGGAGAGTGCCGCGGCCGACGAACTGTTCGGGCTGCTGCCCGCGGACCAGGGTCGGCGCATGAGGGCGCTGTGGAACGAGTTCGAGGAACGGCGCACCCCTGAGGCGGTGTTCGCCAAGGCGATGGACCGGCTCCAGCCCCTGCTCCTCAACTGGATGGCGCGCGGCGGCACCTGGCGCACCCCTGGCGTCACCGCCGACGACGTCCGCGCCCGCAAAGCGGTCATCGGGGACGCGTCCACGTCCCTGTGGCAGGCCGGGCAGCGACTCATCGACGAGGGCGAGGCGCGCGGCTGGTCGCGGCGGTCCGGGCCGCGCTGAGTGCGGTCGCTCCGCGCACGGGTGTCGATTCCCGCGACGCCGAAGGGGCTATCGTGTCGGCATGTCAGCCGAGTTGATCCGTATCGTCTCCCGTTCGTCGCCGATGGCGCTGGCCCAGGTGGAGCGCGTCCGCGCCGAACTCGCCGCGCTCCACCCCGGCATCCGTACCGAGGTCGTGCCGGTCACGACCAGCGGTGACAAGTGGATGGGCGACCTGTCGGTGCTCGGCGGCAAGGGCGCCTTCACCAAGGAGGTCGACCGGGCGCTGCTCGACGGCCAGGCCGACCTCGCCGTGCACTGCCTCAAGGACATCCCGGCGGACCGGCCGCTGCCGGAGGGCTGCACGTTCGGCGCGTACCTCAAGCGGGACGACGTACGGGACGCCCTGATCGACCCGGCGGGCCGCACCCTCGACGAGCTGCCCGAGGGCACCCGCGTCGGCACGTCCTCGGTTCGCCGAGTCGCCCAACTCGCTGCCTCGCACCCGCACTTGGAATGCGTCCCGATGCGCGGGAACGCCAACCGCCGCATGGAGAAGATGGCGGCGGGCGACGCGGACGTCCTGCTCCTCGCGCTGTCCGGCCTCGAGCGGATCAACCGCACCGACGTCATCACGGAGGTCCTCGCGCCGGAGCGGATCTGCCCGCCGATCGGCGCCGGAATCCTGGCGTTGCAGTGCCGCGAGGACGACGAGTCGACCCTGGAGGCGGTGACCGGGCTCGGCGACCGCGACACTTGGCGCGAGGCGACCGCCGAGCGAATGTTCCTGCACGTCCTTCAGGGCCACTGCAATTCACCGATCGCCGGTTACGCCCGTGCTGAGCGCTCCGGCGACCTGTCGCTGCGGGGCTGCGTGTTCACCCCCGACGGCAAGCGGGTGCTGAATGCGCAGGAGTGGGCGGGCCCGTTGGACCCGGCGACGCTGGGGATGTCGGTGGCGGTCGCGCTGCTGCGGCAGGGGGCGCGGGAACTGATCGACGGGATTCCGCACTGAGGCGCTGAGGCACTGAGGCCCTGAGGGCTGGTGAGGGCTGGTCCGATCGGCGGACTCTCCCGATCGCGTAATCTGTGGCACGGATGTTCGGGTGTCCGGTGAGTGACCAGGAGGGTGACCGGTGATCAGTGCGACCGCGGTCGGGGGAGTGGCCCTGATCGAACTGGGCATGGCGCTCACTCCGGGGCCGAACATGATTCACCTGGCCTCGCGCGCGATCACCCAGGGCCGCCGGGCGGGCCTGGTCAGCCTGAGCGGGACCGCCGTCGGCTTCGTGGCCTATCTGCTGGCCGCGGCCGCGGGGCTGTCCGCGCTGTTCGCCGCCGTGCCGGTGGCGTACCTGGTGGTCAAGCTGGCCGGCGCCGCGTACCTCGCCTACCTGGCCTGGAGCATGCTCAAGCCCGGCGGGCGCTCGCCGTTCGCCCCGGCGGGGGACCTGCCTCCGGTGTCCGACGCCCGGCTGTTCTCGATGGGGCTGCTGACCAACCTGCTCAACCCCAAGATCGCGCTCCTGTACGCCGCGCTCTTGCCCCAGTTCCTCGATCCGCACGCCGGGCCCACCTGGGGGCAGCTGCTCCAACTCGGCGGCGTACAGATCGTCGTGGGGATGACCGTGAACACCCTGATCGTGCTGGGTGCCGCACGGGTCTCGGGATTCCTGGCCGCCCGCCCCCGCGCCATGACCGCACAGCGGTTCACGGCGGGCGGACTGCTCGGCGTCTTCGCGGTGCGCACCGCGCTGTCCCGGGCGCCGGTCTCCGGCTGAGCGGCCCCCGCCGGTGTCGCGCGCGGTCAGCGGGCGAGGCGGGGAAAGAGCGCCTCGGCGTTGTCGCGGTCGATGGCCTTCGCCTGCCCGGGCGTGAAGTCGGGGTACGACGTCAGATACCGGTTGTAGTAGGTTCCGGCTTCCTGCGGGGCGAAGGGCCAGTCGCTCCCGTAGAGGACGTGGCCGGGCTCGGCGAAGGCCAGCAGAGCGGGCAGGGCGCTGGGGCTCGCGGACAGCGCGGTGTCGAAGTAGAACCGCTTGAGGTCCCGCAGGACGTCCTCCTCCGTGCGGTCCGGGTCGACGACCATCGAGGTCAGCCCGGTGAACCGGTAGGCGGCGTACGGAAGGAAGCCGCCGCCGTGGGAGAGGATCACGCGCACGTTCGGGTACCGGCTCATGACGCCGTTGAGCACCAGGTTCAGGGCGGTGCGGGTGGTGTCGAAGACGTAGTCGGCGAGCGGGGCGGGGGTGCCCGGGAGCAACGGCATCGGCGGCTGGGCGGGGTGGACGAAGACGTTGGCCGCGCGGCGGTCGAGCTCCGCCCACAGCGGCTCGAAGTCCGGGTCGCCGAGGTAGCGGCCATGGGCGTTGGACATCAGCACCACGCCGTCGGCGCGCAGGGTGTCGAGCCCGTGGACGGCCTCGGCCACGGCGGCGTCGACATCGGGCAGCGGAACGCTCGCGAAGTGGCCGAAGCGGTCGGGGCGGTCCTTGACGACTTCGGCGCCGTACTCGTTGACGGCGCGGGCGAGGTCACGGGCGGCAGCGTCGCCGTCCAGGTGCACGCCGGGCGCGGTGACGGACAGGACGCCGGTGGCGATTCCCTGCTGATCCATCATCGCGATCGCGCTTTCCGGGGTCCAGGACGGGATGGCCCAGCCGCCCGAGTCCAGGCCGCGTGAGTCGAGGGCCCGCGCCCAGACGGGCGGGACGAGGTGCTGGTGGACGTCGATGCGGGCGGGAAGGTCCATGGTGGTTAGCTCCCTATTGGTTAGCCTGCTAACAGATTCATTTAGTAAGCTAACGGTCATGGGAGACGTGGGCAAGCGCGCAGGTGGAGAGCAGCGGGACGACGGCAGTGACGAGGCGGGCGTGGAGGAGCTGGCGCGCGCCGCCGACCAGCTCTTCTACGCCATGCGTCGGTCTCGTGCCGCGTCCGTCGGCCAGTCAGGGGCCGGTCTGTCCATGTCTCAGGTGGCGATGCTGGAACCGCTGGTGGGGGACGTCCGGGGGGAGGGGGTATCGGTCGGGGCGCTCGCCGCGGGCGCGGAGGTCAGCGTCCCCACTGCCACTCGTATGCTCAAACAGCTCGAGGCCGACGGAGTGGTCACGCGGCGGCGCTCCGAACGCGACGAACGGCAGGTCCTGATCCGCCTCACCGAGGACGGCGCCGACCGGCTCGCCGCCATGCGGGCCGAACTGAGGGCGCGCCAGTTCCAGGCCCTGGCGCACTTCACGCCCGCGGAGCGCCATGCGCTCGCCGCCCAGCTCCAGCGGCTCGCAGGCGTCATCGGCGACACCGCGTCGCGCTCGACGGTCGGAGGCAAGGCGGCGCAGGGCTGACGTGTGGGAGGTGCCGGGCTCGCCGTCGCCGCCTTGGCCGCCCTAGGGTGCTCGCGTACGCGCCCGGGTCACGCGCTGCGCCGCACCGGCGGGAAGTCGAACGGCGGCCGCGCAGGTGAGGAGCAGCAGGACCGCGAGTGCCGTCAGCGTCACGCCCATCGATGCCACGAAGTCCGCGCCGGTCGCGAGGAGCGTCGTCGCCGTCGCCACGCCGAGCGTCGGGCCCACGTTCATCGCCGTCTGCTGGAGGCCTCCCGTCACCCCGGCCGCGCCGAGGTCGGCGTGGCGGACGAGCGATTCGGTCGCGGCGACCATCACCGTGCCGAAGCCCGTTCCCATCGCGAACGCGCAGACCGTGATGGCCAGTTGGGGCGATGACGTGTCGAGGCGGCCGAAGCCGAACACCCCCGCCGCCAGGAACAGCATCCCGCCCGATGTCGTCGCCCGGCTCCCATAGCGGCGCAGCAATACCGGGGTGAGCGGCGCCGCCAGCACCATGCACAGGGCGGCGGGCAGCATGCGCAGCGCCGTGCCGAGCGGGTCGAGGCCGAGCACGTCCTGAAGAAAGTACGTGGCCGTGAACAGCGTGCCGAACAGGGCCGCCGACGCCGTCAGCAGGATGGCCAGCGCGGGGGCGACGGCCGGTGACGCGAGCAGGGCGGGTGGCAGCAGCGGGTCCGCCGTGCGGCGTTCGTGCGCGACGAAGCCCACCGCGGACGCACCCGCACCGGCCGCGAACAGCGTCGTGCCCGTCGTCCACCCGGCTCCCGGCAGCCCGGCCAGCGTCGCCACCAGGCAGCCGAGCGCCACGGCGAGCAGCAGCGCGCCGCCCGGATCGAGCCCGACGGCGCGTGGTGCGGGCGCAGCCGTCCGGTCATCGGCGGGTACGCCATCGGGTCGCTCGAGGACGGCGTCCCGGCGCGCCGCCAGGACGATCACGGCGATCACGACGGCGGGCAGCACCCCGAGGAAGAACACCGAACGCCAGCCCAGTTGGGCCGTGAGCGCCCCGCCGACCAGCGGGCCCGCGGCTGCCGCGACACCGATCGCACTGGTGCGCAGCGCGATCGGCATGCCGAGCGAATCGGCCGCGTAGGCCGCCCGCAGCATGCCGAGCGTCGCCGGCTGGAGCAGTGCGCCGCACACCCCCTGGAGCATGCGCAGCCCGATCACCCAGCGGATGTCCGGCGCGAAGCCGATACCGGCGGAGGCCGCCGCGAATCCGAGCGTCCCGTACCCGAAGAGCCGCGCGTGCCCGTAGCGGTCACCGAGCCGCCCGGCGAACACCAGCAGGCTCGCCACCGCGATGAGATAACCGGTGCTGGTCCACTGGACCTGTGCGAGGGAGGCGCCGAGGTCGTCCTGGAGCGCGGGCTGGGCGACGGTCAGGACCGTGCCGTCGAGCGCGACGAGGACCGCGCCGACGACACTGCCCGTGAGCGTGATGCGCCGACGAGCGGAAGCGTTCATCGGGCTGCCGGGCCCAGATGGGCGTCGAGCACCGTGGCCAGCAACGGCTCGATGTCCTCGGCGGCGACGGCCAGTTGGAGGCTTCCCCAGCCCCACAGTTGGGCGACGCCGTGCAGATTCGCCCACAGTGCGCCGGCCAGGAGGGCGGGTTGACTGTCGGGCCGGGCGGCGGCGACCAGCTCCGTGAGAACTTTGAACAGCGGAAGGCTGGTCTCGCGCAGACCCAACTCGCCGCTCTCCAGCAGGTCGTGACGGAACATCAGCTCGTACATGCCGCGGTGTCGCGCGGCGAAGTCGAGATAGGTGCGGGAGAGGGTGGCCACCTGGGTGCGCGGGCCCTGATCGCTGTCGGCGAGCGCTCGCGTGACGCACTCGCCGAGGTCTTCGAAGCCGCGCCGTGCGATGGCCGACAGCAGTTCGAGGTGGGTCGGGAAGTAGCGGCGGGGCGCGCCGTGCGAGACACCCGCCCGTCGGGCGATCTCGCGCAGCGACAGCGCTGCCGCGCCCTCTGTGTCCACGAGTGCCACGCCGGTGTCGATGAGGCGGTCGCGGAGGCTGTCGCCGGTGGAGCGGTTCGTCTGCATAGACACTGTCTACCGGATGGCGGTAGACAGTGTCTACTGACTTGAAGGTGTGCGTGCGTGCCTGTGTCGTCCTCAGTGCACCAGCAGCGAGACGGCGGTCCTCATCCGGGCCACGTAGAACTCCCGAGTCCGGGCCTGCTGCTTGAGGCCGATCGATGTGCTGATCAATGTCTGGGCGACGGCGGCAGGGGCGACGGGCTTCCGCGCCGACTCGTGTGTCGAACCGTGGGTGATCGCGTCGGTGATCAGTTCCTCGAAGCGGCGTGGCGCGGTTTCGGTGATCTCGCCGAGGACGTGCGGGTTGTCCTCGATGGCCGCGGCGATGTCGCCCGCCAGCGGGCCGATGTACCGCCCGGTCCATCGGTCGAACGCGTCCACGAGGCGGTCGGACAGAGGGCGGTCGGTGTCGGCCAAGGTGTGCTCGATCGCGTCGAGGTCCTGTTCCAGGGTGCGGGTGGCCGCGGCGCGGAACAGGGACTCCTTCGATGAGAAGAGGAAGTAGAGGCCCGGCCGGGAGATGTCCGCGGCCCGCGCCACCTCCTCCATCGAGGTCTTCCGGTATCCGAATCGCGCGAACGTGGCCATGGCGGAGTCCAGGACCCGGGATCGGCGGTCGGTGTCAGGGGTGGCGGCGTCGGGGCTGCTCATGGACTGATCGTAGGAGCGGTATGCGAACTATACAAACACTGTGCAGTGCGTATAGTCGTCGCATGGCTGACCGTGTTCTCATCACCACGCCCTTCACCGCCTCCAGCACCGCCGATGAAGTGCTGCGCGGCGTCCATCTCGCAGGTGTCCGCGCGGTCGTGACCGGAGCCTCCTCCGGGCTCGGCGCCGAGACGGCGCGTGCGCTGGCCGCCGCGGGGGCGGAGGTGACGCTCGCAGTCCGTGACGTGGTCGCGGGAGCGGCCGCCGCCGACCGGATCGCGCAGGCGACCGGTGGGACCCGGCCGCGGGTCGTCCGGCTCGACCTTGCTGATACGGGCTCCGTCGCGGGGTTCGTCGACACCTGGGACGGGCCGCTCCATCTGCTGATCAACAACGCGGGCGTGGTCACCGGAGGTCTCGAACGCACCCGTGAGGGCTGGGAGTTGCAGTTCGCGACGAACCACCTCGGCCACTTCGCCCTGGCCGTCGGGCTGCGTGGCGCGCTGGCGCGAGGAGCGGACGAGCGCGACGGGGCGCGGATCGTCGCGGTCAGTTCCACGGCACACATGCGTGCCGGCGTCGACTTCGCCGACCCGCAATTCGAGCGTCGTGCATACGGCCCGCAGCTCGCCTACGCCCAGTCCAAGACGGCGAACTCGCTCTTCGCCGTCGAGGCGAGCCTTCGCTGGGCGTCCGACGGCATCGTGGCCAACGCGGTGAACCCGGGTGGTGTCGCCACAGGGCTGCAACGGAACTTCACTCCGGAGCAGAAGGCGTCGCTCGACGCCGCCGAGGCCGCGGGTGTCTTCACGTACAAGACGGTCGAGCAGGGCGCCGCCACCGGCGTCGTCGCGGCCGTTGCCCCGCAGTTCGCCCACACCGGAGGCCACTACCTCGACGACGGGCGGGAGGCGTACACCGTGCCGAACGACGCCGAACTCGCGGACCACCCGCACGGTGTCAAGGAGTGGGCGCTCGATCCTGCGGCTGCCGAGCGTCTCTGGGGCGTCTCGGCCGCTCTGCTCCGCCAGGCGACGGGTACGTCGTTCAGTCGCTGAGGGCGAGCCGGACTCCGAAGCCGGCGATGACGGTCCCGGTGATCCGGTCGAGCAGGCGACGGGCGCGAGGCCTGCGCAGCCAGCCGTGCAGCACGCGGGCGGCCCCGATGAGGACGGCCGACCACACCAGGCCGATGAGGATGTGCACCGCGGTGAGCAACAGCCCCATGGCGAAATGCCCGGTGCCAGCGGGGACGAACTGGGGCAGCACGGCGACGTAGAAGGCGCCCATCTTCGGGTTGAGGAGGTTGGTGAGCGTCCCCTGTCGCCAGCCGCCCGCCACCGAGTCTTTCCCCGAGAGCAGCTCCGAGTCGTCGATGTCGGCCGCGGGCAGGCCCCGGAAGGTCTCCCGCAGCATGCGGACACCCATCCAGACGAGATACGCGGCGCCGACCCAGCGCAACGTCACGTAGGCGAGGTGCGAGGCCGTCAGGAGCGCGGTGACTCCCAAGGAGGTGAGTGCGCCCCACAGGAGGGTGCCGGACTGGATTCCGAGGACGACGCCCCAGGCTCTTCTGCGCCGGCCGAGGGCCGAGGTGCGCAGGATCAGGGCGGTGTCGAGACCGGGAGTGAGAGTGAGAAGCCCTACGACGAGGGCGAAGGACCACAGCGAGGTACTTATTGCCATGGAAGGCCAGCGTACGACAATGCCGATACGACCTGCGCACTCGCCCCTGCCGGTGGCCCGGGTGCACGGTTCGACAGGCGCACGTGTCTTCAGGATGCGGCCCCCTGCCGCTACCCTGCGCGGATGATCGACACGATCGACACCCGCATCCCCGAAGGCGACGAGCGGCGGATGCGCCTCGATGTCGGGAAGGACGGCGTCGGTGTGCTCACCCTGTGCCGTCCCGCCAAGCTCAACGCCTGGAGTTGGGAGTCGAGTCGGCAGCTCGGTGTCATGGCCGACCGGATCCGGTTCGACGACCGGATACGGGTGGTGCTCCTGCGCGCCGAGGGGCGGGCCTTCTGCGCCGGGATCGATGTCACGGCGCCCGGCGGGGGCATCGAGGGGGAGAGCGGTTCCGCGCGGCACCGGGCGTACTACGAAGGCATCCGGTGGGTGCACGAGCGCTTCGCCGCGTTCGCGGGGCTTCCGCAGCCGGTGGTCGCCGCCGTCCAGGGGTACTGCCTGGGCTTCGGGTTCGAGCTGGCGCTCATGGCGGATGTGCGGATCGCGGCCGACGACGCCGTGTTCGCGCTGCCGGAGGCGCAGTTGGGCGTGGCCGTCGACGCGGGCGGGGATCTGCGGATCGCGCGGGAGGCGGGGGCCGGGTGGGCGAAGTTCCTCGCGCTGACCGGGCGGCGCATCGACGCGGATACCGCACACCGGCTCAACCTCCTCCAACAGGTCGTACCGGTCGACGAGTTGGAGCGCGCCGCGCGCGAGGTGGCCGCCGAGATCGCCGGAAACGCGCCGCTCGCCGTGCAGTCCGTCAAGCGCGACATCGACGCCTACGCCGACACGGGACTCGACGCGGCGCTCGACCGGGTCGCCATGAGCGCGGCGCTGACCCTCACCTCCGAGGACGCGACCGAAGGGTTCACGGCGAAGGCGCGGCGCAGGCCGCCGGAATACCGGGGCGCGTGAGATGTTCGCAAAGGTGTCGGCGGAGCGCGTCGACGCCGCAGCGTCCGTCCCCGCCCGAAAGGTGACCATGACCTCCGCACCCTTCGATCCCCGCACCCTCCTCGCCGAGAGCAGGCTCGGCGTCCTCGCCACGCTCAAGGCCGACGGCCGGCCGCAGCTCTCGCCGGTGCAGCCGTTCTACGACCCCGAGACCGAGACCCTGTACGTGTCGATGACCGAGGGCCGCGCCAAGACCGCGAACCTGCGCCGCGACCCCCGCGCCGCACTGGAGGTGACGGACCCGGACGGTCGGGCCTGGGCCACCGCCGAGGGCGCCGTGACGCTCGTCGGGCCGGGCACCGACCCCAAGGGGCCCGAGGTCGAGGCGCTCGTCGAGTACTACCGCAAGGCGGCCGGTGAACACCCGGACTGGAACGAGTACCGGTCCGTGATGGTGTCCGACCGCCGGGTGCTGATGGCGATGGCGGTGGACCGTGTGTACGGGCAGCGGCTCGGCTGATCGGCTGATGTCCCGCGGCGCGGTCACGGTGCGAACGGGCCGCGCCCCAACTGCTCCCGCACCGGTATCACCGGATCGTTGACCAGGGCGCGCCGCTGCCAGTTCGCGCCGTCCACCACCAGCGTGTGGCCGCTGACGAACCGGGCGTAGGGCGAGGCGAGGAACGTCGCCGCCCAGCCCAACTCCCTTGGCGCGCCCACCCGGAGCGCGGGCTGGCGGGCGGCCGGGTCCTCGGCGCGGTCGAGGTTCCCGCGGATGTCGGGCGTCATGTCCTCGTGCGGCATGAGGCCCGGCACGAGGCCGTTGACCTGGATCCCGTACGGGCCCCACTCCACGGCGAGCGTCTCCACCAGGTTCTTCACCCCCGCCTTCGCCGCCGAACTGTGCGCGTAGCCGGGGCCGCCCGTCCACGCGTACGACGCGCCGATGGCGATCACCGAGCCGGGCGTGCCCGCGGCCAGGTGGCGGCGGCCGAACTCGCGGGTCATGAAGTACGTGCCGTTGAGCGTGATGTCGACGACCGAGCGCCAGCCGTTCGGTGACAACTCCTCGGCCGGTACGGGGAAGTTGGCGGCCGCGTTGTTCACCAGGACGTCCGGTGTCCGACCGTGCGCCGCGATCGCCGCGTCGAAGACCTCCGTGATCCGGGCCGCGTCCCGGATGTCGCAGGTCGCCGCCGTGATCAGTCCCGCGCCCTCGACCGCCTGCAACTCCTCGCGCGCGGGCGCCAGATGCTCCGACTTCCGGCTGACGATCATCACGTCGGCCCCGAGCCGTGTGAACTCCGTGGCGACGGCCCGCCCGAGCCCCGTCCCACCCCCGGTCACCAGCACGAGCCGGCCGTCGTAGGTGTCCGGCGGCAGCGCGGACGCGCCGAGCGGGGGAGGGGCGGGGAGGCCGCGCGGGGCGGACGAGGAGTGCGTCATGGCGCACATGGATACCTCCTGAACGCTCAACCTTCCATGCCCAGGACGAGGCCGTCATTTGCCGCGCCTATCGATTTTCGATAGATTCCCATCGTCATTCGATGCAAGAGTGGGGTGGAGTCATGGGGAGTTGGGCCGTGAGGGCGCTGCGCGCCGTACTGGCGGTGGTGTTCGTCGGCACGGTGTTCGTGCAGGTGTCGATGGTGTGGATGTTGATCAGCGGGAGCGACCCGGAGGACGGGACCCGCCCCCTGACGGCCTTCCGCGTGATCACCGTCCTGGGCATGCTGGCGGCGCAGTTCGCGCTGGTCTGCGTAGGCCGACTCGTGGGGATGGTCCGCCGCGGCACCGTCTTCTCGCACGCGGCCTTCCGCTACGTGAACGGGGTGATCGGCGCGATCGTCGCCGTCGCCCTCCTGTGGTTCACGGTCACGGCCGTCAACGCGCCCGGCCAGCGGGAGGACCCGGGCGTCACGCTCATCATGGGCGGCATCGGCCTGGCGATCCTCGGCGTCGCGCTCGTGGTGCTCGTGATGCGCATGCTGCTCGCGCAGGCGACGGAGCTGAAGGCCGAGCTGGACGAGGTGATCTGATGCCGATCGTCGTCGACGTCGACGTGATGCTGGCCAAGCGGAAGATGTCCGTGGGCGAGCTGGCCGAGCGCGTGGGCATCACCCCCGCCAACCTCGCCGTCCTGAAGAACGGCCGCGCCAAGGCGGTCCGCTTCACGACACTCGCCGCTCTCTGCGAGGTCCTGGAGTGCCAGCCGGGGGACCTGCTGCGGTGGGAGTCGCCGCCGGTGGCGGAAGAGCGGGCGTAGAACCCGCCGGCGCCCTGCGAGTGAGGCGGCGTTTCTGGAGGGGCGCGCCTACCGGGGCGTACGGGCCGCGGACGCGTCCAGCAGGGCGCGGGTGCGGGTTCCGTCCGCGTCGTCCCGCAGCTCGTAGATCTCGATGCGGTGCTCGGGCCGGTCCGTCTGGGCCCAGAGCTGGAAGTCGACGGTGATCTCCCCGGCACCGGGGTGGACCATGCGCTTGGTGCCGGCGACGCATTCGCCGACGCGCCCCGAGGCCCACAGGGCGGCGAACGCGTCGTCGTGCACGCACAGTTCGCCGACCATGCGGGTCAGGGCCTCGTCCTCCGGGTACTTGCCGCTGATCAGCCGCAGGTAGGCGACGTAGTCGGCGGCTTCCTGGTCCCAGTCCCGGTACAAGGACCGGGACTGCGGGTCGAGGAAGAGCAGGCGGGGCAGCGAGGGCCGGGTGCCGGGGTGCTCGGGCGCGTCGGCGGGCAGGTGCGGGGCGATCAGGGCGTGCCCGAGGTCGTTCCAGGCCAGCACGTCGTTGCGGCGGCCGAGGACGACCGCGGGCCGCGCGGAGACCAGGGACAGCAAGGTCCGCGCGTTCGGGCTGACGGTTTCCGGACCGGTGTCCTGTGCGGGCGCGGCGGTGCGCTTGGCGCGTGCCAGGTCGAGCAGGTGCTCGGTCTCGGTGACCGACAGCTGCAGCGCCCGCGCCAGGGCGAGCAGGACCTCGTCGGAGGCGTGTCGGCTGTGGCCCTGCTCCAGGCGCGTGTAGTACGTGACGCTGACCCCGGCCAGCTGCGCGACCTCTTCCCGGCGCAGCCCGGGGACGCGGCGGCGCACCCCGAACCCGTTGAGGGGAGTCGCCTCCGGCGCCAGCACGGCGCGCTTGGCCCGCAGGAACACGGCCAGATCACCCGGATCGTTCATATATCAACCGTATGCGGGGTGCCGACGCGCGACCATATCCCTGTGAGTGCCACCCTCGCGCAGGAGGGCAAAAACCGGGATCTGGTAGCTGAGCTGCGCATCTCCCACGATCGAACGCATGCCACTCCCCATCCTCGCCCTCGCTCTGACCGCCTTCGCCCTGGGCACGGCGGAGCTCGTCCCCAACGGCCTGCTGCCCCTGATCAGCAACGATCTCGGGGTCCCTGTCTCCCAGGCCGGCTGGGTGACCACCAGCTTCGCGCTCGGCGCGATGATCGGCGGCCCGCTCGTCGCCGCCGCCACGCTCCGGCTGCCCCGCAAGCCCCTCGTGACCGGCCTGGCCCTCGTCTTCCTGATCGCCAACGCCCTCACCGCCCTCGCCGGGAGCCTGCTGATGGTGTCCGTCTCCCGCGCGCTCGCCGGGGCGATGCTCGGCGGCTTCCTCGGCACCGCGATCACCATCGCGGGCGGTCTGGTCGCCCCGAACCGGCGGGCCACGGCCATCGCCGTGGTCTTCACCGGGTTCACCGTCTCCAACGTGATCGGTGTTCCCATCGGCAACGTCGTCGGCCGCGCGGCCGGCTGGGAGTCCGCCTTCTGGGTCGTCTCCGCCCTGGCTGCCGTCGGAGCCCTTGCCATGTGGCTGCTCCTGCCCGGCACGACCGCGGGCGGTGCCGGGGAAGGGGAGGACCGCGGCTTCGGCGTCCTGCGCGGCGGAGCGCTGTGGGCCGCGTTCCTCGCCATCGCGCTCGGCTACGGGGGCCTGTTCGTCGTCTACACCTACATCGCCCCGTACCTGACCACCGTGACCGGTGTGTCCACCGGCTCCGTCACCTGGCTCCTGCTCCTGTTCGGCGCGGGCCTGATCGCCGGCAACACCCTCGGCGGCCGGTACGCGGACCGGTCGGTGACCCGAACGGTGATCGTCATCCTCGGCCTCCTGATCGCCGCACTGCTGGCGCTGTGGGCGCTGGGCTCGGTCCTTCCCGCCGTGCTGGTCCTGCTGGTGCTGCTCGGCGGCGCGGGCTTCGGGATGGTCCCCCCGCTCCAGTCCTACGTCCTGTACCTCGCCGGTGCTGCCTCCGCCCTGGTCTCCGCCCTCGCAGCCGCCTCGTTCAACGCGGGCGTCGCCTTCGGGTCCGCGGTCGGCGGCCTCGTCCTGGACCACGGCCCGCACTATCCGGTGCTGGCCGTGGTCGGCGCCGCGATGACGCTGCTCGGACTGCTCGTCTTCCTGCTCACCCACCGCCGGCACCGGCGGAACCGGCCCCTCGCGCAGGACGCTCCTGTCGCCGAGTACGCCTGAGCCGGGCGGCGCCGCTTCGCCCTCACGCCGCGGCCGACACCCCGCGCGCCCGCGCCACGGCCTGCTCGCCCTCCGGTGAGAACACCCCGGCGCGGCGCCGGGCCACCTCCCGGTCCAGGTCCGCCTGGAGCAGCTGCGCGTGGAGGGCGACGCCCGCCCGGTAGCCCGCGCTCGCCGCGTTGACGACCTGTTCCGCGGGGCCGGTCGCGTTGCCCGCCGCCCAGACGCCCGGGACGCTGGTCAGGCCGGTCGGGTCCACCTCGACGAACGGCCCCATCGGGGTCTCCTTGGTCCGGGCCCCGAGGACGCTCAGCAGGGAGTCGCGCGGCACCATCACGGTCGGGACGACCACCACCGAGCGCGGGAACACCCGGCCGCCCTCGAGGCGCACCCCGCTCAGCCGGCCGTCCGTCACCTCGACGCCGTCGACCTTGCCGCTCACCACGCTCACCCCGGCCGCCGCAAGGCTCTGCCAGTGCTCGTCGGGGAGGTCGTCCTCGTCCGCGCCGTTCAGGAACAGCGTCACGTCGGAGGACAGGCCGCTGAAGAGCAGAGCCTGGTGGATGCCCGTCGCCTTGCGGTACAGGACGGCGATGGGCTGGTCGCGGACCTCGTAGCCGTGGCAGAACGGGCAGTGGATCACGTCGTCGCCCCAGCGTTCGGCGAGGCCGGGGATGTCCGGGAGGTCGTCCACCAGGCCGGTCGCCACGATCAGGCGTCGTGCGTGCACCCGGCCGCCCTGCGCCAGGGTCACCTCGAACTCGCCCGCGCCGTCGGGCTCCGCCGCCGCCACCCGGTCCCGCACCAGCTCGACGCCGTACCCGGTGACCTCGCGCCGCACCTCCGCCAGGAACTCGGCCGGCGGCATGCCGTCCCGCGAGGGGAAGCCGTGCATGTGCGCGGCCGGCGCGTTGCGGGGTTCGCCCGCGTCGACCACCAGGACCGAGCGGAGCGAGCGGCCCAGGATCAGCGCGGCCGACAGGCCCGCCGTCCCGCCGCCGACGACCACGACGTCGTACGCGTTCTTCTCGACCTGGACGTCGACCTGCATCGGAGTCTGCATGGTGCCCACCTCGCACTCGAAATTGCCTTGCTCCCGAAGGTGCACCCGAACTCGCCGTATTGACAAACAAGCTTGCTGAAACTGCAATGGACGCATGAATCGGCAAGGTCATGAGCATCTGGAAGACGAGCAGTCCGAGGCGAGCATGGACGCCGTCCTGTCCGGCGTCGGGCCCCGGCTGCGCGCGCTGCGCAAGGACCGCGGGGCCACGCTGTCCGGGCTCTCCGAGACCACCGGCATCTCCGTGAGCACGCTCTCCCGCCTGGAATCGGGCCTGCGCAAGCCCAGCCTTGAGCTGCTGCTGCCCATCGCCCGCGCCCACAAGGTGCCGCTGGACGAGCTGGTCGGCGCCCCGCCGGTGGAGGACCCGCGGGTACAGGCGAAGCCGATCATGCGGGGCGGCCGGACCATGATCCCGCTGACGCGCAAGACGGGCGGGCTCCAGGCGTACAAGGTGATCGAGCCGAAGCGCCGCATCGAGCCCGAGCAGAAGACGCACGAGGGCTACGAGTGGCTGTACATGCTCTCCGGGAAGCTCCGGCTGCTGCTCGGCGAGCACGATGTGGTGCTCGAGCCGGGGGAGGCCGTCGAGTTCGACACGCGCGTGCCGCACTGGTTCGGGTCCACCGGCGAGGGCCCCGCCGAGTTCCTGGTGCTGTTCGGACCGCAGGGTGAGCGGATGCACGTACGGGCGCGGCCCGCGCGCAAGAAGTCCGACTGAGCTCCGCGCCGCCCGACCGGCATCCGTACCCCTCCAGGGCATTCACAGATCGGCAAGCGACCGCTTAGTATGCGGCCGAACCCGGTTTGACGAAGCAGTCCCGTGGAGGCTCCGCATGCAGGCATGGCAAGTGCACGAGAACGGCGAGCCGAGCGAGGTGATGCGCCTCGAAGAGGTGGAGCGTCCCGTGCCCGGCGAGGGGCAGGTTCTGCTCAAGGTGCGCGCCGCCAACATCAACTTCCCGGACGCCCTGCTCTGCAAGGGGCAGTACCAGGTCACACCGCCGCTGCCGTTCACGCCTGGCGTGGAGATCTGCGGCGAGACGGAGGACGGCCGCCGCGTCATCGCCAACCCCGTGCTGCCGCGCGGCGGGCTCGCCGAGTACACGGTCGCGGACGCGAAGTCCCTGCTGCCCGCGCCCGATTCGCTGGACGACGCAGAGGTCGCCGCCCTGCACATCGGCTACCAGACGGGCTGGTTCGGCCTGCACCAGCGCGCCCACCTCCAGGCGGGCGAGACGCTGCTCGTGCACGCCGCCGCGGGCGGGGTCGGCAGCGCCGCCGTACAGCTCGGCAAGGCCGCGGGCGCCCGCGTCATCGGCGTCGTCGGCGGGCCCGAGAAGGCGAAGGTCGCGGCCGAACTCGGCTGTGACGTGGTGATCGACCGGCGCTCCGAGGACGTCATCGCCGCCGTGAAGGAGGCCACCGGCGGCCGCGGCGCCGACGTGATCTACGACCCGGTGGGCGGCGACGCGTACAAGCAGTCCACGAAGGTCGTCGCCTTCGAGGGGCGCATCATCGTCGTCGGCTTCGCCTCCGGCGTCATCCCGACCGCCGCGCTCAACCACGCGCTGGTGAAGAACTACTCGATCCTCGGGCTGCACTGGGGCCTGTACGCCACCAAGAACCCGAAGCTCATCCCGCACTGCCACCAGAAGCTCACCGAGCTGGCCGCGAGCGGCGCCATCAAGCCCCTGGTCAGCGAGCGTGTCGACCTGAGCGACGCCGCGTCCGCCGTGCAGCGCGTCGCCGACGGCGTCACGACGGGCCGCGTCGTGGTCGTGCCGGGCCTGAACTCCCGTACGACGGAAGGAGCCGCGGCATGACCGTCGACGCAGCACATCTGCGCGAGAAGACCCAGGAGTTCCTCGCCGCGCACCCGCCCGCGAGCACGTCGCGCGAGGACTTCCTCAGCGCCCGCTTCGACGCCGGGCTCGCCTGGGTGCACTACCCGGAGGGCCTCGGCGGGCTCGACGCGCCGCGCGCGCTCCAGGCCGTCGTCGAGGCCGAGCTGACGGCCGCGGGCGCGCCCGACAACAACCCGCGGCGCAACGGCATCGGCCTCGGCATGGCCGCCCCCACCATCCTGCGCTACGGCACCGACGAGCAGAAGCAGCGTTTCCTGAAGCCGCTGTGGGTCGGCGAGGAGATCTGGTGTCAGCTCTTCAGCGAGCCCGGCGCGGGCTCCGACCTCGCCGCGCTCGGCACCCGCGCCGTCCGCGACGGAGACACCTGGGTCGTCAACGGCCAGAAGGTGTGGACGTCCAACGCGCACAACGCCCGCTTCGCGATCCTCGTCACCCGCACCGACCCGGACGTGCCCAAGCACAAGGGCATGACGTACTTCGTGTGCGACATGACCGACCCCGGCGTCGAGGTCAGGCCGCTGCGCCAGATCACCGGCGAGGCCGAGTTCAACGAGGTGTTCCTCTCCGACGTCCGCATCCCCGACGCCCACCGGCTCGGCGAGGTCGGCGACGGCTGGCGAGTCGCCCAGACCACCCTCAACAACGAGCGCGTCTCCATCGGTGGCATGCGGGTGCCGCGCGAGGGCGGGCTCGTCGGCATCGTCGCCAAGACCTGGCGCGAGCGCCCCGAGCTGCGCACCCACGACCTGCACCAGCGCCTCGTCAAGCTGTGGGTCGAGTCCGAGGTCGCCCGGCTCACGTCCGAACGACTGCGTCAGCAGCTCGTCGCCGGACACCCGGGACCCGAGGGCGCCGGCATGAAGCTCGGCTTCGCCCGTCTCAACCAGGAGATCAGCGGCCTTGAGGTCGAACTCCTCGGCGAGGAAGGGCTGTTGTACGACGACTGGACCCTGCGCAGGCCCGAGATCGTCGACTTCGCGGGCCGCGAGGCCGGATACCGGTATCTGCGCGCCAAGGGCAACAGCATCGAGGGCGGGACGAGCGAGATCCTGCTGAACATCGTCGCCGAGCGCGTCCTGGGCCTGCCGTCCGAGCCGCGCACCGACAAGGACGTCGCCTGGAAGGACCTCGCCCGATGACCACCACTGCCACGAGTGAGCCCCACCTCCTCTACTCCGAGGAGGAGGAAGCGCTCCGCTCCGCGGTCCGCGACCTGCTCACCGACCACTGCGATGCCACCGAGGTCCTCGCCCGCGTCGACACGGACGCGCCGCACGACCGCGAGCTGTGGAAGAACCTCGCCGAGACGATGGGCCTGGCCGGGCTCCTCGTCCCGGAGGACAAGGGCGGCCAGGGTGCCTCGCACCGCGAGGCGGCCGTCGTCCTGGAGGAGTTGGGGCGGGCCGTCGCCCCGGTCCCGTACCTGACCAGTGCGGTCATCGCCACGGAGGCGCTGCTCGCGTGCGAGGGCGACGAGGCGACCGGTGTGCTCGCCGCGCTCGCCTCCGGCCGCTCCGTCGGCGCGCTCACCGTGCCGCTGTCGGCCACGGCCGGGCAGGACTTCAGGGACGTACGGGACGAGGGCGGGGCCCTGACCGGCCGCGTGACCGGAGTCGCGGACGCGGTCGCCGCCGATGTGTTCCTGGTGCCGACCGCGAGCGGCCTGTTCGCGGTCGACGCGGGCGCCGAGGGTGTCACGGTCGAGCCGCAGGTCTCGCTGGACCGCACGCGCCCGCTGGCCGCCGTGACCTTCGCGGGGGCCGCCGGGCGGAAGCTGACCGGCAGCGCGGCCACGGCCGTGCGGCGTGCGCTGCGCGCCGGTGCCGGGCTGCTGGTGTCCGAGCAACTGGGGCTGGCCGACTGGCTGTTGACGGAGACGGTGCGCTACACGAAGGAGCGCAACCAGTTCAACCGGCCCGTCGGTTCCTTCCAGTCGCTCAAGCACCGCCTCGCCCAGCTGTGGCTGGAGACGGTCAACACCCGTGCCGCCGCGCGCAATGCCGCCGACGCGCTGGCCACCGGCAGCGAGGATGCCGACATCGCGGTCGCCGTCGCCCAGGCGTACGCGGCGCCCGTCGCGGTGCACGCCGCCGAGGAGGCCCTGCAACTGCACGGCGGCATCGGCATGACGTGGGAGCACCCGATCCACCTCTACCTCAAGCGCGCCAAGGCCGACTCGATCGCGCTCGGCACCGCGGGACGGCACCGGGAGGAACTGGCCGAACTGGTCGACCTGCGCGCTCCCTGAGCAGGTCCCGCGCGCACAACAACTGCACAGCCGGGTTTTACCTCTCCTTGACGAGATGACATTATTGCGACTCGTTCGCAATAACCGTTGATCTTGAATAGGGGTGGGTGGCGTGGCACGTCCGGCAAGGAGCGTCATAGCGGGGGCGGCGGTCGGCGCACTGACACTGACCGCCGCCTGCGCGGCGCCCAACGACGACGCCAAGGGCGGCGGCGGTGACAGCGCCGTCGTCGGCATCGCCTACGAGCCCGACAGCCTCAGCCCGCTCCTCGGCTACGGCAAGGACGGCAACTCGAAGATCTTCGACGGACTGCTCACGCACGACGCCGACATGAGGCTCAAGCCCGCGCTCGCCGCCGAGCTGCCGAAGGTCACCGACGACGGGCGCACCTACACGTACGAGCTGCGCGACGGCGTGAAGTTCAGCGACGGCAAGCCGTTCACGTCGAAGGACGTCGTCTTCACGTACGAGAGCATCCTCGACGAGAAGACCAACAACGCCTCCAAGACCGAGCTGGACGCCGTCGAGGACGTCGAGGCGAAGGGCGACGACACCGTCGTCTTCCACCTCAAGTACCCCTACGCGCCGTTCGCCGAGCGCACCGTCCTGCCCATCGCGCCCGAGCACGTGGCGGGGAGGCAGGACGTGAACAACGGCCGGTTCACCACCAAGCCCATCGGTACCGGACCGTACGAGCTGGTGAAGTGGTCCAAGGGCGAGAAGCTCGTCTTCAAGGCCAACCCCGACTACTGGGGCGGCGCGCCGAAGATCAAGAACTTCACCATGGCGATCATCAAGGACGACGACGTGCGCGCCACCCGGCTGCGCTCCGGCGACCTGGACGGCGCGATCCTGCCGCCCAACCTCGCCAAGACCTTCAAGTCCGACACGGCGAAGAAGACCTACGCGGCGAACTCCTTCGACTACCGCGTCGTCACCCTGCCCACCGGCAACAAGGTGACCGGCGACAACGACATCCGCCGCGCCCTCGACATCGGCGTGGACCGGAGGGCCATGGTCGACCAGATCCTGGAGGGCGCGGGCAAGGCGGCCTACGGGCCCGTGCCCACCGACAGCCCCTGGTTCACCCAGGGCACCGAGCGCGCGCACGACCTCGCCAAGGCCAAGAAGCTGCTCGACGAGGCCGGCTGGAAGCCCGGCAAGGACGGCATCCGCAAGAAGGACGGCGTCCGCGCCGCGTTCCCGCTCTGGTACCTCACCGGCGACAAGCTCCGCCAGGACCACGCCCTCGCCTACGCCTCCGACGCCAAGAAGCTCGGCATCGACGTCAAGGTCGAGAGCGGCACCTGGGAGGTCATCATGCCCCGCATGCCCAAGGATGCGGTGCTCGCGGGCGGCGGCGCCCCCGCCGACCCCGACTTCGACCAGTACACGATGCTCAAGTCCTCCCTCGCGGGCGACGGCTTCAACAACATGGCGCACT
Source organism: Streptomyces anthophorae (assembly GCF_049310305.1). Taxonomy (NCBI): domain Bacteria; kingdom Bacillati; phylum Actinomycetota; class Actinomycetes; order Kitasatosporales; family Streptomycetaceae; genus Streptomyces; species Streptomyces anthophorae. The sequence continues at coordinate 8,959,027 of NZ_JBLWQQ010000001.1, forward strand.
ACGACAACAAGAAGGTCGACGCCGCCCTGGAGGACGCCCGCCGCACCGACGACAAGGCGAAGCGGCAGACCGCCTACGACACGGTCCAGCGCGAACTGGTGAAGGACCCCGGCTACACCTTCCTCACCCACATCGACCACCTCTACGTGGTCGACAAGAAGTTCGGCGAGCTGACCACGCAGGTCGAACCCCACGACCACGGGCTGGCTTCCGGGCCGTGGTGGAACGTGGAGGACTGGAAGGCATGAGCAGGCGGCTCCCCTGGGGGCCGATGGCGCGCCTGACGGGCCGGCGGATCGTGTTCGCCGTGCCCGTCCTGGCCGCCGTCACCCTCGGCGTCTTCGCGATCGCCGCGGCGTCCCCCTTCGACCCGGTCAAGGCCTACGCGGGCACGGCCGGGCTCACCGCGTCACAGGAGAACCTCGACCAGCTGCGGGTCAACCTCGGCGTCGATCAACCCCTGTTCGCGCGCTGGTGGGACTGGCTCACGTCCGCGCTCACCGGCGACCTCGGCGACTCGGCCGTCATGCGGCAGCCGGTCGCGCAGGTCATCGGCGAACGGCTCGGCTGGTCCGTACTGCTTGCCGCCACCGCGTTCCTCGTCGCGGTCGTCCTCGGCACGCTCCTGGGCGTGCTGGCCGCGCGCCGCCAGGGCGGCTGGCTCGACCGGGCGATCACCTCGCTCGCGTACACGCTGGAGGCCGCGCCCCCGTTCTGGCTCGGCCTGCTCGCCGTGTGGCTGTTCGCGCTGAAACTCGGCGTGCTGCCCGCAGGCGGCCTCACCGATACCGGCTCGTCGACGATCACCGCAGGCCAGGTGCTGTCCCATCTCGCGCTCCCCGCGGGCGTGCTGGCCATCTCGCAGCTTCCGTGGTTCGTCCTGTACGTCCGCCAAGGCGTCGGCGACGCGCTCGACGAGGACCCCGTGCGCGGGGCCAGGGCGCGCGGCATCGCACCGCGCACCGTCCTGTTCGGGCACGCTCTGCGCTCCGGCACGCTGCCCGTGCTCACGCTCATCGGCTCCCGGGTGCCCGAACTCATCACCGGGGCGCTGCTCGTGGAGACGGTGTTCAGCTGGCCGGGCATCGCCGCCGCGACCGTGCAGGCGGCCACGTCCGTTGACTTCCCGCTGCTCGCGGCCGTCACGGTCCTCGCGACGCTCGCCGTGCTCGCCGGGAACTGGGCCGCCGACCTCCTGTACGGCATCGCCGATCCGAGGGTGGGCTTCGATGGCTGACCTGACTCTTCCCTGGCGTACGCGCGGGGCGCGGCGCCGCTCCACGCGCGCGTGGCGGGTGCGTTCGTCCGCCGTGATCGTGGCGGCGGTGGTGTTCGCGGTGCTGCTCGTGCCGCCGCTCACCGATCTCGACCAGCAGGCCGTCGACCTCGCCGCGAAGCTCCGGCCGCCGTCCTGGGCGCACCCGTTCGGCACCGACGACGTCGGCCGGGATCTGCTGCTGCGCTGTGTGTACGGGCTGCGGGTCTCGCTGCTCGTCGGTGTCGTCGCCGCCGTCGTCGCGACCGTCATCGGCACCGCCGTCGGGGCGCTCGCGGGCGCGCTCGGCGGCTGGGTGGACCGCGGAGTGATGCGGGTCGTGGACACCTTCTCGTCCGTGCCACACCTGCTGCTCGGCATCTTCATCGTGGCGATGTTCCGGCCGGGCGTGTGGCCGGTCGTGATCTCGGTGGGCCTCACGCACTGGCTGTCGACCGCCCGCATCGTGCGCGCGGAGGTGCTGTCGCTGCGCTCGCGTCCCTACGTGGACGCGGCGATCTCCGGCGGAGCGTCACGGTGGCGGGTGACGGCCAGACACCTCCTCCCCGGCGTCCTGCCACAGGCCGCGCTCGCCGCGGTCCTCATGGTCCCGCACGCCATCTGGCACGAATCCGCCCTGTCCTTCCTGGGCCTGGGCCTGCCCACCCACCAGGCCAGTCTCGGCACGCTCGTACAGACGGCACGCGGCTCGCTCCTCGCGGGCGACTGGTGGCCGACCCTGTTCCCCGGCCTGTTCACCATCGTGCCGACGCTGGCCATCGCCGGGCTCGCGGGCGCCTGGCGCGAGCGCCTGAACCCCCGCCGCCGATCGGAGCTGACCCTGTGACCACGGTGCTTTCGGTGGAAAGCCTGTCCGTACGGTTCCGGATGCGCGACGGCGCGTACGTACGGGCCGTCAGCGACGCCACCTTCGACCTGGGGGCGGGGGAGTGCCTGGCCCTCGTCGGCGAGAGCGGCTGCGGCAAGTCCGTGCTGGCCTCGGCGCTCCTCGGCCTGCTGCCGCAGAATGCGGAGACGGCGGGGGCGGCGCGCCTCGGCGACCTGGACCTGATGGCGGCCGACGAGACGACGCTCGCCCGCACGGTGCGCGGTCGCCGGATCGGCCTGGTGCCGCAGAGCCCGGCCGCGCACCTCACGCCGGTCCGCACGGTCCGCTCCCAACTGTCGGAGACGCTGCGGCAGTTGACGGGAGCTCCGCGCAGGGGCCCGCGCCTGGAGGAAGCCGTCGTGACGGCGGCCGAGCGGGCCGCCTTCCCGCTCGACCACCTCGACCGCCACCCCCACGAACTCTCCGGCGGACTCGCGCAGCGCGCCGCGACCGCGCTCGCCCTCGTCGGGGACGCGCCACTGCTTCTGGCGGACGAGCCGACCACCGGCCTCGACCGCGAGCTCGTCGAGCGCACGGTGGACGAACTGCGCCGCCACATCGGCGGCGACCGCGGGCTGCTGCTGATCACGCACGATCTCGCGGCGGCGGAACGGATCGCGGACCGGGTGGCGGTCATGTACGCGAGCCGCATCGTCGAACTCACCGACGCGGACGCCTTCTTCGGAGCGCCGGGCCCCCGACACCCGTACGCCCGGGGGCTCCTGAACGCCCTGCCCGACCGCGAGTTCACCCCGATCCCCGGGATGCCGCCGGAACTGGGCGCGCTGGGGGAGGGCTGCGCGTTCGCGCCGCGCTGCCCGGGCGCCGACGACCGGTGCGCGGCGCTGCCCGCGCTCACGGACGGCGTGGCCTGCCACCACCCCGTACCGGCCCACCAGGAGGCCACCCGTGCTTGAACTGCACTCCATCACCGCGGGCTACGACCGCCGCGCCCCGGTCGTCCGCGACGCGACACTGACCGTCCGTCCCGGCGAGAGCGTCGGCCTCCTCGGCCCCAGCGGCTGTGGCAAGTCGACCCTTGCCCGCGTCGCGGCGCTGCTGCACGCCCCGGACGCAGGCCGTGTGGTCGTCGACGGCGAGGAGGTGCGCGGCTGGCGACATCGCGCCCCACGCGCCCAGCGCACCGCGTTCGGCGTCGTCTTCCAGCAGCCCCGCCTGTCCGCCGACCCGCGCCTGCGCCTCGCGGACCTGATCGCGGAACCCCTGCGCGCGAACGGCGCCGACCATACCGCCCGCGTACGGGAGTTGGCCGACACGGTCGGCCTCTCCACCGACCTGCTGGCCCGCCGCCCCCACGAGGTCAGCGACGGCCAGCTCCAGCGCGCCTGCCTCGCCCGCGCCCTCACCCTGCGCCCCCGCTGGCTGATCTGCGACGAGATGACCGCGATGCTCGACGCGTCGACCACGGCCGCGCTGGTGGGCGTGGTCGAGGACTACCGGCGGGAGACCGGGGCGGGCCTCCTTGCCGTGGGCCACGACCGGGTGCTGCTCGAGCGGTGGTGCGGGCGGACCGTGGAGTGGGCGGAGGTGGCGGGGGACTAGTCGATGGGATCAGGCCTCCACGCCTGCTCCTTCGGCAGCGGCGGCCCACTCCACGAACTGGACGACCACCCCGTTCGGGTCCGTCACCTGGAACAGCCGCTCGCCCCAGGGCTCCTCGCGCAGCGGCATCGTGATCTCGACGCCCTCTTCGCGCAGCCGCTGCTCCTCCTTCTCGATGCCGGTGCCGGTGAACGCGACGATCAGACCCGAGGCGTGCTGGTCGCGCTGGTCGGCGGGGAGCACGCCTCGGTGCCGCGTGCCAGCAGCACGATGTCCAGGGCCGCGTCCTCGCGCGTCAGGGAGGCGAAGCCGTCGGCCTCGGCCTGCACGGCGTAGCCGAGGTGGGCGGTGTAGAAGCGCTGGGACGCGGTGACGTCGGCGACGGTGAGCGAGACGGTGGACGCGGTGATCTGCAAGAGGGGTCTCCTTTGTGGGGTCTCGGGGCAAACTTACGACGGACGTAAAGTTAGCTGGGGTTCATCGGGGGTGTCAATATAAAAATGCCACGGTGGTAAGTTTCTCTTCATGGCTATCGACAGCACCGCGCCCGCACACCCCGCCGGCCTGCGGGAGACCAAGAAGCAGGAGACCCGGCAGCTCATCTCCGACCACGCCACCCGGCTCTTCCTGTCCCAGGGGTTCGAGCGGACCACCATCGCCGAGATCGCCGTCGCCGCGCGTGTCGCCAAGAAGACGGTGACCAACTACTTCCCGCGCAAGGAGGATCTGGCTCTGGATCACCAGGACGCGTTCGTCGAGTCCCTGGCGCGGACGGTGGCCGCCCGGCAGGCCGGCGAGTCCGCCCTCGCGGCGCTGCGCCGGGACTTCGTCGAGGCCGTCGAGACCGCCGATCCGGTCTCCGGGTTCTCGGGCCCCGACTTCGCCCGCATGGTCGCCGACAGCCCGGCCCTCGTGGTCTGCCTGCGCGGCCTGCACGACCAGCGCGAGCGCGCCCTTGCCGAGGCGCTCGCGGAAGCGGTCGGTGCCGCGCCGGACGACATCACCGTGCAGACCGTCGCCGGACTGCTCGGCACGGCCCACCGGATCCTGTTCCAGCGCATCCAGGACCTCACGCTGGCGGGACGGTCCCAGACCGAGATCGCCCGGATCGTCACCGAGGAGGCGGAAGCCGCCTTCGGCCTCCTTGAGCCTGCGCTCGGCGACTACGCCGTCGCCTGAAGGAGTTGACGCTCACACGACCCGTTCGATCTCCGTCACCAGTGCCTCCGCCTCGCGCCGCAGCCGGGAACGCAGCCGCTCCCACGACTCCTTCGCCTCGCCCAGATACACCGCGCGGGCATGTGCGAGGACCGCACGGCCCTGCTCCGGGAGGCGGGCGAGTGCCCAGTCCGCCGCCGCGTCCTTCGAGAGGATCTCGCCGGTCGTGAGGGTGGCCCAGACGCGGGCCAGGGTCAGGACGACATTGCGGGTGTCCGTCTCCAACTCGTCGAGCAGTGCAGGGATCCCGGCCACCGTCGCGCTCCGCACATCGGCCGCCGGCACCGGTTCGAGCAGCTCGGCGGCCGGAGGTCCGAACAGGGCGACACCGCTCTGCCGCACCATTGTGACCAGCAGAGCCAGGTCCTCGTCCGGCTCGGGTGACGGCGTCCGCCCGCGCTCGTACGCGTCCCGGAGCCACTCGCCGTACTGGAACTCCCGCACCGGCGGGAACCGCCAGGGCTGCACCGCCGTGAGCCGTACGAGCGTCAGTTCCACCGGGCGCTCCTGGCCGTGCGCCGCACCCGCCCCCGACAGGGCCAGCAGCCCGCGGACGAGGCGTGCGCGCTGACCGTGTGTCGTGGCGGCGCCGGTCACCGCGAACACGTCCACGTCGCTGTGCGGGCGCAGGCCGCCGGAGACCGCCGAGCCGTACAGATACGCGGCCACCAGCTCGGGACCGAGCACCTCGCGCAGTTCCTCCACCACGCCCTCCGCCAGGCGCACCGCCGACTCCCTTCGCTTTCCGTCGATCCTTCGCCCCTCCCCGCCATCATGCACGCCCGTGACCAGTGGGTTGTGGTGGACCAGCGGTGAACCGGGGGTGCCAGTCACGCCAACTCCCTTCCCACTACTGCCGGTTGCCCACCCGGGCCCCGCATACTCGCCGTGTCCCACCGGCCCACCACGGGAGGCACGCATGGCCCCGACCACCCGCCGCAGAGCCCTCGGCACCCTCGCCGCCGCGCTGGCAGTTGGTGTCACCACACCCGGCCCGGCCCAGGCCGCCGGGCCCAAGCGCGGGCCCGCACCCCTGCGGCGCGCCCACGCCCACAACGACTACGAGCACCCGAGACCCCTGTTCGACGCGCTCGACCAGCGGTTCAACAGCGTCGAGGCCGACATCTACCTCGTCAACGGCGACCTCCTCGTCGCCCACGACCCGGTCGACCTCGACCCCTCCCGCACCCTGGCCTCCCTCTACCTCGACCCGCTCGCGGCCCGCGTGAAGGCCAACCACGGATCCGTGTACCGGGGTTGGCGCACGCCGTTGCAGCTCCTCGTCGACATCAAGACCGACGGCGCGGCGACGTATCAGGAACTCGACCGCCAATTGCGCCGCTACGGTCGCCTCTTCACCACGTACGACCGCGGGCGCGTGCACACCGGGGCCGTCACCGTCGTCGTCTCAGGGGACCGGGCCGCCCGCCCGCCGATGGAGGCGCAGACCAGGCGCAGCGCCTTCTACGACGGCCGCCTCACCGACCTCGGCACCCCGGCGCCCGCCTCGTTCATCCCGCTCATCAGCGACAACTGGGCCAACAACTTCACGTGGCTGGGCAGCGGCCCCATGCCCGCCGCCGAGCGGGACAAGCTGCGCGGGATCGTCGGCGCCGCCCACGCGCGCGGCCAGCGCGTCCGCTTCTGGGCGACACCCGATGTCGCCGGGCCCGAACGGGACGCCGTCTGGACCGAATTGATCGCCGCCGACGTCGACCACCTCAACACCGACGATCTCGCCGGCCTTCGGGCGTTCCTGGAGGCCCACGACAAGAGTCCGGGCCGGTGACCCCGGGTTAACACCCGTTCGGGGGACAGGTCATGCCCCGGTCGGCGCCCTCCGCTGCGTCACACTTGCGGCCGATAGCCACGGTGTTGACGTGGCGGAGGAGGTTCGGCGATGTCTCTGTCCATTTCCGTCGTGCTGTTGCTGCTCATCGTCGCGGTGCTGTTCCTGCGCAACGGGGCAATGAAGTTCTCGCACGCCCTCGTGTGCGTCCTGCTGGGCTTCCTGCTCGCGGGCACCGACGCGGCCCCGACCATCCACGACGGCATCACGTCCACGGCAGGGCTGGTCAGCAGCCTCAGCCCTTGAGGCAACCCGCTCGCCGGCGGTCGCCCGGACGAACCTCAGTCGTGCGTCCGGGCGACCGACGTTCCAGTGGCTCTACTTCGCGGCCGAGAACACCCCTATCCCGTTCGCGACCGCACGCTCCGGCGGGTCGCTGGGGTGGTTGCGGACCGTCACCGAAGGCGCGCCGGGCGCGCGTGCCACAAGGGTCGACGAACCGCCGCCGTCCAGGCTGAACGCGTCGGACGAGCCCAATGACCGCATCGTGGCGGCCACTTCGGTCATCGACATGCCGGTGCGGTAGGCCGGGGCGCCGTCCAGCGCCATCAGGATCAGCTTCCGGCCACCGTCACCGATGCCCGCCGCCGTGCGCACCGCCGACGTCGTCGCGTCCAGACCCGGCAGCGGCGCGCCGTCGCGCAGCACCGGATAGCCGCCCACCGCGAAGCGGTACGGGACGTCCGAGCGTGCGGCGACGAGACGGTGGTGGACCGAGACCGGGTCGCCCGGCGACAGCTTGCGCAGCCACTGCGCCCCGGCCTCCCTGCCGACCAGGACCGTGGAACCGGCAGCGATGGGCCCGCTGCCGGGTGTGTCGGCCGAGGAGACGACACGCCCGCGCCGCACGGTCACTTCATACGTGTCCGTGCTGCACGGAGCCGCCCGCTGGGTGTCGGTGCCGCAGGTCGCCCGCACCCGCGACACGCTGCCCCAGTCGGACGTGAACGCCCCCACCGAGCCGACCGGCAGGGCGTACTGGTTCAGCCCGCCCAGCGGCAACCGGTCGTCCGGGGTGCGCACCGAGCCGTCGAGGTCCAGGCTGTCGAGGCGGGCCCGCCGGTCGACGCCGACGCCGAGGACGTCCCGGGTGGAGGTGCCCGGCGGCAGGGCCGGGCCGAAGCGCTGCCCGTTCGGCACGGCCGCTTTGAGGGTGTGCCCGCTCGCGATGGCCGGGCCGACGGAGGCTCCGGTGACCTCGACGCCCGGATGCTGGCTCTCCGTGATGTTGAAGAAGTCCCCGTTGACCCCGCCGACGGCGCCGGCCGTGTCGGACATCGAGGAGACGGTGGCGCGGGCCGCGACCGCGCCGGGGTGCAGGAGGTCGACCCGCACACGCGGGTCGGTCAGATCGACGGTGAGGACATGGGCGTGCGCGGTGCCCTTGGCGGCGGGGACGTCGAACTCCGTGTACGTGACGCCGGGGGCGACCCGCTCGCCCGAAGTGGCGCCGACCGGTGCCGCACCCGACAGCGCGGCACCGGCCAGCATCGACGCGACCCCGAGGGCCGCAAGGACTCTTCTGCCTCTCTTGCCAACTCTCGTCTGCATGCGGGGAGTTCAGCAGACGCGGGGTCGCGCGTCGATGGCTACGTACCGACAAGTCGGGAACGGATGAGGAAACGTACGCCCTCGGGTGCTTCGAGGGAGAAGCCGCTGCCGCGGCCCTCGACGACGTCGACGATGAGGCGGGTGTGGCTCCACACCTCGTGCTGGCTCTTGGACATCCAGAACGGCACCGGCTCCGCCACCCCCTCCACCGTGAGATCGGCGAGGAGCACGTCCGAGGCGCCCGTGCGGAACTCGCCCGCCAGGTAGCACATCGGGGCGCTGCCGTCGCAGCAGCCGCCGGACTGGTGGAACATCAGCGGACCGTGGGCCTCGCGCAGCCGCCGCACCAGCTCGGCGGCCGCGTCCGTCAGCTCCACGCGGGGTACGTCGCTCATGCCGGACAGTCAAAGGGGTGGGACGTTGCGACCACGTTGCACGCGCGGCGCGGGCCCCGGCATAAGCTCCGCACATGGAACAGAGGGAGATCATTCTGCGGGCCATCGGCGTGCTCACCGAGACGCACGAAATGGTGCGCAGGCTCAGCGACGGCGAGGCACTGGACACCGACCTGACGCAGCTGGGGCGGCTCGTGTCGGAGGTGTTCCCGACCATCGAGATCCCATCGGGGGCGAGCGCGGAGGAAGCGGCGGAACTGACCATCTCCGCGCTGATGCCGGCGAGCGTGTCGCTCGTGGAGGCGTTCGCGTTCCTCTTCACGCAGCTCGCCAAGGTCCACGACGAGGGCCGCATGGACGTCAACTCCAGCGAGCTGTTGCAGGAGATCGCGCTGCGGATGTCCGATCCGGGAGCCGAGGAGGAGGCGGAGGAGGAGTGAAGTGTTCGGGCGCCCGCTCGTGCGGCGGGCGCCCGAACCCACCGGACCTGAACCAGTGAGTCCTGCCACCTACTTGTGCGGCCCCCGGAACCGTCCGAACGCCTTGCCGAGCGTGCCGAACGGTGAGGCGTCCTTGCCATCCGGGTCCGCCGGCGCGTGCGACGGGCTCTCCGCGCGCGGCGCCTCGGCGAGCGCGGCCCGTGCCGCTTCGGCCGCCTCACGGTAGCTGTCCCGGGAGCGGGTCATGGCGTCGAGCGCCTCGGCGTACTTCGTGACCATGTCCTGCGCGTGCGTCAGCTCCTCGTCGGGCGTGAGCAGATGCCAGCCGTCGCGCAGCCGCGTGAGGGCGGCCTCCGCCTCGTCGGTCAGCGGCCGCGGGAACGCGGTGAACTCCCGGATCCGGTCGAGCAGTTCCGTCGGCTCGCTGCCGTCGAGGAAGACGCTGCGCACGGTGAAACGGTCCGCCGCGTAGTCCGGGTGCGGCGGCGTGGTCGGCAGCACGACGGCGCCGCCGCGCGGCATCCCCGCCTTGAAGTCCTTGCGCAGCCCGAAGTCCACGATCTGCGCCTGGTCGGGCGTCGCCCGGTGCTCGATCACGCGGTGCTGGAGGCTCGGCGGCAGGAACCGCGTCAGGGACCGCTGCCCCTGGGCGTCCGGTGTCATCGCCTCGTGGACGACGACGTGCAGGTACCAGCTGGAGCGCGAGCAGTCCTTGAGGAGACGGCGCAGCGCGTCGTCGTCCTTGGGGAGGTGGTTCGGCGCCCGCAGGCGCAGCCCCGCCACCGTGTCGTGGTCCCACGGCACCCGCTCGCTGTCCGGCCAGAACATCGGAGCGGGCGACGGCCAGGACAGCTCCCAGGGCCGCTCCGCCTCCGCGGCGAGGACCCAGGTGACGCCCTCGGAGCCCTTGGCGCGGGAGTCCGGGTCGTACGTCGTGAGCTGGCCGCGCACGGTGACGTTGTCGGCGACGCGCCACCGTGCCTCGAACACCCGGCGGGCGCCGGGTCCTGGACCGGCCTCCGGCTCGCGCGGATGCAGCACCGTGGAGCGCGCCGCGTCCTCGGGGTCGAGGTCGAGGAAGTCGTCGAGCACACCCGCCGCCTTGAGGGCGATCAGGTTGCGCCGGACGTCGCGCTCGGGCTCGGGCCCGAGGTGGCGTCCGCGTCCGAGCCACACGGTGTCGGGGACGGGTGTCGGGGTTGAGTTCTTCTTCGCCATGGAGTCGTTCTGTGAGTGATCGGGGCGCGACCAGTATGGGTCCGAGGACGCGCCGTGGCCAGGGCAGGGTGGGCCGGTGTCGGGATTGTCGCGCGTGTGCGCCCGATTCGCCCTCCGTGTACCCCGGCGTGGCGCGTCCGATCCCGTACGCTCGCCGAATGGCCAGGTACTACGACGTGCACCCAGCAAACCCGCAAGCGCGCCTGATCTCCGCGATCGCCGACGGCATCCGCGACAGCGCGCTCGTCGCCTACCCCACGGACTCCTGCTACGCGCTCGGCTGCCGGCTCGGCAACCGGGCGGGGGTCGACCGGATCCGCTCGATCCGGCAGCTCGACGACCGGCACCACTTCACGCTGGTCTGCCAGGACTTCGCCCAGCTGGGCAAGTTCGTCCAGATCGACAACGACGTGTTCCGCGCCATCAAGGCGGCCACGCCCGGCAGTTACACCTTCATCCTGCCCGCGACCCGCGAGGTGCCGCGCCAGCTTCAGCACCCGAAGAAGAAGACGGTGGGTGTGCGCATCCCCGACCACGTGGTGACGCAGGCCCTGCTCGCCGAGCTCGGCGAGCCGCTGCTCTCCAGCACGCTGCTGCTGCCCGGCGAGGAGGAGCCGCTGACGCAGGGCTGGGAGATCAAGGAGCAGCTCGACCACCAGGTCGACGCCGTCGTGGACTCCGGCGACTGCGGCACGGTGCCCACCACGGTCATCGACTTCTCCGGCGGCGAGGCCGAGATCGTGCGGCGCGGGGCCGGGGACGTCGAGCGCTTCGAGTGACCTAGGGCCCCGCCGTCGTGCCCAGATAGCGGATGTGCGGGCGGGCGCCGGGGCGGGTGACCTCGGCGCGCACCCCGTACACCTCGGCGATCAGCTCCTCGGTCAGGACCTCGCCCGGCTCGCCGGCCGCCACCACCCGGCCCTCGCGCAGCACGACGACCCGCGCGCAGTACGTGGCGGCGAGGTTCAGGTCGTGCAGGGCGACGACGGACGTGATGCCCAGCGTGCCGATCAGGTCGAGCAGCTCGAGCTGGTGCTGGATGTCCAGGTGGTTCGTCGGCTCGTCCAGGAGCAGCTCGCGCGGCTCCTGCGCCAGCGCCCGCGCGATCTGGACGCGCTGGCGTTCGCCGCCGGACAGGGTGTGCCACAGCCGGTGTGCCCGGTCGGCGAGACCGCTGCGCTCCAGGGCCTCGCGCACGGCCGCCTCGTCGGCCGCCGACGCGGGCTGCCAGGCGCGGCGGTGCGGGACCCGGCCCAGGCGTACGACGTCGGCGACGGTCAACTCGACCTGCGCGTCGGCCTGTTGCTGAACCATGGCGATGCGCCGCGCGGCCTGCCTGCGGCCCACCGAGGCGAGCGGGTCGCCGTCGAGCGTGACCAGGCCGGCGGTCGGCGCCAGCACCCCGGCGAGCATGCGCAGCAGCGTGGACTTGCCCGAGCCGTTGGGGCCGAGGACGCCGGTGACGGTGCCGGGCTCCGGCGTCACGGACACCCCGTCGAGCACCAGCGCGCCGCCCGGCGACCACGACACACGCTCCGCGCGCAGCCCCGCCGTCATCGCACACCCCGCTGGCGGTAGAGCACCAGCACGAACGCCGGCACACCGATCAGCGATGTCACCACACCCACCGGAACCTCCTGCGGTTCGAGCACCGTCCGCGCCACCGTGTCCACCCACACCAGGAACACCGCACCCGCGAGCGCCGTCACCGGCAGCAGCCGGGTGTGCCCCGGACCCACCAGGGCGCGCGCCGCGTGCGGAAGCACCAGGCCGACGAAGCCGATCGCCCCCGCCGCGCTCACCAGCGCCGCCGTGAGCAGCGCCGTCACGCACAGCAGCACGATCCGGGTACGGCCCACCCGGACGCCGAGCGCGGCCGCCGCCTCCGCGCCGAAGGCGAACGCGTCGAGCGTGCGCCCGTACGCCAGACACACCACGAGCGCCACGGCGAGCACGGCCAGGCACAGCCACACCTCGGTCCAGCCGACCCCGCTGAGCGAGCCGAGCAGCCAGAACAGCACCCCGCGCGTCGTCTCCGCGTCGGCGGATGTCAGCACGACGAACGAGGTCAGCGCCGAGAACAGCTGCATCGCCGCGACCCCGCACAGCACCACCCGGTCCGTGCTGCCGCCCAGCGTGTGACTGAGCACCAGCACCAGGGCGAACGAACAGACGGCGCCGGCGAACGCGCCGCCGGACACCGAGACGGCGCCCCCGCCGAGGCCGAGGACGACGACGAGCACGGCCCCGGTCGAAGCGCCCGAGGAGACACCGAGCACGAACGGATCGGCCAGCGGGTTGCGCAGCAGCGCCTGGAGCACCGTGCCGCACACCGCGAGCCCGGCGCCGCACACCGCCGCGAGCAGCGTCCGCGGCAGGCGCAGGTTCCATACGATGCCGTCCCGGATCGGAGAGAGGTCCGAGGTCCCGAGGCCGATCCGGTCGCCGACCGCCGCCCACACGTCCCCGACCTGGATCTGCGCGGGGCCGATGGTGATCGCGAAGGCGACGGAGGCGCACAGCGCGGCCACGGCGGCCGCCCAGACGAGCGTGGCGCGCAGGGTGATCCGGGGCGAGGCCGGCGGATGCGCCGCCGTCGCCGGGGGAGCCGCGACCGTGCGAGCTGTGACCGGCCGGGCCGTCACCGGGCGAGCCCGAAGCGGCGCAGCCCCGCGGCCACGCGCTCCACGCCGTCGACCGTCCGGATCGTCGGGTTCATGGCCTGCCCGCTCAGGCGCACGTACCGCTTCTTCTTCACGGCGGTCATGTGCTGGGTGACGGGATTCGACTCCAGGAACTTGATCTTCTGCGCGGCCGACTCCGCCGACTGCGAGCGGCGCGTCAGGTCGCCGATGACGAGGACGTCGGGATCGCGGTCCGCGACCGTCTCCCAGTTGACCTGCGGCCACTCCGCACGCGTGTCGTCGAAGACATTGCGCGCCCCGAGCTCCTTGGTGACGACGCCGGGCGCGCCGCAACAGCCCGCCATGTAGGGCGAGTCGGAGTTGGCGAACCAGTACAGGACGTCGACGCCGTGCGCGTCGACACCCGAAGTGGCCGTGCGGACGCGGGACTTGAGCGTGTCGATCAGCTTCTCGCCGCGCTTCTGCACGTGGAAGACGCGCGCCAGGTCGCGGATCTCGCCGTACACGACGTCGAGCCCCAGGGCCTTGGTCCGCACCCCGTCCCCGTCGCCGCCGTTGTCCTTGCCCGCGCAGTCGCTGGGGGAGAGGTACGTGGGTACGCCGAGCTTCTCGAACTCCGCGCGCGGCGCCACGCCGCCCTTGCCGAGGGTGTACGTGAACGAGGCCGCGGCGAAGTCCGGCTCGGTGCCGAGGACCTTCTCGAACGACGGGTAGCGGTCGGCCAGGCGCGGCACCTTCGCGTTGGCCTTCGCCAGGTTCTTCAGTACCGGGTCGGTCCAGGTGCCGGTGCCGACCATCCGGTCCTCCAGGCCGAGCGAGAGCATGATCTCGGCGGAGCCCTGGTCGAGGGCGACGGCGCGGCGCGGGGCGTGCTCGACCCGCACCTTCTCGCCGCAGTTGTCGAGCGTGACACCGTCGCCGCTCGCGGCATCGTCCCGGGTGGCGGCGGTCGTGCCGCACCCGGCCAGCAGCAGGGTGAGCGCCAACAGCGGGGCGCATCGGCGGAGTTGACGTGCGAACAGCACGGAGGTTCCTTCGCGTCCAGGGCTCATACGCGGAGCCGGCCTACGGTCCGCCCCCACGCCACGCGGCGCTGGAGGCCGCCAGCAGGTCTTCGGACTCGGGGTCGTCCGCGCGAAGCGCCTTCCCAGGCCGATGTGCCGGCCCAGTGGCAGTGGCTCCGCCCGTCACCCTCACCGCTGCGCGTCAGTTCCGGGTTCGCACCGGATTCCCTGACCCGTGTGCGTAGAAAAACACACAAAGGTAAGACTGGCTCAGCGAAGCTATCACGCGTCCCGTCCCGGGCATCACTCGCTCACGGACTTGACTGTCGGTTCAAGGAGGGGGCGGGCCCGGGCGGGAGCGCGCCGATGGGTGGGAGAGCTGTCCGACGAGATGGGAGTACACCACCAGATTGTCGCGGTATCCGGTGTCGGCCCCATACGCGCCGGCGCAGGTAATGGTGCGCAGCTCGGGGCGTCCGGTGGAGTCGTAAACCTCTCGGGTGGGGAAGGACCTCTTGGCGTAGCTGCGAACCTTGTCGACCTCGAAGCGTGCGACGTTTCCGTCGCTGCGGGCGACATCGATCCGGGCTCCGGGGCGAAGCCGGCTCAGGCGCGCGAAGACGGCAGGACCCTTGCGGGTGTCGAGGTGGCCGACGGCCACCGATGTTCCGTTCTGCCCCGGGACGGGCGCACCGCTGTACCAGCCCGCGATGTCGGGGCGGTCGAGTGGGGGTGGTTCCAGGCGTCGCAGATGATCGAGGCCGATGGCCACCAGGGGGGCGTCGACTCCGATGGAAGGGATGACAATGCGGGTCGGGACAGTCCGCGTGGTGCCGGAACGGGAGTTCCCCTGCGCGGCGGTACTCCCACTCCGGGACTGTGCATGTGAGGCCGCGCCCCGCTCGCCGGGGGGCTCGCTCTGCGAGCCCGTCATCTGCGACCAGCCCGTCACCGTAATGATGAGCAGGGCGAGGAGCAGTGCGGTGGGCCGCACCAGCCTCTGTGTGGCGGACGTTGAACCTGGTTCGGCTGGTGCCGGGTCCTGCGTGTTGCGGGACCCGGCACCACCCGGACTCGGGGTGGATCGCTTCACCGGGCGGCCTCGGTCAGCCTGCGGATCCGGGGCGGCTCAGGCCGCCTCCACCCGCGTCGACCCCGCCGACAGGATGGCTTCCCTGATCGCCGCGGCCCGGTGTGTCGGAGCCATCTGGCGTGTCAGGAGTGTTCGTGGGGTCGGGAGCTGGGGACTTCGTGGGGTCGGGAGTCGGGGACTGCGTGGGGTCGGGGGTCGGAGTCTTCGTCGGGTCGGGAGTCGGCGACGGCGAAGGATTGTCGCCGCAGTCCACCTTGAAGTTCTTGGACTTGGCCTGCCCGCTCTCGGTGGCCCACCGCCAAGTCACCCCGTAGTGACCGTCCGGCAGCGACATCGTGGCGGTGTGCGCCGAACCGTCGTCGTTGACGCGCAGTACGCCTTGGCTGACCGTGTCGTTCCCAGTGGGCGGAATCTCATCGATCTGCCAGTAGACGGCCTTCACTCCATCGAAGTCGAAGGCGTCCAGGTAGAACTCGCACACCTGGGGCTCGTCCCGTTCGTCGCCCACCGGGGTGTCCGCGCTGTGGACCTTGATGTCGCCGTTGTCGCCTGGAGCGGCCAGGGCCTGGGAGACTGGAACGGCGGCCAGGCCGATGGTCAGGGCGACCGCTCCGAGGATCCCGGTGCGGCGGCGGTCCCGGACGATATTGGGCACCATGCGGTTCCTTACGATAGTCGGATCATCCGTTCGTAATCGTTGCTTTCCGGGCAGACTGCAACGTCCCGTGCACGACCGCGGCGTTCGGCCCCGTGGACACGCCGGGCTTGTCACCCGTTGGGGGCACCCACTCGCAGGGGAGCGCCGACGGCGCGGGCGTTGCCCGGCAGTAGACGGAACGGCGCCTGCCGGCATGAACACGGGCTCCAAGCGTCCCGACTGGACAACTCCTCGGCGCAGCGCCTCACCGGCCCGCATTGAGCGCGTCCACCGCTCCCTGCGCGTCGCCGATCGTCGAGTAGTCGACCGCGACGAAGTTGACCGGCCTGCCGCGCTCGCGTTCGCAGCGGCGCGCCCGGTCGAGTACGTACCGGCGGGCGTTGACCTCGCCCGCGTCGATGCGGCTGCCGCCGTTGTTGGTGATGAAGTGGTTGAGCAGGAACAGCCGCTTGTCGTCGCCGCCGCGGTGCGGGACGCAGCTCATTTGGTCGGGGGAGCGGAAGGCGAACGGCGTCTCCATGCCGTACCGGTAGAAGTTGCGGTACCAGGAGCCCGCGTCGTCCGCCTTCTCGGCGAAGACCACCAGACGCCGTCCGCTGTCGATCATCTCGCCGAGCGTCGGCCACGGCTTCGCCGGGTCGGCGTCCGGCCGGTGCACCAGCTTGTCCAACCCGGCCTGCCTGAAGGCCCTTCGGGTGTCCTTGGCGGAGATCGCGTCCTGGACGATCAGGGTGACCACGTCATGGGGGTGGTCCTTCATCCAGTCGCCGATCTCGCGCAGCGTCGGCACCAGCGGGATCGCCCCCGCCCGGCACACGGAGTGGCACAGCCACAGACCCTTGCGCGGCGGGTTGACCCGGTTGACCGCGGACCGCACCAGTGCCTGCTGCTCGGCGGTGAACTCGGAGCCGTCGAGGCGCCCGGTGATCTCCTCGGGCGTCTCCCAGCGATAGGTGTCCAGTTGGAGGGCGCGCGCCCCGTGGTCCAGCTGCGTGCTGATGTGAGGGTCCTGGAGGGGCCCGATGAAGTGGTCGGCGGTCGTCGACATCGCGTTGTGCATGGTCAGGTACGCGACCTCGTCGTAACGGCGGTCGCACAGCTCGGTGCTGCCCTGGCACTCGCGGGCCGCCGCAGGGGAGGCGGCCAGCGGCATCAGCACCATTCCCGCGACCGCCACGCACGCGGAGCCGAACCCCAGGCCGACCGCCCGCCGCGGCGATCCGAGCCGCTCGCGCGCCACCCGCGGCGCCCGCCCCGCGAGCCCGGTCCGCATGAGCAGGCCGACACCGGCGAGCAGCGCCCCCGCGAGCACGGGGACGAGCGCGGCCCACAGCGCGGTGCCGGTGAGGTGGCCCACGGCGGCGCGCTGCACGTCGTCGACGAGGCGGGCCAGGCTCGGCGGCCACGAATCGGGAGGCGCGACGAGCCGTCCGTCGGTGACCAGGCGCGTCACCCAGGCGGCCAGCGCGGTGAGCGCGCCGCCCGCCGCGAGCGGGATGCCGAGCAGGATCAGCCGGCGCCCCGGCTGCGGCGGACCGAGCAGCCACAGCGCGGCCAGGGACAGCAACAGGAGCGCCGCCGCGACGACTTCGAGCACCCCGAGGCCGACCGCCGTGTACGGGCGCGCCTCGCGCAGCCCCGACAGGTCGTTGCCGGAGGCCTTGAGGGTGTCGGTGAGGTCCCAGGTGCCGCCGTCGACCAGCGCCCGCAGCTGGGTCGCCGCGCCCTGGACGCGGTCCGTGACGGTGGCCGGGGCGACGGCGGCGAGCGCGGTGCCGACGTCGCCGTCCGCGAGCGCCGTCTCGATCTCCGGGCGCAGCTCCGCGCGCTCCCTCGCGGGTACGAGGGCGAGCAGCGCGTCGGCCACGCGGTCCGCCTGGTCCGGTGACAGCGGCAGCCGCGGCAGGTTTTCGGGCGCCCGCCCGGCGGCGAGTTCGCGGGCCTCGTCGGCGAGCGTCTCCCGGAACCGGTCGAAGTCCGGCTCCGAGCGGTTCTGGACGCCCGCGACGAGATCGCCGAAGTAGGTGTGCGCGAGGTCGCCGAGATTGGCGATGACCGGGCGCAGATCGACGACGAGCCGCAGGTCGTCACGGTCGCCGTTGAGATAGCCGACCACCGCGTCGATCTGCTGCCGCGTCAGGTCGCGCAGCGTGTCCGGCGGCAGGACCAGCTTGAGGTTGGAGGTGATCTGGGCCTCCGGCACGGCGAGCCCCGCCAGCAGGTCGCGGGTGACCGGGGACGCCTTCGGATCGACCAGCACCTCGTTGTAGAGCCGGTCGTAGGCGTGCTGTTCGTCGAGGACGGCGGCGTGGAAGCCGGGGTCGAGCAGCGTGCCGCGGACGGTGGCCGTGACGCACACGGTCAGCGTGGCGAGCGCGGCCACGACGAGGGCCACCGCGCGGAGCAGCGGATGGAGCGCGACCTTCTCCATGCCGTCGACGGTACCGGTCCGGGGGCCGCCTCAGTAGTCGAGCGGGTCCCGGCTGATGGGGCAGGTCATGCAGTGGCCGCCGCCGCGACCGCGGCCGAGTTCGGCGCCGACGATGGTGATGACCTCGACGCCCGCCTTGCGCAGCAGCGTGTTGGTCTGGGTGTTGCGGTCGTAGGTGAAGACCACGCCGGGCTCCAGGGCGACCGCGTTGTTGCCGCTGTCCCACTGCTGGCGCTCGGAGGCGTACACGTCGCCGCCCGTCTCGATCACCTGGAGGTCGCCGATGCCGAGGGCCTGTGCGACGACGTCGGTGAACGCGGCCGAGCCCTCGTCGGTGATCTCCAGGCCGGGCGCCTTGTCGCTCGGTCGCAGCGAGAACGTGTGCACCGCGTCCATGATCTTCGGATACAGCGTCACGATGTCGCGGTCGGCGAAGGTGAAGACGGTGTCCAGGTGCATCGCGGAGCGCAGCTTCGGCATCCCGGCGACGATGACGCGCTCGGCGGCCCCGTTCTCGAACAGGGAGGCCGCGACCTGCGTGATGGCCTGCCGCGAGGTGCGCTCGCTCATGCCCATCAGGACGACGCCCTTGCCGACGGGCATGATGTCGCCGCCCTCGAAGCTCGCCTGCCCCCAGTCCTGCTCGGGATCGCCCCACCACACGGTCGAGCCCGCGAAGTCCGGGTGGAACTCGTAGACCGCCTTCATCAGCAGCGTCTCGTCGTGCCGCGCGGGCCAGTACAGCGGATTGAGGGTGAGGCCGCCGTAGAGCCAGCACGTGGTGTCGCGGGTGTAGAGCGTGTTGGGCAACGGCGGCATCAGGTACTCGCGCACGCCCGCGGTTTCGCGGGCCAGCGAGACGTACGGGGAGCGGTAGTCGTCGGGCAGGTCGGTGGTGGCGAGACCGCCGATGAGGTACTCGGCGAGCTGCCGGTGATCGAGTCCCTCCAGGAACGCGCGGGTGTCGTCGATCAGACCGAGCCCCACCTGGTTGGCGACGATCTTCCGGTCCAGGAGCCAGGACCTGGCCCCGGGGACCGCCATCGTCTCCGCGAGCAGCTCGTGCAGCTCGACGACCTCGACGCCGCGCCCGCGCAGCTTGTTGACGAAGTCGGCGTGGTCGCGCTGGGCGTTCTCCACCCACATCACGTCGTCGAAGAGCAGATCGTCCGCGTTGGTCGGCGTCAGCCTGCGGTGCGCGAGCCCCGGCGCGCAGACCAGGACCTTGCGCAGCCGGCCCACCTCGGAGTGGACGCCGTACGCGGCGGGAGTGGGGCTGTCGGGCTCGGTCACGGGGTGCCTCCCGGGGAGAGGATGGGACGGGGCGGTCACAGGCTGATCCAGCCGGCGGCCAGGGCGACGATGCCGAGCACCGCGCCGATGACGGAGACCGCGAGGATGACGAACTCACGAGGGGAGAACAGGCGGCGGCCCTGCTCGCGTCGGGCCATCACGAAGAGGATGGTGGCGGGGGCGTAGAAGATCAGCGAGACGAGCACGAACTTCAGCCCCGCCGCGTACAGCAGGAACGCCGTGTAGATCACGGCCACGCACGCGATGGTCAGTTCTCGGTTCGAGGTGCGGCCGCCGGTGGTGAGCGGATCGGGACGCATGCCGATCTTCGCGGCGAACCCGGCCGCGAGCAGATACGGGATCAGGGAGAGCGCGCTGGTCAGATCGAGCGCGAAGTTGAAGGCGTCGTCGGAGAACGCGGTGACCACGAGCACGACCTGGATCAGGATCGTGGTCATGAGGAGGGCGGGCACCGGCACGTCCGCGGCGTTGGCGCGGCGCAGGAAGCGCGGCATGTCGTCGTCCTTCGCGGCGACGAACAGCACCTCGGCGGCCATCAGCGTCCACGCCAGATAGGCGCCGAGCACGGACACGATCAGGCCGACGCTGATGAAGACCTTGCCCCAAGTGCCGACCGCGTTCTCCAGGACACCGGCCATCGACGGCTGGCGCAGCTCGGCGATCTCGCTCATCGGCATGATCCCGTAGGAGACGATCACGACGGAGGCGAAGATGGCGAAGACGCTGAGGAAGCCGAGGATCGTGGCCTTGCCGACGTCCTCGCGGCGCTTGGCGTGCCGCGAGTAGACGCTGGCGCCCTCGACGCCGAGGAAGACGAAGACGGTGGCCAGCATCGTGCCCTTGACCTGGCTGAACAGGGATCCGGCGTAGTCGGCGCCGCCCCAGTTCTCGGCGAACACGCTCGGGTCGAAGAAGACCAGCGCCAGGATCACGAAGATGATGATCGGCACGACCTTCGCCACGGTGACGATCTTGTTGATCGCCGCGGCCTCCTTCACGCCGCGGCGGATCATCAGGAAGAACGCCCACAGGCCGACGGAGGAGAGGATCACGGCGAGCGCGGTGTCGCCCTCGCCGAGCCCCGACCAGATCGTGCCGACCGTCGACATGATCAGCACCCAGTACGTCACGTTGCCGACGCAGGAGCTGGCCCAGTAGCCGAAGGCGGAGAAGAATCCCACGTACTCGCCGAAGCCGGCCTTCGCGTAGGCGTAGACGCCCGCGTCCAGGTCGGGCCTGCGCACGGCGAGGGACTGGAAGACGAAGGCGAGCATGAGCATGCCCGTACCGGCGATCGCCCAGGAGATGAGCGCTCCCGCCACCCCCGTCTGCTCGGCGAAGCGTGCGGGGAGGGAGAACACCCCGGCGCCGACCATGGAGCCGATGACCATGGTGGTGAGGGTGAACAGGGCCAGTTTGGCGGGCGGTGGGGAGGTCTGGGAGTCCGTAGAGCCTTGCTGCTCCATCACGTCCCCTTCGGTTGCGGTGCGGGGGAGCTGGAACGCTCGGAGAACAGTTTTCTACCCATACGTTGATGACTGCACCTTTTAGGTGCTTTCGAGCGTCACGGCCTGTCCATCCCAAATGGCCGATTGTGCGAGTTGTGGGCAGCATGGTGCGAGCCGTCTCAGAAGAAGGACAAGCAGCCATGCACTCCTCATTGACCCCGGTGATCCTCAGAGAGCTGCGCGAGCCGCGCACCTATCCCGCCGTGTCCCTGGCGATGCCCACCCATCGGCGTCGACCGGAGAACAGCCAGGACCCGGTCCGCCTCGGCAACCTCGTCAGCGAGGCGGAACGCCAGCTGGCGGCCGATCCCGCGGTGACCAAGGAACGGCAGGAGGACGTCCTCGCGCAGTTGCGGGAGGCGGTCCAGGAGATCGACCTCGCCCATGCGCGCGACGGCCTCGTGGTCTTCGCCGCGCCGGGCGAGCACCAGGCCTGGGCCGTCGACCGCGGCGTCCCCGAACGGGTCGTGGTCGCCGACACCTTCCTGACCCGCAACCTGGTCGCAGCCGACGCCGCGCGGCGCCCCTACTGGGTGCTGGCCCTGGCCGCCGACCGGATCACCCTGTGGGACGGCCGCGGCGAGCGCGTCACCGAGAACACGGAGCACGGCTTCCCGTTGACCCGCAGCCTCGACGACCCGGACGCCGAACGCAAGGAGCGCATCGGCGACCTGCCCAGCACCTTCCGCGACGAGCAGGCCCGCCAGTTCTTCCGGGACGCGGACACCGAGCTGAGCGATGTGCTCGGCGAGGAACCCAGGCCCCTCTACGTCACCGGGGAACCGGCCGCACTCACGCTTCTGACAGAGGTCGGCAGCGCCGCGCAGGGCGCGATCGAGGTGCCGGTCGGCGGCCTCGCGCAGGGCACCCCCGAGGAGGTGGCGCAGGCGGTGGCCCCGGCCCGGGATGAAGCGGCGCGGCTCGCCGTCGCCGAGGCCCTTGACCAGCTGGAGCAGGCGCGCGGCGAGAAGAAGTACGCGGCCGGCGTGGACGAGGTGTGGCAGGAGGCCCAGGACGGGCGGATCCGCCGGCTCGTCGTCGAGGAGAACTACCGGATCACCGTGCGGGCCGGCGAAGGCCACCTGGAACCGGCCGCCGACGACGATCTCGACGCCGTGCACGACATCGTCGACGAGGTCGTCGAATCCGCCCTGGAGACCGGAGCCGAGGTGGTGTTCGTCCCCGACGACACCCTCGCGGACGCCGGGCGCGTCGCCGCGGTGCTGAGGTTCTGATGCGCGGGCACAGGACGGTCGCGCCGCTCGCCTGCGCGCTGGTGGGTGTGCTGGCGCTCGCGGCATGCGGCTCCGACAGCGAGAAGGACACGGGTGCGAGTGCCAGCGCTTCGGCCAGCTCCCCGGACGCGTCGAGGTTCTCCGGTACGCCGCCCTCGGCGCTGGCGTCGAAGAAGGAGTCGATCAAGGCTTCGGCGTCCGAGGCCGCCAAGTCGGCCTCGGCACGGGCCAGCGAGTTCGAGGCTTCGGTCTCGGCGAATCTGGAGCGCAAGCGCCAGGAGTTCACCAAGCAGCTGGACAAGGCCGACGGGCAGGGCAACGCGGTGCGCGACGTCGAACTGACCGGCAAACGCCTCGCGGACACGAAGGGCGTGCGCGCCGTCGTCGTCCACATCACCAACACCACCGACAAGACCGCCTCGTACGCCGTGCAGGTGGACTTCAGCGACTCCGACGGCAAGGTCGTCGAGACCAAGGTCGTCGGAGCCGAGGACCTGAAGGCGGGGGACAGGGCGCAACCGCTGGCGATCAGCACCAAGCCCCCCGAGCCGCACCTCAAGGCGAGTGTGGCGAAGGCCCAGCGCTACTAGGCGGGCACCGTCTCCTGGGTCGCGGCCGTGGACTCGGCCGCGACCCGGCGCTCGAAGTGGACGCGCAGCCGCAGCGTGCACCAGATGCCGATCGCCGAGACCACCATCAGCGCGGCGGCCGGGGGCCAGTACGCGCCGCCGGCCAGGGACGAGAGCCAGACCGCGGTGACCGGCGCGAAGCCCGCGAAGATCATGTTGCAGACCTGGTAGGAGAGCGAGATGCCGGTGTAGCGCACGTGCGGGGCGAAGCCGTCGGCCAGGATCGCGGCCATCGGCCCGTACAACGCCGACATCACCAGGCGCATCGCCAGCATCATGAGATAGATCAGCACGACGCTGCCGCCGCCGAGCACCATGAACTGCGGGATCGACAGGAGTACGACCCCGGCGAGGCCCGCGACGACGACCTTGTGCGCGCCCACCTTGTCACCGAGCAGCGCGAGCAGCGGGGTGACCACCAGTTCCAGGAACGCGGCCAGCGAGAGGCCGTTGAGCAGCATCGACTCCGACAGGTGCAGCGACTCGGTGCCGTACGAGAGCAGATAGCTGGTCACCACGTAGTAGCCGCCGGTCGCGGTGGCCAGCGCGAAGACCCCGGTCAGGACCGTCTTCCAGTCCTTGTGCAGCACCTCGGCGACGGGCAGCCGGCTCGGCCCCTCCTTCTCGGCCTCGGCGGCGTGGATGTCCTCCATCACCGGCGAGTCCTCCAGCTTGGTGCGCACCACCAGGCCGATGACGACGAGGACCGCGGAGGCGAGGAACGGCACGCGCCAGCCCCAGCTGTTGAACGCGGACTCGCCGAACAGGTTCATGAGGCTGAACATGCCGGTCGACAGCAACGCACCCACGGACGAACCGAGTTGGGCGAACGAGCCGAAGAAGGTGGCCCTGCCCTTGGGCGCGTTCTCGACGGCGATGAGCACCGCGCCGCCCCACTCGCCGCCGATCGCGATGCCCTGGATGAGGCGGAGCGTGATCAGCAGGATCGGGGACAGGACGCCGACCTGGTCGTACGTCGGCAGCAGACCGATCGCGAACGAGGCGATGCCCATCATCAGGAGCGTGATGACGAGCGTCTTCTTGCGGCCGACGCGGTCACCGATGTGCCCGAAGACGATGCCGCCGAGCGGACGCAGCAGGAAGCCGACGGCGAAGGTCGCGAAGGACGAGATCGTCTTCAGGGCCGTCGGCATGTCGGCGGGGAAGAAGACGTCGTTGAACACGATCGCCGCGGCGGTGGCGAAGGCGTAGAAGTCGTACCACTCGATGGAGGTACCGGACAGAGCGGCGAACGCCGTCCTGAACGGACTCTGCGGTGAACGGTCTGACGTGGTGCGGTCCGACAAGGGGACCTCCGGCGAAAGAGTGCGGTCGGGGACGGGAGTGGGGGGCTTTTCAGGGGCGCGGGGAACTGCGCGAGCGCAACCACGGTTGGGCGCGTCATGCGGTCGGGCGCGGTGTGGGTGCGGCTTTCGGGGGCGCGGGGAACTGCGCGAGCGCAACCGCGGTTGGGCGCGTCATGCGGTCGGGCGCGGTGTGGGTGCGGCATTCAGGGGCGCGGGGAACTGCGCGAGCCCAGCCACGGTGTGGCGCACCATCCGGCACGGCCACACCACGACTCGGCCACAACGACACCCGCTACGCGCCGCGCGCCCACGCCCGGGCGCCGCCGATCCACGTCTCCCGGACGCGGATCCCGGCCAACTCCTCGGCGGGCACGGTCAACGGATCGGCATCGAGGACGCAGAAGTCGGCGAGCATGCCGGGCGCGAGCGAACCGACCGCATCCTCACGGTGCAGCGCGCTCGCCGCGGCCGCGGTGTGCGCGTGCAACCCCGCCTCGACCGGCAACCGCAACGACTCGTCACCGAGCACCGTGCCGAGCACCGTGCGCCGGGTGGCCGCCGCGGACACCGCCTCCAGCGGCGCGGGCGGAGCCACCGGTGCGTCCGAGGAGAACACGACCGGCACCCCGGCCCCGGCGCAGCGCCCCGCCGGGTTGTACCGGTGGCCCATGTCGCCGATCGCGGTCAACGTGCCGTCACCGGTGCGCAGATGGTGCTGCGGCTGCATGACGGGGACGACGCCGAGCGTGCCCATCCGCTCGATCTGCTCGTCCGTCGGAAGCCCCGAGTGCTCGATGCGGTGCCGCATGCCGGGCCGCTCCCGATCGGCCTGCGCCTTCTCGATCGCGTCGAGCACCATGCCGATGGCGTACGGGGACTGGGCGTGCGTCGCGGTCTGGAGCCCCGCGGCGTGGGCGCGCCGCACGATCTCCGTGTACTCCTCGACCGAGTGGTACAGCTGCCCGTGGTGGCAGCAGTCGGCGGCGTACCCCTCGGGGAAGTACGCGGTCCAGCCGCCGAGCGTGCCGTCGGCGTAGAACTTGACGCCCTGGATGCGGAACCGGTCGTCGCCGAAGCCGCGCACCGCGCCGAGTTCGAGCGCGGTGTCGAGCAGCGCGGAGGTCAGATAGGCGGAGACGCGCATGCGCAGCGAACCGTCGGCGTGCGCCCGCAGATACGTCTCCATCTCGCGGCGCGACACCTGCGCGTCGCCGATCGTGGTCACACCGGCGGCGAGGAACACCTCCTGGGCGCGCAGCAGATGGTCGGCCATGATCTCGTCGGGCTCGGACAGGTGGAAGTTCGGACCGTGGTTGCCGATCTTCACGCCGGCCGGTCCTGTCAGCAGGTCGCAGGCGCCGTCCCACAGCTGACCGTCGGGCTCGCCGTCGGCGAAGTGGCCGATGGTGCCGCCCTCGGGCGAGGGGGTGCTCGCGTCGATGCCGCAGGTGCGCAGGGTGCGGGAGTTGACGACGCCGCCGTGCCCGGAGGCGTTCATGACGTAGACCTCGCGGTCCTCGGCGACGCGGTCCAGGTCGTGGCAGCTGGGGTGGCGGCCCTCGGCGAGCCGACGGTGCTCGTAGCCGAAGCCGCGGATCGGGACGCCCGCGGGCAGCTCGCGGGCGGCCTCGCGCAGCACCTCCACCAACGTGTCGATGTCCGGCACGCGCTCGGGCCGCAGATCGACCCAGGCGAGCGCCTGCCCGTACATCACCGGGTGGCAGTGGGCGTCCACGAAGCCGGGGTGGACGAGGCCTCCGTCGAGGCGCAGCTCCTCGTCGACCCGGCCGCCGAGCGCGGCGCGGGCCTCCTCGACGGTGCCGACGTGCACGATGCGCTCGCCGCGCACGGCGAGGGCCTCGGCCCGGACGGTGGTGCCGGCGGCCGCTACGGCGGCGCCGGTGACGAGGAGCGTGTGCTCGGGGGAGCGGGGCATGGCAGGGCTGCTTTCGACCGGGAACGTACGGGGGTGCGCCGACAGACGATTCGGCTCGCTGAACCATAGATAGCGAACGCCTGGTTGACCAGAGGGTTGGGCGAGGAATGTTTGTAAAGTTGAATCGCCCATCCGGTTCCGTATCGACTGTGCACCCCGGTACGGGGCGGTCGGTCAGTCCGTGCGCGGCCCCAAGTCGTACCTCTCCTTGACGAGTTCCAGGTGCAGCCAGCTCTCCACCTCGCGGACGGCGGGCAGTCCGCGCATGTCCTCGAGCGTGGTGCGCACCGCCGCGAACGACTCGGCGGTGATGGTGCCGACCAGTTCCGCGCCGCCCAGGCACGTCGACAGGAACGTCACGCGGTCGAAGGCGGCCACCCGGTCGGCGACCTCCGCCGCCGCACCGTCCACCCGCAGGCTGAACCCGCACAGGTAGCCCATGCCGAGCACGTCGGGGCGGACCAGCGCCACCACCTTGGCGACCCCGCCGTCCAGCAGGCGCAGCGTGCGCGCGCGGGTCGCGCCCGCGGACAGGCCGACGCGCGCCGCGAGTTCCGCGAAGGCCAGGCGGCCGTCGTCCTCCAGTTCGGCGAGGATCCGCTCGTCCGTCGCGTCGAGCGCGCTCACGGTCGGCTCCCGGGTGAGGAGGTAGGGGTCCTTCACGTGCCGGGTCGCGACGAGCGCGTCCACCGCGCGCACGCCCGGCAGGGCGCGGATCTGCTCGATGGTCCGGTCGAGCGCGCCGAAGCCCGCGGTGCGCAGCTCCGTCATGATGGCCCGCCGCCCGCTGGTCAGCGTCACGAACGGCGCCTCGGGCAGCTCGGCGATCGCGCGCGCCACCGGGCCCGCCGGCCCTTCGGTGTCGATCGCCAGGTGCGCGGAGGCCGACAGGTCGCGCACGGCCGGGTGCACGATCGCCACGACCCGTACGGCGCCCGACTCCTGGAGCCGCTGTACGCGCATCCGTGCCGCGGGCCGGGACAGGCCCACCCGCTGCGCGAGCGTCTCGTACGTGAGGCGGCCGTCGCCCTGTAGCTCGCGCACGATGCCCAGGTCGGTCTCGTCGAGATCCACGTGCTGTTCCCCTTGGTGGTCCGGTGCGCGCCCGGCCGGACGCCCGCTCATTGTCGGTCACCGGGAGGGCGACCGTCTCGTTCGGTCTGGACAAGCATGGCAGTCGAAACGTAAGTTCGACTCCTGTAAGTCGACCGAATCATTTCTGATGGCCCTGGAGGATGGTGTGCCGCGACCCGTCGTCGTGATCACCGACACCGAGGAGCTGGACCCCGCACCGGGCGTCCGTCTCCTCGCCGATGCCGGCTGGGAGGTGCGGATCGCCGGAAGCCGGGACCCGGAGGCGATCGCCGCCGCGGCGCACGACGCCGACGCGCTGATCGTCGGGTACGCGCGCGTGGACGCGGCCCTGCTCGACCGCCTGCCCACGGTGCGGCTGCTCGCCACCATGTCCGCCGGTTACGACATGATCGACATCGCCGAGGCGGAGCGGCGCGGCCTGTGGGTGGCGAACCTGCCGGGCGCCGCGACCGAGGACGTCGCCGTGCACGCACTCGCCCAGTCGCTCGCCCTGGCCCGCCGCCTCCCGCAGGCCGACGCCGTGGTCCGCTCCGGCGGCTGGAGCACCGACCTGCACGAAGTGCCGCGCCGGACGAGCGAGTTGACGCTCGGCCTGGTCGGCATGGGCCGCATCGCCCGCACCCTCGCCCGCATCGCCGGGCCCCTCTTCGGCCGGATCGCCGCCCACGACCCGCGCGCCACGAACTGGCCCGCGGGCGTCGAACGCCTCGACCTGGACACGCTCGTGGAGCAGGCCGACATCCTCTCCCTGCACGTCCCGTCCACGCCGCAGACCCAGGGCATGGTCGACGCCGACCTCCTGTCCCGGATGCGCCCCGGCAGCGTCCTCGTCAACGTCTCGCGCGGCGACCTCGTGGACCCGGACGCCCTGCTCGCCGCCCTCGACAGCGGCCGGATCGCGGGCGCGGCCCTCGACGTCTTCCCGGTCGAACCCCCGGCCCCGGACGACCGCCTGCGCAGCCACCCCCGCCTGCTGCTCTCCCCGCACAGCGCCTTCCTCTCCGACGCCTCGCTGCGCGCCTACGTCACCGAACCCGCGCGCAACGTCATCGCCTGGTGGACCACCGGACGCCCGAACACCCCCGTGGTGGACCCCACGACCCAGACCCAAGGAGCCCTCGCGTGACCGACACCCTCAGCGCCCCCGTCACGGCCGAGGACGCCGCCCAGGAAGAGCTGCGCCTGCGCCGCGAACTGGCCGCCGTCTACCGCCTGGTCGCGCACTTCCGCATGACCGACCTGATCTTCACGCACATCTCGCAGCGCCTCCCGGGTCCGGACAACCACTTCCTGATCAACCCCTACGGCCTGCTCTTCGAGGAGATCACCGCCTCGAACCTGGTGAAGATCGACCTCGACGGCAACGCGGTGGAGCCGAGCCCGCACCCCGTCAACCCGGCCGGCTTCATGATCCACAGCGCGATCCACAAGGCCCGCCCCGACGCCCACTGCGTGCTGCACACCCACACCAAGGCCGGCTGCGCCGTCGCCGCGCAGCAGGGCGGGCTGCTCCCCGTCAACCAGATGTCGATGGAGTTCCACAACCGCGTCGGCTACCACGACTACGAAGGCGTCGCCCTCAACTTCGACGAGCAGAAGCGCCTCGTCGACGACCTGGGGACGCACCCGGCGCTGATCCTGCGCAACCACGGCCTGCTGACCGTCGGCGAGAGCGCCAAGCAGGCGTTCCTGCGCATGTACTACCTGGAGAAGGCCTGCGAGATCCAGGTCACCGCCCAGGCGGGCGGACAGCTGATCATCCCCTCCGAGCAGGTCTGCGAGTACACCGCCCAGCAGCTCACCGGCGAGGGCGAGGCGTCCTCGGACGTCCAGGACGACATCGCGTACGACCTGGCCTGGGGCGCGCTGCTGCGCCTCGTGGAGCGGATCGCGCCGGACTACAAGGACTGAGGGCGTGGGGATCCGGCTGTCCGCGGCCGGCTCCCCGCCCGCCTACCGGCGCTGTACCGCCGCTCTCCCCCCACCGTGCACGCTGCACGCAGCCACACCGCCCGAAGCGGCGGCACCTCAAGGGGGAGGGTCATGGGTTCCTCGAAAGGCACGTCCGCGCGACCCCGCACGCCTCTGCTGGTCGCGGGCCCGTACGCGTACTCCAGCACCCGGCGCCCGTGCGCCGACTGCGACCTCGGCGTCGGCCGGCAACTGCACCGGCACGTCCGGGCGGTCCCCGCGGAGGTCGTCCGGGTGCGCGCGGCGGTGCTCGCCGCGCTGACCTCCTGGGGATGCCCGCCGGGCGCCGTCGACGACGGCGAGCTGCTCGTGAGCGAACTCGTCACCAACGCCGTCGTGCACACCACCGACACCACTGTCTCCGTGAACGTGGTGCACCTCGGCAACCGGCTGCTTATCGAGGTCACCGACTCCTCGCCGGTCCGCCCCGCGCTGCGCACGGCGGGGCCCGAGGACGAACAGGGGCGCGGGATGCAGCTCGTGGAGGCCGTCGCCTCCGCCTGGGGCTCGCGCAGGGAACCGGGCCGGGGCAAGACCACCTGGTGCACGCTCGCCCTGGACGGCGGCGATGCGGCGCGGCGGGCCCGATGAACACACCGCGGCCGAGCGTCTACCGGTGGGACATCCACCGGGTCGCGGGCAGCCGCCACCAGCACGGCCCCTGCGGCACCAGCGTCAGTGAGGACGGCGCGCGGGCCTGCGTCGAGGCGGCCCTGACCGGTGCCGCGGACCCGGACGCGTACGCATGGGGCCTGCTCAGCCGCGTGCGCTCCGGAACGGGGGAGGCCCCGGCGGCCGGCCCGCGCACGCCGATAGCGTGGGCCGCCCCGGGGCCCGACGGCACCGTCGCCTGGTTGCCCCACGGGGCGGCGGCGCCGCGCCCGGCCCGCGCCCCGCACCTAGCCGAACTCGAACAACGGGCCGCCGTCATCCACGAGTTCGCTTCCGCCGCCGTCCCCGAACTGCTGCGCACGGACGACTACGCACGCGCCTTGGACGCCACGGCCCGCCCTCTCGACCCGCCGCCGCGGACCGAACTGCGTCTGGCGGGTCTCGCCCGGCGCCGGCGCATCCTGGACCGGCGCGAGCCGCCGCACCTGCTGGTGCTCCTCGACGAGGGCGTCCTGCGCCGTCGCGTCGGCGGAACGGGTGTGATGAGCGGGCAGCTCGGGCACCTCGTCGACCGGGGCGCCCTGCCCCGGATCCACCTCCACGTGCTTCCCCTCGATGTGCCGGGCCACCCCGGGGCGCTGCCGCCCTTCCGGCTCATGGGCTTCGACGAGGAGCCCGACGTGCTGTGTGGCGAGTCCTCCCTCGGCGCACGGACCACGGTCGACGCCGGGCGGATCGGGGAGCACCGGCGCGCCTTCCAGCTGATCCTGTCCCGCGCGCTGTCACGGGACGACTCACGGGAACTGATCCGCGAGCTCAAGGGCGAACTCGACCGCGATGTTCACGTCCCCTGGTGAACTTCCTTGCCCCGAACCCGGGTTCGCCCCACAATCGGGGTCCACCCCGCCCGGCCGACAGGGCGGGGCGACGGCAAACGGAACGTGACGCGAGGTCATGAGGTATCGGTTGCTCGGGCCGCTCGGCCTGTGGCGTGACGGCGCACAGGTGCCGCTCGCGCCGGCGAAATGGCGCATGCTCCTGGCCGTCCTGCTGTGCGAGTCCAACCAGCTCGTCTCCACCGACCGGCTGGTCGAGGAACTCTGGGGCCCGCACCCGCCGCAGAGCGTCCACAAACTGCTCCAGGGCTACGTCTCGCGGGTGCGCCGCGCGCTCGGCGACGCCTCCGGTGACGTCCTGGTCACGCATGTGCACGGCTACCGGGCCCACGGGTACCGGCTCGTCGTCGAACCCGGCGCCGTCGACGCCCACCGGTTCGCCGACCTCGTCAAGGAAGCCCAACGCGAACTCGACCGCAACGCGGCCGACGCCGCCGCCGAACGGCTCGCCGAGGCCCTCGACCTGTGGCACGACACCCCCTTCGCCGATGTGCCGCCGACCCCGGCGGTGGAGACCGAGACCGCGCGCCTCCTCGCCGCGCACACCCAGGCCCGCGAACTCCTCATCGAGGCGCGCCTCAGGCTCGGCCACCACGAGGCGGTACTCGACGAACTCCAGGCCCTGTCCGACGAACACCCCCTGCGAGAGGCGCTGCGGGGTCGCCTCATGCTCGCCCTGTACCGATCGGGTCGCCAGGCCGACGCCCTGAGCGCCTACCGCGACCTGCGCCGACGCCTCGCCGACGACCTGGGCATCGAACCGGGTCCTGCGGTGCGCGACCTCCACCAGCGCATCCTCACCGGCGACACGACCCTCCTCCTGGAACCCGAACCGCCCGAGAGCGAGCCCGCCGAGGCCGCCCGCGCCCCCGCCGGGACGGCCGCCCGCGTCCCCCGCGAACTGCCGCACGCCACCGGCGAGTTCCTCGGCCGCACGGGCGAGGTGTCCGTCCTTCAGGAGATCCTCGGCGGCACCGGACGCGGCCGCCTCGCCATCGCCGCGATCGACGGCACGGGCGGCGTCGGCAAATCGGCCCTGGCCATCCACACGGCGCACCGCCTCGCCGACCGCTTCCCCGACGGACAGTTCTACGTGGATCTGCACGGCGCCACCGCGGGTCTCACCCCCCTCGAACCGGGGGAGGTGCTCGGCCGGTTCCTCAGCACGCTGGGCGTGCCGCGCGTCGCCGTGCCCACGAACACGGAGGAAGCGGCCGCCGCGTTCCGCTCCATGGTCGCCGACCGGCGTGTCCTGGTCGTCCTCGACAACGCGGCGGGCGTGGAACAGGTGCGCCCCCTGCTGCCCGCGGGGCCCGGCTGCGCCGTCCTCGTCACCAGCCGCGAGATGCTCACCACGCTGGAGGGGGCCGGCCATCTGCACCTCGGCGTGCTCTTCCACGACCAGGCGATGGCGCTCCTGGAGCGGCTGCTCGGCGCGGACCGGGTGGGTGCCGAGACCGAGGCGGCCGACGCGATCATCCGGATGTGCGGCGGGCTCCCGCTCGCCCTGCGGATCGTCGGCGCCCGCCTCGCCGCCCGTCCCAGCTGGCCGCTGAGCGCCTTCGTCGAGCGGCTCGGCGACGCCCAGGGACGCCTCGACGAGATCAGCGTCGGCGACATCTCGGTCCGCGCGAGCTTCCACGCCGGCTACCAGGCCCTGTGCCACGGCGCCCACCCCAGCGACCAGGCCGCCGCCCGCGCCTTCCGGCTTCTGGGCGTCGTCCCGGGATCGAGCACCAGCCTGCCCGCAGCGGCCGCGCTGCTCGGCGTCCCCGCCGCCCGCGCCGAGGACGCCCTCGAACGCCTCGTCGACGCCCACCTGTTGAACAGCACGGCCCCCGGCCGCTACCAGATGCACGACCTGCTCCGCCTGTTCGCCCGCGAGGTGTGCGCCGAGGAACCCGAGGCCGAACGCACCGGGGCCCTGGAGCGCGTCCTGCGCTTCTACGCCGCCACCACCGGATGCGCCGTGGCCCACCTGGAGGTGCCGCCCGGCCTCGCCCGCCGCGCCGGCGACCCGACACCGGTCCGCATCGACGACCTCGGGCAGGCCGAGGCCTGGCTCGACAGCGAGCGTGCCAACCTCATCGCCACCATCACGCACGCCGCGACCGTGTCCGACGACGCGGCCCGCCACGCCGTCCG
The DNA here is from genome assembly GCF_049310305.1 of Streptomyces anthophorae. Classification (NCBI taxonomy): domain Bacteria; kingdom Bacillati; phylum Actinomycetota; class Actinomycetes; order Kitasatosporales; family Streptomycetaceae; genus Streptomyces; species Streptomyces anthophorae. The sequence continues at coordinate 8,991,884 of NZ_JBLWQQ010000001.1, forward strand.
CCTCATCGGACTCCTGCACTGGTACCTGTACCCGTACGCCCGCGCACGGGAGTTGCGCAGCCTCGGCGAACTCGGCATCCGCACGGCCCGTCGGCTCGGCGACCGCAGGAGCGAGGCCCAGGGGCTGCACAACCTGGCAGCCGTGTACTGGCTGCACGGAAGGCTCGACCACATGCGCCAGTGCCTGGACGCGGCGCTCGCCATCTGGCGCGACATCGCCGACGCCAAGGGGGAGCGGCGCACCCTGTACTGCCTCGCGGACGCGCTCACCGAGACGGAGAAGTACGAGGAGTCCCTCACCGTGCAGCGGTCGCATCTCGCCCTGGCCCGCGCGGCCGACGACCGCACGGCCCTGGTGGTCGGCCTCGGCGACCTCGGCCGCGCCCTGCGCGGACTCGGACGCACCCACGACGCGCTGGAGGCCTACGAGGAGAGCGCCCGGATCGCGGACGAGACCGGCGACGACGGCTTGCAGTGCTTCGCCCTGCACGAGATCAGCCGCATCCTCCTGTACGAGGGCAGGAACGCGGAGGCGGGCAAGCTCCTCGAACGCGCCGCGAGCCTCGGCAGCGACCTCACCGCGTACGTCCGCTGGCGCGGACACGCCTGGAGCGCGTTCTTCCCCGCGTGCCTGAGCCTGCGGATGGGCCCGGGCGCCCTGGCCCCGCCGCCGCTGTGAACGGCGGCCGGCCGGCACCGCCCGGATCTACCGCCGCTCTACCGGACCCCGCTACCTTCAAGGACACCTTGCACAAGGACCCACCTCACCACTCGGCAGGCTTCATGGACGCCACGGCACCCGGCGAGCAGCGCATCCTGCGGATCACCCGCACCGACGACCCGCCCGGACTCGGCCTCGAAGGGGAACTGGACGCCACCCGGCACGACGTCGTCGCGCAGGCCCTCGCGGACCTTTCGGAGGTGGACGGCGAACTCCACCTCGACCTCCGCGGGCTGACCTTCATCGACCTCGGGGCGCTGCGCCTGCTGGCGGGCATCGGACACCGCCGCGGCCCGCAGCGGGGACTCGTCCTCGACCACGTGGCACCGGAGGTGGCGGGCGTCATCGCGATCGTGGGCTGGGGCCGGCTGCCGGGCCTCGTGCCGGGAGTGGAGGGGACGGCATGACCATCGACGAGATCATCGAGGCGCTGGAACGGCTCGGTCCGGCGGACGCCCCCGGCTTCGACGAGCCGCTGGTCCACCAGCACCAGGCGGTGCTGTACGACGGCATGCCGGAGTTCCTCGCGGGCACCGTGCCGCACCTGCGCGAGGGCATCGAGGCGGGAGCGCCGACGATCGCCGTGGCCCCGGTGCGCGAGAGCGACGCGCTGCGCGACGCGCTCGGTCCGGACGCCCCCGCCGTGCAGTTCATCAACCCTCTGGACGTCTATACGAACCCCGTACGGGCCATGACCGCGATCTCGGCGGTCGCCCGCACGCTCGGCCCGCGCCCCGCCTGGGTGGTGGCGACCGACGACTGGGAGCGCTACCCGGACCCCATCGAATGGGTCCGCTACGAAGCGATGCTCAACGTCAGTTTCCCCAACCAGCCCTACCACAGCCGCTGTTGCTACGACACGCGGGTGCTGCCACCCGAAGTCGTCGATCACGTGCGCCGCACCCACCCCGAGGTCTTCGAGGGCGAGGCCCTGCGGGACAGCCCCGTGTACGGCGACCAGACGGCCCTCCTCGCGGAACTCGACCGCCGGCCGCTGCCCGCGTCGCCGCACGCCACCGCGTCCATGCGGATCCTGCCCGCGGACCTGCACGCGGTGCGCGCCTTCGTGGCCGAACAGGCGCGCGGCTGCGGAGTGACGGGCGACGCCCTGCACCAGCTCCTGGTGGCCGTCACCGAGGTGGCGACCAACGCCATCCGCCACGGCGACGCCCCCGTCACGCTGCGCGCCTGGCCCGACAACGGCCTGATCTGCGAGATCACCGATTCCGGTGACTGGCAGCCCGACGCCCACCTCGGCTGGACCCCACCGGACTCCGTCACCGACTCCGGCTTCGGCCTGTGGGGCGCGGGCATGCTGTGCGACACGGTGCAGGTGCGCCCGGGCGCGAAGGGCACGACGGTGCGGCTGCGGACCTGCGCCTGACACGCCCGCAGCCGCCCCGCCTCACCTGTTCCCGTACGGCAGCAGTGCCATCTCGCGGGCGTTCTTGACGGCGGCCGTCACCTGGCGTTGCTGGCGGACCGTCAGGCGGGTGACGCGGCGGCTGCGGATCTTGCCGCGGTCGGAGATGAACTGGCGGAGCAGGTCGGTGTCCTTGTAGTCGACGTAGGTGATGCCGGCCGCGTCGAGCGGATTCGGGCGCGGCTTCGCGGGCTTGCGCGGGGTGCGGGGACGGGGCATGTCGGTTCCTTTCGGTGGGTCAGCGCGCGGGGTCGAGGAGCGGGTCGAAGGCGGCGGGGAGCCGGCTCCAACCGGTCGGGCCCGCGCGGTACTCGTCGTCGGTGAGCAGGCAGGAGTCGAGCAGGGCGGCCAGACCCTCGCGGTCGAGCGCGGGGGAGGTGAACACGAGGTGCTGGCAGCGGTCGCCGTGCTCCGGGTGCCAGTCCATGGCCGCCGCCGCGCGCCGCTCGGGCGGCACCAGCTCCCAGGCGGCGTCGGGCAGTGAGTGCAGCCAGGGCCCGCAGTCGTCGACGCCCAGGGCGCCGCCCGCCGCGTCCCAGGACAGCAGGGTGTCGGGCCGGTCCGCGAGCCAGAAACGCCCCCGGCTGCGGGCCGCGGCACAGCACAGATCCTCCAGGGCGTCGAACAGCCGCTGCGGATGGAACGGCCGGTGCCGGCGCCACACGAGGGTGCCGACCCCGGCCTCCTCCGCCTCCTGAGGCAGCCGGGCGCTGGCCGGATGCTGGGCGGTGCGGGCCGCCTCGACGTCGAATCCGGCCAGGGCGAGCCGGGCCAGCTCGCTCGACCGGGCCGGCACCTGTTGCCCCGTCGGATGGAGCTGGGAGAGCAGCGCCCGGTCCTCCTCGTCCGCCTCCGGGCTCTCGGTGACGGCGACGACGGAGGCGTACTCCAGCTGCCGGGCCCAGGTGTCCGCGACCGTCCGCTGATCACTGGCGGCCGCCGCGAGACCGGCCTCGGCGAGGTCGTCCCCGTTGCCCAGATACGGGAGCACGAGCGCGGGGTCGACGGCCGTGATCACACCGGTCAGTCGCAGCGCCGGAGCGCCGTGGGCCGCCACGACATCCGCCATGGCCTGTGGTTCCACGGAGTCCCACAGCTCCACGACCGCAAGCCGGGTCAGCCCGTCGGCGGCGAGACGTTCGAGCTCCGGCACGAGGTCCTCGCGCAGGGCGCAGCAGGCGCAGTCGTTGACCAACGGGGCCTCGCCGCGGCCCAGTTCACCGGACGCGTCACGGATGGTGCGGGTCACGGTGCCCGACGGGGCGGTGCCGAGGTCGTGGTGCAGGGCCACGCTGGACGGCACCGCGTCGAGCAGCCCCCGCACCACCTCCCGGCGCGCCTCGCTGTGCAGGCCGCCGACGATCACGACGGGCAGCCGGTCGCGGCCCCCCATCACCGGGCCCCTCGACGGCCGAAGCGACGTTCGAAGCGCTCGACGCGGCCCGCGGTGTCCATGACGCGGGCGGTGCCGGTGTAGAAGGGGTGGCTCGCCGAGGAGACCTCGACGTCGTACACGGGATAGGTGTTGCCGTCCTCCCACTCGACCGTGCGGTCGGTGGTGAGCGTGGAACGGGTCAGGAAGGCGAATCCGGCGGCCTTGTCGCGGAAGACGACGGGCCGGTAGGCCGGGTGGATGCCGGGCTTCATGGCGGACTCCAGTTGGTTCGGGTGGTTCGGGTCGTTCGGGTGGTGGTGCGGATCCGGCCGGTGCTCAGCGTTCTTCGCGGAAGTCGACGTGGCGGCCGACCACGGGGTCGTACTTGCGCAGGACCAGGCGGTCCGGGTCGTTCCTGCGGTTCTTGCGGGTGACGTAGGTGTAGCCCGTCCCTGCCGTCGAGCGGAGTTTGAGGATCGGGCGCAGTTCGTTGCGTGCCATGCCGCTACTATATGGCAATGGTTTCCATGTTCAATAACGGGGCCATGGTCGTGACCGGCGTCGGCCGGCGCGACAGACGACGACAGCTGACGACAGAGAGGGCCCGTATGTCCGCCCACTGCCAACTGACCGGCGCCGCACCGCGCTTCGGCAACCGCATCTCCCACTCGCACCGGCGCACCTCGCGCCGCTTCGACCCGAACATCCAGAGCAAGCGCTACTGGCTGCCCAGCGAGGGCCGCAACGTGCGCCTGACCCTGAGCGCCAGGGGCGTCAAGACGGTCGATGTCATCGGCATCGAGGCCGCGGTCGCGCGGATCCGCGCGCGAGGGGGCAAGGTCTGATGGCGAAGAAGAGCAAGATCGCGAAGAACGAGAAGCGGAAGGCGGTCGTCGAGCGGTACGCCGCCCGGCGCGCGGCCCTGAAGGAGATCGTCCGCCGACCCGGCACCCCGGAGCAGGAGCGTGCCGACGCCCTGGCCGAACTGCGCCGCCAGCCGCGCGACGCCAGCGCGACGCGGGTCCGCAACCGCGACAGCGTGGACGGCAGGCCGCGCGGGCATCTGCGCAAGTTCGGCCTGTCCCGCGTCCGACTGCGGGAGGAGGCCCACGCGGGACACCTGCCGGGAGTCACCAAGTCCTCCTGGTGACGTAGCCGCGCGCAGGGTCTGTCGTTCGGTTCAGGACGGATCCGCATGACAGCCTCTGGCCGCCCGACCGGGCCCCGTCCTGGTCGGGCGCGCCGCACGGTCGCCCGCATGGCGCCCGAGATCAGGCGAGGCGCGGACGATCGTCGGACCATGGGGGGAGCCGGAGTGCGTCGAGCCGAGGGGAGTGCCGCAGGTGGGTGGCGGGCGCGAGCGCGGAATCCCCGAAGACGACCTCGACGGGCACGGGGGACCCGAGGCGGACGACGCCGAGGTGCGCCAGGTCGACGTGCTCAACCGGCTGGCGGGCCCGGCCTCCGGAGGCCCCGGCGCCGACTCGGACCGGGCGCCGGGACGGACCAGCCACCGGGACACCGACGTCCTCGTCACCGGACACGCCCTGGCCGGGATCGCGTCACTGGGGGAGGCCCTCACCCTGATCTCCCAGCTGGCCGACGCCGCCTTCCCGCTTCGCGGGCAGGCGGTCTTCCGTACGGACCGGGACATGCTGCACTGCGTCGGCCGGTTCGGTCTGGGGGACGGCGAGGCCGACGCGTTCCGGCTGCCGCTGCGCACCGCCCACCCCGCCGCGCAGGTGGCGAGGACCGGGCGGCCCGTGGTTCTGACCTCGCCGCAGGAGTACCTGGACCGGTTCCCCTCCGCCAGTGAGTACGCGTACCTCACGCAGTACGAAGCGTGGGCGTTCCTGCCGCTCACCACGTACGGCCAGCACACCGGCGTGTGGATGGCGGCGTTCGACGCCCCGGTCGAGATGACCGGCGGCATCGGCACCTTCCTGGTGACCCTCGCCCGGCTGCTGGGCCAGTGCATCGAGCAGACGTACGACGGCGAGGCCGATCACGCCCTCTCGCAGAGCCTGCGCAGCAGCATGGGCCGCGTCGGCCCGGGCCCCGAAGGACTCACGGTCACCGCGCGTTACGTCCCCACCGGTGGCGGGCTCATGGTCGGCGGCGACTGGTTCGACAGCATGACCCTGCCCAATGGGCGCCTCGGCGTGGTGATCGGCGACGTCCAGGGCCACGATGTCCAGGCCGCCGGGCTGATGTCGCAACTGCGCACCGCCATTCACGCCTACGCCGCCGAGGGGCACGGCCCCGACGCCGTCCTCGTCCGCGCCTCCCACTTCCTCGCCTCACTGGGCGAGGGCCGCTTCGCCACCTGCATCTACCTGGAGGCCGACCCCGCGACCGGAATGCTCCGCATCGCCCGCGCGGGGCACCCGCATCCGGTCCTGCGGCTGCCGGACGGCACCTGCCTGCTCAAGCACGTGCGCGGCGGACTGCCCCTCGGGCTCGACCTCGGCGAGGACGACTACCCGGTCAGCGTCGTCACACTGCGTGAGAACGAGATCCTCATGCTCTGCACGGACGGCCTGATCGAGTCCGGCGGCCACGACATGTACTCCGGCTGGCTCCGGGTGCGCGGCGCGCTGACGCCGGGCGGCCCCGACGACATCGACGGCATGGCCGACCGGCTCCTGAACGCGGTCGTGTCCCCGCAGGCCACACAGCCCGGCGACCGTCCCGTCACCTCCTTCACCGAGGACGACATCGCCCTGCTGCTCCTGCGCCGCGACCCCCGCGACGACCACGCGGACGGGCCGGGGCGCAACCTGCGCTTCACTCTCGAACAGGACCAGGCCCAGGGCATCGCCGACGCCCGCATCGAGTTCCAGGGCCTGCTCCACGACTGGGCCCGACCCGAGCAGGTGGACACCGTCCTCCTGCTCGTCTCCGAACTCCTCGGCAACGTACTGATCCACACCGAGCAGGCCGCCGTCCTGCGCGCCGACATCAGCGGCGCCGAGGGCCGCCGCCGGCTGCGCGTGGAGGTCTCCGACCGCAGCGACGAGGTCCCCTCCCGCCGCGCCCCCGGCGAACTCTCCTCCTCGGGCCGCGGCCTCGTCCTCCTCGACCTCCTGGCCCACCGCTGGAACCTCCGCCCGGAGCCGGAGGGCAAGACGGTGTGGTTCGAACTGGACGAGGACGGGCCGGAAGAGCCGTGAGACGGGCGCTTCGCGGCTGCGCCGGGCTCAGGACGGTCCTGCTTTGAACGTGTAGTGGCACAGCAGCCAGAGGTCGTCGATGTACGGCAGGGTCTCCGGTGCGACCTCCTTGAGGGAGAGCTTCTTGCCCGAACGGGGGTCCCAGCCCGGATCCGGCACCGGGACAACGGTCTGGACGACGTCGGTGCGGCGCAGCCAGCCTGTCAGGCCTGTGAGGGCCTTGCCGTCGAATGTCGCCTTGCGCAGTTGCTGCACGTGCTGGTCCGTCAGCCGGTCCTCGGCCTTGATGAACACCCCCACCTCGTCGATGGTGAGCGTGCCGTCGCGGAGCAGGAACGGGAATCGGTCCGCGATCTCCAGGGTGATCTCGCGGTCACCCGTGGCGGCCGTGAGCCGATACCAGTCGGCGAACTCGTGCCGCAGGCTCAGGGCCCTGGTGAAGCCGCCCCTGCCGTCGGCCGAGGCCATCAGTTTGCCGAGGTCGGCGCGTTGCGCGGCGCGGACCGCGTCGGCCAGGCGCCGTCCGCCGTCCCGCGCCGTGTAGCGCAGATGAATCACGGCATCGGCGATGGTCGCGTAGTCGAACTGCCGGAACTCCGAGGGGAGTTCGAGTCGCCATCGGGAGATCGCGCCGTACCCTTCGAAGGGCAGATACCGTTCGTCGGCGGCGCCCTGCGCCTCGAAGAGCCCAGCGTCCTCGGTGCCGCGACTCGTCACGATGGACTGGGCGGCGGCGAGGTCGTCGACGAAGCGGGTGTCTCCGGGGCCGGTCCGCGGATAGCCCCCGCTCGGATCGGGACTGACCCGGACCGAGCTGCGCAGCAGAGTCAGGGTGCAGTTCACGCTGGTGTGGCGGCCGGCCACGCCGAGGACGCTGAGCGCGACCGAGTTGATCCGGCGGGCGTAGTGGCCGGGGCAGTCGAGATCCAGGAAACCCTCCGGGATGTCCACCTCGCAGGCCCCGGTCACCTTGAGCCGGATCAGCGCCGCCGCGTCGAGCTGTGCGAGCGACACATGGCGGGTGATCTCGTACTCCCGCCGGTGCTGGTCGAGGTAGGACACCTCCATCCGCTGCAGGTCCTGGGCGAGCCGCTCCCCGGCGAGCAGGCCCTGCTTGAGGCCGTCCCAGTGGCCGGGCCTGATGAAGTCGCTGTCCTGGTTGCCGAGTTCGAAGCGGTAGGCGCGCTCGGCGCGGCGGGCCAGGTCGAAGGCGAGCTCGTACGCGGCGTGGTGCACGGCCGAGATCTGCTCGACCTGCCACGCGTACAGGTCCTCGTTCGTGTACTTGTCCCGCAGCAGGGCGTCGGCCTCGCGGGCGCCGGCCGTCTGGGTGTCGTGGTTGAGCAGCTCCATCCGGGCGATGGCCAACCGCAGCCCGGCGGCGGAGAGCTGGGCGCCGATCTGCGCGCCCTCCTGGCTCGCCAGATGGGCCTGGTGCAGCCATTCGTCCGCCCGCCTCCGGTAGCCGCCCAGGAGCTGGTGGAGGTTCGCGCGGTAGGCGTGCTCGTTCGAGGCGTAGTTCTGGGCGCTTGCCTCCAGCCGAGCCGCCGTCGACAGCAGCGTGCCGCCTATCTGCGCCTGGATCACCGGGCTTGCCGCCCAGCCCTGCAGGCCCAGCGTGAAGTCGGGTATGAGGGCAAAGAGTTGGGCGGCGGCCTCGTGGTCCATGGCGCGCAGCTGCTTCTCGTTCGAGGTCTTCAGCTCCGCGAGCTGCCGACGCTCGAAGCTGTTCATCGGGAGCGTGAAGCTCTCGCTCGCGCCCGGGTCCTCGTCCTGGTCCTTCTGGGAGATCGCCTCCTCCAAGCTGGCGTGGATGCTGTCCATCTCGGCGCGGAACAGCGTGGTCAGCTGGTCGGTGACCCGGGTCAGCGGGGTGCGCGGCTGCAGCCCGTCCACGACCTCGCGCATGGCCCCGAGGATCTGGCTGCGGGTCTGCCCGGTGGGTGGCGGGATGGTGATCGTTTCCATCGCCTTGAGCTGCTCGACGTAGAACAGGCATCGGGTGCGCGCCATGGTCATGGACTTCGCCAGCGCGTCGACCTGTGCCTGAGCCTCCTGGATCTGGAGTTCCCGTACGGAGCGCGCCGCGTCGAGCAGGGACAGCTCGTGCCCGGAACGCAACACGGCGAGCCGCTCCGCGTCCTGCTTCTCCAGGGCGGCGAGCAGCAGCGCGCCCAATTGCCGTACGTCGGAGCAGAGTTCCATTGCCTTGCGGGCCAGTGCGGCGAAGCGGTAGCAAGGCGGGCCCGCTGCCCCGTCCGACAGCACCTGGTCGAGGTCGGCCCCGCCGGCGAGTGCGCGGACGAGGGCAGACGGGTCGATGGGCGTGCCGAAGAGGTCGAGTTCGCGCACGGTTCCCGCGAGGTTCATGCAGTGCCGGATCTTGAACAGCCGGTCGGCGACGATGTCCCAATGACGTAGCAGTGCGTCGTCGTGCGGGACACAGAAGTACAGCGTGAGCGGCACCGGTATCGGCGGTTTGACCTGGCCGTTCGCCGGGCCGGGCGCGGCGGCCGGCGGCGGGAGCAGGCCCTCCACGGCGACGAGCGCGTTGGCGAGTTCGTCGAGCGACGGCTCCAGCTCCCGGTACGTCAGCGGGGCCGGCCCGGCCTGGGCGGGCAGTTGCTCGGGGCGCGGGCCCAGCATCTGGTCGGCCAGGACGTAGAGCTGCGCGGCCTGGTTGATCGACTCGATGGTGTCCTGCCGGAACAGCTGATCGCCCCACTCCACCAGGTTGGTGAGGTACTTCATCAGTACGTTCTGCTGGTAGGCGCTGGGCCGCAGCTGGGCCACGGCATGCGGGTCGAAGGGGTGGTCGCGCCAGTTGCGCACCTGGGCGACCATCTCCTCACGCGCCCACGAAGGCCTGTTCTTGTCGGCGAGCAGCCGAGCCAACTCCTGGACCGGCGGGGCGAGGACGGCGGTGTGGAACGGCAGCAGCCGCCAGTAGCGTGCCGGGCTCGGGTCGGTCGAGCTGATCGTGGGATCGAAGATCTTGTGGAACCACTGCTGTGCCTGGGCGAAGCGCCGGTTCTTGCCGAGCCGCGTCGCGATCAGCAGCGGCGCGTGGAAGAACAGCTCCCAGTTGTACGAGGAGTAGGCGCCGTCGGCGGTGAAGTCGACGGTCTCCTTCGGCCAGTCGAAGGGGTACACGTTGTCCCAGCGCGGCGCGTACTCGTTGACGAACCTCGCACCGGCGGCCACGTGAACCGCCGCACCGAACGGCCCGGTGATGGGCCCGGAGTCGCTGAGCCGCTGAGTCTCCAGGGAGAGCAGGCCGGGCACGCCGCCCGTGTTGAGGGCGGTGGCGAACCGGGTGACGTACGGGTGGAAGTGGGTTTCGAAGCGGACCGCTTCGCGCATCACGAAGAGCGGCCCGAGCACGGCCTGATTCGGCGACGGGTAGTTGACGATCAGGGAGTACGTCGCCGGGTGCGCCAGATACGACCTGCGCCCGTCGGAGTAGAAGAAGGAGTCCCGGTCCAAGAAGGTCACTGTCAGGCCCTGGCCTGCCGGTTCCATCATCTCCGCCTGCACGGGGAAGGTGAGCCGGTAGGGGTTGGCAGGGCCCGTGCGCCGGCGGGTGAGCAGCTCGTTGGCCGCGGTCGGCCGGCGGCCGGTGCCGCCCGCGGTGAGTACGCTCACGGGCCGCTGCACGGTGGGGCTGCGCTCGGCGACGGCGTTGAAGCTCTGGTCGGTGAACGGGGTGCCGAAGCCGAACGGGCCGTCGGACTTGTTCCGGACGCGGTCGTCCCCGAGGACGAGGCGGCCCTTGCCGCGCGGCGCGCGCAGCACCTTCCATTCGTAGACCGGGTCGTAGCCGTCGTAGGAGGCCGAGGCCCAATCGGGGACGCCGCGGGAGCCGACCGCGATCGTCAGAGAGTCCTCGTCCGGCAGGGGCGCGAGGAAGAACGCCTCGGGCCGGGCGAACCGGGCGCTCGCCGATGTCAGCGGTGGATCGAGGAGCTGGGCCGCCGACCACTTTCCGTCCCGGTACTCGCTCCACACCACCTGGAGCGACCAGTACTTCTTCGGGCGGGTGCCCGTGGCGGACTGCGCCAACGACGCCGGCTCCTCGGCCTTCTCCTGGAACTTGAGCCAGAACAGCAGCAGCCGCTCGTCCCAGACCACCGGCAGCAGATGGTCGCCCTCGATCTTCAGGTCGACGGGCTGCCACGGATACCAGAGCGCGTCCACGCGGCGCCGGTAGAAGTAGCTGGTGGGGGTATTGAACGTACGCCCGAACACATGCCGGATCTCCCGGTCGCCGGAGCGCTGCACACACGTCGCCACCACGTCGAGCCGGGCCACCCGGTCGAGGTCCTCCAGATAGCCGCGGAAGGCGCGCTCGGCCTTGTCGGCGTCGATCTCGCCCTGCTGCAGCTCGCTCTCCAGGCGTACGAAGGCGGGTGACTTGTCGCGGCGCAGCTCGGGCTCGGCGTACCTGGCGGGATGGAAGAGGACCTTCCGGTTGGCCTCCCAGACCCGGTAGTTCTTCATCCAGGCCCACTGGTCCGCAGGCACGGCCGACGGCGGCACGTCCGGCTCCAGGTTCATGTGGCAGCGCTGCACGAACAGCTGCACCGCGTTCATGGCCTGCCGGATCCGGGTGGTCCGGGCGCACGGCGACATCTCGACGTCGATCAGGAACCGGCCGTACAGCTCGTCCGCGTCGCGCAGCCGCTCGACGTGGACGAGATGGTCGACGAGCGCGCGGCGCTGCCGTTCGCGCAGCTCGTCCCGGAGCGGACGGGCGCGCTCCCGCCACGCGGTGGCGCCGACCCTGGTCCGCGCGGCCTGTCGCGCGGCCTCCGCGTCGGGCGCCTGGATCGGGTGCTGCGTCCAGCGGCGGCACTGGGCGGCGGACGAGCCGAGCCGCTGGAACAGCTCGGCGCAGTCGGCGAGCCGGGCGAGCAGCGACTCGTCGCGCACATCGGCGGGCACGGTCATGCCGAGCCCCGCGGCGGCCTGGCCGAGATCCGCGGCGTTCCACGCGGTGATTTCGGCGAGCCGCGCGAGTACGGCCGCCAGGGTGGTCCCTGGCACACGGGACGCGGCGAACACCGCGCGCAGAGTGGAGCCCTGGCCGGGCAGCCGGTCGCGCAGCGCGACGAGAGCGGTGAGCCCCCGCCACCCGGCGTACCCCACCGGTGCCTTGCTCTGATGGATGGGCAGCCCGGCAAGGAAGGCCCAGTCGTCCTCGCGAAGCAGACCCGTGACGTCGTCGGTGTCGCACCGGAGCCGGGTCAGCACCAGCGCCGCCTTCTGCAGGCGGATGAACGCGCCGTACTGGTCCGGGCAGGCGGACTCCGACAGGACGCCGGTCGTGGCCACGAACACCGGGTCGAGGAAGGCGGCGAGGACACTCTGTGTGCTGCGCCCCGGCCAGCTCAGCCGGTTCGCCAGGGCCCGCGCGACAGGCGGCGGCACGGCGAGCGAACGGGCCAGCGCCGCAACCACCCAGTCTCCGCTCTGCCTCCGGCGCAGGCTGGGCAGCAGCAGGTCGAGGGCCATGCGGAACCGGTCGGCCGCGCTGCGGGCGTCCTCGAACAGGCGCAGCGGGGCGTCGGCCGCCCCGGTCGCCGCGGCGCCCAGGTACGCGTTGTCCGGGTCCAGCTCCACGTAGGCGTTGGACTCGGTGAACAGGGCCTGCACGGCGGTGGTGCAGGCGGGGGCGGTGGACAGGGCGAGCAGCCTGACCCGCACGGCGTCGGTCATCCACCCGGTGAAGTACAGGCTGCGGGACGCCGCGTCATAGCCGAAGCCGGGGGCGAGGGTGGCCGGGATGTGCAGATCGACGTACAACTCGTCGACGGCCTTGTGCCAGGCGGCCGTGTCGGACAGGGCGCGCAGCGCCTCGTGGTCGCCCGCCGACATCAGACCGGCGCAGCGCAGCTTCTTGTTCTGGAAGGAGACCCGGCCCGCGAGGCGCTCGGGGAGGTCGTCCGGGAGTACGACGCCGGCGGGCAGCTGCTCCAGGTCCGCCTCGAAGCGCAGCTCGGCGCGGAAGGTGGGCAGCGTCAGGGACTGCATCCGCCGGGTCACGAAGTCGACCGGAGCGGCGGCGCGCGCCTGGGAGGTGGTGTGCAGCAGTTGCACGGCGGTGGCGTACTTCGCATATTGCGGGGTCGTTTTGTCGGCGGGCAGGTCGAGCAGCTGGTCCTGTTCGGACTTGCGCAGCGCGCCGAGCGTGACGAGGGATCCGCGGTCGAAGAGGGCTTTCTCCTTGAGCCCGGCGGGCAGTTGGTCGGGCAGGACGAGGCCGGGCGGCAGTTCGGCGAGGGGCACGTCGGTACGTGCTTCGGCGCCGAGCGCGCCCGTTCCGAGAGCGCCGCTGATCAGCTCGGCGTCCCAGCCCAGCTGGGAGAGGAAGCCGGCCAGCGACTCGCCCTGCGGGTCCGGGACGGCGGCGGTGCGGGCGGCGACGGCCCGCAGCCCGTCGCGGATCTCGCCGAGCGAGCGCGCCAACTGGGCGTCGCCCGGTGCCACTTCGGGGGCCGGCCGATGTCGCAGTACGTGGTCCAGCTCGTTCAGCGTGAATCCCGAGGCCCGGATGTGCTCGACGTCCGTGACGAAGCGCACCGTCGCCGCCGCCCGCTCCAGCAGGGCGAGCGGCGGCCCCGGGAACGGGTCGAGTCCGGTCAGCGTCGTGACGCGCAGCCAGTCGCGGATGCTCAGACCGAGTGCCCGGGCCAGCGACGTGATCCGGTGCAGCGCCGACAGGTTCGCGAGACCCAGCTCGTCGGGCACGCCCGCGTCGAGCAGCCGGGACAGGTCGCCGGTGCCGATGCCGAGGGCGAGGACGACGGCGGCGCGGTGCGCGGTGATGGTCGCGTCCGCGTGCGCGACCGTGCCGTCCGGGGCCCGGTAGGGGCGGGCGAGTTCGGTGCGGTCGGCATTGAGGGCGAGGGCTTCGGGGGCCGGACTGACGACGGTCCGGTTCAGGAACAGCAGGTCGTAGGGGGAGGGCGCCGGGGTGTCGGTCCCGTCGCCGTGGACGATGTAGCGATGGGTGTCGATCGGGGCCCACCAGGCGGCCACGTCGGTGGGGCGGAGTTTCAGGGCCGATGCCAAGTGATGCGCGTGCGCGAGCCAGCCCAGGAAGTCCGGGGTGAGCGCGTTCGCGCCGTACGCGTTCGCGGCGCGGTCGAGCTCGTGGACGTGCCATTCGAGGGTGTGGGCGAGGCGTACGAAGCGCACCATGCGGGTCAGATGCGCCGCGGTGAGCCACTTGGCGCTGCGCTGCGTGAGGTCGCAGGCGGCGCCCTCGACGGTCGGCCGATGCCCCTCGGGATTGACGAAGCGAGTATCGAGCAGATCCCGCAACTCCGCGAGGCCCAGGTCCGATTGCTGGAGCAGGAGGGAGATCCGGCCGCCGAGCACGCCGACCCAGGGGCCCGAGACGGTGCTGCCGTCGCGTACGTCTCGCAGATTGCTCACCGTCTCGTCGACGCCCCACAGGGCCCATGGTTCGGCCGGGGCGGAATCGGTTATCAGCCCGGCGGACTTCGGGTCGAGGCCCAGCAGCTCGTACTGCGCGGGCTCGTCGAGGGCCCGCATCAACTCATGTCGGTCCACGCCGAGCTCACCGAGATAGGTGCGGACTTCGGCGAGCCGCAGATCGAAGGGCAGCGTCCACGGATAGATGTCCCGGCGGAGCTGTTCGTAGGCGGGCCCGTGCAGATGCTCGGGGTTGGCGAGCAACTCCTCCTCGGTCCAGGTGGTCTGCGGGTACGGTCCCGCGGGCCGTGGGGAGACGGCGTTCTCCAGGATTTCCATCGCCAGGTCGGCCTGCTCGAGCCGGGTGTTGGTGTTCGCGCAACTCAGCTGGGTCTCGGCGAGATCGGGGCGGCGACCGGGCGCCGTCAGCGCGTCGAGGGCGGTCTTCGGGCCGGTGCTCGCCGGGAGCGGACGGTCCGCCAGGAACTTCAGGGCGTCCACGAGGTAGGCGGCGGGGCTGGAGGCGGAGCGGCAGTCCTCGCAGGCGCAGAAGTCGAGGTTGCCGAGGAGGGTGCGAAGGTCCGGGATCTGGAGGCCGGGCTTGGGGAGGGCGGCGGCTGTCCGGGGCGCGGGGCCTGGGACGGTGTCGGCGGAGGTGGAGGCGGGGGCGAGGCCGTCGGGCGATGGCGCGGGCAGCACCGCGGTGCCGAGGGTGGCGGCCGTCGTGCCGTACCCGAGGACCAGCGACGCCGCGAGGGCGGTGACGTCCTCGGCCTGCGCGTGCAGTTGCTCCGCAAGCTCCCGGTCACCCGCCAGTGCCTCGGCCATCGCCGCGCCGAAATCGGTGCGACCCACCCGCGTGATCTTGTACGCCGAGTCGAATCCGGCGGACAGGAGCGCGGCCACGATGCTGTAACGCGGCGGCTGCTCGGGCCCCAGCCGTCGGGGCACGATCCGGGTCACCCGGTCGAGCCGCAGCAGATCCTGTCGGAGCAGTGGCAG
This sequence comes from Streptomyces anthophorae, assembly GCF_049310305.1. Taxonomy (NCBI): domain Bacteria; kingdom Bacillati; phylum Actinomycetota; class Actinomycetes; order Kitasatosporales; family Streptomycetaceae; genus Streptomyces; species Streptomyces anthophorae. Next base: position 9,007,018 of record NZ_JBLWQQ010000001.1, read on the forward strand.
GACCGCCTCGGGGATGCCGCGCAGATCGGCGCCGCCGTCCGGGGCGAGGTAGCCCGTGATGTGGTGCTCGTCGAACTCGAAGACGGTGTTCTGCGCGAAGAACCGCTCGAGGTGCGGCCTGATCCGCTCGGCCACCGGGATCCGGCGCTGCCCGATCCGGGCCGCGAGTACCGCGGTGGGGTGGCGCTCTTCCAGGCCCCGGTGCAATTGCGCGGCGTAGAACGCGATGCGGCGGCGTTGGCCGGCGCCGGGCAGCACGTTCCGCGGCACCCCCGTCCCGGTGACGAGCTCCTCCCAGTCGCGCGGTTCGAGGCGGGCGAGGTCGCGGACGCCGGCGTGTAATGGCTCGCGCAGCAGCCGGTCGACCATGGGCAGGTAGCCGCCGCTGAGTGCGCCGAGGTCGAGGAGCGTGCGCAGCTCGCTCAACCGGGTTTCGGAGAGGCCGAGTTGCTGTCCGGCGGACGTCCAGAAGGATGCGCCCTCCAGTGGGCGCTTGGCCACCAGCTTGGCGAACGTGCGCCGGCCGGCGTCCGGGAGCGAGGCCTTGCGGAGCAGGTCGCCGAGCGAGGCGGGTGTGCCGGTCGGTGCCTCGGCGAGCAGCAGGTCCGCCGCGCGGTCCGGCAGGTCGGTGTCGGCGAGGGCATCGGCGTCGTCCTCGTACTGCGGCGGGATGACATGCGCCCGCGCCGCCGACCGGATCGCCTCCGCCACCCGGTCCCGAGGCTCGGCGGCGACGGCCAGCGGGTCGGCGGGAAGCTCGGCGTGCTGCAACGCGTGGAAGACCTCGGTGGGCAGCCCGGTCCTGCGTGCCCAGTCGCTGCATTCCCGCAGATTGCGGAGGGGCTCGGCGTCCATCTTGAGGGTGGCCGCGAGGTATCCGATCTCGTCGTCGCGCAGGGTGTGGGGGAGGCGGCGGCCGAGGGCGGGGGAGAGAGTGTCGACTAGGCGTTCGTAGGCGGAGGGCAGCCATGCGGCGACGTCGATCTCGAGGTCGACGGTCTCGTCCGGGCCTGCGCCGTAGCGGACTTCGGACTCGGTGAGTACCTCGTCGCCGTCCGGCGGGAGCACGAGGACCTTGAGGTCGGCGTCCTTCTTGCCGGGGCGGCCGAGGCGGTCGGGGGTGTATTGCAGTGTGTAGGTTCCGGTGGCGTCGGTGGGGGCGTCGCCGAGGGAGACGGCGGTGTCGAGATTCACGTCCAGGGCGCGGATGCGGGCGCGGGGTACGGCCGGCCCCCCGTGCAGTGTCAACTGACCGCGTACGAAGCGTGGTTCGTCGTTCGCGGCTGCCATGCGGTCTGTGTCACCCGTTGCCATGGCATGCCTCCTAGGGCTCGGGGGTGAACCTCACACGGTGGGCACCGGCGCGCGTCATTTCGGCTTCACACCGGTGGTGGTGGGAGCGGTCGGCGAGACAGGCTCGGCCGAGGGCCAGTTCCAGTGCGGGTACTTCGTCGTGAGTAGTTGCCAGTCGGTGATGTCGCCGACGTAGCGTCCGCTCACTTGTGACCAGCCGTGCAGCCGCCAGCCGTTGTCCCGAGCCTCTTGCCAGAGACTCATCCGACGGATGATCTGGTCCCACTTTCCGGACCCCGGGGCGGTCAGCTCGATCTGGTTGGGGGTCGTCCATTCCTCCATGAGGCGTTTGGCCTGGTTCGCCGCGTCGATGCGAATCCCTTCGGCCTTCTCCAACACTCCGGGCTCTTTCTCGACCCACACCTCGATTTCGCGGTCGATGGTGTCCGGGCCGTTCTCCTTCTCACGGAACTTCTTTCCTCGCTCTTCCTCCTTCTTCCACTTCTCCGACCACTCCTTGCCGTAGGTCGGATTTGAGGGTGCGCTCTTCCCGCCCGAGGCCGCGGCCATGAGGACGATCGACGACGCCCGCAGCTCCGCGACCGCCGGCGCCGCGACGGCGGCGACCATGGCAGGTGCCGGCATGGGGGCCGGTGGCGGGCCCGGGGGCATACGGAGGGCTCCCATCGTCTCGATGTGGCCGACGATGGCGGTCGCGTGGGTCGAGGCGAACCGCATCATCGAGTACGAGTGCTGCACCGACTGCGGCAGGTCCGAGCCGTCCGGCGCCCCGGGGACGAATCCGGCCATGAGGCCGAGCGTGCCGCCCGCGATGTTCGCCGAGTACTCGTTGCTGATCACGTCCTTTCGGAGCGCCATGACCGAAGGGAACTTCCGCCAGTCGAAGATCTCCCGGGACCGCGCGTAGGCATCCCGGAATTCCTGGCGCTTGAAGAGCAGATCGACTTGTGTGCCGATGATGGAGTCCCAGAACCCGGTGTAGTAGCCGCCGACCTTGTCCAAGGTGTCCCGGCCGTCAGTATCGACGAAGCGCACAGGGTTCGACGAGCCGTACCGGTAGAGATTGACGCCGGCCTTTGGGCCGCTCGGGTCGCAGTTGATCCAACGCCCCAACCACGGCGCGTAATATCGCGCACCGTGATACGCGAGCCCGTTCTCCTCGTCGTGTTCCATCGCCGAATAGCGGTACCGCTTCGGAATTTTCGTCCGCGACCCCGCCGACCGGAACGCCGAAGCGCCGTAAGGGAAGTACTCCTCGTACGTGATGACCTCTCCGTCTTCGGCCAGCTCCACCGTCGCCGAGCCGAGGTGGTTGGTCAGCTGGTAGCGCGTCAGTTCCGCCGGGGAGTCGTCCGTGCCCTTGACGCGGTGCTCCACCAGGGCGATGCGTCCCGTGTCGTCCATGACGTGCAGCGCGCCCCGCTCCAAGGTCGTGGCGGTGCCGTCGCCGTTGTACTCGCGGTAGAGCTCCACCCCGCCCAGATACACCCGCTCCTTCATCGGAACGGGAGGGTCCGAGGCGTCGGCGCGTTGCTTCTCGGTGACCTTGCGGACCCGCTGCCCCGTCGAGTCGTAGACGTAGTACGTAGCCTCCGGGCTGCCGTCCGTGGGCCCCGCGTCATGGGCCGTGGAACGGAGTTGGTCCCTGTGGTTCCAGCGCATGACTGCCAGGTGGGGCATCTCCAGCATGTTGCCGTGGTCGTCGTAGTGGTACGTCTCCGAACCCGTCACGCCGGTCAATGTGGAGCTCGACAGCCGGTTGTTGGGCTCGGCGTAGGTGAAGTCGCGGGTCCAGCCCGCGTGCGCGGGATCGGTGCCGCGGTGGGTGAGGCGGTCGAGGTTGCCTGCGGCGTCGTAAACGTAGGTCTCCTCGTACCGGGCCAGTGCCGTGCCGTCGTCGGGGTGTGCGACGACCGGCAGGTCCGTGGCGGTCGGTGGGCGTGGCGCCGCGCCCGCCTGGCCTGTGTGCTCCCGGCCCTCGGCCAGCACCAGGCGGTACACCGCGTCGTACGTGTACGTGGCGTGCGGCTCGACCCGCGCATTCTTGAAGTAGACCGTCTGCTGCGCGTCGTCGCGGATGTCGATGACGTTCCCCACGGGGTCGTAGGTGTACGTGAGGTGCTGGACCGTGGCGGGTGTCGCGTCGCGCACGGTGCGCAGTTCGGTGAGACGGTAGGTCGCGCTGTCGTAGCGGTAGGTCGTCGCCGCGCCGTTGCCGTACTCGATGCGCAGGCGCTGCCCCTTGGCGTCGTAGTCGATACCCCGCACCATCACTTCGGGCGGGGCCCCGGCCACCCGTACCGACACGGTCTCCAGGAGGCCACCCTCGTTGTACGTGAGCAGGGTCGTGCTGCCGTCGGGCGTCGTCCGCGAAGTCGGACGGTTGAGCGCGTCGAAGGCCGTGACGGCCGCCGGGAACGCCGGTTCCAGAGGCGGGCTGCCCGACCAGTCCGGCGGCTCCCGGTAGTTCGCGCAGAGCCGGCGGTGGCCGCGCAACAGGTTGCCCTTGAAGTCGTAGCGCTCACTGGTCACGACCCCGGCGGAGTCGAAGGCGCGGTAGGGCTTGCCGCACAGGTTCTCCGCGTCGCCCTGTGCCTCGCCGTACTCGGTCTGTTCGATGAGGGAATCAGCGCCCGAGGCTCCTGTGCGCAGCCGCACTTCGACGGGGCGGCGCGCCGCGTCGTACCGCATTTCCAGGCGCCGGTCCTGGCTGTCCCAGGTGAAGAGCGGTTTGCCGAGTGCGTCGCTCAGCGTCCAGCGTGTGCCCGCTTCCATGCTCGTCGCGCGGATCCGGTTGCCGATCAGGCCGTAGCCGTAGGTCATGACCAGGCGGCCCTGTGCGTCGTACACGGAGCGGACGTTGCCCTCGACGTCGGTCAACTCCCGGGTCGCACAACGCTCTTCGACGACCGCGCCGGACCGTACGAACCGGTTGTGCGTCTCGGTGCGGAAGACCCGCCCCAATGCGTCCAAGTCGGCGCGCGACGGCGTACCCGCGTGGCCGAGCGCCTTGGCGGCGGCCGCCTTCTCCCGGGCGCCGAGGGCGCCGCCCTTGCGTACCGTGTACCACGTGGGCAGCACATCTCCCTGGGGCAGCCGCGCTAGCAGCGTGCCCACATCAGGGTCGGAGCGCGGGTCCTCCTGCGCCACCGTGTCGTTGACGTCCCAGGTCATCCGGTGCCAGGGGTCGAAGACGACCTTCTCGTACGCGTGATGGGGGTGCACCGTGGCGACCACCCGCTGCAGAGGGTCGTAGAGCAGGATCGAGCTCACGCCTGCGAGCTTCGCGAACTCGAAGGTGTGGAACGGGGTGAAGAAGGGTTCGTAGGTGCGCACCGGGTTGCCCTTGTTGTTGAAGATCGTCCAACCGGTGCCCAGCCATTGGACGTTAGGCCCCGAGGACTCGGCGCGCACCTTGCTCTGGATCTCCCTGCCGAACCCGTCCGAGTAGCTGAATTTGTGCTGGATCCGGGTCGCCGGGCCGTCCGAGTCGTGTGTCTCGCGCGTGAGGAGTGCCACGAGGGGCGGCGTGGGCGCGGCGAGGTGGCGTGTGCGGTGGTAGGCGTACAGGTCGTACACGAGGCGACTGCTCGCCCGCTTCAGCAGCGGCGCCGGATCGCTGAGCGGATCGGCCAGGTACGCGGACACCGTGGCCGCAGGCAGGTCCACCACCGTCCCCTCAAGGGAGTCGCCCTCACCGTTCTTGCCCTGCACGGCCGTTGCGACGATCAGGCCCAGGCTGTCGAACGTGACGACCGTGCGGTTGCGGTTGGGGTCGGTGACCGCGCGCGGCTGCAGGACCCGGTGGTCGAGCTCGGCCGAGACACGGTTGCCGACGGGGTCGAGGGTCTCGCGCGGCAGCAGATGGTGCGGTGCGTCGTACGTGACCACCGTGTCGGCCGCGAACGGGTCCCGGAAGCGGGCCGGCAGGAAGAAATGCCGCCGGGCCAGCGTCAGTTCCTGCTGCGCGCTGTGGCCGGGGTCGGCGGAGTAGTGGACCGTGCCCGAGGGCAGCCACCAGTGGTCGTCGGCGTCCCCGGCCGGGAACAGCGGCTTCAGGCCCGCCCCGGAGCGGTAGCCGGCCGCGGCGAGCATGCCCGGCTGGATCAACGTCAGGGTCCCCCTGATGAACTGCTCGGCGAGGACTCCCGCAGTGAAGGCCAGGGTGTACGTCTCGCCGGGCAGCGCCAGCGTTCCCATGTGGTGCAGCGGCAGCAGCCCCGACAGGTCGTCGGCCCGGTAGAGCGTGCGGATGTGCTCGATCGGGCGCCGCCGTGGGCCGGTCCCGATGTTCTTCCCCTCGTGGTTCTCGTACGGGACCTCGGCGGCTTGCGCCGCCTTCGCCACCTTCTCCACGACCGTGGAGAAGGTGAGCGGCGCGGGACCGTCGGCGATGTTGAGGAGTTCGAAGGTGCGGGTCTCGCTCGGCAGGGGAGTGCGGTGCGCGTCGTCCGTGTCCACGGCGTCGGTGTAGCGGGTTTCCGTGCAGGTCGCTTGGGGCCGCCGCTGCCGGTCCCGATCGTCCTGGGGCAGGGACGTGTCTTCGTGCCGCCTGCCGTACGCGAACGTGACCGAGCTGAGGACACCGCCGTAGGCGTCGACGTCCAGGGTCAGAGTGTGGCCGACCCGTGGATCGGCGACCTGCTTCCCGGCCACCTCCCGCAGCCGGCGCTCGTAGTGCAGGTCGATGGCCTCCCGTGGCCGAACGAAGACGACGGCGTAGCGGTTGCCGCTGGCGACCGGCTGGAGCAGTTCGACGGCGAAGTTCTGCTCCGTGACGGTGTAGGGCATCGACGTACCGTCGAGTGCCCGCACCTCCGTGCGCAGCACCGAGCCCTTGAGGGCGCGCCGCACCTCCCGCTCCTCCGCCGGGCCCAACGGGAGCGGGGAGCGCCCCGTCGGCGTCAACAGGGTGTCCGGGAGCGTGGTGTCGGGCAGCTCCGCGGGTGGGAGGCCGGGCTCGCGGTAGTACTCGTCGGCCAGGTGCAGCGAGACGGTGTCGCCCTCCTCGCCCGCGCCGGTGTGGAACCAGGTGGTGGTGAGCGTCGACGGCACATGCGAGGCGGCGTTGATGTTCTCCGGGGCCGCGTCCGCGACGTCGAACTCCTCTGTGTCGTAACTCTCCACCCGCGCGAAGCCGCGGAATTCCCGGTCCTTGTAGTGGCCGTGGTGGTACGCGTAGCGGGTGACGAAGCGGCACCGGCCGATCCGGTCGTAGGTCTCCGTCTGCTCCACGACGTGCACCGGGAACGGGAGCTGGGTGATCCACGGGCGGCCCGCGGCCTCGTCCAGCAGCGCGAACTTCGCCGACGAGGCGTACGTGATGGTGGTCTCGGCGCCCAGGTTGTTGCGCATCCTCGTGAGCAGATGGGGTTTGCCGTCTCCCATGAGGTCCAGGTAGCGCACCGGTCGCCGGGTGACGGCCGTGCTCGAGGGAGAGGAGAGCACGAGGCAGGCCGTACCGTTGCCGAGGAGGTCGGTCACTGTCACGTCGGAGGCCCGCGTGCCGGGCGGCAACGCCGTCAACTCCCGTGCCTCTCCCCAGCCGTTGCCCGACTGGTTGAGGTAGAGGCGCACACCGTCGTCGGAGAAGTAGCAGAGGTCCGCGCAGCCGGTCCCGTCGACATCGAGCAGCAGGGCCCTGCGCGGGTCGAAGCGGTCGGGCCGGTCGAGGACGGGCGCCGCGTCCATCGCGACCTTCGGGCCGAAGCGGCCGTGTCCCAGGTTCGGCCAGTAGCAGATCTCGCTCGCGCGGATCCGGACCAGCGCCGACAGCCCGTCCCCGCACATGTCCGCGGTGAACACGCTCTCCGTGCCGTCGGCGAAGCGGACCGTGGGGCCCTCCTCCTCGTCCCGCGGCCACGGCATGTCCTCGGCCGCCGCGAAGCCGTCTCCGTGCAGGGACGGGTACCAGGTCAGCGCCCGGTCCTCGGTCAGCAGGACATCGGCGGTGCCGTCTCCGGTGAGGTCGACGAAGCGCAGGTCGGGGGAGTCCCAGTCGAGGACGGGCAGCGAGCCGAAGACGGTGAACGGGTCCCAACCGCCGCTCCCGGTGCGCTCGTTGAACCCGGTCGGGGCGCGGCCCAGGCGGACCAGATCGAGGCGACCGTCACCGTCCAGGTCCATCAACTGGGATCCGTCCACACCGAATTGAGCGCCACCCGTTGTCGTCGGCCGGGTCGAAACCGGGACGGCGGGGCCGAGGGCGGCACGGTTCGGATCGGGGTCGAGCGGGCTGAGGTTGGCCTTGTACAGCCAGCCGTCCGGCTGCTTGAGGAGGGCGCCGGAGACTCCCGAACCTTCGAGATCCGTCCACTGGACCGAGCCACCGTCGATGCCGTCCGGCAGATTGCGCGCACTGACCTCGTCGAGATCCCGCAGCACATCGCTGATCCGCGCCGCGCTGTACTCGAACTCGAGCGGTGGCAGGGCGTGCGGCTCGAGGCCGGGCGCGTATCCCCTGCTCGTCACCGATGTCAGGAACGATGCCGTGGCGCTCTGCGCGTAGGTGAGTTCCGTCGAGCGCACCAGACAGTTCTCGCCCACTCCTGGCTCGTCCTTGAAGTGGTGGAACATGAGGATCCGGTGGCACAGCCGGTACGTACGGATCTCGAAGCCCGCGCGGTACGTGGAGAACGGGTCCTCCCGGCAGGGCCAGTTCGCCCGCTCGCCAGGGGCGTCGTCGTGCTCGCCGTAGTCGAAGACGACCTCGAACATCCAGTCGGTGCGCTGCGTGAGGTCCTCGTCCGTGGCTCGAGGAGTGCGGTTTGCGTACAGGATGCGCTTGATGTGCCGGGCCGCTCCCCGACTGCGATTGTGCTCGTTCGGTCGGGCGGAGACGGTGTCGGCGGCATCCTCCGGTTTGTAGCGGTAGAGCATCGCGTTTCCGCGGTCGTCGAAGGTCTCGCAGATCAACCAGCTGAACACGCGTCGCGGATCCGCGGGATCGTGGACGCGGGACTCCGCGGTGCGGCCGTAGAGCGTGGTGACGTTGTCCCGGGAGATCGTGCGCCAGTGGGCGATGCCCGACTCGAGGTCGGTCCAGCGCTCCGTCCGGGCGAAGCTGCCCTCGACGCGCGGCCGGTAGCGTTCGATCTGCCACCGCGGCCCGCTCGTCGGCGGGCGGTGGGTGACGGGGTGGGTCCAGGTACCGTCCGGCTGCCGAGAGAGTTCGGGTACGAGCTCTTCGCCGTTGTACAAGAAGTCGTCGCTCTCGGGGTGCACGTCGTGGTACCGGGGCACGCCACGGTCCGTGCGCCGGGTGATCGCGGATGCCGAAAGGCGCCAGCCGAATCCGAAGAGGCCGTTGCCCGTGCCGGAGTCGTACGACAGCGACAGCTGGGGGCCGAAGCCGGAGCGGCCGGGGCTGGTGGCCACCGGTACGCTCAAGGTGCCTGTGCCGGTAGCGGGCGCGGCCGTGAACTTCTCGTCGATGCCACGGATCGCACCGCCCCCCTTGGGCACGGAGATCGCCGGTGGCACGAACGGTTTCCCGGTCGTAGGGCCCGGTGTTTCCGATGCGGTGTCCGTCACGGCACACCCCCTCTCGTGGGGCAGGGGTCGTTCGGAGTCAGCGGACGAGCGGAGCGGGAAGCAAACTCCGTAGTTCGGGTGTCGGTTCCAGGGCGATCTCCCGCAGGAGGATGCGGCGGCACTGCTCGTACTGGCGTGCTGCCTCCCAGCGGTTGCCTGCGGCGACGTGTGCCCTGATGAGGGTCGCGTGGGCGCTCTCCCGCAAGGGTTCGGCGTGTACGGCAGCGAGGCCGGCGTCGATCGACTCGCCGTGGCGGCCGGCGCGGGAGAGGCGCTCGCAGAGTGTCTCCAGCGCGTGCAGGCGCAGATGGTGGTGGCGTTCGCGCACCGCGATCAGCCACTCGTCGGACCAGTCGGGAAGCAGGTCGACCGACAGCTCGGCGCACGATTGCGGTGTCAGTAGGTCGTCGCACGGCGTAGTGCGGTCGAGCAGCCGGTGCGCCAGGTCCTGCACGGTGCTCAGGTCGACCGTCACCTCCGGGGCGAGCAGGAGGTGCGGTGCCGAGCCGTTCAGCGTGCACCGGCACGACTTGTGGACCCGCCACAGAGTCGAGCGAAGATTGGCCGCGGCCTTGTCCGGAGATATGTCCGGCCACAACGATTCCGCCACGTGAGTGCGGCTCAGGGGACGGCGCGCAACCGCAAGGAATGCGACCAGGCGTTGGGCGCTGCCGGTCATGGGCACCCAGGTGCCACCGACGCTGAGGGTGAACCCTTGCAGGAGCTGAACGCTCACCGCACCGGCCAGTTGTCCGCGCATCGTTCCTCCCCCGAGAGATGCGGTGCCGTGCGTCTCCCGCAGGATAGGGATGCCGCCATGAACGGGCCATCAGTCTCGCGGCACCGATCCGCGTGCGTCGTCACAGTCCAGCCCGGGGAAGAGCCTGTTCCGGAACAGGTCTGTGAGCAGTGTGGTGCGCGAGGCGAGCCCCATGTAGCGGCCGCCTCGTGTCACGGCTAGATAGTCGGTGTGGGTGCAGAAGACGGTCCGCAGCCACTGCTCTTCCGGCAGGGACTCATCGAGGGTCTCCGTGTGCAGGAAGGCGCGGAAGAGGTCGTTCAACCTGATGATGCTGATCCCCTTCGGACCCGTCTTCTCCAGCGCGTGCATCTCGTGAAGGAGAATCTGTTCGTGCGTGTCGGTCCTGCGTACGGTCCCCGTGAACGCGAGCTTCTGGTAGTGCGGATTGCTGGTCGCATCCGGTGTGGGCTGCAGAACCTGGTTCCACTGAGCGGTGAACACCGCCGCGCGGTCGAGTGCCTGCCGCAGTTCCTGGTTGGAGGAGGCCATCGCGTTCAGCATGTGTGTCGGCTCCGCCCAGCCCTGGAACACGCGCGGGCGACCCGCGTCCGTGGCAACGAACGCGATCGCGCGTGGACTTCCCAATCGGCTCGCGCCCGCGCAGACGACGGTCAGCCGCGTCTCCCACCACGCGGTACCGTCCTGCAGATCGATGATGGCGACTTCGTTCTTGGCGAACTCATTGATCGCGTGCAGGACTTGGGGACCCGCGCTGTCCGTGATGTCCAGGCCTTCCGACGCACCCATGTTGCGGGGGACATCGCCCGTCGGAGGTTGCACCGCGGCGGCCTCGGCGACCGCGCCGAAGTTGAGAGTGAAGCCGAACCCGCCCAGGGCTCCACCTCTGGCCGCGACCGCCTCGAGAAGCATCAGCAGCACGGGCACCGAAGAGATGACCAGGATGGCTATCAGAACGCCGGGTTCGAGGTCCGCACCAGGCCAGTCGGCGAAGCCTTTGAGCAGGAAGAAGCCCGTGACGAGTACGACCAGCAGAATCGTGCTCGTCACCAGTGCCCAGACCGGCCCCGTCGGCCAGAACCGCCAAGTGCCCTGCCTTCTCGGCTCCATGACCGCCCCCGGTTCGTCTCGACAGCTCCGGGCACGGTAGACGGCGGCCGTCAGCGGGGCGTCAGCTCGATGTCAACCACGCGTCACCGGCCCACCCGCCGGCCGGACGCGGAGCACATGCCACACGGTGACGTGCAAGTGCATCGCCTCGGCGCTCCACACGGCGCGCCGATCAACCGGGACGGGCAACTCGCCAACGGCTACGAGATCTTGACACCGTCATGGATGGGTGGTGGTTTAGACCACGTGCCCTCGCCCGAAGGTGAGGGTCCGCTTCCGTGGAGGTGCAGTGTCCCGTATGTCTGAACGTCATTCGTCCTGTCTCCCCCGTGTCTCCCGCCCCGCGCTCGCCGGTGCCGCGCTCCTGCTCACCCTGGGGGCGGTCGCCGTGCCCGCTCGGGCGGAAGGCGGCGCGCCGGCCGCCTCCGGTGCGGAATCGGCGGCCAAGTTGCCCGTCGTCACGCCCACTCCGCAGGACATGAGATCCGCGGGTGCCGATCTGAGGGTGCCCAGCCGGGTGCGGCTCGTGCTCGGTGACGGCGTCGACGCGTCGAGTGTCGAGGTCGTCAAGCGGGCGCTGACCGCCGCCGGGGCCCGGTCCTTCGACACCGTGAAGGCCGCCGACGCCGCCAGGACGGCAGCGGCGCCCGGTGTGTTGACCGTGGTGGCCGGTTCCATCAAGGACGGCGCGGTCGCGGCCGCACTCAAGGGCGCGGGCGGCACCGTGCCCGGCACCCTGAACCCGGAGGGCTACTCCCTCGCCTCCCGTGGCTCCGCCAAGGGTGACATCGTTGTCCTGGCCGGAAACGACGGGGACGGCGTCTACTACGCCGCCCAGACGCTGCGCCAGCTGGTGACCGGCGCGCACTCCCTCGCCTCCGTCTCGATCACCGACTACCCGAGCATGCCGCTGCGCGGCAGCATCGAGGGCTTCTACGGTGCGCCTTGGTCGCACAGCGACCGCGTCGACCAACTCGCCTTCTACGGCGACGTCAAGGCCAACACGTACATCTACACGCCGAAGGACGACACGTACCTGCGGGAGAAGTGGCGCACGCCGTATCCCGCGGACAAGCTGGCCGATCTGCGCGAGTTGATCGAGAAGGCCGCCGCCCACCATGTCGACTTCACCTACGCCGTCTCGCCCGGACTTTCGGTCTGTTACAGCGACCCCGAGGACGTGAAGGCGCTGAAGGAGAAGCTGGGTTCGCTCTACGACCAGGGCGCGCGCAGCTTCTACGTGGCGCTCGACGACATCAGTTACACCAAGTGGAACTGCGATGCCGACCAGGCGAAGTACGGGGCGCCGGGGCGGGCCGCGGCCGGGCAGGCGCAGACCGATCTGCTCAACGCCGTGCAGCAGGACTTCATCGACACCCATGAAGGCGCCAAGCCGCTCCAGTTCGTGCCCACCGAGTACTCCGACACGGCCGACTCCGCGTACAAGTCCGTGCTGCGCGAGAAGTTGGACCCGAAGGTCGTCGTGCAGTGGACCGGCACCGACGTCGTGCCGCCCGCGATCAGCGTCGCGGACGCCAAGGCCGCGTCCACCGTGTGGGGCCGCAAGGTGTTCCTTTGGGACAACTATCCGGTCAACGACTACGGGCAGACCGCCGGACGGCTCCTGATGGCGCCGTACGACAAGCGGGAAGCCGGTCTGCACAAGGAGTTGAGCGGCATCGTGCTCAACCCGATGAACCAGGCGGCGCCGAGCAAGGTCGCCCTCTTCGGCGGCGTCTCGTTCGCCTGGAACGACGAGGACTACGATCCCGACCGCACCTGGCGCGCGTCCGCCGCCTACCTGGCCGGCGGGGACCGGGACACCGCGCGGGCCCTGCTCGCCTTCTTCGACACCGAGCACCTCGCGCCGACCTTCGGCGACACGAACTGGCAGCCGCAGGCGCCCGAACTCGCGGCGCGCATCGGTGAGTTCCGTTCGGCGTGGGGCGGCGGCTCGGATGCCGAGCGGCAGGCCGCGCTGCGCAAGCTTTCGGCCTATGCCGAGGTCCTTGCCGAGGCCCCCGAGCAGATTCGCGCCGGTGTGCGGGATCCGGCCTTCCTCGCGCAGACGAAGCCGTGGCTCGACGCCCTCGACCTGTGGGGCGGTGCCCTGAACGCGACGCTGGACGGGCTGCGCGCCCAACTCGGCTCCGGCAGTGGGGAGTCGGACTTCGCGAAGGCGGCCGACCTGGCCGAGCAGGCCTCCGCGATCACCACGATCCCCGGCACCACGCGTCCGCAGGGCCCGATCAAGGTGGCCGACGGTGTGCTGGACACCTTCATCGCGCAGGCGCCCAAGATGTGACGACCCCTCAGAAGCCCGCCCCGGTACGTGACCTGGGCGGGCTTCGTCGTGTCCGGGCGCCGCTCCGGAGTGGAGGGGTGGAATCCCGTCGAGAATGGCTGACCGTGCAGGCAACTTCAAACCTTGACCACAAATTCCACACATCCCTCTCTATGGGCGGCCTCAATGGTCTAGATTGACCGTGCTTCACATGACGGGACACTAGGCGACAAATAATGATCTATGGGGGCTGGTGTGGCGTGCGACCGACCGCCGCCGCACCGGAATCGAACGGGGGGTGATCGTTTTGTGGTGCCCGACAGGGGGACCTTGGGCGCGGGGAGCGCCCGAGAAGTCGCGGGGATTCAGGGCGACTCGGTCCTCGGGTTCCGATCAGCGCGTCACGTCCGCCACCGACTGAGCGGATGACGCACGCCGAGCTGAACCAGCCGGTGATTCACGCACGGGAGGCGGGGGCCTCCCGAGGGGGAGGAGCAGCGCGGTACGGGGGGCGGGGGGCCTCCCGAGGAGGGGAAACAGCACGGGGGGCGGCGGCCTCCCGGGGGGGAGTAACCGTGTTGGGCGAGCACGTCGAACCCGCTGGCGACCCGGACGGGGCTGTACAGCAGGGGGAATTAGTCAGCCCGTTCCCATCGGTCGGCGGACGTCCGGTGAACGGGGCACTGCGTCGGCCCGCGAGCGACTGGGAGCAGCGCTACCGCCGCATCGTGATCATCAGCGATACGGTGGCGACCGCCGTCGTGGTGGCGGCCTTCGGAGGCTTCTTCGGGGTCAGGGACGCCGCCAACTGGCATGAGAAGTGGAAGATCCTGGCGTTCGGCACCGAGTTGCTGGTGCTGGGGGCGCTGGCCGTGAGCCGCTCGTGGGCTCCGGCCGTGCTCGGCCAGGGCGCGGAGGAATTCCGCCGGCTCGGGCGCTCGCTGTTCACGGCGACCGTCGTCCTCGCGCTCGGCGGGATCGCCCTCACCTCGCGCAACATCAAGCTCTGGATCTTCGTCGCGATCCCGGCGATCGCGCTGGTGACGATGACCGCGCGCTATCTGCTGCGGCTGTGGCTGCACAGACAGCGCAAGGAAGGACGTTGTCTGCGTCCGGTGCTGGCCGCGGGGAGCCCGGCCACCGTGCGCGACCTGATCAGCAGAACGCGGAAGTTCCCGCACATCGGCTGGCAGGTGGAGGCGGTCTGCACGACGGACGGGCACGGGGTCGACGGTGACCGTCTGGACGGAGTGCCGGTCGTCGGCCCCCTGACGGACGTCGCGAGTCACGTCTCGCGCGACGGCTACCGGGTCGTCGCGGTCACCCCGGACCCGCACTGGACACCGGACCGGTTGCAGCGGCTTGCCTGGAACCTGGAGGGCAGCGACGCCGAAATGGTCGTGGCGCCCGTGCTGATGGAGGTGGCGGGACCGCGGCTGCACGTGGACGCGGTACTGGGGATACCGCTGCTGCGGGTCAGCATGCCGGCGTTCACCGGGGGGCGGCGGGCCATAAAGGAGATCGTCGACCGGCTGGGTGCGCTGCTTCTGATCCTGCTGTTCGCGCCGCTGATGGTGCTCGTCGGCCTGTCCGTCCTGGTGGACAGCCGCGGCGGGGTGTTCTACCGGCAGCGCCGGGTGGGCAAGGACGGCCGCGAGTTCACCATCGTCAAGTTCCGCACCATGGTCGCCGACGCCCATGGCAAGCGGGCCGGTCTCGCCGACCGGAACGAGGGGGCGGGGCTGCTGTTCAAGCTCCGGCGGGACCCGCGGGTGACCAAGGTGGGGCACGTGCTGCGCCGCTACTCGCTGGACGAACTCCCGCAGCTGTTCAACGTGTTGACCGGGTCGATGTCACTCGTCGGCCCGCGGCCTCCGCTGCCCGAGGAGTCCGCGGCGTACGGGCCGGACATCCGGCGGCGCTTGCTCGTCAAGCCGGGGCTCACCGGCCTGTGGCAGATCAGCGGACGCAGCGACCTGCCGTGGGAGGAGGCGGTCCGGCTCGACCTGCGCTACGTCGAGGACTGGTCGCTCGCCCTCGACACGGTGATCTTGTGGAAGACCTTGCGGGCCGTGCTCCACGGACAAGGGGCGTACTGAAGCGGGGGGCGCGCCGATCCGTCGGCGCAGGAAAGTCAGGCCACAAGGGCCTGCTCTGGGGGGAGGAACGGGAATGAGGATCAGCGTCCTAGGACTCGGCTACGTCGGCTGTGTGTCGGCGGCATGCCTGGCGGGACAGGGCCACGAGGTCATCGGCGTGGACGTGAACCAGGCGAAGGTGGACCTGGTCAACAGCGGCAGGGCGCCCGTCGTCGAGGAGCGGATCGGCGAGCTCACCGCCGAGGTCGTGCGGACCGGAGCCCTGCGCGCCACCCGCGACGTCCGCGAGGCGATCATGGGCAGCGACGTGTCGCTGATCTGCGTCGGCACGCCGTCGGAGCCCAACGGCAGCCTGTGCACGACATACTTGGAGCGGGTCACCGAACAGATCGGCGCCGCGCTGGCCGAGCGCGGGGACAAGGGCGGCCGCCACACGGTCGTGTTCCGCAGCACCATGCTCCCGGGCACCTGCCTGAACCTGCTGGTGCCGATCCTGGAGAAGAGCCTCGGCGGCACGGCGGGCGTCGACTTCGGCGTGGCGGTCAACCCCGAGTTCCTGCGCGAGGGCACCAGCGTGCGGGACTTCTTCGACCCGCCCAAGACCGTCATCGGCCAACTGGACCAGGCCAGTGGCGACGTGGTGGCCCAGCTGTACGAGGGCCTGCCCGGCGAGGTGTTCCGGGTGCCGGTCCCGGTCGCCGAGGCGATCAAGTACGCGGACAACTCCTTCCACGGCCTGAAGATCGGCTTCGCGAACGAACTCGGCGCCGTGTGCCAGGCGTTGGGCGTGGACTCGCACCAGGTGATGGACGTGTTCCTCGCCGACCGCAAGCTCAACATCAGCCCCGCCTACCTGCGCCCCGGGTTCGCCTTCGGCGGCTCCTGCCTGCCCAAGGACCTGCGCAGCCTGGTGCACGCGGCGCGGCGGGCCGACGTCTCCGTGCCGATCCTCTCCCACGTCCTCGCGTCCAACGCCGACCACCTCCAGCGCGCGGTGGAACTCGTCGAGCGCACCGGCAAGCGCAAGGTGGGCCTGTTCGGCCTGTCCTTCAAGCCCGGCACCGACGACCTGCGCGAGAGCCCGCTCGTCGAACTGGCGGAGCGGCTCTACGGCAAGGGCTACGACCTCAAGATCTACGACGCCAACGTGAGCCTGTCCCGGCTGATGGGCGCGAACCGCGAGTACATCGAGGGTCGGCTCCCGCACCTCGCGCAGCTGCTCGCGGACTCCGTCGACGAGGTGCTCGGCCACGCCGAGGTCTGCCTCGTCGGCACCAGAGATCAGGCCGTCCTGTCGGCGCTGCCGCTCAGCGGTGGCCCGACGGTCGTCGATCTCGTCCGCCTTCCCGACGCCGAGGCGCGTCGGGCCGAACCGGGGTACATGGGCCTTGCTTGGTGACGCAATGAACGACGCAACAACCAGCGGCGGCGGGCCGAACCGGCGCGCGCTGATCCTGGTCGAGAACCTCTCGGTCCCCTTCGACCGGCGGGTGTGGCAGGAGTGCACGACGCTGCGCGACGCGGGCTGGACGGTGCACGTCATCTGCCCGCAGGGCACGAAGCGGGACACGGAACCGGAGACGGTGATCGACGGGGTGCGGATCCACCGCTACCCGTTGCGCGCCGCCACCGGGGGGCCGGCCGGCTATCTGCGGGAGTACGGCTCCGCGCTGTGGCACACCGCCCGGCTCGCCCGCAAGGTGGGACCGGTCCACGTCGTCCACGCCTGCAACCCGCCGGACCTGCTGTTCCTGGCGGCGCGTTGGCTGCGGCGGCGCGGCGCGCAGTTCGTCTTCGACCAGCACGACCTGGTGCCCGAGCTGTACCTCTCGCGCTTCGACCGCGGCGAGGACCTGCTCTACCGCGGCGTGTGCGCGCTCGAACGCAGCACCTACCGGGCCGCGGACGTCGTGCTCGCCACGAACGAGAGCTACCGCGACGTCGCGCTCGACCGCGGCGGCAAGCGCCCCGAGGACGTGTTCGTGGTCCGCAGCGCGCCCCAGGTCGAGCGTTTCGAACCGGTGCCGCCCGAGCCGGAGTTGAAGCGCGGCAAGCCCCATCTGCTGTGCTACCTCGGCGTCATGGGGCCGCAGGACGGCGTCGACTACGCCCTGCGGGCGCTGGCCAAACTGCGCGACGAACTCGGGCGGACCGACTGGCACGCGGTGTTCGTCGGCTCGGGCGACGCCTTCGACGCGATGGTGGAACTGTCCCGTGAACTCGGGCTCGCGGACCAGGTGCAGTTCACCGGGCGCATCCCGGACGCCGACCTGGTGCGCTACCTGTCCACCGCGGACGTCTGCCTCTCGCCGGACCCGCGCAATCCGCTCAACGACGTGTCGACGATGAACAAGGTCCTGGAGTACATGGCCATGGGCCGGCCCATCGTCTCGTTCGATCTGAGAGAGGCGCGCGTCTCCGCAGGTGACGCGGCTGTCTACGCGCGTGCCAACGACGAGGCGGAATTCGCGGGTCTCGTCGCGCGACTCCTTGACGACCCCGAGCAGCGGGCCCGGATGGGCAAGCTCGGTCAGGAGCGCATCGGCGGCCCGCTGTCCTGGCGCAACTCGCAGGAGTCGCTGCTCGCCGCCTACGCCGCCGCGGTGGCGAAGCGCGCGCCCGCCCAGGCAAGGAGGAGGCGGGTTCGTTGAGCGAGGACACGATCCGCCTGGTCACGATCGGCCGGATTCTCCGTGGAAGGTGGCGGCTCCTCGCCGTCCTCACCGTGATCGGCGCGCTCGTCGGCTACGGCGTCTCCGTGGTCTTCCCGCCGCGCTACACGGCGTCGGCCTCGGTGCTGCTGCCCGGCCAGTGGGAGGAGCGCGAACTGCTCACCCAGGTGGACATCGCGACGAGTTCGTCGGTGGTCGACCGGGCCGCGGCCAAGCTCGACTGGGCGGGCGTCAACGGCAGCGACCTGCGCGGCCGCGTGGCCGCCAAGGCCGCCGACGGCAACATCATCACGATCTCGGGCACGGCAGAGAGCCCGAAGCGCGCACAGCAGCTCACCGACCGGGTGGCCCAGCAGTTCGTCGCGTTCTCCGCGCGGATCGAGGGTGGCGCGACCAACGCCGACGCGGCCGCGGGACCCGAGGCGCTGCGCAAGAAGGTGCAGGAGACCAACCGCCGGATCACCGAACTGGCCCGTGGGGCCGACCCGGGCCGGACGGTCGAGGGTGTGCAGGCCCGTACGGCGCTGGAGAACCTGCGCAACTCGCTGGAGGCGGCCATGAAGAAGCTGGAGGAGGCCGACCCGGCGACGGACAAGGCGAGCATGGTCGTCATGGGCCCCGCCGCCCGCCCGACCGGGCAGTCGCCGCCGACGCGCGTGCAACTCATCGTCGCCGGGGCACTGTTGTTCCTCCTGTGCTCGATCATCGGTCACCTGACGGCGGCCCGGATCAACCGCCGGCTGCGCACCGAGCAGGAGATCGCCTCCGCGCTCGGCTCGACGCTCCTCGGCGCCGTCGACGTGCCCGGGGAACAGCGGGCGCAGACGTCCCAGGGAGGCGGCCCGCGCGCCGCACTGCGCCGGCTGCTCGGCACCGACACCCGGTGGGACGTCCCCGCCCCGCAGCGCTCCGGCGACGAGGCCGCGCGGCGCACCCGCTACCGGCGGGTGTGCGGCCGCCTCCGCGCCCAACTGCCCGCGCCCCGGCGCCTGCTGGTCGTCGTCCCGGACGGCGACGAGCTCGCCCTGCGGGCCGCGGGCCAGCTCGTCGCCGAGGCCAAGGGCGACCCGGTGCTGCGCGTGGTCGTGGTCCCCGTGGACCGGCCGATCGTGCCCGACCGGGGCACCGAATCCGGTGCCGTCGTCGTCCTCAGCGCGGGCAGCTGGACCGCGGAGGAGCTCACCGGCGTCGCCGAGGCCTGCGCGGACGCCAGGCACGAGATCGTCGGCATCGTCGTCGCGGGACCGGTCAGGGTCCGCCCCGCGGGCCCGGCAGGGGAACCGCCGGACCATGCCACTCCCGCGCTCGCCGTGCGCGGCCACGCGACGGGAGGCTCGGCGTGACGACGAACAGGACTTCGGAGTCGGCGGCGGGCACCCCGCTGCTCGACCTGCACGCGCTGGTGGTCGCGGTGCGCAGGCGCCGCCGCCTGTGGGGTGCCCTGGCACTGCTCGGCCTCGTGATCGGCGCGGCGGTGGCGATCCTGCTGCCGCCCCCGCCGAGCGCGGTGACCAAGGTGCTGGTCGCGCACCAGGAGGACCAGCCGAACGACACGGGAACACTGATCCGCACCGACATCGAGGTGCTGGGCACCACCCGCATCGCCAAGGACGCCCTGCGAACCCTCAAGTCCGGGGAGAACCCCGCGGACTTCATGCAGGACTACCGGGGCACCGGCCTGACCAACAACGTGCTCCAGATCGACGTGTCGGCCGACAGCGAGGCGCTGGCGGTCGACCGGGCCAAGGCGCTCGCCGACGCGTTCGTCGCCGACCACGTGCGCCGGATGCGGGCGGCGGCCAAGGCCGAGTCCCAGGCCCTGCTCGACCAGCGCGACCGCATGCGCGAGGAACTGGCCCGGGTCAACAAGGAGATCGGCGACCGGGCACCGGACGACAATGCCGGAGAGTCGGCCGCCGGCACCGAGACGCTCTTCGCCCGCCGCGCCGAACTCAACTCGCGGATCGCCGACTTCGACCAGCGCGCCGCCGAGGCCCGCACCGGCACTCCCAAAGTCGTCGCCGGTACGCAGATCGTGGACGCCCCGCGCGCGGTGCGGCACTCGCTGCCCAAGACGACCGCCACCAACGCGGGGATCGGCCTGGTCCTCGGCCTCGTCCTCGGGCTCGCCCTGTCCGCGGTCGGCGCGGTGGTCGCGGACCGCCCCGTGCTGCGCAGGGACATCTCGGCGAACCTGGGCGCCTCCGTCATCGCGGAGCTGCCCCGGCGCTCCGGGCCCTGGCGGCGCAAGGTCACCCGGGCGACCCGCGAGCGCCTCACCGCGACCCTCGCCCGCACGGTGCACGGCTCCGCGGAACCGCTGTCGCTCCTCGAACTGGGCTGTGCGCGCACCACGAGCGCGATCGCCCTGGACCTCGCGGGGGCGCTGGCGGCGGAGGGCCCTGTGGCCGTCATCGACGGCCTCCCGGGACCGGAGCTCGCCGAACACCGCCCGCAGCAGGGCGGCCCCAGGGTCGTCGGCAGCGAGCACGTCGCGTCCCTGTCGCCCCAGGACCGCCGCATCGGCGTCGGCTCCGTGGCGCCCGGCACGGCGTGGACCGACCTCCAGTACCTCGGCACCCAGACCGTGCTCGTCGTACGGGCCGGGCACGGCAGCGCCGCATGGCTGCACACCGTGGCGCGGCAGCTCGCCGAGCAGCGCATCCCGGTGCTCGGCGTGGTGTTGATCGACCCCGATCCGCGCGACAGGACCGACGGCACGCTCTGGGACGGGCTGCACACCGCCCTGCGCGGCAGGGGCGAACGGCCGGCCCGGCACAACGGGTCGGGCCCGCGGCGCACGGAGCGCAAGCCCGCGTGGGCCGCCAGGGGCGCGGACAACGACCAGGAGGCTCGGTAAGTACATGTGTGGCATCGCAGGCACCTACCGGTGGCCGGACGGGAAGGTCGTGACCGACCGGCTCACCGACACCCTCGCCCACCGCGGTCCCGACGGGGCCGGCCGCTACGGCCACCCCGCCGGTGACGGCGAGGTCCAGCTCGGGCACCGCCGTCTGTCCATCATCGACCTGTCCGAGACCGGCGCCCAGCCGATGGTCTCGGACGGCCTCGCCCTGACCTACAACGGCGAGCTCTACAACGCGCCCGAACTCCGTACGGAACTGGAGGGCGCCGGGGCCCGCTTCCGCGGCACCTCCGACACCGAGGTGCTGCTGGAGGCTTGGCGGCGCTGGGGCACGGACTGCCTGCCCCGGCTGCGCGGCATGTTCGCGTTCGGGATCTTCGACGAGCGCACCGGTGAACTGGTCCTCGCACGCGACCAGTTGGGCATCAAGCCGCTCTTCCTGCTGCGGCGCGGCGGCGGCCTGGTGTTCGCCTCCGAACTCAAGGCGCTCGCGGCCGTGACGGACCTGCGCCCGGACCCGTCGGCCCTGGTGGCATCCCTGCTGTACTACT
Source organism: Streptomyces anthophorae (assembly GCF_049310305.1). Classification (NCBI taxonomy): domain Bacteria; kingdom Bacillati; phylum Actinomycetota; class Actinomycetes; order Kitasatosporales; family Streptomycetaceae; genus Streptomyces; species Streptomyces anthophorae. The sequence goes on from NZ_JBLWQQ010000001.1 coordinate 9,028,207, forward strand.
GGGTGCCCGACTCGCGCTGCGCGTACCAGGAGGCGGAGAAGCTCCCGCCGGGCAGCTGGATGAGATTCCGGCCCGACGGACGGGTGGAGCGCGGCCAGTACTGGAACCTGAAGGACGTCGCCAGCGAGGGCCGCGAGCGGGCCCGCAACGGCGAACAGCCGGACCTGGCCGCCATCGTCGAGGAGTCGACCAAGCGGCACCTGATGTCCGACGTGCCCGTGGCGACCTTCCTCTCCGGCGGCCTCGACTCCAGCTACCTGACCGCGCTCGCGGCCCGCCACCAGCCGGGGATCTCCGCCTACACCATCGGATTCCGCGCCGAGGACGCCAAGTTCGAGGCGATGCCCGACGATCTGCGCTACGCCCGGCAGGTCGCCCGGCGGTTCGGCGTCGACCTGCACGAGATCGAGATCGCGCCGAACGTTCTGGACCTGCTGCCGCAGATGACGTACGCGCTGGACGAGCCGATCGGCGACCCCGCCGCGATCAACACGTACCTGATCTGCCAGGCCGCCCGCGAGGCGGGCGTCAAGGTGATGCTCTCGGGAATGGGCGCCGACGAACTGTTCGCCGGCTACCGCAAGCACCTCGCCAACATGATCGCGCTGCGCTACCAGCGCGTGCCCCGGCCGCTGCGGCGCGGAGTGGCCGCCGCCGTCGACCGGCTGCCGGTCGCCACGTCGCGGCGCGGCTTCCGTTCGGTGCGCTTCGCGAAGCGGTTCCTGTCCTTCGCCGACCTGCCGGAGGAGACCGCGTTCCGGCGCAGCTACACCATGTACGACCAGCAGGAGCTGCTCGCGCTGCTCGACCCGGACCTCGCGGACACGGTCGACGACGTGCTGACCGAGCACGCGGACGTCTACGAGGACAACGACCTCGACGACTTCGTCAACCGCATGTGCCTGGGCGACGCCCGGATGTTCCTGCCGGGCCTCAACCTGACGTACACGGACCGCTCCAGCATGGCCGCCTCCACCGAGGTGCGCGTGCCCTACGTCGACGTCGAGGTCGTCAAGGCGGCGTTCGCCTTCCCCGGAGACCGCAAGATCGTCGGTCGGCAGGGCAAGGCCGTGCTCAAGGAGGCGGCCACCTCGATCCTGCCCCGGGAGATCGTCTACCGGCCCAAGGGTCTGTTCAGCGCCCCGTTGCGGGCCTGGATGAGCCGGGACCTGGCGCCCCTGGTGCGCGAGGTGATCAACGACGGCGAGCTGGTCCGCTCCGGGTTCCTGCGCCGCGACGCGCTGCAACGGCTCGCGGCGGCGGACGCCGCCGGGCAGAGCGACTACTCCAAGCATCTGTGGCACGTACTGACTCTCGAGTACTGGTATCGCGACGCGACCTCTGGGTCCGGCCAGAGCACTCGTTTGACGGCTTAGGAATTCAGAGGAGTTCGGGTGAAGCAAGTTGTTCAGAACTACAAGAGCGGCGAGTTGGCCGTGCTCGACGTGCCGGTGCCCGGGTGCAAGCCCGGTGGCGTCCTGGTGCGCACCGCGTACTCGCTGATCTCCACGGGCACCGAGATGATGAAGGTGTCCGAGGCGGGCATGTCGATGCTCGGCAAGGCCCGCTCACGCCCCGACCAGGTGGCCAAGGTCATGCAGTCCGTGGCCACGAACGGGGTGCCCGCCACCTACCGCAAGGTGATGGGCAAGCTCGACTCCTACACGCCGCTCGGCTACTCGCTGTGCGGGACCGTCGAGCAGGTCGGCGCCGGGATCGACGACGTGAAGGTCGGCGACCTGGTGGCCTGCGCGGGCAACGAGCACGCGCTGCACGCCGAGCTCAACTGGGTGCCCAAGAACCTCTACGCCCCGCTGCCGGACGGTCTCGCGCCCCGGCACGCCGCCTTCGGCACCGTCGGCTCGATCGCCCTTCAGGGCGTGCGCCAGGGCGAGCCGCAGCTCGGCGAGTCGGCCCTCGTCATCGGCCTCGGCCTGATCGGGCAGCTCGTGGTGCAGCTCCTCGCCGCCTCCGGCGTCCGCGTCGTCGGCGTCGACCCCGACCCGGAGCGCTGCGCACTCGCCGAACGCCAGGGCGCCGAGGCCTGCGGCGACCCGGAGTCCGCCGCCGTCACCACGGCCGTCGTCGAACTCACCGACGGCCACGGCGTGGACCAGGTGTATCTGGCGGCCGGCGGCTCCAGCAACGGACCCGTCGAGCTGGCCGCCAAGCTGTGCAGGGACCGCGGCCGCGTCGTCGACATCGGCAAATGCCGCCTCGACCTGCCGTGGAACGCGTACTACGAGAAGGAGCTGGACGTCCGGTTCTCCCGCTCCTACGGTCCCGGCCGCTACGACCCGTCGTACGAACTGGAGGGGCGGGACTACCCGATCGGCTACGTCCGCTGGACCGAGCGCCGCAACCTGGCGTGCTTCCTGGACCTCATGGCCCGCGGCCGCGTCGACGTGGAACCGCTGATCACCCACGTCGCCGACTTCGACGACGCCGTCGAGACGTACCAGCGCCTGAAAGACGGTGAACTCAAGGCCGTCACCGCGCTGTTCCGCTACCCGCAGCAGGAGGTGGAGGCCGCGGCGCCCGAGGTGGCCGTGCCCGCGGTGACGGTGCGCCCGGGCCAGGTGCGGGCCGCCAGGACGCCGGTGCGCCTCGCGTTCGTCGGCGCGGGCAACTACGCGACGTCGATGCTGCTGCCGCACCTCACCGGGCGCGAGGGCGTCGAGCTGGCGACCGTCGTCACCACGACGGCGCTCTCGGCGGCCAACGCCCAGCGCAAGTTCGGCTTCGCGCAGGCGACCACCGACCTCGACGCCGTGCTCGGCGACAAGTCCATCGACGCGGTCTTCGTCGTCACCCGGCACAGCTCGCACGCCGACCTGACCCGGCAGGCGCTGCTCGCGGGCAAGACCGTGTTCGTGGAAAAGCCCCTCGCGCTCAGCGAGGACGAGCTGGCGAGCGTCCTCGCGACGGTGGAGGAGTCCGGCAACGACCGCCTCCAGGTGGGCTTCAACCGCCGCTTCGCCCCGCTGCTGCGCGAGGCCAAGCAGCGCTTCGGCACCCGCAACGGCCCGGCGCACCTGCGCTACCTGGTCAACGCGGGCCGTCTCGACCACGGCAGCTGGTACCTCCAGCAGGGCACCGAGGGCTCCCGGTTCGCCGGTGAGGGCGGCCACTTCATCGACACGGCGAGCTGGCTGCTCGACGCCGACCCGGTATCCGTGCACGCGACCGCCACGCCCGGCAACGAGGACCTCCAGGTCGTCCTGCGCTACCCGGACGGGTCCACCGCCACCATCGCCTACGTCACCACAGGACCCGCGGCCTTCCCGAAGGAGACCCTCGACCTGGTCGCGGACGGCAGGGCGCTGCGCCTCGACGACTTCGTCCGCGCCTCGGTCTACGGCCCCAAGCGGTGGGTCAGCTCCCGGCTCCCCAAGGCCCGCGACAAGGGCCAGAACGCCGAACTGGCCTCGTTCATCAAGGCCGTGCGCACCGGCGGCCCGATGCCCGTGCCGCTGGAGTCCCTCGTCGCCACCACGGCGGCCACCCTCGCCGTGCAGACCGGCCTGGCCGGCGGCGCGCCCGTCACCTTGGCGGGGCCGCGATGACCATGAGCGCGGGCTGGTACCTGCGGCGCCTGTCCCGGATGGGGCCGCAGGAGGTCGCAGGACGGGTGGGCGACACGGTGCGCAGGCGCCGCTGGCGCACCGCGCGGCCCACGCCCCCGAGCGTCACCGGCGCCCGGTTCACCTCGGTGCTGCCCGAAGGGGCGCTCGCCGCGGTGCCGCCGGACGCCGCGAAGCGCCTGATCGCGGAGGCCGACCGGCTGATGTACGGGCACGCCGAGTTCTTCGGCGTGGTCCGCGACGACCTGGTCGATCCTGACTGGTGGTACGACCCGAAGACCGGCCGCCGGGCGCCGTTCGGCTATGCGTTCGGCCTGCCGTACCGGGACGAGGAGACGGTCGGCGACATCAAGCAGATCTGGGAGCCGTCCAGGCACCAGTACCTCACCCGGCTCGCCGCGGCCTACGCCGTCACCGGGGACGAGCGGTACGCCGAGCGCGTCGCCGAGCACCTGCGCTCGTGGTGGGCGGCCAACCCGCCGCTGCGCGGCGTCCACTGGATCAGCGGCATCGAGCTGGGCATCCGGCTGCTGTCCTGGGTGTGGATCCGCCGGCTGCTCGACGGCTGGCAGGGCGTGCACGACCTGTTCGAGGACAACCCGGCGGCCGTCCACCAGATCTGGCACCACCAGCGCTGGCTCGCCGCCTTCCCGAGCCGGGGCTCGTCGGCGAACAACCATGTCATCGCCGAGGCCGCCGGGCAGTTCGCGGCGTCCTGCGCGTTCGACTGGTTCCCGTCGTCGCAGCGGTGGCGTACCGACGCCCTCACCTCGCTGGAACGGCACCTGCGCAGCAACACCTTCCTGTCCGGGCTCAACCGCGAACTGGCCACCGAGTACCACGGCCTCGTTCTGGAGCTGGGCCTTGCGGCGGTCGCCGAGGCGGACGCGGCCGGGGTGCCGCTGCCCGCGACCGTACGGATCGTGCTGCTGCGCATGACGGACGCGCTCGCGGCCGTCGTCGACAACCGGCTGCGGCCGCCGCGCCAGGGCGACGCGGACGACGGACACGGACTGGTCCTGGACGGCCCCGGCACCGACCGCTGGGGCTCGCTCCTCGCCACCGGGGACGCCGTGTTCGGCCGCCTCGACTGGTGGCCGGAGGTCACCGGCACCGATGTGCGCACCCCGCTGCTCGCCGCGCTGATCAAGCCCGCGGGGCTCAAGGTGCGGCGCCCGGCCGGCCGGGCCGCGCACTTCGCGGACGCGGGGCTCACCATCCTGCGCGGCACCGGGACGTCGGGCGAGATCTGGTGCCGCTGCGACGGCGGACCGCACGGCTTCCTGTCCATCGCCGCGCACGCCCACGCGGACGCGCTGTCCGTGGAGGTGCGCCACGACGGCGTCGACGTGCTCGCCGACCCGGGGACGTACTGCTATCACGGCCAGCCCGAGTGGCGGAGCTACTTCCGGTCGACGGCCGGTCACAACACCCTGGAGCTGGACGGGGCCGACCAGTCCGAGTCCGGCGGCCCGTTCCTGTGGACCCGGCACGCGCGCACCCGCGTGCTGGAGTTCGGCCCGGACCGCTGGCTCGCCGAACACGACGGCTACGGGCCCTCCGTCCACCGCCGCCGGGTGGAACTCGGCGCGGGCTCCGACGAGTTGAGGATTGTCGACGTGGTGAGCGGGCCGCGCCGCGACGCGCGCCTGGCGTTCCATCTCGGACCGGAGGTCACCGCGGAGCTGTCGGGAAACCGGGCCCTGCTGACCTGGACGCGCGACGGCGAGGACCGCTCCGCCGAACTCGACCTGCCCGAGGGGCTGTCCTGGCGGGCGCACCGCGGCGAGAGCGCGCCGCCGATGGGCTGGTACTCCGCCGGATTCGGACGCAAGGAACCCGCCACCGCGCTGATCGGCAGCGGACACGCCGACGGCACGGGGGAGTTCACCACCGTGCTCAGGTTCCTGGGCTAGGGGGGAGGGAAGACGTGGGTATCACATGGCGGCACTGGGCGTGGCCGGCGGCACCGCTGACGCTGGTCGTGCTCGCGGCGACGGGCTGTACGAGCACGTCGGACGCCGGATCGAAGGCGTCCGCCTCGCCGTCGAGGCAGGGAGCCCGGACGGCCGTGGCCCGCGTCTGCGACAAGCCGTCGGGCGGCCCGGAGAAGGCGCCGAAGGGCGCGGTCACGGTCGACCCGAAGAAGGTCAACGACCTGGCGGAGAAGACCAAGAGTAACCCGGCGGGCACCACGTTCTGGCTGCGTCCCGGCAAGCACCGGCTCGAGTCGGCGCGCTACGCCCAGATCATCCCCAAGTCGGGCAACCGCTACCTCGGCGCGCCCGGCGCGGTGCTCGACGGCCGCAAGGTCAACCAGTACGCCTTCGGCGGCCACGCCCGTGACGTCGTCATCCGCTATCTGACGGTGGAGCGCTTCGTCCCGCCGCAGAACGAGGGCGTCGTCAACCACGGTTCGGCCGACGGCTGGGAGATCGAGCACTCGACGATCCAGCACAACGCGGGCGCCGGAATGATGACCGGCGCGCACCAGAAGATCCGCTCCAACTGCCTGCGCGAGAACGGGCAGTACGGCGTCAACGGCTACAAGGACGGCGACACGGCCCGCGGCCTGGTGATCGAGGACAACGAGGTCGTCGGCAACAACACCGACGACTGGGAGAAGAAACAGCCCGGCTGCGGCTGCACCGGCGGCATGAAGTTCTGGGCCGTCAACGGCGCCGACATCCGCGGCAACTGGGTGCACGACAACCGCGGCGTCGGGATCTGGGCCGACAACAACAACAACGACTTCCGCATCGAGAAGAACCTGATCGAGGCCAACGACGGCGCCGCCCTGATGTACGAGACCAGCTACAACGCGGTCATCCGCGACAACACCATGCGGCGCAACAACTGGGTCAGCGGCGGCAAACCGGCCGAGCGCGGCGACAGCTTCCCGTACGGGACCATCTACGTCTCCGAGGCCGGCGGCGAACCACGGGTCAAGGCCCGCACCGACAAGCTAGAGATCTACCGCAACCTGATGGAGAACAACTGGAACGGCATCACCCTGTGGGAGAACTCCAACCGGTTCTGCAACAGCCCCGCCAACACCTCGACCGGTGAGTGCACGCTGCTGGTCAAGGACGTCAAGCGCTGCGCGCGGCCGGCGATCGCGAAGAAGCCGCTCTACGACGACTGCCGGTGGAAGACCCAGCGCGTCGACATCCACGACAACCGTTTCGTCCTCGACACCGACGTCGTCAAGTGCACGGACAAGTGCGGCCGCATGGGGGTCCTCTCCGTCTACGGCACCTATCCGAAGTGGTCGCCCTACCAGGGCACGCGGGTCGCCGAGGCCATCACCCGCAAGCAGCACAACCGCTGGCACGACAACACCTACCGCGGTCCGTGGACCTTCGTGGTCGAGGACATGAGCAAGGTCGTCGACCGCGAGGACTGGCAGGAGGCGCCGTACAAGCAGGACGCGGGCAGCACCTTCCACCGGAAGGCCGGTGGCTGAGATGGAGGAACAGGGCAGGCTCGCCCCACCGAAGGCCGTCGGCATCGTCTGGCTGCTGCTCGGCATCAACACGATGGGCTCCGCCGGAGCGAAGACCATCTTCCCGCTGCCGCGCTCCGTCATCCAGCTGGTCACCATGGGCTCGCTCGGTGTCGCCTTCGCACTGGCGCTCGCGCTCAACACGCGGCTGCGGATCAGGCCGAGCGCCTTCGTCTTCCTGCTGACCCTGCTGCTCGTGCCCAGCCTGATCTCCAGCCTCGGGGTCGGCCCCGGCGGGCTGTTCCGCTGCGCCCGCCTCGCGCTGTTCATCGGCACCCTGTGGCTGCTGAGCTGCTGGTGGGACGGCAGCCTGACCTTCGTCCGCTACCACATCCGGATGTACTTCGGGATCTTGGTGACGGTGGTCGCGGGCCTGGCCATCTCCCCGGGCGCCGCCATGCCCGAGCTGTACGGCGGGCGGCTCGTCGGCGCGCTGTGGCCGCTCACCCCGCCGCAGATCGGCCAGTACACGGCCGTGATCATCGGGCTGACCGTGCTGCTCCTGGTCGGCCGCCGGATCGACCGGACGAGCGCGGTGGTGGTCATCGTCCCGTGCCTCGTGCTGCTCGCGCTCACCCACACCCGCACGGCGACGGTCGGACTGCTCGCCGGGCTCGCCCTGGCGATCTGCTCGCTCCTGCTCACCAGCGCCGCGGCCCGCCGCTTCTTCGGATGGTCGGTGCTGGTGGTGACGGTCGCCGGGGTGGGCTTCGCCTCCGCGGTCCAGGCGTGGTTCCTGCGCGGCCAGAACAAGGAGTACTTCACCAGCCTCACCGGCCGGGCCAAGGTCTGGGACGCGCTGCTCGCGGCGCCCCGGACCACCGTTGAGCAGTTCCTCGGCACCGGCCTGGGCGACAAGTCGTTCGGCGGCCTGCCGATCGACAACAGCTGGCTGGCCGTCTACAACGAACAGGGCCTGATCGGGGTCGCCCTCGTCGCATCCGTCCTCCTCGTCCTCGGCGGCGTCGCCCTGCTGCGGCCACCGTCGCTCCAGCGGGCCTGCGCGATCTTCCTGATCAGCTATGTCGTGCTCTCGTCGTACACCGAGGCGGGCCTGGGCGACGCCTCGCCGTATCTGCTGCATCTGGCCCTGGCCGCCTCGCTCTTGGCGACGCCCGCCGAGGCCACACCGTTCCTGGCGCCTTCGGTGCCCCGACGCCGTATCCCGCGCTGGGCCCGGGAACGGGAGGTGAGCTGACCATGCACGTTCTCGTGGTGCACAACCACTACTCCTCGGGACAGCCGAGCGGTGAGAACCGGGTCGTCGCGGAGGAGGCCGCGCTGCTGCGCGCGGCGGGCCACCGGGTCGAGATGTTCGAGCGGCGCAGCGACGACATCGCGGGCCGCTCGCTGCTCGGCAAGGTCGCCGTGCCGCTGCTCGTACCGTGGAACCCGGCGGTCCGCAAGGAGTTGACCGCCCGGCTCCTGGCCGACCGCCCCGACGTGGTGCACGTCCACAACGTCTTCCCGCTGCTGTCGCCCTCGGTCCTCGCGGCCTGCGCGGACGCCGGGGTGCCCGCCGTCGCCACGCTGCACAACTACTACCAGGTGTGCCCGCCCGGCACCCTGCAACGGGACGGCCGGCTGTGCACGGACTGCGTCGGCTCGGCGCTGCCGCTGCCCGCCGTCCGGCACGGCTGCTACCGGGGTTCCCGCCTCGCGACGGTGCCGCTCGCGGTCAACCTGACGGTCAACCGGCGTCGTTGGTGGTCGGGCGTCGAGCGGTTCTTCTGCATCTCCGGGGCGCAGCGCGACGTCCTGGTGCGTTCCGGAATGCCGGCCGAACTGCTGACGGTGAAGCACAACTTCGTGCCCGACCCGGGGATCGGCCGCGAGGGCGACGGCGAGCAGCTGCTGTTCCTCGGCCGGCTCGCGGAGGCCAAGGGCGTCCGGGTGCTGATGGCCGCCTGGGACATGATCGCCGCGGAGGGCGGGGTGGGTGTGCCGCTCGTGTTCGCCGGGGCGGGGCCGCTGGAGCCCGAGGTGCGCGCCTGGGCGCAGGGCCGGGACGACGTGCGCTACGTCGGCCTGCTCGACCCGGACGAGGTCCGCAAGGCCGTCGCCCGGTCGGTCGCCGTGGTGGCGCCCTCGCTGGCCCCGGAGACGTTCGGGCTGGTGGTCGCGGAGGCGATGGCGGCAGGGGTCCCGGCCGTCGCCTCCGGGCACGGCGCCTTCGTCGAGCTGGTCGAGGACGGGGAGACGGGGCTGCTGCACCGGCCCGGCGAGCGCACCTCGCTCGCGTCCTGTCTGCGCCGGATCACGGCCGAGCCGGCCGCCAACCGGGACATGGGCCGCGCGGCCCGGCTCCGCTACGAGCAGGGCTTCAGCCCGGCCGTCGGGCTCGCGCGCCTGGAAGAGGAGTACCGCTCCGCGATCGCGGGCCGGTCGGAACAAGGCAACACATGGGGGACGGAATCAATGGGGGGCAATAAATGACACAGTGCCGACTCTGCGGCTCGGCGACGCTGGCGAGCGTCGTCGATCTGGGGGCGACACCGCCGTGCGAGAGCTTCCTCGCCGCGGACCAGCTGGACGCGCCCGAGCCCGCGTTCCCGCTGCACCTGAGGGTGTGCACCGACTGCTGGCTGGCGCAGATCCCGCCGCTGATCACGCCCGAGGACACGTTCAAGGAGTACGCGTACTTCTCGTCGTTCTCGACGTCCTGGGTGGAGCACGCGCGCACCTACGTCGCCGACGCGGTGGAGCGCGCGGGCCTCGGCGCCGACGCCTTCGTGGTCGAGGTCGCGAGCAACGACGGCTATCTGCTCAAGCACGTGGTGGACCGGGGGATCCGCTGCCTGGGCATCGAGCCGTCGGTCAACGTGGGCGCCGCGGCGCGCGAGGCGGGCGTGCCCACGCTCACCGCGTTCCTCTCGCCCGAGACCGGCGCCGCCGTCCGCGCCGAGCACGGCCCGGCGAACCTGGTCGCGGCCAACAACGTGTACGCGCACATCCCCGACGTCGTCGGCTTCACCCAGGGCCTGCGCGCCCTGGTCGCGGACGACGGCTGGGTCTCCATCGAGGTGCAGCACCTGCTGACGCTGATCGAGGAGAACCAGTACGACACGATCTACCACGAGCACTTCCAGTACTACACGGTCGCCTCCGCGATCCGCGCGCTCGCCAGCGGCGGACTCGCCCTCGTGGACGTCGAGCTGCTGCCCACGCACGGCGGCTCGATCCGGCTGTGGGCGCGGCCCGCCGAGGTCGCGGGGGAGCCCTCGCAGCGCGTCGCCGACGTGCTCGCGCGCGAGAAGGCGGCAGGGCTCCAGGAGCTGTCCGGGTACACCGAGTTCTCCGCCCGGGTGGCCAAGGTCCGCCGCGACCTCCTCAAGTTCCTGATCGCAGCGGCGGAGGAGGGCAGGACGGTCGTCGGCTACGGCGCTCCGGGCAAGGGCAACACGCTGCTCAACCACTGCGGCATCCGCCCCGACCTGCTCGCCTACACGGTCGACCGCAACCCCTACAAGCACGGCCGGTTCACCCCGGGCACCCGCATCCCGATCCTGCCGCCCGAGCGGATCGCCGAGGACAAGCCGGACTACGTCCTGGTCCTGCCGTGGAACCTGCGCACCGAGCTGACCGAGCAGCTGGCGTTCGTGCACGAGTGGGGCGGCCGCCTCGTCTTTCCCATCCCGGAACTGAGTGTTGTCGAACCCAGCGTTGTCGAGGTGACGTCATGAAGGTCGTTCTGTTCTGCGGCGGCTACGGGATGCGGATGCGCAGCGGCGCCGCGGACGACGTGCCCAAGCCGATGGCGATGGTCGGCCCCAGGCCGCTGATCTGGCATGTGATGCGCTACTACGCGCACTACGGGCACAAGGAGTTCATCCTGTGCCTCGGCTACGGCGCGCACCACATCAAGGACTTCTTCCTCAACTACGAGGAGACGACGTCCAACGACTTCGTGCTCCGGGGCGGCCGCGCCGAGTTGCTGTCGAACGACATCGCCGACTGGACGATCACGTTCGCGCAGACCGGCATCGAGTCCCCGATCGGGGAGCGGCTGCGCCGGGTGCGCCACCACCTCGACGGCGACGAGATGTTCCTCGCCAACTACGCCGACGTGCTCACCGACGCTCCGCTCGACGAGATGGTCGACCGGTTCGCCCGGCGCGACGCGGGCGCGTCGATGATGGTCGTGCCGCCGCAGTCCTCGTTCCACTGCGTGGACCTCGGCGAGGACGGCCTGGTCGGCGGCATCACCGCGGTCAGTGACATGCCGCTGTGGGAGAACGGCGGCTACTTCGTGCTCCGCCAGGAGGTCTTCGACCACATACCCGAGAGCGGGGACCTGGTCGCCGACGGCTGCGCGGGCCTCGCCAAGGAGGGCCGCCTCGTGGCGCACCAGCACCGCGGCTTCTGGAAGCCCACCGACACCGTCAAGGAGCGCGCCGCGCTCGACGCGGGCTACGCGCGCGGCGACCGCCCGTGGGCCGTGTGGGAGCGGGACGGCGTGGGGGTGGGCGCGTGATCCGGCTCGCGACCGGTCGCCCGGACCGGATCGTCGCCGTGGGCGCGCACTGCGACGACATCGCCATCGGCGCGGGCGGCACGCTGCTCACGCTGTGCCGGGCCCGGCCGGGCCTGCGCGTCGACGCGCTCGTCCTGACCGGCGGCGGCACCGAGCGCGAGCAGGAGGAGCGGGCCGCGCTCGCCGCCTTCTGCCCGGGCGCCGATCTGCGCCTGACCGTGCACAAGCTGCCCGACGGACGGCTGCCCGCGCACTGGGAGGAGGCCAAGTCCGCCGTCGAGGAACTGCGCATGCAGGGCGACCCGGACCTCGTCCTCGCCCCGCGCGCCGACGACGCGCACCAGGACCACCGCGGCCTCGCCCAGCTGATGCCGACCGCCTTCCGCGACCACCTCGTGCTCGGCTACGAGATCGTCAAGTGGGACGGCGACCTCGGCCGGATGTCCGCGTACCAGCCGCTGGCACCCGAGACCGCCGAGGACAAGGTGCGGCTGCTTCAGGAGCACTACGGCTCGCAGCGCCACCGCCCCTGGTACGACCGCGAGGCCTTCCTCGGCCTCGCCCGGATCCGCGGCATCGAATGCCACGAGCGCTACGCAGAGGCGTTCGCCGTCACCAAACTCACGCTCGACCTGGGCGCCCGCACACCGGGCGCCCCCACCCTGGGGGATTGAACCTTGCGCGTACTACTGACCGGACACCAGGGCTACCTGGGCACCGTGATGGCCCCGGTCCTGCGGGCCGCGGGACACGACGTCGTCGGCCTCGACTCCGGCCTGTTCGCCGACTGCGTCCTCGGCCCGACCCCCGACGACCCGCAGGGGCACCGGGTCGACCTGCGCGACGTCACCGCCGAGCACGTGGCGGGCGTCGACGCGGTGATCCATCTCGCCGCGCTCTCCAACGACCCGCTCGGCTCCCTCGCACCGCAGCTCACGTACGACATCAACCACCACGCCTCCGTCCACCTGGCCCGCCTCGCCCGCGAGGCCGGCGTCAAGCGCTTCCTCTACGCCTCCACGTGCTCGGTGTACGGCGCGGCGGGCGGCGACGAACTCGTGGGCGAGGACGCCCCGTTGCGCCCCGTCACGCCCTACGCCGAGTCCAAGGTGCGCGTCGAGGACGACCTGCACGCGCTCGCCGACGACGACTTCACCCCGGTGTACATGCGCAACGCCACCGCCTTCGGCTACTCGCCGCGGCTGCGCGCCGACATCGTGCTGAACAACCTCGTGGGCCACGCCCTGCTCTCCGGCGAGGTACTGGTGCTGTCCGACGGCACCCCGTGGCGCCCGCTGGTGCACGCCGCCGACATCGCCCGCGCCTTCACGGCCGCGCTGGACGCTCCCCGCGAGGCGGTCCACGACCGGGCGTTCAACATCGGCAGCGAGACCAACAACGTCACCGTCGCCGAGATCGCCGAGCAGGTCGCCGAGGCGGTGGAGGGCGCGAAGGTGCGGATCACCGGGGAGTCCGGCGCCGACCCGCGCTCCTACCGCGTGGACTTCGCCCGCTTCCGCTCGGCGATCCCCGGCTTCGACTGCGAGTGGACCGTCAAGCGCGGCGCGCTCGAACTCGCCGACGCCTACCGGAAGTTCGGCCTCACCAAGGACGCCTTCGACAACCGCTTCACCCGCCTCGCCGTGCTGCGCGCGGCATCCGAGTCCGGCTCCGTCGACGACACCCTGCGGTGGCGCCCGTGACCGCGACAGGTGAGCAGCTGCACGAACTGGTGGAGCGGATGTACCCGCTCTGCCGGAGCATCACCGGCGACGGGGTGCGCGCCACCCTGGCCATCGTCGGCGAGTACATCCCGCTCGACGTGCACGAGGTGCCGACCGGCACCCAGGTCCTCGACTGGACGGTGCCGCAGGAGTGGAACATCCGCGACGCGTACATCGCCGACGCGTCCGGGAAGCGGGTCGTCGACTTCGCGGCGTCCAGCCTGCACGTGCTCGGCTACAGCGTCCCGGTGTCGGCGACGATGCCGCTGTCCGAGCTCCGTCCCCACCTGCACACCCTTCCCGACCAGCCGGACCTGGTGCCGTACCGCACCAGCTACTACAAGCCGGACTGGGGATTCTGCCTGGCCCAGAACACCCTGGACGCGCTGCCGGACGGCGACTACGAGGTGTGTGTGGACTCCACCCTGGAGGACGGCCACCTCACCTACGCCGAGCACGTCGTGCCCGGTCAGGTCCCGGACGAGGTGATCGTCTCCTGTCACGTGTGCCACCCCTCGCTCGCCAACGACAACCTGGCGGGCATCGCGGTGGCCACCTACCTGGCCCGCGCGCTGGCCGAGCGCACGCCGTACTACACCTACCGGTTCATCTTCGCGCCCGGCACCGTCGGCGCGATCACCTGGCTCGCCCGCAACAAGGAGCGGATCGAGCGCGTCAAGCACGGCCTCGTGCTGGCGTGCGCGGGGGACCGGGGCGACCTCACGTACAAGCGGAGCAGACGCGGGGACGCCGAGATCGACCGGGTGCTGCAACACGTGCTGAGAGCGTCCGAACGGCCGCACCAGGTCAAGGAGTTCACGCCGTACGGATACGACGAGCGGCAGTACTGCTCGCCCGGATTCGACCTCGGCGTGGGCTCGCTGACCCGCACCCCGTACGCCGGCTACCCCGAGTACCACACCTCGGCGGACGACCTGGACTTCGTCTCCCCGGAGGCGATGGCGGACACCCTCGCCGTGTGCCGCGAGGCGTTCGCCGTCCTGGACCGCAACCGCCGCTACCTCAACCAGAGTCCTTACGGGGAACCGCAGTTGGGGCGGCGAGGGCTGTACGACGCGCTCGGTGGGCGCAGTGACACCAAGCAGGCCCAGATGGCGATGCTCTGGGTGCTCAACCTGTCCGACGGCGAGCACAGCCTGCTCGATGTCGCCGAGCGGTCCGGGCTGCCGTTCGACACCGTCGCCGACGCGGCCGACGCCCTGGGCGCCGCGGGGCTGGTCAAGGCATGACGTCGATGACCACCGAGGGGGAGAAGACGAAGACATCCGCCAGGCGGGCCCTCGCCGGCCGGCTGTCCTGGGGCCTCGCCGACCAGGCGGCCTCCAGCGTGTCCAACTTCGCGGTGGGCATCTACGTGGCGCGCTCGCTGGGCGTGACCGCGTTCGGCGTGTTCAGCCTGGCCTGGGTGACGTACGGCGTGGTGCTCAACGTCTCCCGCGGGCTCGCCACCGACCCGCTCATGGTGCGCTTCAGCGCCGTGCCGGAGGCGTCCTGGCGTCGGGCGGTGGCCCAGTGCTCGGGCACCGCGCTCGGCGTCGGCGTCGCCCTCGGCGCGGCGTCCCTGGTGATCGGCCTGGCGGTCGGCAGCAGCATCGGGCCCGCCTTCGCCTGCCTCGGTATCGTCCTGCCGGGGCTGCTGTTGCAGGACTCCTGGCGGTTCGCGTTCTTCGCCGCGGGCACCGGGCGCAAGGCGTTCGTCAATGACATCGTGTGGTGCGTCGCCCTGGTCCCCGCCCTGGTGGCGGCGGCCCGCGTGGGCGGCGTGCCCGCCTTCGTGCTCGCCTGGGGTGGGTCCGCCGCGGTCGCCGCCGCGTACGGCTGCCTCCAGTCCGGCATCGGGCCCCGGCTCACCGGAGCGCGCACCTGGTTGCGCGAGCACCGCGACCTCGGCGCCCGCTACCTCGTCGAGAACGTCAGCAACAGCGGCGGCAGCCAACTGCGCGCGTACGGACTCGGCGTCATCGTCGGCGTCGGCGCGGTCGGGGTGGTGCGCGGCGCCGAGCTGCTGCTCGGCCCGTTCATGGCCGTCCTGATGGGGCTCTCGCTGGTCACCGTCGCCGAGGCGGCCCGGGTGCTGCGGCGGGCCCCGCACCGCCTGGGCAGGTTCTGCCTGCTGCTCGGCGGCGGACAGGCCGGCGCCGCGCTGCTGTGGGGCGGGGCGCTGCTCCTGATCCCGGACCGGGCCGGTGAACTGGTGCTCGGCGACGTGTGGAGCGCCGCCTCCCAGCTCATCGTGCCGGTCACCCTCGGCGTCGCGGGCGCGGGGCTCGGCACCGGCGCCGCCGCCGGACTGCGCGCGCTCGGCGCGGCCCGGCTCAGCCTGCGCTCCCAACTGTTCGCCTCCGCCTGCTACGTCGGCGGCGGGCTCGGCGGCGCGGCCGCGGGCGGCACGGTCGGCTCCGCCTGGGGCGTCGCCGCCGCGACCGTCACCGGCTCCGCCGTGTGGTGGCTGCACCTGAGGTACGCGCTGCGCGAGCACCACCACAACCCCACCCCCGAAGCGAGGACCACATGAGTGCCCAGCCCCGACTGAGCATCGGCCTGCCCGTCTACAACGGCGAGGAGTACCTCGCCGAGTCCCTCGACGCACTGCTCGGCCAGACCTACGAGGACTTCGAGCTGGTCATCACGGACAACGCCTCGACCGACGGCACCGAGGCCATCTGCCGCGACTACGCGGGACGCGACGAACGCATCCGCTACATCCGGCTGCCCCGCAACATCGGAGCCGCCCCGAACCACAACTACGTGTTCACCCAGTGCCGCGGCGAACTGTTCAAGTGGGCGTCGCACGACGACCTGTACGCCCGCGACCTGCTGCGCCGCTGCGTCCTCGCGCTCGACGAACACCCCGAGGTGATCCTCGCCCACGCCGACCAGGCCGTCATCGACGAGGACGGCAAGGTCAAGGTCCCCTACGCGTACACCCTCAACACCGACTCGCCGCGCGCGAGCGAGCGCTTCCGCAGCATGCTGTTCGAACCCGGCGGCGACGACTTCTACGGTGTGATCCGCGCCGACGTGCTGCGCAAGGTGAAGCCGCACGACAGCTACCACCACGCCGACCGCACCTTCGTCGCCGAGATCGGCCTGCACGGCCCCTTCCACCAGGTGCCGGAGCTGCTCTACTTCCGCCGCGACCACCCCACCCGCGCCGAGCGGGCCAACCCGTCCAAGCGCTCCCGCTGCGTCAACCTCGACCCGCGCCGGGCGGGCGTGCTGCACCCCACGCCCCGGCTGCTCGCCGAGTACGTCCTGGGCTTCGTCTCGGCGATCCGGCGGGCCCCGCTGTCCTCCGCCGAACGGGCGGCGTGCTACCGGCACTTGGCCGCCTGGGCCGCCAGCAGGGCCCGGCCGGGCGCGGGGGAGCGGGTCGAGGACCGGGCGCCGGTCGACCCGACACAGCTCGACGTCTCCCTCGACGAACTCGTCGCCGGCCGCGAGGGGCGGCGCCCATGACGGCCGGACCACGCGTCGGGGTGTTCGGCCTGCTCGGCTCCGGCAACCTCGGCAACGACGGCTCCCTGGAGGCCGTCCTCGGCTACCTGCGCGCCGAGCACCCGGACGCGCCCGTGGACGCGCTGTGCGGCGGACCCGACGTCGTCACCGCCCGCTACGGGATCCCCGCCACGCGGCTGCACTGGAACCGCGGCGAGTACCGGACCGCGTCGCGCGCCGGCGCGCTCGCGACGAAGGGCCTCGGCAAGCTCGTCGACGTCGTGCGCACCGCCGCCTGGGTGCGCCGGCACGACGTGGTGATCGTGCCCGGAATGGGCGTCCTGGAGGCCACCCTGCCGCTGCGGCCCTGGGGCTTCCCGTACTCGCTGTTCCTGCTGTGCGCGAGCGGCCGGCTGTTCGGCACGAAGGTGGCGCTGGTCAGCGTGGGCGCCGCCGAGATCCGGGTGCGGCCGACCCGGATCCTCGTCCGCTGGTCGGCCCGGCTCGCCGCCTACCGCTCGTACCGCGACGCCCAGTCCCGCGACGCGATGCGGGCGATGGGCGTGAACACCGCGCGCGACGCGGTCTACCCGGACCTGGCGTTCGCCCTGCCGGTGCCCGCGGCCACGGCGGCCGAGGGCACGGTCTGCGTCGGCGTCATGGACTTCCACGGCGGCAACGACGACCGGGCGCGTGCCGAGACGATCCACCGCCGCTACCTCGAAGGGACGACCCGGTTCGTCCGCACCCTCGTCGAGGACGGCCGGCGGGTCCGGCTGCTCACCGGCGACGACTGCGACACGACGGTCGTCGAAGCGATCATCGACGCGGTCGGCTCGCCGCTGGTCTCCGCCGCCGAACCGGCCTCCCTCGACGACCTGATGAAGGAGACGGCGGCCGCCGACACCGTGGTCGCCACCCGCTACCACAACCTGATCTGCGCCCTGAAGTCCGGCACACCCACCCTCGCCCTCACCTACGCGGCCAAGAGCGAGGCGCTCATGGAGCGGATGGGCCTCGGGTCCTACTGTCATCCGGCGCGCGAGGTCGACGCCGACCGGCTCCTCGAACAGTTCCGGGAACTGGAGAAGCGCTCGACGGAACTCCGCCAGACCCTCGTGGAGCGGAACAAGGCAGCCGCACAGCACCTCACCCACCAGTTCAACGCGTTGACCGACACCCTGTTCCCGGCCACCGGCCGGACCCGCACACCCCGGGGGAATCGATGAAACTGACCGAAGTCCCGGAGATCGCCGGGGCGTTCCTGCTCGAACCCACGCCGTACGCCGACGAACGCGGCTTCTTCTGCCGCACCTTCGACGCCGATGTGCTCCGCTCGGTGGGCCTCGACCCGCATGCCTTCGTCCAGGACAGCGTCTCCCGCTCGGTCCGCGGCGTACTGCGCGGCATGCACCTGCGCTCAGGCGACGGCGAGGCCAAACTGGTGCGCTGCTCGTACGGGAGGATCTTCGACGTCGTCGTGGAC
Organism: Streptomyces anthophorae; assembly: GCF_049310305.1. NCBI lineage: Bacteria > Bacillati > Actinomycetota > Actinomycetes > Kitasatosporales > Streptomycetaceae > Streptomyces > Streptomyces anthophorae. Next base: position 9,046,439 of record NZ_JBLWQQ010000001.1, read on the forward strand.
CTGCGGCCGGACTCCTCGACGTACCGCAACCGCGCCACGTTCGAGCTGTCCGGCGACACGCAGGTGACGCTCTACATCCCGGCGGGGTGCGCGCACGGATTCCAGGCGCTGACCGAGACCGCCGACACCTCGTACCGCATCGACCGACCGCACGACCCGTCCGAGGACGTGACGATCGCCTTCGACGACCCGGAGCTCGCCATTCCGTGGCCGCTGCCGGTCACCTCGATGTCCGAGCGCGACCGGAAGGCGCCGAACCTCGCCGATGTCCTGAAGCAGAAGGGGAGTTGAGACCGGCATGCCCATCGACAACACGCCGGACGCGGTTGACATGACGGACACCGAGGAGTTCCAGCTGCCCCGGTCGCGGTCGGCCAACGACCGGCTGCACGCCATGATCCCCGGCGGCGCGCACACCTACGCCAAGGGCGACGACCAGTACCCCGAACATCTCGCCCCGGTGATCAGCCACGGACGCGGTGCGCACGTGTGGGACATCGACGGCAACCGCTACATCGAGTACGGCTCCGGCCTTCGCTCGGTCAGCCTCGGCCACGCCCACCCGCGCGTGAACGAGGCGGTGCGCAGGGAGATCGACCGCGGCAACAACTTCGTGCGGCCGTCCATCGTGGAGGTCCAGGCCGCGGAACGCTTCCTGGCCACCGTGCCGACCGCGGACATGGTGAAGTTCGCGAAGAACGGCTCCGACGTCACCACCGCGGCGGTGCGCCTGGCGCGCGCCGTCACGGGACGCGGGCGGGTCGCCATCTGCGCCGACCACCCGTTCTTCTCCACGGACGACTGGTTCATCGGCACCACCCCCATGTCGGCGGGCATCCCGACGGAGACCAGCGACCTCACGGTGTCCTTCCCGTACGGGGACCTCGCCGCAACGGAGGCGCTCCTCACCCGGTACGCGGACGACGTGGCCTGTCTGATCCTGGAACCCGCGGCCCACCGCGAACCGCCGCCCGGCTATCTCGAAGGGCTGCGGGACCTCGCCGACCGGCACGGCTGCGTACTGATCTTCGACGAGATGATCACCGGCCTGCGCTGGTCGGAGGCGGGCGCCCAGGGCCTGTACGGCGTCGTGCCCGACCTCTCCACCTTCGGCAAGGCGCTGGGCAACGGCTTCGCCGTCTCGGCGCTCGCCGGTCGCCGCGAGCTGATGGAGTACGGCGGGCTGCGCCACCGCGGCGAGCGGGTCTTTCTCCTCTCCACGACCCACGGCGCGGAGACGCACTGCCTGGCGGCGGCGATGGCCGTCCAGAGCACGTACGTGGAGGAGGGGATCACCGCGCGCCTGCACACCCTCGGCGAGCGCCTCGCCGCAGGGGTGCGCGAGGCCGCGTCGAGCATGGGCGTCGGCGAGAACGTCCTCGTCAAGGGCCGTGCGAGCAACCTCGTCTTCGCCACCCTCGACGAGAACGGGCAGCCCTCGCAGCTGTACCGCACGCTGTTCCTGCGCCGGCTCCTCATGGGCGGCGTCCTCGCCCCGTCGTTCGTGGTGAGCAGCGCGCTCGGCGACGCCGACATCGACCGCACCATCGATGTGGTGGCCGACGCCTGCGCGGTGTACCGCAAGGCGCTCGACGCCGGCGACCCCACGCCGTGGGTGGCGGGACGTCCGGTCAAGCCGGTGTTCCGCCGCCTGGCCTGACGTCAGCCGCGAGCTAGTCGGCCGGCGTCCGCGACCCGGTCGACCAGCCACGCGGTGGCGGGCACCACCGCGAGGGCGAGGCACCAGCCGCCGAGCGCGTCCGTCGGGTAGTGCGCGCTCAGGGCGACCTCCGCCCAGCCCATGACAACGCCTGCCGCCAGGCCCGCGCCGAACACGAGCGGGACACCGGCCGCTCTGCCGAGCCCGAGCCGCCCGACCGCGACCAGCGCCACCGCGAGGGCGAGCGCGGTGAGGAAGGCGGTGTGCCCGCTCGGATAGGACAGGTTGCCCGGACCGTGGATGGTGCGCCCCACCACCGACTTGACGACCGTGCCCGCCCCCACGGTCAGGACGACCGCGGCGACCACGAGCACCGCCGCGCGAGGGCGGCGCAGCAGCAGACACCACGCCACGGCGGCCGCCACCAGCACCACCGCGCCCACGGGTTCCCCCAGGAAGTCGACGGTCAGCGCCACACCACGCCACGGCGGCCGCACACTGTCGTCCGTCGGCAGGACGAACCACCGGTCCACCCGGCCGGACTCGCTGTGCCCCGCGTACATGACCCCGATCGCGGCGACGACGAGCGCGGAGAGCGCCGCGACGAGCCCGAGCCAGGCGCGCAGCGCCGTGGGCAGCACGGAAGGCAGGATCCGGGAATCAACCTGCTCGCGCCGACCGCGGCCCGGTTCCGCTTCTGGGCCCGCTCCTGCCAGGTGATCCAACGCGAGCCCCCCCCGTCATGTCCGACCCGACTTCCAGTGACGATAACCGGCTCGTGGGCGCGGCGCCGCTCCAACTCGACAAGCTGTTCGTGGAGTTGAAGAGGAGCGCGGAGTGGGGCGACGGGCGGGTCGGCCGCGACGTGGCGCGGGGGTAGGCTCATTGCCGACGTCGTTCTCTGATTGGGAGGGTGCTGGGATGCCCCGGAGACTGCCCCTCCACGCCCCTGAGCGGGTGGCCGAGACGGCCTGCCGCGTATCGGAACTGCTCGACGTGCTGTACGGACGTGGCCAGGAGGCCGCTTCGGCGGGCCCGCTCCCGCCCTCGCAGTTCCGCGCGCTGGCGGTGATCGAGGAGCAGCGGAGGGTGAACCAGCGGGCGCTGGGCGAGGCCCTCGGGTCCCGCCCCTCGTCGGTGAGCCGGCTGTGCGACCGGCTCGAGGCGGCGGGCCTTGTCGAGCGTCTCGCCAGCACCACCAGTCGCCGCGAGGTCGACCTGCGGCTGAGCCGTCGCGGAGCCGCCGTGCTCGAGGACTTCCGCGCGGCTCGTGCGCGGGAGATCGCGGAGGTGCTTCAGACCATGGAGCCGGCCGATCTGCACACCCTGGCCGCAGGACTCGAGCAGTTCGAGCGAGCCGCCTCGGCACACATCGGGCCGAGCGAGGGCCCCGGGGACGCGGAGGAGCCTTCGCAGGCCACGGCCTGACGGAGGCGTCGCGGGATTCTCCGTGCCGGGCGGATACCGGCGCGGGATAGACTGCGCCAATAGTTTGCCGTACGGCAACATTTCTGGTGCGTTGACGTTCCCCTCGGCAGCAGGCCTGCCCATCGAAGAAGGCTGCTGTGACGAATTTCCTTGCCGCGGAGCGTGCTGTCCGAACCGCCGCGCCGTTCGGGCTCCTGGACACCGTGCGGGCGGCGTTGACCAAGTACTACGGCGCCCTGAGTGTCGACCTGTTGCTGGCCGACTACAGCCTCACCGTGCTCCAGCCGGTGACGGAACTCCCGTACACCACCGATCCGCTGCCCGTGCACGCCAGCCCCGCGGGCCGCGCCTTCGCGAGCCAGGACCCGCACAGCCGCACCGTCGGCGGCGGGGGAGCGGTCGACCTCTTCCTGCCCGTGACCGTGCGCGGCGACCGGCTGGGCATTCTGTGCGTGCGCGTCCCGGACGAGGAGTGCACTGCGGAGAACCTGGAGGAGCTCACCGCCCTCGCGGAGATCCTGGGCCACGAGATCGTCGTCGCGGACCGGGACACCGATGTCTATTTGCAGGCCCGCCGGGCGAGCAGGCTCACCCTGGCCGCCGAGATGCAGTGGCAGCTGCTGCCGGGGCGGGCCTACAGCCGCACGGAGTACGCGATCGGCGCCCAACTGGAGCCCGCGTACGCCATCCACGGGGACAACTTCGACTGGGCGGCGACCAGCGAGACACTCACCCTCACCATCACGAACGGCATGGGTGAGGGGATCGCGGCATCGCTCCTGACGAACCTCGCCGTCAACGCGCTGCGCAATGCCAGGCGGGCCGGCATCGGCATCGCCGACCAGGCGGCCCTGGCCGATCAGGCGCTCTACGCACAGCACCGCGGGGAGCAGTACGTCTCGACGCTGCTCCTCTCCTTCGAGCTGGCGACGGGGCGCGTGCGGGTGGTGGACGCCGGATCGCCCCAACTCTGGCGTCAGCGGGGCAGGGTGGTCGAGCAGATCCCCTTCGAGGCCCAGCTGCCCCTGGGGATGTTCGAGGAGACCGACTACGTGGCGCAGGAGTTCTCCGTGCTGCCCGGTGACCGCCTGCTGTTCGTCAGCGACGGTGTCTACGGAGGACTGTCCTGGTCGGGGGAGGCGTACGGCGAGAAGATGCTCGCGCGTGCGATACAGAGCGCGCGTCTGCTGCCGGCGTCCGCGGTACCCCGGGCGATCCTCCAGGAGTTGGCGGCGCACCTGGACACCGACGCGGACGACGACGCCCTCGTGGTGTGCCTGGACTGGTTCGGCCGCGCGGGTTGACGCTTGCCGAGAACGCCCGGAGCATGCAACTGTTGCCTCATGGAAACTGTAATGCTCTGCGCTGCGCTTGAAACAGGGCAAGTCCTCTGATCTCGGTGTCGGTTGCTGTCCCCGGACTCTCGGTGAAGGGTGGTGGGGGCCCGTTCCTCCCGGGTCCCGTGTGATGGTCTCCTCCACGGAGCCGTTGGGTCCCCGCGACGCGATACCGGTCCCCGAACCTCGGCCGCAGCATCCGATGCTGACGGTGAATCCGGTGGGCCGCATCCTGTTCTGCAACGACCAGGCCAGAGCCCTCCTCGACGGCGTGCGGGCCGGCGCGCTGCTGGTGGACACGGTGCCTGCCTGGCTGGCCGACGCGCACACCGACGTCCTGATCGGCGCCGGCGACGGGCCGCCTGCCGTGGCATGGGGCCGCATCGGCGAGCGCACGGTGGAAGCCTTCCCCAGCCGCGGCGCCAACGGCACGGTGTCCTGGTGGCTGGTCGACGACAGTGATCTCCGGCTCGCCCGCGACCAGTTGGCCGGCGAGCGGACCCGCTCACGTGTCCTCCAGGAGGCCTCCAGCGAACTCCTGGCCTCCTTGAACGTGGACCGGTGCATGGAGGTCACCGCCTTGCTGGCGGCCGAGCACCTCGCGGACGCGGCGGTCATCGTCGGCGTCGGCAGCGGCCGCACGCATCCGGTGACCTGGGCGTGCGGCGGCCGGGTCACGCAGCGCCGCATCGCCGTGAACGCCGACGAACTGCCCGGCCTGGCCGAGGCGTTGCTGGGGTTTCCCCCGGTGCCCTCCCGCTGGATCGACCCGGCCCTGATGCCGGAGTGGGCCGTCCCCGAGGGATTCGCCGAGCACGCGGGCGAGATCGGCTCGGTGGCAGTGGTTCCGCTGCCCGGCCACGGACTGCCGGCGGGCGCCGTCGTGTTGATGCGCCACAGCAAGGAAACGGCATTCACCGAGAGCGAGGAGGCCTTCGCCCGGCTGTTCGCCGCCCGCGCGGGAGCGGGCCTGTCGGCCGCCAGGATCTATACGGAGCAGACGCACATCACCAGTGTCCTCATGCAGGAGCTGCTGCCGCCCACGCTCGGGCGGACCCAGGGCATCGACTTCTCGGGTCGCTACCGTCCCTCGGCGGCGAGCGAGCGAGTGGGCGGCGACTTCTACGACGTGTACGCGGCCGACAGTGACGACGGTGAAGGCGGCGAGGTGTTCGCCGTGCTGGGCGACGTGTGCGGCAAAGGCCTGGAAGCGGCGGTCCTGACAGGGAAGATCCGCAACACCGTGCACGCGCTGCTGCCCTTCGCGTCCGACCACGCCCGCGTACTGACCCTGCTCAACAGCGCGTTGCTTAGCTCGCACCACACGCGCTTCGCCACCATGGTGTGCGCGACGGCGGTGCGCAGGCAGGGCCGGGTGCGGCTGCGCCTCACCAGCGGCGGGCACCCCCCGCCGCTCATCCTCCGGGCCGACGGCCGCGTCGAGGAGGCCAGGACGCGCGGCACACTCGTCGGCGTGCTGCCCGAGATGACGGTGGACACGGCGACGGTGTTCCTGGAGCCGGGGGAGACCTGCCTGATGTACTCCGACGGCATCACCGAGGCCTGCGGCGGCCCGTTGGGGGACCGCATGTTCGGGGACGAGCGCCTGCGTTCCGTGCTCGCCGAGTGTGCCGGGCTGCCGGCGGAGGCCGTCACCGAGCATGTGCACATGGTGGCTTCCCAGTGGGTGGGCGACGGCCCTCATGACGACATGGCGCTCCTGGCCATCACCGCACCACGGTCCAGCCACCTCACCGCGGTGGACGGACACACCCGGGGCAGGTTCACCGCATGACGACCACCGGGGCCGCAGGGGCGCCGAACTACAGTGAGCTGCAAGAGCAGTTGTGGAACGCTGTGATCGGCAGTGACGACGCGAGCGCCGTGGCGGTGGTGACCGGGGCCGTGGGCGAGGGGGAACCCGCGCAGGTGGCGGTCGCTGCCGAGCGCGCACTCCTCGACCTGATCGCGCCGGTACAGGAGCGCGTGGGCCTGCGGTGGGCGGCGAACACGATCTCGGTGGCGCAGGAGCACGCGGCGACCGCCATGAACGAGCGCTGCGTCGCCGCGGTCGCCGAGCTGACCGCCGACGTGCGGGCCGCCCCGGCCCTGGGCCGCGTGACGGTCGCGTGCGTGGACGGCGAGTGGCATGCACTGCCCGCCCGGCTGGTCGCCGAGGTCCTGCGACTGCGCGGCTGGAACGTCGACCACCTCGGGGCGCAGGTGCCCACGGAGCACCTCGTCGCCCACCTCCATCAGCACACCCCCGACGCCGTGCTCCTCTCCTCGTCGATCCCCTCGCACCTGCCCACCGCCCATGCGGCGATCAGCGCCTGCCGGGCCGCCGGTGTCCCGGTGATGGTCGGCGGCGCCGCGTTCGGCCCGCAAGGCCGCTACGCGCGCCGGATGCGGGCTTCCTGGGCACCCGACGCCCGCGGCGCGCACGCCGTACTGGCGCGGGGGCTCCCGCGGCCCTCCGTGTCGGCGGCCCGCTCGCCCGACCTCGACATGCCGCACCTCGGCGATCAGGAATTCACCATGGTCAGGCAGTCGAAGCGGCGGCTGATCAAGCAGACCCTCGTCGATGTGGAGAGCACCTTCCCTCCCATGCGCGCCTACAGCACGTTCCAACTGGAGCGCACGGCCGAGGACATCGACCACATCCTCACCCACCTCGTCACCGCTCTGTACGTCGATGACGCCGAACTGTTCAGCAGGTTCGTCACGTGGACCGCCGACATCCTCGGCAGCCGCGGAGTCCCGCCGCAGTGCCTGCTGCCGGCCCTCGACTCCCTGCTGCATCAGCTCAGCGACTTCCCGCGCGCCACCGGCATCCTCGCCGGGGCTCGCGGGGCCGTGGCCGTTCCCCGCTCCGGACACCCCGCATGACCTCCTACGCAGCCCTGAGGGTGGCGACCATCGGGGTGTCGGGCGGTGTACTGACCGTGCGGGCCGCCGGAACGCTCGACCACCTCACCGGTGGCGCCCCGGCGGCAGCGGATGAACGGGAGGCGGGTGCCGTCGATTCGGATCCGCGTCAGCGCGAGGACTTCTCACGATGACGTCACTGCTGGTGGTCCACACCCCGCAGTCCGACGGTCAGTTGGTCCAGTACGGAACCGGGGTCCAGGTCGTACGCCTGCGCCGCGACGCCCACGCTCAGTTCCGCCGTGTGCGTCATCGCCCACAACAACGCGCAGTGGGCCGCGGTCTCGTCGCCGAGACGCTGTCTCAAGCGAAGGACGGCCGAGTCGAGTTGAGCGTTGGACGCGGGCGTGTATCCGTCCTGGAGCGAGCCGCGCAGGAGCGTCAGAGCCTCCAGCGTGGCCGACGGGTGGGACGGGGTCTCCAGTGGCATGCGCGTTCCTTCCTCTCGCTCGTTCTGGCCCGTTGCCCCGGACCGTCCGGGGCACGCCTCGTGCCACCCGTGTGGCGGACCCCGTGCCGGCCCGAAATCGAGAACGAGTTCTCTGGTCGATCGGGATGCCGAACGTCGTGAGGGCCGCGAGGAGTCCCCGTAGTGGAGTCGGTCGACATGTAAAACGCCAGGTCAGAGGCGTCTGTCTACGTCCCGTGCTAGCGTTGAGCGTTTGCAGCGCAGTCGTGCCGGTGTCCCGTTGGGTGCCGCCGGCCGGCCGCCGCGTCCCCGCCGCGCCTTCCTCGGTACGGTCCCACCCTTCGCAGGAAGGCTCTCTGTGAGCGAATCAGCACGTGCCGACGACGCCCGGCAGCAGGACGACGCGCCGGGCACCGCCCCCGTGGCGTCCTTCGCGGACCTCGATCTGCCGGCCGCGGTGCTGCGCACGCTCGCCGAGCACGGCGTGACGAAGCCCTTCCCCATCCAGGCGGCGGCGCTGCCGAACGCGCTGGCGGGGCGGGACGTCCTCGGCCGGGGCCGCACCGGTTCCGGCAAGACGCTCGCCTTCGGCCTCGGGCTGCTCGCCCGGACGGCCGGGCGGCGCGCGCAGCCCAAGGAGCCCCTCGCCCTCGTGCTGGTCCCCACCCGGGAGCTGGCGCAGCAGGTGACCGAGGCGCTCACCCCGTACGCCGAGGCGCTGCGGCTGCGGCTCGCGACGGTGGTGGGCGGCGTGTCCATCGCCCGGCAGTCCGCCGCGCTGCGCGACGGCGCCGAGGTCGTCATCGCCACCCCGGGACGGCTGCACGACCTGATCGACCGCAAGGGCTGCCGCCTGGGACGGGTGCGCATCACGGTCCTCGACGAGGCCGACCAGATGTGCGACATGGGCTTCCTGCCGCAGGTCACCGAGGCGCTCGACCAGGTGCGGCCCGACGGCCAGCGGATGCTGTTCTCCGCCACCCTCGACGGCGACGTCGATCAGTTGGTGCAGCGCTACCTGCGCGACCCGGCCGAGCACTCCGTGGACCCCTCGTCGAGCGCGGTCTCCACGATCGAGCACCACGTCCTCGTCGTGCACGGGCCGGACCGCTGGTCCGTCGCCACGGAGATCGCCGCCCGCGACGGCCGCGTCCTGCTCTTCCTCGACACCAAGCACGGCGTCGACCAGCTCACCCGGCACCTGCGGGCCAGCGGTGTGGCCGCCGCCGCGCTGCACAGCGGCAAGGCCCAGCCGCAGCGCACCCGGACCCTGGCCCAGTTCAAGGACGGCGAGATCACCGCGCTGGTGGCGACCAACGTCGCCGCGCGCGGCCTGCACGTCGACGACCTGGACCTCGTGGTCAACGTCGACCCGGCGACCGACCCCAAGGACTACCTGCACCGCGCGGGACGCACGGCCCGCGCGGGACGCTCCGGCACCGTCGTCTCCCTCGTCCTGTCGGGCCAGCGCCGCGAGACGAGCCAGGTGATGGCGGACGCCGACGTCACCGCCAAGGTCACCAAGGTGCGCTCCGGCGAGGCGGAACTGAGCCGTATCACCGGCGCCAGGGCCCCCTCCGGCAAGCCGCTGGACGGCGGCCCCGCCCAGCGCCCCAAGAACCAGAACACCCCGTTCCGCGGCCTGGGCAGCACCAAGAACCCGAAGAGCGGCTCCGGAACCGGGACGGGAACCGCGGCCGGCTCGGGCGGCCGCGGCTCCCGCAAGACCAACGAGGCCCGCAAGCTCGCCGAGGCGCGCAAGGCGGCGCGGGTGCGCAGGGGCGGCTGAGCCGCGCCGCTTCAGTCAGCCGGGGTTCAAGCGGCCGGGTTCAGGAGTCCCTGAGCTCGGCCAGGCGGTCGGCCAGTGCCCGGTTCAGCGCGCGGAACTGCGGCAGGGTGTTGGACTTCAGCGTGCTTCGGTAGAAGGGAACCGCCACGCCGCTGAAGGCCTCGCTCTGCGTCAGCCTGACCCGGTGGCTCCCCACCTGGTCGATGACGAACCGGTGTTCGCCGTCGAAGACGAGGCCGGGTCCGATCCGGCCGATCCAGCGCAGCTCCCGGCCCGCGTCGGCGGCCAGCACGGTGGGTGTGAACGTGGTGTCCCCGGTCTTGTCGCGCAGGACCAGACGCAGGGTGGCGTCCTCGCGCACCGTGCCGCTCGCGGAGACGATGAACGGATTCCACTGGTCGTAGGCCCGCAGATCGGACAGCACGCGCCAGACCTCGTCGGGCGTCGCCTCCAGCTCGATCGACGAACTCAGCCTGTACGGGCGGGCGTTGGTCCAGCCGGTGTAGATCGCCAACAGGACGAGGAGCGAGGCCAGCACGGCGGCCGGGCGACGGCGCCGGGTCCGGGTCCGGGTCCGGGTCCGGCGCGGGTGTATCGGCGCTTCCAGTAACGCGTTCATCAACTCTCCCTGAGCGGTAGCGCGCCGCGCAGGGCGGCGCTCACGAGTCGTTCGGCATACGCACGGTCGATCGGCCGGCCGGTGATGAGGAGCCGGTAGTACAGCGCCCCGGCGAGTTGGTCGAACAGCAGGCCGGAGTCGGTGGCGGAGTCCAGCTCGCCGCGGAGCCGGGCGCGGTCGATCAGGCCCAGGACGACCTGGTTGCGCCGGGTGAAGACGTCGCGGACCAGCGTGCCGATGTCGGGGTGCCGGGCGGCCGCGGCGACCAGCTCGGCCACCACACCGGCGGAGAGATCGTCGGCCTCGCCCTGGCGTCCCGCACGCCGCATGCTGTTGAGGCCGCGAGCGATCTGCTCCGCGTAGTCGGTGAGGTCGGCGCGCACGTCCCCGGTGTCCGGGACGGCCACGTCGTCCTGCATCCGGGCGACGACCGCGACGGCCAGATGATCCTTGGTGGGCCAGCGCCGGTACAGGGTCGTCTTGGCCACGTCGGCCCGTTCGGCGACCTTGTCCACGACGAACCCCGCGTAGCCGTGCTCCAGGAGCTGGTCCCGCGCCGTCCGCAGGATCCGCTCGTCGGCCTCCGCGTTCCTCGGCCGCCCTCGCTGCGCCATGTCCCGTGCTCCGCCCCAGTCATTACGCTACTGCCGTTTCGTAATTGGAGCGTACGGAGACAGGAGGCTTTACGCAACGGCCGTAGCGAAATTGGGGGCGGGCGCCGTCCGCCGACTCAGCCGCGTGCGGGGAGGGTGATGCCGTAGGCCCGCATCTTCCGGTAGATCGTCGTACGGGAGATGCCGAGCCGCTGCGCCGCAAGCAGCTTGTTGCCGTCCACCTCCAGCAGGGCCTGGACCAGGGTGTCGCGCTCGGACGCCTCCCACGGGCTGAGCGATCGGCCGCCCGGGCTGTGCAGGGACGGCGGCAGATCGCCGAGCTCGATGCGGTAGGTGCGGCGGCCCGCCGCGGCCTCGCGCAACGCGGCGTCCAGCTGCCGGATGTTGCCCGGCCAGTCGTGCCGACGCAGCAGCGGCAGCACCTCGGGCGCGCACTCGACGCCCGCGCCGACGCGCCGCAGCAGACAGTCGACCAGGGCGGGCAGGTCCGCGAGGCGGTGCCGCAGGGCGGGAACGGCCACCGCTTCGACGAAACAGCGCCTCAGCGGTTCGGGTACGCCGCGCGGTCGGCGCAGCGTACCCACGACCCAGGTGCCCTGTGCCGCCGCGGCCTCCAGGGCCTGGGCGACGGCGGCGGCTTCCTCGGGGGCCACGGCGTCCACGTTGCGAAGGAGCAGGGCGCGGCCCGCCCCCGCCGACGCCTCGCGCAGTGCTGTCGGCAGGCCGCTGCGGGCCTCGCCCCCGGTGGCGGCATCCACGACGACGGGCGCCGAGGCCGCACCGGTCAGCGCGTGCGCTGCGCCCACCAGCGCCGCCTTGCCCGTGCCCGCCTCGCCGTGGAGCAGGAGCGGCGTCCGCTCGCGGGCGCAGCGGGACGCCGTACGGGAGACGGTGTTCCACGCCGGGTCCGTCCCGGCGAGTCCCGGCAGCGGCCACGGCCGGACCGCGTCCTGCTCCGTGCGCGTCCGGGAGCCGGACGAGCGGGGCCGGTGGCCCGCGGTGGGGACGTCCGCGAAGGCCAGCTCCAGCAGGTACCCGGCCGCGCCCACGGAGCTGTCGACCTGGCGGCAGCGCATCAGGACGCTGTCCCCGCCCGTCAGTTGCACCTCGTGGCGGGTGCGCGGCGCGTGCCCCAGTTCGGCGGCGGCCTCGTGCAGCAGCCGGTGGTCGTCGCCCGTGAGCCGCGCGGAGGCCGCCGAGTTGGCGAGGACGAGATCCTGGCCGAGACAGAGCACCGGCCGGTCACCGTAGTGGCTCACCTGCTGGAACGCCTCGAGCAGTGCACGCTGGTGCGAGCTGCTGAACTCGTACATGACGCGTTCGATGTCACCGGCGGCCTCCTGCACCAGGGCCGCCATGAGGGTGCGCGCCGGGCCGTTCCAGCACGTCAGGTTCATGGCTCCCTCGACGCGCCCGGTGACCGAGTTGCGGATCGGGGCGGCCGCGCAGGACACGCCTTGCAGACGCTCGTTGAAGTGCTCGGTGCCGAGGACCACGTTGGGCCGGCGCTCCTCCAGGGCGACCCCGATGCCGTTCGTGCCGACGAACTGCTCGGCGTAATTGAAGCCGGGGGCCAGGTGGACCCGGTCCAGGTGCATGGAGAGCCGCTTCTCCCCGACGCGGCGGTCGCGCACCCAGCCCTTGCGGTCCGTCACGATCACGCTCGCGTCCGACCCCGCCAGCGTCCGCTCCAGCCGGTCGAGGACGGGTGCGGCGGCGCGGACCAGGCGGCTCTCCCGGTCGAAGTCCGGCTGGTAGGGGACGACCACCTCGTCCGTGCCGACCCCGAGGTACTTGGAACGCTGCCAGGAGTTGCGGATGCCCTCGGGCACGATCTGCGCGGGCGGTTCCGCGTGGGTGAGGAACTGCAGGCGCGCTCGCGCGATGGTCCGGTCCCGCTCCGTGCTGTCGCTGAGCATGGCGCCTCCGATGGGCGTGTTTCCGCCATATTACGAAGGTGTTCGTACCAGTCAACGGGCTGTTCGCCAAGGCTTCCCGTGCGTTTTCCGCGCGCGGGTACCGGTGCGGGACGCGGTGTGTTCCACATTGAAAAACTCGACGGAGCCCCTGGCCCCCACGCTGATGGTCGGCGCCGCACAACGGGTGCGGCAGCCGGCCGTCGAGCACAGGAGCCCGCTATGACCTCCGTCGACACCACGCCCCGCACCGCGATCGTCACCGGCGCGGCCCGCGGCATCGGCCGCGCCATCGCCGAGCGCCTTGCCCAGGACGGACTCGATGTCGCCGTCGCCGACCTCCCCGGCATGAGCGAGGAACTGAACGAAGTGGCGGCAGGCATCGAGAAGACCGGCCGCAGGTCCCTCGCCGTGCACGCCGACGTGTCCAGCAAGGAGCAGACCGACGCGCTCGTCGAGGAAGTGGCGAGCCGCTTCGGCCGGGTCGACGTCTACGTCGCCAACGCCGGCATCGCCCGCGTCACCCCGCTCCTCGACACCGGCCTCGACGAGTTCGAGCAGATCATGGCCGTGAACCTGCGCGGCGTCTTCCTCTCCTACCAGGCAGCCGCCCGCCAGATGATCGCCCAGGGCGGCGGCGGAAAGATCATCGGCGCGGCGTCGATCGTCGCGTACCGCCCGTTCGCGCTGCTCGGCACCTACTCGGCGTCCAAGTGGGGCGTACGCGGACTGACCCAGGCCGCCGCCATGGAGTGGGCGCGGCACGGCATCACCGTCAACGCGTACTGCCCCGGCATCGTCGGCACCGACATGTGGGACCTCATCGACGAGCGCCTCGCACAGGAAGAGGGTCTGCAAAAGGGCCGCGCCATCAAGAAGTACGCGGAGGCCATCGCGCTCGGCCGCGTCGAGGAACCCACCGACGTCGCGTCCTTCGTCTCCTACCTGGCCTCACGGGACGCGGACTACATGACCGGCCAGTCCGTGATGATCGACGGCGGCATCCAGTTCTCCTGACGCACACCGAGAAGCCGAGGACCTGAGAACCCGAAGAGCCGAGGAGACCGATGTATTCCAAGGACGGCGAGAACTACTTCATCGTCGACGCGCACATCGCACTCTGGGACGCACGCCCGGAGAACCAACTCAACATCCACGGCAAGCAGTTCATCGACTGCTTCTACGACTACCACCGCAACCTCAGCCCGGAATCCGAGGTGTGGCCGTACGAGGAGTACCTCTACCAGGGCGGCGAGCGCCTGATGAAGGACCTCTTCGTCGACGGGTACGTCGACCACGCCATCTTCCAGCCCGCACGCCTCGGAGCGTTCTACCGCGGTGGCTTCGGGCAGACCGAGGAAGCCTTCGCGCTCGCCCGGCAGCACCCCGACAAGCTGACGTACAACCACTCCTGGGACCCCCGGTACGAGCAGAAGGGAATCGACCAACTGCGGCGCGACGCCGAGCGGTTCCGGCTCAAGGGCGTGAAGCTCTACACCGCCGAGTGGAAGGGCGACAGCCGCGGCTACAAGCTCGACGACCCGTGGACGTACCGCTACCTGGAGGTCTGCCAGGAACTCGGGATCAACAACATCCACATCCACAAGGGACCGACGATCCGCCCCCTCGACCGGGACGCCTTCGACGTGGCGGACGTCGACAAGGCGGCCACGCAGTTCCCCGAGATGAACTTCGTCGTCGAGCACTGCGGACTGCCGCGCCTGGAGGACTTCTGCTGGATCGCCACGCAGGAGCCCAACGTGCACGCGGGCCTCGCCGTCGCGATCCCCTTCATCCACACCCGGCCGCGGTACTTCGCGCAGATCATCGGCGAACTGCTCTACTGGCTGGACGAGGACCGCATCCAGTTCTCCAGCGACTACGCGCTCTGGACGCCCCGCTGGCTGATCGAGCGGTTCGTCGACTTCCAGATCCCCGAGGACATGACCCCCGAGTACGCGCCGATCACTCTGGCGCAGAAGAAGAAGATCCTCGGCCTCAACGCGGCGGCCATGTACGACATCGAGGTCCCGGCAGGGCTCGGTGTCGACACACCGGCGGCGGCCTGACATGCGCGCCGACGTGAGGGAACACTCCGCCCGCACCGCGCTCGACGCGGTCCTCGACCCGGAGCTGGACGAGCCGATCACCGACCTGGGCTTCGTCAGCTCCGTGACGGTGACCCCCGACGGGGCGCTCACTGTCCGACTCAGGCTCCCCACCTCGTTCTGCTCGCCCAACTTCGCGTACCTCATGGCCTCGGACTCCAAGGACGCGCTGACGGCGCTGCCCTGGACGCGCGATGTCGTGGTGCTGCTCGACGACCACCACGACTCGGACCTCATCAACCAGGGTCTCGCCGCGGACGCGGGCTACCGCGGCACGTTCGGGGCCGAGGCCGAGAAGGACCTCGAAGCGCTGCGGCTCACGTTCCGCCGCAAGGCACACTCCGCCGCGATGGAGCGGGCGTTGACGCGCCTGCTCCGCGAGAACCCCGACCTCACCGAGGAGGACCTGCACGACGTGGTCCTCGGCGACCTCCCCGACGCGGCGACCTCCGCCGCGCTGCTGCGGCGACGGGAGGCACTCGGCCTCGGCGTGGCACCGTCCGACCCGGCGCTGGTGGACGAGGAAGGGCGACGCGTCCCGCGCGGCGAGATCCCGCTGCGGCTGCGCTTCGCCCGCGCGGTCCGGGTGTCGATCGACGGCAACGCGCACTTCTGTCGTGGCCTGCTGCGCACCCGCTATCCGCAGTCCGCGGCCGACCCATCGCAATCGAAGGAGAGAGTCTCGTGAAGGCAGTCCAGGTCGTGGGCTACGGCAAGAACCTCGAGATGGCCGAGGTACCGGCCCCCGAGATCACCGGCCCCTTCGACGTCATCGTCAAGATCGGCGGCGCCGGCGTGTGCCGCACCGACATCCACATCCTGGAAGGGCAGTGGGCGCAGAAGTCCGGTGTGACACTGCCCTACACGATCGGCCACGAGAACGCCGGCTGGGTGCACGCCGTCGGCAGCGCCGTCACCAACGTCACCGAGGGCGACAAGGTCATCGTGCACCCGCTGATCACCTGCGGGCTCTGCCGGGCCTGCCGGGCGGGCGACGACGTCCACTGCGAGAACAACCGGTTCCCCGGCATCGACACGGCCGGCGGCTACGCCGAGTACCTCAAGACCTCAGCGCGCAGCGTCGTACGGATCGACGACTCCCTCGAACCGGCCGACGTCGCGGCACTCGCCGACGCGGGCCTCACGGCGTACCACGCCGCGGCCAAGGCGGCCCGAAAGCTGCGGCCGGGGGACCGCTGCGTGGTGATCGGCGCGGGCGGGCTCGGCCACATCGGCGTCCAGGTCCTGCGGGCCCTCACCGCCGCCGAACTCCTCGTCGTCGACCGCAACCCCGACGCGGTGGCCCTGGCGGCCTCCATCGGGGCGGACCACGGCATCGTCGCGGACGGCGGCCACGTCGACCGGGTGCGCGAACTCACCGGCGGGCACGGGGCGGAGACGGTCATCGACTTCGTCGGCGAGGGCGGCTCCACCAAGGACGGCGTCGCCATGCTGCGCCCGGCCGGCGACTACCACGTGGTCGGCTACGGCGAGAACATCGACGTCCCGACCATCGACATCATCTCCGCCGAGATCAACTTCATCGGCAACCTGGTCGGCTCCTATAACGACCTGTGCGAACTGATGGTCCTTGCCGCACAGGACCGCGTCCGCCTGCACACCGCGAAGTACCCGCTCGACCGCTTCCAGGACGCGCTGGACGACCTGGAGGGCGGGCGCATCCGGGGCCGGGCGATCCTGACGCCGTGAGGGTTCCGGCGCAGTGTCAGTGGCCGCGGGCATGATGGGGGCCATGACGCACACCGCCCGTCGGATGTTCGAGCTCCTGGAGCCGATCTGCCTCGTCACGTTCTTCGCGGACGAGTGCAACGAGGAGCTGGCCGCGCTCGGCCACCGCACCTACTGGGACGGCTACTTCGCCAGTCGCGCCGCGCCGCTGGGGCGGGTGCCGGCGCAGGTGGTGGACGCGGCCTTCTACAGCTTCGCCGAGGGGGAGGTCGCGCGCCACATCCCCAGCGCGTGGGAGACGATCCCGCCCGAGGCGTCGCTCGTCGCGCGGGAGCGGGGGAGCGCGGCCTCCCTGCGGCGGATCCTCGGCGCGGGGACGACCGTGGTGCGCGCGGCGGACCTGACCACCAAGGCGGCGACGAGCGCGCCCACGGCGGGCCGGGTGATGTACGCCGGGATGCGCAGCCTCGCGGTGCCGAGCGACCCGTTCGCCCGGCTGTGGCACTCCGCGACCATGCTGCGCGAGCACCGCGCCGACGGCCACGTCGCCGCGCTCGTCGGGGCGCGCATCGGCGGCACGGAGGCCCACGTCCTGTCCGCTCTGGACATGGGCATCCACCCACCGGAGTCGTTCGGCCGCATCCACCATCTGCCGAAAGAACGCCTGGCCGCGGTCATGGACGGCCTGCGCGAGCGCGGACTCGTCGACGCGGAGGGCCGGTTCACCGACGCAGGGCGCGAGGCGAAGCAACGCATCGAAGCCCTGACCGATGAACTCGCCGCCGCGCCCTACGAAGCCCTCTCGCCCGCGGAGCTCGACGAACTGGTCGCGGAACTCGAACCCATCACCGGGACGCTGGTGGCCGCGGGATCGCGGTGACGGGACCGGGCGACCGGGTGTCTACGACGAAGCGCCGACCGGCACCCGTTCCAGCGCCGGACGTTCGACCTCGGTCAGGAAGTCGAGGGCGTCGAGCGGCTGGTCGGTGAAGTAGTCGGCGATGAGTCGGGAGAACTCCTTGCCGCGTTCGAGATTGGGCAGATGGTCGGCCTCACGGATCAGGGAGAACCGTCCCTGCTGAATCGTTGCGGCGACCTCGCGCACCCGGTCCGGAGTGGAGAACTCGTCGTATTCACCGGTGAAACAGAGGGCCGGCACGTCGGGGATGCCGCCGGGCGGCAGGCCGGGCGTGGCCAGGACCCGCTCCAGGATGGCGAGGTGACGGGGCACGTCGGCCGCGGTGATGGCGCTCATCGTGCACGCCAGGAGCCGTGCCGTGACGGCACGCTTGCGGACGGGGCGGTCGGGGTGGGCCATGAGTGCCTCGACCGTCACCCGGCCGTACGCGCTGGAGATGTCTCCGGCGGCGAGGCTGTCGACCATCGCCCGCAGGGCCGTCCGGCACTCCGCCGGATATTCCATGGAGGCCCCGGCCAGCATCAGCCGCCTGACCAGCTCGGGCCGCCGCTGGACCAGCCGGTACGCGATGGGCACGCCGTAGGAGGCGGCGAACAGGTTGACGGAGGACAGCTCCAGCTGTTCCAGCAGATGGCCCAGCACCTCGGCGAGGAAGTCGAAGCCGTAGTGCGCCGGCAGGTCGTCGGCGTTGCCGGACCCGGGGAGGTCGACGGTGATGACCGTCGCCACCTCGGTCCACGGCTTCTCCAGGCGGCGGAAGGCGTACATGTCCTGGAAGGAGCCGCCCAGCAACACGATGGGCTCCGTCCGGGGGGCAGGGTTCTCGACGACGCGGCATTCATAGTCGAACCCTTTGAAATGCAGCCGGCGCACGAATTCCTCAGGCATGGGCGGGTGACTCCTGGAAGCAGGGGAAACGGTCACCCAGCCCAACGAACACCGACTGATCGGGTAATGGAACAGCGGAATACACCCAAATCCCTCACACCGGCACCGTATTCACCCGGCCGCCACTCCCCGCTGCGGGTCAGGTCGACCAGACGACCTGGCCGTTGTGCACGATGACCACCTTGGCGTCGGCGCGCAGGACCAGTCGGGCGCCCTCGTGGCCATGACTCTTGGAGGCCCAGATAGGCCGGTCGTCGCCGTTGTGGACGACGAGGTTGCCGTCGCTCTGGAAGATCGCCCGATGGTTCTTGCCGAAGGTCATGGACGCCCAGATCGGCTTGTTCTTCTCGTTGTAGACGACGAGATTGCCGTCGGGTTGCATGATCATACGGATACGGTTGGTGGTCCAGGCCTGATTGACCTCGAGCACGCTGGGCGCACCGATGGTCGTGACGCCCCAGTCCGGCTTCGGGGTCGGCTTCGGCTTGGGTGTCGCCTTCGGTGCGGGCGCGCTCGTCGTGGGCGCGGGCGGCGGGGCGACGGTTTTGACGACGGCCTTCGGGGTCTCCTTCTCCTTGGTGGGGGAGGGCTTCGGCTCCTTCGCCACGTAGTCGCCGAGGTCGTCGGGGGAGGAGCCCGCGCTCAGGACCGTGTCGGACTCCGCCGCGGCCGGGCCCTTGTCGTCGCGGGGCCCGTCGTCGTTCGTGCCGATCAGCAGCACCGGTATCGCGATCAGCGCCGCCCCGGCGAGGGCGGCCCCGGCCAGGACCGGCTTGCGCGGGCGTCCGCCGTCCACGCCGGTACGGGTCCTGGCGTTCGGCTGCACGGCAGCGACGGCCGTCGCCACCGCGACGCCCTCGTTCGGCCTCCGCGCACCGGTGGTCCTCTCGGTGTCCGGGGACGAGGAGCCGGAGTCGGGTGTCTCCGGCGGCAGTGCGCCGACCCCGGAGCTCGCGGGCCCAGGATCCTGCTGCGCGGTGCCCGACTCCCGTGTGCCGGTGCCGGGCTCGTCGGACGCGGCACCCGATGCCGGTTCGGCACCGGCCTTTTGGGACGCGGCGGTGGCCGCCCCGTTCGAGCCGGGAGGCTGCTGCTCGGTGGACATGCGGTACTCCTGGTGGGGGTCGGAGTCGTCGGCGTGTGCGGCGAGGCGGGGCGAACGCGTCCGCGGGGAGCGACAGTTCGGGCTGCCCAACTTAGCCCGTCACATCCGCCGCGGCCGTTCCTCCCGCCACACACCGGCGACGCTATGTCCGCCAACGCCGCACTGCTCCCGGTAAGTTCCGCAGTCGGGCGGCAAACGGGCAGGTTGCGGCTCGATACGGGTCTCCCTCGGTCCGATACCGAAGGGACGTGTGTGGCATCCTGTTGACGCCTGATCTGTGTCGGCGTGTGCCCATGTCGTGCGGCACACCCAGGAATTCGTACGGAACCAAAGAGTTCAGGTGGAGATGCGGCCCGAAGCACGGCAGGACGGCAGGCGAGAGGCCTCGCCCGGGGCGCCCGAAGGACCCGGCCCGGGCGAACGTCCTGAGGCCGCCGTCACCCCTGTCGCGGACACGGCCGAAGCCCCCGCGATACCCGAGGCCGTGCGGGCCGCCGCCCGCCGCGCGCCCGGGCACTGGATCGGGGTGGCCGACCCGGAGTGGACCGAGGAGTTGCCCCCGCCGCAGTGGGCGGTGCTCGGCGAATGGCGGTCGGACGACGGCGGCGACGTCGGTGAGTTCCGCGCCAATCCGGAGTACCGGCCGTCGGCCCGGATGCTCGGCTGGCCCGAGCCGACCGACCCCGTGGACGCGGCGGCGCAGCGGGCCGCCACCGGGTACGGCGCGGCGGAGGACGCGGCCGAGGCACTCGCCGACGCCGAGGTCACCGTGGTCCGCGCACCGGACGGCGCCCCGCTCACGGCGGCCGGACGGGACGGGGAACAGGTGGTGCTGTTGTTCACCTCCGCGGCACACGAGTTCATGCCCGCAACACTTCGCCATGACAGGCTTCCCGCCCGGGAGTTGGCCCGGACTCTGAGCGGATCCGGCGCCCTGCTGCTGGCCAACGCCGGGGCGGCGGCACCGTTGCTCGTCCCGGCGGACCGCCTGCTCGGCCCCGAACCCCGGCCCCACATCACAGGGAGGACCCCGTGACGCGTTCGGCCCAGCAACCCCCCACGTCCGCCACGGCGGAGACCGGGCCGCACGGCGAGGAGACGGCCCCGGCCGCGAGCGCCGCCTCCGGCCCCGCCGCCACGCCCGAGGCGACCGGGGCGGATTCCGGTGCCCCGGCCGAGCCCGGTGCCCCGGCCGAGCCAGGGAAGGGCTCGACCGCCGCCGACGCCGCGACGACGGACCCGCCCAGCACGCACACCGGGCCGGATGCCGAGCCCGACGCGGGGACGGGCGCCGAGACGGATCCCGGCGCGGCCACCGAGGCCAAGAGTCGGCTTCCCGCCCTCGTGCGCACCATGTCCGCCACGGCCATCGACAAGCCGCGGTCCGCCGCGGCGGTGGGGCGCCCCGGGAAGGCGGTGCTCGCCAGTGCGGCGGTCGTGGGCGCGCTGCTCGTCTCCGTGCCGTTCCTGGTGCTCGGCGGTGACAAGGACGACAACGGCCCCAAGGAGACGACCGCGGCCGGCACCGTCCTCGGCGGCGACGAGACCGAAGCCCCGGGGGCGTTCTCGGCGTCCACGGCCACGCCCAGCGCCAGCGCCCCGAAGGACGACAAGAAGGACGCGGAGAAGAAGGGCTCGGGCAAGGGTGCGACCGCCGCCCCGCCCTCCGCCGAGTCCGGCAAGAGCACGGACAAGCCGAAGAGCGAGCCCGCCGGGAAGAAGGCACCGGCGAAGAAGCCGGAGGGCGAGAAGAACACACCCGCCAAGGCGGGCAACGTCACCTTCAGCGCGCCCATGGCCCTGCGCAGCCACCTCGCGGGTCGCTGCCTCGACGTGCCCGCCGCCGACTTCACCGACGGCAAGAAGCTGATGATGTGGGACTGCAACAACGGCCCCGCACAGCAATGGCAGTTCGCCTCCGACGGCACCGTCCGGATCCACGGCCTGTGCCTGGACGTCGCCAATGCCGACTTCACCCCGGGCACCCCGATGCAGATCGCCCGGTGCAATGGCAACGACGCCCAGAAGTTCGTCCTGAACGAGGCCCACGACCTGGTCAACACCGTTGTCGGCAAGTGTGTCGACATCAAGGGCAGCAACCCGGACAACAAGGCCCCGGTGCAGCTGTGGACCTGCAACGGCGCGGACGCACAGAAGTGGAGCGTCTGACCGGATGTCCAGGTCCGGGGGAGCAGATCCAAGACGCCGCCGTAGCAAGGAGGTTGGTGCGTGTCGCGCCAGGTACTGACGGTCGGACCCGGAACCGGGGACCGCTACCGGAGCATCGGTGAGGCACTCGCTGCCGCCCGCACCGGCGCGCTGGTCAGCGTGCGGCCCGGGACGTACGCGGAGAACCTGGTGATCTCCACCCGGGTCACCCTCTCCGCCGCCGAGGGACGCGGCACCGTGGAGATCCGGCCGCGCACGGGCAGCGTGATCGCGCTGCGCGCCGACGCCGCGATGATCTCCGAGGTGACCCTGCGCGGCGGTGATCCGGAGCTGCCGGCGGTGGACGTACGGCGCGGGCAGGCCGCGTTCGACGGCTGCGAGATCATCGGCGCCGCCTGGACGGCGATGCTGGCCGGCGGCACCGGTTCGCTCGCCCTGCGCGAGTGCCGGGTCAGCAACTCCCAGGGCGCCGGCGTCGTGATCACCTCCACCGTGCCCACCACCGTGGAGTCCTGCACCTTCGAGCACCTGGGCACCAGCGGCCTGGTCATCGCCGAGCAGGGCGAGGCCCGGATCCGTGACTGCACGGTGCGCGACGCCCGCGGCAATGGAATCCTCGCCAACGGCGAGTCCCGCGGCACCGTCGAGGACTGCGACCTCTCCTCCACCGACAAGCCCTCCCTCGCCCTGGAGCAGAACTCCGCCCTCACGGTCGCCCGCACCGTCGTGCACGACACCAGTACCGGTGTGCACCTGAGCACCGCGGGCCGCACCACCCTGGAGGACGTCCGCGTCACCGGGGCATCGGGGAACGGGATCGCGCTGGCCGCAGGAACCGACCCGGTCCTGCGCCGCTGCCGCGTCTCGCGCAGCCGGGGCAACGGCATCCTGGTCACCGACCGCTCGCGCGGCACCTTCGAGGACTGCTGGGTGGACGGCACGCGCGGCGCCGCCCTCCGCGTCGCCGGAGGAGCCTCCCCGGCGCTGACCGGACTCACCGTCCGCGACGCCGACCAGAGCGGACTGCTCCTGGAGGACGACGCGGCACCGGAGCTGGACCGTCTGGAGGTCATCGGCGGCTCGCCCGCCGTCACCGTGCGCGGCGGCGCCAACCCGCTGCTGCGTCGCGCCCGCCTCGTGGAACCGAACGGCGACGGCATCGCGGCCACCGACAACGCCCGCGGACGCGCCGAGGACTGCGAGATCGTACGACCGGGCGGCACCGGCGTGCGCGTGGCCGCGGGCAGCACCCTCTACCTGGCCGGCGGCGGCGTCTCCGACGCCGGGCAGAGCGGACTGGTCGTCGAGGACGGCGGCAACGTCACCGTCCGCGACTTCCGCGTCGAGACACCGGCCGAGGAGGGCGTGGCCGTCGCAGGGGGCGGAGAACTCACCGCCAATCGTGCCACCGTGCATGCCGCCAAGGGCCACGGCTGGCTGCTCCGTGAGGGCTCGCTCGCCTCGCTCAGCGGCTGCGAGGCCAACGGCGGCGCCCAGGACGGCTTCCGGGTGGAGTCCACCGCCCCGGTGTCGCTGGTCAATTGCACCGCCCGGGAGAACGAGGGCGGCGGCCTGGTGCAGACCGCCCCCGGCGAACGGCTCGCGGTCGAGGGCCTCAACAGCACCGGGAACGGCAAGCGCGACGCCTGGGGCAGTGGCAGCGCCGAGAACACCGACCCGGCGGGCTCGGGCGCCGCCGACGCGCCGCCCCCGGACCGCGAGGACGGCCCGCTCGGCGCGCTCAACGCGCTGATCGGCCTGGAGAACGTCAAGCAGCAGGTGGGCACCCTGGTCAGCCTGACTCAGCTCGCCCAGCGCCGCGAGCAGCTCGGCATGACCGCCCCGCCGATGAGCCGGCACCTGATCTTCGCCGGACCGCCCGGCACCGGAAAGACGACCGTGGCCCGCCTCTACGGCGCGATCCTGGCCGAGCTCGGCTCACTGCGCAGCGGCCACCTCGTCGAGGTGTCCCGGGCCGATCTGGTCGCCCAGGTCGTCGGCGGCACCGCGATCAAGACCACCGAGACCTTCGAACGGGCCCTCGGCGGCGTCCTGTTCATCGACGAGGCCTACACCCTCGCCGCGGACAGCGGCAACGGCGGAGCCGACTTCGGCCGGGAGGCCGTCGACACGCTCCTGAAGCTGATGGAGGACCACCGCGACGACGTGGTGGTGGTCGCCGCCGGGTACTCCCGTGAGATGGACGCGTTCCTGGCCTCCAACCCCGGCCTCGCCTCCCGCTTCTCACGCACCGTCGAGTTCGAGAACTACTCGGTGCCCGACCTGGTCGCGATCATGCAGAGCATGTGCGCCCAGCACCAGTACGAGCTGGGGGAGGGCACCGCGGAGGCGCTGGCCGCGCACTTCGAGGCGATGCCGCGCGACGCCGGGTTCGGCAACGGCCGCGCCGCGCGCGGGGTGTTCGAGGAGATGGTGGACCGGCAGGCGGTCCGGCTCGCCACCCAGCAGCAGGTCTCCGAACACGATCTGCGGCTGCTGCTGCCCGAGGACGTGTCCGCGACGGCCGGCGCCGAGGGCGGCGGGAGCGCCGTCCAGGAGGACGACCCGCTGACCCGCCTCGGCGACATGGTCGGTCTGTCCGAGGTCAAGCGCGACGTCGCCGACCTGGTCAACCTCATCACCACGGCCCGGCACCGGGCCGCCGCGGGACTCCCGGTGCCCTCGCTCAGCCACCACCTGGTCTTCACGGGACCGCCCGGCACCGGCAAGACCACCGTGGCCCGCCTCTACGGCGAGATCCTCACCCAACTGGGCATCCTGGAGCGCGGTCAGCTGGTCGAGGCGGCCCGCGCCGACCTCGTCGGCCGCTACATAGGCCACACCGCGCAGCTCACCAAGGAGGTCTTCGAACGGGCCCGCGGCGGTGTGCTGTTCATCGACGAGGCCTACACCCTCACCCCGCGCGGCGGCGGCGCCGACTTCGGTCAGGAGGCCGTCGACACGCTCCTGAAGCTGATGGAGGACCACCGCGACGAGGTGGTCGTCATCGTCGCCGGATACACCGACGAGATGGAGCGCTTCCTCGGCTCCAACCCCGGCCTGTCCTCGCGCTTCCCGCGCCGGATCGCCTTCGCCGACTACTCCTCCGAGGAACTGGTCACCATCGTGCGCGCCCAGGCCTCCGCGATGGGCTACGAGTGCGGTCCGGGCACGGGACCGCTGCTCAAGGAGTACTTCGACGCGCTGCCCAGGGACCGCTCCTTCGGCAACGCCCGGCTCGCCCGTCAGGTGGTCGACTCGATGGTCACCCGGCAGGCGGGACGGCTCAGTTCACTGGCCGCGCCCACCCTGGACGACCTGCGCATCCTGCTGCCCGACGACGTGACCACCGCCGGGCCGAAGGCGGCACGCCGATGAGGCCGCCCGTACGCGCGCTCTGGGGCGCTTCGGCCGCCGCCGCCCTCCTGTTGTCGGTGGCTCCGCCGGCGCCGGCCGCCCCGCCGCGGTTGCCGGTGGCGGACGGCGAGAAGGGCCAGGCCCTGCCCGCGATGCCGTCCACGCTCGACACGAAGTACGGCACAGCGTCCTGTGTGCCCGCCTCCAAGGAGCGGGCGAAGAAGCAGGACTGGTCCCGCCAGCGCCTCGACCTGGACAAGGTGCGCCGCGAAGGCACCGGTGCGGGCGTGACCGTCGCCGTGATCGACACCGGGGTCGCGAAGGACGCCGCCGGGCTCGACGGCCGGGTCACCGCGTCCGGCGCCGCCGGGGAGGACTGCGTGGGCCACGGCTCCTTCCTGGCGGGGCTGATCGCCGGTGACGGCGGGGCAAGCACCCGGCTCGCCGGAGTAGCCCCCGGCGCCGACATCCTGGCGCTGCGCGGCACCGACAAGAACGGCCGGGCCGACGCCTCGCTCGTGACATCGTCGGTCCGCGCGGCGGCCCGGGCCCGCGCCGGTGTGATCGCCATCGGCGTGGCGCTGCCCCAGCGGGACAAGGAGCTGAGCCGGGCGATCGCCGACGCCCGCGCGGGAGGCGCGGTCGTGGTCGCCGCGGCCACCCCGGACCCGCCGAAGAGCCTCGGCAGCGACGAGGTCCCGGCCCGCCGCTACTGGCCGGCCGCCGAGCCCGGTGTCCTGTCCGTCGCCGACATGCTGCCGAACGGCTCCCGGCCGAAGGACGCGCTGCCGACCGAGGGCGTCGACCTGGCCGCACCCGGCGTCGCGGTGGTCTCGGGCGGCGCCCGCGGCACCGGCCACTACCTCGGCGGCGGCCCCTCGGCGGCCACCGCGTTCACGGCCGGCGCCGCCGCCGTGGTGCGCGCCGCGCGCCCTGACGACTCGGCCAGCGAGGTGACCCAGCGGCTCACCGCCACCGCCTATCCGGCCGACACCCCGCAACTGGACCCGTACGCGGCCGTCACCACGGTCCTCGGCGGCTCAGGGACGTCCGGTTCCGGCGGCCCCGAGAGGGACTCGGAACCGGTGACCGTGCGCGACACCTCGGACGCCGAGCGGGCCACGGGCCGGGCGACCGTCCTGCTGCTCGGCGGCTCCGCCGTCGTCCTGCTGGTCGGCTGGCTGGCGTTCGCACTGCCCCGGGCCCGCGCCCGCGGCTGGCGCCCGGCAGGACAGGGCCCGCGGTGAGCGCCTGAGGAACGGGCGAGCGGGGGGGGCACCACAGGTGGCCCCCGCTCCCTTTGTGTGTCAGCCGGTTCAGCTCTCCTGTTCCGGTGACTCCGCCATCAGCGGCGTCTGCATCAGCCGTGCCCGGCCGCGGGCGATGTGCAGGGCCCGGCCCGGCGGCAGGTTGAGCGGCTTCGTGTTGCCGAACAGGCGGCCCTCCGTGGGCGGGCAGGACAGCAGCACCGCCGGGTTGTTGGCCTCGTCCAGGCGGCGTATCAGCGCGTCGCTGACACCGCGTCCCGCGCCCAGCGCGCTGCGGGCGACGATCACGTGCAGCCCCATCTCGTAGCCGAGGGCCAGATGCTCGAAGAGCGGCTCGAAGGGGTTCTGGAACGAGTTGCCGGACACCATGTCGTAGTCGTCGATCAGGAGGAACAGCCGCGGGCCGCTCCACCAGTCGCACTTGCGCATCCGCGCGGGGGCGATGTCCGCGCCCGGCACTCGGGTCTTGAGCGCGCGCGCCGCGCCGTCCACGGTCTCCGTGAGGTTGTCCAGGGAGATCACATGCCCGATGCGGTACTCCGCCGGGACGGCGTCGACCAGGGTGCGGCGGTAGTCCACTGCGATGATCTTCGCCTCGTTGGGGGCGTAACGGCTGACGATGCCGTCCGTGACACGGCGCAGCAGGTTCGTCTTGCCGCTCTCCGTGTCGCCGACCACGACCAGGTGAGGAGTGCGGCTGAAGTCGTGCCAGACCGGTTCGAGCGCGTCCTGGTCGATGCCGAGCGGCAGCCGCATGCCCCCGCCCTCGGTGCTCTCGGGCGCCGGGAGTTCGGCCAGGGGGAGCTGGTGCGGCAGCATCCGGACCTGCGGGGCGCGGGCCCCCGTCCACGCGCGGGAGATCTCGGAGACCAGGTGCGAGACACCGTCGCCCAGGTCCTCCAGGGAGCCGCTGCCGTCCAGGCGTGGCAGGCCCGCCAGGAAGTGCATCTTGCTGTCGGCGGTGATGCCGCGGCCGCCGCTGCGCGGCACCGAGCGGGCCTTGCGGGTGTCGATCTCGGAGTCCATCGGATCACCCATCCGCAGTTCGAGACGGGTGGCCGACTGATCGCGGACCTGTGCCGACAGCTCCACCCAGCGGGTCGTGGTGACGATGAGGTGGATGCCGTAGTTCAGGCCGCGGGCGGCGAGCTCATTGAACTTGGGGATCAGCTCGTCGTAGTCCTGGCGGACCGTGGACCAGCCGTCGACCACCATGAACACGTCGCCGAACGGCTCGTCCGCGAACTCTCCCGCAGCCCGGCGGCGCCGGTAGGACTGCATGGAGTCCAGGGTGTGGTCCACGAAGAACTGCTCACGCCGTGCGAGCAGTGTCATCACCTCGGAGACGGTGCGCTGCACCCGCTCCGGGTTGAGGCGCGCCGCGACACCGCCGACGTGCGGCAGGCCCGCGAACTGGGAGAGACCACCGCCACCGAAGTCCAGGCAGTAGAACTGGATCTCGCGGGGCGTGTGGGTCAGGGCCAGCGCGGCGATCAGTGTCCTGGCCAGCGTCGACTTGCCGCTCTGCGAACCGCCCGCGACGGCGACGTGGCCGCCCGCCGCGGACAGGTCCACGACCAGCGGGTCGCGGCGCTGCTCGAACGGCTTGTCCACCAGGCCGACCGGGACGCGCAGCCTGCCGGTGCCGGACCACTTCGCCGCGGTGAGCCCGCGCTCCTCGTCGGGCACCACCCCGCCCAGGAGTTCGTCCAGCGGCGAGGGCGCGCCGAGCGGCGGCAGCCACACCCGGTGCGGATCGGGGCCCGAGCCGCGCAGCCTGTCGAGCGCGACGTCGAGCAGGGTCTGCTCGTCGCCGTTCTCCTCCTCGGCCGGCTCCGGCTCGGGGGCTGCCTCCAGGGTGCGGGGCACCACCCAGCCGCTGGTCCACTGCACCACCTGGCTGGCCACCCGGGCCTGCACGACGGCGCCCGTGCGGCGCCGGTAGGTGCCGGAGGAGTACGCGGCACGGAACCGGGTCAGCGACTCCACACCGGACTTGAGGTAGCCACTGCCGGGCTGGGCCGGCAGCTCGTACGCGTCCGGGACCCCCAGCACACCGCGGCTCTCCATGGCGGAGAAGGTGCGCAGCCCGATCCGGTACGAGAGGTGGCTCTCCAACTGGTGCATCCGGCCCTCGTCGAGACGCTGCGAGGCGAGCAGCAGATGGACTCCGAGCGAGCGGCCCAGGCGGCCGATCATCACGAACAGATCCATGAACTCGCGGTGCGCGGACAGCAGTTCACTGAACTCGTCGACCACCACGAACAGGCTGGGCAGCGGCTTCAGATCGGCGCCGGCCGCGCGGGCCCGCTCGTACTCCAGGGCGGAGGTGTAATTGCCCGCGGCGCGCAGCAGTTCCTGGCGGCGGATGAGTTCACCGTGCAGGGCGTCCTGCATGCGCTCCACCAGCGCGGCCTCGTCGGCGAGGTTGGTGATGACGGCCGCGGTGTGGGGGAGTTCGTCCAGGCCGAGGAAGGTCGCGCCGCCCTTGAAGTCGACCAGGACGAAGTTGAGTGTCTCGGAGGAGTTGGTCAGGGCGAGCCCGAGGACGAGGGTGCGCAGGAGCTCGCTCTTGCCGGATCCTGTGGCACCGATGAGCATGCCGTGCGGGCCCATGCCGCCCTGCGCGGACTCCTTGATGTCGAGTTCCATCGCGCGGCCGTTCTCGCCGACCGCGATCGGGACGCGCAGCCGGCTGCTCCCGGAGTGCCGCTCGAACAGGGTCCGCGGGTCGTGCCGGTGCAGGTCCGGGATGCCGAGCAGGGTGGTCAGCTCGACGTCGGCGTCCAGTGGTTGGGAGATGTCGCCGCCCAGGCTGATGCGGCGCGGTGCGAGCAGTCGGGCCAGTGCCTCCGCGCCGAGCACGCCGAGCCGGTCCGGTGTGCCGAGCGGCACGGAGCGCTCCTTGCGGCTGCGGTCGGTGCGCACCAGATTGACCCGGCCGTCTCCGACGGTCAGCCGCAGTGTGTTGCGGCCGGGCCTCCAGCGCAGGGCGCCCGAGATGTCGAGCACCAGCGCGTTGCGGTAGCCGTGGCCCTCCCAGCGGTGCCCCTCGGGGACGGTGACACCGTCCAGGACGACCACCGTGTACGGCTCGTCGCGGCCGGGGCGGCCGTCCGGGTCGAAGCCGGGCCGCTCGGCGAACTCGGCGCCCAGCAGATCGTCCAGTTCGGTGATGTCACCGGTGATCCGGCGGACCTGGCCCGCGCCGTCCTCCTCGTGCGGGTGCAGCACGTGCGGGAGCCACTTGGCCCACTCCCAGTCGGCCCGCCGCTCGTCGCTGACGCACAGCGCGAGCCACAGCTCCTCGGGCGCGTGGAAGACCGCGAGCTGTCCGAGCACGGCCCGCACCAGGTCCCGCACCGCCTCGGTGTCCCGCTCGGCCCCCTCCTCGCCGGCCGCTTCCTCGGGACGCAGCAACACCCGTGCCGAGGACCGCAGATACAGCCCGAGCGGCTGGTCGGGGACGGTGGAGTAGGCGCGGATGAAGCGGCGCAGCGCGTGCGCGCACAGCGGTTCCAGGTCCTCCACCGGGCGGGTGGAGACAGGCTCCAGTGCCACCGCGAGCTGCTGCTCGCCGACCGCGATCCGGACCTCGCCGAAGTCCTCGTCGGCCGGACGCCGCTCCCACAGCCGTGAGGTGCGGGCCACCGAACGCAGCGAGGAGGGCTCCGGGTGGCGCCAGGCGAGCGCCCGCTGCTGCTCGACGATGGTGGTGCGGACCCGCTTGCGGATCTGTGCCAGATAGCGGAGGTAGTCGCGCCGCTCGCCCTTGAGGCGCTGCTTGCGCTCACCGGCGCGGCGCATCAGCTGTCCCAGGAGCATCGCGGCGGCGGCGATCACCATGACGCCCATCGCCAGATACATGAAGATGCCGTTGCTGCCGCCGGTCCGCAGGAACATCAGCATCATCGACACCGACATCAGTGCCATCGGCAAATAGGTCCATATCGCCGATGTGTCCGGCACCGTCTCGGCGAGTACCGGTGGCTCCTGGAGGGTCAATTGCCCGTCGGGCATCTCCGGGCCGCGCCTACGGGCCGGTCGGCGAAACAGCACCACGCTCAAGGAACAGAACCTCCGGTTTCACTGACTTTCCGGCCCGTACCGAGCACCGGCGCACCGGCACTCGGAAAAGACCGCACCACGGCGATTCTCCGGGGGCGCCGCTCGCGCGGTGAACACCGGATGAAAACTTCGGGCGCATAACGGGGCAGTCGCGCCCCAGGAGCAAGTCCGGCCCGGACAAAGGGAGTCCGGTCGGCAGTGCGACCCGGCGGGCGTAGGCAGTAGTCTGCATTCACGGAACGTGCCCTGTCCACGCGGGACGAGGCGACCGTCGACTCGCGAGGCTCAATTCCACAGCGCGGGGCCGCCGTTCGTCACCGTGAGCGCTTTCCGTAGTCTTCGCACGTCCCTCTCGGAGAAGTTCCTCTTGGGAAATGCTCCGACAAAGCCCCCCACGGAAGACGAGAGTTCAGCCGATGACCGACAGCGTGGTGGCGGCCCTGTGCCGCCTGACCGTACGCGCGCCCAGCGTCTCCGTCGATCTGGCCGTCCCCGCCGACGTCCCGGTCGCCGATCTGCTGCCCACGCTGCTGCGCTACATCGGCGAAGGGGCCGACGAGTCCGGACTCGACCACGCGGGCTGGTCGCTCCAACGGCTCGGTGACACCCCGCTCGACGAGGAGACCACCCTCGAACGCGCCGGACTCGCCGACGGAGACGTGCTCTACCTGCGCCCGCACACCGAGGCCCTGCCCGAGGCCCGGCTCGACGACCTGGTGGACGGCATGGCCGACACCGTGGGGCGTCGCCTGCACACCTGGCGCCCGGCGGCCGCCCGCTGGACGCTGGTGGTCACCGCCCTGGTGACGGTGGCGGCCGCCCTCGTCCTGCTCCTGTGGCCCGGCATCACCGCCACCGACTCCACCCGCGCCGCCTGCGCCGCCGTGACCGGTCTTCTCGTCCTCGCGGGCGCAGGGTCCGCGAGCCGCGCCGTCGGCGACCGGCTCTCGGCGACCGCCCTCGGCCTGCTGGTCGCGCCCTGCCTGGCCCTGGCCGGGTGGCTGCTGCCCGGCGGCGACCTGACCGGCCCGGACGCGGCGCACGTCGCCGGTGCCCGGCTGCTCGCCGCGGGCGCCGCGGGCGCGGGCGGCGCGGTCCTCGCCCTTGCCGCCACCGCGGTCGGCGCCCCGGCCCTGTTCGCCACCGCTGTCGTCGCCGTGGCCACCGCGATCGCCGGTGCGCTCATGGGCTACACAGGACTGCACGTACCGGCCGCGGTGACCGTGGTGGCCACCGTCGTCGCGCTCGCCGCCGGAGCGGTGGCGCCGTTCGCCTTCAAGCTGGCCGGGATGCGGCTGCCCGCACTGCCCTCGTCGGCCGGCCAGCTCCAGGAGGGCATCGAACCGTACGCGGGCGACGAGGTCGCCGAGCGCACCGAACTGGCCGGACGCTGGGTCGCCGCGTTGTTCGCCGCCACCGGCACCGTCGTCGCGGCCGCCCTGGTCGTCCTCACCGAACACCCCAACCTGCCCGAGGTGCTGACCGCCGCGGCGCTCAGCCTGCTGCTGCTCCTGCACTCGCGCGGCCTGGTGCACATCGGGCAGCGCCTCACCCTGGCCGTCCCGGGCATCTGGGGGCTGCTGCTCCTCGCCCGCGCCTGGGCCGTGGACTCCGAGGGCACCACGCGCGTGGTGGTCTTCGTGGTGCTGCTGGCCGCCGCCGCCGGACTCGTGATCGCCGCCTGGACGGTGCCCGGCCGCCGCATGCTGCCCTACTGGGGCCGTGCCGCCGAGGTCCTGCACACCCTGCTCGCGGTGGCGGTGCTGCCCCTGACGCTCTGGGTGGCGGGCCTGTTCGGCTGGCTCCGCGGCCTGTTCGGCTGAGCACACCCGTACGCACGCGAGCCGAGCGCACGCGCGGGCGGAACCAGAGAAGGACGTCGAGGAGAGGCCGTGCAGTCCAAACGCGACCAGGTACACGCCCACACCTTCATGATGGGCAGACTCAGCTCGGGCCTGTTGATGGCCGACCCGGACGCCCCCGAGAGCCCGCTGGGGCGCACCACCCGCGGTGTGGTCTTCGGCCTCCTGGCGACGGTCCTGATCGGCGCCGGAGCCACGGTCTACGGACTTCTGCGCCCCGGCGGCAACGAGAGCTGGCGCGACGGCAAGCACCTGGTGGTCAACCGTGACACCGGCGCCCGCTACCTGTGGACCGACACCGACGGCGTGCTGCACCCCGTGCGCAACTACGCGTCGGCGCGCCTGCTCGGCGGCTCCGACCTCGCCACCTCCGACGTCCACACGCCCTCCCTGGAGGGCGTCCCAGTCGGTTCCCCGGTCGGTATCCCCGGAGCCCCCGACTCCGTGCCCGCTCCCGGTCAACTCGACGCGGACGCCTGGCACATGTGTGTCACCGGGCCCGGTGGCGCCCTGGCCGACACCTCCGGAGCCGTGTCGAACACCGGCGTGAACGAGCCCGGCGCCACCACTCTGGTGGCCGGGGCGCCGCTGGACTCGACCGGCATCGCCGCCGACCGCGGCGTGCTGGTACGCGATCCGAAGGGCGCCGAGTACCTGGTCTGGCGCGGCAGCCGGCTGCCCCTGGACCGCGCGTCCGACGCCCGCAATGCCCTCGGATACGGCTCGCAGCGCCCGATCCCGGTCTCGGCGGCCTTCCTGGACGCACTCGCCGCCGGGCCCGCCCTGAAGCCGCCCGCCGCCCCGGGCCGCGGCGAAGAAGGCCCGGTCATCGGCGGTGAGCCCAGCCGCATCGGCCAGGTCTTCAAGGTCAGCGTGCCCGGCGGTGACAGCACGTACCACCTGCTGCGCAAGGACGGCCTGGTGCCGCTGACCCGGCTCGACGCCGCCCTTGTCCTCGGCGATCCGGCCACGCAGAAGGACGCCTATCAGGGAAAGTCGCCCCGGGCCCGTACGGTCGGCGCGGACGCGCTGCGTGAGCACCGGGCCGAGAATGCCGGTCCTGCCGGTTCCACCCAGCTGCCGGACGCGCCGCCCGCCCCGCAGTCCACGCCGCGCGGTACGGCGCTGTGCGCGCAGATCGAGGGCGGTGACGGCGGCGTCCGGATCAGGTCGGTCCTGGCCCCGCTGACCTCGCTGTCCCCGGTCGCGGTGCCCGCCGGCACCGCGGGAGTGCGGGACGCGTGCGTCCGTACCGACGCCACGGTGGTGCGTCCCGGCCGTGCCGCCCTGGTGAGGGCGCTGAACGCGAGCGGTGCCGCACATGCCGGGACCACCTACCTGGTGGCGGAGAACGGGGTGAAGTACCGCGTGGTCAACGAGGATTCACTGACGGCGCTCGGCTTCGCCGCCGGTGACGTCGACTCGGTCCCGGCCCCGTTGCTCGCCTCCCTGCCGTCGGGCGCCGACCTCGACCCGGACGCCGCCACCGGCGCGACCCGGGCCAAGGTCACGGCCCCGGCCTGCGACACGGCGGCCGAGAAAGCGAAAGGGACAACAGGGGGATAACGGTTCGGGTCAACTGATTGCCGGGCACACCGAGTCGATTCGGCCGGCACGGCATCCGGTCACGGCTCCGAACCTCAGATAAAGCTCAGAATTTCCCTCCGAGCGGATCCGCGCAACGTCACGGACGCGTCTTCATTGGCGGATTCACGCCGTCGCGATGCCCGTTCGGAAGGTGCCCGCGCCCGTTTTCCGTCCGTATCGCGGACATTGGTGAACGGTCCATGTCCGGCTGCCCGATTGGGCCGTCACGTCTGCGTTCATCCCACCGAAACACGTTCTCAACTCCGCCGCCACACACGCATTTTGGCCCCGGTCCGGATATGCAAATCTTTCCGGCACGCGTTGCGCGGAAGCGCAGGTTCTCTTTAGCCTCAGCGAGCAACGTGCGACGAGACTCGCCCAGCGAAGGGAACGCGACATGGCGGACAGCGCCGCAAGGAAAGCGGAATATGCCAAGGGTCTGGGAGGCGTCTCCTCCCTGGAGACGGCCAGGGACCAGGTCGAGAAAATTCAGAACAACGTCGCCGAGATCGCGGCGCGTTCGGGGGTCGGCGGCGACGAGGGTCAGGCCCTCCTCAAGCTCTTCCGCAGCTGGAACGGCGAGGCGCAGAAGGTCGTCGTCCAGATCAGCAAGATGGTCGACGCCCTCCAGGACAACGTGACCTCCGCCAACCGTCTGGCGCAGGAGAACCAGGACCTGACCGAGGTCCTCAACAGCAAGACCAGCCAGGGCGTCTTCGAAGCGCTGCGCTGAACCACCCCGCGGCACGGGCCCCTTGACCGCGGGCTCGTGAGTCTTCCGGGCCACGGCGCCCGGCCACCGAAGAGGAGACGTCATGGCCGACGGCATCATCGATGTGCAGTACCCCAAGGTCCGGCAGGCGATCGAGGAGCTGAGCGAGCAGACCCAGCACATCATCACCACCCTGAACAACCTCGAGGACGAGCTCAAGCCGCTCATCGCCTCCTGGGAGGGTGCGGACCAGGAGATGTACCGGGGGGTCCAGGCGGAGTGGGACCAGGCCACCAAGAACATGGCGCAGCTCCTGGGCGACAACGGCGAGTTGATCCAGAGCATCCACGACAACCACTCCCGTGACGAGCGCAAGAGCGCCGACAACTGGGGCAGCGTGCGGGCCCGTTAGTTCCTCTTCGGGCCCCGGCGAAGCGGCCGGGGCCCTGCTCGGGGCGCCCGTCGGGCCGCCCGTCCCGTCAGGCAGCAAGCGGCAGGAGGCGTCCGATGGCCGACGACAAGGCCGACGTCACACATTTCGACCTCAAGCAGATGGAGAACTTCCGGGACCACGAGGTGCAGCCCGTCCACACCCAGGCGAAGAAGCACCGCGAGGACGGCGACGGCGGCAGCGTCCGCCCGCTCGGCGAGCTCATCGACGGACACACCACCGCGGACAACCTCTCCCAGGATCAACAGCTCCTGCGCCTCGGCAAGATGAACAAGGAGCCCCTGGTCTCGGGGCCGACCCTGATCGAGGGCATCACCACCGCGGCCACGGCGATCGACAAGCTGCTCGGTGACCAGATGGACCTGTTCAAAGAGCTGAAAGAGGCCCTCACGGACACCATCGACGAGGCCGAGAAGACCAAGGACAAGAACCTCGACGCGATCGACGCGCAGACCCTGCTTCAGAAGTTCGAGGACGTCGACTCGCTGACCTCCGGCAGCTCCGGAACCACCGACGAGACCAGCTGACGAGATCGGCTGACGACCGAAGAGAAGACGAGAAAGGGCGCCCGGTGGCGGAGCGGTACGACAAGGACTCACGGGACCACATCGGCGAGTACAAGAACGCCAAGGACCCGCAGAGCGACATCTGGGCCAACCTGGTCACGCACATCACGGGCTACCCGGTGCCGGACCGCTCCACCGTCTTCGACACGCTCCGCTCCGACCACGGCGGCAAGCTCTTCCGGATGGACATCCAGGAGCACAGCCTCAGCAACGCGGTCAAGGACTCCGGGTTCCTTCAGAACAGCGGCGAAGACTACGACATCTACTTCTTCGACAGCGGCAAGAAGACGGTCATCAAACAGGCCCGCATCGTCTTCGAGGGCCGCGTCAAGTCGGGTGACGAGATCCACTTCGCGGACCCCGGGAGCGACAACTACCAGGACGCGTCGGTCAGTTCGGGCAACGACTTCACCGACTACAACAAAGACAAGATGAGTACGGTCGCGCTCGCCCGGTACATGAACGGGCCCCGTGAGGCGCTCATGAAGCTGCTCGGCGGCGGCACCGGGGACGCCCGGTTCAGCAACCTGGGGGTGGCCGAGGACGCGGCGGTCGACCTCGGCTCGTTCGACCGCACCGGGGAATCCTTCGACTATGCGGCCAAGTTCTTCCGCGAGACCAAGGAAGTACTGGAGGACTGGGAGAAGCGGTTCGGCGGCGACGGCGCGAGCTGGAAGGGCGAGGCGGCGGAGGTCTTCCGCAACCTGCTGAAGAAGGTCCGCGAGAACTACGAGAACTACATCGAGACCTTCGACGAGACGGCCGGCGAAGGAGACGCGACGGGCAAGGGCGCCACCGTGTACTCGCGCGCCCTCTCGCTGGGCCGCACGTACCTGGAGAACTCGGCGAAGGAACTGCTCCAGGCATGGAGCAAGTGGGCCAACTCCCCGTATTACGACCCGCTTCAGGTACTGCGCTACGTCCTGGACGACCTGGCGATGTGGGTGGACGAGCACAACGTCGCCATGACGGAGATCCAGACGACGACCAGCATGTACTCCTCGAGCACGTACCACTCCCCGAAGGACGGCTTCACCCAGGACCACCCGGAGTACGGCGACCTCACGAACATCGAGAACTGGGCCAAGGTCGGCGACAAGGCGGTCAAGCTCTGGAACCAGGGCATCGACGAGTACCTGGGTGAGCCCGCCCGCACGGTGCAGTCGAACCTGAACAACCACTTTCTCGACCTCTCCAAGGACTTCTCCGGAAACGTGCCGAAGCCCAAGTCGACCGGCACGGCGTCGGACGACTACGAGAAGCAGCAGGCCGAGGAGGAGAAGGAGCGCATCGAGGAGGAGAACGAGAAGAACCGCAAGGAGCAGGAGGAGCTCCGCGACGAGCAGAACAAGCAGCGCGAGGAGGACAAGGCCTATCAGGAGAAGTTGCGCAAGGAGCAGGAGGAACAGCGCAACGAGGACAAGGCCTACCAGGACGAGCTGCGCAAGGAGCAGGAAGAGCAGCGCAAAGAGGACAAGGCCTACCAGGAAGAGTTGCGTGAGGAGCAGCGCAAGCAGCAGGAGGAGGCCCAGAAGGCGGCCGACGAGCAGGCCAAGGGCTTGCAGGACAGCCTGGGTGACATCAACGGCGGTGGAGGCGGCGGCGATGGCCTCGGCAAGCTCGACGACTACCTGAAGCAGAACGGCCCGACCACCGAGAGCCTGGGCAGCATGGACGGGCTGAACGGCGACGGGCAGGCCGGAGGCGGCGAGGGAGGCGGTCGGAACAATCCCGTCACCGAGAGCCTCGGCGACCTCGGCGGCCTGAACGGGGGCGGCGACCAGCAGCAGGGCAACGGCGACGCGCAGGGACTTGGGAACAACCCGAACGTCCCGATCACGCAGACCATGGGCAGCCTCGGCAACCTCAACGGGGGCGGCGGGAGCGCGCTCAGGACGCCGACCGGGGGCAACACCCGCCTCGACGGCAACAAGCTGAACACCGACTTCGAGGACGGCAGCAAGACCTCGTTCGACCCCGGCACCGGAGAGGTCACCACCACCCGCCCCGACGGCTCGACCACCACCACGGATCTGGGCAATGGCAAGCAACTGCTCAACCCGGACGGATCCCGGACCACGCTCGGCGACGACGGCAGGCTGACCACCACGTTCCCCGACGGCACGACCCAGACCGTCGACCCCGGGACCGGCCAGAGCCTCACCACCAATCCGGACGGGTCCACCCACACGGACAACCTGGGCAGCCTCCAGGGCTTGAACAACAACAATGACGCGAACAACGCGCTGAACGAACAGCTCGGGAACGGGTCCCTGGACACCCCGACCGGTGGACACACCCAACTGACGGGCAACGGCGACCTGGCGACCGACTTCCCGGACGGCAGCGAGTCCTCGTTCAACCCGGACGACAGCTCGCTCACCACCACCAGCCCGGACGGTTCGTCCCACACAGTCGACCTGGGCGACGGTCACTCGGTGACCAACCCGGACGGCTCGAAGACCACGCTGGGCGACGACGGCAGGCTGACCACCACGTTCCCCGACGGCAGCAGCCAGACCGTCGACCCGTCCAACGGACAGGCCACCACCACGGACCCGAACGGTCACACCACCACGAGCAACCTCGGAAACCTGGGCAACCTCAACGGCAACAACAACCCGGGCGACCTGAACAATCTGAACGACCTCGGGAACATCGACTCGAACATCCCGACCACGTCGGACCTCGGCAACTTCGGCGACCTGAACAGCGGCAACAGCCTGGACACCCCGACCGGCGGGCATACCGGGATGGACGGCAACGACTTCGCCACCACGTTCGCCGACGGCGGGCACTCCTCGTTCGACCCCGACACCGGCTCGCTGACCGTGACCAACCCGGACGGAACCACCACGACCACCGACCTCACCCACGGTGCGTCGGTGCACAACCCGGACGGCTCCACCACCGCGCTCGACAACGGGCAGTTGACCACCACGTACCCGGACGGCAGTACCCAGACCATCGATCCGGACACGGGCCTCGCCACCACCACCGACGCGCAGGGCCACACCGAGAAGGTCAACCTGCACGACCTGAACAGCGGTGGCAACAGCACCTCGGACCCGTTGAAGGACCTGAACGACCTGAACGATCTGAACGACGTGAAGGACCCGAAGGGCCTGAACCTGACCGGCGGCGACACACCGAGCACTCAGCACATCCCGACCTCGGACCTGAATCTCGGCGCAGGCGGTTCGGGCGGTTCGGTCGGCAGCCCCCAATCCGTCGGCGCGTCCCTGGGGTTGGGCGCGAACGGCACCGGCTCCCTGGGGGACATGGGCGGTGGCGGCGCGCAGCAGCCCGGGACGCCGGGCGCCCCTGGTACGCCGGGCACACCCGGGATGCCGATGGGCGGCGCCGGCGGCATGGGTGCGGGCGGCGCCGACAAGGGCAACGGCGAGCGGGTGCGCGCCGTCCTGGTCGAC
Source organism: Streptomyces anthophorae (assembly GCF_049310305.1). Taxonomy (NCBI): domain Bacteria; kingdom Bacillati; phylum Actinomycetota; class Actinomycetes; order Kitasatosporales; family Streptomycetaceae; genus Streptomyces; species Streptomyces anthophorae. The sequence goes on from NZ_JBLWQQ010000001.1 coordinate 9,085,319, forward strand.
GCGGCCGAGGAGAGCGAGCGGCGCAACCGCCGCCGACGCAACCCGTGGAACCGCCAAGAGGACAGCGACACCTTCCTCGCGCCGGCCCCCCGCGTCGCGACCACCACCAGCGGCGGCAGCCATGGCGGTACCGACCAGGAAGCGGACAGCACCGGCCGACGGACCACCAGCTCCGCCGACTACCTGGAGGAGGACGCGGACGTGTGGGGCACCGACGAGGGCGGCGCCCCCGCCGTCATCGGCCGGTGAACGGTCGCGCGCTGCCGCGAAACTGCCGGCCGTAGAGACGAACACCACCCGGCCCCGGCTTCCGCCGCACCTCCCTCACCAGGCAAGATCATGACGGCAGTTGATGTACCAACAGCACGAAGAGACCGAAGAGACCGACGGGGAAGGGGGCTGATCCGACGTGACGGAACCGCTGGAGAAGCGCCTGGAGAAGGCGATGGTCGAACTCCAGGAGGCCCAGGAGGCGATCGCGCGCACCGAGCGCGAGCTGCGGCAGGCGTCGTTCTCGGTGCTCTCCTCCGACCGCGCGGTCCGTGCCACCGTGGGCCCCCAGGGCGAACTGACCGGGATCGAGTTCCTGGAGAACAAGCACCGCGACATGTCGCCCCAGGAACTGGCCGCCAGCGTTCTGGAGGCGTCGAGCGCGGCCCGTATCAAGATGAACCGGCATGTCATGAAGGCGATGGCGCCGTTCGCCGAGCCGAGCAGCAACGTGCCGGAGCTGAAGGGCTTCGAACTGGACTGGGAGCGGATCTTCGGCCCAGAGGTGCTGCGCGACGACGAGGACACGGCACGCGACGACACCCGGGCCACGCCCGTCTGGCGGGACGCGCTCGGCGAGGACGGGGAGGACTGACCATGGGGCAGCGCTACCACGTGGACCCGCAGCGCATCGAAGCCTGCACGGGCCAGCTCGAAGAAATCGCGACGCTCGTCAGGAGCATGACCGAGGAGTTCCTCGACGGACTGGCGCCCACGGTGAACTGGCCGGGGCACGAGGGCGAGTTCGCGGAGAAGGCCAAGCCGCAGGAGCAGAAGGAGCGGCAGACCACGAAGGACACCATGATGTCCATCCGGGACGCCGTGGTGGGCATCACCGACTCCACGCTCAGCCAGGTCGAGATGATGAAGCGCACCCGCGACCAGAACATCGAGGACGTCGAGCGGGGCAACAGCCGGATCGAGACCGGGGGACTGGGCGACGACGTCGGCGTCGATGTCGACGGTGTCGGCAACCGTGGTCACCACTGACGTACGCCGTAGCGGCCGCTCCCGCCTCCTGGCGGCAGCGGCCGCGCAGGCCTGCCGGAACGCCCTCGCGGGCGGACCCCGATGAGCATCAAGGCCTCGCCCGAGGTCAACGCGATGATCTTCATCCTCACCGGCGAGAAGCTGATCGACGCCGACGAGGACCTCGCCTACGACAGCCGTCAGCCCTACTCCGGCCTGGGCCGGAAGATGGACCGGCTGTCGTCGCTGATCGACAAGTCGGTCCATGACATCGCCGAGGCCATGCCGGACGACCTGTCCAAGTCGTACGCCAGGGCGATGGGCACGCTCACCGACGACAACGGCAAGAACTACCTGCGGCAGTTCGCCGAGCAGCTCGACAAGATCGCCGAGGGTCGGCGGAAGACCTCCATGGACATCATGGAGTCCAAGTGGCAGGTGATCGCCGAGGTCATCCGGCTGCTGATCGAGATCGCCATCTACCTCGCGATGTCGTTCTTCACCGGGGGCGCATCGGCCAGCCAGATCCTGATGGCCAAGCTGCGCAGCCGCTTCATGATCCTCACCACACTCAGCCATCTGCTGCAACGGCTGCACCTCGCGCCGTCGCTGACGGAGGCGTTCGCCGAGGCGTTCACCACGTTCGCGGTGCGCCTGGCGATGATGAACTTCGCGCCGAACAACCGCCGCCCGGACGGCTTCGACTGGAACCAGATCCTCAAGGACGGCGCGTTCGGTGCCGCCGCCGGCGGACTCACCAGCATCTTCGACAAGTTCGCGCACAACATCGTCAAGAGCTACGACAGCAAGTTCCTCAAGGACGGCCCGGACCTCGACTTCAAGAACAACCCGAACCTGAAGAACGACCTGGGGCCAGGCCTCAAGGACCACACCCCGGGCCCCCACCCGAAGCCGAACGACCCCGGGCCCGGCCCCGACCCGAAGCCGACACCGGAGCCGACACCGGAACCCGGCGGACCCGGCATCACCCGCAACCCACCCCCGCTGCTGCACAACAACTCGCTGTCGTTCCTCAACAACCCGAACCTGTGGCGCAACAGCACCATCCTGCGCGACAACGCCGACAACCTGCGGGGCCTCGCCGGGCACTACGGGCTCAAGGGGACGACCGACTTCCTGGCCGCTGGTGCTGGTGAGGCGCTCGCGGAGATCTTCATCAAGGGCGTGTTCGACGGGGACTGGTCCACGAGCTGGTCCACGTTCGTCGGGGCGGGTGTCAGCAGCCAGGTCGAGTCCTCGCTCACCTCGACCGCCCTGAACAGCGGCGCCGAACTGCGCAACACCATCGACAACCTGCGTACGCCGCCGACGGTCAGCGGCGGCGAGACCGGGTCCACGCGCTCGGTCAGCGGTAACGGCCGCCCGCACACGGAGAGCGAGGGCGGCGACGGCTCCGCGGCCACGCAGCCCCCGGCCACCGGCGACGCCTCCGGCAACGCGTCCGTGCCTACGGACGGTCTGCCCCCGTACTCGCCCATGGACCCGCCGCCGTACACGCCGTTCGCGCCCTCGTCGTCCACCAACGAGAGCCACCTGTGGCAGCAGACACTCACCGGCCCGCCCGACGTCCGCCAACAGGCGCTGAACGACCTCGGCGCGCTGCGCGGCACGCCGCCGCCCGGCAGCGCCGAGATCGCCTTGCGGGACGGTCTGCGCGGCAGCCTGTCGCAGGTCCCCGAGGTACGGGTGGTGTCCCCGGACGGACCCACCGCCCAGGCCGACGTCGACCACGTCCGTGGTGTCCTGGACGGATTGGGCGCGCCGGTCACTACGCGGGGCCTCTCGCCGGGCGTCGGCGGGAACGACTTCGGGGACGCGGGCAACGCGTCCGGGGGAGCGGCCCCCGACGACCGGGCCACCACGCTGCCGGGCGGCGGCGCGGCGGCCGGTGCTGGTCCCCACGCCTCGACGGCGCCCGGCTCGGGGTCGACGAGCGCGTCGGGCGGCAACAGTGGCGTGTCCGGCCTGGACGGTTCGACGGTCCCCGACCCGGAGGCGTCGAACGGGGTCGACTCGCAGGGGGCGGACGCGGGCGGTACGGACTCGTCTGGCGTGGCCGGTGCTGGTACTTCGAGTGGGTCCGGCGCGGACGCGTCCGGCGCGCCTGGTTCGGGTACTTCGAACACGGCCGATTCGGACACATCGAACGTGCCGGGCACGGAAACGTCCGGCGTGCCGGGTTCCGGTACTGCGAGTGGCCCGGACGCGAACGCGTCTGATGTGCCTGGCTCGGGCAGCTCGAACGCGGGCGGTACCGGTACGTCCGGCGTGCCGGGTTCCGATACTGCGAGTGGCCCGGGCGCCGACGCGTCTGGCGTGCCTGACTCGGGTAGCTCGAACGCGGGCGGTACGGGTACGTCCGGCGTGCCTGGCTCCGGTACCTCGAGCGGGACCGCCTCCGACACGTCGAACGCGCCGGAGGCGGACGGCTCGCCGCAGAGCGACCCCGAGGTGTCCGACCAGCCGGGCGCCCGAACCGCTCCGGCACCCGGCGATTCGCCCGCACCGGACATCAACACCTCCCGCGCGCCCGGCACGGACGCCTCGACCGGGCCCGATACCACTGCGTCCGGTGCCTCGGACCCACCCGACACCACTGCGTCCGGCGCCCCGGACACACCCGACACCACCGTGTCCGGCGCCCCGGACACACCCGGCACCACCGCGTCCGGAACCCCCGGCACCCCCGGCACCACGGCGGACACCGCCCCGTCCGCGACGTCCGACCTCGACGGCTCGGCGGCGCTCGACGCCGACACGTCGAACGCTCCCGGGAACGGGCCCGCACCGGTCGCCCCGCCCTCGGCCGCGCCCGGCAACGGCACCAACCCCGGTCCCACGCCCGGCTCGAACAGCTCCACCAGTCCTCGTCCCGGCGCCACCTCCACTTCGAGGAGCGAGCCCTGGACCACCACCCCGGAGAACGCGGCACCCGTCGAGGCCCTGCCGACCTCACCTGCGCCGGAGACCGTCACCTCTCCCGATACGCACACGTCCACGCACACCGTCAGCACCCGCGACGGCACGGCGTCCTCGGACCCGGTCACTTCACCGGATGCCCCCAACACGCCCGACGCCAAAGTCACTTCGAACTCCGGCGAACCCGGCGCCACTCCGCCGACCGTGGCCACCACCGGGTCGTACACCGACGGCGGCACCACCGTACGGACCGAGTCCGTGCCCGAGGCGAACCCGGACCCGCGAACGTCACCGCTCACCATCGTCGTCTCTCAGACCCCGCCACCGCCGGAGGGAACCCCCGAGGCGAGCGCCGTCCTGGACGGGGCCGGGACCGACCGGGCCGTCGTCTTCGGGCCCGGCGTCACCCCGGACGGCACCGGTCGCCCGATGCGCTCCGCCGTGGAACTGACCCGCGTCGGACCGAGCGCCCCCGTCCAGGTCCGCCCGCTAGCCGGTCCTGCGCCCGCCGCGCACCCCGACACCACCTCCGCCACCGGGTTCCCCGGCGCGGACGTACTGCTGCCGCTCTCCGATGCCCTCGGCCCGCCCACCCGGCCCGACACCGAGTCCCGCCCCCTCACCGAAGAGGCCACCGGAGTGCATCTGGAGTCGGGCCACGGCACGGACGCACACGCTCCGGGCCCCGGTGGCGGACGCGGTCGCGGTACCGGCGGCACCCCACCGCCGCCGGCGAAGATCGTCGTACGTCCCGTCACCGAGAACCGAACCACCCCGGCGGAGCCGGTCGTCACCACCCTGGACGGGCAGACCGTGCCGGTCGCCCAACTGCGACGATGGATCCCCGAGTCGGCCACACACCCACGGCCGGGCCAACCCGTGCAGACGCTGACGATCTCGCAGAGCCCGACCGAGGACGGCACACCGATCGGTGAGCGCCGAGGCGAACTCCTCGGGCAGGACAGCTTCCGCGGCGTGCGCACCACGTCGGGGCCCGACCACACCTCCCGCACCGTGTTCACCGGACCGCCCACCGGCCTGCCCGGCTCCGGCACCGAGCGCGGCGCCGACTACTTCGCCGGACACGGCACCTCTCGTACGGTCACACTCGGCACCGACGACACCGAGCACCCCAGCGTCAAGGTCAGCGGTGTGCAGCTCGGTGAGGTGCTCACGTCGTGGTCGCAGGACGGCAGTCAGGACCGGCCGCTGGTCCTGTTCTCCTGCGAGACCGGACGGCAGCCCGCGGTGGCCGGACTGCCCGTCGCCCAGCACGTCGCCAACCGCACGGGACGACCGGTGTACGCGCCGACCACCGAGGTCGGCACCGCCCGCGACCGTGACGGCAACGTCCGCGCGGTGCTCACCGAGGGCGCGGACGGCCCCGGCCGCTGGCGGCTGTTCACCCCCGAACCCGCCGGTGCCACCCTCGACCAGCTGGCCCGCGACGCGGGCCTGCACCGCGGCCCGGAACCGGCCGACCCCTTCGCCCGAGCCCGCACCCTCCAGCAGGTCCGCACACTGCGCGAGGCGCTCGGCCCGGACGCCGAACAGCGCCCGGAAAACCGGGGGGTGCTGTCCGGCCTCGCCTACGCCGACGCCCTGCGCTGGCGGAGCACGCACGGCGCGGCACGCTACGGCGACGGCCGGATGACCCCTGACCTGCTGAACCGCATGGTCACCGACCGGCTCGACACGACCGGCGACACCCTCGCCGATCCGACGGCAGGACCCACCGTCGAGCAGTACACCGACTTTCTCCAAGCGGCGGCCGACCTGCGCGCCGATGCCGGACCCGACACCACCCTCGACGCGCTGCTGCCGCCGCCCCCTGCTGAACTGCCACCGAGCACGCTCGTCTCACCCGACGACGTCCGTGGCCTCGGCTACGCGCCGTCCGCGCGCGTCACCTGGTCGCTCTCCAACGAGCCGCTGCCCCTGTCCGAGCTGGCCCTCAGCTCCGACGACACCGCCGAACTGCTGCGCCGCAGGCCCGATCTGGCCCCCGCAACGAGCCGCCCGGAGAGCCTCGCCGGCGACGTGACCCTGTTCAGCAAGGGGGCGACGACACCCGATCCCACCAACACCGTTCACGTGGACGGCCGTTCGCTGGTCCGCCTCGTCACCCGCGCCGACGGCGACTGCCTCTTCCGGTCCCTGCTCGACAGCGCGCGCGGCCAGGACATCCCGCCCGCCTGGGCCGCCCGCAACGTCGCCGGGCTGCGTGGTCTGCTGCGCGACCGCCTGGCCGGCTCCGAACTCGTCGCCACGGCCGCCGCCATGACACCCGACCCGGTGCTCTCCGTGGTGGACGACCTGCGCATGACCGCCATCGCCGGGGTCACCGACCCGGCCGAGCAGGCACGAATCACCGAGCACTGGAACCGGATCGCGGACCAGGTCGTCACCGACGGCGACCCAGGCCAGTGGCGGCAGATCCTGGGGGACAGTGGCTATGCGCAGCTCGCCGAGGTGGCGCCGACTCCCGCCGAAGCGCGGCGGATCGGCACCGAGGGGCTGATCGCCGCGGCGGCCGGGCGGACGGGGCTGTGGTCCTCGCCCTTCGGCGACCTGCTCCCGCACGCACTGGCGCACACCCTCGACGTCGACCTGCGGCTCGTCCAGCCCGACCGGCACGGGGCGCCGGGAGACACCTTCGTCACCCGGCTCAACCCGGGCGGCCGCAACGGCATCCTGCACCTGGCGTACAACGGCAGAGACCATTTCGATGCCCTGATCCCGGCCCCCGCCCCGCTGACGAGGACCGGGACGACACCGGTGACCACCGCAACCACCCCGGTGGCCACGGAGGCGACGCCGGTCCCCACGGACACGGCCGCCACGTCCGAGACCGACACCGAGACCGACACCAACGGCTCCGACCCGTTCGGCGAGTGGCTGCGCGGCATGGGCGGGGTCACCGACGTCTTCAGCGCCGACACCAAGCCCAAGGACAGCGGTGAGCCGGTCCCGCTGGAGAACCAGCTCGACCGGCACCGCCCCGCACGTCTCATCACCGGACCGGACGCCGCCGCGCCTGGCCCGGCCCCGCGCACCGTCACCTTCGACGACGGCAGCCGACTGCCCACCGTGCTGATCAGCCCGGACGCGGACCCGAACGACAAGAGCACGGACGGCACCACGGACACCGGGACACCCGCCGTCCGCACCGGCCTCTTCACCGGCCCGGGCACGCTCAACCTCCGGGCACCCGACCTGGCCGCCCGGCAGATCCTCGACGCGCTGCCGCCGAAGCTGCGGTCCCAGTTCGACGAGGCCGAGCTGCTGCGGCTGCTCACCGAACAGCCCAGCGCTTTCACCGCCCCGCGCGGCGCCCGCTTCGTGGGCCGGGAGAAGTCCGGCATCGGCCACGAGCTGACCGTCGAGGCCGTCCCGTACCACCGCTGGGAACGGTTCAACGACATCGACGGCGGCACCACGCGCCTCGACACCATGCGGCGCGGCCAGTCCGGCACGGGCGGCGCACGCAGTGTCGGCGTGGGCCGCCGGATCGCCGGTGCGCTGAGCCTGGGCCCGCCGCTCAACTGGCTGCTGAAGATCGGTGTCTCGCTGGGCTGGACCCGCAGGACCGACTTCACGCTGGGCACCCAGGCTTTCCACCAGTCGGAGCACCGCGCCTTCGAGGGCTCCCACCTGCACCTGGACGACGTGCACTACCGGGTGCGGGTGGAGCGCGTCACCGAGGCCCCGAAGACCACCGGCCCGACCCATGGGGGCCGGACGCCGGACTGGCGGCGCACGCCCGTGCACACGGCCGAGTTCGCCATGCGGGACGGCCTGAGCTGGCGACTGCCGGACGACCTCACCGTCCCCTACACGGGCACCCGGCGCGCGCCCGAGACACTCACCTTCCCGGACGGCGTCGAACCCCGGATGACCGACACCACCGGCCTGCACCTGACGGACCCGCCGGAGGACCTGGCGCTCGCCATCTCCGGTGCACGACCCGGCAGTTCGGCGCACCGCACGCTCGTCTCCTACGTCAGGCCGGGACGGCTGCTCGGACTGTTCGGGCGGCTCGCGGGGCCGGTCAGCAGCCCCGAACTGACCCGGGGCAGCGGCCACCATCCGCTGGGCCACCTGATCGTGGAGCGGTCGGTGCCGCACCGCGCCACGCTGGTCGCCGAGTCCGTCAAGGCGGAGGTGCGCGAGCTCACCCAGACCACGTACCAGAACCAGCGCGGCCACGTCCGCGACACCCGCTTCGGCGTCCAGGTCACCTCCGGCCCCAACCACAGCCTCGTCGGCCCCGATGTGGACGTACGCCTCCAGGGCGGGCCCCAGATCCGTTCGGACGTGAGCACCGGGCGCGGCCACTACTACGGTGCCGACGCGGCCCGCAAGGTCACCGGCCGTGTCCGCAACCACCCGGTCGCGCTGTACCGGGTGGAGCGCACCCTCATGGTGCGGGCGGCCGGACAGCCGGCCTCCGCCGCCCGGCCGGTGCGCGTGGTCAGCCTGGACTGGATGTCCACGCAGGACGCCCGCAGGCTGGCGGGCTGGGACAGCCGCACGCCCGGCCGGTCGGGCCCCGACCCGGACGCCGCACCGCCCGTGCCGTGGTATCTGACCCGTCAGGACCCGGTGCACCTCGGCGGCCAGATCCGCGCCGAGGGCTTCCGCCCGGACGACCCGCAGACCCCCGCACCGACCCCGAGGCCCGCGACGGGCCCGACGGAGACCACCGACACGAACGCGCCCCGGAGCCACGACCCCCTTCGGGTCTTCGCCGACACCGTCATCGACACACTGCACCGGTCGTACCCGTCGCTGTTCGTCCCGCCGCTGATGCTCCGTCACCCACGACTCGCCAAGCTCTGGTACGGCGACGGCCGGATGCGCACCGCGCTGCACAACGACCGCCAGGTCCGCGAGGCGCTGAACCGACCCACCCTGGCGCAGAGCCTGGACGACCTGACCACCACCGGCGTTCCGGTCACGCTCACCGAGGACGGCAAGGTACGCCGCGGCCACCACACCCTGATCCTGCGGGCCCGGCTCACCGACCGGCGGTTCGAGACCACCATGAGCGAGCGTTCGTTGCGCAACGCGGTGATCGGCACCGAGGTGTCAGGACAGGGCGAGCAGGCCTCCAGCACCCTCTCCGGCGGCGTCGAACTGGGCATCTCGCCGCGCGACCACACCCCCGTGCCAGGCACCACCTCGCTGGCCCAGATCGGCAACGTCACCCTCGGTGCCCGCTACGGCAGGACCGACCAGACGGCCACCCGGAGCACATCCGCCGTCACCCACGACAACCTGGCGTTCCAGAGCACCGCCGACCTCTACAGCTACCGCGTCGACCTGGGCGCCACCTTCGAGGGCCACCGCCGCCCGCGCGGCTGGACCCGCCTCGCCTCGGCCGGTGTGCTCGGCGGCGGCATCTTCGTCAGCAAGGTCACCGCGCGCCCGCTGTTCGACGGCGGCAGCGCGAGCGTGGGCCGCGTCGAGCTGGCCGTGCCCTCCTCCCACGGCTCCGAGCGCTACGCCCCCACGGACCCGGCGACCGCCCCGACCACCACGCCGGCCCCGTCGCCGCAGCGGCTCTCCAGCGTCGAGGCCGACCAACTCCTCGACGGCACACGCCCGTTGCCGCATACCGCAGGCGCCGACCGGGACCTGACCCGCAAGCTGCTCACGTCCCCGCACGTCGTCCTGAGCGCCGAGGGCGGCGGGCCACGCACCGGGCTCATGCAGGACACCGCCGACCGCGCCTCCGGTACCAGCTGGCACGTCAGTGCGCCCGGCGCCCCGGTACGCACCGCACTGCGCCGCGCGACGGCCAACTTGAGCATCGCCGGTCAACTCGGCCAGTACCTCGGGCCGTTCGGCACCCGGATCACCGGACTGAGCGGCGCCGGGCCGCTGCGCACGCACTACCTGAAGGCAGCGGTCCGCGGCGAGCTGACCAACGTACGTGTCACGAGCGACCCGAAGCCCGGCAGCCTGGAGGCCACCCTCGGCAACGAGCACCGCATCCTCGGCAGCTCCGGCACGACCACACGGGCCACCGTCGGCCTCCAGGGCAGTGACATCCCTTATCAGCACACCCCCGGCCACCAGGGCGCCACCGGCACGTACCAGACGGCCCTCCAGTACGCCTGGGGCAAGGGCCGCAGCATCTCGCAGACCGTCTCCCGCGGCCGCAGCACCACGGTCAGCTACGCGGGCCGGATGTACCTGCTGGCCGCCGACGCCACCGAGACCGTCGCCGTACGGGACCGGTGGACCGCCGCGATGGGCACCATCGGCACCCGCGCCGGCACCGCGATCAGCTCCGCCGCGGGACGTGTCTCCGACCGCCTCGGTCAGAGCCTCGCCCCGCGCAGGGCGGCCGCCGCGCTGCACCGCATCAAGGACGCCGTCATGATGCACCTGCCGATGCAGGACGCCATCGAGGCCGGACTCGCCCCGGACGGGCTGAACACCGCCACTCCGCGCAACCTCGGCGGCGGCTACCGCGTCCCCGCGTTCCTGCGCGGTCGCCGCTTCCCCACCCACCCCAGCGGCCAGCTCGACGCGGGCCATGCCGCACACCAACTGCTGCCGCGCCTGGAGAAGATCGGCGTGCCCTCGCACGACCGCGAGCAGGTGCTCCAGCGGCTCTCCCCGGACTTCCTCCGCGCCCACCTGCACGAGCTGACCACCGACGGAATGACCCTGCCGGTCCGCTACCGCGCCTGGTCGCGTCCGCATCAGCTGGCCGTCGGCGGCAGCCCGGGTCAGGTGACGTTCAAGCTGACCCCGGTCACCACCACCGTCGAACGACTGCGCACCGGCTACGAGCTTGAGGACTACCGCAACAACGCCCGCGACCACGCCGACGCCACCGTCCAGGACCGCGGCGGCGACGTGACCCTCGGCGTCGGCGAGCGCATGGGCGGCGGCCCGCTGATCGCCGGACCCGCGGTCCAGGGCACCGCCACCGCGCAGCAGGCCACCACGCACACCCGGACCGCGGGCAGCACGGCGATGCCGAACATCGCCACCACCCAGGCACACGCCGAGATCGTCACCGACTACATCCTGAGTGTCACCATGACCGACGCGACCGGCGGACGGCTCTCGCCGCGCGCCGTGTCGCACGTCGGCACCCTGCACGAGACCGCGCCGGCCAGTCTGCTCACCCCGGACGGCGACGGCGCCGACGGCGCGCTCACCGAACACGACGTGCCCGAACCGGAGCGCGCGGTCCGGATGAAGACACCCGAGCAGGCCCGCCCCGACGGCATCGCCGAGTGGCGCACCACGCCCGCGGGCGACACCCCAGGAGCCTCCGACGTCCTGCCCTTCGACGACCGGATCGGCTCCGGCATCCTCGCCGTCGACGTCCGCGGCGCGGGCAATGTGCAGGACGCCCTGACCCTCGCCACCGCCCGCGCCGACGGCTTCGGCGACAGCGACCCCGGCAAGCGGCACACCGGCAACGTCCTCGCCGAGCGGGTGCGCATGGCCCGTCTCACCCCGCTCACCGGCCTGGGCACCGCCGCCGCGCAGGCCCAACAAGAGGCCACCGGTCAGGGCGGTCTGACCGCCGGTTTCCGCGAGGCGCTCGGCGCCCACGGCTCCCAGCTGCCGAGCCAGGCGTCCGCCCGCCTCTTCGGCCAGTCCCACACCGCCGACTCGCGCCTGTACGCGAAGATGCACCGCACCGGCGCCCGCCTCCTCGCCGTCGAGAACAAGCCCCGCATGGAGGCCATGCAACGGGCGAAGACCTCCGACGCCCACGAGACCGGCATCACCGACAACGTCGAAGGCGCCCTGGGTACCGGCCCCATCTTCAGCACCAAGGACGCCGGCCTGGTCATCCCGGGCACCACGGTTCCGTTCGGCGGCAGCAATGACACCAACGCGCTCCGCGGCGCCAACGACACCACCCTGGGCACCCACCTCAAGGTCGTCACCGACCGCAGCATGCTCTTCGCCGTCCCGGTGAGCTGGCTGACGGTCGCCGAGGCGGACCACCGGCTCACCGACAGCCGCCCGATGCAGGCGCTCGGCAAACCGGTCCGCGGCCCGCGCGCCGCCGAGGCCGAGACCACCGTCCTCATGTGGCTGCGCGAGGACCTCGCCCGCGACTACGGCCTGCTGGACGACACCTCGTTCCCCGACGACGTCGCCGCCGCCTGGGACACCATGTCCGACGCGGCGGGCGACCTCGCCAAGGCCGAGACGAACTACTACGACGCCCGCGCCCGCGCCCGCGAGACCTGGCTCGGCCTCAGCGCGGACGAGCGGGCCGCGCTCGGCGACGGCGACCCGGACCGTGCGACCGCCCTGCCGAGGGCCGTCGCCGAGTCCCCGACCGTGACCGCCTGGCAGGCCGCCCGTGACGAGGTCCGACTCTGGCAGCAGCGCGTCGACACCGCCGCCGCGGACCACCACCGGCTCCACCTCGCCGCGTCCCGGCTCACCGCCCACCACCAGGGTTCGACCACCGTCCCCGTACCGGACCGGCCGCAGGAGTACACCGAGCCGGCATGGCGCTCCGAGGCCCCCGACCCGTACACCGTCACCGACGCCGAAGGAGCCACCCCGCGCACCCTCACTTCGCCGGACGGCACCACGGTGCGCGACGTGCACGACATGCCGCACGACGGCGCCTCGTTCTTCCACGCGCTGCTCACCACCGCCGACGCGCACGGAAGGCTGCCGCACCTGATCGGCACCGACCTGGTCGAGCGGTTCACGCGCAACCCCGGTGAACCGAACGCCACCGCGGACGCCATCGGCGCCGCCCGCGACCGGCTCGCCACCGCACTGGGCGACAACGGCAACGAGGACCTGCTCGACGGGCTCGCCCTGGATGCCGAGGACACCTTCACGCAGGACGAACTCGATGCCGCCGCGGTGAGGTTGACGCCCGCGCAGCAGTCCGAGTTCGACGCGTTCGGACGGCTGCCGCAGACCTTCTGGCCGACGCCCGCGCAACGCGTCGCCCTGGCCGTGGCCGCACTGGCCCGCCCGTTCGCCGCCGAGCCGGTCCAGGACACCTCGACGACCCGGACGCACGCTGAGCAGACCCCGCCCCAGCGCGTCGCCGCCGACCACGGAGGCGCCGATCTGCTTCCCGCGCTCGCCGCCCGCGTCCTCGGCACCCCCCTCACCGTCGTCACCGGGGAGGGCCGCTCCCAGGTGTTCCTGCCCCACGGAGCGGACCCGGCGACCGTCGACCCGGTCGACGACCCGGTCCTCTTCACCGACGACGGCTACTTCCACGCCACGCTGATGCCCGGCTCACCGGTGCCGGTCACCACGCCGCTGCCGACGCCCGCCACGGCTACGAAGACGACGACCAGCACCGCGACGAATCCGCCCGCACACCGCACCCACGCCACCCCGCCCTGGTCGCCGCCGACCGACCTCGGCGGCCCGCGCTACCGCCTGGACCGCGACGGCGTCCTCACCGCACCCGACGGCGCCACGTACACCCAGGGCGGGCCGACCGGCCGGGGCAACGGCTTCTTCGGCGCCCTCAGCACCGCGCTCCAGCATGCCGCCGCCCACCCGGGCACGGAACGCCACGAAGCGGCCCGGCTGCGCGTCCGCGCCGGCGCCCCGGCCGCACAACTGATGCGGATGAACGGCCTCCCCGGCACGCCGGACGAGCGCTCCTCGCTCTTCTCGCCCCCGCCGCCGAAGCCCGCCCGGAACACGCCCGCGCCCAGCCCGGAGGCCCGCGAAGGCCAACTGCGCCGCCACCTCGCCGAGGCCCCCTGGAACCAGGAGGCGGACCGCGTGATGGCCGAATGGGCCGCCGCGGCGACCGGCACCTCGGTCACCCTGATCGAGGAGAACGGCACCGCGCACACCTACGCGGGCCCGTCCTCCGACAGCCCGCACCTCCGGCTCCGCCGCCGCGGCGGAGACTTCGTACCGCTGCTGGAACGCACTCCGGCGGACGAGGCGTACGAGCTGGACACCATGTCGGGCGCCGACCCCGCCCCGGACGACCTGGACGCCCCGGACGCGACGCCCGACACCCCGCCGCGCGACATCGAGTTCACCAACCTCGACGACTCGGACCAGCGCCACCGCGACAAGGCGGCACGGATCGTCGAGCTGTTGGGGAGGCACGGCACGATCAGCGACTACATCGGCGGCCGACCGGTACGGATCACGCTGCACATCCGCACGACGGAGACCCCGGCGGACGTCGTGGACCGCGGCGACGAGGGCGTGCAGATCAACCTCGCCAGCTATTACTTCGAGAAGTACGACATCGGCTACGTGATGGGGATGCTGTCCCACGAGATCGGCCTGCACCCCCTTGCATCCCGGAACGTCGAGGTACGTGACGAGGAACCGCTGCTCGAAGGGATGCCGTTCTCGGTCCCCGGCCTGGAGCACCTGGACCCGCCGCGCATGATGAGCACGGAGACCGCGCGCCAGGCCGACCACATCATGGCGGTGTTCCCGAGCAGCACCCGGCACCGGATCTACCGGGACATCGTGCTGGGGATGGCCGACGTCCTCGCCGCCGACGCGCGGGCCGGAAGGCCGGGCGCGAGGCGGCAGGACGTCACGGACCTGATCGACACGTATCTGATGGACGTCGCGTCGATCGCCATCACGAGCGACAACCGGGTCAACGCGGCGAAGGAGCCCGCGAACACGGCGCGGGTCTACAACGCGTACAAGGAGCTGTTCGTCCAGCAGTTGGCGGCGGACAGCCCGGTGCGTGCGTTGGTTCCTGCGGACAAGGGCTGGTGGGGCGTCACGCGGGACTTCGCGACGCTCGCCACGCGCGTGGCGACGAACAACAGCGGCTCCAGCATTCGCCGTTCGACGCCCACGGGAACGTCGACGGAGTCGAACCATCCGGCCGGGGAGGCACGTCCCCGCCTCCCGCAGGACACGGTCGGCGGCGAACTCCCGGACGAGATCACCGGCCTGACCCCAAGGGGCGGCCGGGACTCCCGCCCTCGCTTCGTGGTGCGTTCGGGCTTCGACGCGCGGCGGTTCATCTTCGGCGGTGAGCCGGTGACGGATCTGACGGTGCGGGTGGCACTGCGTGGCGGCGACAGCGGCCGGTCGCAGCTGGTGTTCGACAGGCTGAACTCGGGTGTGACGGAGTTCTTGAACGATCCGGCGTACCGTCTGCCGAACGGCGACCGTCTGCATGTGACGGTGGAGCTGGTGGCGCCGGGGGAGTCCCCGCATCTGACCGTGGACCTGGTGGACCGCGACCGGGCCGCGATGGATCAGACGGTGTGGTGGTCTGATGCCGAACCGGTGCATCTGGTCCACGAGATGACGCACCAGCTGGGTCTGAGGGACGAGTACCGGGAAGCCGATGCGCCACATCGCCCGCATGTGCCGGGCAGCTTGCTCGGCGCGGTCAACGAGAGCCCCCAGGACCCGACCCTCCTCGCTGCCGGACTACGCGGACGGCACATGGCACTGCTGGGTGCGCTGATCGGTGACGTCGACGTACATACGGGCCGTCCGGAGACCGAGCGGAGCTGGGACACGGCCCGTGGCGATGCGGCGCCGGAGTCGCGTACGTCGCTGTGGGTGGACCCGGTCTCGCTGCCCACGGCCACGGACACCACGGCGGCCGAGGTGCCCGCCCGTACGCCACCGGATCCGGACGCGGACGCCGAGCCGACGTTCATCCCCTTCAAGTCGGGGAACTTCGAGTTCACGAACCTGAATCACATGAATGAGCGGTATCGCGACAAGGCGGTGCGGATCATTGACGTGCTGCAAAAGCACCGGACGATTCGTGACTATGTCGGCGGTCGCCCGGTGCGCATCACGCTGCACGTCCGCACGACGGAGACCCCGGCCGATGTCATCGATCGTGGTGACGCGGGTGTCGACATCAATCTCGCCAGCTATTACTTCGAGAAGTACGACATCGGCTACGTGATGGGGATGTTGTCCCACGAGATCGGGCTGCACCCGCTCGCTTCCCGGAACAGGGACATCCCGGACGAGGAATCGATGTTCCAGGGGATTCCGCTGCCGGTTCCCGGCCTGGGACACCTGAATCCGCCGCGCACGATGAATACGGAGAGCGCGGGGCAGGCGGACCACATCATGGCCGCGTTCCCGAGCAGTACGCGGCACCGGATCTACCGGGACATCGTCCTCGGGATGGCGGACATTCTCGCGGCGGATGCGCGGATCGGTGAGGAGGGCGCGAAGGCGAAGGACGTCACCGATCTGATCGACACGTATCTGATGGACGTCGCGTCGATCGCCATCACCAGTGACTATCGGGTGAACGCGGCCAAGGAGCCGGCCAACACCGCCAAGGTCTACAACGCCTACAAGGAGCTGTTCGTCCAGCAGTTGGCGGCGGACAGTCCGGTACGTGCGCTGGTCCCGGCGGACAAGGGCTGGTTCGGTGTCGCGCGGGACTTCACCACGCTGGCGGCCAGTCTCGGCACGAACAATCGCGGCGACAGCATTCAGCGCCCGCTGCCGCCGTCGGGTGAGGCGCGCCCCCGGCTACCGCAGGATACGGTGGCTACGGAGCCGGTTCAGGAGGTGACTCCGCCGGCCCTGGTGGGTCCGCAGGATGCGCGTCCGCGTTTCGTGGTGCGTTCGGGCTTCGACGCGCGGCGGTTCACCTTCGGCGGTGAGCCGGTGACGGATCTGACGGTGCGCGTGGCACTGCGCGGTGGCGAGGACGGCCAGTCGCAGCTGGTCTTCGACAGGCTGAACTCGGGTGTGAGGGAGTTCTTGAACGATCCGGCGTACCGTCTGCCGAACGGTGACCGTCTGCATGTGACGGTGGAGCTGGTGGCGCCGGGGGAGTCCCCGCATCTGACGGTGGACCTGGTGGGTCGTCGTGACCGGACGATGGATCAGATCGTGTGGTGGGCTGATGCCGAACCAGTGCGCCTGGTCCACGAGTTGACGCACCAGCTGGGTCTGAGGGACGAGTACCGCGACGCCGATTCCCCGCACCGACCCCACGTTCCCGGCAGTCTGCTCGGCGCCCTGCACGAGGATCCCGAGGACTCCTCGCTCGCGGCCGCCGGCCTGCGCGGCCGGCACCTGGCCCTGATCGGCAGGCTGATCGGCGACATCGCCCCGCCTTCAGCCGACCGGCCTTCAAGGGAGCAGGACGGCGAGGCGAGTTGGGACGCGGCCCGCCTCGACGCCGCACCCGCACGGCGCGAGGCCGTATGGGTCGACCCGGTCTCCCTGCCCCGGCCGGCCGAGGGCACCGACCCCACGGAGACGGCGACGGAAGTCCCGGCACGCGCACCGGCGGACCCGAACGCCGTTCCCGACGTCGCACCCGCCTACGCGCCGTTCCGGTCGGGGAACATCGAGTTCACCAACCTGAAGCACACCGACCAGCGCTATCGCGACAAGGCGGTGCGCATCATCGAACTGCTCCAGGGCCACGAGGTCATCAACACGTACATCGGCAACCGCCCCTGCCGCATCACGCTGCACAAGCGCGACCTGCTGAAGCAGGAACCCCCCGCCGACGTGGAGGACCTGGGCGACGAGGGTGTGCAGATCAACCTCGCCGGCTACTACTTCGAGAAGTACGACATCGGTCACGTCATGGGAATGCTCGCCCACGAGATCGGCCTGCACCCCCTCGCCTCCCGTGACACGCGGATCGAGGTCGAGGAGGCGATGTTCGAGGGCGCGGAACTGCCGGTGCCGGGCCTTGAAGGGCCGAGCCCCCGGAAGTTCATGACGACGGAGGGCGCCGGGCAGAAGGACCACATCATGGCGGCCTACCACCTCACCCGGCGGCACTCCGTCTACCGCGATGTCGTACTGGGCATGGCCGAGTTGCTCCGGGACGAGGGGAGCCCCCGGGACGTCAGGGACCTGTTCGACTGTTTCCTGATGGACCTCGCGTCCATCGCCGTCACCAATGACCACCGGGGCGACGCCGCGAAGGCGCCGGCGAACACCGCGGCGTCCTTCAACGCCTACAACCAGCTGCTCCGTGAGCACCTCACGGAGAACGACCGGGCCGCCCTGCTGGAATTCCTGCCGTCGAGGAAGACCTTCGCGGGCGTTCTCAACGACTTCCGCCGCCTCGGCACCAACGCCACGTTCCACAACAACGGCGACAGCATCGTGGATCACACGACAGGTGCCTGACCCGCCCGCAGCAGGTGTTCCATCCGCTCGGCGGCCCGTACGGCGGCGTCCGCGCAGCAGTTGTTGAACAGGACGTGGACCTGTTCGGTCCGGTCGGCCAGCTCGCGCAACCGGGGCAGCCACTCGACGATTTCGGCTTCGGAGTAGGCGTACCGGAAGCGGTCCTCCTTGCTCCCGCGCCCCCATGACGCGCTGCGCCCGTGGAACCGTACGACGGCCAGCCGGGAGGTGGTGACCGGCGTGACGGGCGGCAGGGAGGAAGGCAGGCCCTGGACCATGTCGACGGCGACGGCCGTCATGCCGTGGTCCGCGAGCAGGGCGCGTGTGGATCCGGCCTGTTCCGCGCGCCACCAGTCGGGGTGCCTGAACTCCACGGCGATCGGCCAGCCGTCCGTGCGTCGTGCGGTCCGCGCGAGGATCCGCTCGGCCTTGGCGCCGGGCCGCAGCCACGGCGGGAACTGGAACAGCACACTGCCGAGCCGACCGGCACTCCGCAACGGTTCGATTCCCTCGGCGAATCGCGACCACACGGCGTCGACGACTCCGCTGTCCCGGGCGACCGGCGGCAGCCCGTCCGGCATGACCGCCGCGCGGGTGGGATGCCCGGTCAGGAGCGAGAAGGCCTTCACGTCGAAGGTGAAGCCGTCCGGCGTGCGCTCCGCCCACATCTCGCAGACGCGCCGCCGAGGCAGGGCGTAGTACGACGCGTCGGCCTCGACCACGGGGAACCGCCCGGCGTAGTACCGCAACCGCCCCTCGGTGCCCCGCTGCCCGGACGGATACCAGCCGCTGCGGACCAGTGCCGGATCGGTCCAGGAGCAGGTGCCCACGAGTATGTCGCCCATCCGGCACCAGTACCCAGGCAGAGGCAGGTGACGTATTCGGCCTTGACCATCGGCGCCTTGTGGGCTGTCGGTGCCGGCGTCCTGTACGCACAGGGCCGCCAGAAACTCGGTGAGGTCCGCCTCAAGCCTCAACAGGGACCAGGGCGGCCCGCCGCAAGGCCGACCGGGTGCGGCGCCAGACCAGGGGGAGTCCGCTGGCCGCGGGCGTCATCGCCAGCACGGGCTGCTTGCGCCACAGGACCTCCGGCGTCGGGACCGGCGCGGGGGACATCGCTTCGACCTCGACCTCATCCATGGGCGACCAGTATCCCGGGGGTGATCGCCGCTCAGAGGCTGCCGTCCAGGAACTCCCGTACCTCGGTGGTGGTCATGGGCCCCGTGCCGTGCGCCACCGCCTCGCCCTCCGTCAGCAGGACGCAGGACGGGGCTCCGGTGATCCCGTATCGCTCGGTCGCGGCCGGGCAGCGCGTGATGTCGGCGCGGAGCACCGTCAGGCGGCCCGCGTACTCGTCGGCGATGCCGCCCACGACGAGATCCATCACCCGGCACGGCTCGACGGCCTTGGGCCATGTTCCGACGAAGTAGGCCAGGACCGGAACTCCGCTCATCTTGAGGATGAAATCGAACTCCGCGTCCTCACGGGGGCGGTGAACCCGGTTCGTCATGGAAGCTCCTGACCGTATGTGCCGTCGTGCCGTCATCGCGTCTGTGCGTCTGTGCGTCTGTGCGTCTCGATCATCATCGTCTGTCGGGCGGCGTACGCGTCAGCCGCCCCGAAGGCCGACCGCCAGCGTCAGTTCGAGGACCCTGTGGGGCGATGCGAGATCCGGGAACAGGTTCCGCAGCTGCGACATCCGGTAGCGGACCGTCTGGGGGTGGACGAACAACGCCGCCGCCACCTCGTCCCGCCTGCCCTGGTGAAGCAGCCACGCCCGCAGCGTCTCCTCGAGGCGTCGTGCGGTAGCGGCAGGCAAGGGCCGCAACGGTGCGAGGGCTCGCGCCCGCAGGTCCGCGAACGCGTCCGCGTCGGCGCTCAGCACCAGCTCGGGCAGGTGGTCCTCGGTGTCGCGAATGTCGGCGGAGAGGGATCGCGCGCGTACGGCTCGCGCGTACGAGGCGGACGCACGCGTCCATGGCCGGGCCGGGCCGACCACGGCGGTGCGGTCGGTCAACTGCCGCAGGAGCCGTGACCGGTCGGCGTCGGGGACGAGCAGCACACCGGTGGCGTCCGGCAGATCGTCGACGACGAGGGTGCTCGGATCGAGCGTGCGGTAGGCGGGCCGGGCCTGGGCCGCGGGGAGCAGGACCGCGGTCAGCGAGTCCGGCGGCTGCCACCCGGCCCGTTGCGCGGAGGAAAGCAGCACGTCCGGGCTCGCGCCGGCGAGGAGGTCGTGGGCCAGGTGTACGAGGTGGAGCTCGTGGGCCCTGCCCCGGGCCGCCAGTTCGTCGGCGTGGCCCGCGGCGCTCGCGGCGGAGAGCTCGTCGATGTAGGCGAAGGTCAGCTCGGCGAACTTGGCGACCTCGGCGGCGGGCAGACCCGCGGGTACCGCACCCGCCGCCAGGCACCGCCAGGCCACGCGCGCACCGACGCGGTAGGCGCTGAGCAGGGCGTCCATCGAACGGCCGTCGCGCACCTCGCCGCGGCCCAGCTCGTAGGCCGCGTCCCCGGCGTCGCCACCGGTGGCGTTCCCGCTCGCGAGGTCCAGATAGTGCCCCAGGGCGGTGCGGACGGCCCGGCGGATGGTGCCGCCCATTTTGCCCGACAGGGCGTTCGCGTACGGCGGGACCTCGTCGATGATCGCCTGGACGATCTCGTCGGCGGTGGTCTTCAACGCGCCCCGAATCGCGGTGACCGTTGTCTCGTCCAGAGCCAGTTCGCTGGCCCTCTGGGTTGCATGGCTCACGTTTTTGTTCCCTGCGAACAATTCAGTCGACCAGATTTACGTCCTGCGGTCAGGACTTTACGCCCTGGGGCACAGCAAGCTGGTGCCATGACGAGTACAGCCCTCCGCAGCAGGGCGTGGAAACTGCTGGAGATGGTCACGACGCCACTGCTGCCGTCGGACTACCTCGACCTGGCCAGCCCGCTGCGCGCGGGCGCGGACCTGCGTGGGCGCATCGAGGCCGTGCATCCCGAGACCGCTGACGCCGCGACCGTCGTGATCAGGCCGGGACGCGGCTGGCGCGGCCACAGAGCCGGTCAGTACGTACGGGTCGGGGTCGACGTCGACGGGGTGCGTCTGTGGCGTGCCTACTCGCTCACCTCGCCGACGCACCGCCCGGACGGCCGCGTCACGATCACCGTGAAGGCGATCCCGGACGGCAAGGTCAGCAACCACCTGGTCCGCAGGGCGAAACCGGGCACGCTGATCCAGCTCGACCAGCCGACCGGTGACTTCGTGCTCCCGAAGGCCAAGCCCGCCAAGGTGCTCTACCTCACGGCCGGCAGCGGCATCACGCCCGTGATGGGCATGCTGCGCGACACCGGGCTCGACGACGCCGTAATGATCCACTGCGCGCCCCGGCCACAGGACATGATCTTCCGCGAGGAACTGCGCGACCTGGCCGCGGACAAGAAGCTGCGGCTCATCGAGGTGCACACCGACACGGACGGCATGCTCGACATCGCCCGTCTCGACGAGCTCGTGCCCGACTGGACCGAGCGCGAGACCTGGGCCTGCGGGCCCGCGGGCCTGCTCGACGCCGCCGAAGAGCACTGGAGCGAGCACGGCGTACAAGAGCGCCTGCACACCGAACGCTTCCGCCCCAGCGTCGTCGTCGCCGGCGACGGCGGCGAGGTCACGTTCAGCGCCACCGGCAAGACCGTCGACGCGGACGGTGCCACTCCGTTGCTGGACGTCGGCGAGGAGAGCGGCGTCCTCATGCCTTCCGGGTGCCGCATGGGCATCTGCTTCGGCTGCGTCTCGCCGCTCAAGGCGGGCGCCGTCCGCGACCTGCGCACCGGCGAGATCACCGAGGCCGAGCCGGGCGTCCTCATCCAGACCTGCGTGTCCGCCGCGGCGGGCCCCTGCGACATCGAACGGTAGGAGCACCTTGACCGCCATCGACCCCACCGCCCACCTGACATCGGAACAGATCGAGGAGCTCGGCCGCGAGCTGGATGCGATCCGCGACGAGGTGATCGCCGGCCGCGGCGAGCAGGACGCCGCCTACATCCGCAAGGTCATCAAGGCGCAGCGCACGCTCGAACTGGCGAGCCGCGGCGTGCTGCTGTTCTCTTTCTTCCCGCCCGCCTGGCTGCTCGGCACCGCGGGACTGTCCGTGGCGAAGATCATGGACAACATGGAGATCGGCCACAACATCCTGCACGGCCAGTGGGACTGGATGCGGGACCCGAAGATCCACTCCACCACCTGGGAGTGGGACCACGTCTCGCCGTCCGACCAGTGGAAGCACTCGCACAACGAGCTGCACCACACGTACACCAACGTGATCGGCAAGGACAACGACCTCGGCTACGGCATCATGCGCGTCGACGAGGACCAGAAGTGGCACCCGTTCCACCTCGGCCAGCCGGTGTGGAACTTCATCAACGCCTGCTTCTTCGAGTACGGCATCGCGGCGTACGACCTGGAGCTCGGCAAGAACCTGAACAAGCGCCGCCGCAAGAACCCGGAGTTCCGCGAGCGGGCCAAGGCCGTGGGCCGCAAGATCCGCAAGCAGGTGCTCAAGGACTACGTGATCCACCCGCTGCTCTCGGGCCCGTCGTTCCTCCCCACGCTCGCCGCCACGTTCACCGCGAACCTGGTCCGCAACGTCTGGTCCCACTCGGTGATCATGTGCGGGCACTTCCCCGAGGGCGTGCAGGTCTTCGAGCGCCGGTCGATCAAGGGCGAGACGCGCGGCCAGTGGTACCTGCGCCAGATGATGGGCTCGGCGAACATCAGCGGCAGCAAGGCCATGCACTTCATGACCGGCAACCTGTCGCACCAGATCGAGCACCACCTCTTCCCGGACCTGCCGAGCAACCGGTACGCCGAGGTCGCGGTGAAGGTGCGCGCGCTGTTCGAGAAGTACGAGCTGGACTACGTCTCCGGGTCGCTGCCCAAGCAGGTGTTCTCCGCGTGGCACAAGGTCTTCCGGCTCTCCCTGCCGAACAAGCCGAACAAGCCGAACAAGTCGGCCGAGAAGCCCGCGGCCAAGACGCCGGACCGTGAGCGGGAGCTCGTCGCGGTCTGAGATCGGATCCCAGGTCGCTGTCCAAGATCGGTAGAAGTTGGCGTGAATTGGACGCACGTTACCTATCGGTATGCATCGACTTGATTACCGATCAACAGTAGAACTCGTTCCCATTCCGTAGAGAGTGAGGAACGTACAATGACCGACTCAACCCGTCCCGAAGTGGCCCGTAACGGGATCTCCCGCCGCGGCTTCCTCGCAGGAACGAGTTCTCTTCTCGGCGCCGTGGCCCTCAGCGGTCACGCCGCCGCGGCCGACCGCTCCACCGCGGCGGCGCTCGCCCCCGTCGACGACGGCGCACGCCTGCCCGCCCTCGTCATCGGCACCGGGTACGGCGGCTCCGTGGCCGCGCTCCGGCTCGCCGAGGCCGGCGTCGACGTGCGCATGGTGGAGATGGGCATGGCCTGGGACACCCCGGGATCCGACGGCAAGATCTTCGCCAACACCACCACACCCGACAAGAGATCGTTCTGGCTGAGATCCAGAACCAAGCAGCCCCTGAGCAACTTCCTCGGCTTCCCGATCGACAAGGACATCCCGAAGTACACCGGGATCCTGGACGCCGAGGACTTCGCCGGCATCACCGTCTACCAGGGCCGCGGCGTCGGCGGCGGCTCGCTGGTCAACGGCGGCATGGCGGTGACGCCCAAGCGGGAGAACTTCGCGGCGATCCTGCCGTCCGTCGACGCGGGCGAGATGTACGGCACGTACTACCCGCGCGCCAACGCGGGGCTCGGCGTCGCCACCATCGACCCGAACTGGTTCGAGTCCGCCGAGTGCTACCAGTACGCGCGCGTCGGCCGTAAGCACGCCCAGCGTTCGGGCTTCCCGTTCGTGTTCGTCCCCGATGTGTACGACTGGGACTACATGAAGCAGGAGGCCGCGGGGACGGTGCCGAAGTCGGCGCTCGTGGGGGAGATCCTCTACGGCAACAACTACGGCAAGAAGTCACTGCAGAAGACCTATCTCGCGCGGGCCGCGGCCACCGGGAAGGTCACCATCTCCCCGCTGCACAAGGTGACCTCCGTCGCCCCGGCCGCCGGCGGCGGCTACACCGTGCGCATGGACCAGCTCGACACCGCCGGCACCGTCACGACCACCAAGGAGGTCACCGCGGACCGGGTCTTCTTCGCCGCGGGCAGCGTCGGCACCAGCAAGCTGCTCACCCGGCTCAAGGCGACCGGCGCGCTGTCCGCGCTCAACGGCGAGATCGGCAAGGGCTGGGGCGACAACGGCAACGTCATGTGCGGACGCGCCAACCACCTGTGGGACCCGACCGGCGCGCTCCAGGCGTCCATCCCCACCGGCGGGATCGACAACTGGGCCGCGGGCGGCGCCTTCGCCGAAGTGGCTCCGCTGCCGACCGGCATCGAGACGTACGCGTCCTTCTATCTGTCCATCACAAAGAACCCGCACCGGGCCGAGTTCACGTACAACCCGACGTCCGGCGGCGTCGACCTCAACTGGCAGACGGCGTGGAAACAGTCGGGGATCGACATGGCCAAGACCATCTTCGACAAGATCAACGCGAAGGAGGGCACGATCTACCGCACCGACCTGTTCGGTACGTACAAGATCTGGGGCGACCACCTCACGTACCACCCGCTGGGCGGCGCCGTGCTGAACAAGGCGACCGACAACTACGGTCGCCTGCACGGCTATGCGGGCCTGTACGTCATCGACGGCGCACTCGTCCCGGGCAACACCAGCGTCAACCCGTTCGTGACGATCACGGCGCTCGCCGAGCGCAATATCGCCAAGATCGTCGCCGCTGACCTGTGACGGCCGCGACCTGCCCAGGTCCCGGCCGCCCAGGGGTGGTTCAGGACCTGGGCAGGACGCACACCGCGTCGAGTCCCAGCACGTGATTGAGCCGTCCGAAGGCCAGCCAGGAGCCGATGGCCATGCTCAGCTCCACGATCTCGGCCTGGCTGTAGTGGGCGGTCATCCGCTGCCAGAACTCCTCGTCCAGGCCGTGGTGGTCGACGGCGTAGCGCTCCGCGTACTCGGCCGCGAGCCGCGTCCGCTCGTCGAACGCGTCGGTCTCGCGCCAGTCCTCGACGGCGTCGATGAACGACTCCTCGACCTTCTCGCCGTCCCGCTCGGTGCGCCAGTCCAGGCAGAACAGACACCCGTTGACCTGCGCGATCCGCAGCCGCGCGGCCTCGAACTCCCGCAGCCCCAGGGTCGAGTGGTCGTACACGGCCATGGAGAACTGCGCCGCCGCGGGCCCGATGCCGGGCACCATCTCGCCCCACACGTACGGGATGGGTTCCTGTCCTTCAGGTATGTCGATCCTCATGGCTGCTTCGCTCATGGCTGCTTCCTTCCGAGCCGGCCGACGGCGGGGGACACGGGCACGTCGAGCGCGTCGTAGAGTCCGGGCGGCGCGGCCAGGAGCCAGTCGATCGCGCCGACGAGGCGCCCGACGGCGGTCGCGTTGCCGCCCGCCGCGTGGCTGCCGCCCTCGTCGGTGGCCTGGACGGTGACCTCGATGCGCGGGCTGCCCTCGACGATCACCCGGTGCGCGCCGGCCCCGCCATCGGGCGGCACCGGCCAGTCGGGCGCACAGGACGGATGGATCCGCGTCACGTGCTCGACGACGATGCGCACCTCGCCGTCCACGACGCCCTGCACCTCGAAGCGGACCGCGCCCTGGGTGCCCGCGGCGAAGTCGCCCATGGCCGCCGTCGTGACGTCGCTCTCCAGGGACCGGCGCTCCAACGTCTCGCGGATCTCGTCGAGTTCGACCCCGAGCGCCCGCGCCATCAGTCTCAGCTGCCCGCCCCACACCATCGTCGGTACGGACTCCGCCAGCATCAGGGGCTCGTACTCCATGGGGTGCCCCATGCCGACGAGATGGCGTACCGAGTCCTCCTGGTCGTACGTCGAGTAGTCGAAGATCTCCTGGCAGCGCAGCACGTCGACGCGGGTGCCGAGACCGCTGACCAGCAGGGGCAGTACGTCGTTGGCCCAGCCGGGGTCGACGCCGGACACGAACAGTGAGCCGCCGCCCTCCTCGATGGCGGCGCGCACCGGATCGGTGAATTCGGGCGGCGCACTGCGGTGGTCGTAGAGCGGGTAGAGGGCCGGGGTGACGACGACGGCGCCGGTGCGCAGGGCGCGGCAGATGTCGTCGAGGGCCCCGTCGGGCCGCAACTCGCCGGAGGCCGCGTAGAACACGGCGCCGGGCCGGGCCGCGAGCACCGCGTCGACGTCCGTCGTCGCGGCGAGACCGAGGGCGTGGTCGCAACCGGCCAGGTCGCCCGCGTCGCGGCCGTCCTTGGCGGGGTCGTGCACGAGCACGCCGCAGAGTTCGAGCCCGGGGTGGGCGTCGACGGCTCGGATCGCCGCGCGTCCCACGTTCCCGGTGCCCCAGACCACCGTGGAAGTCATGCGCCGGAGCGTAACCTGACGTGTCGTCAGTTCATAGACGTAGCGCGTGAGTTGCCGCTTCACCGCCGAAAGAGGCAAGGCGCCCGACGGGTGGTGCTCGAGGTCGGGCGCCTTGCTTCGTGTCTCTAGAAGAAGCCCAGCTTCTGTGCCGAGTACGACACGAGCAGGTTCTTCGTCTGCTGTCGGTACAGTAGCTGCACCCATGCTGACCAGGCGAAAAGGTAGTTGGCGCAGCCTTCGGTCGAGGGCTGGTCCGGAAATGGCCCGGATCTTGGTCCGGCGGCGCCGGTTCGAGTGCAACGAGAACGCGGCGTCATCCCGGACCGAGACACCGTCGGCATGTGCTGGGGACCAGTCCTCGCGGTGCTCAATGACCTCGAGACCACCCGAGAGCACACTGCTGTGTGATCACGCCCGCCACCCGACGCCGTCTGCTCTTCCTCGCATGCTTCGCACCACTGAGATCGCCGCAACGTAGCGTCCCAGTTCGCCCGCACCTGGTCCGGATCCCGGTGCTTGGCCTGACGCGTGGGCGTGTGAGCCCCGCGGTGGACGGCAGCAGCTTTTGTGGCTGAAGCTCTCATTCGCGGGTTCCGCGATCCCCGTGCGCGGGAGGTTCCGCGGTGCGTTTTACTGTGACCAGTACGCCGATTCCGTCCAGGATCCGGTCGAGTCCGAAGGTCACGTCATCGTCGACGACGTCGTCGGTGTAGTCGTTGCCGTCCATCATGGACGCCAGGACCGAGTGGCCGCGTTCGTGCAGCCGGGGCAGGAGGAACCTGGTCACGGTCTCCGAGTGTGCCGGAGTCGCGGTGCTGTACCGCAGGTCGCGACGTATACCGCCGATCTGCCGCGCGTAGCCGTCCAGCACGAACGCGCATCTCAAGGCCTCGGTGGGGGTCAGCCCGGCGCCGGTCAGCACTTTCAGGATCGCCTCTGTCCAGTCCAGCAGGTTCGGCGTCACGGGGGCACCGCGGACGGGGAGATCGCACAGCCAGGGGTGGACGTCGCACCGGTCGATCATCGCCCGCGTCCATACGTCTGCCGCGACGCGCCAGTCTCCTGTGCCGGACGCCAGGTCGGGCGCCGTGCCCCAGGCGGCTTCGGCGACCAGAACCAGCAACTCGTCCCGGGACTTCACATACCGGTATATCGCGTTGGCGGTCAGCCCGAGCCGCTGGGCGATCTTGGGCATCGACAAGGCATCGAAGCCGTCGGCATCGGCGAGTTCGACAGCCGCGCCGACGATCTGCTCGATACTCCGCGACGGCTTACGCCCGAGCTTGGTCGTCTTGACGGGAAGGCCCCACGCCAAGGCCAGCCCTGACGGCAGCTCGGAGTCATCCGTGATCGGCATCCGCTTGCCTCCTCTGCTCGGCCGGGGATCCATGTCCAGCGGACTCTACCTTGACTTCGTGTGTGGGTCACACTTAAATTAGTGTGACCCACACACGAATGGTGGCTGTCAGGGGGAGTGGGACATGGAACTGCTGCATCGACACCACGCGCTGCGCCGACGCATCCCACGGCTCGGCAGAGTCGGCAGTGCGGTGCTGCTGACCGCGGCGTCGTTCGCGAGCTCGATCGGCGGCGGAGGGGCAGTCGACGCGCTGTCACCGGATCGCGGCGGCAACGCCCTTGCCTCCTCCGCCGTGGTCCGAACCGATGCCGGCGCTGTCCGCGGCAGGGCCGATTCGGCGACCAGGGTGTTCCAGGGGATCCCGTACGCCGCACCACCGGTGGGCGCCCTGCGCTGGGCCTCGCCGCAACGGGCCAAGCCGTGGCAGGGAGTGCGAGACGCCACCAAGCCCGGCAACCGCTGCGCCCAGGCCGCCGGGCTGATCGACGAGCCCAGCACGACAGAGGACTGCCTGTTCCTCAACGTCACCACGCCGCGCGCCCCCGCGAAGCGCAAACTGCCGGTGATGGTGTGGATCCACGGCAACGGGTTCATCAGCGGCGCCGGCAGCCTGTACGGCGCGCAGCGGCTGGCGGCCGAAGGTGACGTGATCGTGGTCAGCCCGAACTACCGGCTCGGAGTCTTCGGATTCCTGGCCCACCCGGCGCTCGACCACGGCAAGGCCCGGAACCTGTCCGGGAACTTCGGTCTCGAGGACCAGCAGGCCGCACTGCGCTGGGTGCAGCGCAACGCCGCGGCCTTCGGCGGTGACCCCGGCAACGTCACGATCTTCGGCGAGTCCGCGGGTGGGACCAGCGTCTGCGCCCAACTCGCCGCGCCGACATCGGCGGGGCTGTTCCACCGGGCCATCGTGCAGAGCGCGCAGTGCACCGGTGAGAAGTGGTCGCCGGGACCTCCGACCTGGTTCCCGCTGTCCCGCGCCGACCGCCAGAAGAACGGTCTCGCGGTGGCGGCCAAGGCCGGCTGCACCAACCCGGAGACCGCGGCGGCCTGCCTGCGCGCCAAGCCCGCACGCAAACTGGCCAAGCTGTCCGACGTAGGTGTCGGGTCGGGCCCCACCGTCGGCGGGGGGCTCCTGCCGCTGAGCCCGGAACGCGCCTTCGCGACCGGGCACTTCAACCGAGTCCCTGTCATGCAGGGAACCACCCGGGACGAACACCACCTGTTCACCGCGGCGATCGAGGCCGCCACCAAAGAGGTCACCACCCCGGACAGCTACCGCGAGCAGCTCGCCGCCTTGTTCGGCCCGGCCGACCTGCGGCGCGTTCTGGCCCGGTATCCGGTCGCCAAGTACCACTCCGCAGGCGAGGCACTGGCCACGGTCGTGACCGACTGGGCCTGGGGATGCACCGCCCAGGACCGGGACCGTGCACTCGCCGCACACACCCCGGTCTACGCCTACGAGTTCGCGGACGAGACGGCGCCGTGGTTCACCACCCTGCCCAAGCCCAACTTCCCCACCGGCGCGTTCCACGGAGCCGAACTGCAGTACCTGTTCGACGACGAGCAACTCCCCGGCCCGCAGACGCCTGCCCAGAAACAGCTCTCCACGACGATGATCAGCTATTGGACCCGGTTCGCCGCCGCCGGAAACCCCAACAGCAGCGGCCAGCCCCGCTGGATGCCCTTCCAGGGCGACGGTTGGGTGCAATCACTCGCCACCACCACCGTCGGCCAGACCGACCGCAACGCGGAACACCAGTGCGCGTTCTGGAAGACCATCGATTCGTGACCCGACGAGCCCCTGGCGTAGGAGTCCCTGGCGTCAATCGATCAGAGGGCACTGCGGAAATGCCCGTGGCGGTGCAAGAGTCTCAGGCCTTCGAGGTCGTGAGGCGTTGGCTCGGCCGTGCCCTGTGTCCGATCACCAACTGGCCCTTATTCGGCCTGAACGCTTCAGGCCGCGCTTGAGTGTCTCTCTGGGCCTTTCAGAGTCGTGCAGTTTTACGCAGCCGATTCCCCCCCAGGCGCTCCCCGGGCGGCTTCAATTCTCCCCCAGACCTGCGCTTCAGTAAGCGGTTTGCAGGATCCTCTTCCGCCACTACGCCAAGTTCCTGGACGGCGTGGTGGAGCAGGCGAATCGCCTCATCGAGCCGTCGATGGCGGAGTGGGATCGCGTCAGTCGGCCTGACGGCGCGTGAGGCTGAGTCGAGGCTTTGGTCCGCGACTGGTCCGGAACAGCTGGTCAGGAATGGGATTGCTGTGGGAGGAACTGGAAGTCACGAAGCAACTCGGGCTCTGGTCTGAGTGGGTGGCGCGGAAGGCGCCTGACGAGCAAAAGACTAGGTCAGGCGCCTTCTTTGTGCCTCTAGAAGAAGCCCAGCTTCTGTGCCGAGTACGACACGAGGAGGTTCTTCGTCTGCTGGTAGTGGTCCAGCATCATCTTGTGGTTCTCGCGGCCGATACCGGACTGCTTGTAGCCGCCGAACGCCGCGTGTGCGGGGTACGCGTGGTAGCAGTTGGTCCACACGCGGCCCGCCTGGATCGAACGGCCCGCCCGGTACGCCGTGTTGATGTCGCGGGTCCACACGCCGGCGCCCAAGCCGTACAGCGTGTCGTTGGCGATCTTGATGGCGTCGTCGTAGTCGGCGAAGGAGGCGACCGAGACGACCGGGCCGAAGATCTCCTCCTGGAAGATCCGCATGCGGTTGGAGCCCTCGAAGATGGTGGGCTGGACGTAGTAGCCGCCCGCCAGTTCGCCGTCGTACTCGATGCGCTGGCCGCCCGTGAGGACCTTCGCGCCCTCCTGCTGGCCGATGTCCAGGTACGAGAGGATCTTCTGGAGCTGGTCGTTGGAGGCCTGGGCGCCGATCATCGTGTCGGTGTCCAGGGGGTGGCCGGGCTTGATGGCCTCGGTGCGGGCGATGGCCGCTTCGAGGAACTCGCTGTAGTGGCCCTGCTGGATGAGCGCGCGGGACGGGCAGGTACAGACCTCGCCCTGGTTGAGGGCGAACATCGTGAAGCCCTCGAGGGCCTTGTCGCGGAAGTCGTCGTCCTTCGCCCAGACGTCGTCGAAGAAGATGTTCGGGGACTTGCCGCCGAGTTCGAGCGTGACCGGCTTGATGTTCTCCGAGGCGTACTGCATGATCAGGCGGCCCGTCGTGGTCTCGCCCGTGAACGCGACCTTCGCCACGCGGGAGGAGGAGGCCAGGGGCTTGCCCGCCTCCACGCCGAAGCCGTTGACGATGTTGACGACGCCCGGCGGCAGCAGGTCCTTGACCAGGTCAAGCCAGACGTGGATCGAGGCAGGGGTCTGCTCGGCCGGCTTGATGACGACCGCGTTGCCCGCCGCGAGGGCCGGGGCGAGCTTCCATGTCGCCATCAGGATCGGGAAGTTCCACGGGATGATCTGCGCGACGACGCCGAGCGGCTCGTGGAAGTGGTACGCGACCGTGTCGTCGTCGATCTCGGAGAGGCTGCCCTCCTGCGCGCGCACCGCGCCCGCGAAGTAGCGGAAGTGGTCGATGGCGAGGGGGATGTCCGCGGCCAGGGTCTCGCGGACCGGCTTGCCGTTCTCCCAGCTCTCCGCGACGGCGAGGAGTTCGAGGTTCTGCTCCATGCGGTCGGCGATCTTGAGGAGGATGTCCGCGCGGGCGCCGGGGGCGGTGCGGCCCCAGGAGGGCGCGGCGGCGTGCGCGGCGTCGAGGGCGCGTTCGACGTCCTCGGCCGTGCCGCGGGCGATCTCGGTGAACGGCTGTCCGTTGACCGGGCTCGGGTTCTCGAAGTACTGGCCGCGGGCGGGCGGCGCGTACTCGCCGCCGATGAAGTGGTCGTAGCGGGCCTGGTAGGAGACGACGGAGCCCTGGGTTCCGGGCGCTGCATAGCGGGTCATGTTGGCTTGCCTCCTGTGCGGCTGCCCGCCTTTGGGCAGCGTTCGCAGGGGAGGCTAGGAGTCCGGACGTTGCAGCTACGTTGCGTACGGGGCCGGGGAGCGCAGTTCGTCGTCGAGCGCGGCGAGGCGGGACAGGATCGGCGGCGTCGGGCGGACCGCCGCCAGCGCGCGCCAGACGTCCAGGTCGTCCTCGCCCCAGGGGGCGTGCACCCAGTCGGCGAGCAGGTCGGGATCGCCGCGGGCGATGAGCGCGGCCCGGAGTTCGTCGGCGAGGCGGTGCCGGATGCGGGCCACGGCGGGCGCCTGCGACGTGGGCAGGAGCGGTCCGCTGTACGCGGCGGCCGCCGCGGTGACCGCTCCCGAGGCCAGGCGGCGCTCGACCGTGGTGAGGTCCGAGTCGACCGGCCTCGACAGACGGTAGGGGCGGGAGCGCAGCACGTCGGGTCCGAGGACCCGGCGCAGCCTGGCCAGTTCGGCCCGCAGCGTCACCGGCGTCACGGACTCGTCCTCGTACAGGAAGCACATCAGTTCGTCGCCGGTCAGGCCCTCCGGGTGCTGGGCGAGGAGGACCAGAAGCTCGCTGTGGCGGCGGCCGAGGCGGAGCTTGTGGCCGTCCGGGGTGATGAGGAGGGCCTCGTCACGGCCGAGGGCGGACAGGCGCAGGGCCGGTTCGGCGGCCGGTGGCGGGGCGAGGAGGGCGAGCTGGGACTCCGCCGCGCGCGCCACCGCCTGGACGAACGCCAGACTGTGCGGGTGCGCGAGACGGTCGCCGCCCGTGATGTCGACGGCGCCGAGCAGGCGGCCGGTGTGCGGGTCGTGTACGGGGGCCGCCGCGCAGGTCCACGGCTGGACCTTGCGGATGAAGTGCTCGGCGGCGAAGACCTGCACCGGGCGGTCGACCGCGACGGCCGTGCCCGGCGCGTTCGTGCCCATCGCCGACTCCGACCAGCGGGCGCCCGGCACGAAGTTCATCCGGCCCGCCTCCCGCCGTGTGCCGGTGTGTCCCTCCACCCACAGCAGCCGACCGTGCGCGTCGCACACCGCGAGCAGGTGCTCGCCGTCCGCCGCGAACGTGCCCATCAGCTCGCGGAACAGCGGCATCACGCGGGCCAGCGGGTGCTCCGCCCGGTAACTGCCGAGATCGCCCTCGGGCATCTCCACCGATGCGGAGGCGTCCGGGCTGACGTGCGCGCCCGCCGAGCGGCGCCAGGACGCGGCGACGACCGGGCGCACCGGACGGGCGACGGTGCCCGCCACGGTGAACCGCTCGTGCGCGCGGCGCAGCGCCCGGACCTGTTCGGACGGGTCCGTGCCCGGCTCCAGGGCGACCCACTGATCGGTCAACGCGGCCTCCAGGCGGGATCCTTCGCGACGGTGCGGTGGCGCGACCATCGTCACCCCGGGGGCGCGGGCCGACAAGGAGCGGAACACGGATCGGGCGATTCGGCACATGCCACTCACGGGTGTGGAGACGGCCGCGCCCGCCGGGATCAGGCAGCGGCGACCAGCCGCATGTACCGGTCCCAGTCCCAGTAGGGACCCGGATCCGTGTGGTCCGCGCCGGGCACCTCCACGTGACCGATGATCCGCTCGCGGGTTCTCGGAATGCCGTGGCGCGTGCAGATCGATGCGGTCAGTGCCGCCGACTCCCGGTACATCGCGTCGGTGAAGTACTCCGGTTTGTCGACCCACCCCTCGTGCTCGATGCCGACGCTGCGCGTGTTGTAGTCCCAGTTCCCCGCGTGCCAGGCGACGTTCTTCTCCCGCACCATCTGCGCGATGTGCCCGTCGGAGGAGCGCACGACGTAGTGCGCGGAGACCTGCTTGGCCGGGTTCTTGAAGATGTTGAGCGTGGTCGCGTAGTCCTCCTGCGTGACGTGCACGATCACGAACTCGACCGGGTACGTCAGCGGGCGGTTGGCCACCGTGTAGTTGGACTTGCTCGCCGGAACGGACTCGGCCTTCGGGTAGTCCACCGACGCCAGCGGCAGGGCGTCGGCCCGGCCCGTGGCCAGCAGCGCGGTGGGCGCCGCGGCGAGCGCTCCGAGTTGGAGCAGTCGGCGGCGGCTCGGGAATGATCCATTTGCTCGGTCCATGTCAATCCTGCCTCTCGGTCACCGGTGGGGCGGAGCTCAGTGGGGCGGGGTCGGTGCGGTGGGGGTGGGCGGGACGGTTGGGGAGTGGGGGTGCGGCAGGGGTGCCGCGCCCTCACGCGGTCGCGTGTGCGGCCCGCGGGGCGTTTCGTATGCGGTGGACGGCGCCGGGCACCAGGGATATGCCCGCCGGGGAACACGCGTAGACCTGGACCGGCCTCGACGGTGCCCCGATGCTCGCCATGTCATCCTCCGACACAGGAATCCCCCCCTTCCCGTGCGCACGCCGCCACCCGTCGGACGGACGGAAGTGCGGCGCCTCGCGTGAATCACGGTACGGCGCCCGCTGGTTGGGGCGGAAGAGGGCACGAAAGATCTGTGGACAACCGGCGCAATGTGAACAACCGCACGTCAGAGGTCCCGACCAGTGGCGTCCGGAGCAGGAACACCGGTGGCAACGGCCCCCGCCCTCAGGCGGCGACCGCCCCCACCGGATCGTCCAGCACCGACCGCACCACAGAGTGCGCCGCGCCCAATAGCGGCCCGTCCGAGCCGAGTCCGGAGGCGATGACGCCGTCCTCCGGGGACGCCGTACGGCGGGTCAACTCCCGCTCCAGGGAGGGGAGAAGCCAGGGCGATAGACGGGACAGCGCGCCGCCGAGAACCACCGCGCGCGGGTCCACCAGGTTGACCGCGCCGGTCAGCGCGATGCCGAGCGCGGTGCCTGCCGAGCGCAGCGCCCGGCGCGTCGCCGCGTCACCCTCGGCGGCGCGCTCGGCCAGCAAGGACACCCGGTCGGGCCCCGGCTCGATGCCCGCGGCGCGCAGCACCGCCTCCTCGCCCGCGTACTGCTCGAGGCAGCCGCGCCCGCCGCACGGGCACGCGGGCCCCTCCGGGCGTACCGGAACATGTCCCAGTTCCCCCGCGAACCCCCGTGTCCCGCGCAGCAGTTGCCCGTCCACGACGAGCGCCGCGCCGATGCCGATCTCCGCCGACACGTGGAGGAAGTCGGCGGAGGAGTCCTCGGCGAGCCACAGTTCGGCGAGGGCGCCGAAGTTCGCCTCGTTCTCGACCGTGACCGGCACGTCGTGGGGGAGCAGTGACGAGACGTCCGTGTCGTGCCAGTCGAGGTTGGGGGCGCGCACGACGGTCGTGGTGTCGCGCGCGACCAGGCCCGGCACGGCGATCGCGAGCCCGGCCGGCTTCAGCCCGGCCGCCTCCGCCTCGGCGGACACCTCCCGTACCAGTTCCGCGAGTTCGTCCAGTACGGGCTTCGGGGCACGCCCCCGGTTGCCGGCCCGGCGCCGGGCCCGCGCCCGCACCTCGCCCCGCAGGTCGACCGCGCACACGGCGAGATGGTCGACGCCCACCTCGGCGCCGAGGCCGACAGGGCCCCGGCCGCTCACCGCGAGCGCCGAGCCGGGCCGACCCACGCCGCCGGGACGCTGCGGCCCCAGCTCCTCCAGGAGTCCCGCCCGGATCAACTCGTCGACCAGCGTGGACACGGCCGCCCGGGTCAGGCCGATGTGCTGCGCCACCGCGGCCCGCGAGAGCGGCCCCTCGGCGGCGACCGCGTGCATGACGCGGGACAGGTTGCGGCGGCGCATGGCCTGCTGGGTGTCGGACGTGCCCGGTCGCGGCCGGTGCAGTGGTGCGGTCATGCGGACATGCTCCCAGGGCGGTGAGGCGGGGTCTGCCGGAGGTGGGGGTAGGTGTGGCCCGGACCTCACTCGTTCCCGAAAGCGTCTCCGGTGGCGTTCCCGAGCAGCGCTCCCGCTCCCGCGAGCACCCCCGAGATCCGCTCCATCGTCGCCTCGTCCCGCCGCTCCACCGGCTCGAGGAGCGGGCCGCGCGCCGTGTCCCAGCGCCGGGCCACCGCCCCCGGGTCCTCGCCGGTCAGTACGCCCGCGGCCTGCGCCGCCGCGCCGAGCGCCACCAGCTCGCCGGCCTCGGGCACCTGCACGGCCCGCCCCGAAAGCCGCCGCACCGTCTCCTGCCAGGCCGTCCCGCGTGCCCCGCCGCCGATGAGCAGCAGCGGCGCCGCGGGGTCGGCGTCCGCGTCCAGCACCCGGTCGAGGGCCCCGAGCAGCGCGTGCACCGCGCCGTCGTACGCCGCCTGCAACAGCTGGCCGCCGGTCGTGTCGTGCCGCAGCCCCGTCAACAGGCCGGAGGCGTCAGGGAGGTTGGGGGTCCGCTCGCCGTCCAGGTACGGGAGGATCGTCGCCGTGCCGCCCGCCTCGACGGCCTCGCGGTCCAGGCCGAGCAGCGCCGCGATCCGGTCCACCGCGAGCGTGCAGTTCAGCGTGCAGGCGAGCGGCAGCCAGTCGCCGCGCGCGTCGGCGAATCCGGCGACGGTGCCAGAGGGGTCGTTCGGCCGGTTGCGCGACACCGCGTACACGGTGCCCGACGTGCCCAGGCTCAGTACGGGGGTGCCCGGCAGCAGGCCGAGGCCGAGCGCGGCGGCGGCGTTGTCACCGGTGCCCGCCGCCACCAACGTGCCCTCGGCGAAGGGCAGGTCGCCGTGGCTCGCTCGCACCGTGCCCGCGGCCTCGCCCGGTGCCACCACCCGCGGCAGCAGCGCCGGGTCGAGTCCCACGCGCCCGAGCACGTCCTCGTCGTACGCCTCGGTCGCCGATGCCCACCACCCCGTACCGGAGGCGTCGCCCCGGTCCGTCGTGCCGTCACCGGTCAGTCGGCCGGTCAGGTAGTCGTGGGGGAGGCGCACCGCCGCCGTGGCGCGTGCCGCCTCCG
Source organism: Streptomyces anthophorae (assembly GCF_049310305.1). Classification (NCBI taxonomy): domain Bacteria; kingdom Bacillati; phylum Actinomycetota; class Actinomycetes; order Kitasatosporales; family Streptomycetaceae; genus Streptomyces; species Streptomyces anthophorae. Next base: position 9,122,144 of record NZ_JBLWQQ010000001.1, read on the forward strand.
GCTCGTGCTCCGCGAGCCACGCCCACTTCGAGATCGTGAACGACGCGCCCGGCACGCTGCCAAAGCGTTCCGCCCACGCCTTCGCCCCGCCCAGTTCGTCGACCAGGCGTGCCGCCTGCGGCGCGGAGCGCACGTCGTTCCACAGGAGCGCGGGCCGCACGGGGCGCCCTTGCGTGTCCAGCGTGACCAGGCCGTGCTGCTGCCCGCCGACCGCGACCGCGGAGGCGCGCCGGGCCGCGTCGCCGCACTGGGCCAGCGCCTCGCGCAGCGCCCGGTACCACTCCTCGGGGTCGCTCTCGCGGCCCGCGCCCGAGGTCACGGTGTGCGGTGCCTGACCGCTCGCCACGGTCGCGCCCGTCGCGACATCGACGACCAGGACCTTCGTGGACTGCGTGGAACTGTCGACCCCTACGACGAGGGGTCCTTCACCAGCGGACATGCGGCTCTCCCGAAATCTCGCGAAACGAAATCTGTGTCGGCAACGAAATCTGTGGCTGTGATGCGGCCGGCTCTTCCCAGCGGGCTTCCCGCATACTAATTTGTAAAGCGCCATGACGAAATAGTCGGCGAGGGAGCCGCAAGATGACGTACCAGCCCACCCCTGACGACAAGTTCACCTTCGGTCTGTGGACCGTCGGCTGGCAGGGTCGCGACCCGTTCGGCGACGCCACCCGGCCGGCGCTCGATCCGGTGGAGTCCGTGCAGCGCCTGTCGGAGCTCGGCGCCCACGGCGTGACCTTCCACGACGACGACCTGATCCCCTTCGGGGCCTCCGAGTCCGAGCGCGAATCGCACATCAAGCGGTTCCGTGAGGCCCTCGACGCCACCGGCATGGTCGTCCCGATGGCCACCACGAACCTGTTCACGCACCCGGTCTTCAAGGACGGCGGCTTCACCGCCAACGACCGCGACGTGCGCCGCTACGCCCTGCGCAAGGTCATCCGCAACATCGATCTCGCCGCCGAGCTCGGCGCCCAGACCTACGTCGCCTGGGGCGGCCGCGAGGGCGCCGAGTCCGGTGGCGCCAAGGACGTCCGCGACGCCCTCGACCGCATGAAGGAGGCCTTCGACCTCCTCGGCGAGTACGTCATCGAGCAGGGCTACGACATCAAGTTCGCCATCGAGCCCAAGCCGAACGAGCCGCGCGGCGACATCCTGCTGCCCACCGTCGGCCACGCCCTCGCGTTCATCGAGCGCCTGGAGCGGCCCGAGATGTACGGCGTGAACCCCGAGGTCGGCCACGAGCAGATGGCGGGCCTCAATTTCCCGCACGGCATCGCCCAGGCCCTGTGGGCGGGCAAGCTCTTCCACATCGACCTCAACGGCCAGTCCGGCATCAAGTACGACCAGGACCTGCGCTTCGGCGCCGGCGACCTGCGCGCCGCGTTCTGGCTCGTCGACCTCCTGGAGCAGGCCGGTTACGAGGGCCCGCGGCACTTCGACTTCAAGCCGCCGCGGACCGAGGACTTCGAGGGCGTGTGGGCCTCGGCCGCGGGCTGCATGCGCAACTATCTGATCCTCAAGGACCGGGCCGCCGCCTTCCGTGACGACGCCGAGGTCCAGGCCGCCCTGGCCGCCTCCCGCCTGGACGAGCTCGCCAAGCCGACCGCCGCGGACGGCCTGTCCGCGCTGCTCGCCGACAAGAGCGCCTTCGAGGAGTTCGACGTGGAGGCCGCCGCCGAGCGCGGCATGGCCTTCGAGTGCCTCGACCAGCTGGCGATGGACCACCTGCTGGGCGTGCGCGCCTGATCCCCGTCCCGTAGGAGAGGGCCGACCGACCGGACGCTCGGCGTGCGGTCGGTCAACTTGCCCCAGGGGCTCGCGCGGTGGGGGCGATGCGGCAATTCTGGAGGGGTGTCCTTACCGCCGATGCCGCCGCAGCCGCCCCCGCCGCCGAGCGACGCGCCACCGCCCGGCGGCTTCGGTGCGCCGCCGCCCGAGGGGCCGCGCCGCACCGACCGGCGCATGTTCCTGGTGATCGCGACGCTCGTCGCTCTCGTGGTGATCGTGGGCGCCGTCGTCCTGGTGGCGACCCGCGACGGCTCCTCCGGCGACGAGAAGTCGCCGGACAAGAGCAGTGAACAGGCCACGCCCTCACGCTCGCCCCGCATCCCGAGCAAGCTGCCGTCCTCGCTGCCCAGTGAGCTGCCGAGCGAGCTCCCCAGCGGACTGCCGAGCGAACTGCCCTCGGAGCTGCCCAGCGGACTCCCGAGCGAGTTGCCCAGCGCGCTGGGTGGCTGACCCACCCAGCGCGACGTGCGCCTACAGAGCGCCCTTCGGCAGCTTCACGTGCGTCACCTTCGTCTCGACGCCGCTGTCCACGAGCCGCCCGTCCGCGTCGAACGCCCCGGCACCGTCGGTCATCCCGAAGTCGTTGTCGTTGATCAGGGCGAGGGTGTCGCGGCCCGAGAGGGCGATGCCCTCGATCTTGTCCGGGATGCCGTCGACCTTGTTCAGGTCCACCACGAGGCGCTTGTCGAGGACCGGGACGCCCTGCGCCGCCGGGTCGGTCAGCTGCTCGAGGGACGGGGACGTCGCGTCGTCGTCCCAGCGGCCGCCCAGGATGTCGGCGCCGCGCGTGAGCCGCACCTCCTGAAGGCGGGCCGCCTTGTCGGTGCGCTCCTCCACGAGCAGCCGGTCGCCGCCGACCGCGACGACGGAGGAGATCTTCAGCTCGGAGGGGTCGTCCTCGCCCGGGTCCACCACGTCCACCGGGTCGAAGCGATACGCGTACTCCGCTGTGACCGCCCGGCTCTTGGGCGAGAACCGCAGCAGGCGCGTCGTCCGCGAGGCCTCGCCCGCGTCCTCGTCCGGCAGCGACAGCGGGCTCTGCACCGCGAGGACCAGGTCCCCGCCCGGCAGCTGGGCGAGCCCCTCGAAGCCCCGGTTGCCCTTGCGGTGCAGCAGTACGGACGGCAGCGACTCGACGACCGGGTAGTCGGCCCCCTGGAGGTCAAGACCCTTGGGCACGTGCCGGGCGAGGACCCGGCCGTCCGCGGACACGTGCACGAGCGAGGGGCCGTACTCGTCGACGAGCCAGAAGCTGCCGTCCGCGGCGCGCACGATGCCCTCGGTGTCGAGACCGTTCGGGTTGTACGAGAGCGGGCTCTTGGCGTCGTACGAGTACGGCTTCTCGTCGCGGGCCTCCTGGTTCGACAGGCCGGTCACGGCCTTGCCGGACTTCGTCGTGAGCGGGATCGCGTCGAGGACCCGCACCTGATCGCCGGTGACGCGGATCTTCACGATGGCCGGGTCGAAACCGGGCACCGGGAACGTGCGGCGCTTCGTGCCGTCCACCTTGATCTGCCCGTTCGGGCCGCGGTCGGTCACCGTCCAGAACTCGCCCTTGCGGCCCGCCGGGTAGAGGTCCGAGCCGATGCCGCCGAGGTCCAGGCCCCGGTCGTCGCCGACCGTTCCCGGCAGCAGCGCGTTGCTGAACCCGCCCAGCGGGATGTCCCCGAGCGTCGCGCTGCCGGTGACCTCGGCCGCGCCGGATCCGGTGGGCGCGCCGGTCGCGGTCGGGGCCATCCCGATCGCCACGAGCGCGGCGAGCGGGACCCCCGCCGCGACGGAACGTCCGAGGATGCGACGCTTACCGGGGACGAGCGGGGACATGGGGCCTCCTGCGGCGCTGTGAAGGTGTACAGCGCACACGTTCGGCCCCCGCGCCGAACGCGGGGTGACATCAGGGTGAACAGGGCGGCTCAGGAAGGCGACTTGATCTCCACCGGGAAGGTCAGAGCGTTCGACAGCCACGCGTACACCGGGCCGAGCGCGTTCATGGCGACCACGCACACCCAGGCCGCCCACGGGTTGCCGGCGTCGAAGCCGAACCCGCCGAAGAACGTCGCGAAGTAGCTCGCGAACCCGAAGAACATGCCGGGGATCAGCGAGAAGTACCGCACCCGGCCCGTGTACATGAGCGCGCTGTTCAGGACGAGGATGCACAGCGCCCCGAACGCGTTCCTGGCCAGTTGGCTCTCCCCGAAGGCCGTGCCCGCGTTGGTCTCCAGAAGCACGATGAGCAGCGCGTATGTGGAACCTACCGGCATCGCGCACCACATCTTGCGTGCGCCGGCGAGGCTCGGGCCGCCCATCAGGAACATGCCCGCCCACGAAATGAAGATCGCCCAAGGTGGCAGATGCAGTGCGGTGCCGCCCACGAACGCGGTCGTCGCGGCGAGCACCGATGCCACGATCTCGTGCGGAATCCGCTCCCGGACCACGGGTGTCGCCGCGGCGGTCGTGCTCGTGCCTGTCGTCGCCTCGGCCATGTCAGGCCACCTCGCTCGCGACGAGGGAACCGTCGAGTTCCGCGGTGACCGTCGAGCGGGCCACCACGCGACCCGACTTGATGACGGCGGTGCGGGCGGGCCGGTCCAGGAGCAGCGTGGCGTAGTCATGGGTGTCCAGGACGACGAGATCCGCCACCGCACCCTCGCGCACCCCGTAGTCCGCCTCCGGAACGCCGATCACGCGCGCGGCGTCGTACGTCACCATGCGCAGCACCCGGCGCAGATCGGCCGGGCCCGACAGTTGCGCGACGCGGGCGAGCAGCAGCGCCGTCTCCAGGACGTCCCCGGTGCCGTACGGGGTGAAGGCGTTGCGGATGTTGTTGGTGGCACAGGCGGTGAGCACGTCCGCGTCCCAGAGTTCGCGCACGGGGGCCAGGCCGCGGCGCGGCGCCGTGTCGTCGCCGCGACCACCGAGGAACAGGTCCGTGGCGGGCAGCGGCACGATCGCGACCCCGGCCGCCGCGAGCGCGGCGAGGGCGGCGCTCCGCTCGGCGGGCGGGCGCCCGGCCAGCGAGGTGGCGTGGCCGAGGGTCACCCGCCCCTGAAGGCCGCGCTCGGCGGTGCGGGCGGCGATGAACTCGGCGAGCGCGAAGCGGCTGTCGCCGTGGTCGTCGCCGAAGTCCGCGTGCATGTCGGCCGGGACGCCGTACTCCGCCGCGAGGTCGAGGACCAGTTCGACGTGTCGGTGGCAGTCGGCGAGGGACGCCTCGTTGTAGGTGCAGCCCCCGACGACGTCGGCTCCCGCGTCGAGCGCCTCACGGAGCAGTTTCTCCGTGCCGGGCGACTTGAGGATGCCCTCCTGGGGGAACGCGACGACCTGGAGGGTGACCAGGGCCGCCCACGTCTCGCGCAGCTCCAGCAGGACATTGAGCCCGGTCAGACCCGCCACCGGGTCGACGTCGGGGTGGGCGCGGATCGTGGTGGTGCCGTTCAGGACGCACATGCGCAGCACCTGCTCGGCACGCGCGCGTACCTCGGCGTAGGTGAATCCGGCCTTGAGCCGCGCGGTGATCCTGATGGCGTCCGCGAGGGACCCGGTGCCCTCCGGGGTCGATCCGTCGAGCAGTGCCTTGTCCGGGTGCAGATGTGCCTCGATCAGGCCGGGCACGACGACACGGCCCGCGCAGTCGAGGATCTCGGCGCCGGCCTCGTCCGGCGGAGCGAGACCGGGGCCGATGGCCTCGATCCGTCCGCCGCGGACGCGGACGTCGGTCGGGTCGGGCGAGTCCTCCACACGCGCGTGGCGCAGCAGCAGAGCGGTCACGGTGGTTCTCCTTCGGTCGAGAGATGCGTGACGGGCGGGTGCGGGTGCGAGTGCGGTGCGTGCGGGCGCGACCTGGGGGTGAATCGGGGGGGTTACGTCCCGGCGGGGAAGTCCGCCTTGCGGATCAGGCAGTGGACGCCCTTGATCTGGTCGACGACCTGCGAGACCTCGAAGTCCGCCGCCGCGCTGAGATACGCGTACGCGGTGGCCCGGTCCATGCCGGTGCGCGCGGTGAGGAAGGCGAGCGCGTTGCGCACGCACCTGCGCATCGCCTCGTCGAGGTCGGCGTCGAGCCCGAACGGGATCCAGTGCGTACGGGTCTCGGCGAACGGCTCCGCGAGCAGCCCGGTCACCCGCCGCGCCGCCTCGCCGCGCACCACGGACAGCTGGACGGTGGCCCGCAGCGGCGCCTCCAGGGCGGTGAGCGCCACCTCCCCGTTGCCCTGCGCGAAGTGCGGGTCGCCCGCGTAGAAGCCCGCACCCTCGGTCCTTACGGGCAGATACAGGCTCGATCCGCAGGTCAGGTGCTTGATGTCGAGGTTGCCGCCGAAGGGGCCCGGCGGCACCGAACTGAGTGTGTCCGGGCTGTCGTCCGTCACGCCCATGATCCCGACGAACGGGCCGAGCGGGAAGCGCGCGCTCAGCGTCGGTGTGCAGCGCAGCACACCGAACTCGGTGCCGTCGCCGTCGCGCTCGACCGTGCAGAACGAGGAGACCGTGCCCTCCCGGGCGCGCCTGGTGTCGGGGCCGGTGAACTCGATGTCCGGGTCCGGGAGTTCGTCGGGCAGGGAGCCTCGGGTGTGCCGGTTGGAGACGATGCCGTAGTGGGTGCGCCGGTGCAGGCTCAGGGTGCGCACGCACAGCAGGTCACCGGGGCGTGCGCCGCGCACCGCGACGGGGCCGGTGACGATGTGCGGGCCGATGAGGCCCTCCGGTTCGCGGCCGAGGTCGGAGGCCGCTATCTCCTGTGCGTCGCGCGGCACTTGGTGGGCCGGCACTCCGTAGCCGCCGAAGAACTCCACCGGGTCGCGTCCCTGGTCCGGCAGGATCCCCTCGTGGGAGACGAGGTCGAACGTGACCGTGTCGCCGTCGTCGACCTTCAGCACCGGGGCGCTGTCCGCGCGGGGGAGCACACCCCAGCGGGCGGTGTCGGGCGTGGTGGTCAGGTGGTGGCGGCCGTCGACGGGCATGGCGTCGGGGGAGGGGGCGGCGGAGGTCAGCGTCATATGAGGTCCTTCGGCCGTGAGGGAGAAGAGTGAGGGGCGAGAAGAGGAAGGGCGAGAAGAGGAAGGGCGAGAAGAGGAAGGGCGAGAAGAGGAAGGGGAAGCCCGCGGCGGGGATGGTGCTGCCGACGGCGTGTTACGGCTCCGAAGCCGTCGTGTTGCGATCGCCGTTGACCGACCGGTCAGTGCGGTCGAGTGCGGTCCCGCGGGACGATGCGCGTGCCCGTCGTGCCGCGCAGTGCCTCGCTCAGCGCGCCCGGCGACGTGATCAGCACACGGTGGCCGCCGGCCGCGAGGAAGTCCAGGGCCGAGCGCACCTTCGGGCCCATGCTGCCCTCGGGGAACTGGCCCGCCGCCAGATGCTCGCGGGCCTGCGCCGTGTCCATCCGGTCGAGGTCGCGATGGTGCGGGGTGCCCCAGTCGAGGGCGATCCGTTCGACGCCGGTCGTCACGATCAGCTCCTCCGCGCCGAGAGCCGAGGCGAGCAGCGCGGACGTCGCGTCCTTGTCGACGACCGCCTCCACTCCGCACAGCGCCCCGTCCGGGCCCCGCGTGACGGGGATGCCGCCGCCCCCGCCCGCCACCACGACGTGCCCCGCGGCCAACAGGGCTGCGACGGCGTCCAGTTCGACGACCGCCTGCGGCGCGGGTGAGGGGACGACGCGCCGCCAGCCGCGCCCCGCGTCGTTGACGACGGTCCACCCGTGTCGCTCGGCGAGCCGCTCCGCCTCCGCGCGCACGTAGTGGGAGCCGATGGGTTTGGTGGGCCGGGCGAACGCCGGGTCGTCCGGGTCGACGACGGTGTGCGTGAGCAGCGCCACCGGCCGGGAGCCGGGCGGCAGGGCGTCGGACAGGCCGCGCACGAGGATGTAGCCGATGCTGCCCTGCGAGTCGGCGACGCACATGTCGAGGTCGAGCAGTGGGAGTTCGGGGGCCAGCTCGGCCGCGAGGTCGGCGCGCCGCTTGATGAAGCCGACCTGCGGCCCGTTGCCGTGCGTGACGACCACACGGTGCCCCGCACGGACGAGCTCGGCCACCGGACGCGCCAACTGCCGGGCGGCGGCGAACTGTTCCGCGATGGTGGCGCGCGGGCCGCCGTTGAGGAGCGCGTTGCCGCCGATGGCGAGGACCGTGACAGGAGCGGCCGGACGGGTCACCGTCGACGGCCGTACAGGCGAAGCGGCTGGTGGGGGCGCGGTTCCTGGAGGCATGTCAGGACGATAGGAACCGCGGCCTCGGGGGTCATGGGCAGTCGGTGCCAGCGTGTGCGCGAGGGTGTTGACGCTCGCTGACAGTGCCTCAGGGGCGGCCGGGTGGGGGTGGTCCGTGGGGACGTCCGTGGCACCTTGGCCGTATCCAGGAATCGTATACAACCTTGTGTCACGAGCGTTTACAGCCCCCGCGGCGGCGCCCATAGTGAGCTGCGTGACCCCTGTTCCGCGCACCGTGACGGCACCTCGCCCCGCCGGCACCGCGGCCCTGACCGTGGCCCAGGCGCTGGAGCTGCCCGCGCTCGCGGGCGCCCGTCTGGCGGCCGGGGGAGCGGGCGCGCGACGCGGCATCAGGGTCGCCAACATCATGGAAGTGCCGGACATCATCCGCTGGATGCGCGGCGGCGAATTCCTGCTCACCACCGCCTACGCCGTGCGCGACGACGAGCAGGCGCTCACCGGCCTGGTGCCCGAGCTCGCCGCCCGCGGCCTCGCGGCCCTCGGCGTGAAGGTCGGCCCCTACCTGCCGAGGCTGCCCGCCCCGATGCTGCGCCGCGCCGACGAACTGGGCTTCCCCATCGTCGAGTTGCCCGGCGACGTCATGCTCAACGACATCCTCTCCGAGGTCATCGGCACCGTACTCAACCGGCAGGCGCTCAGCCTGGAGCGCTCACAGGCGGTGCGCGACCGGCTCTCGCAGGCCGTCCTCGGGGGCGGATCCTACGGCGAACTCGTCGTCCTGCTGGCGGCGGAGACCGGCTGCGCCGCGGCGATCCGCGGACCGGACGGCGCGCTCCTCGCGGCGGCGGGGGACGTGCCCGAGGGGGTGCCCGCGTCCGTGACCCGACCGATCGCCGTCGGGCACCGCAGCGGCGGCGAGGTCGCCCTGTGGGCCGGGCCCGGCTGCGCACCCGACGCGGAGTGGGGCACCGCCGCCGACCATGTGGCGAGCCTGGCCGGGATGCTCGCCGTACAGGAGCGCGTGCTGGCCGAACGTGAACGCCGGTACCGCACCCTGCTGTTGACCGAACTCGTCTCCCACCCGCCGCGCGACCGCGCCGAGTCGGCACGCCGGGCCTCGGCCCTCGGCTGGGACCTGGAGCGGCCGCGCGCCGCCGTGGTCGTCGAGGCCGCGGCGACGCCCGACAGCGGCGACGTTCGCCTCACCGAGGAACGCCTGCTCGCCGCGGCCCGCACCGCCCTCGGCGCCCACACTCCGGCCTGGGGCACCCCGGGTGGCCTCACCGCGCTGGTTGCCCTGGACGGCGGCGAACTGCGCCGCCGTTGCGAGGCGTTGCGCCGCGCCGTCGCCGCCGCCTGTCCGGGGCGGGCCGTCGGCGTCGCCGCGGGCACGGTCCGCGCCGACTTCGCCGAACTGCACCTCAGCCACAGTGAGGCGCTCAGCGCGCTCTCCCTGGGGCGTGAACTGGAGGGGCCGGTACGGTCGTTCGTCCGGCTCCACGAGGAGAGCGGGGTCTACCGGCTGCTCGACCAACTGCCCGCGGGCGAACTCCAGGCACTGGTCGACGACGCCCTCGGACCGCTGCTCCACTACGACGCCGGGCACGACGGCAGCCTCGTGCACAGCCTCACCGTGTATCTGCGCCACGACCGCAACGGCGTCGAGGCCGCCGAGGAGCTCCACGTGCACTACAACACCCTGCGCTACCGCCTCAAGCAGATCGAACGGCTCACCGGCGCACCGGACAAGGATCCGATGCGCCGGCTCCAGACGGAACTGGCCGTCCACGCCCACCGATTGCTCAGCGCGCGCTCTCACTGACGCCGACGGGTCGGGTACCGGGGCTCGCCACAGGCGTCCCACGGCGGCGCAGCCGGGGAATCGAGAACAGCAGATACAGCAGCGCCCCCGTCAGCGGCAGCACATGCCACAGCTCGTCCTCCAGTACGAAGCCGAGGACGAGATTGACGCCGAGCCCCGCGGCGAACGCCGCCACCGCACGCCAGTTGACGGCCGCCACCGCCGCCTCGGACAGGTCGTAGCTGCCGCGCCGCACCAGGAAGTAGTCGGCGAGCAGAATCCCCGGGATCAGCGGCATGGCATAGCCGAGATGGCCGAGGTACGTGAGGAAGGCGTCGAGGATCCCGGCGCTCAGGCCGTAGTACGCGAGCCCGCACGCGAGGATGCCCGCGACGACGTTCACCGCGATGCGCGGCACGTCGAACGCCGACCGTCCCGCGAGCGACGCCGCGTACATGTTGTTGACCTCGTGCGGAAAGCCCTGCACGAAGATGGCGACCGTCGCGAGCGCCCCCACCCCGACGACGCCGAACGCCGCGCCCATGTCGGACTCGCCGACGCCGAGGCCAAGCAGGATCCCGAGCAGGTTGAAGCCGAGGTTGCCGACGATGAACTCGGCGATGGTCGTCGTCCACACGGCGGTGTCGCTGCGCGCGAAGCGGGTGATGTCCGGGGTGACGGTCGCCCCCGTCATCCACTTGTTGATCCCGAGGGCGAACAGGCCGAGCGCGGTCGCCTCCCCGGCCCGCACCGGCTCACCGCCGACGACGGCGCCGAGCCCGCCCGCGTGCTTCACCGTCGCCACGACCGCGACCAGCACCGTCGCCAGCATCAGCGGCACACTGATCCGGCCCACCCAGGTCAGCCCCTTGCTGAACCCGAGGATCGACACCGCCGTGTACGCGGCGCTGAGCACCACGCAGTACACGAGGCCCAGCCACGGGTCGCGCCCGCCGGGCAGCACCCCGGCCGTGATCCCCGTGCTGTAGCCGACGAACCCGGCGGACAGCAGTGCGATCACGAACGACGGGATCCGGCTGCCGCCGCGCCCGAACGCGGCCCGAAGCCCGAGCGCCGTGGTGATCCGCTCCCGCCGGCCGATGAGGCCGCACAGGATCGACACCGCGCTCACCACCAGCGAGGAGCCCAGGGCGATCAACAGCGCGGTCCAGAAGGGGAAGAACAGGCCGAGTGACATTCCGTAGAGGAGATCGGTCGCCGAGACCGTGAACCCCATCCGCACCAGCATGATCGACAGGGTGGGGCGCGCACTGCCCGGCGGCAGCCGCTCGTCGGCGAAGTCCTCGGTGGCAGCGGCGGCCCGCCGGGCACGGGCGCCGGGGTCCGGAGGAGGCGGCGGGGGGACGGGCATGAGGGACACCTTTCGGTTGCCTGCTTCGGATACATCGGTGTGCGGGCCCGTCGGCGGCGATCTCGGTGAGCGGTCCGACGGGGCACGGCTGCGGGTGTCCCCGACCATGCTGGTGCGCGGCCGGCGGCCTGGTCACTGTCAGCCGCTGCCGGTGATCCACGCCCGCGCGCTGGCACCGCTCGCCGAAGACCGCGACCGGGCGGCGGCCGTAGCGTCGATGCCATGGAGCCCACCCCGCCCGCCACCGACGGCCACCCCGCCCCGGACACCCTCGCGTCGAACTCCGTGCGGTGCGACGCCTACGCCGACTCCGTCGCCCTGATGCGCGCGGCGCAGCACCTCACCGGGCTGCCCGGCATCACGGCCGCCAGCCTCGTCATGGCGACCGAACCCAACCTGCGGCTGCTCGCCGACGCCCAACTCCTCACCGAAGAAGGGCGTTCCGCGCGCCCGGCCGACCTGATCGTCGCGCTGCGCGGCACCGCCGACGCCATCGAGCGCGCGCTGGGCGAGGTGCCCGCGCTGCTCGAACAACCCGCCGCATCCGAGAGCTCCGAGCCCGACACCTGGGTGCCGCGCGCCCTCGGCGAGGCGGAGCCGGCGACCGCCCTCGCGCTCATCTCCACGCCAGGACCGTACGCGGCGGCCGAAGCGCTCAAGGCGCTGCGCAGCGGCATGCACGCCTTCGTCTTCAGCGACAACGTCCCCGTCGAACAGGAGATCCGCATCAAGGAGGAGGCCCACCGGCGCGGACTGCTCGCCATGGGACCCGACTGCGGCACCGGCGTCCTGGACGGCGTCCCGCTCGGCTTCGCCAACGTCCTGCGCCCCGGCCGCATCGGCCTGATCGGCGCCTCGGGGACCGGACTTCAGCAGGTGTCGTGCCTGCTGGACGCCGCCGGCGAAGGGGTCCGGCAGATGATCGGGACCGGCGGCCGCGACCTCAGCGCGCAGGTCGGCGCGCGCACCACGCTCGACGCGCTCGACCTGCTGGCCTCCGATCCCGGCTGCGAGGTGATCGTTCTGGTGTCGAAGCCGCCCGCGCCCGAGGTCGCCCAGCGCGTGATCGCCCGCGCAGGGCGTGCGGGCAAGCCGGTCGTCGCCGCGTTCCTCGGCAGCGAGAGGCCCCCCGCGCTCGGGGAGCGCGCGGGTGCCGCACGGCCCGTCACCGTGGTGGGTACGCTGCGCGACGCGGCCCGGGAGGCGGTACGAACGCTCGGTGGGGCGCCGGTGCCAACGTGGACGCCTCCGACGGTGACACCCGGCCCGGGCCGGTACCTGCGCGCCCTGTACGCGGGTGGCACCTTCGCCTACGAGGCACGGCAGTTGCTGACCGACGCCGCCACGGAGGCCGACCCGTACGTGCCCGGCCGCGCGATCGACCTGCCGCAGCGGCACCTCGTGCTCGACCTCGGCGACGACGCCTACACCGCGGGCCGACCGCACCCGATGATCGACCCGACGGTGCGCGCCGCCCATCTGCGCGCCGCGCTGTCCGCCCCGGACACCGCGGTGGTCCTCCTCGATGTCGTGCTCGGGCACGGCGCGGGCGCCGATCCGGCCGGGGCGCTCGCGGCCGAGCTGGAGCGGGCGGGGGAGCGGGGGCGTCCCCCGGTCATCGCCTTCGTCGTGGGTACGGACGGCGACCCGCAGGACGCGGACGCGGTGCGGGCGAAGCTGGAGAAGGCGGGGACGCTGTTGGCCCCGACCAGCACGGACGCGGCCGAGTGGGCGGTGTCGCTGGTGACCGGGAACGGTGAACCGCGCCGGGAGGCCGGTGAGTTGATGCCGACGGGCGGGGCGGGGCGGTGACCGTGCCGCCGTATCCGTGGCGCACCGCCGCGCCACCACGCACCGCCCCGCAGCGCCGCCCCAACCCCCGCCCAGGAGGCCGCACATGACCCCGCACCTCGCACCCGACCTGCTGCGCGCCGGTGACGCGCCGCCCCGCATCGCCGCCGTCGGCGTCGCCGACTTCGCCGACGTGCCACGTACCGCCGGGGCGCACGTGACCGGCCTCGACTGGCGGCCGCCCGCGGGCGGCGACCCCGACCTCGCCTGGAAGCTCGCAGAACTCACCGGCCACGAAGTCGTCGAGGCCGCCAACCGCACCGCCGTCGACCGACTGCTCGCCGTGCGACCCGTGTGGCGCGACGTGCGCACCGCCCGCGACGTCCTGCCGGTCCTCGACGACCGCGCCACCGGCGAACGCGTCCTGCTGCATGCCGGACCGCCCGTCGACTGGGACGACATGTGCGGCCCGATGCGCGCCGGTGTCATCGGCGCCGCGCTCCTCGAAGGGTGGGCCGACACACCGGAACAGGCCGAACTCCTCGCGGACGCGGGCGCGTTGCGCTTCGAGCCCTGCCACCACCACGAGGCCGTCGGGCCCATGGGCGGCATCACCTCCCCGTCGATGCCCGTGCTCGTCGTCGAGGACCCGGCCACCGGACGGCGCGCCTACGCCAACCTGAACGAGGGCGCGGGACGCTGCCTGCGCTACGGGGCGCTCGGCGACGACGTGATGGACCGGCTGCGCTGGATGGCCGATGTGCTCGCCCCCGCCCTGCGCGCCGCCCTCGCCCACCGGCCCGACGGCGTGGACCTGCGTTCCGTCGTCGCCCAGGCGCTCCAGATGGGCGACGAGTGCCACAGCCGCAACACCGCGGCCTCCGCGCTGCTGCTGCGGGACATCGCCGCGCCGCTCGCCCGCGTGCCGAACGGCCCCGAGGCCCTCGACTTCCTCGCCGACAACCACTACTGGTTCCTCAACTTCTCGATGGCCGCCGCCAAACTCGCCACCTCCGCCGCCCACGGCGTCGCCCACTCCACGCTCGTCACGGCGTTCGCCCGCAACGGCGTCGAGGTCGGCATCCGCGTCAGCGGCCTCGGCGACGCCTGGTTCACGGCGCCCGCCGCCGAGGTGCGGGGCCTGTACTTCGCCGGATACGGGCCCGAGGACGCCAACCCCGACATCGGCGACAGCGCCATCACCGAGACCAACGGCCTCGGCGGCTTCGCCCTCGCCGCGGCCCCCGCCATCACCGGCTTCGTCGGCGGCACCGTGCAGGAGGCGCTGCGCACCAGCCGTGACATGGCGCGCATCACCCTGGCCCGCCACGAGGCCTATCGCCTGCCGGCCCTCGGCGGCATCGGCTCACCCGTCGGTATCGACGTGCGCGCCGTCCTCGACACCGGCATCGAACCGGTCGTCACCACGGGCATCGCGCACCGCGAACCGGGCATCGGCCAGATCGGCGCGGGCCTGGCGCACGCCCCGCTGGAGTGCTTCCGCAAGGCACTGGAGGCGTTCGCGGTGCCGGGGCCCGCCGCGTCGAGGTCATGAGCCCCGCCCGCCTCTCCTGCACCGTGAGCACCCTCGCCCGAGACGTCCTGGCCGGGCCGCCCCGCCCGGCCAGGGTCCTCGCCGTCGCCCGGCAGGCGCTGTACTTGCTGCCGTACGGCGGTGACACCCCGCTCGCCGTGCTCGCGCCGGGGGCCGTGCGCGTGCCGACGGCGGTCGTCCTGCCGCGGGCGGCGGGGGAGCGGCCGTTCGACGGCCGGACGGCGGGGGACACCGGACGGATCGGTGGCGGCGGCCTCGCGGTCGGCGGCCTGCGCCTGACCGCCGGTGAGTTCTGGGCACCGCCCCGCGCCCAGGACACCCCGCCCGGCCCGGCCCTCGAACGACTCGCGGCTCTCCGCCCGCCCCGGCCGCTGGCACCTGCCGTCCGCCCTGCCGCGACCGCACTCGTCCGCGCCCTCGTGAGCGGACCACCGCATGCCCAACGCCGTGCCGTCGACGCCCTGGTGGGCCTGGGCCCCGGAGCCACCCCGTCCGGCGACGACTTCCTGTGCGGCCTCCTGCTCGCGGCCCGCCTCGCACCGTGTCCGCCCGCCTGGCTGCCCGTACTCGCCGGCACCGCCGGGCAGCGCGGAACCCGGACCACCCCCGTCTCCGCCGCACTCCTGCGGCACGCCGCCGACGGCCACTGCGTTCCCCAGGTGGCGGCCGTGCTGCACGCGGCGGCGACCGGCGCGGACCTCCTCGCTCCGGTCGCCGATGTGCTCGCCGTCGGTCACACGTCCGGCAGCGATCTGCTGCACGGCCTGTGCGCGGGGGCCAGGATCATCCCGGCGCGTCCCCCGGGCGTCGCCTCCCTCAGGCCCCGATCCATACCGTGGTGATGTTGCAGAACTCCTTGATGCCGTGGTCCGACAGCTCACGCCCGTAGCCGGAGCGCTTCGCCCCGCCGAAGGGGAGGGCCGGGTGCGAGGCCGTCATGCCGTTGACGAAGACGCCGCCCGCCTGACTGTCGCGGACGAAGCGCTCGATGTCGTCCTCGTCGCGGGTCCACAGGTTCGAACTCAGCCCGAAGGGCGTGTCGTTGGCGACGGCGATCGCCTCGTCCAGGTCCGCGACCCGGTACAAGGTCGCCACCGGGCCGAACGTCTCCTCCTGGTGGATACGCATCTCGGGGGTCACATCGGCGATGACCGTCGGCTCGTAGAACCAGCCGCGGTCGGCGAAGTCCTTGGGCCGCTGCCCGCCGCACAGCACGGTCGCGCCGCTCTCCACGGCGTCGTCGACCAGCTCCTCCAGATCGCTGCGCCCCTGCTCGCTGGAGAGCGGGCCGACGTCGGTGTCCTCGTCGAGCGGATCGCCCACCCGCAGCGCCCGCATGCCCGACACGAACGCCTCGCGGAACTCCTCGAACACCGACTCGTGCACGATGAACCGCTTGGCCGCGATGCACGACTGGCCGTTGTTCTGCACGCGCGCCGTGACGGCCGTCTTGGCCGCCTTCGCCACATCCGCCGACGGCAGCACCACATACGGGTCACTGCCGCCCAGCTCCAGAACCGTCTTCTTCACCTCGTCGCCCGCGATCGACGCCACGGAACGGCCGGCCGGTTCACTGCCGGTCAGCGTCGCCGCGACCACCCGCTCGTCGCGCAGGATGCCCTCGACCGCACCCGAGCCGATGAGCAGCGTCTGGAAACAGCCCTCCGGGAATCCGGCCCGGCGGAAGAGATCCTCCAGGTAGAGGGCGGTCTGCGGCACGTTCGACGCGTGCTTGAGCAGGCCCACGTTTCCGGCCATCAGGGCGGGCGCCGCGAACCGTACGACCTGCCACAGCGGGAAGTTCCACGGCATCACCGCGAGCACCGGGCCGAGCGGCCGGTAGCGCACGTGCGCCCGCGCCGCGCCCGAGTCCTTCACGTCCGACTCAGCCGGATGCTCGTCCGCGAGCAGCTCCGCCGCGTGCTCCGCGTACCAGCGCATCGTCTTCACGCACTTCAACGCCTCGGCACGGGCCGCCGCGACCGGCTTGCCCATCTCCGTCGTCATCACCTTGGCGATGTCCGGCGCGTCCGCCTCCAGCAGGTCGGCGGCCCGCTGAAGCAGCCTCGCCCGGTCGAAGAACGTCGTCGTCCGGTACGAGTCGAAGGCGCTCGCCGCCACGGCGAGCCTGCGCTCGATGTCCTGCGGGGACAGGGCCTCGTACGTCTTGAGGGTCTCGCCGTTCGCCGGGTTGACCGTCGCGATGGGCATGCTGCCGACCTCCTCTGCGCGGTTCCTTCGACCTTCCCGCGCGCCACGTGCGTGCGCAACGCGGGCGCGGGGGAATCGGCGGGTACCCGCGGGCGGGCCCGTCAGACGTCGGCTTGCCGGGTCACTGCCCGCAGGCGCACTCCGCCTGCGCGCTCTCACCCGTGTCCTTGCTCTTGCCGAGGGTTTCGGCGTCGGCCTTGACCACGTACACCTCCCAGGGCTCCCGGCCGGGGCCGTGGACCCACACCTTGTCCTGGAGGGCGTAGCAGCAGGAGGTGTCGTTCTCCTCGAACGTCGCGAGGCCGGCGCCCTTGAGACGGTCCGTGGCCGCGGTGACCTGGTCCGTCGACTCGACCTCGACGCCGAGGTGGTCGAGGCGGGTCTCCTGCCCGGGCTCGCCCTCGATCAGGACGAGCTTCAGCGGGGGCTCGGCGATGGCGAAGTTGGCGTAGCCCTCGCGGCGCTTGGCGGGTTCGGTGCCGAACAGCTTCGAGTAGAAGGTGATCGACGCCTCCAGGTCGCTGACCCGAAGGGCGAGCTGTGCACGGGACATGGCGGTTCTCCCATCTGCTTGCGCGCTGACGTTTTGCGCTGACGTTGTATTGATGTCTATCGATGCAACATTGCGCCCTGGATCGGCGGCTGTCAATATAGAGGCATGTCGAATCAAGGGTCGGTGGTGCTGGGGCAGACCGGTGACGCCGACGCGTGCTGCCCCGGGTTGCTGACCGCCCCGCTGGACGAGGAACAGTCCGTTGAGCTGGCCAAGGTCTTCAAGGCGCTCGGTGATCCGGTGCGTCTGCGGCTGCTGTCGATGATCGCTTCACGGGCGGGCGGCGAGGTCTGCGTGTGCGACCTGACTCCGGCTTTCGACCTGTCGCAGCCGACCATCTCGCACCACCTCAAGCTGCTGCGGCAGGCGGGACTGATCGACTGCGAGCGGCGCGGCACCTGGGTCTACTACTGGCTGCTCCCGGAGATGACCGACCGTCTGGCCGGCATCCTGACCCGCCCCGCCGGCACCCGGCTGCCCGACCGCGGCGAGACGGCCGGTGCCGCCTCGTGAGCATCGGTCACCGTCAACGGCGTGTCCCTGTCGATCGCGCTGGGGGTGCGGTGACGCCTGCCCGGTCTTCCCGGGCACGCGGTACCTGGACTGGCAACTCCCGGACCCGGCAGGCCAGTGCGTCGACGCCGTCCGCCCCATCCGCGACGAGATCGAGCACCGCGTCCGCGCGCTGATCGAGGAACTCACGAGGGGGACGAGTACGGCGGCGGGGACGGCGGCGGAGGCCCGAGGAGCCGACCCACCGATCCGGTTGGCGGCGCGGGCAAGACCTCCGAACCGGGCTCAGGAGACCTCTGCCGCCAACCGGTCCAGGAACACCGCCTGCGCCTTCACGATCCGGGACCGCGCCGCGTCCAGGGCGAACCAGGCCACCCGGTCCAACTCGGGAAACTCCTCCGTACGGCCGGAACCACGCGGCCACTCCATCGTGAACGTCCCCGGCACCATCTCCGCCGGATCCAGGTCCGCCTCCACCGCCCACACCGTCACGTGCTTGCCACCGGACTGCACCGTCTCGCCCAGCGGCAGCGCGACCCCCTCGGGCGGCGGCAGCCCCAGCTCCTCCTGGAACTCGCGCCGCGCCGCCTCCCACGGCGTCTCGCCCCCCTCGTACTCGCCCTTCGGCACGCCCCATGCGCCCGCGTCCTTGCGCGCCCAGAACGGGCCGCCCATGTGCCCGAGCAGCACCTCGACCCCCTCCGACGCGCGCCGGAAGAGAAGCAGGCCCGCGCTGCGCTTCGTTCGCCTCGTCCCGTCAGCCATGCGTCAAGTCTCGGTGCAGGAACCGGATGACCGCGAGCACACGGCGATTGTGATCCTCCGAAACCGGCAGCCCCAGCTTCCCGAAGACCGCCGCGACGTGCTTCTCGACCGTGCCCGCCGACACGTGCAGCGACTCGGCGATCGCCGCGTTGGACCGGCCCTCCGCCATCAGCTCCCACACCTCCCGCTCCCGCTCCGTGAGCGAGCTCAGCTCCTTGCTCGCCCGGCCCGCCCCGGCAAGCTGGGTCACCACCTCCGGGTCGAGGGCGGTGCCGCCCGCCGCGACCCGGGTGAGCGCGTCCGTGAACTCCGCGACGTTCGCCACCCGTTCCTTGAGCAGATACCCCACGCCCGCCGAGCCCTCGGCGAGCAGCCGCGTCGCGTACTTCGTCTCCACGTACTGCGAGAACAGCAGCACACCCGTCCCCGGATGCTCGCGCCGGATGTCGATCGCCGCCCGCAGCCCGTCGTCGGTGTGTGTCGGCGGCATCCGGATGTCGACCACCGTCACGTCCGGCCGGTGCTCCGCCACGGCCGCGCGCAGCGCATTCGCGTCACTCACCGCCGCCACGACCTCGTGCCCCCGCATGGACAGCATCTGCGCCAGCAACTCCCGCAGCACGGCGGCGTCCTCGGCGATGACCACGCGCATGGCCGGGACCGTCTCCTGCTGACTCCCCGCGTTCATCCCGCTCCCTCGTTCATGGTCTCCGCACCCGCCCGAACCTGCGAACCTACGTGTGCAACGGCAGCGACACCGTCACCACGGTCGGCCCGCCCTCGGGACTCGTCACCTCGAGCGACCCGTCCACCGTCCGGGCCCGCTGCACCAGCCCCGCGAGCCCGCCGCCCGGCTCCCTGCGTGCGCCCCCCTTCCCGTCGTCGGTCACCCGGAGCCGCAAGATGCCGTCCCCCGCGGCCACCTCCACCCCCAAGCGCCGCGCCCCGCTGTGTTTTATCGCGTTGGCCAGCAGCTCCGCCACGCAGAAGTAGGCCAGGCTCTCCATCGCGGGCGCCGGCCGCTCCGGCAGATCCACGCTGACGTCCACCGGCAGCGTGCTGCGCGCCGCGAGCGTGCCCAGCGCATCGCCGAGTCCGCCGTCGAGCGCGGGCGGATGCAGGCCCCGCGAGAGGTCGCGCAGCTCCGTGAGGGCCTCCGTCGCGTTGTCCCGCGCCGTCTCCACCATGCGGTGCAGCTCCGGCCGGTCCCGGTCGTCCAACTGCTCGCGCACCATGTCCAGGCTCATCGCGAGCGCCACCAGGCGGACCTGCGCCCCGTCGTGCAGATCCCGCTCGATCCGGCGCAGCCGCTCATTGGCCTCCTCCACCGCCAGCGCCCGCTTCTCCTCCAGATCGCGCACCCGGTCCGCCAGCTCACCGGGCCCGAGCAGCGCCGGCATCAGCGTGCGATCCGCCATGACGGCGACCCGCGTCAGCCACGGGGCGACCACCACGATCAGCACTCCCCGCAACGCGACACCGAATGCCCCGGCCAGCGAGTGCACCTGCGGCTCCCCGCCCCACGGCAGCGGCGTCACCAGCGTCAGGTCCTCGGGCGTGAACACCCACCGCACCGGCGCCGCCATGTTCACCGCTCCGATCACCCACCACATCACCCCGTACAGGCCCACCGTCGCCAACGGCAGCTTCACCAGCACGTACGCGACCGCACGCCACGCCGCCCCGTCCCGCAGCCGCGCCTCCACACGGGCGAACGTCCCTCCCTCGGCCGACGGTGGGCCCGGCGCCGCCACCCGCTCGCCGAGCAGGGTGCCCGCGAGGCGCCGGTGCAGCGCGCCGAGGCCGCGGGCCAGGCCGAGCCCGGCCAGCAAGAACACCGCGCCGAGCACCGCCCCGACCACCGTCAGCGTCAGCGCCGACCCCAGGGCCAGCCCGACCACCACGAGGAGGAATCCCGCGAGTGCGGGGACGTAGGACAGGAGGCAGTACGCCGCCTCGGCCCACGCCCGCCGCGTCACACAGGCCGTCAGCGCGGCGCGGAGCGTCGGCAGGCCGAGGACGGGGAAGTCAGGCATCGCGGCGCGCCAGGAGCCGGTCGGCCACGGCGAGGAGCGCCACTGTGTACAGGCACAGCACCCCGAACCCGGCCCACGGCGACAGCATCCCGTCGACCGGCACCGTCACCGCCAGCGAGTTCCCCGCGATCATCGTCGGGAAGAACTTCGCGACCGCCGTCCCCGTGGTCCCGGCCAAAAGCGCGGGCAGCACATACGTGATGCCGACCAGGACACCTATCGCGCTCGCCGTGTGCCGGGTGATCGCACCGATCCCGAGGCCCATCAGGCCGACCATCGCCAGATACGCACCCGACATCAGCACCGCCCGCAGCACGGCGGGGTCACCGAGCGAGGGCCCCGGCACGCCGGGGGAGAGCGCCGCGGTCCCCGCGAGGAACGTCACGAACGTGACCACCTCGCCGATCAGCAGCGCGAGCCCGCCGAACACCGCCGCCTTCGCAGCCAGCGCGAGCCGCCGGTCCGGCACCGCCGCCAGTGTCGAGCGGATCGTCCCCGACGCGTACTCGCCGGATATCACGAGGACGCCCAGCACCCCGATGATGAGCTGGCCGAGGGCCACACCCGCCAGGACGTTGTTCGTCGGGTCGAAGGCCGCCACCTTCGAAGCGCCTTGCGGCGCCTTGGTGTTGGCCATCGTCACGACCCCCATGGCGATCATGCCGACCACCGTGAGGAGCAGCGCGTACATCGTCGACCGCAGGCTGCGCAGCTTGATCCACTCCATCCGGACGGCCTGCCGGAAGCCGTAGTGCCCCGCAAGCGCGGGCATGTACGTGATGGCGCTCATCGGGCTCCTCCTGCCTGGTACACGGCCGCGCCTCCGGTGAGCGCGAAGAACGACTCCTCCAACGACCTTCCGCCCGCCGTGAGTTCGGCCACCGAGGTGTCCGCGAGCAGCCGGCCCTGGCCGATCACCAGCAGCTGATCGGCCGTCAGGGTCATCTCGCTGATCAGATGGCTCGACAGCAGGACCGTACGTCCTTCGGCGGCCAGCGAGCGCAACAACTCCCGTATCCAGCGGACGCCTTCGGGGTCCAGACCGTTCACCGGCTCGTCGAACAGCAGCACCGCCGGGTCGCCCAGGAGCGCCGACGCGATCCCCAGGCGCTGTGCCATGCCGAGCGAGAACGCCCCCGCCCGCTGGTGCGCGACCGAGGCCAGGCCGACGGTCTCGAGGACCGCGTCCACCCGCGCCGGATCGATGCCGCCGCCCGCGGCGAGCGCCGAGAGATGGCTGCGCGCGCTGCGCCCCGGATGGAACGTGCGGGCCTCGAGGAGCGCGCCGACCCGGCGCAGCGGCCAGTCCAGCTCCGCGTACGGGCGGCCGTCGATCGTGACGTGCCCGGCGTCCGGCCGGTCAAGGCCCATGATCATGCGCATGGTCGTGGACTTCCCCGACCCGTTCGGCCCGAGGAAGCCCGTGACGCATCCGGGGCGTACCCGAAAGCTCAGGTCCTCCACGGCGACCGTCTCCCCGTACCGCTTGGTGAGACCCCTGGCCTCGATCATCACGACTCCCTCTGCCGTCGCGTCCTTCGTGTGACATCCACGCTAGGAACCGGGACGATCCGCCGGAACGAGGTTGTCCTCCGACCTGACTGGGGGAAATCCCCCAGACCACACCCGTGGGGGAGAAGTACCGGGGCGCCGCTCGGCAGCCTTCCGCTCAGCCCCGCCCCCGCGGCACGACCCCCAACGCCGTCGCGTCCGCGAGATGCTGCCCCAGGCGCAGCTGCACCGGCCCGAGCGGCCCCGACCGCTCCGACAGCAGGCTCAGCGACCCCATCGCCCGGCCCGAGGCGCGCAGCGGCACCGCCACCACACACGCGAAACCGAGACTGCGGGCCATCGCCGTGTACGACGGCCAGTTGGCGCGCGCGTACGGATGAGCGAGCGGCACCCCTTTGATGGCCGTGGCCGAGCTGCGGCAGTCCAGGCCGGGGCCCTCGCCCCACATCAGAGCGGCCCGCTCCAGGCGCAGGCCGCGTGGGTCGGACGCCGCGACCTCGACCCGCGTCGCGGGCGGCTCAAGCACCGCCACTGCCGATGCCACCCCGAGCAGCGACACGCAGCTGCCGACGAGCGCGCCGAGCGCGTGGGAACCACCTCGTACGGCGGCGTCGGCCACTTCCACGAACGCCGTCGCCAGCCGCTCGCTGTCCACCTGGTACGCCTCATACGGCACGCCACGCATGACGGCCCCCTCGCCCCTGTCTCGTCCGCCCCGCACGGCGCAGCCGTCCGCCCCGCCGCCTGCCCGCGGGGCGGACTGTGCTCAGGGGGTATGCCCGGTGACTGGGCCGCGCGAACCGAAGCGGCACGCTCACATGTGCACGGCGCCCTCGCCGGACATCACCTTCGGAGGCCCCGGCCGGTACAGGAGCAGCGTCACGACGAAGCCGAGGCCGAAGAACGCCGCCGACCACCAGTAGGCGGTCGAATAGCTCTCGATCGCGGCCTGCGCGCGCACCAGGGGCGTCGGCCGCTTGCCGACCAGGTAGCTGGTCGCGGCGGTCGTGGCCAGCGTGTTCAGCAGCGCCGTACCGATCGAGCCGCCCACCTGCTGACTGGTGTTGACCATCGCGGAGGCGACCCCCGCGTCGTGCGTCGCGACACCGGAGGTGGCGAGGTTCATGGCCGTCGCGAAGATCATGCCCATGCCGAGGCCCATCACCATCGTCGGCAGCAGCACATGGCCGGCGTACGTGCTGTCGATGTCGAGGAAGGTCAGCCAGATCATCGCCCCCACCGCCAGGGCCATGCCCAGCGGAACGATCGGCTTCGGCCCGTACTTCGGCGCGAGGGAGTTCTGCGTGACCATCGAGGAGAAGATCATGCAGGCGACCATCGGCAGGAACGCCACACCGGTCTGCACCGGCGAGAACTCCAGGATCTGTTGCAGGTAGTACGTCAGGAAGAGGAACACGCCGAACATGCCGGCACCGGCGATGAACATCGCCAGGTACGACGCGCCACGGTCCCGGTCCAGGGGCACGCGCAGCGGCAGCAGCGGATGGGCGGCCCGCATCTCGACCCGGGCGAACGCGGCCAGCAGGATCACGCCGATCACCAGGAAGCCCCACGTCAGGAAGTCGCCCCAGTCGTGCGTCTCCGCGTTCGAGAACCCGTAGACGATGCAGAACAAGCCCGCCGACACCAGGATCGTGCCGGGCACGTCCAGCTTCGGCCGGTCCACGGGGCGCCCGCCGTGCAGCAGGCGCAGGCCGCCCAGGAAGGCGAAGGCGGCGAAGGCCAGGTTCACGAACAGGCACCAGCGCCAGTCCAGGTACTCGGTCAGCACACCGCCCAGCAGCAGCCCGACCGCGCCGCCCGCACCGGCGATGGCGCCGTAGATGCCGAAGGCCTTGGCCCGTTCCTTGGGGTCGGTGAACGTCGTCGTCAGCAGGGAGAGCGCGGCCGGCGCGAGCAGCGCGCCGAACGCGCCTTGCAGGGCGCGCGCCGCGACGAGCATTTCGAAGCTGCTCGCGGCGCCACCGAGCGCGGACGCCACCGCGAATCCGACCAGGCCCGTGAGGAAGACGGCCTTGCGGCCGATCAGGTCGGCGATCCGCCCGCCGAGCAGCAGCAGGCTTCCGAACGCCAGGGAGTACGCGGTCACGATCCACTGCCGGTTGCCGTCGGAGAACCCGAGGTCCTTCTGCGCCGACGGCAGCGCGATGTTCACGATGGTGGCGTCAAGGACGACCATCAGCTGTGCCAGGCCGATCACGGCCAGGATCAGCCACCGGTGCTCATGCCTGCCCCCGCCCGCGTACGGAGTGGATCCGTCGTCGGGAGGGGCGCTCTGTATACCGGGTTCGGCGCCTGCCGGGGACGTGTCGGGTGCGCGATCCATCGTGGCCTCCAAACCACCGGACCCCCCGATCGACTTCGCCCACCACGCTAAGCGCCCTGCTCATGGCGGGCGACTGGAGAGAGAACGGGGCCGTTCCCCGTACCTGGAGAACGGCCCCGTCGGGTGCCGAGTGCCGGCCGTGTACGCCGGGTGTCAGTGGCGGCTCGTCAGCGGCTGTGCCCGTCGACCGCGGCCGGCTCGTCGTCCGGCTTCTCCTCCGGCGCGGACTGCTCGGCCGCGCGCGGCTCGGGAACCGTGCCCGCGCCCGCGGCCACCGCCTCGCGCTGCGGGAACAGCCGCTGCGCGAGGGGCTGGACGAACCGCGCGGTCAGCGGGCCCACGATCACCAGGATCAGCACGTACGCGGTGGCCAGCGGGCCGAGCCGCGGCTCGATGCCCGAGGTGACGGCGAGGCCCGCGATGACGATGGAGAACTCGCCGCGCGCGACCAGGGCGCCACCGGCCCGCCAGCGTCCCTTGACGGAGATCCCGGCGCGCCGCGCCGCCCAGTACCCCGATGCGATCTTCGTGCAGGCCGTGACCACGGCGAGCAGCAGTGCGGGCAGCAGCACCGGCGGAATGCTCGCCGGGTCGGTGTGCAGGCCGAAGAAGACGAAGAAGACGGCCGCGAACAGGTCGCGCAGCGGGGACAGCAGCGTATGCGTGTTCTCGGCGACCTCACCGGACAGCGCGATGCCCACGAGGAACGCGCCCACGGCGGCGGACACCTGGAGTTGCTGCGCGAGGCCCGCGACCAGGATGGTCAGGCCGAGCACCACGAGGAGCAGCTTCTCCGGGTCGTCGCTCGACACGAACTTCGAGATGTGCCGCCCGAAGCGCACCGCGATGAACAGCACCAGACCCGCGGCGCCGAGCGCGATGGCGAGGGTGAGCCCGCCGGCCGCCCAGCCGACACCGGCGAGCAGCGCGGTGATGATGGGCAGGTACACGGCCATCGCCAGGTCCTCGAGCACCAGGATGCTGAGGATCACCGGCGTCTCGCGGTTGCCGAGCCGGCCCAGGTCACCGAGCACCTTGGCGATCACGCCCGAGGACGAGATCCAGGTGACGCCCGCGAGCACCACGGCCGCCACCGGACCCCAGCCCATGAGCAGGGCGGCGATGGCGCCGGGCAGCGCGTTGAACGTCATGTCGACGAGGCCGGCCGGGTACTGGGTCTTCAAATTGCTGACGAGATCGCTGGCCGTGTACTCGAGACCGAGCATCAACAGCAGCAGGATCACGCCTATTTCGGAGCCGATGGCGACGAACTCCTCGCTGGCGCCGAGCGGCAGCAGACCGCCCTCGCCGAACGCGAGCCCTGCCAGGAGATACAGCGGGATCGGTGAGAACCGCAGCCGCCCCGCGAGCCGCCCGAGCAGCCCGAGCGCCAACGTGATGGCACCGAATTCGATCAGAAAGACAGCACTGTGCATGCGGTCACTCCCGACCCAGAATCGTGGCCGCCGCGTCGACGCCCTCCCGCGTACCGATGACGATGACCGTGTCGCCACCCGCGAGCCGGAAGTCCGGCGTCGGCGACGGGATCGCGTCGGCGCGGCGCAGCACGGCCACGATCGACGCGCCGGTATCGGTCCGCATCTTCGTCTCGCCGAGCAGCCGCCCGTTCCAGATTGAGGTCCCCGGCACCTCGATGCGCTCGGCGACCAGGCCCAGATCGGTGGTGTGCAACAGGTTCGGGCTGTGGTGCGAGGGCGCCAACGCGTCGATGAGATACGCCGCTTCCCCCGACGTCAGCTTCAGCGACAGGTCGCAGGCGTCCGGGTCGTCCGCCCGGTAGGCGCTGAGGGTGCGACCCCCGTCCCGATGGGCGACGACCGACAGCTGGCGCTGCTCGCGGGTCGTGAGGTCGTAGCGGTAGCCGATTCCCGGCAATGGTGTCCTGCTCAGGCGTGAAGCGGGCACGTCTCTCCCCTTGTCCGTGCGTGGCCGCTGTCCCGGCGGCCAATAGGTGGCAGATGCAACTTTAGATGGATGTCCGTCACCCTATACGCGCCAAGCTTTGGCAAAGAAACGGTCAGGCGTCGAGAGGCGGATGCGCGGCGAGCACCGCTTCCACCGTGTCCGCCTCGCCGACCGTTTTGTCCTCCCGGTACCGCACTACGCGCGCGAAGCGGAGCGTCACGCCCGCCGGGTAGCGCGTCGAGCGCTGGAGTCCGTCGTAGGCGATCTCCACGACCAACTCGGGCCGTACGGTCACGACATGACCGTCGTCGCTGACGGCGAGCTCGAGCAGCCGCTCCGTCTGCCAAGTGAGCAGCGCGTCCGTGAGCCCCTTGAACGTCTTGCCGAGCATCGCGTACGTACCGTCGGCGGCCCGGGCACCCAGGTGCAGGTTGGACAGCTTTCCGGTGCGCCGCCCGTGCCCCCACTCGGCGGCGAGCACGACGAGGTCCAGCGTGTGCACCGGCTTGACCTTCAACCAGGACGCGCCCCGGCGGCCCGCGCTGTACGGGGCCTCGAGCCCCTTGAGCACGACCCCTTCGTGGCCGCGCGCGAGGGTGTCGGCGAAGAACGCCTCGGCGGCGTCCCGCTGTTCCGGGCCCTCGTCCTCGACCACGAGGCGCCGGACCCGCATCGGCTCCGGCACGAGCCTGGCCAACTGCTCGTGCCGCCTGGCGAAGGGCAGGTCCAGCAGATCCTGCCCCTCGGCGTACAGCACATCGAAGAACACGGGGGAGACCGGCAGCGCCTCCGCCGCCCGCGCGACATCGACACGTGACCCGACCCGCCCCGCGACGTCCTGGAACGCCCGCGGCCGCCCGTCCTCACCGAGCGCGATGACTTCCCCGTCGAGGATGAACCGCTCGCCGGGGAACTCCCTGACGGCGTCGGTCACTTCGGGCAGCCGGGCGGTGATGTCATCGAGCGTCCGGGTGTACACGCGCACGACGTCGCCGTCCCGGTGCACCTGTACGCGAATGCCGTCGAGCTTCTCCTCCACCGCGCAGGTGCCCAACTTGTCGATCGCCTCGCCGACTCCGGCGGCGCTGTGCGCGAGCATCGGCAGCACGGGCCGGCCGACGGTGAGCCGAAAGTCCTCGAGTGCCTCGGGTCCCCGGGCGAGGAGCGCCTGCGCGACGTCCTGCAACCCGCCGGCCAGCATCACCGCGCGCCGTACGTCGGCGGGGGCGGCGCCCGTCGCCTGTGCCAGGCCCTCGGTCGCGACGGCGTCCAGGGCACCCTGCCGCACCTCACCGGTCACGAGCCCGAACAGGAACCGCTGCTCGTCCTCGGTGGCGGCGCCCATCAGCTCCCCGACGAGCCGCTTCCGTTCGGCCTGCGACCCGGCGCCGGACACGTCCCCGAGCTCGGTCATCAGCGCGTCGACGTCCTGCACGGTCAGCCGAGGCTCCGGGGCCGCCTCCACCCGCTCGCTCAGTACCCGCCAGCCGACGCCGAGCCGCCCCTGGGGCAGCCGTCCCGCGAGATACGGGATGACGATCGGCACGTCGTCCGGATCGGCGTCGCGGAAGAGCTCGGCGAGCAGCGTGATCTTCCGCGACCGCGCGGAGGCGGCTGCGACATCCTGGGACACCTGAGCGAGCCGGGCGAACAGCATGTAGCCATGGTGCTACGGGGGGAGTGGGGGCGCAGCGGGGCGGCCCCCGGGCGAGGCGATCACGCGCCCCGGTACCGGCGGTCGACGGCCGTTTGTTCACCGTCCCTCACCCGCACCGCTGACGGATTGGTTCCGTAACGCGCCGGAGACCGGCCCTCTGCCCACGGCAGAACCCCGGCCCTCCCGGGCTCGACGATCACTACAGTCCAGGCTCATGACCACGGTGACACCACGCACGGTGACAACGCGCACGATCGAGTACCCGGCCGACGGCCTGACGATGATCGGGCACCTCGCGCTCCCGGCCGGTGCCGACCGCCGGCCCGCGATCCTGGTCGGGCCCGAGGGAGTGGGGCTCAGCGACGTCGAGCGCCACCGGGCCGATGCACTCGCCGAGCTGGGGTACGTGGCGCTGGCCTTCGACCTCCACGGCGGGCGGTACTTGGGCGACCCCGAGGAGATGCTGGCCCGTTGCATGCCACTGCTCGCCGACCCCGACCGGATGCGAGGCATCGGCCACGCGGCGCTCGACGTGCTCCGCGCCGAACCGCGGACCGACCCCGACCGGATCGCCGCCGTCGGCTACGGAACCGGAGGCGCGATCGCGCTGGAACTCGGGCGCGACGGCGCCGACCTGTGCGCGATCGCGACGGTCAACGCACTGACCACGGGCCGACCGGGCGAGGCGGCGCGCATTCACTGCCCGGTGTGGGCCGGGGTCGGGTCGGAAGACCCGATCATGCCGCCCGCGCAACGGGACGCGTTCACCGCCGAGATGCAGGCCGCGGGCGTCGACTGGCGCCTCGCGGTCTACGGCGGCGCCCTGCACGCCTTCCATCACCCAACGGTCGACCACACCGTCCGTCCCGGGGTCGGCTACCACCCGCAGCACGCGCGGCGAGCGTGGCGGGACGTCGTCGCCCTGCTCGCCGAGTGCCTGCCCGTGGCGGGATGAGCCGGCCGTATGTCGACAGGCCCTCAGCTCTCCTTCGACAGCTCCCGCTCGATGGCCGCCACGACCTCCGGGGCGTCCGGCGTCGTCTGCGGCGAGAAGCGGGCGACGACCTCACCGGAGCGACCCACGAGGAACTTCTCGAAGTTCCAGCGGATGTCGCCGGTGTGGCCCTCGGCGTCCGCCGTGTCCACGAGGTTCGCGTACAGCGGGTGCCGCGCCTCGCCGTTGACGTCGACCTTCTCCGTCATCGGGAACGTCACGCCGTACGTCGCCGAGCAGAACTCGGAGATCTCGTCGGCGGTACCGGGCTCCTGCCCCATGAACTGGTTGCAGGGCACGCCGAGAACCGTGAACCCGCGCGCCGCGTACTGCTTCTGAAGCTCCTCCAGGGCGGTGTACTGCGGCGTGAGCCCGCACTTGGAGGCAACGTTGACGATCAGGACGGCCTTGCCCTGGTACTGGGGGAGGTCGGCGGCGCCGCCCTGAAGGTTGTCGATCTGCACTGCGTCGTAAATGGTCATGCTGCGGAGCGTACGCCGGGACTCCGACAGCGAGGTGACCGCGCCCCGGCTCCGGTGTCGGCCGTGACCGTGGCTCAGAGGACGAAGACGCTCTGCGCGGTCTCGGTGCGGTACGTCTCGCCGGGGTAGACCAGCCACTCGACCTGGCCGGTGCAGTCGGGGCCCGAGTGCACCTCCGCGATGGCGTCGGTGTTGTTGGTGATCGAGGACGGGAACCAGTCCATGGGGTAGCAGCCGCTCGGGTTCTCATGCGCCACGCCGTTGACCTCGAGGATGCCTTCGGCGGCGAAAGCGGAGGTGGGAACGGAGAGGGCGACGAGGGCTGCCGCTGCGGTGGTACCGAGCGCGGTGGTGATGCGACGAAGGTTCATGATCGAGACAACGTCGGGCGACCGCGTTGGTCACGCACCCACGGGAGTGACCTGAGAGGATGTCAACTCCTGTCCGCGGCACGCCCGCTGGGGTGCGGCGCGGACAGAGGATCGTGTTCGGGACTGGAACGACGGAGTGGAGTCGACCGGCCGTGATGCCCCCGCGCTGTGAGGTCTGCCGCACGTCCCCCAGGGACCAGGGCCACGACACCTTCACGCTCGTGTACTTCCGGGCGATCGCGCCGCCTCTCGGTCACGAGGGTCACCCCGAGAACGCCCTGTGGTTCTGCAAGGACCACGTCCGGCACACCGTGGGCAAGACCCATATGAGCGCGATCCTGGCCATGGTCCACATACGCGCGGCGGTCCGGCGCAACGCACCGAACCCCTGGCCGCTCACCGGCACGCCCTGAGGCTCACGGGACGACACGCGCAACCCGTGCTCCGTGTGTCAGCTTGCGCAGAAAATCGAACACGCGCTCTAATCGGTCTCATGCGGAACACGATCACTGAGGACCTGGTGCAGACACAGCGGGAGTGGGACGCGACCTACCGGCAGCTCGCCGATCGGCCCGGCCGTACCGCTCTGCGGCGGCGTCTGCTGCATCTTTCCCGGGTACTGGCGGGCGAGAAGCTCACCCCGACACAGAAGGCGGAGCTGCGCCGGCGGGCGCGGGGGCAGGCGTGACACCGCGCCTGATAGTCGTGCACCGGCCGTCGGCGTCGAACGGAGGGCGGCGGGTCACCGTCGGCGGCGTGGACTTCGGACTTGCCCGTGACGACCACGACCTGATCGAATTCCTGCGTCGGGCCGGGCTCGACGATGCCGATCAACTGGTGTCCGGAGACGCGTCGATCATCCAGTGGCGCGGCGGACGGGCGCACGAGTACGAGGTCGAGATCGAGGGCGACGGGGGATAACCCCAGCCCGGATACGGAGGGCTGCCCCAGGGTGCGGGGCGTCAATTGCTGGCATCGTGGTGACCTCGCCCTGTTGGCGGTTCAGGCTGCGGAAACACGCTCCTGAGACCCTTAGGGGGAGGTCCCAGAGGTTTCCCCGAGATACGCCAACTCCTCTGGTTTTGTTAACTTTCCTCCCGTTATCTGTAGGTATGCCCGACTATTTGATGTACGGCCTTCTCGTCCTGTGCGTCATGCCCCCGCTGGTGCCGAACTCGTGGCTGCTCGTCGGCGCCGGGGCCATGGCGGCCGACGGCCGTCTCCAGCTCGCCGTGGTGCTGTTGGTGGTGTCGGGCGCCGCCGTCATCGGTGACCTGCTGGTGTACCGGTCCACGCGTCGTTTCGGCGGGCCGGTGCTGCGGCGGCTGCGACGCAGACGGCGGCGTGCGGCGTTGCTCGACTGGGCTTCCGTGCGGGTGCGGCGGCATGGGATCCCGTTCGTCGTGGGTATCCGGTTTCTGCCCACCGGGCGATTCGTCGGCGCCGTCGCGGCCGGGCTCGTCGACTTCCGGTTGAGTCGGTTTCTTGTGGCGTCGGGGGTCGCCGAGGTCGTCTGGGCCTCGTACTCGACAGGTGTCGGCGTGCTGGGCGGGCTCGCCGCCGGTGGGCCGCTCTCCGGGGCGCTGCTGGGTCTTGCCATCTCCGGGTGCGTGGCGGCCCTGGCCGCGGGCGTGCAGTGGCTCGCGGCACGGCGAAGGTGTCGACGGGAGGCGGTGGCGTGCGGGCGTCACATGGAGTGCAAGGCCTCCGCGAGCGCCGCGTTGAAGGCCTCCGGGTCCTCCATGTTGGGGTAGTGCGCGGTTTGGGGGACCGACACTGCGTGGCCGTCGGCGAGGCTGCCGGTCAGGCGCTCCGACATGCCGATGTGGTCGGGGGAGTCCAGGGCGCCGTTGATGGCGCGGACCGGGATCGTGAGCTCGGCGGCGCGGGCCCAGGTGTCCTCGACCGGGACGCTCCAGTCGGGTTCCTCCGCGGTGTGTTTCGACATCGTGCTCCACGTCATCGCGCGCAGCCGCTCGACCACCCGGGGGTCGAGGTCGTCGAGCGTACGGTGCGGGCCCGAGGCGAACGCGGTGAACGCCTCGATCGCGGCGGCCACGTCGCCCGCGGCCATCGCCGACTGCCAGGTGGACCAGATCCCGGTCGTCCAGGGATCCGTGAAGTACGGCTCGCTGGTGCCGGCGCCGCTGGTGACCACGCCGGCGACCAGCTTCGGATGCTCCAGCGCCGTGTCGATGGCGATGCTTGCGCCCATCGAGACGCCCACCAGGATCGCCGGGCCGAGGTCCAAGTGGCGCAGCAGCGCGGCCAGATCGTCCGTGTGCCGGAACGGTCCCGTGGCGTTGGGGGACCCGCCGTGACCCCGGGCGTCGGGCGCGATGACGCGGTGGTCCGATGCCAGGTGCGGGATCTGGTCGTCCCACATGTGGTGGTCGAGGAAGCCGCCGTGCAGCAGAACCAAGGGGCGGCCGGGACCCGTGCCTTCGTCGATCCAGAAGAGGTCGGACATGACAAGCAGGGTGTCATGTGCGCCATACGCCCACAAGACCGAATGACAACTCAGGTGTCATGTCATGATGGCGGCGTGAGTGAGACGACAGGCCGTGATCCGTTGCCCGCGGACGTGGCGGACCGGCTCGCCGAGGTGTTCGACCTCGTGGGGCCGCTGTACCGGCGCGCGTACGTGAGAGTCGAGCGGGACGTCGCCGCCGAAGGGCTGTCGGTGGGCGTGCGCGCCGTGCTGAGCATGCTGCACGGGCGTGGCCCCATGACGGTCCCGCAGATGGGTCGGTTCCAGGCGCTGAGCCGGCAGTTCGTGCAGCGGATGGTGAACGACGCCGCCGCGCGCGGGCTCGTCGAGGCCGTGCCCAACCCCGCCCACAAGCGGTCTTCCCTGATCCGGCTGACCGAGGAGGGGCGCACCGTCATCGGAGCCGTGCTCGACCGTGAGCGGGAAGCCCTGCGCGGGGCCGACGGGGATCTCACCAAGGACGACATCGACACCTGCCTGCGCGTCCTGTCCAGCCTCCTGGCCGTCATGGACGACTAGGGCGTCATGGACGGCTGACCGCTGGAACGCCCTTGACCAGAACCTCCTGACTAGGTCGCGCCCCGCCCCCGCCCCCGGACCTCCGACGGCTCGCGGTGCAGCCGCCCCCGCGCCACCAGCTCCACCGTCGTCGCCACCGCGAGCGCCTGTACGGCCAGCAGCGCCACCAGGACGAAGAGTTGCACCGCCCCGGCGGTCACCGGCGACGCCCCGCCCAGAAGCATGCCGACGAACGCGCCCGGGAGCGTGACCAGGCCCACCGTCCGCGTCTGGTCGAGGCCGGGCAGGAGGGCGTCGGAGGCGGTGGGGCGGGCGATCTCCAGGCGTGCCTCGTGGGGGAGCAGACCGAGGGCCAGGCACGCCTCGACCTCGCCCTTGCGCGCGGTCAGCTCGTCGAGGGCGCGACGCCCGGCGAGCACAGTCCCCGTGAGCGCGCCGCCGATGAGGATGCCGGTCACCGGGATCACGGCGATGCCCCGGAGCGGAAGCAGGCCGCAGGCGATCAGCGCCGCGACGAGCGGGGTCACCGGCGCCGCGATCGGCAGGGCGGCCCAGAACCAGGTCCGGTTCGGGGTGAGGCGGCGGCCCGCCGTGCGTGCGGCCACCGCCAGCATGAGCAGCAGGAAGGCCAGCAGCGCCGCTCCGTGCCGCACCACCCAGCCGATCAGGAGCGACACCACGGCCAGTTGCACCGCCGCCCGGATGCCGGCCACCGCGATGTCGCGGGCCCGGCGGCGCGAACCGTCCGGGGACAGGCGGTACACGGCCGCCACCGCTGCCGCGATCACGAGGAGAACGAGGAGCACCGCCGCGAGGGTTCCATTGACGGGAAGGAGGCCGGCCGCCGCCTGGATTCGAACGCGCACGGGAACACAGTAGAGCGCCCCGACCTGGGCACCGGTGCTGTTCTCCGCTTGACCGGTGAGCGAGGATGGGCGGGTAACAAAGCGTGAAGTTGCCGCGATTGAGGAAGAGGGCTGACCGTCATGGCACAGCAGGTGCAGGGCGTGATCGCGCGGGCCAAGGGTGCCCCCGTGGAGATCGCGACGATCACGGTGCCGGACCCGGGTCCGGGCGAGGCCGTCGTGAAGATCCAGGCGTGCGGGGTCTGCCACACCGATCTGCACTACCGGGAGGGCGGGATCAACGACGAGTTCCCGTTCCTGCTCGGTCACGAGGCGGCGGGTGTCGTCGAATCGGTGGGTGACGGGGTGAGCGAGGTCGCCCCCGGTGACTTCGTGATTCTCAACTGGCGTGCGGTGTGCGGGCAGTGTCGTGCCTGTAGGCGCGGACGTCCCCAGTACTGTTTCGACACCCACAACGCGAAGCAGAAGATGACCCTGGCCGACGGCACCGAGCTGTCGCCGGCGCTGGGCATCGGGGCCTTCGCCGAGAAGACCCTGGTCGCCGCCGGGCAGTGCACCAAGGTGGACCCGGCCGCCTCCCCGGCCGCCGCGGGCCTGCTGGGCTGCGGCGTGATGGCCGGGCTCGGCGCCGCGATCAATACGGGCAACGTGGGCCGTGGCGACTCCGTCGCCGTGATCGGCTGCGGCGGCGTGGGCAATGCCTCCGTCGTCGGAGCCCGTCTTGCCGGCGCCGCGAAGATCATTGCCGTTGACATCGACGACAAGAAGCTCGCCACCGCGCGCGAGCTGGGCGCCACCCACACCGTCAACTCCCGCTCCACCGACCCGATCGAGGCCGTGCGCCAGCTGACCGGCGGCTTCGGTGCGGACGTCGTCATCGAGGCGGTGGGACGCCCGGAGACGTACGAGCAGGCCTTCTACGCGCGCGACCTGGCGGGCACGGTCGTTCTCGTCGGCGTCCCGACGCCCGAGATGAAGCTCGAACTGCCGCTGCTGGACGTGTTCGGGCGCGGCGGCGCGCTCAAGTCGTCCTGGTACGGCGACTGTCTGCCCTCGCGGGACTTCCCGATGCTGATCGACCTGTATTTGCAGGGGCGTCTCGACCTGGACGCGTTCGTGACCGAGACGATCGCCCTGGACGACGTGGAGAAGGCGTTCGAGCGGATGCACCACGGCGACGTGCTGCGTTCGGTGGTGGTGTTCTGATGAGCGACAACACGGCACGCGTGGACCATCTCGTCACCTCCGGCACGTTCTCCCTCGACGGGGGCACGTGGGACGTCGACAACAACGTGTGGATCGTCGGCGACGACCACGAGGCGATCGTCATCGACGCCGCGCACGACGCCGATGCCATCGCCGAGGCCCTCGGTGAGCGGCGGCTCGTCGCGATCGTGTGCACGCACGCGCACGACGACCACATCGACGCCGCGCCCGCGCTCGCCGCGCGCACCGGGGCGCCGATCCTGCTGCACCCGGCCGACACCGAGCTGTGGAAGCGCACGCACCCCGACCGCGCCCCGGACGGGGAACTGGCCGACGGGCAGAAGATCGGCGTCGCGGGCGTCGAGCTGACGGTGCTGCACACGCCGGGGCACTGCCACGGCGCGGTCAGCCTGTACGCACCCGCGCTCGGCACCGTGTTCACCGGGGACACCCTCTTCCAGGGCGGTCCCGGTGCGACCGGGCGGACCTTCAGCGACTTCCCGACCATCGTGGAGTCGATCAAGGACCGGCTGCTCACGCTGCCGGGCGAGACCGTCGTGCGCACCGGACACGGTGACAGCACGACGATCGGCGCGGAGGCCCCGAGCCTCGACGAGTGGATCGCGCGCGGGCACTGATCACCGGTCCCGGCCGGGGCGGCGACGCGCGGTCGCCTCGGCCGGGGCGTGGTTCAGCAGGGCGTCAGCACCGCAAGGACCGTCTTCCCGCCCCTCGGGTCGGCCCGCACGCTCCAGCGGCGGGCGAGGGCCTGCACCAGCGCGATGCCCCGCCCCGACTCGGCCGTCCGCGACTGTGGCGCGAGGCGGGGGAGCCCGGGCGCGTCGTCGTGCACGGCCACGGTCAGCTCACCCGACTGCAGGCACAGGCTCATCCGGCAGCTGCCGCTCCGTGCCTCGGTGGCGTTGGCGACCAGCTCCGACACCACCAGCTCGGCGTCCGTCGCTCCCTCGCCCGTACGTCCGGCGAGAAACCTTCGGGTCAGCCGCCGGGCCCAGCGGGCCGCGCCCGTCCCCTGCGGCATCAGGTATTCCACGCGCGCGGCACGCCGGTCGGCGCCCCTCGACGCACGCATGACGACCACTTCCTCTCCTGATGGTCCTGATGGATGGTGCGGGGGCCGTTGCCCCGGTGACGTTCCCCCTTCCCGCGCTGCCGCGATGTCACGCCTGCCCCGTGGCATCGAGTGCCCCGCAGCGGCCGGTTCACGCGGTGTCAGCCGCCCTCGGTGGGGTGCGGGTGCGCCAGCGTGTCGAGGAACCGGTCGAGGGCAGGGGAGGAGGCTCCGTCGGCACAGTGGGAGCGCTCCACCTGTGGTATCGGCAAGGTGCCCAGATGCGGTGCACGGGCTTCCAGAGCCCGTGTCAGATGGAGCCGCTCCAGGGCCCGTTCGGCGGCTGAGGAGCGTACGTACTCGTCCAGTGTCACGCCCAGATGGTCCGCATGGCTGCGTACCGCGGCGTACTCATCCGGCGTGAAGAGCTCCCGCAGGAGCGCAGTACTACCGTCCATGTCGGCATGATGCCGCGCTGCGTCGCGCCGCGCGGGCGGTTGGCATATTCACCCCTCGTTCGCGTGGAGTTGGCGTTGTTCGATGGCGCCGACGGGGCTGGAGGGCACTCAGAAGTGGTCGGGGTCGGCCGCCGCCCAGTCCGCGGCCCAGGTCGGGGGCGGCTGCTTGGTCAACTGGCCGGGCTCCAGCCAGTCGTGGAGGTGCGCGTAGGAGACCGGCATGTCCGCCGTGGTGCGCCGCATGAGCTGCGACGGGCGCAGCTCGCGCGGATCGCGCACGCCCATCGCCGCCATGATCTGCGCCGCACTGCGCACGGTCGCTTCCTGGTAGTGGCGTACGCGTTCGGACTTGTCGGCGACGTCCAGGGCGCGCACGCGGCGCGGATCCTGTGTCGTGACGCCCACCGGGCAGGTGTTGGTGTGGCAGCGCTGGGCCTGGATGCAGCCGACCGCGAACATCATGGCGCGTGCCGCGTTCGTGAAGTCGGCGCCCTGGACGAGGCGTTTGACGATGTCGGCGCCGGTGGCGACCTTGCCGCTGGCCCCGACGCGGACGTGCTCGCGCAGCCCCGTGCCGACGAGCGCGTTGTGGACCGTGATCAGCCCCTCGGTCAGCGGTGTGCCGAGGTGGTCGGCGAACTCCAGCGGTGCGGCGCCCGTGCCGCCCTCCGATCCGTCCACGATCACGAAGTCCGGCGTCACGCCCTCCGCGACCATCGCCTTGCACACGGCGAGAAACTGCGAGCGCGAGCCCACGCACAGCTTGAACCCGACCGGCTTGCCGCCGGCGAGCTGTCTCAACTCCGCCAGGAACAGCACCATCTGGCGCGGTGTCTCGAACTCCCGGTGGTACGGCGGCGACACCACCGTCCGCCCTTCGGGCACGTCCCGTACGCGCGCGATCTCCGCGTTGACCTTGCCGCCGGGCAGGACGCCGCCGATGCCCGGCTTCGCGCCCTGCGACAGCTTCAGGGAGACGCACTTGACGTGCTCGTGCGCCGCCTTGTCGGCGAACTCGGCGCGGTCGAAGCGGCCCTCGCCCGTGCGGCAGCCGAAGTAACCGGTGCCGATCTCCCACACCAGGTCTCCGCCGTGCGCCAGATGGTGGTCGGACAGGCCGCCCTCTCCTGTGTCGTGCGCGAAACCCCCGAGCGCCGCGCCCTTGTTGAGCGCGCGGATCGCGTGGCTGGACAGGGCGCCGAAGCTCATCGCCGACACGTTGAGCAGCGCCATGTCGTACGGCCTGGTGCAGTCGGGGCCGCCGATGCGGACGGTGGTCGGCCGCTCTGGCGGGTCGACCGGGCGCATCGACGGCACCAGGAACTCGTGGCCGGAGGCGTACACGTCGCGCTCGGTGCCGAACGGCTCCTCGGCCTCGTCCTGCTTCGCCCGCTCGTAGACGATGCTGCGCACGTCGCGGTCGTAGGGCCGGCCGTCGTAGTTGCGCTCGACGAAGTACTGCTGCATCTCGGGGCGCAGGGACTCCATCAGGAAGCGCAGATGCCCGAGGACCGGATAGTTGCGCAGCACGGAGTGGCGCGACTGGGCCAGATCCCACACGCCGAGCGCCGCGAGCGCGAGGAGCGGGGCGGCGGCGAACCACCACCACGGGGAGAGCAGCAGGGACAGGGCCAGGGCGGCGAGCGCTCCGGCGACGGCGGCGAGGAACACGACGAATCTGCGCACCCGTCGAGTCAATCGCACCGTGCGGCTCCCGTCAGGGGGCGACACAGGAAGTCGGAGCGAGGGTGGGGTGGACCGTCGCCGATCACCTCCGATAAGTTAGGCAAGGCTTACCTAATGGAGGTTCGGGATGGGTGTCCGACAGATCGCTGCCGCCGTGCCCAGCACGGCGGCCCACGCACGCTCCGTGCTCGCCGCCGCATGGACCTGCGGCGTCACCACCGATGTGGGGCAGGACGACCTCGTCGGGGCGCACCGCGTCGACGACGACGGCACGGTCCGCATCGCGCCGCCGCCCGACAGCGTGCTCGCCGCGGCCGTGCTCTGCTCACCGCACGGACGGCCCACCACGCTCCTGGAGTTCGCCGACGCGGCGCCCGTCCCCGTACGCGACCGGGTACGCGCGCGGGTGTGGCTGTCGGGCGAGCTGGTCCCGGACGGTGAGGAGCTGGTGCTGCGGCCCGAACGTGCGGTCCTTCAGACCCGGTCGGGGCGTACCGGCATCGAGCTCGACGAACTCGCCGCCGCCGCGCCCGATTCGCTCGCGCTCGCCGAGCCGCGCCTGCTCACCCATCTCGCCGACGCCCATCCCGAGGCCGTCGAGCAGCTCACCCGGCTCATCGCCCCCGACAGCCTGCTCGGCGTCGTCCGCGTCCAGCCGCTCGCCGTGGACCGGCACGGGCTGACGCTGCGTCTGGAGCGGATGCGGGGCCAGGCCGACGTGCGGCTCGCCTTCCACCGGCCCGCCGACGACCTGGGGTCGCTCACCGAGCGGATGCAGCACCTGCTCGCCT
Organism: Streptomyces anthophorae; assembly: GCF_049310305.1. Classification (NCBI taxonomy): domain Bacteria; kingdom Bacillati; phylum Actinomycetota; class Actinomycetes; order Kitasatosporales; family Streptomycetaceae; genus Streptomyces; species Streptomyces anthophorae. Next base: position 9,161,073 of record NZ_JBLWQQ010000001.1, read on the forward strand.
CGGCGCAGACGGTCAGCCGCCGCCGGAGGTGACCTTCTCCCGGGGTGCCGTCTGCGCGGGCAGGGACCGTTGCCCTGTCGGCCTCCGGAAGGCCCAGTCCATGCGGGGCTCGACGACGTAGCGGAAGATCCGCCGCACCGGTTGCGTGCACAGCGCCGTGACGAGCCCGACCGCCGCCGCCGTCACGGTCAGCTCGCCGAGCGGGCCGTGCAGCCACGGGTGGTCGTACCAGTCCCAGAACCGGGAGGACTTGATGACGAACCCGTGCAGCAGATACGCGTAGATCGTCCCGGTGCCCAGGGCCGTGAACCGCAATGTGCGGCCCGGCACCCACGCCAGGAAGCACGCGGTCAGCACGAGCGCGAGAGCGAACAGGGCGGGCGTCGCGAACAGTCCCGCCCACCCCGGCACGCCCCGCCCCTGCACGCTGCCCCGGTGGAAGAACCAGCCCGCGTCGAACCAAGGCGCCACCCAGTACGCGGCGAGCAGGGCCGCGCCCGTGACGCCCAGCGCCACCCACCGCACGCGCCATGTGCGCACGCGCGCGAAGTGCTCGGGCCGCAGCACCAGGCCCACCACGAAGAACGGCAGGAATTGCAGGACCCGTTGGAGCGCCAGGTCGCCGCCCGCGCCCGGCCACATCGACACGGCCGTGCCCACGGCCAGCGACACCGGCACCGGGTGACGCAACTGCAACCACAGCGGCGTCGAGAGCCGCCAGATGAACAGGGCCACCAGGAACCACATCAGATACCAGGGGTCCAGCAGGCTGATCGGATACCCCGGGTCGTCCTGCGCCCACCGGTAGAACAGCGTGTACGCCACCTCGAAGACGAGGTAGGGCACGGCGACGCCGGTCACCAGGCGCCGCAGACGGTGCGGCGCCATGTCGAAGCTGCGCGAGAAGTACCCCGACACCAGGGCGAACGCCGGCATGTGGAAGGCGTAGACGGTGAGATACACCGCCGTCACCGCGCGGGAGCCGTAGGTCAGCGGCTCCCACGCGTGCCCGCAGGCCACGAGGACGATCGTCAGGAATTTGACGTTGTCGAAGTACGACTCGCGTGCCTGCCCTGCCATTGCGTTCGCCGCGCCCTCCACGTCGGGACGGTCCGGGTCTCCTGCCCGGTACCCGTCGCAGACCGTTCCATGAGTGGAGGTGTGACACAAGTGGCGTATGCGGCGTGGCGGGTCAGACCGCCGTGTACGCGCCATCCACGAGGTGGTAGCTGCCCGCGATGAACGAGGCGCGCTCCGAGAGCAGGAAGACGATCAGCTCGGCGACCTCCTCGGAGGTTCCCAGGCGGCCCGCGGGGTGCAGCGCGACGAGACCGTCGTGGGCGGCCTTGTCCATCTCCTTGAGGAGCGGGGTCTCGATGAAGCCCGGGCCGACCGCGTTGACGCGGATGCCCTTCGCGGCGTACTCGGCGGCGGCCGTCTTCGTCAGACCGACCACGCCGTGCTTCGCCGCGACGTACGCGGGGGAGCCGGCGAAGCCGACCGAGCCGAGGATCGAGGCGACGTTCACGATGGCGCCGCCGTTGCCCGCGGCCTCGATGGCGGGGATCTCGTAGCGCATCGAGTAGAAGACGCCGTCGAGATTCGTGCGCACCACGCGGTTGTAGACATCGATGTCGTACTCGCCGGTGGGCGCGCTCGCGCCGCCGATGCCGGCATTGTTCACGGCCAGGTCGAGACCGCCGAAGGTGTCGACGGAGAAGCGGACGGCCGCCTCGACCGAGGCCGGGTCGGTCACGTCGACGGCGACCGCGGCGGCCTTCAGGCCCTCCGCCTTCAGCGTCTCGGCGGCCTCCTGGGCGCCCTTCTCGTTGTAGTCCGCGATGACGACGTTCGCGCCGCCGCGGCCGAGGCGGCGGGCGGTGGCCAGGCCGATGCCGGAGGCGGAGCCGGTGACGAGGGCGGTCTTCCCGGCGAACTCGGCGGCGTAGTCGGTCACGGTGCCGGTGGTGGGGGTGGTGCTCATGGTGCGATTCACTTTCTGGTAGCGACGTCGGGGGCCGCCGCGCGGGCGGCCTCCTCGATGAGGGCGTCGTAGGCCCGCGCCACCAGTTCGGCGAGGTCTTCGGCGTCCGTGCCCGCGCCGCGCGCCCAGGTGCGCAGCGCGGCGGTCAGCACTCCGGCGGCGGCGCCGACGACGACCTCGGGACGGGGGTCCCGGGCCGGGTCGGTGCCGAGCCGGTCGGCGATGATGCGTACGGACTCGTCCTGGGCGTCCACCCGGATCCGTTCGTACGCGGCGAACAGGGCGGGCTCCGCGTCCACGACCGCGTACAGCTCGCGCAGTCGCGGTCGGTGGTGCCAGCCCGGGGTCTCCCGGTCGGCGAGGTAGTCCGCGACCGTGCGCCGGTAGGCGAGCAGCGGGGGCTCGGCGGCGGGGCGGGCGCGCAGCGCCGCGTTGATCCCCGCGCCGTCGGCGCGCGTGAAGTCCAGGGCCGCGTCCTCCTTGCCGGCGAAGTGCCGGCTGAAGGTGCGGCGGGTGACGTCCGCGCGGTCGGCGATGGCCTCCACGGTCACGTCCCCGAGCCCGCGCTCGAGCACCAGCTCGACGGCGGCCTCCGTGAGCGCCTCGCGCGTCCGGAGGGCCTTGGCCTGCCGGCGGTCGCCGGCGGGTCGGGGGCTGGTGGCCTCGTTCGCCTTCATGTCTTCGACGGTACACCCGAATGTCCCATTGGGACACATGTCCCGATGAGACATTTTCGAGCGACGTCCCGGCCTGGGCCGTCAGGCGTGCCAGTGCCCGTGCAGCGCCGCGGTCGTGAAACCGGGTCCGTACGCGACCATCGTTCCGCGGCTGCCGGCGGGGGGCGGGTCCTGGTGGGTGCGTTCGAGGACGCGAAGGACGCTCACGCCGCCCAGGTTCCCCTCCTCGGTGAGTGTGGCCGTGGAGTGGCGGGTGTCGTGCTCGGACAGGCCCAGGGCCGTGGCCGTGTCCGCGATGATCCGGGGGCTGCCCGGATGGATCACGGCGAAGTCGGTGCGGCGTGCGCCGAGCCAGCCGGTGACGCTCGGCAGGGTCTCGGTGAAGGCCGCGCGGCCCTGCTTCGTGGCGTCGAAGTGCAGGCCGTCGGCGGTGATCCGGCCGCCCAGTTGTCCCGCGGTGCCCGGCAGCACGTGCTCGAAGCCGTCCTCGTACGCGAATCCGGGGCCGAGCGGTTCGTCGCTGACCACGGCCGCTCCGGCCGAGTCGCCGAACAGCGCCTTGTAGATCATCGCGTCGATGCCGGTGTCGCTGTGGTGGTAGACGGCGGAGATCACCTCGGCGGCGACCACGAGCACCTTGCCGCCGGGGCGGGCCGCCACCATGTCCGCCGCCCGGATCAGCGACTTGGTGCCGCCCGTGCAGGCCAGCGTCGTATGGGCGAGGGAGCGGGCGGTGGGGCGCAGGCCGAGCCGTGTCATGAGGTGCACGTCCAGGTTGGGCGCGGCCCAGCCGGTGGAGTGCGTGGTGACGATGCCGTCCAGGTCCTTCGCTCTCAGGCCGGCCGCCGCGATGGTCGACGCGGCCGCCCGCTCGGCGAGTTCGAGCGCGTCCGCGAAGGCGGTCCTGGCCCGCTCGGCGATGCCCGCCTCACCCGCGACGGTGGGGGAGTCGAGCGGCCGGGCGAAGTAGCGGGTGTGCACGCCGCACCCCTGCACGGCGCGTACCGCGGCGGCGATCCGGGGGTGTCCCGGGTGGCGTGCGCGTATGTCGTCCGCGATCTCGTCGGTGGACACCTTGTGGGCGCCGAGAACGGTGTGCGGCATCGAGACGTAGGCGGGCATGAGTGTCTCCCACGGGGCTGAGGTGGCTGTGGGGGGCCCGCTCAACCTACGTTGCCGCGACGTGTCTGCCACGGGAGGTGTGACGAGAGGGGCGCAAATCAGCCTGCGCGCAGGGCCGGCTTCCTGGGGTGCGCACGCTGCACGCCCGGGTGGAAGACCAGGATCATCAGGCGCGCGCCCGGCGTGGTGAGCGGCTGCGCGGCGCACATCGTCGCCCAGCCGGGGCCCAGGCGCGCGTGCAGCAGCGGACGTTCGTCGCCGTCCGGGTGCATGGCCGAGCCGCCCGACCGGTAGATCGGGGCGGCCTCGGGGTCGGCCAGTACTTCCTTCTCGATCTGGGCGAGCGTGTCGTCGTCGGGGCGCGCGGCGAGAGCGGCGCGCAGTTGGGGGAGCAGCAGCGGAGCCCACGCGCTCTGCCAGTCCACCAGCATGTTCCGGGCGTGCGGGTCGAGCAGCATCCAGCGCATGGTGTTCGAGGGGGGCCGGTGGTCGGGGAACAGCTCCGTGAACGCCCGGTTGCACGCCAGCAGGTCCCAGGACGAGTCCGAGACGTACGCGATGTGATCGATGCCGTCGACCGCCTCCTGCCACACGCCGGGGATCTCCTTGCCCGACGTCGGATACAGCGGCCCCGGCGGGTCCTGAAGCAGCGCGTAGCGGCACAGCAGCACCCACTCCTGCTCGTTCAGCCCGAACAGCCGCGCCACATCGCGCAGCAGTTCCGCGGGGGCGTTCGGGTACGTGCCCGACTCCAGACGGTGGTACGTGCCGAGCGTGCGGTGCAGGAGCTGGTCGACCTGGTGCTGGGAGAGCCCGGGGGCGCGGCGCCCTTGTCCCGTCGGTCTGGTGAAGCCGTGGGATTCGGGGGCTATGAGGGCGCGCCGTTCACGGAGCAGGGCTCGAAGCGCCGTCTTGTTCATGGTGGGTAATCCCTCGTTGTTCACGCCGAGTTGAGCGTGAGCAGTCTAAATAGTCCCAAGGTCTTTGGTAATAAACATTGCCCGAAGAAAACGATCAGACGGTGCGTCATGATGGGTGGAGTTGGGTTGCCCACCTGCGGGTTTCCTCGTTCGTGCACATGTGGGCGCGGCGTTGCGGCACTCGTGCCGGGTCACTCGAAAATGGCTGAAATTTCCCGCTGCGGGTAACCCACAAGCCTCTGCGACCGTTCATGCAGGTGCGAGTGGGGCCGGGCCACCAATTGCGTTCGATGTGGCCGGAAAATGCGTTGTGAGACGCAAACGCCCACGCTCGTCCGGGCGGCCGGTGGAGGTCACTGGCTGCGGTCGGTGCCGTCACTCGCCATCATGTAGCGGCCACGGCACCGGCCGCGCCCGGTCCCGGGCCGTGTCACTGTCCGGTCTTGTGCATATTCCGCACGTAGTCGTCGGCCGCCGCGTCGAGACCGATGTCGTGCTGGGCGCGCTCGGACAGGTACCAACGGTGCTCGAGGAGTTGGTGATACAGCTCCGCCGGGTCCATCGGCGTCGAGACCCGGTCACGGACCGCGCGGACCGTGGGACGGAACACGTCACGGACCCAGCGGTGGGCGAGGACCTCGGGGCGGGCGTCGGCCGCGTCCTCCTGCGTCGCCATCCAGCTCTCCAGGTCGGCGAGGAGCCGCCGCGCCTGGTTCTCCTCGGCGTCCATACCGGTCAGGCGCAGCAACTGCCGCTGATGGTGGCCCGCGTCGACGACCTTCGGCACGAACGTCACCGTGTCGCCGAGCGGGGAGCGCGAGATCTGCATCTCGGCCACGTCGAAACCCAGATCGTTGAGGCGGCGGATGCGGCGGTCCATGTAGTGGTGCTTTCCGGCCGGATACACCGACGTACGGGTCAGCTCGGTCCACAGGTTCGTGTACCGCTGCACGATCTCCGTGCCGAACTCGATCGGATCGATCGACGGATGCAGCGCGCCCGACGCCTCCAGGTCGAGCATCTCGCCCGCGATGTTCACCCGCGCCAGATCGATGTCGTACTCCCGCTGCCCGTCGCTCAACCGCGGATGCAGCTCGCCGGTCTCGGCGTCCACCAGATACGCGGCGTACGCGCCCGCGTCCCGACGGAAGAGGGTGTTGGACAGCGAGCAGTCGCCCCACGCGAAGCCGGCGAGATGCAGCCGCACCAGGAGCACGGCGAGCGCGTCCATCAGCCGGTGCACGGTCGTCGGCCGCAGTGTCGTCTCGAACATCGAACGGTACGGCTGCGAACCGCCCAGGTGCCGGGTGATCAGCACCGGTTCGAGCGGGTTGCCCGCGGGGTCCTCCCGGCCCGTGACCACCGCGAGCGGGTCTACCGCCGGGATTCCCAACCGGTCGAGCGTGCGCAGCAGTTCGTACTCGCGCAGCGCCGGGCGCTGCGCCAGCTCCTTCACGGCGACGACCTCGTCCCCGGCGCGCGCGTAGCGCACCACGTGCCGCGAGATGCCGCGCGGAAGCGGCACCAGGTACTCCTCGGGCCACTCCTCCAGCGGGATGTGCCAGGGCAGGGCGAGCAGGAGCACCGGGTGCTCGGGGTTGGTGGCGCTGATCTCGAGCGGCATGACGACCAGGGTAGAGGGGGCCCGACGCCGCCTCGGCCTAGTGTTCGGGGACCGGTTCGGCGCGGCCCGAGGCCAGGGAGCGTTCGGCCGCCGCGAGGGTCTGCGTGAGCCGCAGGCCGAAGCGGGCGTCGCAGGGGTGCGCGGGCCCGCCGCGCACCGCCTCCAGCAGTGCGTCGATGGCGGCGGCCAGCGCTTCCTGGGCCACTCCCGTGCCCGTCGGCATCGCCGACACCCCTTCCGTGCCGCGGAGTTCGACCGCGACGCCGCCCGCCGCCGGGGGCGTGGTCAGGCTGAGCGTCGCCGTGCTGGAGGCGCCGCCCGCGTGCCGGAGCACGAGATGCACCGTGTCGCCGGGGCCGCCGTGCGCCGCCACCGTCCGTACCGCGCCCAGGATCGGCAGCAGCACGGAAAGGGCGTGCGGACCCACGTCCCACAGGGCACCCTTCTCGGCCCGCCAAGGCGTCGTGGCCCGCACCTGTGCGTCGTCGCCGGGGGTGTAGAGCGCGCCGAACCAGTCGCCGCGGCCCGTGAACCAGCCGTCCGTCCCGGCCTGTTCGGCGATCCAGGCCGCGGTGAGCGGCGCGTGCCGCAGCGTACAGAAGACGGTGGACGCGACCCCCGCCGCGTCGGCTGCCTCGACGACCGCACGGGCCGCGTCGGGACGGGTCGCCAGCGGCTTGTCGAGGAGCAGATGACAGCCCGCCGCGGCGGCCCGCGCGGCGAGCGGGGCCTGCACGTCCGGCGGCACCGCGAACGCTACGACGTCGCTCGCCGTGAACAGGGCGTCCACATCGGCGTACGCCGTCGTGCCGTGCGCGTCCGCGAGTTCGGCCGCCGCCTGCGGCCTGCGCCCCCAGATCCCGACGAGGTCGACGGACTTGTGGGCCTCGAGCGTGGGGGCGTACGTCCGCTGGGCCCAGGAGCCGGTGCCGACGAGGCCGAAACGTGCGGGGCCGGGGGCGGTGGGCGGAGTGGAAGAGGTCATGACCGGCAGTATCTGTCGGTCGGGCGCCTCATGCACAGAGGGCTCCGCCGAGCGGTGCAGACAGGACGTGCGGTTCGGTGAATACTGATTCACCGAACTGGTGAACCCCTATTCACCCCGAAGCCCCGAAGCCCCGAAGCCCCGAAGCCCCGAAGCCCCGAAGCCCCGAAGCCCCGAAGCCCCCAAGCCCCAAGCCGCAAGCCCGAAGTCCGACGCCACCGTCCCGCCGCGACCGGAGAACCATGAAACCTGCCCCGATACCGGCGACGCGCCCGCGCGAGCGGCTCGCCGTGCCCGTGCTCGCCTTCGGCGGCATCCTCATGGCGGTCATGCAGACCGTCGTCGTCCCACTCCTGCCGGACCTGCCGCGGCTGACCGGCGCCTCGCCCGCAGCCGTGTCCTGGATGGTCACCGCGACCCTGCTCGCGGGCGCCGTCCTCACCCCGGTCCTCGGCCGGGCGGGCGACATGTACGGCAAGCGGCGCGTACTGCTGGGCGCGCTCGCCCTGATGACGGCGGGATCGGTGCTGTGCGCGCTGACGTCCGACATCCGCCTCCTGATCGCCGCCCGCGCGCTTCAGGGCGCCGCGGCCGCCGTCGTGCCGCTGTCCATCAGCATCCTGCGCGACGAACTTCCGCCGCACCGCACCGGATCCGCCGTCGCCCTGATGAGCTCGACGGTCGGCATCGGCGCGGGCCTCGGCCTGCCACTGGCCGCGCTCATCGTCCAGTACGCCAACTGGCACGTCATGTTCTGGGCGACCAGCGCCCTCGGCGCGCTCGGTCTCGGCCTCGCCTGGTGGGCCGTGCGCGAGTCACCGGTCCGCTCGCCGGGCCGCTTCGACGCGCTCGGCACCCTGGGCCTCGCCGCGGGCCTCGTCTGCCTGCTGCTCGGCGTCTCACAGGGCGGCCAGTGGGGCTGGGGGAGCCCCGTCGTGCTCGGTCTGTTCGCGGGCGCCGTCGTGATCCTCGGCCTGTGGGCACGGCAGCAACTGCGCACCGAGCGGCCCCTGGTCGACCTGCGCCTCGCCGTCGGCCGCCGCGTCGGTCTGCCCCACCTCGCGGCGCTGCTCACCGGCTTCGCCTTCTACGCCAACTCCCTCGTCACCGCGCAACTCGTGCAGGCCCCCGTCGCCACCGGCTACGGGCTCGGCCTGTCCATCGTCGCCACCGGCCTGTGCATGCTGCCCAGCGGCGTCATCATGCTGCTGTTCTCGCCGGTCTCGGCCCGGATCTCCGCCGCGCGCGGCCCCCGCGTCACGCTCGCCATCGGCGGTGTCGTCCTCGCCCTCGGCTACGCGGTCCGCATCGTCGACAGCACCGACCTGTGGGTGATCCTCGTCGGCGCCGCCGTCGTCTCGACCGGCACCACCCTCGCCTACTCGGCGCTGCCCACCCTGATCCTGCGCGCCGTCCCGGCCGGGGCGACGGCCTCCGCGAACGGCGTCAACGTCCTGATGCGCACCATCGGCCAGGCCGTCTCCAGCGCCGCCGTCGCCGCCGTGCTCGTCCACCACACGACCCCGGTCGCAGGCGCCCACGTCCCGTCCCTGCACGGCTATCAGCTGGCCTTCGCCATGGCGGGTACGGTCGCCCTCGTGGCCGCCGCGGTCGCCCTGGCCGTCCCCTCCGACGGCGCGACCGGCCGGGCCGTCACGGGCGCACCGGCCCCGGTGCCCACCACGAAGGGAGCGTGAGGACATGACCGCGGCCCACGCCGACGAGCGGCGGCCCGGCACCGGACGGCGCGACGCGGAGGAGACCAAGGCCGCCATCGCCAGGGCGGCCCGGCATCTGCTCGCCCGGCACGCACACGGCGACATCACCCTCAAGGCCGTCGCCGACCGGGCCGGGGTCAGCCCGCCGCTCGTCCTCAAGTACTTCGGCAGCAAGGACGCCCTGTTCTCGCGCGTCATGAACTTCGAGGCCGACGTGGAGTCCTTCCTGGACGCCGCGCCGGCGGACCTGGGCCGCCACATGGTCCGCCACGTCCTGACCGGCCAGGCCGAGCGGGGCAGCGACCCGATCCTGCGCATCGTCTTCGCCCCGCTCCACGGCGAGCAGGGCGACATCCTGCGCGCCAACTTCCGCACACAGGTCTGCGAACGGCTCGCGGAGCGCCTGCCCGGCGACGACGCGCCGCTGCGCGCCGAACTCGCCGTGTCCCTGCTCCTCGGCCTCGGCGTCATGTACGGCATCGCCCGCGGCCCGCACGTGCGGGCCGCGGACATCGAGACGCTCGTCGACCGCTACGCCCCCGCCGTGGAGGCGCAACTGGCGCCGACCGGTCAGTCCTGCTGAACGCGCAGCGGTTCGAACGCGACGGTGGTGCGCGCCCCGTCGGCCCAGCGGACCCGCAACTCCCCGTCCAGGGCGTCGACGTCGGACACCGCGTCCGCGAGCGGCGCTCCCGGCTGCCGCGCGCCGAGCGAGGCCAGCGCCACGAACACCGCCGTCCCCTCCACGTCCGCCGCCAGGCGCGGCACCCGTACCCACGGCTCGTACGCCGTGCCCTGGGGCGCGCGCACCTCGTCCCGCCCCTCCCAGCCGCGCAGGCCGACCAGCTCCGAGTGCAACGCGTCCGTGGCCCAGCCGGTGAGCGTCACGCGCGCCCCGTGCGGGGCGCCGATCACCCGGTGCACCCGCAGCTCGTACGCGCCACGCGCCACGGTCACGCTCTCCACACGCAGCCCCGGCACCATGGGGGGACCCGACGTGAACACCGGCCGGTGCCAGGAAGCCGCCCAGCCCCAGCCCTCGCCCTGGCCCGCCCCCAACGGGTGGATGCGGCGCCGCACACTCCCTATGCCGTCGCACTCCACCGACAGCTGGTTGTCCGCCGCGTTGGCCGGGGACGTGGGTCCGGTGCGGGTGGAGTAGGCCTGGCGGCTGTAGAGCACGTCGACGGCGGCCGCGTCCTCGCCCTCGAACGGGCGGACGTGGTCGCTGCCGTGGTTGTGCAGCCGCACGATCCCGTCCGCCCGCGTCGACTGCACCAGCAGACCGGGCGCGGGCAGCGCGAGCACCCGGTCGGGGCCCTCGCTCGGGGCCGCCTCCTCGGGCGCCGTCCACAGCGGATCGTCCTCGCCCGCAAGGAGCGCGACGAAGCCCTTCGACGCCCAGTACGGGGACGCCGGGCCCGAGTAGTTCTGGAGCGTCGCGTCGTGCGGGCCGTGCCAGCCGAGGCTGAGCAGACCCTCGTCCGTGACCCCGCCACGGTCCAGGAAGTAGCGCAGGTTTCCGCTGATCAGACGGCGTGACGTGCCCGGGGACAGCGGCGTGTGCCCGGTGACCGCGCCGATGCCGACGGCCGCCGAGGCCGCGAACCGGTAGGTGAGTGAACGCCCGAAGTGGATCGGCGCCCCGTCGCCGCCGAAGAGCAGCGAGAAGCCCTCCAGGTGCTCGCGAAGGCGCGGCCCCATCCGATCGGACAGCGCGGAGTCGCCCTGAAGATGGGCGTGCAGCATCGGGTACAGGTGCAGCGCCCACCCGTTGTAGTGGTCAAAGGCCCGCCCGTCGCCGTCGCGGTACCAGCCGTCGCCCTCGTACCACGTCTCCATCAGCTCAAGGGCCCGCTGAACGGCGCGCGTTGTCGCCGCGTCGGAGCGGCCGACGAACTCCAGGAACGAGGCCACCATGAAGGGGAACAGGTACCAGTTGTTGGGCGCCGGTGTGTGCGTGATCGCGCCGCGCAGCCACTGCTCCGCCCGGTCCTGCACGTCGCCGTCGAGCCGGTCCCACAGCCACGGCCGGGTCAGCGACAGGCCGAGCGCCACCGAGGCGGACTCCACCATCGGCTGGCCCTGTACGTGATGGTCGAGGATCAGCGGCCAGGACTCGGCGTCGTCGCGCCCCGGCGTGCGGGTGCCCGCGGCGAGGCCGTCCGCGTACCGGTCGAGCCAGCCGTGCGGGTCCTTGCCCTGCGCGCCCGCGACCCGGAAGCCGGCCGCCAGGAACGTACGGGCATAGCCCTCGAGCCCGTCCGAGCGGACACCGGATCCCGAGGGCCGGCCCGGCAGGTCGAGCAGCGCGCCCCCGGGCGTCGCCCACCGCCAGGCGGCCCCGAGCAGTCCGTCGGCGACGGCCTCCCAGTGCGCGCGCGTGAAACCGGTGTACGGGCTCAACTCGCGGTCTTCGGCGGGGAGGTCGAACGGGGTGGTGTTCATGCTCATGCGAGGAACGCCAGCCTTTCGCGTCGTACGGGATGGGCGAAACCGTCGCCCGCGGCCCAGCGCGTCACCTCGTCGACCGCGGTGTCGGCGAGGCGCTCCCACTCGCTGCCCTGGGAGCCGGCCAGATGGGGGGTGATCAGCGCGTTCGGGCAGTCCCACAGCGGGTGGTCCGCGGGCAGCACCTCCGGGTCCGTCACGTCGAGGACCGCGCGGATGCGGCTCGCGCGGACCACGTCGGTCAGGGCGTCCTGGTCGACGACGGCGCCGCGCGCGGTGTTGATGAGCGTGGCGCCCGGCCGCATCGAGCTCAGCAGCTCCCTGCTGACCAGGCCCGTCGTGGTGGGCAGCAGCGGCGTGTGGACGCTCAACAGGTCGCTGCGCACGAAGAGTTCGGGCAGCGTCACCCGTGCCGCCCCGAGCTCCGCCGCGTCCTCCTCGGAGACGTACGGGTCGTGCAGCAGCACCTCGAAGTCGAACGGGCGCAGCAGTTCGATCACCCGGCGTCCGATCAGCGAGGCGGACAGGATGCCCACGGTGCGCCGGTAGTTGCCCACCTCGTGCGAGGTGAGCAGCCAGTCGCCGCGCTCGCGCAGGCGGCGGAAGTCGCGGGCCCGCTCCAGGACGTGCTTTCCGTGCAGCAGGATCATCGCGAGGGTGTACTCGGCGACCGGCAGCGCGTTGGCCGCGGCCGCCGATGACACCGCGATGCCGCGCTCCCAGCAGGCGTCGGTGACATGCCCGCGCACCGAACCGGCCGAGTGCACGACGGCCTTGAGGCCGGGCGCCGCCGCCAGCACCCCGGCGTCGAGCGGCGGGCAGCCCCAGCCGGTGACGAGCACCTCGACCCCGGCGAGCACCTCCTTCGCCCGCGAGGTCGTCAGATCGTCGAGCACGGGCAGGGGCGCGAGGTCGCAGACCTTCGTGAGCGCGGCCATGGACCGCGGCGTGAAGACGGCCGCCGCGGCCTGGGGGGACATGGCCAGCGCCACGCGGGGCCTGCTCATTTCACCGACCCCGCCGTCAGACCGGACTTCCAGAACCGCTGGAGGAAGACGAACGCGAGGACGAGAGGAAGGACCGCGAGAAGCGAGCCCATGATCACCACCGGGTAGTACTCGGGCGAGACGGTCGCCTGGCTGTTCCATTGGAACAGGCCGAGGCTGACGGGATACAGATCCTGGTCCGACAGCATCACCATCGGCAGGAAGAAGTTGTTCCAGATCGTCGTGAGCTGGAAGAGGAAGACGGTGACCAGGCCGGGGCCCAGCATCCGCAGCGCCACCTTGAAGTACGTCGCCAGTTCGCTCGCGCCGTCGACGCGCGCGGCCTCCAGGACCTCGTTCGGTACGTACCCCTGGGCGAAGATACGGCCCAGATACACGCCGAACGGGTTGAAGAGCACCGGGATGAACACCGACCAGAAGGTGTTCACGACGCCGGCCGCCGACGCGATCAGGTACAGCGGCAGCGCCAGCACCGTCTGCGGCACCATGACCGCCGCGAGCACCAGGCCGAACAGCTTCTCCTTGTGCCGGAAGTGGTACTTGTCGAAGGCGTAGCCGCAGGCGACGCTGATCAGCGCTCCGATGGCCGCGCCGAGCACCGCGTACAGCAGGCTGTTGCCGTACCAGCGGCCGTAGAGGCCGCCGTCCATCGCGAACAGGTCCTTGAGGTTCTGCACGAACGAGAAGTCGCTGAAGGACAGGATGCTGCTGCTGAACAGCGCGTCGCGCGACTTGGCCGAGGCGAGGACCAGCCACAGGACCGGCAGCAGGGTGTAGAGGACGGAGATCGCGACGACGACGTTGACCGTCGCGCGCCCCAGCGTTCTGGGGCGGAGCAGCGTGGAGTCGGTGGCACTCATCGGGCGTCCTCCTCGGCCGAGTTGACGCGGTTGGTCCAGCGGGTGACCCCGTAGGAGACGGCGATGGTGAGGATCAGCAGGATCACCGAGGCGGCGGCCGCGAGCGAGTAGTTGTTGCGGCTGAAGGCGGCGTCGTAGATGTACATGCTGGGCGAGAACCGGGTGTCGACCATCTGCGAGGACTGGTGCAGCAGCATGGGCTCGGTGAACAGTTGGAGCGCCCAGATCAGCGTGAACATCGCGACCATCACCACGGAGGAACGCACCAGCGGCGTCTTCACCTGAAGCGCGGTGCGCACCGGCCCCGCGCCGTCCACGACCGATGCCTCCAGGACCTCGCGGGGGACCGCTTGCAGGGCCGCGTAGAAGATGACCATGTTGTAGCCGAGGTTCGACCACAGGGCGATGTTCACGATCGACGGCAGCGTGGTGTGCAGGCCGAGGAAGTCGATCTGGATGTCCGCCTTGCCGAGCGCCTCGACGACCGGGCTGATGCCGGGTGTGTAGAGGTAGAGCCAGATCAGGGCGGCGATGATGCCGGGCACCGCGTGTGGCAGGAACAGGCCCAACTGGGCCCAGGACCGCAGCCGTACGACACCGGAGTCGAGCAGCAGCGCCAGCGCGAGCGAGCCGATCACCATCAGCGGGATGTAGATCACGCAGTACAGCGCGACCGTGCCGAGCCCGGACAGGAACGTCGGGTCGGTGATCACGGCGGCGTACGAGCGCAGGCCCACGAAGACGCTGTGTTCCGGGCCGAAGCCGAGGCCCGGCTGGTCGTCGCTGAAGAAGCTCATCCACACCGCGGTGCCGACCGGGATCAGGAAGACCAGTGCGAGGAGGACGAAGAACGGCGCCATCAGGACGCCGGCCGCACCGCCGCGGCGGCGCTTGGCCGCCCGCTGTGCCTTGCGCGCGTCGCCCCTCACCTCTTGCGGGGCGGGCGGTGCCGTGGGGGCCTGGGCTGTTGTCGCGGTCATGGGTCACCTGCCTTTCGGGGTGCGGGCACTCACGTGGATCGGGTGGTGGTCTTGAGGCCGAGCGCTTTCAGGTCGGGCATCGTGCCCTCCTGCGCGGCGCGCGCGGCGGACAGCAGGGTGCCGGAACCGGCTCCCGCACGGGCGAAGGCGTCCTGCATGACAAAGCCGGTCGCGGTCATGCGAGGACCCCAGACCCAGCCGTCGCGGATCTTGTGCGCCTCCTCCTCGAAGAGCCGGTAGATGTCCTGGCCGCCGTAGTACGCCTTGTTGAACCCCTTGCTGCCGACCGGGATCAGATCGCTGACGGCCGGGTACTGGCTGCTCGCGCCGCTGGACAGGCGCGCCCTGAGGGCGTCGGGGTGGGAGACCTGCCACTCGATGAACTCCATGGCGGCCTCGGGCTTGTTGCTGTTCTTCGTGACGGCGAACGTGGAGCCGCCGTGGGTGCCGAGGGACGGCTTGTCCGGTGTCCACTGGGGGAGCGGCGCGATGCGCCACCGGCCCTTCTGCTCGGGGTGCGCGTTCATCTGCGCGCCCGCGTCCCAGGCCCCGCTGAGCCGGGTCAGGACCAGACCGTTGCCGATCTGCGCGTCGGCGATCCGGGCGCTGGAGGCGTTGGTGTAGACGAGTCCCTCGTCGATGAGGCGCTGCCAGTACGCGGCGACCTTGCGGGTCGGGGCGTCCGCCATGGAGACGTTCCAGGCGCCGTGCGAGGTGTCGAACCACTGGGCGCCCGCCTGGCAGGCCCAGGCGGCGAACTGCGTCATCCCGTCGGTGGGGAACAGCGTGATCTTGCGGCCGCCGCCCGTGCGCCGCACCTTGCGTGCCAGGTCGGCGAACTCGTCCCAGGTGGTGGGGACGTCGAAGCCGTACGTGTCGAACAGGTCCTTGCGGTAGTGCATCACCATCGGTTCGACGTCGAGCGGCACGCTGTACGTGTGCTTCTCGAACGTCGTCAGGCCGAGCGCCTGCGGAAGCAGCTTGCGGCGCAGCTTGTCGCCGACGAGGTCGGTGATGTCGCGCACCACACCGTCGATGGCGAAGCCCGGCAGCTGCGGGTATTCGATGGTCGCGACGTCGGGGGCGTTGCCCGCGCGCGCCGCGTTGCTGAGCTTCAGATAGCCGCCCTGGGTGCCGGACGGGACCTGCTGGTAGTCGACCTGGATGTGGTCGTGGGTCCTGTTGAACTCGTCCACCACTTCCTGACTGCCGCGAAGGGCGGACCAGAAGGTGATGGTCGTCTTGCCTGTCCTGCGTGAGCTAGAGCTTGCCGACGCCGCGCTGTCGTTCCCGCTGCAAGCGCTCAGGGCGCCCGTCAGGGGCAGCGCGGTGATCGCGGCGAGCATCGATCGACGGCTCTGTCGACCAGGCATGGGCGCCTCCCGCGGCTCCTGCGTGTTCGAGTCACGGGAATCCTGATCGGTTCACGAGATACGGTCAATAGACCGATCAGAAGAAAATGAAACGGTCAAACGCTCACTGTGTGGTGGGAGTTGAGGGGAGCGGCTCGCGATACGGGGCGGAACGGGTGGAACCGCGCACCTTGAGCGTCGGCAGCAGCTCGACCCGGTGCGCGGGGCCGGCTCCCGCGCCCCGGCCGATGCGGTGCAGCAGCAGCTCGGCGGCCGCCCGGCCGACCTCCGCCTTCGGCGGGGACACGGCCGTCAGGGGAGTGCTGCCGAGCCCGGCGACCACGTCGTCGTACGCGATGGCGGAGCAGTCCTCCGGGACCCGGACCCCGGCGTCGCGCAGGGACTGGACGAGCATCAGCGCGTCGACGTCGCCGTGCAGCAGGACGCCCGTGGCGCCCAACTCCTCCAGCAGGGGAGGCAGTTCGAGCGGCTTCTCGGCATGCTCCGCGTCCGGTTCGGGGACGGCCCCGGGGGAGCTGAGGGCGATGGCCCACTTGTCGACCTGCGGATGGTCCGCCGCGATCTCGGCGAACGCCGCCCGCACCGCACGCGCCGTCGGGCTGTCGTCGCGCGCCGCGAGCACGATGCGGCGGTGGCCGAGGCCCGTGAGGTGCTCGACGGCGAGGTGCACGCCGTACCAGTGGTCGGTGCAGACGGTGTCCACGGCGTGCAGCGCGCTGCCCCTGCGCGGCCTGCGCTCCATCACCACCGTGGGCACGTCGACGCGCGCCAGCCAGGCGTAGTCGGCCTCCTCGGTGGCGAGGCTGCGCCAGCGCGGGGCGATCAGCAGCCCGCGGGCGCCGTCCGCCAGGGCCCGCTCCACCAGGGGCTGTTCGGCGCCCGGGGCCGCGGGGGCGATGTGCAGGGCGATCCGGACCCCGGCCTCCTCGAACGCGGTGCGGGCGCCGTGCAGCATCTCGTACAGATACGCGTGCCGCTCGGGGACGACGACGGCGACGGGCCCGCCGTCCGGTCCGGCGCCGGAGGCCGACTCCTGGGTTTCGCCCTGCTCGGGCCGCTGGTCGTGACCCTCGTCCTGCTCGGGGAGGATCGGGCGGGCGATGCCGTGGCCGCGGCGCAGTTTGCCCGCGCGTGCGAGCTCCTCCACGTCGCGGCGGAGCGTCACCACCGACACCGCGAGTTCCGTGGCCAGATCGCTGACCCGCGTCGCGCCGCGCGCCTGCACGGCGGCGAGAATCCGCTGCCGCCTGAGATCGACCGGTTCGCGCATGCTGGTGGCCCCCTCGTGTCCCGCTGGTCCCGCTGTTCGTTTGAGCGTTTCGCTGAACGCTTCGGCCGAGCATAACCAGCGGGCGGCCTCGGGCGTCAGCCCTCCGCCTGATTCGGCTCCGGCGGTACGTGATCGAGGACGATGCCGAAGTGCTGGTCGTAGGCCTTGAGGACGGAGGCGTCGGTGGGGAGTTCGGTGACGGTGCGCTCGCCGTCGACGGTGGCCGTGAGCGTATGACCGCTGAGGGTGATCCGGCCGTCCTCGGTGAGCAGTGAACAGACCAGGGACTGTGTGAAGTGGGAGGCGGGTGAGGTGCGGTGGTACCAGGCGCCCGCCTCGAAGTCCCGCAGTGCACGCGGCCGTTGCTCGAGCAGGTACTGCACGTCGCCGTCTCGCAGCACGAGGAGATCGCCCTCGGTGGCGCCCTCGACCGCATCCGCGTCGGCGTCCTCGATCCGGAACACCCCGCCCGGATCGTGCTGCTCGCCCCGCTCGTCGAAGGCCAGCGGACCGTGGGTGTGCGTGCCGAACCCGACGTCGGCGAGCCAGGTCGTTCCTTCGGCCGTGCGGACGAGCAACGCCATGTGGTCGTACGGGATGCCGAGGTGGCCGTCCTTGTCGGCGACCCGCGCCTGAAGCGGCGTCACTTCGAACCCGAGGGCCGAGAGCAGAGCACCGAAAGCGCCGTTGAGCTCGTAACAGAAGCCGCCGCGGCGGCGGTCCACCAGCTTCGACACCAGTGCGTCCGCGTCAAGGACGATCTCCTCGCCCAGATGCACGGAGAGGTTCTCGAATGGCACGGCGAGCAGATGCGCGAGGTGCAGCGCGCGCAACGCGTCCGCGGTCGGCGCCGAGGGGCGGTCGGCGCCGATGCGGTCGAGGTAGGCGCCGGTGTGGCGGTGATCCATGACGCCAGTGTCGCAGGGGTGCGGCGGGCGCCCGGCATCCGGTGGTGGGTGTCAGCCGTGGGCGTCCGGGCCGGGGCGTACCGGGAGTGCGCGCACGCTGTTGCCCACGAAGCTGGCGTTCACCGGCAGCTCCTCCTCGGGAACGGCCAGGTCGAGCGCGGGAAACCGGGTGAAGAGACGCTCCAGGGCCACCGTCGCCTCGAGCCGGGCCAACGGGGCGCCCAGGCAGTAGTGCGCCCCGTGCCCGAGCGAGAGATGCCGGCCCGGCAGGGCGCGCGTGACGTCGAAGCGGTCGGCGTCCGGGCCGTGCGCCGCCGGGTCGCGGCCCGCTCCCGAGTAACCCGCGAGCACCGGCGTGCCCTTCGGGATCAGCGTGCCGTCGACCGTGAGGTCCCGCGTCGGGTAGCGGAACGGGAAGTAGCTGACCGGGCTGTCCCAGCGCAGCGTCTCCTCCACGACGTCCGCCCAGCCCGCCGCGCCGTCGCGCACCAGGGCCAGTTGCTCGCGGTGGGCGCACAGCGCGCGCACCGCGTTGGTGATGAGGTTCAGCGTCGTCTCGTGCCCGGCGACGAGGAACAGCAGGAGCGAGCCGATCAACTCCTCGTGGCTGAGCCGGTCGCCGTCCGTCTCCTGCGCGGCGAGCAGGGCGCTCGTCAGATCGTCGCCCGGCTCCCGGACGCGCGAGGCGACCACCTGGGCCAGGACCGACACCATCTCCTGGTTGGCGGCCACGGCCCGTGCCGGTTCGATGTTCGTGGCCACGACCTCACTGGACAGCCGGTGCAGTGTGTCCCTGAACTCGGCCTCCACGCCGAAGAGTTCACAGATCACACTCATGGGCAGCGGCAGCGCGAAGTGCGTGCGCAGATCGGCCACGCCGTCCCCGTCCCGCGCCGCCGCGGCCAGTCCGTCCAGCAGTTCGTCCGTCAGCGCCTCCACCCGCGGTCGCAGCGCCTCGACCCGCCGCGCCGTGAACGCCCGACTCACCAGGGACCGCAGCCGCCGGTGGTCCTCGCCGTCGGCCGTCGTCATCCCGCGCACCGTCGCGAACGTCCGCAGCGGCCACCCCGCCGGTATTCGGCCCTCCGCGAGCGCCGTGAAGTGCCGGGCGTCCTTGGCGACATCGCTGTGCCCGAGGAACTCCTTCAGTGCCTCGTGGCCCAGCACGAGCATGCCCTGGACGTCATCGGGCAGCACCACGGGGGCCACCGCGCCGTTCGCACGCAATCGGGCATTGCGCGCGTGCGGGCAGCCGCCGGACGGGTCGATGCGGTGCGGCGGATCCGAGGAGACAGTGGGCACGTGGCGCTCCCTGCAAGCCGAAGGACGGCCGATGCGCCGGATCACGCCCCGCACACCGGATGCGGATCACGATGCTAGGGCGACTCGGCCTCGAGGCCCAGCCCATAGATCCGCTCAAGGAGCCACGCCTCGTTGCCCGCGAGGCCGGCCCGGCTCAGCGCCTCGTCGGCCTCGGTGATCGGCACGGTGAGCACCGCGGCCGTGGCCGGTGACTCGGAGGCGGAGAGCGCCGCGCGGGCGGTGTGCATGAGGCGCAGGCAGGCCTGCGCCGCCGCCAACTCGGGGTTCATGGTCAGCTGTCCGTGGTTCCTGGTCCCGTTCATGTCTCCACTCTTGCGCATGGGTCTGACAATCCGGCCGCGACGACGCGGGACTACCCTCGGAAAGATCCATTCAAGGGAGAGGAGGGGCCGCTGTTGTCGTCGCCGCTCGCGTACTCGCTGTTCGACCCGGACGCCGGACAAGGCCTGCGCCAGCTCGCCGAGTTGGGTCTCGCCCTGGTTCTCTCCACGCTGATCGGAGCCGAGCGCGCCGTCCAGCAGAAGAGCGCCGGACTGCGCACGCACACCCTCGTCGGCGTGGGAAGCGCGCTGTTCATGGAGGTGTCGCAGCACGGGTTCAACTCCGTGCTCGGCATGGGAGGCGTGTCGTTCGACCCGTCGCGCGTCGCCGCGCAGATCGTCTCCGGGATCGGATTCATCGGCGGCGGTCTCATCTTCGTGCGGCGCGACGCGGTGCGCGGACTGACCACCGCCGCGACCGTCTGGCTGACATGCGCCATAGGGATGGCGTGCGGAGGCGGCCTGCCGCTGCTCGCCATCGCCGCGACGGCCTGCCACTTCCTGGTCGTCCGCGGCTACCCGTGGCTGACACGCCGCGTTCCGTCCCTCGCCACGGAGCGGCGCACGGGCCTGCACCTCGCCTACCGGGTCGGATCCAGCGTCCTGACCCGCGTCCTGGAGGAGTGCACGAGCCGCGGCTTCCGGGTCGTCGAACTACGGGGCGCCAGCGCCGACTGGGAGCCCGGCCGGGGCAGGTCGGGGACGATGGCCGTCCGTATGGAGATCGAGGGCGCCTCGGACGTGCCGCACCTCGTAGCCGTGCTGGCGGAGTTGGACGGGGTACTGGACGTGGCGTCGCTGGCGGCGGCGCCGGACGAATAGCCCGGCGGGAGTGTGCGGGCCCCGGGTGGATCACCTTCGCGTCAGATGCAGCCGCAACCCCCGCGGCATCAGCGTCAGTCGCTCCGTGATCGCGAGCTGGTAGCCGGGCTCGGGGTGCAGGTCGTAGCGGCGCAGGAGGAGGCCGAGGACCAGTGTGGCCTCGTGCAGGGCGAACTGGCGGCCGATGCAGGCGCGGGCGCCCGTACCGAACGGCTTGAAGACGTGGGCGGGGCGGGCGCGGACCGCCTGCGGGGTGAACCGTTCCGGGTCGAAGGTCTCCGGGTCGTCGCCCCACGCGTCCCGATCGCGGTGCAGCATCGTCGTGAGGACCAGCGCCCACGCGCCGCGCCGCATCGGGTGGGTTCCTCCGAGCGTGGTGTCCGCGAGTGCTTCGCGCGCGAACGCCGGCGCGGTCGGCCAGAGCCGCAGCGACTCGTCCAGCACCCGCCGCAGGTAGCGCAGCTTGGCGACCTGTTCGTACGCGGGTACGTCGGCGTCGCCCCAGACGCGGTCGACCTCGTCGCGGGCCTTCGCGAGCACCTCCGGGTTCTGCGCGAGGTAGTGCAGGGCGAAGGACAGGGCGCCCGACGTGGTCTCGTGTCCGGCCACCAGGAAGGTGATGACCTGGCGGCGGATGTTCTCCGGCGAGAGCCGCTCGCCGGTCTCGGGGTGCGTCACCTCCAGCATCCGGTCGAGCAGGTCGCCGGGGCCGCCGTCGGAGGACCGGCGCGCCGCGACCACCTCGTCGACCGTGCGGTTCAGATACGCCCGGTCCGCCGCGTTGCGCTTCTCCGCGCCGCGCAGCAGCAACGACAGCAGGGGAGGCACGACGTTGCGGCGCTGCGCGAACGTCAGCGCGCCGACCATCGCCGTGACGAACGGGTGCGGCCGCTCGCGCTCGAACGACCCGAAGTCGTGCCCGAACCCGGTCCGGGAGATCGTCTCCAGGGTCAGCTTGGTCATGTCGGCGGGCACGTCGACCGTGCGGCCCGCGGCCTCGCTCGTGTCCCAGGTGGCCATCAGCTGCCCCGCCACGTCCAGCATCAGCGGGTGGTAGCCGGCCATCGCGTCGCGACTGAAGCCCGGGGCCAGGATGTCGTGCGCGAGCTGCCAGTTGGGCTCGTGGTTGTACGCCGTGAACAGGCCGTCGCCCGCGACGGGGCGCAGATTCGCGACGCCGAGCCCGACGTGTTTGGCGAACCGCGACTCGTCGGCGAGTTCCGCCGCGAGCTCCGCGCCCGCCACGAACACGATCTCCTTGCCGAACCCCTTGCGCCGGAAGATCGGCCCGAGTTCGGTGGCGAGCTTCATCGAATCCTGCAACGGGGAGCGCACGTTCGCGCCGACCACGTCACCGATGAACGGGACCCGGCGGGACGGGTGCGGGATCCGGTCCAGGCGCGGCCACCCCTGCTCGGCACTGCGAAAACCTCGCGGCAGCGGGGTTCCCGCGGCCTGCGTCACCTGCGGCGTCGTCATCGTGTCCATCTCCCTTGCACCGATGCCCTGTTGGAGCACCCGGACCACACTGTTAGACGTGGATTCAATAACGGGCCACAGTCTGGGCCTGTTATTGAACTCACGTCAAGTAAGGGGCGGCAGGTCCAGTAGGGTGCGCCTCATGACCAGGGAGCGAGCGGGAGTGTCGGCGACGGGGGAGCGCACCCGGCGCCGACTCAGCACGCAGGAGCGCCGCGAGCAATTGCTCGCCGTGGGCGCCAAGTTGTTCGCGCAGGCCCCCTACGGCGACGTATGGATCGAGGAGGTCGCGGAGATCGCCGGTGTCTCGCGCGGGCTGCTGTACCACTACTTCCCGAACAAGCGGGATTTCTTCGCCGCCGTCGTGGAGCGCGAGAGCCGGCGGATGCTGCGCCTGACGGCGGCCGTGCCGGGCATCCCCGTCCGCGATCAGCTCGGCACGGGGCTCGACACCTTCCTCGAATACGTCGCCACGCACGCGCACGGCTTCCGGGCCTTCCACAGCGCCGAGGCGGCGGGCGACCCGGCCGTACGCGCCGCGTACCGGGAGGGGCTGGCCGCGCACGAGGAGCAGATCATGGCCGCCCTCGCGGCGGACCCGCACAGCGTCGACGGTCTCCCCGCGCCGGATGTACTGCGCCTCGCCGTACGCGGCTGGCTCGCGTTCCTCGTCGCCGTCTGTCTCGACTGGCTGGATGCCCAGGAACTCACGCGGGAGCAGGTGCGGGACCTGTGTGCGCGGGCGCTGGTCGGGGCGATCGGGCTGTGAAGGGTCCGCGAGCGGTGAGGGCGCGCCGCCGAGAGTCATAAGGGTAACTTGCAAGGCTTCCTGTCAACCTCGTACGGTGTCGACATGTCAGCAACGCAACCAGCCGCAGGGGACGAGCCGCCCACCGAGCAGATCGCCGCCGATCTCGCCACCGTCGTCGGACGGCTCTCGCGCCGGCTGCGCAGCGCGTCGCCGGACAGCCTGCTCACCCCCACCCAGCGCACCGTCCTCGCCCGCCTTGAATCGGAGGGGCCCGGCACGACCGCCGCGCTGGCCCGCGCCGAGTACGTACGGCCGCAGTCCATGCGGCTCACCCTCGGCGCCCTGGAGGAACAGGGCTTCGTGTCGCGCGCGCCGGACCCGAGCGACGGGCGGCAGTCCGTCGTGTCGATCACCGACAGCGGCCGCGTCACCCTCGACGCCGTCCGGGCCGCCAAGCACGGCTGGCTCACCCAGGCACTCACCGAAGAACTCGACGCCGCCGAACGGCACACCCTCGCCGAGGCCACCGCGCTCCTCGAACGGCTGGTGCGCAAGTGACACAGGGCGTGGGAGACCCGGCCGTCGTCACGGGCGACGGTGAGGCCCCCGCGCGCCGGCAGGGATTCAGGGCGCGGCTCACGGCGCCCCTGCTCCTCGGCTCCGTGCTCAATCCGCTCAACACCACGATGATCTCCACCGCCCTGGTGGCGATCGGGCACGACTTCGGGATCGGCGCCGCCGACACGGCCTGGCTGATCTCCGTCCTCTACCTGGCGAGCGCCGTCGCCCAGCCCGTGCTCGGCAAGCTCGCCGACACCCTCGGCCCGCGCCGCGTGTTCCTGGCCGGGCTCGTCGTCGTATGTGTCTCGGGGGTCGTCGGCGCGCTGGCGCCCGCCTTCGGCTGGCTCATCGTCTCCCGGCTGCTCCTCGGCATCGGCACCTCCGCCGCCTACCCGGCCGCGATGGCCGTGCTGCGCGACGAGGGCCGCAGGGTGGGCCGCCGGCCGCCGCGCCCCGTCATGGCCCGGCTCTCCTTCGCCGCGCTCGGCAGCGCGGCGGTCGGTCCGACGCTGGGCGGACTGCTCGTCATGCTCGTCGGCTGGCGCGGCATCTTCGCGGTCAACGTGCCGGTGGCGGCGATCGCGTTCGCCGCCGCCCTGCTGTGGATCCCGCGCGACCTTCCGCCAAGCTCTCGGCTCCGCTCGAGCAGGGGGGACCCCCTCCGCTCCACGGACGGCGAACCGGCGCCGCGCCCCGCCCTCGACCCCCTCGGCATCGGCCTGTTCACCACGGCCCTCACCGTCCTGGTCTTCTTCCTTCTCGACCTGTCCGACCCCGTGTGGTGGCTGCTCGCGCCCTTCGTGGCGCTCACCTGCGTGCTGGTGTGGTGGCAACTGCGCAGCAGCGCGCCGTTCATCGACGTCCGCATGCTCGCGGGGAACGGCCCGCTGGCCCGCACCTACCTGCGCCACGGCCTGAGCTACCTGCTCATCTACTGCGTGATGTACGGCTTCACCCAGTGGCTCGAGGAGGCTCGCGGATTCTCCTCCGGGCACACCGGGCTGCTGATGCTCCCCATGTCGCTCACGGCGCTCGTGTGCTCCCTGCTGGGCGCCCGCACCAAGGGCATCCGCGCGCCGCTCATCACCGCGTGCGTGCTGCTGACCGCGGGCGCGGGACTGCTCGTCCTCCTCGACGGCGACACACCTCTCGCGCTGCTGCTGCTCGCGGGCGCGTGCTTCGGCATCCCGCAGGGGTTCGTCGGCACCTGCAACCAGGCGGCCGTGCAGGAGCACGCCCCCGCCGCCGACATCGGCTCCGCCGCGGGACTCCAGCGCACCGCCCAGTACATCGGCGCCATCACCGCGTCGAGCCTGATCGCCCTCGCCTACGGGCAGCGTGCCAGCGACGGCGGGCTGCACCTGATGGCCGGCGTCTCCGTCGTCCTCGGCGTCCTCCTGGTGATCCTGACGGTGACGGACCGGGCGCTGCGTAGGAGTTGAGCCGGCGGGATGCCCATAATGCGGTCATGGATCATGTGACCGCGCGGACGTTCGTCGACTCCTGGGTGACGGCGTGGAACGCGCACGACCTCGACGCCCTGCTGGCCCACTTCGCGGACGACGTGACGTTCCGCTCGCCCGTGGCCGCGCAACTGCTCGGCGGCGACGGAGTCATGCGCGGCAAGGACGCGCTGCGCGCCTACTGGGAGGAGGGGCTCCGGCGCATCCCGGACCTCCGGTTCGAGGTGGTGGGCAGCTACGTGGGCGTGAACAGCCTGGTCATCAACTACCGCAACCAGAAGGGCGGTCTCGTCAACGAGGTGCTGATCTTCGAAGGGCCGCTCGTCACCGAGGGGTACGGCACCTACCTCGGCGAGGACGTCAACCCGGCCGGGGCCCGCTGAACCCGCTCAGGAGGCCGGCGGCTGTGGCTGCTGCTGTGCCCGCTCCAGGAAGCGCAGCAGTTCGACCGGGAACGGCAGCACCAGCGTGGAGTTCTTCTCGGCGGCGACCGCCACCACCGTCTGAAGGAGGCGGAGCTGGAGGGCGGCGGGCTGCGCGGACATCTCCTTCGCGGCCGCTGCGAGCTTCTTCGATGCCTGAAGCTCGGCGTCGGCGTTGATGACGCGGGCGCGGCGCTCACGGTCCGCCTCGGCCTGCCGGGCCATCGAGCGTTTCATCGTCTCCGGCAGCGACACGTCCTTGATCTCGACGCGGTCGATCTGCACGCCCCAGCCCACGGCCGGGCTGTCGATCATCAGCTCCAGGCCCTGGTTGAGCTTCTCCCGGTCGGACAGGAGATCGTCGAGGTCGCTCTTGCCGATGATGGAGCGCAGCGAGGTCTGTGCCATCTGGGAGACGGCGAACCGGTAGTCCTCGACCTGGATCAGCGCGTTCGCCGGGTCGACGACCTTGAAGTAGATGACGGCGTCCACCCGCACCGTGACGTTGTCCCGCGTGATGCCGTCCTGCGCGGGCACCGGCATCGTCACGATCTGCATGTTCACCTTGCGCAGCCGGTCGATCATCGGCACGACCATCGTGAACCCCGGCTCGCGCGCGCTCCCCGCCAGCCGCCCGAGGCGGAAGACGACACCACGCTCGTACTGCTTCACCACGCGGGCCGCGGCCGCCGCGTACACCATGAGGACGCAGAGCAGCGCCACGCCCGCGATCGCCAGTTCCTGGACCATGGCGACACCCCCAGGTGTCCTAGTCCTCCGCTTAATCAACGATATGCCCGGTGTGCTGGTTCAGTCGAGAGGCGGGAGGGGACCACGGGACAGGACCGTGGGGCCCACGGCTCATTCCGCGTCGTGCAGCACGAGCCCCAGGGTGTGGCGACGGCCCGAGCGGACCGTGCTCACGCCGTGCCGCATCGGCCCGTTCGACCAGCCGCGCACCGAGCGCACCGGCCGGTCACGCGTCGTGAACACCAGGGCGTGCCCCTGGAGCAGCGTCGTCGAGTAGCCGCGCGACTGGGCGCGCGCCCGCTGCTCGGTCATCAGGAACTCGCCGCCGGTGAAGTCGACGCCCGGCTCGTCCAGGCCGATCACGACCTGGAGCGGGAACACCAACTCGCCGTAGATGTCACGGTGCAGCGCGTTCCAGTCGCCCGGCCCGTAGCGCAGCAGGATCGGGGTCGGCCGGGTCTGGCCCGCCGCGTGGCAGCGCTCCAGCCAGCCGTCGAGGGTGTCCGGCCACGGCGCGCTCCTGTTCAGGCGCCGCGCCCACTCCCGTGCGACGGGCAGCAGCCGCGGATAGAACGCCGCGCGCAGCTCCCGTACGAGCTCGGGCAGCGGGTGGTCGAAGTAGCGGTACTGGCCGCGTCCGAACCGGTAGCGCTCCATGTCGATTGTCGACCGGAACCGGTGCACGTCGTCGTAGAGCGCGGCGACGGACCGGCACTCGTCGGCGGTGAGTACGGGATCAGGGGTGAGCGCGTGCCCGAACGCGTCGAGTTCCGCGCCGAGGGCGGCCCAGTCGAGAGTCTCCACACGGGTCTGAGGGGCGGTGGTGGTGCCGGTCATCGCGGTACGTCTCCGTAGGTGGGCGGTAGCGGCCAGGACACCAGCCTCGTCGGCTCCGGCGGGGTGTGCTGGCGGCAATCGGACGCGGTGTTCGGTGGGGTAATGTGGCCGCTCCGTGCAGCACCGCGAAGGAACGAGGAGGTGAGTCCGATCACCGTTGTGACAGGTCGGGAGCTCCCTTCTCCCGCCGTACGCCCCGCCCGCTCGCGCTGAGCGTGGCCTCGGCCGTGCGGTGACCGGGAGCCCCCTCGGCATCCCGAGAGGCCACCCCCTTATGCCGCTTTCCCCTTCGACCGGCTCCCCCCTTCCCACCGACACCGCCTCGGTGGTCGCGTCCCTGCGCGCCGCCGGCTGCGTCTTCGCCGAGGACGAGGCGCGCGTCCTGCGGTCCAGCGCCCGCGACGCCGCCGAACTGGCCGCCATGGTCGAGCGCCGCGCGAGCGGACTCCCCCTGGAACACGTCGTCGGCTGGGCCGAGTTCTGCGGGCTGCGGGTCGCCGTCGACCCCACCGTCTTCGTGCCGCGCCGCCGCACCGAGTTCCTGGCCCGCCAGGCCCTCGCCCGCACACCACCCGGCGCCGTCGTCGTCGACCTGTGCTGCGGCACGGGAGCCGTGGCCGCCGTTCTCGCCGCCCGCCGCCCGGCCCGGCTGCACGCGGCCGACCTCGACCCCGCGGCCGCGCGCTGCGCCCGCCGCAACCTCGCCCCGCTCGGCGGCGAGGTCCACGAGGGCGACCTGTACGCACCGCTGCCCGCCGACCTCAGGGGCCGCGTCGACACCCTGGTGGCGAACGGGCCCTACGTCCCCACCGGCGACGTCCCACTGCTGCCGCCCGAGGCCCGCGAGCACGAGCGGCGCATCGCCCTCGACGGCGGGCACGACGGCCTCGACGTGCTGCGCAGGGTGGCGGGCGAGGCCCCGGACTGGCTGACCCCCGGCGGACACCTCTACGTGGAGACGAGCGAACGCCAGGCCGCCGCGGCACAGGCGGCCGTGCGCTCGGCGGGCCTGCACGCGCGCGTGGTCGCGAACGAGGACCTGCACGCCACGATCGTCATCGGCACCCGCGCCTCCTGACGTGGGGTTTGACCCGCCGTGTCGCCGGTACCCGCAAGAACCACGGACCCAGGTCCGGGTACCGGCGACGAACAGGGAGCAGCACCATGACCGACACGCCTCCCGTCAACGGCTTCGCCCCCGCGGTGGTGGGCGTGGCCCTCAGCGACTGCACACCACAGGACGCCGCAGCGGTCCTGCGCGTGCTGTGCACGGCCTTTCCCTCGGACCGCACGCCCACGGAGCGCCCAGACGAGGACGCGACGGTCTGGCTCACCACCGTGGACGCCGCCGGCCTGCCGGAGCCCTCCGAACCGAGGCCGCTGGCCGAGGCGGTCACCGCGGACATCCAGGGCGGCCCCGAGGCACTGGACCATGTGCGCGCGGCGCTGGCGAACGCCTTCACCCTCACCGAGGCGAGCGCCGCCTCCGGTGACCAGGAACAGGAACTTCACGTGCGCCTCATGACACGGCACTGACCCGGGAATCCGGCGCGGGGCGGCGGGTGTTGGTGCGTTCGTCAGACCGCACCCACGACAGCACACCCGCGTGAAAGGCTCTGCCTCCATGACGAACACCGCGCCGACCCCGGCCCCCGAAGTGCTGCACTACACCGCGTTCTCGACGAGCCCGGACGGCGGAAACGGCGCCGGTGTCGTGCTCGACGCGACCGGGCTCGGCGAGCCGGAGATGGTCGGGATCGCCGCCGAACTCGGCTACTCCGAGTCCGCGTTCCTCACGCCGGGACCCGATCCGCAGGACAAGCGGGCCTTTACGCTGCGGTATTTCAGCCCCAAGGCGGAGGTCGACTTCTGCGGCCATGCCACCGTCGCCGCAGCGGTGGCGCTCGGCGAGCAGTTCGGCACGGGGGACTTCGAATTCCACACCGCGGCCGGGCTCGTGCCGGTCGCCGTCAGCCGCGCGGACGGCGTCCTCAAGGCCACGCTCACCAGCGTGGAGCCGCACGTGGACGAGGCGGCCCAGGGGGACGTGCGGGAGGCGCTCGCCGCGCTCGGCTGGCGGGCCGAGGAGCTGGACCCCAACCTGCCGCCGAGGATCGCCTACGCGGGCGTGCGGCACCTGGTCCTCGCGGCCGCCACCCGCGAGCGGCTGGCCGATCTGGACTACGACTTCGATGCCCTGCTGGCCCTCATGCGCCGGCTCGACCTGACGACCGTGCAGCTGGTGTGGCGCGAGAACGCGACCACCTTCCACGTACGCGACCCGTTCCCCGTCGGCGGTGTCGTGGAGGACGCCGCCACCGGCGCCGCGGCCGCCGCTTTCGGCGCGTACACCCGCGCACTGGGACTCGTGCCCGACGAGGCACACCTGACGCTGCACCAGGGGCACGACATGGGCCGCCCCTCGCTTCTGGAGGTCGACCTGAGCGCGGGGGAGAGGCGGGTGCGGGTGTGCGGGGCGGCGGTCCGTGTCCGGTGCTAGCCTTTCGGAGGCCGTGCGAGAGACCGAGGAGGTGGTACCCGTGAACGAATCGACGTGGGTGCTCTCCTTCGGGGTCACGGTCGGGCGATAGGTCGTCGCCCGGGAGCGCCGTATCCGCGCTCTCCCGAAAGGCACGACCATGCATGTCACCTCTGAACGGCGCCTCGACGACGGCCTCGTCGAGCGCGCCTTCACCCTCGGGGACATCCCCGGCTTCTTGTGGACGCCCGCCTCCGCGTCGGCATCCACTCCGGTCCCGCTGATCCTGCTCGGTCACCCCACGCTCGGTCTGAACAGGATGTACCCGCGGCTCGTGGGCAGGGCACAGCGCTCCGCGGCGGACGGCTTCGCCACCGCCACCATCGAACTCCCCGGCTGCGGCGAGCGGCCCCGCCTGCCCGCCGCCGAACAGGCCCGCGCCGACCTGCGGCGGGCCGTGCGGGCCGGGGAGCAGGTCGGCGACGAGATCATCGACGCCGTCATCCTGCCGCTCGTCGAGAAGTCGGTCCCGGAGTGGCAGGCTGCCCTGGACGCCCTGCTCGCGCAGCCGGAGATCGGCGGCCCGGTCGCCTACTCGGGCGGCGTGATCTCCATCGGTGTCCGCCTCGCGGTGGTCGAGCCACGGATCGTGGCCGCCGGCCTCTTCGCCGGAAGCTTCGTGCCCCGCGCCATCCTCGAGGAGGCCCGCCGGGTCACCATTCCGCTGCACGTCCTGTTGCAGTGGGACGACGAGGGGAACGACCGGCAGGCGGCCCTCGACCTGTTCGACGCCTTCGCCTCCAAGGAGAAGACGCTGCTCGCCAACATGGGCGGCCACACGGGCGTCCCGCAGTCCGCGGGGGAGGACGCGGCCGCCTTCTTCGCCCGCCATCTGCGCTAGCCCGGGCAACCGCGCCAGGCCCCTTCCGAAGGACCCTGGTCACGTCCCGTAGGAGACGTTCACCTCACGGAACCCCAGGGAGCGCAGCAGGCCGCGCAGCATCTCGGTCGTGTTGCGCTCGGCGCGGCCCGTGAGGTGGCTGTTCCGCGCGGCCTCGCCGATGTGCCGGGCGGCGAGTTGGCGCACCGCCTTCTCGTCGCCCAGGTTGTCGGAGAAGAGGTCGCCGAGCCGGTCGAGCAGCCCGCGCTGCTTGGCCACGGCGTACGAGCGGTCGGTGTCGAGCACGGGGGCGGCGAGCCGGGCGTGCGGCAGGTGGAGCGTCGCGGAGGTGCGGTCGTCGTTCACGCGGACATCGCCCGGGTCGATGCGCCCCAGGTCCACGTACGCGTTGACGCTGCCCGCGCCGACGTAGAGCGTGCGCGTGCCCTGGATGGCGTCCGGCAGGTACTTGGAGTCCTTGTCCAGGTCGACCACCACCTGGTAGTTCCCGGCCGCGGCGTCGTAACGGCTCAGGTCCCGCACGGACTTGAGCAGCGCGGGGCCCGAGCGGTCGTGCGTCTCGGTGCCGAACACGTCGCCCAGGCGGTGCACCATGCCAAGGCCGGTGAGCACGACCGCGAGCACCACGAAGAGCACGACCGCCGCCTTCGCCCACAGGGGCAGTCGCGCGACCCTCGCCCACCGGGGCAGTACGGACCTCGTCGTCATGGGGAGGCCTCCTTCCCATGACTACGAAATGCCACGGAGGGCGCTGATCACGCCCTTTTCAGGAAGCCGCGAACCTTCGTACGTACCGCTTCTGCCACGGCGTCTCAACCGCCTCACGCCTGTAGTGCTCGCGTACGTAGGCGACGGCCACGTCCGCGGGTACTCCGTCCAGCACCGCTAGACACGCGAGAGCCGTCCCCGTACGACCGCGTCCGCCCGCGCAGGCCAGTTCCAGCCGCTCGTGCGCGCAGCGCCGCCACGCATCGGTGAGCACGGCACGCGCGCGTGCCCGGTCGGCGGGGAGCCGGAAGTCGGGCCAGCGCAGCCACGTCGACTCCCAGTCCACGGCCGGGGGCTCGGCGCCCAGGAGGTAGACGCCGTACGTGGGCAGGGGGCCGCCGGGCAGCGGATCGCGCAGCCCTCTGCCGCGCACGAGCCGCCCCGACGGAAGCCGCAGCACACCCGGCGCCCCGGCCTCCCACGTCGCCGCCGTCACCGCGCCTCCTTCGCCGCCGACAACAGGAACGCGGCCATCCGGCGCGCCCGCCCGAACGCGTCCGGGAACACGTCCAGACCGTCCGAGACCAGCGCCCCCTCGTGCAGCAGCATCAGCGAGCGGCCCAACTCCCTCGCGGCGTCGGGTGCCACGTCCCCGGCGAGCCGGGTGAACAGCTCCAGCATCCACCGCTTCTGCCCCGTGATCACCGCGTAGGCGGGGTGCGCGGGGTCGCTGATCTCCGCGTGCGCGTTGACCATGCTGCATCCCTTGCCGCTGTTGTCGCGCATCCACTCCTGGGAGGCGTCGAAGACGGCCAGTACCCGGTCGGCGGGGGAGAGTTCGGCGTTCTCGTGGTGCTGGGCGAGGTAGGCGCGCCAGCGGGCGTCGCGGGTCGCCAGATAGTCGACGACGATCTGCTCCTTGGAGCCGAACCGGTCGTAGAGCGTCTTCTTCGTGACGCCCGCCTCCGCCGCGATCAGGTCCACGCCGACCGCGTGGATGCCGCGCTCGTAGAACAGCCGCGAGGCGGTCTCCAGGACCCTGCGCGCGGCGGGGGTGAGGTCGGGCCGGTCGGGGTCGACGGCCGGCGGGGCGGGGTTCGTCGAAGTAGGCATGCATCCAGCCTATACCGATCTGTATAGTGGCGAGAAGTAAACAGATCGGTATACCCGGGCCGTGGGGCCCTTGACCTGAACCCGACCACGCGAGGCGGTGGCCGTGCCATGAACGTCCTTCTGTCCATTGGATTCGTCCTGACCTGGAGCTCCGGCTTCATCGGGGCCAAACTCGGCGCCGGTGACGCGAGCGCCGTGACCACGCTCATGTGGCGGTTCCTGCCGCTCGCGCTGGTCCTGGGAGCCGTCGCGCTGGCGGCCGGCAGGGACCGGTGGCGCGGCCTCGGGGCGCGAACCGTCGGCCGGCAGGCCGTCATCGGCGCCCTCTCGCAGAGCGGCTACCTGCTCACCGTCTACTACGCCATCCAGCTCGGCGTCTCCAGCGGCACCACCGCCCTCATCGACGGCACCCAGCCGCTGGTCGCGGGAGCCCTCGCCGGACCGCTGCTGCGGCAGTACGTCACCGCCCGCCAGTGGCTCGGCCTGTGCCTCGGGCTCGCCGGTGTCGTGGTCGTCACCACGGCCGACGCGGGCGCCGTCACCGGCGTCCCGTGGTGGGCCTACGGGGTCCCCTTCCTCGGCATGCTGTCGCTGGTCGCGGCCACCTTCGTGGAGAGCCGCTCGCGTACCCGGGTCGAACCGATGGTCGCGCTGACCGTGCACTGCGCCACCAGCGCCGTCGTCTTCACCGGTCTCGCCGTCGCGCTCGGCGAGGCGGCGCCGCCCGCCGAGCCGTCCTTCTGGCTGGCGGTCGCCTGGCTCGTCGGCCTGTCGACGTTCGGCGGCTACGGCCTCTACTGGCTCGTGCTGCGGCGCCGCGGCCTCACGCAGGTCAACACGTTGATGTTCCTGATGGCCCCCGTCACCGCCGTGTGGGGAGCCCTGATGTTCGGCGAGCCCTTCGGGGCACGCACGGCGGTCGGACTCGTCCTCGGCCTCGCGGCCGTCGTGGTCGTGCGGCTCGGCACGCGTGCGTACCCGCTACGGAGCGGCCGTGACAAGGTGGCGGTTGGGCAGCATCGCCGCGTCGGCCAGCTCCGGGACCTCCACCACGGTGACGCCCGCTGAGGCGAGCAGCCCGATCCCGTCGGCGCCCGGCACGAAGGTGTCCGGCTCCCGCCACGCCGTCACCACCCGGCGCACCCCCGCGTCGACGATGAGCCGGGCGCACGGCTTGGGTCGCGAGGCGCGGCGGGCACACGGCTCCAGGCTGCTGTACACGGTGGCCGCGGCCAGGCGCGGGTCGTCGGCGGCGAGCTTGCCGAGCGCGGCCTCCTCGGCGTGCACGACCGGGTCCTCGCCCTCGCGCGAGTAGCCGCGCGCCAGTTCCGTGCCGTCGTCCGCGACGACCACGGCGCCGACGCTGAACGCGGTCGTCGACGGCGGACACTCGGCGGCCAGTTCGCAGGCGAGGCGCAGCCAGTGCCGGTCCGCGGCCGTGGCCGCCTCCGAGGTCCCGGGCACGGTCGGCGCGTACCGGGTGACGATCACGTCCCCGACCCGCTCCGTGCCGAGCACCCGCATCCGGCTGCGCGGCCCGCCGGGATAGGAGCCGGGCCCGAACAGGCGCGGCGCGCCCGGCTCGCCGACCACCAACGGGGCGATGGCGAGCCGCAGTTCGTCCGCGAGGCCCAGTTGCAGCAACTGGGTGTGCACGCGCGCGCCGCCCTCGACGAGCAGCCGCCGCACCCCGCGCGCGCCGAGGTCGTCCAGGAGCGCCGCCCAGTCGAGGTGCGTGCCGAGTTCCACCACGTCCGCCGCGCCACCCACGCGCGTGCGCGCGAGCGAAGCGCCCGACTTCGTGGTGTACACGAGCCGTTCGCCGCCCGTCGTCCAGAACGGGTCACCCGGATCCAGGTCCCCGGACGCGGTCACCGCCACCTTCAATGGGTAGGCGGGCTGCCCGTCGTCCACCCGCTTGGCGCGCCGCTGCGGGGAGTTCACCAGCAGCCGGGGACGGTCCGCGCGCAGCGTCCCCGCCCCGACGAGGATCGCGTCGCTCGCCGCCCGCACCGAGTCCACCCGCTCGAAGTCCTCCGCGCCGGACAGCAGGAGCCGCTCGGGCCCCGTGTCGTCGAGGCATCCGTCGAGCGAGACTGCGGCCGACAACAACACGTGGGGGCGGGACATGGCGACTCCGTGACCGGGCGGGACGTACGCGCAGAGCCTATCGAGGCGCCGGTGGTGTGCCGTCCCCGAAGGGGCGCCCGCCCAGCTTCTCCCGGCCGTGCGGGCTCTGCCAGCCGGAGAGGTCCGGGCCGAGTGGCACGATCCGCGTGGGGTTGATGCCGGTGTGCACCCGGTAGTAGTGCCGCTTGATGTGGTCGAAGTCGACCGTGTCCCCGAAGCCGGGCGTCTGGTACAGGTCGCGCGCGTACGCCCACAGGGCCGGGTCCTCGGCCAGCTTGTTGCGGTTGCACTTGAAGTGGCCGTGGTAGACGGCGTCGAAGCGGACCAGCGTCGTGAACAGCCGCACGTCCGCCTCCGTGATGGTGTCGCCGACGAGATACCGCTGCCCGGCGAGCCGCTCCGACACCGTGTCGAGGCGCGCGAACACGTCCCGGTAGGCCTCCTCGTAGGTGTCCTGCTCGCTCGCGAACCCGGCCCGGTACACGCCGTTGTTCACGTCCCGGTAGATGCCGTCCATCACCTCGTCGATCTCGTCGCGCAGCGGCTCCGGATACAGGTCGGGCGCGCCGTCCCGGTGCAGCGCCGTCCACTCGGTCTCCAGGTCGAGCGTCAGCTGCTGATAGTCGTTGGTGACGAGCTTCCCGGACGGCACGTCGACGATCGCCGGCACGCTGACCCCGCCCGGATACCCGGTCTCCCGCGCGTCGTAGGCCTCGCTGAGGTAGCGGATGCCGAGCACCGGGTCGCGGTCGTCCGGGTCGAGAGTGAAGCGCCAACTGCGGTCGTCCTGGATGGGATCGGCGACCGCGAGCGACAGCGCGTCCTCCAGGCCGAGGAGCCGGCGCACCACGAGGGCGCGGCTCGCCCAGGGGCAGGCCTTGCTCACGACGAGCCGGTAGCGGCCCGCCTCCACCGGCCAGCCGTCGCGGCCGTCGGCGGTGATCCGGTCGGTGAAATGGCTGCGGGACCGCTTGAATGCCTTCTTGCCGTACGAGGCGTTGCCGGGCATGTGGGGGCTCCCTCCGGGGTCGAACACGATCCGTGCGCCCCGAGCCTGCCCGAGGAACGGCCCGCGCACCACCGCGGCGGAGGCGCCTGTCAGTGGCCGATGAGAAGGTCGCAGTGTGCATTGACCGTGATGGCAAGGAAGGCGCAGGCATGACGACCACCACCGGCAGCTACCTCACCCTGGACGACGGCCGTCCCGCCGTCCGGTTCACCCGCACCTACGAGAAGCCGGTGGACCGCGTCTGGCGGTATGTCACGGACCCGGTCGACCTCGCGCACTGGTTCCCGTCCAAGTTCGAGGCCGCGGAGCTGAGCCCGGGAGCGACGATCCGCTTCTTCGACGATCCGAACCTGCCGGAGTCCGTGGGCACCGTCGTCGACGCCGAGCCCCCGCGGCACTTCTCCTTCACGTGGGGAGGCGACGAACTGCGCTACGACCTGGAGGAGCGCGGCGACGGCGGCACGCACCTGACGCTCACCAATGTGCTCCAGAGCGTGGACGCGGCGGCGCGCAACGCGGCGGGCTGGGAGGTCTGCCTGCTCGCCCTCGACGCGGCCGACCGCGGTGACCCGCCGACCGAGGACCACACGGGAGCGACGCCGCCGTGGAAGGAGCTCTACGACGCCTACACCGCGTCCGGCTTCCCGTCCGGCGCGCCCGTGCCCGGCATGGACGAGGAACGCTGAACCGCCCGCACCGCGTGTGCGGGCAGTCACACTCTGAATAGCGGGATCCCACGAACGGGCGCAAAATCGGACTCATGTCCTTTATGTCCGCGAGTGTGACGTGGCTCGGACTCGGCCTCACGGTCGGTACCGCGGGACTGGTGACCTACGGTCTTGCGGCGCTCCCGTGCGGGGCTTCGGTCCGGCAGCAGGATGCCGAGGCGGTCTGCCGCCCGGCCAGGCGGACGGCGCTCGCCCTCGGTGCGCTCGGCATCGCGGCGTTCGTCGTCGGGACGGTGTTCCTGTTTCTGGACGTGACGAACTTCGGCTGAGCGCGGTCGGGGAACGCTTCCGGAATTTCTTCCCGGAAGCTGTCACACATCCGTGGTGGCGGGTGTCGTAGCAGTGAGAGTCACGTATCGATCGAAGGAGTACCCCATGACCAGCGGTCAGCACACGATCATCGCCCCCGTCCGCGACCTCGCCGCCGCCAAGGCCGTCTACACCAAGCTGCTCGGCGTGGAGCCGTCCTCGGACGAGGCGTACTACGTGGGCTACGACGTGGCGGGACAGCATTTCGGTCTGAATCCGAACGGGCACCAGCAGGGCATGACGGGCCCCGTGGGCTACTGGACCGTCGATGACATCGCGGGGACCGTCAAGTCCCTGGTCGAGTCCGGCGCCGAGGTCGTCCAGGACGTCACCGAGGTCGGCCCCGGCCGACGGATCGCGTCCCTGAAGGACGCGGACGGCAATGTCTTCGGGGTGCTCCAGGACAGCTGACCGGCCCCGGAACGAACGGTGGGGCCGGGCCCGAAGGCCACGGCCCCACCCGATCCCGGTCCTACTGCTCACCGCCCCCGTAGGGGCGCGTGATCGCTTCCATGCCGTGGCCCGCGGGGTCCGTGAAGTACACGCCGCGGCCCCCGTCGTTGTGGTTGATCTCGCCGGGCTGCTTGCCGTGCGGGTCCGCGTAGTACGTGAGCCCCGCGGCCTTGATGCGCCCGAAAATTCCGTCGAACTCCTCCTCGGTGACGAGGAAGGCGTAGTGCTGCATGACGATGGACTCGGCGGGGATCGTCGCGAAGTCGAGGGTCACGCCGTTGCTCAGTTCGAGCGGGATGAACGGGCCCCATGCGTCCCCTGCTTCGAGTCCCAGGATGTGCGCCAGGAACTCGGCGGACTCCCGGTTGTCCCGGGCGTGAACGATGGTGTGATTGAGCTGAACTGCCATGGTGGATTGCCTCCAGAAGGCAACTCCGGCACCTCCATGCCTCACCCGGTCGGTGACCGGCACGCGATGCTGCGGCGGATCTTATACACGGTACGACGCCCGGGGCCAGCCCGTTTTCGGCTCCGTTGTCAGTCCAGAACCAGCTCCGGGTCGTACATGTCGAGCCAGAGCGCCAGGTCGAGCGTGCGCTCCAGGCCGCGCCGCGAGGCCTGCATGATCTGCGGTGTCTCGCGGTGGGCGAGGGCGCTGAGCCGGTCCCGGTCGACGATCTCGAAGACCCGGTGCGAGGGCTTCGCGAGCAGCTCCTTGGCGTGTTCCTGAAGCGCGAGCGCGTACTTCGGGTCCTGTGTCGACGGGTAGGGGCTCTTGACCCGCTCGTACACGGAGGTCGGCAGCACGTCCGCCGTCGCCTCGCGCAGCAGGGACTTCTCGCGCCCGTCGAAGGACTTCAGCGCCCAGGGTGTGTTGTAGACGTACTCGACGAGCCGGTGGTCGCAGAACGGGACGCGCACCTCAAGGCCCACCGCCATGCTCGCCCGGTCCTTGCGGTCGAGCAGGACCCGCACGAAGCGGGTCAGGTGCAGGTAGCAGATGCGGCGCATCCGGTACTCGAAGTCGCTCTCGCCCTCCAGGCGTTCGATGTCGCGCACCGCTTCGGCGTAGCTGTCGGCGGTGTACGCCTCCAGGTCCAGACGCTTGGCGAGCTCGGGCCTGATCACGTCCGAGTCGTCACCCATGTGCCGGCCCATGCTCACCAGCCACGGGAACGCCTCCGCGCCCCGGGCCTCCTCGTCGAAGAACTGGAGATAGCCGCCGAACACCTCGTCCGCCGACTCGCCGGACAGGGCGACCGTCGACTGCTCGCGGATCGCCTTGAACAGCAGGTACAGGGAGGCGTCCATGTCGCCGAAGCCCGCGGGAAGGTCGCGTGCCCGGATGACGCGGGCGCGCACCTCGGGATCGGAGAGGGCGTTCGAGTCGAGCACGATGTCCTGGTGGTCGGTGCCCGAGGCACGCGCCACGTCGTGCACGAAGGGGGTGTCGGGTGTGCCGCGCAACTCGTCGGCGACGAAGTTCTCGGCCTGGCCGAGGAAGTCGACGGCGAAGCTGCGCACCGTCTCGCCCCGACCGGCCAGCTGCTGGGCGGCGATCGCCGTCATCGCGGAGGAGTCGAGGCCGCCGGACAGGAGCGTGCAGCGGGGCACGTCCGAGACGAGCTGGCGGCGCACGATGTCGTCGAGCAGCTCGCGCACCCGGGCGACGGTCGTCTCCTGGTCGTCGGTGTGCGGCTTCGTCTCCAGCGTCCAGTACGCGCGCTGTCGCAGTCCCGCACGGTCGACGGTGACGACGGTGCCGGGCTCGACCTCGTTCATCCCGTCCCACACGGCATGCCCCGGAGTCTTCACGAGCGTGAACAACTCGCGCAGCCCGTCCAGGGTGACCCGGCGCGCGGCGAGCGGGTTGGCGAGGATCGCCTTGGGCTCGGAGCCGAACAGCACGCCGTCCGGGGTCTCGTAGAAGTAGAAGGGCTTGATGCCCATCCGGTCGCGGATCATGACGAGCTTGTCGGTACGGCCGTCCCAGACGGCGAACGCGTACATGCCGTTGAGGCGCTCGGGCAGGTCCTCGCCCCACTCCAGGTAGCCGTGCAGCACCACCTCGGTGTCGGAGTCCGTGCGGAACTCGTGGCCCAGAGTCTCCAGTTCGGCGCGCAGCTCGGTGTAGTTGTACGTCTCGCCCGAGTACACCAGGGCGACGTTCCCGTCCGCGGTCTCCACGGTCATGGGCTGCCGACCGCCCGGCAGGTCGATGATGGCGAGCCTGCGGTGACCGAGGGCCGCGGGGCCCTCGATCCAGGTGCCGCGGTCGTCGGGACCGCGGCACTCCATGGTCTGAGTCATCGCATTCACTGTCTCGGCCGAGGCCCGCAGGTCACGGTCGAAGGAAACCCAGCCGGTGATGCCACACATAACGCTTCCTCCTGCTCGCCGTACGGCCGTGGCCAACCGGGACAACAAGTTGTACACGGCATCTATGTGTCGAGCGTGTGTCATGGCGGCGGGGTCGGTCAATGTGCCCGTAACACGCAGAGGGCGCCCGACCGAGCGGTTTCAGCCGCCGGTCGTGGCGCCAATCGGAATGATCCCCTTCGCAAATCCCTTGTGGCGGGGGCCTCCCGGAAGAAGTTGCCTTGGGCGACCAGAGCGATCCGGCCACGGGCAAAGAATTGATCAATCCTGCGCGGGGCCCGACGCCGTCTCAGCAAGTGACCCGTCGAAGGTCGCCGCCGCGAGCCCGAACGACAGCGTCATGCCGATCCCCGAGGTCACCGAGAGCGCCCGGACGCCCGGCGCCACCTCGCGTACGAGCAGGGGGCCGCGGGGGCTGCTGGCGTACACGCCCTGCCAGCGCTCCGTGACCCGCACCGAGGCAACGCCCAGGACGCGCGAGGCCTCGCGCAGCAGCAGTTCCGTCGTGCCCTCGTCCTGGAACGGGATCTCCGTCGCGTCGTACGCGTGCGAGTCGCCGACCAGGACCGTTCCGTCGGGCAGCCGCGTGAACATCACGTTGGCGACCACGTCCAGCAGCTCGGGACTGTGGCCGAT
The DNA here is from genome assembly GCF_049310305.1 of Streptomyces anthophorae. Lineage (NCBI taxonomy): Bacteria > Bacillati > Actinomycetota > Actinomycetes > Kitasatosporales > Streptomycetaceae > Streptomyces > Streptomyces anthophorae. Next base: position 9,200,525 of record NZ_JBLWQQ010000001.1, read on the forward strand.
GACTTCGGTGCGCAGCCGGTCGGCCGAGGGCATCGCCGTGAAGCCGTCGTAGCGCAGCATCGACGTCGCGGTCAGGACCGCCGAGTCCGTGTGGAAGGCGTCGGGCGCGGCCACCCGGGCCATCGACAGGCGGCAGCGTTCGATGCCGTGGGCCTCGGCCTGCTCCGGATACAGCCGGTCCAGGTCGTGGCCGACGCAGAGCAGGACCCGGTCCCCGTGCACCGGACCGCGGCTGGTGTGCACCGTGCCGGACTCCACGCCGACCACGTTCGTGCCCCAGGCGATCGTCACGCCGGGCTGCTCGGCGAGCCACTGCGCGAGCCGCGGTGCCGCCTCGCGCGGGTCGACCCGGAGGTCGGCGGGGAGCAGCGCGCCGCCGACCAGGTCGTCGCGGCCCTCGGCGGAGCGGCCCAGTTCCTCGCCCACCTCGTCGCGCGTACGCAGTCGCACCGCGTCCGCGCCGCGCTCTTCGCGCAGCTCCTCCAGGACCGCCAGCTCGGTCGCCGACCGGGCCACCACGAGAGCGCCCGCCTCCGGCGCCCAGAGCCCGGCCGACTTTGCGGCGTCCAGCCAGCCGGTGCGCGAACGCAGCGCCAGGTCGAGGAGTTCGCCGCGCTGCGCCGTGACGCAGCAGTGACCGAAGTTGCGCACGGACGCGCCCACCGGCCGCCGGTCCCGCTCGACCACCGTGACGCTGAGCCCGCGGCGCACCGCCTCGAAGGCGTGGGCGAGGCCGACGATGCCGGCGCCGACCACGACGAGATCGCTGCGGCCGGAGGGGAGGGCGGTGGATGGCGCTGATGCGTTGTTCATGACACCAACCCTGCGGACCGCCCGCCGCTGCCCGCAAGGGTTGTCTATACAAGTTTTCTCGTTGTTTACCAGCTGTGCGCCGAGATTGACCTTGCCCGGCTCGTCCTCGGGCTGAGAAACTCAAGTTGTGAAGACAAGTGGTGAGGAGGGGCCGCTGCACCAGCGGCTCGGCGCGGAGTTCCGGCGGCGCATCGAGGCGGGGGAGTGGCCCGAAGGGGCGCCCGTGCCCAGCGAGGCGCAACTGTGCGAGGAGTTCGGGACCTCGCGCGGCCCCGTGCGGCAGGCGCTCGCGCAGTTGCGGGCCGACGGCCATCTGGTCGGCGGCCGCGGCAAGCCGCCCGTCGCCCGCAGGGTCACCCCCTCCCAGCCGTTCGCCTCGCTGATGTCGTTCACGCAGTGGGCCGAGTCCATCGGGCGGACCCCGGGGCAGCACACCGTGGAGGTGGCCCGGCGCCGCGCGAGCCCCGAGGCCGCCGCGCGCCTGGGTCTCGACGAGGGCGCGCCGGGCGTCGACCTCGTCCGGCTGCGCCACCTCGACGGGGTGCCCGCGATGGTCGAGCGGTCCACGTTCGCCCTCGACGTGGGCCTCCACCTGTTCACGGTCGACCCGGACAAGGGCTCCGTATACGACGCCCTGACCTCCTGCGGCGTCGACCTGCACCGAGCGTGGCACACCATCGACGCCGTCGCGGCCGACCCCCAGGACGCCGAGCTCCTCGGCGTCGAGCCCGGCCGGCCCCTGCTCCGCGTACGGAGGTTGGCGTACACCGGCGACGGCAGGCCCGTCGAGTACGCGGACGACCGCTATCTGCCGTCCATGGCCACGTTCACCATCGAGAACACCATGGACGGCCGTACCGTCGCCGCTCGCGGCGGCACCGCAGACACCCGCACCGCACGTAAGGAACAGCAGTGATCGAACTCGCCGTCTTCGACATGGCAGGCACCACCATCGACGAGCACGGGGCCGTGTACGACGCGCTGCGGCACGCCGTCGAGACCACCGGAGTCCGCGTCGACCCGGTCGACCTTCAGACCTGGATGGGCACCGACAAGCGCGAGGCCATCGCCGCGCTCGTCCGCATCGGCGGCGGCACCCCCGACGCGGACCTGGTCGAGAAGCAGTACGAGACGTTCCGCGCCCACCTGCGAGACAGCTACGCGAAGCGGCCGCCGGAGCCGATCGCCCACGCCGACAAGGCGCTGGCGGAGCTGCGCGCCCGGGGGATCAAGGTCGCCCTCACCACCGGTTTCAGCGCGGACGTGGCGCTGCCGCTGCTGGAATCCCTCGGCTGGTCCACAGAGGAGGGCGGCAACCTCGACGCGGTCGTCACCTCCGACGAGGTGCCGCGCGGCCGCCCCGCCCCGTACATGATCCAGCGCGCCATGGAGAAGACCGGGACCGTCGACGTACGGAAGGTGCTCGTCGCCGGCGACACGGTCGTGGACCTGGAGGCCGGGTTCAACGCGGGCGCGGCGGTCGTGGTCGGCGTGCTCACGGGGCAGCTCACCCGTGAGCAGCTCGAAGCCCACCCGCACAGCTACGTGCTGGACGGCGTCGCCGACCTCCCGGGAATCGCGGAGACCCGGGAGACCGACTGAGGGCGTACGTCAGCTCAGCGCCGCGTCCACGATCGCCTGCGCCTCGCTCTGCACCTGGGCGAGGTGCTCGGCGCCGTGGAAGGACTCGGCGTAGATCTTGTAGACGTCCTCCGTGCCGCTGGGCCGGGCCGCGAACCACGCGTTCTCGGTGGTGACCTTGAGGCCGCCGATGGCCGCGCCGTTGCCCGGCGCCTCGGAAAGGCGGGCCGTGATCGGCTCGCCCGCGAGGGTGTCGGCGGTGATCGCGTCGCCGGTCAGCTTCGCGAGCCGCGCCTTCTGCTCCTTCGTCGCCTTGGCGTCGATGCGCGCGTACGCGGCGCCCGACGCGCCGTGCTCGGCGGCCAGTTCGGCGTAATACGCGGAGGGCGTCTTCCCGGTGACCGCGGTGATCTCGGCGGCCAGCAGCGCGAGCAGGATGCCGTCCTTGTCGGTGGTCCACACGCTGCCGTCCTTGCGGACGAAGCTCGCCCCGGCGCTCTCCTCGCCGCCGAACGCCACCGAGCCGTCGACCAGACCCGGCACGAACCACTTGAACCCGACCGGGACCTCGACGAGTTCGCGGCCGAGCGAGGCGGCGATCCGGTCGATGACGGCGGACGACACGAGCGTCTTGCCGATGGCCGCGGACGCCGACCACTGGGGCCGGTGGCTGAACAGGTAGTGGATCGCGACGGCCAGATAGTGGTTCGGGTTCATCAGGCCCGCGTCCTGGGTGACGATGCCGTGCCGGTCGGCGTCCGCGTCGTTGCCGGTCAGCAGGTCGAAGTCGTGGCGCCGGGCGAGCACGGAGGCCATCGCGGGCGCCGACGACGGGTCCATCCGGATCTTGCCGTCCCAGTCGAGCGTCATGAAACGCCACGTCGGGTCGGTCTCCGGATTCACCACGGTCAGGTCGAGCCCGTACTTCTCGGCGATCCGCGCCCAGTAGTGCACGCTCGCACCGCCCAGGGGATCGGCGCCGACCCGCACACCGGAGGCGCGGATGGCGTCGATGTCGATGATGTCCTCGAGGTCCTCGACGTAGCGCTCACGGAAGTCGTACGGCTCCCAGGCCGCGTCGGCGACCGTGCGCGGCGTCCACGTCGGGTCCTCGAGCAGCTCGTTGGCGCGATCGGCGATCCACGAGGTGGCCCGGGAGTCGGCGGGGCCGCCGTGCGGAGGGTTGTACTTGAAGCCGCCGTCGCGGGGCGGGTTGTGACTCGGCGTGATCACGATGCCGTCGGCGCGCTCGGTCGACGCGTCCCGGTTCCAGCGCAGGATCGCGTGGCTGAGCGCGGGTGTCGGGACGAAGTCCTCGTGCGCGTCGGCCAGCACCCGCACGCCGTGCGCCGCGAGGACGCCGAGGGCGGTCTTCAGGGCGGGGAGCGACAGGGCGTGCGTGTCCGGACCGATGAAGAGAGGGCCCGTGATGCCCTCCGCGGTGCGGTGCTCGACGATCGCCTGGGTGATCGCCGCGATGTGCTTCTCGTTGAAGGCCCCGTCGAGGCTGGAGCCGCGATGGCCGCTCGTGCCGAAGACGACGCGCTGCTCGGGGCGCGTGACGTCGGGCTCGCGCGCGTAGTACGCCTCGATCAGCTCGTCGACGTCGATGAGATCGCCCGGCAGGGCGGGGGTTCCTGAGCGCTCAGCAGTCATGGAAGCAGTCTCCCACCTGCGCCTATGAAGAAAAACGGGCGGCACGGGCGGGAGACGGGTTCCGGACGGTCGTGTGCCGGGAGGACGCTCAGTCCTCCCCGGACTCCTGCTGGTTCTTCACGATCTCCGAGAGCACCGCGAGGACCTGCGACTCCGCCTGGTCCTTCTCGATGCCGAGGCCGGCGAGCAGCCCCGAACCGTTCTCGTGTTCCAGGAGCGCGAGCAGGATGTGCTCGGTGCCGACGTAGTTGTGGCCGAGGCGCAGCGCCTCACGGAACGTCAGCTCCAGGGCCTTCTTGGCGTCCGCGTCGAACGGCACCAGGGCCGGCATGTCGTCGGACTTCGCGGGCAGTTCGGCCGTCGCGGCCTGCCGCACGGTGTCCAGGAGCACGTTCTGCGCGACGATCGCCCGGGCCGCGAGACCCTCCGGCTCGTGCAGCAGGCCGAGCACCAGGTGTGCGGGGGTGATCGTGGCGTTGCTCGCGGCGCGGGCCTCGTTCTGTGCGGAGACGATCACGTTGCGGGCGCGGTCGGTGTAGCGGTTGAAGCCCTGGCTGGGGTCGAGGCCGGACTCGGAGCCCTTGGCCACGAAGCGCTTCTGCGCGGCCTGCCGGGTGACTCCCATGCTCTTGCCGATGTCGGTCCAGGAAGCGCCGGAGCGGCGGGCCTGGTCGACGAAGTGGCCGATCAGGTGGTCGGCGATGTCGCCGAGGTGGTCCGCCGCGATGACGGCGTTCTGGAGCTGGTCGAGGGCGTCGGTGTTGGACTTCTTGATGGCGTCGATGAGGTCGTCGAGGCGAACGGAAGGCGTGTTGCCGCCGGAATTGGTCATGATGCAACCGTAGGTTGACACCTCTGGAGTGTCAACCCAACATTGACACCCTTCTGGGTGGAACCTCGGGGCGACTCACACGGTCGGCGGGTTCAGCTGTCGGAACCCGTCCTGGGTCCGGTACGGGTAGTACGGGTACGGGGCCTTGGTCTCGCTCGCCGCGTCCAGCTTCGCGACCTGTTCCGGCGTGAGTTCCCAGCCGATGGCGCCCAGGTTCTGCGTCAGCTGCTCCTCGTTGCGGGCGCCGATCAGCACCGTGGAGACGGTGGGGCGGCGCAGCAGCCAGTTGATGGCGATCTGCGGGATCGCCCGCCCGGTCTCCTCGGCGATCTCGTCGAGCGCGTCCACCACCCGGTACAGGTGCTCGTCCTCGATCGGCGGCCCGAACTGCGCTGTCTGGTGGAGTCGGCTGTCGGCGGGCAGCGGCCGCCCGCGCCGGATCTTCCCGGTGAGCCGCCCCCAGCCGAGCGGGCTCCACACCACGGCGCCGACCCCCTCCTCCTTGGCGAGCGGCATCAACTCCCACTCGTAGTCCCGGCCGACGAGCGAGTAGTACACCTGGTGCGCGGCGAAGCGCGGGCGCCCGTGCTTGTCCGCCGCCGTGAGCCCCTTCATCAGCTGCCAGCCCGCATAGTTGGAGACGCCGGTGTAGCGGATCTTGCCCGCCCGGACCAGGTCGTCGAGGGTGGCCAGGACCTCCTCGACCGGTGTGCTCGCGTCGTACGCGTGCAGCTGGAACAGGTCGATGTATTCCGTGTCGAGGCGTCGCAGCGCGGTGTCGACGGACGCGATCAGCCGCGAGCGCGACACCCCGGCGTCGTACGGCCCGTCGCCGGTCGGAAGCGCGGCCTTCGTCGAGATCAGCGCCCGGTCGCGACGGCCCTTGAGGGCGGCGCCGAGTACTTCCTCGGAGGCTCCGTCCGAGTAGACGTCGGCGGTGTCGAACAGGGTGACCCCGTGCTCCAGGCTCATGTCGACCATCCGTCGCGCCTCGTCGACCCCGGCGGTGCCCCAGGCGGAGAACAGCGGCCCGCGCCCGCCGAAGGTTCCGGCCCCGAAGCTCAGCGCCGGAACCTTCAGGCCGGACGTTCCCAACTGTCGGTACTCCATGACGATCTCCCTGCTAATGGATTGCCAGTTCCGTTAAGGCGTGTTGGAACCCTAGCAAGAGATCGGCCGTAATGGAACTGTCGTTCTTTTAGGCCTGTGTCTCCGCGATGTCCTCGGCCGGGTACGGCGTCCGCTTGCCGTCGCCCAGCAGACGCTCGACGAAGCCGTCGAACACCGCGAGCGCCGGCGCGTGGGGAGCGAGCAGTCCGCGCACCGCGTCGGGAGCGGTCGGAGGCAGGTGGTGGCGCCGCAGATGGCTCAGTGTCAGCAAGAAGTCGTACGAGGGGAGGTGCCGGTCGAGGACATCGCGCTCCGTGGCGGAGAGCTGGAACCGGGAGCTGAGCGCGAGGCCGAAGTCCGCGAAGAGGATCCGCTCGCCGTCGGTGAGCAGATTGCCGAAGTGCGCGTCGAAGTGCACGACGCCCTGGTGCCTCAGGAACCCGGTGCCGCGTCCCAGCTCCCGCAGCACCCAGCGGTACGCGGCGACATCGTCACCCCGCGCCGCGAGCCATCCCGCGAGCGTGTCCGGTACGTACTCCAGGAACAGCACGAGACTGTGGCGCGCCGCCGCCAGCTCCTCCAGGCGTCCGCGCACGGCGGGGGAGTTCTCCCAGTGGGCCACGGCCCCGTCGATCCCGCCGAACTGGTCCATGAAACCGTCGGGCCGCGCGTCCGGCAGGATCCGCCAGTGGTACATCAGCGGAAACCCGTCGTGGGCGCCGGACAGCACCCAGTTCGTGGTCATCACGTGCGTCGCCAGCTCCCGCCACGCCCCGAACCCGGCCGAACCCACGCCGTACTGGTAGAAGTCCGGGAGCCCGAAGAGATTCGCGGTCGAGCGCAGATGCTCCGGCCTCAACTCCCGTTCCGTGAGAGGCACCCGCTTCACGAACACGGGAGTGCCGTCGACATCGAGAACGCCGGAGCGCCCGCCGATCCCTGCCCCGCCGGACCGTGCGGCCTCGACCATGTCCCTCAGCCGGCGGTCGTCGTGGATCGCGAGCGCGGTCGAGATGCGGGCGTACGAGGCATGGCGGTGCATGGGTGGCTCCTGGTGGCAAGAAGGGGCGGCCGGGCATGAGCGCCCGGCCACCCCATCCTGCTGTGTCGACGACCGCCTACGGCAGCGATTCAATCTTGAACGTGGACGTCGTGTTGCGGATGTCCACCGCGTTGTCGCTCAACTTCAGGTTGTGGAAGGTGACTTCGCCGACGGCCGGGCCCTGGCCCGCTTCCGGCATCTCGTTCGCCCACACACCGAAACCGGACTTCGCGTCGTACGCGTCACCGCTCTTGCGGGCGCCGGAGATCGTCACGTCCGTGAGGATCGTGTCCTTGATGGGGTACTGGGGCTGCCCTCCCACGTAGTTGGTCTGGAACATGACGCCGCTGTAGGTCGGGTCCACGATGTCGACGTCATTGACACGGATCCCCTGGAACACCTTCGACGCCGAGAACATCCAGATGCCGGGGAAGGTCTGCCCGCCCCAGAAGTGGCCGCCGGAGCGGACGATCGAGGTGTTCTCCAGCTTCGTCGGCCCCGTGCCGAAGCCGTTCATCGGATAGCCGAAGTCGAGCGAGCTGATGGTGACTCCGGAGTAGACGAGGGTGTCCGCGATGAGGATGTTGCGGAACGTGTTGTCGTAGCCGCCGTACACGGCGATGCCCGCGGCCCGCCAGGTCAGCAGCGACGTCAGGTTCTCGTACACGTTGTTCTTCTCGTCCGCGCCGCCCGCGTCGATCGCCGAGAACAGGGCGAAGCTGTCGTCGCCGGTCGCCCGCGACTCGTTGTTCACCACGTGGTTGTCCGTCGACCCGTTCGTCATGTTGACGCCGTCGGCGAACGTGTCCCGGATCCGGGAGTTCCTGATGGTGATCCTGTCGGTGTTGGCGCCCCAGTACAGGCACACCGTGTGCTCGTTCCAGATGTCGTCGATGGTGATGTCGGCGACGTTCGAGAAGTCGAAGACCTTGCCCGGGCCGTCGATCCGCGACGTGTAGTTCCCGAAGAAGGCGAAGTGGGCGAAGGTCGACCCGTTGGCGCTCGCCTCGGCCCGGAAGCCCGCGTCGGTGTTCTCCTGCGAGGACGGCGTGTGGAAGCGCGTGAACCACGGGCCCGCGCCGACCACCTTCACCGCCTTCCCGTACACCTGGAACTTGTTGGACGTCTCGTAGTCACCGGGCGGCAGATACACACCGACGAGCTTGCCGCTCGTGTCCATCCGCACCTTGTCGAGCGCGTCCTGCACCGCCTGGTGCGAGAACCCGTTCGGCACGGCGTACGCCGCCGGGTCCGGGTTGGGGAGTTCCTTCGCCTCCTCGAGGTTGATGAAGTCGATCGCGTACGTGGAGTCGTTCGCCGTGTCCTTCTGAAGACGGATCCTGCTGCCCTGCGGGACCGTCGTGCCGAGCAGCAGACTCGCCTCGTCGTAGATGTGCCGGGGCGCGCCGGAGCCCGGCGAGTTGCCCGGACCTGTCTCGGAGCCGTACAGCCACGCGTACTTCGACGTCAGGTCGACGGCCTTGAGGAACCGGCCGTCCACATAGACGTTCAGCGTGGAGTTCTTGCCTCCGCCGCCCGCCGCGTCCGGCATCGAGAAGCGCGTGACGAGCGTGTTCGTCGGCGCCTTCGTGGTGAACTCGACGTAGCTGCCCGTCGAATCGAGCGTGACCGCCTTGCGGCCCGATGCCTCGCCGGCCACATCGCCGACGGTCCGGTTCGGGCCGACGACCTTCGCGCCGCCGCCGACCGTGCCGTCCTCCGCCTCGTACATGTCGTACGGCATGCTCGCGCCGCGGCCCACGAACAGGGGCTGCGTGGAGGTGTTGTTGGCGCGCTTGACCGCGAGCTCGTTCGCGTCGTCGGCGATGACCGTCTTCACCGTGAACCTGCCCTTGCCCGCCGTCCAGGTGCCCAGCTTCACGGGCTGCGTGGTGTCACCGGCGGCGATGGCGCCGTCGTGGGAGCCGGTGAGTGTCTTCACGACGTTCCCGCCGGAGTCCGTGACGGTGAGCGTGATGTCGTGCCCGCCGCTCGCGCTCGCCTGGTTTCCCTGGTTCTTGAGGGCGACCGAGAAGCTGACGGTGTCACCCTCGGCGGGCGCGCTCGGCGACCAGGCGACCGGAGATGCCACCAGGTCCGCGCTCGTCACCGGCTTCACGACCAGATTCGTCGGGCTGGTGTACGCGTTGTTCGCCTCGTCGCGCTCCACGACGAGCTTGCTCGCGTCGACCACCGCGCCGACCTGGTACGAGCCCGCCTCGTGCGCGCCGATGTCCGCGCTCACCGTGGCGGACGCACCGGCCGCGAGCGCGCCCACGGAACCCGTACCGACCTTCTTCGAGCCGAGCGTGAAGTCGAGGTCGGTGGCGTCGGCGGCCTCGGTACCCGCGTTGCGGACCGTCGCCGACAGGGTGATCTTGTCGGACTCGACCGGTGTCTCGGGCTTCGCCGTGATGCCCGAGACCACCAGGTCCGGGTTCGGGGCGGGCTCGCCGAGTACCTGGAACTCCGCCAACTGGCCCGCCGATCCGCCCGAGTTGGCGGTGAAGACGAGCCGTACGTCCGCGACGCGCGCGGTCAGCGGCACCGTCACCTTGTTGCCGCTCGACGGATCGAAGCGGTACTCCTTCGGCTCTGCGAGCCGTGTGAACTCCGACGCCTTCTGTTCGCGTCCGAGCACCTCGATCTTCTGCGTGCGCGCCGCCCATGCGGCGTCCGGGCTGAGCTTCAGGACGAGCGAGGAGACGTCGGCGTTCGCGCCCAGCTTCACGGTCAGGCTGTTCGGGTACGAGCCCGGGGCGCCCTCCCAGTACGTGCTGGTGTCGTCGTCCACCGCGTTCTGCGCCACGTACGAGTACACGGACGACGACGCGGACAGCGGCTTGCCGACCGCGAGGTTCGCGGACTCGGTGGTCGAGCCGTTGCGGGTCACGGAGTTGCTGTTCGCGGACTGGTTGCCGGCGGCGTCCTTGGCGCGCACGTAGTACGTCACCGTCGCCGAAGCGGGTTGGGTGTCGGTGTACGAAGTGGTGTCACCGGCGACGGACGTGAGGAGCTTGCCGTTCGCGTAGATGTCGTAGCCGGTGACCTTCACGTTGTCGGTCGAGGCCCGCCAGTCCAGCTTGACCTGGCCCTTCGTCTCCTCGGTGAAGGAGAGGGTGCCGGGCGCGGTGGGTGCCTGCGTGTCGCCCGAATCGCCCTTGCGGGTCACGGAGTTGCTGTTCGCGGACTGGTTGCCCGCCGCGTCCTTGGCGCGCACGTAGTACGTGAGCGTCGCCGACGCGGGCTGCGTGTCCGTGTACGTGAGGGTGTCCCCGTCGACCGAGGCGCGCAGCTGCCCGTCCGCGTAGATGTCGTAGGCGGTGACCCGCGCGTTGTCCGTGGACGCCTTCCACGTCAGTTTGATCTGGCCGGACGCGGGCTCCGTGTAGGCGAGGTCGCCGGGCGCCGTCGGTGCCTCGGTGTCTCCCGTCGTGGGGCCGTACACCTCCAACTCGGCGAGCTGACCTGCTGGTTGGCGGGTATTGGCCGTCACGAGCACGCGTACGTAGCGTGTGGTCACCGAGTCGAACGTGATGCTCTGCCGCTGCCCGTCCGCCGCGCTGAACTCGTATCCCTTCGATGCCGCCAGATCCGTGAAGTCCGATCCGTTGACACTGCCCTTCACGGCGAGCGTCTGCGTCCGTGTCTCCCAGGACGGCGGCAGGCGCAGCACGACCCGGTTCACCCGCACCGACGCGCCGAGATCCACCTGGACCCACTGGGGGAGTGCGTCGTTCTTGCTCTCCCAGTAGCTCGACAGGTCGCCGTCGCCCGCGTTGGCGGCCGCGTACGTCTGCGTCACGGAGCTGGCCGTGAACGTCTTGCCGCGCGCCAGATTCGCCGACGAGTCGGCGGCTCCGTGTACCTCCAGCTCGGCCAACTGGGCGGCCTTCCAGCCGGTGTTGGCGGTGACTGCGATCCGTACGTACCTCGCCCGGGTGGCGGGGAAGGAGACGTCCACCGTGTTGCCCGAACCGGGCGAGAAGGTGTACGACGCCGAGGTCTTGAGTGTGTCGAACGTCGTACCGTCGGCGCTGCCCTGCACCGAGAGCGTCTGCGTCCGGCTCTCCCATGCGGCCGGCAGGCGCAGCGTCACCTCGTCGACGCGGGCCGTGGACCCCAGGTCGACCTGCACCCACTGCGGCCAGTCGGCCCCCGAACTCTCCCAGTACGTCGATGAGTTGCCGTCCGAGACGTTCCCCGCCCCGTAGTCCGGCTTCGCGCTGCTCGCCTTGGCCTGTGCCCCCGCCGCGAGATTGGGCCCGCCCGCGGCCTGCGCGGTCACGGCGGGCAGGCCGAGGAGCGCCAGGGTGCACACGAGGAACGCCACCGCGGCCCCCCGCCATCCCCGTCTCCCTCTGGATCTGAACACGCACTGTCCGAACATGCCTCTCCTGTCCCTGCGCCGTTGTGAGCGAATTGAAGGACGTGCATCACGTTCTTGCGTTCAGTTGTTGGAGAATTGCAGAACAGTGTTGCTGAGTCTACTGTTTGAACAGAGAGAGTTGCGGTGCGGGAGAATTGAACGGTCACGATCAGACGCGCCACGCCAGGGGAGCAAGACCGATGCCCGCAGCCCACGTCACCCTCGCCGACGTACTGAGCGCCGCCGCGCCGGAGGCGACCGGCGCCCTCTGGCGGCTCGACGGCGCGGCCCGCCAGCTCGATGCCAACGTGGTCCGCCTGCGGCCGGGCGGAGGCGGCGACGGATACGTGGAGACCGAGCTCGACGTGCTCCTCGTCGTCGTGGAGGGCCACGGCACGCTCCACCGGGCGGGCGAGGAGGCGGGGTTGGCGCCCGGCACGCTGGCGTTCGTGCCGCGCGGCGAGCGGCGCTCGGTCAGTGCGGGCGATGACGGGCTCGTCTATCTCACGGCGCACCGCAGGCGGCCCGGCATGGCCATCCGCCGCGCCGAATCGCAGGTCACGGCCGAGGGCGGCGAGGCGCCCTGCCTGCTGCCGCTCGTGTGCGCGGCGTGCGGCCGCGCAGCCGACGATGCCGGCGCCCGGTTCTGCGCCCGCTGCGGGGAGCGTCTGGAGGGTCGCGCGCAGGCGCAGTGATCCGGCCGTACTTGAAGTGAAGGGATCACGCCAGACGGAGCGGCCCGCGCCTCGACTCCCGCCGTATGTACGGGATGTGGCGCCACGGGCCCGTAACTTCTCGCCACTGATTCAATACGTAAAGTTACCGAAATCCGGGGGTGCGGGATGAACTCCGCGGCCGTCCCCGGCAGACTCTGCGGCACGGCGGCCGCGCACTCGGGCAGCGGTCGCCAGGGGAGGGAGCACCATCGGGGAGTCCGTGGGCGTGGGGCACGCGGACTCCCCGACCCGCCGCCCCGACACCCCGGGGGCGCTGCGGGGCGCACAGCCCGCCGCTGGTTACGGTTCCGGCATGGCCGACTACCGCATTGAGACCGTCCGCAACGGCGACCGCGACTGGACCGCGCGCAATGATCGCGGCGCCGAGGTCCGCATCGCCCCCGCCGACAGCGAGGGCGCCCAGCCCTCCTTCACCCCCGTGGAACTCCTCCTCGCCGCCCTCGGTGGCTGCGGCGGCCTGGTCGTGGACCGCACGGCGCGCACCGTGCCGCACGACGCGCTGCGCATCACCGTCGAGTCCGCGTCACGGCCGGAGGACGACGGGCGGGTCGGCTCCGTCCGCGTCTCCTACGAGATCGACCTGCCCGAGGGGGACACGGACGCCGCGGAGGCGCTCGAACGCGGCATCCGCCTGACCCACGAGAAGTACTGCACGGTCAGCCGCACCGTCGAACACGGCGCGCGCGTCGAGGCGCTGGGCCCCGACGGCACGATGCTCTTCATGGGCGGCTGACACCCGTGCGGGCCGGCGGCGTCGTGCCACCGGCCCGTCCCGGCCCTACGGCAGCGCGTGCACCTTGGGCCCGACCGCGTTCGACCAGGCGTTGCCCGCCGTCGCGTCCCAGTTCGTGGACCAGGTCATCGCCCCGCGCAGCCCCGGATAGGTCTTCGCGGGCTTGAACGTGCCGCAGCCGGTGCCGCGCGCCAGACAGTCCAGCGCGTTGTTCACGACGGACGGGGCCACGTAGCCGCTGCCCGCGCCGCGCGTCGACGCGGGCACGCCGAGCCCGACCTGCGAGGCGTCGAGGCCGCCCTCCAGCTGGATGCAGGCGAGCGCCGTGAGGAAGTCCACGGAGCCCTGGCTGTAGACCTTGCCGTCACAGCCCAGCATCGAACCGCTGTTGTAGTACTGCATGTTGACGACCGTGAGGATGTCCTTCACGTTCAGCGCGGTCTTGAAGTACTCGCCGGACGTCGACTGCATGTCGATGGTCTGCGGCGCCATCGTCAGGACCAGCTTGCCGCCCGCCTTCGCCGACAGCTGGCGCAGCGCCTTCGACATGTACGTCGAGTTGAGGCCGTTCTCCAGGTCGATGTCGACGCCGTCGAAGCCGTACTCCTGCATCAGCTGGTACGCGCTGTCCGCGAACGCCGTCGCCGAGGCGTCGCTGTTGACGGAGATGGTGCCCTTCTCGCCGCCCACCGACAGGATCACGGCTTTGCCCGCCGCGTGCTTGGCCGCGATGTCGGCCTTGAAGTCACTGACACCTCCGTAGCCGACGGCCGGGTCCAGGTTGAAAGTGATCTGACCGGGCGTGGTGGTGGCGTCGGCGAAGGAGACCGCGATGATGTCGTACTGCGACTGCACGTCCCGCAGCTTCTGCACCGTCGCGCCGTTGTCGAAGTTCTGCCAGTACCCGGTCAGCGCATGCTTGGGCACGGTGCCACCGCCGGGGTCGCCGCCCGACGCGGCGGTCCGCGCGCTCACCGCCGCCGACTTCCCGGACTCGCCCGCCGCGTTCGTCGCGGTGACCTGGAAGCTGTACGCGGTGTCGGCCGTCAGGCCGGTGACCGTCGTCGAGGCGCCCGTGACGGCGGCGACCTTCGTGCCGTCCCGGTACACGTTGTAGCCGGTGGCATTGGAGACCGGGGACCAGGACAGGCCGACGGACGAGGCGGTGGTCGCGCCCGCCGCGAGCCCCGTGGGCGCGGCAGGGACCACCACCGGATCCGAGCCGCCGCCCCCGTCGGGGCCGAAGACGTTCACATCGTCGACGTAGTACGCGCTCTGCCCGTACCAGCCGTGCGTGTAGACCGTCACGGAGCTCGTGTTCGCGCCGGTCTTGAAGCTCGTCGTGAGCTGCTGCCAGGAGGAGCCGCCCGGCGTCCACGTGGACACATCGGTGGTGCCGGTGCCGCTCGCGCCGAGGTAGGCGTACCCGCCCTGCACCCAACTGCTCAGCGTGTACGTCGAGTTCGGCTTCACCGCGACGGTCTGGCTGCACTTCGCGTTGTCCTGGCCCGAGGGGGCGCCCTTCAGGGCCTTCGTGCCGCCGTGCACGGGCGAGGACACGACGGAGCCGCTGCCCGCGGTGCACGTCCAGTTGCTCAGGTCCGACTCGAAGCCGGCGTTCTTGGCCACGTTGACGTCGGCGGCCTGCGCGGGAGAGGCGAGCGCGGTGACGCCGAGCGAGGCGGCCGCCAGAACGGCGAGCGCGAGGCCGGGTCTGCGTCTGCGGGGGCGTGCACGGTCCACGGGGGAGCCTCCTGGGAAGAGGTGGGGATGCTGCGGATGTGAACGGTGGCCACCGTGTGTGCGCCAAAGTTGGTTCAGACCAATGGAGTTGTCAAGACCTCTGGCACGCACGAAAGCGGCGCCGGACGGGAGGTCCGGCGCCGCTGAGGAGGGCGCGAAGCCGGTGGGCTCAGCTCAGTCCGCGCAGGTAGGCGGCCTGTCCCACGTGCTGAAGGTCGTCCGAGAGCACGCTGATGAGTCGTACCCCCAGTGTCACCGGCGGATCCCAGCCCTCGTCGACGACACGGTCGAGGTCGGCGTCCTTCAGGCCGCCGAGGAACCCGAGCGTCTGCTCGTGCACCGCGTCGTAATAGCCCACGAGGAGCTCGCCCGAGGCGACCCGCACCTGGCCGACCTGCTTCGGTGTGTGCCCGTACCCGGTGTCCGACTCGTCGAGCGGCAGCTCGAAACGCTCCGCCCAGCCGCCCGCGAGCCAGACCTGCTCCAGCCCCGCGGCGTCGGCGACATGGTCGTCCTGCACGCGGGTGAGATGCCAGATCAGCCAGGCAATGGAATTCGCCGTGTCCTCCGGGCGCTCGTTCAGCGCGTCGGCGGAAAGTCCCTCGACGGCCGCGTGCACCTCTTCCCGAATGCGGCTGTAGCCGTCCATGAGTACGTCGTGTGAGCGCATGCGTGCAGTGTCTCCGAACTGGAGGATTTCGGCCAACGCGCACCGTGAATATGCCCGGAGACTGGCGTAAAAGCCATGGTGACAGTGTCTCTGAAGTGCCGATACTTGATCAGGGAACGGTTGAACTTTGCTCGAAGACGGCGTGGCCCGGGCCAATTGCCCCGCACATTCCCGCCGTTGCGGTGGATCACTGAACGTTTGGCACAACAGTCAATGCAGTCGGGCGCCAGGCAATGGGGGAGACCGTGCACGACGAATTCCTGTGCCACGTCACCGCGTACGGAATCTGCGGCGGCCGGCGCGTGGGTGTTCCGCTCGGCACATATCGCGCCCCCACCATCGCGCTGGCCCTGTGGTGGCTGCGCGACCGGGCCATGTGGATGGCGGAGCGCCTCGACCCGCGACCCGGCCAGCCCCACTTACCCGAGGGTGCGCTGACGCCCGTGGCCGAGGACGCGCCCGATGTGCCGGACCAGCTGCGGGCCTGGTGCGCCGACCCGGAGCAACAGGAGAGCGTCGCGGAGGAATTGGCCTCCGGGCGACTCGTCAGGATCGCGACCCGCGACGAGACCACGGAGTACGAACTCCTCGCCGAGTCGGTCGACGCGGTCCGCATGGCCCGCACCCAGCCGCGCCGACGCGGCCCGCGGCGTCGCATGCCGGTTACCAATAGTCACTGACAAGGGTGACACGGCGCTTGATCGCGCCGACTCCGGGGCAGTGTGATCACGCTCAGTAAGAACGATCACTCCGGGGTCAGGAATGAAACCCTTCATGAAGCACAGATCCGTGCTGTTCACCCTCACGCTCTCCCTCCTCGGCGGCGCCACGGCCGCTCTCGCACCCACCGCCGCCGCGGCGCCCGCCGCCGTGCCGCCCGGGCAGGTCTGCTTCTGGACCGAAGTCGGCATGCACGGCCAGGCCTGGTGCTACGGACCGCCCGGCTACGCCGACGCGGAGAACGGGACGGCGCGGCACGCCGTCTCCTTCGACTCCCGCGTCGCGGGCACCGTCTACGCCATCAGCTACACCTCGACCGGCTGCCTCTACCGCGAGATCCGGCGCGACGACTACTCCGAGAACTGGGAGTGGGCGGGAAAACTCGACGGTGTCTCGGACACCACCATGGGGTGCGAGCAGGGCTGAGCGCGCCATGAACCGCCGCACCCGAGCCCTCGCCGTCCTCGCCTGCGCCGCGCTGCTCCCGCTCACGGGCTGCACCACCGAGCGCACCGACAGATCCGACCGCATGCCCGACGACACCATCAGGGCCGCCACCCAGACCCTCACCGACCGCTGCCTCACCCGGCAGGGCCTCACGCCGCCCCGGCCGGGGCGACACCCGGCGAACCGGGCGGAGGAACAGCGGGTCGCGGCCGCCCTCTTCGGCCGCCCGCCCGCCGAACTCTCCCTGACCCTCGCGAACGGCATCCCCGTACGCGCCCACACCGACGGCTGCCTGGCCGCCGCCCAACGCACCCTCTACGGCGACCAGAAACGCTGGTTCCAGGTGTCGACCGTCGTCAACAACCTCAAGCCAGAGGCCGCCCACCGCGACCTCAGCCTCGCCTCCGTGCGCGCCCGGCACCGCGCCGACCTCGCCGAATGGCAGCGCCTGCGGGACCACGCGCTCGACGCGTCCACCCGCGTGCTGCACGCCTCCACCCACTGATCCCACTGAACCTGCAAGGAGAACAGACCTCATGAAGCACCCGATCGCCCTGGTCACCGCCGCGGTCCTCGCCCTCGGCGGCGCCGCCCTCCCCGCGACCGCCTTCGCGGCCCAGTGCCCCAGCGGCGAGTTCTGCGCCTGGACCGACGCCAACTACACCGGAATGCGCTGGAACTGGTCCGGCGACGACCACGACTGGGAGGACGGCATCCAGGACGAGGACTCCTCCTGGGCCAACCACGGAATCTCAGGACCAGGCATCAAGGACCACGTCCAGGTCTACGAGAACCCAGGACTCATCGGCTTCGGCACCGTCTGTCTGTCGCCCGGCCAGGAGATCCCGTCCAACGGCTGGGCCAACGACAGCGGCGACTCGCACACGTGGAAGATGGAGTGCTGACGAAGACGGAGCACTGAAGAAGGTGCAGTGCTGAACCCGCCCACCGGTGACGTGAGTTCAGAACGTGTCGCCGGTGTGCGGCAGTAGCTCCGTGCGCAGCGCGGCGTCGAGCATCGACGCCGCGCCCCGCGTGTGCTCCGCCACCAGACCCGCGCGCACCAGGGCCGCCACCGGCGTCGCCGCCATGTACGCGGTCGCCAGATCGCGGGCCTCCACGGTCAGGTCGGGTGCGTCGTCCGTGGGCGCGTACGAGAAGCCGTCCGGCGACGCGGTCAGACGGAACGTCCCCGCGTTCGCCGGGATCCGCGCGTCACGGACCGCGAGGACCACGTCAACGGGCGCCGCCCACGCGCGGGCCGCGAGCGCCGCGCGCACGTCCACCAGACGCACCCACAGCGCCGGTTCGACACGCGTCACGGTCACCTGATCGCGGTCGGCCGCGAGCAGCGGCAGCGGATCGTCGAGGGGCCTGCCGTGCGCGCGCACCGTGCCCGTCAGGTCGATGTCCGCGAGATACCGCCACAGCGCCGCCGCCCCCTCGGGCGTATCGGCCTCCAGCTCCTCGACGCTCACGAGGCCGGCGACGCCCCCGGACCAGTCACCCGACTTGGTGCGGTAGATCGCGTAACCGGCAAGCGGATCGCCGAGCGCCACCACGCGCGGCGGTGAGAGCTTTTCGTCCTCCTCGTCCTGTCGCGCCAGCCACTGCTCGCGCCACCACGCGGGCGTGCGCGCGTGCCGGCCCGCCCGCCGCCCGCGGGTCCTCTCGAAGTGCGGCGCGAGCACGGCCGGCACCGAGTCCGAGTCGAGCAGGCGCAGCGCACGCTCGTCGGGCGCCACACGCAGCGCGAGCGCGCGCCGCGAGTCGATCTCCACGGTCGCCCCGTACGTGCCGGGGCCGAAGCCGAACCGGCCGTAGATCGCCGCCTCCGACGCCCACAGCGCGGCCAGCGGCGCGCCCTGCCCGGCGCAGCGGGCGAACAGCTCGGACATCATGGCCGACAGCACGCCGCGCCTGCGGTGCGTGGGCGCGACCGAGACGTACGACAGGCCGGGGCAGGGGAGGTCGCCGCCCGGCACGGAGACGGTGAAGGGATGCGCCGCCGCGAAGCCGACCAGCTCCTCGCCGTCGTACGCGCCGATCCGCAGACAGCCGGACAGCATCTGCTCCTGCTGCTTGCGGCGGTCGGCGTCGGGTGACTCGTGGAAGACGAGACAGGCGAGCGCCAGGGCGCGTTCGATGTCGGACTCGGGTACGTCGCGGAGGCGGACGGAGCCAATGTTCATGATCATCGACTGTAGTGGCGGTCCGCCGATACCCACCTCAGCGGCGCCGACCCCGCTGAGATGGGCGGGCGGCGGGGTCTGGGCCGCCCGGGTCCGTGCGGCCGTACTCGTGCGCCGCACACCGGGGATTCGGGCCGAAGGGGCCGAACGGATGCACCCGGATCCCAGGAATCTCACCCGCGCTCGCCCCGGCCGCGCAGCCGGTCGCCGAGGCGCCGCATGCCGCGCCGGGCATGACTCTTGACCGTGCCCAGCGGCCAGCCGGTGCGCTCCGCGATCTGGGGCTGCGTCAGATCCTCGTAGAACGTGAGGGACAGCACGGTGCGCTGCGTGCTCGGCAGGCGCGCCAACTCCTGCGACAGCAGCAGCCGTTCTACGACCGCGTCCATGGCCGCGTCGTTCACGGGTTCCCGGTCGGCCAGGGCGGCGTGCCGACCGGCCGCCGCCTCGAACAGCGCAGCGCGACGGTTCCTGGCGGCGAGGGCGTCGGCGACGCGGTGCCGCGCGATGCCGGTCAACCAGGCGGAGGGCGGGCCCAGTTCGGGCCGGTACCCGGACCGGCCGTGCCAGGCGGCGAGGAACACCTGCTGCATCACGTCCTCCGCCTCGAAGCGGTCGCCGAGCGCCCGCTGGGCCAGGCCCCGCACCAGCGGAGCCCACCGCCGGTACACCTCGGCGAGGCAGGCGACGTCACCCGCCGCGAGACCGTCCGCCAGGGCGGCCTCCGACACCTCGCGAGGGTCGACGCCCCGTGACAGCAAGCCTGGCATCCTCAACGCCTCGTCAACTCCTCGAAACGGTCCCGAACCCGACTGCCGGCGATCCGGACCGGACAAGCGCGGTGCCCGCCGGGTCGCGGTCCGGTCATCCTGGAAACGGCTCCCGCCGCACGGCAACCCGCATCGGTTGTGCGTCGTATCGTGGGCCGATGGACGAGGGGCAGCACGCGCGCGACGCGGCAGAGTCACGGAAGACACCGGGGGAGGCGGGCGTCACCACCGGCGCCCTCGCCAGGCGGCTCGGGGTCTCCCCGACGACCCTGCGCAGCTGGGACCGGCGCTACGGGCTCGGGCCCGCGCAGCGCTCGACGGGGCACCATCGGCGCTGGACCGAACAGGACATCGCGGCCGTCGAGGAGATGTGCCGACTGACCACGACGGGCCTGCCGCCCGCGGAGGCCGCGCGCCTCGCGGGCAAGCGGCTGGCGACACCGCCCGCCGGACTGCCGCTCCAGCGCCCCGCACCCGCCGCGCCCGCCTCACCGGCCACGCTGGAGCGCCAGTGCCGGGGCATCTCCCGCGCGGCGACCCGCATGGACGCGCCGACGGTGCAGAACCTGCTCACCGAGGCCGTGGCGCGGCACGGCCTGGTCGCCGCCTGGCAGGACGTGATGGCGCCGGTGCTGCACGCGGTGGGCCGCAAGTGGGAGGAGGCGGGCGACCGGTACGTCGAGGTCGAGCACCTGTTGTCCTGGCACGTCTCGCGCACCCTGCACCGCGCCGCCGCCCCCGTCGAGTCCACGCTCGCGCTGCCGCCGCTGGTCCTTGCCTGCGTCCCCGCCGAGCAGCACGTGCTCGCCCTGGAGGCGCTCAGCGCCGGACTGAGTCAACTGGGCGTACCGCAGCGGATGTTCGGCGCGGCGGTGCCCGTGGAGGCGGTGTCGGCCGCCGTGCGCAGGATCGGGCCGCGCGTCGTGGTGCTGTGGGCGCAGGCGCGTTCCACCGCGACCCTGCCGCTGGCCCGTCATCTCGCCGAGACCCACTGGGGGGTGCGCGGCGCCCGCGGCAAGCCCGCGGTGATGCTGGCCGGACCCGGCTGGGCGGGCAGGGGGGTGCGCGGCGCGCTGCACCCGGCGACGCTGCCGCAGGCCCTCGACCAGATCGAGCGCCACTACCCGGAGGTCAGTCGAGCCCCCGGCCCCTCCTGAACCGGGCGAGCGCGTCCGGCAGTTCGACGATCGGGTCCGGATAGTCGCCGAGCGCGGCCCGGTCGAGCCCGGCCAGCTTCCACGGCGTGTGCACCGCGGAGCCCTCGACGCCCGCCAACTCCGGTACCCAGCGCCGCACATAGGCGCCGTCCGGGTCGTAGCGCTTGGCCTGGGTCACCGGATTGAGCACCCGGTTCGGGCGGCTGTCGGTGCCGGTGCCCGCCATCCACTGCCAGTTCAACTGGTTGTTCGCGACGTCCCCGTCCACCAGCAGCTCCAGGAAGTGCCGGGCGCCCACCCGCCAGTCCACGTACAGCGTCTTGACGAGGAACGACCCGGTGAGCAGCCGCCCCCGGTTGTGCATCCAGCCCTCGTGGCGAAGCTGCCGCATCGCGGCGTCCACCACCGGGTAGCCGGTGCGCCCCTCCTGCCACGCCTCGACCTCCCGGGGCGCCCTGCGCCAACGGTCGTGCTGTGTGCGGTAGTCGGCGTGCGCGGCGGCGGGCCGGGCCGCGAGCACCTGGTGGTGGAAGTCCCGCCAGGCCAGCTGCCGGACGAACGCCTCCGCACCGGGACCGCCCGCCGAACTGGCGCGGTGCACCGCCTCGACGGGACCGACCGTGCCGAAGTGCAGATGCGGGGAGAGGCGCGAGGTGGCGTCTCCCGCCAGGTCGTCGTGCCGGTCCTCGTACGCGGCGATACCCGAACGCAGCCAGGAGGTCAGGAGCGAGCGGCCCGCCTCTTCGCCACCGGCGGCGAGCCCCGGCGACACCCCCGTCACCTCCGCCCGCTCGGGCAGCGCCTCGGATCCGACGCCGTCGGGGACCCGGACCGCGCGCGGGGCCCGGACGACGGCCCGCAGCCCGTGCTGCGCCCAGCGCCGGTGATAGGGCGTGAACACCGCGAAGTGGTCCCGGGAGTCGGGCGTGACGGCGCCGGGCGGCACACAGGTCACGACCCCGTCGTGCGCCACCAGTTCGCAGCCGAGACGGCCCAGCGTGTCCCGCAGACGGTCCTCCCGGCGCTGCGCGTAGGCGGACACGCCGGCCGCGACGTGCACGGCGCACGCGTCGGTCTCGGCCACCACCTTGGCGACGACGTCGACCACGTCGCCGGAGCGCACCACGAGCCGCCCGCCGCGCTCCCGCAGCCCCGCGTCCAGGTCCCGCAGACAGTCCGCGAGGAAGGCCTCCCGGTTCGGTGCGAGGAACCCGGCGACCCCCGCGTCGCGGACGAACAACGGCACCACGGCGTCCGCCGAGTTCAGCGCCGCGCGCAACGGAGGGTGGTCGTGCACGCGGAGATCGGAAGTGAACAGGACGACACGGACACGCACGGCAGGGCTCCAGACGGGCAGGGGTCGAAAGCGGGCTGTGTCAGCCCTTCCCGGCCGAGGACGTACGCGGATGCACCGATCGGCCGGACGGAGCACCCCCGTCGGGACCGCGTTCCGCCGCGGCCGCGATATTGCGGGCCATCCCGCCGAACACCACGGAGTGGAACGGGGCCACGCTCCACCAGTACGCCTGGCCCGCCAGGCCGTGCGGATGGAACAGCGCCCGCTGCTGGTAGCGGGCCTGCCCGTCGTCCGTCCGCTCCACGGAGAGCTCGAGCCAGGCGAGCCCCGGCAACCGCATCTCCGCGCGCAGCCGCAGCAGCCGCCCCGGCTCGATCGCCTCGACGCGCCAGAAGTCCAGCGAGTCACCGACCCGAAGTCGTTCCGCGTCGCGCCGCCCGCGCCGCAGCCCCACGCCGCCCACCAGCCGGTCGAGCCACCCGCGCACCGCCCACGCCAGCGGGAACGAGTACCAGCCGTGCTCCCCGCCGATGCCCTCGATCACGTCCCACAGCCGGTCGGGCGAGGCCTCGACGAGCCGTTCGCGCTCGTCCGTGTAGAGGCTGCCGCCCGCCCAGTCCGGGTCGGTGGGCAGCGGGTCGCTGGGCGCGCCCGGCAGCGCCGCGGACGACCAGCGCGTGGCCACCTGCGCCTCCTGGACGCGGCGCAGTGCCAGCCGGACCGCCTCGTCGAACCCGATCGGGGAACCCGGCGGATACGCCGCCCACTCCTCGATGTCGTGCTCGTGGCAGACGACCTCGTGGCGCAGCGACTCGGTCAGCGGGCGGGCGATGGCGGCGGGGACGGGCGTCACCAGGCCGACCCAGTGGCTCGACAGGCCGGGGCTGAGCATCGGCACCCCGATCACGACGCGCCGCGGCAGCCGCGCGACCTCCGCGTACCGGAGCATCATGTCGCGGTAGGTGAGCACGTCGGGGCCGCCGACGTCGAAGGCGCGGGACACCTCGGGCGGCAGCGTCGCCCCGGCCACCAGACAGCGCAGCACGTCGCGGACGGCGATCGGCTGGATCCGGGTGTGCACCCAGCTCGGCGTCACCATCACCGGAAGCCGTTCGGTGAGATAGCGCAGCATCTCGAACGAGGCGGAGCCCGACCCGATGATCACGGCCGCGCGCAGCACCGTCGTCGGCACACCGGAGGCCAGCAGGATGTGGCCCACCTCGGCCCGCGAGCGCAGATGCGGCGACAGCTCCCGCTCGGGCACGCCCGCGGGCGTCAGTCCGCCCAGATAGACGATCCGCCGCACCCCCGCACGGCGGGCCTCCTCGGCGAAGGCCGTCGCCATCTCACGGTCGGTGCGCTCGAAGTCCTTGCCGGTACCGAGCGCGTGCACCAGGTAGTACGCGACGTCGACGCCGCGCAGCGCCGCGCCGAGCGAGTCGCGGTCCGTGAGGTCGCCCCGCACCACCTCGACGTCGCCGGACCACGGATGATCCCGGAGCTTGCCGGGGGAGCGCGCCAGGCAGCGCACCTGATGACCGGCGGCCAGCAGTTCCGGCACGAGACGGCCGCCGATGTAGCCGCTCGCCCCGGTGACCAGACACCGCTGTCCGGCATGTTCCGCGTCCATGTGTCTCCCTCGCTCGCCCCCTGTTCCACCACCGTCCGCCCCATGACCGACTTCCGCATCAACAGCGCAGGCGGATGCACCGCCCCGAGCGCTCACGGCTGCCCGGGTGCCGCCTCCTGAAGCCGCTCGCCGGTGTCGAGTCGCGCCGCCACCCGGACGGCGCCGCGCTCGGGGGCGCGGACGGCCAGGGTGCGGCCCGGGCGGGACTCGGTGACCGCACCGCTCGCCTCGATCCGGGTGACCGCCCGGCTGCCCGCGGCCAGGAGATACCAGTGGCCGTCCGGCGCCCGCCACCGGGTCCCGGAGACCACATGCTGACCGAACCGGCTGCACGCCGCCGTGGCCCGCGCCCGGCCGACCAGGCGCGCCGGTTCGGTGGCCGCGGCGGGGGTGCGCAGCAGGAGCGCGACATCGCCCGGACCGCGCCATGTGGAGGCGCGCACACAGGACCACACGGCCCGGCCCGCGTCCTGCGGCAGTCGCTGCTCGGCGAAGTCCCACGCGTTCACGGCGCGTACCGCGCCGCCCCGCCACGGCTGGAGCCGGCAGGCGGTACGCGCCCACGCGACCAGGGCCTGGCTGCCGGTGGCCTCGCGCGGCTGCCGGGGCGGAGGCGTGCCGTGGCCCGGCAGCGGCGTGTACGTGAGGTGGACGGGCGACAGGCCACCGAGGTCGGCGAGCAGGAACGAGTGGTCCTCCACGATGCGCGGCGAGGACCGCAGTTGAAGCACGGGGCGGCGCGTGCAGCCGTCCGCGGGCGCGACGGGCACGGCGTCGGTCACCCCGTCGTCCGACACGTCGAGCGGCCGTCCCGGAGCGTCGGGCCGCAGGAGGTCCCGGGTGGTCGCCTCGGCGATCCACGGCGCCGTCAGGTAGCGGGCAAAGCCGTGCCCCCGGTTCAGGACCACGGCCGCGGCCGTGGTGACGTCGGCGTCGTCGACCCGGGCCAGCGCGAGACGGGCGCGGTCGTCGCCGTCCGGTGCGGTGTAGCGGGCCAGCCGTTCGCCGTCGCTGAGGAGCACCACGGTGCGGCCGTCGACGTCGCCCGCGAACAGCAGTTGCGGGGCACGCGGCGCCGGGTCTGCGGGCGTGTCCGGGGTCCTGCTGACGCGCACGGCGCCGGAGGGCTCGGCCCACGCGGCCAGCGCCCGGTCCAGCAGGGCCGTGTCGCCGGTCCGGTCGCCGCGCGCGGGCCATGCCGTGAAGTCGACCCGCGAAGTGTCGGCCCAGGTGTCCTGCTCGGCGCGGGTGAGGTCACCCGCACCGAGCGACGCCCGGGCCGGGGCGCCGCTGTCCGTCGCCTCCTCGCGCGGGGCGGAGCCGGGGGAGAGCAGCGCGGCCGCCGCGACGACGGCCACGGCCCCGGCCGCGAGCGCCGCCCGGGTCCGCCGTGCGCGGCGCGGCAGATCCGTGGGACGCGTCTGCACGGAGCAGGCGTCGAACTCCTGGGAGCGCAGCAACGCCGCGGCAGCGGGCCCCGCTTCGGCGTCGAGGCCGACGGACTCCCGCACGGCCGCTTCCGCCCGCGTCACCCCGGCCGCGGCCAGGAGCGCCGTCGCCCGGTCCGCGTCCAAGCCGTCGACGTGCCGGAGCACGAACGCGGCGCGCGCCGCGGCCGAAGCGCCGGAGAGGGCACGTACCAGCGCGAGTTCCTCGGCGCCGCCGGAGCGCGGGAACAGCCGCAGCCCCCAGACCACGGGGAGCCGGGGCAGCAGGATGCGCGGCGGCGGCAGGGCCGCGGGCCAGCCGGTCGGCCGGTGCGCGGCGGACAGGGCGGTCCGCAGAATCCGTACGCGCAGCGCGTCGGCGGCGGGTTCGACGCCGTCGGGGACGCGGGGTGCAGGAACGACCGCGGCCCGGCGCCCCGGCAGCGCCCGCTGTACGGCGGTATGGGCCAACAGCACCCGGCGGTGACGGGTGAAGGCGGCCGGGAGGGTGAGATAGGCGAGGCGTACGAGGCCGGTGTACTGCTCGAGCAGGGCCGTCTCCGCCTGGTCGGTGGCAGTCCGTGAGCGGGGGATAATGCTGTCGCGACGAAGCTGGGGCATGGCTGGCCTCTCCCGGAAGTCCGAAGGGACGCGGTGTCGTCCTTCAAACGACGCGCCGGGGGCCCGGTCACCCGGTTGAATCCGGCAGGACTGCGCGGCCTCAAGCGGGGTATCAGCAGGCTGCGGGTGTCCATCGCGGAGTCCTGCAGGCGTGAAAGAGACACGAATGACCGAGTACATGGACGGGGCACTGGTCCCCACCGGCTTCGACGAGGCAGTCGGGCCACTGATGCAGGCCACCCACTACGCGGGCGACGAGGGGTGCCTGGCCGACGCGCGCAGGTTCGCCGACGTATTTCTCACCCGGCTCCGCCAGGAGTGGTGCGTCGAACTCGACCCGCGGACGGCCGGCGACGTCCTGCTCGTCGTCACCGAGCTGATCACGAACGCGGACCGGCACAGCGCCGGCCCCTACGTCCTGGAACTCGAGGGCACGTCGCGGCACGTCGCCGTCACCGTCTACGACAGCAGCGCCGCCGTACCGGTGCGTTTCCCGCGGGACCCGGCGCGCGTGGGCGGGCACGGCCTGGAGATCGTGGACGCGCTCGCCGCCGTCTCCGTCGAGCAGATCCCGGTCGGCAAGCGGGTGCGCGCCGTGCTGACCCTCGCCTCCTGAACGACCAAGTCTCCTGACCGACCCCGTCTCCTGAGCGACCCGCGCCGTCCGGCGGCGCGAGGCGGTGTTCCATGATGGTGTTCCGGACCCGTGAACGCGCCGTTCAGGGACATCTGTTCAGGAGGACGACATCGACACCGCAGACACGAGGGGCACGGTGGGCGAACTCGCCGCCGCGCTCCCGGACAGCACCCTCGTCACCGACCCGGACGTCCTCGCGTCCCTCGGCCACGACGACGCCGAGTGGGCGCCGATGGGCCGGCCGCTCGCCGCGGTGCGCGCCACGTCCGCCGAGGAGGTCGAGTCCGTGGTGCGGGTCTGCGCGGACCGGCGGATACCGGTCGTCACACGCGGCGCGGGGACCGGTCTGTCCGGCGGGGCCAACGCCAGCGACGGCTGCCTCCTGCTCGACGTGTCGAGGATGAACCGCATCCTGGAGATCGACACCGAGAACCTGATCGCCGTCGTCCAGCCCGGCGTCGTCAACAACGACCTCAAGGCCGCCGTCGCCGAACACGGCCTGTGGTACCCGCCGGACCCGGCCAGCGCCCCCTGGTCCACGATCGGCGGCAACGTCTCCACGAACGCGGGCGGCCTGTGTTGCCTCAAGTACGGCGTCACCCGCGACTACGTCCTCGGCATGGAAGTCGTCATGGGCGGCCCGGCGGGGGAGTACGGCAGCCGGGTCCGGCTCGGCCGACGCACCACGAAGGGCGTCGCGGGCTACGACCTGACCAGCCTGTTCGTCGGCTCCGAGGGCACCTTCGGCGTCATCACGGAGATCACGCTGAAGCTGCGGCCCGCGCCGGCCGCCGAGCCGCGCACCGTCGTCGGCAACTTCGACAGCCTGGTCGCCGCGGGCTCCGCCGTCGCCCTCGTCACGAGCCGGGGCCTCGCGCCCGCCGCCCTCGAACTCCTCGACCGGGCCTGCATGGAGGCCGTCGAGAACTGGAAGCACCTGGGCATCGAGCCCGGCGCCGAGGCGATGCTCCTGGCGCGCGTCGACGCCCCGGGCGACGCGGGCGAGACCGAGGCGAGCGCGATCGCCGACGCCTTCCGGGAAGCGGGCGCGCTGTGGGCCGAGCAGTCCACCGACGCCGTCGAGGCCGAGGCCCTGTTCGACGTACGGCGCCTCGCGTATCCCGCGCTGGAGCGCCTCGGGCCCGTGCTCACCGAGGACCTGTGCGTGCCGCGGTCCGCCGTGCCGCAGATGCTCGCGACCATCGAGAAGATCGGGCGCAGGCACGGCGTGCGGATCGCGACCATCGCGCACGCGGGCGACGGCAATCTGCATCCGCTCCTGATCACCGAGCCCGGCGACGAGGCCGAACGGGTCGCCGCGCAGGCCGCCTTCGAGGAACTCCTTCAGGCCGCGATCGCGGCGGGCGGCACGGTCACGGGCGAGCACGGCGTCGGCCTGCTCAAGCGCGGCGGCATGCGCAGCGAACTCGGGCCCGCCGTCTGCGCGTTGCAGCGGGCCGTGAAGCAGACCCTGGATCCGCTGGACCTGTTCAACCCCGGCAAGGTCGTCGGCGAGGACTGAACCGCCGGCTCCCGGCAGCCCATCGCGAGTGCTGTCCCTTTCCGCGGCACGCCGTCCCAAATGAGGCAATTGTCCGTTTATCCGCCCTACGGTGCGGGGGTCGGTGTCCGTGCGGGGGGACGCGCAACGCCCCCGCCCGGGGCGCGGATTGGGTTGTCCATGGAATTCGAAGAAGCCGGTCGTTCCAGCGGAATCAGCCGCAGACGTGTGGCACGTCTCGGTCTCGGTGCCGGTCTCGGCGCCGCGGCCGGGACGCTCGCCGGCTGCGGGACGAGCGGCGGCGAGAAGGAGAGCCCGCCCCCGGCAGGCCCCGCCCGCCATCCCGAGCGCCGCGCCAAGAAGAAGGCGCTGCCCCGCCTGATCGGCGACGGCTCGACCTCGTACACGGGACGCCAGCCCAAGCAGCCCGCCGCTCCCGTCGCCCTGGAACCCGGCCAGACGCCGCCCCAGTTCGTCGTCTTCTCCTGGGACGGCGCGGGCGAGGTCGGCAACGGCCTGTTCCCCCGCTTCCTCGAACTGGCCCGGCAGCACGACGCCCGCATGACCTTCTTCCTGTCCGGGCTCTACCTGCTCCCCGAGGCACAGAAGCGCCGCTACCTGCCGCCGGGCAACCCCGTCGGCGCCTCCGACATCGGCTACCTCAGCGATCCGCACGTGAAGGAGACGCTGAGGTACGTCCACCAGGCCTGGCTCGACGGGCACGAGATCGGCACCCACTTCAACGGGCACTTCTGCGGCGGTTCGGGCTCGGTCGCCAATTGGAGCTCCAAGCAGTGGCGCAGCGAGATCGAACAGGCCCGCACCTTCGTCAAGTCCTGGCGCACCCACACCGGCTGGCACGACCAGCCGGCACTGCCCTTCGACTACGACAAGGAACTGGTCGGCGGCCGCACACCCTGTCTGCTCGGCCAGGAGAACCTGCTGCCCGTGGCCCGCGAACTCGGCTGGCGCTACGACGCCTCCTCGCCGGGCGGTCTTCAGCGCTGGCCGGACAAACGGCACGGAATCTGGGACCTTCCCTTGCAGGGCATCCCGTTCCCCGGCCACAGCTTCGAAGTCCTCTCGATGGACTACAACATCCTCGCCAACCAGTCGAAGAACTCCACCCGCGCCCCCGCCCACAACTATCCGGGCTGGCGCACCCAGGCCACGCAGGCGTATCTCACCGGATTCCAGCGCGCCTACGAGAGCAACCGGGCGCCCTTCTTCATCGGCAACCACTTCGAGGAGTGGAACGGCGGCATCTACATGGACGCGGTCGAGGAGGCGCTCAAGCGGATCGCCGACAAGGCGGGGAGCGGCGACGTCCGGCTCGTGTCCTTCCGGCAGTTCGTCGACTGGCTCGACGCGCAGGACCCGGCCGTCCTCGCCCGGCTGCGCGAATTGCAGGTGGGGGAGCGTCCGGCGGGCGGCTGGAACCGGTATCTGCGACCGTCGAAGAACGCGGTAGTGCCCGGCGCGACGAGTGGAACCGGTACGAAGAGTAAAACCGGCGCACCCGGACAGACAGCTCACTAGACGAGACCGGACAGACCGAGTCCGGACAGAAGAGGAGGCGGTGCGATGACCCGGCCCATCACCGCGGGAGTGGACGGATCCCCCGAGAGCGCGGCGGCGGCAGCCTGGGCGGCGCGCGAGGCGGTGCGGCGCGGACTGCCGCTGCGCCTGGTGCACGTGGGCGAGCCCGCCCCCGACAGCCTGGCGCTCGCCGCGGACGAGTCCGCGCTCACGCAGTGGGCGGGCGATCTGCTCTCCGACACCGAGCACGAGATCGCCGAGCACCACCCCGGACTCGCGGTCACCACCGACGTCCTCGACGGGGACGGGCCCGCCGAGGCGCTCCTGGCGGCCGCGCGCGACGGCGAGTCCCTGGTGCTGGGCTCGCGCGGGCACGGCGTGATCGTCGGATTCATCGTCGGCTCGGTCGGGCAGCAGGTGATCGCCAAGGCGGAGCGGCCCATCGTGCTCGTCCGCGCGGACGACGCCGCCCCGGCGGAGGCGAGCGGGCGCGACGTGATCGTCGGGCAGGAGGGCGAACCGGAGGACAGCGCCGCCGCGATGGAGTTCGCCTTCACCACCGCGCAGGCCCGCGGCGTCGCCGTGCGGGCGGTGCGCGCGTGGAGCCTGCCGCCGGTGTTCTCCTACAGCCCCAGCTCCTTCGCCCTGCTGGACGACGCGGGCGGCATGGAGCCGTACGAGCAGAAGGCCCTCGGCGCCGCGCTCGCCCCCTGGCGCGAGCGCTTCCCCGATGTGCCGGTCCGCGAGCACGTCGAGATCGGCAGCGCGGGCCAGGTGCTGCTCTCGGTCGCGGCCGAGGCCCAGCTGCTCGTCGTCGGACGCCGCGCGCGCCGCACCGCGATCGGCTCCCGTATCGGCTCGGTCGCCCACGCGGTGCTGCACCACGCGCCGTGCCCGGTGACGGTGGTCCCGAACCTCGGCTGACCGGTGCGCGGATATCCGGATGCATGATCGGCGAGCGGCTTTGTAAGGTCCACGATGTGGAACCACTCAGCGACAAACAGATCCGCTCGTCCTTCGTGAACTGCACCAAGGGCGAGGCGACCCGTATGCGGCTGCCGCTCGACTTCGCCGAGCTGCCCTGGCACGACCTGGACTTCCTCGGCTGGGTGGACCCGGGCGCGCCGCTGCGCGCCCACCTCGTGCGCCCCACGGACGACGGTCCGGTCGGCATCACCCTACGCGTGCCGCAGAGCGGACGCACCAGCGCGATGAAGTCGAGCCTGTGCCAGATCTGCCTCACCGGACACGCCTCGTCGGGCGTCTCCCTGTTCGCCGCGCCGCTCGCCGGAGCGCGCGGCCGCGACGGCAACACGGTCGGCCTGTACGTCTGCGCCGACCTGGCCTGCTCCCTGTACCTGCGCGGCAAGAAGCAGCCGAAGCTGCGCGCCGGCCGCTACGAGGAGTCGCTCACGCTGGACGAGCGCGTGGCGCGGGCGCTCGGCAACCTGGACGCCTTCGTCGCCAGGGTCGAGGGAGGCTGAGGTTCGAGGGCGGCCGAGGGCTCAGGCCTTGAGCGCGACGACGGCCTCGTCCGTGTAGGGCAGGAACGTCAGGGTCTGGTGGAAGTACAGCTCGATGCCGTGCGCGTCGTGCGCGCTGTAGCCGATCGCCAGATCCTGACCGAGCCGCAGCTCGAAGTCGCCGCCGCGCTTCGACAGCACGAACGCCCCGTTCAGCGCGGGCGCCCAGATCAGTTCGCCGTCCAGGATCCGGCCCAGGTGATTGGCGATCGGGTAGCCGTGGTCGGAGGTCTCGCTGACCGCCGTGTACGCGTCGGCACCCAGCAGCAGCGCGTACGGGCCCGCCACGCCGGCGAGACGCAGCGCGGTGAGCGCCCGGCTGATGGTGTCCGGGTAGTCGCGGGCCTCGGCGGGCAGGCTCAGGACCGGGTTCGAGGTGCGCTCACGCAGCCCCTCGATGCCCGCCGCCGCGTACCCGTCGAAGATCGCCTGGTCCTCGGCGTACGCCATGGCGCGGGCCGCGTCCTTCACCGGCTGCCAGTCGGAGTCCTTGGAGCCGCGCTCCACGTCGTCGACGGCCTCCCGGCTCACCGTGAACGGCACCCGCAGCTCGACCAGCGGCTGCACGCCGCGCAGCCGCGCCGTCACACCCGGCGCGGGCGGCGCGATCTCCGCGAGGTGTCCGGTCCCGACGGCCGAGAGGTCGGCGCCGTCCGGGCCCGTGACGTCCACGACACGGCGGCCCGCGACATGGCGCTGGAAGGTGCGCGAGGCCTCCTCCTCGATCTCGGCCCAGGCGGCGGGCGTGATCGGGGCGAGCTCGCGGTGCAGATTGTTGCTCGGGGTCGGGTTCGGGGCGCTGCTCATGGTCGTCCATCTCCTTTGAGGCTGCCGATGCCGAGGGATCCGTCAGTGGGGTCGGCGGTGGCGGCGCCGGTCGGCGGCTCGGGCAGGTCGTCGAGGAACGCGGCGTTCGGCACGTGGAAGAGGCATCCGGTGACCGCGGTCGAGAAGTCGAGGATCCGGTCGTGGGTGCCGGGCGGGTCGCCGAGGAACATGTTGCGCAGCATTCGCTCGGTGACGTCGGGCGTGCGCGCGTAGCCGATGAAGTACGTGCCGAACTCGCCCTGGCCGACGCTGCCGAACGGCATGTTCTCGCGCAGGATCTGCCGCTCCGTGCCGTCCTCGTCGACGATGGTGTTGAGCGCGACGTGCGAGTTCGCGGGCTTCACGTCGTCGTCCAGCTCGATGTTCGCGGTCTTCGTGCGGCCGATGACCTTCTCCTGCTCCGTGGCGGGCAGCGCCTCCCAGGCGGCCATGTCGTGCACGTACTTCTGGACGACGACGTAGCTGCCGCCCTCGAAGTCCGGGTCTTCTTCGCCCACGAACACGGAGGCCGAAGCGGCCCGCCCGGTCGGGTTCTCGCTGCCGTCCACGAAGCCGAGCAGATCGCGGTCGTCGAAGTACTTGAAGCCGTGCACCTCGTCGACGACCGTGACGGCGGCGCCGAGCCGCCCGATGATCACGCGGGCCAGCTCGAAGCAGAGGTCCATGCGGCGCGCGCGCAGATGGAAGAGCAGATCGCCGGGCGTCGCGGGGGCCAGATGCCGGGGGCCCGCGAGCGCCTGGAACGGGTGCAGCTCGCGCGGCCTCGGCCCGCCGAACAGGCGGTCCCACGCGGTCGAGCCGATGCCCACGATGCAGCTGAGGGCGGCGTCGCGGTCGCGGAAGCCGACGGAGCGGCTCAGCCCCGACACCTCCTCGAGCGTGTCACGGACGGCGCTCTCGCCGCCCGGGGCGATCGTGACCACCAGAAAGACAGCGGCCTTCGCGGGCGGGGTGAGGAGGACGGGCTGGGGTTCGGCCACGAGTGCTCCGATGGCGAGGGAGGGCGTCAGTTGGCTGTTGTCACCATATGGGCTGTGGCGCCCCGTGGCACTCGCGCCCGAAAAGCACGTTCTGAAACCCAGATGAACTGTTGTGTCCGACCTCACGTCCCACCGCGCCGAGGCGGCGTCGGACCCCGGCTGTTTTCTGTTAAACTTTGAACCAGGCCCCGACCGTTCTCCCCCGTACGGTCGGGGTCCTTTTTTGTCTGCGGGCGTGCGCACGGTGGGTGCCTGGGGTTGCATGGGGTGGCGGGGGTCAGCCACGAAGGAGCCCGAACATGAAGGCACTCCAGTACCGGTCCGTGGGAGACGCCCCCGAGGTCGTGACCGTCCCCGATCCCGAGCCCGGCCCCGGACAGGTCCTGCTGAAGGTCACCGCCGCCGGCGTGTGCCACTCCGACATCGCCGTGATGAGCTGGCCTGCCGAGAGCTTCCCCTACGCGCTGCCGCTGACCCTCGGGCACGAGGGGGTCGGCACCGTCGCCGCGCTCGGCGCCGGGGTGACCGGCTTCGTGGAGGGCGACTCGGTCGCCGTGTACGGGCCCTGGGGCTGCGGGGCCTGCGCCAAGTGCGCGGAGGGCAAGGAGAACTACTGCCTGCGTGCCGAGGAGCTCGGCATCCGCCCGCCCGGACTCGGCGCCCCCGGCTCGATGGCCGAGTACATGATCGTCGACGACGCCCGGCACCTCACACCGATCGAGGGCCTCGACCCCGTCGCTGCCGTACCGCTCACCGACGCGGGCCTCACCCCGTACCACGCCATCAAGCGCTCGCTGCCCAAGCTGGTGCCCGGCTCTACCGCCGTCGTGATCGGCACCGGCGGCCTCGGCCACGTCGCCATCCAGCTGCTTCGCGCGATGACCGCCGCCCGTGTCATCGCCCTCGACGTGACCGAGGACAAGCTCGCCCTCGCCCGGACGGTCGGCGCCCACCAGGCCGTACTGTCCGACGCGGCGGCCGCGGGCAAGGTCAAGGAGCTGACCGGCGGGCGCGGCGCCGAGGCCGTCTTCGACTTCGTCGGCGTCCAGCCCACCGTCGAGACCGCGGGCGCCGTCGCCGCCGTCGAGGGCGACGTCACGATCGTCGGCATCGGCGGCGGCACCCTGCCCGTCGGCTTCGGCGCCACCAACTTCGAGGTCAACGTCAGCGCCCCGTACTGGGGCAGCCGCGCCGAACTCATCGAGGTCCTCGACCTGGCGCGAGCCGGCGCCGTCTCCGTGCACACCGAGACCTTCTCGCTCGACGACGCCCCCAAGGCATACCAGCTGCTGCACGACGGCAGGATCAGCGGACGTGCGGTGATCCTGCCGCACGGCTGACACGGGGCGGGGGTGTACGGGCTGACGGGCGGTCAATAGTCTGAGGGCTACCGCCCGTTGAACCCCCCACAGGGAGCCCCATGTCCACCGCGCAGGTCCCCGACATCCTCTCGCCGGAGTTCGCCGCGAACCCGTACCCCGCCTACCGTGCGATGCGCGAGAGCGCCCCGCTCCTCTGGCACGAGGCGACGCAGAGCTGGATCGTGTCGCGGTACGCCGATGTGGAACGCGTCTTCAAGGACAAAGAGGCGACGTTCACCACCGAGAATTACGACTGGCAGCTCGAACCCGTGCACGGCAGGACCATCCTGCAGATGAGCGGCCGGGAGCACGCCGTGCGCCGCGCGCTCGTCGCCCCCGCCTTCCGCGGCAGCGAGCTTCAGGACACGTTCCTGCCCGTCATCGAGCGCAACTCCCGTGAGCTGATAGACGCGTTCAGGAACCGGGGGGAGGCCGACCTGGTCGCGGACTACGCCACCCGGCTCCCGGTCAACGTCATCGCCGACATGCTCGGCCTCGACCAGGCCGACCACGCCCGCTTCCACGGCTGGTACACCGCCGTCATCAACTTCCTCGGCAACCTGGCGGGCGACCCGGACGTCGCCGCCGCGGGAGAGCGGACCCGCGTCGAGTTCGCCGAGTACATGATCCCGGTCATCCAGGAGCGCCGCGAGAACCCCGGCGACGACCTGCTCTCCGCGCTGTGCGCCGCCGAGGTCGACGGGGTGCGGATGAGTGACGAGGACATCAAGGCGTTCTGCAGCCTGCTGCTCGCGGCGGGCGGCGAGACCACCGACAAGGCCATCGCCAGCATCTTCGCCAACCTGCTCGCGCACCCCGACCAGCTGGCCGCCGTGCGCGCGGACCGGGCCCTGATCCCGCGGGCCTTCGCCGAGACGCTGCGCGTCACCCCGCCGGTCCACATGATCATGCGCCAGTCCGCCGTCGACGTCGAGCTGACCGGCGGCACCGTCCCGGCCGGGGCCACCGTCACCTGCCTCATCGGCGCGGCCAACCGCGACGAGAGCCGGTACGAGGACCCGGACCGCTTCGACCTGTTCCGCGAGGACCTGACCGCCACGACCGCGTTCTCGGCAGCCGCCGACCACCTCGCCTTCGCGCTCGGCCGGCACTTCTGCGTCGGCGCGCTGCTCGCCAAGGCGGAGGTGGAGACCGGGGTGAACCAGCTCCTCGACGCGATGCCCGACCTGCGGCTCGCCGACGGCTTCGACCCGGTCGAACAGGGCGTCTTCACGCGCGGTCCGCAAGCGCTGCCGGTGCGGTTCACGCCGGTCGGTGCCTGACCCGCACGGTCCGTCAGGTGTACGATTGCGTCATGCATCGATCTTCGTGCCTGAACTGGTGGCGCCTCACTTAGAGGCGGCCGCACACTCGAGCACGTACAAGGGCCGTCCCACCGGACGGCCCTTTTGCACGCCCTCCCAGCGGAGGTCACGCCGTCCCGCGGACGCCCGTGACCCAGGGGAGAGAAACCATGAGAAGCACCACCGACGCCCTCGGCACCTCCGCCGCACAGGACCGCAGCGCCGAGCTCGAACAGCTGATCCGCAAGGATCCCGGACAGTTCCGCATCCTCACCGGCGACCGGCCCACCGGGCGCCTGCACCTCGGGCACTATTTCGGCACCCTGCACAACCGCGTCCGGCTCCAGGACCTCGGCGTCGAGACCTTCGTCCTGATCGCCGACTACCAGGTGCTCACCGACCGCGACATCGCCGAGAACCTCACGGAGCACGTCGAGGAACTGATCCTCGACCACCTCGCCATCGGCGTCGACCCCGAGCGCTCCACGATCTTCACGCACAGCGCCCTGCCCGCCCTGAACCAGCTCCTGCTGCCGTTCCTCAGCCTCGTCTCCGTCGCCGAGCTCCAGCGCAACCCCACCGTCAAGGACGAGATCGCCCACTCCCGGCAGTCCGCGGTGAGCGGCCTGATGTTCACCTACCCCGTGCACCAGGCCGCCGACATCCTCTTCTGCAAGGCGAACCTCGTCCCCGTCGGCCAGGACCAGCTGCCGCACCTGGAGGTCACCCGCACCGTCGCACGCCGCTTCAACGACCGCTACGCCGACGGCACTGCGGTCTTCCCGCAGCCCGAGGCCCTGCTGTCCACGGCGCCGCTACTGCTCGGCACCGACGGCACCAAGATGAGCAAGTCCCGCGGCAACGCCATCGCCCTGTCGGCCACGCCCGACGAGACCGCGCGCCTCGTCCGCGGCGCCAGGACCGACGCCCGACGCCACATCACGTACGAGCCGCAGACCCGCCCCGAGGTCTCCTCGCTCGTCCTGCTCGCCGCGCTGTGCGAGGGCGTGGACCCGGCCACGGTGGCCGAGGAGATCGGGGACGGGGGAGGCGCGGCACTCAAGCGCCGCGTCACGGAGTCCGTGAACGAGTACCTCGCGCCGGTCCGGGCCCGCCGCGAGGCCTACGCGCAGGACCGTCGCCTGGTCAGGGACGTGCTGCGGGCCGGGAACGAGCGGGCGGGCGCGATCGCGGACGCCACGCTCAGGGAGGTGCGGGCCGCCATGAACGCCGACTACTGACGAGGGCGCGGAAAGCCGCCGGGACGATTCTGCCTACGGCATGCATGCCCGGCCCGATCCCGGGCAGCAGCAGAACAGACGCTCAAGCAGCCCACCCCCCCCGGGCGCTCGAGCCTGTGGCCCTGTCGCCCCCTCTCCCCCCTGGGAGGCGGCAGGGCCACCTTTTGTCACCGCCGTCGGCCTGGGGCGGGGACCCGACGAACTAGCCCTGGTAGTGCTGCTGTTGCTGCTGGGGCGCCCCGGCCTGCGGCCCGGCGGCCTGCGCGAGCATCCCGTCGACGTGCTCCTTGGGAACCTGGTGCGCGGCGCCGCAGAACGTGCACTGCGCCTGGTACTTCGTCGAGACCGGGAACAGCGGGACGAAGAACAGCGTGAACTTCGTGACGAACTTCCGCAGGGTGTGCGCCGCGGGATTGCCGCAGCTGCCGCAGACGAAGGTGAGGATCGCGAGCTGGTACGCGTAGCCCCGCGTGCCGAAGATGATCATTGGTTCCCTCCCGTGGTGTGGCCGCCGCAGAGCGTTCGGCGTCCGGCCTCATCGTATGCGGCCCGCCCCTGAGCGTCACAAGCCGTAGCGGCGCGTGGAGTGCTCCTCCTGGGCGAGGTGGCGCAGGGCGAGCAGCAGGGGGTCGTAGAGGACCGTCGACGCGACTGCCAGCTCGGCCTTCTCGGAGTCGTCGTAGGCGTCGACCTGGTCCAGGTCCAACTGGGCCACCTCTTCCATGAGGTGCGCGTACCGCATGAGGGCGTCGGGCCCGCGCGAGAATCCGAGGCGGGTCATCGTGACGATCGTGCTGACCAGGGTGCGATAGGTGGGGGAGATGGCGCCGATCTCGCGTGCGTGGTGCCAGCCCATGTCGCCGAGGAACCGGTCGACCGCCCCGGTCACCTCCACCGTCAGGGGGTCGTCCGCGGGCGCCTCGGGCGGGTGCGGCATCGCCCACAGTGCCGCGCCGAGCCGGAAGGTCGTCCCGAGGGACTCGTCGTCGACGTGCGTGAGGACCTCCCGCACGGTGGCGACGGGGATCCGTCCGACCTGGATCATCGCCCTGATGAGGCCGAGCCGCCGCAGATGCGCCTCGCCGTACGCGGCCTGGGTGGCGCTGATCCGCTCGCCCTGCCGCAGCAGCCCCTCGCGCAAGTAGTACTTGATCGTGCCGACCGGCACCCCACTGCGCTCGCTCAACTCCGCCAGTCGCATCCCTTGTGCCCCTCCTTGGAAAGTGCCACTATCCAAACACGAGTCAGGGGATCGGGGGACCCCTGACTCCCCACCAACAACCGACGAAATCGGGGGAGTTGTTGTGTTCACGAAGCTGGAGATGGGGCGGGTGACCGCGGCCGCCGACGGCGACGTCGTGCTCTTCGTCATCGGCATGCGGATCAACCGGTTCTGGGCGGTCCACCGCTGGCTGCCGGTGATGTACGCGATGCCCATGATGCTGCGGGAACTCGGCAAGGATCGCACGGTCGGCCTGCTCCACCACGTGCTGGGCACCTCGGACCCGCGCAACTACTACGTCATCCAGTACTGGGAGTCGAAGGAGAAGCTGCTGGCCTATGCGGCCGCCTCCGACGGGCGGCACCAGCCCTGGTGGGCCCGCCTCAACCGCTACCTCCGCAAGGGCGAGGGGCACGTCGGGGTCTGGCACGAGACCTACATCGTGCCCGCGGGCGCCTACGAGACGATCTACGGCGACATGCCCGCGCACGGCCTCGGCAAGGCCTACGGTGTGCGACCGCTGGGCGAAGGCGTGCAGGCGCGCGACCGGCTCGCGGCCTGAATGCTCGCGCCCCGCAAGCGAAGCGTCACGCAGCGTGCGAATGGCGTACGAAAACGGCCATCCCGACGGGCCGAATCGGCAATCCGGGGTTCGTGATGAAAGGATTGCGTCCATGGCAATCAAGACCTACTTCGACATCACGATCAACGACGAGCCCGCCGGGCGGATCACGTTCAACCTCTTCGACGACGTCGTCCCGAAGACCGCGGAGAACTTCCGTGCCCTGTGCACGGGCGAGAAGGGCTTCGGCTACGCCGGCTCGTCCTTCCACCGCGTCATTCCGGAGTTCATGCTGCAGGGCGGCGACTTCACCGCCGGGAACGGCACCGGCGGCAAGAGCATCTACGGCGAGAAGTTCGCCGACGAGAACTTCCAGCTCAAGCACACCAAGCCGGGCCAGCTCTCGATGGCCAACGCCGGCCCGAACACCAACGGCTCGCAGTTCTTCATCACCACGATCGTCACCAGCTGGCTGGACGGCAAGCACGTCGTCTTCGGTGAGGTCGAGGACGGCATGGACCTCGTGAAGAAGATCGAGTCCCTCGGCTCGCGCAGCGGCGCCACCTCCGCCAAGATCACGATCGCCGAGTCCGGCCAGCTCTGATCCAGGCCGAAATCCGGCGCGAGGAGCCGGGACCCCGTCAACCGGGGTCCCGGCTCCTCGTATTTCGGCGCGAGCCCAACTCCCGGGCACACGGAGCGGGTTAAGGTCTCGGTCGGTGGATCACCGATCCGCCGCACCGTTTCCTCGACCCAGGGAGGCACCCGTGCGCCTGCGCGCCATACCCACGCTGCTGCTGTCCGCCACCCTCACGGCGGGCGCCCTCGCCGCCACCGCGGCACCGGCGACCGCCGCGCCCGCCTCGTTCGAAGACCAGCTTCGGGCGCTGCCCGGAGTGCGCGTCACCGGCGTCACCGACAAGGAGGGCTTCCCGCTCTACTCCTTGTCGATCACGCAGCCGGTCGACCACGCCAGACCCGGCGCGGGCACGTTCCAGCAGCGCTTCACGCTCTGGCACAAGTCGACGGCCAAGCCCGTCGTCGTCTACACCGGCGGCTACGGCCTGTCCTCCTCGACCCGCGAACCCACCAGCCTGCTCGACGCCAACCAGCTCAGCGTCGAACACCGCTTCTTCGAAGAGTCCGTACCGTCCGGCGGCACCCCCTGGAACAAGATGACGGTGCAGCAGGAGGCGGCCGACGAGCACGGCATCGTGCAGGCGGTGCGGCCGCTGTACGAGAAGACGTCCAAGTGGCTGGCGACCGGCGGCTCCAAGGGCGGCATGACGGCGACCTACCACTACCGCTTCTACCCGAAGGACTACGACGGCGTCGTCGCCTACGTCGCCCCGAACGACGCCAACAACGACGACGACAGCGGCTACGAGGACTTCTTCCAGAGGGTCGGCACCCAGGAGTGCCGCGACGCGCTCGCCGCCGTGCAGCGCGAGATGCTGGCGCGCCGCGACACCCTGCTGCCCAAGTTCGAGAAGACCGCGAAGGACGAGGGGTACACCTTCACCAACACCCTCGGAACGACCGACCGGGCCTACGAGTTCGCGGTCCTCGACCAGGTGTGGAACTTCTGGCAGTCCGGCTCCGTCGACAACTGCCCGACCGT
The DNA here is from genome assembly GCF_049310305.1 of Streptomyces anthophorae. Classification (NCBI taxonomy): domain Bacteria; kingdom Bacillati; phylum Actinomycetota; class Actinomycetes; order Kitasatosporales; family Streptomycetaceae; genus Streptomyces; species Streptomyces anthophorae. Next base: position 9,240,391 of record NZ_JBLWQQ010000001.1, read on the forward strand.
GCCCGACGCCAAGAAGGTCTCCGACGACGACCTCTACAAGTGGTCCCTCGACCACGGCCTGTCCATCTACGAGGACTCCACCCTCGGCGCCAACAGCTCGGGCCCCTATTATCGGCAGGCCGCCGCCCAACTCGGCTGGGCCGACCTGAAGTTCAAGAACCTCAAGGGTGTCCGCCACTACCCGGACATCTACCAGCCGAACTCGGTACTGCCCGCCGACATGCGCACCACCTACGACGGCACCGTCATCAAGGGCGTCGACAAGTGGGTGCGGACCAAGTCCCAGCGCATGCTGTTCGTCTACGGGCAGAACGACCCGTGGAGCGCCGAGCAGTTCACCCCCAGCAAGAACGACTCGTACAAGTACGTCGTACCGAAGTCCAACCACGGTGCCCGGATCTCCGCGCTGCCCGCGAACGAGCGCGATGCCGCGACGGCCACGATCAAGCGGTGGGCGGGAGTGCGCTAGCGGTCACCCGAACCGCTCGATACGGATGCGATCCACCGGCTGACCGAGGCCGACGAGCAGCTGCGAGGCGTGCTCGGCAAAGGAGTTGGAACCGCACACGTACGCCTCCCACTCGGGCGCGCCGTCGCTGAAGCACGGCGCCAGATGGTCCGCCGCCAGGCGCCGGCGCTCGCCCTCACGGGTGAGCACCGGCGTCGTCTCGGCCCCGTACTCGTCGGCGTAGATCAGGTCCGCACGCGTGCGTGCCGACACGAACAGCTTCAACGGCAGGTCGAGTCGGTGCCGCCGGTGGTGGCGGATCATCGACATCAGCGGCACGACACCCGAACCGGCACCGAGCAGCAGCGCGGGGCGGTCGCCCGGCCACGCGAAGAAGCCACTCAGCGGGCCGCGCACCTCGACCTCGTCGCCGACCCGCGCCCCGGTGTGCAGAAAACCCGACACCTCGCCGTCCTCGACGTGGTCTAGGGTCAGCTCGATGTGCCCCGAGTCGTCGGGCGCGGAGGCGAGCGAGTAGTGCCGCTGGGCGGTGTACCCGTCGGCGGCGGTCAGCCGCAGCATCAGGTGCTGGCCCGGCAGATGTCCCTGCCAGCCGGGCACCGCGAAGCGGAACGTCGAGGCGTTCGCCGTCTCGCGGCGGATCTCCGCGATGACGGCACGCTGCCAGAGCGCGGCGCCCTGGCCCGCTGCGATGCGGCCGGGCACGGCGAACCGGGTCGGCGGGGTGAAGGCGGTGGTCTGCGGCACGGTCTCAGTCACCTGCGTATCGCTGTTCTTCCCAGGGGTTGCCCCGTGCGTGGTACCCGTTCTGCTCCCAGAAACCGGGCTCGTCGTGATCGAGCAGCCGCAGACCCGCGACCCACTTCACGCTCTTCCAGAAGTAGAGGTGCGGAACCAACAGGCGGGCGGGGCCGCCGTGTTCGGTCGGCAGCGGCTCGTCCTCGTAGGTGAACGCGAGCCACGCCCGGCCGCCCGTCACATCGGCGAGCGGGAGGTTCGCCGAGTAACCGGTGTGCGAGTACGCCATGATGTGCGTCGCCGTGGGGGAGGGCCGGACGGCGTCGAGGAACGTGTCGAGCGAGACACCACCGAAGCGCACCCCGAACTTCGACCACGTCGTCACGCAGTGGATGTCACCGCTGTACGACGCCGGGGGCAGGGCCTGCGCCTCGTCCCACGTCCAGGTGCGGGGCTCCGCGACCAGGCCGTCGATCGTGAACGTCCAGTCCGCGCGGTCGAGTTGCGGTGTCACCTCGGCGGACAGCACCGGCCAGTCGTCGCCCGCGTCGTACTGGCCCGGCGGCAGGCCGGGGTTGTGGACGCGGGGGCGGCCGACGAAGCCGCGGGTCGCGTGGCCGGTCATGCGAGGGCCTCCAGGTCGGCGAGGACCGCGCCCTCGTCGAGGGTCGTGAGCGTACGGTCGCGCATCAGGACCCGGCCGTCGACGACGGTGTCCCGTACGTCGGAGGCCTGCGCGGCGTACGCCAGCATCGCGTACGGGTCGTGGCGCGGCGTGAGGTGCGGGCGGTTCAGGTCGAGGACGGCCAGGTCGGCGCGCTTGCCGACCTCGATCGAGCCCAGCTCGTCGCCGAGGCCCAGGGCGCGGGCGCCCTCGATGGTGGCCATCCGCACGGCCTGCTCGGCGCCGACCGCCGTCGGGTCCCCGTCCGCCTTGTGCACGAGCGCCGCCTGCCGCACGGCGCCCAGCACGTCGAGCGTGTTCGAGCTGACCGCGCCGTCCGTGCCGAGGCCGACGGTGACGCCCGCGCTCAGCAGCCGGGGCACCGGCGCGATGCCGCAGCCCAGCTTCAGGTTCGACACCGGGCAGTGGGCGACCGAGGCGCCCGCGCGGGCGATCGCCGCGATCTCGCCGCCGGTCAGGTCGACGGCGTGCGCGAGCACCACATCGGGGCCCAGCAGGCCGAGGGATTCGAGCAGCTCCACCGGCCGCTTGCCGTGCGCGACCTCGACGCCCGCGACCTCGGCGGCGTTCTCCGCCGCGTGCAGGTGGGTCAGCGCGCCGAACTCACGGGCCAGCGCGAAGCACTCGACGAGCTGTTCGGGGGAGAGGGTGTACGTCGAGTGCGCGAACATGACCGGGCGGGTGCCCGCGGGGCGCGCGGCCAGGTCACGGCGCGCCCACTCCATGCGCTCCTTGTACGGCCGACCGTCCGGCGGCTCCGGGACGTCCATGAACAGCGGCCCGGTGTGCAGCCGCCAGCCGGCCGCGTGTGCGGCCTCCTCGGCGGCCTCGTGGAACCAGTACATGTCGAGCGCCGAGGTCACCCCGGCGCGCACGCTCTCCGCGACGGCCACGCGGACGGCGGAGGCGACGGTGGCGGGGTCGAGGAGACGCGCCTCGGCGGGCACGACACGGCCCAGGAACTCCTGGAGGCTCACGTCGTCGGCGGTGCCGCGCAGCAGCGTCATCGCGAGGTGCGTATGCGTGTTGATCAGGCCGGGGAGGACGAGTCCGCCGGAGGCGTCGATGGTCTCGGCGGCGGTGTGCCCGGCGCGCAGTTCCTCGGCCGGGCCGACCGCCACGATCACGCCGTCGCGCACGGCGACCGCGCCGTCGGCGAGCACCGTCGACGCGTCGTCGACGGTGAGGACGGTGCCACCGTGCACCAGCAGATCGACGGACTCGGTCACAGTTGCTCCTCGGTCAGAATGCGCAGGGCCTCCAGGGCCACGACGCTGCCGCGCCGCACCCCCTCCGCGACGACGTCGCGATGCGGGTCGTAGCCGCCAGTGCTCTCCTGGTCCACCAGCTCGTCCGCGTTCACGCCGTCGACGACGAGTACGGCACCCGCGACGAGGCCGCGCAGCGACGCCGTGACGAACAGCGCGGACACCTCCATCTCGATGGCCGCGAGGCCCGCCCCGTCGTACTGGTTCAACGGGATCAGCCCTGGCTGGAACGCCGCCCGCGTCCACACGATTCCCCGATGGTGCGGCGCCCCCGCCTCGCGGGCCGCGCGCGTCAGGGCGAACACGGCCTCCGGACTCGACACCGCCGGGTACTCGGCGGGCACCAGCTGGCCCGTCACACCGTCGTCGCGCACCGCGGCCTCGGCCACGACCAGATCGCCGTCGCCGATCCCCGGCCGCATCGCACCCGCCGTACCGAAGCGCACGAACGTCCGTACACCCGCGTCGGCCAGCTCCTGGAACAGCAGGATCGCTCCGGGACCGCCGACGCCGTGCGAGGCGACGACGACCGGCACCCCGCGCCACGTACCGGTGAACGTCCGGTACTCGCGGCTGTGCGCCACCTCCACGGCGTCGTCGAGCAGCGCGGCGACGGCCGCGGCACGGGCCGGGTCGCCCACGACGACGGCGCGCGGCGGCAGTCCCGTACGCGGAACCCGGCTCAGCGGGAGCAAGGAGTGGGGATCGGGTGCGGGGGCACTCACGAGGTGGCTCCAGTCATGGGGCGGCGCGACATCGGATTCGTAGGGGATCTTTGGATCGTATCCCCAGGTCAGAGTGGGTCGGAAGGCAGGACCGCGCTATGTGCGCGGTCCCACAGGGACGCCGAGCGGCCGGGCCAGACCGGAGATCCCCTCGTCGAGCCGCTGAAGGTGACGCAGCACACGGAACGTGACGGTGTTCGCGGCCGGCACCCCCAGACCGTCCGTCTCCAGCATCGCCGCGATGCTCGCGCCCGACTCGACGGCGCCGGTCAGGTCCTCGTCGTTCACCTGCGCCACCAGCACGTCGATGTTGTGCGCGATGCGCCGCGCCGCCCTGCCGAGCCGCGGATCGGCGGCCACATGCTTGCTGTACGGGACGAGCTCGGCGGTCGCCGCCAGGGAACGCGCGTGGTACGCGGACGTCTCCAGGAGCGCCACCAGATAGCGCACGGTCTGCCGCCGCTCGCGCTGCGGGGCGATCGCGTGGGTCAGCGGCTTGGTGGACGCGCGCAGGTCGTCCAGGGCGGTGTCCAGATCCCGCGCCCGGTCGAGCAGATCCGCGGCCGGACCGCCGCTGAGCTGCTCCACCGCGCCCGCCACGACGTCACCCAGCCGCTCCAGGACCGTCGCGAGCAGCTCGTCGGTGCGGCTGTCGGTGCGCACCGGAAGCACCAGCATCGCCGCGATGATGCCGCACGCCGCGCCGAGCGCGGTCTCCTCGATGCGCAGCACCAGCACGTCGAAGCTGTAGGTGTTCAGGAGCGTGTAGAGCAGGCCCAGCATCGCCGTCACGAAGAACGACATCAGCGCGTACGACAACGGAGCGGTGAAGAACGCCGCGAACACGCACAGCAGGACCAGGGCGAACGCCACCCATGTGTGGTTGCCGACCGCCCCCGCGAGCAGCACTCCGGCGAGCACACCGAGCACCGTGCCGAGGACACGACGGTAGCCCTTGATGACGATCTCGCCCGTGGACGCGGTGTTGAGGAAGACGACCCAGCAGGTCAGGACCGCCCAGTACCAGCGCTGACTGGAGAGGAACTCGCCGCCGACGATCGCGAGGCCCGAGCCGACGGCGACCTGGAAGGCGGCCCGGGTGGTGGGCCGGTCGAGCCCCGAGCGGTCGTCCTCCTCCTCTTCGGCGGCGTCCTTCTCGGTGCTGGTCAGGGCGACGGTGCCGGTGATGGACATGTCCTCCGCCTCCAGCTCCTCGCGCGAACGCGTCGTGGCGGGGGAGTCGTCGGACTCGTCCTGCGGCCCGTCGAGCGCGATCCGCAGGCCCATCACCGCGCGGGCCGCCTCACCGATGCCGCGGAACACGTCCTGCACGGCGAGCGTGGCGCCCGGAGGCATCCGCTCCTCGTCGCGGTAGCCGAGCAGACGGTTGCGGATCTGGGCGACGGCCGTGCCCCGGTTGGCGTCGGCGGGGCGCACCACCATCAGGTGCAGGGCGCCCAGATCGCGGCGCAGGGTGGCCGTCGACTCGTCCTCGTGACGCAGCAGCTTGCCCGCGGCGGGCGCGGGCGCGTGCGGGAGGTGCAGGGTCAGGGTGTCGGCGCGCTCGGCGCTGCGCGCGTTGAGCAGCAGCATGCCGAGGCGCTCGGCGGAGATCTCCGCGTCGGCGATACGGCGCTGGATCAGCGAGGCGGTCGCCGCGTCCCGGGCGCCGTCCTCGAGCCGGCCCTGGATCATCAGGGCCGTCTCGTGCAGCCGCGAGGTGTGGTGCCGCAGATCGTTCAGTACGTCGTCCAGATCCTCCGGCGCGGCGTCGAGCAGCCGCGTCTGCGCGGTCACGAGCTGTGCCAGCCGGGCCCGGAACGCCCCGCGCAGCCGGTCCAGGACGCGCTGCGGCGTCTCCGGCACCAGCGCGAAACGGGCCACCGCGCTGCATGCGAACGCCACCGCCAACGTGCCCGCGAGCACGGGCAGTTGATCGGTGGTCGCGTTCACGAACAGCGACACGAAGTAGACCTGGAAACCCATCAGGCCGAGGGCCGTGCCCCGGTCGCCGAAGCGGCGGAAGTAGACCGCGCCGAAGATCAGCGCGATGAAGAAGAGATCACCGGCGATGACCCTGCTGTGCAGCAGCGCGCCCAGGGTCACGGCGGCGAGCGCCACGGGGAACCCCCACGCGAGCGTGATCGCCTGCCCTCGCAGGTTCTTCTCCCGGATCGCGAACGTGCTCACCATCGCGGCCATCGCACCCGCGACCATGTGCGTCACGTCCGTGCCGAGGAGCGCGAGCACGGCGAGCGTCAGCCCGATGGCCGCGACGATCCGCAGCCCGGCCGTCAGGCGCAGCAGCCCCGGATCGGATGCAATGAAGCGGTCCCAGGTGTCCCTCGGCCGTCGCGCCACCAGTGCTCACTCCAAGATCAGTTCGTCGGCGTCGTCCCCGAGCATACGAGGAGGTGGGCGCGCTCTTGACACGAGTATCGACAGGTGGACGGCGACCGGGTTGGGCACAAGGTGACTTCTGGGGGATTTCCCCCAACGAGAAGTGGAGGGCAGCCGGATGGTGTGCCGGGCCCGGTCCCGCGAATCTTGAGCCATGGACGATCACGGCAGGATTTCGACGGGAAGGCCGGCCCGGCGGGGCGTACTCGCGGCCGGAGCGGCGTTGTTGACCCTGGGTGCGGCGCCGGCGGTGGCAGCCGCCCCGCGGCGGGTGCGGCTGCGCTTACCGGCTCCGAGCGGCCCGCACCCGGTGGGCAGGGTGGCGCTGCGCCTGGTGGACCGCTCCCGGCGCGATCCGTGGACGGCGGCTGCGGCGCGGGAGTTGATGGTGGACGTGCGCTACCCCGCGCGCACGGTGGCCGGGCACGGAAGAGCGGCGCAGCTGACGCCACAGGAGGCGGCGGGCTTCGACCGGCTCAACAACTTCGCGGGGCTGCCCCCGGGCCGGGTCGACTGGTCGGCCACGCGTACCTTCGCCCACACCGCGGCGCCGTTCGACCGCCGGGCGGCACACCCCGTGGTGTTGTACTCGCCGGGGGTGGTGGACCCCCGCTCGCTGGGCACGACACTCACGGACGACCTGGCGTCCCGCGGCTATGTCGTGATCGCCATCGACCATCCCTACGACGTGTCGGCGGTGGAGTTCCCCGATGGGAGGGTGGCGCTCTCCCGGCTCCCGCAGGAATTCGAGAAGGCGCAGCAGGCGGGTCCCGAGGCGATCACGGCGCTGCTGAGGAAGACGACGGCCGTACGCGTCGCCGACACCCGCTTCGTCCTCGACGTGGTGCGGCGGGCCTTCGACACACACCGGCTGCGCAAGGCACCGATCGGCATGTTCGGGCAGTCCGCGGGCGGCTTCGCGGCGCTGCAGACCCTGCACGACGACGAGCGGCTGACCGCGGCCGCGAACCTCGACGGCGTGCTCGCGTACGTCCAGGACGACCACGACGAGGGCGGTCTGTCCACCGTCGCGGCCGAGGGCGTGGACCGGCCGGTGCTCCTCATGGGCAGCGAGGGCAACGACCGCAGAAGCGTCCCCTCGTGGCGGGAGCTGTGGCGGCACAGCGGCGGATGGCGGCGCGACCTGACCCTGCGCGGCTCCGCGCACGCCACGTACACGGACGCGACGAGTCTGCTGCCGCAGATCGCGGATCGCCTCGACCTGCCGAGCCGGACACTGGAGGAATGGGTGGGCACGGTGCCGGCCCACCGGGCGGTCGCGGCTCAACGGGCGTATCTCGCGGCCTTCTTCGACCGCTGGCTGCGGGGCGGTGACGGCACGCTCCTGGACGCGCCGTCGCCGCGGTATCCGGAGATCGCCTTCATATGACGCGGGCTCCCCGGTTCGGATGAGGCGGGGAGCCCGGCCCGGGGATCAGCGCAGCCCGAGCGCGCCCATCGTGGCATCGGCCATGGCCGTCTCACCCAGCGCGTTCGGGTGCACGGGGACGAAGTTGGTGCCGAAGAGCGCCGGTTCGACCCAGCGGGTGCCGATCGGCTTGCAGGCGTCGTGGCCCTCGGAGGACTGCGAGAAGTCCACGTAGGTGGCGCCGGTCTCGCTCGCCGCGCGCTGCACCGCGCGGTTGAGGTGGGACTGGATGTCGCGCACGTACGGCACGTCGCCGGACGCGATCGGCATCTTCACGAAGCAGCCCTTCTGCGCGGTGGGCGGCATGATCCACGGATAGCCGAGGACGGCGACCTTCGCGTTCGGTGCCTTGCTCTTGACGGCCTGGAGGGCGGACTTCACCGCCGGGTACGTCTTGGCATCGATGTCGTCGCTGTACTTGTCGCCGTACAGGGTCTTGCAGGGGTGGCCCTGGCCCGCGGAGGCGAGCCCGGCGGTGGCGCAGGACAGGATCGTGTTGATGAAGGTGCTGTTGTCGTTGCCGCCGATGGTGAGGGTCACCAGGTCGGTGTCCTGGCCGAGCGCGTCGAGCTGCGGCGGCACGCCGGGGTACTGGGACCCGGCGAAGTCCTTCGTCTGCGCGGCGCCGCATGTCACGTCCTTGAGGGCGGCGCCGGTGCGCTTCGCGATGACGTGCGGGTAGTTGGCCGTGGAGCGGGCGCACAGCGGGCTGGCCTGCGGATCGAGCGGGAGCACGCCGGACGCGGCGCTGTAGCTGTCGCCCAGGGCGACGTAGGAGAGGGGCTCGGGCGCCGCGTGGGCCGGCGCGGCGAGCGTGACGAGGGCTGCGCCGGTCGTTGCCGCGAGGGCCGTGAGTCTGCCGCTGAACGCGCGTTTCGCCATCTGATGCTCCTTCGAAGCCTTGAGGGCCGACGGAAAGCGGCCGGAGGGATGGCCAAGTTCCGTTTGAGGCAAGGGGGTTCAGCGCGCTGGTAGTTGAAGCTACCGACGAGTTTGAATATGAGTCAATAGGTGTGCACAGGGTCGTGACCAGGGGAGAGTCGTGCAACACGGGGTTGTCAGTGGTGCTCGATAGCCTCACAGACGCATGGCGGACCCGTCGGCAGGCCGCCCCGGCGTGTTCACCGATTGCGGTGGCGGGGGCGGCCCGGACGGCGACAATCGAACACACCGATTCGAGACTGGCGACGCCGCGGATTCCCGCAGGCGCCCGCGGACACCCGATGGAGACATGATGAGCAAGGTCGCGAGGACGGGGACACCGTCGGCAACGTCGCACCCCGCCGACAGCCACGACCTGATCCGCGTGCACGGCGCGCGGGAGAACAACCTCAAGGACGTCAGCATCGAACTGCCCAAGCGGCGCCTGACGGTGTTCACCGGGGTCTCGGGGTCGGGCAAGAGTTCGTTGGTGTTCGACACGATCGCCGCCGAGTCACAGCGGATGATCAATGAGACGTACAGCGCGTTCGTCCAGGGCTTCATGCCGACGCTGGCGCGGCCCGAGGTCGATGTGCTGGACGGCCTGACCACCGTGATCACCGTCGACCAGCAGCGGATGGGCTCCGACCCGCGCTCCACGGTCGGTACCGCCACGGATGCGAGCGCGATGCTGCGCATCCTCTACAGCCGGCTCGCCAAGCCGCAGATCGGCGGACCGGGGGCCTACTCCTTCAACGTCGCGTCGGTCTCGGCGCAGGGCGGGTTCACGGTCGACCGGGGCGCCGACAGGACCAGGACCGAGAAGGTGTCCTTCAGCCGCACCGGCGGCATGTGCGTCCACTGCGAGGGGCGGGGCACGGTCTCCGACATCGACCTGGCCCAGCTCTTCGACGAATCCAAGTCGCTGAACGAGGACCCGTTCAGCATCCCCACGTACACCGGGGACGGCTGGGTGGTGCGGGTCATCCGTGACTCCGGCTTCTTCGACCCGGACAAGCCGATCCGCAAGTACACGAAGAAGGAGCGGCACGACTTCCTCCACCGCGAACCCGTCAAGGTCAAGATCAACGGTGTGAACCTCACCTACGAGGGCCTCATCCCGAAGATCCAGAAGACCTTCCTGGCCAAGGACCGGGAGTCGATGCAGCCGCACATCCGGGCCTTCGTGGACCGTGCGGTCACCTTCCAGACCTGTCCCGACTGCGGGGGCTCCCGGCTCAGCGAGCTGGCCCGCTCCTCGAAGATCAAGCGCAAGAGCATCGCCGATCTGTGCGCGATGGAGATCCGGGACCTCGCGGAGTGGGTGCGCGCCTTGAAGGAGCCCTCGGTCGCCCCGCTGCTCGCCAAGCTGCGGCACACCCTGGAGTCGTTCGAGGAGATCGGCCTCGGCTATCTCTCCCTCGACCGGGCGGCGGGCACGCTCTCCGGCGGTGAGGCGCAGCGCGTCAAGATGATCCGCCACCTCGGCTCCTCGCTCACCGATGTCACCTACGTCTTCGACGAGCCCACCATCGGCCTGCACCCGCACGACATCCAGCGGATGAACAAGCTGCTCCTGCGGCTGCGCGACCAGGGGAACACCGTGCTGGTCGTGGAGCACAAGCCGGAGGCCATCGCCATCGCCGACCACGTCGTGGACCTCGGACCCGGCGCCGGTACGGGCGGCGGCAGCGTCTGCTTCGAGGGCACCGTCGACGAGCTGCGCGCCAGTGACACCATCACCGGGCGCCACCTCGACGACCGGGCCGCCGTCAAGGACACCGTGCGCGAGCCCACCGGCAAGCTCGCGATCCGCGGGGCGAACGCGCACAACCTGCGGGATGTCGACGTCGACATCCCGCTCGGGGTGCTCACGGTCGTCACCGGTGTCGCGGGTTCCGGCAAGAGCTCGCTCGTGCACGGATCCGTCCCCGCCGACGACGCGGTGGTGGCGGTCGACCAGACCCCGATCCGCGGCTCACGGCGCAGCAACCCGGCCACGTACACCGGGCTCCTCGAGCCGATCCGCAAGGCGTTCGCGAAGGCCAACGGCGTGAAGCCCGCGCTGTTCAGCGCCAACTCGGAGGGCGCCTGCCCGACCTGCAACGGCGCGGGCGTCATCTACACCGACCTCGGGATCATGGCGAGCGCGGCCGCCACCTGCGAGGAGTGCGACGGCAAGCGGTTCGAGGCCTCCGTGCTCGACTACCACTTCGGCGGCAAGGACATCAGCGAGGTGCTCGCGATGCCGGTGACCGAGGCGGTGGAGTTCTTCGGGGCGGGGGAGGCGCGCACCCCGGCCGCGCACAAGATCCTTGAGCGGCTCGAGGAGGTCGGGCTCGGCTACCTGACCCTCGGCCAGCCGCTGACCACACTCTCCGGCGGTGAGCGGCAGCGGCTCAAGCTCGCCGTGCACATGGCCGACAAGGGCGGCGTCTACGTTCTGGACGAGCCGACGACGGGTCTGCACCTGGCGGACGTCGAGCAACTGCTCGGGCTGCTCGACCGGCTCGTGGACTCCGGTAAGTCGGTCATCGTCATCGAGCACCACCAGGCCGTGATGGCGCACGCCGACTGGATCATCGACCTGGGCCCCGGTGCGGGGCACGAAGGCGGCAAGGTCGTCTTCGAGGGAACCCCGGCCGACCTCGTCGCGGACCGCTCCACCCTCACCGGCGAGCACCTGGCGCAGTACGTGGGTGCCTGACCGGTTGCCGTCGGCCCGTGGGGGAGGGCCGCGACGGACGGAGCCGTGCGGGAGGGCCGGCCGCTGTCGCGGTCAGCCCTCCTGCGGGGGAGTGGCGTGCTGCGGGGCCTGCTGACCCTGCGGAAAGTGCGGAGCCTGCTGGCCCTGCGGGGCCTGCTGGCCCTGGGGCGCGTGCTGGTCCTGGGGGGCGTGCTGACCCTGCGGGATCTGCGGCGCCTGATGACCCTGCGGGGCCTGCGCCTGCATGGGGTCGGCGGCCTGGGAGGCCTGCTGGTCCTGGAGGGATGCCGGGGCCTGGGGAGCCTGCGGTTCCTGGCGGGCGCCCCCGTGCCCGAAGTCGAGCACGCCTTCCGCGGTGCGCTCGGCCTTGTGTGCGGCCTCACGCGCGTCTGCGAGCACATCACCGTGCTCGTCGACGAGTCGGTCGTAGATGGGCGCCGGGGCAGTAGACGGTGCGGGCACGGGAAGAGCTCCTGGTCGTCGAGGTCCTGATGTCACCCTGCGGGTGAACAAAAGGGGACCCTACGTCGATCGGGTGACGTGGGTACATCCGGGGTGGGGTTGTAGAACCAGAAACTGTAACTACTAGTATGTACGGCAACGGTGTCGAGTCGCGCCGCGTTCCACGCCCACGGCGAAGGAGTCCACCCGTGCCGCTTGTCCGCATAGACGCCCTCAGGGCCGACCACGACCGCCTTCAGGCGCTGGGGCGCGCCGTGCACGACGCCCTCGGGGAGACGCTCGGCTTCCCGGCCGACGACCTGTTCCAGGTACTCACCAGTCACGACGGCGTGAGCGGCACACTCCGCTACGGCGACTACCTCGGGGTGCGGCGCGACGACGACGTGGTGTTCGTCGGGATCACCCTGCGGGCCGGGCGGCCCGACGGGCAGAAGCGGGCGCTGTACCGGCGGATCGCCGAGCTCGCGCACGCCTACGCGGGAACCGAGCCGCGCAACGTGCTCGTCACGATCACCGAGAACCAGTCGATCGACTGGTCGTTCGGGGACGGTGTCGCCCAGTACGCGCCGGCCGCCGTGGACGGCCGGCGCTGAGGTCTCGGTCCCCGCGGCGCGCTCAGTACTGCTCGGACTGGCCGCCGTCGATCGGCACGACCGTGGCGTTGATGAAGGACGCCTCGTCGGAGAGCAGGAAGGCCACCAGATTCGCGACCTCCTCGGGGCGGCCGAAACGCTTCATCGGGTTGGTGCTGACGAACTGGCGGCCGGCTTCCTCCCAGTTCACCGGGTCGAGCTGCTTGAGGGAGCCCTCGACCATCGGCGTCATGATCGCACCGGGCGCGATGGCCTTCACGGTGATCCCGAAGCGGCCGTACTCCACGCCCGAATTGCGGGTCAGGCCCACGACGCCGTGCTTGGCGGCCGCGTAGCCGGACTGGTTGCCCACGCCGCGGATGCCGCCCACGGACGCCGTGTTCACGACGGTGCCGCTGCCCTGCTCGCGCATGACCGCGAGGACGTGCTTGAGGCCGAGGAAGACGCCCCGGAGGTTGATGTCGACGACGCGCTGGAACTCGTCGCTCCCGAACTCCTCGGTGAGGTTCTGCTTGCCCTCGATGCCCGCGTTGTTGAAGAAGGCGTCGATCCGGCCGTAGGTCCGCGTGGTCTCCGCCACGTAGCGCTCGACCTCCGTCTCGTCGCTGACGTCGGCGGTGAGCGTCAGGACCTCGGCGCCCGGCGTGACCTTCTCGATCTCGGCCGCGCTCTGCGCGAGCCCCTCCGCGTTCACGTCGACGAGCGCCAGCTTGGCGCCCTCGGCCGCGACCCGGAGCGCGGCGGACCGGCCCAGACCCGAGCCGCCACCGGTGATGAGAACGACCTTGCCGTCGAACCTGTTGTTCATTGCGGACCTCCTGATTGGCCTGTGTCGCGGTCCGCCGTCGTCCGGCGGGCCTGTCACTATTCGTAGACGATACGTACTGTCTAGAAATTCCCGTCCGCGGGGATCGGAGCGAGATATGGACGAGTCGACGGCTCCCCGCCCCAGGCGAGGGCGCTATCGGGATCCGCAGGCGCATGCGGCGGTGCTGCGCGCTGCGCGGGAGCTCGTCGCCGACCTCGGGTATCACAAGGTCACGATGGAACGGATCGCCGCCCGGGCGGGCGTCGCCAAGATGACCCTCTACCGCTGGTGGCCGAACAAGGCCGCGGTGATCACCGAGGCCGTCACGGACCAGCTCGCGCCGGGCCCGCTGCCCGACACCGGCTCCGTGCGCGAGGATGCGCGGGCCCATGTCGCCGACCTCGTCAGCACCCTGACGCTGCTCGGTGACCCGAGCGTGGTGGCCGGTGCGCTCGTCGAGCGCGGCGAGGCGGGCCGGGCGGAGCTGCGCGATCTCCTCGTCGCCTGGAGCGAGCCGGGGGTCGTGCTGCTGCGGCGCGGCATCGAACGGGGTGAGCTGCCCGCCGGTCTCGACGTCGGGGCGGTGATCGACAGCTGGCTCGGTTATGCGCTGTACCGCGTGGTCTTCCTCGAGAGCGCGCCGACCGAGGCGGACCTCGCGGGGCTGGTGGACGCGCTGCCGTACACGCGCCGGGAGGGCTGACTGTCTCAACTGCTCTGCATGATCGGCCAGTTGGACGAGCAGTGACTACGCTCGCTGACGTATGGACCGGGCGTATACACCCGGCGTATACATCACGGTATGACCGTTCCTCTGGCGCTTCTCGGGCTCCTCGAACGTGAGTCGAGCCACGGCTACGACCTCAAGCGGAACTACGACACGTACTTCGGCCGCGGCAAACCGCTGCCCTACGGGCAGGTCTATTCGACGCTGCGCCGCCTCGCCCGGGACGGGAAGGTGGCGGTCGGCGAGTCCGAGCCGGGGGAGGGGCCCGACCGCAAGCGGTACGTGATCACCGGCAGCGGTGTCACGCAGGTGGAGACCTGGCTCACCGAGCCGGTCGCCCCCGAACAGCACTTGCAGACCACGCTGTTCACCAAGGTCGTCCTGGCGCTGCTCCTGGAGCGGGACGCCCAGCAGTACCTCGACACCCAGCGGGCCGCCCACATGCAGCGGATGCGCGAGCTGACCGAGCTGCGCCGTACCGGCGAACTCGTCGACCGGATGCTCGCCGACCACGGTCTTTTCCATCTGGAGGCCGACCTGCGCTGGATCGACATGACCGTGGCGCGGCTCGGCGCGCTGGCGGCGGAGGTGCGGTCATGAGCCTGGTCGAGGCACGTGGCGTGGTGCTCTCGTTCGGCAGCACCCCCGCGCTGCGGGGCGCCGAACTGTCCGTGGCGCAGGGCGAGATCGTCGCCGTGACGGGCCCGAGCGGTTCCGGCAAGTCGACGCTGCTGCACTGTCTCGCGGGGATCCTGGTGCCCGACGACGGGGAGATCCGCTACGACGGGCGGCGCATCGACGCCCTGCGGGAGGCCGAGCGCAGCACACTGCGCCGCGACAGCTTCGGCTTCGTCTTCCAATTCGGCCAGCTCGTACCGGAGCTGACGGCCGAGGAGAACGTGGCGCTTCCGCTGCTCCTCGCGCGCGGCCGCCGGACCTCCGCGCTGCGCGAGGCCCGGTCCTGGTTCGAGCGGCTCGGCCTGGCCGGCCTGGAGGGTCGAAGGTCCGGCGAGTTGTCGGGCGGCCAGGCTCAACGCGTCGCGCTGGCACGGGCGTTGGTCGCCCGCCCGCGGGTGCTCTTCGCCGACGAGCCCACCGGGGCACTCGACTCCCTCACCGGTGAACAGGTGATGGACCTGCTGGTCGGCTCCGCCCGCGAGCAGGGCACGACGGTCGTTCTCGTCACCCACGAGCCGCGCGTCGCCGCGTTCGCTGACCGGGAGGTCATCGTCCGCGACGGCAGGGTGACCCCGCTCTCCGTCGAACGGGCCGTATCGTGATGCGGCTCGCGCTCCGCCTCACCGTCGCGGGCGGCCGCGAGGCCCTGGTGCGCCTGACCGTGATCGCCGCCGCGGTGGCCGTCGGCGTCGCGCTGCTGCTGTCCACGCTCGCCGCCATCCAGGCCACCCGCACCCAGAACGACCGCAACGCCTGGCTCAACACCGGCGCCGAGTTCACCCGGAGCAGGGACGCGCGGGCCGCCGACGCCGACCCGCTGTGGTGGCTGCTGCGGGCAGACCACTACGACGGCGGGCTCATCGGCCGCGTCGACGTGGCGGCCACCGGACCGAACGCACCGGTGCCGCCGGGCCTGCCACGCCTTCCCGGCCCCGGCGAGTACTACGTGTCCCCGGCCCTCGCCGACCTGCTGCGCGCCACGCCCGCCGCCGAGTTGAGCGACCGCTACCCCGGCCGCCGGGCGGGCATCATCGGCAGCTCTGCGCTGCCCGGACCCGACTCCCTGATCGTCGTGGTCGGGCACCGCCCCGGCGAGCTGGCAGGGAAGGCGGGCGCCCGACGCGTCACCACCATCGAGACCCACTCGCCCAGCAGTTGCAACGGCCCGAACTGCGACGTCGCCGTCGGCATCAACGCCGAAGGCATGGCGCTCGTCCTCTCCGTGGTCGCCGTGGCACTGATCTTCCCAGTGCTGATCCTGACCGGCACGGCGAGCCGCCTCGCCGCCGCCCGCCGCGAGCAGCGCTTCGCCGCGATGCGGCTGGTCGGCGCGACACCGGCCCAGGTCTCGCTGATCTCGACGATCGAGTCCGCGGTCGCCGCCGTCGCCGGCACGGCGGTGGGCTTCGTGCTCTGGTACGCGCTGCGGCCGCTGGTGGCACACGCCGACCTGACCGGCACGCCGTTCTTCACCGGAGACCTGTCGCTCGGCGCGCTCGACGTCCTGGGAACGGCCGTGGGGGTGCCGGTGGCCGCGGCCGTCGCGGCGCGCGTGGCGCTGCGCCGGGTGCGGGTCTCGCCGCTCGGTGTCACCCGCAGGACCACGCCCCGTCCGCCTCGGGCCCGGCGGCTGATCCCGCTGGCCCTCGGCATCGGGCAGTTGTGGTGGGTCATCGGGCGCGTCCCCGAGGGCAGCTCCGGCCAGATACTCGCCTTCGTCCCCGGCATCCTGCTGATCCTCGTCGGCATCGTCCTCGCGGGGCCGTGGCTGACCATGGCCGGGGCGCGGCTCCTCGTCCGCTTCACCCGCAGGCCGGCGCTGCTCGTCGCGGGGCGGCGCCTCGCGGACGACCCGAAGGCCGGATTCCGGGCGGTCAGCGGCCTGGTGCTCGCGCTCTGCGTCACCAGTACCGCGGTCGGCATCATCACCGCGGTCGTCGCGGAGAGCGGGGTGCCCGAGGACAACGCGGCGTTCGGCAGCTCGGTGGTCGCCAATTACGACCGGCAGTTCGGAGCCCGGTCCGCCGAGCCGCCGCCCACGCTGCCCGCCACGACCCGCTCCGCTCTGGAGTCCGTGCCCGGCGTCCGGGGCGTGCTGGCCGTCCGCACGAACCCGCTGCGCATCCCCGACCCCGTGGAGCCCCGTCCCCCGAAGGGGGCGCCGCCGATCCTGGCGGGCCTGGTCTCCTGTGCCGAACTGGCGCGGATGCCCGCGCACAACGACTGCCGTCCGGGGGCCGATGCGGCCGCCGTTCCACCGGACTTCTCGCGCTTCGGCACGCAGGAGGACCGGGCCTGGCCTGCCGTGTGGCCCGCGGCGGACATCAGCCCGCACCGGCTGCGCACGCTGCCGGTGAGCGAGATCGTGGTGACGACGGACGGCTCCATCGCGGCCGTCGAGCGGGTCCGCACGCTCCTCGCCACGGCGCACCCCCATGAACTGCCGCCGTACACCGTCGCCGAGGACCACGCGCAGCGCTGGAACGACATCGCGGCCTACCGGCAACTGGCCACCGTCGTGATCGTGATCAGCTTCCCGATCGCCGGATGCGGGCTCGCGGTCGCCGTGGCCGGCGGACTGAACGAGCGCAGGCGCCCCTTCGCTCTGCTGCGGCTGACCGGCGTGCCCCTGCGCACGCTGCGCCGCGTGGTCCTCCTCGAGAGCGCGGCCCCGCTGCTGATCGTCGCGGCGCTCGCCATCGGCACGGGCTTCCTGACCGCGCAGCTCTTCCTCCAGGCGCAGTACGGCTACTCGATACGTCCACCGGGCGCCGGCTACTACGGGCTGACCCTCGCCGGGATCGTCGTCTCGCTCGCCGTCATCGCCTCCACGCTGCCGCTGCTGCGGCGCATCACCGGACCGGAGACGGCGCGCAACGACTGACACCGCGGCGCCCGTCCCCGCGGCGGGCGCCGCGCCTCACGTCTCCGTCGCGTCCACCAGCGTCTCCCGCATGAAATTCACCAGCCAGTGCTGCGCCGGAGTGCGGGCGTGCGTGTGCCGGGCGTAGACCGAGACCTGCGCCGGTTCGATGTCGATCGGCAGCTCCAGGAGCCGCACCCGGTGGTCGGCGGCGAACACGCGGCCCACGAGGCGGGGCGCCACCGCCACGAGTTCGCTGTCCTGGATGAGGTACGGCAGACCCGCGAACCGGGTCACGTCCAGCAGGACGCGGTGCAGCAGCCCGTGCGCCTCCAGGGCGCGGCGCGGCCCCTCGTGTCCGGCGGGGCCCGAGACCGTCACATGCTGTTCGGCGCCGAGTGCGGCCAGGTCCACGGAGCGGCCGCGCAGCCGCGGGTGGTCGCGCGCCACCACGGCGACGTACCCCTCGGAGAACAGCGGAATCCGCTCCACCCGCGGCGAGCCGAGCGGCGTCGAGGCGATGAACGCGTCGATCTCCCCACGGCCCAACTGGTCGGCGGCGCCGGTGATGTCGAGCGGCCGCACCGTGAGCGTGGTGCCCGGCGCCTGTCGGGGCAGCGCGGCCATCAGGCGGGGCAGCAGGGCCACCTCGCCCAGGTCCGACAGGCACACCGTGAACGCGGCGCGGGCCGTGGCCGGGTCGAAGGTGTGCGCGCCGCTCACCGTCGTGTCGATCTCCGCGAGGGCGCCGTGCAGCGGCTCGTACAGGGCGCGCGCCGTGGTCGTCGGGGCGAGGCCCGCGCCCGTGCGGCGGAACAGCTCGTCGTCGAAGCGGCGGCGCAGTTTCTGGAGCCCGTAGCTGACCGTCGGCTGGGTGACGTGCAGGGCTTCCGCGGTCGCCGTCACGCTCCGGGTCTCGTAGAGCAGCACGAAGGTGCGCACGAGGTTGAGGTCGAAGTCCCGCATGATCCGTCCACTCTACGAGGGGTGTTATCGATGCAGTCTATGAAGCAGGTGGGCAACATTGATTGGAGCATGGTCGGCTTTATTTCTAGGCTCAACCACATCACCGCCGGTCAAGGAGGAGTCTGCGCATGCCGACCGCACGCCGGATCGCCCACGCGTTCCTCGAGCGCCAGGGTCTGACCACGATCTTCGGGAACCCGGGATCGAACGAACTGCCCTTCCTGGCGGGACTCCCGGAGTCCTTCCGCTATGTCCTCGGCCTGCACGAAGGCGTCGTCGTCGGCATGGCCGACGGATATGCCCAGGTCACCGGCCGCCCCGCACTCGTGAATCTGCACGCGGCCGCCGGTTCGGGCAACGCGATGGGCGCGCTCACGAACGCCGTGTACGCACGCTCGCCGCTGGTCCTCACGGCAGGCCAGCAGGTGCGCTCCGCCATCGGCCTGGAGGCGATGCTCGCCAACGTCGACGCCCCGCAGCTGATGCGCCCGCTCGTCGGCCACTCCGCCGAACCGGCCTGCGCCGCCGACGTCCCCCGCTCGCTGGCCCAGACGGTCTTCGAGACCGAGCTGCAACGCCGCCCGAGCTACCTGTCCGTGCCCTACGACGACTGGGACGCCGAGCTGGACCCGCAGGCCGGTGAGGTCCTGGAGCGGCGGGTGCGGCGCGGCCTCGTCCCGGACGAGGCACAACTCGACGACCTCGTACGAGAAGTGGGTGAGGCCCGCAGCCCCGTGCTCGTCCTCGGGGGTGACATCGACGCCACGGGCCTGTTCGAGCGGGCCGTGGCCTGCGCCGAACACCTCGACCTGCCGGTGTGGGTGGCACCGTCGCCGCACCGCCTCCCGTTCCCCAACCGGCATCCGCTGCTGCGCGGTGTGCTGCCCGCAGGCATCGGCGCGGTGTCCTCCGCGCTCGCCGGGCACGACCTGGTGCTCGTCCTCGGCGCACCCGTCTTCCGCTACCACCAGCACGTGCCGGGCCCCTATCTGCCGGACGGCGCCCGGCTGATCCAGGTCACCGACGACGCGGGCGCCGCGGCCCGCGCGCCGATGGGGGAGGCGCTGGTCGCGGACCCGGGCCCCGTGCTGACGGCGCTGATGGCCCGACTGCCTCAACGTGCAAGCAAGGCAGGGGAGTTCACGCCCCCGCCCGAACCCGCCACCGTCCCGGGAACCGCCCTCCACCCCGAGGAGGTCTTCGCCGCCCTGCGCGACACCCAGCCACCCGACACCCGCTACGTCGTCGAGTCCACCTCCACCAACGGCGCCTGGTGGCGGCAGATGGACCTGCGCCACCCCGGCTCCTACTTCTTCCCGGCCTCCGGCGGACTCGGCTTCGGCCTGCCCGCCGCCGTCGGCGCGGCGATGGGCGACCCGGACCGTCCGGTCGTCGCGGTCGTCGGCGACGGCTCCGCCAACTACGGGATCACCGCGCTGTGGAGCGCCGCCCACTACCGGGTCCCCGTCACCTTCCTCATCCTGCGCAACGGCACCTACGGCGCGCTGCGCTGGTTCGGGAAGCTGCTCGACACCCCGGACGTGCCGGGCACCGAGATCCCCGGCCTCGACTTCACCGCGCTCGCCGCGGGCTACGGGGTGCCCGCCACCGCCGTGACCGAACTCGCCGAGCTGCGCGAGCAGTTGAAGAAACCCGCGACCGAGGGGCCCCGCCTCATTCAGGTCGACACCCACCCCACCTCACCGGAGTGAACATGACTCTCCTCGAAGACCCCGTATGGCACGAACGCATCCACCTCGACGGCTGGACCGCGGGAAGCGGGGGCACGACCGCCGTCGTCGAACCCGCCACCGGGCAGACGCTCGGTGCCATCGGCAGTGCCACCGCCGATGACGTCGCGCGCGCCGCGGCCCGCGCCGCCGAAGCGCAGCGGGAGTGGGCCCGCACCTCGCCCGCCGAGCGGGCCGCCGTGCTGCGCAGGGCCGGTGACCTGTTCGCCGAGCACGCCGAGGAGATCAAGGACTGGATCGTCCGCGAGGCCGGCTCCACCCGCGCCAAGGCGACCGTCGAGACCGACTTCGCCGCCGCCGAGTGCTACGAGGACGCGGCGCTGCCCGCGCACCCGCTCGGCGACGTGCTCAGCAGCGCCGAGCCCCGCTGGTCGTTCGCGCGCCGCGTGCCCGCGGGCGTCGTCTCGGTCATCGCACCGTTCAACTTCCCGCTCATCCTCGGCATCCGTTCCGTCGCGCCCGCGCTCGCCCTCGGCAATGCCGTGCTTCTCAAGCCCGACCCGCGCACCGCGGTGTGCGGCGGTGTCACCATCGTCCGCATCTTCGAGGAGGCGGGCCTTCCCGAGGGCCTGCTCCATCTGCTGCCCGGCGACGCGAGCGTCGGCGCCGCCGTCGTCGAGGCGCCCGAGGTCTCCGTCGTCTCCTTCACCGGCTCGACCGCCGCCGGGCGCAAGGTCGGCGAGGCCGCCGCCCGGAACCTCAAGAAGGTGCACCTCGAACTCGGGGGCAACAACGCCCTCGTCGTCCTCCCGGGCGCCGACATCCCGGCCGCCGCCTCGGCCGGAGCGTTCGGCTCGTACCTCCACCAGGGCCAGATCTGCATGGCGACCGGCCGCCACCTCGTCCACGAGTCGCAGGCCGAGGAGTACGTGGCGCTGCTCGCGGAGAAGGCCGCTAACCTGCCCGTCGGCGACCCCGCCCAGGGCGACGTCGCGCTCGGCCCGATCATCGACGGGCGGCAACTCGCCCACATCGACAAGGTGGTGACCGACAGCGTCGCCGCCGGCGCGAAGCTCGCCGCGGGCGGCAAGGCCGACGCCCCGTACTACCCGGCGACCGTCCTCACCGGCCTCGACGACGACAGCCCGGCCTGGCGCGAGGAGATCTTCGGCCCCGTCGCGCCCGTGCGCACCTACCGCGACCTCGACGAGGCGGCCCGCATCGTCGACGCCTCGCCGTACGGCCTGTCCGTCGGCATCCTCGGCGACGTCGGCACCGCGATGACCCTCGCCGACCGGATCCGCTCCGGCAAGGTCCACATCAACGAACAGACCGTCATGGACGAGCCCGCCGCGCCCTTCGGCGGCGTCGGCGACTCCGGCAACGGATCACGGTTCGGCGGCGCGCAGGCCAATATCGAGGCGTTCACCGAGACGCAGTGGGTGACCGTGCGCCCGCAGATCGCGCCGTACCCCTTCTGATCCCCGCGGAAGGGGCCAGTCCCTTCACGAAGTCCCCCGCCCCCCCCCCAGGAGCAGCGCGTCCCCGTCCCCATCCGCTCAATCCGGCTAGGAGCACGCCAATGACGACGTCTCCCATGCGGGCAGCCAGCACGGCGGTGCTGTGCTGGCTGACCGTTCTGCTCGAGGGATACGACCTGGTGGCGCTCGGCGCCACCATTCCCACCCTGCTCAAGACGCACCACCTCGGCTTCACCGCCGCCGACGCCACCGCGGTCGCCACCGTGTCCCTCGTCGGGGTCGCGGTCGGCGCCGCGGGGCTCGGCCCGCTCACCGACCGCTTCGGGCGGCGCGGCATGCTCATCGGCTCGGTGCTGCTGTTCTCGGTGTTCACCCTGGTGACACCGCTCGCCCCGAACGTGGCCGTGTTCGGTGTGCTGCGCTTCCTCGCCGGGCTCGGCCTCGGCGCCTGCATGCCGGTCGCCCTGACCGTCATGTCGGAGAACCTGCCCGAACGCCGCCGCGCCAGCGCCAGCACGTTCACCATGACCGGCTACCACGTCGGCGCGGTGCTCACCTCGCTGCTCGCGCTCGCCGTCGCCGGTGACTGGCACTGGCTGTTCTACGGCGGGGGAGTCGCGGGCCTCCTCGTCGTCCCGCTGATGTGGTGGAAGCTGCCGGAGTCCGCCGCCTATCTCGCCGCCCAACAGCAGCCCGAGGCCGAACGCATCGGCATGCGCGACCTCCTCGGCCCGCGCATCCGCCGCACCACCCTCGCGGTGTGGGGCGGCTCGTTCATGGGCCTGCTGCTCGTCTACGGGCTCAACACCTGGCTGCCCCAACTCATGCGCAGCGCCGGCTATCCGATCTCCCGCTCCATCGCGCTGCTGCTCGTCCTCAACGTCGGCGCCGTCATCGGGCTCGTCGTCGCGGGCGTCGTCGCCGACAAGTACGGCATCCGGCGCATCGCGCGGATCTGGTTCGCGGCGGGCGCCGTGCTGCTCGCCGTCCTGAGCCTGCGCATCGAATCCAGCCTGCTCCTGAACGCGCTGGTCCTGCTCACGGGGGTCTTCGTGTTCTCCGCGCAGGTCCTCATCTACGGGTACGTGGCCCATGTCTTCCCGGCCCGCACCCGCGGCACCGCGCTCGGCCTCGCCTCCGCGGTGGGCCGGCTCGGCTCGATCACCGGTCCCTTCGTCACCGGCGCCCTGGTCACGGCGGGCATCGCCCACCCGTGGGGCTTCTGGTTCTTCGCGGGCGTCGCGGCACTCGGCCTCGGCGCGATGCTGCTCCTGGCCGCTCCTTCGGCCGAGGACCGGGCGAGGACACCCAGCGCGGCGTACACCGGCTGACCGGCGCCGCGTTCACCGGCTGAGCGACCCCGACAGGGCGGCCGGACCGCGTGCCAGACTCGCCCCCATGAAGATCAGAGACATCCGGGACGGGGACTGGGAGCGGATCTGGCCGTTCTGGCGGCGGATCGTGCGCGCGGGCGAGACCTACGCCTGGGACCCCGACACCAGCGAGCCCGAGGCCCGCGCCCTGTGGACCGAGGGCGCGGGCAAGCGCGTCCTCGTCATGGAGGACGACGCGGGTGACGTCGTCGCCACCGCGTACGTGAAGCCCAACTACGGCGGTCCCGCGCGGGACATCGCCAACGCCGGTTTCATGGTCGACCCCGACCAGGGCGGCCACGGCCACGGCCGCGCGCTCGCCGAGCACGTGCTTGAGACGGCCAGGGCGGACGGCTATCGCGCCATGGTCTTCAACGCCGTCGTCGAGACCAACCCGGCGGTCCGGCTGTGGACTTCGCTCGGCTTCACGATCCTCGGCACCGTGCCCGCGGCGTACGACCACCCGCGGGACGGCAGGGTCGGGCTGCACATCATGCATCGCGCGCTATAGGCCCTGGTGGGGTGGGGCGGACGCGGGCCATCCGCTGAGTTAGGGTTACCTAACCAGCGGGGTGGTCACCGGTCCCCGCGCCCCTGCCTGCCTTCAAGGAGTCCGCATGACGGCGACCCCCGCCGCCGAGCAGCCGACCGCCCCCACACCTGCCAGGCCCCGGGACCCGCGCCGCTGGCTCATCCTCGGCGTGATCTGCCTCGCCCAACTCGTCGTCATCCTCGACAACACGATCCTCAACGTCGCCGTCCCCACCCTCACCGACGACCTCGGCGCAGGCACCGCCGACGTGCAGTGGATCATCAACGCGTACGTCCTGGTGCAGGCGGGGCTGCTGCTCGCGGCCGGGGCCGCCGCCGACCGCTACGGCCGCAAGAAGCTGCTCCTGACCGGCCTCGTACTGTTCGGCGCGGGCTCGCTCGCCGCCGCACTCGCCGACAGCACCGGACAGTTGATCGCCGCGCGCGCCGGCATGGGCGTCGGCGGGTCCCTGCTGCTGACCACCACCCTGGCGGTCGCCGTGCAGGTCTTCGACGACGACGAACGGGTCCGCGCCATCGGCGTCTGGGCCGCCGTCAACGCCCTCGGCTTCGCGGCGGGACCGCTGGTCGGCGGCGTCCTGCTCGCCCACTTCTGGTGGGGCTCCCTGTTCATCGTCAACGTGCCCGTCGTGCTGCTCGGCCTGTGCGCCGTGAGCTTCCTGGTGCCGGAGAGCAGGGTCGAGCGGAGTCACCGCCCCGACCTGCTCGGCGCGCTCCTGTCGACGGTCGCGATGGGCTCGCTCGTCTACGCCGTCGTCTCGGGACCCGACCACGGCTGGTCCTCCCCGTACGTGCTCGCGGGCGCGGGGATCGGCGCGTGTGCGCTGATCGGGTTCGTGCTGTGGGAGCGGCGCGTCACCGACCCCATGCTCGACATGAGCTTCTTCCGCAACCGGACGTTCACCGGTGCCGTGATCGGTGCCGTGCTGATCACCTTCGGCAGCGGGGGAGCGCTCTTCCTGCTCACACAGCAGCTCCAATTCGTCCTGGGGTACGGGCCGTTGGAGGCCGGTCTGCGCACCGCGCCATTCGCCCTCACCGTCGTACTGCTCAACTTCACCGGAGTGTCCGCCCGGTTGAGCAAGCGACTCGGCATCCCGGGGTCCGTGGCCGTCGGCATGACCCTGCTCGCCTGCGGGCTCGCCGCGGTCGCCCTCGCCGGGCGGGTCGTGGACGGGTACGGAGGCCTGCTCGTCGGTCTCGTCCTCATGGGCATCGGCTGTGCGTTCGCCAACCCGGCGATGGCCGTCGCCGTGATGGGCTCGATCCCCCGCGAGAAGGCGGGGGCGGGCGCCGGTATCCAGGGCACGGTCACCGAGTTCGGCAGCGGCCTCGGCGTCGCCGTCCTCGGCGCCGTGCTCAGCGCCCGCTTCTCCGCGCTCGTCCCGGTGGCCGCCGCCTCGCTGCCCGCCGCCCTCGCCGCGAGCGACTCGGCGGCCGAACGCCGCACGGTGACGCGGGCGTTCGGCTCCGCCCTGGAGACCGGTCAGCTCGTGGGCGCGGCGGCCGTGCTGACGGGCGGCCTGGTGGCGGCCACGCTGCTGCGCCGCGCGGAACACGCGGCGCAGCCGGAGGCCGAGGTCGAGGCCGGTACGGACGCGGCGGTCACAGATCCAGCGTGAGCCGCTCGCCCCTGGCCCGCGAGACGCACACCATCATCGTCTCGTTGGTCTCCCGCTCGGCGGCCGTGAGCACGCTGTCGCGGTGGTCGACCTCCCCGGCGAGCACATCCGTCTCGCAGGTGCCGCACGTGCCCTCGGTGCAGGAGTAGAGCACCTGGACCCCGGCCTCCTGCAAGGTGGCGAGGATCGTCCGGTCGGCCGGGACCTTCAACGTCCGTCCGCAGGAGGCGAGTTCGACCTCGAAGGCCGTGTCGCCGCTGGTGTCGACGTCCGCCGGGGTGAAGCGCTCCGTGCGCAGCGCCTCGGCCGGCACCAGTTCCTCGACGGCGGCGAGCAGCGGCTCGGGCCCGCAGGCGTAGACGAGTTCACCGGGCCGCAGATCCGCGAGGACCGCGGGGAGGTCAAGCAGGCCCTCGACGAGTTCGATGTGCCCGCCGGGGTGGCGGGCGGTCAGCTCCTCGGCGAACGCCATCGTTGCCCGTGAACGGCCCCCGTAGTGCAGGGACCACGCGGCGCCCCGCTCGGCCGCCGCGGCCAGCATCGGCACGATCGGTGTGATGCCGATGCCGCCCGCGACGAACCGGTACGCGGGCGCCGGTTCGAGCCTGAAGTGGTTGCGCGGCCCACGGGCGCGCACGGCCGCGCCTTCCTTGAGCTCGCCGTGCACATGCGCCGAACCGCCCCGCCCGTCCCGCTCGCGGAGCACGGCGATCCGCCAGGAGTGCGTGTCGCCGCCGCACAGCGAGTACTGCCGTTCCAGGCCCGCGGCCTCGGAAAGGATCAGGTCGATGTGGGCGCCCGCCTCCCACGCGGGCAGCGGCGCGCCGTCCGGGCGGCGCAGCAGCAGGGAGACGACGCCGTCGGCCTCCTGACGGCGTTCGGCGACGACGAGGTCGTAGGTGTCGAGCGGGTCGCTCACGGGGTGCGGTCCTTCGGTTCGAGGGTCTGCGGATGGTCGGGATGGGCGAGCATCCACTCCCACATGGCGACCGGGTCCTCGCTGGTGTGCCGCTCGCCGCAGTGGCAGTGGCCGTCCAGGACGTCGGTGCCGGGGAGCCATTCGATGCGGAAGACGGGCCGTGTCATCCGGCGGCCAGCTTCCCGAGGATGCGGCGCGCGGCCAGGCCGCCCGTGTCGATGTTGATGCTGAGCTCCTGGTAACCCTCGGGCTCGGTGTCCAGGGTGCGCTGGAGCAGATTGAGCGCGTCGACGTCCTGCATCACGACCTTGTGGTTGAAGTCCCGCAGGAACGTGGTGACTTCCTCGTCCTCGGTCGCGAAGTTCCGTGACACCGCCCAGAAGTCGTACACCTTGCCGGGCGAGGACGGCGTGATCGCGTACGTGATCTCCGTGCGGAACGCGGGCGTCTCCTGCCCCGACGGGCTGATCGTGCTGTGCAGCAGATACAGGCACGGCGCGTGGTACTCGATGTCCTGGCGCCGGTCGATGCGGCCCTCGATGCCGGTGGAACGGGCGTAGAACGGCGGGCACTCGGCGTCCTTCATGTGCCGCGACACCCGCACGATCCCGGACTCCTCGTCGACCTCCGTGGCGATGGGTGTCTCGGCGACCTCCGGTGTGCCGATGTAGCCGCCGTGCAGGTACGTCTCGTGGGAGAGGTCCATGAGGTTGTCGACGAGCAGCATGAAGTCGGCGTCGATCGGCTCCATGCCCTCCACGGTCACGAAGCCGTCCGCGACCAGGTGCGGGGCCCGCGGGATCGCACTCGTGTCGGCCTGCTCCGGGTCACCGACCCACACCCACACCATCCCGTCGACCTCCGCGACCGGGTACGAGCTCACCCGCGCGGTCCGCGGCACCCGCTTCTGTCCCGGCACGAACACACAGGTGCCCGTCGTGTCGTAGGTGAACCCGTGGTACCCGCACACCACCCGGTCACCGTCGAGCCCGCTCGCCGACAGCGGGTAGCGGCGGTGCACACAGCGGTCCGCGAGGGCGACAGGGTCCCCGGCCTCGGTGCGGTAGAAGGCGATCGGCTCGCCGAGGATCGTGCGGCCGAGCAGTTCCCTGCCGACCTCCTTCGACCATGCGGCGACGTACCACTGGTTGCGGGCGAAGGCCGAATAGGCGGTCATGACGGGCGTCCCTCCTGTCACCGCGCGCGGCTCCGTCGCCGCGCGTCACGGAACACCCTGGTGACCTGGGCCACAGCCCCACAACGCCACTTCCGTCAGACGGAAGCCGAGGGCGCGGTCGAGGCGGGCTGCCAGCCCAGAGCGCGCGAAATGCCGCGTCCCGCCAGCTGCACCGCCGGGATCAGCGCAGGCGTCCGCGCGCCCTCGACCGGTACGACGACGGAGACCGCGGCGACGACATCACCGCGCGGTCCGCGCACCGGGGCCGCCACCGACAGTGCGTCGTCCGTGATCTGACGGTCACTCACGGCGACTCCGCTGCGCCGCACTTCGGCCAGCATCCGGCGCAGCCGATCCGCCTCGGTCACGGTGTAGGGAGTGAACGCGTCGAGCCCGCCCTCGGGGTAGCGGTCCTGAAGATCGAGGCCGCCGTGCGCGAGCAGCACGAGCCCGACACCCGTCGCGTGCAGCGGCCAGCGCGCGCCCACCCGCGAGTGCACGCCCACCGCGGAACGGCCCGACAGACGCTCGATGTAGACGACCTCGTGGCCGTCGCGCACGGCGAGGTGCACGTTCTCGTGCGTCGACTCGTACAGGTCCTCCAGGAACGGCAGCGCCGCCTGCCGCAGGCCGAGACCGCGCGGGGCGAGCGCCGCGATCTCCCACAGCCGCAAACCCACGTGGTAGTTGCCCGCCTCGTCGCGCTCCAGGGCGCCCCAGCGCGAGAGCGCGCCGACGAGCCGGTGCGCGGTGGGCAGCGGAAGATCGGCCCGTTGCGCGAGCTGGGTCAGGGTGAGCGAGGGGTGGTCCTGGTCGAAGGCGCCGAGCGCGTCGAGCAGCCGGTCGCTGGCGGAACGGGTCACGACCTCCCCCTACCCGGTCGGGCAGCGGTCGCGGAGGAACTCCAGGAGCACGGCGTTGAACAGCTCGGGCTGCTCCACGCCCGGCAGGTGTCCAGCGCCGTCGACCACCCTGAGCACCGAGTCCGGCACCAGCTTCACCATCTCCTCGGAGTCCGCGACCGGCGTGTATGCGTCGTCCGCGCCGACCACGACGAGTGCGGGGACCCGGGCCGCCGCGAGGCTGTCGCGGTAGTCGGGGCGCTCGGCCCGCCCGCGCAGCGCCGCCGCGGCCCCCCGCGGGTCGGTGACCTGCATCATGCCGAGGACATGGGCGGCGACATCCGGCAGTGCGGCCACGTTGTAGCGCGCGAGCATCTTGTCGATGACCTCGTCCGCGTACCCGCTCATGCCCTCGGCGAGCAGCCGCACCGCGAGCCGGTTGCGGTGGACCTTGCCCTCCGGTGTCTCCGGCGGCGCCGAGGTGTCGGACAGGACGAGGGCGCGGGTGCGGTCCGGGTGCCGCAGATGGAACTCCATCGCGATCTGGCCGCCCATCGACACACCGCCGATCACGGCGGAGCCGATCCCCACCTCGTCCAGGAGCGCGGCGGCATCGTCCGCGAAGCGCGCGAGCAGCACCTGCCCCGGAGTGACATCGCTCTCCCCGTACCCGCGCAGATCGGGCGTGAGCACCCGGTACCCGGCCGCCGCGAGCGCCTCGGCCTGCGGGGCCCACAGGGTCCGGTTGAACGGATGCCCGTGGAAGAGCACGACCGCCACCCCGTACGCGGGGCCGAAATCGTCGTACCGCAAAACGGTGCCATCCAGCGTGAATCGGGGCATTGCCTGCTCCTGGTTGGGTTGGTCCCGCGCGGGGTGTGCCGGAACCGTACGGCGCGGGCGTGGGCATGATCAAGAGTGGGAACCGCCCGGGGCGGGGGCGCCGGGGGAGCCCCGGAGGGCGCGAAACCCCTGGGCAAGGCCCCTCCATACACTGGTGGCATGACGCGGCGGGGCCGTGCTCCGCCGCCCCGCACACCGCACCACCGAACCAGGAACCACCGTGAACGTCCAGCATCACCGGCCGACGGCCACCAGCACCCCGCCCGACATCCGCCTGGTCGTCACCGACATGGACGGCACGCTCCTGGACGGCGACGGAAACGTGCCGGACTCCCTGTGGCCGCTCCTGACCGAACTGAGCGACCGCGGCATCGCCTTCTGCCCCGCCAGCGGCCGGCAGTACGCCACCCTCGCCGCGCAGTTCGACGCCGTGGACGACGGCGGCATGGTCTACGTCGCCGAGAACGGCGCGTACGTCGTGCGCGGGGGCGCCGAGCTCAGCTCCGACCCGCTGGAGCCGTCCGTCGTCGAGTGGATCGTGAAGTCGATGCGCGAGCTCGTCCACGAGGGCGGGGCCGACGCGGGCGTCGTCGTCTGCGGGAAGCGGTCCGCGTACGTGGAGCGCTCCGACGAGGCCTTCATGGCGCAGGTCCGCACGTACTACGCCGCCCACGAGATCGTCGACGACGCCACCGCCGTCGAGGACGAATTCGTCAAGGTCGCGCTCTTCGACTTCGGCAGCGCGCAGGACACCACCGCCCCGCTCCTGGCCCCGCTCGCCGACTCGCACCAGGTCGTCGTCTCCAGCCACCACTGGATCGACGTCATGAACCCGGCCGCGAACAAGGGCGCCGCCGTCCGCAGGCTCCAGGACGCCCTCGGCATCACGCCCGCGCAGACCATGGTCTTCGGCGACTACCGCAACGACCTGGAGATGCTGGACACCGCCGACTGGTCCTACGCCATGGCCAACGCCCACCCCGACGTCCTCGCCCGCGCCCGTCTGCGCGCCCCGGCCAACACCGAGAACGGCGTCGTGCGAACGGTCCGCGACGTGCTCGGACTCACGGTGCAGGCGTAAATTACTGAACCGTAACCTTCCCGGCGCTACCCGCGGTAACGGTGATCTGGATAACGTCCGGCAAGGCGCGTGGTGGCGGTGGGACGACCGCCTCGAGCGCGTCGTCGGCCTGCCCGAAGTTCCGGCCGACAGCCGCCAGGCGGGGGTGAACCCCCGCCCGTAGACCGGAGGTTCGCCATGCCCGCCGCCCCCACCCGCCTGCTGGCCGCCGCCGTCACCGTCGCCGCGTGTGTCGGCGCCCAGGCGGCGCCCGCCGCGGCCGCCACCGGAGCGGGCGACTCCGGCGACACGGTCTCGCGCGGTGTCACCATCCCCGCGTTCTACAACCCGCCCGCCGAACTGCCCGGCGACAACGGGGCGTTGATCCGCAGCGAAGGGCTCCCGCTCGCCCTCGGCCTGCCCGGCCTGAACGGCCCGCTGCCAGGCAGGGCGACCCGCATCATGTACAGGACCACCGACTCCAACGGGAAGCCCGCCGCGTCCACGGGCGCGTACATCGAGCCCAGTGCCAAGTGGCGCGGTGCGGGCCCCCGTCCGCTCGTGGCGCTCGCCCCCGGTACACAGGGGCAGGGCGACCAGTGCGCCGCGTCGATGGGCCTGGAGCACCCGGTCCGGTTCAACGGGCAGACCCTGGTGGCCGGTTACGAGGACCTGGCGATCTACCGGCTCCTCGCCAAGGGCGTCGCCGTCGTCGTCACCGACTACATCGGCCTGGGCACCACCGACCGGCTGCACACCTACGTGAACCGGCTCGACGAGGCCCACGCGGTGCTCGACGCCGTGCGCGCCGCCCGCGCCCTCAAGTCCGCCACCATCACCACCGGTTCGCGCGTCGGTCTCTTCGGCTACAGCCAGGGCGGCGGTGCGACCGCGGCCGCCGCCGAACTCCAGCCCACCTACGCGCCCGATGTCACGCTCTCCGGCACCTACGCGGGCGCGCCGCCCGCCGACCTGACCGCGACGACCAAGGCCATCGACGGCACCGACCTGGTCGGCGCGCTCGGCTGGTCGCTCAACGGGTTCCTGCAATCCGACCCGGAGCTTCGGGCCATCGCCGACAAGCACCTCAATGACAAGGGCCGGGCCGCCCTGAAGGACCTCTCCACGGCGTGCGTCGGCGACGCCATCCTCGGCTACTCGTCCCGGAAGAGTTCGGACTGGACGAAGGACGGCAAGAGCCTCGAGGAGATCATCAAGGCCGAACCGCGCCTCCAGGAATTCCTCGCCCAGCAGCGCATCGGCGACATCGAGCCGCAGAGCCCGGTCCGCGTCGCCACGGGAGTGAGCGACAACCTCGTCCCGCACGGCCAGGCACGCCAGTTGGCCGTCGACTGGTGCGGGCGCGGCGCCCAGGTCACGTACAAGCCGGTGAAGATCCCCGACGTCGGCCGCGCGCTGATCAACCACTTCGCCCCGCTGCTCACCGACCAGGGACCTGCGATCAACTGGCTCACCGACCGCCTGTCGGGCGAACCGGCCACTTCCACGTGTGCCGAGCTCCCGTCGCAGAAATGACCGCGCGGGCGGGTGCGGGGCCGTGGCACGATGACCGCCCGCCGCATCCGCCCGAAGGGAACCCCGTGCCCCGCGCCGTCACCCTGATCCGTTCCGACGCCCTCTCCGATGTCGCCGAGTACGCCTACGCGGCCACCGCGCCGGCCGGGGCGCGGCTCGTCTTCCTCGCCGGTTCCTGCCCGTTGGCCGAGGACGGGTCGACCGTCTCGGTCGGTGACTACGCGGGTCAGGCGGCGCAGTGCGTCGCGAACCTGCGCGTCGCCCTCGACGCGGCCGACGCGGTCCTCGACGACGTCATCAGTACCCGCGTCCTGGTCGCGTCGACCCGGCGGGAGGACCTGGTCACGGCCTGGCAGGTGGTGCGTGACGCCTTTGGCGACCACGACGTGCCGAGCACCTTGATGGGTGTCACCGTGCTCGGCTACGCGGACCAGCTCGTCGAGGTCGAGGCGGTCGCCGCGGTGGTCGACTGAGAGTGCGAAGGCCCCGACTCCCGTGCAGGACACGGGAGTCGGGGCCGATGCGTCTCGAACCGATCAGGCCGATGTCACCTTCACCGGCTCCGTCTCCGCCGAACTGTGCCGCTCCGCCCAGTTCTCCAGGGCCGTGCGGCACGCATGGTCCAGGTGGTGGAGTCCGGTCAGGTTCAGTTCCACGGGCCGGTCCTGCGGGAGCGCCTCCAGGCTGTCGAGGATCTTCGGCAGCTTCAGGAAGGTCGCGTTGCCGGACAGGTGTGCCTGCACCGGACCCGCGCCCTTGTCTATGACCTCCAGCTTGATGTGCGAGGCCTCCCAGGCGGTCTTCACGACCGACAGGGCGAGGCCGATGAGCACACCCTCGAACATGCTGACCGCCACGATCGACACCGCGGTGACGCCCAGGATCAGCGCCTCACCGCGATGCTCGCGCCACAGCGGCACCAGTGCCCGGACGGGCACCAGCTTCGCCCCGGCGTGCACGAGCACACCCGCGAGCGCCGGGATGGGGATGTAGGCGAGCAGCGCGGGCAGCAGCGCCGCGAACAGCAGCAGCCACACACCGTGCATGACACGCGAGGCCTTGGTCTTGGCGCCCGCCTGCACATTGGCCGAGCTGCGCACGATCACCGCGGTCATCGGCAGTGCGCCGAGCACACCGCACACCGCGTTGCCCGCACCCTGCGCGAGCAGTTCCTTGTCGTACTGGGTGCGCGGACCGTCGTGCATCCGGTCCACGGCCGCCGCGCTGAACAGCGACTCGGCGGACGCGATGAGCGTGAACGCCACGATCGTGCCGAGCACACCGACGGCGGCGAGCTCACCGAACGCGTCGAGGGGCGGCGGCTGGATCGAACCCAGCAGACCGTTGACCTCGACCATGGTGACGGGCGCGTCGAACACGAACGCCGCCAGCATCGCGAGGCCCACCGCGGCGAGCGGACCCGGAACCACGCGGGCCTTGCGCGGCATGTATTTCCAGCACACCAGGACCGCGACGGTCCCGGCGCCCAGGGCGAGCGAGGCCAGCGCGCTCGTGCTGCCGAGCGCGTCGATGAACGCCTCCGGGAGCCCCGCTATCTTGCCGAGTCCGGACTCCGGGGCCTTGGCGTCGAGCACCGAGTACATCTGGCCCGCGATCAGGACCAGACCGATTCCGGCGAGCATGCCCTCGACGACCGAGACCGAGATGGCCCGGAAGTAGCGGCCGACCTTCAGCGCGCCCATGAGGACCTGGAGCAGGCCGGTGGCCAGCACGATGACACCGAGGACCGGCAGACCGAACTCGCGCACCGCTTCGTACACGAGCACGGTCAACCCGGCGGCAGGGCCGGACACTTGGAGGCTGCTGCCGCGCATCAGGCCGGTGACGATGCCACCGACGATGCCGGTGATCAGGCCGAGTTCCGCGGGCACACCGGAGGCGACGGCCACACCGACGCACAGCGGCAGTGCCACGAGGAACACGACGAGCGAGGCGGTGAAGTCCGCCTTGAGGTGCGGGAACTTGGGGGCGGACTTGGGGGTTCGGGTGTGGGGGGTGGTATCGGTCATGGCGGCGCTCACAGAGTCTCGAAAGCGTCGCTGTCGACGCGGTGTTCGCGGACGCCGCCGGTGTGCACCTCGTAGTACCAGCCGCGCAGGGTGAGGCGGCCGTCGGCGAGCCGGCGCTCCACACACGGGTAGGAGCGCAACCGCAGCAGCTGGGCGAGAACGTGCTGTTGAACGGCCTCGGAGACCGTGACATCGGCGGGGTCGCACGCTCCCGGCTCGTCCGCGGCGTGCGCGAGCCAGTCGCGGACGGCGGGTACGGCCGCGAGGTCGTCGCCGCGCACCAGCGCGCCGATCGCCCCGCAGTGCGAGTGACCGCACACGACGATGTCCTGGACGCCGAGGACCTCCACGGCGTACTCGATGGTGGCGGTCTCCCCGCTGGGGCTGCCGCTGGTGTACGGGGGCACGATGTTGCCCGCGGTGCGGAGCTCGAACAGCTCACCGGGGCGCGCGCCCGTGATCAGGGCCGGCACGACGCGAGAGTCGGAGCAGGTGATGAAGAGTACCTGCGGGGACTGGCCGTCGGCGTGACTGGCGAACTCCTCAGGGCGCGAGCCGAAGGTACGGGCGTTGTCGATGAGGGGCTGCATGTGTGGTGATTCCTCCTGGCGCGCCTGCATGGCGCGTCGGACGGGCAGGACAGGTCGGAACAGCTGTGCCTGTCAGCAGCGAAACACCTGGAGGGAAGCCGCTGACAGTTCGTCGATGGATCTGTCCGGGCGGGTGTACGAGGCGCGGGAGGAGGTGTGTGCGTGCGCGGAGGGGCCGTCGGGCACCGGTGACTGGGTGCACGGGTACGGGAGTTGACCCGTGCGCGCTGCCGCCCGGTGCCGGTCGCGGCCGCGGATCACCTCGGCCGGGCCCTGGGGGGCCGACACCTCGCCGTTGCAGGCCCGCACCTCGGCCGGGGTCGCGGCCGGGGTGTGTGCGGGAGCGAACGCCTGTGCGGACGCGGGCAGGGGAAGCGCGAGCAGTACGGCGAACAGAAGGGCCACCACTGAGCGCCTCTTCCCACCTCGGGACATGTTCCCCCCTCACGCCTCTCTCGCCAAGAACTCGTCAACGTACGGTCAACTGATGGTCAAGAGACAGGTTAACTCTGCAAAGGTGGCTCGTGGGTTAACTGGGTGTTTCGTCTCAAAGGATGGGTGAAAGATGCGGGTGTTTTGGCGCGAATGACACCCCTACACTCGCGATCATGACTCACACGGCGACAGACACCGAGACACCTCAAATCCCCGACGACACAACCCTGTTCGGCACCATGGCCACGATGCGCGCCATGCGTAGGCTGCGCCCGGAACCGGTTCCCGACGAAATGCTGGAAAGGCTGATTCAGGCAGCCGTGTGGGGACCCAGTGGCGGCAATATGCAGCGCTACGAATACGTCGTGGTCACCGATCCGGCGGTCATGGCCGAATTGGAACCATTGTGGAGGCGCTGTGTGGACGCCTACTTGGCGACCACCGGCAAGTACGCCCCCGAGGGCATGGACGAGGCGGCGTACGCGCGGATGGTCGCCGCCATCGAGTACCAGCGCGACCACTTCGCCGAGACGCCGGCGCTCGTCATCCCCTGCTACCAGTTCCCGCCGCCGCGCGTCGACGACGAGGGGCTGCTCGCCTCCGTCACCGCACTCGGCCCCGAGGCGGCCGCCACGATAGCGAGCACGCAGGAGCGCTTCGCCGCGCTCGCGGAGGGCTCCTGCGTGTACCCCGGCGTACAGAACCTGCTGCTCGCCGCGCGCGGCCTCGGCCTCGCCGCCAACATCACCATCTGGCACCTGATGCTGGAGGACGAGTGGAAGGCCGCGCTCGGCATCCCCGACGACATGCGGACGTTCGCCGCCATCCCGATCGGCTGGCCGCTCGGCCGGTTCGGCCCGGTGCGCCGCAGGCCCGTCGCGGACGTGGTGCACCGCGACCGCTGGTAGGCCCCGCGCTCACCCGTCGGCCGCGCCCCGGTCGAGCCGGATCTCGCGGCCCTTCCAGCGCATCCGCAGCCAGCGGTCGTGGCAGGCGACGACGATGGCGCCGGGACCCGCGCCCAGCGCGTCCTCCAACTCGTCGCACAGCGTGGGGGACAGATGGTTGGTCGGCTCGTCGAGCAGCAGCAGTTCCGGCGGGTCCGCGACGAGCAGCGCGAGCGCGAGCCGGCGTCGCTGGCCGACCGACAGCCGGCCCACGGGCTTGGCGAGGTCGGCCGGGCGCAGCAGGCCGAGGTCCGCCAACGGCACGGCCTCGGCCCGCGCGAACCCGAGCTCCCGTGTGTACGTGTCCCGGGCCGTCAGCTCGGGCCGCTCGAACACGGAGTCCTGGGCGAGCATCCCCACCGACAGGCCGGGGCGCCGCTGTATCTCGCCCCGAGCGGGCAACCGCCCGGCCAGGACCGCCAACAGGGTCGACTTCCCACTGCCGTTGGCGCCGGTGACCAGGAGCCGGTCCTCGGGTGTCACGTCGAGGCGGTCCAGTGCCAGCCGCCCGGGCACCTGAACCGCGCGCAGGGACACCAGCGGCTCGTCGATGTCATCGGCGCGCAGGTCGGTGAGGCGGTCGGGCCGGAAGCGCAGTGGTGGCGGGGGCGCGGCGACCTGGCCGCGCTCCAGGTCCTCCAGGCGCCGGGTCGCGTTGCGGACCCGGCGGGAGATCTGGCTCTGCACCCGGTTGGCGCGGACGCCGTAGCCCATCTTCTCGTTGTCCCGCGGACCGCGGTCCGGGGCGACACGGCGCGCCGAGACACCCGCCGCGTGCCGCAGCGCAACCAACTCCTCCTGCTCCTCGTCGAACCGCCGCTCCCACCGCTCCCGCTCGGCCCGCTTCTCCGCGAGGTAGGCGCTGTAGATGCCGCCGAACCGCACGGGACCGTCCACCGCCGGATCGAGGTCCACGAGGTCCGTGCAGACGGCGTCGAGGAACGCCCGGTCGTGGCTGGCGAGGACCACCACGCCGGGCAGCGCCCGCACCTGTTCCTCCACGAACAGCGCCGCGGCGTCGTCGAGGTGGTTCGTCGGCTCGTCGAGCAGCAGCGCGGCGGGACGGCGTACGAGCAGTGCGGCCAGGGCGAGCCGCCCGCGCTGGCCGCCGGAGAGCGAACCCAGGGGCCGGGTGTGCGCGAGCGCCCCGAGGCCGAGACCGGCCAGCGTGATCTCGGCGCGCCGGTCCGCGTCCCAGGCCTCGTGCTCCCGGGCGCTCTCGAGCAACTGGCCGTAGGTGTCGAGGAGTTCGGGGTAGCTGTCGGAGTCCTCCGGGGTGTCTGCGAGCCGACCGCCGAGCCGGTCGAGTTCGGCGAGTTCGGCGCGGGTCTCGCGCAGCGCGTCGTCCAGCACGTCCGCGAGGGTGTGCGTGCCGTCGTAGGGCGCCTCCTGCTGGAGGAAGCCGAGGTCGGGCGGCCGGACGACGCTGCCGGAGTCGGGGGTGTCGACCCCGGCGAGCAGGCGCAGCAGGGTCGACTTGCCGACCCCGTTCTCGCCGATCAGGCCGATCCGGCGGCCGGGCGCCGCGGTGAGCGACACACCGTCGAGGACGCGGCGGGTGCCGAAGGTTCGGGTCAGGTCGTGGGCGATGAGGGCGGGCTGAACCATGAGATGTGTTCCGTTCGACGTGATGAGCCGTGGGGCCCGCCGGGTGTACACCGCGGGGCGGGCCATGTCGTCACGCCGGGGGATCACATCTCAGGGGCCCCCACCTCGGTGAGCCGGCCGTCCGCGAGCCGCAGTCCGCGCTGCACTCCGATCCGGGCCAGGAACCGCTCGTCGTGGCTCACGACCATGAACGCGCCCTCGTACGAGGCGAGCGCGCTCTCCAGCTGGCCGACGCCGACCAGGTCGAGGTTGTTCGTCGGCTCGTCGAGCAGCAGCAACTGCGGGGCCGGCTCCGCGCACAGCACGCAGGCCAGGGTGGCCCGCAGCAGCTCCCCGCCGGACAGGACCCCGACCGGCAGATGTGCGCGCGGGCCGCGGAACAGGAACCGGGCCAGCAGATTCATCCGCTCCGCCTCCGGGCGCGCCGGGGCGAACGCGGCGAAGTTCTCCGCGACGGTGCGCTCGGGGTCGAGCAGGTCAAGGCGCTGCGACAGATAGGCGATCCGGCCGTCGGCCCGCTTCACGCTGCCGCCGCTCGGCTGGAGGTCGCCGTTCACGAGTCGCAACAGGGTGGTCTTGCCCGCCCCGTTGGGGCCCGTGAGCGCGATCCGCTCGGGGCCGCGCACCGCGAAGTCGACGCCGTCGGCGGCGAACAGATCCCGCTCGCCCCGCCGGACCTGTGCGTGCTCGGCGAGGACGAGGGTGCGCCCCGCGGGCACCTTGGTGTCGGGCAGGTCGAGGACGAGGCGCGGATCGTCGCGCACCGCGCGCTCCGCCTCGTCGAGCCGTGCCTTCGCGTCGCCGACGCGGGCCGCGTGCGTCTGCCCGGCCCGGCCCGCGGACTCCTGGGCGCCCCGCTTCATGGTCCCCGCGAAGATCTTGGGCAGTCCGGCGCTCTTGAGGTTGCGCGCGGCGTTGCTCGCGCGGCGCTCGGCGCGCTCGCGGGCCTGCTGCATCTCCCGCTTCTCGCGCTTCACCTCCTGTTCGGCGTTGCGGACGTTCTTCTCGGCGACGTCCTGCTCCGCGCTCACCGCCTCCTCGTAGGCCGTGAAGTTGCCGCCGTACCAGCGCAGATCGCCGTGGTGCAGTTCGGCGATGCGCTCCATTCGGTCCAGGAGTGCCCGGTCGTGGCTGACCAGGAGCAGGCAGCCCTTCCAGCGCTCCAGCACGTCGTAGAGGCGGTGCCGGGCGTCGAGGTCCAGATTGTTGGTGGGCTCGTCGAGGAGCAGTACGTCGGGGCGGCGCAGCAGCTGGGCGGCCAGGCCCAGGGAGACGATCTGGCCGCCGCTGAGCGTGTCGAGGCGGCGGTCGAGACCCAGGGCGCCGAGACCGAGGGAGTCGAGCTCGGCGCGGGTGCGCTCCTCGATGTCCCAGTCGTCGCCGATGACGGTGAAGTGCTCCTCGCTCACATCTCCGGACTCGACGGCGTCGATGGCCCGGACGATCTCGGCGACACCGAGCACCTCGGCCACGGAGAGCGAGCCGGCCAGCGGCAGGTTCTGGGGGAGATGGCCGAGCACCCCGTGCACGGTCACCGAGCCGCCGGTGGGCTTCAGCTCACCGGCGATCAGCTTGAGGAGCGTGCTCTTGCCCGCGCCGTTCGGGGCCACGAGCCCGGTGCGGCCGGACGGCACGGAGAAGGACAGGCCGTCGAACACCGGAGTGTCGTCGGGCCAGGAGAAGGACAGGTTCGAGCAGACGACGGAAGCGTCGGACACGGAAGAGACCTCGCGTGGGAGACGGACAGGCCGAAACGGCTGCCCGGAACAGGAAAGGGGACGACTGTGAGGCCACACCGGCGATGCATCCGCGCACCGGCCGCTGGCCTGTCAGAGCCGGGTCTTCACCCGGAGATGTCGTCGTCCACCGCCATGTTCGTTCTCCTCCAGACGCGAAAGGTCCAAGAACACTAACAGCTACGGACGTCCGCTCACCAGTTCAATGGGTAGCGGACCGGGTGTCCGCCGATCCTGGCCGGCAGCAGCCCGACCAGGACCAGCAGCGCGGTGCCGAGCGCGAGCAGGGACAGGAACGGAACCGGGCGCGGGGCCTGAAGCACGACGATCACGGCCGTGGCGGCCGCGGGGGAGTGGGAGAGATGGGTGAGCATCATCGCGCCCAGCGAGAGCCCCGCGGCGACGGCCGCGCCCCAGCCGTTGCTCCCGGTCACCGCGAG
Organism: Streptomyces anthophorae; assembly: GCF_049310305.1. Classification (NCBI taxonomy): domain Bacteria; kingdom Bacillati; phylum Actinomycetota; class Actinomycetes; order Kitasatosporales; family Streptomycetaceae; genus Streptomyces; species Streptomyces anthophorae. The sequence goes on from NZ_JBLWQQ010000001.1 coordinate 9,279,712, forward strand.
CGTCGCGGACCCGATGGCCGCCGAGATCAGCTGGCCCCCGACGAGGTTGCGCGGCTGTGAGATCGGCAGCCCGGGCGCGCCGTGCACCAGGGCGGCGCTCGCGGCGAGCGGGGGTATCAGGAGCGGCTGACGCAGCAGCACACCGACGCCGACGAGCACCAGCAGGGCGCCGATCGCGAACACGGTGGCCCGCAGGGCGTGCAGGGGGTGCGGTCGGGGGACGGCGGACGGGGGCGTGGACATGCGATCTCCGGGCAGGGGAGCGGGGACCCGGTGATCATAAACAAACTGTTGAAGCGCGGGCATTTCGCTTGCCTCTCGGGCAAAGAGCCCGGGGCCCGCTACTGCCGGCGGTTGTCCTCCGCGATCCGTGTCGCCCGGGAGCGGACATCCGCCTCGGACAGTCCCGCGTCGCACACGATCGTCATCACGCTGCCGTCCTCCAGCGACACCTGCCGCATCTCGACGCCCAACTTACTTGTGCGCTGCGGCTCTTCGTCGGACATGAGAGCTCCTCACGGCCGACGCGGCGCGGTGCCGCGTCGGCTCAACAATTGACGAACTTCCACGGTAGACACACCCGGTGGCGTGCCGGGTGCACCGGCGGGGCGCAGTCACACGTTCGGGTCCGTGGGCCTCACCGTACGGCCTGGTGTGCCGCCTCCGTCTCGGTGTCGGCGTCGCCGGTGCGCAGGGCGCCGCCCGCCGTCTCCAGGTGGGCGCGGACGAACCACTGGAACTTCTCGAGCTCGCGCAGCTGCCCGATCAGCAGGTCCTGGGTGGCCAGGTCGATCGCGCCGGTCTGCTCGATCGCCTTGCGGACGTCCTCGATGAGGCCCGTGTAGACGACGTCGAGGGCGCCGAGGTGGGCGAGGGCGTCCGCCCGGCCGACGCTGTAGTCCTCCCAGGTCCGCGCGGCGACGAGCACGCCGGGTGTGCCGCAGCTGACGCCGCCGAGCGCAGCGGCCCGCTCCGCGACCTCGTCCGCCATCTCCCGGACCTTGTCGACCTGCGGGTCGATCATCTCGTGCACGGCGATGAAGTGCGGTCCGACGACGTTCCAGTGGATGTGCTTGAGCGTGAGGTGCAGATCGTTGAGGGCGTGCAGGCGCAGTTGCAGGATGTCGATGAGCTCGCCCGCCTCGGAGACGTCGAGGCCGGGGACGGTGTACTTCGGGTTGCTCCGCAGAGCCATGGTGCGTGTCTCCCTTCGGACTTCGAGCGCAATGAGCTGCCCTGACGGACTACCCAGCAGGAGAGATCCATTCCTGATCGACGCCGATCGGGGGTGCGGACCCAGGGTTCCCCGATCGGTAAGGTTAGGCTAACCTTCGGCACGTGAGATCTGGTGAACGCGCAGGTAGCGCCCCTCGTCCGCGCGGTCACGAACTGTCGGCCGAGCATGTGACCGTGTCGTACGACGGAGTCGACGTCGTGCACGACGCGGCCCTCGTCCTCAAGCCCGGTGAAGTGACCGCCCTCGTCGGCCCCAACGGCAGCGGCAAGTCGACGCTGCTGCGGACCGTCGCCCGGCTTCAGAAGCCCCGGCACGGCACGCTGAGCCTCGACGCGGGAACGTCCGACGCCGCCGACGGCTTCGACCTCACCGCCCGTCAGTTCGCCCGCCGCGTCGCCCTGCTGACGCAGAGCAGGCCCACGCCGGGCGGGCTCACCGTGCGCGACGTCGTCGAGTTCGGCCGCTACCCCTATCGGGGGCGGTGGGGGCAGGCCGATGCCGAAGGCGCCGAAGTCGTGGGACGGGTCCTCGCGATGACCGGGGTCGAGACCCTCGCCGACCGCGGTGTCGACCAGCTCTCCGGCGGACAGCTCCAGCGCGTGTGGCTGGCGAGCTGCCTCGCCCAGCAGACCGGCGTGCTCCTCCTCGACGAGCCGACCACCTACCTCGACCTGCGCTACCAGATCGAACTCCTCGACCTCATGCGGGACCTGGCGGACGACGGCGGGATCGCCGTCGGCGTCGTCCTGCACGACCTCGACCAGGCCGCCGCCGTCGCCGACCGGATCGCGCTGCTCAGCGAGGGCCGTGTCATCGCCGACGGCGCCCCCGAGGATGTTCTGTGCTCCGAACGCCTCACCGAGACGTACGGCATCCGTGTCGACGTCGACACCGACCCCTTCACCGGACGGCTGCGCACCCGCGCGATAGGCCGTCACCACAGCAGAAGCGAAAGGCTCCAGAGCACCTCATGAGACGCCCCCTGATCGCCGCGGCGAGCGCCGCTGCCGCCGCCCTCGTCCTGTCCGCCTGCGGCAGCTCCGAGCCCGCGCAGACCGACCCCGACCGCAAGGGCGAGCCGATCACCCTGACCGGGGCCGACGGCTCCAAGGTCACCCTCGACGGGCCGGCCACCAAGGTCGTCGGCACCGAGTGGAACGTCGTCGAGTCCCTCGTCACCCTCGGTGTCGACCCCACGGGCGTCGCCGACGTCAAGGGCTACAAGGCCTGGGACACCGCCGCGCCGCTCACCAACGCGCCCCAGGACATCGGCACCCGCGGCGAGCCCAGCATGGACAGCATCGCGGCCCTCGCCCCCGACCTCGTCGTCGCCACCACCGACCTGTCGGCCTCCGCGGTCAAGCAGATGAAGAAGATCGCACCGGTCCTCCAGGTGAAGTCGGCCGACGGCGCCGACCAGGTCGGCACGATGTTCGACACCCTCGACACCCTCGCGAAGGCCACCGGCAAGGAGGACGAGGCGAAGGCAGCCAAGAAGGCGTACGAGGCGAAGCTCGCCGAGGGCAAGAAGGCCCTGAAGGACGCGGGCGCCGACGGCTCGAAGGTCGCCACCGCCGACGGCTACTCCGCCTCCAACCAGGTGTCCGTGCGCGCCTTCACGGGCAACTCCCTGCTCGGCGCCGTCAACGAGGACCTGGGTCTGAAGAACGCCTGGAAGCTCAAGGGCGACAAGGACTACGGCCTGGCCACCACCGACGTCGAGGGCCTCACCGGGCTCGGCGACGACGTGCGGTTCACGTACATCGGCAACAAGAAGGCCGGCGGCTCCGACGTGTTCGCCAAGGACCTCGCCGACAACTCCGTGTGGACGTCGCTGCCCTTCGTGAAGTCCGGCGACGTGCACCGGCTGCCCGACGGCACCTGGCTGTTCGGCGGACCGAAGTCCATGGAGCAGTACATCGACGGCGTCGTCGCCGCCCTGACGAAGAAGTAGGCACGTGGCCGTCACCGCACCTCCCCGCACTCTGACGGCGCCGTCCTTCGGCGCCGTCGGGGTGACGGCCGGGCTCGTGCTGCTCGTCGCCGTGCTCGCCGTCGCCGACATCACCTACGGCACGGCCGACGTCGGCGCCCGCCAGGTGTGGCAGGCCCTGACCGGGCAGGCCGAGGCGGGCGACGCCTCCGTCGTCGTCGCCTCCCGGCTGCCGCGCATGGCGGCCGGACTGCTCGTCGGCGTGGCGCTCGGCGCGGCGGGCGCCGTACTCCAGGCGGTCAGCCGCAACGTGCTCGCCTCGCCCGACACCCTCGCCGTCAACGCCGGTTCGTACCTCGCGCTCGGCGTGCTCGCGGCCACCGGCGCGACCGTCTCCGTGTTCGCGTCCTCCGCGGTCGCCTTCGTCGGCGGACTCGCCGCGGCCGCCGTCGTGCTCGGCCTCGCCGGACGCGGCGCCACCACCGTCCGCCTGGTCCTCGCGGGCAGCGCTCTCGCTCTTGGCCTGAGCGCCGCCACCGAGTCGCTGATCCTGCTCTTCCCCGAACAGACCGAGGGCCTCTACCAGTGGAACCAGGGCAGCATCGCCCAGAACGGTTTCGCCGGAGTGGCCCGCATGGCGCCCCTTGTGGGTGCCGCGCTCATCGGCCTGGTGCTGCTCGCCCGCCGCGTCGACGGGCTGGCCCTCGGGGACGACGCGGCGCGCGGCCTCGGTATCCCGGTGCGCGGCACCCGCGTCACCGCCGTCGTACTCGCCGCGCTCATCTCGGCGGCCGCCGTCACCCTCGCCGGACCGATCGGCTTCGTGGGCCTGTGCGCCCCGGCCCTGGTCAGGCCGGTGGCCCGCCGGGTGCGTGCGCTCGTACGGCACCGGGTGCGCATCCCCGTCGCCGGCCTCGTCGGCGCCGCGCTCGTGCTCGGCTCCGACCTGCTGCTGCGCGCCGTGGCCTCCGCCCAGGTGGCGGTCACCGTGCCGACGGGCGTGGTCACCAGCGTCGTCGGCGCCGTGTTCCTCGTCGTGATGGCGCTGCGGCTGCGCGACGGGGACGCGGCCGCGCCGCCGGACCGGATGCGCATCCCGAGCCGCAAGGTCTTCGCGGTCACCGTGGTCGCGCTGACGGCGGTGCTGGTCGGCACGGCCGTCGCGGGCGTCCTCCTCGGAGACAGCAGCCTGCTCCTCGGCGACGTCGTCAACTGGGCGGGCGGGCAGGCCGGTCAGGCCATCACGTTCGTCCTGGACACCCGGGTGCCGCGCGTCCTGGCCGCCTTGTTCGCGGGCGCGGCGCTCGCCCTTTCGGGCACGCTCGTGCAGTCCGTGACCCGCAATCCGCTCGCCGAACCCGGCGTCCTCGGGGTCTCCGGCGGCGCCGCGCTCGGCGCCGTCCTGCTGGTCACCACGGTGCCCGGCGCGGGCTCGTGGAGCATCGCGGGCGCGGCGTTCGCGGGAGCCGCCGTGACCTCCGCCGTCGTCTTCGGACTCGCGGCCAAGGGCGGGTTCCAGCAGAGCCGGCTCGTCCTGGTCGGCGTCGGCACCGCGTCGGGGACGGCGGCCCTGATCAGCCTCCTGATCGTGCTGACCGACCGGTTCAGCGCGACCAAGGCCCTGGTGTGGCTGTCGGGGTCGACGTACGGGCGCGGCTTTTCGGACGTGCTGCCGGTCGCTGCCGTGCTCGTCGTCGGCGCCGTCACCGCGGTCGCCCGGCGGAGGGAGCTCGACCTCGTCTCCCTCGACGCGGACACGCCCCGCCTCCTCGGCCTCGACCTCGCGCGCGGACGCCTCGGCTTCCTGGTGCTCAGCGTGCTGCTCAGCGCCACGGCGGTCGCGGCCGCGGGCACGATCGGGTTCGTCGGTCTCGTGGCGCCGCACGCGGCCCGCGCCCTGGTGGGGCGCAAGCACGTGCGGGTCGTGCCGGTCGCGATGCTCCTGGGCGCGGCCCTCGTCTGCGTCGCGGACCTGCTCGGACGCTCCGTCATCGCCCCGGCCCAGCTGGGCGCGGGCCTGATGACGGCCGTCGTCGGCACGCCGTACTTCGTGTACCTGCTGGTCCGCGGGCGACGCTAGGGCCTGTCAGCCCGCCTTCGTACGGAGCACTTCGAGGGCCCGGTCCGCATGCGCGCTCATCCTGAACTCGCTGCGGACCACCTCGAGCACCTGCCGGTCGGTGCCGATGACGAACGTGGCGCGCTTGGTCGGCAGCGGCCCGAACCCGCGCGCCACGCCGAACCGGCCGCGCACCTCGCCCTCCGGGTCCGAAAGGAGTGGAAACCCGAGGGTGTGCCGCTGCGTGAACTCCCGCTGGCGTTCGACGGCGTCGGAGCTGATCCCCACCGGGCGCGCGCCGACCGCGGCGAACTCCGCCGCCAGATCCCGGAAGTGGCAGGCCTCCGCGGTGCAGCCGGGGGTGAGTGCGGCCGGGTAGAAGAAGAGCACGACCGGCCCCTCGGAGAGCAGCGACGACAGCGATGTCGGCGCCCCGGTCTCGTCGGGCAGGGTGAAGTCCTCGACGACGGATCCGGCTTGGATCCGGGCGGACGTGGGCATGGGGCCTCCAGGGCTCGACGGTGCGCGACGGTAGACGCGTGTGCCGTTCACGTATACCGGACGGTAAGTGGTACCGAACAGAATGTGCCCCAGGGATGTTGAGCCGGTGCGAGCTGGGTAGGGGCGGCTCATGGACGTGTCGCATGACCAGAACGTGGAGACGGCAGTGGCCGCTGCCGCCTTCCTCTCCGGGCAGCAGGTCACCGAGAAGCAGTGCGGTGGCTGCGGAACCGTGGTGGCAGGCATCAACGGCCGCTACGCGTGCGGCGCTTGTGGCTGGATCAACCACTGGTCGGACGGTGACACCCACCTGCCCGGAGCGGAGGACGACGTCTGACCGCCGTCGCGGGGGAGCGGTGCGGTCGAACGTTTCTGCGGTGCCGGCCCTTCGCGTCGAACTGGTTGTGAAGGCCGTCGGGTCATTGACGCATATGCCACTCGGTGTATGCCCCTTGGCCTAGGTTTTGGAATGTCGCCCTTGTCGGGCGATGGCATGACAGCACAGTCCGGCGGGAGCGGTGATGGGCCGGGCGACCCCACGTACCGGGCGGTGCCGCCGGGCGCGGGGCAAGGAGTGAGGAGCGCTCCCGCGCAGGTGCGACAGCAGGGATGAGGTGGGTCAGGGTGAGCCCTGACGAACGGCACACGTACGGGCGCCTGGAGGCGCTGGCTGCGGGAGTTCTCGCCTACCCGGACGGCGAGCGGCTCGCATGCGAGGTTCAGCTGCGGTACAGCGCGGACGACCCCCTGGTCGTCCGTGTCGTCGTGCCCGAGAGCCAGGCGCGCGGTGGGAGCTGGGCGCTGTCCCGCGATCTGCTCTCGGCCGGGCTCACCGGCACGGCGGGCATCGGTGACGTCACGGTGCGGCCCGTGGCGCAGGAGGGCGCGCCGCTGAGCGTGGAGATCGAGGTCCGCGGCGCGCGGGCCGGCGAGCTGGTCCGCTTCGTGATGGGGCACCGCGCCCTGCTCACGTACCTGGAGCGCAGTCACGCCCTCGTGCCGTTCGGGGCGGAGGCCGATCAGGGCGCGATGGACCGGGAGTTGGAGCTGTTCCTCGACGAGGGAGGCTCGGCGGAGGGGGCCGGAAATGCGTGATAACCCGCGCATTGCGCCCTTCGTGTGATCCTGCGGTCCTTCCGCAACCGGTGCGCGGCCCCGAGCGCTCTCTGCCTTCGAGACAACGGCGTACGCCACCAAGGAGGCCGGCATGCACACCATCACGACCGGGCTGGACGACGAGCAGATGCGCGCCATCGACTGGGCCGACGACTGGCTGCTGGCCCCGCCGGACCCGGCGCACCGCCTTCCCTCCCGAGTGGACCCGAAGGACATGCGCCGCCTCGAACTGCACGCGGTGCTCACCGCTTCGGGTGTCGCGCCCTCGCCCGGCGACACGGAGGCGATCGAACAGCTCAGCTCGCTCCCGGACGCCGTGCACACCGCCCTGCGCCGCTGGCTGGGCTGTTGCGGCCAGTGCGGATGCGCCGCCTGAGCCCCGGCACCCTTGAACCCGGCCCTTCCGCACCTGGTGCGGAAGGGCCCTGGTGTGGCGTCACAGACGCCGTGACACGTCTTGCGCCGCCTGTCGCACCGCCGGTGCGAACCCGGCCAGCTGCTCCTCGGTGACGAGGAAGGTGAGCGAGGAGACCGAGACGGCGCCGACCGGTGTGCCGTCCGCGTCGAGGACCGGGGCCGCGATCGAGCAGATCGACGCGTCGGCCTCCTCGTAGTCGGTGGCGTACCCGGCGTCGCGGATCGCGGCCAACTCCTTGATCAATTCCGCCCTGTCGGTGTGCGTGTGCGAGGTGCGGGCGGGCAGCCCGGTGCGATCCAGGACGGCGGCGGCCTCCTCGGCCGGCAGATGGGACAGCAGCGCCTTGCCCGCGGCGGTCGCGTGCAGCGGCAGCGGCGCCCCCACGTCGGTGGCGATCCGGTAGGCGTGGCCCGGGTCGACCTTGTGCGTGTACGTCGCGTGGTCCCCGCTCGGCACCGCCAGGTGCACCGCCTGCCCGAGCCGCTGTTGCAGCGCGCGCAGCACGGCGTCGATGCCGACCGCGTCGTCGGCCAGCACCTGCGCGGCCATCGCGCGCAGCTGGTTGCCACAGCCGTAACGGCCCTCGCCGTCGGCGGCCGCGTACCCCTCCTCGACGAGCGTGGCGAGGACCCGGTGCGTGCTGGCCTTGGAGACGCCGGAGCGCTCCGCGATGTCGCCGAGCCGGTGCGGTCCGTCCGAACGCGCCACGGCGTGCAGCACTCGAAGCGCCTTGACGACGGAATTCGCGGGCTTGCTCGCTTCCATTGACCCTCCGAGGAGACGCGGGCTATGTTTCCACTCGATCCGCCGAGCGGAACGCCATTCTACTCCACGGAACGTTCTCGGGTCTTCAACTCGGGTGTCCAGCAGCGGTGGTGCGCCAGCCGCGCCGCGCTGCGCCCGTCGTCGTACGCACCACTTTCATGCCGGGGAAAGGTCGCCGTCCATGGCCGTGCACGCAGCTCCTTCCGCAGGTCCGCAACGATTCGATCTCGTCGTCTCGGGCGGGCTGTTGGCCGACCCGCTGAGCGCGGAGCCCTACGCGGGTGACCTCGCCGTACAGGGGGGCCGGATCGTCGCGACGGGGGAGCCCGGCACGCTGACCGCGGACGAGCGGGTCGACGCCACGGGCCTGCTCGTGGCGCCCGGCCTGATCGACCTGCACACCCACGTCTACGCGCCCCGCACCTCGCTCGGTGTGCCCGCCGACACGGTCGGCATCCAGCAGGGTGTCACCACCGTGGTCGACGCGGGCAGTTGCGGCAGCGACCACTGGGACGACTTCCAGGGCAACGTTGTCGAGACCGCCGGGACCCGCGTCCTGAGCTGGCTCAACATCTCCCGGCACGGGCTCGTCCACGGCCGCACCGAACTCGCGGGCGGCCCCGGTGACATCGACGAGGCCGCGACCGAGAAGCTGCTGCGCGAACACCCCGACCGGGTGCGCGGCATCAAGGTGCGGATGAGCTGCTCCGTTCTCGGCGACAGCGGCCTCGCACCCCTGAAGGCCGCCAAGCGGGTCGCCGCGCGCGTCGGGCGGCCGGTGATGGTGCACGTCGGCAACGAGCCGCCGCGCCTCGCCGATGTACTGGACCTGCTCGGCGAGGGCGACGTCGTCACGCACGCCTTCCACGGCAAGCCCGGCGGTCTCTTCGGCAGCGAGGACGCCGCGCGCCGGGCCGTCGCACGCGGAGTGCGCCTCGACATCGGCCACGGCAGCGCCAGCCTGAGCCTCGCCACCGCCGAACGCGCCCTCGCCGCCGGCTTCAACCCGCACACCATCAGCACCGACGTGCACGTGGGCAATGTCGAGGGCCCGGTGCACTCCCTTGTCACCACCCTCAACAAGCTGCTCGCGCTCGGCCTGTCGCCGCACCAGGTGATCCGGTGCGCCACGCTGCACCCCGCGCAAGTCCTCGGCCTGGACGAGGAGTTGGGCACCCTGCGCGTCGGCGCCGCCGCCGACCTGACGCTGCTCAGGCTCGCCGAGGGTTCGCTCGCCCTGACCGACGCCGAGGGCCGCACCCGTACCACCCACACCCACCTGGAGGCGGTCGCGACGGTGCGTGCCGGACGCCTCCACCCCCTCAAGGCCGCCACCGGCTGAGTCCCGCCCACCGACCGCTCCACCGAATCACCGAGAGGCCCGTGAATGAGCACGCCCCTGATCGAACGGCTCGCGACGGCCGTCCAGGACACCTCGCAGCCCGTCACCGACGAGGACCGGGCCGACCTGGCGGAGTTCCTGCCGATCGCCCGGGCCCACGCGCAGGTCGCCGGGATCGTCTTCGACGACACCCGGATGCTCGCCCTCGCCGTGCACGCGCTCGCCTTCGTCCGCCGCGTGCGCACCTCAGAACACCTCGACCCGCTCGACCCGGCACTCGCCTCCGAACTGCGCGCCGACCGCATCGTGTCCGCCCGCACCCTCATCGACACCTACTGCGCCCCACGCGAATTCCTCGCCGGGGACACCGAAGTCCTGCTGCTCGCCCTGCACTTCGAGGCGGCGGCACAGCTCCAGCACCAGTCCACACCGCAGGCCTGACCCCACCCACCAAGGAGCACCGCCATGACAGTCAAGATCGTGATCGGACACCGGCTCGGCAAGGGCCAGGCCGTCGCCGACGGCGTACGCGCGGCGGGCGGCGAGCCCGTCCTCATCGCGGGCCCCGGCGCCGACATGAAGGTCGGCGACGTGATGGCCGCGGAGGGCGCCGCGCTCGGCATCTCCTTCTGTGGCAGCGGCGGCGCGGGAGCCGTCACCGCCAAGGCCAAGTACGGCCACGAGATCGAGTTCGGCATGCGCTCGGCGCAGGCCGGGGTGACCGCCGTCGAGCAGGGCCGCACCGTCCTCGGCTTCGGCTTCCTCGACAGCGAGGAACTGGGCTTCAAGGTGACCGAGGCGCTCCTCAAGAAGCTGGGGAAGGACGCCTCGTGAAGCAGCGCCGCCACACCCTGCGGCTCACCGGCTCGGGACCCACCAGGGACAAGGCGTTCGCCACCGCCATCGGGCAGGTCCAGTCGTCGGTCGACAAGCTGACCGACGGCGTGTGCTTCCGCGTCGAGCCCCTCGAACTCGAAGTGGTCTCGGCCGTGGAGCACCGCTGGACGGAACGCTTCCTCGGGCTCCTCTTCCCCCGCACCCGTCAGCGCTTCGAACTCACCCTGCGCGTCGAGGTGCAGGTGGCCTCCCTCGACCTCGAATCCGTCGACTTCGCGGTGCGCGAGGAGCGGCTCTCGCCGGTCCAGCACGCCCTGCACATGAGGTGACCCGATGAACGAGACCCTCACCGTCCTGCTGGAGTCCCTCGTCATCGGCGGACTCATCGGATTCGGTGCCTCCGCGGGCGTGGCCCGCATGTTCCACGCGCCGAAGGTCCAGGGCATGGGCGCCTTCCGAACGCTCGGCGAACTGAACGCCTGTCAGAACGACCCGGTCGCGCACTTCTCGTTCGGCCTGGGCTTCCTGTTCAACGCCTGGTCCAGCGCGGTCGGCACCGGTGCGCTCACCTCCGACGTGGACCACCGCATCGTGCCGCACTGGACCGCATCGGTCGCGATGATCAAGAATCGCAGGCTCGCCGAGACCCTGCACAACCCCCGGCGCATGGCCATCACCGGCACCGCCGTCGGCATGGTCCTCGTCACCCTGCTCAACACCACCGCCGCCTCGATCCCGCACTCGCTCCAGGAGGTCGCGGCCAAGGTGCTCGGGCCGGCGTCGGAGTGGCTGATCAACCCCGTGATGCCGATCATCTTCTGGATGGCCGCCGTCGACGCGGGCCGGCGCGCCGGAGCCTGGGGCACCGTCCTCGGCGGCCTCGGCCACCTCGTGATGGGCAACGCCGTGCCCGGCATCGTGCTCGGCATCGTCATCGGCAAGGGCGTCGACGACCTCGGCTGGACGAAGGTCACCAAGTCCCTCGCGGGTGTGGTCATCACGCTGTTCGCGGCCAGCACCGTCCTGCGCGGCGCCGACCTCACCCTGCTCGAGCAGTTGAACGTGCACATCCCGCACTGGCTCGCGCACTTCCACGACGTGACCGGCACCAAGCCCGAGTGAGGCAGGCAGCGACATGACCGAGACATCAACCGCCGCCTCGGGCGGCATACCGGCGCAGAACTCCGGATCGGGGGAGCAGCAGTCCAAGGGCGGCTTCCTGTCCAAGGTCCCGGGGGAGGGCAGCTTCTGGCTCGCCGAATGGGCCTTCCCCGTCTTCGTGGCCTGCCTGGCCGCCGGCATCTTCACCGGTACACACCTGTACTACGTCTACCACACCGGCGTGTTCAGCGACGTCGCCGTCGCCTCCATGCTCAAGGCCGGTATGGAGAACGGCAGTTACGGCGCCGCGGCCGCCTTCGGCGCGGGCTTCCTCTTCGCCCGCGTCATCGAGGGGCCCATGGTCGGCATCCTCGACATCGGCGGCTCCCTCCAGACCGGCGTCGGCATCGGCATCCCCGCCATGCTGCTCGGCGCCGGATTCACCGCCCCGCTCGAGCACTTCTGGCTCGCGATCCCGGTGGGCGCCCTCCTCGGCGGCCTGATCGGCATCGCGATCCTCGCCATCCGGCGGGCCACCGTGAACTCGACGGGCGGCACCTCCACCTTCGGCGCCGACGTGATGATGGGCGCGGGCAACTCCGCCGGACGCTATCTGGGCCCGCTCGTCATCATCTCCGCCGCCACCGCGTCCCTGCCGGTCGGCATCGGTTCGACCATCGGCGCCGCCCTCTTCTACAAGTGGCAGAAGCCGCTGACCGGCGGCGCCATCATCGGCGCGATGATCGCGGGCCTCTTCTTCCCGATTCCCGGCAAGTGACCGCCCCCAGGCCTTAGGAAACACCGTGCACTCTCTCCACCACGACCTCGGCACACCGCCGGCCATCAACGCCAGCGGCAAGATGACGGCGCTGGGCGGCAGTGTCCTCAGCGACGGCGTCGTCGCCGCGATGGGCGAGGCCGCCAGACACCACGTCGTCATGGACGACCTGATGGTCGCCGTCGGCCGCGAGATCGCCCGCGCCACCGGCACCGAGGACGGCTGCCCCACCACGGGCGCCGCCTCCGGCATCGCCATCGCGGTCGCCGCGGTCATCGCGGGCACCGACGTGTCCCGCATCGAAGCCCTGCCCGACGCGGGCGACGCCCCCTGCGAGGTGATCCTGCCGCGCGGCCACTCCGTCCACTTCGGCGCGCCCGTACGGCAGATGGTCGCGCTCGGCGGCGGCCGCCCCGTCGAGGTCGGCTCCGCGAACAAGGTGCGCGCCGAGCACCTGGCCGGCGCGATCGGCCCGCGCACCGCGGCCCTGCTGTACGTCCAGTCCCACCACGCCGTACAGAAAGGCATGGTGTCCCTTGCCGAGACCATCGAGGTGGCCCGCGCCCACGGCCTCCCGGTCATCGTCGACGCCGCCGCCGAGGGCGAGCTGCGCCGCTGGCCCGCCACCGGCGCCGACCTCGTGATCTACAGCGGCGGCAAGGCCGTCGGCGGACCCACGTCCGGGATGATCTGCGGCAGCGCCGCGCGCATGGCGGCGTGCCGGGCCCAGTACGGCGGCGTCGCCCGCCCGATGAAGGTCGGCAAGGAGACGCTCTTCGGCCTCGTCCAGGCGCTGCGCGAGTACGGCACCGCCCCGGGCGGCGGGCACCGGACCCGCATGGAGAAGCTCGCCGCGCGCCTCGCGGACCTGCCGGGCCTCACCACCCGCGTCGTCGGCGACGAGGCGGGCCGCGACATTCACCGCACCGAACTCACCGTGGACCCCGAGGCCGCGGGCCGCGACGCGGCCGCTCTCGCCGCCGAACTCGCCGCGGTCGGTGTGTACCTGAGGGACCATCACGCCGCCACGGGACGTCTCGCGATCGACCCGCGCCCCATGAACCCCGACGAAGAGAACCAGCTGGTGGACCGGCTGACCGCACTGCTGGACGGAGAGAACAACCGATGACCGTCGTCGAACGCCGCCTCGTGGTCACCGAGGAGGCAGGACTGCACGCCCGCCCCGCCACCGCCTTCGCCCAGATCGCCGCCCGTGCCGCGGCCGACGTCACCGTCGCACGGGACGACGGCCACGAGGTCCCCGCCCGCAGCGTCCTGTCGCTCATGACCCTCAACATCCGCTGCGGCGACGCCATCGTGCTGCGCGCCAGCGGGGCCGACGCCGAGTCGACCCTGGACGCGCTCGCCGAGATCGCGGCCCCGGCATGACCACGGCCCGTACCCGACCGGAGACACCCATGCACGCCGAAGTCATCGACGCCCTGCGCGCCGCGCGCGTCACCCCGACCGTGCGCGAGGCCGATGCGGACACCGCCGACGCGGTGGCCCGCACCCTCGTCGAATGCGGCCTCACCGCCTTCGAGTTCACCGCCACCACCCCGGGGTGGGAGGGCCTCGTCATGGCCTGGGCCAAGGAGTTCCCCGAGGTGACGCTCGGCCTCGGCACCGTCACCTCGCCCGACATCGCCGAACGCGCCCTGGCCGCCGGTGCGAACTTCCTGGTGAGTCCGTTCCAGGTGCCCGAGGTGCGTCCGGTCGCCGACGCCGCGGGCCGGCTCCTGGTCGAGGGCGGCCTCACGCCCAGCGAGCTGCGCACCGCGGCGGACCGGGGCGTCGCCAAGCTGTTCCCCGGCCATGTCGGAGGCATCGCCTACCTGAAGTCGGTGCTCTCCGTGCTGCCGGGCGCCCGGATCATGGCGACCGGCGGTGTGAGCGTGGACGACGCCGCCACGTGGCTCGCCGCGGGAGCCTTCACGGTGAGCATCGGCAGCGACCTCACCCGCGGCGACGTGGCGGCCAATGTGGCGCGGCTGAAGGAACGCGTCGCGCGCTGACGAACGCTGCGAAGTGCGACGCCGATGTCGCATGGGTGTAACAGGGTGATCATGGCACTGGATACCGGGCGAGGGCATCCGTTGTAGTGGCCCCATGACACGCGAGCCGGCCACACCACCCCGAGGCGGATCGCGGTGGCGACCGGGCATCGGCCTGCTCGCCACCGCGCTGCTCCTGGGCACCGCCACGGGCGCCCGTCACCAGGAGGGGTACCCGCCCGTCCCGGACAGCGCCTGCGAGGCTTCGGCGGCGGCCGCCAAGAACTCGGGCAGGCCCGCACCGGACCTCGACGGCGACGGCCGCCGGGACCTGGCGCTCGGCGTCCCGGCGAGCAACGGCGACGTCTATCAGACCGGCCGGATCGCCCTGCTGCACGGCGCGCGGGCCGACGACCGCACGGTGTTCACGCCCACGGACTTCGACCTGCCCGAGCACGATGCCATGACCTACGAAGAGTCCCCTCCGGTCCTCGCCGACCTGGACGGCGACGGCCCGCTCGACCTCGTGGCGGGCGGCAGCGCCCATGTGCAGTGGGGCGGCGCCCACGGTCCGGACCCCGCTCACAAGGCCGCCCGCGTCTCGCTGCCGCACATCGGCAAGGGGCAGCCCGTACGGATCAGCAGGGGCAACGACGCCTACGAGGACCCGCCGGTGACCGGCGACTTCGACGGCGACGGCCACGCCGACCTGGCCACCTACCGCACCGGCCTGCACAAGCGTCACCTCGTGGTCCTGAGCGGCCCGTTCACCCGCGACGGCAGGCCCGCGCGGATCACCGAACGCTCCGACCCGTACACGGATTCGGCCGACGCCGTCGTCGGTCTGGGGCTCGTCGCGGCGGACATGACCGGCGACGGGGCCACCGATCTTCTGGTGTACGACGTGGGCGAACCGGAACATCCCACACTGCTGGCCGGGGGATCCGACACCGCGAGCGGCCTGGCCGCGCGGGCCGAACGGCTGCCGACGGGCGAGAACGTCGCGGTCGGCGACTTCGACGGCGACGGCAGGCCCGACATCGCCCTCGGCGACAGCGGCATCCCGATGGACGACGAGTTCGCACCCCGCGACCGCAAGGGAAAGGTGACGATCCGCTACGGCAGGGCGCCCGAGGCCCCGGTCGTCTTCGACGGAGGGACCCGCAAGGGCGGTTTCGGCATCGACCTGATGGCCGCGGACGTCAACGGCGACGGCTGCGACGACCTCGCGGTGCGCAGCGACGACGACCGGGTGGGCGGCCATGACCGCGTCGAGGTGCTGCGCGGCGGATCGGCGGGACTCGGCTCCCGGCCGTGGCGCCGGCTGCCGGGGGCGGGCCGCCTGAAGACCGCCGCCGACCTCGACGGCGACGGCCGCGACGAGCTGGTCCTGGCGCAGGGCGATGCCTGGCGGGTGGTCGACGGCTCGGGCGAACGGCTGGAGTCGTTCGACGTCAGGAAGGTGGCGCGGCCTCCGCGCTAGGGCCTGATCCAAACGACAGGCCCTAGGCGGCCGGTGTGCACCCGCGGTGCTCGGGGCGGGGACCCGTCCTCGCGCTCCACTCGCGGCGCGTCGGGTACAGGCTGTACGCCGCCAGGGGACGCACCTCGACCGAGCACACCACGTCGGGACCGGAGTCCGCGCGCACGTGCTCCAGGAGCAGCGCCAGGATCCGCTGCGAAAGGCGTGTCATGGTCCGCTCGCTGCGCCCCGGGAGCAGCGCCACCTCCACGTGCACGACCGGCACGTCGTCGTGCTCGCTGCCGACGACGTACGTCTCCGTGGCGGCGCGGAAGAACGTCTTGCAGGTGCCGCGCGAGCCGGACCCCTCGACGACCAAGGCGTGCAGCTCCGTGGCGAGGGCGCGCCGGTCGAGCGTGTCGGAGAGTCGGGGCGAGTAGTCGACGGTGATCTGAGGCACGGCGCCTCCGTGGCGGACAAGGTGAGTGGGTTTTACATCTACCTGAACGCCACTTTATCCCGTCACGTCTCGTGCCTCGAACCCGCGGGTACGGGTGAGGGCCCGGCCGAAGGCGGCCGAGCCCTCACCCGTCGTGTCACGCCCCGCTGGCGTCGAGCATCTCCTCGCGCTCCACGAGCTTCACGCGCTCGCGGCCCTGGGGCTCGCCGAGCGCCTTCTCGGCGGCGTCCAGCTTGTACCAGCCGTCCCAGGTCGTGTACCGGATGCCGCGCTCGCCGAGGAACTCCTCGACGGACTCCGGGGCGGGCGAGACCGGCTCCTGGAGGCGGCCCTCCGCGTGGTCGGCGAGCAGGTTCGCGACGGTCTCGTTGGCGTCGCCCTTGGTGTGCCCGATGAGGCCCACGGGGCCGCGCCGGATCCAGCCGGTCACGTACGTCGACTGAAGGTGCTCGCCGTTCTCCTGGATGACCCGGCCGCCCTCGTCCGGGACGGTGCCGGACTTGAGGTCCCAGGGCAGCTTGGGCAGTTCGTCGGAGAGGTAGCCCACCGCGCGGTAGACGGCGCCGAGGTCCCAGTCCGTGAAGTTTCCGGTGCCCTTGACGTTGCCGGTGCCGTCCAGCTCCGTGCGCTCGGTGCGCAGGCCGACGACCTTGCCGTCCTCGCCGAGGATCTCGGTCGGCGACTCGAAGAAGTGCAGGAACAGCTTGTGCGGGCGGTCGCCCTCGTCGCGGATCGCCCAGTTCTCCAGGGTCTTGGCGACCATGTCGGTCTGCTTCTCGCTGCGGCGGGCGGCGATCGAGCCCTCGTCGTAGTCGATGTCCTCGGGGTTGACGATGACCTCGATGGACGGGGAGTGGTCGAGCTCGCGCAGCTCCATGGGGCTGAACTTCGCCTGCGCGGGGCCACGACGGCCGAAGACGTGGACCTCCAGGGCCTTGTTCGCCTTCAGGCCCTCGTACACGTTGGCGGGGATCTCGGTCGGCAGCAGTTCGTCCGCCGTCTTCGCGAGCACGCGCGCGACGTCGAGCGCCACGTTGCCGACGCCGAGGACGGCTACCTTCTCGGCCTCCAGCGGCCAGGTGCGCGGGACGTCGGGGTGACCGTCGTACCAGGAGACGAAGTCCGCGGCGCCGTAGGAGCCGTCGAGCTCGATGCCCGGGATGTCGAGCGCCCGGTCCGCCGTGGCGCCGGTGGAGAAGACGATCGCGTCGTAGAAGGCGCGCAGGTCGTCGAGGTCGATGTCGCGCGGGTAGTCGACGTTGCCGAAGAGGCGGATCTGCGGCTTGTCGAGAACCTGGTGCAGGGCCTTCACGATGCCCTTGATGCGCGGGTGGTCGGGTGCGACGCCGTAGCGGATCAGGCCGAACGGGGCCGGCATGCGCTCGAAGAGGTCGATGGACACCCCCGGCTCGGAGGCCGCTTCGGACTTGAGCAGGGCGTCGGCGGCGTAGATGCCGGCGGGGCCGGCTCCGACGATGGCGACCCTCAGGGGGCGAGGCATGGTTCAGGTTCCCTTCGAGTGGTTCCCATGGTCCGTACGTGCTGGTCGGGCCACGAGTGCTTGAGGGGAAGCCTAAAGTAAGGCAAGCCTTAGAAAGTAGGCGGGTCCGGTCTATGGGCACATAAGGCTGCCTTATGGGGGTCGATAGCTTCGCTTGAGGGGCCCGGCCTAAGCTGGAAGATCTGTGGGTCGCGGTCTGTTGGACCTGTTGGATCTGCTCGTCGTGTCATCAGGTAGCGCAGGGAGTGACGTATGTCGGAGGTAACAGAGAGGGCCGTGCTGGCGGGCGGCTGCTTCTGGGGAATGCAGGACTTGATCCGCAAGCGGCCGGGTGTGCTGTCGACGCGGGTGGGCTATTCCGGCGGTGACACCCCGAACGCCACATACCGTAACCACGGCGACCACGCCGAGGCCATCGAGATCGTCTTCGACCCGTCGGTGATCACCTACCGGGACCTGCTGGAGTTCTTCTTCCAGGTCCACGACCCGACCACCAAGGACCGCCAGGGCAACGACCTGGGGCGCAGCTACCGTTCCGCGATCTACTTCACGGACGAGGCCCAGCGTCAGGTCGCCGTCGACACCATCGCGGACGTCGAGGCGAGCGGCCTGTGGCCCGGGAAGGTCGTGACCGAGGTGGAGCCGGTCGGTGACTTCTGGGAGGCCGAGCCGGAGCACCAGGACTATCTGGAGCGCTACCCCGAGGGCTACACCTGCCACTTCCCGCGGCCGAACTGGAAGCTGCCGAAGCGGGCCGCCTGAGCCTTCGCCGTGCGGGCACCATTCCCTGTCGGGAGTGGTGCCCGCAGGCATCTTGTTTCCGTGTACACGTAAATACATGATGGCTGCATGCATAAGCGGGAGTCGAAGACCACGAGCCCCTTCAAGCAGCCCAAGGCCGTCTGGGCCGTCGCGTTCGCCTGCGTCATCTCCTTCATGGGCATCGGTCTCGTGGACCCGATCCTGCCCGCCCTCGCCGACAGCCTGCATGCCACGCCCAGCCAGGTGTCCCTGCTGTTCAGCAGCTATCTCATCGTCACCGCGGTCGCGATGCTCGTCGTCGGCTGGTTCTCCAGCCGGTTCGGCGCCAAGCGCACCCTCGTCATCGGCCTGAGCGTCATCGTCGTCTTCTCGGCGCTCGCCGGAGCCACCGGCTCCATCAACGGCATCGTGGGCTTCCGGGCCGGCTGGGGGCTCGGCAACGCGCTCTTCATCGCCACGTCCCTGGCCGTCATCGTCGCGTCCGCGAGCGGCGGCTTCGGCGGCGCGATCATCCTCTACGAGACCGCGCTCGGCCTCGGCATCGCCGTCGGACCGCTGCTCGGCGGCGAGCTGGGGGCGATCAGCTGGCGCGGACCGTTCTTCGGCGTCGCCGTCCTGATGGCCATCGCGCTGATCGCCACGATCGCCTTCGTCCCCGACCTGCCCAGGCCCAAAAGGATCACGTCGCCCCTCGCCCCGCTCAAGGCGCTGCGCCACCGCGGACTGCTGACCATGGGCGTCATGGCGCTGCTCTACAACTGGGGCTTCTTCACGATGCTCGGGTACGCGCCGTACCCCATGGAACTCGATGCCCACCGGCTCGGCCTGGTCTTCACCGGCTGGGGGCTCCTCGTCGCCCTGTTCAGCGTCTACTTCGCCCCGCGCCTTCAGGCCCGCTACGGCACCGCGGCCGTCCTCTACGCGAATCTGTTCTGCCTCGGCGTCGTGATGGCGGTCATCGCCGCCGGGGTCTCGACGCCGACCGTGGTGATCGTCGCGGTCGTCGTCAGCGGTGCCTTCATCGGCATCAACAACACGCTCACCACGCAGGCCGTCATGCTGGTCTCGCCGGTGGAACGGCCCGTCGCCTCGTCCGCGTACGGCTTCCTGCGTTTCATCGGCGGCGGCCTCGCCCCGTACGTCGCGGGCAGGCTGGCCGACGCCATGGACCTCAGCGTGCCCTTCTACCTGGCCGCGCTCACCTTCCTCCTCGCCATCCCGGTCCTCGCCAGCGGGCACCGGCTGCTGCTGCGGGCCGAGGCGGACCTGGGCGGGGGAGAGCCGGTCCAGCCGTCGCTCACGCCCGTGGGCGCCGTGGCCCGAGGCTCCGACCCGCGCGTCGTCGTCGCCGTCGGGGACCACGACCGGGCGCCCGCCATCGTCGACGCCGCCGCGCGCCTCGCCCGGGACACCGGCAGCCCGCTGGAGGTCGTGCACGTCCGGCAGACCGCCGTGGTCGACGACCAGGCCGCCGACGCCGAGGACCTGGCCCAGGCCCGCGCCGCCGTGCAGGACCACCTCGACCGGCTCGCGGGGCAGGGCGTGGCCGCCGGCGGGCAGGTGCTCAACAGCGTCGGAGACCACGCCGCCGCCGGCCGTGCGCTGGCCCGGCACGCGGCGGAGGCGGGCGCGCGCGTCGTGGCCGTCGGGCACTCGCCGCGCGGCCCGCTCGCCCAGTTCGCCGACGGCAGCTTCACCACCGCGCTCACCCACGCCTGCGCCTGCACCGTCGTCCTCGTCGGCACCGGCACGGATTCGCCGCCGCGCCCGCTGACGGCGGCGGCCCTTGCCGAACTGCGCGGCGCCGGGGCCTGAGCCGCCGCCACGTTTGATCCGCCGCGATTCGGTGAGACGAAGGATCAGTTGACAACGGGGAGGTACGGGGATGTTCGGACCGTCAAGTGGCCAGTGGGTGCGCACACGCACCGAAGAAGACACGAAGGCCTTCATCAAGGAGAAGGAGCTCGAGCAGGAGCTGCGCGGGCAACCGGGGAAGGGCACCGCGATCCTGACCGGGATCGTGGTGCTGTTCCTCCTCGGCTGGCTCATCTACGCACTCGTGCGCTGAGCCCGATTCTCAGCGGATCGCGCGTACGCCGTCGATGAGGGCGCTCACCCCGCGCTCCACCTTGGAGCGCGGGCAGCCCACATTGAGCCGCACATGGCCGGCCGCGCCGTACGCGGTGCCCGGCATGATCGCCACCCGCTGCCGCTCGACCAGCTCACGCTGGAGCGCCTCCTCGTCGATGCCGAGGGGGCGCAGATCGATCCAGGCGAGGTAGCCGGCCTCGGGCGGCGTCCAGGCGAGTTCGGGGAACGCCTCGGCCAGGCGCTCCGCCACGTAGGACAGGTTGCCGCGCAGATACGTGCCGAGCGCGTCCAGCCATGCGCCGCCCTCCCGGTAGGCCGCGATGTGGCCGACGACCGACAGCACCGCGGGGGACGACAGACCGTCGGCCTCCTTGAGCCGGTGCAGGTACGCGTCCCGAGTGCCGGGGTCCCCGACGATGCCGTAACTTCCGGTCAGCGCCGGGATGTTGAAGGACTTCGACGCGGACGTGGCGACCGCCCACCGGGTACCGGGGACCGCGTGCAGCGTCCACGGCCGGTGCACGGCCGGCGGGTGGGCGAGGTCCGAGTGGATCTCGTCGCTGATGACCGCCACACCGTGGCGCGCGCACAGGTCCGCCATGCGGTCCAGCTCCGCCGCCGTCCAGACGTGACCGGTGGGATTGTGCGGGGAACACAGCAGCAGCACCGAGGTGTCCGGCAGCGCCAGCAGCCGCTCCAGTTCCGCCCAGTCGCCCAACGGGCAGGTGAGCAGCCGCCGTTCGTGCGCGGCCACCGTCTTGGGGAAGGCGTCGTAGGTCGGCGAGTGCGTCACGACACCGTCGCCGGGCCGCGACCACAGGCGCAGCAGCTGCCCGACCTGGTAGATGACGGACGGGCCGTAGACGATGGACTGCGGGTCCACGGGGGCGTCGTGCCGGGCGGCGTACCAGTCCACGATCGCGGACAGGAAGTCCTCGTGGCGCCAGCGGGAGTACCCGAGGACGCCGTGTTCGAGCCGGGTGCGCAGCGCCGCCAGGACCTCGGGGGCCGTCTCGAAGTCCATGTCGGAGATCGTGAACGGCAGCAGGTCCGGCACGCCGAAGCGGTCCTCGACGTAGTCCCACTGCGTGCACCAGGTGCCGTGCCGGTCGACGACCGTGTCGAATTCGTAGACGGGGGAGCCGGCGGAGCCGGGGGAGGGGTCTCGCACGGCTCAGCCCACCGGGACCATCGTGGCGATGGCGTCCTTCACGGACTGCACCTGCGGGCCTATGACCACCTGCACGGTGTGCGCGTCGAGCTTCACGACGCCGACGGCGCCCAGCTTCTTCAGACGCGGCTCGTCCACGCGCTCCGCGTCCTCGACCGTCAGCCGAAGCCGTGTGATGCAGTTGTCGAGCGAGGTGATGTTGTCCGCGCCGCCGATCGCATCGAGGATCGCCACCGCGTCGTACTTCCCCGCGACCAGCTCGCGGGGCGCACCGGACTCGTCCGCCGCGTCCTTCGGGTCCTCGGCCGTCTCCTCCTCGCGGCCGGGCGTCTTGAGGTCGAAGCGCACGATCGCCCAGCGGAACAGGAAGTAGTAGACCGCGAACCACACGGCGGCGATCACCGGCACCAGATACCACTTGGTGGTCGTCCCTTGCAGCACTCCAAAGACGAGCCAGTCGATGACATTGCCGTCCGTGTTGCCGATGAACACCCCGAGAACGGCGGCGGCGAGGAAGCCGAGGCCGACGAGGACCGCGTGCAGGAAGTACAGCCACGGCGCGATGAACAGGAACAGGAACTCCAGCGGTTCGGTGATGCCGCCGACGACACAGGCCACGACACCGGATACCAGGAGCGCCTTGATCTCGGGACGCATGCTCTTGCGGGCGCAGTGGTACATCGCGAGCGCGGCGCCCGGCAGACCGCCGAGGTAGGCCGCCATCTTGCCCTGCGACAGGAAGTGGGTCGCGTCCGTGACGGCGGCCGTCGGCGGCTTCGAGCAGTTGAGCTGCGCGTAGAACATGTTCAGCGCGCCGGAGACCTGGTCCCCGCACACCGCGCCGGAGCCGCCGACGTCCGTGAAGCGGAACATGGCGACGAGGATGTGGTGCAGGCCCACCGGGCGCAGCAGCACCTCGCCCATGCCGAAGAAGAACGGTCCGAAGACCCCCGCGTGACCGATCGCGCGGCCCAGGTCGGTGATCCAGCCGTTGAACGTTGGCCACACCAGCGGGATGAGCAGGCCGAGCACGCTCAGTGTCAGCGCGGAGATGATCGGCACGAAGCGCAGACCACCGAAGAAGGCCAGCGCGTCGGGCATCCGCTGAGTACGAAACCGCTGGTGAAGCAAGCTGACAACGATGCCAACGGCGACCGCGCCGAGGAGTCCCGTATCGATGGACTGGATGCCGATGACATCGGCGATGCCGTAGTGGGCGATGGTCTTCGCGTCGTCGAAGTCCACACCCTTGGCGGTGAGGAAGAAGTTCACCGCGAGGTTCATCGCGGCGTAGCCGACGAAGCCGGAGAACGCGGCCACGCCCTTGTCCTCTCGGGCGAGCCCGAGGGGGATGGCCATCGCGAACATCACGGGCAGGAACTGGAAGGCGACCTGGCCGGTATTGGCCATCCACGTGAAGACCAGGTGGAAGCCCTGGCCCTGAAGGAAGGTCAGATTGCCGGTGACGGCCTCGCTGGAGAGCGAGGAGCCGATGCCCAGCATGATGCCGCAGAACGCGAGCAGCGCCACGGGGAGCATGAACGTCTTGCCGAGGCTCTGGAGGAACTCCCAGAGCGCGGCCTTGGTCTTGTGCATGGGAGGTGTGTCGTCTTTCGGACCTGTGCGGGAGGCGTGCGGGAGCCGGCCCACAGGGGTCACGAGCCGACGCGAGCGGTCGGGTCACGTGCCACACACAGGGATCGCCCGTCGAGCAGCGTCGAGGGTGTCCGATCCGCTGCAACGGATGAGATCACAGCAGGTCGGGCCCTGTCTACGGCGTAGGGGCCCGCCCCTTCGCCGATCCGTCACGAGGCCCCTGGTCCGTGAAGGCCACCTCCGAGGCCGCCACGATGTGCGCGCCCATGTTGCGCCGCATCATCTCCAGCGCGGCGCTCGCGAGCTCCGGATGGATGGCGGCCACCGCGTCGTGCGGCACCGTGGTCCGCAGATGACGGATGTGCGCATCCAGCGCCGAGTAGAGCACGCACTGCTCGGTGACCTGGCCGCACAGCACGATGTGCCCGACGCCCAGTTCCCACAGCAGGTACGAGAGCGGGGTCTCGTAGAAGATCGAGTGGCGGGCCTTGACGACGAAGAGGGAGTCGCCGTCGGGGCGCAGCGGCTCCACCAGCTCGGCGTGCGGACCGGCAAGCGCGGCCTCCACCAGTTCGCCGTGGTGCGAGCGCCACTCGCCGAAGTTGTCATTGACGTAGATCACCGGCACCCCGGCGGTGCGCGCCCGGTCGAGCAGTTCCACGACGGCGGGGACGACGGCGCGGGACGCGGGCAGCAGCAGCTCGGCGTCGTCGTGGTCGTAGGTGTTGATCATGTCGATCACGACGAGCGCCGAGCCATCGGCCGACGGGGCGGGCGTGCGCTCGGTCATCGCCGGCTCATCCGAAGGCCTCGCGCAGGGCGGGCAGCAGCTTCTCCTCGGACCACTCGAGGAAGCCGCGCTGCTGGTCGCCGCCGATCTGGACCAGCGCGAGACCGGTGAATCCGGCGTCGGCGAAGGGCCGCGCCGCCTTCACGAACTCCTCCACGTCGTCGCCGCACGGGATCGACTCCGCGACGTCCTCGGGCCTTACGAACTGGGTCGCGCCCTCGAAGGAATCGGGGTGCGGCAGCTCGGCGTTGACCTTCCAGCCGCCGGCGAACCAGCGGAACTGCTCGTGCGCGCGGGCGACCGCGGCCCTGCGGTCGGGGTCGTAGGAGACGGGCAGCTGGCCGATGCGCGGCTTGCCCTCGCCGCCGTGCCGCTCGAAGGCGGCCAGGAGGTCCGCCTTGGGCTCGGTGGCGATGAGCAGATCGGCGAGGCGGCCCGCAAGCGCGCAGGACTGCTCGCCCGACACGGCGATGCCGATCGGCGGGGCGGTCTCGGGCAGATCCCACAGACGGGCCGAGTCCACGTCGTAGTGCCTGCCGTGGTGCGTGACGTGCCCGCCCTCGAACAGGGCGCGGATGATCGTGACGGCCTCCTCGAACATCTCGTGCCGCACATCCACCGCGGGCCAGCCCTGACCCACCACGTGTTCGTTGAGGTTCTCCCCGGAACCGAGCCCGAGGCGGAAACGGCCCTCGGAGAGCAGCTGCATCGTCGCCGCCTTCTGCGCCACCACAGCCGGGTGGTAGCGGAAGGTCGGACAGGTCACGTACGTCATGAGCGGCAGCCGCGACGTCGCCTGCGCGACCGCCCCGAGCACGCTCCAGGCATACGGGGAGTGGCCCTGGGAACGCAGCCAGGGGAAGTAGTGGTCACTGGTCACCGAGAAGTCGAACCCCGTCTCCTCGGCCCCGACCGCGTGACCCACCAGCTCGCACGGTCCCGCCTGCTCGGTCATCAAGGTGTATCCGATGTCCATGGTCACCGCGTTCCCTGTCGGAGCGATATCTAACAGTTTGGGCGATTCTGCTCGACGGGAAATTGTCCACCACTGTTTCCACCACTGTTTTCAGCACTGTTTCCATCACTGATTGAAAAGTGTGCCGCCCCGTGCTTTCCTGCGCGCATGCCCACCGACACCACGCGGGCGGCACTGCTGGACGCCGCCGAACGGCTCTTCCTCGCCAAGGGGTACGAGCAGGTGTCGGTCCGCGCGGTCAACGCGGAAGCGGGCATGAATCCGGCCGCGGTCCACTACCACTTCGGCACCAAGGAAGACCTGGTCGCCGCGCTGCTGCAAAGCCGGCTGGGCCCGCTGTGGGCGCGGCCGCTCGCCGACGTGGAGCGCAAGGCGGCCGACGGAAGGACACCCCGCGTCGAGGAGTTCGTCGAGGTACTGGTGCGGCCGCTCGACGAGCTGACCCGGACCCCGCACGGCCGCATGCTGCTGCACCTGCTCGCCCGTGTCGTGCTGCGCCGCCGCGAACTCCCCTTTGACGAGCGGTGGTTCGGGCACGGCCCGTGGCGCGAGCTGCTGTGCGCCGCGCGGCCCGAGCTCTCCAGGGCGGAGGCGGGGCACCGCCTGCGCATGACGTTCGACCTGCTGCTCCAGCTCTACGGGGAGCCGCAGCTGGCCACCGCCGAGCTGGGCGGCACCCCGCGTCCCCCGGCGGACACGGTCATCGCCTTCGTCACGGCGGGCCTCGACGCCCGTCCGTGAACCGACAGTTGAGGAGTTGCACAGCCATGAGCACAGCCGACTCCACCCGCGACACCACCGGGCCCGCTCCCGATCTGCTCGCCCCCGCGCGCCTCGGGCCCCTCACCCTCCGTAACCGCGTCATCAAGGCGGCCACCTTCGAAGGTGTCACCCGCGACGCCCTGGTCAGCGACGAACTCATCGAGTACCACCGGCGCCCCTCGGCCGGCGGCGTCGGCATGACGACCGTCGCGTACTGCGCCGTCGCCCCCGAGGGCCGCACCGAACGCGACCAGATCCACATGCGGCCCGAGGCCGTGCCCGGCCTGCGCCGGCTCACCGAGGCCGTGCACGCGGAGGGCGCCGCGGTCTCGGCGCAGATCGGCCACGCGGGACCCGTCGCCGACCCCGCCTCCAACGGACTGCCCGCGCTCGCCCCCAGCCGCTTCCTGAACCTCCAGTCCTTCCGCTTCGCCCGCCCGGCCACCCGCGACGACATCGCGCGCGTCACCCGCGCCCACGCCCGCGCGGCCCGCACCGCCGTCGAGGCCGGATTCGACGCGGTGGAGATCCACCTCGGCCACAACTACTTCGCCAGCTCCTTCCTCAGCCCGAAACTCAACAAGCGCAAGGACGAGTACGGCGGCTGCCTCGCCAACCGGGCCAAGGTGGCCCGGGGCGTGGCCCGCGCGGTCCGCGACGAGGTCGGCGACGAGATCGCGATCACCGCCAAGCTCAATATGGACGACGGTGTCTCCGGCGGCATCTGGCTCGACGAGAGCCTGCGCACCGCCGCCTGGCTGGAGGCCGACGGCAGCGTCGACGCGCTCGAACTCACCGCGGGCAGCTCCCTGCTGAACCCCATGTACCTGTTCCGTGGGGGCGCGCCCGTGCGCCAGTTCGCGGCCACGTTCCCCCAGCCCCAGAGGTTCGGCATCGAGCGCGTCGGAAAGAAGTTCATCCGCGCCTATCCCTACGAGGAGGCGTATCTGCTGCCTTCGGCGCGCCAGTTCAGGGCCGCGCTGAGGCTGCCGCTGATCCTGCTCGGCGGCATCGCGGACCGTGAGACCGCCGAACAGGCCATGGCGGAGGGCTTCGAGTTCGTGGCGATGGGGCGCGCGCTGCTGCGCGAACCCGGCCTCATCAAGCGCTTCGCCGAGGACCGTGCGGCCGACCGGCCCACGCACTCGCTGTGCATCCACTGCAACCGCTGCATGCCCACCATCTACACCGGCACGCGCTGCGTCCTGATCGAGCCGGAACCCTTCCACGCGCGGGGCCATTGAACAGCTGACACTGCCCGCGCGCAGGGCGTCACTTCCGCCAGAACAGGTGGTGCCGCACCGCGCCCGTCGGGCTCGGCACGACATCGAGGTGGAAGCGGTCCAGAAGGTCGTCGGGGGAGTCCCAGAGCTTGGCGCCGGAGCCGAGCGTGACACCGTCGGCGACCGCCACGTGCAGCGTGTCGACGAGGTCCGCCTCGAGGAACTCGCGGATGGTGGTGGCTCCGCCGCCGAGCCGGATGTCCTTGCCCTCCGCCGCCACCCTCGCCTGCTTGAGGACGGTGCCGGGGTCGGCGTCGACGAAGTGGAACGTGGTGTCGGACAGGGTGATCGACGGGCGCGTGTGGTGGGTCATGACGAACACCGGGGTGCCAAACGGCGGCTCCTCGCCCCACCACCCCCGCCACTCGTGGTCCTGCCAGGGCCCGGTCTGGGGCCCGAACTTTCCGCGCCCCATGATCTCGGCGCCGATGTTGTGGGAGTAGTCCCGCGTCAGATAGTCGTCGAGGCCGCGGGAGCCGCCCGGATCCGTGCGATTGGGCCAGCTCGCCGTGGCCCCGGCCCAGGCGAACATCTGCCCGGGGTCGGCGTGGCCGAACGGCCGCTCCAGGCTCTGGCCCTGACCTGCGCCGAACCCGTCCGCGGACACGTTGAAATTCTGGACCTTCAGCAGTTGCTGTTTCACGGGGCTCCTCCTGCGTGATCGACAACTGTGAGACTGCCACGGCGAACGAGACTCATCGCGCAGGTGCCGGGCGGGGTGTCACGCGGCGCCGCCCTTCGCCCCGGCCTTGCTCTCCACCGCCTTGTCCGCTCCGGCCTTGGTGTCCGCCCCGGCCCTGGTGCCGGCGGTGTCCTTCGCGGCCTTGTCGGCGCCGGACGAGGCGACGTAGAACACCGAACGCTGCTGCCGGGTGCGCTCGGCGCGGGCCTTGGCGACCAGGGCCTCCAGCGTGTTGCGGACGACCTTGGTGCTGAACTCCCGCTTGGGGTGCGCCTTCTGAAGCGTCGACGTGATCTCGGCGGCCGACCGGGGGCTGGTCTCGGATTCCAGCTGGGACACGATCAGCTCGACCAGCGTGGAGCCCTGCGGCGCGGTCTTCTCGGCGGCGGGGGCGCTGGGCTTGGTGGCCGCCGCGGACTTGGCGGGCTTCGCGGCCTTGGCCGCCTTGGCGGGGGCCGCGGCGCTCTCGCGGGTCTTCTTGGCCCGCGCGGGCTTCGGCGCCGTCGTGTCCCGCGACTTCTGGCGCGGCACCTTGGCCGCCGCCTTGCCTGCCGCCTTCTCGGGTGCGGGCACCGGCAGGGGCGGCAGTTCGCCGCTGCCGATGGACTTCAACATGCTCTCCAGGAGAGCGCGGTTCTCTTCGAGCGTGCCCAACTCGGCCTGGAGCGAAGAGATTTCCTCGCTGATCCGCTTCAACTCGCTCTCGTTGTGCGCGATGTCGTCGCGGATCCGGTCGGCGTAACGGGCCTTGAGCTCGGTCTGGGGCGTGGTGTCCGACATGGTGGCTCGCTTTCGTGGCAAGGAGTGATCTGTCGGTGTGTGTACGTGTGTGCTGTAGGGCCGGATGCTACTCACCCGGGTGCCCACCGCGTGGCACGTCAGCACAGATCGGTCACCTTTTACGGTAAGGGAGTTGGCGTGTTGACGCGCACAGGGCTTGCGTCCGATGCCACCGAAGCCGCTGACGGGCCGCGGGAGTTCACCCTCGCGCCCCTCGGGTCGACACCCCGGTGTCACCCGGATGAACCGGCGTTGCGGCCCCTCCTCGCCACTCCACCGCAGGTCAGGCGTTTGTGCAGGTCGGAGGGGGTGGCGTAACACCCGCGAAACACGAGGGGGCGTACGGTCTGCCGTCACATGCACCGCACAGAAGGGACAGGTATGGAAGACCGTGACGGATCCCGGGCAGACCGGGCACGCCGCGTCGCCGACGTGCTGCGGCAGGGGATCGTCGACGGGGCGTACGAGGGTGTGCTGCCTGACGAGCGCGCCCTCGGCCACTCGCTCGGAGCCACCCGCAACGCCGTGCGCGAAGCGCTGAACATGCTGCGGGACGAGGGTGTCGTGACGCGGCGGCGCGGCATCGGCACCCTCGTGACCGGGCACAAGGCGGGGCACGGGCTCTCCCGGCTGGTGGGCCTCGCCGAGGAGCTGACCGCGTACGGCGCGGTCACCAACGAGGTGCGCGAGGCACGCGTCGTGCCGCACGCCCCGCCCGCCATCACACAGCGCCTCGGCCTCCCGGAGCACTCCGAGGCGGTCTACATCGAACGCCTGCGATCACTCGACGCCGACCCGCTCTCCCTCGACTCGACCTGGCTCGCCCCCGACATCGGCCGCCCGTTGCTCGACCGCCACCTGGCGGGCCGCGATCTGTTCGCGCTCATCGAGGAGACCAGCGGTACGCGCCTCGGCAGCGCCGAAGTGACCGTGCACGCCGTCACCGCCGACCCGGACACCGCGCGCCTGCTGGACGTGGCGGAGGGCGCAGCGCTGTTCACCATCGACCGTCTGACCAGGCTCGCGGACGGCCGCCCGGTCGACGCCGAGTCACTGCGGGTGCGCGCCGACCGGTTCGCCCTGCGAGCCGTCCTGCCCAGGGACTGAAGGAGCCGCACGTGCGAAGCGAACGACCAGGAGACCGGCAGCGCGGGTGGGAGCGGACATGAACCTCGACACGACACACCTCGTCCTCCTCGCGGTGTTCGGGCTGCTCGGCGGCATCGGGATCACCGCCATCGGACCCGGCGGGGTGCTGCCGACCATCGGTCTGTTCCTGTTCTCGGGCCTCACGCCCTCCGGCGTGGCCGGCACCGCGATCGTCACCCACGTCGCCACGGGCCTGCTCGGCACGGCGGCGTACGCCCGCTCGGGACAGTTCCGGGACCCCGGAACCCGGCGCTGCGCCGCCGTGCTCGCCGGTGCCGCCCTCGTGGGGGCGCCGCTGGGCGTGCTGTGCAACACCCTGGTCGCGGGGCGCGGCTTCGGGATCCTGCTGGCCTGCGCGGTCGTCGTCACCGGCATCCTCGTGTGGGTGCGCGACCGGCGCGCCGCGGACGGTGCCGAGCGCGCGCACATCCCACTGGGCCGCACGGCCTTGATCGGTGTCGTCGTCGCGGTCGTGGCCGGCCTCTTCGGGCTCGGCGGCCCCATGCTGAGCGTGCCGCTGCTCGTGGTGGCCGGGCTGCCGGTCCTGTCGTCGCTGGCCGCCGCCCAGGCCCAGTCGATCGTGATCGCGAGCGTGGGCACGGTGGCGTACGTGGCGCACGGCACCGTCGACTGGCGGCTCGCGGCGCTGGTGGGCGTGCCGGAACTGGTCGGCGTGCTCATCGGCTGGCGCATCGCACACGCCCTCCCGGCCCGCCGCCTCAAGTACGCGATGGTGGCCTTCCTCCTCGCGTCGGCACCGTTCCTGGCCCTGCACTGAGTCCGTGGCGGCCTGTCCGCACCACACCGATCGCCGCCAACTGCCCTGTTGGCGTTGCCGTGTTGGCCGAGGGACGGAGGGGCGGATGACATCGAGCACGTTTCGTATCGGCGGAGATCTGGGCGTACGGCGGCTCGGGTTCGGGGCCATGCACCTGCCGACCGAGCCGGGGCCCGCCCGCGCGAACTCCGTCGCGGTCGCCCGGCGGGCCGTCGAACTGGGCGTGACGCTGATCGACACCGCGCACATGTACGGCGGGGGAGCCAACGAGGAACTCCTCGCCGAGGCCCTGCACCCGTACCCGGACGGGCTGCTCGTCACCACGAAGGTCGGGATCGCGCGCTCCGGCCCCGAGGAGGAGTGGCGGCTCGACGGGCGCCCGGCCGTGCTGCGCGACCAGGTGGAGCAGGCGCTGCGCCGGCTGCGGGTCGAGCGGATCGAGCTGCTCCAACTGCACCGGATCGACCCGGCGACCCCGCTCGCGGACCAGCTCGGCACGCTGCGGGACCTGCGCGGCGAGGGAAAGATCGGCCGGATCGGGCTCTCCGAGGTCACCGTCGACGAACTCGAAGCGGCCCGGCGGATCGTCGACATCGCGAGCGTCCAGAACCGCTACAACCTGCTCGACCGCGAACACGAACCCGTCCTCACCGCCTGCGAGGCGGCGGGCATCGCGTTCCTGCCGTGGCGACCCGTCGCGTGGGGGAAGTCGGGAGCGGAGGCGGACATCGCCGCCGTGGCGAAGGCACTTGACGCGACGTCCACCCAGGTCGCGCTCGCCTGGCTCCTGGGCCACTCACCGGTCGTCTGCCCGATCCCGGGCACCGCCAGGATCGGACACCTGGAGGAGAACCTCGCCGCGGAAGGCCTGCGCCTGGCCCCGGAGCACCGCGCCTTTCTCGACGCACTGGCCGCTCCGGGGGCACCTCCCGGGCCCTGACGGCTCCTCAGAGCTCCTGGAGCGTCACCCCTCCATCGCCCTCCTCGACCATCGCCCGCCCGTCCACGCCGTCGCGCACCACGCGGTACGTCGCGGCGACACCTCCGCGCGGATCGGGCACCGTCACCGTGACGTCCTCCGCGCCCGGTGTGACGAGGAGCGTGAGCCCGGTCAGCCAGTCGCCGTCCGGGCGGGAGTCGTCCGCGCCCAGCGGGAGGACCGCGCCCGGCCGTATGTACAGCGGCAGGCTGTCGAAGCCGTGCCGTTCACGGCGCCATGCCGGGCCCTCGACCCGTGCGCCGGTGAGGAGATGGGTCCACGTGCCCTCGGGGACGTAGAACTCGACGTCGCCGGCCTCGGAGAACACCGGGGCCACCAGGAGGTCGGGGCCGAGCATGTACTGGCGGTCGAGGGAGCGCGCCGTGGGGTCGCAGGGGAAGTCGAGCAGCATCGGGCGCATCAGTGGCACGCCCGTCGTGTGGGCCTCGGCCGCCGCCCGGTACAGGTACGGCATCAGGCGGTGCTTGAGCCGGGTGAACTGCCGCGCGACGTCCACCGCCTCGTCGCCGAACTCCCACGGCACCCGGTACGAGGACGAGCCGTGCAGGCGGCTGTGGGAGGAGAGGAGACCGAAGGCGAGCCAGCGCTTGAAGACCGCCGCGTCCGGGGTGCCCTCGAAGCCGCCGATGTCGTGCGACCAGAAGCCGAAGCCGGACAGGGAGAGGGACAGGCCGCCGCGCAGCGACTCGGCCATCGCGCCGAACGAGGAGAAGCAGTCGCCGCCCCAGTGCACAGGGAACTGCTGACCGCCCGCGGTCGCCGAGCGGGCGAAGAGGACGGACTCGCCGCGGCCGCGCTCCTTCTCCAGGAGGTCGAAGACGACCTGGTTGTACAGGTGGGTGTAGTAGTTGTGCATGCGCTCCGGGTCGGAGCCGTCGTGCCAGACGACATCCGTGGGGATGCGCTCGCCGAAGTCCGTCTTGAAGCAGTCGACCCCCTGGTCGAGCAGCACCTTGAGCTTCGCGCGGAACCAGGCGCAGGCCCGAGGGTTCGTGAAGTCCACGAGCGCCATGCCCGCCTGCCACAGGTCCCACTGCCAGATGTCGCCATTGGCACGCTTCACCAGGTAGCCGTGTGCCGCGGCCTCCTCGAACAGGGCCGACTTCTGGGCGATGTACGGGTTGATCCACACGGAGATGCGCAGCCCGCGTTCCTTGAGGCGGGCCAGCATGCCCTCCGGGTCGGGGAAGACCGCGGGGTCCCACGCGAAGTCCGACCACTGGTACTCGCGCATCCAGAAACAGTCGAAGTGGAAGACGCTCAGCGGGATGTCGCGCTCCGCCATCCCGTCGACGAACGACGTCACCGTCTCCTCGTCGTACTGCGTGGTGAAGGACGTCGTCAGCCACAGGCCGAAGGACCACGCGGGCGGCAGCGCGGGGCGGCCGGTGAGCGCGGTGTAGCGGCGCAGCACGTCCTTCGGGGTGGGCCCCGCGACGACGTAGTACTCGAGTGACTGGTCCTCGACGCTGAACTGCATCTGGCCGACCGACTCCGAGCCGATCTCGTAACTGACCCTGCCGGGGTGCGCGACGAACACGCCGTAGGCGCCCGCGGGGGAGACGTGCAGGCTGAACGGGACGTTCTTGTAGGCCTGTTCGCTGCTCGTGCCGCCGTCGGCCTGCCACATGTCGACGACCTGGCCGTTCCTGACGAACGGGGTGAAGCGCTCGCCGAGGCCGTAGACCTGCTCGCCGACACCGAGTGACAGCTGCGCGGCCATGTGGTGCGCGCCGTCGGCGGTCCGCAGGAAGGCGGTGCCCTTGCGGCCCGAGGAGGTGACCTCGCGTCCTTCGGTGTCGCGGAAGGACAGCTGCCAGGGTGCGGCCTCGTCGAGGCACACGGTCAGTGCGCCGCTGGAGAGTTCGACCCGTGTGCCGTCGCGGCGCACCGTACCCGTGCCGGCCTCCTCGCCGGGCAGTCGGAAGTCGGGCCCCGGGCGTCGCTTGCCCGCGTGGTGGGTGACACGGACGCCGATGACGCCCTCGGCGGGAGTGAAGCAATCGACCGTCAGCAAGGGGGAGTTGAGGGTGTCGCCGCGCCGCTCGATCCGCTGCACCGCGGCGAACGCGGTGCAGCGGTCGGCGTCGACGCGCAGGTCGCGGACCTCGGTGGCGTACGAGGCCTCGACCCCGTCGCGCATCAGCCAGAAGCCGTCGGTGAACTTCATCATCTTCCTCGGGGTGGGCAAGTGCGTGGGCAGGGCGCCACTGCACCGCATTTGAGCCCACAGGCATCGAAAGATCAAGAGGTTGGCGGCAGGAATTGTCGAAGCGCTTCGATGAGCCATTCGATCCATGTGCAACAGGGGATGGCGGGCTGTGCGCGAGTGATGAAGTCGGTCGCGGGGTCTGGTGTCGAAGCGCTTGATGACGTATTAGTCATGGCGGAAAACAAAAACGCGCTCTGCGTGTGCGGCGCGGGCCGGAGCCGTACCGCGCGATGCGAACACCTCGTCGGGACACGGGAGTTCCGTCGGGGCCGGCCACCCCTTCAAGGCTTGGGTATCCACCGTGACAGCAGCACTTCCACCGGCCGTGCCGCGCCGCCGGCGCGGCCGAAGCACCACCGCGGCACTCACCGCCTGCTCCGCCCTCGTCGCCGGGGCGGCGCTCACCGGCTGCGGCGCGGGGAGCGACCCCGGTGTGTTCACCGTCCTCAACTCCTCGACCGATGCCTCGTACCACGGCTGGGACGCCGCCACGCTGAAGCGGTGCGGCACGAAGCTGGGCCTCACCATCGAGCAGCAGAGCGTGCCCGCCGCGCAGGTCATGCAGAAGTCGCTGCGCATGGCGTCGTCGAAGTCGCTCCCGGACGTCATCCAGTTCGACGCCTCCGAGATGCCGACGTTCGCGGAGGCGGGCGGCCTGGTCGACCTGCGCTCGCTCGGCCTGTCCACGCAAGGCATCCCGAAGGGCATCGTCGACTTCGGCTCGTACAAGGGGACGTACTACGGAGCCGCACGCACGGTGAACACCCTCGCCCTCTTCTACAACAAGGACATCCTCAAGAAGGCCGGGCTCGACGTGCCCGCCACCTGGGACGAGATGCGGGAGAGTGCGAAGAAGCTCACCCGGGGCAGCCGGTACGGCATCGCGCTGAGCGCGGGCGGCGCGGAGGACGGTGTCTTCCAGTTCGCGCCGTTCATGTGGTCCAACGGCGGCGACGAGACGAACCTTGCCGGGCCGAAGGTCGCGGGCGCCCTCGACTACTGGAAGGGCCTCATCAAGGACGGCTCGCTCTCCAAGTCAACCGTCAACTGGACGCAGGCCGACGTCAACGACCAGTTCATGGCCGGCAACGCCGCGATGATGATCAACGGCCCGTGGCAGGTGGAGACGCTGAACACCAAGAAGAACCTGCACTGGGGCATCGCGCGGATCCCGGTCCCGAAGCGCGGCGCGAAGTCCGTCGGCCCCCTCGGCGGCGCCGTCCTCACCGTCCCGAAGACCGAGGACACCGGGCGACAGAGGACCGCGGCGAAGATCATCCGCTGTATGTCCTCCGAGCGCGAGCAGATCACCTACGCCCGCAACAGCTGGATGGTCCCCGCCAACGAGAAGGCCGCCGCGACCTGGCGCAAGGAAGTGCCCGAACTCGACGCGCTCGCCGACCAGGTGGCCACCGCCCGCTCCCGCACCGCGAAGGTCGGAGCGCGCTGGTCGTCCGTGTCGCTCGCCCTTCAGAGCGCCTTCCAGTCGGCGCTGACCGGGCAGTCCAGCGAGGCCGCGCTGAAGAAGGCGCAGACCCGCGCCACGAGCGGGAACTGAGGGGGACTCACACCATGTCGACCACCACGGCCACCGCACCCGCCGCCCAGCGCACGGCAGTTCAGGAGAAGACCGGCCCGGCACGCGCAAGGCGCCGTCGCAGGCTCAGCCAGTGGGGGTTCATCGCCCCCGCCGTCGTCTTCATGCTGCTGTTCTTCGGCTACCCGCTCGTCCGCAACGTCGTGATGAGCTTCCAGGACTTCTCACCGTCCACGTTCTTCGACGGCAAGTCCCCCTTCAACGGCACCGACAACTGGAGCAAGGTCTTCCACGACGACCTCTTCGGCAAGGCGCTGTGGCACACCATCGTCTTCACGATCGGCTCGCTGATCGGCCAGTTCGGCATCGGCCTCGCGCTCGCCGTCTTCTTCACCAGGCGGTTCCCGCTGAACGGGTTCCTGCGCTCACTGATCCTGCTGCCGTGGCTCGTCCCCATGGTCGTCTCCGGCATCGTGTGGCGCCGGATCCTCGACCAGGACACCGGCGTGCTCAACTCCTTCGCCGAGACTGTCGGCCTCGGTGGCGCCACCCCCTGGCTGACCAGCCCCGGCATGGCCCTGTTCTCCGTGATCATGGTGAACATCTGGATCGGCATCCCGTTCAACATGGTGATCCTCTACGGCGGCCTCCAGGAGGTCCCCAAGGAGCTGTACGAGGCCTCCTCGCTCGACGGAGCGTCCGCCTGGCGCACCTTCCGCTCGATCACGCTGCCGCTGCTCAAGCCCGTCATCACGGTCGTGCTCGTCCTGGGCTTCATGTCGACGGTCAAGATCCTCGACCTGATCCTCGCCCTCACCGACGGCGGCCCCGCCGACGCCACCCAGACGCTCGGCACCCTCACGTACCAGAACTCCTTCGTCCAGCTCGACTTCGGCGCGGGCGCCGTCGTCGGCAACGTCCTCATCCTCATCTCCGCCGTCTTCGCGGTGTTCTATCTGCGGGCCAACCGCTCCGAGGGGAAGTGACCGGCATGGCCACCGCCACCACCACGTCCGGGCGCCGCTGGGGCGCCACCGTCGCCGGGATCGTCATCCTCGGCGTGATGCTGTTCCCGCTGTACTGGATGATCAACACGGCGCTCCAGCCCGAGTCGGGCCTCCTCGAGGTCTCGCCCGTCCCGAAGTCGCTCGACCTGTCCGGCTTCACCTCCGCGATCACCGAGCAGGGCGGCCACCTGCTCACCTCGCTCGCCGTCGCGCTCGGCGCCGTCGCCATCTGCCTGGCCATCGCCGCGCCCGCCGCGTACGGGCTCGCCCAGTTCCGCCTGCGCGGCAGCCGCACCATCGTCTTCGGCACCCTCATCACGCAGATGGTGCCGGGCATCGTCATCGCCAACGCCCTCTACAGCGCGTACGTCGATCTGGGCCTGGTCAACTCCTACTTCGGCCTGATGCTCGCCGACGCCTCGCTCGGCATCCCCTTCGCCATCGTGCTCATGCGCTCCTTCATGGTGGCGATCCCGAAGGAGGTCATCGAGGCGGCCGAGGCCGACGGCGCGGGCAAGCTGCGCACCTTCGTCCAGGTCGTCCTGCCGATGAGCCGCAACTCCCTGATCACAGCTGGGCTCTTCTCCTTCCTGTACGCGTGGAGCGACTTCATGTTCGCGCTCACGCTGAACACGACGGACGACGTCAAGCCGGTGACCCTCGGCATCTACCAGTACATCGGCGCACACGTCGGCGACTGGGGCTCGGTCATGGCCGCGTCCGTCCTCTCGGCCGTCCCGGCCGCCGTCCTGCTCGTCCTCGCCCAGAAGTACATCGCCGCCGGGATCACCGGCGGCTCCATCAAGTGAGGTCAACCCAGGTGCGACGCGAACGTCTTCATGAACGCGCCGGTCGACTGACCCACCCCGCTGCACGTGGCCGCCGCCGGGCCGCCCGGGCCGTCGGGGCAGGCATGGTCACGGGTCGCCGACCACAGGGAGATCCAGGCCATGCCCCTGGACTTGGCGAACCTGCCGAGTTCGGCGGCGTCGGCGAGGGTGAAGACCTCTTCGTCGATGTCGTTGACGCCGATCATCGGGGTGACCGCGACGCGGTTCCACACCGCTCGGTCGGAGCCGCCGATGATGTGCTTGAGCTGGGCGTGCGTGGCCTCGGCCGCGTCGATGGCGTAGGCGCCCATGCGGCCGCGCGGGTGCGGCGCGGGGGAGGAGCCGAAGTTCATGGCCATGGCGTTGACGGCGCCGATGTCGACGCCGTGCTTCTTGGCGTTGCGCAGCAGCGAGAGACCGTCCGCGGTGATGCCGCGGGGGAGCGCAGGGAGGGTGAACGACACGTCCAGGCCCGGGTGTTGGCGTTGCAGCGCCGCGACGACCCGGTTGCGGCGGTCCACGCTCGCGCGGTCGGTCAGCGCGTCGCCCTCGATGTCGAAGTCGACCTTGGTCAGCTCGTAGTGGTCGATCACCTTCTCGTAGGCGGAGGTGAGGCGGGGCGTCGACGTGCAGGTGCGGGCGAGTTCGTTGCCGCTCTGGCCGCCGAAGGAGACACGTACGTCGCCGCCCGCTGAGCGCAGTGCGCCGAGCTCGGCGGTGACCGGGTTGCCGTCGAGCGTCGACCTGCCCCACTGCGGGGTGCAGTCGCCCTTGGGCTTCACGAAGGCGAGGGTGTAGGTCTTCACGCCCGTGTCACGGGCGGACCGCGGCAGGTCGAAGGCAGGGGAGAGGGAGGTGTCGACGTACGGGGCGAACGAGACCGGCCTGGGCGGCGGGGCCGAGTGGCTCGGCCTCGGGGTGTGCTTCTTCGGTGGGGAGTGCGAGGGCTTCGGCGCCGGCGAGGTG
The DNA here is from genome assembly GCF_049310305.1 of Streptomyces anthophorae. Classification (NCBI taxonomy): domain Bacteria; kingdom Bacillati; phylum Actinomycetota; class Actinomycetes; order Kitasatosporales; family Streptomycetaceae; genus Streptomyces; species Streptomyces anthophorae. Next base: position 9,317,588 of record NZ_JBLWQQ010000001.1, read on the forward strand.
CTCTTGTCGGGGCTCGGGGCGGGTATCGCGCCGATGGTGCAGGGCGTGCCGTCGACGGAGCAGTGCGTGGGGTGCGCACCGGACGTCGAGCGGGCCTTGAGGGTGAGGGTGACCGACTTCCCGGCCGCGAGCGAGGGGGCGCCGGGGCGCGCCTCGGCCGTCACGTGCCGACCCTTCACCGCGTAGTGCGCGGACGACAGCGAGGAGAGCGTGGCGCCCTTCGGCAGCGTGAAGGACAGCTTCCAGTCGGGTGCCGCCGACCCGCCGCCGTTGTGGATCACGTAGCGGCCGGTGAAGGCGCTCTGGGAGGTGGCCGTGCCCTGGTAGCGGGCGGTCAGCGACGCCGGTTCATCGCCGCCGGTGGCCAGCAGGGCGCCACCGACCGTGCCCGCGACCAGCACGGCGCCGCCTGCCACGAACGCACCGGTGCGGCGGCCGAACACTCCGGCCGCGGCTGAGTCGCGCGTGGTCCACCACGCGGCGAGCGGGGTGCGCGGCTTGCGCCGTTTTCCGGCGGGGCCTCGGGACGGGGGCGCCATGCGGGTCCTTCACGATCGGGTGCGGGGCACGGCGGCACATCGTAGGTGCTGTGTCGGGTGTGTGTCCGCCCGGTGTGGGGCCGCTCACAACTGCCCCTGGAGTGCGGGGAGTTACCACAGGCCGCATATGTGATGTATCGGGGCGGTCGGCGTGAAACGGCTGTCTCTGAGGGGGATTGGGGAAGCAGGGACTGTCTGGTGGCTCACAATAATGCGTTATTATTCTCTCGCGAGGTGGACAGCGCGGAGACATTCGCCAACGCCGGGGAGGGCCTGTGGTCGACCGAGAGGACGTGCTGCGGGCGGCGGCGCGCGTGCTGGCCGAACGCGGCCTGGACGCCGCCCGATTGCGGGACGTGGCCCGCGCCGCCGGAGTCTCCATCGGTGCGCTCCAGCACCACTTCGACACCCGCGACGACCTCTTCCGCGAGGCCTTCGAGTGGTCCATCGAGCGGCTGATCGCCCGCTGGCGGGCCTCGGCGGCCGACGAGCCGGACCCCTGGCACCGCTTCGAGCTGCTCGTCCAAGCCCTCACCGGAGACCCGGAGTTGGAGCGCCGATGCGCGACCTGGACGGAATTCTGCGCGAGCGCCGCACGCCACCCCGGGCTGCGGGACGGCGTGCGGTCCGTGCACCAGGAGTGGCGCACGCTGTTGACCGGCATCGTCGAGGACGGCGTCGCCCAGGGGGACTTCACGCCCCCGCTCCCCGTGGACACGGCCATCGCGTCCGTCGCCGTGCTGGTCGACGGCTGTGACATGGCGGTCGCGGCCGGGGGCGGCATGACACCGGAACGGTACGCGGACGTGCTGCTCGGCACGGCCCGCGCGATGTTCGGAGTCCGAGCGCGCTGAAGTGTGAACAGGGCTGACACGCAAGGCAGTTGAAGCACGGACCGCAGGGCGCCGGCGTGCGCCGGGACGGAGAGGCCGCATGGAGTCGCAGTCGCAGTTTCCGCATCTGTTCAGCCCGCTGCGGATCGGAGGCGTGAGCGTGAAGAACCGCGTCGTGTCGTCCGGGCACGACACGGTCCTGGTGCGCGACGGCAAGGTCACCGACGAGCTCGTCGCCTACCACGCGGCGCGCGCCGAGGGCGGCGTCGGCCTGATCGTCGTCCAGGTCGGCGGCGTGCACGAGAGCGCCCACTACACCTCGCACGTCCTCATGGCCGACGACGACTCCTGCGTCGAGGGATACGCCCGCCTCGCCGAGGCCGCGCACCGGCACGGCGCCACCGTCTTCGGCCAGATCTTCCACCCGGGCCGCGAGATCCTGGAGTCCCCCGACGGCAGCGCCCCCGTCGCCTGGGCGCCCTCGGCCGTGCCCAGCGAGCGCTTCCACGTGATGCCGCGCGCCATGACCGGCGTGGAGATCGACGAGGTGATCGAGGGCTACGGAGAGGCGGCGCGGCGACTGCGTGCGGCGGGCCTCGACGGCGTCGAAGTGGTCGCGAGCCACGGCTATTTGCCCGCCCAGTTCCTCAACCCGCAGGTCAACCGGCGCACCGACGGGTACGGTGGCAGTGCGGACGCCCGGCTGCGCTTCCTGCGCGAATCCCTCGCGGCCGCACGCCGGCACGCCGCCGACGACTTCGTCATCGGCCTGCGCATCTCCGGCGACGAACTCGCCCACGACGGGCTCGGCGCGGAGCTGGTGTGCGACGTCGCCGCCCGGCTCGACGCGGAAGGACTCGTCGACTATGTGTCGGTGTGCGCCGGAAGCTCGGCCACCCTGTCCGCGGCCCAGCACATCGCGCCCCCGATGGCCCACCCGGCCGGCTACACCGCGCCGATGGCCGCGCGCGTACGCGAGGCGGTGGGTGTCCCGGTCATGGTCGCGGGCCGCATCAACCAGCCCCAGGAAGCGGACACCATCATCGCCAAGGGGCAGGCCGACGCCTGCGCCATGACCCGCGCCCTGATCTGCGACCCCCGTATGCCAGGCAAGGCCGAACGCGGGGACATCGAGGAGATCCGCGCCTGCATCGGCTGCAACCAGGCCTGCATCGGCCACTTCCAGTCGGGCCACCCCATCTCCTGCATCCAGCACCCGGAGACGGGCCGCGAGGTGAGCTTCGGCACCCTGCCGCTGATCACGCGACGCAAGCGCGTCGTGGTCGTCGGTGGCGGCCCGGCAGGCCTGAAGGCCGCGGCCGTCGCCGCCGGACGCGGACACGACGTGACCCTGTACGAGGCCGGTCGACGCCCCGGCGGCCAGGTCCTGCTCGCCCAGGAACTGCCGGGCCGGGCGGAGTTCGGGGGAGCGGCCACCAACCTGGAGGGCGAGGCCCGGCGCGCGGGGGCCCGTATCGTCACCGACACCCGCGTCGACCACGCCCTGCTCGCCGACTCCGCACCCGACGCCGTGATCCTGGCGACCGGCGCCCAGCCACTGCGTCCTCAACTGGAGCGCCTGGACGACCCGGTGGTCCTCGATGCCTGGCAGGTCGTCCGGGGCGTCAGTACGCCGCGCGGCCGCATCCTCGTCGCGGACTGGCGCGGCGACTGGGTCGGCCTCGGCGTGGCACTCCTCCTCGCCCAGCAGGGCCGCCGCGTCACCCTGGGCGTCACGGGCTTCGCCGCGGGCGAGCACCTCCAGCAGTACGTGCGCGCGGCCATGCTCACCGCGGCCGTACGCGCGAAGATCGAGGTCCTCCCCAACGTCCGCCTCTACGGCGCCGACAACGACACGGCCTACCTTCAGCACACCCTGACGGAAGAGCCCGTGGTCCTCGACGGCATCGCGGCGGTCGTCCTCGCGCAGGGCCACACACCCGTCACCGACCTCACGGACCACCCGGGCGCCGTGGCGATCGGCGACTGCGTGAGCCCCCGGTCGGTGGAGGAGGCGGTCCTCGAGGGGCTGAGAGCAGGGGCGTCGGTGTGACCCACGGCGCGCCCGTTCATCCGGACGGGGTCCGCGCGACGCCCGTCCGGTACGCGCTCGGCGGCACCCCGAAGCGGTCCCGGAAGGCCCGGCTGAAGTGGAAGGGGCTCGCGAAACCCGAGGCCCGCGCCACCTGACCGATGTCCAGGTCGGTGGCGTCAAGCAGCCGTTGCGCGTGGCCGAGCCGCGCGGCCCGCACGGCCTGCATCGGCGTACGACCGGTCTGCTCCGCGTACAGGTGCGCGAACCGTGAGGGGGACAGGGCCACCTGGCCCGCCAGGGAGCGGACCGTGTGCGGGCCGCCCGGATCCGCGGCGATGACCGCGTCCGCCCGCACCACGCGTGGATCGCGCAGCGCCGCGGCGGCCCGGCCCGCTGCGGCGGTGGAACCGGTGGCCAGCAGCAGCACCTCCTCGATCGCGCCGAGCGCCAGTTCCCGGCCGGGCCCGGCGGAGGCGACCGCGATACCCGTCGGATCCTGTACGGGCGGCGCCTCCCCGCCGGCCCAGCGCGCGTCCGCGTGCAACCGACGGAAGGCCGCCTCGACCCGGCCGCGCGCCGCGCCGGGCACCCCCGCCACGCAGTACACCCCACCGTCCCGGGAGTGTTCGCGCAGCCAGGCCGGCCAAGCCGCGCGCGGCTGGAAGTGCACCCACCAACCGCCCCAGGAACGTCGGGCAGGGTCGGTGCGGTAGGCATGCCGACGGTGGGCCGGAAGCACGGCGAGGTCCCCCGGCCGCTGCGCGATCCAGGGGCCGCTGCCCCTTACCTGGCCGCGCCCTTCGGCGGTCCACATCAGCAGCCAGTTGGCGGCGCCCGCGGTACGCGTCACCCGGTAGTCGGCCGGCTGGGAGAACCGTGAGGCGACGAGCATCTGGGCCGGCGGGGAGGGGGTGTCCACAGCAGTTTCAGGCATGTGTGCGCTGGTGCCCGTCATTCGGTGTCAACCGCCCCGGCCGTAGGTTCGGATCAGTCCGCCGCCGCGCGGACCACGCGTGCGCAGCAGCTGAGCACACGGTCCGTGTGTGCTCAAGAGACGCCCGACGGCCGAGAGGAACACCCCGTGCAGACAGACGAGTTCGACGCCCGTGACACCGACGCCTTCGAGGAGCGGTTCCGCACCCGCGGCTACGCGATCGCCCGAGCCCTCCTCGGCCCCGCGGAGACCCGCGAACTGACCGAGGAATTCATGCGGTTGCAGGCCTCGGGCCCCGTGCCCGGCCACTTCGAACCCACGCCGCAAGCGGCCGACGGCGAACTCGACCCACTCCTCGCCCATCCCCGCGTGATGCAGCCGCACCGCTTCAACGACCTCGCGCGGCGCCGACTCCTCGACCCCCGCCTCGCGGGCATCCTGGAGACACTCTTCGGCGAGGAACCCCTCGCCGCGCAGAGCATGTTCTACTTCAAGCCGCCCGGCGCCCGCGGGCAGGCCCTGCACCAGGACAACTTCTATCTGCGGGTCGAACCCGGCACCTGCATCGCCGCCTGGGTCGCCCTCGACCACATCGACCGGGACAACGGCGGACTCGAAGTGGTGCCGGGTACGCACCTGATGGACCTGTTCTGTCCGGAGGAGGCCGACGCGAGCCTGTCCTTCGCGCGCGAGTACGTGCCACCGCCCCCCGGTCTCGTCCCCGAGCCCGTCGACATGGCGCCCGGCGACGTCCTCTTCTTCAACGGCACACTGGTCCACGGCTCCGGCCCCAACCGCACAGCGGACCGCTTCCGCCGCTCGTTCATCTGCCACTACGTCGGCCGGTCCACCGAACGCATCGCCGGCTACTACGGCCTTCAGACGATGGACGGGCACGCGGTGCGGGCGCAGGAGAGCACCGGCGGCGGCCCGTGCGGAACGGAGTTCGCACCGGCCCCGCACTGACGCGTTCACCCCCCTCACGCCGTGTCGGGGCCCGGCCTGCCGTTGATCTTGTCGATGGCCTGGCGTGCCTGCTCGCCCGGGGCGTGCCCGTTCGGGGCCAAGGCCGGCAGGGCCGTCGAGGCGGCCTGGGTGGGTTTCGCGTGGGAGGCGGTGGGCGGCCGGGAGCGCAGCCGGTGGCTCACCGCCTCGTCCAGCGTCACGGTCCGCTGCGCCCGCGCGGCGAGCCTGCTCGCCTCCTGCCCGATCGCGGCGACGTCCTCCCACGTCAGGCGCAACACCACGGCGAGTTCAGCCTCGCCGTCGGGCAGCGCGTGCAGCGATGGTCGGCCGGATTCCGTCATCTCCACGATCCTCCTCCACGCCTCAGGGCGCGTAGTGAGCAATGCGTCGCACAGAGATACGCGCGCCCCGGCGGACGCGTTCAGTGCCGTCGGGGCGCGGTGCGGCGCACCCCGACACACGGAAGCGGGGCGGCAGAAGTGTTCCGCCGCCCCGCTCCGTATCGCTGCCGTCAGTCGTCAGGACTGGGGACGGCTGCCGTGGTTGGCGCCGTTCTTGCGGCGGGCCTTCTTCTTACGGCGTCGCTTCGAGGACATCGATACCTCCCAGGGTGTGGTGTTTCTTGTGGTTCTCCCTGGATCTGTCCAGGCAGCGCCCGGGCTCATACCCGTGATCATGCGTGCTTAATGTGTGTCCTGCGTCACATGGTTCTGAGGGTGTGGCGGACCGAATGGATGGGCCTCGACGTGCGCGCGCACGAGCCCCGCGAAGGCGTCCGCCGCCGCGCTCCGGTAGCCGTCCTCGCGCCGCAGGAGGGCGGCCGTCCGCGTGGGAAGCGGCGGGTCGACCGGCAGCGGCGTCAGGTGCGGATGGCCGTGGGTGACCGGGTCCGGGAGGACGGTGGCGAGGCCGGTGCGCTGCACGATGTCGGTCAGCGTCTGCAATGAGTTGGCCTCGACCGCGATCAAGGGCCGCACTCCGTGTTCGGCGAAGTATGCGTCGATGCGGCCGCGGGTGGCGAAGTCCTGGCTGAGCAGCGCGAGATGCAGCCGGTCGAGGTCGGCCGCCGTCCACGGCCCGTCCGCCGCGCCGGCGGCATCGGCCCCGTCTCCCACGACCAGGCTCAGGCTCTCCGTGAACAGCGGCTCCACCGCGATCCCCGGCAGCTCGCCGCCCTGGAAGGCGATCCCCAGATCGCACGCGTCGGCGAGCAGCTCGGCCTCTAGCAGGTCCTGCGTCAGCTCCCGCACGGTGACCGTGACGCCCGGATGGCTCTCCCGCAGCGCGGCGATCAGCGGCCCGACCAGATACGCGGTGAATGTCGGTGTCACCCCCAGGCGCAGATGCCCGCGCGACAGGTCCCGTACGTCATGGATGGCGCGCTCCCCGGCGGCCAGGTCCCGCAGCGCGCGCCGCGCGTGGTCCAGATACGCGCGCCCCGCGTCGGTCGCCCGCACGGTGCGCCCACCGCGGTCGAGCAACTGCACGCCCAGATTCCGCTCCAGCTGTCTGACCTGCTGGGACAGGGTCGGCTGGGAGATCCGCAGCGCCTCGGCGGCGCGGGTGAACCCGGCGTGCTCGACCACGGCCATGAAGTAGCGCACCTGACGCAGTTCGACGGACATGTTCCCAGCGTAGAAGCAGGTATAGAGAACACCAATAGAACGCATCCCCAATAGGTCTTTGACCCTATAGATGCAGTTGGTGCAAGGTGAATCCATCGGCCCGCTCCTGAGGGAGCGCCCGGCCGGGAACGGCACGAGAAGGGGCTCGCCATGGACGTCAAGGACTTCGCCCAGCGCACGATCGACATAGCCCGCGCCAATGTCGCCGACGGAGGACGGCCCTTCGCCACCGTCATCGTCCAGGACGGCGAGATCATCGCGGAGAGCCCCAACCAGGTCGCGCAGACCAACGACCCCACCGCCCACGCCGAGATCCTCGCCATCCGCGAGGCCTGCACCAAGCTGGGCACCGAGCACCTCACCGACGCCACGATCTACGTGCTCGCCCACCCGTGCCCGATGTGCCTCGCCGCGCTCTACTACTGCAGCCCCGTCGAGGTCGTCTTCGTCACGACCCGCGACGCCTACGCCCCGCACTACGTGGACGACCGCAAGTACTTCGAGCTCGACACGTTCTACGGCGAGTTCGCCAAGGACTGGGACGAGCGCCGGCTGCCGATGACCTACGAGCCGCACGCCGACGCCGTCGAGGTCTACCGCGAGTGGCAGCGGCGCAACGGCGGCGACCGCCGCGTCCCCGGCGCCCCCACCAGCGCCTGACGCCCTGACGGGGTGCGAAGATCACCCCGCCCCCACGGAACCGGACACCACGGACCACCACACAACATGACACAGGACTGCGCCGCCGCCGCGGCCACCGCCGCACCGGCACCGCCCGCCCCGCCCCGCCGCTGGTGGGGCCTGGCGGTGCTCGGGCTCGCCCAGCTGATGATCCTGCTGGACGCGACCATCGTGAACGTCGCACTGCCCTCCATGCAGCGCGACCTCGGCATGAGCGACGCGGCCCGACCCTGGGCCATCACCTCGTACACGCTCGCCTTCGGCGGGCTGCTTCTGCTGGCGGGCAGGATCGCCGACCTCGTCGGCCGCAAGCGGGTCTTCCTGACCGGCCTGGCCGGATTCGCCGTCGCCTCCGCGGCCGGTGGCATGGCCCCCGGCTCCGGGACGCTGTTCGCGGCGCGCGCCCTGCAAGGTGTGTTCGCCGCGCTGCTCGCCGCGAGCGCCCTCGCGCTGATCACGACGACCTTCCCCGACCTTCGAGAACGCCGCCGGGCGATCGCCGTCTTCGGCGCTCTCGGCGGCGCGGGCGGCGCCCTCGGTGTCACCCTCGGCGGCGTGCTGACCGAGACCGCGGGCTGGCGCTGGTGCCTCTACGTCAATGTCCTGTTCGCCGGGGCGGCCCTCGCCGGCAGTGTGCTCATGCCGCCCGACACGGCGCCGCGCACCCGAGGCCGCCTCGACGTGCCCGGGGCGCTGCTCGCCTGCGGCGGGCTGACCCTGCTGGTCTACGGGTTCAGCGCGGCGGAGAACAGCGGCTGGACGGGCCGGCCCGTGGTCGCGGCGCTGTCGGCGGGCCTCGTGCTGCTCCTCCTCTTCGCGCTCTGGCTGCGCAAGGCCCGCACCCCACTGCTCCCGCCGCGCCTGCTGCGCGACCGGGCCCGGGTCGCGGCCCTCGTGGCGGGGGCCTGCCTGATGGCGGCGCAACTGTCCCTCTCGCTCTTCCTCACCTTCCACCTACAGACCGTCCTCGGCTGGTCGGCGGCCCGCACCGGCCTCGGCTTCCTGCCGCTGAGCGTGATCACCACGCTGACCGCGACACAGCTCGGCACGCGTCTGCTGCCCCGGTTCGGCGCCCGCGTGATGATGGTGAGCGGCCTGTGCGTCGCCGCCTCGGGCCTGTGGTGGCTCAGCCGCCTGACGGTGCACGCCGACTACGCGACCGGCATCCTGCCGGGCCTCGCCCTGTTCGGCATGGGCATGGGCGCCACCTTCCTCGCCCTGATGACCACCGCCACCTCCCATCTTCCGCCCGAGGACTCCGGAATCGCCTCGGCCGCCCTCAACTCGGCCCAGCAGGTCGGCGGCTCGATCGGCTCCGCGGTCTTCAACACCGTGGCCGCGGGCGCGGCCGCCGGTTTCGCGGCCCCGCACCGCACCGCGCTGCTGCACGGCTTCACCACCGCGGTCCGCTGGCCGCTGGTCGGCCTGCTGCTGGCCGCGCTCGGTGCGGCGGTGCTCGCCCGGCCTCGGGGCTCCGCGAAATAGCGCGGGGGAGAGGGAGCGGGGGTACCGCTCGCGCGGGTCGCTGACGTGCGACCGGGGTGGACCCCGGGCACAGTGGGGGAAAATCTCCTGGAACGGGGCGAACGATGTTCCGCAGCGAGTCCCTCGAGGACGGTCAGGCACTGCTGACCAAGCTCGGTGCGCTCACCGCCCGGGCGCGGGAGCTGGCGCAGTTGCAGCGCTCACGCGTCGAACTGGCGGTGGCGTTGCAGCGGGGCATGCTGCCCCGCGACTTACCCCGCCCCGACGGCGTCCGCCTCGCCGTGGGCTACATGCCCGCGAACCACGGCCTCAACGTCGGCGGCGACTGGTACGACGCCTTCACCATGGCCGACGGCTGCATCGGCCTGTCCATCGGCGACGTCCAGGGGCACAACATCCAGGCGGCCGCGTACATGGGGCAGGTCCGCGTCGTGCTGCGCGCACTGGCCTCCGTCACCGGGGACCCGGGCGAACTGCTCGGCCGCACCAACGACCTCCTCGTCTCCCTGGACACCGACCTCTTCGCCACCTGCACCTTCCTGCGGCTCGACCCAGCCAGCGGCACCCTGGAGACCGCGAGGGCCGGTCACATCCCGCACATCTGGGCCACCGCCGACGGCCGGTCCGGCATCGACGACACCGAGGGCGGGCCGCCGCTCGGCGTGCTGGAGGGTGCCACGTTCCCCGTCGCGTGCCATCGGCTCACCACCGGTGGCGTCTTCGTGCTGCCCACCGACGGCGTGGTCGAGGGCCCCTCGCTCGACCTCGACGACGGACTCGGCCAGGTGCGGCGGCTCGCCGAGGTGACCGCCGCGGCCGGTCTCGGCGTCGACACCCTCGTCTCGGGAGTGATGAAGCTGGCGGACTCGGTGGGTCACGAGGACGACGCCGCCGTCCTCGTCGTCGGCCATGACGTCGGCGCCGCGGGGCGGCGCCCGCCGACGGTCTGAGTCATCCGCGCACCCACACGAGCGGAGGGCTTCGCGTGGCCGAGGAGACCCGGTCAGTGTCTGATGGCGCTGTGGTGGTTTCTCGGCGGTTCCGGCCGGCCATGGAAATGGCCCTGAAGGCACTTGCCGTGGCTGCCTGCTACTACGCGGCAGGCCGCCTCGGCCTGCTCGGGCAGGTCGGCGTCGAGGGCGTCGTGGTCACCCCGATCTGGCCGCCGACCGGCCTCGCGCTCGCCGCCCTGCTGGTGTTCGGCGTGTGGGTCTGGCCCGGCATCGCGCTGGGCTCCTTCCTCGTCATCACCTCGCTCACCACCCCCGAACTCACCTCGATCGTCACCGTCGCGGGCAACACCGCGGCGCCGCTGTGCGCCTTTCTGCTGCTCCGGGGGGTCGGCTTCCGCCCCGAAGTGTCACGGCTGCGGGACGGCACGAGCCTGGTCTTCCTCGGCGGGCTCGGCGCCATGCTGATCAGCGCGACGGCCGGCGTCGCGCCCCAGGTGTGGACGGGATCGCTCGACCCGGGGGACTTCCTGCCCGTGTGGCTGGCCTGGTGGGTGGGCGACGCCATGGGGGTGCTGCTCGTGACCCCGATGCTGCTCGTGCTGGCCCGGGGCACGTTCCTGCCCCGTCGACAGTCGGCCGGGCGCATACCCGCCCGGCGCTGGATCGAGGCCGGGTGCCTGGGGATCGCGTCCCTGCTGATCGTCCCGTACGCCGTGTTCAGCTCGCCGAGCATGCTCTTCCTGGTCTTTCCGCTGCTGATCTGGGCGGCGCTCCGCTTCGAGCTGGCCGGAAGCATGCTCTGCGCGCTGTTCGCGTCCGTGCTCACCACGTTCGCGGCGCACGAGGACCGGGGCACGTTCGTCGACCTGTCCAACATCGAGGTCATGACCAAGCTCCAGGCCTTCAACGGAGCCGCCGCGCTGACGGCGCTGCTGCTGTCCGCGCTGGTCACGGAGCAGCGTGCCACCCGGCACTCGGTGCAGCGTGCCTGCAACGAGCTCGCCGAACTCCTGGAACACCTCGCCGCGGGCGAGGACCCGACGGAGTCCTCGGGCCGACGCGCGCCCGAGGCCCCCGGCGGGTCGTCCGAGGTCACGGACGACGGGCGGTGAGCAGCTCGAAGGGCGGATTGGCCGCGTAGTCGTCCCAGAACCCGGCGGGGAAGGCCGCGCGGCCCTCCGCCGAGACGGCCGGCGGCGACCAGGCGACGTCGGTGAAACCGGCCCGGGTCAGCGCCTCGGCGTAGACCTCGCGGCGCGGCAGACCGGCGACGAAGGAGACGGGCTCGGGGTCGAGGAACGCGGTGACACGCACCCGCGGACCCACCTCGACACGGCTGCCCTCCAGTTCGCAGTGGAACCCGTACGGGCGGGGGCTCGGGCCCTCGAAGTCGTAGTCGGGACTCTGGTTGAGGGCGTAGAGCGTGCCGCCGGGACGCACCGCGGCATGGATGGTGCGGCACATGGCCGTCATCGCGTCGACCGTCTCGGCGTAGTTGAGCAGGTTGACGGCCGTGGCGAGGTCGAAGCGGTGCCCGCCGAGCACATCGGTCGTGGCGACGTCCCCGACGGCGTAGCGCACCCCGAGCGGATCGGCGCCCTCGATGCGACGGGCGACGTCGACCATCTCCGCGGAGACGTCGACGCCGCACACGTCGGTGGCGCCGCGCCGTCTGAACAGACGGCTGTAGAAGCCGGTGCCGCACGCGAGGTCGACGACGGACCTGCCGGTCACGTCGCCGACCAGTTCCAGGAAACTGGGCACCTCCACATAGCGGGCCAGGTGGAGGGCCTTGAAGCCCTCGAAGGCCTCGCCGATCCGGTCGTACTGCTGCTCCGCGCTCGTGCTCACGCTGCTGCCTCCCCGTACGGGCTCGGTCATGTCCGCGAGCAGTCTTCTCGCGGAGCGCCGCCGGGGCCGACTGGCGGGAACCACGAAGATCGCGCCACCGGATGGGGCGCGTGCACAAGGCGCGCGCGGCGCCTGCCGTGCGTCAGGCGGGCCGCTCACAGGCGCGGCGGCAGTCGGCGCACCGCCCCCACCAGGTGACCTCGGCCTCCTCCACGGTGAAGCCGCTGTCCTCGACCGGATCGAGGCAGGGGGCCGCGCCGACGGCGCAGTCCACGTCCTCGATGCGGCCGCAGGAGCGGCAGACCAGATGATGGTGGTTGTCTCCCACGCGCAGTTCGAACCGGGCGGGGGAGCCCGCCGGCTCGATGCACCGCACGAGGTGGACCCGGGTGAGGTCCTCCAGGACGTTGTAGAGGCCCTGGCGCGACAGGCCCGCGGCGGAGCCCACGGACGCCTTCCTGATCCGCTCCTCCAGGTCGGCCGCGGACGCGTGCGGCCGGCCCTGGAGCGCGGCCAGCACGGCGCGCCGCTGCGCCGTGCTGCGCAGCCCCCTGCCCCGGAGCAGCTCGCCCGCGTCCAGGCCCGGCACTACGCGGCCTCGGCGGCCAGGCAGGTGCGGCAGACGACGCGCCGCCCGGCGAGGCGGCTGGTCGAGCGGCTCATGCCGTTGGCCCGCTGGACGTGCGTGGCGAGCACGCGCGCGTGCTCGTGACACGTGGCAAGGCCGCAGCGAGTACAGATGCCGATTCCGGTCGAGTCATGACGGTTTTCCTGGATGCAGTCGTAGCAGACCATGTGGGGGCCTCCGTGGTGATGTGTTACCGGAGGTGGCAGGCGTCACTGGCTGCGCTGATATGTACCTCGGTTTCTTTTACGGTACGTCCCACTTTGGATCGAGTCCAATCTAGGTCCGCTTCACGTACAGGCGGTTCCCCTTCGGTCCCGTCCACTCCAGGCGTACGACACCGGCCACCGCGGCGTCGCCGGAACGGGACGGATCGGCCCAGTAGCCGAAGGCGGGGTTGCGGAAGAACGTCGCCCACAGGCCTCCGTGGTGGTCCTCGAAGAAGTTGTTGTGCCCCGCGCCGACACCCGCCGTCCAGCGCTTGGAGTACGGACCCTCGAGACGGTCGGCCACGGCGACGACCGCGTCGTACTGGTACTGCGTGCGGCCGGTGCCCGGCGGGTCGTAGGCGTGCCGCGTGCCCCCGTCGGCGCCCGTCGAGGCGCGGTCCCACGCCGCGTGCACCAGGAAGTACTTGCCTCCGTACTTGAAGACGTACGCGCCCTCCAGGTACGGCTCGGGGGAGTACGGGGTCTGCCGGAACGCCGGGAGGTTCGTCGTCGGGACGATGTCCTCCATGTCGTCGCGGAATTTCGCGTAGACGTGGTTGTGCAGCACCAGCCACGCGTCGTCGCCCTCGGTGTACAGGCCGCCGTCGATGTGGTGGTACGCGCCGGGCTTGATGAACGCGGGACCACCGGGCACCACGTCGCCGAACGGCTTGTCGAGATTGCCCTCGACGAGCCGGTAAGGGCCCTCGACCCCGCCGTCGCTCACCAGCATGAAGGAGCCGACCAGTTGGGAGTGGTCGCCCATGCACGCGACGATGTACCACTTGCCGCGGAAGCGGTGCAGCTCGGGCGCCCAGGCGTTGGCCCGCTTGCCGAACTGCTCGTCGTGCCAGTACTCCTGCCACGGCGCGACGACCGTGCGCCCCGGCCGGTTCTCGTCCACGAACTCCGGCGACCACACCTTGCCGCGCTCGGCCCCGGGTCGGATGCCGGTGGTGTCGGCGAGGCGCCACGGGCCGTGCAGCGACGGCGCCGTCCACACGAAGATGCCGTCGTTCCAGGGCCCGGCGGCCGAGAGGCCCGGCACACGGGTCGTGCCGGTGGCCACGTAGAGCGGTCGGCCGTCGACGACGAAGCAGTTGACGTAGGTGTCGCGCATCCACACGCGCCCCAACTCTTCATCGCGGGGCCGCAGTTCGAGCGGCAGGACGAAGGAGTTGTCCTCGCGCGGCCAGAGGTCCTCGCGGGTGTCCGCCAGCCCGTACGGTTCGAGGGCGGGCCAGTTGGGCGGGTACGGCCTGCCCGGGGCCCGGCGGGCGGGCTCCGCGAGCGCGGGACCCGAGGGGAGCGCCACCGCTCCCATGGTTCCGGCGATGCCGGCCAGCACTCCGCGGCGACCGATGTGCGCTGCGTTCGTCTCTTCCCGGGTCATCAGGCGTGGCTCCTCGGCTGGTCGGTCGGGTGTGTGCGCAGCATGCTTCAGCGTGGCCGCGATTTAAGTCAAGAGCGCCTACATAAATGAACGCGAGAGCGGCGGGCCGGTGGCCGAGAGGGACTCAAGAGGGCGCTGGTCAGCGGCGAATGTTGCAGTCGTATGGCGTTCCGCGGATGCGGCGCGGCCCGGCCTTGCGCGGATCGACTTCACATCGCCGCAGGTCAAGTCGGTTGTGGGGGAGCGGTGTTGCCGAAGGGGGTGCCGCGAGTTTTTCTGTCCGACTCATTGACGAAAATCGTCGACCCTCACATGCTGTCCGGCATGCACGAACACGACGGCCCGCTGACGCGGCTCCGGCGCGGCCACGAGCAGTCCGTTCTCGAGCTGCTGCGCAAGCAGGGCCCCCTGAGCCGCGCCGAGTTGGGCGCCCGCAGCGGGCTCTCCCGCACCACGCTCCACGACATCGTCGCCGACCTCCTGGGCAGTGGCGCCGTCGTCGCCGCCCCCGCGCAGGTCGAGACGCGCAAGCGCGGCCGCCCGGTGGAGAAACTCAGCCTCAACCCGGCCGCCGGCGAGGCGGTCGGCATCGACTTCGCGCGCCGCGCCGTGCACGTGGCGGCCGTCAACTTCGCCCATGAAGTGGTCGGTTCGGCGAGCCAGTCGCACGCCTCCGACCTCTCCTGGCCCGAACGCGTCGACCTCGCGGAACGGCTCCTCGACGCCCTGGCCACCGGCCCGCCCGCTGCCGATACGGGCGCGGCCGGTGGTCAGGGCCGCTCCCGCGGCGTACACCTCGACGCGCTCACCGCCATCGGCGTGGGCGTGGTCGGGCCGATCGCCGACCCCGGCAGCGAACACGCCCACGCCCAGGGCATCGACGGCCTGCCCGACCTGCTGCGCAAGCGGTTCGGGGTGCCGGTCCTGCTGGACAACAACACCCGGCTCGCCGCCCTCGCCGAAGCCGTCTGGGGCGCGGCGGCCGACAGCAGCGACGTCCTCTACCTGCGCCTCTCCCACGGCGTCGGCGGCGGCCTCGTCGTGGGCGGCGCCCTGCACCGCGGCCGGTACGGACTGTCCGGCGAGTTCGGGCACATCACCGTGGATCCGATGGGCCGCACCTGCGAGTGCGGCGGAACCGGCTGCCTGGAGACCCGCGCCGCACTCGACGCCGTCCTGTGCCGCTACCGCGAATCCGGCGGGCGCGCCCAGGATCTCGCCGGATTCCTCGAAGCGGTCACCGCCGCCGAACCGACGGCCCTGGCGGTGCTGGAACGCGTCGGCAGTGACGTCGGCACGGTGCTCGCCGCGGTCTGCCATGTCGTCGGTGCGGGTGTCATCGTCGTCGGCGGTGAACTCGCCGAGGCGGGCGCCGCTCTCCTCGACCCGGTCGAACGCACCCTGCGCCGGCACCTGATGCCGATGGCCCACCACCACGTGGACCTGCGCCGCGCGACGCTCGGCGAGGCCGGCAGCGCACTCGGCGGCATCGCCCTCGTCCTCCACGAATCCCCCCTGCTCACCCACTACCCGCCGCCCGTCTCCGAGGAGCACGCGTGAAGCCATCAGCGAGGACACCATGGCTGTGATCACCCCCGCTCAGAAGACCACCACCGAGACCCGGCGGCAGCCACCGCGCCGCGGCCGCGGCCGACCCCTGATCCTGAACGTCGTCGCCGTGGCGGCCGGAATCGCGGTATGGGCCGTCGTCGCCGCGCTCGGCTGGGTCGAGAACCTGCCCACACCGGCGGCCGTGGCCGAGAAGGCCGGCACCATGATCTCCGACGGCACACTGGCCGACGACACCCTCGCCAGCCTGCGCCGCGTCCTGTTCGGCTACGCCCTCGGCGTGCTCGCGGCCGTGCCGGTCGGCTTCCTCATGGGCTGGTACCCGACGGTGCGCGCCCTGGTCGAGCCGTACATCCAGTTCTTCCGCACCATCCCGCCGCTCGCGCTGATCCCGCTGGCCGTGGTGCTGCTCGGCATCGGCGAGGTGCCGAAGATCGCCGTGATCTTCCTGGCGTCGTTCATGGCCTGCGTCGTCTCCTCCTTCCAAGGGGTCGTCGACGTCGACAGGACACTCATCAACGCCGCCCGGGTGCTCGGCGCCTCGGACCGCACCATCTTCGCCAAGGTGGTCGTCCCCGCCTCCACCCCGTTCATCCTCGTCGGCATGCGCATCGGCCTCGGCGCGTCCTGGGCGACCGTGGTCGCCGCCGAACTGATCGGTGCCCAGGAGGGGTTGGGCTACCGGATGCAGAAGGCTTCCACCTGGTTCGAAATGGACACGATCTTCGTGTCCCTGATCTCCATCGGTGTGCTCGGGCTCCTCATGGACCGGCTGTTGCTGCTGGCCGAACGGCGCCTCACCGGCTGGCAGGAGCGTCGATGAACGGCACGACAGCGCACGACGGGACGACGATGACGGACAGCAAGATCAGCTTTCGGGACGTGGTGAAGACCTTCCCGCTGAAGGGGGCCACCTTCACCGCGCTGGACGGGATCAGCCTGGACATCGCCGACCAGGAGTTCGTCACGGTCGTCGGCCCCTCCGGCTGCGGCAAGTCCACCCTGATGAGCATGGCCGCCGGACTCCAGGAACCCGACTCGGGCGCCGTCCTGGTCGACGGCACCCCCGTGTCGGGACCGGGACCCGACCGCGGCGTGATCTTCCAGCAGTACGCGCTGTTCCCGTGGCTGACGGTTCGCCAGAACGTGGAATTCGGGCTCAAGTTGGCCTCCGTACCCACCGCGGAGCGCCGCCGCCGCGCCGAGGCGGCCATCGCGCTGGTCGGCCTCGACGAGTTCGCCGACGCCCTGCCCAAGACGCTGTCCGGCGGAATGAAACAGCGCTGCGCCATCGCCCGCGCCTACGCGGTCGACCCCCAAGTCCTGCTGATGGACGAGCCGTTCGGAGCGCTCGACGCCCTCACCCGGGTGCAGTTGCAGGACCAGCTGCTCGCGACCTGGAGCCAGGAGAAGCGCACCGTCCTGTTCATCACCCACGACGTGGACGAGGCGGTCTACCTCGCCAGCCGCGTCGTCGTCATGGCCGCGCGGCCCGGCCGCATCCACCGCGTCGTCGACGTCGACCTGCCCTACCCGCGCACCGAACAGATCCGGCTCTCACCCGAGTTCCGGCGCATCCGCAACGAGGTGTGGACCTCGGTCTACCACCAGGACGCGCCCCCCAACGCCGCCTGACCCACCCCCCCGCTCGCACATTCCCGCGCACCACCCCGAGAGGACCTCCAGCATGCCCAGAAGCAGGATCAGGCGCACCACTCTCACGGCGCTGCCCGCCGCCCTGATGCTCACGCTCTCCGTCACCGCCTGCTCCGGTGGCGGCTCGGAGGACGACAACACGGTCCGCTTCGGCTACATCGCCGACTACAACGGCGCCAGCCTGCTCGCCATCGCCGAGAAGCAGGGCCTGTGGAAGAAGGCCGACCTCACCGCGAAGGTGAAGGCGTTCAACAACGGCCCCGTGCAGATCCAGGCCCTCAGCGCCGACAGCCTCGACTACGGCTACATCGGGCCCGGCGCCATGTGGCTCCCGGCCTCCGGCAAGTCGAAGGTCATCGCCATCGACACCCTCACGTACGCCGACCGTGTCATCGGGCAGCCCGGCATGAAGTCCATGAAGGACCTCAAGGGCAAGCGCGTCGGTGTCCCCGAAGGCACCTCCGGCGACATGATCCTCAACATCGCCCTGGCGAAGGCCGGGATGACGACGAAGGACATCACCAAGGTCAACATGGACCCGTCCACCATCGTCTCCGCCTTCTCCTCCGGAAAGATCGACGGCGCCGGCTTCTTCTACCCCGCCATCGACACCATCAAGAAGAAGGTCCCCGGCCTGCACGAGATAGCGAGCACCAAGGACACCAAGGACTCCTTCCCCACCGCGTTCGTCGCCGGTAACAAGGTGCCCGAGGCCAAGAACAAGAAGGTCATCAAGGTCCTCCAGCAGGCCAACGACTGGCGCCAGGACCACCCCGAGGAGACCATCGCCCTCACCGCCAAGATGCTCCAGGTCACCGAGGCCCAGGCCAAGGCCGACGCCTCCCACGTCGAGACGCTCTCCACCAAGGACCTCGTCGCCAAGACCAAGAGCGGCGAAGTGGACACGTGGCTGAAGAAGCTCGGCGACTTCTTCGTCCGTAACAAGCAACTGGACGACAACACCGACCCGGGCAAGTATTACGTGGCCGATCTGTACTCGGAGACGTATGCCAAGTAGGGGAGCGCGGACGCATGACACCCGTTCAAGGACTCCAGGTCACCTCGTTGTCGACCACCGCCATCAAGGGACTCGGGGTGGTGCCGCGCGACGAGGTCGAGCTGACGAGAACGGGAGTCGTCGGTGACCGGTCCTTCCTCATGGTGGACGCGGAGGGCGACCTGCTGTCCATGACCCGCACGGGGGCCTGGGCCGGACACATCGCCCACTACGCGGACGAGTCCAGGACCCTGACCGTGACATGCCCGGACAGCTCCGAGGTCACCGGCGAGGTGCGCCTCGGCGACGCCCTGGAGGTCGACTTCTTCCGGCACCACACGGTGCCCGGCCGCGTGGTCGAGGGCCCGTGGGCCGAGCTCTTCTCGGAGCGCGTGGGACAACCGGTGCGCCTGGTGCGCCCCGAAGCCGAGAACGGCGGCGTGGACCTGCGGCCCGTCACCCTCCTCGGAGACGCCTCCGTGGACGAACTGGCCCGCAGGTCCGACCTCGACGCGGTCGACCGGCGACGCTTCCGCATGACGCTCGGCTTCGGCGGCGGCGCAGCCCACGTCGAGGACACGTGGGAGGGCCGGACGGTGCGCGTCGGCGGTGCGGTGCTGCGCGTCGAGGGGCCGGTGAAGCGGTGCGGCGCGGTGAACCGCGATCCCGTCGACGGCTCCGGGGGAGTGCGGGCGCTGTCCCTGATCAAGGGCTACCGGGGCCTGGGGCAGAGCACCTTGGGGCGGGGCGTCCTGTTCGGCGTGTACGCGGACGTGCTGACACCGGGCCGGATCAAGGTCGGCGACACGCTGGACGTGGACGTGGACGTGGACATGGACGCGGCACCGGCGGCGTCGACCCACTGAGCGGTCGCTCCCTCAGGACACCCGCGGTGGCGCCGTCGACGCGCGGAGCACCGGCGCCGCGGGCACCCGGGACGTCACCGTGCGCCGCTGCCCGTCGACCAGTTCGTGCAGGCGGGTGACGGCGAGCGTGCCGACCTCCCGCAGCGGCACATCCAGCGCGGTCACCGGCGGAGTCGTCGCGCCGAGCGTGCTCAGGTCGTCGGCCGCCGCCAGGCTGATGTCCCCGGGAACGCTCCGCCCCGTCGCACCGAGCCCGTGCAGCAGGCCCAGCGCGAGATAGCTGTTGTACGCGAGGACGGCCGTGGCGGCATCGGGCAGGGTCCGCGAGGCCTCGATCCCCGCGTCGAACGTGGGCGGCAGCGGCCCGAGCACATGGATGCGGGCGCCCGCTTCCGCGGCCTGCGCGGTGAGCGCGGCCCGCCGCTGCTCGTCCGCCCACGACCCCGCGGGCCCGGACACGTAGGCGATCTCGCGGTGACCGAGGTCCAGGAGATGGCCGAGGAGCTCGGCCAGGCCCGCCGCGGTGTCGGCCACGACGGCCGGGAGGCGTCCCACCTGCCGGTCGACGAGCACCAGCGGCTGCCGCCTGAAGCGCTCGCGCAGCGCCGCGTCCGTGCCCACCGGCGTCACCATGATCAGGCCGTCGGCCTGCTCGGACAGCCGGTCGGCGAGGGCGGCCTCGCGCTCCGCGTCGTACTCGGACACGGCGATGAGCAGATGGCTCTCGGTGTTCTCCGCGGCCTGCTGCGCGCCGATGACCAGGGGAGCGAAGAAGGGGTTCGAGAGCGTCGGCACGATCAGGCCGACAAGGCCCGTGCGCCCGGTGGTCAGGGCGCGGGCCGCGGCGTTGAGCTGGAAACCGAGCCGGTCCGCGGCCTCCCGCACCCGCAGCCGGGTGCCCTCCGCGACCATGTCGGGGCGGTGCAACGCCCGGGAGGCGGTGGCCTTCGACACCCCCGCCGCCTGCGCCACGTCCATGAGCGTCGCCACTGCTGCCCCCTGCTTGCCCGTGCCGTGTCTGTGGTCCGGCCCGAGTCACCGGCTGTTCCAAGGAACTGCCCGGGCCGCTGTTCACTTTCCCTTTATGCCGTGTCATGATACCTGCAACCGGTCTCTGCAACCGGTTGCAGAGACCGGTTGCAGAGACCGGTTGCAGAGACCGTACCCAAGCCGGGTGCCCGCACGCCCCGCGCCTCCTCGCCCCTCGCGCCGACGTCGCCGCAGAGTTCCCTGCCCACCCCTCATCCCGCCGAGGTCCCCATGTCCACCACCGCTCCGCCCTCCGGCGAGCAGGCCGACGCCGCCGCCGAGTCCCCCTCGCTCGTCGAGCGGCTCTTCCGCGTCCGTGGCCGCGGCAGCAGCCCCCGCACGGAGCTCGTCGCCGGCGCCTCGATGTTCATGGCCGCCGCCTACGCCGTCGTCGTGGTCCCCGGCCAACTGGCGGGCGCGGGTGTGCCGCACGGCGCCGCGACCACCGCCGTCATCATCGCCATCGCGCTGGCGACCCTCGCGATGGGCCTCATCGCCAACCTGCCGTTCGTCGTCGCCCCGGGCCTCGGCGGCGTGGCGCTGATCGCCTTCACCATCGTCGGTCAGGACCACGTCCCCTGGGACACGGCGCTCGGCATGGTGTTCTGGTCCGGCGTCGCCTTCCTGGTCCTCACCCTGCTCGGCATCCGTGACCTCGTCACCCGCCTGATGCCGATGAACCTCAAGTACGCCATCAGCGGCGGACTCGGCCTCTATATCGCCCTCATCGGCTTCCGCGACGCCGACCTCGTGGTCGGCAACGCCGACAAGGCGGCCCTCGCCGTCGGTGACCTGTCGAAGCCCGCCGGACTGCTCGCCCTCGGCGGCCTGCTGCTGCTCACCGCGCTCGCCGCCCGCAAGGTGCCCGGCGCGTTCCTCATCACCATCGCGGCCGTCACGGTCGTCGGCATCCCGCTCGGTGTCACGGACGTCCCCGACAGCCTCTTCTCCGCCCCCGACTCGCCCGGGCCGCTGCTCTTCCACATCGACATCCTCGGCGCGCTCAAGCCGGAGTACTTCCCGTACATCTTCGCCTTCTTCGTGTCCGAGTTCTTCTCCATGACCGGCACCCTCCTCGCCGTCTCGGGGCGCGCCGGGCTGCTCGACAAGGACGGCAACATCCCCGGCTCGCGCCGCCCCTTCCTCGTCGACTCGGTGTCCGTGATGGGTGGTTCGGCCGTCGGAGCCCCGTCGATGACGGCCTACCTGGAGTCGTCCGCCGCGGCGGACGCGGGCGGCAAGACCGGCCTCGCCTCCGTGTGGGCGGCGTGCGGCTTCGGACTGCTGCTGCTCGTCACGCCGTTCGCGACGCTGATCCCCTCCGCGGCCACCGCGCCCGTGCTGATCTACATCGGCCTGAACATGCTCGGCGCCCTCAAGAACGTCGACTTCAAGGACCCGACCAACGCGATCCCGGCGGCCCTCACCGTCGCGACCACGCTGTTCTTCGGCAACTTCGGCACCGGCATCGCGGTCGGGCTCGCCGCCCACGTCCTCGTCAGGACCGTCAGCGGCCGCATCCGCGAGGTGCCCTGGCCGCTGTGGATCGTCATGGTCCCGCTGGGCTACTACTTCTACACACTCGTCCCCTGACGGCGCCCCGCCCCGAGTGACGACCCCCCTTTCTGAAGGAGCACGACCCCATGAGTGAGCAGCACGACCTCCGGATCAGCGGCGGGCGCGTGGTGTCCACCTTCACCGGCGAGGAGTTCGCCGCCGACGTCCTCGTACGCGGCGAGTCGATCAGCGCGGTGCTGCCCCCGGGCACCCCCGCCGACGCCCGCGAGGAGATCGACGCGAGGGGCATGCTGGTCGCCCCCGGCTTCGTCGACGCGCACATGCACATCGAGAGCGCGTTCCTGACGCCGCAGGAGTTCGCCGCGGTGACACTGGCGCGCGGCACGACGACCGTGCTCGCCGACCCGCACGAGATCGTCAACGTCGCCGGGCGCGACGCCATGCGCTGGATGATCGACGCGGGCCGGGAGACCGCCCAGACCCAGCTGTGGGGCGTGCCCTCCTGCGTGCCCGCCCTGGAGGGCCTGGAGCACGCGGGGGCCGCGCTGTCCGCCGACGACATCGCGGAGATGCTGCGCTGGCCCGGTGTGATCGCGCTCGGCGAGGTCATGGACTACCGGGCCGTGGTCGCGGGCGACCGCCGCATGCACGAGGTCACCGCCGCCGCCCGAGCGCAGGATGTCGTCCTCGACGGCCACTGCCCGAACCTGACCGGCGCCGAACTCAGCGCCTACCTCGCCACCGGCGTGGACTCCGACCACACCAAGAACCGCACCGAGGTGGTCCTGGAGAAGGCCCGGCTCGGCATGACGATGATGCTTCAGGAGAAGTGCCTGAACGAGGAGGTGGCCCAGGCCCTCCTCGCCCTGCCGCAGCTCCCGCCGCTGTGCCTGGTGACCGACGACCTCGCCGCCGACCACATCGTCGACAAGGGCCACCTCGACCACATCGCACGGGTGGCCGTGGCCGCCGGATTCCCGGCACACGTCGTCCTCAAGGCCCTGACGTGGACGCCGGCCCAGCGCCTGCGCCTGCACGACCGCGGCGTCGTCTCACCGGGCAAGCGCGCCGATCTGGTGCTGCTGCGCGGCGAACTCGCCTCGTTCGACCCGGCGTTGGTGCTGTCCGGCGGACGGGTGGTCGGGCGCGACGGCGCGCCCGCGCGCTCGGATGCGGGCGCCGAGGCGCCGTCCGTCGCCCCGCTCGGCAGCCGCGTCGACGTCGAACCGCAGGACCCGGACACGTTCCGCTGGACCGTCGACCTGCCGGACGGTGTGCACACCTTCCGCGCCATGCGGGTCAACGAGCGGGACACCTACACCGAAGCGGCGGAGGTCCAGCTCCCGGTCCACGGTGGCGAGGTGCAGTGGGAGGGCCGTACGACCGTCGTCCGCGTCCGCAACCGCTACGGACGGGACGGCGCGGTCTTCGCCCCGCTCCTCGGCCGCGAACTGACCGAAGGCGCGGTGGCCTCGACGTACGCCCACGACAGCCACAACCTCCTGACCATCGGCACCTCCCGTGCGGCGATGGCCGCCGCCGCGGCCACCGTCGTCGCGGACGGGGGAGGTGTCGCCGTGGTCGCCGGACCCGAGGGCGAGACGATCGCTGCCCGCATGCCGCTGCCCGTGGGCGGGGTGCTGTCGGCACGCCCGGCCGGAGATGTCGCCGACCAGGCGGCCGCGGTGCGGGGCGCGTTGGAGAACTGGGGCTGGCGCCACCTCAACCCGTTCATGAGCGTGTCGACTCTCACACTCGCCGTCTCACCCGCCCTCAAGATCACCGACCGGTCCCTCGTCGACGTCGTACGCCGCGAGGCCGTGGGGGCGACGACCGCGCACTGACGCCCGTCCGGAGGCGCGCAACTGCCCGCAGTTGCGCGCCTTTTGTCCGTTTCGAAGTCGCAATTGACCATGTGTTCAGAGGGGGTGGGGTGCGCGAGCTGCACGTATGGCCTAAAGTGACGACTCGACTACGCTGAGAGGCGATACGGGAATGGGGGCGGAAGCAGTGCGTCACGAACAGGCTTCACGGTGGGACCGGGCGGCATGCCGCACGACGGACCCGGACGAATTGTTCGTCGAGGGAGCCGCGCAGAGCAGCGCCAAGCGCATCTGCGGGGGATGCGTGATCAAGACCGAATGCCTGGCCCATGCGCTGGATCAGCGTATCCAGCACGGGGTCTGGGGCGGCATGACCGAGCGCGAGCGTCGCGCGCTGCTGCGCCGGCGGCCGACCGTCACCTCCTGGCGGCGCCTGCTCGAGGCCGCCCGCGCCGAGCACGAGCGGCCTGTCCGAGCGGAGCACGCGAGGGTGTCGTGAGGGGCGCCCCAATCGACGGGCGCTAGCCCCACGCCCCGAGCGTGAACTCGGCGATGACGACCGAGAGCAGGAACGACGCGGTGATGGCGACGAGCCCGACCGGGACGATCTTCCATCCGATGCGGCGCAGCAGCGGCAGATCCTTTCCGAGGGAGAGCCCCGCCAGCGTCAGCATGATGGTCGCGATGGACAGGAAGTCCACCGACGCCACCAGGCGGTTCAGCGTGTCCGACGCGAAGAACCACGGGCTGGACACGTACGCGCCGACGGTGGTGATCCACACGATCGCCGAGATTTTCCGGCTGACCTTGGCCAGCACGAGCCCGACGAGGACCAGGGCCAGCAGCACGGCATAGCCGCCGATGATGTCCAGGCTGACGTGCCCCGCCGCGACCGATGCGGTGCCGAGGCCGAGCACCGTCAGCACCCCGAGCGACAGCCAGAGCGGAAGCTTGATCTCGCCCCCGGCCGCCGCCACCTGCTCGCGGAACGCGCGGTTCTCCGCCGCGCTCCGCTCCGTCTCGCCCGGTTCGGCCGGTGCGCTCTCCGCGGTCTCCGTGCGCCCGCTGCGCGTCAGGAACCGGTAGAAGCGGTCCGCGAGCGGCAGTGCCACATAGATCCCGACGTACACACCGAGGATCGTCGTGATCAGGTTGGAGACTGCCGCCATGCCCAGGATCGCCTGCTCGTCGCCGGGATAGGCGGCCACGATGCTGGCGGAGGACGCGGCCATCATCGACCCCGAGCCGACACCGGCGCCCATCGCCAGGGCCAGCGGGTCGAAGATGTTCCAGTTCGACACCAGCGAGGTCAGGAGCGTGATGAAGACCGCCCCGAACATCGTGCCGAACACATACATGGCGAGCACGCCGCGGTACTGGTCCGAGTCGGGACCGTACTTCTCCGAGACCATCGCGAACGACGGCTCGCGGTCCAGCGAGAACGTCGCGCCCACCGTGGCCTTGCCCATCCGCAGCAGTACGGCGAGCGGCAGCGCGATGGCGACCGTGCCGAGCAGATGCCCGATCTCCTGGAGCAGCAGCGCGGGACCGGCGTCCGCGAGCGTCGGCAGGCTGGGGCCGATGTTGAACGCCAGCCGGGCCACCAGGATCATCACGGCGACGCCGACGAGCGCGGCCGCCACCTTCTGGAGATCGATGCCGAGCGGACGGAACTTCTGGATCGACACCAGCAGGCCAAGGAGCAGGCCCCACACCATCGGGAAGATGATGATGGAACCGATGCCCAGATCGATGTCGAGCTCGCCGATGAACTGCACGACCAGCGCGATCACCAGGGCGAGCCCGGCGATCGGCAGCGTCTGACGGGTCCGCGTGCCGCGGTCGTCCGGCTTGAGGAGGGTGGACATGTCGTCACCCGGCCCTTCTGATGTCACGGTGGAAGGCGGCCTCGACGAACCGGGCACGCTGCTCGGGATCGCCCGCCGCATCGACGACGGTCCACGCGAGCGCGCGGGCCGCTTCGAGCATCAGCTCGTACGCCGCGTCGGTGTCGGCGACGGCGGCGAATCCGTGGGAATGGATGGGTACTTCGGCCCCGGGGATGCTCAGCCAGGGGTGCAGACTCGGGATGACCTGGCTGATGTTGCCCATGTCGGTCGAGCCGCCGCCGAGCCGGCCGCCGGATGTGGTGTCACGGCCGAACGACTCCATCGCGGCCGTCCAGTACCCGGCCAACGCGTCGTCCTGGACGAGCGGTTCGTACAGCGGCTCGGTCGCCTCGATGGTCACCTCGGTGCCGCTGGCCAAGGCCGCGCCCTCGAAGCAGCGCCGCACGCGGGCGAGGAGCGCCTCGTACTCGGGCAGGGTGAACGCCCGGCACTCGAAGTCGACGACCGCCCGCTCCGGAATGATGTTCGTGGCGACACCGGCCTCGGACACGAACAGCGCCACACGATGGTCACCGGGGATCTGCTGGCGCAGCAGGCCGATGGCGACCTGGGCGATCGTGGCACCGTCGGCGGCGTTGACACCCTGGTGCGGCGCGGCCGCGGCGTGCGCGGCACGGCCGGTGAACACGGCACGGTAGCGGCCGACCGCCTGCGCCGTGGTCCCCGCCGGGTTGTACGAGACACCGTCCTGCACCGGATGCACCATCAGGGCCAGGCCGACCCCGTCGAACGCACCCGCCTCCAGCATGAGCGTCTTGCCGCCGCCGTGCTCCTCGGCCGGGGTGCCGATGGCCTTGAGCGTGATGCCCAGCTCGTCGGCGTGCGGGGCAAGGGCGAGGGCCGCGGCGACCGACGCGCCGGCGATGAGGTTGTGCCCGCAGGCATGACCGACCTCGGGCAGCGCGTCGTACTCGACACACAGCGCCACCGTCAGCTCGCCGCTGCCGGCGGTCGCCGTGAACGCGGTGGGCAGGCCACCGGTGCCGTGCTCGACGGTGAGCCCGCCCTCGGCGAGCAGCTCGGTGATCGCCGCCGCGGACGCGGTCTCCTCGAAGGAGAGCTCGGGACGGGCGTGCAGGCCGCGGGCGAGCGACAGCACCTTGCCTTCCCATGCGGTGACACCGGCCGAGGTGTCCTTCTTGAGTCGGTCGCCTTCGGCGACGGTGTGTGTCTGGCTCATCGAGGACTCCTCAGTAGCTGAGCGACGGGAACGGGGAACCGGCGGCACGCGTGGGAGTCCACACGGCCTTGGTCTGGGTGTACTCGTCCAGCACGCCGGGGCCGGAGGACCGGCCGTGCCCGGAGTCGCCGAAGCCGCCGAAGGGCACGGCCACGTGGATCGTCTTGTACGAGTTGATCCAGAAGGTACCTGCCTGCACCGCGCGGGCCACATGGTGGGCCCGCGCGACATCCTGGGTCCACACCGCTCCGGCCAGGCCGAAGGCGGTGGCGTTCGCGCGCTCGATGGCCTCGGCTTCGGTGAAGAAGGAGTCGACCCCGACGACGGGACCGAACACCTCGGTGGTCTCCAGCACATTGGCGGGGCTGACCCCGTCAAGGACGGTGGGCAGCACCCAACGCCCGTCCGCGAGCGGGGAGTCGGTGACCTGTGTGGGCAGGTCGGCCGCCGTCGCGCGGCGGGCGCCGCCCTCGATGCCCGCCGCGACGAGCGAGGTGACCGTGGCGAACTGCGACTCGGTGATGATCGGGCCGACCTCGGTGTCCGGGTCGAGCGGATCGCCGACCCGCAGCCGCGCCGCCCGCTCCGCGACACGTGCCACGAACTCGGCGTGCACCGACCTCTCCACCAGCAGCCGCGAACCGGCGACACACGACTGCCCGGCCCCCGAGAAGATCGCGGACACCGCACCGTCCGCCGCCCGGTCCAGGTCCGCGTCGGCGAACACGATGTTGGCACTCTTGCCGCCGAGTTCGAGGACCGTCGGAATGCCGGCCCCGGCCGCGGCGACGGCCACCCGCCGCCCCGTGCCGACCGAGCCGATGAAGGACACCTTGCCCACGCGCGCGTCGGTCGTGAGGGTGGCACCGACAGTGGAGCCGAGGCCGGTGGCGACGTTGAACACGCCGTCCGGCAGACCGGCCCGGTGTGCCAGCTGGGCCAGGCGCACGGTCGACGCGGGGGTGAACTCGCTGGGCTTGACGACGACCGCGTTGCCCGCGGCGAGCGGCGCCGCCGAGTTCCATCCGCCGGTGAACAGCGGTGCGTTCCACGGCGTGATGGCCACGACGACACCCCACGGGACCCGCTCGGTGTACGTGTGCCAGTTGCCCGGCACCGGGATGGTGTGCCCGAGCAGCTTGTCCGCCCAGCCCGCGTAGTAGCCGAACATCTCGGCGACCTTCGCGGCCTCGCCGCGGGTGTCACGGATCGGCTTGCCCGTGGTGGCGGACTCCAGCGCGGCGAGTTCCTCGACGTGCTCCGCGACGGTGCGCGAGACCTCGCGCAGGATCGCCGCCCGCTCGAAGGGGTCCGTGGCGGCCCACTCCTTGGCGCCGCGGGCGGCGCTCGCGAGTACGGCGTCGGCGCCCTCCCTGCCGGCGTCCGCGTAGTCGGCCACCCACTCCGAGGTGGCGGCGGAGGTGAGGCGGACGGCCTCCCCGCGGCCGGGGACGACATGTCCGTCGACGAACGAGCCGAGCCCCTGCGGGAAGTGCGAGTCGAGGGCCGCGCGGGCCGTGGCGGCACCGGAGGTGGCGGAGCCGATCAAGGAAGTCGTGGTGTTCATGGTGCGTCGGTCCTTAGCGCGTGAGGGTCGGGGCGACGGTGCGGGCTATCTCGGAGAAGTCGGCGGCCGGGCCCAGTTCGGCCAGGGCCTCCTGCCACCGCTCGCTCGCGGCGGCCAGCAACTGAGGTGTCTCGCCACGCTGCTTCGCGGTCTCGACGGCCAGGGCGGCGTCGCGCGCCATCAGCCCGAGCGAGAACCCGGAGTCGTACGTGCCGCTGAGCACCCAGTCCGGATACATGGCCGCCGACGCCTTGCTGGCGCCGGACGCGCCACTGATTCCGGCGGCGGAGGCGGCCGGGTCGACGCCATAGGACTTCGCGACGGCCAGCGCCTCGCCGACCGCCACCAGGTTGACCGCGGCCAGCATGTTGTTGAGCAGCTTCACCACGTTGCCCGAGCCGGGTCCGCCGAGGTGTTGGAACTGGCCGCCGGTGAGGGCGTCCAGGACGGGCCGTGCGGCATCGAGGGCGTCCGGCTCGGCGCCGACGAACGCGGTCAGGCGACCGGCCGCGGCGCCGGTGCGGCCGCCGGAGACGGGGGCGTCGACGAAGGACACACCATGACCGGCCGCGAGCGCCGCGCACGCCGCCGAGGTGTCGGGCTGCGAGGTCGTGGTGTCGACGACCGCCACCGTGCCCGGGCCGGCCAGCAGCACGGGCAGGCTCGCCTCGACGACCTGGGCCGACGGCAGCGACAGCACCACGTACGGCGTGCCGGCGAGCTGCTCGAGCGTGTCCACGGCCTCCACACCGGCTTCCTGGGCGGTGGCACGCGCCGCGGGGGAGGGGTCGTACCCGCGCACCTGCCAGCCTGCGCCGACGAGGGCGGTGGCCATGGCGCCGCCCATCGACCCGAGGCCGACGACGGCGATGTGCTTGCTCATCTGTGCTCCTTGCGGGAGGGAGGCGGCGGCGAGACGCGGGTCCCGCCGCCGCTCGGGGTGTCAGTCGAGGTAGATGTCCAGGTCGCGCCAGAGCTGCTGGGTGCGGCGGATCGCGGCACGGCTGCGCTCCGGCTGCGCCTCCTGCATGCCGGCGAGCAGCCCGTAGACGACCGATGTCGCGGCGGTGACGGACTGGAAGAACGAGATGCCTTCGGACGGCACGACGAGGAGGTGGTCGGCGATGGACGTGGCGAGCCGCCCACGCCGCATGTCGGTGATGGCGACGACGGTGGCCCCGGCCTCGTGGGCGGCCTCCGCGGCGGCGATGACCTGCTTCGTGGAGCGCCACATGTTCACGACCAGGAGCACATCGCCCGGCCCGACGCTGTTCACGGCCGAGGCCAGGTGCACTCCCGCCCGGCTCTCCAGCGTGATCGGGTAGCCCATGGTGGAGCCGAGGTGTGCCATCACGGTGGCGGGTCCCGCGAAGGAGCCGACGCCGACGACGAGGATCGACCGGGCCCCGGCGAGCGCCGCGATGGCCGCCTCGGCCTCCGCCGCGGAGTTGCTCTCCAGGGTCTGGCGCAGGTTCTCGAGGTCGTGCGTCAGGGCGTCGTGCAGCGGGCTGCGGTGCTCGCCGTGCTCGGTGAGCGTGTCCTCGGTCGAGATCTGCACCAGGTACCGCGCCCGCAGCTCCCGCTGAAGGTCGGGCCAGCCCTGGTAGCCGAGGGTCTGCGCGGCCCTGACGACGGTGGAGCTGTTCACGTCCGCCCGCTCGGCGATCTGCGCGATCTCGGCGTACGAGGCGAGCTGCGGGTTGCGCACGACGACATCGACGACGCGGGCCTGGGCCTTGGACAGCGGCACGTCGGGCAGCGCGTCGCCCAGCCAGTCGGCCTGGCCGGGGTTCTTGGGGGTGCGAGGTGAAGGCACGGGCGTTGCTTTCTGGGAGAACGAGCAATCTGCAAGTGCGATTGCATAAACGTACCCCGCAATTTCGATTGCGGGAACCCCCTTGTTCGGCCCGTCGCACACCGCGTCGTGGGTGGCGCCGCAGGTGATAGAGATGGAGCTGCCGTGATCTTCACCGGAAGGAACCACCGTTGAGCTCCGACGCCGCCCCCGTGCTGCGGGACGTGGAGGGACGCGCCGCGTACCTCACCCTGAACCGGCCCCGGGCCCTGAACTCCCTCACCCACCCGATGGTGCGGTCCGTCGCGCAGGCCCTCGTCACCTGGGAGAGCGACCCCGCCGTCGGGACGGTCGTGCTCCGGGGGGCGGGGGAGCGGGGCCTGTGCGCAGGGGCCGACATCCGGCTCTTCCACGACGACGCGCGCAGCGGCGACCACCGCCCGTCGCAGGCCTTCCTGCGCGACGAGTACCGCCTCAACTCCCGTATCGCGCACTACCCGAAGCCCTACGTCGCCGTCATGGACGGCATCGTCATGGGCGGCGGGGTCGGGCTCTCGGCGCACGGCGGCATCCGCATCGTCACCGAACGCTCGAAGGTCGCGATGCCCGAGGTCGGCATCGGCCTGGTCCCCGACGTCGGCGGCACCTACCTGTTCACGCGCGCGCCCGGACACC
This sequence comes from Streptomyces anthophorae, assembly GCF_049310305.1. NCBI lineage: Bacteria > Bacillati > Actinomycetota > Actinomycetes > Kitasatosporales > Streptomycetaceae > Streptomyces > Streptomyces anthophorae. The sequence continues at coordinate 9,348,302 of NZ_JBLWQQ010000001.1, forward strand.
TCGGCACCCACCTCGCGCTCACGGGCATGGCGATCGGCGCGGCCGACGCCCTCCTGTGCGGCCTCGCCGACCACTACGTACCGTCCGCCGCGCTGCCCGGGCTCCTGCGCGAGCTGGCCGGAGCGGAGCCCGACGAGGTCGTCGCACGCCACACGGAGCAGGCGCCGCCGGGCGTCCTCGCCGAACAGAGCGCCTGGATCGACGCGTGCTACGCCGCCGACACCGTCGAGGAGATCGTGGAACGCCTCTTCGCCACGGGCGACGTCGCGGCCAAGGAGGCGGCGGACCTCATCCTGTCCCGGTCACCCATGGCCGTGAAGGCGACGCTCGAATCCCTGCGCCGAGCGGCCCGCCTCGACTCCCTGGAGCAGACCCTCGACCAGGAGTACCGGGTGAGCTGCGCGGCCCTGAACACCCACGACCTGCCGGAGGGCATCCGCGCCCAGATCATCGACAAGGACCGCGACCCCAAGTGGTCCCCGTCAACCCTGGCCGAGGTCGGTGCCGCCGACGTGGAGCGCTGCTTCGCGCCGCTGGGGGAGCGGGAGCTGGGCCTGGGCTGAGCGGGGAGGCCGGGAGCCTCAGGCGCCCTGCGCCAGCCGGCGGTGCAGTTCCTTCACGGCCGGCACCAGCTCGTCCACCGGCCCTTCGACCTTCACCGACGGGGCGATCTCCTGGATCGGCAGGGAGTTGACCGGGCCCCGGGGCCGGCCCCACGCGGTCAGCCACTCGGCGAGCTGCGCCGATGACGCCACGTACACGATCCGGTCGAGGCCGACCCAGGCGTGCGCCGCCGAGCACATGGGGCAGTGCTCACCGGACGTGTACACGGTGGCGGTGGCCCGCTCCTCGGGGGTGAGGTGCTCGGCCGCCCAGCGGGCCAGTTCGAACTCGGGGTGCCGGGTCGAGTCACCAGCGGCGATCCGGTTGCGGTCCTCGGCCCGTACCTTCCCCGCGCCGTCCACCAGCACGGAGCCGAACGGTTCGTCACCGGCGTCCAACGCCTCGGCGGCCAGCTCCACACACCGGCGCAGATGGTCCAGTTCACGCTCTTCCACGACGGCCTCTCTCACGCTCCGGGTACCGGCCCTGTCGCAGCCATCCTGTCAGGGCGGCACGGGGATCACGGCACGCGGGCGACACCGACGTAGAAGCCGCTCAGCTCCTCGGCGGGAGCCGGCCCCGACCGGTACCACCGGGTCGCGGTCACCAGCCCGGGTGCCACCAGGTCGAGGCCCTCGAAGAACGGCTCGACCTCGGCCCGCGTACGCATCCGCAGCGGGATCTCGCCCTTGCGGTAGGTGCTGGTCACCGAGGACACGAGGTGCGGGTGTTCATCGGCGGTGCCGTGCGAAAGCACCAGGTGGCTGCCCGAGGGCAGGGCGTCGACGAGGGTCCGCGTCAGGCCGTACGGGTCCTCGTCGTCACCGATGAAGTGCAGCAGCGCGTTCATCGACAGGGCGACGGGCCGCGAGAAGTCCAGGAACGTCCGGGCGCGGTCGAGGATGGGCCCGGGGCGGCGGACGTCCGCCTCGATGTAGTCGGTGGCCCCTGCCGGGTGGCTCACCAGGAGCGCCTCGGCGTGCCGCAGCACGATCGGATCGTTGTCGGCGTACGCGATGCGTGCGGACGGCAGGATGTCCTGCACGATCTGGTGGAGGTTGGGCTCGGTCGGGATGCCCGTGCCGATGTCGAGGTACTGGTCGATGCCGATCCCGGCGAGCCACGCGGCGGCGCGGTGCATGAACGCACGGTTGCGCTGGGCGTTGTGGCGCGCCTCGGGCGGCAGCTTCTCGGCCACTGCCCGGTCGACCGGATAGTGGTCCTTGCCGCCCAGCAGCCAGTCGTAGACACGGGCCGGGTGCGGCCTGCTCGTGTCGATGCGGTTCTCGGAGGGCCGTGGCGTCATGGCGTGAGTATGTCATCGGACACGGCCGTACGAGGCGTCGTCGTCGCTTCAACTCACCTGCGTGTGCGACGTGTTGGCCGCCTCCGCGACCTCGCCGGTGATCGGCGGCACCGCCGCCTGCGAGGCCCGCACGAGTCGCGGCCCGTCCGGCCCGAACACCGCGCGCGGTTCGGGGAACAGGAACAGCAGGGCGAGGTGCACCACCGCCGCGAGGGCGAGGCCGACCGGCAGGGAGATGTCCGTGCCGCCAGCGAGACCGCCGAGCGGGCCGACGAACTGACCCGGCAGATTCGTGAACAGCAGGGCCAGGCAGGCCGAGACCAGCCACGCCGTCAGGCCGCGCCAGTTCCAGCCGTGCGTGAACCAGTAACGCCCGCCCCGCTGCCGCCGGTTGAAGACCTGGAGCGCCTCCGGGTCGTACCAGCCGCGCCGGGTCACGTAGCCGAGGATCATGACGACCATCCACGGCGCGGTGCACGTGATGATGAGCGTGGCGAACGTGGAGATGGACTGCGCGAGGTTCAGGACGAACCGGCCCACGAAGATGAACGCGATCGACAGCGAACCGATGAAGACGGTCGCCTGCACCCGGCTGAAGCGCGGGAACACCGAGGAGAAGTCGAGGCCCGTGCCGTACAGCGCGGTCGTGCCCGTCGCCATGCCGCCGATCAGCGCGATCAGGCACAGGGGGAGGAAGTACCAGCCGGGGGAGACGGCGAGCAGCCCGCCCACGTAGTTCGGCGCCGCCGGGTCCAGGTACTTCCCCGCCTTCGCGGCGATCACGGACGCCGTGCCGAGCCCGAACAGGAACGGCAGCAGCGTCGCGATCTGCGACAGGAACGCCGCCCCCATGACCCGCCCGCGCGGCGTGGCCGCCGGAATGTACCGCGACCAGTCACCGAGGAACGCACCGAAGGACACCGGATTGGACAGCACGATCAGCGCCGAGCCGATGAACGACGGCCAGAACATCGGCGTCGACGTGGACGCGAACGCACCCGTGTAGCCGGCGTCGAAGTCCCCGGCGAAGGCGAACACACCGAGCACGAACAGAGCCGACGCGGCCAGCACCGCGATCTTGTTCACGAACAGCATGAACCGGAAGCCGTACACGCACACCGTCAGGACGAGCCCCGCGAACACCGCGTACGCGACCCCGTACGAGACATCCGACTCGGGCAGCCCCGCCAGCCGGTGCGCCGCGCCGATCAGCGCGTCGCCCGACGACCACACGGAGATCGAGAAGAACGCGACGGCCGTGAGCAGCGACAGGAACGAGCCGACCACGCGGCCGTGCACGCCGAGGTGAGCCGACGAGGACACCGCGTTGTTCGTGCCGTTGGCCGGACCGAACACCGACATCGGCGCCAGCAGGAGCGCGCCCGCCGCCAGGCCCAGGACCGTCGCGGCGAGCCCCTGCCAGAAGGACAGGCCGAACAGGATCGGGAACGCGCCGAGCACACACGTGGCGAAGGTGTTGGCACCGCCGAAGGCGAGCCGGAACAGGTCGAGGGGGCCTGCCGTGCGGTCCGCGTCGGGAATCCGCTCGACACCGTGGGTCTCAACTTCCGTGACGCCGGGGGATGTTGTGGCGTCGGGTGCCGCGTCGGCCATGCGTAACCGCCTTTTGGATCTTGCCGGACTTCAACGGGGTGACGGTACCCGTGTCTCCGAGGCGCCGAGGTCGCCGGGGCCCGGCTCGGCGGCACCCAGCACCAGGACCTGAATCGCCAGCACGGCCCCGCCGCGCGCCCAATCGTGGAAGTCGGACACCTTCGTCTCCAGATTGACCGGGTCGGCCCGCGGGTGGCGGTTCGCGCGGATCGCCTCCTCGATCGCGGGGGCCGCCACATCGACGAGGCCCACGCCCTCCCCGGCGAGCAGGATCTTCTGCGGCATCGCGAAGTTGGCGATCTGCGCGACCAGCGTGCCGAGCGCGCGGGCCGCTTCCGCGACGACCCGCGCCGGAAGCGGCTCGCCCTCGACGGCGCGCGCGAGGATCTCCTCGTAACCGGCGTCCTCACCGGTGGCGGCCCGCACCTGGGAGCGGATGCTCGGGATCGTGAGGAGCGAGACGGCGCTGCCGCGCCGGCCGTCGGCGGACAGCGGACCGGACGGGTCGACGATCCAGAAGCGGCCCACGCCGAGCCCGTCCTCTGCGGTCTCCACCCGTCGTCCCCCACTGACCAGGCCGTATCCGAGTCCCGCGCCGATCGTGAGCACGGCGAACCGGTCCAGGCCCCGGCCCGCCCCGAACCAGCGCTCGGCCTCGACGAGGGCGCTCACATCGTTGTCGACGACCGCGGGCAGCCCGGTGCGCTCACGCACGAGCCGCGCGAGCGGCACGTCCCGCCAGCCGAGGAACGCCGACTCGTCGACGACCGCGCGGTCCTGCGCGCGGCCGCCGAGCCCGATCCCGATGCCGCACAGCGAGGGAAACTCGGCGGCGAACGCCTCGGTCAACTCACCGATGGCGGCGACGACATCGCCCGGCTCGCGGCTCGCCAGCGGGGCGTCGCGACAGGCCACGATGTCGCTCTTGAGCGTCGTGACGACGCCGTAGACCGTGTCCTCGGTGATCTTGAATCCGGCGAAGGCGCGGGACTCGGCGACGATGTCCAGCGGCCGGGACGGCCGGCCCTGACGGGACTCCGCACGCGCCGGTCCCTCCGGCGCCTCGACCAGCAGACCCGTCTCGATCAGCGGCTTGGTCAGCCGGGTGAGACTGCCCGCCGACAGGCCGAGCCGCCGCGCGAGTTCGCTGCGCGACAGCGGCCCCCGCGTGAGCACCTCCAACGCCACGGCCCGCTCGCCCGCACTGAGCGGCTCCCAGGTGTCGGCCTCCGCACCCATCGCCAACTCCTCTCCCCATTCCTTCTGTTGCGAAAGGAAAGCAGCCACTCCAGGCGGCGGCAACCCCTTTCAGGTAGTCGCTGCACGCGTCTTGACGGTTCAAAAGTTCTGCCGCGAAAGTAACCATGCCGAGGACGAGGCCGAACCCGGACGAGGGAGTCCCCCGATGACCGTCGCCTCCAGCAGCCCGCCGAGACACCTCCCGCTCCCCGAGGGCGCCCCACGGCAGAAGAGGCGGAAGCGCAAACGCCCCCTCGGGGACGGCGCGATCGCCGCACTCTTCATCGCCCCGGCCATGCTCGGCTTCGCCGTCTTCCTGCTGTGGCCCACCCTGCGCGGCATCTGGCTGAGCTTCACCCGCTTCAACCTCCTCACCCCACCGGAGTGGGTCGGCCTCGCCAACTACGAGCGCATGCTGGACGATCCCATCTTCTGGGACTCGCTGAAGGTCACCATCGAGTACGTCGTCATCAACATCGGCGTACAGACGGTGTCGGCGCTCGCCATCGCCGTCCTGCTCCACCGGCTCACCCAGTCCTCACTCCTGCGCGGCATCGTTCTCACGCCGTATCTGATGTCCAATGTCGTCGCCGGCATCGTCTGGCTCTGGATGCTCGACACCCAGCTCGGCATCGGCAACGAGATCATCGCCGCCATCGGTCTCGACCGCATTCCGTTCCTCGCCGACGAGACCTGGGCGATCCCCACCATCGCCCTCATCAACGTGTGGCGACACGTCGGCTACACCGCACTGCTGCTCTTCGCGGGACTCCAGGCGATACCCCACGACATGTACGAGGCGGCGCGCGTCGACGGCGCGAGCGAGTGGCGGATGTTCACCCGCATCACGATGCCGCTGCTGCGGCCGGTCCTCGCGGTCGTCCTCATCATGACCGTGATCGGCTCCTTCCAGGTTTTCGACACCGTCGCCGTGACCACGGCAGGTGGCCCCGCCAACGCCACCAACGTGCTCCAGTTCTACATCTACGGCTCGGCGTTCGGCCGCTTCCAGTTCGGCTACGCCTCCGCGATGTCCGTGGCCCTCCTGGTCGTGCTCAGCGCGATCACCATCGTCCAGTACCGGATCACCCGCGCCGGACACACCGACCTCGGCTGAGGAGAGGAGCACCGACATGGCCACCACCACCGCACCCGCCCACGCCGTACGGCCCGCCCGGCGCCGCCCCTCCATCGGCCGCGCCGCCGCCTGGACCGTGATGGGCGCGATCGTGCTCATCACCCTGCTGCCGTTCTACTGGGTGCTGCGCACCGCGCTCTCCTCCAACCCGGGCGTCGCCGCCGACCCGACCTCCGTCCTCCCCGTCGACCCGACGGGCGGCGGCTTCGAGCGGGCGCTCGGCCTTCAGTCGACGAAGGAGGCCGTCGCCCAGGGCGGCGCGGGCGGCGGGCTCGACTTCTGGCGCTATCTGCTCAACTCGATCGGCGTCTCGACGCTGATCACCGTCTGCCAGATCCTGTTCTCCGCCATGGCCGCCTACGCGTTCGCCCGGCTGAACTGGCGTGGCCGCAATACCGTGTTCGCGCTGTTCCTCGGCGGGCTCATGGTGCCGGCCATCTTCACGCTGCTGCCCAACTTCGTCCTCGTGAAGGAACTCGGACTCATCGACTCCCTCCTCGGGATCGCGCTGCCCACGATGTTCATGACGCCGTTCGCGGTCTTCTTCCTCCGCCAGTTCTTCATGAACATTCCGCGCGAGGTCGAGGAGGCGGCGCTCCTCGACGGCGCGGGCCGCGTCCGGATCTTCTTCCGGGTGCTGCTGCCCATGGCGTCCACCCCCGTCATCACCCTCGCCGTCCTCACCTACATCACCTCCTGGAACGACTACTTCTGGCCGCTGATGGTGTCGTACAGCGACAGCTCCCGCGTCCTCACCGTCGCCCTCGCGATGTTCCGCGCGCAGACCCCGCAATCCGGCTTCGACTGGTCCGGGCTGATGGCGGCGACCCTGATCGCCGCCCTCCCGATGCTGCTGCTCTTCGGGGTGTTCGCGCGCCGCATCGTCAGCTCCATCAGCTTCACCGGACTCAAGTAGGAGGCACCGGATGCGATTTCGTACGCTCGTCGCGCTGACCGGAGCGCTGGCACTGTCGCTGACCGGGTGCGCGGGAAGCGACCCGGGAGCCCGCTCGTCGAGCACCGTCACGTACTGGCTGTGGGACGCCAACCAGCTGCCCGCCTACGAGGCCTGCGCCAAGGACTTCGAGAAGCGGCACCGCGGCCTGGACGTGAGGTTCACCCAGATCGGCTGGGAGGACTACTGGACCAAGCTCACGGCGAGTTTCATCTCGGGCACCGAGCCGGACGTCTTCACCAACCACATCCAGAAGTTCGGTCAGTTCGCCGACCTGGAGGTGCTCGAACCCCTCGACGACCTCGGCATCGAGGACACCGACTACCAGCCGGGCCTCGCCGCGAACTGGGTCGCCCAGGACGGCCACCGCTACGGCGCGCCGAAGGACTGGGACACCGTCGCGCTCTTCTACAACAAGAAGATGCTCGACGACGCCGACCTGTCCGCGAAGGACCTCGACGGCCTGAACTGGAACCCCAAGGACGGCGGCACCTTCGAGAAGGCCATCGCCCACCTCACCGTCGACCGCAACGGCAAACGCGGCGACGAACCCGGCTTCGACAAGCACCACGTCAAGACCTACGGCCTCGCCACCAACGGGGGAGGGGACGGCGACGGCCAGACCCAGTGGAGCCCCTTCACCGGCTCGGCCGGTTGGTCCTACACGGACAAGAAGCGCTGGGGCGAGAAGTATCGCTACGGCGACAAGACCTTCCAGTCCGTCGTCGACTGGTACTTCGGTCTCGCGAAAAAGGGCTACATGGCGCCCTTCACCGTCTGGAACGCCGGACTCAACCAGCCCAACGCCCAGTTCGCGGCCGGCCGCGCCGCCACCGCCTTCGACGGCGCCTGGATGCTCTCCACCTACGCCGGATTCAAGGACATCGACTTCGGGACCGTCCGCAACCCCACCGGCCCGACCGGCAAGCGCGCCACCATGATGAACGGCCTCGCCGACTCCGTCACCAAGGGCGCCCGCAACAAGGCCGGCGCCAAGAAGTGGGTGTCCTACCTGGCCTCCGACGCCTGCCAGAAGACGGTCGGCAGGTACGGGATCGTCCTCCCCGCGACACCCTCGGGGACCGACGCGGCCGTCGCCGCCTACCAGAAGAAGGGCATCGACACCTCGGCCTTCACCACCCCGGTCGACGACCGCAGGCAGTACCGCACCTTCTCCTTCCCGCTCACCAACTACGCCGCCGACGTGTACGCCCTCATGCACCCCGCCATGCAGGACGTGTTCGGCAACGGGGCGCCCGCGAGCCGCCTCGACGAGACCAATGACCAGATCAACCTCCTGCTCGACCAGTGATCACCGCAGCACGTACCGAAAGGCATGCGCACATGACGTTCACCCTCGGCATCGTCGGCGCCGGACAGTTCGCCGGCGGCTTCGCCAAGCTGTTCCTCGCCCACCCCGGCGTCGACGCCGTCCACGTCACCGACCTGCTGCCCGAGCGGGCGGAACAACTGGCCGTCAAGGAGGGCCTCGCCGGTACCTTCCCCTCGTACGAGGCGATGCTGGAGTCCCCCGCCATCGACGCCGTCGCCATCTTCACGCAGCGCTGGACCCACGGCCCGCTCGTCGTGCAAGGCCTCGACGCCGGGAAGCACGTCTACTCGGCCGTCCCGATGGCCGTCACACGCGACGAGATCGCGGCCATCATCGACGCCGTCCGCCGCACCGGCCTCACCTACATGATGGGCGAGACCAGCGAGTACAACCCGGCCACCGTGCACGCCCGCAACCAGATCGCCGAGGGTGCCTTCGGACGGCTCTTCTACGCGGAGGGCGACTACGTCCACGACATGGACCTCGGCTTCTACGAGGCGTACCAGTACAGCGGAGGCGAACGCTGGAAGGAGACCGCGAGCTATCCGCCGCTGCTGTACCCGACGCACGCGGTCGGCGGCGTGCTCGGCGCGTGGCGGACCCACGCGGTCAGTGTCTCCGCGATCGGCGTGAAGGACGAGCGCGGTGATGGTGTCTTCGACACCGAGGTCAGCCAGTTCGGCAACGACATCTCCAACGCCACCGCACTGTTCGAGGTCGCGGGCGGCGGATCGTTCCGTACGAACGAGTTCCGGCGGGTCGGCTATCCCTCGCACATCAGGGAGTCACGCTTCCGGTTCTTCGGCACCGACGCCAGCATGGAACAGCTCGCCACGGTCAGCTTCTGGCAGGACAAGAAGGGGGTGAGGGACATCACCGAACTCCTCGAACCGAAGCCCTCGCTCAGCCCCGACGACCCCTCACTGGAGAAGATCGCGCCCGCCCTGCGCGCCGCGTTCACCTCGGGCTCGGCCCCCGTCCACGACCGCTCCCGGCTGCCCCGCGTCTACGACGACATGCCCAACGGCCACGAGGGCAGCCACCACTTCCTGGTGGACGACTTCGTCACCGCGGTCAACACTCGCACCCTGCCGTCGGTGAACGCCTGGGTGGCCGCGCGCTACACACTGCCGGGCATCGTCGCCCACGACTCGGCACGCCAGGGCGGAAAGCGCCTCGCGATCCCGGACTTCGGGGACGCGCCCGAGGCCTGAGGCCGGAACGGTCAGCCCCGTCCGAGGCCACAGAGGACACGGAAGTCGTGCCCCTCGGGGTCGGTGAGACACGTCCACGGGACGTCGCCCTGACCCGGGTCGATGTCGGTGGCGCCGAGGGACCTCACGCGGACGACCTCCGCCTCCTTGTCGTCACCGGCGTACGGCAGCAGATCGATGTGGACCCGGTCCTCCACGGTCTTGCCGTCGGTCGAGCGCAGGAACTCGAGATACGGGCCGACCCCCACGGAGGAGCGCAACACCGCCTGGTCGTCGGTCACTTCGTGCACCGTCCAGTCCGTCGCCGCACCCCAGAACCGGGCCATGTCCCGCGGGTCCGCGCAGTCGACCACCACGGCCGCGATCGGCCCGGTGTCCCGGTAGACCTCCCGGGGCTCCAGGACGCAGAACTCATTGCCCTCCGGGTCGGCGAGCACGGTCCACGGCACGTCACCCTGGCCGACGTCCACGGGCGTCGCCCCGAGCGCCTTCAGCCGGGCGACCGTCTCCGCCTGATGAGCGGCGGAGGCGGTCGCCAGGTCGAGGTGCACACGGTTCTTCGTCGCCGTCCTGGCGTGCGGAACGGTGACCACGTCGATGCACACGGCACTCGCGTCCGGCCACACGAAGCCGCCCCCGGGCTCCACATGGGTCACCCCGGGCGCCTCACGGGACACACCCCACCCGAGTGCATCCGCCCAGAACCGCCCGACGAGCGCGTCGTCGAGGGCCTTGATGTTCACCTGAACCGGTCTCAGCGCCATGCCGGAAAGCCTATGCACAGCGGGTCCACCGTCACCGCCACCGCAGCCGGTTGCCCGTCGTGTTGCGGGCGAGGAACAGGGTGAGATACGCCTGTCCCGCCATGGCGCCGATCCGGTGCTCGCGGCCGTAGTAGGTGTTCTCCGCGTTGGCGCCGTACGTGCGGCCGTCCGTGAAGCGGGACATCAGGGTCAACTGGTCCTCGTTGTGCAGGCGTTCCCACTTGGCGGCGGCCGGGTCGATGCCGGTGTCCTGGCCGGTGAGGGAGACGAGCAGGTCGAAGTTGCCGAAGTAGAAGGGGAAGTGGGTGCCCCAGTCGTTGCCCTCCGGGTAGTAGATCTCCGGCGAGTTCGCGCGGTAGATGGGACTGGTGCCGCCGTCGGGCAGCGGGAACGGCTTGTCGACCAGCGCCGCGTACGTGCGGTCGATGTTGTGCAGCGCGGCGCGCGGTGCGGCCCGGTTCGCGAGGCCGAACACGAAGCCCTGGTAGAGGCTCTGGTCGAACGCGACCATGTAGAGCGGATGCAGGCGGGAGTGGTTCTGCAGTGTGCCGTCGTCGGCGATGTTCGTGCCCTGGAGCCAGCTCGACAGCCGGATGCCGTTGATCGTCTCGTCGCTCGTGAGGTCCGCGGGACAGGCCGCAGCGGCCAGCAGCAGCTCGATGTTGCGGCGGGTCCAGCGGGCGCTGTGGGGGTGGCCGGGCAGCATCACGGCGGCGAGGGAGAGCGCGGCGGCGCTCCAGTTGTCCTCCTCGGCCTTGCTGTCGCCGGGGAGACGACGGTGCCGTCGGTGCGGGTCATGTAGAGCTGGTGGCCGCTCGTGCCGACCAGGTAAATGTCATTGCCGGTGGTGAGCCTGTCCGCCTCCCACACCAGCATGGCTGCCACCTGGCCGCGCTCGGGGGCATCGAGCGCGTCCCACATCAGCCACCCCGCGAGCGCCGCGTAGTACGCTCACAGCGCGGTCTGCCAGTCACCGCCCCAACGCGTCGCGGTGTCCGGGTTGTTGGCCCGGTGCCGGGCGGCGAGCGTCCGGATCAGGTTGCGCGTCCGGATGGTGGCGTTGGCGGCGGACAGCGTCCGCTCGTCGTAGGTGCGGGTGGTCAGCGCGGTGGCGGCGGCGACGGCGGCCATCGCGGGCAGCCGCACCGCCCGCTCGTCGGTGCCCTTCAGGTCGATGTACCCGTCGGGCAGATAGCGCGTGTACGTCGCCGCGTACCAGGGACCGATGAGGTAGCGGGAGCTCCCGGCGAGAATCGTCTTGACCCGCTTCCCGGCGGCGTCCGCTCCCGGATAGGACCCCAGGTTCCGCCACTCGATGGGCTTGACATCGTTGTCCGCGGCGCCGGCGGGACCGGGCGCGGAGAAAGCTGCGGCGGCGCCGATCGCGCCGGCGGCGCCCAGGAATCCTCGGCGGGACAGCGGGGGAAAGGACGGCATACGGACACTCCTGTCTCAGATGACTCAGGACGGGTCTCCAGCCCGGCCGATCCTGGCAGCGCCACGGGGGTGGCACAAGGGTCTACACCATTCATGGCCCTGGCCGACCGGAACTCGAACGCCCCGGACGCCCCAAACACCCCGAACGCCCCGACACGCGCGAAAGCGCGGCGGCGCGGGCATGATGGGGCCGGTGTGCCGGGGGAGCGGCGCAGGGCCGGTCTTCGGCATGCGTGGAGTGACGGGGAGGGGGTAGGCGCGCCGCCGGGGCGCTGCGAGGAGAGATGGCGCCTCGTCGGCTGAAGGGACGGTTATGGGGCAGGCTCGGGTTCGGTTCCCTGTGCGCTGGGAGGACGGAGGTGTCCTGGTCGTACAGGTGGTGGGCCGGTTCGATGCCGATGCCGCGGCGGAGCTGGCCGCGCTGATGGGACGCCTGGACGCCACGGGCCAGTCCGGCCTGGTGGTGGACTTCCAGGACGCCGAACACTGCGCGGCCGACGCGGCGCGGCAGTTCGTCGAGGCGGGCCTGGACATGGCGGCGGGTGGCGGCGCGCTGGCCGTCGTCGCGGACGCCGCCGAGCAGACCGTGCTGCGCGCGGCAGGGGCGGACCGGCTGCCCCTTGGTGTGCACGGCGATGTCGCCGCGGCCCTCGAAGCGATCTCGGGCTGGTCCGCCGACACCCTGGGCGACAGGGACGCCGACGCGGGATCGGGCTCAGCGCTGCGATAACCCCGTGCGCGCCCGAAACGGCGTGCAGCACAGTGGTGCCATGACGAACTCGGACCCCCGGTTCCTCCCCGGCATCGAACTGTCCAGGGCCCTGTACGAGGAGGCGGTGCGCCCGATCCTGCGGGAGACGTTCCCCGGGCTGCGCCACGCGGCGGCCCGCATCGGCAGCGGCTCCGAGGTGCTGGGCTTCGACACACCACGCTCCGCGGACCACGAGTGGGGCCCACGGCTCGAACTCTTCCTGACCCCCGAGGACCGGGCCGAGCACGGTGCGCACATCCACCACGTTCTCGCGCGGCGACTGCCCAAGCACGTACGCGGCTGGCCCACGCACTTCCAGGAGAGCGCGGACCCCCTGGACCCGGTCGGACACATGCGGACCACCGACGGCCCTGTCAACCACCGCGTCGACGTGCACACGGTGGACGACTGGGCGGCCGAGCGCCTCGGGCTGCGTTCGGCCGACGCGGAACCGAGCGTGGACGAGTGGCTGGCGATGCCCCAGCAGCGGCTCCTCGAGACCACCGCCGGTGCCGTGTTCCGCGACGACCTCGGCACCCTCACCACCCTGCGACGCACCCTGGCCCGGTACCCGGACCAGGTGTGGCGCTACCTGCTCGCCTGCCAGTGGCAGCGCATCTCCCAGGAAGAGGCGTTCGTGGGACGCTGTGCCGAGAGCGGCGACGAGCTCGGATCAGCCCTGGTCGCAAGCCGCCTCGTGCGCGACCTGATGCGCCTGTGCCTGCTCCTGGACCGACGCTACGCCCCGTACGGCAAGTGGCTCGGCAGCGCCTTCGGCCGACTGTCGGCGGCGCGGACGCTGACCCCGTCGCTGCGCGGCGCGCTCACGGCACCGGACCACCCCACCAGGGAAAGACACATGTGCGACGCCTACGAGGCCGTGGCCGCATTGCAGAACGCCACCGGACTGGCCGCCCCACTGGACCCGACCCGACGCCCCTACCACTCCCGGCCCTTCCTGGTGCTGCACGCCGAACGCTTCGCCCAGGCGCTGGCCCGCACCCTCACACATCCCGACCTGCGTGAACGGCCCCTGGTGGGAGGCGTGGACCAATGGGCGGACAGCACCGACCTGCTGTACCGGCCCGGCGCGGTGCGCGCCGCAGTGCGGGCGATCCGGTGAACTCGCCGGTGGCCCGGGCCCGTACGGGAGCGGCGTGAACTGGCCCTGACGCGGCCCGGGGTGGCCGGGCACCATGGTCACGTGGTCGGACGGGGAGGGCCGTCGTGAGCGCGAGGGTGCGTGACGTGGTGCGGGACGTGGTCGCCGAGGTGGCGCCGGACGAGGTCCTGCTGCTGGACAAACTGGCGAACCTGGACGAAGGCCGGGTCACCCGCCTGTTCGCGCGGAGCCTCGAGGACGCGGAACCGCTCGAATGCGGCCACGTCGACGTCACCGCGCCCGTCACCCCGGTGGTGTGGCTGGCCCTGGACGAGGCGGCCCGCGGCACCACCTGCCCTGCCGCCGACGGCCGCGCCGCTCGCCGCAAGTCACTCCTGAGCCATCTGTTCCGCCGCCCGCCCAAGCGCCCTGCCGAGCTCCGCTGCCTGTCCGCGACCCAACTCGACGCCGTACGCCACCTCGTACGCACCCACGCACACGCGGCGCGGCTCGGAGAGGACGCCGCGACGGCCCTCGCGGACTCGGTGGCCGCGCGCCTGGCGCTGGAACTGACGGACGCCGGCTGAGGCGACGACCGCGTCACGGGTGACTCTGCGCGGGTTCGCCCGTATGTGCCCCCGCTCCGCTGGAGGCGTTGACGACCGCCCGGGGGAGATCCCGTGAAGCCCAGGAATGCCCCCGCCGCTTCCGGGCACGTGCGTCCTACACATAAATGGGTGGCCGGTCAGACCCGGCGACCGCACAGGGAAGGACCCACGTCGCCTTGACGTCCCAAGCCGCGCACACAGCCGAGCAGTTGCCCCGCCCCCGAGGCGGCCGCCGTGACCCCCGCCGCTTCCTGTGGCGGCTGACCGCGGCCACCGGCGGAGGCATGTTCATCGACGGGTTCGTATTCGCCTCCGTCGCCTCCGCGCTGGCCGGCAGCGCGATGTCCCGCGAGATCGGCGTCACCCTCACCTGGGCCACCCTCATCTCGTCGTCGACACTCGTCGGCACCTTCTTCGGCGGCCTCTTCCTCGGCTACCTGACCGACCGGGTCGGCCGCCGCCCGATGTTCACCATCGACCTGTCGGTGTTCCTCGCCAGCGCCGTGCTCATGCTGTTCGTGACCGCCCCCTGGCAGGTCATGGTCCTGGGCCTGGTGATGGGCCTCGCGGTGGGCGCCGACTACTCGATCGGCTCCCCGCTGCTCGCCGAATTCGCGCCCCGCGCACGGCGCGGCAACTATCTCGGCGTCCTCGAGATCCTGTGGAACGTCGGCTACGTGGTGGCCTACCTCATCGGCTACCTGATCAACACCCACTGGCCGTCCGCCTGGAACATCACGCTCGCCGCGAGCGCCGTCCCCGCGGTGATCTGCCTGATGCTGCGGCACGGACTGCCGGAGTCCCCGCGCTGGCTGATGTCGAAGGGCCGCCGCGAAGAGGCACTCGAGGTCCTGACCCAGTCCTTCGGCACCCCTCCCTCCGCCGCCGCCACGAACGCCCCTGGCCAGGAGCCCCACACGGCGGGTCCGCACGGGATGGACGCCGACACGGCCGACATCCACGCCGAGCAGGCCGAGGACACCCGCTACTCGATGCTCTTCTCCCCGGACTACATCCTGCGCACCGTCTTCGTGTGCACGTTCTGGATATGCATCGTGCTGCCGTACTTCGCCCTGACGTTCTTCCAGCCGACCGTCCTCACCGCGATCGGCATGGGTGAATCGGCGCTGGCCGGAGCACTGCTCGGCACGGTCATCGCGCTCGTCGGGGCCGTCACCGGCTGGTACCTGGTCGACAAGGTGGGCCGCCGCAACATCCTGATCTGGCCGATGTTCGGCTGTGCGCTCGCCCTCTTCCTGGTCGCCCTCGGCCACCGGCTGCCGGTGTGGGCGGGCACCGCCTGCTTCTTCGGGTACCTCTTCTCGTACGGGATCATGAGCATCCTGCCGGGCGTGTACCCCGAAGAGGTCTTCCCCACCGCGATCCGCACCTCGGGCGTGGGCCTCGCCTCCGCCGCGAGCAGGATCGGCGCGGCCATCGGCACCTTCCTCCTGCCCCTCGGCCTGGAACACCTCGGCCTGGGCTGGTGCATGGCCGGCATGGGCGTGGTCTCCCTCGTCGGAGGTGTGACCGCGTACGCCTGGGCCCCGGAGACCAACGGCCGACTGCTCACGGACACCGGACACCGGGCACAGCGCGGCCGCCGCCTCGTCGCGCCCACAGCGGTGGAGGAGACCCGCGTGTGAAGCGGGCCGGAGGCGTCAGGACCGGGTGAGGGTGTACGAGAGCTGGTAGTTGGCGCCGTCCTTGGTGAAGTTCAGGATGCCGCTGCCTTCCTCGGACAGCGTGTGCGAGCCCAGGAAGTCACTGCGGTCGCCGGGGAGGCCGTCGGCTTCGTGAAGCGCGATGGTGACGTCACCGTCGAAGGCGTGGTACGTGTCGATCGCGTACTTCGTGCCACCGCTCATGCGCGGCAGCGGGACGTTCTCGCCGTTCACGGCGAGCCGGGGGTCGTCGTCGCCGAGCCAGTCCTCGGTCTCGACACACTTGAGCGTCTTCAGGTGGAGATTGGCCATGGTGTTGCTCCCCGTTTCTGGCGATCGGTCTGCTGTCGGGCGGCGGGCCGCACCCCGGCAGGTAAGCACCGTGAACTGCGCGCCTTCCCGCCGGGCGCGGGGTCGATACGCAATCTTCACGAGTGGGGCACGGGACTTCGGACCGATGCGCATGGTGTGGCGGCCGCCGTGACAGGTATGGCCAACGGTCGGCCCGTCGAGGGAAGTTGATGTGCGTACGCCTACGCGTTCCCGCACGTCTGCACACATGGTGCCGGTGGCGCAGCCGGGACTTGGGCACGGGCGGGGTCGTATGTTCGTATGTGGCGGTGATTGAGAACGGCCCTTCCGAAGACTCCACGGCCCGCATCCCGGGCACCCGCACCGCTGCCGGCGACAAGGACCGGTACGACGAGACACACGGCGCCTCCTCCGGTGCCCCCTTGGACCGCAAGGCCCGCAAAGCGCGTCGACGCGAGGCGCGCAAGGTGCTCCGCTCTCCCGCGCGCACGACCGCGAAGCTGGTCGTCGCCCTGGCCGTGGTGCTCGGCTTCCTCGCGCTCGGCGACCGCTGGGCCGTGCTCTACGCCGAGAACATGGCGGCGAAGAAGGTCCAGGAAGGGTTGAAGCTGCACGCCGAACCCGAGGTGCACATCGACAGCTTCCCCTTCCTGGGGCAGGTCCTCATGGGCAACATCGACCATGTGGAGGTCAATGTGCCCCACGTGCCCGCGGGCCCGGTCTCGGTCGCGCAGGTGAAGGGTTCCGTGGACGACATCCGGATCGTCGGAAGCGTCCCGGCCTCCGTGAAGGGTGCGGTACTGAGCAAGGTGCGCGGCGACGTGCTCCTCGACTTCGATGACCTCAACCGTGAAATCGGCGCCTCCCAGGTGAAGTTGGCCCCCGGCGCGCAGCCGAACACCGTGCAGGCCAAGGGCGGCCTGCCGGTGGGCGGCAAGCAGGCCGGCATCCAGGGCCGTGCGCACCTGGAACGGACCGGGGACCACGGCCTGGCCCTGTCGGTGGAGGACACCCGGATCGTGGTGCCGGGACTGCTCACCTATACGCCGGGCAAGGGCGGTGGCCTGCAGCTGACGGCTCCCGTGATCAGCAAGATGGACCGGCGTGAGACCGAACAGGCCACGGGTCAGCCGCTCCGGCCGGACAGGCTCGTGAAGGGCGGCGCCCTGGACGCGCTGGCCGATCACCCTGAGCTGCTCAAGCCCGCGGGGATCGATCCGTCGCTGATCGAAGGCCTGCAAAAGCTCCAGGAGCCGAAGGTCGCACAGAAGATGGAGTTCTCGGCACAGCTCCCCAAGGATCTGCCGGGCGACCTGCGGCTGCGTGACGTCGCCGTCACGAAGGACGGCATCCGCGCCCAACTGTCGGGCAAGGACGTGCCGTTGGGCACGTGACACGCGCTGCCACCGGCTGTTCAGGCGCTGACGCCCGGGTGCCTCCCGCACCCGGGCGTCGTGGGTCGCGGCCATGCGGGCTCGTTGGGTCACGGGTGAGTGGTCCAGTGGGGTGCCGTACGGGCCCAGGCGGCGTCCCACTGCGCGAGGTTGTGGCGGTGGATGAGGCGACCGGCCGCGGCGTGGACCGCGAGGCCGGTGAGGGGGACGGCGAAGAAGGCGAGGAGCGCCCAGCCCATCGTGTGGTTGCGGACCTGGTCCGTGCTCAGCGGGGGCCGGGTGAGCCGGCCCTCGGTGTCGGTCCAGACCAGGACGGTGCGGCCGGCCGGCAGCGACGGGGCGACCTCGGCCTTTCCGGTGCGTGGGTGGCCGTGCGCGTCGGTGTAGCGGACGGGGACCGGGTAGCGGGCCTCCTTCGCCTCGTCCGACCCCGGCTCGGGGTGACGCGGGGCGTCCTGGGTGAGGGTCGCGGGGCGCTGCGTGCGGGTGAGGGCCTCGTGCTGGGCGGTGCTTTGATAGTGGCGTTGAGCACTGCTTCCGGCGGTGAACATCGCGGCCGGTGCCGTGACCAGTACGGCGAGCGCGAGGGTGAGGGTGATCCACGCGTGCAGACGGTCGCTGGGCCGCCGCAGCGGTGAGCGTCTCCACCGCCACAGGTGGAGGCGGATCCGGGGACGACGTGCGGGGTGGGGTCCGGTGGGTGATGGCTGGGCCGGGGGAATCTCACCGGTCATGGGGGTGCCTCCTTTCCGGCGGCGGATGGCGACGGGAGCAACCGCGCGAACTAACGCGGCGGGTCCGACGGATTGGTGTGTGCGGTGGTGGGGTGGGTGTGTACGGCGTTCAGGAGTTGAGCCGCTCCGCGGACGGCGGCGGTGTGGGGCGCGGGGACGGGACGCAGCGGCACGTGCAGCCGGTCGGCGAGTCGGCAGGTGATGTCGGGGTGGAGGGCACCGCCGCCGGCCAGCAGAGGGCCCCGGGCCAGTGCGTCGGCCGTCAGGCAGGTGCGGTCCTGACGGAGCATCGAGGCGGTCATGTCGGCGAGCGCCTCGCCGATCCGCTCGGGCCCGGTCGTCCGGCTGCGGGTGTCGTCGGTGCCCAGAGCGGCACGGCGCGCGTCGTGCACGGCGCCGTCGGCGAGCAGGGTCACCTCGGTGAGATGAGCGCCGATGTCGATGACGAGCAGCGGCCGGGACAGGTCGGCGCCCGCGGCGTGGGCGACCGCACGGGCGCTGGGGACGGTCAGCACGCTGCGCGGACGCAAGGCCTGGACGGCGGTGCGGGCCTGGGAGCGATAGGCGAGCCCGTCCAGGACCGGTGCGGCCACCACGATCAGCGGCCGGGACAAGCGGGGCAGCCGGTGGGCGAGGAGCCGCTGGAGCATCCGTGCCGTGCCGGGCGCATCGATGATCGTGCCGCGCTGAATGGGATGGATGGCCCCGGCGCCTGGGAAGGTCACGGTCGGCACGTCGAGGATCAGTCCCCGCCCGGCGATCCAGGCGCGGGTGCGTGCGCTGCCCATGTCGAGGGCGACACCGGGGTGCTGAAGACGCCGGGACCGGGACCGGTGACGGAGCAGGATCATGGGCCGGTCTCCGGCGTGTGGGGGCAGCGGGCGCAGTAGCGGGCCTGCGGCACGATCATGAGACGGTCGCGGTCGATGGTGCGACGGCAGCGGTGGCAGCGCCCGTAGCCGCCCTCGGCGATGCGGTCGAGGGCCGCCTCCACGTCGGTGAGGACCATGCGGGCGCAGGCCGCGAGCGCCTGGTCGACCTGCGAGTGGGCGGGGGAGTGCTGCTGGAGGGACCGACCGGTACGGGAGGCGGCTGCCTCGGCGAGCCGGCGCAGTTGGTCCTCACGGAAGCGCCGCTGTTCGTCGAGGTCGTCCCGCAGAGCTGCGAGGTCCTGGAGTGACAACTGCGCGCTGTGGTCGCTGACGGTCTGGTGGTTCACCACTTCACCCCTTGGGGCAGGGCGGGAGGGACATGGGCGGCGGAAGCAGGGGCTGACGGAGAGGAGATACGGCGGGTCAGATGGTGGCGCGGCGTCGGCAGGTGACGCAGTACCGGGTGTAGGGGAGGATCTCGAGGCGTTCCTCGGGAACGGGGGTGCGGCAGCTCTGGCAGGTGCCGTAGGTGCCGTCTTTGATGCGGGCGAGCGCGGCATCGATGTCCTGCAACGCCTGCTCGATCGCGGCCTTCTGCGTGGACATCAGCTGCTCGTCGGTGTGACCGTCGGCGGTGAGTGCCTGGAGCTGGGCGAGGCTGGCGGTGCGGGCGTGTTCGAGACGCCGGCGGGATTCGTGAGCGGCGGGCCGCTCGGTGCGGGATGCGTCGAGTGACACGATGTTGGGTCCCTTCGGGGCTGGGGATGTGCGGGTATGCCGCGTGCCGGGCCGTCGGGGCCCGTTCACCGTCCACCCTGGCCCGGCCGCCGGGCGGAACCCATCGGGCGCGAGCCCCATTTCCCCGGAACACGGGCTCCATCCGCCTCCCGACGAGGGGGCCCGATCACCCGGCAGCGCACCTGTCGCGGAGGGAATGGGCAGGGCGCACCCCGGAATGTGGGGCCTGGGCCCCATCGCCGTACGGGGCCGGGCCGGGAGAGGCTGGCATGATGCCCGATCGTCGGCCAGGACCGCGGTTTCCGCCCGGGCCACGCGATGACCGACAGTGGAGTCGTACGGGGTGGTGGGTGTGTTGTTGAGGGAGGGGTTGCGCGGTGTCTCTGTTCTGGCGGATCTTCGGGCTGAACGCGGTGGTGCTGGGCGCGGCCACGGCTCTGCTGTTGTGGGCCCCGGTGACGGTCTCGGTGCCGATCCTGCTGACGGAGGCCGTCGTTCTGGTGGTGGGCATGGGGGTCATGCTGATCACCAACGGTGCGCTGCTGCGGCTCGGTCTGGCGCCGCTGGCCCGTCTGACGGCCCTGATGGCGACCGTTGACCTGCTGCGTCCCGGTCAGCGGCTACCGGCGACCGGCAGCGGCGAGGTCCCCGAACTGATCCGTGGTTTCAACGCGATGCTCGAGCGATTGGAGAGCGAGCGGGCGGCGAGCAGCGCGCGCGTTCTGCTGGCGCAGGAGGCGGAGCGGCGCCGGATCGCGCAGGAGCTGCATGATGAGGTCGGCCAGAGCATGACGGCGGTCCTGCTGGTGCTCGGGCGGGCCGCGGACGAGGCCG
The DNA here is from genome assembly GCF_049310305.1 of Streptomyces anthophorae. Taxonomy (NCBI): domain Bacteria; kingdom Bacillati; phylum Actinomycetota; class Actinomycetes; order Kitasatosporales; family Streptomycetaceae; genus Streptomyces; species Streptomyces anthophorae. The sequence goes on from NZ_JBLWQQ010000001.1 coordinate 9,368,914, forward strand.
ACGGGGCGCTGCGCGAGGAACTGCATCAGGCGCAGGAGATCACCCGGGGGAGCCTGGACGAGGTGCGGCGCCTGGTGCGACGGCTGCGCCCCGGAGTCCTGGACGACCTCGGCCTGGTCAGCGCGCTCTCCTCGCTGGTCAACGATTTCGCGGCTCATACCGGGCTGCGGGTGGTGCGCAGGTTCGACGCCGGTCTGCCGGCGCTGGACGACGGGGCGGAGCTGGTGTTGTACCGGGTGGCGCAGGAGAGTCTGACCAACGCCGCCCGCCACGCCGACGCCGAGCGCCTCGAAGTGGCCCTGGAGAACAGCGGCGACGCGGTGACACTCACCATCACCGACGATGGCCGGGGCACGGAGACGGCATGCGAGGGCGCCGGTGTCCGAGGGATGCGTGAGCGGGCCCTGCTGATCGGCGCCGACCTCGACATCACGTCCACGCCGGGGGCGGGTACCCGTGTCCGGCTCACCGCCCCTCTCCCCAGGAAGCAGCTGTGACCATGCACGACCCGTCCCGCCCCACCCCGGCCGAGCGTCCCGAGCCCGCCGGTCCGTCGGCGCCCGCGATGTCCCCGATCCGGATTCTGCTGGCCGACGACCATGCGCTGGTGCGTCGCGGGGTGCGCCTGATCCTGGACCGGGAACCGGACCTCGAAGTGGTCGCGGAGGCGGGCGACGGGGCGGAGGCCATCGAGATGGCGCGGACCCACGGCGTGGATCTCGCGGTCCTGGACATCACGATGCCCCGGCTGACCGGCCTGCAGGCGGCCCGTGAACTGGCCGCGCGGCACCCGGGGTTGCGAATCCTGATGCTGACGATGCACGACAACGAGCAGTACCTCTTCCAGGCGCTGAAGTCGGGGGCGTGCGGCTACGTCCTGAAGTCGGTCGCCGACCGGGACCTCGTCGCGGCCTGCCGGGCGGCGATGCGTGATGAACCGTTCCTGTACCCGGGAGCGGTCACGGCACTCATCCGCAACTACCTGGACCGGGTCCGGCATGGCGAGGAGGCCTCCGCCGATCTTCTGACCCCGCGTGAGGAGGAGGTCCTCAAGCTGGTGGCGGAGGGCCATTCCTCGAAGTCGATCGCCGAACTCCTCTTCATCAGCATCAAGACGGTGCACCGCCACCGTGCCAACCTCCTGAACAAACTCGGCCTGCACGACCGGCTGGAACTGACGCGGTATGCGATCCGGGCGGGGTTGATTGAGCCGTGATCGGTGGGTCGGCTGGTTGGTGTGGTGTGTCGGGTGGTGTGTGTCGGGTGGTGGTTGGTTTGGGTGGGTGTGGTGGTGGCTGTGTGTGTTGTTCGGGTTGCGGGGGGTGTGTGGTGCTTGCAGGGTGGGCGTGGTGTAGTGCTCGTCGACCGTGAAGAGGATGGGTTCATGCGTATTTCCCGGAATGCTGGCGTGCTTGTGTCGGGCGCGTTGTGCGGTGTGCTCGCGTTGGGTTTGGCGGGCCCGGCGTTTGCTGTGGTCGCGGAGGGGCCGGCTCGTGGTGGGGTGGGTGTGTCGGTTGCGCCTGTGCCGGGTGCTGAGGCGCTGGCCAAGCAGAATGCGGCGCTGGCGGGGGCGGGTGCGGTCGTGGAGCCGGTGACCGGTCTGGTCGCGGGTGTGCTGAAGGCGCCGGATGGCAAGTTGCCCAAGGAGGAGGCGGCCAAGCATGCGGCCGAGGTGAAGAAGGCGCTGGACTCTCTGGTGGCCGGGGCGAAGGCTTCGACCGGCAAGGCGCGTGCGCAGGCGCCCGGTCCGGAGCTGGTGGCGAAGGCGGCGGCGGATCTGCAGACCAAGGTGGACGCCCTGGTGAAGGCCTCCGCCGCCGGGGACGCGAAGGCGACCGCCGCCGCGCTGCAGGCGACGTTGACCGGGACGGTGAACGTGGTGGTCGCGATCGTGCTGGGTGGCGATCTGCCGGCGCCGGATCTGGAGGGTCTGCCGAAGCTGCCGACGCTGCCGGGTGTGGATCCGGCGCAGACGCTGCCGTCGCTGTAGGCGTCTGAGGCGTCTGAGGCGTCTGAGGCGTTTGAGGCGTCTCGAGGTGATGGGGAGGGGCCGGCCCTGTTCGGGGGCCGGCCTCTTTCTTGGGTGCGTCCGTGCGGATCGGTGTGTTCATCGGTGCGTGAGGGGGTGTTCCGGCGGGGGCTGCCGGCTGGGCGGGCGGGCAGGCGGCGTCCGGTGCCGGCGGGTGTGGCCCGGCTTTCGGTCCCGGGGTCGGTTCGCCGTGTGTTGCTGCTGGGGGTTCCAGGGGTTGGGGGGGGCTTTGTCAGGGTGTCTGTGCGGGCAGTGAGGCGCTTGTGGAGTGTTCGGGTGTGGCTGTTGTGGGTTGCTCAACAGGGGCGGGATAGCGTGGGGTTGCAGTGGCGTCGCGGTGCGGTGGCAGCTGTGTGCGGGTCGTCGGGTAGGGCGGTGGGTGCGTGGGGGCGCATTCGCGGCTCGCTGGCCCGGACCGTTCACTGCCCGAGGGAGCCCACGTCCAGATGACCGCCACCGCGCCGCCCGGCGACCCCGGCCTGCTCTCCCGCCACGAACTCACCGTTCTCGCCGACTACTCCACCCTGCTGCTCCAGGACGACGACGCCCGCCTGGGCGAGCCCGGACACGCCTGGTTCGACGCCCTGGCCGGCAACTGGATCAACACGGCGCCCGGCGTCGTCGCGATCGGGGCCGCCCGCCCCTTCACCGTGCCGGTCACCGTGGATGTGCGCCGCACGCCCCCGGCCGGCGACAGTGAACTGGAGCGGGCCGACCACGTCACCCAGGCCCGTCTCGCGCTGCCCTCCGGGCGCCTGCTGGTCTCCATGCAGGACACCCGCGACGAGATCCCCCGCATCCCCCTGGCCCCCGGGAACTATGCCGTGCGTATCTGCTCCCACGGCCTGAACACCCTCTCCGAGGACGCCTTGGACGGCGAGGACCGCTACCACGTGGTGCTCTGGCCCACCGACGAAGACCAGCCGGCCCAGGTCCTCAAGCGCTACCCCGACCCCCTTCCCGGCGGCTAGCCCGAAACCACCGGGCAGGTCGCAGGAAGCCACCCGTGACAACGAGACCGCGGCCGTCTGCTTGTCACGGGCGGCGATGGTGGTCCTGCCCACGAAGGCGATGCGCAGCCCGGTCGCAAGTGGTGGCGGGCCGTCGCCGCGCCGCACCCGACGGCGGTGGCGGGGCCGGCGGGGGCCGGTATGGCGGCGCACGGTCCCGCTCACCTCGCATGACGGTGGTGCCCGCCCACCTTCACCTTCTCGCGGGGGCCGGCCGGTGCTCTGCACCAGTGCAGACGTTCACACAACGGCGCGGGACCGTGAGGTCAGGGGCGTGGTTCGTCGAGGTACTGGTCGGCCCAGGCGCTGATGATGTGTGCGGCGCGCTGCGCCTGTCCCCGCGCGGTCAGCAGGTGGTCCGCGCCTTCGAGGGAGATGAAGCTGCGGGGGTGGCGGGCTTCCTGGAAGATTTCTGCGGCGTTGTCGATGCCGACGGTGGAGTCGGTGGGGGAGTGCGCGACCAGGAGGGGAAGGTCGAGCTCGCCGATCGTCTCGCGCAGGTGGGCCTTGCGGACGTCCTCGACGAAGGCGCGTTTGAGGACGAGGGTGCGCCCGCCGACGAACCACTGGTGGGAGCCGTCGCTGAGGACGCGGTCCAGCACCGAGTCGTACTGGCGCTCGACGTGGCTGGGGTCGACGGGTGCGGCGATGGTGGCCAGCGCGCGCAGGCCGGGGATCTCGCGGGCGGCGGCGAGGGCGGCGGCGCCGCCCCAGGAGTGCCCGACGAGGAGGTCGACGGGGGTGCCGCGGTCGGCCATGAAGGCGGCGGCGCGGATGGTGTCCTGGACTTTGACGGTGAAGGAGCCATCCCCCCAGTCGCCGTCGGAGTCGCCGATGCCGAGGTTGTCGAAGCGGAGTGTGCCGATGCCCTCTTTGGCCAGCTGCTTGCTGACGCGGGAGGCGGCCGGTGAGTCCTTGCCGAGGGTGAAGCCGTGTGCGAAGAGCCCCCAGCCGCGAACCTCGCCGTCCGGCAGGTCGATCACCCCGGCCAGTTCGGGGCCGACGACGCTGGGGAATCTCACTTTTTCTTTCACTGTGGTGCTCACCTAGGCAGGAACTGATCAGGGGACGGGTGGCCGCGCGTGGCACCGGCCGGTGCCACGCGCGGGCCGGTGAGCAGCATGCCATGTACGGATCACCACTTTCGACAGACCGGATCCGCTCGGAGCCCGGCAGTCTCCGCCGGTGCGCACCGGCCCGAGGGCTTCGCTGGAGGTGGCTCCGCTGGAGGTGGCTCCGCTGTATCTCCTCACGGATGGTGTGACGCGGGGGAGTGAGGGGGACGCCCGTGGGACAGTGAGCAGACCGCGACCCGTCTCGCCGCCCGCACGCGCCCGGACCTGGACCTCCTCCTCGTCGACGCCGGCGACGGCGTCGACGAGCGGCAGGTCTTGCTGTCCGTGCCGGGCCGCGGCCCGGGCGACGTGGCCCCCCGACGCGAACGTCACGTACGGCCAGGACATGACGAACTCGCCCTCCATGCCCGCGACAACTGGAAGATGTTCCACCGGCCCTGGGCCTGCGGCCCTGCTCCTGACACCCCGCCGCCAGCCCCTGCCCCCTGGGGTAGTGCGTGGAGACAGGTCGGTGACGGCTCCGGGCTCCGGGCTCCCCATGGTGTTACCGGGTGATCGGTACGCCCCCGCCGAGCAGGGCGTCGACGATCGACGTCGCGGCTTCCAGGCCGGCCTGCTCTCTGGGGGTGAGTTCCTGGGGGCCGTCGTCGTCGGCTGCGGCCATACCGGCGCCGCCGAGGACGGCGCAGGCCGCCAGCAGGGTGGACACGAACAGGGTGCGGATGCGCATGGGGGTTCTCCTGTCTCTGCTCGCCCCGTGTCTCCGGTCCGGTGACGGGCAGTGGTGCGGGGCGGGCACGTCGCCGGTCAGTGGTTTTGGCACGGTCATTGAACCGGGGCGGGCCGGGGCGGCCGGTGACGACACGGCTGGGGCGCCCTCAGAACCCCACGGCCGGGGGCTGCGCGGCTTGCGGGTGCGGGCCCGTGGGCGGAAGCCGGGAGCTCTCGGCGCCTCCGCGCTCGCCCCGGGCGGAAGCTGGGCAGGGGGTGGTTTGCGGCGTGTGGATCGGCGGCAGGGCGGGCCGGGCTGGCTTGCGCCCTCTCGCGCGCGGCCGGCGGCATGGCGCGGCGGACCGTGGGGCGGCGGGTTCGCGGGGAGGGCGGCGTCGAGTCGGTACGGGGAGGAGTCCGGGCCGGGAGCTGTCCGGACTCCTCGCCCCCCTTGGGCGGGTGTGAGACCCGTAACGAACTCCCGTGATCAGTTTCCTCCGCGGCCGGCTCGCCGCCCAGCGTCCCCTGGGCACATCGACAGCCTTGCTGTACCGGTGGTGGGACCGCCGCACCGCCCGGCCGGACGACGAAGGCGAGGGGCGGGGATGGAGAGGCGGGCCCTGGCGAGGGTTGTCGCGATCGTCGTCTGCGGCGCCCTGGGCCTCACCGCCGGCCACGGGGCAGTCCGGGCGGTACGGCGGTGAGGGCCGCCCTGCGGCGCCCCCGCTTCGGCCGGTGGCAGTGGCACGCCGATACCCCGGGGGGACGAGGGTGATCAATAAGGTGCTCGTCCGGGTCATGTACGCGCTGTTCCTCGGCGGCATGGTCGCCTACGTCGCCCAGGGCCTCTTCCGTGACGGCGGGGTGTCGGCCGCCTTCGGGGCCGTCACCGTGGCCGTCTGCGCGGTCTGGAACCTGCGCCGGGCCACGGTGCCGCGCGGCCGGCGCCCCGGCCGCACCGGGACCCGCCTCGGCCGGTTCCTGCTCACCCGTACCGGCCTGGTGGTCGTCCTCGTCGTGCTGGCGCTGTGCGCGGCGCTCGTCATCGCGATCGGCGACGACGACTGCCCCTCGACGGACTTCGCCGGGAAGTGCCGTATGCCCCGCCACATGAACTGGTAGCCGCACGGGCCTGCAGCCCCCCGGTTCGGCCGTGGTGCCCGGGCGTCTGCCGTGACGGCCGCGGGGCCGGTGTCGGTCGCCGGCTTCAGTGCGGTGACGGTGTCGTTCGCGCGGTCCGGGTTTCGGGGTGTCCCGATGTGCCCGGGCTCCGAGCCGTCGGGGAGGAGGTCCGCCGCCTGAAGCGTCGTTGCCCTCGCAAGCCGTGCCGGTGATCTGGCGGGGGTTGGCGTCCGAATCACTCCGAATCACGGGGGAGCGCCCCAACGGCCCTTCCGCAGCGGCTTCCTGGCGGCTGCCGTCCCGTGGCCCCGCCCGCTCTGGCATGGCTTCGGCACGGCCTGGAGAACCCCCCTCCCGGCGCCGGCACGCGCGTGGCAGGATCGGGTGATGTCCATCGAGTATGTGCGGTTCCAGTCGGCCGTGTCCGATGAGCGGGGCCAGTTCAAGGGTGTGTTCGGGCTGGTCAACAACCTTGCCCGCACCGGGCGGCTGACGGCGGAGCAGGATCGGTTCCGAAGCGAGAACAATGCGTGGTACGACGCCGCCTATCCGGACCCGTCGACGGTGGACCCGAGTGTGTACGACCCGGCGGTCCATCCCGGGGCCGCGGCCTGGTTCAAGCCCTCGGCGTCCCATCTCATCGAGCGGGTGGCGGGGTATCTGGAGATCCTGTCAGCGCACGGCGTGGACTGCCGCGCGGTGAAGTCGACCGACCCGGGGCGCGTGATCTACGAGGACGACGTGCAGATCGTGGTCCTGCCTCACACGGGCTGACCTGCGGGAACATTCCGTCGAACCCCGCCACGCACCCCGGGATCCCGCCACTCGACCCCGGCTTCCGGCTTCCGGCTTCCGGTTTCCCGCTGGGCTCTGCCTGGCCGGAGGGTTTCCTTCCCGGCCGCGTCCCGTGCCGCTGATGCCGTCGGCCGGCAGTGCGAGGCGAGGGAGCGGGGGAGTGCCGGACACCCGCGGGCATCCCCGCGGGCCTGCGCCTGGATGCCGGCCCGGCCGCGGCGAGTGCCACGACAGGGCCGCCCGCTGCTGACGGGAGCAGTACCTCTGGGAGCTGCGGCCTACGTCGATGTCGTCGGCGGCGCCTCCCTGGCCGGCCCTCTCGCCGCCGGTGTCTTCCGGGTGTTCCGGGTGAAATCACCAGCCGTCGGCCGGAGGTCGGCGGCACGCGGTGTGCGCCACCACGGGGAGCAGGCCGGACCCCGTTCTCGTGGACAAGCCGCCCCGTCAGGTGCGGGGGTCTGTCGGGCGGTGCTGCGGGTTCTTCGTGCAGCGGACCTCGTCCCACCGGATCGCGGTCGACGGGCGGTGGTGGGGGCGCTGTCGGGTTTTGCGTCACGACTGTCCTGCGGGGCAGGTGCCCGGACGGCGCGTTGCCTTGTCTGTGCCAGGCTGCCGCCCGATTATCACCGTTATGCACGAAAACTACACGTATTTTAGTCGTGGGGGCCTGCCGGCCGGCGTGCGCAGGGTGGTGGTGGGGGCCGTGACGGCCGCCGCGATCGGCTGTGCCGCGGCCCCGGCTTCGGCGCTGGCCGCCGATGCCGGGCCATCGGGCGCCGTCAGCGAAGAGAAGGTCCCGGCCGACGCACTGGACGGCGAGGGCGGGTACGGGACCGCGGACACCCCGGCGCCCGCGGCCGGGTACGGCGACGAGGACCACGGCCACGGGTACGGCTCCGGTTCGGGGGAGGAGTCCTCCGGCTACGGCGAGGAGGAAGCCCCCACTCCTGCCGCGCCCACGCCGTCGTCGGTGGTGGGAGCACCGGCCCACGCCCTCCCCGACCCCGAGCGGGTCGACGACACCTCCCACGACCACGCCCTCGACTCCAACCCCCGACCCCGACCCCGAGTGCGAGCACGACGGGTCCGCCGGCCGGTCAGTCGACGCCGCCCGCCGCGCCCTCCTCCTCTGCGCCGGCGGTCACGGCACCGCCGACGGCGCCGGCCGCCCCGTCCCCGCGCGGGCCGCAGCTCGCCGAGACGGGCCAGGAGTCCCGGGGCGGCATCCTCGCCGCGCTCGCCGCGCTCCTTGTCGCCACCGGCGTGGGCCTGCGCGTCCTGGCCCGCAAGAAGCGTTCCGGCGGGTGCGCGAAGCCCTGACCGGGAGCGGCCCGGGGGCGTGAGGACGGCTCTTCGTCCGCGCCGCCACCCCATCGCGCCGCCACCGCACCGCACCCCCACCCCACCCCCACCCCCACCCCCACCCCACCCCCCACCCCACCCCACTCCACCGCGCCCCGCCCGGGCGGGGCGGGGGCGGGGTCCGTGTGCAATCGACGTCAGGCGGCAGCTGCTCGTCGGCCGGGCGTCCACCGGCCCGGGCTGGTGGACGCCCGGTTCGGGAAGCCGTCGTGGCCGCCCGCCGGCCCGCCGGTTCCCGGGCCGTAGCGCCGCGGGGTCCTCACCGTTGGTGGCGAGTGCGGCGCAGGTGTGTGTTCTGGCCCGAGTGCCGGCGCAGCGCGTCGCCTTGGTGGGTGGTCTTGCCGGCGTCCAGGCCCAGGAACACGCCGACGTTGACGGTGTCGAACCTCGTGCTCTCAACTCCCTTGTTGCGGAGCTGGTCCGGGAGGGGGTGTCGTACGGCCGTGGCTGGTGCCGTCGTGGTCCGGCCGTGCTGCGGGGGCGGTCGGCTCCGCAGGGCGTCGGGCCTCTTGGAACAGGCGGTTCGTGTGCTGTTCCAGTACGCCTCCCAGGGGCAGTTGCGGGGCGTAGCAGGACTTCGCGGAGGCAGCCACGTGTTGTGCGGTGAGGTCTCACGGTGGGATTCCGGTACGGCGGATTTCGTCGACCGGGCTTGTCCGGACGGCGCGTCTCGGGTTCGCCCGGGCACCGGGCCGTCGTGCTCCTGGGCATCGGGCAGGGTTCCCCCGTGGTGTAGAGGGTGGTGGCCCGCCCCTGGTGGCCATGGCGGCGTACGCAGGTCGTTCATGGGCGGCCACTTCGCCGTGCAGCAGGGGGCGCCCGCCGTGTCGTTGGCGCTGCTTGCCAGGGCGTCGCCGGTGCGGGTGGCGGTGATGACGGCACCGAAGGGCCGCCTGGGGTTCTTTCCTGGCCTGTTCGATGGCCAGTCGCATGGTGTGCTCGTGACCGGTCCCGGCGTCGGCGCGGGTGCCCCCGTGGAACACGGCCGGTGTCGCTGCTCCTGCCGTCACGGCCACCGACCTGCCGGGGAGCCGGCGCCTGTCCGGGTTCACGCGGACCTTCTGTGCGGCAGGGCCGGCCGGGGCTGGAGTCCGGTCATGCCCGCGTAGAGGCCGCGGTGGAACAGCAGGGGACGGGTGTGCGGCGTGGTCCCGCGATCATGGACCGTGCCCACGGCGATCAGGTGGTCCCCGCCGGGGTGGACCGCCGCGACCGTGCACTCGAGCCATGCGCAGGTCTCGTCGAGTCGGGGCAGGCCCGAGGGGGAGGGGGTCCATGCGACGTCGGCGAATTTGTCGATGCCCGGCGTCGCGAAGGTCGTGCTGATGTCGCTTTGGTGGTCGGCGAGGATGTTGACACAGAATCGGCCGCCGGCCGCGATGCGCGGCCAGGTGGTGGACGTCCGTCCCGGCAGGATGACGATCTGTGGCGGTTCCAGGGACAGCGAGGAGAACGACTGGCAGGTGAAGCCCACCGGCTCGTTGTCATGGATGCCGGTCACCACGGTCACCCCCGGAGGCGAAGTGGCCCAGGACTTCCCGGAACGACGGCAGCTGTTGCGTGGTCATGAGTACCTCTCCCGGTCCGTGTGACGATCTTGGTGTCCCGTTTGCGCGCAGGAGTTCAGGCCCGTACCGGACGGTGCCCGCTGCCCGCAGGTCGGCCAGGGTCGGGAAGCCGTCGATGGCCATCAGGAGATCCAGCTCGGCGAGGAGCGCCCGCAGCTGTGCCACCACACCGTCCGTGCCCCCGGCCGCGAGGGCGTAGGCGTACGGCCGTCCGACCCCGACCGCGGTCGCCCCCAGCGCGAGTGCCTTCGCCGCGTC
>NZ_JBLWQQ010000002.1:0-220560 GCF_049310305.1 Streptomyces anthophorae
TCGCCGAAGGAGATGGCGGCCTCGATGGATGACGAGGCCGTGTTCGGGCCCGTCCTGTACAAGCTCTCGCTGGCGTCGGCCGTCTCGCGGGGCTTGCTCGCCCGGTACCAGATCATCGTCCTGGAGCTCCAGGACCCGGTCGTCACGCCGGACCGGCTGATGGGCGAGGAGCGGCGCAGCGAGGAGGTGCGGGGGCAGCGGCTGGGGGCGCTCCAGGCGGCGTTGCTGCACACCATGGAGGAGCACCAGCTCCAGACCTGCATCACCTTCCACCACCGGACGATAGAGGCACAGGCGTACGCGGAGGGCCTGGAGCGGGTGGCCAAGCGGCTGTACGCGGACCAGCCGGAGAAGTACCCGTCGAAGGTCTGGGCGGACTGGCTGTGCGGCGAGCACGTCCCCGAGCGCCGGCGGGAGGTCCTGGGCGAGTTCGGGTCCACCGCCCGGCGCGCGGTCCTCTCGAACTGCCGGGTCCTGGGCGAGGGCGTCGACATCCGGGCCGTGGACTCCGTGGCCCTCCTGGACCCCAAGGGCGCTCCGCACGACATCGTCCAGGCGATCGGCCGGGCGCTGCGTCAGAAGCCGGGACAAGGGAAGCTCGCCTCTTTGATCGTGCCGATTTTCCTCCAGCCCGATGAGCAGCCGGAGGACATGTTCACGTCGGGATCGTACCGGCCTTTGGTGAAGGTTCTTGAGGGTCTGCGGGCTCATGATGAAGAGGCCGTGGAATTGCTGGCGATTCCGCAGGAGCCGCAGAAGGACGTTGTGCAGCCGTCCGAGTACATCGGTTCCGCGCCCGAAGATGAAGAGGACGAATCCCGTCTGCTGCTCCGTTTCGCGGCTCCGCGTGATCCGGTGATGGTCGCGAACTGGATTTCCTTCAACGTGATCGACACGGAGCGCCAGGACTGGGGTCGCGGCTGGGCGTCGCTCAAGACGTTCACCGAACGTGAGCTTCATGCCCGAGTTCCGTACGGACACCGGGAGGGCGCGTTCCCGCTCGGGCAGTGGGTCGCGGAGCAGCGACGGGCGTACGGGGCCGGGCAGATGACCGGCAAGCGCGCCGCACGGCTGGAGAAGCTGGGCATGGTCTGGAGCCTCGCGGATGAGCGGTTCCAGGAGAACCTGGAGGCCGCGAAGGCGTACTACGAGCAGCACTGGAGCCTCTGTGCTCCGAGGTCTGCCGTGGCCCTGGACAGGCCGGTAGGACAGTGGTTGAGCAACTTGCGCCGCCCGGGCGCGTTGGACGATCACCCCGAGTGGAAGACGGCGCTGGAGGCCGTGGACGAGGACTGGAACCCGGACTGGCCGGCGGAGTGGCAGCGGCACTACGCGGCCCTGCGGGAGATGGTCGCCGAGGAGAGCGTCCTGGTGTACGTCGAGCCCGGCGTCACGGTCCACGGTATGGACATCGGGAAGTGGCTCGCCAAGCAGCGTCGGCCCGAGGTGTGGGCCGCGTTGATGGACGGTCAGCGCGAGCGCCTGGAGCAGCTCGGCATCGTGCCGCTGCCCCCGGAGCAGGCTGCCCCCGTGAAGGCGTCCAAGGCGGCATCTGGAGCCTTCGAGAAGGGCGCCCGGGCCCTTGCGCAGTACACGGCGCGTACGGGGTCGGTGGCGATCCCTCGAGGTCACGTAGAAACAGTCGTCATCGACGGCCAGGAACATGCGGTCAAGCTCGGGGTCTGGGTCATGAACCAGAAAAGCCGACGCGCCAAGCTCACGGAGGACAAGCTCGTCACTCTCGCCGGCCTCGGATTGGAGTGGGCGGCGGCCTGAACGGGGAGGTGAACGGGCGGGCCGCTCGGCCCGCCCCCTGAACGCTGATTTTCCTGTCTGTCGGACCCAGATGCGGTGTGCTGACCACCAGTGCACCGCCAACGGCAAACCGTGGGGGCGTGTCATGACCGATATCCGAATGAGCACTGATGTGCGTGCCGTGCTGGGAACGGACGGGGCCGCCAAGGCCGGGGCCGTCACCCTCCATCACGCGATCTGCCTCACCTGCCAGCAGAAGATCGATACCGACGAGCCGGCCAACGTGGTCGTACGCATCGGTGGGCATGTCGCGCACATCCGGTACGCGCACGCACGCTGTCACGCCTCCGCGGTGGTCGAGATCCCCGAGCCTCGTACTCCCGGACGCCCGCCGGCACAGCCGGATGCGGGCATGACGATGCAGATGACCGCCGCCACTGTCGAGCACGGCAACTCCGTCCTGCCCACCCTGATCGCCGAACTCGCTGCACCCGTGTACGCCGCCACGGGTACCGGGGACGGCTCTGAACTCCTCGACGTCCTCGCCTCCCACGTCCTGGCACGCGGCTTCTCCCCCGTGGGGCGCATGCGCCAAGCCCCGGCGCACGCGGACGGCTGGCGGGCCACGTACACCACACCCGACGGGGGCGGTGTCGCGCAGCTGACGGTGGCAGAGCCGGACGGGACGCTCTTCTACACCGGCACGATCAACCCGCCGGCCCCGTGGATCGCGGGGGTGGAGCAGTTCGGATGGAGCGTGCTGTACGTCGGGACGATCGGCCTCGCCGGCCTGCCCGCATCGTCGGAGCAGAAGGCGCGCACGCGCCTGATGCGCGAAGCGGCCGCGGCAGGACAGTTCGTCGGCGCCCGCATCACCGTCCACCGCACTGGCTGATCTTTAAAGGAAAGGGAAACGAGCATGAACAGCACGCCTGATGAGAACGCCGTCGAGGAAGATCCGTATGTGCCGCATCCGAATGTGGCCGGCCTGAGTGAAGAGGAGCTGTTCGACAAGTTCGGCGTTGCTAAGTCTGCGCTGATGGGTGCCATGCACGGGATCTCGGATGCGTACCGGGAACTCGGTTCCGGCACCGGACGCGGGTATGGCCCGATGGCCGAGTTCCGGGAGAACAACCTCAACACCCAACGGCCCGTGGCCGATCTAGCGGGTCAGCTCGCGCACCGGGCGGTCGATATCGTCGTCCTGGCGGGCGCGCTCGATGCCTACACAGCCGAGCTGCGCCGCCGCGGACTGATCTCCAAGCTGGAGGACTGAGCCGGACGACCAACCTTCAGCCACCGCGCCACCAGCCCGAAACGCAGCGCACGCGACACGGCCCGGTACTCCGGAAGGCGGCGCCCGGGATATTTCCCTGGGCCCCGTCTTACTGACCGAATCCGCTGCTACTCGGTGGTGTGCTCGGGGTCCGGCAGTTGGGGTGGGAAGTGGCGTTCCAGGATTTCCACCCACCGGTGCAGGACGACGAAGCCGGTGGTGTCGGCTTGCGCCTGGACCAGCTCGGTCAGGGCGGCAACGAACGGCTGAGCAGCAGTGTCGGGCGGCAGCGCGGCGACGGCTTGCATCAAGCGTTCATGCGCGGCCGGGAAGACGTCCTTGGCCCACGCGTCCTGCTCCTTGATGCGCCGGGTGCCGGCCTCCCAGTCGATCTGCATGATCGTCCACTGCGGGCAGCCGGGCGTGTGCCACATCTGGATCGGCAAGCCCACCCCGACGCAGGTGTTTTCCCGGCTGGGACCCGCTTTGCAGTCCGGGCACAGCTCGCCTTCGGTCTCGGCGAAGCCCTCCATCGGCATGCTCCCCTCTGGGTTCGTTTCCTCTTTACCGGTCGATCGGGAGTACCCGGTCCAGGCCGCTCTCGCGCAGGATCTGCTGGACCGTGTCGTCCAGGGCGCTGGATGCGTCGATGACGGTCTCCAAGCCGTCGGGCAGCAGATCTTTGTCCCGGTACCAGTCGCGCAGGTGATCCTCGTTGACCTGCGCCAGATAGTCGGGGTCGGGCTTTGTCGCGTGCCGGAGCACGGTCTCCTCGAAGGGCACGTGCAGGTAGTAGCACCGGGTGACGCCCCGGTGGGCGCGCGCCAGGTCCTGGAGCATCGGGCCGTAGCGGTCGGCGTACAGGATGCCTTCGACGACGACGTGGAAGCCGTTGTCCAGGGCGTAGCGGGCGGTGAGGTCGATCAGTCCGATGTTTGCGGCGCCGGGCCGGTCGCGTTCGCGCAGGACGATACGGCGGAGGTTGTCCTGGGCGACGATCGCGAGGTTGCGGCCGAACCTTTGGCGGAGGCCGGCCGCGACGGATGACTTCCCGGAGGCGGAGTTCCCGCGCAAAAAGATCAGGCGCGTCTCCTCGTTTCCCACCATGCCCGCACCGTAGCCGCGGCCACTGACACCCGGTCCCGTCACATCGATTGCCGCGGACGCAGCGCGACCGGTCGACCGTGCAAAGGCGGCTCTGTACGCAGCATTCAGCCGGTGTCCCAGCTCCTCCGCGTGTCCCAGGGGCCTGCCGCCACCAGGCATAACAGGGGGTTGATGTCCCAGCACGGCTGGGACAGTCAGACAATTCGGACGCCTGGGACAGGGCGTGTCCCAGGCGTCCGCACCTCTGCTCAGAACAGAACGGGCCAGCCCCTCACAGGTCAGTTCCTGCCAGGGGGGCGGGCATCCAGCGCCATGCGCAGGCGCTCCGCGACGGGCCGGTACCGCTGGGCGAAGACGGGGTCCTTCATCTGGTCGGCCTCGGGCAGCTGCTTGTGCGGGTAGGGCCGGCGCCGGGCGAGCGACCAGCCCAAGGGGCGCAGTCCGGCGCGGAGCATGTCCCGGTCGATTCCCGCCAGGTAGTCCCCGTCTCCGGGCAGGTCCCAGTTCGACTGCCAGATCACCCCGTCCAGGGTGATGGGCGGGTGAGGGGATCCGAAGAGAAAACTCAGGCAGCGCTCGCGCAGAACCGCCGCGCTCTGTTCGGGGCTCAGCGGGACACCCTTTTCTTCGCCTCCAGGGCCGGGGAGCACGGTCCTGCAGTCGACGTCGGGGAAGATGTCGATCTCACCAAGCACGACGTGCGAGGTCGCGAACTCACGATCGGGGTAGGACCAGTACCTCGGCAGAAGAACGATCACGTCGTAGGCGTCGATTGCATCGGCCACCGCAGCCGCGAGCGGGCTGCGGTCGGTGTGCGGGAAGCCGCGGTCGCTCTCCTGCGCCGGGCGGCGTGTCTGCCACATGCAGCTGTGGCGCGTCAGGAGACCGCGGCCGTCTGGCGAGAACCAGAGCGTGCTGGACGTCGGCTCCGGCGGGGTGGCCGGCTCGTTCTCCTTCTTGCGGCGGCTCCGGCTGCGCCTCATGCCGCTCATGGTCAAGCGCCAGTAGTCCTCGGCTTCTTCGAGGAGCAGGACCCGCTGACCGCTGTGTGCCCAGGCCGCCGCGATCCCGCCGACGAGGTGGTAGAGGTTCCCCGAGCGCTCCGCCAGGAACCGCAGGACATGCGGTGTGCGCGGCGCCTCGCGGGTCTCCGCGCGGCGCAGGGCCTCGGTGTACTTGCTCCCGCTCCGGCTCGCTCCGCGGGCGCGCTGCGCGGCGGTGGACTGGTTCTTCGGCATGACGTACTCCTTGGCCGGTACCGGGCCACGCCCCGGTTCCGGCTCGTACGACTGCCGTGGACACGACGGAACGCAGAACGGTTGGGAGCGGGCCCCGCAGGACCTTGACCTCCGCATCCGGCGGCGTGGCTCCGGAAACGGGCGGTGATCGGCAGTACGCCACTAGCCGGGCAGGATGCTAACCGGCACGGCAGCACCGGGCGAAGCCCCGAGCCGCCTGTTCCCTCGAACGGACGAGGCCTCCGAACGGCTGGCGCCCGATGGTCATTTTTTGACCATCGGGGCCCCGGGCAGGTCCTGTGCCCTGGGCTGGGCGGCGGGTGGTGTTGGCGGCGGCTACTCGGCCAGATCGTCTTGGTAGACCACCGACACGGCCCGCATTCCAAGTGCCTCGTAGAAGGCTCGACCGGGTTGGTTGCGGGGCGAGCAGTGGACGATGAGCGGCGCCAGACCGCGTTCCCTCGCCCAGGCGCGAACGCGGTCGACGAGGACGCGCCCCTCACCGCCTCCGCGGTGCTCGGGGGCGATCCACAGCTCATGGATCACGCAGCATCCGCGTTCGTCCGCTCCCGCCAGGATGCAGCCGTACTCCGTGCGGACCTTCATCCCGTTCGCCGGGGCTGGGCGGTCGGGGTCGAATGGCACGGTCGTGTTCTCCTTCGAACGTGGTTCTGCGGGCGGCAGATACGAATCATGCGCAGCTCAGGGTGCCCGAGACGACGATCCCGCAGTCCAGGTGGGCGAGCAGGGTGTTTCACCAACACAGCAAGCCGCTTGCTGTCATACCGGCGCATTAGCATCACGACCATGACCGATGCCCCCTCATCCTTCCCGACGGACCTGCTCGACGCTCAGCGTGAGATGCACGAGATCCGGTCTGCACTCCATACATTGCAGAACCGTTTGCCCTGGTCACGGGAGCCGCACGACGGCATGGAGATCAAGGGGTGGAAGCCGTTTTCCCGGCCTGCCACCAGCGGTTGGCCGGCTGAGGACGCGGCGGAGTTCGACCGGCTGCGCGAGCGAGAGCACGAGCTGGCGTCCTTCATCGTCGCTCACCGATTCTTCGCTGACTTCGACGGGCCAGAGGCGGTCGCGAAGCGCTCGCTGCTCAAGCACGAGGCGGCAGCCCAGCCTGTCGTGAACGCCGACGACCCGGAGTTTTCTGAGGCCGCGTAGCCCTCTCTACTGTGCAGGGCAGCGCGGATCCCGGGGGGGGATCTGGCCGAAGCTCGTCGCCGCGAATACACCGCTCGGCCCGAGCCAGACTTCCCAGCAGCTCGGTGCCCGCGTCGCGGACACCGGCCGCCCGACGCGGCATCTCTGGGCTACGCCTCGTTCTCCGTGGGCCAGCCGCTGAGGAAGTCGGCCAGGGCGCGACGCTGCTCTTCCTCGATGGCGAGCTGCTGGGCGAGCACGGCGCGGTCGACATACGGGGCGACGGCAGCGAGGACCAGGCGCTGCAGTTCGTCCGGCTCCAGGGCCTCGACCTCCCACTGCACGGGGTGCCGGCGGTCGAAGCCGTAGCGGTCGGCGAAGGTCGGCCACCTCGGGTCACCGCTCTTTCCCTCGGTCGCCGGGAGCCCGTACTCGCGCACCTGGTCGTAGGTCAGCAGCACGCGGGTCACCCGGCTCCAACAGCCGGTGCGCACCACCCAGTCCCGCTCGATGTCCTCGCCCGAGCAGTCGAAGTCGCCGACCACCAGGAGCACCGCCTCTCTGAGGTCGGCGGCGACGCGGTCGCGTACGACGTCGGCGTAGGACTGGGAGCCGAAGCCGCGGACCACCAACACCGGGATGCCCGCCTCATCAAGCCAGCCGGTCAGCTGCTGACGCAGGGTGTCCTTTTCGGCAGCGACGTATAGGGCCCGCTTCTGGCCCTCCGTACGGTCCAGCCGGAACCAACCGGGCATCTGCCGGACGAACGCGTCCGCGTCTGGCCAGGCCGGCCGGACGTGGACCGCGCGGACCGTGTCGATCAGGTCGGGGAAGCGGCCCTCGCGACGGGCCTGGGCAAGCTGTGCGGACAGACGGCGGTACATCGGCGCGGTGTGCGGCAGAACGCCCTCGGAGACCAGGCGGTACATGACCTGGCGCAGCGTGACCTTGAGCGGCCCGTACCCGTCGACAATTTCCCGCGCCTTGTCCACCACGACCGGCCACCGCACCCGCTCACGCGTCATATCGGTACTTGTACCCCTCGCGGCTCCGGCCCGGGGCTCGAAGCAGATCTCTTCCTCTCGGCTATCGCGTGGGAAGAGGTGTCGTCGTCACGAGTGGTGCCCGGCCGGGCCTGCGGCTCAGCTGTCCAGGTCGCCGACGGCGGCCCGGAATTCCTGGGTCATCAGCGCGACCGTGCGGCGCTGGACGGGCGGCTTGCCCTCCTCGCCCCAGACCTTGTGCAGGGCGGCACGCATCCGGTCGTTCATGTCGTCGTTCACGGCCTGAGCGTGCTGCTCGGGCACCTCTCGCAGGTCCTGTACGGCAACGATCGTGCCGAAGCGAGTTCCGATCATCCCCGTGGTGCTGACCTTCCAGCCGAGCCAGCGGGCCGCCTTGCGCATTGCGGCACGGATCAGTTCCACTCCGCCCATCCCGACGGCTTCCTCGTCGTCCAGGCGCACTTCGTAGGTTCCGCCGTAGCCGCCGGCCCCCTGTGGGCAGCTGCGCTCGAGCAGGGGCAGCACGGCCTGGGCCATGGCGATACACAGGGGATCTTTCGCGAAGGACGGCACACCGGCAGCCTAGAAGCCCCGTCGGCGCTCCGCAGGGCAGCGGGCCGGCCGTCATCGCATCGGCCGGCCGACAGGGATCACGGCAACGGTGCCTGTGGCCAGGCGGGTTGAGGCAGGCTGGGCCGCATGGCCGACGACGTGCTCACGCCTGCAATCGACACGGACGAGTACGACCCGAGCCGCAAGCTCACCCCCGAGGAACAGCTGCTGCCCGCGGCCCTGGTGGACCGGATCTGTCAGGCGCTGCGGCTGGCCGGACTGCCGCTCGCGGTGGAGACCGGTGACGCGGGGGTGTACCTGGAGCGGGAGGGGGCGATCGCGGGCCCTATCGATCATGTCGTGATCAGCTGGCACACGACCAACGAACTGTTCGATGCAGCGGAGGCCGAGGGGCACCGGGGACCCGCCGAGCGGCTGCAGTCCGGGACCATCGATGCCGTCGAAGACGCCATCGCCGTGGTCCTCACGGCGAGCGGGCTGGTGGTCGCCAAGCATCCGTACACGCACTCACTCGCCGTATGGGGCATCGCCGGTCCTGCCCCGGTCAGCAGTGCCGCTAATGTCAGCGACCCGACGGCCTGACCGCCGTATCTCCTCTGTCGCAAGGCCTCGGGCTTTACGACGCTCGAGGCTGATGGCAGGCGCACCGGCATCTCCGGGCCAGCAGCAGCCCCTTCGCGTGCGGGAGTGGTACGTCGTCGAGCTGCGTGCACGCCTTGTGCAGGTCCGTGTAGCCGGGGCGTTGCGCGAGAGCGCACTGGGGCGACAACGAGTCCTCATCGACGCGCTTCGGCGTCGGCGTCATCACGGCCATGCCCCTCTGCTGCGAGCGTTGGCCAGTGCCACGCCGGCCGACAGCCGCTCCTCCTGGGTGGCGGGACGCAGCGGGCCGCGGGCGTCCCATTCCCGGCCGCCGCCATGGGGTGGCTTGAGCTGCCAGAAGGGGCCAACGTGGTCGACGATCTGCCCGACCCGGCGCGACGCCTCGTCCCAGACCAGGTCACCTCGCAGCGGTACGTACGGACTTCCAGTCATCCGCGCCTCCCCCGCAGGGCCTCGGCAAGCCGCAGGGCGACATCGCCATGAACCCGGCCCAGGTTGACCAGGTTCAGGGCAGGTGACGCCTCATCGGCTCCCAGGGACGGCAGAACGATCCCGACCTCTGTCAGTGCTGCGCGCAGGACCTCGACTGCTTCGGCGGCTTCGGTCGCACCCGGCTTCTGTGCGGTAGTCATGAACTCAGCATCAGTCCGGCGGAGTTGGGGCAGCCAGTAAGTATGCGCAGTTATTCTCGGAGGCCTCCCCGATATACGTGACCATGCTCACGGAGCGCCAGAGGGGCTATAGCGGCGTCAACCGGCTCCAGCGCACGGTCGAAACCACACAGTCCAGCGCGACGCAGGAGGAGGACGCCATGGCGCGCAACATCCGCTTCAACGGCACGGGCAGTGGGGACACCGGCTGCCCGTCGATCCACGAGGACCTCGAAACCGGCGACGTGATCGTGCATGGTCCCCCGCTGACCGCCGCAGAGGACCTGGCTCAGCTGCAGCACCTCGGCCCGGGCGAAGCCGCCATCGTGGTGCCGCGCGAGGTCATCTCTGACTGGGCTCCCAAGGACCGCACGCGCCGGGCGCAGGTCATCGACCTCCCTGCCTTCAACCAATTGTTCGAGATCTTCGAGCACACCGCGTGGCGCCTCGAGACCCGGCGCCGGTACGCATCCGACGAGACAACCGACACGTACGCGCAGTTCCTCACCCAAGGGCGGGTCGATTGGGACATGGACTCTTGGTATTGCGAGACGATCCGGCGGCAGACGGGGGCGGGAAAGTCCGTGGCCCGGGTCCGCCTGCTCGACGATCCACCGACGACGGGCCAGCGCTACCTGCTGCTCAACGCCGAACGTAACCGGGCCCTGGGAGAAGACATCCGCACATTGGATCGCGCGCAGGCCGACCGGCTGAAGCTGGGAAGCGAAGACTTCTGGCTTTTTGACTCACGTCTGGTCGCCCGGTTGAACTTCAGCGACACGGACGACCTCCTCGACGTGGAGCTGATCACGGAGCCGGCTGAGGTGGTGCGCTACGCGATGCTCCGGGACGCCGCCTGGCACCACGCATCGGCCCACGCCCGCCAGGCTGTGGCCGGCTGACGAACAGCGCGGACGCCGGTGAGTACGGACTTCCAGCACGCACGCGAGGCGCTCGGCATGCGCCTGCGTGAACTGCGCATGTCCGCACCTGAGGGACGCCTCACCGGTGTCCGCCTCGCCGAACGGCTTGGATGGACACAGCCGAAAGTCTCCAAGCTCGAGAACGGCAGACAGACCGCAACGCCCGACGACCTGCGGGCCTGGGCCGATGCGACCGGTCACCCCGACTCCTACGGCGAACTCCTCGCCCGGCTGCGCGGGTTCGAGTCCCACATCCGTTCCTGGCGGCGCCAGCTCGCCGGCGGGCACCAGCCGGTGCAGCAGTCGGTGGCTGCCGAATACGAGCGCTCCAGCGTCATTCACGGATTCGAGTCCGCGACCGTCCCGGGGATTCTGCAGACCGCCGACTACGCACGGCACGTCTTCACGCGCTACGCCGACCTGCACCGCTCGCCCCAGGACACCGAGGCAGCCGTGCGCGCCCGGATCAAACGTCAGCAGCTCCTCTATGACGACGGCAAACGGTTCGAGATCCTCATCGGCGAGACCGCACTGCGCTCCCTGATCTGCCCGCCCTCGGTACTCGCTGCCCAACTCGACCGTCTATGGGGTCTGGTCGGGCTGGACACCGTGCGCCTCGGCGTCATTCCTCACGCCGCGTCCCTCAAGATCCCGCCGACCGTGCCGTTCTGGATCCATGACGAGCGACTCGTCATGGTCGAGACCTGGCACGCAGAGCTCTGGATCGACGACGCCGATTCCATCGCACTGCACCTGCGCACCTGGCGCACCCTGCGCGAGTCCGCCGTCTTCGGCACCGACGCCCAAAAGCTGATCGGCCAAGCACGCCGCCAACTGCACACCACCTAGCTCCATCCAGCGACGTGCCGCGTTGACGCCGGCCGCCAAGAGCCAGTCCTACAGCCTACGGACCGTGGGCAGCCGGGCCGGGTGCGAGCGGCGGCGCGAGGAAAAAGAGAAAACCCTCTCTCCTGGTGTACAGGAGAGAGGTGTCGGCGTAGACCGGCACTACCCCGACCCGCCCCCACCTGGGCAGACACCCCGTCCCCGTCTCACGGGTGGGCTGCCATGAAGCAACACGGGAAAGCAACGCGGGAAGGCAATACGGGAAAGCAACCTGGGAAAGCAATACGGGAAAGCAACCGGCCTCCGCATATACCGCTCCCAGCTGAGGTGACCTGCAGATACTCCGGCACCGTGTCTCACGGGTGGGCTGCCGTAAAGCAACCGCCACTCTTGATGTGTCCGTCGTGGCGGTCAGTCAGCAGGGCGAGTAGATCGTGCCGTAGGCACGAGCGAACCGATTGGCTGGACCTGCCGAACCCCCGAGCCGTTCGAGATAGAACGCGCGGGCCATCGACTCCTGCTGTTCCAGATTCACATGCACGGTCCAGCGGTTGGCGTCCTGATCGAAGCGGGCCGACTCCACCACGTCCTCCAGGCCGGGTGCAGGTCCGCGGCGCAGCCGCGGGCCCAGGGCGAGGTACCGGCGCAGTACGGCCATCTCGGACGGCAGCAGAAGGAGTTCCTGCAGTTCTGGCGGCGTCTCCTCGGGGGCGGTGGTGGCTGCCCTGGCCTGCGCGTACAGCAGGGCGTCCCAACCGTCGTCGGTCAGCTGCGCCGCCCAATGCACTCGGCGCCCGGTCAGGGAAGACAGCGCGTTCCTCTTCTCGTCGCTAGCCATGCGGGCCAGCCCGCGGTCTGCCAGGACGTCCACGCTGCGCTGTGTGATGCCGGAGCTCGGCGTCACCCACGCCTCGGCCTCTCCCTGCGCGGCAGCGATGCGCTGCAGCAGCACATAGTGCCCCTCCGCACGCCCCATCCCGACCCCTTCCGTCGAACAGCTGCTGGCCTGACGTTACTTACCGAGTCGGACTCGCACCGCGACACCGGGATACGGCCACCCCAGAGTGACGAGCTGCACCTCGCCGTCACTGCCCCTCTGCTGTGCGGGCGACCGTGCCCGGTGGCCTACCGACTAGCGAGGACATCGGCAAGTGCGGAGAGCTGTCGAGCGGGAAAGTGAAGCAGGGCTGCGTCGGCGAGCCCGTGTGGTTCCAGAGGAACGTTCATCCGCCAGGAACCGGGGCGCCATCGCCGGCTGACTCGCTCGGCAAACAGCGGCTCAGCGGCGAGCAGGTCCACCAGGCGCATGGCGTCGACGAGTGGGAGCTTGATGAGGGCCCAGCCGCGGTGGAAGGCGATGAAGCCGTCGGCACCGTAGCCCAGAGAGTGCTCGGCCTGGTCGCGTACGGCTGCGGTTGCTTCGCCGACATCCTGGCAGCACGCGAGCGTGTCGAATCCGAGTCGCCACAGGTCACGGATGACCGGCACCAGCGCCTCGTCGATCTCGACACGTTGGCCGTCGCGAGTGGTGAGCGTTTCGCAGGGGTGGATGACTGGGTCGGTCATCGAGTGCCCTCCCTATCCGGTCTGTCGGTGCGCGGACCACCTGTGGGCTGCGTCGGCGAGGTTGCGCATCCACGCGATGTCGGGTGCCTCGTCGGCGATCTCGGCCCAAAGGCGTTTCTGGGCGGTCGCGAAGACCTCGAGCGCGCGGGCCGGTGCGGTGGACCAGGCGGGATTCTTCGCGGCCCACAGTTCGGCGGCCGCGGGCTCGTGCCCGGAGGCTACGAGCCAGATGAGCCAGTAGGCGGTGTCGATCCACGGGGCGCCGCGGGTCGGCCAGGCCCAGTCGACGACGCGAGCGGCGCCTTCGACGACGAGCACGTTGTCGGGGTGCCAGTCGGTGTGAAG
Source organism: Streptomyces anthophorae (assembly GCF_049310305.1). NCBI lineage: Bacteria > Bacillati > Actinomycetota > Actinomycetes > Kitasatosporales > Streptomycetaceae > Streptomyces > Streptomyces anthophorae. The sequence goes on from NZ_JBLWQQ010000002.1 coordinate 13,045, forward strand.
CAGGGTGTTGCCGCGCAGCAGTTCGGCTTCGCCCGGGATGTCGAGGTAGTCGGTGAGGCGCTGTCCGATCTCCTTGAGGTCGAGGCCTGCGGGGGCTTGCACGGTCGAGAGCGTGGTGAGGGCCTCGGCGACGAGCGGGAGGTCCTCGGAGTGCGGTCCGTATTCGGCGCTGCGGCCCTCGAGGCGTTCGTAGCCGAGCAGGGTCCACTGGTCGTCGCTGATGGTCCACAGCAGCCGTGGGGCGAGTGGAGCGACGTACGGGTTGATGGCGGCCTCGCGGCGTTGCGTCCAGACGCGGGGGTGGTCGCTGCGCAGTCCCTTGACGAAGATGCGGCCGGCTTGGGTGTCGAGGGTGAGGGCGATCTCGCTGTTGAGGCCGTCGGCTGCGCTCGTTGCCGAGCGGATGGGCCCGGTGCGGGCTTCGATGGCCTTGCGGGTGGCGTGGGGGAGGTCGTCCCAGTGCATTCTCATGGTCACCACGGCGGGAGTGTGCGGATGGGGGGTTGGTGAGGCCACCCGGTTGGCGGGCGGCCTCTGGTTCAACGAGTGAGTCAGTTGTAGGGGTTGTCGTTGCCGCAGCCCCGCATGACGTTGCCGCCTGCGAGGGTGTCGAGGTCGTCGACGAACTCGATGTCGGGCTCGCTCGTGTCGGCCGGCCGTTCGGTGATCTCCACCGGGATGGGAGGCATGGGCGGGCTTCCTTTCGTCAGGTGTGCTGGCAGTAGCGGTTCAGCGGTGCATCGGCTCGGCGGTACAGCTTCACGAGAGGCATGCACGTCGTGCAGTTCTTCTGCAGGGCGCAGCTGGTGCAGGCGTCCTGTCGATGCAGCGCTCGATCGGCGATGGAGCCGAGTCGTGCGAGCCCCGCGACCCCCTCGGTGAGGAGAGGGATGGGGTGGTCGCGGGAGACTTTGCAGACGCTCGCCAGGCCGAGGGGGTTCACGTTCAAGGACGTGTGGCCGGCGTCGCATCCGGTGAACGGGGTCGCGGGGCGGGGACTGCCGGGGTCCTGCTCCTCGAGGGGGCCGGAGCCGCCGCTGAAGGTGGGTGACATCTGCGCGAATTCGCGCACACGAGCTGCATGGCGGTGGGCGAGTTCCCGCATGGCGTCGGCTTCGTGCGCGTTGCGGCGCGTGATGATCACGCTCAGGGTCAGGGACAGGCCGGCTTCGGTGGCCGCGGCCAGGCCCCGGGTGAAGTTCTTGAAGGCACCGCGGCGTTGGACGAACCCGTCGAAGGTCTCTGCCGTCGCGCCGTAGACGCTCAGGGTGATCCGGTAGGGGCGGCGGACTGTGAGCAGGTCGAGCATGGGCCGACGGTGGAGGGTGGATCCGTTGGTGAGGATCTCCACCATCATGCCGAGGTCGTAGGCGCGTGCGTATGTCTCCGGGAAGAGGCGGTCGATGGTGCACTCTCCGCCGCCGAGTTCGATCCAGACGATCCCGGCGTCGCGCAGGATGCTCAGCAGCTTCTCGCGCTGCTCCCAGGGCAGGCCTTCGTGTTGCTTGGCGCCGTAGACGCAGTGGTCACAGGCCCAGTTGCAACCGTTGTTGACCTCGTAGGAGGCGCGGCCGTGGCCGTATGGCGAGGGCCCGCGAACGAGGAGGGCCTCGGACGCCCGACGTTCTTGGAGGTCGATGCCCCAGCGGCGCCTCGCGGCGTCGAGCAGCCAGTCGGGCAGCATCCCGTCGGTCGCGATGCGCTGCTGCACTTCGAGGTAGCGGTGGGAGGCGATCTTGATGCCGTGGGCCGATCCGGGGCGCAGGACGAGGTGCCCTTCGAGGAACGGGGTCACGATCAGGTCGTAGCTGGATGCGGGCATGGTGTGCCCCTCACGTGGTCGTGGATAGGAACGGCCTCTCTCGGTGGACAAGATGAGGTCTCGGCGTCGCCTCGGGGCACCCCGAGGCGCTGCATCTGCTGTGGTCTGCTGTTGGACAGCCTGAAATGCAGCCCATGAGTCAACCGCCTCCTGACTACGGGCAGGTGGGGCGTGAACTCGGCGGTCAGATGGCGAGGTGGGCGCGCACCGTTTTGCCGCCCTCTTCGCGTAGAAACCAGGAGAGGGATCCGCCCAGTTCACGGATCAGGTGCAGCCCGCGTCCGCCTTCGTCCTCGACGCCGGCATGGGGCTCCTCGCCGCTGTGCGGGAAGGAGGGGACCGGGTCGGAGACGTCGATGCGGAGCGTGCCGTCTTCCAGGACCGCCAGCTGCAGGCCCAGCACGTGGTCGACTGTCCGGCCGTGGGAGATGGCATTGGTGACGAGCTCGGAGACGATCGTGGTCGCTTCGTACTGGTCTCCGACCCACCCCCACAGGGCGAGTTGACGCCGGGCGTGCAGGCGGGCCAGCCGCACGGACTCGTACATCATCGGGTAGTCCATCTGCCAGTGGCAGTGGACGGCCGCGTCGATGACCTGTGTCGAGTCCAGCGTTTCCACGATCACAACTCCCTTGCTTCCAGGTGCCGATGGCTGGGGGCTTCATCGGATCCCTGACACACAAAAGACTGGACCGGTGGACCGGTCCAGTCAAGCGGAGTGGCGCAATTGCCGAATCCGCGGCCCCTATCAACTCGCGCTATTTGGAAGCCTGTTCGGGATCTGGAGGTTCTAGCGAGCGCCGGTCATGGGGTATGTCTGCGTGTCCTCCCACAGACCCTCGGGAGTTACACCGCATTCCACGACCAGGGTCCGGCCGTCGGCATCCTGCGCCGTGTGCAGCACCTCGGCCACGGCAAACGGCTGCGGACGCGACAGCGCCTCAGCCTCGTCTGCGGTGCCACGGCGCACGGTCGTCACATCGATGCCCCGGGCGGGCGCGCGCCCGGTCATCCGGGCGATATAGCGCGTGGTGCCTTCGATCAGCTGCTTGCGTTCTGCCAGCTTCGTGCAGCGGTCGGCAATCTCCGGCGGGAACCAGGCCGCCACCACGGACAGTGGCGACCCGTCGGCCAGTTCGATCAGCCGGTCGCGGCGCAGCGCCTTGGCTCCATCGCTCAGGCCAAGCGCGGCAGCCACCCGCGCCGGAGGCGCCAGCCGGTTGGGAGTCCCGAGGATCCGATAAGCCCGCCCGCCAGCAGCACGCGTGGTTCCTGCTTTGCGGCCTCCGGCCGGGCGTGCCACCGGCATCGGCGAGGTCCTGAAGCCCTGCCCCTGCCGGGCCACCACCAGGCCGTCGTTGACCAGGAGGTCGTAGGCCTTGATGACCGTGGCGCGCGATACGTCCCACTGCCCGCACAGGTCCCGTTGCGACGGCAGCAGATCGTCGGGCCCGAACTCGCCGTCCGCAATGCGCTGCCGCAGAGAGTCCGCGATCAACTCGTACTTGAGAACTGCCATGCCGACTCCGATGCTCTGGACAGGTTGACCGGTCAGGCTAGACCATCCAGGGTATGCCTTCCGTACCGCAGCTCAGCCCCGAGGTTCTGGCGTTCTACTCGGAGACCGTGGACGAGTCCTCCCGGCTCACCCGAAGCGCCGACGGTCTGCTCGAACTCGTCCGGACGCAGGAGATCCTGCGCTCCTACCTGCCCCCTGCCCCGGCGACAGTCCTCGATGTTGGCGGCGGCCCCGGAGTCCACGCGAAGTGGCTGACTGAGGCCGGCTACTCCGTGCATGTGGTCGATCCGGTGCCCCGCCACGTCGAGCAGGCCGCCCAGGTCGGTGCAAGCGCCGAGCTGGGCGACGCCCGCAAACTCAGCGCCGACACCGCCTCGTTCGACGTCGTCCTCCTGCTCGGCCCGCTCTACCACCTGCTCGACCGCGCCGAGCGGGACCAGGCGCTCACCGAAGCCGTCCGCGTCGCCAAAACGGGCGGTCTGGTAGCCGCTGCCGCCATCGGCCGCTACGCCTCCCTGTTCGAGCACGTCGCCACCACCATGCTCGACAAGGAGCACGTACAGGACGCCGTGCAGGACATCCTTGCCACCGGCATCCACGAGCCGGGCCGCAAGGGCTTCACCGCCGCCTACTTCCACACCCCGGCCGGCCTCATCCAGGAGATGACCGCGGCCGGCCTCGACGACGTCACTATCCACAGCGTCGAAGGTCCTGCTTGGGGTGCTCTGAAGGCCACCGAGGAACACACTCGCGAGTCACTACAGCACTCGCCGATGTTCCGGGCAGCGCTGACGGCCGCACGCCTCGCCGACACTTACCCGGAGCTCCTGGCCGCGAGTTCCCACATGCTCGCCGCAGGTAGAACGAACTCCTAGTCGGCCGCCGTCTGGTACTCATCGCCACCTGACTTGGAAGGCTCCTACAGGCGGCCACGAGTTCCCCGGGTCACCGGACCGGACTGAGTAGTCCGCGGGTTGTCAGGTGCCTGCGACCCGGGCTTCGAGGCCGGCGACGCTCCGGCGGGCCGCTCGGCGGGAGCCCCCGGGGGGCTCGACCGCCGAGCGGCCCTGTCTTAGGGGTGTGGCACCTCAGGTTGAGCGTCCATGCGTCGGGCAGGGGCGGCGACGCTCGCGGCCGCGAAGTGCAGCCGGTTCGCCTTGACCGAGGCGGTGATGTAGTCGGTCACCTCGGCGCCGTTCGCCGCGGGCGGCAGCGGGTCGAGGCCGACGGCGAGCAGTACGTGCCCTATCTCGCGGATGACCCGCCCCCAGTTCCCTGCGCGGGTGGTGAGCGCGTGCGGGGTGCCGTCGAGGTGGACCAGGACGACGCCGTTGTGTACGGCGATCCGTTCGCCCGCGTCGGGCAGTGTCCGGTCGGCTGGTGCCGTGCCGAGGGCGTGCGCAACGCTCAACATGCGGGCCTCGATGGCGTCCGCGGTGGTGGCGTCGCTTCTTGGCGTCGGGTGTGTGATCAGCATGGGGGCGAACCCTTGGTCGCCGATGCTGTCCACCCACGGGCGGACGGACAAGGTTGCGATCACGCCGGGGGTCGGCACGGCCGGGGTGAGTTGCTGCATGGTTGTCATTTCTCGATCACTTCGGCCCACACGGTCTTTCCGAACGCGGCGTCGTCAACGCCCCAATGGCACAGTCCGTCCAGGATGAGCAGTCCCCGGCCGCGGTCACGGCCAGGGGACTCGGGCCGCGGCTGCGGGCGCCGCCTCACGGGGTCGCGGACCTCGACCCGTGTGCGGCCGTGGCGGGTGTGGAGCCTGAGCGAGAAGGAGTCACCGGGTTCAGTGCCGTAGCGAATGCTGTTGGTGACGAGCTCGCTCGTCACCAACACGATTGTGTCGACGTAGTCCTCGGCCGCGCCCGGCTCCCGTTGCATCACGTACTCGCGGGCGAACTCCCTCGCCTCGTGGGCTGATTGCGGCTTCCCCGCCAACACCACCTGGCGTGGCTGATCGGATCTCGGGGTGAGTTGCCGCGCGCCCTGTTCCTTGTCGACCATGTATGTCCTCCCGGTGACGGGTAGTGCGGTCACTCAACCCCCGGGCATCCTGTAAGAGCCACCAACTACCCGCAGGCTGCATACGACGATTCGCGCAGCGCATACCGGTGCCGCACTTCCGGCCCACGCCGCGTAGCAAGAGGGGGAGAACACATCCCGTGAATTGGTCCGCGCAAGCGATCCGCGATGCTGCACGAGCAGGCGACTACGGCCGGGTGGTGAAACTCGCCCGGGTCGCAGCCGGCCTTTCGCAAGGGCAGCTCGGGGAGGGCTGCGGGATGAGCCAATCAGCGATCTCACGCCTTGAGGGGAGGGGCGCGGGCTCGTACGAGACGGCTCAACTGTCGCGGGTAGCGAGCCATCTTCAGATTCCCCCGCACCTGGTCGGGTTAGCCGACCACACGGCGGCGATCGCCGCGCGGGGGGATGGAAACGGAACCGATGTGGAACGGCGCAGCTTCCTTGGCGGGGTCGCGGCGGTCGCCGCAGCGCCGACGCTTTCTGTGGTGCCCCCACAGCGAGCGCACGCGACCGAGACCGGACAAGCGGCCACCCTTCGCGTGGCCACCGCCGCCTTCCGGCGCCTCGATGGCACAACGCCCTCGCGGCACCTCGTCGAAACGGTACTTTCGCACCTCAAGTTGACGCAGTCGATCGCGCACGACGCCGAGGGCGAGGACGAGCGGGCGAGACTCGCGGCCGTCGGCAGCGAGATCGCGAGCCTCGCCGGGTGGCTTCACTGGGACATGGGCGACAACGGGTCGGCCCGCACGTGGTACGGCGCGTCGATCAAGGCTGCTCGCCGTGCGGTCAACCCCCTACTTGCCGCCTACCAGATGGGGAGCCTCGCGCAGTTCGAGGCGCACTCAGGGAACGCCGCGCAGGGACTCAGCCTCGCCCGCTCGGCACGGAAACAGCTCGGCGACCACTTGCCTGCCATTGCCGACGCGTGGCTGTCCAGCGTCGAGGCTCTCGCCCACGCCGCGGCCGGCGCCGAGGACCGAGCCGACAAGGCACTGCGAGCAGCAGCTCGTCGAGCACAGCAGATCGAACGCGAGGACGCGCCACCGTGGCCGTGGGTGTTCTCGTTCACCGAGGCCAAGGTCGCAGCCACCCGGGTCTCATGCGGCGCCCAGCTCGGGCTGCCGCGATGGGTGGCCAGCGAGCAAGACGCGACCGCCGAAGTAATGAGCTCGGGCCATGACAAGCAACGGGCACTACTCATGCTCGATATGGCCTCGGGGCACCTCGCCGCAGGACGCCTTGACGGCGCATTCACCATGGCGACGCGGGCACTCGAAGTGGGATTGCGTTACAAGTCGGGGCGCATCGTGGAACGGGCGCGCGCTGTGCGCCGCTCATACTCCGGTGCCACGCCCCCTAAAGTCGTGCGCGACTTCGACGACCGCCTGCATGGCGTGTACCTGTGATGGAGAGGGGTAAGGGCTGTGCGTTTGGGGATCACCGGACACCGTGGACTGTCCGCCCAGGTTGAACGGACGGTTCGCGACACCCTCGCCGCAGAGCTGCGGAAGTACGACCCGGCCGAGCTGCTCGGGGTGTCGTGCATCGCGGACGGGCCCGACGCATGGTTCGCAGAGACGGTGCTCGACCGCGGCGGCCGGATCGAGGTCGTCGTGCCCGCCGAGCAGTACCGCGAGGGCCTGCCCGAGTCGCACCACCCGACGTACGACGAGCTGCTCGCGCGGGCGACCGAAGTGCACCACACCGGCATGCGCGAGTCGACGTCACAGGCTCACCAGGCGGGCAGCGAGATCCTCGTCGGCCTGGTCGACCGGCTCGTCGCGGTGTGGGACGGGAAGCCGGCCCGCGGGTACGGCGGAACGGCGGACGTCGTCGCCTACGCGCGACGTACGGGCGTGCCCGTCGAGGTGGTGTGGCCCGAGGGTGCGACCCGCGACTAGCTGCGCAGATGAGGAATCCATGGCGTGTATCCGCGCCGCCAGACAAGAAGAGGGACTACCAAGTGACCGCGCACCGACGCTTCGATCCCGCCATGGCCGCCTGGTTCAAGGCCAGCCACTCCAGCGGCGACCAGAACTGCCTCGAGTCAGCCCGCGTTCCGGGCATCGTCCCAGTCCGGGACAGCAAGCAGCAAAAGGGCCCCTTCCTGCTCTTCCAGCCGCGGCCCTGGACTTCGTTTGTTGCCGATCTCAAGAACCAGGGATCTGCCTAGCACTGCGCCACCCTGGTAAACCGCCGCCGCAGAGGAGATCCGAAATGCCCTGCCTCACCCTGCCTGTGTGCCGCCCCGATGAACTCGCCTGGTTCAAGAGCTCAGCCAGCAGCGACCAAGGCGCCTGCGTAGAGGTCGCGCTCCCTACCGCGGGCTGGGTGGCCGTACGCGACTCCAAGGACACCAGCCTCGGCCTGACGATGACCACCGACACGGCCTGGACGTCGTTCATCACCAGCGTGCGCAACGGAAGCCTCTGAGTACCACGCTGCGACAAAGGGGAGGGGAGGCCAAGGCGCCTCCCCTCCCCTTTGTCGCAGCGCGTGTTCCTCTATGTAGCGGGACCCAACTGGCGGGTGACTACGAGGGCCCGCCAGCGCTCCCGTACGACCGTTTCCCCATCGAGCCAGTTCAGGGATTGAGCCGGACCGGTGGGGAGCAGCCGGTCGGCCATGAAGCAGGTGAGGTCCGTGTAATAGGCGTAGTCGCCGCCGGCCGTGACCTCGGAAAGACAGGCGAGTCTGGCGTCGATCTGGGAGTCGTCGCCGAGGACGGCGTGGTGGAAGGCGAGGGCGAGTTCGAGCAGCGGGCGCTGGGAGGTGAGTCCGGCGTTGGTCAGCTCGGTGCGCAGCAGCCGGGCGCGGTCCTCGACATCGTCGGTGAGGCCGGCATCGCGGACGAGCGCAGCGATCTGCACGGTGAGCGTGGTCGCGCGCAGCGTGAGGCCGGTCAGCAGGTGGCGGGCGAGGTCGATCTCGTCGTCGGCGAGGCGGGGGTCGGTGAAGGCGGTCACGAGGGCGCGAAGTGCCTGATTGTGGGCGGCTTCGCCGGCTTTCCCGTGCTGCTCGGCCTCGGTGCGTCCGGCCAGGAATTCCGTGGCGGCGCGTTCCATGTCGCCTTGAGGCCAGAACACGTCGCCCAGGACGCGGTGTTGGCGTCCTTCCCAGCCGAGGTGCTGCGCGGTGGCGTGGGCGGTGGTGAAGTCTCCGGCGAGGCGGGCGAGGTGGACGAGTCCTCGGCGGGCCGCGGGGGCGAGTCGTCCGCCGTGGTCGACGACGTACTGCATGCCGGTGCGTGAGTCGGCGGAACGGCCGAGGTCGCGCTGGGCCTTGGCCCGGTAGTACGTGGCCATCTCGACGAGCTCGTCGGGCAGCAGGCCGGCATCGAGGACGGCGGTGAGCCGGTTCACGGTGTGTTCTCGGTGTTCGTGCTGGCGGCGGGCGAGTGCGGTGAGGAGGTCGACGACTGTGTCGGCCGGGGTGACTGCGGCCGCCTCGCCGGGGGGCGTGAGGGGCGCGGTCAGGGTGATCGGTTCCCAGACCGAGTCACCCACGTATGCCCACGCGGCGTCGGTGAGCCAGCCGGGCGGGAGGACGAAGTCGCGGGCGAGGGCGAGGCCTTGTCGCAGGCAGCCCACCAGGAGCGTCCGGGTCTCCTGGCTGGTGCGCCACTGTGTCTCGAGCGCGGCGAAGGCCCGTTCGGCTGCCTGCTGCCAGTCCCTCGTACTCCAGCGGTCGTCGGTGTGGTCGTCGGCGGTGCGCAGGGTGGCGCGGATCAGGGCGTGCAGGTGGTGGGGCCAGATCCCGAAGGGGTGGTGGCGGACGAAGGGCCGCTCGATCAGGCGCAGGGCGGCGGCCTCGTGGGTGAGTCCGGCGGCCGCCGTGGCCAGGGGGACGTCGAAGGCGTCCAGCAGAGCGACGGAGCGCAGTACGTGCCGCTCGTCAGGGGTGAGGTCCTGCAGGGTGCGGGAGATCAGGGCGGGGAAGTCGGCGTCAAAGTCGGCCGGCTGGGGGGTGCGCCCGCTGCGGCGCAGCTGCAGGAACCGCATCACCGACAGGTCGAGGTAGAGCGGCAGGCCGTGGGAGCGCTCGCTGATCACTCGGCGCAGCTCGGCGTCGATGAGCGGGCGTCCCTGGCGGGAGAGCCGGCGCACGAGGTAGTCCTCGGAGTCCTGAAGACTGAAATCCCCGATGAGCACTTGCCGTTCGGGCGCCCATGACGAGTCTGTCGTGCGCGGTCCCGGCACGGTGCTGGAGCTGGGGTGGGCGAGGCCGGGCCAGGCATGCGGGCCGGTGAAGTCGAGCTGTCCGGCGAGGCCGTCCTCGGCCCAGTCCAGCCGTGAGCGCCCGGTGATGATGAACAGGGCGTTCGGCATCAGCCACACGACGCGTTGCAGGAGCCGCTCCATCTCGCGGCGGGTGCGGTCCCCGACGTCCTCGAACGTGTCCAGGAGTACGACCGGGATCACTCGCTCGGTGGCGGGCAGGCGGGCGATCTCCCAGGCGAGCAGGTGCGGGTAGTAGGAGAGCGCGTCGATGTCCGCCTCGGCGTCCAGCAGGTCGGCCAGGCGCGCGCAGCCGGCCAACGCCCGCACCGTCTGGCGCCGTTCGCGCAGCGCGCCGACCAGGGTTCCGGCTACTTCCCCGACCACCGAGCCGATCGTGCCGGGCAGGAGCAGTGCCTGGGCGACGTCGGCGAGCGCGGACTGCATCTGCTGGGGCAGGGCCTCGCCGAACCGGCGGGCCAGCCCGCCGCGGCGCAGGTACTCCTCCAGCGGCTCGCCGGGATGGGTGGCCTCCCAGTAGCGGCGCAGTGCGATGTCGAAGGCGGGCAGCGGGCGGCCGAGCTCGGCGAGCGCGAGCCGCAGGGTGAGCACGACCTGCTCGATGTCGGTGCCGGCCGAGCGCGCGAGGTCGATCCGTACGGGGACGAGCCGCGCTCCGGGCCAGGCGGCCGCGCTCCACTGCTCGGGACGGGCACCGCCGAGCGCGGCCTCGATCTTCCGCGACAGCGTCGTCTTCCCGATGCCGCCCACCCCGTGGAAGACCAGCACATTGCGGCGCTGCGCCTCCAGGTCCTCGACGTCGAAGCCGGGCGCGCTCACCCGCCGCAGGTGCTCGGCGAGCGCCGTGGTGACGTGCGCCCACTGGGCCTGTCGGTTAGTGAACGCCTCGTCGGCTGCCAGCTCCCGGTCGTTGGAGCCGAACACCGCTCGCAGGTCCCGCGCCACGCAGTCCTCCCGGTAATGATCGGTCACCTGACCGTAGCCGTCCCCGTGTTGAGCAGGCCAGCCGGTCGCGCGCCGCATCGCACGTCGAACCGGCCAGGTGGGCCGCTTGTTAGGTTCAGCCGGTTACACACCCTGATATGAAGGCGGACTTTCATGGACGACGCGCACGACTCGGGTCTGAGCGAATCTCAGACCCGTGCCCAGACAGCACTCGATGATCTGCTGCAGCGCTACGCGGCCCGGATCATGGCCAAGCGGCGTGCCGGGCTGGGCGACACGGATGAGCTGGCCGCTCTGGTGGAGGAACGGCAGGCGCTGGTCGCCGACAAGGAGGGTCTGCTGGAGATGAGCGACGAGCAGCTGGTGCAGGTGTCGGCGGTCTACGAGGCTCGCATCGAGACGTGGGCCTCCGACGCCCCCGACCCGAAGTAGCCGGCTGGCAGCGGCAGCGCCCTGGGTACGGGCGCCGGTGTGGGCAGGCGGCGAGGGAGGCGGCGTTCGGGCAACAGGGGCGCGGCGAGTCGGCTGATCTGCACGATCTCGTCACGGTGCTGGGGCAGCGCGAACCGCAGCTGCTGCTGCAGCGTCACGAACCGGCGCGCCTCCTCGTCGGTGTACGGGCGGTGCTGCTCGCCCACCAGCGCTGCGGCCGCGCGGGCAGCACGCTTCCACTGCCCGTTCGTGCCGCGCGTGTTGTGCCAGAGGGCGCTGCCGTCGCGCCGCAGCACCGTTACGGCATCCACCATCGTCTCTGCCTCGTAGGTCACGGCTTCCAGCGCCTTCACGCACTGGTCGTGCCCGGCGCCGGTGGTGAAGCGGGCGGCCACGCCTCGGCGCAGGGCGTCGGCGTAGCGGGCGGCGGTGCCCTGTCGGCTGTCGGACAGGCGCACGGCCAGGACCACCAGCTCGATGCGGTACCCGGCTTGGCGGCAGGCGTCCGCGCTCGCCGTGAACTGCCCGACGCTCCCGGGGGCCATCTCGATCACCATGTCGCCGCGCCGTTCGCGTACGTAGGCCTCGGCCTTCGCCTGCCAGGCCTTGTAGTCGGCGCGGATCCGCTCTCCGGCGGTGCGCGGCTCGCTGCGCAGCAGCTCGCCGTAGTCGGGGTGCGCCGACTTGAAGTGGTCTCCGGTCAGCCAGACCGCCCGGCGCATCCGCATCGCACGGCGGACCATCTGAGTGGCAGCCGTCTTTCCGGCACCGGGCTGCCCCACCACGTACACGGCGACCGGCTGCTCCTGCGCCTGGGCCCGGTCGCCGTGGCCGGGCACGATCAGGTTCTCGAAGATCCACCCATGTTCTTCGGCCGACAGCCGGTGGTAGTCGACACCGGGCGGTGCGGAGCGCACCTGCGCGGTGCGGCGGACCGGCTCGGACCAGGCGGCCGCCCGCTCGGCGTCCCGCACGACCGCGAGCCGCTGGTCGTCATCGAGGCGCCCGTGATGCACCCGCCGGTCGGCGTCGGCCAGTTCACGGCGGAAGACGGCCGTCTCCTGTGCGTCCCACGGTCGGGCCCGCTCGTCGGCCACCACCTGGACCGCCCGCGGAGCACGCTGCCAAGCGCCGTCCGTCCGTTCGTTGTCGTAGAGCGGAACGGCGCCGCGGCGCACCACGCAGATCCGGTCGGCGAGTTGCTCGCGCTCGATCACGTCGAGGGTGCGCAGCATGCCCGCGGCGCAGGTGTCGTGGTTCTCCCACGCCACGAACCGGCGGTTCTCGTCGGCGGCGCGCAGGTAGCGGTCCAGGACGCCGAGCTGGCTGACCGCTTCCGGGATGGCCAGGGCTACGACCTCGATGCGGTACCCGGCCGCCCGCAGGGCCGTCGCCTGCTCGCGGAACTCGTCCGGGTCGGCGAGTGCGCTCTCCACCACGACGTCGAACCGGCCCTGGCGGGCTGCCTCTTCCACGGCTCGCTGCCAGGCCTGGGTGTCCGGGCGAACTCGGGATCCGGCGGTGCGGACATCGGCGGCCAGCAGCTCGGGGTAGGCGTCGTGGGCGCTCTTGTACAGATCGCGGCTCACCCGTACGGCACCGCCCCGTCGGTCGAGGGCGGCATGGAGCAGGTCGGCCAGGGTCGTCTTGCCGGCGCCGGGCTGTCCGGCGACGACCACGGCCACCGGGCGCCGCTGGGGCATGGCGCCCTGAAGGGATCGGGGCAGGATCCGTTCGGCGAGAACCTCGCGGTGCGCAGCCGCAGGCAGCGGAAGAGGGGCGGTACTCACGTCTCAGGCCTCGCGGGTGACGACGGTGACCGTGCGGCCGGCGGGCACGGACACCACGGCGTTGCCGTCGGCGTCCACGCTGAGCGCGACGTCGCCGACGACGGCGCGGCGTAGCCCTCTGTCGTCCTCGATTGGGGCCAGTGCGCCGGTCAGAGCGGTGGTTTCCAGGTACTGGATGGGACGCGCCATGCCGCGAACGCCCCAGGCCTTGCCCGGGTTCGGCATGCCGACCAGGTGAGCCCAGTCCTGCGAGGGGCTGCCGGTGAAGGTGACGCGGCCCTCGGCGTCCCGCACGGCAGGTCCGGTGAGGTCGAATGCGCTGACCACCGTGTTGTCGTAGATGCCGAGCAGTACGTCGCCGCAGGCCTCGATCTTGGCGTCGCTGACGTTGTACCAGGACCCCAGCGAGGCTTCCGCTGCCGACAGTTCCCCCTTGAGGACGCGGGGCCACGTCGCCGACAGATGGACCAGGATCACGAGCACCTCACACAAGAACCGTCATTCATTGATGATGAATTGAGATTCATAGAGTGCCACGTCCGGCTGGCGTCTGTCAGGCGTTTTCGCACGGCTCCCGGATCGGGTGATCCGCACGCCCCGGTGAAACTACGCACCCGGAGTCGCACACGGCCTGTAGTGCCACAACTGGGTACGACACCCGGTTACTTGACTGCTCCGACCCGCCTGAAGACGGCAATTCCCGTCCCGCCTTGCGGCCGGGCGCCCATTGCGGGCGTCCTTCGGCTGCTGTCGGATTCCAGGCTCAGGCCGCCTCCCGAGGCAGCGCCCCGGGAGGTCTCACGCCCTCAGCACCTGCCGAGCCCAGACCTGCCCGGACCAGCATCACGCGCGCGGAGTTCTTGTCCCGTGGGCTCACGGCTCCGCATGCAATGCAGGTGTATGTGCGTTCGGACAGCGGCAGACGGTGCTTGGCTCTCGCACCGCAATCTGCGCAGTCCATGGTGGTGTGGCGCGGGTCGACGAGGTGCACGATTCGACCGTGCTTACGCGCCATCTCCAACAGCGCGGTCTTGGTCGCGCCGATCGCGGCGTCAGCAGCCTTCCTCGCCATGGTCGACTTCGCCAGGAAACGCGGACGGAAATCCTCGACGGCGACCTCGTCATGATCGCGGACCACATGCTTGGCCCACTTACGTCCAGTGTCTTGACGCTGCCGGGCAATCTTCTGGTGCAGCTTCGCGGCCTGCCGCTTCGCCTGCCGGTAGCCCTTCGAGGCGGGCTGGCCCCTCTTCGGCCTTCTGCGAGCCATCTGCCGCTGGTAGTGCGCCAGTCGCTGAGCGGCCCTCTTGCCGTGCTCGGCGTGCAGGAGGTCGTGCGCATCGGACGTGGTGGTCGCTGTCTCCTGGACACCCCAGTCGATACCAATCACACGACCAGTCTGCGGGAGAGACTCGGTCGCCGTCTCTGCGACAAAGGAGGCGTACCAGTGCCCGAGCCTGTCGCGATACACGCGCACGCTCGACGGCGTCTCGGGCAGATCCCGCGACCACACAGGCGTCAACGCGATGCCCCCGGCGAGGTGCAAGCGGCCGCCCTTGAGGCGGAAGCCGCGCCGGGTGTAGTTCAGCGACGCCAGCGCCTCACGCTTCTTCTTGTACCGCGGCATCCCAGCCCGCTGACGCGCTGATAGCCCGGCCTTGATGTCCTTGACCGCTTTGTCGCGGGCCTTGCCGAAGTCGCGTATGAGCTGCTGCTGCGGCACCGAACTGCCCTCGCGCAGCCAACCGTTCACTCGCCGAGCTTCGGTCAGCATCCTGTCGAGCGGGGCCGGTCCGCACGTCACCTGCTCACCGGTGGCCTTGTTGCGCAGGTGCGTCGCCATGGACCGCGCAACGCACTCATTCCAAACCCAGCGGCATCGAGCCCACTCGCCCTCAAGCGCGGCGCCGGCCGTGGACGACACGCGCAGACGGTACGTGTACCGCGCGTGCACGACCGTCCCGGTCGTGGTGTCCGTTGCCATGCCCGAAACCCTATGTGCGAACACTGACAGTGGATCTTGAGCCGCGTAACAGTGACCGGCGTTGTGCAGCGTCGTTAGGTCCGGATGCAATCCCGATCTTCAACAGTTCAAGAAAAAGGTTTCTCCGTGATCAAGAAGAACCCTGTCCGCTTCGCCCTGACCGCCGCGATCGCCGGCGTACTTGCGACGGGCGCGGCGTCCTCCGCTCAGGCGACCATTCCGCCCGCACCGAAGGCGTTCCAGATCAAGACGGTCTTCGAGGGCAAAATGATGTGCGTCTCCTCGCACAAGACGGACGCCGTCAACTGGGGTCTCGTGGACTGCGATCGAGACGACACGGGCCAGCACTTCAAGCGGGCTTCCAACCACCGTGGAATCCAGAACGTGAGCACCGGCAAGTGCATCGCCGAGAACCCCGGCATGGACGCGGTCTGCAGGGCAGGCAAGGAGGTCGGCACCCCGTGGAAGCAAGACCGCTACGGGCGCGTGTTCAAGCAGGGAGACAACTCGATCACGAGGTTGTACTTCCACGTCTTCCGCCACAACAGCCAGGGTCCGGTGCTGGGCTTCAAGGGAACGACCAACGACGTGACGCCCGAGGAGACCGGCTACTTCGCCTTCGACGCGGTCTAGGGTCTGCTCGGAGTTGAGATCATGTGGTGGGGCGGAGGCCACAACGCCTACAAGAGGACCAGGGCGGCGAACCGTAAGAAGTAGGGCGCGCGACGGGTGGCCTCGACTCGCACGACGCCACACGGCCCAAGGACAGCAGCACCCCGATGCGGGCCCGGCGAGCATCGCGCCCCACTTCGACAAGCGGCCCGGCATCTGCATGGCGGGGCTGGAACTGCGTAGCCCGGTGATCTGGCTGCGCAGCCTCAACCCCACGACATGTTCCGTGCCTCAGAGCAGGCCCTCTTACCCCCAGCATCAGTTTGGGAGCCGAACGACGAGCATGGCGCCGTTCCACATGGGTGGAACGGTTTGACCTGTGGTTTTCCAGCACGGGTCACTGTTTGGGACATACCTTCCAGTGCATCTTCCTCGAGCATTGCGCGTGTTCCACGCTGGGGTGGAACAGGCAGTGGCGGCGAGTGCAGCGCGTTCCACAATGACCCGGCGCGCGGTGGTCCTCACGGAATGCGGATCAAGACGAGCGTCGGCTTCCAGGCCTCAGGAGCACGATCCACAGAAGGAAGCGGCCGGGGTCATCGGCCGTTCCCTCCGGCGTGACCCAAGACGTGCCCTTGCGACGCGGCCTGGCGCTGGCCGAGACGAAGGAGGCTTTATGGCCGATCACCGGAGCACCGCCGGCTCATATATCCCGTACGACGGCCTCCCGCCGCTGCACGTGAGGGAGACCGCCCTCCCACACCTGCACCCGTACGCGCCTATCAGCCCCGGCCGGTACATCACCCCCGGCGGCGGACGGCTGACCATCGCGACGACCACGGCACACCACCAGATCACCTTGGATCACCTCGGCTGCGACGCCCAAACGTCCGAGCCGAAAGAGGCCGCATTCAAGCAGCTCGCGCTCGCCGCCGAGGGGCGATGCCTCCGGGCCGGCTGCAAGCACCGCGCACGGTTCTCGGTCGGCAACGTCTACCGCGGCTTCCAGGTCCGGCGCGGCTCCATCGAGCTATCCGCCTTCATGCGTGCCCTGCTCGCTATCGAACTCGGCGACTTCGGTCCGGCCACCCGCCTCTTCGACGAGACCTCGTCCACCGTCGGTGCCCCGTTGGCTTCCCCGGGGCGCTCTGGCCTCCAGCCCACTTCGTAACGCGGTCGGCCACCAGGGGCGCGGCTCCACCAGTGGCTTGCCCCAGATATCGGGAGTGATGGGGCCGCCTGTTCGCGGAGCGCCGGGTGTGCTGCGGGGTGCGGGTCACTGGGTTTTGGGGTGGGCCACTCTTTGGGCAAGTCGCTGACCTGGGCATTCGGGTGGTTGGGGTATTCGGCGGGGCAGTGCTGCTGAGGAGAGTCCACGACACGTACTTGAAAGGGGTCGTGTCGTGGGAGCTACGAAGCAGCGGGTGTTCGCGGGACTGGACGCGGAGTGGGCGCTGGTGTGCGCGGATCCGGCGGCGGGGGCTCTCGTGCGCGGCTGGACCCTGCAGGCCGGTGTCGTCGCCGAGGCCGACGAGTTGCCGCACGATCTGCACGACCTCGTCGTGCACTGCCGGCAGCAGCGGGGCGCGGGGGCCGGTGACCGGTGGCTGCGCGTGCTGCTGCAGCGGGCGGCCGGCGAGGGCGAGCAGGCTCAGCTGGCGGCGCGGGTTGTGGTGCAGGCGATGGTGCCGGGCATGGTGCGCCTCACCCGGTCGCTGCTGACCCCGGTCCGCGAGTTCGACGACGTCGCCCAGGTCGTTGTCGGCTGCCTGTACATGGTCGTGCGGGAGTTCCCGCTGCACCGCCAGAGCAAAGTCGCCTCCACGCTGCTGCTGGAATCGCTGCACCACGCGAGCCGGGAGCTCGGCGACTTCGAGGCGCGTGACGTGCGGATCGACGACCTGGGGGACCAGGCCGACGGGTCGCAGAACGATGTCGCCGATGAGGTGGCGCAGCGCCTGCTGATCGAGCGGTGCCAGGACCAGCGCGGCGCCGGCGACGCCGATGCACCCGAGACGGGCAGCGCCGAGGGCGAGTTGGCGGCGCTGCTGGCGTGGGGCGTGGACCGCGGCTGCCTGCCTCTGGAGCACGCCCGCACGATCGCGGACCTGGTCCGTGAGGAAGCGGGGCGTGCCGGGGCCGCGACGCCGGCCGCCCGTAAGCGGCGTTCGCGGGCGATCCAGTGGCTGCGGCCCGTCGCGGCTGAGTGGGTCGCGGCCGCGTGATGTGAAGCGTGGAAATTGGTGCGCCCCCGCCGGTCACGTTCTGCGGGGCGCGGCTCCTTAGGGGTGTGTAGGGCGGCGACAGGCCGCCGGATAACTCGAGTTGAGGGAGGAGACCGTGGCGATGACGCACACGGCGCACCCGGCCCCCGCACTGGTCGGGCAGGCGGATCTCGATCTGCTCGCCGCGGCCCGGCGCCGGGTCAAGCAGTTGGTCGCTCTGCTGGAGACGCTGCCGTTCACGGAGCAGACCGCCCGGATCGCGCGGACCTACCTGGACGAGGTCGGTCCGGCGCGCGAGGCGTTCGACCGCTTCACCGAGCTCGATGCGGCCGAGCGGCAGCGGCAGTTGCGCACCTGGCAGGAGGCGGCATCGTGAAGCGCCGCAGCCGCAAGGAGCAGCCCGAGCCGGAGGACGCTGTTGCCTCGGGGCAGGAGCTGGAGGAGCGGGGCGGGTGGTGGACATCGCCGTCGACCGGTTCGGTCGCGGTGGCGACCAACGTCGTGCGGCGGCTGGCGTGGGCGTTGCTGATCACCGGTCCGGTGCTGGGTGGCTGGGCGCTCGTGTCACAGCCTTCCGCCGACGCGCACCCGGCGCCCCTTGTGCAGTCCACGGGTGGCGATTCGGCGGGGCCGGGCGGGTTCGCGGAGATGTACGTCGCCGCGTTTCTGCGTGCCGGCGACGGATCCCAGGAGGACCTCGCCGCGTTCTACCCGCGGGCCGCGGATCTGGAGCTGGGCGGCAAAACCGACGCCGTGCAGGTCGGGCAGATCGCCTCGGTGCGGGTGAAGGAGATTGCGCCGGGCCGGTACTGGTCGGTGACGGTCGCCGCCCGCGTCCTGGAGCCCGCGGCAAAGAAGACAGCGGACAGCAACGGCGCCACGAGCGGGGCGTCTGCGGGTGTTCGGCAGCGGTTCTTCCAGGTGCCCGTCGAGGCGGACCGGGAGGGCGGGCCGCTGACCGCGCTCGCCCTGCCTGCCGAGATCGCCGCCCCCACCGGCAAGACGCCGAAGGCCGAACTCGCCTACGGGGCGGCACTGCCGGCCCAGGCCTCGGACCCGGCCGTGGACACGCTCTCCGCGTTCTTCGCCTCTTACCTGTCGGGCACGGGTGAGCTCGGCCGCTACCTCTCCCCCGGCACCCGCCTGGCCCCGGTGCGGCCCGCGCCGTACCGGTCGGCGACCGTCACCCAGATCTCTGCCGAGACCGCGTTCCAGGACAGCGACGGCGACGGCCGGATCGGCGCCCCGGCGGGGCGGGAGCGGCTGCGCCTGGTCGTCGACGTCAAGGCGGCCCGTCCCGACGGCGTCGCCCGCCCGCTGTCGTATGCGCTCACGCTGGCCGGCCGCGACGGCCGGTGGGAGGTCGCCGCGCTCGATGCCACCCCCCAGATCACTCTGCCCGACGCCACGGCGGCCTCGCCGTCCCACTCCCCTGCTCAGTAAGGAGCGCTCCCCATGCATGTCACCCCGTTGGCTGCGGCCGGAATCATCGAGGACTGGACCGGGCTGGGCAAGGACGTCAAGACCCTGCTCACCGTCGTTGTCCTCGGCATCATCTACATCGCCAGCATCGCCGCGACCTGGGCCGCTACCCGCTCCATGCTCAAGGCCGGCGTCGCGGCCGTGGGCGGCGCGATGGTGCTGGGCATCATCGCCTCCCAGACGGTGCTCTCCAGCAAGACCGCCGAGGAACTCAAGAAGGACCACACCGTCGGCCAGGGCGTGCCCATCGTCCGCGTCGCCGCCCCCGAAGTGCCGCTCTCCACCACGCCGGCGCAGGGCCGTGAGGGTTCGGGGCGGCAGGCGTGAGCGCCGTCGACGAGGAGATGCTGGTCGGGCGCTGCTACACCAAGGCCCGCCGCCACCCGAGCATGATCGGGCAGTGGGAGGGGCGCCGGCTGTGGGGTGGCCCGTACAGCGTGCCGCAGTTCATCACCATGGCGACGGTCTTCGCGGCCATGATCCTCACGCTGGTCCTCGTGCCCGCCCTGTGGAGCATGCTCGGGCTGTTCAATCTCGCCGCGCTCGTCGTGGTCCCCTACTTGGCCTCGCTGCTGGTGCGCCGCCTGCACGTGGACGGGCGGCATCCGTTCGCGGCGCTGGCTTCCACGGCGGGCCTGGTGGCGGGAGGGCAGCGTCCCCGGATCGGCGGCCGCCCGCTGCGACCGGTCAGCACGCAGCCGCTCATGGGCACCGTCACCCTCGCCGAGCAGGAAGCCGCCCCGGCCCCGGTCCCGGCTGCCGCCCCCGCATCGAGGCCCGCCCCCGTGCGTCGCCCGGTGCGGCATCCGGCCGCGGCCTCGGGCGGCCTTGCCTCCAGTGCCGTGGCCCAGCTCGCCACCCACCGCTCGACGGCCGCCCGGAAGCAGCGATGACCGCCTGCACTCCGGGGTCCGTGCAACACAGTTCAAGGGAGCAGCAGTCGTGAAGATGCCGATCAGGCACGTGGCCGGGAACGTCGTGTGGAGTGTGCACGGCACGGTGTGGGCGCTGTACCGGGTGCAGGGAGTGGACCAGGTCCACTCCAGCAGGAGCGCCAAGCTGCGCCGGCTGAAGGCTCTTGAGGCACTGGTGAAGAAGCTCATGGGCGAGTCGATGTGGCTCTCCCTGTGTCCGCAGGTCGACCCGCGTGCGGTCGTGCGGGCGATGACCGAGGACATCGACATGGCGGCCAGTCCCGCCTACACGCAGGTCGCCCACCGGGTCCTCGACACCCTCGAGCGCCTGGAGCTGACGGGGCGCACCAACTGGCTCGCCGTGCCGCTGCCGGCCACGGACCGCCGCCAGCGCATCGCGGACACAGTGGGCGCCGCGAAGGCCGAGATGGCGCTGCGGCTGGGGCTGTTGCCCGCGCCGATCAGCCGCCGTGAGGAGGAGCGGCGCCTGGAGCAGGCGGCGCGCATGGCAAAGGCGTGGCCCGGCTCCGTGTCGGTCCGCCCGGCGAGCGAGGCGGAGATCCTGTGGATCTACGGGCACTCGGCGCGGCGCGGTGTACCGGAGCCGCTGCCGCCCACGCCCGATACGCGGCGCGCTCTGGTCAACCGCGGCCGCACGGTGGCCGCGCTCGAGCAGGCCGTCCTCACCGAGGGCGCGATCGAGGGCCAGCTCGCCGACGCCGAGGAGCGGCGCGGCGCGGGCGTCTTCAAGCGGCGGTGGCTGGAGGTGGCCACCGAACACGGCGCCTCGTACCAGAGCTTTCTGATGCTGTCGGAGATGCCGGAGGCGTTCGCGTTCCCGGGCTCGGAGTACCTGGCCGCACTGGACACGTTCGACTTCCCGGTGGACTGGGTGGCGCGCCTGAGCGTCACCCCGGGCGCGGTCGCCGAGGCCAAGACGCGCCGCAAGGCCCGCGATCTGGCCGGGCAGCCCGAGGAATGGGCCCACGACCCGGCCGGTGCGCCGGCGCAGGTCGAGAAGGCGGCCGGGAGCCTGGCGGAGAACCGGGAGCGGCTGACCGCGTCCAAGGGCGAGGTCGACGTGCGGGCCATGATCGGCTTTTGTGTGTGGGGCACGAGCCCTCAGGAGGTCGAGACACGGGCCGATTCGCTGGCCACCGGCCTCGGCGGCGACGACTACAGCGTGGACCGGCCGCTCGGCGACCAGGAGCACCTCTTCTACGGGATGCTGCCGGGCGCGCGCACCCCGCAGGTCATGGCGTCGTATGCGCAGTACCTGCTGGCCCGCGACTTCTGCATGGCCGGGCCGTGGGCGGCGACCGAACTCGGCGACGAGCGAGGCCCCTTGTACGGGTGGCAGCTGACCGGCGGCGGCTCGCGCCCCGTCCTGATGGACTTCACCCGCGGCCCGAAGAAGAAGACGTCCGCGTCGGCCGCGTTCCTCGGCGAGCTCGGCGGCGGCAAGAGCTACGCGATGAAGTGCGGCGTCTACTGGACACTCGCCGCGGGCCGCAAGGCCGATCTGCCCGGCAGCCGCGGCCGCGTGGTGATCGTGGACCGCACCAAGAAGCAGGAATGGCTGCGCTTCACCCGGTCCTGCCCCGGACGCACCGAACTGATCACCACCGACAGCAGCGCCGCCGTGAGTCTGGATCCGCTGCGGGTCTTCACCCAGCAGCGCGGCCAGGAGACGACCGTCGCCAGCGAGGCGCAGCGGCTGTGCGAGTCGTTCCTCGGCATGCTCCTGAGCATCAGCCCGATGGACGAGGCCGGCGACGTGCTGTCCGAGGCGATCGCCCATGTGCTGTCCAGGGCCGACCCCAACATGAGCCGTCTGCTGGCGCACCTGACGGAGCGGGCCGCGCGGGACGACGACGCCGTGTGCCGGACGCTGGCCCGGAAGCTGTCCGTGCACGCGCGCCGGGACCTGGCGCGCGCCCTGTTCGACGAGAGCCTGCCGGCCATCGACACCGACGCCGACTCCGTCGTGTTCAGCGTGGCGCAGCTGGCGCTGCCCAAGAAGTGGGAACTGGAGCCCGGGCACTTCGAGCGGCTCGCCCCCGAGAAGATCTTCGGCCGGGCGATGCTGTACCTGATCGCGACGATCTGCCGGCACATCGCCTACGACCCGCGCCGTGAGGCGGAGTTCTGCCAGGTCGTGTGGGACGAATGCTGGTGGCTGACCTCGTCTCCCGAGGGCCTGGACCTGCTGTTGGAGCTGGTACGCGACGGCCGCAAGCACGGGGCGGGCGTACTGGTCGGCTCCCACGACCCCAACGACTTCGGCCCCGACACCGACGCCGGCCGCATCGTGCGCGGCCTCTTCCCGAGGCGGCATCTGTTCCGCCAGACCAACAAGGAACTCGCGCGCCGCGGCCTGGACTTCATGGGCCTGGACCCGGACGACAGTGAGCTGGTCGAGCTGGTCACCACCCACCTCTCCCCCCTCAACGAGGACGAGGAGACCCAGGCGCAGCGCGCCGGCGAGTGCCTTGCCCGGGACCTGTTCGGGCGGATCGGCCTGATGCGCGTGCAGATGCCCCTCGACCCGGCCCTGTCCGACGTCATCCACTCCGACCCCGACCAGGCCCGCGCCGAGACGGCGGAGAACGCTGCGGAGGCGGTGTCTGCATGAGCATGCGACGGGGACGCTTCAGCGCCTTCACGGACGTGCGGCGTCATCTGCTGGGCGGGCTGCTGCTCGTGGTCGCGGCGCTGGCCGTGACGCTGCTGTTCGCGCCCGTGGCCGGTGCCGCGCCGGACGACCCGGCGCCCACGCCGTCCCCGTCGGCGTCGTTTCCGAAGTACGAGCCGGGCATGGAGCCGACCGCGCCCGGTCTCCTGCCGCCCGAGTCCGTCAACCCGAAGGCCCCCAAGGGCGACAGCACGTCCGGCGGCGCCAAGACCGACGGCCAGGACGGCGGCGGCAACGGGAAGAAGAAGCTGTCGGCGAAGGAGAAGAAGGCGGCCAAGCAGGAGAAGCTGCGCCGCGAGATGGCCAGGAAGGTCAAGGCGTACAAGTCCCGGCACGGGGACGGCGGCGTCCTCAACGCGTTCGAGGTCACCGACCGTCAGGGCCTGCCGGTCTCCGCCTACCGGATCACCTCCGACAACGGCGGTGTCACCGACATCCCGGGCCAGATCCAGGGCCTGCTCACCCAGGGCCTGTTCGAGGGCACGAAGTGGGTCATCGCGTTCGGCTGCTGGCTGATCTCCTGGGCCCTGTCCTGGGCGCTGGCCTCGCTGTTCCTCAAGCCCGCGCTCAAGTTGTCCGACGGGCTGTACAACCAGACCATCGTCCAGCTCGGTGTGCCCGGCCTGCTGCTGGCCTACTCCGGCGTGGTCGCGTTCTGGCACATCATGTTCGGCAACCGCTCCCGCGGGTGGGGTGAGATCGCCGCCTCCACCGTGATCAGTGCGCTCGCCGTGTCCACGTTCGCCGCTCCCCCGCAGCTGCTGCTCGGCCAGCAGGACGGCGCCGTCGGCAAGGCCCGCGACCTCGGCATCGCCGTGTACGCCATCACCACCGGCCACGAGGACTCCCTGCAGACCGGGAAGATCACGGAGAAGAAGGCGCGGGACCTGACCCGGCCGGTCACCGACGGGCTCGTCGAGGCGTTCATCGTGCGCCCCACCTACCTGCTCTCCTACAACCAGCAGCTGCCGAACAAGAAGTGCGCGCGCCTGTACTCCGACTCCCGTGTGGAGACCGCGTTCTTCAACGACCAGGTCGACGTCGTCAAGAAGAAGATCAACGCGGTGCCGAATCAGTTCGACATCGTCCCCGGCGTGGTCGGCGACATCCAGGACGCCATCGGCAACAAGGCCGTCGACTACGTCGCCAACGACCTGCTCGGCATGAACCCGCAGGACGACTTCGAGAAGGTCTGTGTCAAGGACGCCAAGACGGCGAAGAAGTCCGGCTGGGACAAGGTCGGCGGTGCCTTGTTCATCTTCATCGCCGCGCTGCTGATGACCGTGCTGCTGGTGGTCACGGCGTTCCTGTACCTGACCACGCAGATGCGTCTGGTCATCGAGGCCGTCCTCGCCCGGGTCGCGCTTGCGGCGGGCATCATGCCCGGGGCCGGGCGGGCCTGGATGTGGGAGCGGGCCACGAACATCGTGCGGCTGCTGGGGCTCCTCATCGCCCTGGTCGTCGGCCTCGCGATCGCCATCACCCTGGTGACCGCCCTGCTCAACGCCGACTTCGGTGACAACGCCGGAGCCCTGCCCGCCCGGTTCGTCGCGGTCGACATCGCCGTCATCGCCTGCTTCTTCTTCCGCAAGCGCCTCACCAAGAAGTCCAAGGCCTGGGCGATGTCGGCCCGCACCCGGCTGGGCAACACGCCGCTCGGCGGCCGCGCCCCCGCCACCATGAACGAGGACGCCGGCCGCAAGCGCTCGCTCGCCTCGAGCCTGGTCACGACCGCCCTCATGATCGGTGCGGTCGCCGCGACCGGCGGGGCGGCCGCTGGCGGCGCCGCGGCCGGCGGCTCCGGCTCGCTCGCTGCCATGGGCGGGCGCGGCTCCACCGCGCTGGCCGGACGGCTCGGCACACGCGCGGCCGTGCGCGGCACCGCCGCGATGGCCAACGGAGCGTCCAAGGCCGTCGCCGGGACGGCCAAGGCGGCATACGGGGCGGGCAAGTTCGGCCTCAAGTACTCCGTCGGCGCCCCGGTCTACCTGCCGCAGGCGGCCCGCGCGGCGAGCGCCGGCCTCAAGGCGGCGCCCGCCAATCTGGCCCGCTCCGCCGGCCAGTTGCGCACCCGGCTCGCCCAGCCCGTGATTCGTCAGCTGCCCGCCGCCCGCGACTTCGCCCAGACGTACTGGAACAACAGCGGCGGCCGCTGGGTCAGCAACCGGATCCGTATGCACCGCGGCCTGCCGCCGCGCCCGCACCCGCGCACCCCGCCGAGGACCGCCGTGCACCGCATCCCTACCTCCCCCGGCCGCCTCACCCCGCCCCGGACCGCACCTGCCCCGGCCCCCGCGTCGGCGCCGCGGCCGGCGCGGCGGGCCCCGCGCCCGGTCCCCGGACAGCCGGCCGCCTCCTCGCAGCAGCAGGCCCTGCGCCAACGCCTGTACCGGCTCAGCACGGAAGCGGCCAGCACACACCGCCCCGCTCCGAGCCCGGAACCCCGGCCGACGTCTCCGCCGCCCGCCCCGCGGCCGCGCACCGCCCGCCCGGCACCGGCCCGCCGGAGGACGCCGTGACGAAGAAGGGCTGGCTCGCACTCGGCGCGATGGCCACCGCCATGCCGGTCCTCCTGGGGATCGCCGCGGTGGTCGCCCTCACCGGAGCGATCGCCGCCGACCAGGGCGACAAAAACCGGCAGGCCGCCTACGCCGCCGGAGCGCAGGCGGCGCCGTCCTCGGTTCAGGGCATCCCGCCCGTGATGCTGTCCGCATACGCGCACGCCGCCGACCGCATCACCAAGCTGCGCCCGCAGTGCAAGGGCATGCGCTGGTCCGTGCTCGCCGCCTTCGGCCGGGTCGAGTCCCACCACGCCTCCGGCCGGCGCATCGCCGACGACGGGACGATCAGCCCGCGCATCATCGGCGCCCGCCTCAACGGCGCGGGCGCCGGCGGCAACACGAGCTCCTTCACCGACACCGACGGCGGCAAGTGGGACGGCGACACGAGTTATGACCGGGCCGTCGGGCCGATGCAGTTCCTCCCCTCCACCTGGGACGGGGCCACCGGCCAGGACGGCAATAGCGACGGCATCAAGGACCCGCACAACGCGTTCGACGCGACGCTCGGCGCCGCCGTCTACCTGTGCGGCAGCGGCCACAGCGACCTGAGCGACGACGCCCAGCTCCGCAAGGCCGCGCTGCGCTACAACCATGCGGGCTGGTACGCCGACGAGGTTCTCGGCTACGTGCGCCAGTACGACCAGGCCGGCGACAGCCTCGGCAACACCGGCAGCGACGGCCCCGTACCGGTCGCCGTGTCCGTGCCCGGTCCGCCGGCCGCCTACGAGGGCGGGGCGAGCGCCTGTTCCTCTCAGGACCCGACCGGCGGGAACTGCCTGACCGCCGCAACGGCCCACGGCTACAAGGAGATCCTGAAGAAGTGGCCGCGCTGGCACGGCGGCATCGGCTGCCAGAGCGCACGCGCCGAGGGCGGCGAGCACCCGCTCGGCCGCGCCTGCGACTACACCCCCGGCACCCTCGGCACGCGCGCCTCCGGCACCGCGCTCTCGCAGGGCTGGGCACTGGCCGCGTGGCTACGCAAGAACGCCGACGCCCTGCACGTGCAGTACGTCATCTGGCAGGGCCGTATCTGGAGCATCAACCACCCCGAGGACCAGGGCGGCTGGGGGCGTCCGTACGACCACGGGCTCAACAACGTGCACACCGTCACTGGCGGGCACTACGACCACGTCCACGTCACGTACAAGGACTGACCGGTCCTGAACCACCCCGCTGCTACTTTCCGCCGCTGCCGCCGGGCTAACGGCGGAGCCGACCGAAGCCAAAGGGAGCAAGCAGCATGGATTTTCAGATCGATCAGAAGGTGTTCGGGCCGGTCAGGGCCGTGGCCGCCGAACACGTTGTCGCGCGCTGGCTGGCGAGCCAGGGTGGGGATCCCGTTCTGAAGGGCGGACGTACCAAGGGCCACGACATCGTCGACGGTGACCGTCTCGTCGACGCGAAGCTTCTCGTCGCCCTGGGGCCCTCGCAGCAGAAGAAGTATCCGGGATGCACGCACCAGCTGTACCGCGCGCGGTGGCGTGCCTTCGACCCGGCGTACACGACGCACCTGATGCTGGTCGAGTTCCCTGCCGACTGGACCGGGACGAGTAGCGGCTCGTTCACGGAGACCGTGATCAGGATCCAGCACAGCGGGATTCGTCTCTACTTCTGCGACGTGGCCGAGTTCAACGACATGCTCGCCGAGGGCCGCACCGAGGCCGAAGAGAACGGGTGGGTCTTCATCATCCTCGATCAGGCGTGGCTCGACGAGCACCGGGTCTACTGACGAGTCAGGGCACGGTGGGCAGCTCGCCGGGCTTCACCTTGAGGATCTCCACGTTGGTGCAGCCGTCGGCCTCGAGCCGGTCCCTGCGCTGTTGCGCGCTCCGCTCGTCGTACGCCGTCGCGGCCGCATGCGGGCGCCCCTCGGCATCGGTCCACGTGATGCCGTAGTTCTCCATAGTGATCGCCATGGAGGTCATTTTCACCGACACCACTGACAGCTGGCCGCTGCGGCACCCCGCCGCGGTCAGCTGTCAGTGGTGCGTGCGGGCATGAACAGGCCCTGCGGTCGCCCATTCACCGAGGCCGATACTGCCGCCGGGCACTGGCCTCCGGTCCGTGGCCACACCCGGATCAGTCGTCCGGGTATTGCAGGAACGCCGACTGGACGCGCAGCAGATGGGTCTCCGGGTGTGTGTCTTCGTAGCGGTCCAGGACGCTCTGGTAGCGGCCCGCGTCAAAGTCTCGACGAGCTTGAGCGTCCTCGTGTATGCCGCAGGCCAGGGCGAGTTTCGCTCCCTCGCGCAATGCCTCGCGTTTGGTGGCGTACACCCAGACGTCCAGCCTGCCGCTGCCGCTGTAGCCGCGGTGGGCCAGGGTCCACACCGCCGGGTCCCGCGTGGTCTCCACGGTCCCGTCCGGCCGGAAGGTCTGTGAGGAGATCTGCCGCTTGATGAAACGCGCATAGTCGGCCACCGCCCCACCGTAGGACCGGCCGCGGATCAACTGCGGTGGCTTCCGGCAAAACCACATGGCGCCGTAGACCGGTGCGCCTGCATTTCCTGTTCGCAGGGCTCGGGCTCTCGTCCAGCGTGTCGTCCTGGGATACGTCTCCGTTACCCGGGCATGACGAGCCTCCCCGACGACACCGTGACCACCGAGGTCACGTGGTGTTGCAATCACGCCGAGCACGGCACCGGGGCACCGCCCCTCTACGGACTCCAACTCGAACGGCCGCCGCAGGAACCGGACTTCGGTTGCCGCCACCTGACCAACACCGACCGCCAGGCGCTCCTGAACGGGACGGTCCCGGATCATCTGTGGCCCGAGTACTGACCCATGACCGCGTGGCTCAGCAGCCAGTTCCGGGGCCCTCGCCGACAACCTGGTCATGTTCAAGGGCCGGGACCGCCCCGATCTGCCCGACACGCTTCGGGCGCTGCAGGAAGCCGAGTGCACGGCGTTCCACTGCGGGGTGTCGTCCCTGGCGGCAGTGAGTCGTGCGGGCAGAACCATCGGAAGCCCGGTGTGTTCACCACATGCTGCTGACGATCGCCAGCCTGATCACGCTAAACGGGATCACCGGGGCCGTCACCACGCATTTCCGGTGACTCCGTAAGGCGCCGCGCATGCAGCGTCGGGCGCATTACGGTTCTCCGATGAACCAGGATGAGATCCGTGACGAGTTGGTGAGTTCTGCACAGCGATGGGCTCGGACAGCAGTCGACGCCTACCTCGAAGAACCTGCGGACCAGGACTTCGCTGTCCATCACATGGCTGTGGCTGTCGAGCACCTGGCCAAGGCGTGTCTGGCATCCGTCGCTCTCACGTTGCTGGCTACCCCCAAGCCTTCCGTACAGGACCTGCTGGTACTGGGAGGCCAGGAAGACAAGGCGGAGACAGGGCGCTCCGGGCTCAGGACCATTGGTGGTGCGGAGGCCGTAGCGAGACTCGCGCAAGTGGGGAAGGGGGAAGTGCCGGCGCAACTCACTGCGTTGCGGGATGCCCGAAACGGCATCACACACATGGGCTGGGGGCGGCCGTCTGACGAGTGCAGGGGCCTGCTGGCAGCTGGTGCGGCGTACATCGATTCCCTTCTGCCCAAGCTGGCGAAGGAGCCGGAGTGGTTCTGGGAGAACCATTACGACGTGTGCAAGGGCCTCGTGGAGAAGACGACGTCCGAGTTGAAGTTGCGCTACGCGGCGAAGATCCGGCGGGCGAAGGCGACCTTCGCGAAGAAGACAGGGAGTTTGTCCGCCAGCGAGAAGACGGCCGTGGTCGCCAGTCTGTCGGCAGCACCTCTGCCCAGCCGATGGCTTCTGCACGTCCCCGCGCAGTGTCCGGCGTGCGAAAGTCCTGCCTTCGTCAGCGGCCGGGACAAGAGCGGCGACTACGGAGACATCTGGTTCTTCCCGCGCTACTTCGGCTGCCGGGTCTGCGAGCTAACTCTGACCGGACCTGAACTGGACCTCGCGGACATGAGTGCCCATTCACTGCGCACAGAAGAAGAGGTGGATGACGACTGGGAACCCGACTTCGACTTCATGTGACGCCGAAGCCTGGCACCTTGCGCGCTTTGAGGGCTACTGCCGGAATTGATTCTCTGCGACCATCTGTCCATGGTCGGCAGCAGTGATCGCTCAATGCTTCGCGCCCTGCTCGACACCGCCGTCGCACCTCTGAGCGACCTGACGCACACCGTGCTGAGTCAGGCCTTCGAGCGACTGGGCATGCCGGTGATTCCCCAGAGCGCCGGCAGCAAGTCAACCCGGGTTGAACTGAG
Organism: Streptomyces anthophorae; assembly: GCF_049310305.1. Taxonomy (NCBI): domain Bacteria; kingdom Bacillati; phylum Actinomycetota; class Actinomycetes; order Kitasatosporales; family Streptomycetaceae; genus Streptomyces; species Streptomyces anthophorae. Next base: position 42,529 of record NZ_JBLWQQ010000002.1, read on the forward strand.
CCTCCAGCAGGTACCCGACGCGGAACTGCCAGGACTGGCCCAACGCGTCCTGCAGCAACAGGACTTCCCCTTCCCTGTGCGCCCACTGCTCCGCCATCAGATGGAAGACCTACTGTGGGAGGAGGAGGCACCACCCCATATACCCAAGAAGGCCCGCCGGGAACTGGCGCGCTCCCTGTCTCTCTGGGAGCTCACCCAGAACCATGACCGCTTCCTGCATCTACTCGATCGCCTCTGGGTGATCGAGGGACCGGATCTTTCCTTCAGCGAGCTCAGCGCGCTGCTGCTGAACGGGACGCGGCCGGTGACGCTGAAGGACCTCATCGAGAAGCACGTCTTCCGCAATCGCGATGAGGGGGACTGGTCGGCTGAGCAGCTCTTCGAGAGCCTCGGTGCGTTCGAGGCGGGGGACGCCAGGTTCGCCCGCTTCCTGGAAGGACTGGTCTCGGCAGACGTTCTCCTGGATGAGCACCTGCAGGCGAAGACAGCCAGCACAATCAATGATCACCTTCGCGCCCATGGGATCGAGTTGCGGCAAACCGGCAGCGACGGCGGCTATCCGCTGTTCACCCTGGTGTCGACGCGGGTGCACAGCAACCGGAAGCCGAAGAACATCATTTTCGCTTCCCTAGGCAAACCGGACATTCGCTTTCGGTCCTCGGTGGACAACGACATCGAGATCGTCGGTGGGCGACCAGGCGCCACCCTTGTCTATGACCGGGAGATCCCTGCCGGGGGTCTGCGCTGGCGTGACCTGCACAGCTGGTGGCAGGACACTCACGGGTTCAACAGTGAGAGTGACGCCGGTGAGGATCTTTACCAGCGGCTCCTCAGGAGCCTGCCCGGCAAATCACCTGGTCAGAAGAACCTCTTCATGGCCTACCGTACGGCTCGCCCGTTCTGCGCGGATGACCTTGCTCTCCTGCCCGAGGTCTGGCTGCACTGGGATCCCAAGACCGTTAAGGAACGCGGCCCCGAAGCATTGCTGCGTTCCCGGATGGACTTCCTTCTGCTGCTGCCCTTCGGGCAGCGTGTCGTTCTGGAGGTCGACGGAGTACAGCACTACACGCGCGACGACGGCCGCACTCCCGACACCGCCAAATTCGCCGACATGGTCGCCGCCGACCGGGACCTCAAGCTCAGGGGCTACGAGGTTTTCCGCTTCGGCCACGACGAACTGAAACAGCCCGAGGACGCCAAGAAGCTTCTCCTCCAGTTCATCCCAGACATGTTCAGCCGCTTCAGAGCCAGGCTCTGAGAGTCAGTGAGGGGAGGGTAGCTCGCTCGGTGGGCAGTGGAGGTTGCGCCGAGGGGCGTAGCGGGGCAGGCGAGCGCCGGTCGGCCGCGTGAAGCTGGTTCGATGGAGTACCCCGTACCTCTGGCGCTCGCCGCCCCCGTGCACGCACCTCCGGCCGGACCGGGGTGGATCAGTGAGCCTAAGTACGACGGACACCGAACGGCCTTGTGGCGTACCGAGGACACGGTGATCCTGCAGTCCCGGTCCGGACGGACCGTCACCCCTGTGTGGATGGACATCGCGCTGGCCGGGATGGACCTCCCCGCATCGACCGTCCTCGATGGGGAGATCTGCATCTACCTGGACGGCCGCCTGGACTTCTCCGCGGTGCAGGCCCGGGCCGCGTCGACCCCGGCGCGCGCCCGGCTCCTCGAGGAGCAGCATCCGGCGTCGTACGCCGTGTTCGACCTGCTGCGGCATCCCGTGCACGGCGACGTTCGGCAGCGGCCGTGGCGAGAGCGCAGGGTGCTTTTAGAGGAGATCGTCGCCCCGCTCGGCCCGCCCATCCAGGTCGTGCCCTACACCGAGGACCGGGCAGAGGCGGAGCTGTGGTTCGAGGTGCTCGCCGAGCACGGGGTCGAGGGCCTGGTGTGGAAGCGGACGAACGGCCGATACGAGGGCGGAAAGCGCGCGTGGCGAAAGCAACGACACACGCACAGCGTTGACTGCGAGGTCGTCGGCTACACCGGGTCCGCCGCACGTCCGAAGCATCTGGCGGTGCGGCTGCCGGACGGGCGGACCGTGCTGTCGCAGACGCTGACGGGCACGCTGTCCGCGCAGATCGCCGCGCGTCTGGGCGAAGCGGTGCCCGGCCGGCGGGCGCGCACCAGCGGCGGCGAGCCGTACACGGCGATCGAGCCCGACCTCCTGGTCGTGGAGGTGGCCGCCGGCACCACCAGGCACCAGGTGGCAACCGTGCTGCGGGCCCTGTGACGTGTCGCCAGGGGCTCTTCCCCGAATGAGAGTGGCGGCCACGGCCGGCTGCGAAAGATTTTCTGGCTCTGCCGGTCACGTTCTGAGGGCGGGTGCTCCTTAGGGGTCAGTAGGGCGGCATCGGGCCGCCCGGAGCTGACGGGAGTTGCGGTGAACGCGACACGACATGCCCCCTCTCCCCGCGATGCCGCCGTGGCCGTGCTGGTGGAGTGGTGCGGCTGGCTCGCTGCTGCCGTCTTCGCTGTGGGCTGTGTGCGCGGCTGGTGGTGGGGCGGAGATCTCAACAACCTTCCGTTCATAGGAGGTCCGGCAGCACATGCAGCAGCCGCTCACCGTGGGTGGCCGTGGGTGCCGCTCGTGCTGGTGACGGTCGGGTCTTTGGGAGTGCGCCAGGCCTGGCGCACCGTCGCGCACCGGGTGTTCGCCCCTCACACAGTGTGTGAAGGCGGTCGTCGTTCGGTGCGGTTTCGGCTCGCGAGCGGCTGCTGATGTTCGACGTCGTCTTCTCCGTTGTGTCGTACGTCGTCCCTACTGACTTCTCCTCCTGGGGGCCGGTGCTGCGGCAGGCTGCCTGGTGGCTCGGCTGGGCCGGTGCAATCGGTGCCCTGGTGACGGGGGCCGGGCTGCTCTGGTGGCGTCGGCGGGCGCACCGCCTCCTCGAGGAGCGGGCGGTCGTCGAGCTGGTGCCGTCTCAGGGGTTCGATCCGTCGGTCAAGGACATGGCTCCGCATGCGGCCCGGCTGGCGCGGGCGTCGCAGACCACCGAGTGGACGCCGCGGCGGGCGCAGGGGATCCGGCTGCGCCATGGCGGCGACCGGAACGGTCAGCTGACTCTGCGGATGGAGGGGCCGGCGACGTCGGCGGCGCTCATGCGGCTGCCGTCGCTGCCCGATGTCCAGGTCCGCGCTCCTCAAAGCGGCGGCCGTGCCGCAGAGCGCATCACGTTCGAGGGGGCTCCTCCCCTGCCCCAGCCCGACGCGGAGCAGCCGCGCGTGCAGCTGTCCAAGGACGGCGGGGACGAGGACCCCGGGGAGGTCGCGGCGCGGTATGTGGCGCGGGCTGAGCTGGTGTTGGCGCGCCCGGATCACAAGCGGCTGACGCCGGCCGCGCTGGATCCGGATCCCCTGCAGGTCCTCGCCGACGCCGTGGCGCAGGCGGATGCGGAGCGCGGGGAGCAGGCCGAGCTGGTCGTGGATGTGGTGCCGGTCGCGAGCCGGCGGGTGGCGGCGTGGCGGCGCCGTCTGCTGCGCCGTGCCGAGCAGCGCGGCCCGTCCGCATACGGCGAGTTGGTCGGATCAGGGCGGCGCGGCGGGTCGGTGTTGTCGACACTGGTCGAGGGCCTCAACGGCGGCAAGCCGCTGTCCTCGGCGAAGTCGTCGCGTTCGTTGCCTCGGCAGAAGGATCTCGCGGACGGGGTGGGTAAGTTCCTGCCCGGCGCCGATGCGCAGGTGTTCGCGGTGCAGATCCTGGTCCGGGTGACGGGCACGCATCCGGGCCGGGCGCAGGCCCGGCTGCACCAGGTGATGGCGGTCATGGACGCCTGGTCCGGGGAGAACTGGTGGCGGCCCATCGGACCGCGCCGGACGGGGTGGCGCCCGTACAGCAGCGTGTGGTGGCGTCGGCGCGGATTCGACCGCCGGTACGACAGCGGGGAGTTCGCTCCGGCTCGCCGGCAGTGGCTCACCAGTGAGGAGCTCGCGGCGCTGCTGCGTCCGGCGACGGTGAACTGCACGGCGCAGAACGTCGCCCGCAGCGGCGGCACGCTCGCTCCGGCGCCGCACGCCCTGCCGACCTGGAGGGGGCAGCCGGGCGTGGTGCCGCTCGGGCGGGTCACCGAGGCCGACGGGCGTACGCGGCTGGCGTGCCTGCCGCAGAAGGACGTCCTGTTCGGGGCAAGCTTCGGGAAGGCCGGGTTCGGCAAGAGCGAGTTGGCGCTGCTGCAGTCCATCACGCTCGCCTACGGCGGGCTCGGCACGTGGTTCCTCGACCCGCACGGCGCGGCGATCAAGCGGGCGCTGCCGTATCTCACGCATCCGGCGGTCATCGACCGTGTGCAGCTCATCGACCTGAGCGTGAAGAAGCCCGACGAGAAAGTCGCCGCCTGGAATCCCTTGTCGATGGAGGGCCGCGCCGCCGAGGAGATCCAGGACGTCATCGGGTCCGTGGTCGCCGGGTTGGCGGCCGCGCAGGGCTGGGGCGACGGCGCACCCCGTGCACGGGCGATCCTCTCGCACGCGGTGGAGGTCCTCGCGCACCTCGCCCACCGGATGTGCCGGAGCGGGCGGCCCGAGCTGCAGCCGACACTGTTCACGATCCCGCGGCTGCTGATGGATGAGGAGTGGCGCGAGAGCGTGCTGGCTCAACTGCCGTTGAAGGTGCAGCAGTTCTGGCGCACCACGTTCCCCAAGTACGAAGGCTCCGCGGTGCCGGTGGTCACGCAGACCATCGAGCAGCTGGCCACCTCCACCTCGCTGCGCGCATTCCTGGGTCAGCCGCGCTCCACATACGACGTCCGCAAGGCGATGGACAAGCGGCAGATCGTGCTGCTGCGCTGCTCAGGAACCGGCAGCGGCGACCAGATCATCACGTCCCTGCTGCTGTTCGACCTGTTCCGCGCCGGGCACTCCCGTGAAGGCATCGCCCCGGAGCTGCTGGCCAGCATGTTCGCGTTCGCCGACGAGCTCAAGGCGATCGACGGCGCCGCCCGCGGCTACATCGCCGCGATCCTCGAGCAGCTGCGCAAGTACGAGGTCAGGCTGATGGCGATGACGCAGATGGCGATGCGGCTGTCGGAGGAGACCCGCCTTGCGCTCATGCAGAACCAGAGCCTGTTGTCGGCCGCGGCCGCGGACACCGACGAAGCCACCTTCCTGGCCAAGCGTCTGCCTGGTGCCGACGCGCTGACGCTGTCCGAGCAGCCGAAGTGGCACTACGCCGTGCGCGCCACGCTCGCGGGCAAGCCCACCACCACGTTCCAGGTCGCCGGCGTGCCCGTCCACGAGGTCCTGGCCAACTACCACCATCCCGAGCGGCTCCCCTGGCTGGAGAACGCCATCGACGCGACGCTCAACCGCCGCCCGCTGCGCACGGTGCTGTCCGAACTCGACGGCAGCGACGACGGCCGCCACCCCGGGCTCGACGACCGGATCCTCGCCGAGCTCGGCCGCCATCCCACCCCGGACAAACCCACGAGCCCGGCCCCAACTGCCGATGACGATGACGATTGCTGGCCCGGCGCCGGCGAGAGCGAGGTTGCCTGATGTCCCTGACCACCGAAGTCGCCCCCACCACCGGGCGATCGCGTCCCGCGCGCGGTCTCTCGCGCCTGGCCCAGGACCTGCTGCCGGTGCTCTACCAGCACCGCCTGGTGGCCACCGGGCAGCTGCACCGGCTGTTCACCCCGCACGCCGACCGACCCGTCTACCTGCGCCAACAGCTCAACCTGCTGCGCGCCGACGGCCTCATCGACGCCACCACCCGGCGCACCACGCGCCGCGGCCGAGCCGAGCACCTCTGGTACGTCACCGCACAAGGTGCCGATGCCGTCGCCCATGACCCGACGATCACCCACCGCGGCTACCGGATCACCCCGCAGACCGCCGCCTCACAGCTCCAGGAGCACACCCTGACCGTCGTCGACACGGGCGTCGCGTTCGTCGACTGGGCACGGCGGCTCGGCCACGAGTGCTCCCCGCTGGACTGGGAACCCGAGGTCGCCCACCGGATCCGGGACGGGGAGACCCGGGGCGCCGACGACGCGTTCATGATCCCGGACGCCGTCCTGCGCTACACCCACACCTCGGAATCCGGGCGGCGGCGGATGCTCAGCTTCTTCATCGAGGTCGACCGCGCGACCATGCAGACCACGCGGCTCGCCGCAAAACTCGCCGCCTACGCCCGCTACCAGACCTACACCCCCGCCAGCGGCGGCATCCGCGGCCGCCGCAGCACCCGGGAAGCCTGGCGCGACCACTACCCCGCCTTCCCCCGCCTGCTCATCGTCCTGACCGGCGCCTCCGACCGCGTCCTGGCCAACCGCGTCCAAGACCTGCGTGCCCTCGCGGCCGCAGACCCCCGCGTCGGCCAGCTCGCTGCCGGCGCTACCACCCTGCAACTCCTCCAGGAGCGCGGACCGTTCGCTCCCGTGATGACCCCGCTGTCCGGAGAAGGCACACCGACCGACGTCTTCCTCGCCCCGGCTGGAGGCTCCCGTGCGTGACGTCCTGCGCTCCCTACTTGGCCGGCTTTTCGCGACTGCACGACCGCGTGCTGCCGCTCACGAGCACGCGTGCGCTTCGGTCGTGGACACGGGTCCGCTGCCGTCGTCTCCGCTCCTTGCGGAAATGACGGCGCTGCGCGCGCATTCGCGCCATCTGGGGTGGCTCGGCGAGCGCGAGCAGTGCCCTGAGCAGTTCCAGCAACTGGCCCGGTCGGTCGTGGACGACCTCCTGGAAGGCTGGCGCGCGCAGACCGGCGGCCAGGGTTCGCTCGACGATCTGATCCAGCCGTTGGCGGACACGGCGCGGCTGGTTCCCTGCGCCCGTCGCGGGGTGCCGATGGCACAATCCCAACCCCGCATATCCACTCGGGAGTTCAGGTGAACCACGCGCACCAGCGAGCCCTTCGGCCCGTCAACTTCGCTATCCCGGAGCCCCTGATTGAGGGCTCGCGTCAATTTTGAAGCGATCGCCACGGGCCGCTTCACCTGCACGGGCGACCGGAGAACCGACCGCCCCACGGGAACGTCCCATTCCGATAAGGGACATGTGTCCCGTTCGGCGGGAATGACGGGATCACAGGTCTGTGAACTGGCATTACAGGCTGTGCTGTTGGAGTGAATATGCGTAACGTGTGCATGTGCACGGCAACCACACCCGTATCGCGCAGCACGACCGCACCATCACCTAGCGCGATACACCACAGGTCACCGGCATGACGGAACGAGAGGAACGGGGAGGCGCAGTGACGTCAAAGACACAGGCCAGGAGCAACCGGCTTCGCAGTCGGAATCGACTTATCGGCACGGCAGTCATTGCCTGCTCGCTGTTGGTGCTTCCTGCCTGCTCGAAGGACGGAAACAAGGAGGCCGGAGAAAGCCCCGCCTCTGTGTCTCCCTCACCCTCGAAGACGTCAACTTCCCCCGACCCGCAATCCGCTGCCAAGCGCGAGGCGCTGACGGTGTGGAAGTCGATGCGGAAGGAAGAGACGAAAGCTGCAGCCATCGGCTATGCCGACAAGACCAACCTGAGCCACTACTCCTACGACAAGGCGCTCGCGCAGACCAAGCGCGCCCTGTTCGACTACAGGCAGCAGGGAGTGGGATTCAAGGGAGCTCCCACCAGCACGGTCAAGGCCACTTCGGTGGACTCAGCCGGCAAGACGGTCGACGTGCGGGAGTGCATGGACACCACACACTGGAAGCCGATCCTCAAGGACAGCGGAAAGGACATCTCCGCGTCGGGGCAGCCCCAGCGATACGTCATCACCGGTGTCGTCAAGGACCTCGGTGAGCGCTGGATGGTGCAGAACTACACCCTGCACAAGGACAAGTCATGTTGAGGGCCGCCGTCACGATGTGCCTCGCCGCGGGCATCATGGCCGGCTCGGTGTCCGTTGCCTCTGCCAAGCCCGGCCCCAAGCCGAGCGGCTCCGTGACGGATTGCGGAAAGTGGATCTGTTCCGCTGTCGACACGGGAGAGGAAAAGGCTTCTCCGAACAACAAGGCGCCCGCCGGTACCGGCAAGAAGACCTGTAAGCAGGACGGCAAGGTGGTCCCCTGCTACGACGCGGACCTGGGCTGGTTCTCGAAGGGGTGTTACTACAAGCAGGTCACGGACAAGACCGTCGTCGCCGATCTGAAAAAGCAGAACGGCAAGAAGGGCGCCTCTCCCTACGCGATGACCTGCAATGGGGATGACCCGATGGACGTCTATGTGTGGTTGAAGAATCCACCGGCCGGCTACGTGGATCCCGCAGTTCTGGCCCAGCGCGCCCTCGACAAGATGTTGTTGAAGGGCCCGGACATCACGATCAACCCGAAGCCGTCCGGCAAGGGGCTCGTCGGTATGCCGGTGTGGATGTCGGTCGGGCAGTCCCCGACAACCTACGGCCCGAACACATCGAGTGCCTCAGCCGGCGGGGTGACCGTGACCGCCACCGCGAAGGTGTCGAAGGTCGTTTGGAACATGGGCGACGGTTCCGAGCCCGTGGTCTGCCTGGGCCCCGGCACGCCTTACAAGAAGTCGTACGGCATGAAAGCGTCGCCCGACTGCGGTCACGTCTTTGAGGAGGCGTCGAACTCCGTAGCAGGCGGCAAATTCAAAGTGACGGCCACGGCAACGTGGACTGTGGACTGGCAAGTGGCCGGGGGCGGCGGCGAGAACGGTCAGTTGACCGAGGCTCGTGACTCGCAGGTGGCGCTGACCATCGTCGAGTCGCAGGCCGTCAATCAGTGAGTTCTGTGAGATCGAAGGGCCCGTCTGGGATGGAAACGCCAACGTCTACCTCGTACCTGCCACCGATGCCGGCGGAGCGGCAGCCGGATCTTGCGCCCAGTCGGGGCACCCGGAAACCGCACTCGCGCCGCAGGTGGTCGGTGGGTGTCTCGTTGGTGCTGGTCACGTTGCTGGGCGCCATGCTCGGTGCGGTACTGGTGGCCCGCGCGGGGGACCGCGTGAACGTGCTCGCTGTCGCGCAGGACGTGCAGGCCGGGCAGACGATCACTGACAAGGACGTGAAGTCGGTGTCGTTCGCGGAGGACCCGGGCCTGTCCCCGATCCGGTCGTCGCAGCGCTCGACGGTGGTCGGTCAGCGCGCCGCCGTGGACCTGCGGCAGGGCTCGCTGCTGACCCAGTCCCAGCTGCGCCGCGGCGGTGGACTCGGCGCGGACAAGCAGCTCGTCGGTGTCGAGGTGAAGAAGGGCTTCGCGCCCGGCAACAACAGTCTGGCCAAGGGCGACCAGGTGCTGGCAGTGGTGCTCGACTCGCCTCAGGGCGAATCGGCGTCCGGCGCTTCGGGCGGCAAGGCGTCGTCCGCGCAAGACCAGGAACAGATCGAGGCGACCGTGGACAGTGTGGGCCGGGTCGATGCGACCGGCACGTTCCTGGTCAACCTCATCGTCGACCCGGCCGACGGGCCGCAGCTGTCGGCGATGGCGGCGGCCAAGCGCCTGACGCTGGTGCGCCAGCCGCTGGCGGACGGAGAGCAGTGAGATGCCACTGATCGCTCTGGTGTCGGCGAAGTCGGACGGGGTGACGACGTCCGCTGCGGCTATGGCCCTGGGTAGTCGCCGTCCGGTGCTGCTGGCCGAACTCGACCTCGCGGGCGGCAGCTTGCGTCATGGGCTGCTGCGCGATGTGCCGCGTGGCGCGGCTCGCGAGCGGCTGGACCGTCACATCGGGCTGCATCATCTGGCGCAGGCCGACCTCGCGCGCGCCGGTGAGGACATCGACTTCGGTCCGGCCGTCGCGCAGCACTTCTGGCCGATGGATGACACGGACAACCGGGTCGCGCTGCCCGGGCTGCTGGATCCGCGGCAGGCGGCGTCGCTGACGTCGACCTGGCCCTCGCTGCTGCAGGTGTTGCGGCGGTCGGATGCGAGCCCGGAGCAGCGTTGGGATGTGATCGTTGATGCGGGCCGTGTCGTTCTCGAGGGCGGCCGACTGCATCCGGTCCTCTCCCCTGCTCTGGTGCTGCGGGAGGCCGACGTCGTCCTGCTGGTGACGCGTTCGACGGCGGCCTCGCTCGCGCTGGCAGATCCTGTGGCGCAGGCGCTGCACAGCGATCTGATGCATCACGGCTCCGGTACGCGCTCGCTCGGATTGCTGCTGTTGGGCTCGGACTTCCGGGTTGACGATGTGCAGCGCAGCCTGGAAACCCCGGTGTTTGGTCAGTTGCCTTGGGACGAGGCTTCGGCGGAATGGATCGAGCGCGGTGGGCGGATGCCCCGTGCCCTGGGGCGCGGTTCGCGGTTGATCCGGGCGGCCGGTCAGGTTCTCGATCCGCTGCGTCAGCACGCCGATCAGCGTCGTCTGCACCTGCAGATGCGATCGGCGGCACCATCTGCACCAGCCGCTCCCCCGGCGCCGGCCACGCCCCCGCCTCCTGCTCCGGCCCAGGCCGCGCCGCCGCCGCCTCCGGCTCCAGCCCTTTCGCCACCGCCTGCCCCGGCCGCGCGGATGGTCCAGCAGTTCGCACAGCGGGAGAAGCACCATGGCTGAGCGCCGAAGCAGGAACGGCCACCCGGTCAACGGCCACGCGCCGAGCACGCTGTTGGGCAGCTTGCGGGCCGAGGCGAACGGCACCCGGCCACAGAGCCCTACCGGTCCGCCCGCCGGGCCGAATACGCCGCTGCCCTCACAGCCGCCCGCGCCCCCGGCGGGCCCGGCGGATGTGAGCGCGGCCGCTTCCCTGCCCGGTGCCCTGCCAGTGCCGCAGGAGAAGATCAGCGAGCTGCGGCAGCAGGTGGCCGATGACGTCGACGCCATCAAGAAGGAGCGCCGTCTCAAGGGCGAGACGCTGGATGCGGCCGCCCTTGAGCAGGTGGTCCTCACGCAGATCCGGGTGCGGGTGGCGGAGTGGGCCCAGCAGTGGTCCTACGAGCACACCCCGCTGACCGGTGAGCAGATCACCGTGCTGCGCGCGGAGTTGTTCAACCTGTTCTTCCTGGCCGGCGCCCTCCAGCAGGTACTGGAGCGGCCCGGTGTGGAGGACGTCCTCATCGACGGCCGGTGGATGTTCGTCGACATCCAGGGCCAAGGCCGCCAGCGACTGCGATCGCCGTTCGCCTCCGACGATCAGGCCCTGGAGTGGGTCAACCAGATGGCCGCGCTGTCGGGGCACGGCGAGCGGCTGTTGTCGTACGCGTCGGGCAAGGTCGATTTCGATCTGCCGGACGGGTCCCGTGTCGCGGCGACGATCCTGACCGAGCCGAATCTCGTGATCTCGATCCGGCGTCACCTGCTGGAGAAGGCCACCCTGGACGACCTGGTGAAGTGGGGGTCCATCGACACGCTGCTGCAGGCGTTCTTGCGGGCGGCGGTGCGGGCGGGCCTGTCGATCATCATCGCCGGGGACATGGCGACCGGGAAGACGACGCTGATGCGCGCGCTCGGGCGTGAGGTGCCGGCCAAGGAGCGCCTGGCCACGTTGGAGGGCGAGCCGGAACTGCGCCTGAACCATGACGAGTACGGCGAGCACGCGCACACGATCGCGTTCCGTTCCCGCGAGGGCAACGGTGAGAAGGATGCATCGGGCCGGGTCACGCTCGGCGAGCTGGTGGACACCTCGATGCGCTACCGCGCCAGCCGCGTGATGGTCGGTGAGGTCCGCGGCACCGAGGCCGTGGCGATGCTCAAGGCGATGATGATGGGCGGCGCCGGGTCGATGTGCACCCTGCACGCCAAGGACCCCGAATCCGTGGTCGACCGCCTCATGGTGCCGCTCACCGAGGCCGGGCTCACCGATAGCGCCTCCTACCGGCTCATCGCCGCCGCCGTCGACCTGATCGTGTACGTGGACCGTATCGATCAGACGGACATCGGCGGGAGCGAGCACCGGTTCGTCACCCACGTGTGGGAGACCGCCGGGCTCAGCGAGCGGGCCGGCGTCGCCCTCACCCACCTGTTCTCCCCCGACGAAGAGACCGGTGAGGAGCGCGCGGTGCCGACGTCCTCGGCGATGAACGAGCGACGGGCCAAGAAGCTGGCCCGGCACGGTTTCCCGGTGAACTGGCGGGCCCTGCGCCCGCGCGGCACCTGGGCACCGCTCACCCTCGTCGACGAGAGCCAGGTGGCGTCATGAGCAGCTCGTATCTGTCCGCCCTCGGCATGCTCGCGGGTCTTCTGGTGGTTCTCGGGCTGGCCGGGTTGGTGGCCTGGTGGCGTGGCTGGACGCCGACTGCCTCACGTCGGCGGGGCAAGCCGACGCTCGCCGACAAGGCCCGCCAGGCGGTGAGTGAACTACCTGCCCTGTGGCGGGACAACTACCGTCTCCTGCTGGTCGCGGCCGCGGTGGTGGGCGTGACAATGTGGGTGATCACCGGGTGGCCGGTGCAGGCCCTGCTCGCCGCGGCCGCCGTGGCCGGGCTGCCGTTCGTGCTCCACCCCGGCGGCTCCGAGCGCCTCGAGGTGGCGCGGCTGGAGGCACTGGCGGAGTGGCTGGGGCAGCTGGCGAGCGTGCGCAGCGGCGGCAAGAGCCTGGAGACGGCGATCGTGTCGCTGGACAACGTGCCCGAGCTGCTGCGCCGTCCGGTCGGCGTCCTCTCCGAGCGCCTGGCCGCGGGGATTCCGGCCCGTCAGGCCTACCGGCTGTTCGCGGACGACCTCGACTCGCGGATCGGCGACGACATCGCGCAGCTGTTCATGGACCACGTGCTCTCTCGCGGCGCGGGCCTCTCGGACGCGCTGGCGGCGCAGGCCGCCCTGGTGCGCCGCCAGGCCGCCGAAGTGGAGGACATCGACGCCCGGCGCGCCGATGCCCGCTCCGAGACCCGCAAGGTGTCGCTGTTCGTGCTCGCCGTCGTCGCCTTCGTCCTCCTCAACGGCGCCTACTGGGAACCGCTCGCGAACGCGCTGGGGCAGTTGGCGCTGCTGGCGATGGGCGCCCTGTTCGTGCTGCTGCTGTGGTGGATGCGCAAGGTCGCGGCGATGAAGGCCGAGCCGCGCACCCTGCTGTCGGCCAAGGAACGCGACGCACAGGGGGTGCGGTCATGACGCTGTCGCTGCCAGGCCTGCTGATCGGCGCGCTGGTCGCGCTGTCCGGGGCGCTCGCCGTACGCGCCTTCATGCCCAAGCGGGTTCCGCTGGACGTCGTGCTGGGCCGCACCCCGGCCGCGGACCTCCATCCCGAGGGCGGGCGCGCGGGGTGGACGGACCGCATGGGCCAGAAGCTGGTATCGACCACCACGGTCGCCGACCGGCTGCCCGCTCAGGACCTGGCGGTCCTGGAAATCACGCCGGCGCATCTGCTGGGCCAGTGTGTGCTGTACGCGCTGATCGGGTTCATCGGCGCGCAATGGCTCGTCTTCCTGGTCACGCTCGGCGGCATGTCACTGCCGTGGATCGTCGCGCTCGCCCTCGGGGTCGGCTTCGCCGCGTTCCTCGCCCTGGAACGGTTGAAGGACTACCGAAGCAAGGCCCGGGATCGGCGCATGGAGTACAGCTACTACACCGCCTCACTGCTGGAGCGAGTCGCCCTGGCCCGCAACTCGGATGCCGGCGCCCCCGAAGCACTGGACCGGGCCCTCAAGTCCGGCGACGGGCCGGCCGCGGTACGGATCCGGGACGCGGTCGAGCATGCCGCCCTGTCCGGCGTCAGCCCGTGGGACGCGCTCACACGGCTCGGCGACGAGCTCGGCGTGCCGGCCCTCGCCCGGATCGGGGCCTCCCTGAGCCTGGCCGGTGAGGAACAGGCCGCCGTCTACGAGCAGTTGCGCGCCCAAGCCGTCCGCACCCGCGAATCCCTGTTCGCCGAGCGGAAGAAGAAGGCCGGCGAGGCCACCGAGAACATGCGGCTGCCCGCCATCGCGATCGTCTTCCTGATGGCGCTGTTCCTCGTGGCCCCCCAGCTCATCCGCGTCATGAACTTCTGAGCCCAACCCGCCTGTCCTTCCTGGAGGTATCCCATGCAATCCCTGCAGACCCGGCTGTCCCGTGCCGCTGACGCGCTGCGCTGGCGTATCCGCCTCATCCGCTCCGACGACACCGGCGGCGCCCTGGAGTGGGCGCTGGTCCTCGTCGGCGGCGCCACCCTGGTCGGCCTGGTGTATGCGGCCGCCAACACGAAGATCACGGAGAAGACCGCAGAGATCCTCGGCTTCTGACGATGGCTCACCGTCCCCGCCCCCGCAGGCTCTCCCGGCTCGCCGCCCTGTTGCGCAGCGATCGCGGGGCGCTGTCGCTGGAACTTTCGATGATCATGCCGTTGGCGTTCTTGATGCTGTTCGGGCTCATCCAGGGCGGCATCTGGTTCCACGGCCGCTCCGTGGCCCACCATGCCGCGCAGCAGGCCCTGGACGCGCAGCGCCTGTACAACGCGCCGGCCGGTGCGGGCGTGGCCGCGGGCCGGGAGTTCCTGGCGGGCATGGGCGGGTCGCTGACCAACGGCCAGATCCATGTGAACGCGGGAACGGACACGGTGAGCGTCCGGGCGGAAGGGGACGTAATCATGCTGGTGCCGGGGTGGCGGGTACACGTCGCCCAGTCCGTGCAGGCCCCCGTCGAGAAGTTCCGGCCGTGAGGCGCGCAGGGCGCTGCGTGCTCAGCGCGGTGTGCAGGCGCGCCTCGTCGGCGGGCGATGGCGGCGGCGCGGCGCTGACCACGGTCATCATCGTGCCGGTGATCTTGATGCTGTTCGGGCTGATGATCGGGGTCGGGCGCGTGGCGCTCGCGGAGGGCGCTGCGAACGACGCGGCGCGTGCGGCGGCCCGCGAGGCGTCCCTGGCCACGGATCCCGGCAGTGGGCAGGCCCAGGCTCAGCAGGCCGCGCAGACGAGTCTGTCGAACTCGGGGATCAGCTGCTCGCGGATCAGTGTGAGCGTGGACGCCAGTGCGCTGGGGGCCGAGGTCGGTCAGTACGGGCAGGTGTCCGCGACCGTGTCATGCACGGCACCGCTGAGTGGTCTTGCGCTTCCCGGGATCGGTGGGTCCAAGACGCTGACCAGTACGCAGTCCGCACCGGTGGACACGTGGTCCGTACACGGCCAGGCCCGGCCCGCCGGGCGCGTTGCCAGCCTGGCCGCCGCGCAGCGTGGAGGTGAAGTTTCGTGAGGGCGTCCGCTGTCCGGTGGTGGAAGAGGCGCCGCACGGCGCTGCGCAGCGACCAGGGCGGCCTGGAGCTGTTCTACGCCGGCGTCATCCTGATCGGGTTCCTCATCATCGGCATGGTCATCGACCTCGGGCTGGCGCTCAACTCCCGCTCGGACGCGTTCTACATCGCACAGTCGGCGGCCCGCACGGGCGCCCAGCGCGTCGATCCCGGCGAGGCGATCACCGGCGAGGCGATTGTCATCGATCCGGACGCGGCGACCGCGGCCGCCGAGGACTACCTCTCCGCCGAGGGCGCCCAGGGCGCGGTGACGACGTCCGGGGACGGGCAGAACCTCAACGTCACCGCCGAGACGACCTTCCACCCCTATGTTCTGTCCTTGTTCGGCGTGAGTTCGTGGTCGTTCACCGGTCACGGCAGCGCCACGTTGCTGCACGCTCCTGGAGGCTGACCACGATGGCCCGCATGAACCGCCGCGCGACATCGTGGCCCGCGGCCCTGGCCCGCGGCCTGTTCGCGCTCGTCGTCCTCGCCCTGCTCGTCGCGGGGGTCCCCGCGCTGCTGCTGAACATCGGCACGCTGCCCCACACGATGCCGGACATCGGGTCGTGGCAGGACGTGCTGTCCTTCCACGATGACGACGGCACCGTCCTCATGACGGTCATGACGGTCATCGCCTGGGTGCTGTGGCTGTGGCTGACCGTGCCCGTGGTCATCGAGACGTTCGCGGTCCTCGCCCGCCGCACCACCCCGCGTCTGCCGGGCATGGCCACCGGGCAGAAACTCGCGGGTTTCCTCCTCGGCAGCATCATCCTGGCCTCCCCCGCCGCCGCGGCCGCCGCCCCGGCCACCGCCGCGACTGCGGTCACCGCCCAGGCGCTGCCCACGCAGGCGACCGGACAGCCGGTCGCGCACGGCACCGGCGCCGAAGGGGCGACCGCCGCGCAGGACCAGCGGACCGGGCAGGTCACGCTCGACCAGGACGCCACCTGGTGGGAGCTGTCTGAGCAACTGCTCGGCGACGGCGCACACTTCCAGCAGTTGAAGCAGCTCAACCCGAACCTCGAGCCCGCCGACGGCGTCTTGTCCACGGGCACGACGCTGAACGTTCCGGCCCACACCACGCCCGGGGCCACCACAGCCAGCGCGCAGACGGCGACGAACGCTCCCCAGACGCAGACGACGTCTGCCCCCGAGCAGGACGGCGGCAGCGACTCGGGGAGCTACCGGGTCCGGGCCGGAGACAACCTGTGGAACATCGCACAGAAGAAGCTCGGCGATCCCACGCTCTATCCGGAGATCGTCGAGGCGAACCCGGATGTGATCGAGGACCCGGACCTGATCCATCCCGACGACGAGCTGACGCTGCCCAGCCAGGCTGCCGGAACGCCGACACCGCGCGAACACAAGCCCGCTGAGCAAGAGAAGGACGCCTCGAGCGGCAAGGACGGGGCAACGGCCTCCGAATCGCCGCGAGCCAGTGACGGCGAGGCCGGTACTCCGCAACAGGAAACCAGCCCCAGCCCTTCCACCAGCGCGAGCAGCTCCACAGAAGATGAGGCTCCCACTCCGGAACAGACCAGCCCGGGCGAGGAAGCTGGCGTCGCCGTGCCCTCCCACCGTGCACCAGCCCAGGATCCCGCCCCCTCCGGCGACCCAGCCAAGAGTTCCGCGCCGTCTACCACCGAGCATCGCAGCAGTTCTTCGACGGCCGTCGGCCAGGAGGACGATGCGGCTCCGGCCGTTACCGCGATCGCGCTGACCACCGGTGGATTCGTGGCCGCCGGCGTGCTGTTGATGCTGCGGCGCAAGCGGAGGCTGCAGCAGCGCCGCCGGCGCCCGGGACGGCGGATCCCGATGCCTGAGGGAGCCGCGGCCGCCACCGAGTACAGCCTGCGGTGCGTGGACGCCATCGAAGAGATCAGCTTCCTCGACGCGGCGCTGCGCACGCTCGCCCACCACTGCGCCGAAGCGGAGCGGCCGCTGCCCGCCGTGGCAGCAGTCCAGCTCGGTACCGAGGGAGTCCTGCTGCACCTTCTCGCCGACGAGGAGGAGGAACTGCCCACGCCGGTGCCGCCGTTCACGGCCACCTCTGACAGTCCGCAGGTGTGGTGGTGCCCCGCCGACACCAGCGACCTCGCCGACTCCGAGGTGCGCGGGCAGATGGATGCCCCCTACCCGGCGCTGGTCGCACTCGGCGACGACACTCGCGAGGCGCTGCTCCTGGTCGACCTGGAGCGCTACGGCGCGGTCCATCTGACCGGCGCGGAGCGCCTCCCGGTCCTGCGCGCCCTGGGCACGTCGCTGGCAGTGTCCCCGCTCAGCGCAGACCTGGAAATCGCCGTAGCCGGCGAGGAAAGCGCCCCCGGCCTGGCCCTCGTCGACCAACGCGTCACCCCCTACCCCACACTCTCCGACGCGGCCGACGTCGTACGGACACACCACGGTCGCCAGCACACGGCGTTGAGCGGAAGCGAGAGCGACGACCTGTCCCAGGCGCGGGCCGCGGACACGGTGGACGAGCTGTGGCCCATGGTCGTACTCGCCGACCTCGACAGCTGCCCCGACCCGGACTCCGCCCAACAGCTCGCCGAGGTCCTGCAGCAGGAGCCGCGCACCGCCACCGCCATCATCACCAGCGGGCACACCCCCGACCGGGACGCGGGGACGGTGTGGGTCCTGGACACCGACGCCGACGTCCAGGAGGTCCCCGGCACCAACCTCGTGTGCCGTCTCGTCGCCTTCTCCGACGAGGAGTACGCCGACGTCATCGAGACGGCCCTGACGTCCAACTCGGAGACGGACGTGGCCCGCGAGCCGTCCTCGGCGCCCGTCACGCTGACGAAGGATGCGCCTGCGGCCACCGCGCCCGGAGAGCCCGCGGCCGACGCGCCGACAGCTGCCTCAGAGCAGTCGGGGAGTCTGCTGGCTCGCCTCGCCGATCTCGACGAGGACTCCCCCACGTCCGGTCCTCCCGGAGAAGGCGCCGACCACGACGCACCCGCCCAGGAGGAGGCTCCGCCCCCGGCCCCCGCGCCCACGGTGCGAGCGGATGCCACCTCGCCCAGCCGGACCACGCTGCCCGCAACAACGCCCATCACCACAGTCAGCGCCCGCCTGCCCACCCCCACTACTCCGCTGGCGGCCCAGCCGACAGAGTCAGGGCCACAGGCGAAGTCGGTACCCGAGCCGGCCGCCGCCGATGCCGTACCCCCCACTCCCCCGGCGGCCCTGAAGCCGGCCGAAACCCCCATGGTCCGTGTCCTTGGCCCCGTCGACGTCACCGGCGCCCGCGGGCACATCGAGTCGAACCGGCGGACCGTCGCCACTGAGTTGGTCACCTGCCTCGCCCTGCGCCCCGACGGAGCTACGCGCCACGAACTCGACGAGGTCATCGCCCCCGGCGGCGGGCGCGTGGAGAACAACACCCGTAACGGGCGTATCCGCGAGGTGAGGCGCTGGCTCGGCGAGGACGAGTCCGGCACCCCGTACTACCCGAAGCTCAACACCCAGACCGACCGCAAGCACCGCCTGGTCGGCGTCGGCTGCGACTGGTGGCAGTTCCAGGACCTGACGGCCCAGGCCGCTGGCCAGGACGGGGCCGAGGCGCGCACGCTGCTGCGCCGTGCGCTGGAGCTCGTGCGGGGGCGGCCCTTCACCGGGATCCCGCCCCGCCGCTACGCCTGGGCCCAGACCGTGACCGAGGACATGATCTCGGCGGTCGCCGACGCGGCCGACGACCTCGCCGCCCGTTGCCTCGCCGCCGGTGACGCTGAAGGCGCGCTGTGGGCCGCGGGGCGCGGCCTGGACGCCGGCCGGGAGCGCGAGGTCCTGTGGCGTCATCGCTTCGAGGCCCTGGCCGCCCTCGGTGCGCATGACGAACTGGAGGCTGCGATCCAGCAGCTGAGCCAGTACCTCCTCGAGGCCGACCTGAGTATGGAGGCGGCGACGGAGGACGTCATCCGGCGCCTGGACGCGGTCCGCCGCTGACCCCGAGCGCCTTCAGGCCCGGTCACCCGGCTCCGGGTGACCGGGCCTTTTGCTATCCGGCGGCCAGCAGCCCGGCCAGCGCCCCGGCGAGAAGGAACGGGCCGAGCGGGATCAGCGGGCTGGCCTCAGGCGCCCGGCGGGTCAGTCGGCGAAGTACGCCGAACAGTGCGGCCAGCACGAACGCGAGGAAGGCGCCGCCGAAGAGCACGGGCCAGCCGAACCAGCCCAGGACTGCGCCCGCTGTCAGCGCGAGCAGCACGTCGCCGAACCCCATCGCGGCCGGGCTGATGAGGAACATGACGAACAGCATGCCGCTCAGGGCCAGGCTTCCCCCGATGGCGTGCGGCCACGATCCCGCGTGGCCGGGCAGCAGCGCGGCCACGCCGAGCAGGCCCCAACTCGCTCCCGCCGCGGGCAGCGTCAGAACGTGCGGCAGCCGGTGTACGGCGAGGTCCACACGTGCCAGGACAATGCCTGTCGGGATGAGGAGCAGCCACACGAGGAGCTCGGGGCGCCAGCCGGTGAGTGCCGCTACCCCGGCGCACAGCACCGTCACCAACGCCGCGGTCGTGGGCAGTGACGGGCCGAACGCCATGGCATCGCGCGGGCACCGGGGCAGCCCGAACCAGCCTCCACGGTCGGCGTCAGTCCGCCCCAGAGGGTGCCCCTGAGGGCACTTGGTGCGCCAGGTTTGCCCCGCCGGGACGGACAGCCGGAAGGCGACGCGGGGCACCAGCAGGCCAGCGGCCGCGCCCCACAATGCCGCCCCAGCCGTTGCCGCCATCGCCAGTTCCACGGTCCTCCCCCGCTCCTGTTCCCTCTGGATCTCCGGCTCCTCAGCCAGTCTCGGTTTTACACGATCACCTCGCCCGGGCACCCGGCGCCAGGGCACTGCGGCCTGCTCGGCCTCCGCTGGGCAGCGGGCTCAGAGGCGTTTCGCGGGTGGCCACGAGCAGCAGATGCTTCCTCCGCTCCGTCACCCAGAGCGATCAGGGGTCCTTCCGATTCCACCTGCGCACGGGCCCGTCCCACAGTGTCCGGGCTGTGCCCCGCGGTGATTCCTTCACGGGCCGGCGCCCGTTCCACCCGCGGTCCCGGACTGCTGGCGCCGCCACCGATTCCACCCCGCCGTCCCTGCCGACAGACGATGCTGCGGTCGCTTCTCACCCGGCTGTCGGCAGGTGGAACGCCAGAGCCCCGTGAGCCACGGCAGCTCGCCGTCCCTCGCACGATCCCCCTTGGAGAGCAGGGCTGCTGGTGAGTGCGGGGTATACCCCAAACAGTGACCCGTGCTGGAAAGTTGCAGGTCACAGCGTTCCACCCCATGGCAGTGCCCTCGGCTGCCACTGCGCACACGCGCGCCCGTCAGTCGCCGGGGTGGTGCCGACCGGTCCGCAACGAGCAAATGATCACCAGGCAGAAAAAGAACTGGGGTGGGGGTGGAATCCTTGGATTCCACCCCCACCCCTGCGCAGCGTTCCGGGTAGGTCCTTTCCGTTCCACCGCGGTGGAACGTCAGGCGTTCGCCTGCTTCTTGATCGCTCCGAGATACTTGCGGACCGTTCCCTCGGCGTAGCCACAGCGCTCGGCAAGGAGCGGAGCGAGAGCCTTGGCCGACATCTCCTGCTCCTCCTGCGGCAACTTTCTGTAGTGGAATTCCACCCGCGCCGGGCCGGTCAGGTGAGAGCCGTCCTCCTGCTCGGTCGGCCACTCCTCTGTCTCCTCACGGTCCTCCACGGTCGGCTCCGGGCCGTCATGGTCCTCCGCCTCACGGGCTTCGGGGACTCGCAGCTGGACGATGCTGCGGCCACCGCTCTCTGCCTCGGACGCATGCGTGAGGCGCCGCTCGCTCTCCCGCATGTCGCCCAGCCACTCGCCCAGTTCGTCTGCCGTCAACGTCTCTTCTGCCAGGCTCACGGGCTCCCGCTCGGGGAGCGGCTGCACCTGCTCCTCGGGCGCGCTCGGCTGCTCCTGCTCGAACCCGTGCGGCTCGTACGTCGGGTCGTAGTCCCCGAAGTACTCCTTGCGCGGCTGCCCGTTGAACGCCGGGGGGACGTAGCCGGCGCCCTGCTTCACCTCCGGGGAGGCCGCAGGGATCAGTTGCGATGTCTCTTGCCGGACCGGGGCGGCCGGCAGCAACGGCTTCTCGATACCTGCCGCCGCGAGTCCCTCCGGCGCGGTCTGCGCCAGGGGTACCCCATACCGGGCCAGGCGCAGCGGTGTCAGCGACTCCACCGGAGCCTTGCGCCGCCACTGTCGGCCGAACCGCGACCGCAGCCGCGCCTGATAGACCAGCCGCTCCTGCTCCAGCTTGATGACCTCGTCGTAGCTGCGCAGCTCCCACAACTTCATCCGCCGCCACAGCAGGAACGTGGGCAGCGGGGACAGCAGCCAGCGCGTGATCCGCACACCCTCCATGTGCTTGTCCGCCGTGATGTCCGCGATCCGCCCGACCGCGTGCCGGGCTGCCTCCACGGCTACCACGAACAGCACCGGGATCACGGCGTGCATGCCGACCCCCAGCGGGTCCGGCCAGGCCGCCGCGCCGTTGAAGGCGATCGTGGCGGCGGTCAGCAGCCACGCTGTCTGGCGAAGCAGCGGGAACGGGATCCGGATCCACGTCAGCAGCAGATCCAGCGCGAGGAGCACACAGATACCGGCGTCGATGCCGATCGGGAAGACGTACGAGAAGTCGCCGAAGCCTTTTTGCAGTGCCAGTTGACGCACGGCGGCGTAGGAGCCTGCGAAGCCGATGGCGGCGATCACCACCGCCCCGGCGACGACCACCCCCACGAGAATCCGGTGCGTACGGGACAGTTCGAGCGTCTCGCCGCTCCGGTTGGCCACGACGGCTTCAACTCCTTCTCGCTGGTGTGGTCGCACTTCACCCTGTCATGCGCTGCCGTGCCAGGTGTCAGTTCCCGGCATAGCCCGGCGGGTGTGCGCGTTGTGTGGTCTCTGTGGCGCGGGCTCGACGGGCGTGACCACCCTGCGGGGTGAAAGTACGTCAGGTGGGGCGAACCGGCTGTCACTGGAGACACAGTAGTCAGTATGGTGACGCCATGTCTTCTCCATACCCCCAGGGAGACCGGGAAAAGGTGGCGTCCAAGCTGCCCTCGGCGCTCCAGCAAGAACTCAAAATCCGCTGTGCCGAGCTCGGGTTGGACATTCAGGACGCCGTCACAGCCGGAATCGAGAGCTGGCGAGCAGGCACGAACGCGCGTGTCGACATCGACACTTCGGGCGCGAGGTCCTTCAGCACCTGGCTCCCGACCGGCATGTACGAGCGCTTCAAGGAGTCCTGCAACGACCGCAGCGTCTCCTACACCCAAGGGCTGGCGCAGAGCGTGCGCCTCTGGCTGGACGACAACCCCTCCCCCCGGCAGGGGAGTCAGAGCGCCGATGTCCGTCGTCTCGTCCTGGTGAACCAGAAGGGCGGCGTGGGCAAGACTGCCGTCTCTCTGGGCGTGGCCGAGGCCTACGCCGAAGACGAGGAGATCGGCACTGCGGCCCTGCGCCGCTACGTCGAGTCGCTGAGCTACAACGAATGCAAGCGGCTCGGGCGGACCAAGGCGGACCTGCTCGGCAAGATCGGCACATGGACGCTCGGCGGCAAGCGGGTGCTCCTCGTTGACTACGACCCGCAGGGACACCTGAGTGATCAGCTCGGCATCGCTCAGCTCCCGCCGAAGCACGACAGTCTCATCACGCACATGGTGGGCGAGGGCACCGAGGAGCTGCGCCGTCAGGTCGTCCCGGTCGAGGACCCGCACTTCCACGGCCGCCTGGATGTTCTCCCGGCTGCCTTCGACGGCTTCCTTCTGGATTCCCGGATCGCGCTGGCGGCGGCCAACTCCCGTGGTTTCCAGAAGGAAGCCGCTCTCGAACGTGCCCTGTATCCGCTCGAGGAGTACTACGACATCATCGTGATCGACTGCCCGCCCAGCCTCGGCCTCGCTACCGACGCCGCGCTCTACTACGGGCGTCGCCGCCGCAACGAGCGGCAGGGCAGGTCCGGAGTGGTCATTCCGGTTCTGGCTGAAGACTCGTCCGCCACCGCGTACATGATGCTCGCCCAGCAGATCGAGGACCTCTGCAAGGACCTCAGCCTGGAGATCGACTACCTGGGCTTGGTCATCAACATGTACGACTCGCGCCGTGGCTTCGTGGCCACCTCGTCCCTGGACAGCTGGCACAGCTTGGCCGACCAGCAAGTGCTCTCCGTCATCGATGACCTGAAGGAACAGCGCGAAGCGGTCCGCTTGAAGCAGGCGCTGTTGTCGTACGCACCGGACAGCAAGCAGGCGAATTCGATGCGCCTGGTCGCTCTGGGGGTCGCCGGATGAGTAAGGCACAACAGCTCGGCTCGGGCCCGGCCTTCGGCGCTGCTGCCACAGCACGCAGCTCTCGTCGCGATGCGATCGACAGCACCCTTGGGGCGCAGGCAGCAGCAACGGCTGCGATCACTGACCTGCCGGTCCCCGTCATCAGCGACAACCCCGACAACCCCCGCAACCATCTGCGGAACCTGGATGAGACCGTCCAGACGGTCCGGGAAGTCGGCGTCCTCATCCCCATCGTGGTCTCGACGGTGGACGCCTACCTGAGCGCGCGACCCGACCGTGCAGACGACCTTGACGAAGGCTCCCAGTACCTCGTCGTGGACGGCCACCGCCGGCTGGAGGCCGCACGGCGCGCCGGACTGGCCACGATCCCTGTCCGGGTCGACAACGCGCGCGTCGCCACCGACGAGTCGCTCCTCGAAGCCGCTTTCATCGCGAACTACGACCGCGATGACATGACAGACCTCGAGGAGGCGCATGCGCTCCAGTCCTTGGTCGACTACTACGGCAGCCAGACCAAGGCGTCCAAGCGGCTCGGAATCCCCCAGAACACGATCTCCAGCAAGCTCTCCCTGCTGAAGCTGTCGCCGGAACTCCAGAAGGACCTGGTATCCGGTGAGAGGAAGGTTGAGCACGTCAGGAACCTGGGGAAGCTGCCGCACGACGAGCAGAAGAAGAAGGCGGACGAACGCAGGTCGGCGGTTCGGCAGAAGCCCACGCAGTCGGCGAATGTGCCTGCTCAAGGAACTGGGGGCACGCCGTCCCGCGCCCAGCCTGAGGCGTCGGAGCAAGTATCACGGCGTGATAATCCCGGGCCCGACTCCCTGGAGCAAGGGGCGACCGACGTCGATGCGTCCGAGGCACCCGCAGAAGTATCACGCCGTGATAATCCCGGGTCCGTGCCGACGCAGGAGGCGAGCGGCTCCAGTGCGGCAGGCACGCCTGAAGAGGTATCACGCCGTGATACTTCGGAGTCCGAGGCGTCGGCTGACGCAGCTCCACTCGCTGAACTCGCTCGGCATGTAGCCGCGGTGAAGGAGTTCGCTCTGTCCATCCCGGGCATGGCAGAGGCCTACCGGCTGGCGGCGGAGGCCGATCAGGAGCGTGCCGACGTCCTCGCGGCTGAACTCCGCGAGCACATGGCACGTGCGGTGCAGCATCTTCCCTAGCCTCGAGCTACTCAGAGCCTCAGCACGATGGGCTCCAGATTCAGCTCCCTTACGGGTGGCGGCCTACTCGGTCGCCACCCGTTTCTTTATATCTAGAGGGACTTGCGGCGTGCTGGTAGCGCAGGCAGGAACGCGTCGAGGGCGGCGTTGAGGAAGTCGCTGCGGTTCGCGAACTCGTGGGCGTCGGCGAACGCGTCGTACACCGCGAGCTCCTGGCGGGAGGGTCGGAAGGACTGCTGGGTGGTGTGGCGGGCGCTGACGCCGCGTTCGGGGCGGCGCTCGGGGACGTCGCAGAACAGGTTGTCGAGGTCTATGTCGAGGTCCTCGTCGCTGATCGGCGCTTGCAGGGTGCGGACGTACTGATGCAGTTGGGTCCACAGGTCCTGGCGTTGTGCGTGAACGAAGGCGCGGCGTACGACGAGAGCGTTGGACGGTTCGACACCGGTCTGCGCCTTCTTCTGGTTTTGGTAGTGGACGACGCGTTGGCGTACCTGGCGCTCGACCACGATGGAGCACTGGACGATGTCGCTGCCCGTCTCCCCCAGCTGGGGCACGCTGACGGTCCCGGCGGCCGGCGTGCTGTGCGCAGCGGCGGGACCCGGTGCGGCCGGAACGCGCTCGGGCTGAGACGTCGGCTTCGAGGGCTCGGTCTGCGGCGGTTCGGGGGTGGGGTCGGTGCGGCGCGCCCTGGGTGTGAAGGCGGCGGCGACCGCGCTGCTGTCGAGTCCGAAGGCGTCGAGCGCGCTGTCGTCGCCGAGGGGGTCCGTGGTGGTCTTCTTGGTCGTCTTGCTCATGCTGTCGCCTTCTGTGCGGTCTTTGCGTCGAGTTCGGCCTTGGCCTGGAGGACCTCCATGGCGAGCGACTTGTAGTCCCCGGCCAGAGCCTGCATGGAGCGCCGAACGGCGGGGGTGAGCTCGCGAGAGGTGGCAAGTTCCTGGGGGACCTTGCCTCGGGCCCGGCATTCGACGGCAGCGGATTCCACGGCGCGGATCGTCTGGTCGAAAACGGGGGCCGCGCCCTTCAGGTCCTTCGTCAACTGGTCCTTGATGTTGGCCTGCACCTTGGTGGCGGTGGGGTTGGAGGCGAAGACGACGACGCCGAGGAGCTCCAGGAGCGAGTTGAGGGCGCGTGCCCGCGGAAAGAGGCGGGCCACCTGGCGCAGTCCCTTGCGGGAGGACAGGTCGGAGCGGGAGGGGACGAGAACCATGTCGCCGGCGACCAGGGCCTGCAGCTGCAGCGGTTCGGAGCCGGGGGCGACGTCCAGGATGATGACGTCGTGCTCAGCGCGCAGCGGCTCGATGGCCGCGGCGTACATGCCCATCCACGCGGTCTGGTCTTCCGGAGTCTGGGCGTAGGAGGCCAGACGCCGCTGGACGTACAGCTCCTCGAGGACGTCTTCGAGTCCCACTCCCCCGGGCACGACGTGCAGGTTGGGGCGGGCGGCGCCGGTGGGCACGAGTGGCTTGCCGTCCAGGATCGCGGCGGCCTGGGCGAGGCCGTCGTCTGCGAGGGCGCTGTTGAGGTAGCCGAGGTCCTCCGCATTGTTGCCCTGCGCGTCCATCTCGCACAGCACGGTGGAGAGCCCCATCTTGGCCAGGGCAACGGCGATCGCGGAGGCCAGGGAGGACTTCCCCACGCCGCCCTTGCCATTGATGACGACGATCACCTGCGTGGAGCGAATGCCATCCTCGGCCGCGGCGCGCATGCGCCTGAGGGTCGCGAGGGCGACGTCGAGGTCTGCAGCGTCGATGGTCGCTTGATGGATCGCCATGCACATCACGTCCAGTCCGATAACACGATCAACGTGGGGCCTGACGTTATGCAGGGCAGCTCGCGTGGCGATCGCGACACGCACCGACATGACGAGCCGATCGTTGAGAACCACCCCGACGGGCGAGAGCTGCCGTGTGCCCGGGCACTCGAGCTGGCGCCCAGTGCTGCACCCGAGGCCTCGCTCCGCGCCTAGGACGACGTCGCGCACGCCGCCTAGCACGCCATATAGCGCGCCCGTGTCCTGCTGACCTGCTGAAGGGCACCGCGGTCGCACGTCCTCGACCGTCGATACGTCGGGACTGGGGTCGACTCTCCAATTGGAGAGTCAGGAGGAGTGGGCGCCCACTCCTCCTGACTCTCCGCTGAAATACAAAAAGGCCCCGTGCCCCTGGTGTTCTCCAGGGGCACGGGGCCTTGTGGTGTGACCCGTCCCGGGTCAGCTGGCCCAGGTCGCGGGTGCGCCTTCATCAGGGGTGGGGACGTCGATTGCGGTTACAGCAGCGGCGGGGTGCCGCATGGCGGTGACCGCCACGGCGCCGGGTTCCGTGCTGGGGGCCCAGACCATGCGCCAGTCGCCGTCCCGTTCGCAGCCGCAGGGGTGCTCCGGGTGCGGATGCCGCAGGAACACGCCGTGGGTGTGGACGGCGCGCGGGATCCGGGGGATGCGGACCGTGGGGTCGTCGCCGGGGTACAGGTGCAGGTTCCGCCAGCCATGGCTGCGGTCCATGTACGCGGTGGCGGCCTCGATGATGGCTGTCCATCGCTGGTGGCCGAGCATGAGGAAGCCGGCCGGGTAGAGGTGATCGTCGGTGGGGTGGTCGATGCCGATGACGTGGAGGCCGCCGTGGGCGGTGAAGCCGCTGCCGACCGCATTGTCTGCGCTCGGGGTCCAGAGCTGTTCGACGGGGTGCAGGGTGCCGTCGTCGCCCTCGCTGGTCTCGATCTCATACAGGGCCGAGGTGGTCACGCGCGCACCTCCTTGATTGCGGCGTCCAGGAGCTCGACGGCATCGTTCTGGTTCGGGTCGGCGAACAGCTGGTGGTCGCTGACGTCGAACGGTGCGTAGCGCACGGAGACCCGGTGCCCGGGGATGAGGGTGGTCTCCCGCCCGTGCAGCGCGGCATCGATTCGGTCGTGGTCCTGCTGGGCGTGGCGGGTCTGGGTGTACGGGCCGAGGCGCAGCAGGGTGTAGCCGTCGAGGTGGTCGTCGCGGTTGCGGGCCTCGATGTAGAGGGCGTAGTGCGCGAGTTCCATGCCGACGTCGTCGGGCAGGGGCAGGCTGGCGGCGGCGTGGGTGAGCATCGTGTAGCTGGGCTGCCAGAAGCCGAGAATCGCGCTCGTCTCGCAGCGCAGCCAGCCGCGTTCGGTGTAGCCGAGCTGGCGGCCATGAGGGGAGGCACTGGCGTGCGGGGTGTCAGGGTGGACCAGGGCGACGGCGATCAGGTCGGTGCCGTGGTCATCGCCGGGCCGGGTGTACGCGCGTTCCACGAAGGGGCCGACGCGCACGGCGATGTCCCGGGCGCTGCCGGGCGCCCACGGCTCGGGGTTACGCAGGGCGGTGAGCAGTGCACGGAACTGGTCGACGACGGCCTGGTCCTCGGGGCTGATGGCGCCGGGTGCGTGGCTGCAGCGGCGGAAGAAGCGGCGGGTCATCGGGTGGGCTCCTGCTCGCGGGCGGGTCGGGTCCAGGGGAGGGCGAGTCCGTCGCCGTCGGTACGGGGGACGAGGTGGCCGTGTAAGTGGAAGACGGTCTGGGTGGCGGCGGGGCCGCAGCTGGTGAGGTAGTTCCACTGGCCGCCGATCTGCGCGGCGAGCTCAGCGGCGCGGAGCTGCACGGTCGCGGAGACGACGGGGTCGGTGGTGAAGTCGGCGACGTGGCCGCGGGGGAGGACCAGGAGGTGGCCGTCGGTGCAGCCTCCGCCGCGGGGCTCGATCGCGAGGGCGTCGTCCCATGCGTGGACGATCGTGGCGGGTGCGCCGCCGTGGATGATGCGGCAGAACGGGCAGTCGGGGCGCGGGTGTTTGCGGGGGACCGGGGGCCGGTTGAGGTGGTGGTGGGTGACGGCGACCTTAGCGCCGGTGTGCTGCAGCCGGCGGCCGATCGCGTCGGCGATGGCGGGGGCGCGGTGGCGGCCGTACCAGCAGTTGACCAGGAGCTGGATGGGGTGCCAGGTGTCGGTGGCGGCGCGCAGCGCGGTGAGTTCGTGGACGGCGTCGTCGATGATGCGCTTCGCGCCGGGGGTGTTGAGGACGTAGTCGCGTACGTCGGTGTCCTGGCCAGTCTGGTGGGCGATGACGTCGGTGAGGTTCGGGTCGTCGGGCGGGTTCAGGAGCGTGTTGGTGAGGTTGATGGAGAGGACGGCGGCGCGGTAGCGCGGGGGCGGCGGGTCCTGCCAGCGGGCGCCGAAGCTGTCGATGAACACGTCGTACACGGGAGACCTCCAGTCACGGGGATGTGAGGTGGGGTGCGGCGGCCGGGCCGGCCGCCGCGGGGTGTTGGTCAGCGGGCGGCGAGGGCGGCGCGGTGCTCCTGGCGGTGCGCGGTGGCCGCGGTCTCGGCGTTCTGCTTGATGTGGCGGGGCCGGTCGACGTCGCCGTGTACGGAGCAGACGACGGCGTACTGCGTGCGGCCGGTGCAGCCGGAGGCGGGATCGCGGGGCTTCCCGGACGGCTTGACCGCGTGCTCGCAGGGGCTGTTGTCGGTGTGCCGGGGTTCGATGTGGACGGTGATGCGGGCCATGGGCTGGGTGGGCTCCTTGTCGCTGAGCCGGAGCGCGCTGCCCGCTGTGGAGCGGGCGCGGCGCTCCGGGGAAGGGGGCGCTAGATGTGGGTGATGACGAGGAACTGGTCGCTGGGCAGGTCCATCACGACCTGCGCGTCGACGCCGCGGGCACGCTGGGCGGCGGCGTGTTCTTCGGCCGGCCAGGAGCCTCGGGGGCCTCCGGCGGGGTAGCGCTGCAGCACGGTGCGCGTGCGTTCGGGTTTGTCGGCCATCACGGGGTCTCCGGTTCGGCTGGGAAGGCGAGTTGTGTTGCAGTCGGTGCCCGCCGGGGGAGTGGCGGGCTGAGGGGAGGCGGCTCGGTCCGGGTGAGGTCGGCCTCGGGAAGGAGCCCGAGCTGCCCGGCGGCCGCGGTACGGGCGGCGAGGGTGATCGAGCGGGTCACCCGGTGGTGCCCGTGGTCGATGCGGAGGTGGCAGCGCTGGCACGCCGCGAGGAGGTTCTGCTCGCGCACGTCCTCGGGGGTGTGGTTGAGGTGGGCCGTGGTGAGCTGTACCTCGGAGCCGGTGTCCGGGTGTGGTTGTCCGTGGAGGGCGGGGCAGCGCCCGCCGGGGTGCTCCAGGCCGCACTGCCCGGAGCACTCACAGCGGCCGCCCGCCCGCACGCCGCGGATCCTGGCGCTGATCTCGGGCCAGTTGGCCGGGTAGCGCCCGAGGTTTTCGGGTCGGATCGGCACGGCGTCTCCGTCAGGTGCCGCCGGCCGAAGAGCGGCGTTCGAAGGCCTCGATCAGCTCGCCGATGGCGTCAGGGTTTGGGGCCTCGCCCACCCACTGCCCGAGAGCGGTGAAGACGGGCACGCTGTCGACGCCGGCGTCGAACACCGCGACGTAGTCGCCGTACCTGTCCAGCACCATCTCCTGCAGCGCCCTCGCGGGCGCGGGCGCCAGGACGTCCAGATCGTCGACCGTGAGCTGCGGCTCCGTCATCGAGTCGCCGGGGGTGAGGGTCCCCGTCACGTGCAGCAGGTCACCGGGCTGTATCTCGGTGAGGAGCTGGTTCGTGAGGCGGGCCTGCCGGGTGGTGCAGGAGAACACCGTGTCGTCCTCCGCGTCGTCGGTGAGTGAGGAGACCAGCTCGAAGTGGGCGGTGCCCGGGCCCGCGCCGGGGGTGGGGACCGCGCAGAGGTAGCCGTCGAGGGTGAGGGGTGCGGTGTCCATCAGCTCGCCTCCGCCCGCGCGTTGGTGCTCTGCTGGGCGGCCTCGAACGCGTCGACGACCGCCTGCTTGATGACGCCGCCCTGACCGACCTCGTATCCGTTGGCCCTGCCCCACGCCCGGATGCGGGCGTTCTCCTCCTTGCTGCGCGTGGCCCGGATCGGGGTGGCCGCAGCGGCCGTCGTCTTCGAGCCGTGGCCGCTGGTCTTGAGGACCTTCAACTGCGCCTTGGCCTTGTCGAGTTCGGCGGCGAGGCGGGCGACCTCGGTCTCTGCCTGGCCGACTGCCGCCTCGCTGGAGCGCCGTGCCGTCAGCTCGGACAGGTCGCTGCGGATGCGGGCGGCCTTGTTGCGGATCGCCGCGGCGTCGTGCTCCGTCGCCCAGGCCAGCAGCGCCTCGATCCCGTCGTCGATCGGTTCGTCGGCAGCGGGGGCGGCGGGCCGCGAGGCTTCCGAGGCTGCCTCGACGGCGGCGGCGAGGTCGTGCTCCGACAGGCCGAGGGTGTCGCGGACGTGGTCGGGGCTGTCGCCGTTGTTGAGCATGGACGCGGCGGTGGCGGTGTACGCGTTGACGGGCATCGGGTCTCCAAGTTCCGGGCGGGTGGGAGAGGGGAGGAGGGGAAGCAGGGTGGTGAGAGTGTTGTCATCGCCGGGCAGCCCGACCGCGTCCAGGAGGAGGACCAGGTCCTCCTTGCTGGCGGCGTGACGGGCCACGGTGCGGGCTGCGGCGGCCTGCTGTTCCACGGGGTTGGGGTTCAGGGGCAGGCCCTCGGCTTCGAGGGCCTGCTGCCAGTCGTTGAACATCGCTATGCCGCCTTGGCCGACAGGGCGGCCTCGAGGGCCGCTCGGTTCTGCGCCTGCCGGGCCGGGGTCATCGGCTCCTTCCACGGCTCGTACGGGGCAGGCCGGGTCGGGAGGAGCTCCAGCTCCAGCTCCAGGTGGGCCATTACCGATTCGCGGACGGTCGGCGGGGCGAGGCGGGCCGCGCGCCGCTCCTCACGGCGGCGGCGGTCCTTCTCGGCGACGACGCCGACCCAGTCGTCACCGAGGCGCCGCACCAGGTCGTTGCGGAGCGCTTTGCGTTCCCGGGCGGTGGTCGCCGCCCACACGCCGGTCGCGGTGAGCTGCGGGTTGGCCAGGGCCCACTTGAGGCAGCCCCGGACAATGGGGCATCCGGAGCAGATCGCCTTGGCCTTGGCGGTCGTCTTCTTCCGCGCGCTGTAGTCGGTGACGTCCTCGATGGCGAACCGCTCCCAGTCGGCCTGGCATCGGGGCGGGGTATCGGTGGCAGGGAAGGGGATGCGGCTGTCGGCGACCACGGTCTTCATGGTCGGAGAGCCGGTGCGCGGGCCGCTCATGACGGGACCTCCGTGATCTGCGGGGCGAGGTCGGGAAGTTGGAGGAGGACCTGGTCGAACACGGCGAGGGGGACGCGCCACGGGCCGAGCTGTCCGTCGCACGGGACGGGCAGGGACAGCGGGTGAACGTCGTCCAGGTCGACGTGGACGCACTCGGTCTGCGCCCAGGGGCTGCACGGCTCGCCGGGGTCGGTGTGGGAGCCGGTGATGCGGACGAGGCCGAGGACGGCGCGGGTGGGCAGTTCCAGGCCGCGGATCGTGCGGGCCACGAGCGGGTTGCGCAGGGCGGCCCGGTCCGTTGCGGCGCCGGCGTGCAACAGGCGCCAGCCCGGCGTCCAGGCGCGGGTCCGGTTCTCCACGCGCTTGTCGCCGTGCAGGATGCAGGCCGCCCAGGGCTGCTTGATGGTGATGCCGCGGATGTGGTCCGGGGCGTACAGGGTCGGAGACTTCACGCGGCGACTCCGAGGGCACTGGTGCCGGGGCGGCCGGCGCGGCGCCCGTTGACGGACGGCACGTGCGTGTGGCGTGGTTCGGCGAGGCAAGCCTGGCCGGTGTGCTTGCCGTCGTACAGCGCGCTGTCGGCGGCGCGCTGCAGCTGCGCGAGTTCGCGGGTGTTGAGGATGTCCGGGCTCGCCGCGCCCACCGACGCGGCCACCGGCACGTCCTGGCCGCCGACGACGACCGGCGCATGCAGCATCTGCATCAGAGTTGCCAGGCGGGCCTCGCGGCGCGGGCCGGGCAGCCGGAGGAGGATCGTGAACTCGTCGCCTCCGAGGCGGCCGACGGCCGCGCGGGGTCCCGCCCAGGCGGTCAGCCGGGCCGCGGTCGCGGCGAGGACGCTATCGCCGACGGCATGCCCGAGGGTGTCGTTGATCTGCTTGAAACGGTCGAGGTCGACCATGACCACGCACGTGTCGTTGCCGTGGCGGGCCAGGATGCGGCGGGCGCGGACGGTGTAGACGTCGCGGCGCAGCAGCCCGGTCAGCGGGTCCTTGCCCGCGTCGTCCAGGCGCCGGTGCAGCGCGCGGGCGTGCACGGCCCAGCCGGTCAAGGGGAGGGCGGCGGTGGTCAGTAAGAGGGTGCGCTGCCCGAATCGGGCCTGCACACGCAGGACGGAGTCCATACTGGGGATCTCCCTCTCGTCTCGTACGGGTTGGGTGGGCCCGGGGCGGCCGACTGGTTTTCCGGCCTTTGGCGGCCGTCCCGGGGCAGAGCTACAGCGCGAAGTCACCGCGAGCGGCACTCCAGCTGACGGGGTTGGTCCAGCGGACGGCCTTCGCGGCGGGCCACTCCATCTGCCAGCCGGGCCTCAGCCCGCTAGCTCCCCAGTTGTCCGGCTGCTTGCCGGGGATCTCGAGTCCGGCCGTGTGCGCGGCGAGCGCAGCGTCGTACACCTCGTGCGCGCGGCGCAGGGCCGCAGCGGGGGAGTCGGCGACGCCGGTGAAGACGTGCACACCGCGCCGGTCCGGGTCCGTGGCGTCGTATATGGGGACGTCGACCTCGTAGTACGGGGGCTGGGTCATGACGTCCATCTCCTCTCGTGAGCTTGGTGGTTGAGGGACCACCGCGACCGCCCCTGCTGCGGCGTGAGCCAGGGCCGGGGCAGCACGGAGCGTCCGTCAGCCGGAGATCGCTTCGAAGGCCTGCGCTTCGAGTTGCGGGTGAAGGGCGCGGGCAGCCCAGATGAGGCGCTGTCCGGCGTTGTCGGTGAGCAGGGCGGCGGCTTCATGCAGCGGGCAGGATGCGTCCCCGTCGCGGTCAGGCTCGATCTGCTCGGCGCGGCGCGCGGCAGCGGTGAGCAGCTGCGCGAGGGCCGGGATGAAGCCGTCGGGCGGGTCGGTGTCCTCGATGAGCTCGCGCAGGATCGCGGCGAGCTCCTCCTGGTCGACGTCGTCCGCGCTGAGGTCGTCCTCGATCTGCTGGAGGGCGAGCTGGGCGATGCCGGCCGAGGCACGGACGCGGTCCAGGCGCGTGCGGGGGCGGGCGCTCACTGGGCGGCCGTGCGAGCGGGCGGGAGGGTCAGGGGGTGGCCGACGACGGTCAGCAGCAGCTGCAGGGCGGCGCCGGGCCGCGAATAGTCACAGGTGGCGGGCAGGCCGCAGGACCAGCAGTCGCGTTCCGCGCCGCTCCAGGTGACGTGGCAGCGGCCGCACAGGTGATCGTGGCCCTTGTGACGGGCGATCCCGCGCATGGCCGCGGCCGCAGTTCTGGGGGAGTGGGTCATGAGGGTCCTCGCTTCGTTCGGGAAGTGGCGGCCAGCCCGCGCCAGTGCGGGTGGGCTGGCCGAGGCGGGGTCTACCAGGACGGTTCGCCGGACGCGCGGTGCGGCGTCATGCCGGGCCACGGGGTGATGCGGCCCTGGGGGCCGCAGTCGGGCCGGGTGTCGTGGTGCGGGAAGCGGCCGCCGGTGCCATGCAGTTCCTTGAGGAGCTGCAGCAGGTCCTCCTCGCCGTCCAGGGCGGTGTCGACGTACCCACGGCCGCAGGTGCACGGTGCGATGAGAGTGAGGACGGGGCCCGTGTCGCCATCGGTGCAGTGATGCAGCCACAGGCCGCCGTCGAGGTGAGCGACCGCGCTCGGACGCAGCCCGGCCCCGAGCACGGCGGGCTTGCCGGCCCAGTCGTCCTCGTCCAGGACCTGGCCGAGGGTGTCGGGGTAGGTGTTCCAGGCGTGGTCCAGGGCGGCGGTCTTGGCGTCCTCGCGCTGGTCGTCCGCGTCCTGCGAGTCCGTCTCGAAGGCAATGGTGAACAGGCGGGCGAGCGGCGAGTTGTCGTCGGCCGTCGTGGTGGCGGGCGGGGTGAGGGTCTCGGTCATGTGCAGCTCCGCGAGTGTGGTGCGGGCCGGGCTGTCCGGTCCTCCGCGCCGTCCCGGCCGCGGTGTTCGCGATCGGGGCGGCACGGAGAGCCGTCAGAGGTGCTCAGAACGACGGCTCGTTCCAGGCCGGGACGGGCAGGAGCCGGATGCGCAGCTCGCGCCGGTCGGACCAGCAGCCACACGCCTCCATCTCGGGGAGGGAGCCGCCGACCCACCAGCCGCCCCTGCCGTGGCAGCGCGGGCAGCCCGGCCGGGGCTGGGCGGTGATCTCGATGCGGTGCCGGTCGGCGTGGAGCTTGAGGTGACTGGCCCTGAGCGCGGCGGCGGCCGTCGCCGCGGCGAGCGAGACGGCGGCGGCCAGCAGCAGGGCGCCACGCAGGTGACGGTCGCTCAACGGAAATCTCCCGAGGAGAGGGTGGAGGCCCGGTCCGGGCGGCTCAGAGGCATCACGCCCGGACCGGGCTGCTGGCCGGTCGGCCACCGCCGGCCCCGAGCGGTGAGCTCGGAGCCGACAGAAGCCAGTCGGTCAGCCGCGGCGGCGGCGCGGGCCGCCGGTTGTGTTGCGGCGGCGCGGGAGGCTGATGTCGCCGGTCATGGTGTGCGGCCGGATGTCGAGGGCACCGTCCAGAGCGGTCTGGGTGGCCGTGACCTCGATGTCGCCGGACATGGTGCTGGCGTCGATGTCGCCGCCTGCGGTGGCGTGGACCTCGATGTCGCCGGACATGGTCTTGAGGTGGGCCGTGCCGCCGAAGTCCTTGATCGTGATGTCGCCGGACTGGGTGTGGGCCTCGACGACGTCGGTACGGCCCAGTCGCACGTCACCGGACTGGGTCCTCACCGAGATGCTGGGAGAGTCGTCGACGGTGACGTCACCGGACTGCGTGGCGGCCGTGACCTGCCGGTTGGTGCCGTGGATACGGATGTCGCCGGACTGGGTGTTGCCCGCGACGGCGGAGAAGGTGCCGTCGGCGGTCACGTCCGCGCTGTCCGTGCGGCCGATGACAGAACTCCCCTCGGGGACGATGGCGTCGATCTCCACCGTCGATCCGCCGATGACCACCGTGCTGCCGGAGCCGCCGACGACCTGGCCGTTGACGACGCTGATGTTGCCGCCCGACATGATCACGGTGCTGTTGGAGTTGCCGCTGATGACCTGGGTGACCCGGCGGCCACGACCACCGCCGGTGATGACGGTCTGTGAGAAGCCGCCCCCGCCACCGCCCTTGCCGCGAACCTTGACGACGAGCGCACCGCGCGCGTCCCACTACAGCTCGGGTCGCGTACGGCGTCGGCCGAGTCGCCGGAGTCGTCGGCGGTGCAGATGGTGACCTCGGCGTACTTGAGCGTGCGTTCGGTGCGGACCCTCACGATGCCGCCGAGCCCGAGCAGTTCGGCGTCGAGGGTGACGGGGCCGGCCTGCGGGGCGGTGAGTGTACGGGTGGTGGCCATGGAAGGCCCTCCTTCATGGATGTGGTGACCGGGGTTGTGCGGGTCAGGCGGCCTTCGCGACCGCGGGCGTGATGTAGGTGCGGGGGTCGGCGGGGGTGCCGTCGTGGCACTCCAGGCAGCTGCCGAGGCGCTTGAGCGGGAGGCAGTGGAAGTAGCGGCGGCCGCAGGCGGGGCAGGTCTGGCGGGCAGCCATCGCGCGGTCCAGTGCTCGCTCCTGCGCGAGCGTCGGGGTCCGCTTCGGGAGGGCCAGCTCGATGCGGTAGAGCCAGGCCGTGCGGCGGCCCCCGCGCCACGTCAGCGGGGCGGGGATGGGCTCTTGGCCGCCGGGGCGCAGTCCGAGCGCGCGCAGTTGGCGGCGGGTCGCGAGCCCGGTCGCGGGGATCGGACCGGTGCCGCGGACTGCGGCGAGGACGGCGGCCGCGTTGGGGGTCTGGTGCCAGCCGTAGGTGAAGGGCGTCCCGTCGTCGTACAGGTCGACGTCGACCAGGTCGTTGCTGGTGGTGGGCTGGTCGATGCCGTTGGCGCGCAAGGGTCGTCCCCCTCCAAGTGAGTTGGTGGTCTCGCTCGGTGCACAACCACCATGCTGTAAACAGGTTTACTGTGTCAACACGTTTACAGAAGAAAGACGTTGACAGGCGGGGGAGGAGGCTTGATCCTCAGGGGCATGACGAACACGACCCCCGCTGCTCACGTCGGCGTCACGGAGATCGGCGAGATGCTGAACGTCAGCCGTCAGCGGGCGAACAAGCTGGTGGCCCGGCCGGACTTCCCGGAACCTGTCGCGCAGACGAAGGCCGGCCGGGTGTGGGAGCGGGCGGCTGTCGAGGCGTGGGAGAAGACGTGGGATCGCACCAACGTCGGTGGCCGCCCTCCGAGGAACCCGCCCGCATAGGCACGGCCCGCGGGCTGCCGAGATCTGACGCCAGGTGGGGCGCCGCACGGGAATCCCGTGCGGCGCCCCACCTGCGTGTGATGTGTGGTCAGGCGGCGAGGCCGACGTGCGTGTGCGTGCTGCGCGGTCCGGGGGAGGTGGGCGCCGTGTGTCCTGGTCGCGGTGCGTCCGGCTGTTGGGCCGGAGCGCCGTGCAGGTGCGTTCCGGCCAGATAGCCGATCAGTAGGCCGATGGCTCCGAGGACTTTGTGGCGGTTGGCCTTCCACCAGGTCGGTGGGGCGGGCTCGGTGAGCACGCCTATGACCTTCGGTGGCTTCTGCGCCAAGGCGGGACTCCTTTGCTCGGGGACAAGAGGGGTGGTGCGTGAGGCCGGTCGGCCTGTCCGCGTCCTCGCCGCCCACCTGGTGGGGGGCGGCGAGGGCCGGGCAGGTGGACCGGAGTTCACTTGCCGGTCTGTGGGGTGGTCGTCTGGTTGCGCGGCTGCTGGGTGGCCGGGCTATCGCCGTTGTTGTGGCCGAGCAGGAACACGGCCAGCACGATCAGTGCACCGATCAGGACCTTCAGGGCCGGGGAGAGGCGCTTGGCCGGGGAGGTGGCCAGTACGGGCTTGAGCTCGAAGAGTTGACGGGTGTCGGGCATGACGGTTCTCCCTGGGTGAGAGCGAGTTGGGTGGTGCGGGTGGCCGGTCGGCCTGTACGGGCCTCGCCGCCGGGGTGGGCGGCGAGGGCCGGGCAGGTGGACCGGAGGGCGGGTCAGTTCTGCGTGCGCGGCCTGGGCACGGTGGGGGGAGACGCCGCCGAGGTCGTCGGCGGAGCCGGTGGGCTTCTGGTTGGGCAGGTGGATCTGCGGCGTCAGGTTGAGCGGGTTGACGATGCGAATGTTCGGCAGAAGCCGCAGGCCGCGCAGCGCGAACAGGGAGGCCAGGGCCCAGGCGAGGGCGGCGATGCCGACGCTGAGGGTGCGGTTGGCGGCGGGGACGGTGGACCAGATGGCGGCGGCGCTCGCGGTGCCCCAGCCGGTCCAGGTCAGGCGCGCGATGGTGGAGCCGAAGAAGCCGCCGATCAGTCCGTACAGGCCGGCGATCTGCCACAGGGTGTAGATGGTGGAGCCGCTGATGGCCATGCCGGCGGAGTGCTCGGCGATGTAGGTGCGGACGGGGTGGTCGATGACGCCCCAGATGCCCGAGGTCTGGTCGGTGCCGATGTCGACCTTGGGTGCGGCCGCCAGGAGGTCGGCGAGGGTTTGGCCGATTACGCTTCCGGCCGCGTCGGCGAGCAGCACGACGACGGACAGTGCGGCCACGAGGACGAGGACCCTGAGCCAGCGGGCCATGTCGGCGCCGGCCGTCGGTGCGGTGCGGATGTCCTGCCATACGGCGTGCAGGACGCCTCCCGGGCTCCATGCCTGTTCCCATACGAGGCGGCAGCGTGCCGCGAGTTCGGCCAGTGGCGGGCGCCCGGCCTGCTTCTTCTTCGTGGGCTGTTCGTTCTGCGCCGGCTGCTGGGGGCGGTCGTGGTGCTGGGGCACGAAGGCTCCTTCGGGGCGGGTGCGAGGCAGGTGGTCCGGAGAAGTCCGGTTACAGGCCGTGGGCGTCGGCGCGGCGGGCGGCGGTGTCGAGCAGGCGCAGCGGGGTGCGGCTGTTGGACCAGGCGTCGTTGAATGACGGGATGGTCTCGGCGTCGGCGAACTCGCTGCGGATTGCGTCCATCAGGGCGTCCAGGCCGTTCTGCTCCAGGCGGCGGTTGCCGCCGGCTTCCGCTTGGATGGCGCCGAGGAGGCAGCGTGCCCCGCTCACGTCGACGAGTTGGTCCTTGCACCAGCCGTCGGTGACGAGCCGGAAGTGGGCGCGGTGCAGCAGTGCGGCGACGGGGGTGCGATGCGTGTGCGGCTGGTCGGCGGGGGTGATCGGTGTGGTGACGACGGCGTCGAGGTCGAGCGGGTTGACGGCGAGGTGGGCGGTGTTGACCTCGTAGGCGACGGCGGCTTCGTCGAGACGTGCGGTCATCGCCGTGTTGGCGAGGACGAGGCGTTCCTCGAGGGACAGCGGGGCGGCCGCCGTGGTGGGCCGGGCGGGGGTGGTGGGCGTTCTAGTGACGGACATCGGGGCTCCAGACGGCATGGGCAGGAGCGCCGCCGGAGAGGGTCCGGCGGCGCTGGGGAGGGAAGGCTGCGGTGCGGGGCTACGGGTCAACTTCGCTGGCTGAAGCGGTTGTTGCCGCGTGCCGGATGGGCGGGCAGCCTGTATGCAGAGGTCCGATGGGGAGGCGCGGGATGAACTTCTTGTTCGTATGCGGCTGGTGCGGCGAGGAGAACGTGGTGTTCTGCCGGCGGGCCGGGTTCTGGGGCACCAAGTTCGAGGACCCGGAGGAGTTCGACTGCTACGCCTGCGGCGGGACGTCGACGACTCCGTGGGACCCCTGGGTGCCGGCCTGACCTTCGAGGTGGGTTCCGGCGGGCGGGCCGTCGCCGGGAGTGGCTACAGGCTGGAGACGAGTCCGGCGAGTGAGGAGAGCCCGGCGTTGATGGCCGGCGCGGCGCCGGTGGAGGCGAGCGCGAAGCCGAACAGCGCGCAGGTGAGGGCTGCGCCGATCCGTACGCTGCCGATGCGCAGCAGGATGACGACGATGACGGCCAGGAGCAGGGTGAGGGACAGGGACACGGCCACGGCGTGGTGACTCCTTCAGGCGTGGGGCAGCCCGTCCGCTCGGGGTGAGCGGACGGGCTGCGGTGTTTTGGTGCGGTCAGGCGTTGGTGAGGTTGCGGATGGCCTCGAGGGCCTGCCGGGTGGAGGTGATCTCGGCGCGCTTGCCGGCGTTCTTGCCGCGGGGCTTGCGCTTGCCGCCTCCTCCGCCGTCGCCGTCCGAGTCGTCGTCGGGCTCGGGCCAGAACTCGCCCGGGTCCGGCGGGCGGTTCCAGTCGCCCCACAGGCCGAGCTTTTCGAGTTCGCTGATCTCGTGGTCGGTCAGCCGGGGAGTCTCGGCGGGGAAGATCTCACCGAGGTCCTGGTCGAAGTCGACGTAGAGGGCCTTCATCAGCACGGCGCGGCCGTTGTCGAGGACGACGACGGCGACGCCGCCGGTGCTCACCCCGTTCTCGGGTTCGGCCTCGCCGGCCATGGCCCGCTCGATCGCGGAGCCTTCCTTGGGGGCGTAGCGGGTGGGGATGGTCGGTACGTCGTAGGGGTTTTCCATGGTTCCCTCGGCGGCCTTGCGGGTCGCGGACGGGGAGCCCATGTTGAAGACGACCGGCCGCGAGTTCTGCCGCAGGTTGTCCTTCATCTCGGTGGAGAACCCGTTGTGTGCGAACGGGGACTGGCCGGCCGGGTTGAAGCCGATGCCGTACTTGAGGCCCATGACGGTCAGTGCGTCGCCGTCGGCCTGGATGAATTCACCGAACTCCGCGTCCTGGGAGGCGGTCATGAACTCGTCGGCGTACACGTTGAGCTGCCGGTAGGGGCAGCGGTCGTCGCCCGGCTTGTAGTCGTGCGGCTTGCCGTCGTACGCCCACGGCATCTCCGCGCGGATCTGGCACAGGGCCTTCGCGGCGCGCAGCTGGCGGGCCATGTAGATCGGGCTGATGCCCTGGCGGTCGATGTACTCGCCCAGCGCGGTGGTCTTTTCGTCCTTGAAGCAAGAGGACAGCCACACGACGTGGCCGGCGAGGGATTCGGCGGCCATGGTGACGGCGAAGTACTGCGTTTTGCCGCCGCGGGTGACGCCGAGGACCAGGCCGTGCTTGGCGGCGTTCTTGTCGTGCTGGTAAATGAAGCTCTTCACAGGTTGTCCGGTGATGCTGAATCCGCACACGTAGCGGCCGGTCTTGGGGTCCGGGGTGAGGAGCTCGCGGGTGGCGGCGAATGTCGGGGAGAGCGGCGGAGTGTCGAAGACGCTGATGAGGAACTCGGCGCCGTCGATGAGGACGAAGGCGCGGCTGTCGTCCTCGGGCAGGCCCAGGCCGCGCAGCACCTTCATCAGGTCGATGCGCGGGACGTCCGTGGTGTCAGTGCAGACGCCGCGGTAGAACTTCACGCCGCGTTCGTCGTCGCGCTTGACGCTTACGAGCTGGGTGCCGGGGGCGCCGCCGTTGCGGCCGGCGATCCGGTCGGCCCACTTCTCCTTGGCGGTCGGGTTGTGGCTGCGGCGCCGGTCGGCCTCGGGGGTGATGTGGACTTCCGCCCAACCGGGCCCGCTCATGCGGCCCTTGGTGGCGAGGACCGAGGTGATGTGCACGAACGCTTCCTCGGTTTCGAATGCGGCGGCGATCGCGGCCTTGCTCAGCGAGGTGATGGGGCGGCCGGGTTCGGAGGCGCGGACCAGCAGCGTCATGTCGTCGGTGCGGCCCTCGTGCCGGTCGGCCCGGATGACGATGGTGCGGCCGGGCATCCCGGCGCGCTCCCACATCCCGCGGACGCCGCGGGTGAGTTCGGAGGCGCCGTCGTCGGGCTGTGCCGGGGTGGGCGGTTCCGGGGCCGGTTCCAGCTCCATGCGCGGGGTGTTGGCGAGGGAGGGCCGGTTGTGGCGGCGGCTGTGTTTGGCGTAGGGCATGACGGCCCAGCCGGCGGCCGCCCACACCCCCGCCATGATCAGGTCCATGGCGGCGGGGCCGGTGCCGGGGGTGTAGCTGGCGACGACGTCGATCGCGCCGGCCAGCGCGGGCGGGATCCAGCGCAGGATCTTCCGCCCGCGGCCTTCGGTGGCGTTGGTGGAGACGGCGATGCCGGCGGCGCCGATGACGCCGAGGCCGGCGATGGATGCGGTGACGGGCCCGGACGGGTCGAGGTTGGGGGCCGTGGCCAGAGCCGGTGCGGCCAGGGTGTAGGCGAGACGCTCCAGCGCGGCTGCACGCGGCATGGACACGGTGGGCTCCTCCTTTGCTCCGAGTGGGGGTGGAACTCGGTCGTGGTCGTGGACAGGGGCGGTCCCGCGTGATGTGCGGGACCGCCCCTGGGTGGGTGGGTTGCGGGATGTTGCTGCTTATCGTGCGAAGACGCCCGGCTTGGGGGTCCGGTGGCGCCGTCCGCTGCGGACGGCGTCCAGCGGTCCGTAGTCCTTGGCGTGCGTCTGGCGGGCCTGACGGAGTTCTTCGGCGACCTCTTCGGCGTCCTGCCGCAGGACCTTGCCCTGGCTGACTGCGCCGCCCAGGGCGGTGTTCACATGGCTGGTCAGTTCGATGAACTCGTCGTCGAAGTCGGCGTTCTCGATGTCCGTCTCGACGCGCAGGCAACGGGCCGCGTTCTTCTTCATGGACCGGTGCAGCGATTCCAGTTCGACGGCGCCGTCGTCCAGGAGCTGGATCAGCACCTCGAGTTTGGCCTGCACCGCGGGGTAGCTGTTGTCGCCGTCGCCCGGCGCGGATCCGGCCGTCTGCCGGGGCACGAGGTCACTCATGCGCTTCTTCCCTTCTCTGGGGGCTAGTTGTGGTGGACGGCCGCGGAGACGTGGTCGATGCCCGCGTCCTGCTTGGCGTCCATGTCCTCGCCGTAGACCTTGGCGACGCGGCCGGCGGCGAGCTTGCCGCCCTCGAACGCGTCCGCAC
Organism: Streptomyces anthophorae; assembly: GCF_049310305.1. Classification (NCBI taxonomy): domain Bacteria; kingdom Bacillati; phylum Actinomycetota; class Actinomycetes; order Kitasatosporales; family Streptomycetaceae; genus Streptomyces; species Streptomyces anthophorae. Next base: position 84,779 of record NZ_JBLWQQ010000002.1, read on the forward strand.
ACATGGAAGCGAACCGCTGCGCGGTCTCTTCCATGACATCGCCCCGCTCGGTGGCCGCTTCGATCCGGCCGGTCACCTTCGGGCCAACGTTGTGATCGTCGGCAAGGTCGGCGGCCATCTCCTTGAGCAGGGCGACGACCTTGGTCATGGTGAGCGTGACCGCCTCGGCCCTCTCGCCGTCCGCTCCGGCCTGCACGGCGATGGACGTCATCTCGATCAGGTACTCGTCGAAGGTGATGTCGGTCTGGTGCTTGACGGCGAGGCCGCCCTGCGTACTGCGATGGGCTACTTGGGTATCGGCCACAGAGTGCTCCTGGCTGTCGGGCCGGGTCGTGCCCGGCCGCTGGGTGTGCGGGGTCGGCGCGGGCGGCAGCCCTGGGACCCCGCGGGTCAGCCCGGCCGGGCTGTTTTCCGGACGCTGTCCCTGCGCGGGCTGCGTGGCCGGCTCGGCGTCGGGGGAGGGGGGTGGATCGTCACGTTCGACGGTGATGCCGACGGAGTCCGCCGTCACCGTCCCTTCGCCCCGGCGGGCCCGCGCTTCGGCGTTGGCCTTCTCCCTCTCCCGGCGCCGGTTCTCGAGGATGTCCTCGAACCGCTTCCGGGTCTTGTGGAAGAAGCTCCACCGCGGGGTGCCGGGCTCGGCATGTCCGTAGTTGTGCCACAGGCTGCGCAGGTACGCGTTGATGGACTCGTCGGACCAGTCGCCGTCGTACTGCTCGAACGCTTCCTGCGCCCGCTCCTCCCAGATCTCCCAGAACTGGTCATGGAAGCGTTCGCGGTCCGACAGCGGGTCCTCGTCCGGCCGGCTGCCCGCCGTCGTCTTCTTGCTCTTCTTGCGTGCGCGATCCTTGCCGGCTTTCTCGTGCGCAGGACCGCCGGAGGGGGCCTCCTTCTTCTTGGGCTTGTCCTTGGTCAGGTTGATCGGAGTGCCGCCCGGGGCTCCGGGGCCCGGTGTGCTCTTGGTGCCGGGGTTCTTGTCCCGGTTGGGCTCGGCTCCCTTCAGTGGTGGCTTCCACGGGCGCTCGCCGGGCTTGTGCGGATCGAACACCCGGCCCGCGCCGAACGTGCCGGCCGTGCCGCCCTTCGGGGCCGACGGCTTGGGAGCGTTTGACGTTTTCGCGTCCGAACCGGTCGACTTCGAGCCGGGGCCGGTCGGCTTCGGGCCCGGTCGGGGGTCGTCCTTCCAGGGGCGGCTGCCGGGCTTGTGCGGGTCGATCGTCTTCTTCGGCGGGGTGGGCGTCTTGTTGACGGGCCAGGCGCCGGAAGAGCCGCCGCCGTGCTTGCCGTTCGGGGAAGCGGGCTTGTTGGTCGGCTTGTCCTTCCAGGGGCCGGTGGCGCCGCCCGCGCCGGGCAGCTTGCCTCCGCCGCCCCGGCCGCCGTCCTTCCACGGCCGGTTGCCGGGCTTGTGCGGATCGAGCGTCTTCTTCGGCGGCGTGGGCGTCTTGGGCGACCGGTTCGTCGTGCCTGAACTCCCCGCCCCCTTGGGCTGGTTGCCGCCCCGCCCGGAGCCTCCAGAGCCGCCTCCAGAGCCCCCGCGGGGGCTTCCCGGCCCCTTCGGTCCGCTTCCGTGCGCACGGCCACCAGGACCGCCCCCAGGCGCCTTCGTGGGCGTCCTGGAGTTGTGGCTGCCGGAGGCATTGCCGTGGGCACCGTTCCGCTGCGGGGAGCGCTGCTGCCCGGGGCCGCGCGCGCCGCCCGAGCCCTGCCGGCCACTGCCCGATCCGCGGCCGCCGCCGGACAGGCCGCCGCTCTTGCCGCGGCCCTTGTCCGAACCGAGCCCGGAGCCCGAGCCGGCTCCTGCGCCGCCGCGGGCGCCGGCCTTGTCACCGCGCGCTTTGAGGTGGGCCTGACGCAGCTTGTTCTGTGCGTCCATCAGCCCGGTCTCGCTGGCCGTTTTTGATTCCAGCAGCGACACCTTGCGGGCTATTTCCGCCTCACGGTACGGCGCCTCGGCGTCCAAGCGGGCGCGGCGGATATCGAGGCGCAGTTCAAGCCAGTCCCCGAGCCGGTCAGCGAAAGAACGCGGCTGCTCGTATTCGGCTTCGTCTTCATATTCGCCGTCGTCGCCGTATTCATCGGGCGGCGCCGGAACTCCGGAATCACGGAGAAAGGATTCCGGGTCCCGCAATGAAGGAACATACGCCCCGCCGTGCGGCTCACCGGAATCGGCACCGTCCTCTCTGCCGTCAGGGTCTCCTTCCGGATCGGGGCGGGGCGGGTTGAAAAGGCTTCCGGCATTCGGGGCGCTGGGTACGCCGGAGTCGGAATTGCCGGGCCTTGGCGGCAGGTGCAGGACGGTTCCGCTGTCGTCGTCATCGGACACGGACAGCCTCCCTTGGATCTTGACAGGCGCGGTGCGCCTCGCGTACACGCGTGCGCGGCACGCGCGGTACGCGTCACGCGCGGCACGCGTTGGGATGCCGGAAGCGGGCCGCTCCGGCTCGGAGCGGCCCGCTTCACGGGTGACACGGAAGGGTTCAGCGGTTGTGGCGCTCGTGGACGTTCTGCAGGGCGAGCGAGACGTCCCGGATCAGGCTCAGGTCTCCACCGCGATAGGCCTGCGTGCCCCGGATATTCATGAGCCGAAGCCAGTAGTAGAAATTCCCGAGCTCGTTTCCGTGCTGCGCGATCAAATCCTTCTGGATTTTCTGCTCATGCGCGGCACGGTTATAGTTCTTGCGCTCGACCTTGGTGAGCGGGCGGTTTGCACTCACGCCGTCTCCCGGTCGGTGAGGCCGCGCAGCGACTCAACAGTAGAATAGCCGAAATTCTGACCCTGTCCAGCCTGCGGAGCCTGCGACGGCCTGCTCGGGACCGGGCGCGGGAGCGGATTCTTCTTCCTTTCCTTCTCCAGCGCCTTATCCTTTCGCACCTTGGCGACTTCCTGAACCTTTTCGGCGTGCGCGAAATGCCGGTGCGAGCTCTTTTCCATGCCCTTGGTGACGCTTTCCAGGCCGGAAATGATGCTGCGCACCGACGCCTCGAGCGGCAGCGCCCGCAGCCGGGCCTGCCCGAACTTGTCGCCGGCCACGCGCTGGCCGCGGGCGTGGACTCGTACGTGGGTCTGCAGCGTCTCGAAGTTCTGCTTCATCTTCAGCAGCGCGCTCTCCAGGTCCGCGAGATAGGCGGCGTAGGCGTCCGGGTTCTGGGCGATGCCCTTGAGCGCCTCGCTGCTGGTCTCTTTCTGGGTGGACCCGTCAGAACGGGCCTGCTCGTTGTTGCTGGTCATGACGGGTTCCTCCTGCTGTACTGGGGTTCTGTGACTGCTTCCGGCAGTCGCAGCGAAGGTCAGCAGCCCACCTCAACTGGGCTGCTGACCTTCACTGTTGTGTGCCGGACGGTGGGTCAGGTCAGGTACTTGTTCGCGTCCGCGGGGCGCAGCAGACCGCTCTTGGACAGCAGCCGGACCGCGCGGTCCTGGCGGACACCGATCACGGTCCGGACGCGGCTGATATTGACGAAGCCGTCCGGCTCCCGCGGCAGCTCCCGTACGAGCGGCATCAGTTCGTCGTCGGTACGGGCGGGCGTGCCCGTACCGGTACGGGCGGTCGGGGCTCCTGTGCCGGTACGGGAGCTGCCGTTCGCCGTACCAGTACGCGTCGCCGGACCCGCGCCCGTCGCGGCGGTGCGGGCGGTGACCGTACTAGTACGCGTGCCGCCCTCGTACGCGGCGGCGCTGGTACGGCCGGTGTGCTCCGTACTGGTACGCGCAGCCCCGCCACGGGCGGCCTGTACGTCGCTGGTACGGCCGTTGTACGCGCTGGTCAGGCCCGCATTCACGGTCTCCGGAGCGGACTGGTGCGCGGCGGCGTGTACAGGCTCCGTACCAGTCGCGCCGTGGCCTGTACGGGCGGCCGGTGTACCGGCTGGCAGCCCGTACGGGTCCGTACTGGTACGGGCTGTACGGGCGTGCGCCGCACCGGCCGTACCGCCCGGCTGCTGGCCCGTACCGGTACGGGCGTCCGGTACGGGCGTCGTGTCCGTACCACCGTGTCCGTCCGTACCGGCCTCGTGCATGAGCGAGTGGACACGCCAGATGACGGCCACGAAGATCAGCACGACGAAGGTGGTCAGCTGCCACGGCGCCGACTGGCCCTCCTTGACGATGTGCGCCTGCTCGGACAGGTGGTAGATCACGTTCGCCGACGCCATCAGAGTCAGCGCTGCCGGGATGTCCCGCTTGGCGCGGAACGCCGTCACGCAGTACACGTCCAGCGACACCGGCAGCAGCGGAGCAACGTACGCGTTGATCCCGACCATGCGGGCCAGTTCGTACTCGCCCGAGGCGGCCAGCCCGACGCCGGCCGCCAGCGCGATCCACGGCGCGGTCTTCCACGCCTTGCGACCGAGCCGCTGATGCCAGCCCCGGAACTTGGAGTTGGCCTTCTTGGCCTCGCGGGCCTCGTCCAGCATCCGGCGGGCGCGGGCCTCGTCAGCCTGTGCCCGCTCGGTGATGCCCTTGGCCTTCTTCTCCGCGTCCGCGGTGATGCGGTCGGCCTCCTTCTGCGCCGCCTCCCGCAGCTGCGCCGCGACAGTCTTGCTCTCCTGCCGCAGCCGCTCGCGCTGCTTGTCGCACTGCGCCTTGAGGTCGGCGAGATCGTCGGCCAGTGCCTTGCGCTTGTCGGCAGCCTCCGCGTCGAACTGGTCGGTCAGCGCGCGCAGCTTCTCGCGCAGCTCGGTGCGGGCCTGCTCCGCCTCGGTGTGCGCGGCCGCGACATGCTGGTCGGCCTCGCGGCGCCGCTCGTCGGCGGCCTTGACCGCGTCCGTGTACAGCTGCTCCGCCTCGGCGCGCCGGGCGTCGTACTGCTCGGCTGCCGTTTCCGCGAGCTGAGCGAACCGCTCGCGCGCCTGGTCGACCTCGTGCTGCGCCGCGGCCACCAGATGGTCGGCCTGCTCCTGCGCGCGGGCCAGGATCTGCCCGGCTTCCTGACGCCGCTGGTCGATGAGGGCGCCGAGCTCGGTGAGGTCGGCCTCGGCCAGGCGCCGCAGCTCGGCGACGGCCTTGCCGGTCGCCTCGCGGTCGGTGGTGGCCAGCTCGGTCAGGTCGGCGACCTGCACGCGGGCCTCGGCCACCAGGGCTTCGGCGCGCTGGCGGGCGTCGGCGAGGAGCCGGTCGGCCTCGCCGCGCGCCGCCTCCAGGTCCTGCTTGGCCGCCGCGCGCTGCGCGGTGGCCTCCTGGTCGGCGTCGGCGGCGATCCCCGAGGCGCGGTCGCGAGCCGCGGTGAGCAGCTCGGTGACCTTCGCCTGCGTGTCGGCGACGGTGCGCGCCGCCTGGTCCTCGGCCTCTTCCTGCAGGAGCGAGGCCTGGGCGCGGGCGATGTCGATGATGTCGGATGCCCGGTCCCGGGCATCCGCGACGACGTCGAGCGCCTCCGTGTGCGTCTCCGGCTGCGTCGCGTCGGCCGGGGGAGTGGCGGGGGTGGTGGAGGCGGTGGACTGCTTCGCGGCCGCCGGCTTCTTGCGGGCGGTGGGCCTCTTACGGGTTCGTGTGGCGGCCACGCCGCCTCCTTCCGGGTCGGGTGCCGTCCCGGGCGGGGCGGCGTTCGAATGTCCGGCCGGTCTGTCCGGCTCTCTGTCGCCGCCCGTCCCGGCCGCCGTGAGGTGGGCGCTCGGTGCGGGCGGATCGGGCAGCCGTCAGGCCATGGCCATCTGGGGGCGGTGCGGGGCGACGATCGTGCCGTTGGGCAGCAGCTCCCCGGTGTCGTCGAAGAGCAGGACGCCGTTGCACAGCAGGCTCCAGCCCTGCTCCGGGTGAGAGGCGACGGGAACCGCGGCCTCCCGTTCCTCGCTCTCTGCGGTCGGGCATGCCGGCGAGTGCAGGCAGGCGAGCATCTGTTCGTCGGCCGGGACGGCGGTCGTGGGGGTGCGGCGCATGAGCGCCTCCAATCGGGTGTGAGGCCCGCGTTGGTGGCCGGGCCGAAGGCGTGCGAAAAGACCGGCCGCTCGTATGCCGGGCGGCCGGTGGGAGATGGCGCTGTGGTGCAGGCGAGCAGTCGCCTGGTGCTTCCGTCGGACGGGAGAGGTCGGGTCAGTCGAACCTGTAGCCCTCGGGGATCTCGCCGGCGCGCAGGATGTCCGCCTGAGTGCGGTACTCGCGTGCGTTGGAGCGGGCGTTGGCCGCGAGGCGGCGGTTCAACGCCCGGTCCTCGTCGTACGTGCTCGCCCTGGCCGCCTGGTCGGCGTCGACGGCGGCCTCATCGGACTGCCGGGCGGCTACACCCTCGAGGTAGTCGGCCTCGTCGTTCATGCGGGCGCGGGTGACACGGGCCATCACAACTCCCCTTCATGCACTGGTGGGTCCGGGCTGTCCGGCTCCCCCTCACCGCCCGTTCCGGCCCCATGGTTCAGCGGGGTCGGGACGGGCGGATCAGGCAACCGACAGAGGTGGCGAATGTCGGCTGGGGCAATGGATCAAAGGCCCCGGTGGTGGTGCAGAGGGTCAGCCATGGGCGCGGCGGCCGAAGTCGTGGTCCGTGTTCGTCTTCCGGACCTCGTCCTCCAGGCGCTTGCGGTCGGCGTCCGTCATGCCGACGCCTCCTTCGCGCGCCGCCGGGCGGCGCGGCGCTTCATGCTGCGCCGCTCCGCCTCGGACAGGCCGCCCCAGACGCCGGAGTCCTGACCGGACTCCAGCGCCCACTGCAGGCACTGCTCCATGACCGGGCAGCGGCGGCACACGGCCTTGGCCTCCTCGATCTGGAAGAGCGCCGGGCCGGTCTCGCCGATGGGGAAGAACAGCTCGGGGTCCTCGTTGCGGCAGGCCGCGCCAAATCGCCAGTCCATGCCGATCACTTCCCCTGCCGGGCGCGGCGCAGGGCCTCGTCCATGTCCGGGTCGGAGTCGGTCGCGTAGTGTGCGATGCTGGTTCGCATCAGGCCTCCTGGTAGGTCTTGGACAGCCCCGGGGGTCTCAAGTCGCCGGGGCTGTCGCCGTTTTGACCGCTCGTACGAGCAGCCACGGCCCCCGCCCACCCGACTTGCGCGGGGTGGGCGGGGGCCGTGGTCGTTCGTCGCAGGGTTCAGGGCACGATCAGAGCTGGAACACGTAGACCGCGCCCTGGCCCTCGCTTTGGTGTGACTCGGGCGTCGTCTTCAGCAGGATGATCCGCATGAGCTGACCGAACCGGTCCGCGGCGTAGTACTCCTGCTCGACGAGCGTCTCGCCCATCGCGCGGGAAAGCGCCAGGTACTCGTCGGCGGTCTCAGCGCTGAGCCGGTCCCACGGCTCCCGCAGCGCGCCCTCGGGCGCCCAGTTCAGGTCCCAGTCGATGTCGTGGATCGTGACGGTGTTCTCGGACGTAGCGCGCATGATCAAACTCCTTGTCAGGGAACGCGGCTGTCGTACGAGCAGCCACGGCCCCGGCCTCCCCTTGTGCGGGGTGGCCGGGGCCGTGGTCGTTCGTCCGGAGTTGGTCAGCTCGTGCGGTGCCGGGGGTGGAGCGTCTTGAGCGGTACCCGCGGGGCACCGAGCGGCGCGTCGCCGTCGGGCAGCTGCGCGCGGCGGGTGTCGGTGTCGCGGACCGCGGGCTCGGTCGAGGCCCACTTCATCTCGCGCAGCAGCCACATCGCGCGGCCGTCGCCGGGCTCGTCGTCCGTCGTCGCCATCTGCTTTCGTGCGGCGATCTGGCTGACGGCCGGAGCGACCGCGGCCATCGGCTTGCGCAGCACGGTGGTCGAGCGGCGGTGGCCGGTCTCCGCGTGACCGTCCTGCAGGCGTTCCCGCCACGCACCGACCCTCACGTCGAGGATGACCACGCGGTTGCTACCCAGGTGACAGCGGACCGCCGGAACATTGGTGTCGTGGGGCACGACCTTCGCCTTCTTCGACCTCGAGCTGAGGTTGGTGATCGGCACCAACGTCTCGCAGTCGGGGCAGATCAGCGACGCGCAGTCCTTGCGCAGGTCGTACTGGTGGGCTTTGAGAGTGGAGAGGGCCAGCGCCGGGCGGGAGTTGACGGTGCGCGAGCGGGTCCGGCTCCGGCGGGGCCGGGCGGTGCGCTCAACAGTGGAAACAGACATCTGGACTCCTCAGGATCGGAGAGACAGAGAGCGCGTCGCGATGCTCTCTCTGCCACTGCGGGCCGCACGGCACGAGGCCGGCGTCCCGCAGGACAGACAGCGCACAGCGCTGCGACGTGCACGCAGTGGTCGCGGCCTTCCGGCTCCGGGGGAGTTCGATGGTGCTCTCTGATCCTCAGCCAGCTGAGGACGTGTCCTCACCAGCAAGCTGCTGAGGTCAACCCCGGCCCCCCGCGAAGGGGGACGACTACTGCGGTGGTGCGTTGGTGTTCCCGGAGGATCACCAGCGCCTCACCTCCATCAGGTTGCATCAGGTAACCTCAGGTGTCAAGCGGTATAGTGAGGCAACCAGATGACATAAGAGGAGGCGAAGGCACATGTCGGGGCCGCCCCGAGCCGACAATCGGCCGCCGTACGCGCGTGTCGCGGGCCACTATCGCGACCTGATCAGTGCCGGAAGCCTCAGGCCGGGCGATCTCCTGCCGAGCATCAAGACCTTGTCGACGGAGTGGGGGATCAGCACCGCCACCGCGGACCGTGCGATGCGGCTACTGCGCGAGGAGAAGCTGGTGCAGGGCATCCCCGGCGTCGGCACCGAGGTGATGGCGCACCCCATTTCGTTGTCCTCGGGAGCGGAGCGGCACGACCGCAGCAGCAGGACGCAGTCGTCGTGGGGCGCCGGCGAAAAATCGTCCGACCACACCGGCGGCATCGTCGATGCCCCCGAGGACGTCGCTCACGTGCTGGGAATTTCGCCTGGTGACGACGTAATTCGACGCAGCCGCGTCTATCGAGACGACCACGGCATCGTTGCGCACTCCACTTCGTGGATCCCGGCCGAGTTCGCCCGCGCAGGCGCTGTCCCGGCGCTGGCGCGAAGCGAGCGACTCCGAGGCGGTCTCTCGTTGGACCTGATCGCCAAGGCCACGGGGCGCCGGGTCGCGAAGCGCCTGGACGAGGAGTCCGCTCGCATCGCTACAGCAGATGACCTTGAGCTCCTGGAGTTGGAGCCCGGAACCGTCGCGGCGATCCTCGTGCTCACCGCGTCCTTTGTGGACGACGACGGCGAGTTGCTGGAGTACGGCGTGGACCTGGGTGCTCCTGGCCGCACGCGCCTCACCACTTCCGAGGTTCCGCGGTGAGTGGCCTCAGTAGCACTGCCGCCCTGGACGAGATAGCCGGCGCACCGGCCTTGGAAGGACGATTCAAGATCAACCGCATCAGTCAACCTCCGGCCGGTCGGCCGGGGCCTGCACCTCGGGCGATCCTCATGTCCGGTCTGCAGGGTTCCGGCAAGACAACCCTGGCCCGCGCCCTGGAAGAAGCCGGGTTCCGGCGCCTTTGCCCAGACGAGGAGATGTTCCGCCGCTACGGCCACTACGGCCGCGACTTCCCCCGAGGGCAGTTCAGAGTCCGGGAGGCACCCGTCCTCGAAGACATTTCTCATGAGCTCCGGCAGCTCCTGGCCGACGGGCATGACGTCGTGGTCGACCACGGATTCTGGACCCCGAGTGAGCGTGGCGAATGGGCGGCCGCCGCACTGGAGGCTGGCGGCACGCCAGTGCTGATCTACCTGCCCGCGTCACACGAGGTGCGTTGGGACCGGGTCCGGAAACGCAACGAGCAGTCCTTGGTAGATGCGAACAGCATCCACTTCAGCGAGGAGGATCTGATCCGGCACGCCGGCCGTTTCGAGCCCCCGACAGACGATGAACCGCACATCGTGTACGACGGACAACCGGCGAACGTGCTGGCTGCCCTGACACGACCACCCCGCCCCGGCGACAACTAGGACCGAGGCTTGCGAGGCCCCCCCCCCCCCCCCCCCCCCCCCCCCCCCCCCAGACACGCAGTCAACTCACTCCCCACCCAGGCTTGTTTCTGCACATGCGTGATGTATCTTTCGGGGCACCTATGAGACAGGAGGCTTGAGTTGACTGAGTTGCATGACCCGATTGCTGCACTACTCAGCAGCCCGTCCGACCTGCCTCCGCCTGCCGACCGGAGGGCCCTACGGCGTGCCGACAACCTGACGCAGGACATGGTGGCCCAAGCCGTGGGCGTCAGGCGCCTTGCCGTGGCTCGTTGGGAAACCGGTGTAACCCCACGGAGACCTCACCTTGAGCAGTACGTACGGCTCCTCGCAGGCCTCGCCCGCAAGCACCCCCAGGTGACCAGCTGGCGGCCGGCCACGGAGGCATCCATGACGTAAGCCCACACACGCGAAGCGGCCCCCGTCGCCACAACGGAGGCCGCTTCCTTGCAATTCGACTCGCTCGGACCTGAACCAAACCGAGTCGTGAGCAGCGAGGTGACCTCGTCTGCCGGGTGATGCCCGGGGCTCCTAGTTTCCTAGGGTGCCTCGTGGTCACCTACCCACAGGATAAGGGTGTTGCGCTGAAACTCCAGTGCGCTCCCTACGCCAGGCCGGTTTTGTCTGGTATCTGGCTGGTCACATCGCACCGTTCGCGACTCCCCGAACAGGGGAGATCACTCCATGTACGACCTCCGTCGCCGCACACTCGCGGCCGCGGGCATGCCCGGCCACCGCGGCTCGGGCGCAACTTCCTTCTCTTCCGGCGTCGCGATCCGCCCCCTGGCCGCAGTTGGTCTTGGCCTGCGGGCCCCGGATCTACTGACGCGTTTGAACCGCCCCGCTACGCGCGCCCCTGATGCCCATCCCCACGAGGGTGTTCGCCTGGCTGCTGCATGGGCCGGCCACGGCGGTCTGATCGAAAATTCTTCGTCTTCTGCAGTCACGTTTGGGCCCCGGGCGCTCCTTGGGGTGGGTATGCGGATTTTTGATCGCCCCGCCCGCCTGAGCCCCGCACACGGCCTGTGTGTGAGCGGCGGTGTGTCCCTGTGATGGCGAAGTCGGCGATGGCCGCGACGCTGGAGGGCCTCCCTGCCGGCGGGGTGCCGGGTGGGCGGCGGCTGCGTTCCGTTCCGGCGGCCGCTGGCGTGTCCGAGCGGCCTGCGCGGCATCCGTTGTCGTTGGGCCGGGATGTGCGTGCCCGGTTGCGTGGCGCGGTGCATGCATTGTTGGAGGCGCCGGGTCTGGAGGGTGTGTCGGATTCGGTGCGTCTGGCTGTGCTGGTACTGGCGTCGCGGAAGCCGGCGGAGGCCGATGAGGTGCTCATTCGCAGGAAGGAGCTGGGCCGGTGGATCGGGCTGGCCGAGCGGACGGTGTCCTCCGTGACGTCGGGGCTGCGTGGTTCGAGCGTGGCCACGGTGGAGACGGAGGAGGGCGAGTTCTGCCAGGCCGACGGGCTGCGGTGTGAGGTGCTGCCTATGTCGGGCGCGCGTGGTGTGATCGGGCATCCGCTGGCGCTGTCGAAGAAGGAGCTGGCTCTCTTCCAGCAGCTGATGGAGGCTGTGATGGGGCCTGGGTGGACGCACCGGGACGGCCGGGTGTCTCCGGCGGGGCTGATCGGGGCGCGGAGCGGGCACGGGGCTGCGACGGACCGTCTGGCGCTGCTTCTTTTGGTGTTGGAGGCGCGGGAGAACGGGCATGTGCGCCTGTGCGGCGGCACGGTGGACACGCACACGGGGCGGGCGGCGGCGACGCTGGCCCGGCTGATGGGCTGCACCCCCGCGGGCGCGGCAGGGATCCTCAAGCGGCTGGAGAACCAGGAGCTCGTGTTCCGGCCCCGGGCGGGGACCGGTTCGAATCTGAAGCAGCGCACGCACCTGGTGGTGCCAGCCGTCGCGGCCGCGCACGGTCACACTCGCGCTGCGCTGGTCCGGGAGGGGCGTGTTCAGGCGCCGAAGCCCGTGTTTTCAGACCCCGCCGTAACGGCAAGGCCTAGTGAACCTCCTGCGCCCGACGCTCAGCCGCAGGTCAACGGGGTGCCGAAGCCCCGGAAGGCGGATTTTGCAGACCCCGCCGCCACGGCACCCCTTCACACTGATCACTCTCACCTGGAGACTTGGGCGGTTCCCCCCACTGTGCGTACGGGGTTTTCCGGCGAAGCCGATCAGTGGTCCGGTGATCTGCCGGGTCGCGCGTGCGGACGCGAGGATGGCCCGCTGCGCGGGGAACAGCCCGAGGAGTTCCCGGCCTATGGCGATGAGCGTGCAAGCCAGGCTGCTGCGTCGGTCAGCGGCAGGCCGCAGGCCGTTCGCCTCGTCAAGGCGCACCAGCAGCGGGGGAGCCTTCCGGATGATCTTGGTGTGCGGGTTGCGTTGGAGCCGGTGACAGGTCTGTGGGAGCAGCTTTCGGACGGGCAGCAGAACCTGGTCGAAGCGGCCGCGAAGGCGGAGCTCGAGCAGCTGGCGGGCCTGCTGGTGCAGCCGGATGCCGCGCCGCGGCTGCTGGCCGGGCGGCTCACCGACCGGCTGCAGGAGACCGGTGGTGAGGCGCTGGTCAAGCGTCCCTTCCCGTGGCTGATCCGGCGGGGCCTGGTGCAGCGCCAGGCCTGCACGGACCCGCGCTGCGACGACTCGATCCGCCTGGATTCCGGTGGCGACTGCGACACCTGCCACACCGTCATCGACTTCAAGCGCGCCCACCGCGCCCGGGCAGCCGCCCGGATCGACAAGGAGCTGCCCGACCTCCCGGACAGCGAGCGCCGCCAGGTCCTCGAGGAGCAACTGCGCGAGGCGGTGGCCGCCGAAGCCGACGAGGTTGTGCGCCGGCATGCCCAGGTCGCGGTCGAGCGAGCCGAGCGGGCCAAGGCCCAGCAGGCTGCCCGGGAGCAGGCCGAGCGTGACCGGGCGGCTGCCGCGGCCGCCGACGCCGCACGCCAGGCCGAGCCCTGCCGTACCTGCGGCGCCCCGGATGCGGCCGGGCACTGCGAGCTGTGCGCCGGCCACGAGAGCGTGCAGCGCCTGCTGACCGACGCCGTCGACCTCGCGGTCGCCGTCCGCGCCGACCTCACCGACCCTGCCGCTACCCGTGCCCTGCTCGAGCAATGCGAGAACGACACCCGCCAGCTGGTAGCGGCGAAGGCAGGCGAGCGGCCCGGTGACGGCGATGCGGCCGCGGCCCTGCGGGTACGGGCCGAGCTGCAGCTCGTGCGCCGGATCAGAATCCAGCGGCGGCAGGCAGCGCTGCACCGGCTGTGCCGCGCCGAGGCCGCTGTCGCGGAAGGGGACGCCGCCTACGAAGGCCACCGTGCGCAGTTCCCGCTGGCCCCACAGGACGATGCGCAGATGGCTGCCCGGGCGGCCGAGCAGCAGATGGCAGAACAGCTGCTGAATCAACGCCTGGATCGCCTGGCCAATCTCAAGGCAGAACGGCTGCCGACTGCAGGTCGTGAATCGTTGGTCAACCGAGGCTGAATACCGAGGAGGAGCAAGAAATGCCCAAGAAACGGAAGAAAGACCGCAAGCAGTCCAAGCCGCGCAACCCCGTACGCAGCGTCCCCAGCGGAGTCGGGAGTGCACAGCCTGAACTGCCGGAATGGGATACAGAGTTGGACTGGGATACCGAAGACGACGAGGGCTTCGAATGGCTGGGGAGCCTTCGTTCCCGATTTCCTCTCCCGGATGATGCCGTAGCAGCGGCGCGGGCGGGCGAGATGGTGGAGTGGACCGGGAACATCGACGGCGGGATGATGCGGCACCGTGTGCTGCTGGCCGATGACGGCACTGCATCCGTCGAACAGGCCGTGTTCATCGACGTCGTCCAGGAACACACCTTGATCTGTGCCTGGCACCAGACCCCGGCCCCGGAGCGGCAAGCCATGCAGACACAAGTCCTCGCGGCGCTGGATGAGCTGCATGCCGCGCTCCGCCCGGTGCTGGAGACGAAGATCCGCGCACATCAGCCCAGCTACACCGCTCCGGTGCCGGAGTCCTTCCACGAGGACCCGGAGCCGCACGGCCCGGGACTGCCGCTCTTCGGGTGGCGGATCATCCACCCGGTCTCCGGCGAGACGACATGGGAAGAAACGGTAGACGTCGCCACCTGGAACACCTCGCTGGCCATGTCCGGATGGCTTGGCGAGTACGACCACATCGTTGAGCTGAAGCAGGTCGGCTTCGTCCGGCTGCTGCAGCGCCACAAGGTGTCCGCGGTGCTGTGCTCGGGATGCGACCTGCCCCTCACCGACCGCCATCCGCGCTGGCCCGGCATCTGGACCACACCCACCGAGGTCGGGCCGTCGTGTGACGCGGGCGGCACGGGGACCAGCCCAGAACCCCGCTTCGGGTCCCTCACCGACCGTGACTTCGGCGCCCCGCACCGCCCCGAAAGTGAACTTCCGGTCGCCCAGGGATAGGAGCGCGCACGGAGGCTTCGGGATACCACGTCTGCGACGGATGCCGCGCAACTGCGTCACAACAGGTTCGTTGACCCGTCGCACGCTGAGCACCGACCTCTTTGAACGCCCGAGTCCCCAGAAGGAGACTGCGCCATGAGTGAGACCTCAGCAGAAGACAGAATGCTGTCGCACAAGCCGAGGGAGCCGGAGGACAAGCCGCTGCCGACCCCATGGCCGCAAATGGATCGCACCCTCGCGTTGGAGCCCGACCGCTTCGTCACCCTGGGATGCCGGTCCCGCAGCCGCGAGGCAGAAGCCGGCTACGACATCGCTGTGCACAACGCCGCCCAGGGGACTCCCGTGCTGCTGTTCGGACCACGGCTAACGCCCCGAAATTCCGTGCCCAATTTGCTCATCGATCGCGCCCAGGAGCTGACACCGAGCCGGGTGGACAGGCTTGTGGAGGGGCTGGTCCGCCGCCCTGCCCCGCTGCGTCTGGTGGTGATCGACCGCCTGCAGCTGATGTTTACCGACGACGGTGAGCCCGTACGCACCGCGGCACAAGCCGATGAGGTCGGCCGCGACCTCCACACCGTCGCCCGCAGGTACGAGATTCCAGTCCTGCTCATGGCACGCCTGGAGCGTCCTCGGCGTGCGGGACACCTTCTGGAGACAGACGACCTCGGCATCGCGGCGGAACTGGTGTACACGGCGAACAGCGTGATCCTCCTCGACCGAACGGAGCCTCATCAGGTCCAGGTGCTCGTCGAGAAGGACACCTCGGGGTGGGCGGCAGCACCGCGCCGTGAAGTTGTCGACTGGTGAGCTGGCCCGATTCCGCTTTCCTCGCTCTTGGGAGCGGGTGACGCTCAGCCTCTCGCTTACGCTGCGGCACCGCCGTGCAGCTCGTCGAGGGCATCAAGCTGCATCTCATCGAGCTCAGCGAACCCCTGAGCACGAAACTCCTGCCATCGAACGAGCCGGGCGGCGGAATCCCGTACGGCCTGTGTCATGACCGCTTCCGCCACGTACGCCGACAGGTTCCCGCCGGCTTCTTGGGTCGCCGCTTCCAGGACGTCCAGGGGCAGGGTCACCGTCACGCGCTTGCGGGCCGTCATGCCCATGAGCGTAGTCACCCGCATCCCGGCATGCACGAAACAGACGACTGGCTTTGTTCACGTCGCAGAGCAGTTTCGACAGCAGTTCGGGAGGCAGCGCGCACATCCGATGTTCACGAGAACGGACAGCGCCATGGTGGGGCCATCGCTCCACTCAGGCCGGAGACAAAGAATGCCGGTGCGGTCAGGAGTGACGCCAGTGGTCGTGCAGCTGCTGGACATCGGCTTCGAGGACGTCCAGCAAATCAGCATCGTCGACGGGGACTTCCAGCCCGGACGCGGCGGCGATGGCCGGGTAGTGCTGGCGCACGCTGGTGTCGGCGGCCGCGAGCAGGCTCGACAGCGGTGCCTGGTCCGAGGGCGTCGTCTCGTCGACGGCGATCAGCAGCTGGACCTGTTCCTCGGCCGTCATCTTCGGCAATGCGCCTCCGAGCTGCTGCTCCAGGCGCTCCCATGTGGTCGTGGTCTGCTCGCGCGCGGCCTTCTTGAGGGCCCCGCGTACGGCCGCGGCCGCGGCGCGCAGCTTGTCCGGCGCGAGCTGCGGCTGCCGGGCCACCAGTGCAGGGCGGGCCGGAGCGGTGGGCGCGGGGAAGCGGTCGATCCAGATCTGCGCATGGCGACGCTCCTTCTCGGAGAGCAGGTCGCCGATCTGGTCCACTGCGGCGGCCAGCTTCGCGGCGAGCTCGTGCCGCTCCTGGTCGCCGGCCACCTGGTTCTTGTTGAGGCGTTCCATCAGGCGGCAGGCCCTGGCGAGGCCAGAGCGCTGCCGCTTACTCAAGGAAGGCTCATCCGGGGCCGGTTGGGGCGAGCGCGGTGTCGACGGGCCGGCCGTCCACGTCGCCGAGGTGACCTTCGCCGCGGGCCGGAGCATATCCCGGGCCGCGCTGATCAGCGCCGCCTCCTCGCCGGTGGGCGGACCGTCGTCGTACTCGAGGAGCGCGCGGACCTGAGGGAGCAGGGAACGCACGGCGCCGCGGGACCCGGCACGTTCGGCCTGCCTCAGACGGTCGAACAGCATCGAGCGCGAGTCCTGCTGACTGGCCAGGAAACGGTCGGCGTCGGCAAGGACAGCCTCAAGGCGATCCAGCGCGACGCCCTCGCACCGGGAGCGCTGCTCCTGGGCCGCGCTGCGCAGCCCGCGCACATAGTCGGCGTTGCCGGCGCGGACGGCCGAACTCAACAGACGCAGCAGCGCGCCGATCTGCAGCGGCCCCTGCGGGTCGGCGTCGTCCGCGGGGACGTCGGCCGGCTCGGCCTGTCGGGGCGCCGGGGGAGTGGTGGAAGCGGTGCGCTGGATGCGAGTGACGGCCGGCGTCGTGAGCCGCCCGTCCGGGCTGATCTCGCATTCGTCGGCGGTGAACCACTCGGTGCCCTCGTCGGCGGTCTGAGTCCCGAACGTGATGACCCGGCTGGAGCCGGAGGTGGTGAAGCGGACGCGGTTGACGTAGCGCATCCGGATCAGTCGTTCGCGGGAGACGGGGACGCCGGGGCCGAGGATCAGTTCGCCGCCGACGCCGTCCCAGTCCGCGGGCAGAGTGGGGTCCATGTGGATGCGCAGGCGCCGTCCGGCCAGGTCGATGTCAACGAGCGAGCCGAGCGGCGCCTCGTCGTGGTCGACGAACCGGTACGCAGGCTCGTGGCCCTGCCGACGCAGCCAGGTGCGGGTGCCGTACTTCAGGTACAGGTGGTCTGCGCTGCTGTCGCCGTGCGATCGGCGCGTGCACGGTGGCAGTAGCCCGGTGGGGTCGGGGCGGTGGCAGAAGTGACAGACCCGGTCGTCGGTGCACCGCCTTGTCACGAGCTCGCCGCCGCAGCCGCCCAGCAGTCGGCCACACCACCATTTGGTCCCGGCGAACTCCTCCCGGAGTTCGTCGAGTTCATACGGGTCAGTAGGGCAGAACGCCGGCTCGTCGGAGTCCGCGTCCTCACCGACGACAGCCGTCCGGATGATCGGTTGGCCCTTCCGCCCCATGTGTCCCCCCACATTGGTCGCCCTCTCCGTACCTCCCGTGGCCCCGGAGGCCGTTGGAGGTGACGAACTCCTACCCCGGCGGAAGTCCGCTCACGACGCTGCGCGGAGTTCCCCGCGGACGGTTCAGGGGGCCCGGCAGTCCCTGTCCTCAGCCCTGGCCGGTACCGGTGTCCCTGGAATCTCCGTCCTGATTGAGCCGGTTGATGAGGTCGCGGGCCTTTCGGCGTGCTTCCTCGGACACCACGATGCCGTTCCGTTCCAGCTCGGCGATCGTCTCCTGGGCGCGTGCTTCCCGCTCGGCGTCGGTCAGATCCAGTACGGAGCGGGGCTCGCCGGGGCCCGCGGGGTGTACTTCCAAGTCGCCGTTTTCGTTGACGAGCGCGCGCCGACCCGGGTAGGCGCGCTTGGCAATGTCGACGTCCCGCTCGTCGAACGCCCCGTAGAAATACATCACTCCGTGGACGAGCTCGCGTTTGCGTACGCCGGTGGGCCAGCGTGCGAGCACGGCCTCGGTGGTCATCGGCTCGTCGGGTGAGGGCAGGTCGGGCCCGTGCACGGCTCCTCCTCGGCGTAGAGCGGAACGGCCTCATCAGAATCACGGGGCAGTGCAGCTCAGTCCATTACAGCCGGGTCGAGGGAGGCCGAGGCGGGTTGCTCCGGGATTGCGGTGGCAGGGGGAGTGCGATGCCGGCGTCATTGGCCGTGGCGCCGGGGCGCAGGGTCCAGGGGACGGTGCCGGTCGTGGTGAGCCACTGGTTGGTGACGAGGCGCTGCACGACGAACGTCCGTGCCATCCGGGGCAGGTTCCACCCCATCCCGTTACACAGCTGTGTGTAGGAGGGGCCGTGTCCGTGCTGGGCACGGAAGGCGACGGTGAACTCGGCCGCTTGCGGGCCGCGATCAGGGTGGGAGTCCTTCCAGGCCCCGTAGGCAACGCGCGCGCTTTTCGGGATGAAGGCGGGGTGGCTGGGCTTGGAGAAGGCATCAGCCACCTGCTCGGTCGGCAGGGCGCAGTGCGCGCACTGCTCGACAGCTTCGACGTGCCGCAGCAGGGCTGGTGTTGCGCGCTGTTTCCAGTCCTGCCAGGCCGCCGGATCGAACTCCGGCTGCGCGACCGAGCTAGCCCGCCGGGTGGTATGGGCGGCGTGGTCGTGGTCTTGCTGGTTGGCCTCCTGGTGCAAGCACCACGGGGCCATTCCTGACAGGTGTCGCATCGTGTCGTCGAGTTGGTAGTGCGGCTCGTTCACCTCGGTAATGAAACCCTTGGCGATGAGCTCGGGCAGCGCATCGCGGCAGTCGCTGGGCAGCGCGGCAGGGAGGTCGCCGGCGAGCGTGGGTGAACTGTGCGCGGCCAGGAACAATGCGGCGAGCCGGGCGGCTGGCGATGTCTTCCTGACAGGCTTGGCGGCGAGGGTCCGAGTGATCCATCCCGACACCCTGGACCGGGCCAACTTGCCGAATACGAGCGGCCGATCGAGGTCGGCATCGGCAGTGAGCTCGGGCACCGTAACTGGTACTACGGCCTCGGTATCCGCGGCGAACAGGTCTCCGCCGAAAGACCAGCCGAGTTCCCTCAACTGTGCCACCGCGTGCGGTGCGTCGGTCAACCGCAACGAGCGCAGATCGACGCCGGTGAGGTTGCCCGTGCCACCGCGGGCGGCGCGAATGCCTACCACGGCGGCAAGGAGCCGAGAGTCAGTGCTGCTCAGGGGCAGCCGGACGACGTACGACAGCAGGACACGTGCGGCTTCCCCTTGAGCGCGGGTCAGCAGGTAGGCAGGCAGAGCGGCCTTCTGCTGCGCGGGAACACTCGCACGGGAGAGCGACGAAGAAGCGGACATACCGCTACAACGTGCTGCCCAGGCGAAGGACACGAGCAGGTCAGCCATGCGGGCACAGCCGTCAACGGAGCACCGTGTTCACCACCTCATCGGGGCTGCTGAGAACCTGCAGGCGCCGCGGTCGGGCCATTTCCGACGAAGACCGTCCATCGACACCTCTCGGCAGCATCCGTCATGCAGAGTCGGCCCGGGCAGTCGTCGCGGAGACCTGCTCTCGTAGATCAGCGATGTCGATGGCCAGGCGTTCGGCGATGTCGGGAAGCCGGACTCCGGGGACTGTGGCTGCGAGACGCAGCGCGTCCTCGTGCAGTGCGCACTCCAGAGGCATGGCGCTCTGCAGGTGCGCTCGTGCCCGTGCCGCGGCGTCGCTGATGAGGGCCTGGATCTGCTCCGGCCCCGGCGCGGGCGCGGGGGGAGCGGCTACGGCCGGGATGGGCGGCGCTGGTTCGGCGGCCGTCTCGGGAACGTAGGGGGAGATCAGGGGCGGCTCGGCGCACTCGCGGTACCACGCCCATGCGTGCTGGGCAGGGATGTGGACCCTCCCACCAGGCGATGTGCGGGTGGTGACGACCGGCTCGGCGGTGCGGGCGGCGGTGCCCCCGCGCGGGGGAGCGGTGGGCAGTCCGCGCAGCATGGCAAAGTCGGCGGGGCTGGTGGTCAGGCGCGCGGCGACAGAGTGGGCGAGGGCGGCGACGTGTTGGCACGGCACTGAGCCGCAATCGCAGTGGAAAGAGATTTCCTCCTGCGTGGGCTGGGTGGGCACGCCACCGGTGTGTGCCGGGTCGCGCAGGCACGCGAGGAGGTCTCCGGTGTGAAGAGCTTGGTGGTGGCTGCAGGTGGGGGAGGCTGTTTGCCAGGCCGTGGCCTGGGTGTCGTTGAGTACCGGCATGGTGATCACGGGGTGCGCCGGGGTGGTGTGGTGCCGGTCGGTGGCGGTGGCGTTGACACGGCTGGGGGCGAGGACGAGATGAGTGAGGCCGCCAGCGGACAGGGCGTTGTGGCCGGCGAGCCAGAGGGACTCGTCGTTGACGGTGGCCCTCAGGAGCGTCTGCCAGGCGTGGGCGAATGTGTTCGGGGTCATTGCTGGGCTCCCAGAGCGATCAGGTCGATGATCTGGTCGTCGGTCAGTTCGGTGAGGGCGGAGTAGCCGTCGGCGAGTACGGCGTCGGCCAGGGCCCGTTTGTGGTTGAGGAGTTCGTCGACTCGGTCCTCGAGGGTGTTCTCCGTGATGAGAGGATGCACGGTGACGGTGCGCTGCTGGCCCAGGCGGTGGGCGCGGTCGATGGCCTGGTTCTCTCTGGCCGGGTTCCAGGGGCGGTCGAAGAGAACGACGTGGTTGGCCTGGGTGAGAGTGAGGCCGGTGCCGCCGGCTTTGACGGTCATCACCATGAGCTGGCCGGAGCGGGACTGGAAGGTATCGAGGATGCGCTGCCGTTCGCGGATGGAGGGGATGTCGCCGCTGAAGTAGAGCGGGCTCAGGCCGTGGCTGCGCAGGTGCCGTACGAGGAGCTTGGCCATGGACCGGTAGCGGGTGAAGATCAGCGCGGATGTCTCGGGGCCCGTCAGGGTGGGCAGCAGGTCGTCGAGTGCACCGATCTTGCCGGACCGGGATGCCGCCTGCTCGGGGTTGTACTCATCGTCCAGCGCGTCTTTGAGGTACTGGGCTGGGGTGTTGCAGATCTGCTGGAGCTTGTTGAACAGCTCCAGCAGCAGACCCTTGCGGTGGACCCCCTCGGCGTCGCGGATCGCCTTGAACGTGTCGTCGGCCGTCTGTTGGTAGAGCTGGACCTGTTCCTCGCTGAGGCCGACGATGCGGGGCCGGCTGTCCTTGGGCGGCAGCTCGGTCAGGATGCCCGGGTCGCTCTTGCGGCGGCGCAGCATGAAGGCGCTCATGAGACCGGATAGCCGGGCGGTTCGTTCGGTGTCGGCGATGTTGCCCTCGATGGGGCGGGCGAACTGATCGCGGAACACGCGTTGCGTGCCGAACAGGCCGGGGTTGAGCCAGTCCATGAGGGCCCAGGCCTCGGTGAGGTTGTTCTCCACCGGGGTACCGGTCAGCGCGACCCGGGTGGCGGCGCGGATGCGGCGAAGTGCGCGCGCCGTCGCAGTGCGGTGATTCTTGACCATCTGGGCTTCGTCGGCAACGACCAGGTCGAAGCGCAGCAGTGCCAGCAGGTCGACGTCGCGGCGGAGCGTCTCGTAACTCGTGATGACGATCGTGCGGGAGGTGGCGTTTTCGAGGGTGCGGTCAGCGCCCAGGTAGCGCAGGGTCGGCACGGTTGGGGCGAAGCGGTGGACTTCCCGCTCCCAGTTGATGACGACGGAGGCCGGGCAGACGACGAGGGTCGGCCCGGTGGCGCCTGGCGTGGTGTCCCGGCGGTGCAGGTGCAGCGCCAGAGCGGTCAGGGTCTTTCCCAGGCCCATGTCGTCGGCGAGCAGCGCGCCGAAGCCCGCGTCGGTGGTGTTCGCCAGCCAGGACAGGCCCAGTTGCTGGTAGTCGCGCATCGTTGCCTGCAAGGCTCCTGGCGCGGCCACGGGGGTGGTTCGTGAGCCGCGGCGTAGGAATTCCACGAGGTCGGCGAGGGCGGCCGCCGGCTCACAGGGCATGTCCTGTCCGTCGATGTCGATACGACCGGTCAAGGAGCCGCGCAGCGCCTGGTCCGAGGAGATCGGGCCGACACGGCGGTCAGCAGCGCGGCGGGCGGTGTCTTCGTCGACCATCACCCACTGGTCTCGGACCTTGGCCAGCGGTCTCGGCGCCTGGGCGAGGCCGTCCATCTCCTCGTCCGAAAGGTCGGAGTTCCCGACCGACATCTGCCACCGGCCGTCCAGTACGTCGTCGAGAGAGAACCGCGGCCGGGGGACGGCAGCGGATGCATCGGGCTGTTCCCCGATGACTGCGCGGGTACGCAGGCGCTCGGCCCACTGGTGGTGCCAGTGCACCATCAGGCCGGCCCGTTCCAGTTGTTCCCGTGTGGCTCCCAGCAGCAGGACGGCCTCACCGGCGAGCAGGGTGAACCGGCCTGGCACGGGGCACTCGAGAAGCCGGCCGGCCGGCTCCCACACTTCGGCGATACGCCGCAGCCGCCGACGAATGTGTCCCATCAGCGCTTCGTCGCCGGCGAATTGCTCAGCCGGTTGGAACAGCTGCTGCTTGCGGCTTTCCTCCTTTGGCTGTGCGAGCAGCAGTTCGGCCCACAGCAGTTCCGTGTCGTCGGGGCTGCCCTGCTTGGGCGCCTTGATGGACAGCTTCAGGTCGACGTCCGGTGCCGCGGCGCGTTCGTCCGCGGCGCGATCGGCCCACTGGTGCAGGGCGGCACTGCTCTGCTGCTGCGGAACGGAAGCCGTGAACGGGACCTGTCCCAGGACCGCTGACGCCCCGGGGCCGCGCAGCATCGCCTCGGCAACCGCATCGAGGCCGGCGCGGATCGCGACGCGCGGGGCCCACAGGGCATAGGGCTGAGTGTCGGTGGCCGCCCCGCAGTGCGCGGGAGGCGCCATGGCCTGGCGCAACTGGCGTACGCGGGTGCGTTCGTGTTCGTTCAGCGGGCCCAGGCGCCACACGTCGGCACCGAAGCTGTCCAGGGTCGGGTACACGCGGCCGTCGGCCACCACACTCAGACCCAACTGGATCACCTGGTGCCACAGCTGGACGGCCGGGGTGATCTTGTCACCGTCGGACGTCCGGGCCAGGGCATTGGCCAGCAGCCGCACGGGCACCTGCCAGCACTCCACCGAGCGAGGACCGACCGCGGCACCTCCACCGGGCAGGACAAGATGGGCGGTGCAGCACCGGATCGGGTGGTGGCAGGCGGCCTCTACCGGGATTCCGTCAGCCCGGTAGAGCAAGAAACGGCCCATGCCGTCCTGCAGATCGATGGTGATGTCCACGCCCTGGCGCAGCAGTTCGACGAGCGAGTTCTCGGCGACGACCACCTCATCACGGTCCGCGCGGGGCCCGGCCGGATTGCGATGAGCGCCCACAACGCCTGCGCCCGCAGCTACCGCTGCCGCCGAATCCTCAGCGGCGGCAGCGTCCGGAGCGCAGTCCTGCCCCTCCACGGGAGTGGCCAGCAATTCGATCAACGCCTCGGCGGCCCGGCGCTGCGCCGCCCGCTTCGTGGATCCGAAGCCGTCGGCCTCCAGCCACTCCGACTGCACCTTGCACGCGACCCGGGCAACGAAGAGTCCCGCGGTGTCCTTCTCCGGGTCCTCGACACTCAAGTGGCTGATCTTGCCGGTCTGTTTGAGCTCGTTCAGGAACATCAGCGGGTTCTTGCCGCCGACGTCAGGAACCGGGATACGACCAAGGCGTACTCGGCGACCTGCCTTCACGGTACGAGTCACCGCATCCAACAGCTGCCGAGCGGCCGAGGCCCGGGCGCTGGAGCGGCCCAGCCCCCTTTCGGTAGCGGTGAGCAGCTCACCACGGCATACACAGGCGGCGACACTCACGAACAACGGCTCCAGCCCCGTGATGTTGGGCATGCCCTTGAAGACGAGGTCACTGATCCCACCGGCCTCAGCCAACTCCTTCAGCTGCTCCAGCGGCTCCTTCTTCGGCGCGGGGCCGGCCGCTGGTCCGCTGGCCTGCGTGGGCAATGGCGCTTGAACCGGCAAGCCGGCGAGCTGGGCCAGCAGCCGTTGGGCGGCTGCGCCGCGGGCCTGCCGTTTGTTGTTGCGCCACGGCCCGAGCTCGCTGACCTGCGCCCCCTCGATAACGCAGGTAGCTCGCTGCCTGAAGAGTGGCGTCTCGCCCTTGCGTACGTCTTCCGTGTAGGAGGGCGGTGGGTCGTGGCGCAATTGCTGATGCAGGGTCAGCAGGGTGACGGCGACGCCGGGGTCGGCCGCCGCGGCCAAGGCTGCCTCACGTGCGGGCTGCCATGCTGCGGCCCGGGCCTGGAAAAGAACGGCGTGCAGGTCGCGCGGGATCAGCCCGCCTGTGTTGATCCGCAACACGATCTCGGCGACTTCCGCCGACGCGACCTGGGGCCGATCCAGGGCCTCTCGAAGGCGCGCCGGGAAGGACAGATCCCTCGCTTGAGACGTCGGCGATGCCGATGAGAAGCGGCCCGCGGGCTCCCATCCGGTCAGTGTGCTGTCCTGCTCGACCAGTTCGGCCCCGCACAGGTGACCGAGCAGGCTCACAGCCGCACCCTGATGGGCCGCCTTCCGGCTGGGCCGCGTCACGACGGCACCGTGGGCATTCGCACCGGGATGGAGCCACCCGGCCTGAGCGCTGAACATTTGAGGGTCCCCGGTGGGCACCTCGCGCACCACGAACGCCGATGGAGAGCCAATGTCTTGGCAGTGCGTATGGAGCACGGAGGTGGCCAGTTCCGGGCGTGCCGAAACAATTGCCCACGCACCGGCCACGGCTGACTGGGCGGAGGGGAGAGCCGACGCCCGCATCAACAGCAGTCGCAGGTCCTTGATCCCGAGCCGTCCTGACCCTCCACGCGCGGAGGCCTCGGCAGCGACCTCGGGGGGCATGAAGCGGTTTGTCCACGCTGCCTCCAAGAGCCGGGAGAACACGTGTGGATCCACCGACTCAAGAGCAAC
This sequence comes from Streptomyces anthophorae, assembly GCF_049310305.1. NCBI lineage: Bacteria > Bacillati > Actinomycetota > Actinomycetes > Kitasatosporales > Streptomycetaceae > Streptomyces > Streptomyces anthophorae. The sequence goes on from NZ_JBLWQQ010000002.1 coordinate 109,493, forward strand.
GCGGGAACCGGACGCAGGGTTTGGCACACGGGCGGTGGAGCTCGGTGGTACTGGGGCCATCTCAACTCTCACGGAGAACCAGGAACAAACGGGTGAGAGTCAGCAAATCAGCACTTTCGAACTCGGATTCCCGGTGGGCTAGTCCTGTCGTGACCTGGGGAAGAGTGCCGTGCTCAGCTAGTTCTAGTACTCGGCGCCAGTCAGGAGGACAAGAACACGTTCACGGAGAACACCGATCGGGGGACAGGTCATCAACGCGGCGCAATTCACCTGCCAGAGGGACCGGCTCGCTCAGGTGCGGACCGCCCCCGTCCGCGACGAACCCGGCTCCTGATCCTGGGCGGGGCTACTGGCTGCTGTCCTCGTCGTCTTCCGAGGTGAGGAATCCGCGCATCGGCTTGGGCGCCTGGGAAAGCACCTCGCCCACGCTGAGCGGTAGGTCCACCGGGGTCTCGGGCGCCGGGAGAACCGGTAGGCGCTTGACCAGCACCCCCTGGTCTTCGAGTACGTCGGCCTTCAAGTCGCCGTACCCGCGCAGGACGGCGGCGATGGCGTGGTGCATGTTGCGGCGGCCCTCCCGGTGCAAAACGGCGGCCGGGCCTTGCACGATCGCCTCACGCTGCTCGGTGGCCGCTGTCTCGCGCAGGGTGCGGGAGGTGAACCACTCCACGAACACGGCGCTGTCCTCCGCGCCGGTGATGACGACGCCATGCGCACGGTCGCGCTCGGCGGAGTCCGATCCCGGCAGGCCGACGCTGGCCAGGGCGTGCCGCACCTCCTCGGCCAGCGGCCTGGGGCGCGGGGGCTTGCGGCGAAGGGGGGAAGTCTCGTCGGTCATGCGCGAGGACCCTACTCGCCTGCGCGCTGAGCCGGGCCACAGATACGGAAGGCGAAGAGTCCCAGTACGTGAAAGTGGCTGGTCAAACCGATGACGGCGTGGACGAGGACGGCTTCCGGCTCGGCATGTGGCTGGCGAACAAACGGATTCGAAGCGACCAGCTCAGCCCCCGTCAGAAGACGGCCCTGGACGACCTCAACATGCGATGGAACGGATCCACCCCCACCGCATGATCAGTTGTCAGCCGCTCCATGCGGCGAAGCCCAGCTCCTTGGGGCCCATTTGGCCTTCTCCGCGGCCGGAAGCCCAAGGGCTTCATCGGGAAGTGACTGTTCAAGCGGATGACGGTGGGGGCTGCAGCGGGCGACCGGTGCACACGTCGACGGGGACCAGGTCGATGCCGTGCGCGGCTGCGACCCGGACGACTGCGTCATGTACAGCGGTCTCGCCCACGGACGTGAGCCCCTCCCTCTGTACCTGCTCGGTGAGGGCATGCCACTTCTCCTGCGCGACTTCCTTTTCCTCCATACAGCAAAGCTATACGGGGCGTATGTCCTGTCTCGTCCGGTAAGGCAGGGCCCGCGCGTCGGACCCCGCCTCTCGGTGAGCTATCCGGACGGTGGATCGATCCGCTGCTCGGACCAGTCATGCCGGGGCTCTCGCCGCCGCATGTGCTCGCACATCTCGGAGTCCCGGGGGAACGCGACGCCGGTCGCCGCGGTGAGGACCGGGAAGAACGCCCGGGCGTCCTCGGACTGCGGCGTCGTGGTCCACCGGTACCCGTCACAGTCGCGCAGGGCGAGGCGGACCATGCGGGAGCCGTATCCGTGACGCTGCCACGGCTCGGTGACCCTGATCTTCGCGATCAGCCCGAGGCGGCAGACCCCGCAGGACTGCCAGACCAGGCGGGCGAAGTCGTAGCCGTCTGGCGCGCAGACCCGGATCTCCTGCAGCCCGGCCGGAGAGCTGGGCGGCAGATACGACCAGTCCTCCGTGTCAGGGTCCACTTTCCACTCCAGGCTGTTGAACGGGACAGCCGGCGGGGCGGGCGCCGCGGTGTCCCGACCGTGGAGGGCGTCGGCCAGGCGGCCCCACCAGGAGCGGCGCGGTTGCGCCGTGTTCGCCGATCCCACGATCAGGAGGTCTGGCTCTGGAGCGGTGGGAGCTCCGTCAGGGCGGCGGGCAGGTCGGTGATGCCGCGCTGCAGGTACCAGGCCAGCGACCAGCGCAGAATGACGCCGCGACGTAGACGCCACTGGTCGCAGAGCTGGGACAGGACGTCGTCGCAGAAGTCCTCCCGCAGCTGCGCCAGCACGCCGTCCTCATAGGGCGACACGAAGCCGATGCCGCACGTTTCGGGGTCGCCGAGGTCGAGCGCGTCGGCGAGGATCGCGGCGGCCGCCGCGCTGGTGCCGCCGCCGTTGTATCCCCAGCCGAAACCGTGGCCCTTCGGCTCGGCGAGCTCGCGCAGCACCGTCACGTCGTACTTACGCTCGGTGGGTCCGAACTCGGGCCTCTCGACGAGGATCTGGGTAGGCTTCCGTTCCTCTTCGTCGCCCCGCGGAGTCTCGGGGCCATCCTTGATGCCGTGGTACGTGCGGTCCTCGTAGGCCATGCCGTCCCCTCCCGTTGATCTTTCGGCGGACCCAAGCCTGGCGTACTCGCCGTTCTGGCAACAGAGCGCGATGCGCCGGGGGCGGTTCAGGGCACGGCAGTGGCCCGGACGCGTGATTGGGAACCAGTGCCGGAGAACGATTCCGCCCGCCGCAGCTGCGGCGGGCGTGGTTCGTGTCGAGGCCGTGAGCGCGAGCCTCCGTTATGAGGGCCGGGCGGGGACGCGCGGGTTCATTCCAAAATTTTGGAATGGCGCCCGAGCGCCGCAGCAGGACCGCGTGCTCCATCAGTTTCTGGCGCCGTTACGGCTCTGATCCGGCAGGCCGGGAAGTGGGTGCCAGGGATCGGTGTCGTGGCAGGTCGGCCACAGGTACTCGTGCACGGCAACGGTCGTGTGCAGGACCTCGTCCACCTCCGCCTGGACAACCGCGGCTTCCGTAGCGGTGTGCGGGGTTTGCCAGATCCGGGAGACGGCTTCGCTGTGTCGCCCCGTCCAGTACAGGCCGGCCACGTCCTGGGCCTCCGGGCCGACCGCATGGCGATCGAGCGCCGCCAGGGCGTCGCCCAGCGAGGCCGGGCGACTGAAGTGCAGCTCGGGAACTTCGAGTGCGGCCCGAAGAGCCTCGGCGACGCCCTGCAGGCCGCGCTCGAGGAATTGGCGGTACTCCTGTCCGCCGAGGTCGAGGCGCCGGGTCGCCTGTTCTACCGTCAAAGCCCCGCCGCTGCGGGCGGCAAGTCCGGCCGCGAGACGGTCGGGGCACGCCGCGGCAGCAGCGGTGTACTTGATGCCGTCGCGCTCCTGCCGGGCGCGCGCACGCGACTTGGGTCCGTTGGGTCCGCGCTTGGTCATGTCAGCCTCTCTCGGGACCCCACGCATCCCGCCGGGCTCATCGACATCCGGACGGAAACGGTCGTACGTACGTGCTGCAACTCCGCGGGCCCGCGCCGGGACGTTCTCCCGGGGGGCCTTGGCCGTCTACCGGGCAGCGTGGGCGCCGGTGACCATGACGTGCGGCGTGCGCGTCCTGCCGCTGCCCACAGCGTAGCGACAGGCACCGACAGCAGCCCGGGCGCCGACCGGCAGGCGTCGCCGGTCCCTTGAGGGGGCCATCGAACGACGACAGGAGTGACGGGCACCCAATGAACCGGGACTTTCCGGGGCCTGACGACGGGAGTGGACCGTGGACTAAGCGGCGGCGATCGAGCGTGCGCGGGAAGTCTGGCCGGAGGCCGAGGGGTTCGAGCCCGTGCCGGGCGGCTGGACGTTCCGCGTGGGCGGCGGCTACGCCTGGATCACCAACGCGGGGCGCGTGGCACCGGATCCCGAGGGGACTCACAGCGACGCCCTTCGGGGCATACGGAGTATCTGAACGCAGGGGTCCTGTTTTTCGGGATGGCCGAGATTCGGGCTATATGGTGCGGCTACTCGGCCCGCCGCGGGCATCCCCCGTACTGCGGCGGGCCGTTCGCTGTCGTGAGGTGAAACGGGTCGGGGCCCGGCACGCTGTCGCGCGCCGGGCCCCGACCAGTGAGGTGTGAAGGTCAGGCGTCCGGGTCGATGCCCTGGGCCTTGGTGAGGACGCGCAGCATCCGGGTCACGTCGCCCAGCTGGTCCTCGATCGAGTCGAGCCGCTGCGTGATCGACCGGTCGCCGGGAGCGCCGATGGCGTCGGCGAGCGAGTCGATGTTCGCGAAGGCCGTGCGCTGCTGGTCCGACGCGGTGTCCTGCCGATCAGCGATCTTCTTCAGATCCTCGCTGTGCTGCGCCAGGGTGCGGCCGGTGCGGAAGGCCTCCGCTTCCAGGTCGCGCAGCCGCTCGTCCGTCGTCGTCTCCGTCATGCGCCCATCCTCCCAGAGGAGCGGTGCAGTGCGGGCATCGTTCCGTACGCCCCGCCCCACCCGGACGCGGCACAGCGCTCACACCCGGGCCGTCGCTCGCGCGGCCGCGATCCGCTCGCGGGCAGCCTCGACCGGGGCCGTTCCCATGCCGCGCGCCGAGGGCTGTCCGCGTGACCGGGCGCCGTGTCCTTCGGAGCGTGGCACGGGTTGTCCCAACGTGATCTTCGAGTACATGCCGCAGGGCGTCGGGAGCGGGCGTCACCGCCGTACAGACGGGAAGCCGCAGCCGCCGTGCCCGTACTGCCGGCCGACGAGATACGGGGGGCACTCGGCCGAGTGCCGGCGGCCGTACCGCTCCCATCGGCGTCCCGGCCCGTACGACGGCGCCCCGGAAGCGCCCGTGGCCGAGGTGGTCGACATGGGGGAGTGGCGAAGGAGCCGCGGGCCCCGGCCGGTTTGACGCGACTCCCGTACTGAGTGCGGGAGTTCATGCGTGCGGGGGAGTTGCTGCGGTGTGCGCCGTCATGCTGGCCCTGGAGGTGACTCTGGTGGTGTCCGACGAGTTGAGGCGGCGTCGGTGCGAGTACCGGCGGTGCCGCCGCCCGCTGCCGATGGGCGCGTCGTCGCGGCGCCGGTACTGCGGGCCCAACTGTGTGGCGGGCGCGTACCGGATGCGCAAGCGGCGTGAGCGGGCCTGGAACCTGATGACCGTCACCATCGACGCGTCGGCGGCGGAGTTCCTGCGCACGAGCACCGGACGGCAAGAGCGGCTCCTGGCGTGGCAGAGGTGCCACGGGCCGAGCTGCCGCGTGGTGCTGGGGGTCGGAACGTGGCGGCGGGCGACCGCCCGGTATTGCAGCGGGAAGTGCCGCCAGGCCGCCTACCGCGAGCGGCGGCGTGCCCGCCCGGCGTAGACGACCATGACGCGGCGCCGTAACGATGTCCGCTTTGTCGGGTCGATGGTGACGGCACGGCGTCATGGTCGATTCCTCGGGCGGGCCCCGGAGTTGGGCGGTACGGTGCGGGCCTCGGTCCGTCGTGGTCATCCCCCGTGCTGCGGCGGACCGGGGTCCCGCCGCGCCCGGCCCGTCCGGGCCTCACGGGAGGACCGGACGCCGTGCAGCGCGGGCATCGCTCCGTACGCGCCGCGCCGCCCCGACGAGGACGCCGGCACCCGGCTCCCGTGCGCGGGCCGGAGCCTCGCACTCGGCCACCAGTAGGCACGGTGCACGCGGCTGGATCCGCGCTCGCCCAGCGCCACCTCGACCGCGTACGACACCCTGCCGTCGACCCACTCGAACCGCCCGGTCACGGGGGCGTAGCGCCATACCGGGCCGACCTGTACCCACATCGCGGGACGGTCGCCGTGCGGCCACGTGAACACGACCGGCTCGGGCCCCGTGTCGCTGCGCCACGGCGGCGCCTGCGCCGGTTCCTGGGACTCCAGCCACGTCACCGCCTCCGCGCCGTGGGCGGGCCGCGTACGGCGCTGCACAGACGTCACGGCTGGTCCGTCTCCGGTGCGGACATGCGTGCGCGGGCAAGACGCCGCACCTCGGCGCGGGCGCTCGCCGGGGGAGTGCGTCCCTGCCAGTGGGGGTGTGCGTCCACGCGCGCGGTGAGCTGGACCAGGCGGCGGCGCAGCTCGGTCTGCGACCTGCCGCCCCCGGCGTGGGCAAGTGCCTCGTAGATGCGCAGCGCGGCCACCTGAGTGCGCACGAGATCGTCCGGAATCGTCTGGGTCTCCATAACGCCCAATGGAAACAGATGTTCGATTTCAGATCCAAGGAACCACACGCGCTCAAGGTTCGTCGGCACAGAACGTTCCGCACACGTTTCCTCGCCCCTGCCCGTACGAGTGAGTGTCGGGCGAACCCGCCGCCACCTGCGTCGTTGCTGCCTACCGTCGGCTTTGTCTTGATCAACTTCTAGTGCGAGGGGATTGTCATGGCCGACGACTGCGTGATCGTTCACAGCGAACGTGGCGGCAAGGGAAAGAGCCAGACCCTGAAGCCCGGTGTCTACGACACGAGCGCCCTGGGCGGCGACAACTTCATCAGCTCCGTGACCGTCCCCAAGGGCTGGACGGTCACGCTGTACGAGGACGCCGAGTTCCTCGGCCGCAGCAAGGCCCTCACCGAGACGGGCGACGTCGGGGACGACTTCAACAACATCACCTCCTCCCTGACCGTCTCCGGCCCGCAGGCTGAAGCGATCGTCAAGGCTGGCAGCACCTACAAGGGTGGCGACGGCGGCGTGATCACCATCGAGCAGAACGACGTGGACATGGACGCCGCGTCCCTTCTCAAGCTGACCCAGAGATTCCCCCCGAAGTACGAGGAGGCCCCGGTCCTCAGCTTCACGATGACCCTCGACCAGCCTGACTCCTAGCCCGTACCGGACCCTGCCGAGAAGCAGGGCACCCGGAGCCCGAGAGAAGCCGGCGCTGCCGCTGCCCTGAGCGTCGGCTGCCGCGCGGCCGGTGGGGCGTTCCAGAATTCTGGGACGCCCCACCGGCCGCGCGCTCGTATCCCGCCTCAACCCCATGACGCCACCACTACGCGGTGGCTAATGTGGTGGCATGGCTGCTGTGACCCCCATGACGCTCCGCGTCCCTGACGACTTGGCCCCCTCGATCCGGCAGGCCGCCGACGCGGCCGGCATGTCCGTGAACGCCTACGTGGTGCGCGCTGCCCGCCGCGCCGCCACCCTGGATGCCGCGCGGCAGCTCGCCGGCCTCGGCGCGGGCCAGGACCTCGCGGGCGAGGGCGACAGTCTGTGAGTCAGGAGATCAAGCGCGGCCAGGTGTGGACTCTCGGAGATGGCCGGGACGTCCTGGTCGTCTCCCTGACCAGCCTCGACGACGCGTACGGAGCCGTCCTCGCGATTGTGCTGCACCCGGCAGGCCGCTACCCGGACACCGTGATGTCCGTGGAGATCACCGGGCCTGTGCACCGCACCGCCGTCGCGATGAATCTTCAGCAGCTCACGGTGGCGACGCGGTTCGAGGGCGCCACGCTGCACGGCGACGTCGGCCCCGACGCGATGGGCCGGATCAGCTCAGCCCTGAGCGCCGTCCTCGACCTGTGACCGCCATGGCGGCCGCTGTCGTCGATGGCCCGGCGGGGCTCGTCACGGGTTTGTCCCCCTTCCCCGCCGGGCCTGACTAGTGTCGCCCATCCTTGAGGCGCTGCTGAGGGGTTTGCAGCAGGTCATGACGTTCCACCCTGCTGCCGAGCCGTGATCGAAGTCGCCGTCGTCGGCCGATCCCGGGTTTCGCAACCCGCCGCACATACGTCGATGCCCGCCCCGGCTTACGGACGCTGTTGGCGAATTCGGGTGAGCTTCGCCCCGCTGGTTATCCAGCGGGGCGAAGCGCTGCCAGGTGCCCCCCCCCCCCCCCCGGTTGGTCCTCGGTCATGGCCGGCAGCTCAGGAGCTCAGGTACGCGGCTCATCTGCCCGAGCCAGGACGCGACGTCCTTGTCGATGTACTCGACCAGCCGCAGGACCTCATCGTGGGCGTCAGCAAGGGCCAGCCGCCTCGTCCGGCCCCGGGCATCGTTCTGGCCCGGAAGAGGGATTCCGCCGATCAATGGCTCATGGTGGGCGGTGCGGTTGCGCAGGCACCGCACATGGCTGGCCGTGGTGAAGACAGTGGTGCGCTTGCCGCCACTGTTCGGAAAGGCCTTATGGAGGGCCTTGCGCCACAACGTTGAGTCGTAGTCGACATTCTTGAGGTACGGGCCGTCTCCGCGGGCGCCTCCCCTGTCGAGCAGGTTGACCCAGCAGCCGAAGGTGGACTCCGCCACGATCTTCCCGGCCGGGACGTCTCGGAGGGTCTTCTTCGCCGGCTTTCGCGTCTTCGGATCGGTGGGCATGCTGATGTTGCGCCAGGTGGTCCTGAAGCCGTTCATGGTGCGGTCGTCGAAGAGCTCGGCGCGCGCGTACCAGGTGGCCCCGTAGGCAGCGGCCAGCTGTTCCGCCATGGCGTTGCGCAGAATGACCTCGGCGAGGGCGATCACCTCACTGAACGCTGCCGACAGGCGCACGTTCCACAGGTACAGCTCCATCGCCGCCTCGGGCGTGGCTGTGGCGGCGAGGAACGGCGCCAGGCGCGGCCGGGAGATGAGCGGTTCGAGAAGGCTCAGCTGCGTCGCGGTCGGTTGTAGCTGCACACCCCTGATGTATCATGGGCGACAGATTCCCCGGTTCAGCCTCTGACTTACGTCACGCGACCGGGGTCAGACTTTGAAGGCCCTCACCATCTGGTGAGGGCCTTCAGCTTTTCCCTGGCCGTCGTCAATGCCCACGGGCGCTGTGTCACTCGTCGCGGTGGCCGAGCCAGTAGGAGATGTCGTACGGGAGTTGCTCGCCCACGCTAAAGGCCGCCTCCAGCAGCCCGTCCCACGTAGTGTCCTGCGGCCTGTCGCCCAGCCGGCGCTCGCGGACCTTGTCGTGGTCCTCGGTGGCGAAGGAAATGATTGCTGCCAGCCTGTCGCGCAGTTCCGCGCGTTCTTCGTACGGCGGCAGGTCGGTACGGATGGCGGAGCACCGCTCGAGGGGTTCACCCAGGAGGTCCTGGAGCAGGCCGAGGGTGGGGTCGCCGGCTGCGAGGTCGCCAATGGTCTTGACGGTCAGGGGCGGGGCGCCGCGCAGCAGCCGGTCCAGGAGGCTGATGCCCAGCACGAGGCGGGCGCTGGCGTGGCGCCATGCGACGGCGCTGACCTGGTCGTCGTGGCGTGAGGCGAGGGTTGCGAGCTCCTTGACGGTGTGGGCGTACAGCACAGGGACGGCTTCCCCTGCGGGGCTGGCCAGGAGTTCGATCTGAACGTCGGTGACATGGGTCGCTGCCTGTGCGGCCCGCCACTGCGCCTGGGACAGGGTGCACGTCAGGCTCAAGGTCTGGAGGGTCTCCCATTCCAGGGGCTCGACCGGCCCGAGATCGGTGATGCCATCGGGAAATTGGTACACCCTGCCCCCCTGGTGGTGCCGTGCGGTGGTGACGGACAGCGTGTCACGACGTGCTCGGATGCGGTGCCGGTTTCCGGCGGTCGCATCGAGCAGCAGACGGCGGGATTCGGGCTCCTTTAGCGCCCCGGCATCGTGCGCGAGGTCCTGTCCTTCGATGACCAGTCGGCTCACCGCTCGCTGCGTTGCCGAGGCGGAGAGCGTCACCCGTTCTCCCGCGAGTGCCCTGTGCCACCGAACCTTGATCGCGTGTCATCGAAGTTTGAGTGGCCGGAGCCGACTAGAGGTTTCACGGAAGAGCTGAAAAGGAGCCGGGGGCAGCCGTGCATTCCAGGGACTGCCTGCGGATAGCCGACTGCCACGACCAACGGATCGTCGAGGGCGACTGGTAGTAGTACTCCGCGATCAAGGCGGCCTGGGGTGGGGCACCGAGGACCGCGACCACCTGCAGCGTGTACCTCGGCCAGCGCACACATGGGGCCGGAACGCGATGAGTCGGGGCCGTCAGGTGCTGTTCAACCCGAAGCACACCAAGAAGAAGGGCTCGGATCCATGGGCGGTCAGATAGATCAGCGGACGGTGCTGCTCTTGCTCATCGGGGGCGGGGCCACCTATGCCGCCTTCAAGAACCCCGTGCTCGGCGCCGCTCTCATGACGGGCGTCGCGGTTGTGACACTGCTCCACCTCCTCATGAAGGATCGGTGATGAGAGCTCGCGCCGTATCTGATCTGATCAAACATCCGTGGCGCGCGCTCAAGGCTGGGTGGCACGGGACAGCGAGCTCCAGACCCGACACGCACGTCCACCTCACACCCGTCGATGAATCAGAACGGGTTAAAGGAATGGGTTAAAGGCAAGGCTAAGAGATGCTAGTGTCTGGGGTGGAGGTAGAGACGCATGGCATCTGAGGAAGAGCTGTTCGCGAACATCGACGCCCTGCTGGAGGAGGAGCCGCAGCTCCCGCCCCCGGCGGAACGTGCCCGGCTGCGCGAGGCCGCCGGCATCACCCAGGCCCGTCTCGCGACGGCACTGAAGACGTCGACGCAGACGGTGAAGAACTACGAGAACGGCCGCTCCGAGCCGAAGTCCCCGCGCCTGGAGGCCTATCAGCGGCTGCTGAAGGGCTGGGCCGAGAAGTACCCCGCGCACACCGGCCCCGCCGCTCCCACTCCGCCGCCGAGCGCAGTGCCGCAGCCCGCGACCCCGGCCGCCTTCACCGGCCCCACCGCTGCCCCCGCGGCCGTCGCCCCGGAAAGCAGCGTGCCGGCCGCTGAGCAGCCCGCCCCGGAACGCGCCGCACGCCCGGGTTCGTCGTCACGGCGGCCTGCGGCGAAGAAGGCGGCGAAGCCCGCCCTCGACCCGCGGTTCCCGCACGGCCCGCTCGCCGTCCTGGACGGTGACGGCTGCGCGTACGGCGTCGACGGGATCGTGCTGGACTGCCCGGCCACCACGGTGGTGGAGCTCGTGGAATGGACGCTGCGCGAGTCCGGTCTGGGAGCGGCGAAGCTCAACCGCTACGGCAAGGACTCCGACCCGCTGATCGTGCTCACCGCCGCGGCCGCCGTGAAGCTCGGGCTGCCCGAGCGCCTGGAGGGCCACGAGCAGCGCCGCTCTCTGCGGCTGCCCGAGGACCATCCGGTCGTGAAGCAGGTGGCGAAGGCGAAGTGGCAGCTCACCCAGCGCGGCTTCGGACCGTGGGCGCGGATCTACCGCAAGGCGCAGGGCCGTGAGCGGCAGTGCGTGCAGTTGGCGATCCTGTCGTGGGACGCCCTCGATGAGCGGGCCTGGCCCGGCGTCGCCGAGATGCACCCGGCCGACATCGCCCGCGTCCTGGGCGTGTACGCCCAGCGCGTCATCACCCCGCGCGGCTCCACGGCCGTCTCGGGCCTGGAACTGATGACGGCGCTGCGCCCGCCGACGAAGCCCGAGCGCGACGAGACGACCGGGAACTGGATCTCCAGCCACAACCCGGGCTCGCTCGGCACGCAGCCGATGGACCCGGCGCCGCCGGAGGCCACCGCCGAGCATCCCGTCGTGGTGAACTCCGGCTGGACGGGCGGGTTCCTCAACGAGGAGGCCTACCAGTGGGTGCGGGACGTGGACACCCTCGGCGATGAGGACAACAAGCCCTTCGCCGTCGGCCTCGACCTGAACACCGCCTTTCTGGCGGCCGCGGCCCGACTGGTCGTCGGACTCAGCGCCCCGGACCACTTCCACGCCCCGGCGTTCAATCCGAAGATCCCCGGCAGCTGGCTCGTCGACCTCTCCCACATCGAGCTCGATGAGCGGCTGCCCAGCCCGTTCACCCCGGACGGATCCCGCCCGACGGGCCCGGCCTGGTACCAGACGCACACCGTCGCCTACGCCCAGGAGCTCGGCTACGACGTGCATCCGATCGAGGCGTTCCTGCGCCGCGAGACTGGCGCGTACCTGGACCCGTGGCACGACCGCCTCAAGAGCGCCTACGTCGACACGCTCGCCGACCTCGGCGTCACCAAGGACCTCACCGACCCCGAGTTCCTGGCCGCGATGGAGCAGCACAAGCAGACCGACCCGGCCCTGGCCGCGGTGCTGTCCGCGATCAAGGCCACGGTTAAGGGTGGCATCGGCAAGCTCCGCGAGCGCCCCCAGGGACGGCACTACAAGGAAGGGGAGCGGTGGCCGGCCCTGGAGCGGCCGACCTGGCGCCCCGACATCCGCGCCGCCGTCATCTCCAAGGCCCGCGTCAACATGCACCGCAAACTCAACAACATGGCGAAGATGACCGGGCTGTTCCCGCTCGCCGTGCTGTCCGACTGCGTCGTCTACCCCAGCCCCGGCGAGAGCCCGCTCGACTTCCTGCCGTACGCGGCGTCCGGCAAGCCGCAGCCCGGCGGCTTCCGTCTCGGGCCCACGCCGGGCCTGGCGAAGCTGGAGGGCGTCCAGTCGATGCTGTGGGCGGTCGACCTGATGGAGCAGGGCCTCAACCCGGCCCGCCACATCAAGGGCGGCGACGTCGTCCTCGAGGACGGGGAGTAGAGCCGTGGGAGAGATCGACGACGCGATCGAGCGCGCCGACCGGGAAGCCTTCACCCGTGAACCGCCCAAGACGCTCAAGGGCCGGATCAACTACCTGCTCAAGCAGCTGGGCAGCGCGAAGGCCGTCGCTGCCGAGATCGGGGTGACCGCCGACTCCGTCAACCGCTACCGCCGCGGGGCGCGCAAGCACGCCCGTGACGACGTCGCCGCGAAGATCGACGACGTGGTGCGGCAGCGGTGGCAGCCCCAGGTCCGCAAGCGCCGCCAGCGCCAGGCCGCCGCCACTGGCGGCGGGATCACGGTCGAGACCCGGGCCCAGTTCGGCTACACCTCCTCGGCCGGCTCGACTGACGACGGGCGCTTCCGGCGACTCACCGTGCGCCTCCCCGAGGACTACGCGCAGCGCCTGTTCGACGCCCGCGACGCCGGGGCGGACGACCAGCAGATGCGTGGGATCATCGCCGAAGGACTGAAAGAGGTCTATTTCCAGGACGGTGGAAGCCGCGCTATGGGACTGTCGGACGTCGAAATCAAAAACATCGATTATCTGGATCTCGACTACTGAAGGATCAAGAAATCATGACCTCTGAATTCCCGTCCGTCGACTCAAATGGCATCGCGCTTTCCGCCGCGGTGAATCTCATCGACCGCGACAAGAGCCCGCTGCTCGATGCGGACCACGACCCCGAGCGCCGACGCGCTGCGCCGCAGCCCGCACATCCACTCCGCAGACGGGGATGCCGGCTACGACACCGTGCACTTCACCACCGCGTCCGGCGCGGCGTACACGCTGACGCTGAACGAGGCGGAGCCCACCGACGACGACCGGCTGCCCGAGCCGCTGCTGATCGAGGCCGTCGCTGCGGCGATCCTCAACCACCAGCACTTTGTGGAAGCCACCCCGGACTCGCCGAACGACGACGCCCTCACCGTCCAGACCCGCGACGGTCTCCGGCACCGCTTGGTCCTGGGCGTCGACCCCGAACAGGGAAACGCGGGCCAGGAGGAGCAGGGTGCGCCGCCCGTGCACATCCCCGCCGCCGTGGACCGGATCCTCAGCAGCACCCCCCGCGTTGAGGACCGCGCGATCGCCGAACTCCTCAACTCCGTGGCCGCGACCTGGAAGTTCCAGGACGCCCAGGTACGCGAGAACGCATCGGCCCTCACCCGGGTTGTCATGCTGCGAAGGAGCGAGGGGTGATAGCCATCGTCCCCGCCTCCGCGGGCTTCGGGCAGGCCGAGCTGCAGCTCGACATCGACGACACCGAGCACGAGCGCCGTCGTACCGCAGGACTGGGTGTCGCCACCGGCTACGGTTTCGGCGGCCTGGACGTCCTGATGGCGCTCCCGCACGGCCTGCCCGTTCCCGTCGCGGACCTCACCGACCACCAGCGCGCCTACGTACGGCGCGCCCCGGCCGGGATCTGCACAGTCGACGACGGACACGTCACCCGCCACGTCACCCGGCCCTGCCGGGTGACGCTGGCCACGGTCCGCCCCAGCATCCCGACCAGGGTGGCGCTGGACGCGGCCTCACAGTTCTCGCCGTTCTGCGCCCGCCAGATCGTCATCACCGGGCCCCTGAACCGCCTGCTCAATCCCGAGCAGCTGCTGGACTTCGGCGTCTACGGCATCGGCGTCTTCCTGCAGCACCCCGACGGCGAGCTGGAGACGCTGGCCAAGCCGCGGCCCTGGCGCCCCAAGCGGCACACTGCGCAGGCCTGGTGGTTCCAGGAGCGGGCCTACGAGCAGTTCCTCAAGCAGCCAACGCACGAGCTCTCGCCCGTCCTCTGACGCGGCAGAAGGGATCTGCCCATGCCCGCCCCCACCGCCACCCGGCGCGCGTACGGTGAGGTGACGACCCGCCGGGAGGACCCGATGAGCGCGCCCGACCACGCACCCGTCACCACGTACGCTCTCGCGCCGGGGGCGCCGGCCGAACTCCTCGCCCAGCTGCGCGCCGACCGGCGCGCCGACACCTGGGCACCGGCCTTCGAGCGGGAGTGGGCGGCCGCGCTGGAGGAGTCGCGCCGCACGTTCTCCCTCGCCGCCCTGTACGAGGTCGTCCAGCAGTGGCAGGGCCGTCTCGCCGCAGCGCCGGCGGTCGACGCGTTCGTCGCCTCCGGCTACGACGACAGCGAGTTCATCGACGTGGCCAAGCTCCGCGACCGGCACCGGTGAGCGGGCAGCAACCGTACGCGGTCCGGCTGTCGCCTCCGGCCGCGAAAGTGCTCGACGCCCTGCCTGATCACACGGAGCAGCTGGTCTGGGACGTCCTGGACGCTGCTGCTGGGAACCCGTGGGGATTCCAGCAGTGGGACACCAGCGACCCGGAGGGCGAGGATGTACGCATCGCCTCCGTCGGCCAGCTATCCGTCATCTACTTCGTCAACGGGGCTCTGGGCCGCCTGTCGGTTCTGGACATCGTCTGGCTCGGCTGATCTGCCGCCTGCTGGAAGAAGCCGCAGGCCAGGCATCGCCTATCTACATCGGATTCTTGGTCTTCACACCGGAAGTGAGGAGTACGAGCCCGACGATGCCTGTCGGGCTCGTACTTCCACTGGACGAACTGCTCGACTCCGCTGCTACGGCGCCGTGCACGGCACACCTCTGAGCCTGGGCCATCCTGAAGCCAATATCGCACCAGATCGGCCAAGTTGGAGACCAACTCACTTACCGTTATCCCCACTTGGTTGCGTCACATAAACACTTACACGACAACTCCATGGGGCTGAGTGGAGTTGTAGCGTTTGGCCGTGACTCAGGAGGTCGCCACTCGCCCGTAAATCCGGTCTCTTTGGTCACACAGAATCACAGCATGTGTTTTTTCCGGAAAATTATCCATGACCTTGCCGTTGGGGCGGCAGGTCCTGGACGGAACAGTGCCTGAGTACAACAGAGGGAAAACGCTGCGCCTGGTGCCGGTGTCGCCCGGAGACTCGCACGAGCAAGGCCCGAACAGGAAAACAGGACCGGAATGTCACCACCTTGCTGAAGTTGGTGACCAACTAGTCGCAACCCAGAAGGCGTCTCATACCCACCAACTGTGAACTCCCCAAAGATGGCGGGAAGTTGTAGAGAATGGTAGACCTTTCAGGTTGGGGCTGATGTTGCCGAATCGGGGTTGAGCCTCCATCACTAGCGATAAGTGATGATGGGGACTCAAGTGAATAGCCAACTCATACATTTTGCTGCCAATTTCAGAGTTGGCGGGACGCTGGTTTCTATTGGCACCACAGAGGGCACAACCCGGCAAAGGCAACAGGGTGGCTGCTACCACCGTGTCTTTGTTTCACAGTCAAAACTGCACACCTCTGAGTCGAAGGGAAACCAATGTCCGATATCCCTCCGGATGTGGAACCAAGGGTTCGCGGAATTTCTCACTGGATACCAGTGATCGTCGCCCTCACGCTCGCGATAGCCGCGCTCAGCGCAGCCGTCGTCATCACAGTCCTTCTTCCGAAGGAGCCGGACGTCACCGCAACGGCCTCAGCGATCGCGGCCTCTGGCCTGACGGCAGCGGCAAGTGTGGTTCTGCCACGGCGATGAGTGTGAAAACGACGCTTTAGGTGGGACACGCTAGCCGCGAAACTCGCACGCCAGATAGGGCGACGAGCAGTCGGCCAGGATGAAACGCCCGACCAGCATCCTGACCGACAGCGCCGGCGTAATGTTGCTGGAGCGGTTCCGAGGGAGGACACCCCGACCCACCGCACCGGCCAACTGCCCTCGCGTATTGGGTGAACCGGCCGTTGCGCCACCTGTCCGTCCTGACCATCACCCGGCTCGGTCAGCGCCGACAGCGCCGTTCCCTGGCATGCGAGCTGGGGCCCGCGGGGCGCTTCTTCTCGACCCGATCGAACTTCAGCCGCCTTCGGCGGTCATGGCATCGAAGGTCTCCCGCATGATCCGGTCGATGGCTCCGGGCATTTCGACCAGGGAGTCGAAGAGGTCGGCGAGCAGCCACAGCACGAAGCTGTGCACCAGGGCCTCTTCCGCCGGGATCTGCCCGAACCGGTCGCGCCAGGCCACGGTGTCCATACCCATCGCGGCGGCCATGAGGACACCTGTGGCCATCGGAACCTGCTCCGGGTCGGCCTTCTCGAAGGCGGGGAGCCGACGGATCACCGCAGGGATCAGATCGCTGAGCGGATCCAGACGATCCTCGCCACTGCCGGCGTGTTCGGCGATCAAGTATCCGGTCAGGACCCCCACCAGGAACACCGTGCCCCGGGAAACTTCCTCGCGCCCGAGGGAGTCCATCGCGGCCTGGAGCCGCTGCTGCGCCTGCTGGCGCTCCTGAGCGGACGTCCGCTTCTCCAGGACCCGGTAGGAGTCCCATGCTGCACGGACCGCTTCGTCCACCACTACGCCGTCGCTGGTCATGGCATTGACCGTAGGCGAGACAGCGCACTGCGCGGAGGCATTGGCGTACGGGGGCACGTGGCGCGCTGCTGGCTAGTCGTCGGGCAGAGACACAGGGACGCCAGCCTGGATCCACGCACCGTTCCGCGGCACTTCGGCACTGAGGAACCAGGGGTTGAAGCCGCGCGCCGTACACAGGATCAACAGCCGGAAGTTGTGGTTGCTGTACTGATCTCGCCAGCGTTGTTCGCCTTCTACGCCCTCGTACCAGGCAGGTTTCAAGGTCGGATCCACGGCGATTCGCCGTACGTCGTCGACGTCCAGGCGGAAGTCGCCTGCCATGCGCCCCTCGCGGAGAGTTCCGTCGACTCCCGGCCGGAAGCGGTAGGGGCCCCAGATTGTTGCGGCGATCTCCTCCGGTGATGCGCCTCCAGCGAGTACCGGGTCCTGAGAGCGGTCCCGGTCGTCCTTGACGTGCAGCTCCACCTCCACAATTTCGAGGTTGGCGGGGCCGTCGGAGCGGACCAGGAGATGGCCGTGGCCCTCGTCGAGCTTGAGGCGTAGAACGGGCGTCAGTTCGTGGTGCCAGCGGTCCCGTTCGATCTGCGCAATCGTCGCCGCGGTGTTGTTCGCCTCGCGGGACGAACGCCAGGAGGCTAACGCCGCAACGCCACTCAGCAGGGCTGAGGCTGCCGCGATGGAGGTGTCTGTGATGCCCATGCCGGACTGTAGCCCGGCAGTTGGCGGCGGCATCGGGAAAGGCGGGAACGCCCGATCAGGACGGTGACACCCTTGCCGAGGATGCCGGTGCCGATGCCCTCGTTTGAGGTGTAGGCATCGTTCTCCGGGGGCCAGCCACAGGGTGGCGCCGTCCCGCTTCAGCTGCGTCACGATGGCTTCGCCGTCCAGCGGAGCCGCGACGATGTCGCCGGATCAGTAGGAGTGCTTGGCGGCTGTGCACGTGATCGGCAGCATCACGAACTACGTACGACGCTGCACCGGGAGGGGCAGCGCCGTGTGGACTCGATTTCGCCTGGCCCGGCGGCCGCGCCCGCCAACGCCGATCACGTTGCCGCAGGGCTCATTGGCAGCGAATCGGCTTCGTGCGATGTGGGTCAGGCGGAGGCTGCGATGCTCGGGCCGTGCTGGGAGCGCTCGGTCTTGGTGCCGGGCTTTCCGGGTTCGATGGTGCGCGGGTCGACGGCTTCGCCCGGGGCGCCTTCCTGGTACAGGCCGGTGGGGTGGCTGTCACGGTCGTGGGGGAGCAGGAAGAACACCCGCCGCTTGTACAGGCCGCTGTCCGGGTCCGGCTCGGCGTCGGCGTTGAGGCGGACGTAGCCGATCATGCGCCCGTCCCGCTGGTACGGGGGCTTGGTGTTGCGGCGCTTGGTCTTGTCGAGGGCCTGGCGGACGTAGTCGAGCGCCCCAGGGTCTTCCAGCCACACCACGTCGTCCTCGTGGGCGAGGTCGCTCTCGGTCAGTAGCGAGCTCATGGCTGGAACCCCTCCAGGGTCGGCCGCTGCGGGCAGTGCCGGCGGGTATGTGCGATGTGGTGCAAGGGCGCCTGCACGCGGGTGGGTTGGTGTCCATCGTAGAGCGCCCTGGACTCTTCGGGCAGGGGCGCTCGGCGCGATGCAGGGCAGGGGTGGGCGGTCATTCGCTCGTCACCAGGGCCAGGTTGGGGTAGTACTTGCGGCCGTTCGACTTGATCATGTCGCTGGGGGAGGCGAGGCCGAGTTCCTGGCGTACCCGGTTGGCGAAGGCCCTGGTGCCTGCGGGGCGGATGCCTTCGCTGGCGTGGCACCAGGAGCTGTACTCGGCATACAGCAGGCCTTGTTCGACGCGCAGGTCGCCGGCGTCGGACTCCTCCGCGGTGCGGGTGCAGCACTCGGACAGGAACCGCCCGATGTGGTCCTCGGTGGCGGCGTAGGCGGTGGTGGCCAGGCGGACCCGGTCGGGGCCGTGCAGCGGGTCGCGGGTGGTGAGGTAGCGGCGGGCGCCGTCGATGAGCCAGTGCAGGATGCCGGGGCCCTCGTCGCGGACGAGTTCGAAGGCGAGGTTGTCGATCTTCTGCTCGTCGGGGACGACGCGCTCGAAGGGGACCAGGCGGATGCGGCGCCAGAACGCGAAGCCGCCGGTGGAGACTTCGGGGCGGTGGTTGCCGATCAGCCACAGGTGGTGGGTGGGGGCGAAGGAGAAGTAGTCCTGCCGCATGCGGCGGGCCTTGATCTTGTCGCCGCCGGTGAGCAGGCGTACGCGGGCCTCGTCGAACTTGTCGTTGGGCTTGAGCTCGCTGCACACGATCAGGCGCCGGCCGTGGAGTTCGGTGAGTTCCGTGGAGTGTTCGGAGAAGGCGCCGCGGTCCATGAGGAAGCCGGGCGGCGCGGCATCGGCGTAGTCGCCCAGAATCTGGATCATGACGTCGAGGAGAACGGACTTGCCGTTCTTGCCCTGGCCGTGCAGGAACGGCAGGACCTGGGCGCCGACATCGCCGGTGATCGAATAGCCGAGCAGCAGGTGCAGGAAGTCGATCATCTCCCGGCCTTCGTCGTCGTCGCCGAAGGTGTCGGCGAGGAAGC
Organism: Streptomyces anthophorae; assembly: GCF_049310305.1. Taxonomy (NCBI): domain Bacteria; kingdom Bacillati; phylum Actinomycetota; class Actinomycetes; order Kitasatosporales; family Streptomycetaceae; genus Streptomyces; species Streptomyces anthophorae. The sequence goes on from NZ_JBLWQQ010000002.1 coordinate 128,715, forward strand.
GGCGCCAGCGCGGGGTCTCGATGGACTGCGGTCCGACACTCGTGGCGCGGGAGTGGAAGTCACGGGTGGGATCGGGCTTGCGCAGGGTTCCGGTGTGCAGGTCAACGACGCCGGCCGGGGTGCACAGGGCGTAGGGGTCGCCGTCGAGGGTGCTGGGGTCCACGGACAGGTCGGGCGAGGCCTTGGCCTGGGTGAGCAGCGCCTTGATGCCGGTGGTGGACAGGGTGCGGCGCTTGTGGCGCTGCAGGTCGCGGTTGCTGAAGGTGCCGCTCGGGTCGGTGTCGGCGAGGTCCTCGGCCATCTCGCCCGCAGCCCACAGGACCGCCTTCTCGCCTCCTGCGCGCTTCCAGCGGGAGCCGTCCCAGGAGAACCAGCCCAGGCCCTCGACATGCCGGAACTCGTCCCGGTAGAGCCGCACGAACAGCCGGGCGTTGCCGCGGTCGGACAGCGTCTTGGGCAGCAGAAGGTCTGCTGCCTGGGGGACGGGCGCGAGCTGTTGCCCGGCGGCGGGCAACTGTGCGGGCAGCAGACTTGGCGCGGCCGCGGGCTGCTCGCCCTGGAGGTCGAGCATCTGCTGGGCCGCGGCGCGGGCGTCGAACGACGGCGTGTTGTCGGCGCTGCTCATGAACGTCCTCGGGGATCAAGCGGTCGGGCGGTCCCTGCAGCCAGGGCGTCGCTGATGATGCGGGCATTGCGGGCCTGCTGGCGCGGGCGTGCTCGGGTGGCGTGCTCCTCGAGCAGGGCCCGCACTTCGTGCTCGTCGACGTGACCGGCGACGGCGAGGCCCCCAGCGGTGAAGGCCGCCCGGTTGAGCTTTTCCGTGAAAGCGGCGCCCTCGGGGACCGCCGCGCAGGCATCGACCTCCGCGAGCAGCGGATCAAGGATGCGCTGCGCCGCGGACGGAGATCGGCGTGTGCCTCGTCTGCGCGGGGTGGGGACGGGCGGCCGTGGCGGCTCAGGGGTGACGAGGTGTCCGGTGCGGACGAGTTCGTCGAGCAGCCAGCGGGGGAGCGGGGCGGGAGCCCGGGTGGGGCCCTCGGGGTCGTAAGTGCCCTGCGCGGTGCGGGTGGTGGGGGCGACGATGTAGCCGCCGTCGGCACGGACGTCGACCTGCCAGGCGAGCGCCACCTTGGGGCTGGACCCGGTCGAGCACCGAAGCTTCACGCCCTCGTCGGTGATGAGGTACCAGACGTGCAGTCCGCCGGAGGGGGTGCGCACGCGCAGTGTGGTGTCGTCGTACGCGGGGTCCTGCTCGCCCCGGTAAGCGGCCAGCAGGGCGAGGGTGTCGAAGCCCGAGGCAAGGCCGTCGAGGTTGACCTGGCTGGGGATGGGGATGCCGGGCAGCAGGCGGGTGCGGTCGGGCACTTGAGCGTGGTGCGCGTCGATGTCGAGTACGACCAGGGATGCCGGGCCGGTGGCCACCCCGATGCCGTAGGTGGGGACCGTGCTCCACCACGCGTCCACCAGCTGCTGGTTGGTGGTAGCCGAGTGGAAGCCGTGGCAGGGACGGCCTGCGGGCAGGCAGGGACACACCTGGGCCGGGTGCGGGCTGCGGCGGCACGCGGGGCAGTTCGCGGCGGGAGTTTTCCGGCCAGGGGCCAGCGGGTGAACGGGCCAGCCCTGCGCGGCGCACCATCGGGCAACTGCGTGCGGCGTGGCCTGCCCGCCTGCCGGGGCGGGCGAGGGAGACTCGCCGGAGCGCAGCACGGGCATCCTTCGCATCAGCCGGTCCCGCTTGATAAGCGCCTGGTCAACAGACTGGTGACGCCTCGACAGGGACCGAAGGGACTGTAGTTTCGGAAAGAGTCTAGGCGTTTCCGACGCGTCGGCGCTGCACCTTCCCGCGCGCGCCGCACTGTTCGTTGGCCGGTCCCTTGAGTCCCTCCCGCGGGTCGGCGTACCGCTTCAGTCCCTGTCCCGGGGTGGCGGCTCTCACGCCGCGTTGCCTGCGAGCCGCAGCGGGGCTTCGTCGACCACCCCGGGACAGGGGTCAGGGGCCAGCGGGCGGCTGGATCCCTTCCGTCCCTCTCTTCGGTCCCTCGACATCGCCGCAGGTCAGAAGGGTAATGCCCCCATGTTCAGGGACTGAAGGGACCGAATCTCCTAATTATGAGCTAGTCCTCTACCTGTGTTGTATGGCGCGCGCGTACACATAGACAGATACCTGTACAGCTCATAATTAGGAGATTGAGTCCCTTCAGTCCCTGCCTGGGCCCCTGTTGGTCGGTTGACCTGCACATTCTTCGCAGGGACCAAGGGACGTACCGCTCCCTCCTGTGAGTCCCTGGCCCTGGCCGCGGAGAAAGTCCCCCGAGGATGCTGACTCTGGACGGCGGACTCCTCGACTCTGTAGGCCGCGCCGCGATGCCGCCAGCCACTGGGTAGTGTGCCCCCGGGCCCCGGCCGTCCGGGTGATGCGTTGTGCCGTCCCGGCGCCGGTCCCTGCACAGGGCCGTTACGCATGGTGTGTCGTCATCCGAGCAATGCCACCAAACGACGTGTTCCTGCACCCACCCGCACATGACGGTGACCGTCAGCGGATACCGCTACGAAGTCGTCCCTGTCGAGACGGGATCTGTCCCCCAGTGCACCGGCTGCGGAGCCGCCCCCACCGGGCCGTGGCGCATCGGCCGGGCCCTGGATCTGACCGACCCCGACCGTTGCGGGCAGCCAAAAAAGGACGGCTCGCCGTGTGGCTGGATCATTACCCGCGAGCCCTGCCGGGTCCACCGTTCGCCTGAGGAACTGCGGTACGAGGAAGAACGCCGCCAGGCCGAGGAAGCACGCCGCGTCGAAGCCGAGGAACAGCGGCGAGCAGACACCGCCGCCCGCCGGGAGAATCTGATCGAGATGCTTTCGGTGACCTGCCCGCACTGCTCAGCCCCCGCCGCCACTCTGTGCCGCATGCCCAAGGGCCACTCGACCCGCGCCCTGCATCGAGCGCGCCGCCAGCTGGCGGGCGTAGACGGGCCCAAGGACTACGTTGTCGAAGCAACCAGCTGGTTCACGCCCCGCGTCGCGGAGCCGCCGCTGAACGACGACCCGCGCACCGTACTGAACCATCCGCTGCAGGACCGTACCGAGCAGGCGCGTGAGCGCTACGCCACCGAGCAACGCGCGGCGGCCCAGCACAAAATGGATGAAGCGCACCGGACGATGTGGATGGCGGAAGCGGGAAACGAAGACCGTGTCCGAGCCCGAACCTGCCCCCGATGTGGTGCTACTGCTCAAGAACGGTGCGTCCAACCGGGCCGGCCCCACCGCAAATTCCACCCGGAGCGCGTCGACGACGCGATGCAGACTGCAGGGACGAGCCGAGAACTCGTTCAGTAGCGCTGCCCACTCGTCACGAACTGCCTTCCCCCTGTGCCCGGGCGAAGGCCCGAACACGGTCCTCGCTCAGTGTGCCGGATCGGCGAGGATGCAGGCCCACCGCGCAGCCCCCTCCGGAATGGCGGGCCTGTATGGAGCGGCGCAGAAACCCAACCAGGCGCTGGGGGAAAGCAGGTGGCCGGCGCCCAACCCGCCGGAGCGGGGTGGCCAGGGCGCCGGCCTTCGAAGACCACACCTGGAGGAAGAACCTGCAGGGCGTGATGACGCAAAGTGTAGCGGCGGGGCGGCGTGCGGGACCGGGTTCTTGCCCGCTGTGATGTAAGTCCCATACCCTTGTCTCGCGGCGCCGCAGGCGTCGGCCGCTGTGAAGTCCGTGTTCCTGCCCCGGCGTTGCCGCCGTGCGCGGAACCCTGGAGAGCTTCCTTGCGGGGCGACTGCTGAAGGGGAGTTCGAGATGATCCGGGCGGGCCGGCGCGACGTTGTGCAGAACAGTGCTGATCTGGCGGAAGCCGTGGGCGTCGGGTTGAAGACGTTCCGCAACCAGAAGCCGTACGAGGCCGAGGGGTTCCCGGCCCCGATCAGCCCGCCGGAGGCGAAGGGGAAGCTGTGGGACGGCGAGCAGACCGCGGCCTACCTCGCCGGCGCCCCGGTGCCGGAGCTCCCCGAAACGGATGACGACGAGGACCTCCTCGAGCGCACCGAGGCGGCCGCGTACCTGAACGTGTCGCCGAAGACCTGGGACTCCTACAAGAAGGACCCGCGGATCGCCCCGCACCTGGAGAAGGTGGGCGGGGTCGAACACTGCCCGCGCGGCGTCCTGCGCGCCTACCGAGAGAAGCCGGCCTCCTCGGAGCCGGCCGCGCACCGGCCCAAGGGGAGCGGCGACATCGTGCCCCGCGACCAGCTGCACGCCCGGATCTCCGAGCTCCTGGACGACGACCCCGCCCTGACGCTCGCGAGGCTGACCGACGAACTGGGCATCGCCAACTCGACCGCCACCCGGGCCCTGCCCCGCGTCCGCGGAGAACGGATCGCCGACCTGTGCGCCGGTGAGAAGAACCTGACACCGGAGCAGGCCGCCGAACGGCTTGGCTTCCCGGCCGCGGTCCGCCAGGCCGCCATCGTGTACGCACGGACCGCACTCCGGGGACGCCGGCTGCGCCCGTACGTCCAGGACGTCGTGGACGAGCTCGCCGCCGCGGGCCTGGCCGAGCAGCAGGACGTCGAGATGGTCCACGTGGCCAGCGACGCCGTGGCCGCAGCCGTGCCCCTCGCTCCCAACGCTCCCGTGCCGGCACTGGTGTGGGACGAACGGTGGGGTTGGCGTACGGCCCTGACCCGCCGCCATGCCCTCGGCCGGGAGACCGGAACTGCCCCCGAAGGGGAGGGCATCCGCTACCTCGGCGCCGGTTTGCAGCCGCCGGCGCGGCAACTGATCGCAGGGATCTGCGACGGCAACACTGCCCACAAGCTGGCCGCGGGGAGCTGACCGGCAGGCTCAGCGACGCAAAGCCGTACGGCCAGCAGCTGGCGCGGTGCGGGCATGAGTGCGTCTCGTAGCCCGCACCGCGGCTCTCAGAGTAGTCGCCCTCAACCTGGCAGGCTCAGCAGCCGGCGCAGCGGCTCTCGGCACGAGAACGGACGGACACCGCAAGCGGAATGAGGCTCGGCGACGTGCGCCAAGCACCGCCCCGAGACCGCAACGGCGTGCAAGCATGAAGACTGGCTGTACGTGAGTCCCGACGGCTTGCGAGGCGCCGAGTGGATCCTCGCCGGCTACCCGTTCGAGCTGGGCGGCCTTCCGGTGGCCTGGCAGCTGTCTGCGCGCCCGCACCCCGCGTCGGCCCTGACCGAGTGGACCGCGTACTTCACCGCGGGCCTACCGCACGAGGCGCTCACCGACTTCCTGCTCGCGCTCGACACCCCCGATGCCGGACTCGAGGACACCGAGTCGGTACTCACCGCCCTCACCGCGCGGGGCTGGCTGCGCGACAGGGACCGCCCGCAGGCGGCTGCCACCGACCCGGGCCTCTCCACAAGCGTCTCGCTGGAGATGCTGCCGCCACTCATCCATGACGCCGACCCCCGCGACGACCTGCTGGGGTGGCAGGCGTGGGCGGAGCCCGTGCTCGGGGCGCCGTACCTGTGGTGTGCGAGCTTCAGCGCGAGCGCCCCGCACGAGCTGGTCGCCGCCTTCGCCTCCTCGCTCGCGGCACCCGGCCCGGTACCGCGCCGGGTACTGCCCGACGGCGCGGAGGAGCGTCTCACCGTCGTCCGACGCGGCCGGTGACGCATCTGGCCCTTCTTCTGCCCGGTTGTTGAGCCTTCTGGCTCGGCAACCGGGCCCTTTTGCTATTGCCGTCACGGCCACACGTGCCGTGCGCCAGGCTGAAGGCTGATCGCGCGGGCGAAAGGACAGCGGGTGGCCGGGAGTTATGTGTATTGGTCGGATCGGGCGATCCGGCGGACCGCGGAAGACAACGGCATCGAGTTGGCCGGACGCGCGCGTTGGACAGCTGGTGTGGCCGGCGGCTTCGTCCAGGTCAGTCGGACCGCTCAGGAGCGGCTTACCCGAAACCGAGGCGAGGAGGCACGGCGTATCGAGAAAGGGCTCGGTGCAGCTGTCGTCACGGAACTCACCACGCCGCCCACGGCGGCTTTCGTCAGTCTCAGCGGCAAGATCTCGTTTGCGCGGGTACAGCTCCGGTACGCGAAGAACCCCGGTGCCCTGCTCCATCTGCAGCTGCACACCGGCGCAGGACGGCGTGTCGACATCTGTCTGTTCGGCAGCATGGACTGCGTCAAAGGCTTTGGCCCGTGGGACGACTTCGAGGACGGCTGGACCTCCTCCGAGATGCCCGCGATCGAGGAACTCCTACGTGCCGAAGGGACAGCGGGCACGTCGTGGATCGACGACGAGGAGTATTTCTCCCTCGAAGCGCTGAAGGTCGCCCTCTGCCAGGGCAGTACGGGCACCGACGAGGAGCACGCTGACCATCCACACACTCGTGGATTCACCGTCGGCCACCACGAGAGGTGCACGGTCTTCGCCGAGGTCTACTCCGACGTCGTGCTGGACCCTCAACGCTGGAGCCACCATGATGGCGATCCGCTCGCCGGTGCAGAACGGATCATCGTCGGCAGGCCGCTATGGGTGCGAACTCAGCATCCAGATATGGCAATTCGCTACGCTGACCTGCGTACAGGGGCGCGGCGCCCGGCCCGCTGGTGGCGGCACCGGCAGGCCGGGCGCCCCCGCCGGCCCGCCGCTAACCGTGTCTTGGCCCCGGCGAGCAGCTGGCCACTCCAGGCCCTTCGCCTCTGACACGCCTTCTCGACGACGGGCCTCGCCTCAGCCCGAAAACGGCGGAATCACGATGCGGAAGGCCCCTGCCACGAAGGATCACGTGGCAGGGGCCCAGATGCGACTATGTCTCACTCCGCCGAGCGGGCCTTAGAGGTCCTAACAGAAGCTGTCGATCATGCAATGCCGCGAAGTTAAGGCCCCGATGGCAATGTCAAGGGGTTCGTGAGATATGGCAGGCCTCTGCTATCCAGGGGATCGACCAAGATCTTCCTGAGAGAGCAGAGGCCCTGTGGCCCAGTTTGTCACGGGCGGCACGCCTGACGTGTTCGCGCCCGGTCACATCGGCGAGTTAACCCAAGTCATCCCACCAGAGCTGGTGGATGCGGTGGTGGAGGAGACCGGAGCCCGCGAGAAACGATTGCGGAGTCTGCCATCCCGAGTCGGGGTCTACTTCGTCCTGGCTCTCGGCCTGTTCGAGCATCTGGGTGCCCAGCTGGTGTGGGACAAACTCGTAGCAGGGCTGAGCAACAACGTGCCACGGCCGTCCGAGAAAGCACTTCGTGATCTGCGCCGGCGGGTGGGCGTCGCCCCTCTGCAGCGGCTCTTCGACGTGCTGGCGGGCCCGCTGGCCCAGCCCTCCACCCCTGGAGTGCGCTACCGCCGTTGGCGCACGGTCGCATTCGACGGATGCGGAAGCCTGTCGGTCCCCGACCACGAGCGCAACAGGTCCTGGCTCGGTCGCACCGTCCGACGCCACGGCCCGGCGGGATACCCCCGGCTGATGCTGATGACGCTGTGCGAGACAGGCACCCGCGGCCTGATCGCAGCAACCTTCGGCCCCGCCGTCAAAGCCGAGAGCGACTACGCCCGGGAACTGACCAGCCACCTCACCCCGGACATGCTCCTCCTGGCAGACCGCGCATTCGACGGCAACGAACTCCTGGCCGCCATCACGCGACAGGGCGCGCAGTTTCTGGTGCGCTGCACCAGCACATGGCGCCCACCGGTGCTGGCAATGCTGCCCGACGGCTCGTACCTCACCCGCATCGGCAGCCTCTCGCTGCGAGTGATCGAGGCCGAGGTCCAAGCACGCACCGTCGACGGCGGCACTTTCGGTGACACCTACCGCCTGCTGACAACACTCACCGACCATCGCGCAGACCCCGCCGCCCGCTTGATGCGCCTCTACCACGAACGCTGGGAGATCGAGACCGCCTACCTGGCACTGCGCCACACCCTCCTTCAAGGCCGGGTGCTGCGTTCGAAGGACCCGGTGGGTCTCTGCCAGGAAGTGTGGGGACTGCTCGCCCTCTACCAGGCACTGCGCTCGATCATGGTGACCGCGGTGGAGACCGAACCCGGCTGTGACCCCGACCGAGCCGGCTTCACCGCCGCCCTGGAGGCAGCCCGCGACACCGTCGTCAGCCTCACCGGAATACTTCCAACAACCGGACCGTACAACTACTCCGACCTGGTCGGACACATCGGCACCCGCATCCTGCGCACGCTCCTTCCCAGACGCCGGATGCGGCTTTCCACTCGCATCGTCAAGAGCGGAATTTCCCGCTACCACACCTGGAATCGCGACGGACGCCCCCGCGACAGCACACCGATCAGCGCTATCGAGATCACCGTCCACCCGCCGGCCCTTCCCGGCACACAGGCCCCCAGCCAGACGACCTCTGAACCGTCCCGGGTTCGGTAGGGACTCGATCATTTGAGAGGATCGAGTCATGGCACGTCCTTCCCAGTACCCGCTTGAGCTGCGCCGTCGTGCGGTGCGGATGGTCGCCGAGGTGCGACCGGAGTACGACACCGAGTGGGCCGCGATGAAAGCGGTCGCCCAGAAACTGGGCATCGGTACGACCGAGACGCTGCGCAAGTGGGTGCGGCAGGACCAGATCGATACCGGCACCGGCCGGGCACGACGACGGAGGAGTCGGCCGAGCTGAAGCGGCTGAAGAAGGAGAACGCCGAGCTGAAGCGGGCGAACGAGATCCTCAAAGCCGCGGCGTCTTTCTTCGCGGCCGAGCTCGACCGGCCACACACGCGCTCGTAGCCTTCGTCGACGAGCACCGGGACCGCTTCGGCGGTGTCGAGCCGATCTGCCGCGTGCTGACCGAGCACGACTGCAAGATCGCCCCCTCCACCTACTACGCCCACCACAAACGCCGGACCATGCCGTCCGCCAGGACCGTGCGGGACGCCGAACTGAAGGAACAGATCAGCGAGGTCTTCGAGGCCAACTACCGTGTCTACGGAGCGAGGAAGATCTGGCGCGAGCTGAACCGGCAGGGCCATGACGTGGCCCGCTGCACCGTCGAACGCCTGATGCGCGAGCTCGGCATCGCCGGAGCGGTCCGCGGCAAACGCGTCATTACCACGCTGCCCGGCGGGCAGGTCGAGCGGGCCCCGGACCTGGTGGACCGCGACTTCGTCGCCGGCGCCCCGAACCGCTGCTGGGTCGCGGACTTCACCCACGTGAAGACCTGGGCCGGTGTCGTCTACGTCGCCTTCGTCGTGGACACCTTCTCCCGCCGGATCGTCGGCTGGTCGGCGGCCACCGTGAAGGAGACGGTGTTCGTGCTGGACGCCCTGGAGATGGCGATCTGGCAACGCAACCGCGATCAACGCCCCATCCTGCAAGGCGAGTTGATTCACCACTCGGACGCCGGGTCGCAGTACACGAGTTTCCGGCTCGCCGAGCACCTGGACGCCGCCGGCATCGCCGCCTCGATCGGATCGGTCGGCGACGCCTACGACAACGCCCTGATGGAGAGCACGATTGGCCTGTTCAAGACCGAGCTCATCAAGCCCCGACGGCCCTGGAAGACGCTGTCCGACGTCGAACTCGCCACCGCCGAGTACGTCGACTGGTACAACTACCGACGACTCCACGGTGAGATAGGCCACGTCCCACCCGTCGAATACGAGAACAACCACTACCTCACAACCACGAAACCCCAAGTCACAACCAACATCTGAGATCTCTACCGAACCCGGAACGGTTCATTTCGCCTTCCGGCATTTGCTTGGTTTCTTTGCGGATGCGCTCGTTGAAAACTTCGCGAAGGTCGGAGTGGCGCTTGTAGAGCGCCATTCGGTGGACGTCGGCTTCGGCAGCGAGGGCTTCGACGGTGAGGCTGCCGCTGGAACGCGTTGGGGCGCCTGTCAGGAGGCGGTTGATGGCCGCGTCGATCCGCTCGCGTTCGGCGGCGTGGACGGTCCGGTCGTGGCTCATGCGAGGGTCTCCGGGGCGGTGCGGGCGGTGGCGTCGTAAGTGTCGGCGACGCCACGCCACTTCGCGGCGGCGATGTTGGGTGCCTTCGCCATCGGCCCCGGGACGTGGGCCGCCTGTTGTTCGAGCCGGTCGGCGTGTGCACGGGCGGCCTGGGCGTGGGTGTCGGTGCGGACCGCGTTGCCGCAGCCTGTCTGGCAGGCGAAGGCAGCGGGGCGATTGCCCCTTCGTCCGGATCACACAACGCGTTGTCCGGCTTGAAAGCGCAGAGGAGGAAGCCGTCAGGGTTGTCGTAGAGCAGGTGGCCCCGCATCTTGTTCAGCTGCCGGGTGGCACGGGCGGTGAGGAGCGGCACGAGGGAAAGGGCGACAAGCAAGCGCTGCTGGCTCTCGCACGCCGACGCCTCAACGTCCTTTGGGCAATGATCCGTGACGGAGAGTGTTACCACGATTCACCTCCCGTCACGCTGGCGGCTTGACATCACGATTGGGAAGTTCCTCCCTATTGCGCCAATCCTCGGCAGCGTACCGGGGGCGTGTGCTTCGCGACGTCCCGGGGTACCGCGGCGGCCTCGTGGAACGGAGGCTGCCGGATGGGACTGGAGCACAGGGACGGTTCGGCGTACCGGCGAGCGGCCGACTATGTGGCCGCCGCACTGATCTTCCTGCAGGACAACGTGCTACTGCGGGAACCGCTGCGAGCCGAGCACATCAGGCCCAGGCTGCTGGGCCCCACTGGGGATCATGCCCGGGCATCACCATGGTCTATGCGGCACTCAACACACTCATCCGCGAGCGGGAGGCCGACGTGCTGCTGGTGACCGGCCCCGGTCACGGCGCTCCGGCGAACCACGCCAACCTGTGGCTGGAAGGAACCCACGAGCAGTACGACCCGGCCCTTGCCCGGAACGAGGCCAAACTGACGGAACTGACCCGCCGCTACTGCGCACCCCACGGCTTCCCGAGCCACCTGTCCCAGGCGGTGCCAGGCGCGATCCACGAGGGTTCCTCGCCCCAGTGACCTGCCGACGGCCATCGGGATGCGGGACCTGTTCTTGCCCCATCGGGATGAAAAAACCGCTCTCGGCGATAGGTCGACGGACGGCGCCGCCCGTAGTCGCGCTGAACCATGCGCATCGGGTTGTAGCGTCACGTTTTGTGAGTATCTGGCTGCCACTGTCAGTGGTACCTCGGTTGGCCGCCGCGATTACGGTCGGACTGGTGATCGGCGTCGTGGTCGGTTTGCTGGACGACGCTTCGTTGGGCGTCCTCGCCGGGATCGCCGTGACGCAGTCGCTCTTCGTCCTGGCTGGTTGGCTCGCTTTGTGGCCGATGGACGCCGACGACACGCACCGCAACGCCCGGCGCGAGGACTTCCGCCCTGCCCTGGAGGAGTGCGTAGTCGTCGGGACCGCCTTGTGCGGACTCGTCGCCATCGTAGTGCTGCTGGTGGATGGCAAGTCCGATCGGCGCGTCGCCGCGGCCGCGACGGCGCTGGGCGGTGTGTTCATGTCCTGGGCGGCGCTCCAACTCATGTACGCCGCCCGCTACGCGTACCTCTATTACCGGGCCTCCGGAGGCATCGCCTTCAACACCGATCGGCCGCCGTCGTATCGCGATTTTTTCTACTTCAGCTACAACCTTGGCATGGCCTACCAGGTCTCCGACACCGACGTCTCCAGCTCTATGATCCGCGCTGTCACGTTGCGGCACTGCCTGCTCTCCTACGTCTTCGGCACAACTATTCTGGCCACCACGATCAACCTGGTCACCGGGATCGTCACGGGGGGGGGGCTGTAGGGTGAGCGGGTCTGTTCCGTAGTTGCGGTTCCCCCGATACTGTGGCGTCCGTAACCATGTGGGTAGTTGAGGGTCATGGCCGAGAGGCGACGGACGTTCGATGCCGAGTTCCCGTGAGGGGGCTGTACGGATCGTTACGGAGACCGGGAAGAACTCCACGCAGATTGCCGATGATCTGTAGATCAGCCCCGGACCCTTGCAGAGCTGGGTGGTCAAGGCCAGGAAGACCGAGAAGCCGGGTGTGTCAATTTAACGGCTGATCTTGGTTGTTGAGTGGTCAGTTGTTGACCGGGGTGAGCCGGCCCTCGAAGGCGATCTGGAACGCGTTCAGAGGCGCCTTCCAGCGCATGGTCCACCGCCTGCGTCCCTTCCCCGTAGGGTCCAGACTCATCATTGCCATGTAGACGCACTTGAGGGCGGCGGCCTCGTTGGGGAAGTGCCCGCGGGCTCGGACGGCCTTGCGTATGCGGGCGTTGACGCTCTCGATCGCGTTGGTCGAGCAGATGACCTCGCGGATCTCGACGTCGAAGGAGAGGAAGGGTACGAACTCGGCCCAGGCGTCCGACCACAGCTTCACGATCGCCGGGTACTTCTTGCCCCACGTCTCCTGGAACTCTAGGAACCGCTCCGTCGCCGCGTCCTCGCTGGGGGCGGTATAAACCGGCTTGAGGGCCTTGGCAACCTTGTCCCAGTCCTGGCGGGCCGCGTAACGGAACGAATTCCGCAGCAGGTGAACCACACACGTCTTGACGATCGTGCGGGGCCAGACGGTTTCCACGGCCTCGGGAAGGCCCTTGAGTCCGTCGCAGACCAGCATCAGCACGTCCCCCAGGCCGCGGTTCTTCAGCTCGGTGAACACGTGCAGCCAGTACTTGGCGCCCTCGCCGCCGTCGCCGGCCCAGATGCCGAGGATGTCGCGGGTGCCGTCCACGGTCACCGCCATCACCACGTAGACCGGACGGTTCGCGACCTGCCCGTCCCTGATCTTGACGTTGATGGCGTCCACGAACAGGACCGGGTAGACACGGTCCAGGGGACGGTTCTGCCATTCGGCCATGCCGTCCATGACCTTGTCGGTGATGGTGGAGATGGTCTGCTTGGACACCTCGGCGCCATAGACCTCGGCCAGGTGCGCGGAGATCTCGCCGTGTGTGAGACCCTTCGCGGACAGCGACAGCACCATCTCGTCGACGCCGGTCAGACGGCGCTGCCGCTTCTTGACGATCTGCGGCTCGAAGCTGCCGGCGGTGTCCCGGGGCACCCGGACCTCGACCGGGCCGACGTCGGTCAGCACGGTCTTGGCCCGGGTGCCGTTGCGGCTGTTGCCGTTGTTCTTCCCGGCCGGATCGTGCTTCTCGTAGCCGAGGTGATCGGTGATCTCGCCTTCCAGGGCGGACTCCAGCACCCGCTTGGTCAGCATCTGCAGCAGCCCGCCCTCGCCGGTCAGGTGCAGCCCGTCCGTACGGGCGCGGTCCACCAGCATCGCGATCAACTGCTCGTCCGTCGCCGTACTCGACGGCACCTGGACCGGCTGCTCAGCGGGCTCGTGCTCAACGACGGTGTCGGTCATCTCTGGCGTCTCCTTGATCATCAGATCCGCCGTTGAATAGACACTCCCGCGATTCGCGAAAGTTCACTCCGACGAGCCCAAGCCAGTAATCGAGATGATGCGCGAGCCCCATGCCACCCGATTGCGTCGCTTTTGTGTCTCCACATCCCGAACCGTGGTTGCGTTGACCGGACGGACTCATCGAGACATGTGGGAGTGACATGGTCCAGGGCTTCTCCAAGGAACCGGGCACTCACGGACCACTCACCGAGGTCTCCCCCGAGGGACAGCGGAAGATCACCGGCTGGGCGGCCGCCATCGCTCTGGGCGGCTTCCTCTTCGGCTTCGACACCGGGGTCGTGTCAGGTGCCCTGCTCTACATCAAGAAGGACTTCGGTCTGAACTCCTTCGAGCAGGGGAGCGTAGTCAGCGTGCTGCTCATCGGCGCGGTGATCGGCGCCACCTCGGCAGGCCGGCTGTCGGAGCGATTCGGCCGGCGCAAGGCCCTGGGCACGATCGGTGTGGTGTTCATCATCGGTACGGCGATCGCAAGCGCGGCGAACGGCTACCCGGTGCTCATGGCGGGCCGTGTCGTCCTCGGCCTGGCGGTCGGCGCGGCGTCGGCGACGGTGCCGGTCTATCTGTCCGAGATCTCACCGACGAAGACCCGCGGGCGGCTGCTCACGATGAATCAGCTGATGATCACGCTCGGCATCCTGATCGCCTACCTGGTCAACCTCGCCTTCTCCAGCAGCGAGATGTGGCGGGCGATGTTCGCCGTCGGTGCGGTTCCGGCCGCCCTCATGGTGGCCGCCACCCTGTGGGTTCTTCCCGAATCACCGCAGTGGCTCATCTCCCACGACGAAGTTGACAGGGCGCGGAGAGACATCGCCTCGGTCACCGACGAGGCCACGGCGGACCAGCTCATCGCGCGGGCCCGGCGCCGCATCGCCGAGGAGCGCGAGAAGCGGACCCGGACTTCCGGGGCGACCGGCCAGGGGGCCAGGAGACTCCTCACCCCCGACGTGCGCCCGGCACTCGTCGTCGGGCTCACGCTCGCCGTCGTACAGCAGTTCGGCGGCATCAACACGATCATCTACTACGCGCCGACCATCATCCAGCAGACCGGCCTGAACGCGTCCAACTCCATCTTCTACTCCGTGGCCATCGGACTGATCAACCTCGTCATGACGTTGGTGGCGATCCGGCTGGTCGACCGGGCCGGCCGCCGCGTCATGGTTCTCCTCTCGCTGGCCCTCATGGCCGTCACGATCTTCATGCTCGGCCTCGCGTTCGTGGTCGGCATGAACTCGGTGCTGACGCTCCTGTTCATGGTCGTCTACATCGCCGCGTACGCGGGCGGCCTCGGACCGGTGTTCTGGACGCTGCTCGGCGAGATCTTCCCGCCGTCCGTGCGGGCCGAGGGGTCGAGTGTGGCCACTGCGGTCAACTGGGTGTCCAACTTCCTCGTCAGCCTCGCCTTCCTGCCCCTGGCGTCCGCGATCGGTCAGGGCGAGACCTTCTGGATCTTCGCCGGAATCTGTGTCCTCGCGTTCTTCTTCGTCGGCCGCTACCTGCCCGAGACCCGTAACCGCGATACCGAACAGATCCAGGCGGCCCTGCAGTCCCGCTTCGGACACCACCCCGACGCGTTGGCATCGGCCGAAGACGACCACGTGCGATGACTTCCGAGAAAGGACGCTCACGATGAGTGACACCCTCCTCAGCCCTTCCGACCTCGAACGCTCCGACGCCCTGGTGCTCTTCGGCATCACCGGCGACCTCGCCAAGAAGATGCTGCTGCCCGCGCTGTACCGGCTCACCGCCTCCGGCAAGCTGACCGCGCCCGTCATCGGAGTGGCGGCCAGCGACTGGGACGACGACGCGCTGCGCGGGCACGCGCGAGAGGCGGTGGCCGCCGCAGGCACGGACATCGACGAGGCCGTCTTCGCCCGGTTCGCGGCGAGCCTGTCCATCATCACCGGGGACTTCGCCGACGACGCCACCTTCACCCGGCTGCGCGACCGCTTGGCGGGGTTCGGGTTCGTGACGCACTACCTGGCGATCCCCCCGTCGCTGTTCACCACTGTCGCCGCCGCGCTGGCCGCGGCGGGCCTGAACCGCAACGCCCGCCTGGTGGTGGAAAAGCCCTTCGGACACGACATCGACTCCGCTCGGAAGCTGCAGGAAGAGCTGAGCACCCACTTCGACGACGACCACCTGCTGCGCGTCGACCACTTCCTGGGCAACCGCGCGGTCGAGAGCCTGATGGTCTCCCGGTTCGCCAACACACTGCTGGCACCGATCTGGCACCGCGCCTACGTGGACAACGTCCAGATCACCCTCGCCGAGGACTTCGACGTCGCCGACCGGGGCTCCTTCTACGACAAGGTGGGCTGCCTGCGTGACGTGGTCCAGAACCACATGCTGCAGGTCCTGGCCTTCCTGACGATGGACCCGCCGAGCGCCGGCAACGCCCGGGCACAGGGCCTGGAGAAGTGGCGGGTCCTGCACGCCACCCGCACGATGGACCCCGCCGACACCGTCCGCGGCCAGTACGACGGCTACCGGGACGTCGAGGGTGTCCAGCCGGACTCCGCGACCGAGACGTACTTCGCGACTCGTCTGTTCATCGACAACTGGCGCTGGTCTGGAGTGCCCTTCTACCTCCGCAGCGGCAAGGCGCTGGCCGTCACCGCCACCGAGGTCGTGGTCGAGCTGCGCGAACCACCCCTGGAACTCTTCGTCGGCGAGAACACGCGGACGCCGCCGAACCTCATCCGCTTCCGCATCGACGGCGACACCGGGATCAGGGCGGACCTGATGGTGAGCAAGCCCGAGAAGGGCACCGGGCCGATGACCGTCCCCATCGGAGTCGACTACGCGCAGGTCCTGGGACGGCAGGAACTGCCGTACGAGAACATCCTGCACGGGGCCGTCGAAGGCGATCCCGAGTGCTTCGCCTTCTTCCCCGCCATCCTGGAGTGCTGGCGCATCGTGGAGCCGGTGCTCCACCCGGCCGCCCCGCCCCTGCCGTACGCACGGGGCAGCTGGGGCCCCGAGGCGGCCAGCCGACTCCCCGGCCTGCGGAGCTGGCAGGAGTTGGGCCCCCGCCTGTTCGACGCCGGCCACGTGCACTGATCACGAGCGTGGGTAGCGATGTACGAGGCGTGGCTGCGTGTCAGGGACAATCTGTGGCCTGTCCTCCAGCAAGCCACGGCCGCCGCGGTCTCCTGGTGGATCGGCAGGAACGCCTTCGACCATCACGCCCCGCTCTTCGCTCCGATCGCCACCCTCGTCGCGCTCAACACACCCGTCGGAGGGCGAGGCACCAACGCCGTACGGGTGCTGTCCGGGGTCATCGCGGGCGTCGTCGTCGGACAACTGGCCCTCCGCTTCCTCGGTCACGATGCCCCGTCCCTCGGCGTGGCCGTCCTGTGCGCGCTGCTCGTCGCGCTTCTCATCGACACGGAGCGCATCACCATGGCCCAAGCCGCCGTGGGCGCGGTGATCTCCGTCGCGTCTGGACAGCAGGCGGGCATCGACCGTGTGCTGGACGCCCTGCTCGGAGCCGGGGTGGCCCTCTTGTTCAGCCAGCTCCTCTTCCCGGCACATCCACTCGCCCTGCTCAGACGTGCCGAGACCGCCACGCTCGCGGGGCTGGGCCGCGCACTGATCCTGACGGCGCGGGCACTGGATGAGTCGGAAGAGGAACGCGACGCCCCGCCGTGGGAGGAACTGCGTCCCGTCTACACCCTGCTCAACGATCTCGGCGGAACACGGGACGACGCCATCGCCGTAGCCCGACGCACCCTGCTCTGGAGGGGCCGACGCGAGCCCGTCGCCCGGGAGATCGCTACTACGAAATACCTGGACCTGCTCGGCAACAGCTGCCTCACCCTCATCCGCGGCGCCTCGGCCCTCGACACGGAACACCGACAGGCATTCGCCCACACGGTACGAGGGCTGTCCGAGACCCTGAAAGCACTGGCAGCCGCCCCCGCGGACCACGCCGTACGCCTGCACGCGACCAAACGGACCCTCGGCATCGTCCGCAGCACTCCGAAACCGGACGAGGGCCCAGCCCTCCCCGTCGCCGTGTGGGAAGGCGTACAACTGGTCGCTGCGGACATCCTGGTCTTCGCGGGCGTCGACGCCAACGAAGCCGCACGCGCCCTGGATGAGAGAGCCACAGACGTCTCTATCAGCGCTCCGCCGAGACTACGGTGGTCGCCCCGACCACGACGCCGGGTCGGATGGAAATGATCGTGTCTGAAAGGTCGTGTCAGTCCGTGATGTGACAGGCTGGCCGAGGCTCAGCTCTGGGGCCTTGACCAGCCGGGACGGACGGACATGGCAGACATGGAAACCCCCGCCGCCGAGGCGGTCGAGCACAAGCTGGTGGACGAGGTCGTCGAGCGGCTGATGGATCGTGCCGGCGCCTCCGGGGCGGCCCTGCTGGGCGAGGACGGGCTGCTGACCGAGGTGACCCGAGCGGTGCTGGAACGTGCGCTGTAAGCCGAGATGACCGAGCACCTGGGTTACGAGAAGCACGGTCCAGGGGGCCGCGGTTCGGGCAACAGCCGCAATGGCACCTCGCCGAAGACCGTGCTGACCGATGCCGGTGCGGTGACGGTGGCGATTCCGCCGGACCGTGGGTCCTTCGAGCCACAACTGGCGCCCAAACACGCCCGGCGGCTGGCGGGGTTCAACGAGCGGATCCTGTCGCTCTGCGCCCGTGGCATGAGCGTGCGCGACATCCGCTCGCACCTGGCCGGCATCTATGGCGTCGAGGTCTCACCGGACCTGATCAGCAAGGTCACCGACGCCGTCGCCGACGAGCTCGCCAACTGGCGGAACCGGCCGCTGGCGCCCTCGGGCCGACCATCCACATCGACGCCCTGTGGATCAAGATCCGGTCTGGATCAGTGGTTCCAAGCCGGCCCACATCGCCGTCGGCGTCGACATGCACTGCCGCAAGGACGTCCTGGGCCTGTGGGTCGGCGACGGGGGCGAAGGCGCCACGGCCTGGATGACGGTCCTCACCGAACTGCGCAACCGCGGGGTGGAGGACGTGTGCATCGTCGCCTGCGACGGGCTGAAGGGCCTGCCAGATGCAGTCACCGCGATCTGGCCCAAGACCACGGTCCACACGTGCGTGATCCACTTGATGCCGGCCCCGCTGCGGCTCACCTCGAGCCGTGACCACCCCCAGGCCTGTTCCGGCGTTGAAGGCAATCTACACGGCGCCAATCGAACAGGCCGCCAAGCAGGCACTGAGCCCTTTCCAACCTGGCTGCTGGACAGTCCAGTTGGGCTGACAGACAGGTGAAGCCCCTGGTAGATGGGTTTTCGACCAAGAGAACCGTCTCCACCAGAGGCTTCGTGTGCTTGTCTACCCGTCGGGCATCGACCTGTCCAGCTCTGCCCTGCGCTTCCTGTCCGCCAAGCTCCGCCGACACCGTCACGAGCTCGGCACCCGGTGGCGGCGCCTGAGCCCGGGCCGACAGGCCCTGCTCACTCTCGCCCACCTTCGCAACGGCCACCCATATGCCCAGCTCGCGGCCGGGTTCGGCATCGGCACCACGACCGCCTACCGGTACGTCGCCGAGGCCGTCGAGCTCCTGGCCGCACTTGCCCCATCCCTCGAGGAGGCAGCCCGTACGGCATCGACGAAGGCATTCGTGCCGCTGGACGGCACCCTGCTGCCCATCGACCGCATCGCCGCGGACCGCCCCTTCTACTCCGGCAAGCACAAGAAACACGGGATGAACGTGCAGGTCCTGGCCGATCCGTCCGGCCGGCTGCTGTGGGCCTCTCCGGCTCTGCCCGGTGCCGTCCACGACGTCCGGGCCGCCCGTGAACACGGCGTCGTCCGCACTCTCACGGACGCTGGCATCACGTGCTGTGCCGACAAGGGATACCGAGGCGCCGGGGGCACGGTCCGCGTCCCATACTGGGGACGTCGGGAGGTACTTTCCCGAGGTCAGAAAGCCGTCAACCGGTCTCACGCCAAGATCCGGGCCCTGGTCGAGCAAGCCATCGCCACCCTCAAGTCCTGGCGACTCCTTCGCAAGCTGCGGTGCTCGACCACTCGCGTCACAAGCCTCGTCCGAGCCGTCGTGACCCTGCATTTGGCCAGCTCAGACCGATGATGGAAAAGGCTCACTGAAGGAGTTCAGCGCCTCGGAGTTGGGCCAACGCTACCCGGCGGTCGTGCGGACCTGGCGGGCCGTTTGGAGCGAGTTCACCCCCCTACCTGGCTTTCCCGCCGGAGATAAGAAAGGTCGTCTATTCCACGAATCTGATCGAGTCGATCAACGCTCGGCTGCGGAAGACCACCCGAAACCGGCGGGCACTTCCCCTCCGAGCAGGTCGCGCTGAAGGTTCTCTACCTCACGGTACGCGAGCTGATCATCCCCAAGGCTCGCAATATCAACCACGTCGCGGCACACTGGAAGAAGGCGTTGAACCAGTTCTCACTCTTTTTCGAGGACCGGCTCAACACCAGGTGACCTCCAAGGACTTACACAAAAACACTGACACGTCCGATGGAGATTCGGGAGAGTCCCAATCACTAGCGTAACGGTCAGGGTATCTGGCGCGTCACGGGTCCCGACCACCGATCGCCATCATCCGCGAATCTCAGGATGAAAAGCATTCATAGCACAGGGCAGGTTTGAAGGGAATGATCAGAAGTGGCAGAGCGGCAGTCAGGGCTGGAAGGGCACTGACGATTCTACTTATCGTGGCGGGCGCGGTGGCAAATCTCTTGGGGCCCCAGCCATTTATTGGTCTGCCTCTGCTGGCGGCTGCTCCGCTCGTTACTGGTGCGATGCTGAGCTTGCGCGCGAGTGTTGCATTTTTGATCCTGACGTTACTGGTCACGGCTATGCTGGACCTTTATCACGGTCGTTCGACGGTCTCCTTGTTGACTGACCTGGCTACGGTTGCAGTGGTTGGACTCGCAGGGGCGGCGATCAACCGTTTGCTGACGCGGGAGCGGCACAACGTTGCTCAGGCTCGGGACGTGGCGGAGGCGGTACAGCGGGCAGTACTGCCTGACCCGCCGGCCCGGGTAGGGGCGCTCGCGGTGGCGGCTCGGTACGAAGCGGCGCTGGCCGAGGCAAGGATCGGCGGTGATCTGTACGCGGTCCAGGACTCCCCCTTTGGAACCCGTGTGTTCATCGGTGATGTCCGGGGCAAAGGGTTGCAGGCAGTTGCCACCGTCTGCGTAGCCATCGGAGCTTTCCGCCAAGAGGCCGATAAATCTCCTACGCTGGCTGAATTGGCCTGCCGTTTGGATGAGGCGTTGTGCCGAGAAAACGAACGCCAAGGCCCCACCGCTGCCGAGGATTTCATGACCGCGGTGCTGGCCGAGGTCTCGTCGGACGGCGCCACGGTACGGGTGATCAACTGCGGGCACCCGCCGCCGTACCTCATTCACAACGGTGCTGTCGTCCCGCTCGATCCCACTCAGCACGAGTTGCCGCTAGGCGTCGGACTGCTACCGACCCAGAATGCCGGGAACCAGTCACCAGCGACAGGCACCTTTCCTCTGCCAGAAGGGGCGTACCTACTACTGGCCACTGACGGTGTGACTGAGGCTCGCGATGCACGTGGCAGATTCTATGACGCCTGCTCCGCCACCTGTCTTACTGCCCACCCACCCCGCCAACCGGGCCTGCTACTGGATGCTCTTCTTCAAGACGTCGCGGAATGGACCGGTGGTGGACACGATGACGACATGGCGGTAGTCGCTCTGACCCGCATGGGGCAGATCAGTCCCAATCATGACTGATCCACCCATACAGAGGAAATGCTGGGTTCAGGGTGCCAGCCTCCACGGAGCGTCGGCACCTGGCAGCGTGCTTGCAGGGGTCTCGCCTCACTGGGCGAGGCCCCCATTCCGCCGCGCATCGAAACAGGGCTTGCGCAAGTTCCCGGAATCGGGTCTGTCAAACGAGCGGTGTAATCAGGGTGGTTGGGGTTACTGGCGGGCCGCCGTCAGGCGGCCGTCGAAGGTGATGTCGAAGGCGTTCAGTGCGGTCTTCCAGCGCATGGGCCAGCGAGCCTGTCCCTTGCCGGTGGGGTCCAGAGACATGATCGCCATGTAGACGCACTTCAGGGCGGCCTGCTCGTTGGGGAAGTGGCCGCGGGCCTTGACCGCCCGGCGGATCCGCGCGTTCACCGACTCGATCGCGTTGGTGGTGCAGACGATGCGGCGGATCTCGGTGTCGAACCGCAGGAACGGGGTAAACTCCTCCCACGCGTTCTCCCACAGCTTCACAATCGCCGGATACTTCCTGCCCCAGGCGTCGGCGAACTCGGCGAACCGCTCCAGGGCGGCCTCCTCGGTCGCCGCGGTGTAGACGGGCTTGAGGAGCCTGGCGATCTTGTCCCAGTCCTGGCGGGCGGCATAGCGGAAGGAGTTCCGCAGCAGGTGCACCACGCAGGTCTGCACGATCGTCCTCGGCCAGACGGTCTCCACCGCCTCGGGCAAGCCCTTGAGCCCGTCGCAGACCAGCATCAGCACGTCGCTGACGCCACGGTTCTTGATCTCGGTGAGGATGTGCAGCCAGTGCTTGGCGCCCTCGCCGCCGTCCCCGGCCCACAGCCCGAGGATCTCGCGCCGGCCCTCGGTGGTGACGGCCAGGGCCACGTAAATGGGCCGGTTGGCGACCGCGCCGTCGCGGATCTTCACGTGGATGGCGTCGATGAAGACGACCGGACAGACCGGGTCGAGGGGTCGGCTCTGCCACTCGGCCATGCCCTCCAGCACCTTGTCGGTGATGGTGGAGATGGTCTGGCGGGAGACCTCGGCGCCATAGACCTCAGCCAGGTGCGCCTGGACTTCACCAGTGGTCAGGCCCTTCGCAGCCAGCGAGATGACCATCTCGTCGACGCCGGTCAGGCGCTTCTGCCGCTTCTTGACGATCTTCGGTTCGAAGGAGCCGTCGCGGTCGCGGGGCACGGTGATCTCCACCGGGCCGACATCGGTCAGCACCGTCTTGGAGCGTTTGCCGTTGCGTGAGTTGCCGCCGTTCTTGCCCGCCGGATCGTGCTTGTCATAGCCGAGGTGGTCGGTGATCTCGCCTTCCAGGGCGGACTCCAGCAGCCGCTTGGTCAGCTGCTGCAGCAGCCCGCCCTCGCCGGTCAGCTGCAGGCCCTCGGCCTGGGCCCGGCCGACCAGCTCGTCGATCAACTGGTCGTCCACGGCCTTCGCCGACACAGTCTGCGAGGGCTCAACGGCCTCGGGCTCAGCCACGTTCTCACTGGTCATCGATGCATCCTCCATGATCGGGAGCTACACCGAACGATTTACAGTCCCGCACTACAGGCGAAAACGACTTCTGAGCGACGACGAACGCACGATCGTGCAGCAGAACATCGCCAAGTGCCGGGCCACCCTCGACTGGATCGAGCAGGCCGTCGAAACCGACAAGGTCGACATGGACGACGAGATCGCCCGCCTGCTGAAGGGTGAATAGCCATGCCCCGCGCCTCACGGCGGCGGGGGATGCAGCCAAGCGGCATGCCGACACCGTCCGCTTCGTGCTGTTCGAAGCGCGTCCCGCCGGTCTGGACTTCCCCCAGTTGGTGCGGGCCAGTGACCTGTCCCCTCATCAGGTCAGGTCGGGGCTGGCCGCCCTGCGGGACCTGGCCGCGGAGAGGGGCTGGCCGCCATGATCTGGACCCGGGCAGTCGGCTACCAGCTCGGCGCCGACCGGGCCGCGCTGGAGGCATACGAACGGGCGGTGGCCAGGGAGAAGCTGACCGAGTTCCGCCGGTTCATCACCGGCACCGTCGCCCCGCACGCCGCCGCCCACCCAACCGACAAGTGGGTCAAACACATCGTCGACCAGCTCAACTCCATCGAATCCACCCTCGACCTCATCGCCAGTGCATAATGCGACTGGTGAGCGGCCCGCTGTCCCCCCCCCGTCGGCGGGCCGCTCGTCGCTGTCAAGGACCTCCCGTGCGCTCTCGCCGTTATCCCTCGGACACCAGCGATGCCGAGTGGGTATTGATCGAGCCTCTGCTGCCGCCGGCGTGCGACACGCCCCGCGGCGGCCCGCCAGAGAAGCATCCCCGGCGTGAATCGTCGACGAGATCCGGTACGTCGTGGACACCTGCAAATGGCGGGCCCTGCCCGCGGATTTTTCGCCCTGGCGCACCGGTGTGGGGGTTCATGGCCCGCTGGGCGGCCTGCGGGGTGATCGGTCAGATCCGTGATGCTCTGGCCCAGCGGATCCGCCGGGAGATGGGCAAAGGACCGCGGGCGGTGGCCACGATCATCGACTCGCAGTCAGTCAAGGCGGCCTCGACCGTCGGGAAGGACTCCCGCGGTTACGACCCAGGGAAGAAAATCAACGGCCGCAAGCGCCATCTCGTGGTCGACACCCGCGGCCTGCCCTGATGGTCATGGTCACCCCGGCCGACCTGCACGACTCCCAGGCAGCGAAGGAAGTCCTGTTCCGCCTCCGCCTGATGCACCAGGAGATCACCATCGTCTGGGCCGACCGCGCTTACGCGGGCAAGCTCGTGACCTGGGCCAAACGGCATCTGCACCTCACGATCAAGACCGTCGCCCGCCCGAAGGACACCTCCGGCTTCGTGCTGCTTCCCCGCCGCTGGGTCGTCGAACGCTCACTGGCCTGGATGAGGAACGCCCGCCGGCACGCCCGCGACCACGAACGGCTCATCCAGCGCTCGGAAACACTAATCACCTGGGCCGCGATCTCCCTGATGACCCGCCGACTCACCCGCGCGAGCACTACCTGGTCGAGAAAGACCGCCGCCGGGCTCCTGGCCCAGACCAGCGAAAGCCGCCACACCGCAGGCGCGAAACCTGCTGCGTCGGTCGTTCACGTCGCATTCCACTGATGCGCACGGGCCCCCTGCCACCGCACCCACTGCGGGTCATCCAGCAGACCATCCACATCGTGCACCCCAGTGGCCTCCAGGAAGACGACCAGGTCGTGGTCGGAATGGGCGAGACCGAGGACCTTCTCAACCCCCGGCACGGCGCAAGGTCACCTGTCGGCCGCCGCTCCAGCAGGGCCGGCCCACAAGAATCGGTGGCCCTTCCACGTCTTCCAGCATGCGCCCGCGACCGCGGCTGGTGCACGTGCTGCCGACGACCGTCTGCGCTGGTTCGGCGCAGGCGTGGCAGGCGGTGACGGCCCCGGGCCGGCCGGTGTCGAGGGCGGCCCGGGGCCGTCGAGCCGCCCCTGGCACGACACACCCGGACCGTGCCCGGCCGGCCCCCAGCCCGCGTGGGAGAGGGCCGGCCGGGGACTGGCCTGACGCGTGGACGTGCGTGCTGCAGAGCCCAACGACGCAGTTCCCTCTTGGTCACCCGCCCTGCAGCATCCGCTTCGGGCTCTGCCCGGACACCTGCTCTGGCCAAGCGTACGGACCCGCGAGGTGACCCCATTCGGCATCGGGGCAGGCCAGGGACCATGCGGCCTCCCAACACCGGGCAAGACCGTCAAAGATCGGCACCGGCGCCCCATCAGCGGGCCGAACCGTTCCGCCACCGTCCCGCACTACAAGGCCGGGCATGAAGCCGACCGTCATCGTGGTCACACGGGACCCAACGCACACGGGCTCGGACAGTCACCGCTGGTGACTGCGACACTCACGCAGAGCCGCCCGGGCTGTGCCGGCGTCCAGCAGCACCCCGAATTCCTCCATCGCGATACGCACGACGTCCTCGGCGGTCACTGCCCTTCCAGCCGCGGCCCGCACCGTGGCAAGTCGGGCGGCACCAGAAGCAAGAACTCGCTCACGCTCTCGAGGGTCGACGCTGTCGTCGGACAGGACAGCCAGCACTCTCCGCCACAGCCCCGTCATCAACCATCCGCCTTCCCGCCCACGCCACCGCCGACGCAGCCACAAAAGGCAGACTAGCCGTCACTTTGCGCATTCACTGCTTCACAGGCGACACACTGTCATCCACTTACGCACACAAGGGGCGCACTCGAAGACATTCAGATGCACGTTCCCATGACAAGTGCGACCACGACGGTGAGCACTGCCACCGGCATCATGACCTCCCGCCACCTCACCAGTCGGTCCGCAAGCCCGGTCCCGCCATCGCGTCCCTGCAGGTCCTGCGGAGACAGCAACAGGCGACACCCCTGACACGCCCAGCCCGGGCCGTCCAGCCAATAGGCGCCCGTGAGCTCAGCAAAGACCACGCCGCTTGTCTGATCATCGACAGCACTCATGCCCCGGCCAACGACCCATCACGTGATCCGGCAACCATCACAGGCCAACTCGTAATCCACCCGTCGCAAACCCGTAACCGGCCAACTCCGACTCGACTTTGAAAACAACGAAGCTGTTTTCAAAGGCGAGGGCTGTGAGCGCTGCCTTTGAGGTCACCCGTTTGGTGGTGCGGAGTGAGCGGTTATGCCGGGCGGGGGTGACGGTGGCAGTGTCTGCAGATCTCCGTCAGAGGAGTTTGGCCATGATCATCAAGAAGTTGCACGAGGCGGGTTTGCGTAGTGATCACGCCTATACGGCTGCTGTGGTCTCGATCGGGCTGTCGTTCCTGTCGTGGACGGCGTCGGTCAAGGGAGAGGCAGCGGGGACGGACCGTGCTGACCGGTGGGGGATTTTCGTGGGTGAGTGGGCGCCGACGTTCTTCGGCCTCGGACTCGCACTCGCGCAGTACGAGAAGGACTGACCGGCCGCTGGTTCCGGTGGGGTCGGCCGATGGCCGGCCCCACCGGCGCGTCAGACGCCGGCCGCAGGCCCTGCTGAGTGACGACGTCCCATGCTCGTGGCCAGGCGTCTGGTCATGAGGGTGATGGCAGCCCAGGTAATGAGCGTTTCCGAGTGCTGGATGAGCCTCTCGGAGTCGCGGGCATGGCGGCGGGCGTTCACCATCCAGGCGAGTGATCGTTCGACGACCCAGCGGCGGGGAAGGACGACAAACCCGGTGGTGTCCTTGGGCCGGGAGATCGTCTTGATCGTGAGGTTCAGATACTTCTTAGCCCAGGTCACGAGCTTGCCCGCGTAAGCGCGGTCGGCCCAGACGAGCGTGATTTCGGGATGGGTGAGACGGAGGCGGAAGAGGACTTCCTTCGCGGCGGCGGAGTCGTGGAGGTCCGCGGGGGTGACTATGACCATCAGCGGCAGGCCCTTGGTGTCGACCACCATGTGCCGTTTGCGTCCGTTGATCTTTTTGCCCGCGTCGTAGCCCCGGCTGTCCTTCCCGACGGTCGAGGCCGCCTTGACCGACTGGGAGTCGATGATCGTGGCGACGGCTCTGGGGCCTCTGCCCATCTCCCGGCGGATCCGCCCCGCGAGTGCGTCACGGACCTGGCCGATGACCCCGGCCGCTGCCCAGCGGGCCATGAACCCCCAAACGGTTCTCCAGGGCGGGAAGTCCGCAGGTAGGGCCCTCCATTTGCAGCCGGTGTCGACGACGTAGCGGATCGCGTCGACGATCTCGCGTCTCGGGTGCTTCTCCGGCCTCCCCGCGGGGTCTCACTCGCGGGCAGCGGAAGGAGCGGTTCGATCAGCGCCCACTCGTGATCTGTCATGTCCGAGGGATAGCGGCGTTCACGCATGGTTCTTCCCTGGTGACCTGCGGCGGGGGCCGAGGCGATGAGGTCGAGGGTGGATTCGATGGAATTGAGCTGGGCGACGATGAGACGCACCCACTCGTCGTTCGGGTGGGCGGCCGCGTGCGGTGCGACGGTGCCGGTGATGAAGCGGCGGAACTGGGTCAGCTTCTCGGAGATGACCTGCCGTTCGTAGGCTTCCAGCGCGGCCCGCTCCGCGCCGAGCTGATAGCCGTCGACGCGGTTCCAGATCAGCGGCGGCCATCCCTTCGACGCGGCCTCGTCCTTCAGCGCGGCCAGGCCGGACCGGACCTGGTGCGGGGACAGGGCACTGGCACGAACGAGCTGGTGGAACTCCAGCCCGGCCGGGCGGGCCTCGAACAGGACGAAGCGGACGGTGTCCGCGTGCCGTCTGGCCGCGTCCCCTTTGGGGGTATCGCCGAGGTGAGCCCAAAAGGGGCCATGGGATGATCTTGCTCCGTGACTGATGAGCAGAATTCTGGTGTGCGCGGTGGCCGGCTGGCGCGGTTCCTTGAGCGTCGGCGGGAGGTCCGTCGTGCGCGGGGGCCGCGGCGGTTGTCGTGGGAGGAGGCAGTGGAGCGGGCCGCTGACGATCTGTGCGGCGTGGACCGGCGAGACCGGCCGCCAGCCCAGAGCCGCAGGCTGTCCCGGGATGAGGCCGCCGAACGCGCCGCCGACTACTTGGAAGGTCGGTAGGCCAAGCCCCTGGTCGGCCGCGGACTCCTACCTCTGCCCCAGGGGAAAAGTAGCTGTCAGTGATCCTCTGGCGGGTGGTCCCCGAGGTGGATGGTCTCGCCGCTTGAGCAAGCGCCAGCAGGCCGCCCGGGTGCTGGTGGGACGGTGCGTGCCTACGCGGGGAGACGTGGAACTGAGCCGCGAGCAGTTCATGGCCCTGGCCGACACGGTCTTTGACACCGCCGAGGACTCTGTTGCTGAATTCGTCAGCTGGTGAGCTGATGGCTGAGGCGTTCCAGCCGGCTGGTGCGGGGTTTGCGTAGTGGGTTGGTGGTCCACCAGGCGTCGAGGCGGACGATGTTGAGGGCGGTGGCGGAGAAGGCGTGCTGGAGGGTGACTTTCGGCAGGCCGCGGTAGCGGGCCCGGCGGATGCCGGTGATGTCGAGGGCCTGGTTGACGGTGCCCTCGATGCCCGCGCGGAGGGCGTACGTGGTTCTCCAGGACCCGGTGTCCTGCTCGGCACGGGCGGCGGTGGTGCGTTCGTGGAGTTCACGGGGCCGCAGGCTGAGCATGCGGGTGCCGCGGACGGATGTGGTGCATGCGTCGTGGGAGGGGCAGGGGCGGCAGTCGGTGAGGGCGAAGTCGATCACGATGGCGTCGCGGCCGTGTTGGGCGACCGGGTACCAGCCGGTGCTGGTGGCGCCCTGGGGGCAGCGGACCTGGCGGACCTTCCAGTCGACGCGGAACGCGCTCTTGTCGAAGCCCTTGGCGGCCTTGGCCTGGGCTGAGTGGTCGGCCAGGAGTGGGGTGACCATGCTGATGCCCCGGTCTGCCGCTTCCGCGACCAGGTCGACGGAGGCGTATCCGGAGTCGAGGTAGTGCTCGCCCGGTGCGACCTGCCGCCCGGCCAGGTTCTGCTGGACGGGCACGGTGGCCTTGACGTCCGGAACGGTCGCCTCGGTGGTGTGCACGTCCGTGATCAGCCGCAACGGCGGCCTCACAGCTTCGGCTTCGGCTTCGGCTTCGGCTTCGGCTTCGGGGAGGGTGTCGCAGGTCTCGGTGAGGTGGACCTTGTAGCCCAGCCAGAACAGGTCCTCGCCCTTGGCCGACCAGCGGGCGTCGGGATCGTACGGGGAGGCCAGGCGGATATGGCCGGGCGGAACACCGTCGTCGGCGTCCCGCTTCCTGACCACCTCCCGTCCCCGGGCGTCGGTGCGGATGATGTAGGTCTGCACCAGGAACTGCCGCAGCACGGCGACCGACTCGATCTCGCGGATCCATGCCGGGGCGGTGTCGGACCAGGCGGCCCGGCACAAGGCCAGCGCGTCCTGGCCGAAGACCTGGGCGAGCCGGTCCCGCCCGGTCTTCGAACGTGGCATCGTCCAGCCGTCGACGCGCGGCCCGTAGCGTTCGGCGAACTCGGCGATGTCGATCACCCCGGCCAGCCAGGACGGTGCCGCGACGGCCAGGGCCTCCAGGGCGGCCCGCACGCTCTCCCCGGCCAGCTCGGTACGGTTCAGATCCCGGACCGCGCTGATCACGTGGGTGGAATCGGTGCGCTGCTTGCCGCCGGCCTTGATCAGCCCGGTCGCGCGGCAGTGCTCGACGAGCCTGTCGAACAGGGTCCGTTCCAGGCCGTGCCCGGCCAGCCGGGTGCGGAACTTCGACAGCGCGGAGAAGTCGAAGCCGGTGTCGGACAGTTCCGTGCCCAGCGCGTACTTCCACGACAGACGGTCCCGCGACGCGTCCGCGGCCTGCCGGTCGGTGAGGTTCTCCGTGAACTGCAGCACCGTCACCAGCGCGAGCAGCGCCGGAGACTGGGCAGGAGCACCGCGGTCGGGGAACGCATCGGTGAACAACGCGTCGTCGAAGACCTCGGCCAGATGATCACGCAGGCGCATGGGCAGACTGCCACCAGGGAAGGCGGCGCGGGCCGTCCTGGCGGTCTGTTCAGGAACAGGCGGCAATCCCCCCGGTCGCATGGACACCACACCGACCCCCTGCGGCCGGGGCAGACATGACGACCGCACCAACGATCATGCCGAACTACCCCGCGCCCCTGCAGGCAATTCAGCAACAGAGTCTCCTCCAGCCGCAAAACCGACCTCACGGGCCCTGGCCTGCCCGAACACAACCTTGTGCAACACCCTTTAGCCTCACGCCTCTTCCCCCAGGTCTCGCGATGCGCGCACGGCTCGCCACGTGTTCCGGGGCGGCCCGGTCACAACACCGGGGTGAGCTGCGGTGCCCCGGCCTCCACCACCTGCGCCGCGTTCAGCGCCAGGTCTTCGGCGAAGCGTCCCGCGATGAGTTGGACGCTGATCGGGAGTCCGGCAGTGTGGGCGGCAGGGACGCTCACGGCGGGGAAGCCGAGGATCGGGACCGCGGCCATGGGCCACATCGCGGCGAGCAACTCCGAGGCGCGTTCGGGGCCCTTGAGGTCGGCGTCCTGCTCGAAGGGCAGCTCGGCCGCGACGGGAGTGAGCAGTACGCGTTCGCTGCCGAGGAGTTCCTGGAGCGCCCCGATCAGGGTGCCGCGGCGGGCCCAGCCCTGGATGTAGTCCTCCAAGGTCGGGCGTTCGCCCCAGATCTCGGCCGCGGCAGCGAAGGAGTACGTGAGCGAGGTTTGGATGTCCTCGTCGCCGACCTGCTCCACCAGAGGGAGCGCGCCGCGGAAGTCTTCGTAGATGAGCAGGGCCCACAGGCGGGCTGCCTCGGCGAGCAGGGCGCCGGCCGCTTCGCATTCCTCGACCTCGTAACCGGCCGTGGACAGATGGGTGGCGGCGGTGTCCAGCGCGGCGTCGACGGCGGAGTGGTTGTGGGCGCCGCCGATGTGACGCACCAGGCCTACGCGGGGCTTCGTGGCGGCCGCAGGGGGTGCGGGCATGCCCGGCACGCCGAACGGGTCGCGCAGATCGGGTGAGGTCATGACATCGAGGGCGAGCCGCGCGTCGGCCACTGTGCGGGCCAACGGGCCCTCCACGGCGCAGGCTTGGGCGGCGAGCGGGAAGTCGAGCCGACTCGGGCCCTCGGGCGTGTCGACGAACATCGGTGGCATCCATCCGGAGACCCGGCCCACGGTGGGGCGGACGCCGACGACGCCGCAGCACGCCGCCGGGTAGCGGATCGAGCCCCCGATGTCGTTGCCCTGGGCCAGTGGCGTCATGCCTGCCGCCAGGCTGCTGGCCGCGCCGCCGCTCGAGCCACCCGGCGTACGGTCGGGGTCCCAGGGGTTGAGGGTGCGCCCATGGAGAGCGTTCGTGGAGAACCAACGGTAGGAAAACGCAGGGGAGTTGCTGCGCCCGAGCAGGACGGCGCCGACCGCACGCAGGGCGGCGACGCAGGCGGCGTCCTCCTTCGCCGGCGGTCCGGCGAGCGCCGCAACACCATTGCTGGTGACGTGGCCCCGCTGATCGGTATTGATTTTGGTAGAGACGGGCACCCCATGCAGGGGGCCGAGCCGCCCGCCCGCAGCCACGGCGGCGTCCGCGCGGCGTGCGTCGGCCAGTGCGGCGTCGGGACGGAGGTCGACGAGGGCGTTCAGGCGCGGGTTCGTCTCCTCGATCCGGGCGAGGCAGGACCGCACGACCTCGACGGACGAGGCCTCTCCCGCGCGGATGGCGGCGGCCAGTTCGGTGGCGGAGCGCTGCCACAACGGAGTGGTGGACTGCTGGGATTCCATGATCGCCTCTAAGGACGGGGGGCCGGCGGCGCGGAGGTGTGCCGGCTCGGGCACGGACATGAACATGGAGAGGTGGGGCGCTGCGAGCGAGCGGCGGGCGCCGCGGCGGTCACGCAACAAACCGTGATGAAACGGCGTTTTATTTCGGGTTACCATTGCGTCCGGGGTGCGCGCTGTCAAGGGTTCCGGGTGGGATCAGATGGACGGCCGCTCTGGCAGCTCTCCGCGCAGCAACTCCAGGGCAGCCAGCGCGACATGAATACCTCGCTCGGTCGGCCAGCCCTCCGGGTCCTCCAGCGTTGAGAGCCAGTACCCGCGAAGCAGCAGATGAAGGATGTCACCTGCGTCACAGGCGGAGGGGACACCCGCCTGCGCAGCCAGTTCACGGAAGGCCTCGCGGTGGGCACGCGCTGTCGAGCTGCGGACCTGCTCCACCTCCTGCCCGGCGGCCGGGCCCTCACTGACAATCTCGAACAGGAGTCGGCGCAGCACCTCGTCGTCGTGCGTCGTGGTGCACATCCAGCGCAGCAGCGCGGGAAGTCGCTCCGCACCCTCGACACCCTCCAGCGCCACGGCTTCCTGGCGCTCCCACTCCTTGTCCGCGCGGCGCAGGGCGTTGGCCATCAGGGCCGAGCGACTGGGAATGTAGTTGGTGACCATCGCGGTGGATCCGCCCAGCCGTTGGGCCACAGCGCGGATGGTCACGGCACGGACTCCGCGCTCGCGGGCGACCTCGATGGTGGCGGCGGCGATCTCGTCGAGCCGTTGAGCCTCGTCTACCTCGATCGGCATGTCCTCGACCTTAAGGGGTGTTGACCGGATGGCGAACCGGTGCCATCTTGTCACGCAACAACGTTATGCAACGTTGTTGTATCTAATTTGGCTGGAGACGACCCATGCCCTTCATGTTCGAAAGGGTCGGCGCGGCGCCGGTCTCCGAGAACGCCCGGCAGTACATGGTCCGCATGCGTGACGGTGTGCGGCTCGCCACCGACGTCTACCTCCCAGGGCGAGACGACGGAACGGTGCTCCCGGCGGTGCTCGTCCGCCTCCCGTACGACAAGAACAGCCGGTACGTGCACCTCGACCGGATCGCACACCTCTTCACCGCCCGTGGCTACGCCGTCGTGGTGCAGGACGTCCGCGGAAAGTTCCGCTCGGGCGGTGCCACCCTGCCGTTCCTGCGCGAACCTGACGACGGCTACGACTCGATCGACTGGATCGTCCAACAGCCCTGGTCCGACGGGGTAGTTGGCATGTTCGGCGACTCCTACTACGGCTTCACACAGTGGGCGGCCGTGGCCTCGGAACACCCGGCCCTGCGAGCCATCGTCCCGCGCGTGACCGCCGCCGACTTCAGCACCATCTGGCGGCCGGACCAGCGGCCGGCCCCCGTCTGGCTGGAGGGCATCGAGTACTTCGCCCACCACTGGGTCGACCGGGACACCTACGAGTACGTGGTCGACCACTCCGCGCGCCCGCTGCTCGACCGCTTCGATGAGGCCTTCGAGGCCATCGGCGCCCGCTCAGCCTGGTTCGACCTCATGGCACCCCGCCAGACCGAGCGGCCGACCCAACCGGGACCGCACCCCTTCGACACTGCCCCCGTGCCGGTGCTGCACTGCGTCGGCTGGTTCGACAACATCGGCGTCGCCCACATGCGGGACTATGCCGAACTCGCCTCCCGTCCCGGCTGGAACGACCTCCAGTACCTGTGGGCCGGCGCGATCGACCACGAGAACTACCGCCTGTCGCACGCCCCCGTCATGCCCGAGAACGACCACGCCCTGGACGAGAACGCGCTCGACCGGATGCTGCCCGGATATGTCGCCCCCGCGCTCGATTTCTTCGACGTCTTCCTGAAGGGCGTGCGCCCCGCCGCTTCCCTCGCGAAGGTGACCTGGGAACTCGGCCACGCCGGATGGCGGACCGCCCCGGCCTGGCCTCCGCCGCAAACCTCCACTCGGACGTACTGGCTCGACGAGCCGGACCGCGCGACCGGCGCGCTGCCGGGCGGACTACTCACCGACGCCCCCGCTGGCCGGCCGGCGGAGGTTCACTGGACGCACGACCCCGACGCCCCCGTTCCCTCGCTCGTCGAGGACTCCTTCGCCCTTCTGCGCGGTCATCCCGACTTCGCGCACGTAGCCGCCCGCGCGGACGTCCTCGCGTTCTCTGGCCCTGTGCTCGACACACCGCTGGACCTGGCAGGGCCGATCACTCTGCACCTGGACGTCAGCGGCACGGCCCCCACCTACGAGGTGTTCGCCAAGCTCCTCGACCTGCATCCGGGCGGCCAGGCCCGACTCGTCGCCCGCGGACAGGTCCTCGTTACCGCGGCCACACCATGCGCCCGGACCACGATCGTCCTCGGGCACACCGGCTACCGGCTGCGCCCCGGACATCGCCTCGCGCTCCTCGTCGCAGGCAGCGACCACCCGCTGTACCTGCCCACCACCGGCACCGGCGAGAACCCCTGGACAGCCACGGTCGCCAAGCCCGCAACCCAAGGACTGCACACCGGCGGCGACAGACGCGCGTCCCGACTGACCGTCACGGTCCTGCCGCACACCAGCTCCTGACCAGGTCTCCCACTCATCCGCGCGCTCAGCGCCCAGCCACCCTCACGAGGAGCTCCCTCATGACGGCTCCAAGAACCACCACCCGCGCCACCGTCGGCGTGTGTCTCCTCCTGGCCACCACCGCCTGCACATCGGGCTCCGACGCCGCCCCCGCCGCACCGAGCGCCCCTGAGCTCACCACCATGACCCCCGCGGCAGACGGCCACGTCGACCAGGTCACGTGGAACCTGCCCATGGGCGAGCCGACCACCCTCGACCCGGCCAAGGTCGGCGACTACTCACCCAGCACCGTCGAGACCAACCTGTGCGACCCCTTGCTGCGTCTCAAGGCCGACTACTCCGTGGCGCCGGGCCTGGCCACCTCATGGAAACAGCGCGACGACACCACTCTGGTACTCAACCTTCGCCGCGGCGTCCGCTTCTGGAACGGACACACCATGACTTCCAAGGACGTGGTCGCCAGCCTCGAACGGCAGGGCGGCCGGGCCGCCCAGAGCGTTAACGCCTCGCTGCTCGCCAACGTGAAATCCATCGAGGCCACCGGCAGCCACCAGGTCACCATCACCTTCAAGGCCCCGGACGAGCTGTTCCTCAAGGCACTCGTCAATGGCTTCGGGGCGGTCAGCGAGGCCGCCTACCTCGATCAGGCCAAGGCCAGCTACGGCACCGCCAAGGGCGGCCTGATGTGCACGGGCCCGTACCAACTGACACGTTGGAAGCCCGGCGACTCGATCACCCTGGAACGCAACCCCGACTACTGGGACAGGGCTCTGAAGCCGAAGGTCGAATCCCTCGACTTCAGGTTCATCACGGACTCGTCC
Organism: Streptomyces anthophorae; assembly: GCF_049310305.1. Classification (NCBI taxonomy): domain Bacteria; kingdom Bacillati; phylum Actinomycetota; class Actinomycetes; order Kitasatosporales; family Streptomycetaceae; genus Streptomyces; species Streptomyces anthophorae. The sequence goes on from NZ_JBLWQQ010000002.1 coordinate 163,302, forward strand.
GCGTTGACGAGCGCGCTGCTGTCCGGGCAGATCGACGGCAGCTACGAGATCAGCACCTCCACCGCCAAGGCCGCCACCGCGTCCAACACGGGAACCGTCTACTACGGGCCGTCCGCCCAGACCAACTTCCTCACCGCCACCTCTCCCACCTCGCCCCTCGCCGACCCGCACATCGTGCGGGCCCTGTCCCTTGTCCTGGATCGCGACGCACTCATCAAGAACGTCTACAACGGCGCTGCCCGGAAACTGAAGACCTTCATCCCGCCGCTGGTGTGGCGAAACAGGCCCGCGGAGGACACGTATGACAAGGCGTACTCCTCCCTCCCCGCCGTCCCCGCCCCCGACGTGAACCGCGCGAAGAAGCTCGTCGCACGAGCCGCGACGACGCGTCGCACGATCAGCGTGGCCCTCGCCGCAGGCGACCAACAGTCCCTGCAGACCCTCACGTTCCTCCAAGCGGGCGCCAAGAGGGTCGGCCTGAAACTCATCATCCGCCAACTCCAGCCCACCCAGATGTCAGGACTTTTCTACGACCCGTCGCTGCGCAAGGGCCTCGACGCGACCATGGTGCTCGGCTACGTGGAGATCCCCGACCCCCTGTCGTACGCGGCCCAGATGATGACACCCGGATCGCTGTTCAACTGGGCGAAATACGACAACAAACAGGTCACTGCCCTGATGAAGAAGGCCCAGGGCACGCTCGACCCCGCCGAGACGGCCACCCTGTTCACCCGCGCCCAGGCCAAGTACGTCAAGGACTATCCCGTCCTGCCCATCGCCTCGCCCTACGAGCGGCTCTTCGTGAACAAGCGGCTCAGTGGTGTGCCGGCGTCCTTCGCCTACCTGCACATGCCGTGGGCGGCGTACCTCGGCGGCACCGGCAAGGGGGCCTCGTGATCGTCCGGTTCCTCGGCCGCCGCGCGGCCGCCCTCGCCGTCACCCTGCTCGTTGCGAGCGTCGTCATCTACGGCGCCCTGTTCCTTGCCCCCGGCGACCCCGCCACCCTGCTCGTCGGCGGCGGCAAGCCGCCAAGCCCCACCCTGCTGGCGGAGATTCACCACCAGTACCACCTGGACGACCCGTTCGTGCGCAGCTACTGGCGGTGGCTGTCCGGCATCGCACACGGCGACGCCGGACAGTCCCTCAGCTACAAGGACTCCGTCACCCATCTGCTCGCCGACCGCACCGGCAACACCCTCTTTCTCATCGCCTACGCCGCCGTGCTGATCGTCGTCTGCGGGGTCACCCTCGGCACCCTCGGCGGGCTCCGCGGTGGCTGGATCGAGCACTTGACCACCGTCGTCACCACCACGCTCATGGCCGTCCCGGTGTTCGTGTCGTCGGTCCTGCTGATCTGGTGGCTGTCGGTGGGCCTAGGCTGGCTCCCGGCCTACGGGTCCGGCACCGGATTCACCGGCCGGCTCGAACGCCTCACCCTGCCCGCCGCCGCGCTCGCCGCCGCATGGATCGCCTACGTCGCCCAGGTCACCCGCTCCTCCGTGCGCGCCGAACGTGCCTCCGAGCACGTCCAGACCGCGCGCAGCCGCGGCATTCCCGAACGGCTCGTCGTCCGCAAACACATCCTGCGCAACGCCTCCGGACCCGTCATCTCGGTGTCCGGAGTCGCCGTCGCGGGGCTGATCGCCAGCTGCGCCATCGTCGAGCAGGCCTTCGGCGTCAACGGCGTCGGTGCGCTGCTCGTGCAGAGCGCCGCCAAACAGGACCTGGCCGTGGTCCAGGCCATCGCGCTCCTCACGGTGATTGCCTTCGCCGTCGTCAACACCGCCGTCGACCTCGCCACCGCAGCTCTGGACCACCGCATCCCACTGGGGGAGAGGGCGACATGAGCACCTACCAGATTGCTGCCGCGGCCCAGGCCCGCACCGCCCCCGGGCGGGTGCGCACCCTCGTCCGCGGCCACGCGGTTCAACTCGCTGCCGGGGTAGTCGTTCTGCTCGTCGTGGGCGCCGCCCTGTCCGCCCCGCTGCTCGCGCCGTACGACCCCAACGCGGTCGACCCGCTCGCCGTCTCGCAGGGCAGCTCGGGAGCCCACTGGTTGGGCACCGACGACACCGGGCACGACATCCTCTCCCGCCTCCTGTACGGCGCGCGGCCGAGCATGCTCGCCCCGGCCGTCATCACCGTCGCCGCCGGAGCGGTGGGTACCGCGCTCGCCGTGCTCGCCGCATGGCTCGGAGGCTGGGGGGACCGCCTCATCTCCGGTCTGCTCGACGTCATCTTCGGCTTTCCGGGCCTCGTCCTCGCCGTGGTCGGGGCGGCGGTGTTCGGGGCCGGCCTCGACATCGCCGTGGTGACACTGTCCATCGCCTACCTCCCGTACGTCGCCCGTGTCGTCCGCAGCGCTGCCCTGCGGGAACGCTCCCTGCCCTACATCTCCGCGCTGGAGATGCTCGGCATGTCGGGCCCACGCATCTGCCTGCGCCACCTGGTGCCCAATCTGCTGCCGCTCGTGCTCGTGCAGGCAACCACCGCCTTCGGCTACACCCTGCTCGATGTCGCTGCCTTCTCGTTCATCGGTCTGGGCACCCAACCACCCACTGCGGAATGGGGGTTGATGGTGGCGTCCGGCGCCACCGGCATCCTCGCAGGACGCCCCGAGCAGTCGCTGTACGCGGGGCTGGTGATCGTCGTCTTCGTCGTCGCCTGCAACATCCTGGGCAGCGGCCTGTCCCGACGGCTCCTGGGAGAGGGCCGATGACACCCACGACGGCACACCCCGAGAACCCCCTGCTCCGCTTCGACGGCCTGCATGTCACGCTGCCGATGAACGACGCACACCGTACGGTCATCCACCGCGTGGACCTCGGCATCCCAGCCGGAAGCGCGGTCGGCCTCGTGGGGGAGTCCGGGTCGGGCAAGTCCCTCACGGCCCGCTCGGTCCTACGCCTCCTGCCGCCGCGGGCTCATGTCACCGGGGACATCACCTTCGACGGCGCCTCGATCCCCGCCATGGGCCCGGCCGCCCTGCGCACCCTGCGCAGCCATGACATCGCCATGGTCTTCCAGGACCCGCGCGCCCACATCAACCCCCTGCGTACCATCGGCGACTTCCTCACCGAAGGACTGATCGCGGTACGCGAAATGGCCCGGAACACCGCCGAGGCCAAGGCCACAGCCCTGCTGGAGGAAGTAGGCATCGCCGACGCGGCCCGCCGCCTGCGCCAACGCCCCGCCGAACTCTCCGGCGGCCAGCTGCAACGCGTGATGATCGCCTCGGCGCTGCTCGCGGACCCCCGCCTGCTGCTTGCCGACGAGCCCACCACGGCCCTCGACGTCACCACCCAGGCCGAGGTCATGACGATCATCGACGAGGCCCGTGCACAGCGTGGCCTCGCCATGCTGTTCATCACCCACGACCTCGCCCTCGCCGCCGCTGTGTGCGACCGCATCGCCGTCATGTACGCCGGCTCCACCGTCGAGGAACTGCCTGCCGAGAGCCTGCACGACGCCCAACACCCATACACCCGAGCCCTCATGGCATCACGGCCCGACCCGGCCGACGACGACGCGCCCCTGCGCTCCATCCCCGGCACCCCCCAGTCGGCGTACGAATCCGGCCCCGGCTGCTCCTTCGCGCCGCGCTGCCCCGCCACCCAGGACCGTTGCACCACCGACCGCCCTGCCCCCAAAGCCTCGCGGGACGCACACGTGGCCTGCCACTTCCCCCACCACACCCAGGCGGCGGCCAACGCCGCGGAAAGGAACGAGGGCGATGCCTGAATCCGCCGACCCCGTGCTGGAAGCCGCCAGTCTGTGCAAGTCCTTCGGTGCCTTCAGCGCAGTCGACGATGTCACCCTGACACTGCGGGAAGGCGCCTCGCTGGCCGTGGTCGGCGAGTCCGGCTCGGGCAAGACCACGACGGCCCGCATGATCGCCGGACTGGAACGCCCCACATCGGGCACCGTCCGCTGGCACGGAACCGACGCGCTGAGCGGCCGGAGGAAATCCGCGCCGAAGCGTCGCACCCTCGCCCGCACCGTGCAGATGGTGTTCCAGGACCCCTACTCCTCCCTGGACCGGCGGCAACGCGTGGGCGACTGCGTCGCGGAGGCCCTGACCCTCCACACCGACCTGCGCGGCAGCGCACTCGAGCGACGGGTCACCGAACTCCTCGACCAGGTCGGCCTCGACACCCGACAGGCGAGCTACCTACCCCGCTCCCTCTCCGGCGGTCAGCGCCAACGCGTAGCCATCGCACGTGCGTTGGCGGTACGTCCACGGGTGCTAATCCTCGACGAGGCGGTCGCTGCGCTCGATGTGTCCGTCCAGGCGCAGATCGTCACCCTCCTGCGCCAGATCCGCGAACGCACGGCCATCTCCTACCTGTTCATCACCCACGACTTGGGGATCGTTCGCCATGTCTGCGACGACGTACTGGTCATGCACCACGGCCGGGTCGTCGAACGCGGCCCGGTGCACGCTCTCCTGACAGCACCTCAAATGTCCTACACCAGACGCCTGGTCGACTCCATCCCCAGAAGAGGCTGGCGCCCTACCCGCCGAGCAGGTGGTCCCGAGTCCCAGCAGACCGCGACCTGAGGAGAGATCCACCCATGACATCCACCCCTGCCCTCACATTCGCCTTCGAGATCCGAGCCGAACTCGCCCCCTCCATGCACATCGGCCACGGCGACGGCGAAGTCACCGAATTCACCCCGATCACCGGCGGCACGGTGGACGGACCGCTGCTCCGCGGGAAGGTGCTGCCCGGGGGCGGTGACTGGAGCAGCACACGCGGTACGGTCTGCCAGTTGGACGCGCGATATCTCATCGAGGCGCAGGACGGCGCCATCATCGACATCGTCAACCGCGGCTACTACCACGAAGACACCGACAGCCCAGACCAGTATGACGCCGGCCTCCAGATCTCACACGCCGGCATTTACTACCGCACATCCCCCGTGTTCCGTACCGACGCCCCACCCCACCGCTGGCTCGCCGCTTCGGTCTTCGTGGGGCTGGCCCGATCCGAGGATACAAGGGCGGTGACCATCAGGATGTATCTGGTGCGGTAGGCGCACGCGGAGCTGGTGACTCAGTCGATTGTCTTGATGAGGCTGTTGCGTACGCAGGTGTATTCCTGAGTGCTCTCCTTGAGCGTGTCAAGCCGTCGAACAGCGTTCTGGGAAGGGCCCGGAACGCTGTTCGACGGGGGCTGCCCAAGCCGATGCAATTGCCTTACTGGGCATTTCGCCCAGCCTGATGCCGTTACATGACGGTTCTCGGAGGCTGGCAGGGCGGCACTGAAGTGAGAGGCGGGCCACCGGTTCGCCGTGAGGCGACAGAGGGCTGTTTGATCCCGATTTCCTGTCTTATCCCGCCCCGGGCCCACTCGCCGGTCTTTGGCCGCTGGCCGGGGCGGCCACCCCGCAGTACATACGGAAGTGATCCGCTCAACGTAGGTAGCCGTCGGCCCGGACTGCTCCGGGATCAGCTGCGCTTGGTCGGAGAACAACAGCTCCTTCAGCGCCAGGCGCAGCACCTGCCCCCGATCGTTCCGGAGGATCACCTCGTTGCCCGCCGCCGTAGCCGACATCTCGACGACCTCGACGGCATCTCGGTCGTACTGGAAACGCGTGCCAACCCCGATCCGGCCATGGGAGCTGCTCACGCCGTCCTCCTCAACACCGACGAAGGACGCAGCCGATCAGTGAGGTCCGTTGCCAACTCGCGCCTCCACAGCAGGTGATGAACTGCGGCACGTACGCACGGCTCCGCGCGTTCGGGGAGGCGAACAGCAGTGGTGCCGATCGGTACACCTTCAAGATCGATGCCACGGAGCTCGTCCAGAAGGTCAGGTGCAAATAGCCGCTCGCGGCGGAACCCGGCAAGGAAGCGGATGTTCTCCAGTTCGACCGCAGGGGGCTCGCTCCATACCTCGTAGTGCCATTGGAGCTCCGTCAGCACCTGCCGAGTCCACGTGAAGGTCGAAGCGACCTCCGGGTCCGCCAGCCGACGACGGGGTTTGACGTCCACCACCACAGGTCCACGCTCCGTGTCCAGGAAGTAGTCTGGAACGTGCTTACGGACTCTCCCATCGACCACGGCCGTCAGGAGAAACGGCTGCGCCACGATGCCGTGTACGGAGGGGTCGAAGTCGGCGAAGAGCAGGCGTGCAAGTTCGAGACGTGATTCGTAGAGCACATGGCTCTTTGTCGTTGCTGACCAGTACGTTCCCGCGTAGTGCCTCTGTCCGAGGTGCCAGCGAAAGGTCCGCCACGGTGCGGCCGACCGCAGATCGAGCAAAGCTGACGACCGGTCCCGGACCTCGTCGACGGCACCATCGATACGGCGAATACTGAGAGTGATCGCCGCGCTGTCCATGGCGTCCCCCAGCGCGGGCCGGATGCCGACCGACCTCCCAGCCAGGAGACTGTCCATAAGAGCTCTCGGTCACGTCTGTCTCACTCCAAAGAGTGAACAGGCTTGACCAGGCAGTCTCACATCCATGGCCGTTCGGACACGGCCTGGCCACTTCCCCCGAGATTCGGCCACGGGATCTGAGATCCCACAATCCCTGTGGGATCTCGTGGCGTGTGTCAGCCGTCATGCCCCTGATCAGTACTTCTTTTACCCGTCTCACGTTGTGGCCTGGCCGCGATGTCTCAGGAGCGTGGCCTTTCCCTCAGCTGCTGGAGGAGTGTGGCTGTGTTCCGGTGTTACTGGGGGACGGCTGGGGCGCGGTCATGTCGAGGAGGAGCAGCGCGTCGTGGTCAGGCGTGCCTGGCTCGGCGGTGTAGACGCCGATGCGCTGGCCTGGGGTGCCTTCGACGTGCAGGGACTGAGAGGTGAGGGTGATAGTGCCGACCTGCGGGTGCTGGAACGTTTTGTGGGCCGGTTTGCGCCCGGTGACCTCGTAGCGCTCCCACAGTCCCGCGAAGTGTGGACTCTTCAGGAGGAGTTCGCCGACGAGGTTGGTGAGGTCGGGGGCGTCGGGTGCGGTGCCGGCGGTGGCGCGCAGGCGGGCGACGCATGCGTTGATCTGGCGGTCCCAGTCGGGGAAGAGGTCGCGGGCTGCGGGGTGGAGGAAGAGGTACCGGGCGAGGTTGCGGTGTTTGACCGGCCAGTCGTCCAGGCCGGCGTACAGGGCGAGGCCGCCGGGGTTCCAGGCGAGCATGTCCATGCTGCGGCTGATGACGTAGGCCGGGTTGGGGCGCAGTGACTCGAGCAGCAGTTTGAGGTGGGGTCGTACGGTGCGGCTGGGCGCGGGTGGTGGTTCGCCGACGTAGCGGGCGGCGCGGGCGGCGAGCTCGCGCAGGCGCTGGTGTTCCTGGTCGTCCATGCGCAGGGCGCGGGCGAGCGCGTCGAGGACGGCGGGGCTGGGGCGGGTCTCCTTGCCGCGTTCCAGGCGTACGTAGTAGTCGATGCTGATGCCGGCGAGGGTGGCGAGCTCCTCGCGGCGCAGGCCGGGGGTGCGGCGGACGCCGGCGCCGACGGTCAGGCCGACGTGTTCGGGGCTGGTCTGGGTGCGGCGGGCGCGCAGGTAGCGGCCCAGCTCGTCGCCCTCGCTGTGTGCGCTCGTCGCTGCCATGACTCCAGTCTCACGCGTCGCGCAACTGCTGGGCAGCCTGGAGAGGGGCCCTGTCATTACCCCCGAAGAGCCCGCCCTGCCACATCGCTGCAATCCGGGCGAAGCTGAATGAGCAAGACGCCGGCACCCCGGGTGACGCTCAGGGGGTCGGGTGACGCCACCATCGAAGAGGGCGAGATGCGCTACATCAAGCTGCGTGAGCTGGAGGTATCCCGGATCGGGCTGGGCGCCATGGGCATGTCCCATGGCTACACCGGCTCCGGCACTGATGACGCGGAGTCGATCCGGAGCGTGCACCGGGCCCTGGAGCTGGGCGTCACGCTCATCGACACCGCCGAGATCTACGGCCCCTACACCAACGAGGTGCTGCTGGGGCGTGCGCTGAAGGGCCGCCGGGACCAGGTGGTGCTGGCCACGAAGTTCGGGCTGGTCTCGCACGGCGGCGACGGTGCCTGGAATCTCGACTCCAGTCCGGCCAACATCCGTACCGCGGTCGAGGGCTCCCTCAAGCGTCTGGGCACCGACCACATCGACCTGTACTACCAGCACCGCGTCGACCCGAACACGCCGATCGAGGAGACCGCCGACGCCGTGGGCGAGCTGATCAGCGAGGGCAAGGTGCGCGCCTTCGGGCTCTCGGAGGCGGGCCCGGACACGATCCGCCGCGCCCACCCCGTGCAGCCGGTCACCGCGGTCCAGTCCGAGTACTCCCTGTTCACCCGCGGTATCGAGGAGCGGATCCTGCCCGTGCTGCGGGAGCTGAACATCGGCCTGGTGCCGTTCTCCCCGCTCGGTCGCGGCTTCCTCACCGGCACGGTGCGTTCCACCGACCAATTCGACGAGAACGACTTCCGGCGCGACAACCCGCGTTTCACCGGGGAGAACTTCCAGCGCAACCTGGCACTGGCCGACGAGGTCAAGGCCCTGGCCGACGAGGCCGGTGCCACACCCGGTCAGGTCGCGCTGGCCTGGCTGCTCGCGCAGGGCGACGACATCGCCCCGATCCCCGGCACCAAGCGCGTGGCCAGCGTCGAGGAGAACACCGCCGCCGACGCCATCCGGCTGACCGCCGAGCAGCTGCAGCGGCTCTCCAGCCTGCCGCCCGCCGCGGGCGCCACGCACACCGAGGCCCAGGCCCGGATGCTCGAACGCTGACACCGGACGTCCCGAGAACTCAGCACGACCCCCGTTTGGAGTAGCACCCCTCATGCGTGCAGCAGTGATGTACGGAGCCGGAGACGTCCGCGTCGAGGACCGGCCCGACCTCAAGATCGTCCAGCCCACCGACGCCGTCGTCCGGGTGGCCGCCTCCTGTGTCTGTGGCAGCGACCTGTGGCCCTACGCCTCCATGCCCGCCACCGACACCGGACGGCCCATGGGACATGAGTTCCTCGGCGTCGTGGAGGAGACCGGCGCGGACGTGACCGGCCTCCAGGCGGGATACCTGGTCGTGGCGCCGTTCACGTACAGCGACAACACCTGCGACTACTGCGCCAAGGGCCTGCACATCTCATGCCGCAACGGCGGCCGGTACGGCTTCGACGGAGTCGACGGCGGACAGGGCGAAGCCGTCCGCGTCCCGTATGCAGACGGCACCCTCGTGAAGCTGCCCGTGGCCGCGGACTCCGCACTGGTCCCCTCCTTGCTGGCACTGTCCGATGTGATGACCACCGGCCACCACGGCGCCGTCACTGCCGGCGTCACCCGCGGCAACGCAGTTCTCGTGGTGGGCGACGGAGCGGTCGGCCTGTGCGCGGTCATCGCCGCCAAACGGCTCGGCGCCGAACGAATCGTGCTCGCCGGCCGCCACGAAGCCCGCACCGACCTGGGCCGATACTTCGGTGCCACCGATGTCGTCGCCGCGCGCGGCGACGAGGGCATCGCCCGCATCCGTGAGCTGACCGGCGGCGTGGACAAGGTCATCGAGGCCGTCGGCACCCGCCCCGCCCTCGACACCGCGCTCGGCGCCGTCCTCGACGGCGGCACCATCAGCCGCCTGGGCGTGCCGCAATACGAACAGGGACCGATCGGGCCCTCCGCGTTCATGCGGAACATCACGCTGACCGGCGGCGCCAGCCCAGCCCGCGCCTACATCGAGCAGCTGCTGCCCGACGTCCTGGACGGCACCATCGCCCCCGGCCGCGTCTTCGACCGCACCTACACCCTCGACCAGACGCCGGACGCCTACCAGGCCATGGCCGACCGCCAGGTACTCAAGGCCCTCATCCGCCCGTGAACCCGAACTCCCCACGGTGTGGCCATCTCGAGCGACTGGTGCGGCCGGGTGTGGTTGTAGGCGTGGACCCAGGCGTCGATCGCCGACTGCGCGGCCACCGGATCGGCGAAGGGGCCGGAGTGGTCGAGCATCTCGCGCCGAAGAGTCTTGTGGAAGCGTTCGATCTTGCCGGTCGTGGTCGGTGAACGAGGCTTCGTCAGCCGTTGAGTGATGCCGATTGAAGTGAACGAAGCCACCGGGCTGCTGTTGTGAGCGTAGCTGCTCCTCGAAGACCTCGGCGGGGGTCTTCCAACCGACACGTCCGCTGTAGGACTTGCGCAGCCTGTTCGCCGCGATGGCCAGGTCCATCGTGACGATCGAGATGGGGGAAGGGCCGGAAGGCGCAGGTGTGAATGCTGTCCGGCCCGCGGCACCAGGCCTGTCGCCGCCTACGCGACGGTGCGGACGAGCTTCTTGTTGACGAACTCCTCGATGCCCAGGCGGCCCAGTTCCCGGCCGAAGCCGGAGCGCTTGATGCCGCCGAAGGGCAGCTCGGCACCCTCGGCACCGACACCGTTGACGAAGGCCATGCCCGCTTCGATGCCGTCGGCGACGCGCGCGGCCTGGGCGGGGTCCGTGGTGAAGACGTACGAACCGAGGCCGTACGGAGTGTCGTTGGCGATCCGCAGTGCGTCTGCCTCGTCGGCCGCGCGGAAAACCATGGCGACCGGGCCGAACAGCTCCTGGTGTGCCGTGGCGTGCTCGGTGGTGAGGCCGGTGAGGATTCCGGCAGGGAAGTGGGCGCCGCGGCGTTCGCCCTCGGTGTGCAGCGTCGCGCCCTCCGCGACGGCGGCGGCCACCTGACGCTCGAGGGTGTCGGCGGCGGCGAGCGAGGACAGCGGCGCCCCGGACTGTCGCTCGAGGAGCGCGGTGGTGAACTTTTCCACGAAGCTGTCGTAGAACCCGTCGGCGACGATGAACCGCTTGGCGGCGTTGCAGGCCTGTCCGGTGTTGTCGAGGCGGGCGGAGACGGCGGCGTCGACGACGGAGTCGAGGTCGTCGGTGGACAGCACGATGAACGGGTCGGAGCCGCCGAGCTCGAGGACGACCTTCTTCAGGTGCCGTCCGGCGATCTCGGCCACCGCGGCACCGGCCCGCTCCGAGCCGGTTAGGGACACGCCGTGGACGCGCGGGTCGGCGATGACCTCGGCAACCTGCTCGTTGGTGGCGTATACGTTGACGTATGCGCCGACGGGGAAGCCGGCCTCGGCGATCAGCCGCTCGAGCAGCGCCGCGGTGGCCGGGCACTGCGGGGCGTGCTTGAGGACGATGGTGTTGCCCAGGGCGAGGTTCGGGGCGGTGAACCGGGCAACCTGGTAGGCGGGGAAGTTCCAGGGCATGATGCCGAGCAGGCCCCCCACGGGGCTGCGCCGGATGGCGGCGCGGCCCGGACCGGAGGCCACGGGCAGTTCCTCGTCGGCGAGGAACTCCTCGGCGTGGTCGGCGTAGTAGTGGTAGATGTCGATGCAGAAGTCGATCTCTGCCTCCGCCTCGTCGAGCGGCTTGCCCATCTCGCGCACGATGCTGGCCGCCAGTTCGGCACGGTGCTCGGCGTGCAGATCCCCCAGTCGGTGCAGCAGCGCGGCACGCTCGGACACGGAAACTACTGCGTCCCCATGCGGTGGCGGCGTGAGCGGCGTCAACCGCCGCCGTCACCTCGGCGTCGGTGGCGGTCGGATAGGTCTGGACGGTCTGTCCGGTGGCCGGGTCGGTGACGGCGTACATCGAATTCTCCAGGCAGTGCGGGCAGGGGTAGGGGGCTCTTCGGGCAGGCCGCGCACGTGCGGGCGGGTCCAGGCGGTGGTGCTACGGCTCGAGGATGGTGCGGGCCCCGACGGCCGACTTGAGGTCTGCAAAGGCGGCGGCTGCCTCGTGCAGCGGGCGGACGTTGCCGATCAGCTCGTCCAGCGGCAGCCGGCCGGCCAGGTAGAGGCGGGCCAGTTTGGGGATGTCGATCGCGCCGACGCTGGAGCCGTAGTTGCAGCCGAGGATGCGCTTGCCCTGATCGGCGAGGTCGAAGAGGTTGAACGCTCCCGTGGCATCGGCCGCGGCCATACCGACCAGGACGGCCGCCCCGCCCGAGGTGAGCATGCCCGGGAGGGTCTCGATGACCTTGGTGCTGCCGATGGCCTCGAAGGTAAAGTCGACTCCGCCAAGCTCCTCCTGGCACCAGGCGGCCACGTCGGTCGTGGCGGCGTCGAGCGTGCGGGTCGCCCCGAAGCGCGCGGCGGCGGCGAGGCGCTCCGCCGACAGGTCGACGGCGATGACGGGGTCGGCGCCCACCAGGCGCAGCCCCATCACCACAGACAGGCCGACCCCGCCGACGCCGACGACGACCGCGGACTCACCGGGCCGGACGCCGGCGGTGTTCATGACCGCGCCGATGCCGGTGGAGATGGAGCAGCCCAGCAGCGCTCCGATCCCGAACGGCAGCTCGTCGGGCACCTTGACCGTGGCCGACTCGGGGACGACGACACGGCTGGTGAACGCGCCGAGTCCCAGATACGGCCAGACCTCCTTGCCCTCAGCGTCCGTGATGGGCGTCGTACCGTCGGGCAGGGTGTTCGCGACGGCCTGGGTGCCGGTGCACAGCCAGGCCATGCCGGCCAGACACTTGCGGCAGCGGCGGCAGGGCGCGAACCAGGAGAGGACGACGTGGTCGCCCGGCTTCACCGCGCTGACGCCCTCGCCCGCGTGCGTGACCACGCCGGCGGCCTCGTGCCCCAGGACGAGGGGGCGGTCGCTGGGCCAGTCGCCCGTCAGGATGTGCAGATCGGAGTGACACACCCCGGCCGCGCGGACATCGATCTCCACCTCGCCCGGCCCGGCGGGCCGGTGCGAGATCAGGCGGGTGTGCAGCCCCACGACGGGGTCGTAGGCGATGGCGGGGGACAGGTGCGCGGACATCAGTGAGCCTTAACTTCTTCGGTCGAGGGGACGGTCGGCAGGTCGGGGGAGAGGCGGGTGTGGGGCCTGGCGACGACGACGTAGGCCAGGCCGAGGACGAGCAGCGCGGAGAAGACCAGGACCACCGCCCAGACCTGGATCCAGCTTCCCGAGGGCGGGGCGAGCTCGGTGCGCGGCCAGGCGATGTTGACCGCCTCGAGCAACAGCCACGCGACGGCGAGGACATTGATCACCAGACCGGCCCGGCCGAGCCGGAAATCGCCCTCGGCGGGATTCCAGCGGCCGCGCAGGCGTGCGACGAGCGCGACAAGGGCCACGGTGAGGAAGATGAAGTAGAAGCCGCCGGACCCGAAGGAGATCAACGTGGCGGCCGCGTTGCCGTTGAGCCCGAGCAGCAGACCGAGGCCGGCGAGCACGGCGGTCAAGGTGAGCGAGACCCAGGGGATCTGGCGCTCGCCGACCTTGGCGAGCTGGGTGGAGCAAGGCAGCTGCCGGTCCCGCGCGAAGGCGTAGACGGCCCGCCCGATGTAGGTCTGGATCGAGATCGCGCAGGCGAAGAACGCGATCAGCACGACGACGATGAACGGCTTCTCGCTCCAGCCGCCCAGGCTCTGCGTCACCGCGTCGAAGACGGGGTCCGCGGTCTTCCCGGACACGGCGTCCTCGGGGCGCCGCAGCGCGAACGTCACGGCGATCGACGTCAGCATGACCGTGAATGCCACGAACACGTACGAGCGCAGCAGCGCCCTGGGTACGCTACGCCGCGGCTGCTCGGTCTCCTCGGCGACCTGCGTGGTCGCGTCGAACCCGAGAAACGCCCAACCGGCCACGGCCAGACATGTCACGAACCCCGCCGCGACGGAACCGCCCGACACGGACTCCGAGCCCAGGGTGTCGAACAAGATGCTGAAGCCGTGGTGTCGCGCGAAAAGCAGCAGGAACACACTGACGGCGATGGAGGCGACGCCCTCGGCGACGATGCCCGCGTTGAGGAAGTGCTTGACCGGGTTGACGCCCAGCAAGTTGATGCCCAGGGCCACGGCGATGAACACCACCCCGAGCAGCACATGGGTGGCCGGCGACAGCTCCGAGTCGCTGACGAGCATATGCAGCCAGCTCGCGCCGAGATACGCTACCGTGGTCAGGGAGGCGACGGCCGAGGCGAGGTAGATCCAGCCCACCAGCCAGCCGAGCCGCGGCCCGCCGAGTCGGCGCACCCACTGGTAGACGCCGCCGGTGATCGGAAACTGCGAGGACAGCTCGGCGTACACCGTGGCGACGAGCAGCTGCCCCAGGAAGGCGACGACGACCGCCCAGATCCAGGCGGGGCCGGCGAAGACGAACCCGAGCTGGACGACTGCGTAGATACCGACCACAGGCGAAATCGTCGCGAAACCGAGGGCGAACACGGCCCACGCGGACAGGGTGCGTCTGAGCTCTTGCTCGTAGCCGTATTCCGCCAGCTCGCCGGCATCGGCGCGGTTGTGGTCCACGTTCTTCTCCTGAGCATGTGCTGCGGGTGCAGCGGGCGTCCGGTGGCGGCGCTCGCACGGTGGAGGCGGTCGCAGGCCCGCCGTTCCCGTCGGCTACGGGACCGGCGCGACGGCAGCCGTGCGGGGGGGGGCGACCATTAATTGGCCGTTGAGCCAATTGGTATTTGCCTGCAAAGCCAATAGCATCCTTCGCATGGCGTCAAGGGGTCCTGGGAAGCAAGTGCGCAAATCGGCGGTGGAGCGCCGCCGCGAGATCGTGGCGGAAGCTGCGCGGATCGGGCTCGAGGAAGGCCTTGAATGCGTCACCCGGCAACGGATCGCCGACGGCCTCGGAGTCCAGTCCGGACTGATCCACCACTACTTCCCGGTGATCGAGGAACTCGTGGCCGAGGCGTTCACCAGTGCCACCACAGGGGAACTGGACGGCCTGCTCCCGGAGGCGGATGCGGCGGTGGCCGAGCCCGGTATCGACAGCCCCCTGAGCATCTTCCAGCGCTTCTTCACCCTGCTCTCGGGCACCGAGTTCGACAACATCAGCAAGCTCTGGCTCAATGCCCGGCATCTGTCCCGCTACCGCCCAGTGCTCCACGACCAGGTAGTCGGCCAGGAGCTGCGCTGGTGCCACCGCATCGAACGGACCATCGCGCAAGGCGTGCAGGAGGGGGCATTCCGCTGCGCCGACCCGTGGGGCGCCGCCGTACGGATCCTCGCCGTGGTCGACGGAGCCGGCGCCTACATCAACACCAGTGCCGACCGCCGCATGCAGCCGCTGGCCGCTCTGGCCCGCACACTCGCGGAAGCGGAACTGGGTCTGGCGTCCGGCGGTCTGAAGCAACCTCCCCGGCATCCGCCGGAGTGAGCACCCGGTGCTGCACCGACCTCCGCCGCGCCGTCCCCCGAATCCGACTACTGTGCGACATTAGCTGTCGCCTGCGCTCGCGTGCCGACTCGGGCGACTCTCGGGATCAGCTTCGGTCGGTGATGTAGGTGTTGGCGATCTCACGGAGGCGGGTGGCGTCGAACGAGGGGCCGTGGCCGGGCAGGTGCAGGACTGTGAAGCGTCGGTCGCCGAGGTCGATGACGTCGCCGTCGTCGAGGGTCTGACTGACGGGGTGCCGTGGAGGCGGTAGGCAGCGGGGTCGTAGGTGTCGTGGGGGCGAGATCATCAGCTCCGGCGCGTCGGCGTCGTCGGGCCGCATGCCGAGTTCAATGAACAGGTCGGCGGTCAGTAGGGAGCCGGGGAGCGGGCCTGGATGGGGACTGTACGGTCACTGGGTCTGACCCGTAGTCGGTGGTGACGCCGAGTAGCCGTCAGGGCAGGAGGATGCGATCTCCGGGCAGGCTGGGGCGATCTTCTCCAGCAAGGGGGTTTTTCCTTCGGGCGCAGGTTGCCCGGGCGGGTGAGCAGGACCCGGGTGGCTCGGCGTGGGGTGGTTACCGGGCGTTCGCCCTCAGCGCGGCGCTGATTGACGTAGCGGACCAGCAGGTTGGGGCTGTCAGTATATCCCAACTCCCAGACTTCTTGGAGCAGATGGGTGACCGGGACCGCTGGGTCGGCCACGCGCCGTTCGCGGTGGTGGTCGCGGTAGGGGGTCGACGAGGGTGGGCCGGTAGGTGAGGGCGATCCGCAGAACCTGGGGTTCGGGCATGCGCGCGTAACGCTTGACGGTGTTCAGGGCCAGTTTCAGGCGGCGGGCGCATTCGAGCAGGCCGACGCCCTGGCCGAGGAGATACCTCTCCAGCCGCATCAGGTCGGCCCGCTCACGCTGCCTGACGTCCGCGATATGTACGGCCAGTTCAGCAGCCCGGGCCGACCGGCCGCCGCGCCGGGACCACTCCCGGTCCGCGATGCCCACCAGGGCCTCGCTCACGGCCGTCACACCCTTGTCCCAGCCCTCCTCGAACTCAGGGCCACGAAGGCGCGGCGCCATGCCGTCCAGCTCCACCACCTGGCACTGCGCCCCGGCGACCGCTCCGGCCTCCAGCGCGGCCACCAGGTCGTCCGCCTCGCTCGTGGGCACGCCCTGCGCCTCCATGAGCGCGAACACGCACAGCCGGGCGTTCACGGCCGCCGTCTGGTATTGCGTCACCCGGCGTACAGAATCGCTGCTCAGCGCGGGATCGAGTCCGGGAGATTCGTGGTGTTGCCGGTTGGGGGTTGTGCGTAGTGGGGGTTCCTGTGAGCTGGGGTTTCCCAGTTTGACTGGGTGATCTTCCGCTCGGGGTTGAGAGTCAACCCCGATGTGAGGTCTGCCTGTTCCGTCGCGCGGTGGGGATCTCTATCCAGGTGACCTGGGGGGTTGCGTCCTGGGAAGCGGTGTACGGGTTCGACCTGATCCGGGGGTTTGCTCCGGCATCGGGATGGTGCCCGTATAGATGAACGGCCACCGGCTGATCTTCGAAGTGTCGAAGCCTCGAAGGAGATCAGCACGATGACCGCACCAGACAGTGTGCCCCTGCACGCCCTCGCCGAAGACAACCTCGCCGCGACGAGTCCCGATCTGCTGCGCGCGATGGTCAAGACGTTCGCCGACGCGCTCATGTCCTCCGAGGCCGACGCCCTGTGCAACGCCGAGTACGGGCAGGTCAGCGACGAACGCGTCAACCACCGCAACGGCTACCGCCCACGCGAGTGGGACACCCGCGCCGGCACCGTCGAACTCGCCATCCCCAAGCTCCGGCAGGGGAGTTACTTCCCGTCCTGGCTGCTCGAGCGGCGCCGCCGGGCCGAACAGGCCCTCATCTCGGTGGTCGCCACCGCCTACCTGCTCGGCGTCTCCACCCGCCGGGTCGAGAAGCTCGCCGAATCCCTTGGCGTCACCCAGCTGTCGAAGTCCCAGGTGTCCGCGATGGCCAAGCACCTGGACGAGCAGGTCATCGCGTTCCGCAACCGGCCCCTGGACCAGGGCCCTTACGCGTTCATCTGGGTCGACGCGCTGACCCAGAAGGTCCGCGAGGGCGGCCGCATCATCAATGTCCACGCGCTGATCGCGGTCGGCGTGAACGCCGACGGCCACCGCGAGATCCTCGGCCTGGACGTTGCCACCGCCGAGGACGGGGCCGGCTGGCTCGCCTTCCTGCGCTCCCTGATCGCCCGCGGCCTGTCCGGCGTCCAGCTCGTCATCTCCGACGCCCACGCCGGCCTCGTCGACGCCATCGGCGCAGTGCTGCCCGGAGCCTCGTGGCAGCGGTGCCGCACCCACTACGCCCGAAATCTGCTGAGCCAGGTCCCGAAATCGGCCCAGCCGTGGGTGGCCACCCTGCTGCGGACGGTCTTCGAACAGCCCGACGCCGACGCGGTTCGGGCCCAGATGCGACATGTCCTTGACGCGTTGGAGGCCAAGTTCCCCAAAGCAGCTGCCCACTTGGACACCGCTCAGCACGACCTGCTGGCCTTCGCCGCCTTCCCGCGTGAGATCTGGCGGCAGATCTGGTCGAACAACCCACAGGAACGGCTGAACAAGGAGATCCGCCGCCGCACCGACGTGGTCGGCATCTTCCCCGACCGCAGTGCCGTGATCCGCCTGGTCGGCGCGGTGCTGGCCGAGCAGAACGACGAATGGACCGAGGCCCGCCGCTACATGGGACTCGATCTCCTCGCCAAGGCTCGCCTCCACCCGATCGAGTCAGAATCCGACGAGACCGTCCTGCCCACCGAACTCACCGCATGACTCTGTTGCTGAATTGCCTGCAGGGGCGCGGGGTAGTTCGGCATGATCGTTGGTGCGGTCGTCATGTCTGCCCCGGCCGCAGGGGGTCGGTGTGGTGTCCATGCGACCGGGGGGATTGCCGCCTGTTCCTGAACAGACCGCCAGGACGGCCCGCGCCGCCTTCCCTGGTGGCAGTCTGCCCATGCGCCTGCGTGATCATCTGGCCGAGGTCTTCGACGACGCGTTGTTCACCGATGCGTTCCCCGACCGCGGTGCTCCTGCCCAGTCTCCGGCGCTGCTCGCGCTGGTGACGGTGCTGCAGTTCACGGAGAACCTCACCGACCGGCAGGCCGCGGACGCGTCGCGGGACCGTCTGTCGTGGAAGTACGCGCTGGGCACGGAACTGTCCGACACCGGCTTCGACTTCTCCGCGCTGTCGAAGTTCCGCACCCGGCTGGCCGGGCACGGCCTGGAACGGACCCTGTTCGACAGGCTCGTCGAGCACTGCCGCGCGACCGGGCTGATCAAGGCCGGCGGCAAGCAGCGCACCGATTCCACCCACGTGATCAGCGCGGTCCGGGATCTGAACCGTACCGAGCTGGCCGGGGAGAGCGTGCGGGCCGCCCTGGAGGCCCTGGCCGTCGCGGCACCGTCCTGGCTGGCCGGGGTGATCGACATCGCCGAGTTCGCCGAACGCTACGGGCCGCGCGTCGACGGCTGGACGATGCCACGTTCGAAGACCGGGCGGGACCGGCTCGCCCAGGTCTTCGGCCAGGACGCGCTGGCCTTGTGCCGGGCCGCCTGGTCCGACACCGCCCCGGCATGGATCCGCGAGATCGAGTCGGTCGCCGTGCTGCGGCAGTTCCTGGTGCAGACCTACATCATCCGCACCGACGCCCGGGGACGGGAGGTGGTCAGGAAGCGGGACGCCGACGACGGTGTTCCGACGAGTTCGGAGACGATGAGTCCTGCGTCGTCCAGGTTTTCGGCGGTGATGGCCCTGCGTCGGCGCTGTGACCGGGTGAGGAAGCTGTGGGTGAGATATCGAGCCCGGCCGGCCGCGGTGGGGGTCGGGGCCAGGGTGTATTCGGCGCGGGTGGCGTGCTGGGCGGCACGCATGGCGGGTCACTTCCCCTCCGGGGACAACCGGCCCCCCTCCGGGCGCCGGGGCCGCGGCTCTGCGCGGCCGGTCGTGTTCTACTCTCATCCCCGCCATTCTTGATCGTCAACCGGGCGGTGCCGCGGCCTGCGACGCCCTGCGGACCGACCACGAAGATCCACCCTGCTGCCGCGACGGCTGCTGGCGTTCGTTCTCATTGCAGGTCAGGCCGGTGACGCACCCGCCTCTCTACGCGTCAGCCAGAGGGCTCGTTCTCTTCCGTAGCGGTACGGGTACGGGCCGTGTAACGTCCACGTCAGCAGTCGTGGTTCCGAAGTACCGCCCGTGAACCTCAGGTTCACGGGCGCCTTGCTGTTCACAGTCTCTGAGGGCCAGGACGACCACCTCCGGCTCCCGCACGGTGCGGGAGCCGACTTCGAGTCCCCTTGGAGGACGCATGGCCATCGGAACCGTCAAGTGGTTCAACGCGGAAAAGGGCTTCGGCTTCATCGAGCAGGAGGGTGGCGGCCCGGACGTCTTCGCCCACTACTCGAACATCAATGCTTCCGGCTTCCGTGAGCTCCTGGAAGGCCAGAAGGTGAACTTCGACGTCACCCAGGGCCAGAAGGGCCCGCAGGCGGAGAACATCACTCCCGCCTGAGCCGTACGCACGTCGATGCCCGCCCTGGCTCGCTGGGGCGGGCATCGACGTGCGTACGGCTTCTGCAGGGGGAGGACAGGGGCCGCGGTTCCAAGTCCACGTGCCCCGGCTTCCTCACGCGAGCCGCTGGTGTGCCGCAGACGGCGGCATGGCAGGGACGACATAATCAACATCCCGTGAGCGAACGCCGCCGGGGCTCACCTCGGCCAGTCACGGCCTTCCGGCCTCGGCCTCGCCCTGCAGCCGTGCCCCGCCTCATCGAGTCCGCGCCGGGCACCCGACTGCCCGCCCTCATATGCCCCGCCCGGCCTCACATGGTCTGTCTCGCCCCGGCCGCCCCGTGCTGACAGCTTGCAAATTCCAGAGAGCCCCGAACCGACGGGGGTCCTACACCCGCCAGCACCGCTAATGTGGGTCGATGGCGGGAGCCATCACGGGCAGACAGCACTCCGCCACACGCCCCCAGTCCCCGGGTCAACTGGGCCCCACACCACGTTTAGTGGTCCAGGCCGCCTCGCCGACAAAAAGCAGCCCGGACCCTGCGCCGCCCTCCCGGACTGTTCCACCCCGGGGCCTGACTCCCGCGCACCCCCGGTGCCGGCGAGGGCAGGAAGCGCGGGGAGGCGCGGCATTGAAGGGGAGCACTCCGCTCATCCCCGCGCAGGCGGTCCGCTGCCAGCCTGACCCGCTGGCGGCGGGCCGCCAGCCTGCTCAGGTCTCCACCTGAAACTACACCCGGCGTCGCGCAACTCCCCTCTGCTTGAATCCGGTTGACGACAAAATGGCGAGGTTGATTCCGCATTCCTGGCAGGCCCTCGGGAACGCGACCGTCATGAGAGACGAGCAGCGACCGGTGGGCTGGGAGCGGCAGCAGGACATCCTTGAACACGCCCGCGAGATACGGCGCGCCGCCCGGGCCACCGTCAAGAAGAGCCAGCACGTACGCGAGACCAGCCGCATGCTCTGCGAGCGCGGCAGCCTCACTGCTGACGCACCCGACTGTGACTCGGCTCCACCATCGCGCCCGGCGAATCGCTCGGGGCCGGGGCTGCAGTCGACGGGGGTTTGAACCGCGGCCCGAGTGGCATTCAGAGGTGCAGGGTTCCCTCGGAGCGGGACCCTGTATCGGGTCTCGTGGTTCGGGGCAGAGCCACGAGTTGCCCCATTCCACGATGGCCCCGTCTCGCCGGCCAGTCGGCGGGACGGGACCCGCCCCATATGAGGCAGGGGCGGCCGCCGTCTCGAGTCGGCGCCTGGGGGCGGTCGCCCGATACCCAGCCGGGCGTGGGAGAGGCGCGAGGGCACCACTGCGCTCGTGGCGGTGTGGTCAGTCGAGGGTGTGGTTGGTGACGACGTGGTCGGCCGTCTGCAGCAGGGGCTGTTTGTGGCGGAAGGCGTGGGCATCGTGCTGTGCGCCTACCGCGACCGGCCAGGGCCGCTGTCCCGCAGCGAACGACAGACCGCGCTCACCCACGTCCAGGCCGCCGACCTGCTCCTCCTAACCGCCCTGGCCCCCACCGAGGGCGACACCGACAGCACCTGGTTCGCACCCACCGACGCAGTCATCCACCAGGCCATCGGCAAGATCAGCCACCGCCACACCGTCACCATCGACCAGGCCCTGGCCCTCCTGCGCGCCCACGCCCACACCCACAACACCACCCTCGCCGACCTCGCCCACGCCATCGTCTACGACGACCTGCAACTGACCGACCTGCCGCTACCGCCGCTGGGAGAGCCATGACGCGCGGCCAAGCAGCCCGCCTGGACTGATACATCAAGCCCGGCCCCGACCTGCTCGTGACCCATCTACCCATCTGCCGGGCCATGAGCATCGTGACGACACTGTCGTCGGCGTTGGTAACGCGGCACCTGAGGGCCCCTTGAGCTGAATCACCGCTGAGGCGGGTTGTGCGAGGTCAGGCCGAGGGCTTGGGCTGGGTGCGGAGTTCTTCGTTGATGCGCTGTGCTTCTTCGAGCTGGTCCTCGAGGATGATGATGCGGCAGGCGGCCTCGATGGGCGTGCCGCCGTCGACGAGTTCACGGGCGCGGCCCGCGATGCGCAACTGGTAGCGGGAGTAGCGGCGGTGGCCGCCCTCGGACCGCAGCGGCGTGATCAGCCGGTGCTCGCCCAGGGCGCGAAGAAACGCGGGAGTGGTGCCGAGCATCTCGGCGGCCCGGCCCATGGTGTAGGCGGGGTAGTCGTCGTCGTCGAACTTGTCGACGGGGCGGGTACTGCGAGGGGGCATAGACCTCTTCTTCCGGGGACCGCATCGAGGGGCCCGGGTGCCGTACTGGCACCCGGGCCCCGAGCTTTCAACACCATCTACCGGCTCAGTGCGCCGGCCTTCTTGTTCCGTCGGCCCGCCTGGGAGGGCGGGGCTGCGGGGATCGCGGTTGCGTGACCGGGGACCACCTTCCAATCCGGGGCCTGCGGTACCCGGGCTGCGTTCTTCCTCGCCCGGGCGATCCTGATGGCGTCTGCTCCTTACTTCATCGGGTTACTCGGTTGTGCTGGATATCGCGGGTACTGCCTACGACCCCTGGGGTCGCGCGGCCCGGCAGCCAGTGACGGGGCCCATCGCTTTCGGCCCTGCCGCTCCGCCGCCGTTCCGTACTGCTTGACTTTGCCTGCACGGCAGTTCGTCTCTGCCGCACCTTCTTGGACTTCCTGGCTACGGGAGAAACACTAACCTCCGCACACGCCAATGTCTACTCCCGCCGCAACAGATTTCCTTCATGGGTGGTGCTGGAACTTCTGTCTCGCGCGCGCACGGAAGAGTGGCGTCGGGGTTGAAGACCGACGCGTCGGGCACAAGCTCGGCTCAGCGGCACAACCGACCCACGTGGAGGTGTGAACGCATGAACGACACGACGACAACCGACACGGCAGCCCTCAGGCCCTCCGTCGCTCTCGAAGACGACAGCCCGGCCGGCGTCCCACGAGCACGCCGCGTCGCCCACGCCTTCGCCGAAGGGCTCGACCCGGCTCCGGCCCCTGCAACCGCGGAAACCCTGGCCTTGGTGGTCTCCGAACTGGCCACCAACGCCCTACGGCACGGCGGCGGCCACTACATGCTCCGCCTCAGCGCCACCACCGACGCCGTGCACGTCGCGGTCAGCGACCGCAACCCCGCTCCCCCACGCGAACGGGAAGCCGACCTCAACGACGACACCGGCGGGTTCGGGTGGCCCCTGATCCGCCACCTGGCCGACGGGGTGTCCGTCACCCCCGGCCCCGGACGGGGAAAAACCATCCACGTCCGCCTCCCGCGTTGAGACACCCGTCTCTGCCAAGAGGAGCTTCCGGCAGGCGAGCGACCCCGTGCAGACCGGAGTTCTCAGCGGGTCCGGCGTCACGAGCTGAGAGGCTTACGGCCAAGGGCTGTCCGGGTTGTCCAGGCGGAGCCGGTGGCTCAGGACGTCGCGGGCGGTGGTCAGCAAGGAGAGGTTGTGGCTGAAGGCATGGCTGCGCAGCCGGATGAGGGCCTGGGCACAGCTGATGTTCAGTTGCGCGGAGAGCATCCCGGTGGCCTGGTGGACCTCGGCGAAGTGCAGGCCGGGCTCGTCCAGCAGCCGTGCCTCAGGTCCATCCATCCCGGCGGCCTGGGCGATGATGGCCTGGGCGAGGGTGTCGGCGAGAGTGAAGGCGTCGGCCAGCTGGTCGGGACTGAGGGAGCCGGGTCGGTTGCGATGGCCGGTGAGCGCGCCGAGGGCGATGACTCCGATGCGCAGCGGGAAGGCGAAGACGGCGCCCACCCCCATCTCCTCGATGGCGACGGGCAGGCCGGGCCAGCGGGTGGGGGCGAAGGCGGTGGGATCGGACACCTTCGGCAGCAGCATCAGCAGCCCGTACTCGGCCGCGTCCAGGCTCGGGCCTTGCCCTTGGACGCGCTGCAGGTCCTCCAGGGCCGCGGTGTGTTCGCCGAAGGACTGCACCAGCTCGGGAGGGTTGCCACCGGGCCCCAGCAGCAATGCCAGGCCGTCCAGGCCGAGTTCCCGGGCGCACCCCTGAAGTGGCACCGGGCCCAGCCCGGGGCCGTGATGCGAGGTGATGGCCCGCAGGTAGGACACCATCACGCGTTCCGGGGCCACCATCCTTGTCACCCCCTCCGTGGATGATCTGGAGACAAAAAATCCCCACTGGGCCCAGCCGGACCCGGGCGGCGCTTCACTGTCCTGAGTCCAGCAACGACGGATCCGCGCTGCCGTCCAGGACCTGGCGGGCGATCTCGGTGAGCCGGGTGCGGTGGGCGCGGGCGTGGCTGCGCATGAGCCGAAAGGCCTCATCCAGGGGGACCTGGCGGCGGTGGGCGAGGAAACCCTTGGCCTGTTCGATGACGATCCGGCTGTCCAGGGCGGCCTGCAGCTGCGCGTTCACGGTCATCTGCTCGCTCACCGCCCGCTGTTGAAGGACGCCGATGGTGGCGGTGTCCGCCAGCGCCTGGCCCAGTCGCACCTGGGCAGCGGGCAGCGGGTCGAGCGCGTCGCGAAACAGGTTCAGTGCACCGATTACTTGGTCGTGCAGCCGCAGCGGGGCCGCCGTCACGGAAGTGAATCCCAACTCCAGGGCGGCCGGGGCGAAGTGCGGCCACCGGGTCTGCATCACTGGAGTGTCCAGGCAGCCGACGGTCACCGGGGCGCGGGAGTGGAAGCAGTCCCGGCTGGGGCCCTCGTCCCACTCGATGCCGGCCAGCTCCAGCTTGCGGGTGCGTTGGTCCGACGCGGCCGCGTCCACCAGCCGGCCCTGCGGGGTCGCCAACAATACGCCGGCC
The DNA here is from genome assembly GCF_049310305.1 of Streptomyces anthophorae. Classification (NCBI taxonomy): domain Bacteria; kingdom Bacillati; phylum Actinomycetota; class Actinomycetes; order Kitasatosporales; family Streptomycetaceae; genus Streptomyces; species Streptomyces anthophorae. Next base: position 187,715 of record NZ_JBLWQQ010000002.1, read on the forward strand.
GCGGCGATGTCCAGCAGGTCCACGCAGTGCTCGGTCAAGGAATGCAGGAAATTGATGACGTCGAAATCCTGCACCAGCGTGTCCGCAAGATCGACGAACGCCGATGCCATCCGGTCCTCATGCGACGGCTCAGGCATGCCCCGCTCACCCCCAGGGGCTTTGGGGACACTCTCGGTGGCGTCCCAACCTGTTCAGTCTCCTCCCCGGGTGGCAAAGGCGCGAGCATGCCCTCCCGGTGCGCGTCGATGGCCGACTGCGGTCGAAGTCGACCGGCCTGGTGCCGGGGCGTTGACAGATGCAGTAGCGAGCCGGGCGCCGGGCTGCGTTCGTGGACGGAGAGCAGGGCTGCTCACCGCAGTTCCGCGCGCACGCGCCGTAGCCTGCGGCGCAGTTCATCGAGCACGTATGCAGGGCTGGCCCGTGCGCAGCTCCACTTCCGGTCAGAGTTCGTTCAGGGCGGCCCGGTTCAGCGGGCCCGCTTGTGGGTGGTGCGGTCACGGTGGCGGCGTGCCGGCAGTCGCCCGCGGCCGCCGTCGCGGTGGTCGTTTCGGTCGGCAGCAACGGGCGGGACGGTGGGAGGGGCGGGCGGTGCGGCCGCGTGTGCCCGCTCGGCAGGTGTCCGGCGGCCGCGCAGTGGTCGGCTGTAGGTCCGCAAGGCGATCCTTTCGGCGTGCTGGCTGTTGAGGCGGTGGATCACGTACGCGGCGATGCTGACCAGGACGAGAAAGGCGGCTGCGGTCAGTGCGGCGTCCACGGCGGTCACCGCCCCGCCACCACGGGGCCGGAAACGGCGTGGCTGGAAGTCGCGCCGCCCTCGTACTCCCACGACTCCTCGGCGTTCTGCCGCCGGTCCGCCGCGCCGACATCGTGGGTTCCGTGCCGTGCGTTCTCGGCGGCAATGAGGTCAGTGGCGGTCAGCGGCGGCCCGTCCGGATCGCTCGCCGCGGCCATCAGGCGGGCGGCGGAGGCGGGGGCGGTCTCCGGTGGAATCACGAGGAGGTCGAAGCGGCCGGTTCCGTACGACAGCAACAGCAGTTTGTGCGGGTCGAGTTCGGGAGTGAACCAGCCGACCTTCAGTACGCGGCCCTGGACGGGCACCTTGCGCGGCACGACGGGCCACAGCATCGGGTTGACCGCGACCCGGGTGATTCGACCCCACAGCGGGTCGAGTGCTTGCGCCAGGGACGGCAGTTCAGCGGCCAGGTCGCGGGAGGCGGGCCACCAGGCGCCGTCGAGCAGGCCCCGGCCCGTCGGGGACTTGAGCGCCATCCGGACGGCGACAGCAGGAGTCGGCGGGGTGGAGCCGAGGGAGGAAAGGGCGGTCGCGGGCATGATGCGAACCCGTCTTCGGAGCCGACGCGCGGCCGTCCCCGATGTCATTGCTCACCGAGGACGAGACCCGCATGGATGCCGGTGTACGAAGTGCCCTTGGTCCTTCCACTCTACTCCTGCGCACGGCATCGGCGCCGAGCCCTACTTCAGGCGGCGGCCGCAAGGGCAAAGTCCTTCGCCGCGGAGAGCCGCAATCCACAGCAGAGCCTCCACACGCCGCAGTAACCCCACAGACCAAGGGGGCAGATACGCATTCTAAGAAACGCTGGAAGCATGGATAGGCTCGCCCCTGGCATCGGCCTGACCCGCTGCACCCAACCGGTCAGCCTCAGCAACATCAGCCGCATCTTCGTCCTGCCCCGCACCGCAGAAATGACAACACCTATCCAGGCTGCCACTGGTCTGGCGCATCCGGCTCCTCGGCGAACCTCAGACACTCATCTGGCTCGCTCTCTCAGCGCCAACAGAAGCCACCACCACCCACCCCCTCTGCAGGGTCGGACCCAGCTGGCGTCGATAGCGGCTCGGTACAGCTAGGGTGATCGCTCGATGGCGAAACCGCAGGCCTGGGAGGGGTACACGTGAGGACCGTCGATTCGTCGCCGATACGTGTGCCGGTCGGGCCCGGTGCCGAACGATGGACCTGCCGAACACCACAACACCGGATCCTCCTCGTCGTCCACAACGTCACCTCTGCCAACCGACTGATGGATATCCTGCCGCTGTTTCACGACGACTTCCGCATCCAGCTCCTTGCCACATCGACCGAGTCCTCCGCCTTCCAGGGCGGGATCGGCGAACTCTTCACAGCGCTGGGGCTACCGGTACTGCCCTGGAAACAAGCCCTCTCCACCCCAGTGGATCTTGCCATCTCTGCAAGCTTTGGCGGCCAACTCCCCTCGATTAATGGAAAGTTGAGCATTCTCTCGCACGGGGTCGGATATACTAAGAAACTGGCCGGGAGCCGGGAGCCGACTTTCGGGTTGTCCCCGGAATGGCTGCTGCCCAACGGGGAACAATTCGTGGACGGACTCGTACTGTCCCACCCCGAGCAGCTGGACCGACTGCGACGCGTGTGTCCGGCGACGGTAGACGCCGCCGTCCTCGCCGGGGACCCCTGCTTCGACCGTATGCTCGCCGCTCGTCGGTACCGCGCCCGTTTCCGGCGCGCGCTTGGGGTGCGCCGTGGCCAGCGCCTCGTCGTCATCAACTCCACGTGGAACCCCGAGGGCCTCTTCGGCGACCAGCAGCACGACGTACTGCCGAGCCTGCTGCCTCGCCTCGCCACTGAGCTGCCGGCCGACGACTATCGCGTCGCCGCCGTACTGCACCCAAATATTTGGTTCGGCCACGGTCCGGGCCAAATACGCGCCTGGCTCGACCGGGCCGTGCGCAGCGGGCTGGCCCTGATCGACCCCGTGCACCACTGGCGGCAGGCCATCCTCGCTGCCGATGCTGTCGTCGGCGACTTCGGTGCCGTGTCCTACTACGCTTCCGCCCTCGATATACCCGTCCTCATCGCTGCGCCCGGGGACGGGAGACTGGACCCCCAGGCACCGCTCGCCACGTTCGTCGAACAGGCACCTCGTCTCGACCCGTATGCCCCGCTAGAGGCACAACTGACCCAGCTGATCACCGGGCATCGCCCGCAGCCGGACAGCGCCGAGTTCATCACGTCAGCCCCAGGCAGGTCCGCACCGCTGTTGAGGCGCCACTTCTACTCGCTCCTCAACCTCCCCGAACCGCCCGCACCGGCCCTCCTCGAGCCACTGCCCCTGCCCCCATTCGACCCGCCGACCCGTACGGTTCCCCTGCACGTCTATACGCGGATCAGCGGCACCGACATCGTGATCACACGGTCGACCGCTCAGCCGTACAGTCCGTACGACGCGGATGGCAGCACGCATCTCGCCGTGCACGAACAGACCCGCGACCCCAGCGCCTTGGAACTGGCCGATGTGATCACTCGGGACGGCCCCGCAGACGATGCACGCCTGGGTGGCGCAGCGGCCTGGGCCGCAGAAGCGCTGCACCTCTACCCACACTGTTCGGCCGCCGCCTACGTGAGTGAGCATGACGTGTGCCGCGTGCACACTCGGAAGCACGGGCAGTTCCTTTTGGCCTCGCAGCCGGACGCTGACGTGGACCCCGCGGCAGGCGCCTCGGCTCTTCACGCATGGCTGGCTTCAGGCCATTCCGTTCCGCCCGATGGCCTCACCCTTCGACTTCACACCTCCGGGGCCGTCCACGCCGTAGACGTCACTGGGGGCCTTGCACGTCCGCACAGCGCTGCCGCAGACTTGCCAGATAGCGCAAGTGTGGGGTCGCGGCAGGAGTGAGCAGCCGCTCGGCCTCGCTGATCCGGCTCAGGGCTGTGTCGTCGTCGCCCATGTAGTGGAGTGTCTCGGCGAGGTCCGTGAGGGCGCGGGCCTGGTTGTAGCCCTCTCCCTGCGTCGCGAAGAATTCCACTGCCGCCTCAAGGAGCTCCTTCGATTCCGTGAGGCGCCCCATACCGCGCAATGCCCGTCCGCGATGCCGCCCCGTCAAGGCCAACGCCCGCGGCAAGTCCTGAGCGCCCTCCTCGCCTGCCCCGATCCGACCCAGAATGCCTTCCGCCTCGACGAAATGTTCGTAGGCAGGCTCATCGCGCCACTGAGCGAGCTCCAGGAGGCCGAGTAGCTCGACGGCCGACGCCTCACCGCGCAGATGCCCGGCTGCTCGCTCGCACGCAGCGGCGGCACGCGCAGCCTGCTCGGCGCCGCTCCACTGCCTCAGCTCTCCGAGGCAGTGTGCGTGCTGGAAATGGAGCGCACCCGCCATGGGTGAGTCCGGCCGATGCCGGTCGGCGCAGCGGGTCGCGACGCGTAGCGCAGGCAGTACCTCGTCCCAGTGGCCGGCCTTGAGTTGGAGCGGCCACAAGGCACGGGCCAGACGCAGCGCCGTGTCGACGTACCGGTACTCGTCGGCCACGGCAACGGCGTGAACCAGGTTGGCGGCTTCTGCCGACAGGACGGCGATGCCTTGTGCCTCGCCATCGCACAACTCCCCGTTCTCCAGAGCGGGTTCGGTGCGCCAGCTGCTGGGCAGCGCTGCGTGCGCGGCGTTTAGGGCGCGGTTCAGCAGATGCTCGAGTACGCCCTCCACGGCTGCGGTGCAGGCTGGTATGCCGTCCTCTGCCCCTGCCGCGTCCGCCAGGATGCGCCGCACTTCAGGCCGAAACCGGAACCGGTCATCGGCCGTGCATTCGAGAAGCTGGGCCTCCGCCGCCTCGGCCAGCATCTCCGCCGCCTCCTGCGGCGTGACGCCGGCCGCCGCAGCAGCCAACCGGGCATCAACGAGCGGCCATCCGCCCAGAGCCGTCAGCCGCGCGAGCCGCGCCGTCCCGGGCCGAAGCCAGTCGCACACGCCGCGCACCGCCCCTCGCAGCGGGTCGGGTGCCGTGTCCTCGGTTGCGTGCCCGTGGCCTGCCGTCTCTCCCCCTTCGGACAGCAGGCGCAGTGCCTCTGCCTTCAGCGCAAAGGCGTTACCCGCACACGCCTGCAACACCTGCGGCATCCGCTCCTTGGCGAGCGCGTACCTCTCCCGCCCTGCCACCTTGCGCACCAGCTGCACCGCGTACCGGTCGCTCAGCGGCGGCACAGACACCCGCTCCGCTTCCAGCGCAAATGGCCGGCCGGAGACGACCACCAGCAGGAAGACCTCCGCACTGGTCGGAATCAGGCCACGCACCTGGGCCACTGGCTTTGTTCACGAGTAGCGGCGACGGCTGTACACCGGTTTGGGAGTCACCTGGTTCCACGGTCGGGTGATGTTCACGAGTTTTGAAGGCGGTTGGGTGCTTGCGGGGACAGTATCGAGGTGTTCCTGGTGAAAGGGCCTGGTCATGCCGCGGATGTCGAAGGTCGAGCTGTACGCGGCGATCCGGCGTGACCACCGTGGCGGCATGTCGGTCCGGGCGCTGGAGCGTAAGTACAACGTGTCGTGGCGGACGGTGCGCAAGGCTGTTGACTCCGCGTGGCCGCAGCCGCGCAAGCAGCTTCCGCCGCGTGCGAAGGGCGTCGATCCGTACCGCGGGGTGATTGACGGGATCTTGCAGGCGGACCTGGATGCGCCGCGTAAGCAGCGGCACACGGTCAGCCGGATCTTCTACCGGCTGATCGAGGAGCACGGCGCTGACGTGTCGTATCCGATGGTCCGGCGCTACGTCGCGGAGCGGAAACCCGAGGTCCTGGCTGCTTCCGGCAAGGCGCCTCTTGAGGCGTTCATCCCGCAGACCCATCAGCCGGGTATGGAGGCCGAGGTCGACTTCGGCGACGTGAGCGTGCGCCTCGCCGGTGAGCTGGTGATCTGCTATCTGTTCTCCCTGCGCCTGTCGTATTCGGGCAAGGCCGTCCACCGGGTGTTCGCGTCCTGCGGCCAGGAAGCCTTCTTCGAAGGGCACGTTCACGCGCTGCGGGCGCTGGGCGGGGTCCCGCGGGACAAGATCCGTTACGACAATCTCAAGGCGGCCGTCGCGCAGGTGCTGGGGCTGAGCCGGGCGCGGGTGGAGAGCGACCGGTGGATCGCCTTCAAGTCGCACTTCGGCATCGAGAGTTTCTATTGCCGCCCGGGCATCGAGGGGGCTCATGAGAAGGGCGGCGTCGAGGGGCAGATCGGGTACTTCCGGCGCAATCACTTCGCCCCGGTGCCGGAGGTGGCCTCGCTCGCGGAACTGAACGAGATGGTCGATCAGTGGGATCTGCACGACGGACGGCGCCGGATCGGATCCCGTCCGCGGACGATCGATGAGTGCTTCGCGCTCGAACAGCCGCTGCTGCTGCCGCTGCCCGAGGAGCCGTTCGAGACGGGCCGGGTGTTCACGCCCCGGGTCGATCGCTACAGCCAGATCGAGGTCAGGACGAACCGCTACTCGGTTCCGGTCCGTCTGATCGGCAAGCGGGTCCGCGTGGTGCTGCATGCTTCTCACCTGGTCGTTTACGACCAGAATATGGAAGTTGCCCGGCATGAACGGCTGATCGCCAAGGGCGGCTGCCGCCTGGAGCTGGACCACTACCTGGAGGCGCTGGTCCGTAAACCGGGTGCCCTTCCCGGCGCGACGGCGCTGGAACAGGCCCGCTCCGCGGGCAAGTTCACCCCGGTCCACGACGCCTGGTGGGCCCAGGCCGTCAGGGTCCACGGCGAGCGCGACGGCACCCGGGCATTGATCGAGGTGCTGCTGCTGGGGCGGCACATTCCTCACGAGTACCTGGTCGCCGGGCTTGCCACCGCCCTGCGGGCCGGCGCGCTGACCGCGGACGCGGTCGCCCTGGAGACACGCAAGACGGCCCAGAGCGAGGACGAGCCGCCTGCACCGGCCGTCCTGGCGCCCGAATCGGTGGGCCGGGCGTCGGCGAACGTGACGTTCTTGCATGAGTGGAGGCTGGCGCATCTGCCGCCGGACACCCGGCCGTTGCCGTCGGTGACGCCCTATGACCAGTTGCTCCGACACCGTCGCGACAGCGGTGGTGACCAGCGAGAGGGAGAAGCCCAGTGACCGTTCCCCGCCAGCGAGGTCTGACCGAGCAGGCCGCCGACGCCGCCATCGACACCGCCTGCCGCATGCTGCGGCTGCCCTCGATCCGCAAGGAGTTCTCCGAGATCGCCGACCGGGCGCTCAAGGAGCAGATGAGCTACCGCGGCTTCCTCGCCGAGCTGCTGATGGCCGAGTGCGACGACCGGGCCCGCCGCCGCTCGGAACGCCGGATCAAGGCCGCCAACTTCCCCAGGGAGAAGTCCCTGCGCAGCTTCGACTTCGCCGCGAACGTGAACATCGACGCCGCCACCATCCACACCCTCGCCAGCTGCGAGTGGGTCAACAAGGGACAGCCGCTCTGCCTGATCGGCGATTCCGGCACCGGCAAGTCGCACATGCTGATCGCGCTGGGCACCGAGGCCGCGATGAAGGGCTTCCGGGTCCGCTACACGCTCGCCACGAAGCTGGTGAACGAGCTGGTCGAGGCAGCCGATGAGAAGCAGCTCAACAAGACCATCGCCCGCTACGGCCGTGTCGACCTGCTCTGTATCGATGAGCTGGGCTACATGGAACTGGACCGGCGCGGCGCGGAGTTGCTGTTCCAGGTCCTGACCGAGCGCGAGGAGAAGAACAGCGTCGCGATCGCCTCGAACGAGTCCTTCGGCGGCTGGACGAAGACGTTCACGGACCCGCGGCTGTGCGCGGCCATCGTCGACCGGCTCACGTTCAACGGCACGATCATCGAGACGGGCACCGACTCCTACCGCCTGGCATCCACGCGGGCGAAGACCGCGGAACCCGCCCGGTCCGGCTGACGACGTCCGGTGACGGCCGGACCGCCTCCCCCGCCGACCGCCGCTGAACACCGAAGGCAACACTTTCCCCGTCCGCTTTGGGCGGGGCTCGCGGAGGGCATCGCATCGGCATGGACCGCTTGACCACCCACCAGGTCTCGCCCGACGGCGCCCATTTCTGCGTGTTCGCCCTCGCCGGTGAACTGGACACCAGCAGTATTGGCGAGTTGATCAGTACCGTCGTCCGCACTCTCGAACGCGGCGGCCGGCACCTCTGTCTCGACCTCTCCGCCGTCACCTGGTGCGACAATGGAAGCCTGTTCACCCTCCTGGGAATCAGGCACGCCGCCAACCACGTCGGCGGCAGCCTCTCTCTCCTCGCCGTGAGCGCACCCGTTTGTGAAGCTCTCCACCGCACCGGCCTCAACGAACTCCTGCCCGTCGTACCACGGTGACCTTGCGGCCCCCCGCGTGACTGCAGCCCCTTGTCCGCCCTGGAAGCTCCCTGATCGGTTCGTCCCGGCCCAACCGGCCTCTGTCCGTAAAGAAGCCCGGCGCTTACGCTCCGAACAGGACAGCAATCGACCGCGTTCTCCCGGAAAACGGCCAGGCCGACGGAGTACTCCCGCACTCCGTCGGCCACCCGGGGAGAATGTCCCGCGCGAAGCCCGAAGTGGGGAGCTTTGGGGGATCGCGCCCGCGGCCGCCGCCCTGCCGTCAGTGATCTGGCTGGGCGGTGGCCGCCACCAGGCCAAGCGGGGTCTCGGCCGCCCAGTCGTTGTTCACGTGTACCCGGGTGTTGGACCAAGTATGCACGCCCACCGGTTGAGCGGACCCGGTTCCACCAACGCCCGCTCAACCACCCGGCAGCCATGCGATGGTTGAAGAGAAGGACGAGATCGTGGGCTGGCCGCAATAGCCGTGCACCTAGACGTCCCAAGACCTCAGGACGGCGATCTCACCCTTCCGGTGCCTTTGGCAATAAGGGCACAGCCCAGGAGTGGCCCTGTTGAGCCCCCCTCAGCAGGGCCACTCCTGCGGCCTCTCCTCAAACAGGCACTCAGGGGCATGGGTAGCGTTCAAAGACCTGAGGGCTGTGCAGGAGAGCGGCGGTGGCCCGTTGCCGCTTCGCTGATGATCGATGCACCTCACCCATGTCGAGGTACAGGGTGCTCATACGGGTATGGAAGGCCGGATTGCCGACTTCTGCGGCGGCCGTGTGCTTCTCGGACTCAGCAAGGCATCGAGTCGCGCACTGCTCGGCATGATCGACTCGTTGTTGAGAGGCCAGCCTCGCCCGTCTTTTGTAGTCCACTCCTCGACCGTACGCCTGCGACCGCCACGGTGAGCCCCAACGAGCCACCCCGGCAGCCGGCGACCCACGCGTCTGCTCAGCTTGCCAGGATCGCGTTCTCATAGATCGCCGCGCAAGTGCTGTTACCGGAACAGATCCCCAGGAGAGCGGGACACCCCACGCAGCGACTTCAATTCCCGTGAACATTTCCGCTACGGAAGAGCACCGGACGACTCCCGAACTGACAGACAAACGCTGTCGATTGAAGTGAACGAAGCCAGCAGCGGTTGGCCGGTGATCGGGTCGACGGGGACCAGCTCAATGCCGTGGGCCGCAGCCAGTCGCACGATCGTGTCGTGCACCGCGGTCTCGCTCTCGGGTGTGAGCCCCTCCTGCTGCACCTTCTCGGTGAGGGCATGCCACTGCGCCTGCGCGACTTCCTTTTCCTCCATATAACGACGCTATATGCAGGTCTAACTCGTATCGTCCAGCGCAGAGCGGCTCGCGCGTCGAGCCGCTCTGCGAGCCATCCGGCTATCTGGGCGGCGGATCGATCTGCTGCTGGGGGTGGGCATGCCGTCGCTCTCGCAGCTTCATGTGCTCGCACAGTTCGGAGTGCGGGGAGAAGGCCACACCGGTTGTCTCGGTGAGGGCGGGGAAGAACGATCGGCCGTCCTCGAACTGCGGCGTCGTGGTCCACCGGTACCCGTCACAGCCGAGCAGGGCGAGGCAGACCATGCGCGAGCCGTATCCGTGACGCTGCCACGGCCCGGTGACTCTGATCTTCAGGATCAGCCCGAGGCGGCATTGCTCGCAGGCCTGCCAGACCAGGCGGGCGAAGTCGTAGCCGTCGGGCGCGCACACCTGGATCTCCTGCTGCCCGGCCGGAGAGCTGGGTGGCAGATAGCACCAGTCCTCTGTGTCGGGATCGACCTTCCACTCCGGGCTGTTGAACGGGACAGCCGATGCGGCGGGCGCCGCGGTGTCCCGACCGCGGAGGGTGTCGGCCAGGCGGCCCCACCAGGAGCGGCGCGTCCGCGCGGCTTTCACCGATCCCATGATCAGGAGGTCTGGCTCTGGAGCGGCGGGAGCTCCGTCAGGGCGGCGGGCAGGTCGGTGATGCCGCGCTGCAGGTACCAGGCCCGCGACCAGCGCAGGATGACGCCGCGGCGCAGCCGCCACTGGTCGCAGAGCTGGGACAGGACGTCGTCGCAGAAGTCCTCCCGCAGTTGCGACAGCACGTCGTCCTCGGCGGGAGACAGGAAGCCGATGCCGCTCACGTCGGGGTCGCCGAGGTCAAGTGCGTCGGCGAGGATCGCGGCGGCCGCGACACTGGTGCCGCCGCCGTTGTAGCCCCAGCCGAAACCGCGGTCCTCCGGCTCGGCGAGCTCGCGCAGCAGCGTCACCGACTGACGCTGGGTGGGGCCGAACTCGGGCTTCTCGACCAGGATTCGGGCCGGTTCCCATTTTTCGTCGTCGCCCCGTTCGCTCTCGGGGCCAACCCTGATGCCGTGGTAGGTGCGGTCCTCGTAGGTCATTGCGTTCCCTCCCGTTGATCCATCAGCGACTTCCGGCCCGGCCCGTTCGCCGGCCGGTCCTACGATGACGGGCTCGTCTCTTTCAGCATGTCCTCGAGGTCCTGGAGGACCTCGTCGACAGGGACCTGGAACACGCGCTCCAGGAGTTTGATGCAGGTGCCGCAGTAGGCGCCGAACTCGACCAACAGGTCAAAAAGTTGCGCCTGGTCGCGGGCAAAGATCTGCCCCATGAGCTCTGAGGCGGCCGCGCCCTGGTCGCTGAGCATGCCGCGCAGCACCTGGACCAGTTCGCCGTTGCCGTCGAACCCGTCGTCGGAACGGGCGGCGCCCTCCATCGAGTCCAGGAACTCCTCGGGCTCCTGTCCGCGCCGCCCGGCCAGCTCCGCGGTGAGCCCGATGGCCGCCATGGCGATGCCGGCCGCGAGCAGGGAGATGTTCCGCATGCCATCGTCGTCCACATCAGCGCGGGCGGCGGCCGCCACGACCCGGCCAGTCGGCAGATCCACGGGGGCGTGGACGCCCTCCTGATGACTGGCGGGGTCCAGGCCCGCGCGGATGAGCTCCATGACCGGTACGTATGCAGGAGTCGTCATGCGTCCATGCTCGCCACAACCTCCGGGCGGCGGAGGCGATCCGTGAAATCGACTGCTCCAGGTCGTGACCTGACCCGGGCACGGCACGTCCTGACGCGAGGCACCCAAGCAGCGCTGCCGCGAGGAGCTGTCCTGATGGCGCAGGGCGTGTGAGTCCTGCCCCGAAGGCCTGCGCGGCCACGCACAGCAGCGCTTCAAGACCAGGTTGAACTCCCCCTGGGGACCACCCGATTCCGGGTGTGAGGCCCGGAGCCGGGCGGTACGGTGCGGATCCTCGGTCCGTCGCGGTCATCCCCCGTGCTGCGGCGGACCGGGCCTCTGCCGTGTCCGGCCGCGTGTGGGTCGGGAGTCGTGCAGCGCGGGCATCGTCCCGTACGCGCCGCCCCGCCCGGAGGTGGAGGCCGGCACCCGGCTGCCGTGCGCGCGACGCAGCCGCGGGCTCGGCCACCAGTACGTGCGGAACACGCGGCTGCTGCCGCGCTCACCCACCGAGACCTCGACCGCGTACGAGATCCTGCCGTCGGGCCACTCGTAGCGCGCTCCCACGGGCGCGTACCGCCAATCCGTGCCGACCTGGACGTAGAACGCGGGCCGGTCTCCGTGCGGCCACGTGAACACCTGCGGCTGCGGCCCCATGTCCGCCCGCCACGGCGGTGCTTGGGTGGGCTCCTGAGCCTCCAGCCATGTCGCCGGGTCCTCGCCGTGCGTCCGCTGCTTCCGCTGTTGAGAGGTCATGTCCGGGCCGTTTCCCGCGCGCCCGCGATCCGGTCGCGGGCGCGGCGCCGTACCTCGAAGCGGGCGCCCGGCGGGGGAGTGCGGCCCTGCCAGTGCGGGTGTGCGTCCACGCGTGCGGTGAGCTGGACCAGGAGGCGGCGCAGCGCGGTACGCGAGCGCCCGTTGGCTGTGCGCGCGAGCGCTTCGTAGGTGCGCAGCGCGTCGACCTGAGTACGCACGAGATCATCCGGAATCGTCTGAGTGCCCATACCCCCATTGGATCAGATGTTCGATTTCTAGATCGAGCCGAAGACCCTCGTTTCTCGCCTCGCCCGTGACGCCACCACATTGCGGTGTCTAATCTGGTGGCATGTCGATTACCGCGATGACGCTCCGAGTCCCCGACGACCTGGCCCCCTCGATCAAGCAGGCCGCCGACGCGGCCGGCATGAGCGTGAACGCCTACGTGGTGCGCGCCGCCCGCCGCGCCGCGACCCTCGACGCCGCCCGGCAGCTCGCCGAGCTCGGCGTGGGCCAGGACCTCGCGGGCGAGGGCGACAGCCTGTGAGTGAGGAGATCAAGCGTGGTCAGGTGTGGACCCTCGGTGACGGCCGGGACGTCCTGGTCGTCTCCCTGACCGGGCTCGACGAGGCGTACGGCGCGGTCCTGGCGATCGTGCTGCACCCGGCGGGCCGCTACCCGGACACCGTGATGTCCGTGGAGATCACCGAGCCTGTGCACCGCACGGCCGTCGCCATGAATCTTCAGCAACTCGCCGTGGCGACGCGATTCAAGGACGCCACGCTGCACGGCGACGTCGGCCCCGACGCGATGGCCCGGATCGGCTCAGCCCTGAGCGCTGTCCTCGACCTGTGACCGCCACGGCGGCCGCCGGCGTCGATGACCCGGCGGGGCTCGTCACGGGTTCGTCCCCCTTCCCCGCCGGGCCTGACCAGTGTCGCCCATCCACGCGCCGCCGCCGATCTTTCCGGAACCTCCAGCGGCCACAGCGAATCGCTGCTTCGGTCCGATCACCGGGACTCTGCAGGCCGCCGTACACATGCAGATGCCCGCCCCGGCTTACCGGAGCGGGCATCGACGTGCTGTGGCTCAGGCGGGGGTGATGTTCTCCGCCTGCGGGCCCTTCTGGCCCTGGGTGACGTCGAAGTTCACCTTCTGGCCTTCGAGGAGCTCACGGAAGCCGGAGGCGTTGATGTTCGAGTAGTGGGCGAAGACGTCCGGGCCGCCACCCTCCTGCTCGATGAAGCCGAAGCCCTTTTCCGCGTTGAACCACTTGACGGTTCCGATGGCCATGCGTCCTCCAAGGGGACTCGAAGTCGGCTCCCACACCGTGCGGGAGCCGGAGGTGGTCGTCCTGGTCCTCAGAGACTGTGAACAGCAAACGGCCCGTGAACGTGAGGTCCACGGGCGGTACTTCGGAACCACGACTGCTGACGGGGACGTTACACGGCCCGTGCTGGCGAAGCTACGCACAGAGAACGAGCCCCCGGTAGCGGGACGTCGGTGCCAGAAAGGGAGGGGGGAACTCGATCGGCGGCCCTGTCACTTGGACCTCGCTCCGTCGTTGGACTGACACAGACCAGCAACTGAAGGTAGGCGAGATGGGACGCAACAAGGCCCACAAGCCCCGCAAGCCCAACGACAAGCGCAAGACCCCGCGCATCGTCGACATGATGAACGTGTCGGCGGACATGAAGAAGAACGTCGTGCTGAGCCGCATCATGCACGACGGAGACCAGACCTGGCAGATGCTCCAAGCCCTGACGACGCAGAAGTACGGCCAGTTCACCGTCGAGGAGCGGGACATCCTCGACCTGCCCCCACAGGCCCGGCACGAGGTGCTTCGCGACCTCAGGTTTTACGCCTCCGCCCAGATTCCGGCACAGGCCCCCATCGATGCGCGGGAGGCGGCCGTCCGCACCGCCGCGAACTGCCAGCAAGCCCTGGGGCGGCTCCTCCCGCTCGTCGAACAGATTGCGCGCCAGGACCCCAACTAGTTCAAGCTCATCCCGGAGGCTGAAGGACACGCTGCTGCGCTGCCCGCGACACGCGCCCCAGCCCAGAGAGCAACATCCAGACCCACGCGGGCCTGCCCGGCGCCTCGGCCCGCGCCGACCACATCACCGACCTCAAACTGCGGACCTCCCGCGTCCGCCCAGCTCGAAGGCAGCAACTCGTGAGCGACCTGACTCTCTTCGCCGGCGCCCCCGCCGCCCCTGCGGCAGAGCCGGCGCTGTCGGCGACAGCGTCCGTCGTCCACGGCGCGGTCATCATCAGCGCCATCGAGACCGCGTGGCGGGAGATCCAGCGACGCTTCGACGGCGTCCCGGATATCTCCGTCACCACCCCGCCCACCGCCGGCGTGCAGGACCCGACCAAGTGCACGGCACTGCGCACCAGTCGACGCTTCGTCCGCGACGAGCATCTGACCATGGAACTGCAGGTGTCCTCCGGCACCCTCGGGCTTGGCGGCCGTCCCATGATGGAGGGGCTGCTGCACCACGCCGCGCACGGCCTGGCCCTCACCCGCGGCATCGTCGACGTCAGCGGAGGGGACCGGCGCTGGCACAACAAGCGGTACGGCCGCCTCGCCCTCGAGGTCGGGCTGACCCCACCCGCTAGGGCCGCCAAGGTCATCGGCATGGGCCGCTGCCCGCTGCCCGACATCGAAGCCAAGAAGTGGGCTGAGGTGATCACCACCCTCGACGGCGCGGCCGCCGTCCAGCTCCAGGCCACCGTCCAGGCCGTCGCGCCGCCGCGCGGCGGGCGCTCCGGTTCCCGCTTCGCGATCGTCTGCGAGTGCACCCCTGTGCCCCGACGTCACCAGGTCACCCCGCACTTCTACGAACAGGGGCCGCTGCTGTGCGGGCTGTGTCTGGCCAAGTTCCGGCCGGTCGCGCCCGCAGGCCTGCCCTCCCAGACGACCGGGGGGAACACGGGATCTATGCACCGCACCGGATGAGGGGAGCCCTCGTCCTCGGCGCCAGCCGGCCTGCAGAGACCGGGCCCCTCGGGCTCTACGAGGGCGACACCGAGCACGAGTCGGTCCGTCGCTGATGATGAGCAAGAGGAGTACGTCCGGGCTCGCGGGCGCTGGTCACGGCCGGTTGCGCAACAGCTCCGGCTGGCGGCTCAACCAGCGGGTGAGGGCCTTCAGCTTTTCCATGGCCGGCGTCAACGCCCATGGGCGCTGCGTCACTCGTCGCGGTGGTCGAGCCAGTAGGAGATGTCGTACGGGAGCTGCTCGCCCACGCTGAAGGCCGACTCCAGCAGCCCATCCCACGCAGTGTCCTGCGGCCTGTCTCCCAGGCGGCGCTCGCGGACCTTGTCGTGGTCCTCGGTGGCGAAGGTAAAGATCGCTGCCAGTCTGTCGCGCAGTTCCGCGCGTTCTTCGTACGGCGGCAGGTCGGTGCGGATGGCGGAGCACCGCTCGAGGGGTTCGCCCAGGAGGTCCTGGAGCAGGCCGAGGGTGGGGTCGCCGGCTGCGAGGTCGCCAATGGTCTTGACGGTCAGGGGCGGGGCGCCGCGCAGCAGCCGGTCCAGGAGGCTGATGCCCAGCACGAGGCGGGCGCTGGCGTGGCGCCATGCGACGGCGCTGACCTGGTCGTCGTGGCGTGAGGCGAGGGTTGCGAGCTCCTTGACGGTGTGGGCGTACAGCGGAGGGACGGCTTCGCCCGCGGGGCTGGTGAGGAGTTCGATCTGGACGTCGGTGACATGGGTCGCTGCCTGTGCGGCCTGCCACTGAGCCTGGGACAGGGTGCACGTCAGGCTCAAGGTCTGGAGGGTCTCCCATTCCAGGGGATCGACCGGTCCGAGATCGGTGATGTCATCGGGAAATTGGTACACCCTGCCCCCTGGTGGTGCCGTGCGCTCAGTGCGTGGTGACGGCCAGCGTGTCACGACGTGCTCGGATGCGGTGCCGGTTTCCGGCGGTCGCTCCGAGGGACAGACAGCGGGATGGGTGCTCCTCCAATGGCCAATCGGCTCACCGCTCGCCGCGTTGCCGAGGGAAGAGCGTCACACCTGCGGGTTCCCGCGAGTTCCAGACCCGATGTGGGCGTCCACCCTGCACCCCTCAATGAATTCGTACGGGTTAAAGGAATGGGTTAAAGGTCAGGGTAAGAGATGCTAGTGTCTGCGGTGGAGGTAGAGACGCATGGCATCTGAGGAAGAGCTGTTCGCGAACATCGACGCCCTGCTGGAGGAGGAGCCGCAGCTCCCGCCCCCGGCGGAACGTGCCCGGCTGCGCGAGGCCGCCGGCATCACCCAGGCCCGTCTCGCGACGGCACTGAAGACGTCGACGCAGACGGTGAAGAACTACGAGAACGGCCGCTCCGAGCCGAAGTCCCCGCGCCTGGAGGCCTATCAGCGGCTGCTGAAGGGCTGGGCCGAGAAGTACCCCGCGCACACCGGCCCCGCCGCTCCCACTCCGCCGCCGAGCGCAGTGCCGCAGCCCGCGACCCCGGCCGCCTTCACCGGCCCCACCGCTGCCCCCGCGGCCGTCGCCCCGGAAAGCAGCGTGCCGGCCGCTGAGCAGCCCGCCCCGGAACGCGCCGCACGCCCGGGTTCGTCGTCACGGCGGCCTGCGGCGAAGAAGGCGGCGAAGCCCGCCCTCGACCCGCGGTTCCCGCACGGCCCGCTCGCCGTCCTGGACGGTGACGGCTGCGCGTACGGCGTCGACGGGATCGTGCTGGACTGCCCGGCCACCACGGTGGTGGAGCTCGTGGAATGGACGCTGCGCGAGTCCGGTCTGGGAGCGGCGAAGCTCAACCGCTACGGCAAGGACTCCGACCCGCTGATCGTGCTCACCGCCGCGGCCGCCGTGAAGCTCGGGCTGCCCGAGCGCCTGGAGGGCCACGAGCAGCGCCGCTCTCTGCGGCTGCCCGAGGACCATCCGGTCGTGAAGCAGGTGGCGAAGGCGAAGTGGCAGCTCACCCAGCGCGGCTTCGGACCGTGGGCGCGGATCTACCGCAAGGCGCAGGGCCGTGAGCGGCAGTGCGTGCAGTTGGCGATCCTGTCGTGGGACGCCCTCGATGAGCGGGCCTGGCCCGGCGTCGCCGAGATGCACCCGGCCGACATCGCCCGCGTCCTGGGCGTGTACGCCCAGCGCGTCATCACCCCGCGCGGCTCCACGGCCGTCTCGGGCCTGGAACTGATGACGGCGCTGCGCCCGCCGACGAAGCCCGAGCGCGACGAGACGACCGGGAACTGGATCTCCAGCCACAACCCGGGCTCGCTCGGCACGCAGCCGATGGACCCGGCGCCGCCGGAGGCCACCGCCGAGCATCCCGTCGTGGTGAACTCCGGCTGGACGGGCGGGTTCCTCAACGAGGAGGCCTACCAGTGGGTGCGGGACGTGGACACCCTCGGCGATGAGGACAACAAGCCCTTCGCCGTCGGCCTCGACCTGAACACCGCCTTTCTGGCGGCCGCGGCCCGACTGGTCGTCGGACTCAGCGCCCCGGACCACTTCCACGCCCCGGCGTTCAATCCGAAGATCCCCGGCAGCTGGCTCGTCGACCTCTCCCACATCGAGCTCGATGAGCGGCTGCCCAGCCCGTTCACCCCGGACGGATCCCGCCCGACGGGCCCGGCCTGGTACCAGACGCACACCGTCGCCTACGCCCAGGAGCTCGGCTACGACGTGCATCCGATCGAGGCGTTCCTGCGCCGCGAGACTGGCGCGTACCTGGACCCGTGGCACGACCGCCTCAAGAGCGCCTACGTCGACACGCTCGCCGACCTCGGCGTCACCAAGGACCTCACCGACCCCGAGTTCCTGGCCGCGATGGAGCAGCACAAGCAGACCGACCCGGCCCTGGCCGCGGTGCTGTCCGCGATCAAGGCCACGGTTAAGGGTGGCATCGGCAAGCTCCGCGAGCGCCCCCAGGGACGGCACTACAAGGAAGGGGAGCGGTGGCCGGCCCTGGAGCGGCCGACCTGGCGCCCCGACATCCGCGCCGCCGTCATCTCCAAGGCCCGCGTCAACATGCACCGCAAACTCAACAACATGGCGAAGATGACCGGGCTGTTCCCGCTCGCCGTGCTGTCCGACTGCGTCGTCTACCCCAGCCCCGGCGAGAGCCCGCTCGACTTCCTGCCGTACGCGGCGTCCGGCAAGCCGCAGCCCGGCGGCTTCCGTCTCGGGCCCACGCCGGGCCTGGCGAAGCTGGAGGGCGTCCAGTCGATGCTGTGGGCGGTCGACCTGATGGAGCAGGGCCTCAACCCGGCCCGCCACATCAAGGGCGGCGACGTCGTCCTCGAGGACGGGGAGTAGAGCCGTGGGAGAGATCGACGACGCGATCGAGCGCGCCGACCGGGAAGCCTTCACCCGTGAACCGCCCAAGACGCTCAAGGGCCGGATCAACTACCTGCTCAAGCAGCTGGGCAGCGCGAAGGCCGTCGCTGCCGAGATCGGGGTGACCGCCGACTCCGTCAACCGCTACCGCCGCGGGGCGCGCAAGCACGCCCGTGACGACGTCGCCGCGAAGATCGACGACGTGGTGCGGCAGCGGTGGCAGCCCCAGGTCCGCAAGCGCCGCCAGCGCCAGGCCGCCGCCACTGGCGGCGGGATCACGGTCGAGACCCGGGCCCAGTTCGGCTACACCTCCTCGGCCGGCTCGACTGACGACGGGCGCTTCCGGCGACTCACCGTGCGCCTCCCCGAGGACTACGCGCAGCGCCTGTTCGACGCCCGCGACGCCGGGGCGGACGACCAGCAGATGCGTGGGATCATCGCCGAAGGACTGAAAGAGGTCTATTTCCAGGACGGTGGAAGCCGCGCTATGGGACTGTCGGACGTCGAAATCAAAAACATCGATTATCTGGATCTCGACTACTGAAGGATCAAGAAATCATGACCTCTGAATTCCCGTCCGTCGACTCAAATGGCATCGCGCTTTCCGCCGCGGTGAATCTCATCGACCGCGACAAGAGCCCGCTGCTCGATGCGGACCACGACCCCGAGCGCCGACGCGCTGCGCCGCAGCCCGCACATCCACTCCGCAGACGGGGATGCCGGCTACGACACCGTGCACTTCACCACCGCGTCCGGCGCGGCGTACACGCTGACGCTGAACGAGGCGGAGCCCACCGACGACGACCGGCTGCCCGAGCCGCTGCTGATCGAGGCCGTCGCTGCGGCGATCCTCAACCACCAGCACTTTGTGGAAGCCACCCCGGACTCGCCGAACGACGACGCCCTCACCGTCCAGACCCGCGACGGTCTCCGGCACCGCTTGGTCCTGGGCGTCGACCCCGAACAGGGAAACGCGGGCCAGGAGGAGCAGGGTGCGCCGCCCGTGCACATCCCCGCCGCCGTGGACCGGATCCTCAGCAGCACCCCCCGCGTTGAGGACCGCGCGATCGCCGAACTCCTCAACTCCGTGGCCGCGACCTGGAAGTTCCAGGACGCCCAGGTACGCGAGAACGCATCGGCCCTCACCCGGGTTGTCATGCTGCGAAGGAGCGAGGGGTGATAGCCATCGTCCCCGCCTCCGCGGGCTTCGGGCAGGCCGAGCTGCAGCTCGACATCGACGACACCGAGCACGAGCGCCGTCGTACCGCAGGACTGGGTGTCGCCACCGGCTACGGTTTCGGCGGCCTGGACGTCCTGATGGCGCTCCCGCACGGCCTGCCCGTTCCCGTCGCGGACCTCACCGACCACCAGCGCGCCTACGTACGGCGCGCCCCGGCCGGGATCTGCACAGTCGACGACGGACACGTCACCCGCCACGTCACCCGGCCCTGCCGGGTGACGCTGGCCACGGTCCGCCCCAGCATCCCGACCAGGGTGGCGCTGGACGCGGCCTCACAGTTCTCGCCGTTCTGCGCGCGCCAGGTCGTCTTCACCAGGCCCCTGGATCGGCTGGCGTTTCCTGAACAGCTGCTGGACTTCGGCGTCTACGGTATCGGCGTCTTCCTGCAGTACCCCGACGGCGAGTTGGAGACGCTGGCCAGGCCGCGGCCCTGGCGGCCCAAGCAGCACACCCCGGAAACCTGGTGGTTCGAGGAGCGGGCCTACGGCCAGTTCCTTGCCCAGCAGCCGACCGCAGAGATCCCTGCAGACGCCCCCGCACCCTGACCGCCCCGGCAAGGAGACGGCCGATGACCGCGCATCCCGAACTCACCCGCCAGCAGCAGCTCCTGGAGGCGGCCGAGCCCATCTTCCGCACCCTCACCGATCATGCTTACGACCGCGCCCTGTCGTACGAGGTCCTCGACGTTCTGTCGCCGCTCATCGACGACACCGACGCCTACGGCGAGACGCTCGCGGCCTTCGCCGACCGCTTCCACAAGCGCCTTGAGCGGAACCTGGCCGACTACGGGCCCACCACCGTCCACTACCTCAAGCACGGCCGCTATCGGCTCGCAAGCCAGCCGGAAGGCTTGATCGTCTTCGAGAGGCTGTCCAACGCCCGGTTCACCCTCAAGAGCGCCTGGGACAACAGCGAGTTGCCCGAGGCGCTGCTGACAGACATGGGGCAGATCTGGGGCGTTGGGCTATGACCGCCCTCACCACCGGGATGCGCGCGTACCGTGGTGGTACGAGCCGCCGGGAGGACTTGATGAGCGCGCAGCCCGACCACGCACCCGCCCCCGTCCATGCCCCCGCTGCCGGGGCGCCGGCCGAACTCCTCGCCAAGCTGCGCGCCGACCGGCGTGCCGAGACCTGGGTGCCGGCCTTCGAGCGCGAGTACGCGGCCGCCCTCGAGGAATCCCGCCGCACGTTCTCGCTCGCGGCGCTGTACGAGGTCGTACAGGACTGGCAGGGCCGCATCGCACACGCCCCGGCCGTCGACGCGTTCGTCGCCTCCGGCTACGACGACAGCGACGCCATCGACCTGGCGGAGCTCCGCCGGCGGCGCAGGTGAGCGACCAGCCCTACGCGGTCCGCGTCTCCGCGCCGGCCGCGAAGGCCCTCGACGCGCTGCCCGAGCACGCCGAAGACACCGTGTGGGACATCCTGGCGGCCGCGGCCGCCGACCCGTGGGGGTTCCGCCAGTTCGACACCGGCGACCAGGAGGGCGAGGACGTCCGTTACGCCGCCGTCGGCCAGCTCTCGCTCACGTACTGGATCAACCGGCCCCTGCGCCGCCTCACGGTCCTCAGCATCGTCTGGCTGGGCTGACTCTCAGCCGGAGCACCGTATTTTCGGCCGACCTTCAACGACCGTGCTTATCGGCGCCGTTGCCTGCTCAAGGATGTCGTCGTGAAAATTCCTTCGACGTCCTCGTGGCGACGCACCGTCGCTGTCTGCGCTCTCCTTGCCGCTCTCACGCTGGCCGGATGCACCACCCAGTCGCCCGCCGGACACGATGAGCGTCTGTCCAAGGCCGCCGGCGTCGCCCGCGTCACGCTCGTGTGCTCGAAGGATTTGTGGGAGGAGACGAAGCCTCAGAAGGGGGCGAACACCGTGAAGGCGACGGTGTCGAAGATCTCTTCGGGTCCGCAGGCCGGCCGCGGCCTGGTGCGGATCTCCATGACAGGCACGAATCTGGTCTCCTACCTGAAGGAGCTGGATGCGAATGCCCATCCGTCCAAGGTGAACGGCGAGTTCGACAACACGGCGGCCTCGAAGCGGGTGTACGACGCTCTCGCGCCAGCGATCGACCGGATCAAGGCGGCGACCGGGCCCGACGACCCGGAGCCTCAAGTCGTCATCGACGACACAATCCCGGAGAAGAAGTAGGCGCGGGCCCGTCGAAGACAGGATGCACACCAGCACGGTGCGGTGCCGCCCGGCACCCCGCTAAGGCACGCTCGGCAGGCCAGCCGCGACGTGGCTTCCTGCGACGATCGCGCCATCGGCGGCCTCCCGGGCGTAGGGCACATCGGCCGGCTGCCCGGCGTAGGTGACGTCCACGGGGTACTCCTGGACGTGGGCGGCGTCCCGGACGATGTCGAAGCGGCGCAGCTCCGGTGATTCGCAGTCGATGACGTCCGGGGTGTCGTGGAGTGTGCAGTGCTGCGCGAGCCAGCGGTCGACATCAACGCTGTCGCCACCGCCGGGGCGGCCGTAGGCCATGACGTATCCGGCCGCGCCGAGGTGGAACTCGTGGAACCCGAGCATCTGCCCGTACTCGACCGGGTTGTGGCAGCGGCTTCCCTTCCTGGTGCGCGCGACGCACTGCAGCATGTGGGCGTCGCCCCCGGGGTTGATCCACAGGCGGCCACGCAGTACGACGAGCGGTCGGGGTTCCATCATCAGTTCTCCGTTCGAGTGCACAGGTGGCCGGTTGGACATGCTTCACACCCTTTCTCGTCGACGGCTCCGGACGCCAGAGCCGCAGCGAACAGCTTGCGGGCGTGCGCGGTGCCGTTCACGCCCTCGTGCAGCCCGAACGCTGCGGGGTCGGGTTCCTCGAGTTGGGACCGGCACATCCGCATGTACGCCACCGCACCGGCGACGTCGATGGGCAGGTCCTCCCAGATGTTGTCCGGGATGCAGGTCTGCGCGGTGACCGCGTCGGGATCCCCCTGGAACCGCCAGGGCTGCCCCGGCTCCGCGGGTTTCTGGGCCACCAGACGGATCACGGGAACGTTGTGCTCGTTGTCGGTCTCCACGAGCAGCATGCCGTTGGCGTGCAGGCGGTGGACCGACTCGCGGAGGTCGCCGCTGGAGCCGCACCACGCTGCTGCTTCGGCGAGGGGCACAAGTGTGCCGCTCTTGCCGTCTTCGAAGATCGGGAGGTGGCCGGTGTCGATGAGCTCGTCCAGGTGCAAGGCGGCCCTCGGCACCGTGTTGTCGTACAGCGGGCCGAGACGGGCCAGACGCCTCCGCCGGGCGAGGGACTCCTCGCCGAGCCGTGGATCGTGGATCTGATCCGGGTTCATGCCGGCCGTCACCTGGAGCCACTCTTCGTACCCCTCGCCCGGCGGCTGGAGGTCCTGGAGGGTGTACTGACGCGGCATGCGGAGCCGTCGCGTCTTCTTCGCCTTCTTCCTGCCCAACACCAACTCCTCGCCTGCGGCCTGCTCTTCAGGTGCATCAACGGGATCCGGCATGGTGAGGTGATGCGCCATCCGGGTGCGCTCAGCGCGGTTTCACCAGTCGATGGCGGCCACGGTGCTGTTTTACCTGCGGGTTTCCCTCTTGCGTCGGGGTATCGCGTCCCCTTCACCGGCAGCGGCGTAAGGGGTGAGATCGACACCAGCCGAGCGGGCTTCCTTGAGCCGGATGGACACCAGGCCGGCGGAGACAGACAGCTCACGTGCGATCTCGTATCCCTTCAGCCCCTGCCGGTGCAGCTCGACGATCTGGTCCCGCCTCTGCCGGGAGCGGCCTTCGTACTCCGCGCGTTCCTCGGCGACCATCCGCAGCACCGTCCGAGGGGAAACTCCGAACTGGTCCGCGAGCTCACGGGCCGTCACGGTGCGGCGCTCACGCCTGGGCTCCTGTGTCACGACTTCCCCCTCATGTATTCGAGCATTGCTGCGGTGCGCTCCTCCCGGCGCTCTGCCCGCACCGCCCCTGAAGCCCTCCCGCCCTTCTTGCCGCGGGCGGATTGGATGGCGACGAAGGTGGCCTCATAGACGGCCGCGCCGTCCTTCCACATCCTCGATCGCGTTGTGATCCACCGGTGGATGCTGTTGGCGATCGCACGGGCCTCAGATGCCGGCAGTGGCTCCGTGAACTCGGCTTTCCGGGTGTGCACTTGCGCGTGGATAGCCGTGTGCAGGGTGTCAGGGCTACCGAAGTGGTGTCGCACCTCGCGATACGCCCAGGTCCGGGCCGTCTCGAAGATCGAGCAGTTGCGCCCCAGCCCCGTAATGTTGGTGCGGAAACGCTTGGTCTCCCGCCAGCGCGCCGACGGCATATGGCCGCCCAGCGCCTCCTCCAGCCCGCCGAGCGTGTGGAGTCCGCCATGGAGCCACTCAGTGCTCCAGTCCGTATGCAGCGGGTTCTTCGTCATCAGCCCCGAGTACGCCGCGTCCCCGTCCAGTGCCCGCCGCAGACCTTCGGTGACGGCGGCGGCGTAGGCCAGTGGCTTGCGCCGGGCGTACTCAGTCCGCGTCACCGCCTCCGCCAGAGCCCACACTGCATGCGCATGCCCGTTCACCGGGTTTTCCACGACCGCGTTCGGCAGCGGATGCGAGTCCACCGACGACACTGCCCGCAGCACCGCATCCGAGTGGTCCACATCCACGACGAGGAGATTGCTGACCGCGGACGGGTTCGCCTCCACATACCGACGCGTCATCGCCACCGGCCGCCGCTCCCGCCGGATCCCCTCCTGCAGCCGGTTCGTCGCATACGGCCGCAACGGCAGCCACAACTCATCCCACTGCACCAGGGGCATCTGCGTACTCATCCGCAGATCATCCCGGACCAGGTCGAGCAGGGGACTCAGACACGCCGCAGCCTTCAAAGTAAGCCACGAAGCCAAGTCAGATGGTTGAGGGGCTCCTGGGCTTTGCCGGGGAGAGCCAGACCCGCGGGCCGACTCTTTAAAGTACGCCGTGAAGCCAAGTCAGATGGTTGAGGGAGCTCGGCGCTACTGGAGCCTCAAGGTAGCCACTACGACCGGTCTCCGTCTTGGGCCACATATTTAATGTCAGTCACGAAGCCAAGTCAGATGATTCCTGCCCGCGCCACATCTTGCCCGGCACTCCAGCAAGACCTTTGAAGTACGCCACGAAAACCAAGTCAGATGGTTGAGGGCACCCTCCGCCTGCGGCACTCAGACAGTCGCCAGGCTCGGCCTGCGCGGCGAGTAGCGAGTTCAAAGTCCGCCAGGAGCCAAGTCAGATGGCTCCTGGCTCTCCACTCACAACCGCAACGCGACGCCTGGAGCCACTGCCTGACGCAGGACCAGGCGTCACACGATCTGATCCGCGCAGAAACTGCACACGGCACGACTCTGGCTGCGGAGGTCCGCCGAGACGGATCCGGATCAACCGGCGGAGGCCTCCCGGCCGGCCAGCACCTTCTTGGCCTGCTGGAAATCTTCGTACGTCACGGCATCCAGCGTCTGCATCCGGGCGAGGGCCTTCGCGGTGTCGTCCGGAGTCATCGCGCTGCCGGAAAACTCCAGCAGCAGCTCCACCATGGCGTGGCTCTTCCAGTGCCGCAGCTCCGCCTCGTTCACGAGCTCCGGACCGCCGGCCATCATCAGGTCCACCAGCCGCTCCCGGGCCCGCCACTCCCGGCGCCGGCGCCACCAGCCGCCGCCCGGCCGTTTCAGATGCCGAACCTTGCGGATCTGCTCTACCAGGGCCTGGATCTGCGTCTCCTGCGCGGACGTCCACGTCTGTCCAGTGCCGCCAGCAAGGGCCTGGACGGCCTCTTGCACGTCCCTGCCGCCGTCGTCCGACCTGTTGTCGCTCAGCCGCTCCACGGCCTTCCTGAGCGATGCTGGTGCCGCCGGGACGTCATTGTGGTCGGACACGCCCACCCCCTTCTCTCGAACGCGCAGCATGCCCGGCTGCGGGCGTCCTGGGCAATCGGCGCGGGCGCAGGCTCACCGCGCGGTCCCCTCCAGAAGGGCGGACCTGCACGGCGCGGCGCACAACCTCAATCAGACGCTGAGGGAAGGCAGGTGGCCGGCGCCCAACCCGCCGGAGCGGGGTGGCCAGGGCGCCGGCCTTCGAAGACCACACCTGAAGGGAGAACCTGCAGGGCGTGATGCTGACGAGTGTAGCGGCGGGGAGGCGTGCGGGATCGGATCCTTGCCCGCTGTGACGTAAGTCCCATACCCTTGTCTCGCGGTGCCGCGGGCGCCGGCCGCTGTGAAGTCCATGCTCCTGCCCCGGCGTTGCCGCCGTGCGCGGAACCCTGGAGAGCTTCCTTGCGGGGCGACTGCTGAAGGGGAGTTCGAGATGATCCGGGCGGGCCGGCGCGACGTTGTGCAGAACAGTGCTGATCTGGCGGAAGCCGTGGGCGTCGGGTTGAAGACGTTCCGCAACCAGAAGCCGTACGAGGCCGAGGGGTTCCCGGCCCCGATCAGCCCGCCGGAGGCGAAGGGGAAGCTGTGGGACGGCGAGCAGACCGCGGCCTACCTCGCCGGCGCCCCGGTGCCGGAGCTCCCCGAAACGGATGACGACGAGGACCTCCTCGAGCGCACCGAGGCGGCCGCGTACCTGAACGTGTCTCCGAAGACCTGGGACTCCTACAAGAAGGACCCGCGGATCGCGCCGCACCTGGAGAAGGTCAGCGGGGTCGAGCACTGCCCGCGCGTCGTCCTGCGCGCCTACCGGGAGAAGCCGGCCTCCTCGGAGCCGGCCGCGCACCGGCCCAAGGGGAGCGGCGACATGGTGCCCCGCGACCAGCTGCACGCCCGGATCTCCGAGCTCCTGGACGACGACCCCGCGCTGACGCTTGCGACGCTGACCGCCACGCTGGGCATCGCCAACTCGACGGCCACCCGGGCCCTGCCCCGCGTCCGTGGAGAGCGGATCGCCGACTTGTGTGGCGGCGAGGGGGACCTGGCGCCGGAGCAGGCCGCAGAGCGCCTGGGGTATCCGGTCGCTGTGCGCCAGGCCGCGGTCGCCTACGCGCGGACCGTGCTGCGCGGCCGCCAGCTGCGCGCGTACGTCCAGGACGTTGCGGACGCGCTCGTCGCCGAGGGCCTGGCGGAGCACCAGGACGTCGAGATGGTGCATCTGGCCGGCGATGTGGTGGCCGCCGTCGTGGTCCTCACGGACGGCGCCCCGGTGCCGGCCCTGGTGTGGGACGAGCGGTGGGGCTGGCGCACCGCGACGAACCGTCGGCACCCGATCGGCCTGAATGAAGGGGCGCCTCCAGAGGGGGACGGCGTCCGGTATTTGAGCCCTCTGCAGCAGCCGCCCGTTCGCGACCTTCTTGCCGTTCTCCACGACGGACAACGCGGGACGCGTCGTCCGTCTGCAACCCATCGGGCGAGCGGGTGATGACGGCGTGCCGGAACTGGACGGAGCCGAGGCTGGCGTGCACCGTGTGCGCAAACCGACCACCGTGGGGAGCCCCGTGAGCCGTACCACCCCCGAAGCCCCGGACACGATCGACTGGGCCGCGCTGCGCGGCCGCCGGGTCGTCCTCGACGACGGATGGATGAGCGAGGAGGACCGGCCCGGCCGCACGACTCGTCACCAGGGAGCAGTCAGCGACATCAAGACCAGTGGCGCCGGCGCGATCGAGCTGACCCTGACCCGCTACGACGGACGCACCCAACTACTTCGCCCTGTAGGCCAATTCACGGTCACCGACCAGGACTCCGGCACCGTGCTGTACACCCCCGAGGTCCGTGCTCCGCGCAGAATCCCCATGGCGTTCATCGAAGCGGTCAGGCAGATCGCCCCTGAGCGCTGGGACGATCTGGAGTGGGTGATGAGAACAACCTCCGTCGACCAGCTCCCGCCACACAAGGCGAGTGAACTGGTCAACCTGGCGGCCCAGGTGGAGTGGGAGTGCACACGCGACGACGACGTCCTCGAGGATCCCGCGTCGCCGGCCCAGGCGTACGCGCAAGCCGCCCGACACGTCGTGCAGATGTGGGAGGCAGACGCCGGCCCTGCAATCACGGGGGAGCGCGGCTAGAAGCCGTGGGCGACGTGTCAGTTCGCACGATGATGAAGACTCTGACTGTCACTGATCGCTGTGCGGGGGCCGTTCGGAGTACGCCCCCAAGGGGATCGCGTCCGTTGTCAGTGAGGAGTGGCACCATGGGCCGCTTGATCATCCCTGCGCCGCACAACGCGGGGCCACCGAACGTGATACGGAGCGCAAGATGAACCGCAGCGAGCTGGTTGCCGAGCTGGCGAACCGAGCCAACGTGACCCAGAAGGACGCCGACGCTGTTCTCGGGGCGTTCGCCGCCGCGGTCGGCGACGTCGTCGCCAAGGGCGACGAGAAGGTCACCCTGCCCGGCTTCCTGACCTTCGAGCGCACCCACCGCGCCGAGCGCGCGGGCCGCAACCCGTCCACCGGCGCCGCCATCGTGATCCCCGCCGCGTACAGCGTGAAGGTGGCCGCCGGCTCCAAGCTCAAGGAAGCCGCCAAGGGCTAGTACCCACCGGCACGGCCAGAAGGGCGGGCACCCGAAAATCCGGGTGCCCGCCCTTCTTCGGTTTCGCCTGTGCGTGGCATTGGCCAGCAAAGCCGACGGAAGCGGCCCGAGGTGAAAGCCGACCGGGCACCATCTCGTGCCGATGCGAACGCCGACGACCGGCTGGCTCACCGCGGCCAGGGAGTCCGCCCGGTGGCGGTTGGACTGGGGCGCAGCATTTGGTCGCGGTGCGGGGGGCACGACGATCCCGCCGCCGGCGGTGCTTGGCGGCGCTGCGCACCGCCAAGCACCTGGCCGCGTGTCAGACCAGCGCTCCGCGCCGGTCTGCACGGACGCTGCGCGTCCTCACGCGCTGCGGGGACGTCGGACGGGCCCTGGCGCTGCGCGCCCGTGCCCGCGCTACGCGCCGACGCCCCCTTGCCCACTGCCGCGCAGAGCGCGGCAGTGGGGCCCAGCGACGCCATCGTCGTGCCCCCCGCACCGCGACCAAACGGCCTGTGACCTGCGGGAATTGATGCTCCGAAACGCCGGATCCCCACTCCGATTGGGTCCTAAATGCGGTAACCTTGTCTTGTTCGGGTTCGTGGCCGACCCCGACATCGAAGACCAACCCCACCGCATGAAGGGGACACCTATGTCCATCTGCACCCACCGCCCCGGCTACCACCACAACGGCGAAACCTGCCGCACCGCAGCGGAATTGAAGCCCGGCGACCGTATCCCCGTCCTGGACGGAGCCGCGCTCGCGACCGTCCTCGACGCCCGTCCGGCCGAGGACGGGTGGATGTCGGTCCTCCTCGACGCCTCCGGCGACGGCGCTGCCCTCATCGCGTCCGACACCGTCCTATCCGTGCGCCCCGCCGACGGGCTGCGCGCCGACGAGCTGCCCGCTCCCGACCCGGAGGTCGAGGTGCGCGTCAGTGTCGAGGTGACCGAGGAGGTCATCTACGAGCAGACCCTCACGCTCTCCGTTCCCGCCTCCGCGACCGCCGATGACGCCGCCCTGCTGGCCCATCTCGCCGACCGATGGACGGACTTCGACGCCGTGATCGAGAGCGGCACGGGCCTCGTCAACGACCAGGCCCTCACCGGCGCCCGGATCGTGCGGCGGAAGGCCACGGCATGAACAAGCCCGGCAACCTCTTCGACGAGAACCGCGCGGTCCAGCTGATCGGCACGATGCAGACCGCGCTGGACCAGCTGCACGAGCTCGCCCAGGCCGTCGACGCGTTCGTCGGCACGTGGGTCGGCACCGGACTGGCCAGCGAGCTGGTGCCGCACTACAACTGCACCCTCACCTGCGAGGAAGCCGAATCCCTCGCCGGACTCACCCGCACTTACGGCTACGCGGAGACGGCCGAGTGCGTCCTGAGCGAGCACGCCGAGCACGACGAGTGCGGCAACGCCCACCACCAGTGCCCCGACTGCGCCGACCAGGCCACCGGCACCTGAGCCACCCGCACTAGCGCCCCACGGTGGCGCTCGGCGCGCGCAGCCGAGCGCCACCAGGCGCCCACCGCCCTGGACCCGGGCTGCCCGAGCCCGGCGCCGGGCTCTGTCGAAGACCATCACCACCCCGCCAGCCGCGACCAGGGCGGGCGCGCTCAACGGCCCGCCCCCCGGCCGCGCCTTCAGCGAGAGGCCCCCATGCCCGAGTACGACATCACCTGGACGATCGACGTGGAAGCCGACGACCCCATCGAAGCCGCCCGCCGCGCCCTGGCCGTGCACCCGCACCACAAGCCCTCCTCCTGGGCGACCGTCGTCACCGTCACCGACGAACGCGACGTACACCTCGTCGACCTGGACCCCGACGGCACCGGAACCGAGCAGGCGACACCAACGTGCACGACACGCCCCCGCCCGGCCGGGGAGGAGCGGTGAGCCTGCGCTACGAGACAACCGCCGCCGACCACACGGCCATCGACGTCATCACCCCGGACACGGACCCGGACACACACGGCCTGGAGGACCTTCCCCAAGGAACCCACGCCCTGATCATCGGATCCCCGGCCGCAGCGGCACACGCCGTCATCGGCACCCCCGACAAACTGCGAGCCTTCGCCGCACGCCTCGCGGCCGCGACCGGCGCGCACCAGGCACTCCCACAGGCTCCGCTCCACAGCGAGCGCATCAGCAGTGAGGCAGCCGAGTTGATCGCCGGATACCGGGCACACATCCGCGCCTACCGGCTGCCCGCCGAGGACGGCCAGGACCCGGACGACACCGACATCGACCCCACCCACTTCCCGGCCTACGACGAAGCCCGCGCCGACTGGGGCGAAGCCGCCCTGAGATTCATCTCGGACCTGGCCGAACAGGCACCGCCCCAGAGGCCGGCCACCTGAACGGCCCCGACGGTCAGGGAACGGCGCAGCGGCTCTCTGTATGAGAACGGACGGAACACGGCTACGTGCGCCAAGCACCGCCCCGAGACCGCAACGGCGTGCAAGCATGAAGACCTCGGCCCGCTGGATTCCCCCGTACCAGCGGGCCGACCCATGCCCGGGCGCAGCACCGCCGATCGGCGGCGGATCCGAAGGGGCGCAGCACCCTTTTGCCGGGGTGGTGGGGGCGCAGCACGGGCCGTGCCGGACGGCTGGTGCAGCGCTCCGCGCTGCACCAGCCTGGCCGCGTGCCGTCCGGACGCTCCGCGCCCGCCCGGACCGAGCGCTCCGCGCTCTCACGCGCTGCGGAGACCGGGAGCCGCTCCCAGGCCGCTCCGCGCCCTGCTCGCTCGCTACGCGCTCCCGGACTCCTTGCCCACGGCGCTGCGCGCCATGGGACCCCGACACACCCCGCGCCGTGCCCCCACCACCCCGGCAAAAACCCCGCTGACCTCGGAAAACACGGCGAGAAAGATCCGCAAAACCCCACCCCGAAGGACTCAAGTGCGGTAACCTTGTCTTGTTGGTTGGTCCTGTGGCCAGGACCCCAACACGAAGATCACACACCGCATTTGAGGGAGAACTATGCCCACCCGAACCACCACGGGCTTCGCGCTGCTCGTCCGCACCGACGGACAATTCCGGCTCCTCGACTGGCCCGCCAACATCGACCAGCGCCAGAAGATCCTCTACGCGGCCTGCGACTGCGACCACATCGAGCCCGTGCAGATCACCGACCACCTGACCATGTGGGTCGACGAGGAAGTCACGCTCAACGGCTCCGGCGTCAACTGGGGCGCCACACTCCTCCACGCGCTCCACCGCCCCTCCCACCAGAGCTACTACGGGCACGCCCTGTTCACCGGCGGCGCCGACGCCCAGGGCAACACCCTCGGCCTCACCGAGCTGGAGGCGGCCAGCCTCGTCGAGATGTACCTGACGGCCGGGACCATCCCCGCCCAGCGCACCGCCTGACCGAGCCGCCCGCCGGGGCCCCAGACAGGGGCCCCGGCCACCGAGGAGACAGGAAGCGACCCATGCACACCTTCACGTTCCTGTGTGACTGGAAGAGCCCGGTCAACATGCTCGTCGGCGCGCCGTTCGTGGTCACGGTCCACGCCGACACCCGCAAGAAGGCCGAACACGCGGCCGCAACAGCCGTGTTGGCACACTGCCCAGACGTGGCCCTCTACGAGACCCCCGCCACGTTCTTCGACCAGACCGGACAGATCCTCGCCGCGTTCGACGGACCCGTGCCCGCCACGCTCATCGACCGCGACGTGTACGAGACCATCCCGGCCCCGGCCGAGGCCACGCGATGACCGCGTGCCTCACCTGCGACTCCGGCCGCTACCCCTGCCCACGCGACGACGGCAACTGGGACGGCTGCCCCATGACCCCGGACAACGGCGCCGCCGAGGTCTACGAGCCCGAGGAACAACCGCCGTTCGTCTGGCAGTAACCCCCAAGCCGGGGCGGCGCTGTGGCCGCGCCGCCCCGGCCCCGAAGACCCACACCAACTTCCGAAGGAGAGCCATGGGCTACGACATGTACAGCGCGACCGAACCAGACGAGGACCAGGCCGCCGCCATCCGCGCCGCCGCCGAACGCGTCGAAGAGCTGCGCTGCCAGTACATGAACGCCAGCAGCGAGACGGCCGCCCGCGCCATGGAAGGCGACCTCGACGCCGCATGGGACGCCTACGACAAGGCGCGCACCGGCCTCTACTTCCGCCTCAACATCTGGGGCATGGGCACCGCCCGCCAACTCATGGGCGCCCTCGACATGATCACCGACGCCCCCCTGCCCGAGTGGCCGACCCTGGAGGCCTACGACCTCAGCGACTACCCGGACGACCCGGAGCACCACCCCCGAGGCTCCGAGCGCGACGCCGCACACGCCCGCCTGACCGACCAGGAACGCGCCTACCTGAACGCCATGCGCGCCACCCTGGAGCAGGACCCCCAGACCCCCGGCATCCCGGCCTACAAGCTCACGAGCAACGACGGATGGCTCGTCACCGAACGAGAGATCACCGCTGCACTCCAGGCGTGGGAGAAAGCGAACCCGGCGGATCAGAAGGAAGTCCAGGCCGAATTCCCGTGGTGGACGGAATGGCTGGACTTCCTGAAGTACAACGCGGAGCGCGGAGGATTCCGAGTCTATTGATCCGGTAAATCAGCGCGTAGGCGGGAACCCCTTCCCGCCTACGCGCCATAGTCCCAATTCGTACACAGTGCATCATCACGATGCATCGCCCTGCTCGTGACCCAGTTTAACGACTCCCACTAGACCGTAACCCGTCAGATTTGACGGGTTACCCTGTAGAATTCCGGGGTACTGATTGAAGCGTACCGGGCCGAACGGAAGGAATGGAAGCGGCCAGGGTGGAGCGCAGCGGAGCCCGTCTCTCCAGCGAAACTCGACACCTCGTCAAGCTGACACCCTGTCACCCTCGCTACGGGGGGTAGTGCCTGGAAACCCCAGTCCCTACACAGGCCCCACGCGTGATGCACCCTCCCCTGTAGCCAGCCTCAGTGATCGCGCTTGCGCGATCACCCTAGTTCGCGCTTGCGCGAACTAGACCCGCCTTTAGAATTCCGCTTGCGGAATTCATTCCCGCGCTTGCGCGGGAATTCGCAGCGCGCTTGCGCGCTGCGTCGTTCTATGCCCCG
>NZ_JBLWQQ010000003.1:0-21725 GCF_049310305.1 Streptomyces anthophorae
TCGCCCTCTGCGGACAACGGTGCGTTCGCATGGGCCATGTACTGAGTCGCCTTCCCTACGGGGCGGGGCTGCGCGGGACAGGAGGAGGCAGTCACACGAGTACGTCTCGTCGCGTGTCGGCGGCTGCGTGTCGGTTGAGAGCCCAGACAAGGAGTGCGCAGAGGGCGAAGGCGGCGCCGAGAAGGCTGGATCCGGGCCACCCCGCGGACGAGTACACCGCGGTGGTGCTGGTTGCTCCGGCGGCGGAGCCGAGGGAGTAGAAGAGCATGTAGCCACCGATGACGCTGCTCGTCTGGTGTGAGTACGCGGCCGTGAGCAGGTGTTGATTGCTGACATGCACCGCCTGCACCGCGAAGTCGAGCGCGATCACGCCGACGATCACCGGCCAGAGCGACCAGGACGCTTGTCCGGTCGCCAGCCATGACGCGGTCAGGAGCGCGAGTGCACCGCCGGTGATGATGTTGGCGCGGCCGGCGTCGGCCCCCCGTCCGGCTCGGGAGGCGCCCAGCGCCCCGGCGAGCCCGGCGATCCCGAAGAGACCGATCTGGGCCGTGCTCAGATGCCATGGCTCGGCTGCGAGCGGCAGAGCCAGGCCGCTCCACAGCGTGCCGAAGGAAGCGAACAGGAAGAACGCAATCAGTCCGCGCGAGACGAACAGGCGCTCACGGAACAGGCGCCCCAGCGAGATCAGCACCGCGCCATACGTGGCCCGGCCGTCGCGCGGGTCGGATGGCAGGAGCCTCAGCACGAAGCCGGTGAGCGCGAGGAGGAGCACGGTGAACACCGCGTAGATGCTGCGCCAGCCCCAGAGGGCAGCGAGACAGCCGGCGAGAACGCGCGCTCCGAGGATGCCGATGATGACGCCGGAGGTCACGGCTCCGAGCGTGCGGCCGCGTTCGGCTGTGGTGGACAGGTCGGCGGCGAAGGCGACCGTGGTCTGGACGACGACCGCGAACAGGCCGGCGAGGGCCAGACCGGCAAGCAGGAGCCATGGTTGGGCAGCGGCTGCGGCCAGAGCCGTGCCGACCGCGGCGAGGAGAAGGTGCCCGGCAATGAGTTTGCGCCGGTCGAACATGTCCCCCAGCGGGACAAGGAGGGCCAGGCCGATCAGGTAGCCGAGCTGCCCCGTGGTGACGATCCATCCCAAGTCGGCTTCCGGCAGGCCCAGGTCACCGCCGATCTGGGTCAGTACGGGCTGCGCCACATAGATCGTTGCGACCGCGACCGCGCAGATCACGGCGAACAGCATCCTTCGACCAGACGTGAGACTCACTGACACACCTCTAATGAGTAGCAGATTGCAACCAAAACGAAGGTACGGCAGAATGGTTTCGATCCGCAACTCTCCAGGAGGAGTCATGGCTCGCACGGCGCCCGGTGCCGAGGGGATGTCCTGGACCGACCCCGCCTGCCCCGTCGCACGCACGCTCGACCTGGTCGGAGACCGGTGGAGCCTGCTGATCATTCGCGACGCGATGGACGGCGCTCGAGCGTTCACCGACTTCCAGCACCGGACCGGAATCGCGCGCAACATCCTCACCGACCGCCTGCGACGCCTGATCGAACGAGGAATCCTCGAGCGGCAGACCGCCCCGACCGGGCGGCGACAGAACTACGTCCTCACAGATGCGGGCCGGGACCTCTTCGCCGTCATCGTGGCCGCGCGTCAGTGGGGTGAACGGCACGCCTTCGCACCAGCTGAAACTCACTCAGTTCTCGTGGATGAAAGCGGTCTCCCGCTCCCAGAGCTCCGTCCTGTCGATGTCCACGGCAGTCCCGTGGACATCGATACGACCTCTGTGCTGCACGAGCACTGACTGCAGGGGGAGCCATCTGGCACCCCCGGCGGGCGGCGACATGGCCGGCCATCAGCGCCGGGGGAACCGCGAGATGGCGGATATCAGCGTCTGGTCGGGCCACAGCGCAGCTGGCGTGGAGCACCCGCCCGCCAGTTGTGGACCCACGCCACCACCGTCAACAACCTCCTGGCCCGCAACAACTAGCAGGGGGCTGCATTAAGCCAGTACTACGACATGGGCGACGGGGCCCTGTGGAACCCGTCCAACGGGGTCTCCCGGCTGTTCATGAGGCAGGTGAGCGTCTACGAGGCCGAGCTGGGGTTGCCGTCCGGCATCGGCCCCATGCAAGCCGACGAGTGCCAGATCGACCCTCGCGTTCAAAGAGTTCGTCGACGCCCTGCTTGCGTGGCACCGGAGAACGAGTCACGCAGTCATGGCTGCCCTGTCCGAGGGCTTCGTCGCCACGATGCTGGTCCTGGTGGAGAGGGCAGGCATTGAGGTGAACTGGCAGCCAGCAGGCATAGCGGTCGGGTATTTACTCCTGCTCCCCCGCCTGTGGTGCGTCGTTGTGTGGTGTGCCTGCTGTGTAGGTGTCCTTGATTTTGACCTCGGTGACGCCGCGGCCCTCGTCAAAGACACGCCGCCAGTCGCCGATGACGTGGAGTTCGTCGGTGCCCATCGCACGCACGACGGTGAGGCCTTCTTCGTGGGCCTTGAGGGCTTTCATCCAGAGGTTGGCGAAGGCCTGGGAGCGGATGAGGTGCATCCAGTCGGGGCGGTTCAGTTCCCGGTTGTAGGTCGAGGTTCCCATGGTGGAGACGAACTTGGAGTACATGGCCTTCACGTATTCCAGTGTCACCTCGTCCTGCTGGGCGATGGCGGTGTCGCGGGCGTCCTTGAGGGCGATGCGGAACTTCTCCAGCAGGCCCTCGGTGGCCCCCGAGGTGTAGGACTCGTGGATCACTGGAGGGTCGCACAGCCTGTATTTGGGGCCGGACAGGCGCAGCAGGAGGCGCAGGGTGGGTTCGGTGACCCATAGGGGGCCGGGTTCGTCGCGTTGGCCGAGCGGGTTGGGCAGTACGTCGTTGTGGTCCCAGTGGGGCGGGGTGATGAGGTGGACGCCGGCCCTGCGGCGGTCGTGACGGCCGTCGGTG
Organism: Streptomyces anthophorae; assembly: GCF_049310305.1. Classification (NCBI taxonomy): domain Bacteria; kingdom Bacillati; phylum Actinomycetota; class Actinomycetes; order Kitasatosporales; family Streptomycetaceae; genus Streptomyces; species Streptomyces anthophorae. Next base: position 2,954 of record NZ_JBLWQQ010000003.1, read on the forward strand.
GAGTGTTCGAGTTGGCCGAGCGGCAGGTGGGTTTTGAGGGCGGACAGGTAGGCGCCGTTGATGTCGAGGGCGGTGATCTCGTGGGTGCCGGGCGGCAGGTGGGGGCGCGTCCATTTGGGGCGGGCCTCCCAGATCTGGTCGGCGTCGTGCTTGGACTTCTTCTTGAGGATGTCGGGCAGCCAGGGGTGGGCGATGACGTCGTAGCGGCCGCCCTTGCGGGTTTCGTCCAGCAGGGCCATCGCGTCCGGGATCGCCTTTTTGAGCAGGGCTGCGGTGGCGGCTTCGACGTCGCCCGCGTGGGCGGCCAGGGCGGCCTGGACGGTGGAGGTGATGAGGGCGGTCGGCTCGTCGGCGGGCTGGAAGGCGCGTCGGGCCGGTGGTTTGGCGCTGCGGCGGCCGTGGTGCGGTGGGTGTGCGGGTGTGCCGGCGGGGTGGGCCGGGGGCGGCGTGGGCATGGGCTGCGCTGCGGCGGAGGCAGCCTGTTCGGGCGCCGTGGTGTGGCACTGGGCCGGGTCCAGGTGCTGGGGGAAGCCGGCCACCCGCAGGGTTGCCGGCGTGCCGCACAGGACGCACGGCTCGGGCACGGCAAGGCTCTCGACGTCGTCAGGGTCGTCGGCCGCCTGGCCCCCCGGGTCGGGCGAGGGGGCCTGAGCGTCGGCGTTCGGTGTCGGCGGTTGTGCTGCTGGGGCGGTTGCCCCGGTGGTGCCCTGCTGGGTTTCGGCGAGCTTGTCCTGCAGTCCGTCCAGCAGGTAGGCGTACCGCGTGCGCGGGTCTCCGGCGGGGTCCCGGCCCGCCTCCCAGGCGGCCACCGTCGATGGGCTCACTCCCAGTGCCCGGGCGACCTGTGCCTTCGACAGCCGGGCCTGCTCGCGCAGTTCCCGCCGCAGTACCGGGGTGGGCAGTTCGGCTTCGGGGGTGACGGAGGCGAGCAGTGAGTCGATCTCGCCGAGACCGTCGGGGCTGTTCACGCGTCGCCCGCCTTCCGCTTGGCCCGGCGCCGCTCCGCCAGTGCGGGGGTCACCGTCTCCTTGACTCGTTGCTCCCCCCAGCCCGTCAGTTGTGCGGCACGTCCGATCCGTCCGTGCATCGGGCGCCCCGTCACCGGGTCTCGTGCCAGGAATACGCGCAATGCCTCGGCGACCCGCTTCTCGGCGGACTGCAACTCGGCCATCGCTGCGACCAGTTCGCGTTCGTCACTTGCATCGGACATGCACCCATTGTGCCAGAATTCATGACCGCAGGATAATCAATGACAGTCAATAGATTAGTGAGTGACTTGCATTGACGCATGGTCACACACTTCTCCGTCCGGCACCCGCCCCCTCCTCGGGCAGGGAGGCACGGTCCCGAGATCTGCCGTCACGCCGTCTCCCGGCGGCCCACCGGGGGGCGGAAGGGTGTTTCGGCCTGGTCCCGTTCGGCCACAGCATGATTCGCCCCCGTTCAGCTCCCGTGCCTGCCGTGCCGTGCGCGGTCACTGCCATGTGCCTCGGCTCGGCGGAGCAGCGGTGTGAGGCGGTACGGCACGAGTTCACGCATGGCCAGAGCCGTTGAGGTTCGGTCGATGCCCGGGATGTCGAGGATCTTGCCGGCCACTCGGTACAGGTCTTCGGCGTCGGCCGCCACCACCCTCACCAGCAGATCGGTTTCGCCGCTGAGGCCGAAGACCTCCACCACCTCGGCGACGCCGGCCAGCGCCGCAGAGACTTCCGCGAGCCGGTGCTGGTCGACCTCGGCGGTGACGAAAGCGGTCAGGGGGTAGCCCAGCGCGCCGGGGGTGATCCGGCGTTCGTAGGCGCCGAGCGCGTTGCTCCGCTCCATTTTCGCCAGCCGCGCCTGGACGGTGTTGCGCGACAGTCTCAGGCGTTCGGCCAGCGCGACGATGGTCGCGCGGGGGTCGGCCGCGAGGGCGAGCAGGATCTGCGCGTCGGTGCCGTCGAGGCTCTGCCGGGTGTTCATGGTGCTCAAGTACGTTCCCTCCACGCCGTGTTGAATTGAGCAGAATGCTCAGCTCAAGAGTGACATCTTGTGCGTTTGCAGGGCCACGGTTCTACTGCTGGATCACAAGGCCAAGCCCAGGGTTGTGGGTGTCCGGGTTTTCAGTGGAGGTGGTGCGTTGTGGTCTCGTCGAGCACGCCGGTCGACGCGGCAGGAGCCGCGGGCGTTCGCGGGGACGTACTCACGGTGCTGGAGGCCATCGAGCGACGGGTGCTGTGGCTGTCCACCGCGATCATCGACCATGCGAACCGGGTGCGGCCCAACCCTTCAGGGTTGAAGGTCGGTGGGCATCAGGCGTCCAGCGCCTCGATGACCTCGATCATGACGGCGCTGTGGTTCCAGCAACTGGGCGCCGGGGACCGGGTGTCGGTCAAACCCCACGCCTCCCCCGTGCTCCACGCGATCAATTACCTGCTGGGCGAGCTGGACGAGGACCGGCTCACCACCCTGCGTTCCCTCGGCGGCCTGCAGAGCTACCCCAGCCGTACGAAGGACCCCGATCCGGTCGACTACTCCACCGGGTCCGTCGGCCTCGGTGCCACGGCGCCGGTGTGGGGCGCCATCGCCCGCCGCTACGTGGAGGGCCACTTCGGTGGCGCGGGCACCGGCCGGCAGTACTCGCTCATCGGCGACGCCGAGCTGGACGAGGGAGCCGTCTGGGAAGCGCTGCGGGACCCGATGACGCAGAGTCTGGGCGAAGTCGTCTGGGTCGTCGACCTCAACCGCCAGTCCCTGGACCGGGTCATCCCCGGCATCGCCGCGGACAAGCTGCAGGGCATGTTCGCGGCGGCGGGCTGGCAGGTGCTGACCCTCAAGTACGGGAGTCTGCTGCGGGAGTTGTTCGCCCGTCCCGGCGGGCCGGAGCTGCGCACCCGCATCGACGCGATGGACAATCCCGAGTACCAGCGCTTGCTGCGCTGCACCGCGTCCGAGCTGCGGGAGCGGCTGCCCGGCTCCGGGTCCACGGCCGGCCCCGTCGCCGAGCTGATCGCCTCGGTGGACGATGCCTCGCTCCTGTCCGCGCTGCGCAACCTGGGCGGGCACGACCTCGGCTCGCTGCTCGACGCGTTCGGCGCCATCGACGACACGCGCCCCACCGTCCTGTTCGCGTACACCGTCAAGGGGCACGGGCTGCCCACCGAGGGGCACCCGCAGAACCACTCGTCGCTGCTGACCGCCGACCAGATGGGCACGCTGGCGCGGCGTCTGGGAAGGGACCTGCAAGCCCCCTGGTCCCGCTTCGATGAGGGCTCGCGGGAAGCGGCGCTGTGCGCGGCGGCCGCGCAGCGGTTGCGGCGTCCTGCCCGCGCGCTCCGGACTCCTCCGGAGGTCCCGTCCGACCTCGGGCGCCCGGCCCCCGCCGGCACCGGTACGACCCAACAGGCCCTCGGCCGCACCCTGCTGGACCTGAGCCGCCGGGCACCCCGGGCCGCGGAACGGATCGTGACGGTCAGCCCGGACGTGAGCTCGACCACCAACCTGGGCGGCTGGCTGAACAAGGTCGGCGTCTGGTCCCCGCAGGAGCACGCCGACTGGTTCGCCGACGACACCGAAACCATCCTCCACTGGCGCGAGAAGCCCACCGGCCGCCATGTGGAACTGGGCATCGCGGAGACCAACCTCGTCGGCCTGCTGGGCGAACTCGGCGCCACCTGGGACCGCTGGGGGCAGCCCCTGCTGCCCATCGGCGTGATCTACGACCCGTTCGTCAACCGGGCCCTTGAGCCGTGGTCCTTCGGTATCTACGCCGGTGGGCAGTCCATTTTGGTCGGCACCCCGTCCGGCGTCACGCTCGCCCCGGAAGGCGGCGCACATCAGTCGATCACCACCCCTTCCCTCGCCGTCGAGCAGCCGGGGTGTGTGGGCTACGAGCCTGCCTTCGCCCTCGACACCGAGTGGTGCCTGCTCGCCGCGCTCGGCAATCTCGGCAAGCCGGAGGGGAGTTCGGCATACGTACGGCTCTCCACCCGTCCGGTGGACCAGTCCCTCGCCGCCGTGCCGGAGGACCCGGTGGCGCGCGAGCGCCGGCGACGTCAGGTGACCGCCGGCGCATACCGTCTGCGGCAGCACGCTGCTCCGGTCGTCACGCTCGCCGCGATGGGTGCCATGGTCCCGGACGCGCTCGCCGCCGCGGACCGGCTCGCGTCGCTCGGACACGGCGCCGACGTCGTCTGCGTCACCAGCCCCGACCTGCTCTTCCGTGCCTGTCTGGCGCGCCGCGGCCAGGACGGGGAGGGCGCCCCGCAGTGGATCCTGGACCAGGTCTTCCCCGTCGGGCGTGCCACTCCCATGGTCACCGTCGTGGACGGCCACCCGCACACCCTCGCCTTCCTCGGCACGATCCGGAACACCCCCGTCACCACCCTCGGCGTGACCCGCTTCGGCCAGTCGGGGTCGCTGGAGGACGTCCACCGTCACCACGGCATCGATGCCGGCAGCATCGTCGCCGCGGCCCTCGACCTCATCGGCTGACGCACGATGGCTGTGGCCCGGGCGGGAGGCGCTCACTGCCGCGAGACGATGAGCAGCAGTCGTACCTCGCTGTCGTCGAGCACCCGCCAGCGGTGCGGGAGTGAACCGGGGTAGCTGATGACCTCCGTCGGCCCGAGCCGTTCCTTTCGGCCGCCTTCGAAGTCGAGCTCGATCTGCCCGGTCACGACGTAGATCAGCTCATGTCCGGGGTGCTGGAAGTAGTCCTCGAACTCGGTCGGGCCGCCCGTGTACTCGAGCGGCTGGACCGGCCAGTCCAGCCGGGTCAGCGAGCGGACGACGGCCCCGCCCGGGGTGTCGGTGCGGGGCACCCGGATTCCGTCGGTCTCGCGGAGCACGTCCACTTCCTGCTCGGCCGGCTGCGCGAGGAGGGCGGAGATCGTGGTGTCCAGCGCTCGTGCGATCCGGTTGAGCGTGGTGATGCTGGCCGTCGTGAGGCCGCGCTCCAGCTGGCTGAGGAAGGCGTGCGACAGGTCGGCGCTCTGTCCGACCTGCTGCAACGTCAGTTTCCGAGCCCGACGCAGGTTCCTGATCCGCAACCCCACGAGTTGCATGAGGTGGTCGTCTTCGGGGCGGGGGCTGTCTGCGACCGGTTTCCGTGCCACGGGAGAAGAGTACCTACCGCCCGGTCACCCGAGCAGCGGCACGACCTCCTCGGTGAAACGGCGCATCTGCTCGGCGGCCATGTCGTAGGTGTGCCCGGGGAAGTGCGGGAACAGCACCAGGTGTTCCAGGCCGAGGGCGTCGCGGTGGTGGGCGACGAGTTCGGCGACCTCCTGCGCGGTGCCGACGGCCCAGGTCTTCTGTGCTGTCGACTCCTCGAGGGTGGGGACGAGTCCGGGGGGTGCCGGCTTGCCGTCGGGTCCCCTGTAGCCGCGGCTCCAGCCGAACGGGGCGAGCAGGTTCCAGAATTCGTCGTGCCCGCGGCGCCCCGTCGTCCACGCCTGTTCGTGGGTGTCGCCGATGTGGAACGGGAGCACCAGGATGCGGTTCTGGCCGGGGCGCAGCTCGGCGCCGTGGTGCTCGGCGTAGAGCTCGCCGTAGCGCTTCCACTGCGCCTCGATGAACGAGTGGTGCTGGTTCCACCAGACGCAGCCGTGTCCGGCCTCGGCGGCGTAGGTAAGTGTCGGCGGGCTGGTGACGGCCTGCCAGATCTCCACCGGGTGCAGCGGGCCGGGCAGCAGGGACAGCGTCTCGACCGGGCCGTCCGGTCCGGTGGTGCCCGGGGGCGGGAATTCGAGGTACTTCCCCTTGTAGGAGAAGGTGTCGTTCGCCAGCGCGGTGCGGATGATCTCCATGTACTCGGCGAACACCTCGCGGTTGTGTTCGTCGGCCGCTGCCCGGGCCTCCCCCTCCGCCAGCTGGATGTCCGCCTGGTGTGCCGCGAGGCTGCGCAGTTCGCGGGGGACCGTTCCGCGGCCGACGCCGAGGGCGGCCCGGCCGCCGGAGAGATTCAGCAGGGTGCTGAAGTCCTCGGCCAGGCGCAGCGGGTGCCATTGGGGAACGATGTTGAACATTGCGCCCATCCGGATGCGGTGGGTGCGAGCGGCCAGATTCGCCTGGAGCAGCAGGGAGTTCGGGATGACTTCGTATCCCTCGTGCTGGAAGTGGTGTTCGGCGAGCCAGTAGCTGTCGTAGCCGAGCTCCTCGGCGAGGACGCCGAGTTCGAGCAGGCGCTCCGTCGCGTGCCACACCTCCTCTCGAGTGGCCCGGCGCTGACCGGCCGGGAGCCACTGCCCCTTTTGGACATCGGCCATCTCGATCGATCCGAAGTAGAAGACGCCGTAGCGCACGCCGCACCTCCCAGTAGCGGGACCGTCGAACGAGGTCCGTATCGACGTTCTTCTTGTAAGTGATACTTACATTGCTGCGGCCGTCAACCCGTGCAACAAGCCTTGACAGTCCGGCTGTTGCGTCCAACCCTCGTATCCAGATGTTCGTTACATCAACAATGTGCGACTCGGCTCCAGCGTTGGAGGACCTCATGGGTGGTAGTTCCAGAGCTGCGCGGCACCAGGGTGTACCCGTCGAGCGCAACGGGATCGAGCATGTCGCCGAGGACGAACGGCGGGGCAGGGTCTCCTCGTCGTTCACGCTCTGGTTCTCGGGAAATCTCCAGTACTCGGCCATCGTCGTCGGAGCGCTGCCGACCGCGTTCCTCGGGCTGAGCTTCGGCCAGGCCGCTCTCGCGCTGACGGTCGGCACCCTCGCCGGGAGCCTGCTGCTCGGGCTCACCTCGTCGATGGGGCCGCGGGCAGGCACGGCACAAATGGTCCAGTCCCGGGGGCCGTTCGGGTATGTCGGCAACGTCCTGCCGGCGTCGCTCCTGTTCATGACGGGTTTCGGTTTCTTCGCCGTCAATACCGCGCTCGGCGCCTACATCGTGCGGTACTTGTCCGGCATCCCCTTCCTCGCTGCCGTCGCGCTCGTCGCCGGGTTCCAGATGGCCGTCGTGGTCGTCGGCCACGACCTCGTCCACAAGATCGAGCGGGCGCTCGTGCCGGTCATGGGCGTGCTGTTCGTCGTGGTGACGGTCTACGGGCTGACGGCCGGCCATCTGAGCGCCCCCGGCAAGGGCGCCGAGCACGGCGTCGTCGGGGCCATGCTCACGGCCGTCGCGCTCAGCTCCTCACGGACCTTCGGCTTCGCGATCTGCGCCTCCGACTACACCCGCTATCTCCCCGTCGGCACCAGCCGGAAGAAGGTGACCGGAGCCACCTTCCTCGGGGCCGCCGCCGCAGGGCTGTGGATGCATCTGCTCGGCGCGGCGATCGGATCGGTGATCTTCCCGAAGAGCCCCACCGACCTCGTCACCGCCATCGCCCCCTCGGCCGTCGCCGTCCTCGCGCTGCTCCCGCTGCTCGCCTCCACCGTCGCGGCCGGTGTCATCGACATCTACTCCGGATCGCTCGCCCTGCTGATCGCCGACCTGCCGCTGCGACGCTGGGTGTCCGCCCTGGTCACCGGCCTCGCCGGGGGCTCGCTCGCCTGGTGGGCCGGCCTCGGCGACACCGCGTTCGCCCACTTCCAGAACTTCCTGTTCGTCATGGGGTACTGGGTGGGCCCCTGGCTCGGCGTGACGCTCACCGACCATCTGATGTCCCTGCGCGGCGAGGGGGTGCGCGCGGCCTGGTTCTACGACCGGACCTGGCGGTTCGGCCCGGGCCTTCCCGCCTTCGTCCTGGGCGTCCTGGCCTCGGTCCCGTTCATGAACCAGACCCTGTACGCGGGCCCCCTCGCCGCGCGATACCCGTTCCTCGGAGACATCACCTACTGGATCGGCGGGACCGTCGCGGCGCTGTCCTACTGGACGATCCGGCGCACCCGGAGGTCCTGGTCGGTGTCGGCCCACGTACCGCACCCACCGGACGCGGAGGAACCCACCACGGATCGGAGCACGGTATGACGGCCAAGCGCGGGCTCGGCCCGCTGTACTACGGGAGGGCCCGGCAGCCCTGGGGACGTGGGGCCGCGGCCGGCCAGTGGGTTCTCACCAGCGGCATCGACGGCGTCGTCGACGACGCGGGAGCCACCCTGTCCGGCGTCGGGGCCCAGACCGTCATGGCGCTCGAACGCATCCGCACGATCCTCTCCGACGCCGGCTGCGCCGTCGACGACATCGTCGCACTCGACCAGTACCTGGCCGATCCGGCCGACCGGGCCGCGTACATGGACGTACGGGACAGGTGGCTCGCCGAGCACGGCCGCGGCCTGTACGCCCGGCGCGACTACGCGTCGCTGCTGATCTACCCGCGCCTGGCCACCCCGGAGATGCGGGTGGAGATCCGGGCGATGGCCTGTCTTCCCGATCCGACCCAGCAGGAGGGTTCATGACGTCCCCGTCGCACCGCTTCGCCGAGTTGAGCATGGCCCAGGTCCAGGAGCGGTGCTCCGCCGATACCGTCGCGGTGCTGCCGGTCGGCGCCGTCGAGCAGCACGGGCCGCACCTTCCCCTGATCACCGACGCGCTCGTCGCGGAGGCCGCGAGCGCGGCGGCCGTGGACGGCTGCGGCGCGGCACTCGATCTGTGGCTGTTGCCCACGCTGTCCTACGGCCGGTCCGTGGAACACGAGTGGTCCGCGGGAACCCTGTCGCTGTCCACCGCCACGTTCGCCGCCGTACTCGCCGACCTCGGCCGCAGCGTCGCCACGGCCGGGATCCGCCGGCTCGTCCTGGTCAACGGGCACGGCGGCAACACCTCCGAGATCCAGACCATGCTGCGCGACCTCCGCCGGGCCCACGCACTGACGACCTTCGCCGTGAACGCCTTCCCGCCGCCGCAGGCCGATCCCTTCGCCGGGATCGAGCAGGGCCAGGGCATCCACGGCGGAGCGGGCGAGACCTCGCTGATGCTGCACCTGCGCCCGGACCTCGTCGACATGAGAGCCGCCGCCCCACGCCTGCCCCGCGGCCTGAACAAGAACACCCACGTCCGGTTCGGCGGCAGCGTGAGTTTCGGCTGGCTGTCCGACGACTTCGGCCCCGACGGCTACCTGGGCGACCCGACACAGGCGACCGCGGACGCCGGGCGGCGGGCCTTCGCCGCGCTGACCGCACAGCTCGGCGAGCAGCTGGACGAGATCGCCCGCTTCGACTTCGCCAACCACGTGGCCGGGCCCACGTTCTGAACGACGCCCGCCCCGCTCTCCCGCACGAAGGGACCGTCATGCCCGCTCCGCAGTACGGCGACTACCAGTACGAGATCTACTTCGATGCCCTCGACGGAATCGCCCCGCGGTTCCCCCTCGACACGGCCTCGCTCGAACGCAAGGCCGCCGAGGTGCTCCCCTGGTGGGTGCACTCCTACGTTGCCGGCGGGTGCGGCGACGAAGGCACGCAGCGCGCGAACGTGGCGGCGTTCGCCCACCACGGGATCGTGCCGCGGATGCTCAACGGGGCCCACGAACGGGACCTGTCCATCGACCTGTTCGGGATGCCGCTGCCCAGCCCGCTGTTCATGGCGCCGATCGGGGTGATCGGCCTGTGCAGCCAGGACTTCCACGGCGACCTCGCCGTCGCGCGGGCCTCGGCGCGCACCGGCGTCCCGATGATCGGCTCCGTGCTCATGCAGGACCCGATGGAGGACGTCGCACCCCATGCGGGCGACACCCCGGGGATGTTCCAGCTCTACGTGCCCCGCGACCGCGACCTGGCGGCGAGTCTGGTCGAACGCGCGGAGACGGCCGGGTACCGCGCGATCGTGGTCACCGTCGACACCTGGACGACCGGCTGGCGGCCGCGGGACCTCAACACCGGCAACTTTCCGCAGCTGCGCGGGCTCGTCCTGGAGAACTACTTCTCGGACCCGGCGTTCCTCAAGCGGCTCGCCGTCTCCCCCGCCGAGGACCTGCGCGCGGCGGTGCGGGAGTGGACCGGGATCTGGGCCAACTCCCTGCACTGGGACGACCTTCCCTGGCTGCGCTCACTCACCTCGCTGCCCATCCTGCTCAAAGGCATCTGTCATCCGGACGACGTCCGCCGGGCCCGCGACTTCGGCATCGACGGCATCTACTGCTCCAACCACGGCGGCCGTCAGGCCAACGGCGGGCTGCCCGCCCTGGACGCACTGCCGGCAGTGGTCGAGGCCGCCGACGGGATGCCGGTGCTGTTCGACTCCGGTGTCCGCTCCGGCTCCGACGCGGCGAAGGCACTCGCGCTGGGGGCGACCGCGGTCGGGGTCGGACGGCCGTACGCCTACGCCCTCGCGGCCGGGGGCACGGACGGTGTGGTGGCACAGCTGCGGGCGCTCCTCGCCGAGCTGGATCTCCTGATGGCCATCGACGGCTTCCCGACCCTGGCCGACCTGCGGGCAGCGGGCACCGTCCCGGTACGGGCCTGAACTCCTGCGCGCAAACGGGACACCAAGATCGTCACACGGACCGGGAGAGGTACTCATGACCACGCAACAGCTGCCGTCGTTCCGGGAAGTCCTGGGCCACTTCGCCTCCGGGGTGACCGTGGTGACCGGCATCCATGACAACGAGCCGGTGGGCTTCACCTGCCAGTCGTTCTCCTCGCTGTCCCTGGAACCGCCACAGATCGTCATCCTGCCGGGACGGACGTCCACCACCTGGCCGCGCATCGCGGCCGGCGGCCGATTCTGTGTCAACATCCTCGCCGACCACCAAAGCGACATCAGCACGACCTTCGCGACGCCGGGCATCGACAAATTCGCCGACGTCGCATGGACCCCCTCCCCCTCGGGCCTGCCCCGACTCGACGAGACCTGCGCATGGCTCGAGTGCACGGTCGCGGCGGTCCACCCCGGCGGGGACCACCTGATCGCCGTGGGCACGGTCCATGATCGCGGGACCACGCCGCACACCCGTCCCCTGCTGTTCCACCGCGGCCTCTACGCGGGCATGACCGGACTCCAGCCCCGGCCGGCCCTGCCGCACAGAAGGTCCGCGTGAACCCGGACAGGCGCCGGCTCCCCGGCAGGTCGGTGGCCGTGACGGCAGGAGCAGCGACACCGGCCGTGTTCCACGGGGGCACCCGCGCCGACGCCGGGACCGGTCACGAGCACACCATGCGACTGGCCATCGAACAGGCCAGGAAGAACCCCAGGCGGCCCTTCGGTGCCGTCATCACCGCCACCCGCACCGGCGACGCCCTGGCAAGCAGCGCCAACGACACGGCGGGCGCCCCCTGCTGCACGGCGAAGTGGCCGCCATGAACGACCTGCGTACGCCGCCATGGCCACCAGGGGCGGGCCACCACCCTCTACACCACGGGGGAACCCTGCCCGATGCCCAGGAGCACGACGGCCCGGTGCCCGGGCGAACCCGAGACGCGCCGTCCGGACAAGCCCGGTCGACGAAATCCGCCGTACCGGAATCCCACCGTGAGACCTCACCGCACAACACGTGGCTGCCTCCGCGAAGTCCTGCTACGCCCCGCAACTGCCCCTGGGAGGCGTACTGGAACAGCACACGAACCGCCTGTTCCAAGAGGCCCGACGCCTGCGGAGCCGACCGCCCCCGCAGCACGGCCGGACCACGACGGCACCAGCCACGGCCCGTACGACACCCCCTCCCGGACCAGCTCCGCAACAAGGGAGTTGAGAGCACGAGGTTCGACACCGTCAACGTCGGCGTGTTCCTGGGCCTGGACGCCGGCAAGACCACCCACCAAGGCGACGCGCTGCGCCGGCACTCGGGCCAGAACACACACCTGCGCCGCACTCGCCACCAACGGTGAGGACCCCGCGGCGCTACGGCCCGGGAACCGGCGGGCCGGCGGGCGGCCACGACGGCTTCCCGAACCGGGCGTCCACCAGCCCGGGCCGGTGGACGCCCGGCCGACGAGCAGCTGCCGCCTGACGTCGATTGCACACGGACCCCGCCCCCGCCCCGCCCGGGCGGGGCGCGGTGGAGTGGGGTGGGGTGGGGGTGGGGTGGGGGTGGGGTGGGGGTGGGGTGGGGTGCGGTGCGGTGGCGGCGCGATGGGGTGGCGGCGCGGACGAAGAGCCGTCCTCACGCCCCCGGGCCGCTCCCGGTCAGGGCTTCGCGCACCCGCCGGAACGCTTCTTGCGGGCCAGGACGCGCAGGCCCACGCCGGTGGCGACAAGGAGCGCGGCGAGCGCGGCGAGGATGCCGCCCCGGGACTCCTGGCCCGTCTCGGCGAGCTGCGGCCCGCGCGGGGACGGGGCGGCCGGCGCCGTCGGCGGTGCCGTGACCGCCGGCGCAGAGGAGGAGGGCGCGGCGGGCGGCGTCGACTGACCGGCCGGCGGACCCGTCGTGCTCGCACTCGGGGTCGGGGTCGGGGTTGGAGTCGAGGGCGTGGTCGTGGGAGGTGTCGTCGACCCGCTCGGGGTCGGGGAGGGCGTGGCCGGTGCTCCCACCACCGACGACGGCGTGGGCGCGGCAGGAGTGGGGGCTTCCTCCTCGCCGTAGCCGGAGGACTCCTCCCCCGAACCGGAGCCGTACCCGTGGCCGTGGTCCTCGTCGCCGTACCCGGCCGCGGGCGCCGGGGTGTCCGCGGTCCCGTACCCGCCCTCGCCGTCCAGTGCGTCGGCCGGGACCTTCTCTTCGCTGACGGCGCCCGATGGCCCGGCATCGGCGGCCAGCGCCGAAGCCGGGGCCGCGGCACAGCCGATCGCGGCGGCCGTCACGGCCCCCACCACCACCCTGCGCACGCCGGCCGGCAGGCCCCCACGACTAAAATACGTGTAGTTTTCGTGCATAACGGTGATAATCGGGCGGCAGCCTGGCACAGACAAGGCAACGCGCCGTCCGGGCACCTGCCCCGCAGGACAGTCGTGACGCAAAACCCGACAGCGCCCCCACCACCGCCCGTCGACCGCGATCCGGTGGGACGAGGTCCGCTGCACGAAGAACCCGCAGCACCGCCCGACAGACCCCCGCACCTGACGGGGCGGCTTGTCCACGAGAACGGGGTCCGGCCTGCTCCCCGTGGTGGCGCACACCGCGTGCCGCCGACCTCCGGCCGACGGCTGGTGATTTCACCCGGAACACCCGGAAGACACCGGCGGCGAGAGGGCCGGCCAGGGAGGCGCCGCCGACGACATCGACGTAGGCCGCAGCTCCCAGAGGTACTGCTCCCGTCAGCAGCGGGCGGCCCTGTCGTGGCACTCGCCGCGGCCGGGCCGGCATCCAGGCGCAGGCCCGCGGGGATGCCCGCGGGTGTCCGGCACTCCCCCGCTCCCTCGCCTCGCACTGCCGGCCGACGGCATCAGCGGCACGGGACGCGGCCGGGAAGGAAACCCTCCGGCCAGGCAGAGCCCAGCGGGAAACCGGAAGCCGGAAGCCGGAAGCCGGGGTCGAGTGGCGGGATCCCGGGGTGCGTGGCGGGGTTCGACGGAATGTTCCCGCAGGTCAGCCCGTGTGAGGCAGGACCACGATCTGCACGTCGTCCTCGTAGATCACGCGCCCCGGGTCGGTCGACTTCACCGCGCGGCAGTCCACGCCGTGCGCTGACAGGATCTCCAGATACCCCGCCACCCGCTCGATGAGATGGGACGCCGAGGGCTTGAACCAGGCCGCGGCCCCGGGATGGACCGCCGGGTCGTACACACTCGGGTCCACCGTCGACGGGTCCGGATAGGCGGCGTCGTACCACGCATTGTTCTCGCTTCGGAACCGATCCTGCTCCGCCGTCAGCCGCCCGGTGCGGGCAAGGTTGTTGACCAGCCCGAACACACCCTTGAACTGGCCCCGCTCATCGGACACGGCCGACTGGAACCGCACATACTCGATGGACATCACCCGATCCTGCCACGCGCGTGCCGGCGCCGGGAGGGGGTTCTCCAGGCCGTGCCGAAGCCATGCCAGAGCGGGCGGGGCCACGGGACGGCAGCCGCCAGGAAGCCGCTGCGGAAGGGCCGTTGGGGCGCTCCCCCGTGATTCGGAGTGATTCGGACGCCAACCCCCGCCAGATCACCGGCACGGCTTGCGAGGGCAACGACGCTTCAGGCGGCGGACCTCCTCCCCGACGGCTCGGAGCCCGGGCACATCGGGACACCCCGAAACCCGGACCGCGCGAACGACACCGTCACCGCACTGAAGCCGGCGACCGACACCGGCCCCGCGGCCGTCACGGCAGACGCCCGGGCACCACGGCCGAACCGGGGGGCTGCAGGCCCGTGCGGCTACCAGTTCATGTGGCGGGGCATACGGCACTTCCCGGCGAAGTCCGTCGAGGGGCAGTCGTCGTCGCCGATCGCGATGACGAGCGCCGCGCACAGCGCCAGCACGACGAGGACGACCACCAGGCCGGTACGGGTGAGCAGGAACCGGCCGAGGCGGGTCCCGGTGCGGCCGGGGCGCCGGCCGCGCGGCACCGTGGCCCGGCGCAGGTTCCAGACCGCGCAGACGGCCACGGTGACGGCCCCGAAGGCGGCCGACACCCCGCCGTCACGGAAGAGGCCCTGGGCGACGTAGGCGACCATGCCGCCGAGGAACAGCGCGTACATGACCCGGACGAGCACCTTATTGATCACCCTCGTCCCCCCGGGGTATCGGCGTGCCACTGCCACCGGCCGAAGCGGGGGCGCCGCAGGGCGGCCCTCACCGCCGTACCGCCCGGACTGCCCCGTGGCCGGCGGTGAGGCCCAGGGCGCCGCAGACGACGATCGCGACAACCCTCGCCAGGGCCCGCCTCTCCATCCCCGCCCCTCGCCTTCGTCGTCCGGCCGGGCGGTGCGGCGGTCCCACCACCGGTACAGCAAGGCTGTCGATGTGCCCAGGGGACGCTGGGCGGCGAGCCGGCCGCGGAGGAAACTGATCACGGGAGTTCGTTACGGGTCTCACACCCGCCCAAGGGGGGCGAGGAGTCCGGACAGCTCCCGGCCCGGACTCCTCCCCGTACCGACTCGACGCCGCCCTCCCCGCGAACCCGCCGCCCCACGGTCCGCCGCGCCATGCCGCCGGCCGCGCGCGAGAGGGCGCAAGCCAGCCCGGCCCGCCCTGCCGCCGATCCACACGCCGCAAACCACCCCCTGCCCAGCTTCCGCCCGGGGCGAGCGCGGAGGCGCCGAGAGCTCCCGGCTTCCGCCCACGGGCCCGCACCCGCAAGCCGCGCAGCCCCCGGCCGTGGGGTTCTGAGGGCGCCCCAGCCGTGTCGTCACCGGCCGCCCCGGCCCGCCCCGGTTCAATGACCGTGCCAAAACCACTGACCGGCGACGTGCCCGCCCCGCACCACTGCCCGTCACCGGACCGGAGACACGGGGCGAGCAGAGACAGGAGAACCCCCATGCGCATCCGCACCCTGTTCGTGTCCACCCTGCTGGCGGCCTGCGCCGTCCTCGGCGGCGCCGGTATGGCCGCAGCCGACGACGACGGCCCCCAGGAACTCACCCCCAGAGAGCAGGCCGGCCTGGAAGCCGCGACGTCGATCGTCGACGCCCTGCTCGGCGGGGGCGTACCGATCACCCGGTAACACCATGGGGAGCCCGGAGCCCGGAGCCGTCACCGACCTGTCTCCACGCACTACCCCAGGGGGCAGGGGCTGGCGGCGGGGTGTCAGGAGCAGGGCCGCAGGCCCAGGGCCGGTGGAACATCTTCCAGTTGTCGCGGGCATGGAGGGCGAGTTCGTCATGTCCTGGCCGTACGTGACGTTCGCGTCGGGGGGCCACGTCGCCCGGGCCGCGGCCCGGCACGGACAGCAAGACCTGCCGCTCGTCGACGCCGTCGCCGGCGTCGACGAGGAGGAGGTCCAGGTCCGGGCGCGTGCGGGCGGCGAGACGGGTCGCGGTCTGCTCACTGTCCCACGGGCGTCCCCCTCACTCCCCCGCGTCACACCATCCGTGAGGAGATACAGCGGAGCCACCTCCAGCGGAGCCACCTCCAGCGAAGCCCTCGGGCCGGTGCGCACCGGCGGAGACTGCCGGGCTCCGAGCGGATCCGGTCTGTCGAAAGTGGTGATCCGTACATGGCATGCTGCTCACCGGCCCGCGCGTGGCACCGGCCGGTGCCACGCGCGGCCACCCGTCCCCTGATCAGTTCCTGCCTAGGTGAGCACCACAGTGAAAGAAAAAGTGAGATTCCCCAGCGTCGTCGGCCCCGAACTGGCCGGGGTGATCGACCTGCCGGACGGCGAGGTTCGCGGCTGGGGGCTCTTCGCACACGGCTTCACCCTCGGCAAGGACTCACCGGCCGCCTCCCGCGTCAGCAAGCAGCTGGCCAAAGAGGGCATCGGCACACTCCGCTTCGACAACCTCGGCATCGGCGACTCCGACGGCGACTGGGGGGATGGCTCCTTCACCGTCAAAGTCCAGGACACCATCCGCGCCGCCGCCTTCATGGCCGACCGCGGCACCCCCGTCGACCTCCTCGTCGGGCACTCCTGGGGCGGCGCCGCCGCCCTCGCCGCCGCCCGCGAGATCCCCGGCCTGCGCGCGCTGGCCACCATCGCCGCACCCGTCGACCCCAGCCACGTCGAGCGCCAGTACGACTCGGTGCTGGACCGCGTCCTCAGCGACGGCTCCCACCAGTGGTTCGTCGGCGGGCGCACCCTCGTCCTCAAACGCGCCTTCGTCGAGGACGTCCGCAAGGCCCACCTGCGCGAGACGATCGGCGAGCTCGACCTTCCCCTCCTGGTCGCGCACTCCCCCACCGACTCCACCGTCGGCATCGACAACGCCGCAGAAATCTTCCAGGAAGCCCGCCACCCCCGCAGCTTCATCTCCCTCGAAGGCGCGGACCACCTGCTGACCGCGCGGGGACAGGCGCAGCGCGCCGCACACATCATCAGCGCCTGGGCCGACCAGTACCTCGACGAACCACGCCCCTGACCTCACGGTCCCGCGCCGTTGTGTGAACGTCTGCACTGGTGCAGAGCACCGGCCGGCCCCCGCGAGAAGGTGAAGGTGGGCGGGCACCACCGTCATGCGAGGTGAGCGGGACCGTGCGCCGCCATACCGGCCCCCGCCGGCCCCGCCACCGCCGTCGGGTGCGGCGCGGCGACGGCCCGCCACCACTTGCGACCGGGCTGCGCATCGCCTTCGTGGGCAGGACCACCATCGCCGCCCGTGACAAGCAGACGGCCGCGGTCTCGTTGTCACGGGTGGCTTCCTGCGACCTGCCCGGTGGTTTCGGGCTAGCCGCCGGGAAGGGGGTCGGGGTAGCGCTTGAGGACCTGGGCCGGCTGGTCTTCGTCGGTGGGCCAGAGCACCACGTGGTAGCGGTCCTCGCCGTCCAAGGCGTCCTCGGAGAGGGTGTTCAGGCCGTGGGAGCAGATACGCACGGCATAGTTCCCGGGGGCCAGGGGGATGCGGGGGATCTCGTCGCGGGTGTCCTGCATGGAGACCAGCAGGCGCCCGGAGGGCAGCGCGAGACGGGCCTGGGTGACGTGGTCGGCCCGCTCCAGTTCACTGTCGCCGGCCGGGGGCGTGCGGCGCACATCCACGGTGACCGGCACGGTGAAGGGGCGGGCGGCCCCGATCGCGACGACGCCGGGCGCCGTGTTGATCCAGTTGCCGGCCAGGGCGTCGAACCAGGCGTGTCCGGGCTCGCCCAGGCGGGCGTCGTCGTCCTGGAGCAGCAGGGTGGAGTAGTCGGCGAGAACGGTGAGTTCGTGGCGGGAGAGCAGGCCGGGGTCGCCGGGCGGCGCGGTGGCGGTCATCTGGACGTGGGCTCCCTCGGGCAGTGAACGGTCCGGGCCAGCGAGCCGCGAATGCGCCCCCACGCACCCACCGCCCTACCCGACGACCCGCACACAGCTGCCACCGCACCGCGACGCCACTGCAACCCCACGCTATCCCGCCCCTGTTGAGCAACCCACAACAGCCACACCCGAACACTCCACAAGCGCCTCACTGCCCGCACAGACACCCTGACAAAGCCCCCCCCAACCCCTGGAACCCCCAGCAGCAACACACGGCGAACCGACCCCGGGACCGAAAGCCGGGCCACACCCGCCGGCACCGGACGCCGCCTGCCCGCCCGCCCAGCCGGCAGCCCCCGCCGGAACACCCCCTCACGCACCGATGAACACACCGATCCGCACGGACGCACCCAAGAAAGAGGCCGGCCCCCGAACAGGGCCGGCCCCTCCCCATCACCTCGAGACGCCTCAAACGCCTCAGACGCCTCAGACGCCTCAGACGCCTACAGCGACGGCAGCGTCTGCGCCGGATCCACACCCGGCAGCGTCGGCAGCTTCGGCAGACCCTCCAGATCCGGCGCCGGCAGATCGCCACCCAGCACGATCGCGACCACCACGTTCACCGTCCCGGTCAACGTCGCCTGCAGCGCGGCGGCGGTCGCCTTCGCGTCCCCGGCGGCGGAGGCCTTCACCAGGGCGTCCACCTTGGTCTGCAGATCCGCCGCCGCCTTCGCCACCAGCTCCGGACCGGGCGCCTGCGCACGCGCCTTGCCGGTCGAAGCCTTCGCCCCGGCCACCAGAGAGTCCAGCGCCTTCTTCACCTCGGCCGCATGCTTGGCCGCCTCCTCCTTGGGCAACTTGCCATCCGGCGCCTTCAGCACACCCGCGACCAGACCGGTCACCGGCTCCACGACCGCACCCGCCCCCGCCAGCGCCGCATTCTGCTTGGCCAGCGCCTCAGCACCCGGCACAGGCGCAACCGACACACCCACCCCACCACGAGCCGGCCCCTCCGCGACCACAGCAAACGCCGGGCCCGCCAAACCCAACGCGAGCACACCGCACAACGCGCCCGACACAAGCACGCCAGCATTCCGGGAAATACGCATGAACCCATCCTCTTCACGGTCGACGAGCACTACACCACGCCCACCCTGCAAGCACCACACACCCCCCGCAACCCGAACAACACACACAGCCACCACCACACCCACCCAAA